>NZ_JAUSSF010000001.1 GCF_030812195.1 Chryseobacterium lathyri
ATCAAACCAAACTTACAATCATCACTCAAAAACAACAAACACAAAAAAAAAAAACACAAAAAACACCAAACCCACCCCGCCCCCCACCGGGGGGGGTGGGGGGGGGGGGGGGGGGGCCCCCCCCCCCCCCCCCCCCCGAAACCTACACCTGTCATTGCGAGCGCAGCATTGTGTTTATTTGTGAGAACTTTTGTGACTTTTGTGGTCATTAAAAGCATCAGAAACCTTATGCAATTAAGCAACTCAGCATATTTAAACTAAAAATTTCATAAACTCCAAGATCCGTGGCAATCTGTGAGATTCATGGGAAAAAATTAATCAACACGCAGGTATTTCCTTAATCCTTTCAGCAGCTCCAGCTGATTTTTCGTTCTGTCTAGATTATGGTCAGCATATTTCGTAGCATAGTATGAATTTCCATTCAGGTAATCAGTCAGAAAACGGATCGCCTGGATATAAATGACGGTTTGCGCAGCATAATCTAGGTTTTCAAGTTCCTCAAAATTCAGTTTCCCCTTTAAATACAGTAGAAACCCCTCTTTTACGGTTCTGTAAATTTGTGGGTTAAAATTGTCTCCGGCATTTCCATCATCCTCATCCAGAGTATTGGTATAAGATCTGGCCATATCACCGAAATCATACAGAATCGTGGAAACCGTTACCGTATCCAGGTCGATAACAGCAAGGGGTCTTGAATTTTTATCAAAAAGGATGTTCCTTACATTGGGATCTCCGTGTATGATCCTTTTTGGCAACAGACCGTTTTTTTCCATTTCGATCCATTTTTGCGGAAGAAAAAGCAGCTCATTCATTGTTTCGATTTCCGGTTCAGCATTTTTCAGCAGATTTTCATTTGCATATCGTAAAGATGTTTGGTAATCCACGATCCTTTTTTCAAAATTAATAAAATCAGGAATTGGGGACTGAATGTCCGGAAGCTGTTCAGGATTTACCATATTTAAAAAACATCCTACAGCCTTTGCAGATTCATAGGCGGTTTTGAGATCGGGGATCCTAAAGAAAGTTCTTGTATCATCAATAAAGCTGAGCATTCTCCACGATTCTCCTTCTTCATCTTTCACGATAAAATCTCCATTTAACGTTGATTTTGGTATGACCGGCTGTAGCGGATAGTTTCCGTTTTCCAGCATTGTGTTGATTAAGATATGATTTCTGGTAATGACTTCCGGAAACTTAAAAACCTGAGTATTTATTTTTTGAAGAATAAATTTTTCCTCAGAATCAGGGTTTTCAACGAAATAGGTCGTATTGATTAACCCATTCGTAATAGGAGTGATTGTACAGTTTTCAGTTCCGGTAAATCCGGCAACAACTTGTTTTAATTCCATAGATCTTCAGGATATCTGTTTTTTTTGATCTCTGACGCCAGAAAATCTTTAATACTGCTTTTATCATCTGCATAGGTAACCCCCATCCATTGCGAAGGAGAGACTTTTACCAATACTTTTGCTTTTTTCTCATGAATCATTCTCTGTATGGCTGAAGGAATGTAAAACTCTTGCAATAACCCTGGATCTGATTTTATAAAATCATTAAAATAAATTTCAAGAGCATTAAAAATCTCCGGATGAAAAATGAAAAAATTCATAGATATCAGCGTATCGGGAGATATTTCTGTATTTTTTCCTTTTTCAGTATACATAATCAGATTGCCTTCCTTCCGAATAGAAGTTTGTTCCTCTATTTTTTCGAGATAATTTTCAGCATCTAAGGTACATATTCCTCTGGCTACATTTCCATTTCCGCTTAAAGTAGGTTCTACCGTGTAGGCAACCATTCCGAACTGCGATCCTGAAATATGCATATCAATCTCTTCAGCTGCCAGCTGATATGTTTCTTTTCCGTAAAAATCATCGGCATTGATCATGACAAAAGGTCCCTGTACAACATTTTTTGCACAGAGAACAGCATGCCCGGTTCCCCAAGGTTTTTCTCTTTCTGCGAAGTCGAAATTCTGAGGCACAAAACTTTTTTTTTCCTGATATACCCAATGAAGTTCAAAGCCTACTTTTCCGGATATGGTATTTAATCTGTCAATATAATTTTGAGGAATCAGCCTGTTCACAATGATAATGACTTTGCTGAAACCGGCTTCCAATGCATCATATATGGAATATTCCAGGATTGGTGAGCCATTGTCCAATATTCCGTCTATCTGTTTCAGGCCTTTGTAACGGCTTCCCAGGCCACCTGCTAATATGAGGAGTGTTTTTTTAGAATTCATCGGTCATTCCGAATACAGGTTTGCGGGTCTTCCATTTTCCATTGGTAAAATCCGGGATATCTACCACCTGGCCGCCTTTGGCAATAGATTCCTCGCTGAGTGGTGTGATAGAATACCATAAAGCAAGATCATATACATCCATCGGGAATTCTATATTTCGCTTGATACATTCAATAAAAGTATTCATGACAAAGAAATCCATTCCGCCATGACCGGCACCTGCAGCTGTGTTTTCAAATTTTTTCCACATCGGATGATCAAATTCTTTCATCCATTTTTCCGTATTTTCCCATCGGTGGCTGTGATTCATTGTTTTTTCAAAATAGATATGACCCTGGTTGAAATCTCCCCAGCCGAAATCCTGCCACAAACCTTCCGTTCCCTGTACCCTGAATCCAAGATCATAAGGTCTCTGTAAACTTGTATCATGGGTTAAAAGGATGGTTTCGCCATTCGCACAGGCAATCTGTGTCGTCACAATATCTCCCTGATTGAATTTTACCTTTGCATTCGGATGATTTTCTCCGCCTTTAGGATGCTCCACAATATATTTATGAAGCCCGACAGACTTTGAAGAGAATGATGAAAGTCTGGTCAGTCGATTTCCTCGGTTAATATCCATCATAACCGCCACTGGGCCTAATCCGTGGGTAGGATAGAGCTCACCGTTACGTTTTACATAATGTTCCGTTCTCCAATGTGCTTCACTGAATCCTTTTTCTCCGAACTCAGCACCTGAATTATAAGGCGTAATACCATCATTAAAAAGAACTCCTCTCAAATCATGCTGATAACCGCCTCTTCCGTGAACCAGCTCGCCGAACATCCCTTTACGGACCATATTCAGAACAGCCATGAGATCTCTTCTGTAGCACACATTCTCCATCATGAAAATAGGAACCTTTGTTTCCTCATACACTTTTACAAACTCCCAGCAGTCCTGCAGCTTTATCGCTCCGGAAACCTCCATACCTACGATCTTCTTAGCTCTCATCGCTTCCGTTCCCTGTGGAAGATGCCATTCCCATGGAGTAGCGATCACTACGGCATCAATGGTTTTTAATTTTAAAAGATTCCGGTAATCATACTCGCCGTTTGAAAATTCCTGGGCAGCAGATTTATTATTGTCTTTTAATATTTTCTGCGATGCAGCAAGCATTCTTTTATCAGGATCTGCAAAAGCGATAATCTCTACATCATTCCGTTTCGCTAGCAGTTTTACATGTTCCTGTCCGCGGAGTCCTACGCCAATAAAACCGACACGGATTTTTTTATCTGATTTAAAATCATTGGAGTAAGCAAATAAGGAATTAGGTAAAACCAATGCTCCAAAGCTTGCCAGGGCAGCGGTCTTAAGAAAGTTTCTACGTGAAGAGGTGGTGTCCATTAAATTTTTTCCTAAATATATTAAAAAGTTGCGAGGTGTAAGATATGGGAAGACTATGGATGCGGGATTTAACGGTAGATAACTTGAGAATGTACTGCTCTTGATGAAATAAAAAAAACAGCTGCTCAGTGAAGAACAGCTGTTTACAATCATCAATTTTTTAATGTATTATTTTTCTGTGAAATATACTTCTTCATACGGCTGAATTAGTACCCATCCGTTTCCTGAGAACTTCATCTGGAATTCTTCGCCGCTTCCTCTCCCGATAAGGCTTTTGAAAGAAACATTGGTTTTCAGATCAGGACTTAGGTTACCAGACCATGCCACAGTAGCATTAGGGTCTGTGAAAACAGGATTGTCCGGAGTTACCATCAGAGTCAATGGTTCACCGTGTGTTGTTATTGCAATGTGTCCGGTTCCGGAAAGTTTTACCTGAAAAAGACCACCGGCCATCATTCCGGCAACGCTTTTAAGCATAGTGATATCACTTTTTATACTTTGCTCGTGGGCCAGTACGTCATTTCCGTTTACACATACCGATTCATTGTTCAGATAAAGTATACGTACTTTCTTTCCGGCATCTGCCACATAGAGTTTGCCGTTTCCTTCTGCTTTCATCAGTTTGGATCCTTCACCGCTGATCGCTTTCTTTAAAAGGTTACCGATACCTCCTGCCAGCATTCCCTGTCTTTCGAAGTTGATGCCTCCTACATAGCCTACCATACTTCCTCTTTTGGTCCAAACCGCCTGATTGTTGAGGTTGATTTCCAACATGTGGGGAGTTTCAAGCTCAAAATAATCTCTTTGCTGTGGATTTTCTTTAGTTTCGTTGACAAAAGCTTCCAATGAATATTTGCTCATAGTGTAAATTTTTTTTAATATTTCCAAAAATAATCTTTTTTTCCTTCATAGATCACCGTAGAATCCCGGTTTTTAATTTGATTTTAAATAATACTTGACAATGGGGTATCGAATGTCGTATATTTGCACACCGAAAATTACACATGTAATTTGAATAATTTTTAAACCGTAATTTAAAAAAATGAAAACATCAGATTTTAATTTTGATCTTCCTGCGGAATTATTAGCAGAACACCCATCTGAACACAGAGACGAAGCCAGATTAATGGTTCTTAACAGAAAAACAGAAACTATTGAGCATAAGCTGTTTAAAGATGTTGTGGATTATTTCGATGAGAAAGATCTATTCATTTTCAATAATACTAAAGTTTTCCCTGCGCGCCTTTATGGAAATAAAGAAAAAACAGGTGCCAAAATTGAAGTTTTCCTTTTAAGAGAGCTGGATAAAGAAACCAGAGTATGGGATGTTCTAGTAGATCCCGCAAGAAAAATAAGAATCGGTAACAAATTATTCTTTACTGAAGATGAATCTTTGGTCGCTGAAGTAATTGATAACACAACTTCAAGAGGAAGAACGTTAAGATTCTTATTTGATGGTTCTTATGACGAATTCAGAACAAAACTGAAGGAATTAGGAGAAACTCCACTTCCAAAATATATCAAAAGAGCAGTAGAGCCGGAAGATGCAGAAAGATACCAAACGATCTATGCAAAAATAGAAGGAGCGGTTGCTGCCCCTACAGCAGGTCTTCACTTCTCCAAACATCTGATGAAGAAATTGGAGATCAAAGGAATTGATTTCGCTGAAGTAACGCTTCACGTTGGTTTAGGAACTTTCAACCCGATTGAGGTGGAAGATCTTTCCAAGCACAAAATGGAGTCTGAAGAAATCATCATCGATGAGAAAAATGCTGATATCATCAATAAAGCGGTAGATGCTCACAGAAGAGTTTGTGCAGTAGGTACTACAACGATGAGAGCATTGGAAACTTCTGTTTCTTCAAACAGAAAAATATCTGCATTCAACGGTTGGACGAATAAGTTCATTTATCCGCCTCACGATTTTGGTGTTGCGAACTCAATGATCACCAACTTCCACACGCCGAAATCCACATTATTGATGATGATTGCTGCATTTGCCGGAAAAGATTTCATCATGCATGCTTATGAAGAAGCCGTAAAAGAAAAGTATAAATTCTATTCTTACGGTGACGCCATGTTAATCCTATAAAAAGATAATAGGTAACAGGCTGCAGGTAATAGTTTATCTGCAGCCTGCAACCTAGATCTGCAACCTAACATCTACAATGAAAGATATCCGAGTTTTATCACTAGACCAGCTTAAAGACTATTTTTTGACTTTAGGGGAAAAACCGTTTCGTGCGAAGCAGGTTTATGACTGGTTATGGAGTAAAAACCTCCATTCGATTGATGAAATGACGAATCTTTCGAAATCTCTCCGCGAAAAAATTTCCGAAGAATATACCATTAACCCCGTTTCTGTGGACCAGCTTCAGAGAAGCAAAGACGGAACCATCAAAAATGGTGTGAAGCTTCATGACGGACTACTGGTGGAATCTGTTCTTATCCCTACAGAAACAAGAACCACAGCCTGCGTTTCCTCACAGGTGGGATGTTCATTAAACTGCGAATTCTGTGCAACGGCAAGGCTCAAAAGAATGAGAAACCTTGAAGTAGCCGAGATCGTAGACCAGGTGGCTCTGATCGACAGCCAAAGCAAAATGTATTTTAACAGACCGCTTTCCAATATCGTTTTTATGGGAATGGGAGAGCCGATGATGAATTACAAAAATGTAGTGGAAGCCATCAGAAAAATTACCCAGCGGGAAGGTTTGGGGATGTCCCCAAGAAGGATTACTGTTTCTACATCCGGAATTCCGAAAATGATCAAAATGCTGGCAGACGATGAACTTCGTGTAAAACTGGCGCTTTCGCTTCACTCTGCTATTGAGTCCAAACGTAACGAAATCATGCCTTTTTCAGATAAATTTCCGTTGACGGATATTATGGAGGCTCTTCAGTACTGGTATCAAAAAACGGGTTCTGTCATTACCTTTGAATATTGTGTATGGAAAGGAATCAATGATGGGGATGAAGATATCAAAGCTCTGATCAGATACTGCAAACAGGTTCCTTCCAAAGTGAATCTTATCCAGTATAACCCTATCGGGGACGGAAAATATGACCAATGTAATAAGCAGGCGGAAGATAATTATGTACGTCAGCTGGAAAATGCTGGGATCACTGTAATGATCAGAAAAAGCCGCGGTGGAGACATCGATGCGGCCTGTGGGCAGCTGGCCAATAAAACGACGGATTAAAATTTCCTTAAAAAATTCAAAACTTTTCTTCATAATTTCCCGAAATCCTACCTTTACATAAAGTAAAAAAGTTTATTATGGACTTCTTTATGAGCGAGGATGGTTTGGAAAACGTTTACGCATGGGCTATTCCGTTTCATGCTGCTGTTATTTTGGCTGAAATGATCTACAGTCACATTTCTGAAGCTAAATTGTACAACGGAAAGGATGTGGCAACAAGCGTTTACCTTGCACTGATGAACTTTGGTCTGGACCTGATCATGAAGACTTTTGCGATGGGAGTGATGTTTTTCTTCTATAATCACAGGTTTTTCACATGGGATTTTACGGTTTGGTATTGGCTCATCTGTTTTATCATTACAGATTTTGCCTATTATGTGCTTCATTATGTAGATCATCATTCCCGGGCATTCTGGGCAGTTCATATTACTCATCACAATTCAGAATATTTCAACCTTACAATAGGTTTTAGAAGTCCTGTACTGCAACCGCTGTACAGGTATCTTTATTTTTCTCCGCTTGCTTTTTTAGGTTTTAATCCGTGGCATATTATGGTGGTTTATGCAATAGGGCAGGTGTACGGAACCTGGGTGCATACACAGACTGTAAAAAAAATGGGCATTTTGGAATATATCCTGGTTACTCCTTCACATCATAGGGTACATCATGCCTGCAATATCAAATATCTGGACCGGAATATGGGAATGTGCCTGATCATCTGGGACAAGATTTTCGGAACCTTCGAAAAAGAAGATCCGAGTGTACCTGTAAAATATGGAATTTATCCAAAAATGCCGGACAATAAGCCAGGCACTGTTCTTCTCTATGAATGGAGAAAAATCTGGAAAGATATCAGGCAGCCGGGACTGAAATTTTCCGATCGGATCAATTATATTTTTAACTCCCCGGGCTGGAGACATGATGGTACAGGAAAAACAGTAAGACAATATCAGAAAGATTATTTAAATAAGCAGAAGCAAAAAGCAAAAATGAAATCTGCCTGATACTTTTCAGTAAAAGTTCTCCAATTATCTATAAACGTTTATTTTTGTTCTATGAAAAAGTTCATTCTTCTCATAGCTGTTATCATCTTTCAGTTTTCATTTTCGCAGCAGACGGAATTTTTAAAAATTAGAAAATACAGACTCGGTTATTTGGATGATAAAATCCGGGAAACATCAGGATTGGATATTTTGAATGGTAAGTTGTATACATTCAATGACAGCGGCAATGCTCCGGAACTTTTTGAATTGGATGAAGCTTTCGGCAATATCAAAAATACACTGACAATCCATGCTAAAAATAATGACTGGGAGGCTTTGACTAATGACGGAAAGAATTTCTACATCGGGGATTTCGGCAATAACGGAGGAACAAGAAGAGATCTGGAAATCTATAAACTGCCTTTTGAAAACGGCGGTGTAAAGAATGATTCCATTATGAAAATATCATTTTATTATCCGGAACAGATGGAATTCATCCCAAAATATACAAAGAGTGATTTTGATGCCGAAGCGATGATCTATCTGAACGGAAAGTTGCACCTGTTTACCAAAGAATGGAAATCAAAATCAACTTCTCATTATATGGTTGATCCTGTAATATCTGAAAAGCAAAAAGCAGAGAAAACAGAATCTTATAAAACTAATTTTGTGGTAACTGATGCTGCTTATTTTAACAGAAAGCTTTATCTGGTAGGCTATACCAAGAAAACGGAAGTCTTTCTGAATATTTTTACGGAAACAGAATCCGGCATTTTTTTTAAAGAAAAACCTAAACATTATTATTTGGGCAGCGCTTTGGCGGTAGGGCAGATTGAGGGCATTGCTGTAGATGAATCGGGAATCTATATTTCTGGGGAAAAATTCAGGTCGGGATTGGGTACTTCACAGCCGTCGCTCTATTTTATTCCAAATGAAGAACTCAAAGATTAATTTTGTCCTGAAATTGCGTGAAAAAAATTATCTTTGTGAGAATTAATAAGTATTTACCTTTCATTCACAGATTTTGGCAAACATCGTAGAAGAAATCAAACGACCGATCAATGAGGAAATGAAACTTTTCGAGCAGAAGTTTTATGAATCGATGCAGAGCAAAGTGCCTTTATTGGATAAAGTAACGCGTTTTATTGTTACTACTAAAGGAAAGCAGATGCGTCCAATGTTTGTATTCCTTTGTGCAAAGCTGATAGGGGATGTCAATGAAAAAACGTACCGCGGGGCTTCCATGATTGAACTGATTCATACGGCAACTCTTGTACATGATGATGTGGTAGATGAAAGCTTCAAACGTCGTAATTTCTTTTCAATCAATGCTTTATGGAAAAATAAAATTGCGGTTTTAGTAGGAGACTATCTTTTGTCAAAATCTGTATTGCTTTCTACAGACCATAAAGATTATGATCTTTTGGGGGTGATTTCCAGAACGATCCGTGAAATGTCCGAAGGTGAGCTTTTGCAACTTGAAAAAGCCAGGAAACTGGATATTACCGAAGATGTTTATTATGAAATTATCCGTCAGAAAACAGCCACTCTAATTGCTGCCTGTTGCGAAATAGGCGTTCTGTCCAACAATGCAGATGAAATTCTGGCTAAAAAAATGATGAATTTCGGAACCTATACGGGAATGGCTTTCCAGATCAAAGATGATCTTTTTGATTATCTGAGTTCCAATGTCATCGGGAAACCTGTTGGTATTGATATTAAGGAACAAAAAATGACACTTCCGCTGATCTATACCCTTAAAAATGCCGGTGAAAAAGATAGAAAATACTATTTCAATACCATAAAGCGATATAATAATGACCAAAAGCGGGTGAAAGAGCTTATAGAATTTGTAAAAAGTTCCGGTGGTATGGACTACGCTATAAAAGTTATGAAAGATTTTCAGCAGAAAGCCAAAGATATTCTCAATGAATTTCCGGATTCGGAACCTAAAAAATCCCTACATGTAATGCTGGATTATGTAATCGAAAGAAAATTTTAAGAATTTAAAATATAAATAAAAAAAGCGGAATGTGATAAGCATTCCGCTTTTTTTTATATTTTCTGAACCGTTACATTGGTAACGTTACCGCTTCCGGTACTTCCGGTTTCTGTAGACAGTACAGTACAGCTTTGGTTAGGCGCTGCCGTAAAACGGATTTGATAACCAGCAGTAGGAATTACCAGCATTGTTGTATAATTCATCAGTTCTCCTACTGTTGCAGAAGTTGTTGTTGCATTGTAATGGCTCCCCCTGCCTAAATAATTGGCATCAGGATTAGGTCTTACTCCCAAAAGTAACTGTGTTCCTGCAGGTGCGTTAGCAAAACTGGCCTGTAATGTTATCAGGTAATTTCCTGGCTGATTGAAGGTTAAAACACCATTACTGGTATTATAATTGTAGAAAGGAGAAGTGGCCAGTGGAGTCGAGAATAATAAAGTGGTAATGGTAGAAGGAGTAAGATTTTGATTCGCTGTTAAACGGGCATGAAATAATGAATAAGCGGTGAAATCAATAGTCTTTAATACCCCGTTTGCATCGGCTACAACAATTCTGTCAACTCCTCCTGTCCCGATATTAGAGTTGATGGCCCGGATTCTTGCATTTCCAGAGCTGATATCTAATTTTTCAGTTGGGGAAATAGTCCCAATACCTATCTGACCTGAATTTGTTACAACAATGTCATTTGTCTGTTGAGCGGAAGAAGGGGCTCCTGTTGTTGGGTTATCTTTTGCTCCATCAATATGAAAGCTGGCCTGCGGGTTGCTTGTGCTTATACCTACTTGGGCGAATGTGTGCGTGCACAATGCAAAAATACTTGCAATTGCGAATAATGTTTTTTTCATTTGTTTTTTTACGAAATAATAATTTTCAGGAGCCAGAAGCCAAATATTATGCCATAAAATTAAAAAATATAAAAAAAATTAATCAATATACTATTTTGAAAGTATTTTTTTATATTTATAATCAAAATAAAATTGCTTAAATTATTTTTACAGTTACAATAATAACAGCCAGAACTATGCAAAATAAAGCGGTTAAAAATAAATAATCCGCAATAGCCTCAAACTTTATTTCCTGTTTTTCATTCTTCGACCTGATAGCCAGGAACGAAAAGAAACAGCTGCACGCAAAAAGAAGGCAGGCCAATCCGGCAAATTCATCCAGATAGGTGTTCTCACTGATTTTTGTAATTTTAAGGGAGGTGATAATAATCAGGGAAAAACCTAAAAGATTACTAGATGCATTCAGAATGTGGGGTGACTTTTTTTCCATCATCTACAATTTTTTACAATATAAAACACAATTCTTTTATTATCAAATTTTTAAAAAAGATTATTGAAAATTAAAATTAATTTAAAAATTGTATATTAGCGCCATACTTGAAGAATAAAAACTTTTATATCTAGCTATGCAGACAACCTATATTGAAACACAGCAAATTTCTTTCCAGGATTTTAAAAACCAGATACTTGAAGACTACAGGTTAGGAAAGATATCGCGTGAGATGTCTTATCTTGGAAGAAGAGAAGTGCTTACAGGAAAAGCTAAATTCGGAATTTTTGGGGATGGTAAGGAACTTCCTCAGTTGGCCATGGCGAAAGTTTTCAGAAATGGCGACTTCCGTTCAGGATATTACAGGGATCAGACTTTTGCATTAGCAGTAGATGCTTTAACGGTTGAAAGCTTTTTCGCACAGCTGTATGCAGACACCAGCGTTGAAAGAGAGCCGGCTTCAGCTGGAAGACAGATGAACGGGCATTTTGCCACAAGAAGCTTAAACAAAGACGGAAGCTGGAAAGATCTTACGGCACAGAAAAATATTTCTTCGGATATTTCCCCTACAGCAGGACAGATGCCTAGATTATTAGGATTGGCCCAAGCTTCTAAAGTGTATAAAAGTGTAAAATTTGAAGGTTCTGAAAAATTCTCAAAAGGAGGCAATGAAGTTGCTTTCGGAACAATTGGAGATGCTTCTACAGCAGAAGGACATTTCTGGGAAACGTTGAATGCTGCCTGTGCGCTTCAGGTTCCTATGATTGTTTCTATCTGGGATGATGGGTACGGGATTTCAGTTCCAACCAGAAACCAGAGAGCAAAAGCGGACATTGCTGAAATGCTAAGCGGCTTTCAGAGAAAAGAAGGGGAAAATCAGGGCTGTGAGATTATCCAGGTAAAAGCATGGGATTACCCTTCACTATTGGATGCTTATGCCAGAGCTGAACATTTTGCCAGAACTGAAAGTATTCCGGTTGTGGTTCATGTTATTGAAGTTACCCAACCTCAGGGACACTCCACTTCAGGATCTCATGAAAGATATAAAAATGAAGAGCGTCTTTCCTGGGAGGCAGATTTTGATGGTATGGTGAAATTCAAAGAATGGATCCTGAATTATTCAATCGAAATCGAAGGAAAAGAAGAAATTATTGCTTCAGCAGAAGAATTGGATACGATAGATGAAGAAGCTAAAAAAATAGTAAAAGCAGGTCAGAAGAATGCCTGGGATAATTACCAGAAGACCATTACTGATCTTATTCAGTCTGTTCTTCCATTAGTTGAAAATCTTAAAGGTCAGAACAGTGAAATAGAAGGGTATATTGCCCAGTTCAATAAATTGGTTTCCAAAGCTAAAAAAGATATTTTCCACCTGACGAGAAAAGCTTTATTGACAACAAGAGGAACTAATTCTGCAGAAAGAACCCAATTGATGCAGAAGTACAATGAAGTTTTTGAAACAGAAAAAGACAACTATTCTTCCCACTTATATTCACAGTCTCAGTGGAAAGCTGAAAACGTGAAAGAGATTCCTCCTGTGTTCTCGGATAATTCTGAGGAGGTAGACGGAAGAGTGGTGGTAAGAAATAATTTTGATAAAATTTTCGAAAAATATCCTGAAACCTTAGTATTTGGTGAAGATGCCGGAAATATCGGTGATGTGAACCAGGGACTAGAAGGAATGCAGGAAAAATACGGCGAAGTACGTGTAGCAGATACCGGAATCCGGGAAGCTACCATTCTTGGTCAGGGTATCGGTATGGCAATGAGAGGTCTGAGACCTATCGCCGAGATCCAATATCTGGATTATATTCTTTACTGTTTACAGGGAATGAGCGATGATCTGGCGACTGTTCAATACAGAACAAAAGGCGGTCAGAAAGCTCCGGTAATCATCAGAACCAGAGGCCACAGGCTGGAAGGTGTCTGGCATTCAGGTTCCCCAATGGCAGGAATTCTGAACCTTTCTAAAGGGATTCTGGTATTGGTGCCAAGAAACTTGACGAAAGCAGCCGGATTCTACAATACAATGCTTCAAAGTGATGATCCAGCAGTTATCGTTGAATGTCTGAACGGATACCGATTAAAAGAAAAGCAGCCTGATAACTTAGGTGAATTCACTGTTCCGGTAGGAAAAATTGAAGTGACAAAAGAAGGAAAAGATGTTACTCTGGTAACTTACGGTTCCACCTGGAGAATTGTAATGGATGCCGCAGAACAATTGGAAAAACTGGGAATCTCTGCAGAAGTTATTGATGTTCAATCCTTAATTCCTTTCGATTTAACGAATGAAATTGCTGAAAGCGTGAAGAGAACCAACAGATTGGTCGTAATCGACGAAGATGTGGAAGGCGGAACTTCAGCGTTTATTCTTCAGCAGATCCTTGAGAAGCAGAAAGCATTCAGATATCTGGATTCCGATCCGTTGACGATTGCTGCCAACGATCACAGACCTGCTTATGCAAGTGATGGAGATTATTTCAGCAAGCCATCTTCAGATGATATGGTAGAAAGAATCTACGCCATGTTCAATGAAACAAACCCTCAGAAATATCCTGCGATATTTTAATTGGGATTTTTAGATACAATTAAGCCGCTTTCAGAACTTCTGGAAGCGGTTTTTAGTTAAAATATGTTTCAAAAAATATAAATATGTACATTTGTGACTGAGTGTGATTTATATAACATGAAAATTACCAAACTTGTCATTTTGTTCAATTATCAAAAAATAGTATTAGGAGCCGTTGTATCATTTCTTCTTTTTCTATTATCATTTTGGTTTAATTCCGGCCTGCTTATTTTATTGTTAAGAATTTTAAGCGTTCTGATTGTTTTGAATATATTCGCTTCACTTATGGCTTCTTTTATTCTTTATGATAAGTCGGATTTATATGAGTTAAAAAGCTTAAACGGAATTGTTGACTTTGGAAAAGTAGAAAATGCAATTCTAATTCATGCTAGTTTTGATCCTTTATCAAAAAGATTGGAAAAGAAATATCCAAACTTAAATTTAACAGTTTGTGATATTTACGGAAATAGACACGAACACGAAAAAGGAATTAAAACCTCAAAAAAAATATTTCCAGCCAATCCTAAAGAAATAAAGATAATTCCCAATAAGTTGCCCTTTGAAAACAACTCTCAAGACCTAATTCTTGCTATAACAGCATTGCATGAAATTTTAGATCATGAACAGAGAGTTTTATTTTTTAAAGAAGCAAAAAGAGTTTTGAAAAATAATGGAGTAATAATTGTTTCAGAGCAATTTAGAGATGTAACCAATTTTCTTTTCTTTAGTATTGGAGCCTTTCACTTTTTAAGTCAGAAACAATGGAAGAAAGCTATTTCCAGCGCAGATTTACGAATAATTTCTAATCAAAAAATTACCCCTTTTGCAAATATGTTGATACTTAAATAAAGAATACCTAGACTTTGGCTTTCATTCTGTTTTCCTTATCCAATAAACTACAGTTTTTTTCAGAATTAAAATCTTCAGTCGTAAATTTCGCCTCCCATTCTTCCAGCAAATACAAAATCGGCAGCAAGGCCAGTCCCTTTTCTGTCAACGAATATTCAACCCTCGGAGGCAGCTCTTTAAACTCTTCTCTGATAATTAATCCGTCATTTTGCATTTCCTTTAACTGATCGGTCAGTACTTTTCTGGAGATCACATTAATTCGTACAGCTAGCTCTCCGAAACGTAGCTTACGGTCTTTAATCACCAAAACAATGATCGGTTTCCACTTGCTTCCCAGTGCAGACATTGCCTTACCTAAAGGACAGCTGTATTTCATCAGTTCATTCTTTACCATGCGTTACTTTTAAGTTACTAATGTAAGTTACTGCAAAGTTACCACTATTTTTTTGATAAAAGATACAAAAACAAACTATTATTAGTTACTTTGTGTAACAATTATAAAATACCAATTTAAAAATGAGTATAGAATCATTATTTAAACCGTTTGTTTACAAAAACCTGGAACTTAAAAACAGAATCGTAATGGCTCCTATGACCCGTGCACAGTCTGATAATGGAGTTCCTACCCAAAATATCGCAGAATACTATGCAAGAAGAGCAGCTTCAGAAGTTGGATTGATTCTTTCTGAAGGAACTGTAATCAACAGACCGTCGTCAAAAAATATGCAGAACATTCCTGATTTTTATGGAAGTGAGGCATTGTCAGGTTGGAAAAACGTGATCAATGCTGTTCACCAGAATGGTGGCAAAATGGGGCCGCAGATCTGGCATGTAGGAGATACAAGAATGTCTGAAGATTATCCGCTGGCTCCTATGGAGAAAGCTTCTACAATGACTTTAGAAGATGTTCAGGATACCATTGCACAGTTTGCTGCTTCTGCAAAATCTGCAAAAGATTTAGGTTTTGATGTTGTTGAGGTTCATGGAGCACACGGCTATCTTATCGATCAGTTCTTTTGGGGAGTAACCAATACAAGAACCGATGAATATGGCGGGAAAACCATTAAAGAAAGAAACCGTTTCGCAGTAGATGTGATTAAGGCTATCAGAGCTGCAGTAGGAGAGGATTTTACTATTATTCTTCGTCTTTCACAGTGGAAACAGCAGGATTACAACAGCAAATTGACTGCTAATCCAGCAGAAATGGAAGAATGGTTATTGCCATTAAAAGAAGCAGGAGTAGATATTTTCCATTGCTCGCAACGCCGTTTCTGGGAAGCAGAATTTGATGGTTCAGATTTAAATTTTGCAGGATGGGCAAAGAAAATTACAGGACAACCAACGATCACTGTAGGTTCTGTAGGATTGAAAGGAGATGTCATGGGCGCTTTTGCAGGCCAGGGAACTGAAAAAACCGATCTGACCGAACTGATCAGAAGACTGGACAATGAAGAATTTGATCTTGTTGCTGTAGGACGTGCACTTTTACAGGATCCTCAGTGGGTTCAAAAAATAAAAACCGGCAATACAGACGAGCTTCTTGATTTTTCAGCAGAAAGCATGGCAAAACTGTATTAAGATGGAAAGGTCAATGGTCAATAGTGAATTCGCTTCGCTGTCAATTTTTATTTTTGTTGAAATTAAGTGAATTGAGCATTCACTTGCGAAGCAAAATTGACCATTCACAAATTATATTTTTCTTTATTTTTATATTAAATTTTCACCTATTTATTTAAAGAAATCCGCTTTCAGAATTTCCTGAAAGCGGATTTTGATTGTTCTTAATCCGGACATTCCATAGTGTCTGAAATACATTTCCAGCGGGATGGAAAACCATTTGTCGGCGGAATATAGCATGCCGTTGTTCCTGTCGGACAGTCAGGCGCATTTCCACCATTGATTTTCTTTAGATCAGATTTTGCTAATTTTTTTAAATTTTTCATAGGGTAATAATTTGTTTGGAGAATAAAAGTATAATATTTTCACTAAATAGAGAAATTGTTATATAAATAAATCCTTTAACAATAAAACATAACCGCGCTCCAAATATTTGGAGCGCGGTTTTAACAGATTAAAATATCTAAATTACATAGTGACCGAAACAGTGACTATTTATTATAAACCGATGTTCTTTGTAGGTTTCAGCTGTTTAAGAATGTTTTTTGGGATGGCATTCTTATGAGCCAATATCGCTGTTGATTTGTATTCTACATACGGTCTTGTTACATAGAGATAACCTTCGAAATCATTGGTTACGCCCCAGGAATTTTTAACCATATAATATTCTTTACCAGTCTGGTCTTTTGCCAATCCTACGATGTGCATACCGTGGTCATCCGTTGTAGAAAGGTTGTTAAGCCCTTTCTGACGCATGTCTTCAGTAATGGTCTTATCTTTTTTAGGCTCAGTGAACAGAGTCTGCTTGTTGTCTGCAGTAATCTGGTTCAGATCCATATCCGGAACATAAGCTACCCCATTTTTGTAAGAGAAATAAGGTTCTGAAACGTCTGTTGCCCATCCCACAGAATATCCTTTGTTCACAGCGTTATCAATAATAGCTGTAAGATCTCTCATTGGAACATTCCAGTCAGAGTCATGGCTCCAGTTATCCGGGATCGGGACTACAAATTTCTGGTAATAAGGATAATCTTTATAAGAAGAGATCTCAATATAATCTTCAGGATTGATTCCTACAACTTCTTTAGCAAATGTTTTAGGAGTGTAATTTTTTCCTTCATAGGTAAAGTTAGCCGGAACTTTTCCAAGATATTCATCCAGAATGGCATCTACGGAATCCATCCAGTTATCTGTAAGCTGTGCTTTTGATCCTGCCTGAACAAGGCTGTCTAAAACAGGCTTTAATTTCCCCTGCATTTCCTTAAAGTTATTAAGGGTCTGTCCAGATTTTAATCCCGTATAAACATCCTGAGGTACGGCACCGTATTTTTTGTACATGTTTACAACATCATGCAGTTCACCGCCATCTCCCCAGCTGATGGCTCCGCTGTTCAGAACATATAATTTAGCTTTATCATGGTAAGAATTTCTTGCTGTGAAAATTTCAGCAAGATCTACAGGCTTTTTACCCATTCTCTGCATTTCAGATTCAAGAAAAGAATTCCCTGAATAGCTCCAGCAGGTTCCTGATGAACCTTGGTTCTTTACTGAAGTAGCCCCTACGTCTTTTAACGCTGTGAACTGAAAATTAGCATTTTGAGATTGATTGTTTTTTAATTTGTTGATCAAGTCATCTTGGGCAAACATCATACTTCCTGCAGACAAAACAAAAAGTAATGAGGCAATTTTGATATTTTTCATTACTATAAAAGATTATTTTTATGAATAGTCGTTCATATTAAAGATATGTTACAAAGGGAAAAGTTAAATTTGAAAGTAAGAAAACTGGATAAAAGTGAAAGCAAATTAGGATTATTTGTTACTCAGTTGATTAAGTATTTTACATTTTATCAAAAGAATATTTAAATGTTTCCAACCCAACCCAAAGTTTATGCATCTATTACAATATAAAGCCTGACTATGGAAAAAGAATTACTAATAGAATGCCAGCGTAACAGCCGTAGTGCCCAGCGGAAGGTGTACGAGAAAATGGCGGGCAGGCTGTACTCAGTCTGCAGACGCTATCTGAAAAACGATGAAGATATTGAAGAAGTGTTGGCCGATACTTTTTACAAAATATTCACCAAGATCACCCAGCTCCAGAATCTGGATACTTTTGAAGGATGGGCTAAAAAAATTGCAGTTAATGAATGCCTTCAGAAATTGAGGGCCACTAAAGCACAGTTTATCTCAATGGATGATGGTTTTGTAGAAACATCCGGAACCTTATCAGAAAGTATTTCATTTGAAAAGGATATTCTGAGCCTGCTGAACTTTCTTCCGGAGGGCTGCAGAGCAATTTTCAATCTGTTTGCCATTGAAGGATATCCGCATAAAGAAATTGCTTCCATGCTTTC
This sequence comes from Chryseobacterium lathyri, assembly GCF_030812195.1. Taxonomy (GTDB): domain Bacteria; phylum Bacteroidota; class Bacteroidia; order Flavobacteriales; family Weeksellaceae; genus Chryseobacterium; species Chryseobacterium lathyri_A. The sequence continues at coordinate 18,488 of NZ_JAUSSF010000001.1, forward strand.
GATAAGCGAAGGGACATCCAAATCCCAGCTCAATTTTGCAAGGAAAAAACTACAGGAACTCTTAGTCAATCAGAACATTTAAACTTTAGGAAAATGGAAAATAATCACGACATAGATAAAAGATTCAATGATGCTTCTAAGCTTTCAGAAGAGCCAGCTGTTTTTCAGGGTTTTGATAAAGTTTGGGCGAAGGTTGAAAAAAAATTAGATACCATAGAAGAGAAAAAGAGAATATTGCCTGCTTGGCTTCCTTATGGAGTTGCAGCTAGCCTAATTCTTGGTTTGGGAGCATTTTATTTTATCAGTAAAAATGGGACTCTTGAAAATTCAGCCCCTTTAATTGTAGAAAACAGTACTGAAGCGCATCCTGAAAAAAAGAATATTTATACAATTGACAGCACAGTTAAATCGAATATTGAAAAGGAAATTGAAATTTCAAAATCATCACAGAAACCCCTTTCTTTAACAAAAAATGAAGCTATTAAAGATCCAAATAGCAAGAGTAAAATCTTAGCCACTAATAAGAATGATGTTCCTGCTGCACCGGGGAGAGCTGGGCAGCGGAAGGACACTTTAAAAACTCAGAATATTGAAGAAGGTATTTTAGCAGGATTTACGCCTAAAAAAGTACAGAATTATACCTCAAGTGCCGTTAGCGTGCAGTCAAATTATATTGCATCAAATACTGTTTCCCAGTCCCTTCAGGGAAGAGTAGTGGGAGTTCAGATTCAGGCATACGGAACTAAGCGGAGAAAAAGTGATCAGATTGCCAATAAAATGAATGCAATCAATAATGGTCTTTCAGGTAATAATCAAATAAGTATAAGAGGTGCTGCAAGTCTGAAAAGTACAAACGAACCATTATTTGTGGTTAATGGTGAAATAGTGCAGCGTGATTATTTCAATGCATTGAATCCCAAAAAGATTGAAAGTGTGGAAGTTGTAAAAGGAACTGGTGCATCAGCATTGTACGGGAGCAGGGGAGCGAACGGAGTTATTGTAGTAAAGACGAAAAGGCTTTCCAGAAAAGAGAAAAGAAGGATGGAGGAAATACAGAAAACAATAACCCAATACAAACAGAATCCTGTTTCCGATAATGAAGGCTATGATGCATTTGAAGAAAATCCTTTTGAACTGACTAAAAGCCAGCCCTTGTCAACTTTTTCTATTGATGTGGATAATGCTGCTTATTCTAACATCAGAAGAATGATCAATAATGGCCAAACCGTAGATAAAAATGCGGTAAGGATTGAAGAAATGGTTAATTATTTTAAATACAGCTATCCTCAGCCGAAAAATAATGATCCGTTTTCCATTAATACAGAATACGGCAATGCACCCTGGAATCCTGCCCATAAGCTTTTAAAAATAGGTCTTCAGGGAAAGAATATTGCTATGGACAAAGTTCCTGCATCCAATCTTGTATTTCTGATCGATGTTTCGGGATCTATGAATGAACCGAATAAGCTTCCTCTTCTGAAATCTTCTTTCAAAGTACTGCTGGATCAGCTCAGGCCTGAAGATAAGGTTGGGATTGTAGTATATGCAGGCAGTGCAGGAATGGTTCTGCCATCAACTTCTGCCAGAGAGAAAGAAAAAATAGTTCTTGCACTGGACAATCTTCAGGCAGGAGGAAGTACGGCAGGCGGTGCTGGAATTGAGCTTGCCTATAAGCTGGCTCAGGAAAATTTTATTAAAAATGGCAACAACCGGGTAATTATAGCTACAGATGGAGATTTTAATGTCGGTGCCTCTTCCACGTCAGATGTTAAAACTTTAATTGAAGAAAAAAGAAAATCCGGGGTTTTTCTGACCTGTCTGGGTTTCGGAATGGGGAATTATAAAGATAATACGCTTGAAACACTTGCCGATAAGGGAAACGGTAATTATGCTTACATTGACAATCTTCAGGAGGCTAATAAATTTCTGGGAAAAGAGTTTGCGGGAAGTATCTACGCGATTGCAAAAGATGTTAAGATCCAGATTGAATTTAACCCTAAATATGTGAGCTCTTACCGTCTCATTGGATATGAAAACAGAAAACTGAGGAATGAAGACTTTACCAATGATAAAATTGATGCCGGAGAATTGGGAAGCGGGCATACGGTAACAGCTTTATATGAAGTGATTCCTGCTGGTGTGAAATCTGAGTTTCTGCCTGAAGAAAATAAACTGAAATATAACAGCACTTCCTCTTCTGGAGATTTTAATGAAGAATTGGCAACCATTAAATTCCGTTATAAGAAACCAGACGGAGATACCAGTTCTGAAATAGTACAGGTTGTGAAAAATACTGATCATTCAGTACTATCTGCAAGTCCTGATTTTAAATTTGCATCAGCTGTAGCCTGGTTTGGACTGGTCTTGAGAGATTCAAAATTAATAGGCAAAAAAGACCTTAATGATATTGAAACACTTGCCAGAGAAGGTAAAAGCAAAGATGAAGAAGGGTACAGATCCGAATTTATAAGATTGGTTGAAACGTACAAAACGATTCAAAAATAGATTTGAAACAGGCATTATACTAAATGTCTGTTTTATTTTAAATTTAATTTTCAAAAATTATTGAAAATTCGAAAAATATAATTACATTTGTTACAGAAATAAAATAGGAAAAAAATGAAATTTTCAGAAGCAAAAGAAAAATATATCCAGACGTGGGGAACATTTGCTACCAATTGGGGAATCAACCGTACGATGGCGCAGGTTCATGCATTGCTTCTTGCCAGTGGAAAACCACTTTCTACCGATGAGGTGATGGAGCAGCTGGAAATTTCAAGAGGGAATGCCAATATGAATCTGCGGGCTTTGATAGATTGGGGAATTGTAAGAAAAGAATTTATAAAAGGTGACCGTAAAGAATATTTCGTAGCAGAAAAAGATGTTTGGTACCTGTTTAAGCAAATCACGAAAGAACGAAGAAAGAGGGAAATAGAACCTGTAATTTCTTTCCTGGAAGAGCTAAAGAATATAGAAGACAATGATTCTCAGGAAGCGAAAGAATTTATAAAGCTTATGGATGATTTCAGTTCCGTAACCGGAAAGATCAATAATATTATGGATCTGGCAATTAAAAGTGATGATCACTGGCTGGTAGGAAAAATTACCAACCTGTTAAAATAGAAGAGGAGACAATCCTTTTTTATTTGAATTTAATTTTCAAAAATTACTGAAAATATAATATTTATAAGATGTTTAATAAAAAATACCTAAAGAATGAAAACACTCATCTTTAAGATCTGGATGTATATCACTTTCAGATCCAACAATAAAAGAACCCGTGGGGATTTCCTAACCTTTTAAAATAAATGATCATGAAAACATTTGCGAAATATGATTTCTATATTCAATTGGTAATCTTGGTTGCTGGAATTATAATCGAAAGTATAGGAGCATTTGGTGGAGCATTTTATTTTGTGGTAGGTATTCCACAGTTCGTTAGTTTTTTGATCAGAGCTTTTCAACCGGGAAAAAAATCTGTTTTATATACCATTTATGGGATTTTAATTCTACCAGTTTGGATCTCATTGTTGCTCGTATTCGGTCTGAAGGTACATCCAGACATCGCTGAATTGCTCTTGATTGTCTTAGTTGCCTCTTTATTTTACAGTCCGGTTATGGCCGTAATCTACATCTATGATAATTACAGACTTTACAAATCTTATAAATAATTGCGATGAAAACCTTAAAAAACCACACCCTGATCTACGACAATGAATGTCCTATGTGCAATATTTATTCTAAAGGTTTTACAAAACTTGGAATGCTTGATGAGAATGGGAGAGAAGCCTTTACGGAAATATCTGCGAACCATAAATCCATCATAGACTTCAACCGTGCAAAAAACGAGATTGCATTGATAGATCACAATAAAAATGAAGCTGTGTATGGATTGGACAGCCTTCTTCTGATTATTGGAAATTCCTTTCCACTGCTGGGAAAAATTGCCAGGATCAAACCTTTGTACTGGTTTTTCAAAAAATTGTATTCGTTTGTGTCTTACAACCGGAAACAGATCATTCCATCAGCAAAAGATGATACTGAACAGGCCTGTGTTCCTGATTTTAATTTGAAATACAGAGTGGCGTATATTGTGTTTGTGATTCTCTTTTCAGCTTACATGTTAAGTATATTTTCCGGAAAACTGGGATTTAACTTGAATCATAATTTTACAAGAGAATTGGGCATTTGCATCGGACAAATTATCTGGCAGACTGTATTTCTGAGAATCTATTTAAAAGATAAAATCTGGGATTATCTCGGAAATATGATGACAGTTTCTCTGATCGGAACGCTGCTTTTGATTCCTGCTTTACTGACCAATTTTTCACCTTCTTTTTATATCATTTACTTCGGAATTGTTGTATTGATGATGTTCCTGGAACATTTAAGACGATGCAGACTCCTGAAATTGAACTATCTTCCTACCATTTCATGGATCCTGTTCAGAATAACAGCTTTGGCATTTATTATTTGGCTTACCTTTTAAAATTAAAATAATGGCTACAATTTATTTAGAAACCCTCATCAAAGCAGACATTCATCAAGTTTTTGATCTGGCGAGAGATATTGACCTCCATCAAAAGTCAACACGAAAAACCAATGAAAAGGCAATAGCAGGAAGAATCTCCGGCCTTATTGAAGAAGGTGAAACTGTTACCTGGAAAGCAAAACATTTAGGAATCAACCAGACTTTAACCACAAAAATCATAAGCATGGAAAAACCATTTCGGTTTACCGATATAATGCTTAAAGGAGCATTTAAAACCATGAAACATCAACATATCTTCAAAAAGAAAAATGACAGCACATTAATGATCGATATCTTCGAATTTGAATCTCCACTGGGAATGATCGGAAGATTTTTTAATCACATTTTCCTTAAAGATTATATGAAAAATTTCTTACTGGAACGGAATGAATTAATTAAAAAAACCGCAGAAACAGTTAATTAATCCGAATAATCCGCATCCCAGACCAATCCCAAATAACCAACAAAAAATGAACTTCCTAAAAGCAGAATGGCAGAAACTGGCCATCATCAATTACGAAATAGATCCTGAAATTCTGGAGAAATATCTTCCTGAAGGCACGGAACTCGATTTCTATCACGGAAAATGCTATGTGAGTCTGGTTGGATTTATGTTTTTAAATACCAGATTGCTGGGTCTCTCAATTCCTTTTTACAGGAATTTCGAAGAAGTAAACCTCAGATTTTACGTTAAAAAGAAAGAAAAGAACACTTGGAAAAGAGGGGTGGTTTTTATCAAAGAGATTGTTCCCAAATACGCGCTAAGCTTTGTAGCCAATACATTTTATCAAGAAAATTATAAAACAATGCCAATGGACAACACCATCCAGGTGAATGATAATGAACTGACAGTCAGATATTCCTGGAAAGACAAAAGCTGGCATTCACTCCGGATCACAGCCGACTGTACTGCAAAGCCAATGGAAAATGATTCGGAATTTGAATTTATTACAGAACATTATTTCGGTTTCACCAAAAGAAAAAATAAAACCTCAGAATATGAAGTATGCCATCCGAAGTGGGATCATTATGAGATTAAAGACTATCAGCTGGATATAGAATTCAGCGCCCTTTATGGAAAAGAATTTGAGTTCCTGAATGAGCGTATGCCTGTTTCAGTAATGCTTGCAGAAGGTTCTGAAATTGAAGTGAATACAAAGAAATACATTATATGACTTTTAAAGCACTGACAAGAAGCAAAACGAAAAATAAATCTGCGTAATTAGCAAATCTGCGAACATATAGCAGAATAAAACACTACAACAAAAAACTCAAGCAATGAAAGTAATAATTGCCGGTGGAACCGGATTTCTCGGTGAAAGCCTTGAAAAATATTTTAGAGGAAAGAATGATCAGGTCTTTATTCTGACAAGAAGGCCAAAACGTGATAACGAAATATACTGGGATGCCAGGACATTAGGTGAATGGAAAAACAGCATTGACGGAGCTGATGTTCTGATTAATCTAACCGGTAAAACTGTAGACTGCAGGTATCACGAAAAAAATAAAAAAGAAATTTATACTTCAAGAATCTACAGTACTAGAATATTGCAACAGGCTGTTGATCAATGTGCCATTAAACCCAAAATCTGGCTGAACGCAGCTTCTGCAACCATTTATGTTCATTCAGAAACACAGCTCAATACAGAAGAAAACGGTATCATTGGAGACGATTTCTCTATGAATATCTGCAAAAGCTGGGAAAAAGAATTTTTCAAGATTGATAACAAAAATGTAAGAAAAGCAGCTTTGAGAACTTCTATTGTCTTAGGGAATAATGGCGGTGCTTTTCCAAAGCTTCGTACGATTACAAAATTTGGATTGGGTGGAAAACATGGGCGGGGAGAGCAAAAAGTAAGCTGGATCCATATTGATGATTTCTGTAAAGCTGTTGAATGGATCATTAACCATGAAGATGCATCTGGCCCTATCAATATTACTGCCCCCAATCCTGTCTCTAACGAAGATCTTATGAAAAAGATGAGAAAACATCTGAAAATTCCTTTTGGATTGAATGCTCCCGTATGGCAATTGGAAATAGCTTCTCTCTTTTTGAATACAGAAACCGAACTTTTACTCAAAAGCAGGAACGTTTATCCTGGAAAACTTACCAGAAACGGCTTCCGGTTCTCTTATCCGGAGCTCGATAATGCCCTGACTGATCTGCTGAATAACTAAGGACACAGTCAAACAGAGTGCGGGTATTCTGAAGTTAATGTGACCTTATCAACTGTGACCTGTAATAGGATTTGAAGATGATAAAAAATTATGGTATGATATATGTAATATTTACTTAAACCTGAATGAATTTAATTGAAGAATAATTAGATCATTTAAAAAAATAATTGTCATGAGAAAGTTTTTTATATCAGCACTATTGCTAGTAGGCCTATCAATGAGTGTTAATGCCCAGAAACGTCCTCCGGCTCCTCCACATCCATCCAAAAGTGAACTGATTAACATTAAATCGCGTGAGCTGGATAAAAGATACAATGAAGAAAAGAAACTGATCCTCAATCATCCACTTGCCACTAAAAAAATGAAGAGAGATCAGTTAAAGGCTTTAAACCAAAAATACCAAAGCCAGAAAAGATTGCTGAAAAAAATGTAATACGACAGTTCTACTAGTATAAAATTGAAATACCAGAAAGCCGTTTCACATCCTGTGAAACGGCTTTCTTTATTTTATTCTATAATTATTCAGTCTTTTTAGAATTTAGTCTTCATTCATTTTAGTATAATTTCCTGGCCAGTAGTAAGTTAAGAAGGAAGGTTCCGGTCCAGTTACTGTTATTCGATCCGTTACTTCCTATAAAGTCAATACGGGAAACAGAAACGGTAAGCCTGGTTTTTCCGCTGATATTCGCAAGACTTACAAAGGAGGTTGTAAAAATATCCGGAAAACTGGAATTGTTCCCTGCTGTTAAGATAGGATACATATTGGTAACATTGAAGGGCGTACCCTGATATTCATATACAATCATCATTCTGCTTGCATTGGAATAAGTGGATGTATGGGCATAGGTTGTAGACGTTTTACTAATAACCCACCATGCATCTGTGCCTGTTCCGGTATCATAGGCTGTTGTTGTATGGTTCGACCAGTCTGCTACAGGAGCCGTTCCATTGGCATGAGGAGGAATAGAAAGCTGTACCCCATAAATTTCTACATTGCTCGGTTTAGGGAGAACAGTAAAGGACAAATCCCAGGTTCCTCCGGTAGTATTGCTGTTGTTCACAACTTCAGCATATGCGCCTGTAGGAATCACAAAAGAAGCAACCGGAGTATTGTCTATTCTCAGAGTATTACCGCTGGATGCCTGAAGTGTAATACTGGATGCAGAGATATTCTTTATCTTATAAATTCTTCCCGTATAACTTGTTGTACCGGTTCCGATGACCGGAAGTGTAAAAGAAGCATTGGCTGCTCCGTTATACGTCAGATAGTGATCTGTAGCCGTAATAGTATAAGTGGTCGCGGTAATCTGCTTATAGTCTGCTCCCAGAGAGCCTGCAACAGCTAGAGTACTGTTAGGGGTAGACGTCTTAATACCAACCTGCGCGCTAAAGGTCAAACTCAATAAGAGAAAGAACGAAATAATATTCTTTGTTTTCATTATATGTTTATTTTTCTGTAAAAGTATAAAAAATATTATAAAATATTAATTTACAGATGATTGTTTCGCTTTTCAATATTTAAATTACATCCTGGAGATTTTATTTATACTGTCTGAACTTTAGATATTATTAATGATTTACTTAAAAAAGAGATTCAGAAAAATAACAAGTTGAACGGTAATCGGTAAATGAAGTTAGCTTTCAGTGAAATATGAAATAGTAGAACATATAACATCCAATATTTTTCCTTAAATTCGCATAAAAATTTTTAAAATAATGAACTACGATATCATTGTCATCGGAAGCGGTCCTGGCGGTTATGTTACAGCGATCAGAGCAGCACAATTGGGTTTCAAAACTGCAATTATCGAGAAAGAAAACTTAGGAGGTATCTGCCTGAACTGGGGATGTATTCCTACGAAAGCTTTACTGAAGTCTGCTCAGGTTTTTCATTATATCAACCATGCTGAAGACTATGGTCTGAATAAAGTGGAAGCCAGCTTTGAATTTCCAAATGTGATCCAGAGAAGCCGTGGCGTAGCCAGCAAAATGAGCAAAGGAATTGAATTCCTTATGAAGAAGAACAAGATCGACGTGATTCTTGGTACAGCTAAAGTTCAGAAAGATAAAAAAGTTTCTGTTACAGATAAAGACGGTAAAGTAACCGAATATGCAGCAGAGAACATCATTATCGCAACAGGAGCACGTTCAAGAGAACTTCCAAACCTTCCTCAGGATGGTAAAAAAGTAATCGGATACAGACAGGCATTATCTCTTCCTGAGCAGCCGAAATCTATGATCGTTGTAGGTTCTGGTGCTATTGGAGTAGAATTTGCCGATTTCTATAATACAATGGGAACTAAGGTGACGGTTGTAGAATTTATGCCGAACATCGTTCCTGTAGAAGATGAGGAAATTTCCAAGCATTTGGAAAAATCTCTTAAAAAGACAGGAATTGAGATCATGACCAACGCATCGGTTGAAAGCGTTGATACAAGCGGAGAAGGTGTTAAAGCGACTGTAAAAACAGCTAACGGAAACATTACTCTTGAAGCTGATATCTTACTTTCTGCTGTAGGTATTGCTGCCAATATCGAAAACATAGGATTGGAAGAAGTAGGTATCCAGACCGATAAAGGAAGAGTTTTAGTGAACGAATGGTACGAAACTTCTGTTCCCGGTTACTATGCGATCGGTGATATTATTCCTACTCAGGCTTTGGCACACGTTGCTTCTGCTGAGGGCATCACCTGCGTTGAGAAAATCAAGGGGATGCATGTTGAGAAGATCGACTACGGCAATATTCCTGGATGTACATACTGTCACCCTGAAGTAGCATCTGTAGGTCTTACAGAAAAGCAGGCTAAAGAAAAAGGATACGAGATCAAAGTAGGGAAGTTCCCTCTTTCCGCAAGTGGTAAAGCTACTGCTAACGGAAATACAGACGGTTTCATCAAAGTTATTTTTGATGCCAAATACGGTGAATGGTTAGGATGCCACATGATCGGGGAAGGAGTTACAGATATGGTTGCAGAAGCAGTAGTTGCCAGAAAACTGGAAACTACGGGTCATGAGATCATTAAATCTATTCACCCGCATCCAACGGTTTCTGAGGCGATTATGGAAGCAGCAGCAGCAGCTTACGGTGAAGTAATCCACATCTAAATCCTAAATCAATTTAATTAACTAATAACGCTATTCAAAGATGTTTAAAAAACTTGCTGCAGAAGCATTAGGCCTTGGCGATATTGGAAAGATCATTCCTTCTCAGGATTATGACAAAGTAGATTCCGATGATTATATTTTGTCCGAAGATAATGAGAAAATTTTCTTCCTAATCAAATCTAAAAGAGATGAATATTGCTTTACAAACAGAGCATTAATTCATATTGACGGAGCAAGTGCTCTGGATAAAAAAAGGATTTTAAAAAGATACGAATACTATCAGTTCCCTTTTTCCAACATAGCATTGCAGACTGCAGGAACCATTGACCTTGACGTGGAAATCTCATTCCATATCGGAAATGTTCCATTGATGATCAGTGTGAGTAAAGGCCAGATAGATCAGTTAAAAGACCTTTATAAAGCTCTTTTGGCAATCCAGCAGGAAGTGCACCACAATCAGTCGCTTTTAGGCTTCTCTGTAGACAGTCTTCAGAAAGCGATTACCACAGTGGCTGCAGGAAAACAGGAGAACGTATCCAAAAGCCAGGAACTGCAGAATGTTAATGAATATGTTTTCAACTGGTCAAAAAACAGTTTTGAAAGATACAACCAGAAAGACTTTTCAGCGATTTTTGAAAAGTATATTAATAACTAAAATATTAATAACTATATTTAAAGCTCAGATTTGTTCTGGGCTTTTTTTACGCAATTATGAAAAAGATAAATTTATTACTTCTTTTGCTTTGTTCTAATTTTTTATTTTCTCAGAAAGAAACATATTTTCCTGCAAAGTATGTTCTGAAAAATTCTAAAGACACCTTAAAAACAAAAATTCTGAATATTGGATTGTATGATAATGAAGAGTTTTCTCCGGCAACTTACATCAGGTATATCACAGTTTTGGATCCTTCAGGGAAAAAGCTGAAGGTGAATGAAAATGATATTAAATACCTGGAAATAAAGGATCTTAAAAAAGTTAAAAGAACATTTGTTAACTCAAAGTCCGTTCTTTCTAAAGATTCCGGGTTGCTTCAGGTGATGTATAGCGGAAATAAAACGCAATGGTACAGAAAGAGCTTCTACAACGGCCCGATCTATACCTACGAAACAAAAAATACGGATTATCTGATCATGCGGAAGAATAAAAGTATTAATGAAATATATTTTAGAGCACCGGGAGCAAAGGCGCAATTGAAGGAAATATTTGGAGCGTACCCTGATCTTTTACTATTGATAGACGGGATGGTTGAGGATAAAGATTTAATAAAAATCCTTGAACGGTACGATAAAAAGTAATATAGAGACTTTTATAAATAAATTAAACCATGGATGATGTCTGTGGTTTTTTGTAAATTCAGGGAAAAATTTAAGAATGAAAAACAAATATATTATTCTTGCTTTTCTGTTCACAGGGCTCCTGTATGCACAGACGAAAAACGATTTTGTAAGCCCCAATGAGAATCTTATTTCCGAAAATATCCTGCCTATTCCTAAAAACCTGAATCAGGCTATTAAAAAGTATTCTGAAAGCAGAAATGCAGGTATTGCAAGCATTCATCCTAATGGAAAAGAGATTATTGCTGTGACCCGTTTTGCATCTACCAATCAGCTTCATAAGATTTCTGTCCCAATGGGAGCAAGAAAACAGATTACATTCTTTGACGAACCTGTCGGAACAGCATCCTACGAGCCTGTAAAAGGAGACTACCTGATTTACACGAAAGATACGGGGGGAAATGAATTCGGGCAGCTTTTTAAGCTTGATCTGAAAACCTTGGAATCCAAACTTCTTACAGACGGCGGAAGATCCCAGAATGGCGGAGTAACCTGGAAAAAAGACGGTTCAGGATTTTATTTTTCATCCACTAAAAGAAACGGCGGCGACAGGGATATTTATTATATGAATCCTTTAAAACCTGAAGATACACAGCTGGTGCTGGAAGTAAAAGGCGGTGGCTGGGGAATCTCTGATCTTTCCGGGGACGGCAGAAAACTTCTGATTGCAGAATATGTTTCTGCTAATGATTCTTATCTCTATATATATGATCTGGAAACCAAAAAACTGGAACCTATTACCGACAGAAAGGAAAAAGGAGTGGTGCAGGATAATGCTTCTTTCAGTAAAAATCCTGACGAAATTTTCTATATCACAGACCGGGATAATGAATTCAGCAGATTGGCTCTCTTAAATTTAAAAACAAAAAAAAGCGAATATCTTACCTCTTCCATTTCCTGGGATGTAGAAAATTATAATCTTTCTGAAGATCAGTCTAAGCTGGCATTTGTAACAAACGAAAGCGGAATCAACAAGCTGTATATCCTTGATACAGCAACCAAAAAATATGTACCTGTAAGTCAGATTCCCACCGGTCTAATTGGTGGTGTGAAATTCTCCAACGACGGAAAATCCCTTTATTTTTCAAGATCCGCGGCCGATTCCGGAGCAGATGTTTATAGAATGGATATGGCCAGCCAGAACATAGAAAGATGGACGGAAAGTGAGCAGGGCGAAATGCAGCCTTCTGATATGTCTGTTCCAAAGCTTATAGAATGGAAAAGCTTTGACCAGATGAAGATCTCAGGCTTTTATTATCCTGCGGCTTCTAAATTTACAGGAAAAAGACCGGTGATTATTAATATACATGGCGGTCCGGAAGGCCAGTCTATGGCTTCCTCTATAGGATCTTCAAACTATTTTACCAATGAAATGGGAGTTGCCATGATTTATCCTAATGTAAGAGGTTCATCCGGATTTGGGAAAACATTTATTGCTGCCGATAACTGGTATTTAAGAATGAATTCCGTGAAAGATATTGGAGCTTTACTGGATTGGATTGCCAAGCAGCCTGAGCTGGATAAGGACAGAATTATGATCATGGGCGGAAGTTACGGAGGTTTTATGACCTTAGCCACAGCTTATGAGTATGCCGATAAGATCAGATGTTCCGTAGATATTGTGGGAATATCAGATTTTAATACTTTCCTTAAAAACACGGAAGAATACAGAAGAGACCTGAGAAGGGTGGAATATGGCGACGAAAGAATTCCTAAAATGGCTGAATTTTTCACGAAAATTGCCCCTCTGAATAACATTGACAGGATCAAAAAGCCAATGTTTATCATCCAGGGAACCAATGATCCAAGGGTTCCTGTCACTGAAGCTGTTCAGATGAGGGATAAATTGAAAGCACAGGGAAAAACAGTATGGTATCTGGAGGCTAAAAACGAAGGCCACGGATTTAGAAAGAAAGAAAATATAGATTTTCAGCGTCTTGCGGTGATCCGCTTTATGCAGGAATATCTGCTTAAATAATATCTTTTATGACAGACGTCCAAAATAATTTTTAACCGACTTTAATGGAATCAGACTGTTAAAATACTTCTAAATGCAATATTTATAAAATTTAACCCTATTTTCTCGTCCTCTTTTCTTAATTTTATTCTATGAATTTTGAGAGAACAGGGTTGGTTTTGTCAGGAGGTGGTACCAAAGGGATCGCCCATGCAGGAGTTTTAAAATTCTTGGAAGAAAAAAAAATAGATATTGATGTGCTGTCATGCTGCAGCGCTGGATCTATCGTGGGATGTTTGCATGCGGCGGGAAAAACACCGGACGAGATCCTGGAATTCTTCAATTCTGTATATTTCTTCAACTGGAAACATTTTACTTTCAACCAGCCGGGGTTGGTTTCTTCCGTGATTTTCAGAAATTATCTTAAGCCTATTTTTCATGATATGAAATTGGGAGATCTGAAAAAGGAAGTGAAAATTGTAGCCACAGAGCTGGTTTCGGGAACCCAGAAAATATTTGATGAAAACTTTGAAGTGGTGGATGCTATTATTGCATCATGTTCCATTCCGGGAGTTACAACGCCATACATCATTGGCGAAGAAATGTATTGCGATGGAGGCGTACTGAACAATTTTCCTGCAGATATCATCAGAGAAGAATGTGATAAACTGATCGGCGTTTTCGTATCTCCGCCACATGATATTGATATTAAAGACCTGAAATCCATTAAAGCCATTGTTTCCCGTTCCTACGACCTTCTTTCCTACAGGGTTGAAAAAGGAAAATTCGATTATTGTGACTGGTTTATTTCTTCCCAAAAACTTTCCTCTTACGGAACTTTTGAACGTAAAAAAGACCGGCTGGAAGAAATTTTTAACATAGGATATAAAGCTGCTGAAGAAAGCTATGAAACCAGCAGTTTCCATACACAGCTGAGACAGTTTGGTTCGTAATAGGCTTATATATACAATAAATTGAAATTATAAAAATCCCACAGATTACACAAATTCCACAGTGTACTGTTCCTGAAATAGTATAATCTGTAGGTTAGTAGGACATATAGGTTAAGCTTTATAATACTATTTTATTTCTTCACGACAAATCCGTCCTGGCGTACAATTTCCTGATCATTCTCATCATTCACGGTCAGGGTGTAAGGTGCTTTGGTAGCTGAATCAGTAAGGTAATTTCTCCAAATCTGATAGGTGTGACCCTTGTTTACAAAATTGAAATAGTAATTTCCTCCGGAACCATCCGGGATAAACTCACCGTCACTGATAATCATACTCGGCTTTGAAGTGAGCCTGGCATTGGCAGCCCAGGACTGGTAAAGATATTTTCCATTTGGCTGTTTGTCGATCCTGATTTTAAACTTTTTTGTTTTGATGATCACGGTTTTCGGGACTTGCTGAGAAGAGAGTATCTTGCTAGAAATACTAATAGAATTGGATACTGCTACCGGTTTCTCGATTGCGTAAGCTAAAGAAAACTGAGCTATACAAAAGGCTCCTAATAAAATTCTTTTGATCATTACAATTTGGGTTATTGGTTAGATTAATAACCAATCAAATATGAAGCCATTGGATATTTATCGTAAGATGGTTTCTTTGATCCATGCATTCAGTTCCATGGTGTTTTTAAGCGTTGTCAGGAACCATATATTGGTCTTATGTCTTTCCGAATATTGGGGTGAGTATACATTTAAACCCTTTTTAAAACTAAAAAAGCTAAGGTGAATGTTTTCCTTTAAGAACTCGAGCCGTCTGTCCAGCCATTTTCTTTCATCTATAGAACCGCGCTGATAATGCCTGATCAAAATTTCAATGATGGCGACATCAATTCTTTCTGATTCTTTCAGCATTTTATCCAAAGCATTGGTCAGTATTTTATCATTGATAAAATTAATATTGGGTAAATTTTCATCGTTGTTCTGAAAAAGATGTTCAAATTCAATATCCTGAAGCAGGCGATGTGCCCCATGCATGATTTCTGATGCAGGACTGTAATCGTTATTATCCTTTACAATAAAAACTGCTGGAATATCCATTTTAAGACGGGTATACGCTTCTATTTTGTGGTGCCCGTCCAGAACAAAGGCACAGCTCATCATCGGATCCAAATGGTAGAGACTGTAAAATATAATAGGCTTTGGGCGGCCTCCTTTTCTGATAAGATCTATGTAATATTCTATTCTTTTTGGATCTATACTTTTACTTTCCAGAGTATACAGATAATTAAAATCCTGGAAAGGATAGAACCAGCCGGAAAACCTCTTTCGGACGGGAACATTTTCGTCAACAGGTAAAGGCCTTGCCATATAAAAATTAGAATTGTCAAACGGAATTTTACCCAGATTGACCTGGTAACTGCCATTCTCAAAAAGAGTAAGAAAATCCTTAATTCCAGCCATAATCTCGTCTTCGGTTCCATCCATAAGGGCATGGTTAAGGCTGTCGGTCAATGTTATTTTCTCTTTCTCAGAGAGCTCAGATACCGCATAATATTCACCCACACTCCCTCTGGAATCCGGCCAGTTAACGGCCACAGGACGCCTGATGATTAAGCAGCTGGCAAAACCATCGTACAGAACTTTGATAACGTTCTGTCCGTGAGTGTTGTGAATTTCCATGAATAAATTAAGAAACAGCCGTATAGCTTGCAAAGGCTTCTTCCAGGCTGTCGAACCTGCCTTTAAATTCATCGATAGGGCAGTCCTGAAGGATATTTCCTTTATGGATTAGAATGACACGTGAGCAAAGCGCTTCCACTTCCTGCATAATATGGGTAGACAGAAGTACTGTTTTCTGTTGCCCAATCTCTTTTACTACATTTCTTATCTCGATGATCTGGTTAGGATCCAATCCATTGGTAGGCTCGTCCAGGATCAACAGGTCCGGTTGATGAATGATGGCCTGGGCAAGCCCAACCCTCTGTTTGTATCCTTTAGACAGCTGTCCGATCTTTTTTGATTTTTCCGGAGTAATGCCTACAAGTTCAATTACTTCATCTACTCTGGCTGAAGAAATTTTATGAATATTGGAGACAAACTGAAGGTATTCTCTGACATACATTTCCAGATATAGCGGATTATTTTCGGGAAGAAAACCTATTTTTTTCTTGCTTTCTATCTCGTTTTCGGAAATATTCATTCCATTAAAGATAATTTCGCCCTGATCAATTTTTAATGCTCCGACAATAGATTTCATCAGGGTGGATTTTCCGGCTCCGTTCGGACCCAGGAGACCAATGATCTCATTTTTATCAATAGAAATATTGATGTTGTCTAGTGCGGTCTGTTCCCCAAACTTTTTGGTTAAATTGATTATCTGAAGCGGCATAATAAGTAATGTCTTTCTGCAAAAGTAAAAAATAAAAAATTCATTTCGTTATTTACGATTGAGCAATATTAGAAATAATAATATTACCTCTGATTTATTTAAAAATAAAAAACCCATCCGAATGAATGAGTTCAGTAATAGGGAAAAAATAATCCGATTATTTCTTTGATTTTTTGTTTTTACTGCCATTGTTTGAAGAAGGTGAGGCAGTAGATGCCTGATTTGCAGACTTTGTACCATTGATCTGGTGCATCGTGGCAGGCTTCTCATACATTGCAGACTTTCCGTTCGTTTTTCCAAATACCTTATCTATCTGCTTTCTGGTCAGGAACTGTGATTTTCCAACATACTTGCGGTTTTTATTAATGTATTGGATAAACTGTACGGTAGGCTGTCCGTAATTTTTTTCGTAATGAAGTTCAATGATATCATTAGGAAGTTCCAGGATAATATTTTCGTCCGGGGTGGATATGAAGCCATCCATGAGCAGTTTATACAGCCCGGATACATCGCTGTCCAGGTTTTGGAAGGAAAAAGACCTTATGGTATTCAGATTACTTGTATTAAGATCCTGATAGTTGATGGTAAATTTATCCTCTTTTTTATATAAACCTACGGAATTATCTTTGCCAATTTCCACCAAGCTTTCATTTTTCAGCACTTTGATCTGCGAAAAAACTGAAATGCCGAACATGCATGTAATGAGTAGAATTATTTTTCTCATGTGGAAGGAATTTTAATGTTTTATAAATTTGTGTTTTAAAATTACTAATAAAAAGCTTTTAAACAATTTTATTATCTCAAGCAAAAGTAAGATTTTTTTTTAATATCCATGATGGAGGATCTGTTGATATTATGTATAGCATTATATGTGGGGAGGTTTGCAAATCATTTGTTGGGGACGTTTATAAATTTATTTGTATTTAGTGTCCATAGCTGACCACTCTTGAAATTTTCCATCCATCGGGAGTCTTTTTCCATACGTGAACAAACTTAAATGTACCACAGTTAATCAGGGATCCGTTTTCAAGGCGGCAGAATTGATGAATTCCGGTTTGTACAGCTCCATAATCCTTAATGGGATATACTTCCACAGACTCCGGAACCAAAACTCTCCGGGTATAAGAGTAATTTTTAGCTACTCTGCTGAAATTGTCAACCGTTTCCTTATAGTCTGCCAGGCCGCCAACGTCATGAAAGAACTCAAGATCTTCAGTAAAGAAGGTCTTCAGTTTATCAATATTGCCGGAATTGGCAGCAGCAAAGAGAATACTGTCTTTTTTTATGATAGTATCATAGAGTTCTTTTGAAACGGGGATATAAGCTTTCGATTGGGAAAAAGCAGTTGTAATCATCGAACAGCATAATACAATTGAAAATAAAATGTTTTTCATATTTAAGGGTTGATCTATTAAACAATTTCAAAGAAGCGTGTTATACTTGCTCTTCTGTTTACTCAAAGATAATCAATCGGCCTTAAAGGCTACTAGAAAAGGGAGGCTTATTTTCAAAGACAGCATGTTTAGAAACTAAAATATGGGTCTGCAGAAGTACTAAATGCTGCATTATTGTGACGAAGCATTAATTTGTACCTTTACTTTCTCATCATTAGAATTTTAATATGCGTATTTTACATCAGGATCAGAACTTTATGATCCGTAAATTTTTACCAGAGGAACGAAACCTGTTTTGTGATCTTTTTGAAGATGCTGAGGTTACAGAATACCTTCCATACCGTTCGCCTGATCAGTATACGGAAATGTTTGAAATAGCTTTGGAAGATTATCTTAAAGGTCCGTTTGGCCGTTTTGGAATATTCAGTTCTGAAAACAATGATTTTATCGGTATGTGCCTGGCCAGGAACTTTGCAGATATACCCGGTCAGATTGAAATAGGATATACTTTGAGGAAAAAATATTGGGGCAAAGGTATAGCAACGGAGGTGAGCCGCGCGCTTGTAAAATATTGCTTTTTAAACACTGAAACAGATGAGGTTGTAGCCGTAACGGACCTGAATAATATAGGCTCACAGAAAGTATTGAAGAAAGCAGGTTTTAATCAGACTGATAATCTGAAAAGAACAGATGGTGAATTGGCTTATTACATTGTTAAACGCATTTAAGTCCGTATTTAATCTGAAAAGATCTACAGAATTACATGTTTTCCTGTGGAAATACAGTCTGACCGCAAACATTTTATATTTTAAACATACAATAATGCAGTACTCAAAAAAAATACCTTTAGTTCTCGTTTTGTTTTCTTCCATGATATTTTCCCAAACGTATAAAATTTCTTCAACGGTTTTACCAGGAAAGGAATTTCCTAAAATAGATGCAGGGAAAAAAGCAGAATTCCGTGTTTATTTTCCGGATGCAAAATCTGTACATTTGGATGGAGGAGATGGGATGAAAAGTATAAAATCATCTGTTTCCAAAGATAAGGATGGCTTTTGGAACATTTCCACTACACCCATGGAAATAGGTTTTCATTATT
Organism: Chryseobacterium lathyri; assembly: GCF_030812195.1. Taxonomy (GTDB): domain Bacteria; phylum Bacteroidota; class Bacteroidia; order Flavobacteriales; family Weeksellaceae; genus Chryseobacterium; species Chryseobacterium lathyri_A. The sequence continues at coordinate 37,425 of NZ_JAUSSF010000001.1, forward strand.
ACTGGTTCAATGTGGATGGTCAGCGTACAAACGATCCCAATACGCAGCTGTATTTCGGGTACAGCCAGCCCACAAGTGGAATTGAAGTTCCTTCCGGGGAAGACTTTTTCATAGAAAAAAATGTAAGACATGGAAAAATTGTTAATGACAGTTTACATTCACAAATAACAGAAAGCCAACGGAACTTTAAAGTATATCTCCCACCCGGCTACGGATCTGAAAAATTACCTGTTTTATACCTTTACCACGGCACTGGAGAAGATATTACAGGCTGGGAAAAACAAGGCTATATCCTTAATATTCTGGACAATCTTTTTGCAGAGAAAAAGGCCCGGAAAATGATCGTGGTCATGGATTATGGAGTTGCTTTAAACCCGGAACAGGAAAAAATGCCGGACAGCTATTCCAGAACGGTGCTTTCTTCCAAAAATCTTGATGAAATCGTTATCCGGGAGCTGATTCCTTATATAGAGAAAAAATATAAAGCTTCAGGTGAAAAAGCCATCGCAGGGCTTTCCCGTGGCAGTTATCAGGCTATGCTTATCGGGGTTTCTCATCCTGAAATATTTTCAGCGATCGGAGCATTCAGTCCTGTGATTTATGAAGGAACTGAGGCAGAACCTTTTAAAGAACTTCCCATCGGAAACTTGCTGAAGTCTAAGAAAAGGCCTTACTTTTTTATTGGAATAGGAGAAAAAGAAGACATCATGTTTTTTAAATTTGATCAATTATTGAAGGATTTTTTAAACAGGAATAATTATCCTTATTTCCCATACAAATCCCCTGAAACCTACCATGAATGGCTTACCTGGAGAAGATCTCTATATCATTTCGCCCAACAGATTTTCAGATGATCACATGATTTGTCCATATTTGAAATTGTATTAACTCATCAGGTAAAGTACAGTTGTTGCAATTACTCCTTCTTTAGTGCTTTTTGCACAAAAAATAGACTTGAAAACGTTTAATTTTAATCCCATATCCTAACCGCTGGGGTTAAGGTTAAGAAAAAGTATACTTTGTGATCTAGCTCATAAACTGCAAAAGAATAAGTAGATACATTTGAAAAGTAATCAATTATAACAAAGGCTTTCTGGAAACAGGTATTTTAGCTGGCACAAGAGATCATCAGTTCAGATACAGAGGAGAAGAAGAAAGACAACTATAGCTTTTTTTAAACACTTTTTTAGACCCCATATATTCTGGCCTTCCTACTCTGGAAGGTTTTTTCTATGGAGCTAATCTGTATTTCCGGGCTCTTCCTGCTTGTATATTTTTATTTTATTTGAATTCAACATTCTGAAGATCATCAACAGAAAAATTTTATATTAAATTATCCAATATGATGCGAGTCATAAACAAGAGGATTATTCCGTTGTAAATTTGAAATATCAAACTGATTAAAGATCTGAATCCTTCCTTAATGGAAGTTACATGTAAGCTGTTCAGCTTAATGAAAATTATTATCAATACACCAAAACCATTGCTTTTCTGATACTAGTTAGGAACTGCAATACATCACTTATATATTAATTTTTATTAAAACATTCAGTTATGAACACTAGAAATTCAAACAATCGTAGTTCAAGAAGTAATTCTTCAAATAGTGAAAGATCTACTTTAGAGGAAGTTTATCAATTAGGTTATGACCATGGTTATAACGATGCATCTGAAGATGAAGATTATGATGATGATTTCTCTGATTATGAGGATTATTATGATGATTATGAAAACAGCTATGATGATGACGATTATGATGATGACGACTACGAGGAAGATGATGATTACGAAGATTATGACGATGATGAATATGATAACGAAGATGATAACAGAGGACGTGGAAGCTCCGGAAGAAGAGGAGGTTTCAGAGGAGGTAATCAACAAAGAGACAGCCAGGGAAGATTTACTTCCGGAGGTAGAGGAGGCTCTAGATCCGGCTCTGGCTCTTCAGGAAGAGGAAGGTCATCTTCAGGCTCAGGAAACGGAACTTCAAGAAGAGGTTTTGCATCCATGAGTAAAGCTGAGCGTACGAGAATCGCCCGTATGGGAGGAGAAGCTTCCCATGGAGGCGGAAGATCTTCCAATTCAGGAAGATCAGGCTCAGGCAGTAGTTCAAGAGGTTCAGGCTCAAGAAGTGGATCGGATCGTGATTCTAACTCAGGAAATTCAGGAAATGGAACATCAAGAAGAGGTTTTGCATCCATGAGTAAGGCAGAACGTACCAGGATTGCCCGAATGGGAGGACAGGCTTCTCATGGCGGCGGAAGGTCCTCTGGTTCAGGTAGATCAGGATTTGGAGGCAGACGTAATAATTCATAGTTTTTTAGATTACCTCTTTATAAAGCTGTAAAGAGGTAGTCTTTTAATTTAAGTTTTAACACCACATCATATACATATATCATGGCAACAAAAACAACAGAAAATAGCACAGCCACATCTGCAGGCAATGCAAACACATCTGCAGCAGATAAAAAGATGAAAGTAGATAATGCTTCGGTAGACAAAAATGAAATGAAAAATTCTCCGCTGCATAAATTCTTCGTGAGTGCTCTTAAAGACATTTATTTCGCAGAAAATGCCATCATCGAGGCTCTGGAAAAAATGCAGGAAGCAGCAACAACCGAAGAACTGAAAGATGCATTTGAAGACCATCAGCTTCAGACTAAAAAGCATGTGAGCCGTTTGGAAAAAGTCTTTAAACTCATTGATGAGACTCCTGCAAAAAAAGAATGTGAAGCAATAAAAGGAATCATAAAAGAAGGCGAGGAGGTGATAAAATCTACAGAAGAAGGTTCTATGACTAGAGACGCAGCTTTGATTATTGCTGCGCAGAAAGTAGAACATTATGAGATTGCAACCTACGGGGGCCTGGCTCAGCTTGCCATCACCATGGGGCACGATAAGGCTGCAGACCTGCTTGAAAAAACACTTCAGGAAGAAGAAGATACAGATTATAATCTTACCGAAATTGCTGAAACCTTCATCAACTTTGATGCAGAACAGGAAGATTAATCAAATGAGCACATCATGCCATATAGATTTCAAATCTATATGGCATTTTAATCCGGAAACTACCAGATATATATTGCCTGAACACACTCTTCACACCATTAAATATTGAAATTATGAAAGCAGCAGTTTTTCACTCTCCCGGAATCATAACGTGCGATACTGTAGATGATCCTGTAATTGAGGATCCCAACGATATTATTCTCAAAGTAACTTCAACGGCTATTTGTGGCAGCGATCTGCATATGTATTCCGGAGGGATTCCTCAGCTCCGGCCCATGGTTATGGGACATGAATTCATGGGAGTGGTTGAAGAGACCGGAAAAAATATCAGTCATCTGAAAATGGGAGACCGTGTTGTCATCCCATTTCCTGTTGCCTGTGGCGGATGTTACTTCTGCCAGCATGACCTTCCAACGGCATGTGAGCACAGCAACCCGGAACATTACGGACCTGAAGGAGGTCTTGTTACTGAAAAAGGAGGCGGACTGTTCGGTTATACTGATCTGTATGGCGGCTATAACGGCGGACAGGCCCAGTATGTGAGGGTTCCTTATGCTCACTTTGGGCCCAGAAAAGTTCCGGAAGGCCTAAATGATGAGCAGGTTTTATTCCTGACAGACATTTTTCCTACAGGCTATACCGGAGTGATGTGGGGAGAATTAAAAGGTGGGGAAACCGTAGCTATTTTCGGAGCGGGACCTGTGGGTTCCATGTCTGCAAAAAGTGCCATTCTGCACAATGCAGGAAAAGTGATTGTTGTTGATACTTTGCAGTACAGACTTGACCAGATTAAAAGGCTTACAGGTTGTGAAACAGTGTTATGGGAAGATGCTGAAGAAGTTATCCAGCAGATAAGAGAGATGACAGACGGCCGGGGTGCAGATTTATGTATAGATGCCGTAGGATTTGAACCTGATAGAAACCTGCTGGACAGGGCAAAAGCCGTTTTGAATTTTGAAAAAGGATCCATAAAAGTCCTCGAAGCCTGTATGAGCAGCGTAAGACGGGGCGGGACTGTTTCAGTTTTAGGGGTTTATCCAGTGAACTATGACAATTTCAAGCTTGGACAGATTTTCGATAAAGGAATTACTATAAAAGCAGGACAGTGTAATGTACACCCAATTATTGATACACTTATGGATCATGTACAGAGTGGCCGTGTACAGCTGAATGATATTATTACACACCGCCTTTCTCTTGAAGATGTTTATACGGGATACGAAATCTTTGATAAAAAACAGGACGGATGTGTAAAAGTTGTTCTTGATCCCTGGAAACTTTCAGAGTTTTAAATATGAAAAAAAGAAGGCCCGTTTATTATGCTGAAGTTATTCAAATTAATAAACTATTAATTTAAAATCATCAACTATGGAACGTAAATATCAATATGCTTTAATAACCGGAGCAACGAGTGGGATAGGTTATGAGCTCGCCAAACAGTTTGCAAAAAACGGCTATGATCTTGTGATCGTTGCCCGAAATCATGAAGAGCTGAAGAACAAAGCTGAAGAATTTAAGGCTTTTGGTGCTAATGTTATTTCCATCTCAAAAAATTTATTTCTGCAGGATGAAGTTTACTCGCTGTATTCAGAACTGCAGCTCAATGGGATCAGTCCTGAAATCCTTGTTAATGATGCCGGGCAGGGTGTTTACGGCAAATTCCAGGATACAGATATCCACCGCGAGATTAATATTGTCAATCTGAACATTATCTCAGTTATCCTGCTGACCAAGCTGTTTTTAAAAGACCGTCTGCATAAAGGATCAGGAAAGATTTTGAATCTTGCTTCTATTGCCAGCAAAGCTCCGGGCCCATGGCATTCCGTTTACCATGGAACAAAAGCTTTCGTTTTATCATGGTCTGAGGCCATCCGCGAAGAGTTAAAAGATTCAGGCATTACCGTAACTGCTCTTTTGCCGGGCCCTACAGATACAGACTTTTTCAACAAAGCTGACATGAACGGAAGTAGGATCCTTGAAGACAGAGAAAATCTTGCAAATCCTGAACAGGTAGCAATAGACGGCTATAATGCTTTAATGAACGGGGACGACAAAATAATTTCAGGATTCAAAAATAAGCTCACTGTAGCAATGACCAATCTTGCAACAGATGATATGGCTGCTTATAGGATGGGAGAAATGCAAAAGCCGGTTACTGAAAAATAAAAAAGCTTTATTTAAACAATACAATAATAGATAGACCCAGGCAAAAAAATTATGAAGAGAATCATTTTAATGACATTTTGCCTTGCGAGTTTAGCGGCCTGCCGTTGCGAAGTAGATAATGATGAAGCCCAGAAGCAAAACGATCTGAGAATAAAAAATGACACTTTAAAAGTTAAATAGACATGAATAGAGATGGAGCCAGAAAAAGCATATGGCAGGAGGAAATTAAAAAGTTTTCTTTAGATCCAGCCTTGGAAAAACTCTATGACGTTGCCATTGTTGGAGCCGGTATTACCGGAATTTCTGCCGCAATAAGACTACAGAAAGAAGGTCAGAAGTGTATTGTTCTGGAAGCGGCCAACATTGGTTTTGGAACTACTGGCGGAACCACGGCCCACTTAAATGACTTCTTTGATACCACCTATTCCCAGGCCATTAAAGATTTTGGTTTAAATAACGCAAAACTCCTGAAGTATGTGGGAATTGAAGCTAAAAATATCATCAGGAATAATATCAGGGAATTTAACATTGACTGTGATTTTGAAAGCAAAACAGCCTATCTTTTTGCGTTGGACGAAAAACAGGAAAAACAGTTGGAGGATATTGTAAAAGGCGCAGCACAGGTAGGACATCAGATGACGTTTACCAATGAAATTCCTTTTCCATTTCCATTCAAAAAAGCGGCCGTTATTCCTAATCAGGCACAGTTTCATCCTATCAAATATATCAGGAGTCTTGCAGAGGCATTTATCAGCCTGGGTGGAGTTCTGGTGGAGGACTGCATATGTGAGGGACATGATGAGCAGCAAAGCTCGGTAATTTTGCAATCTTCAAAAGGAAATATTAATGCACGTCATGTTATTTATGCCACCCATATTCCTCCAGGGGTGAGTGTCCTTCATCTGATGAATGCTCCTTATCGTAGTTATGCTATTGCATTCAGATTGAAAGGAGATCATTATCCTAAAGATCTCGGGTATGATCTTACCGACCCTTACCATTACTACAGAATTCAGGAAGTAAATGGTGAAAACCTGTTGATTGCCGGTGGTGAGGATCATAAAACAGGGCACACAGAAGATACCGGAGAGTGCTTTTCAAAATTAGAAAACTATGTGAGAGAGCATTTTGATGTAGATACCGCTGTTTACAGCTGGTCAAGTCAGTATTATGAACCAGCCGATGGGCTTCCTTATATTGGAGTATTGCCGGGATGCAAAAAAATCTATACAGCCACAGGATTCCGGGGAAACGGGATGATCTTTGGAACCATTACCTCACAGATTCTTGGAGACCTAATCTTGACTGGTTCCAGTAAATACAAGGAACTTTTCGATCCGGGAAGGATAAAGCCGGTGGCCGGTTTTACCAATTTTGTAAAAGAGCAGGCCGGTGTAGTATTGGATTTTGTAAAAGATAAACTGTTTATTGAGAAAATAAATTCCCTGAGCGAACTCACTGAAGGTGAGGCGAAGGTTGTAAAATATGAAGGCGGATCTTACGCTGTATATAAAGACAGCAGAGGGAAAATACATCTTGTTAAAAGTACATGTCCTCATTTAAAATGTGAAGTGCGCTGGAACAGTGCAGAGATAAGCTGGGATTGTCCCTGCCATGGTTCCAGGTTCAATGTCAATGGAAAAATGCTTACAGGTCCTACGGTAAAGGATTTGCATAGAATTGAACTTTAAAAGCTATTATAGTAAAAGTAAACTGTGACCGTTAAAAGCCACCTTAGGGTGGCTTCAATATTATTCTTTCTTTTTATATTCTTCAATCTTTTTAAACTGATTATAAGATATCTTCAGACTGTGCAATTGTTCTGAAACAATTTTTTCACTTTTTTCACAGAGATCTCCGCTTTCAAGAGCCTTTTGATAAGCCTCAATGGCAGCTTTTTCGCCAAAGATTACATTCTCTAAGGTAGATTCTTCGAGATTTCCCACGGTAAACGAATTTTTAATATCAATCCATGTCCTGTGGAGAGCTCCCGCAATAGAAGTTGAATCCTCGGGGGTTCCGTTTTTTTCAGTGATCAGGTTGATCAGTTCATTTTTCATGATTTTTGACTGAGAGATCATACGGTCATACTCATTTTTTATATCAGGATACATTTCCCAGATTTTTCCCTCAACTTTTTCAAATCCTTCTATCCTGTCATTCGTAATATGCAGCAGATCATTGAGGACGGATACTGTTTCTTCTGTTTTCATAATATTTTTTGTGATTTAGTGGTTCAAACTTATTTTTACCAGGTTCAGGTATCAGCTTTTAAAAATTTTCCTTTAAGGAATTAGTTTTTTTGGGTTTCTAAGAGAAAAAAGAACAGAGATAATGCCCAGACCAACAATTCCTGCTGTAGCTATTTTTAACGTTTTTTCTGAAGAAAGAAGGGTTTTTCCATGAATACCCATATTTCCTTTTGATGGCTTTAGTACATTTCCTGCCGTATTCTCATCCGCATTTGCCTTTTTCATGACGAGCCTCATGAGTGATGAAGATACATTCCTGATCGTTCCGGGAAAAAAAGTATAAAGATTTTTAAATACTACGGAAAACCAATCAGGGTAGCTGGAGTCAACCGGGTTTTTGGCAACCTTAACAATAGCTTGCGCCAGATCACGAGGATCGAAAGACGGTGGTGGCGTACTCAGTTTTATTCCTGAATAATTAGCTGCATGCTCTATCCCTGAAGACTTCTGAAACCCCGGATACAGAGCACAGATATGGATGTCAGAATAATTGGATACCTCTCCCTGAAGAGTTTCTACCATGCCCCGGATACCGAATTTTGAAGCCGTATACGCTGTTCCGTACGGAGCAGGCATCCATCCGCCAATGGAAATATTATTAATAAGAACTCCTTTTTTCTGCTTTTTAAAAATCGGCAGTACGGCGTGTGCCGAATGTATATACCCCAAAAGATTGGTTTTAATGATCTGATCTATCACTTCAATTGGAGTTTCTTCAAATTTCCCAAATGACAGAACCCCGGCATTATTGATCCAGTAATCAATCCGGTTATTCAGAACAAATGCTTTTTCCGCAAGGTGATAAACGTCTTCCGGAACAGAGGTGTCGGTAACAAGGGTAAGGACCATGCTGCCGTATTTTCTACAGGCTTCTGCTGTAGCTGTCAGGGCTTCTTCACCCCTTGAAGCAAGAACTAAATCGGCACCTTCTCTGGCGAAAGCCTCTGCAGTCGCCTTTCCTACACCACTGGATGCTCCTGTGATGACCACTGTTTTCCCAAAAAAGGGGGATTTCTTTTTTTTATCTTTCATAATTTCTTTTTTTAGGCAGATATTACTGTTGCTTAGTTGTATTTCTTTTTGGATAAAGAATTAAACGGATGGATGGGTTATTGGTGATAAACAGCCGGAACCAATCCAGTGCTAACCTGATTTTGCTTCTGAAGCCCACCAACGGAATAATGTGGATAAACAGCCATGTAAGCCATGCCAGAAAGCCTTTGAAGGAAAATTTGGGGAGATCTACTACCGCATTGAATTTTGAAATGATCGCCATACTGCCCTTATCATTATATTTGAAGGGAATAAGTGCTTTTTTGTCTTCAAGCCTGATTAAATTTTTAGCCAGATTTCTGCCCTGCTGTATTGCTACCTGGGCAAGCTGGGGATGTCCTTTGGGAAAGTTTCTGTCGGTTAGCTGGAGAGAAATATCTCCTACAGCATAGATATTTTCCATTTCTTTAACTCTGTTATATTCATCGGTTAAAATTCTTCTTCCCTTTCCGATTCTGTTTTCTGGAATTCCGGGGATTTCCCGTCCTATAACTCCGGAGGTCCAGATGAGCGTTTCAGTATCTATCGATGTTCCGTCGGACAGAAGCACCTGGTTATTAATATAGTCTTTTACTGAAACATTAAGAAGGATTTTTACACCAAGCTCTTGTAAAGTCTTGTAGGAAGTCTGCTGTGCCATTTTACTCATTGGGGAAAGTAGAGTGGGTAATGCATCAATCAGATACAGATTGGAAAAGCTGAGCTTGATCTCGGGATATTCTTTTTCAGCAATATATTTTCCCATTTCCGCAATCATGCCAGCCAATTCTACACCGGTAGGGCCGCCGCCTGCTATAACTACATTCTGTAATTTTTCTGCAGTTTTCGGATCTTTATTTCTGGCGGCTTCCTCGAGATTGAGCAGCATGTGATTTCGCAGATAAAGTGCCTCCTCTATATTTTTCATAGGAAGCGCACATCTCTGTACATTATGCATTCCAAAAAAATTAGACTCCGTACCCAATGCAATAACCAGATAATCATAGGTCAGATTTCCCGTATCTGTTTCGATGGTACTGCTTTCAGGATCAACTCTAAGAAGGCTTCCCATGTGAAAATTCACATTTTTGTATTTCGAGAATAATCTCCGGAAAGGATAGCTGATATTGGATGCCTGAATAAAAGAGGTAGCCACCTGGTAAATAAGTGGAGGAAAGAAATGATAATTGTTCTTATCAACAAGCGTAATAAGAAATCTGTTGTCATTTTTTAAGGATTTAATAAGATTAATTCCTGCAAATCCTCCACCAACAATAATGATATGCTTTTTCATGTTAATTGATATTTGGAATTGTTTTGATTATCCTCCAATAATGGCACCAAAAATAGATCAGTTATGTTACAGTTAACTTAACAAGAGATCTGCAATGCAATGTTTCAATGCTTCTATATAGTTATACAAAAGGGATGGATATGATTCCTGCTATTATAAAACCGTGTTGTTTCAATTTACCATCAGGCATGTTAATCTTTCATAAAATTAGTAAACAACCATCATTTGCATTATTATTTCGATCATAATCTGTTGACTTTTTTGTTTAAAATTTTTTGTAACAATAAATGAATATGGCTTGCTTTTTGATATTAGATAACCACTAATTTTTACTAAGATGTTCATTACTTAACAATAAAATTTTAAGATATGATAATCAGTGAAGACCTTTTGTTAGCTTATGGAGGTGAATATGAAAGCTATTCACCTAATGAAACTATTTTTAGTGAAGGAAGCTTTGCTAAATTTTATTTTCAAATTGTTAATGGTGTTGTAGAGCTCAATAATTACCATGAGGATGGAAAAGAATTCACACAGAATATTCTTTCTGATGGACAGAGTATTGGAGAATCATTGCTTTTTAACGATAAGCCTTATCCCATGAATGCTGTTGCTAAAACGCAATGCACCATCCTGAAATTGTCTCAGTCAGACTTCTTTTCACTTATTCATCAAAATAAGGACGTTATGATGGATATGTTTCGATGCATGGCAGACCGGCTTTATTATAAATATTTAATGCTTTTTAATATCTCATCTACGGATCCACAGTTCAAGATCAAAACGATCATGGACTATTTAAAGGCGACCCAGTGTAATGATCGTAACCAGGCTTTTCAGGTGCCTTACACCAGACAGCAGATTGCAAATCTTACAGGATTACGTGTTGAAACGGTCATAAGAACTGTTAAGAAAATGGAAAGCGAAAATATGGTGAAAATTGAAGGTCGGAAAATATTTTATTAAAGCTTTTTCAAACCATTTTCTATTAATGTATTGATTATAAATTGAATAAAAAAACAACTAACGCCATGTGATTCATATGGCGTTAGTTGTTAACTGTATTATAATCCAGTCTTATTTTCATTGGTTATCATGTTCGGACTAATCCGTATTCCATTGCTAATTTTATTGCAGTACTTAAGTTGGAGGTTTTGAATTTGACAATCAGATTTTTGCGGTGGCTTTCTACTGTATGCGGGCTTATGCATAATTTATCCGCTATTTGAATTGTGGTAAGACCTGAAGATGCTTCTATTAAAATTTCCTTTTCCCTGCGGGTCAGTTTGGGAACTGCATTTAATCCGGAATTCGTTTTCATCTCTACAATTCTTTTTGTTTGATTGCATAAGAACTTTTCACCCTTAAGTATCGTTTGTATTCCGGAAATTATTTCGGTCACCGAAGCATTCTTCTGTATGTATCCCATAGCTCCTTCTTCCAAGGTGCTATTGATAACTGCAAACTCATTGTGTACGCTCAAAATGATGATTTGTGTACCAGGATATTTTTTTAATATAGGTTTAATAAAATCAATACTGTTGCCATCGGAGAGATTAATATCAAGTAACAATACATCTAAAGTCTGGTTTTCTAAACCTGAAAAAAGCTCACTTGAAGAGGAATAGCAGCCGACTACCGTAAAATTCTCCTGTTGGGAAAGAATATTTTTTAAGCCTTCCAGCAATAATGGGTGATCATCGGTTATAGCAATTTTAATCATAAACTGTTTATTTTGGAAATTTGATTTCAATGTTGGTTCCTATATTGATCTGGGATTCTATGTGTATGGTACCTTTCAGAAACTCAACGCGTGAACGGATATTATGAAATCCCGCAGAATGCGAATGATTCAAAATGTTTATATCAAATCCTTTTCCATCATCCTCTACGATAATGACATAATCAGATTCATTTTCGATGAACTGGATAATGATTTCATGCGCTGTGGCGTGCTTTATAGCATTGTTTACTAACTCCTGAATGATCCTGTATACAAGCAGCTGGCTGTCCAATGGCAGCTGAGCCGAATAATGTAAAAACTGAACATCAACATCCAGCTTCGGAGTGGTCATTCGGGAAACATATTCCATCAATGTTTCCTGAAGACCATACTTTAGCAGCAAATCCGGCATAAGATTATGCGCAACGTGGCGGAGTTCATCAACCGCTATATCAATCTGTTCCATTGATCTTTCTATTTGCAGCTGATGATGATCATTAGATGTATCCTTTAATAAAAACAGATTCATTTTGGTTCCGGAAAGTAAACTTCCGAGGCCATCGTGCAGATCCCGGGCTATTCTTCCCCGTTCTTGTTCCTGGCCTTCCAGCATCACCGTAAGGTTGGATATTCTTGAGTTCTGCATCACTTTTTCCATTTCAAGGAGATGTAATTTTTCCTGTTGTTTTATGCCTTTTGCTCTTTGAAAATAGGCATACAGCAATAAGATAAGCAATAAAGAAACAGAGGTGGTCAAACCGATATAAAATTTATTGATTTTCTCTTTATAGTCGACTCTGGCTTTATAGAGATCTACTTCTCGTTTCCTATTAAAAGATTCAAGTTGTGATAAACGAAGTTCCTGGGCTTTTTTACTGTTTTCTATTTCAGTAAATTCCAGTTTTCTAAATTGATTCTCTTTCGTTAATTCAAGATTCTCCAATTTCTGAGCCTGCTGTACACTATGCCAGCTCATTTCCTTAAGCCGTTGTTCTTGCTTTTCAGATGCTAATTGTAGCCGGAGCAATTGCTGTTTTTGCTTCTCCCTTTCATACTGGACCTCCAGTTTTTTACCCAAGGCAGCATTTTTTTCATCATAAATTTGTTTAAAGGTTTCTAAATAAGCTTTTTGATAAAATATGGCTTCTTTAAAATTATTTTCATTTTGAAATAGCTGTGAGAGATTTTCAAAAATTGACAGTTTGATATTCGGATTAGTGACTTTGTCATATTCTGATTCTGCAAGTGCTGTCAGCAGATACTTTTTTGCTTCCTCTTTATTATCATTCTTCAAAGCTATTTCTGCCAAAAGACCATTGGCAGAGGCTACATGGTCATGATTTCCTGTAGCAATACCCTGGGCTTTAGCTAAATTGGCATAATACAGAACCTTATCCTTGTAGGATTCAGGGAAATAATTTAAATATAAATTAGCCAGATTTATTGCGACAAAAGAAAGGTTGGAAGGGATAGGCATGCGTGCCTTGTTGGCTTTATAAGTTTCCACCGCTTTGAGATAGTAAGATTCAGCTTGGGAGATAAAAGTCTTATTGGTGGTAGATTCATAGCGCTTTTCGTACATATATCCCATGGCCATATAAGCATCAAACAAATTTATAGGATCATTCTGCTGCAGGGAAATTTCCAATAATAACTTACTGTATTTCTCCTGCAGTGGGAAGTCATTCCAATCGGCGTAAATACTATTTAGCTCCCGGTATACAGACGCTTTTCTATTATTTAAGCTTTCAGAATAGGGTGCTTTTTCATAAAATGACAATGCTTTCAAAAAATAGCGAACGGCTTCAGCCTCTTTATTATTACGTTCATGGATCCAGCCAAGCCCATAAGCTACATATCCTTTTGTTTCCGGATCTTTTGTTTTTGCTTCATAGAATTGGGCAAACCTGCAAGCATTTTCATAGGCTTTAACATGATCCAACAATCTATAGTTTATGGCTGCAATAATGTATAAATACGCAGCATATTTTCCGTCCGTTACCTTTTTTGCATAAGCAATATTTTCATTTAAAACGGCAAAAGCCTTATCTTCCTGTTTATTGAAGAAAAGAGCTTGTGCATACTTCCCGGTAATCAACATTCGCTGAGGGCTTCCCGGGTTATACTTTTTGTATTGCTGTTCCAGACTGTTGTGAAGTTCCTGGGCTGATGTGGCCTGACCAGCTAACACAAGACATAAAAAGGCAATATAGAAGCGTAAAAAAGAAAAAAAATTGATCGGCATTTTTTAGATTGTAAGCACGGCAAAGTTATTACTTTGCTATTTCTCACTGGTTATATTTCATAATCAAATTTGTATAGATGACAATGGATGGATGATCCATTTTATATTTAGAACCAAAACTCGGTATTCTTATTATATTTTTCAATCCCTGTTTTCAGCTAATTTTGGTGATATAATGAAATTTTATTCTTTACATATACTCTAAACATGCAATCCATGTAGAATGATTGGTGTTTCCGTTTAACAAATTAGCTGAAAACAGGGATTTTTTGCAATCTTGATTTTACAGATCTTTGTCGCTGTCATTTCTGACACAAAAAAACACAATGATGAAATTTTATCTATAAAGTAATGATTCCATTTTTACAAAGACCGGCCAAGGTTCAATAAAAAGAATTATTATATCGATATTTTCGTGGGAAGGTATTGAAGGAATAAAAAACACTAAAAGCGCAAATAAGCTGTTATTTATGGCATTTGCTTGTCTAAACCTTAAAAAAACATGAAAAAATTATTGATGTCAGCGGTTTTTGCCCTGATCGTAAACATTCACGCAGGTGCACAGGAAAAAATCTATTTTGATGAAAACTGGGAGAAAACAACTCAGAACAAAATGGAATTTTATCGGGAAACTGAGCATAAGGGCAAACTCATTTTAATCAGGGACTTTTATAAAAACGGAACCCTTCAGATGGAGGGTCTTGTTTCGGATGCTACACCGGGAAGTGAAATCTATGAAGGTAAAATTACCTGGTACAATGCTGAAGGTAAAGTCTTGAGTATAGGAACATACTCCGCAGGGCAACAAGTGGGACCGGCTAAGACTTTTGACGAGCAGGGAAGGCCTTTGGAGGATCTGATTTATAAAGCTGATGGTAGTTTTACAGGAAAAATATACAGTTATAAAAATCCTGAAGAAATGTCTTATCATAACATTATTACAACCTATGAAACTTCCGATAGTTTTAAATCCATTATTTATGACGAGGATATTAAAGGAATCCGCTATGAAACGACTAATGACGGTAAAGGGGCGTTTGAAATAAAATTTTATGGCGAAAAAGGAAAATATATAGGAACAAACAGTTCCGGCGATTCCGGCGATAAGGTGACCGTAGAGTATTATCAGAATCCGATGAGGGTTTCCAAAATTGAAAAACAAAATAAAGACGGCAAGGTAACAGAAAGTATTATCTATTCCCAGGAAGGGAAAATTTTACAGGAAGAGAGGAAAAACAAAAAAGGCGGCTATCAAAAAACGTACGATGAAGCGGGGAAGCAGATAGGCAGTCTTACCTACATCTATGATAAAGAAATAGACTATTACACGCCGCAGGACGGAGAAGAATATCTGTTTAATTATGACTTTTCCGGATTCACAGCTGTTAATGTTTATAAAAACGGGTCTGCAATCCTGAATAAATATTTTGATGAAAATTGGAAATTATCTTCTGAGCAGGTGTTAAAGGATGAGGTAACCCAGGAAATCAGATATTACCATCCGGACGGAAAACTCAAAGGAACTGTGACCTATAAAGATGATATGCCCTATAATGGTACGCTGTACGAAGGGCTTGTGGAACAGCATTATAAAGAGGGAATTTTAGTGTATTCCAAGTCTTTCAGAGAGGACGAAAAATTAAAAACGGAAACAAAGATCAATGCAGATCAGACCGTATATAATTCTGTTGTTTATGATGAAAAAGGAGCAATTGCTTATACCTACAGCCAGCCGGCTGAACAGGGGGATGGGTTCACAGCGCAGATTGTTCAGTATGCTAAAGGAAAACCTGCTAATAAAGCAGTTGTAAAAAATGGCATCCTTGAAAGCGGAAAACTTAAATACAAATCTGAATCCGGGTTAAAAGAACTGGAACGCAGTGGAAAATGGATTATTGTAAAAATTTATAATACGGAGGGAAAAATGATTCAGGATTCTAAAATACACGCAGAAACAGAAGACCCGAATACTGACAGCTTATTAAATACGCAGATCACTGAGGCTGATCTTCAGTACGAATCTTTTGAGACTATATAAAATTGAAGATCAATTATTCAGTTCTGCTGTATCTTTTATGATACTATTTGATATCCAGAGTATCAATTTGATGCAAAAGATTAATAAACGGCTGGAATACTGAGATCTTTTAAGCTAAGGTAGTCATGGAATTTTCTAAATTACTGGAGAAGATACCAGATTCCAGCACCAATTGCGGCATAAGCGGTAACGGTAATAATATCAGCTATTGGTTGTGAAAAGCGTTTTTCTGCAATTTTCTCAGCATTGATCTGGTTCTTATGGAACTTCATGATTTTTTTAGGATTATGTACCGGATGTGCTACCAGACTGTCGCTTTCCCACTTGTCAACGATTACTTTATAGGATTTACCTTCAACGTCAATTTTAACATTTTTACCGGATGCAAGTTTTTCCTGAATATTGATAGGTGCAGGTGCTTGTGGTGCGTTCGGACTTTGAGGAGCAGCTGTGTTTTGCTTATTGTCGGCCGCTGGATCCACTTGTTTTTTTACCTGATACGTATAGCAACTGGTAAGAGAAAATAATACAATGATGAAATAAAAATTCTTTCGCATGAGCCAAATTTAAGAATTAAACGGAATATTTGGGAGTTTGTTTTGAAAGATGGTGGATTTTTGGAAAATTCCTGTTGTGCAAAGGCTTTTTGACTTTGAGCTGATAGAATAAAAACAATTCGTTAAAAAGAATCCAATATTAGGGACTTCGGAGAGTGGGAAGTGGAAATTAGCTCCATAATATTAAATTAACTGATCAAAATACAAGAGATTTTCTGTTTCTTTTTCAAAATAATATCTAAAATTTCCCAACTTAATAACCATGATATTTAAATCTGGATCATCTTTTTCAATGGTAAATCTGTTATGGTTAATTTCATGAAATTGAGTGAAATTTATCCGATAGCCATAATGACAAACAAGTAGCATATGTAGATTGGCTCCTCCATTTTCAGTACGATGTAAATTAATAAATTGATTTCCAAAAGTGTTAGGAATTCTACTCCAAGCTTCACATTGAATATTTATTTCCCTTTTTGCCTTAAAATCATCATTTGGCCAATACTTATAGGCTAATTCTGAAATCCAAGTAAAGACTGTTTTATTCACCTCCTGTAAATGTCTGGAATAAGGCATTAAACCATCATCCACTTGAAAATTTGTCAAAATTCCATTAGTAAAGTATAAATAAGTTTTAATCTTTTCTGAATAAAACATACCATTTCTAGAGATATTATTTAGGCTTAATACCTTTGATAAAAATTCATTAGAAAAACTTTCATTTTCTACCGCAGTACTTAAAATGTCATGTACTTTAAGTGCATTGAATTCTTTAGAAACTGAAAAACCTCTTAAATATTTATTTACATCTTTCTGTGTCAGATGAGTCACTTTAGTGTCCACCATTATAAAAGCAATATTTCGTGTAAATACTTCGATTTCAATTGCCCATATTTTAGACTTATTTTCTGATGCAAATATGGAATATAACTGATCGTCATTGTAACCGAAAATATTATTCAGAGAAATAATTGATCCAGTACCTACATCTCCAGTATACTCAACAAATCCATTTCCTGAAGGAACGAAAATGCCACTAGATCTACGCTTATTAAAAAAATATGACATCTCTTAGTTTGAAATTTCTTTTGTTATATTATTAAGCTTTTTGTTTACAAAATCGTGGATCTTATTAATCTCTGCGTTGCTAAACTGAACATTAAAAAGCCGTTCAAAGTGTTTTAATTGCTGATTAATTGAATTACTGTTTTCAAATAACTCCCAAATATTAGTTATGCCTTTAAATCTATTTATTACCTTTCTATCTTTGTACCAAGAATAACCTTTAGTAATTACATTTCCTGCAATTTTACCTAAATTGAGTTCCTTTAAAGAATCAGATATGGTATTACCATCTATATAAGAATCAATACTTTTGTCAACATCAGAATTTTCACTGAAATCAAAATCACCATAAAAAATGCGATGTTTTCGATCTACATACTTTTTATTAAAAGTATTCCAAAATTCCTTAAATTTATTATGAGCTTCTAATTGTTCTTTAAATGTTATTGATTCATGAATTTCAATTTCCAACTGTTCAAATTGATCACGTAACTCTTGAAAGTCTAATCTTAATTGGCCAAGTTTATAAGGTATATCACTAGCGGAAGTGACACTGCTCAGTAAGATATTAGTAAATGAAGGAATGGGTAAAAATTGATAGTTGAGACTATTTTTTAAATCTTCAACCTTAGCGTTATGGATTTTTGCAACCATATCTAAGGATTGTATTGAATATGGTGTTTTGTTTAAATTACTTATCTGTCTTCCATATAAAGAGATAGGCAATGATGTTTGAATACTTGATGTCTTTGATACGTTTATAAGGTTTAAAATTAGTTCATCCCAAGTACTCTCAGTTTCCGATACAACAAAATCATCTTCGTCAAACTTAGATGTTACTAAAGGAATCTTTTCTATAACTTCATCAACATTACTTTTAATAAAGTATTTTTCCTGAATCTTTTGTCCGTATTCTAGAACAAAATCTTGTAGTGCTTCTCTTTTAGTTTTAGTTAATATATCACTTCTATAAATTTCAGATGATGGATTATCAACAACACCATCAACAAACTTCAATCCTCCAAAACGGGCGACGAGGTTTAGAATGGGTCTACCATTAGGAAATAGCACCGGAGTTGTTAAACTTAGATGATTTAATTCATCTAAAGAAGTGTAGAATTCCGATGAAGCAATAAATGTTTCAACAAAAGTGTTGAGAGAAAATAAAAATTCAACATTCGGTTTACCATATCCTCCAAGACAATAATCCAATTCATCTAATAGATTTAAGCTTATATAAGCGCTATTGTAACCAGGTTTATCATTTATCATTTGTCTTATTTCTGCAATTTAAATATAAAAAACAATTTTTGATTTCAACATGTCACTAATTTTAATTCAAGATTAATATAGTGTTGTAAAACTTTATTGAATATTTTCATTTAGAATTTTTCCTTCATAAATACCACGATTAATTTCCCTTATTAAATGGAAGTTATTCATTATAATAGTGTTATTCGTATTATCAATATTTATTATATCTTCAATAACTGTCCTTGAATTTCTTGTTGCTAGCAATTGTTTAATTATTTCAAAATTTGATTTATATATAAGTCTTACATTAACTAATGCTTCAGATTTATTGAATTCATTTAATGCTGCTAAAATATTATTATTTAATTGATTTTGAAATTCGTTCATAATTTAGATTACTTTTGTTGAGACTAAGATACTGAAAAGCCATTCTTTATTTTCACCCTGCGAGTATTCACAATCTTCCATATCAAATCCTATTTTGTGATCATCAATATCTGGAAAAATGTGTCGAATTTTTATATCGGTTATTTCATAAGTTTTTTCATTTTCTTCAATAGGTTCAAATTTTAATTTTTGACCTATATAAAGTTTGTTAATTTTTTCATTTGAATTTTGATCGATAATAAATTTAAGCATTTCGCTGTCGGAAGTGGAAAAACATTCTCCATTTTCACAACTGAAAATAAATTTTACGAAATAAGGAATTTGTTCAAGTTTCATTTTATGTAGATTATTGGTTTATATTCAAATATACAAACTATAGTTATTGATGTTTTACGACTTCCCGTAAACAACAAAAATAAAGATCATTTTAAGATTTTGTATCCGTATTTTCACGGAATTTCGACATAAAAAATCCCAACTCTCGTCAGGATTATTTAAATAAAGGATCATTAAAAAATTCTTGTAATGTAATTTTTAAAAGTCTACAAAATCTTTTTATGGTATAAATGGTCACTCCTCTTTCACTTTCTTTTCTAAGCCTGCTTTACCACACATAAAGTATCATGATCTATTACAATGGGGTGTACAACCTATTGCGGCTTTAGGGTTTTTAGAAAAACACAAATTCTATCATATTACCCTTGGTTTGTAGGGGCAGGAAGTTCAGGCATTATCACGACTTCCTCCTTTACAGCCAGCAAATTAAAAAAACACACATTTATTTTTTCACCTATTAAAAAAATATAAACCCATGAAAAAGAATAAAACAGACTTTGACACCCGGTTTTGGGCAGTTCGCAGGAAGCATTCCGGACTCCAGCTGATGGAAACCTTTTTTAAGTTCAACGACCTGGCTGCATCTAAAGAGAAACTCAACAATATTATCAATTGCGCTGTAAAAAGGAATAGCTGGATCAAAGAAGATCCGGCTGTTATCCTTCAGTTTCGGCAGTCTATACAGTTGTTTGTCCGTGCCGGTTATCTCATCATGCTGAAGGAAAAGAAGTGGGTCGCCAATACTCAGTTGGAAATGATCTCTCCATTGGCTCTTGGCTTGCTGTCGGAGAAGGAATACCAGAATCCTCTGTTGGTCTTTAAAAAAGCATTCAGAGAATACAGTGTACAGGAGTTTGATTATTTTATGTCGGGAATGGTCTATTTTTCAATGGGTGTCTATGAGAATCTGCCGGAAAGAAATCTTGTCAATCCATACATTCATCTGCTAAAAATGCTGGATGCTGCACATATTATTTTGGAAAGGAGAGGGAAGAAGTACAACTAGGAAATATAATTTTTTTAACGCAAAAATTTAATGTAATCATGTGTAAAGTAGCAGGCAAAGGGAGAATCAATCCTTGATTGATTTGATGAAGCGAACGTTTTATCCATCCGCTTCATCAACGATGAAGCCGCAACTCTTGCTTTTCTTAAAATCATCAGGATCTTAAAAAAACTTTGCGTTGAAAAAAGCTTGATTGAGTCTTCAGTGTTTCTGCCGGAAACCAGAAAACGAAGCTCATGCTTTGTCGGGAAATCGCAAAGGCGCAAGGTTTTTAAGCTTTATGGGTAGTTTAAGGCGCAAAAAAAATCAAAGATTTTCAGGTATTTATTAAATTATGGAATAAGCGGGATTCAATTTTATCGGAGATAAAATCTTTGCGTCTTAAAACGTTTTTTTGAATATAATTTTGCGTCTTTGCGATGTTCCAACTAATAGAAAAAGTTTTACAGATTGAGGCTTTACTTAACATCAGCTAACCAACCTGCTTTAATGAAGTTCTCGTTTTTCTAATACGCCTTCCCGATACATTTCCGTATAGATCAATTGTCCTTTTTTCCTTGTATTTAAGATAGGTTCTCCTGTTTCTTCATTATATTTTTGCAGTAATTTATAAAATTTCCATGTTCCGGTTGGTAAACCATTTTTATACTCTGCTTCCAGATAAGTATAGGGGTCCGTAAATTCCGGATATTTTTGTAAATCCATAGATCCGTTTGATTTGGTTTCTATCCATTTTCCTTCTTTATGATGGTCTTTTACCATGCCCTGTTCTTCATTATTTTTATAAGGACCATCCTTATCGTAGTATCTGGCAAACTTTCCGGAGGGCAGAATCTGGTATTTCTGTAAAGGTTTTAGTGTAAATGGATCTTCACTAAATTCATAATCCTGAAGAGAAATGATATAGTTTTTATCGATATTAAATAAAGTATAGTTTGCAAACCCCATTTCTCCCTGATGATTAAGGTATATTCTCTTCATATCGACAAGCTTACCGTTCTTCGTTGAAACCAAATACATTTTTTCAATAAATGGTTCGGCATAACGAACGGTATTATAGACCGCCATAAAGTAGATTGAATAGTCCTCATGACACAGAAAATCAGAGGCTATTTTAATCTGGTCATATTTTTCATTGACATTTTTGCTGAACGGCAGGAAAACATCATATTCTTCAGGAAGTAATACGAGATCTTTTTTGATTACTTTTTCAAATTGTAAAGCATTGAATTCCTTCAATTTATTTTTATCTTGTATGGCAGACAGAATGGAGTCAACAGTTATTCGTTTTGAAATATCTGAATACCCAAATGGCAGATTGATACAATCAGCTTTATTGGTGTTAAAGAAAACTGATTTTTTATCTGTGGAATGAGGTTCTGTGCTTATTGTCTTATTTTCTGTTTGAGCCTTACTGTAGCAGGAAAAAAGGAAAAATAAAACAGCAAAACAAGCGATATTAATTTTAGGCATATATATCTAATATTGGGGTGAAACCGTGAACATGCAAATGATTATTATGTCTTGGAGTGGCGGTATGGGTGGTATGTGGTAACCGTGTACTGGCATTGTCTGCCGTACTAGTATTTGAGGTGTTGGAAAAATTTTCTGACCGGCCTGATCCAAATCCAAAATCAAAAAGAATATTCCTAAGAATGACCTGATTATCATAATCAAAATTTGCTGCTGCAAGGACTGTATTGACTCCATTTTGCTGAGTCGTTAATAAATTCAAATCTCCCGCTTCTCCATTTACATGTTCTGCACTGGGATAACATGACGCATCAGAATAAGAAAATCCTTGAGACACAATATAATGCGTGTGTCCTTCCTGCCTGAATTGTGCCAATGCTCCTAAGAAACCGGCAAATAAATCCGGCTGAACGCTTCTTCTTCTGGTATGCTGAAATCCATACCGAATAATGACGCCATTTTGATTATAATTGAATGCTTCAAAAATCTGTGGTCCTACACCATTATTCGCTAAAATATCCATATTGACCAGCTCGACATTTCCCGGTTGATTGGCGTACCATTTGTCCGTGGCTCCATCACCAAGGGTTCCGTTGGAATACACCAATAGCTGATGAGCATCTATATTTTCTCCGGCAGTTCTGTTCGCTGTGAAATCTATTGTTTGCAAAAGATTTCCTCTTTGGGCAAGCGGTGGAATAGCATTGACTCTTCTTTTTCTGGTTACACTTTCTTTAGTTCTGGCACAGATCCTGTGCTCATTATCGTTTTGATCGTGATAAAAAAAGATAACTTCAGTGGAATGATTATTCAGAACTTTCTGAATCCTCCTTCTTCTTGATGGGTTTATGCTAATCTCTTGTAAGGTATTGTATGTATTACTGCCATGGTAAATAGTGTATATATTTCTATTAACCACTCTGAATCTTCCTCTGTCATCATTTAGGAAAACACCGGCTCCGTTTACTTCTTCCTGTCCCTCTCCATAGGCACAGGGGTTATTGTCTGTTCTTTCTACCGCCACTTCCAAATTAATACTGCCATCTGCCAGCCTTCTGGTCCAGTCATCAAAAATAGCTCTTCCATCAGGCCTGAGCTGCAACTTAATAATGGCTTTATTGATATGGTCATTTAAATTACCATAATGATCATGGCTGCCTTGTCTGTTGTTAAGAGCGTCAAAATTCCCTACCTGTACGGTAAACAGCCTCTGTGCCTCATATCGGTCAGGAGATACAAAACGCATTAATTGTAATGGATCTGTATTTTCTGTCATTGTATCTGCTGAAGGTCTTATCACGGCATCTATACTCAAGGTCGCCATATTACTGGTCTCTATGATCAGATACACCGTTTTTCCTAATATGGAATCGTATGGTATATTTTGATTCTGGTGATCTTGCTGCATATGGGCAGAATCAATTTTTGTGAAATTTACTCTTGTTCCATTGTCTGTTGTCGTTTTCTTGGCAAAATAAACATCACTGATACGCTGTAACGAATCATCGGGAGTATCCGGAGCCAATGGACCGTTTAAAGTTTGTGTTTGCCCGGAATCTGTTATTGTAATACGTGTCGCCATTTTAAGATTTTTCTTTTTTTAATACGGGAGTTTTTGATATTTGCTGACGAGGATTATCCATGATTTTATTTCCTTAAATGAAGTAAGGCTCAGTCCATCCAAATTTTTCATCGATTTGGTTCTGCATTTCTTGAATCCATTCTGTTTTTTTAAAGTTCTTCATAGCTTATCTCTTTTATATGATAGATGATTTTCTTTTGGTAGTTTTCCCCCAGAGAAAATTCTATGGTAAGTTTATGCTCCAAAACTTCTTTTGTTACAAAATCTAATAAAATCTGGCCTTTATATTTGTCCAGTTTTGGAAAATCTGTTTCACTGTTGTATACTATTCCCTTTCTTTTCATTTCTCCATAAAGCATTTCCCAGTTTTTTTCTGAAGGGATATTGCCGGTGTACTGTAACAGTAATAATTCATCATCACAACGCATGGCCTCCGTTTGTACGCTTTCGTCTATATCTATTACAGTATTGGCCATAAAATTACGGTAGCGTACACTATGCTTTATCTGATTCTCCTTCTCATATCTTCCATAAAATTTATGGAGGATCATTCCAAAATGAATATTTTTTAAAAAGTCTTTACACACTAAATTTTCCTGTTGGTAAAATGCTTTTAAAAATTGATAAGAATCTTCTGCCTGTTTGCCAACATAGGATCTGGAGAGCTTTTCTACCGTTTTTTCCAATCTATCCTGAAGAATTGACAATCCCTGTAAGTTTTTTAAATGGCCATATTCGTCCGTGATGAGTACTACATCATTATTGACATCTGCAATTTTTTCTAAAAAATCCTTTTCGGACAGTGATAGCTCCTTATCCCGATGAACTCTGTCAAAAATTTCGATATGATATTCAAACCTTTCTTTTTCTAAACGTTTCAGTGTAACATGAAAAATTTTGTTGAGTTCACTTCTGTGAGTTTTTCCATTGATAGTAGTATACTCATTATAGGAATAGCGATAGAATTTCTTTCCTTCCAAAAGGTTTAATTTAATATCTATGGGAAACACTGGCTCCATAATTTTTCACTCATTATACAATTTGCTATTGCCAATTAAATTTTGCATTTATTTTCTTCTTTTCTAAACATTCCTGTACACTATATTTTGAGGGACACAAAAAACAATTTTTATCAGAATCTATAAAATAGCGATTCAAATTAATCTCCCGGTTATAAGACAATACATGACCGGCATCTTTTTCACATATTGAAGTGGCAGGATAATCAGCATAGTCATTTTCGGCAATTTTATGATGATTAACTACGGAACTGATTCTGCTTATCCGGGTAATAACCATACTGTTTTTATTTTTTTTAATCTTAAAAATGTATGAGTCAGCATTATAAAGACTGTTATATTTGATCACCAACCCGTTTTTCGATTGATCTGATAAAAGCTCATAATCCTCCTGAAAAATATCCTTATTATTGATATTGTTTAAAGAAGCAGGTATTTTGAATGTAAGATTTCTGCCACCTATTTTTAATGTTCTTAAAGCATAACAGCTATCGCACTTAACATCGGCTGCCTGGTTGATAAATCCTACTTTTTTCTTATTCTGTACAACCGGAATATCGTTACTCACTGAAATACTCTGGCAGCTTTGCAGAGAATAAAAAAGGATGAAAAACAGGTATATTATTTGTTTACGCATTCTGTATCATATTTAAAAAATTCTTTAGTCCATTTGGTGTAATTCTTTCTTTCAGCTATATTGGTTTGCCCTCCATTAATAGCCGTTGTTACTTTTTCAACATCAGAGTCCTCTAATCCATTATCCATCGCCTTAATAGTAGCTGTTTTATAAATGGTGGAATACCAGCCGGCAGAATTAAACGCATGGAATAAATTTTCGGAAATGTTTTTAGCGTATGTTTTTAAATCTTCATAAAAGGCTTCAGTAAGCCCTTTTTCCCGAGCTTTGGGTCTGTTTTTTACACACTCCCCAACGCTTTCATAGCCGGATCTGGAAGCTATATAAGTATCATAATGGGTCGTATTATTTACATAGTCATAATAAGCCAGATAATTATAATCATGGGTTATTTGTTTCATCCCTCTTCCCTGGAAAGCTACACCGCCTTTATAATTATCCGGTACAGAGTCTCTGCTTTCATAGGTATAGGTGAAACTTATGGTTTCCAGATACATTTGACCCAGAAAATGAATTTTTCTTTTGCAGGTTTTAATTTTGAACTTCTTAAACATGGTATTCATTTCATCGGTAAATAGTTTTATTTTATCTCTGTTTTCCGAGATCTTTCCGCTGGTAATACTGATAGCCGTTATTTTTTCTTTACCACTATTAAAAAATGAATCTCTTTTTGATTTGTAATTTTGCTTATCCCTTAAATGATAAATGAGGTCTATCATCTCATCCACTGTGATATCTCTGTTGCAGTAGCAGGGAGTTCCTGCAATCTCAAATCTTTCATTGTCTTTATTTAAAAACTCATGCGTGTCATCCGGAAATATTGCTGTATCCTGTGTTTCTTTTACTTCAGCTTTGAAATATAAAAAGGCGTTTACATCTTCTCTTTTGGCAAATTTCTCTATCAGTTTCTTTAGATCTTCATCACTTTTGGGACGTAGAGTTATTTCTTTTGCATATACCAGTGTTCCGTTGATAGTGAATTCTATTTTGCTTTTTTCTTCTTCACCATCTAAAAACTTTACAGGATTCTCATATACGTTTTCTGTATTTTTTAATTTATTTTCATGGATCTCAACAGATAGCTTTCCGCTGGTTCCCTGACATTCTGCCACAACCCATACTTTCTTTTTAATGGTGCTGCTGTTTATTCTCTCAAAATCAAAATCCGGACTGCCATCAGTTTTTTTTGCCTGTACTTCTTCTTCCCAGGTAATTTTCACCGATTCTTTTGCGGTTAATTTTATAGAATCTTCCTTATCAGCCTTGATATTCCTTCTTCCCTTTTTTTCATACTTCTTTTTTACATCAGATACCAGACCCCCACTTTTAACGGTATAAGTTTCTTCTTTGGTTTCCCAAGTCATTTTAGGAACCTGTTTCGCAAAATATATTTTCACCACATTTACTTCATGATCTACCTGGTGCGGTATGTCATAAGCCTTTTGATTGGGATTTACAGAGTAATCATCTTTTTGTTGTTCGTCACTCATAACATTTTATTTTGAGCTGATTAGTAAAAATCATTTGAGCTATTATATTTTATTTCTAAGTTTTAACTTTTAAAAATTTATCTACCAACAAAATTTATCTGATACTGCATATTCTGTACATTGATCAACAGTTTTCAGATTGCCTCCAACAATTTTATTCTTATAGAGTTTTCTTTCTTTAGTATCACTTACTCCGTTATTAAATATTTTCCTGTTTTATCCCATCCATAGAAAGCAGCTTGATTGAAAAAATCTGATACAAATATAAATTTGCATTCTTTTTCATTCATTTATTGTCCAAATAGCTTTTTTATCTTCTTCTAATTTCTTTTTATCTTCTTCATATTTTTTTAAACTATAGCTATTGTCAACTGGAAAATTATTTTTTTGTATTTCCATAGATTGAAATACTTTGGTAGGATGAATTGGCTTATATTTTTTGATTTTCCTACATCCATTTTTAGGGATGCAAACACCAATGCTATCAATCAGATTATTTTTTTTATTGACAAAATAATTTAACTGAACAAAAAAGTTATTTTCATTTTTAGCTAATTTTTCTCCCAAAAAATATTTAGAATAATAATTCCCTTTGTGATATCCAAAAATGACCCAAATATGATTTATATTATTCTCAGGAATATTATCTAAAATTATTTTATGGTAATTTTTCAGCTTGTCCGGACTTAGCTTTGTTGAATCCAGAATATTAATTTTTGATGATTGTATAAACTCATTCTTACTAAAACTTTGAATAAAATCCTTAAAAGGAGTTTTTGTATCATAATAAAAATGTCCTTCTCCTAAAATATCAACATTATAATGTTTTTGAGCATTATAAAGTACAGAGAAAATGATCAGTCCTAAAAAAATTAATTTTTTCATATTTATATTTTATATTCCTTTTCTCATCTCATCCCACTGCCATTTGTAGTATGCTAATCTTGTATTTCTATTTTTATCTGCTGAATCTTCTACATCTACTCTTACTCTTTCCGAATAATCCATAAAATTATCTGTGTGTCCTTTATAAAATCTGTATGGACTATTATCAAATAAATGCCATAATCCTAAATTATGTCCAAATTCGTGAGCAATTGTAGGATTGTCTAAGGTCTGCTCTGTGAAAAAGATGACAGTATTTCCAATTGGTTGTGCTGCTTTTAAATATGCAAGAGCATCTACATTTATTACCTTAATAGAAAATGATTCATTTCCTGCCGGATCCTTTGTAATAGAAAATCTTTCTTCTTTTTTTCCCATTTGAACAAAAATATTTGCAAAAAACATAAATTTATTTTTATCGTTTTTGTTTCTTACAGGGTTTTTATTAGTGCCGTTTTTTTCATATAGACTCATTAAATCATCTCTGAAAATTTCCAAATTTTCTATATCATTCGCAGCAATTCTTGAAGAAGCTTTTTTAAGAGAGATCTCTAATTCTTTCATTACTGAAGATTTCTCCAAGCTATATTTTTCTATTAGCGTTTTTTCATTTTCTTTATATAGTCGTAAATCAAAATCTTCAGGTGTTTTTACTTTACATTGAATCAGAGCTTGATTTAAAACTTTTGAATTTAAATATGCCTCCAAATCGCTTCCTCTTTTTCGTTTTAAAACTTTTGAACTATCATCATCGATTAAACAATCTACAATTGTTATATCTATATTTTTAATTTCATTGTTAGCATAGATGAACAATTTTCCTATCTGTTCATTTGTTTTTTCTTTATCACCATCTTTTAAAACTGTTTTTACTATAATTTCTGTGTCTTTTGATAATGCTTTTTTACATTTTATTATTATTCCTTTTTTAGCTTCTTTTATACTTTTTGCAATTTTAGGAGTGATTTCTACATCAGCATTCTCGCATTCAAAGTGAATTTCTATTTCAGAAGGTTTTTTTACTTTTTCATTTTCTTTAAAATCTTCAAATATTTCGATATCCAATTTAACACCATTGGTATGAGGAGAGTTCGGATAATCTATCGGAAACATAGATAACCAGCTACAGTAATAATCTTTTTGAAATCTAACAAAAGGTCTATATTGAGTTTTCAATTCTTCAAAATTTTCACAAAGAGGCGTTTTTGTAGCTTCAGCTTTTCCGTTAGGTTTAGTTTTAATGGGAGAAGGAGGATTGCTATTATTGTATAGAACTTTTTCCAATGGTTCAATATATTCTTCTCGTAACCAATCAAAACCATATTCTCCTTTGTAAGAATTTCCTCTTCTGAAATTGACCAAAAACTTATAATCAATTTCAGTTTTTGGTTCTTCTGGTGTTAAAATCCTCTCCACCTGAGGAATTGGTGTTGCTACAGCACTATTAAATTCAGGATCACAATTGATGCAGGATTCTTTTACTAAAACAGTTTGTTCCTGTATAATAGAGGTTCCCAAATTTTGCCACGGACTTAATTTTATAACACTCATACAGGGTGGGGGAGACATATTTCTTGCTGGCCATTTGGGATGTCCGCAAGTTCCTTTAAATTGAAGGTTTACCATGTTGTTTCCATCGCCTTCTGTTGCAAATAGCTTATCCTGAAGATTTATTTCATTAGAGGTAACTTTCAATTCTCCAGGCGCCTGAGCATAGGGACACTTCAACTTGGCTCCATGGATTACCATTTCTCTTTTTTCTGAAGGAGAATCTTGATTGGCTTTTTTTTGTTTCTCTGCTCTTTTTTCGGAAAGCTTTTGATCATGCGCTGAAGTATTTTGATCTTCCATGTGTTAAAATTTTGGATTGGATTCAATTGTCGAGACTGGAATCACATGTGCTGGGAACCAATGAAAATTTACTTTCATCCCGTAATACATTAGCCTTTACTTACTTTAACATCTTTTCCTCCCTGGAATACGGCCAATGATGTCCCTCTCAGTTTTAAGTCGCCTTTAGAGGTTTGTATATCGGCTTCTCCGGAAGTGCTTTTAAATTTATTACCGGTGCTTTCTGTTTGATCCTGTTTAACGGTAACGCTTTTGTTTTCAGAGGTCTGAGTGTATCTCTTTGTAATGGATTCAGTATGATCATTTCCAATATGCATGGTGCTATCCTTTCCAATCTTAGTGGTCATATTCCTTCCTACAGAAATCTGCATATCTTCTCCTGCTGTAAAAGTCATGTTTTTCGGTGCAGTAACATGAATATTACCCTGGCCATCCATAAAATAAGTATTCCCGCTTGGATCTTTAATGGTTACACTTTTTTCTGCATCATTCATTAAAACCTTAATACCGCTTCTTGTCTGTATAGACTTCAGATGATTATTCACTCCTCCGCCCAGGCCTACCTGCCCATGAAACATTCCACCCATGGCAAAAGGAAAATCGGGATTGTGGTATTCAAATCCCACCATAACCTGATCGCCAATCTCAGGAACCGCTACAAAACCCCTGTTTTGTGTTACGGCATCTGTTCCACCAGCATCTGGGCTCATCATTCTGATAAAGTGGGTAGTATCATTTAACTGCCAGTCAAACCGAACCTGTATTCTGCCCTGATTGAGTGGGTCTACATTGGATATAACGGTTGCCACCTGTGGCTCTGCTTTGGGTATTTCAAAATCAGGTTTTGGCATAAAGCCAGTCCCTTCAGCGATGGCCTCAAAGCTTCCTGTATAATATCCTCTTGCATCAACTTCGTGGGTCACCTCTGTAATCATAAGGGTTGTAAAATGGGAGGTTTCATTGCTTCCGGTCTTTCTCATGGCCAGATCTGCAACACAGCCAATATAGAGGAATGGAACTGTGGTGTGTCCTGTAACGGTAAAAACCTCTACTGCTTTACTTCCCCTTGCACTCTTTTGGGAATCATCCACATCACGGAACATGTTGGCATTAATGGGAGTAGGGGTCAGTGACCGGGTTGTAAAAATAGTGTCATTCAGTTCATAAGCTTTGGAAGATAATTCTCCCAAATGTTGTATGCGATCATCAGCACCTACCATTTTAGTATGGCTGCTGCTGTTATAGCCAAAGTATTCCGGTTTGGTGTGAACGGCTTTCAGTTCAACATTTACATCATTTACATTGCTTCCATACACCAGCAGGATAGGTTTTTCAGAAGACGGGAGTTTTCCAAAATGAAGGATTTCGCCGTCATAATAAAACTGTTCTCCGTAGGCTTCTGCAATTCTTGTAAGGTAATTGTAATGGGTTTCGTTGTATTGTGAGCTGTAACTGATATAACTTTTGTTTTGGGTATCTATCCTGAAATCAAATTTATTTGACCCTAAGGTCTCTTTAATAATCCGGTTGGCAATAATATTGGTATTCACCTCCTGGCTTCCTCCGAAGCTTTGGGTATGTGGAGCAGAATCCATCAAAATAGTGGGGCTTTTTCCTTTTAAAATAATATTTCCCAGACTCATTTTTTCCTGACTGAATGCTACTTTGGTAATGAGACCCACAAATGTTCTTTCAGGGCTTTGATTTTCAGCATCTTTATACTTAAAAACAATGGTGATTCTTTTTCCTAAAAACTTTTGAGCCTGTTCAAGGTTGTGGTTTTGTGCTTCGCCTAAAGAGTCATGAGCCAATACCAGTTCAAAATCATGATGCTTTCTTGCACTTTGCCGTAAACGAAAGTGCTTAAAGTGATTGACAGCCTTGCCCTCAACCACAATATCCAGTTTTACCACACGGTTGATGCCCGAAATGTGGTTTTCTAAAACTTTATCAGAATTCGAGGCGTTTTTCATAATATTTTGTGCGTTTTTTTGGTATTATGTCACCTAAGTTAGATAAAAATATGCTGCTAAATGTAAAATTTTATTAAATCTGCAAAATTGTAGTAAAACTACGATTGATTAAAAATCCGGCTCAAAGCAGCTTCAGATTAATGATCTAAAAATAAACTGCAATTATATATCTTTACAGAATATTCCAATATCGGGGAAGAAATTTTTATTAATACCAGAAACAAACCTGTTAAGGCGATTAAAATTATAACTGTGAATATTATTTTGAATAAAAAACCTCTCATATCAATACAGACCCATCTAGCGATTGGTTTTTGAGTATTTCAGCAGACATCCACATAAGCAAATTTTTAAATTACGAAGAATATATCCAACCTACCCATGATTTTTGAACAACTCAAATTAAATATTGATGTTAAAGACAGTACTTTTAATGAACTTTATCCCAATCATATAAAAGAATTAGCAAACCACCACTGGACGCCCATTGCTGTTGCCAGAATGGCCGCCGAATATCTCGCCGAAAAACCAGGTACTAAAATACTGGATATTGGTGCAGGTGCCGGAAAGTTTTGCCTGGTTGGAGCAGCTTCTACGAGGGCGGTATTTTTTGGCGTTGAACAAAGAGCCTCGCTCACCAAAATATCACAAAAAATAGCTGGCAGACATAAAATCACCAATGTAGAATTTATACACTCCAATATCAAGGAAATCTCTTTTTCGGATTATGATGCATTCTACTTTTTTAATTCTTTTTATGAAAATATAGATACTTCATGTTTAATTGATGATACGGTGCTGCCGGACAGAGATTTATATTATGATTATTCAGACTATGTAAAAGAACAGCTTGATAAAACTCCTATAGGTACACGCTTGGCCACGTATTGGAGCAAATGGGACGAAATTCCCAGCAGTTTTGATTTGACCGGTACTGCCTACAATGGATTATTGAATTTTTGGAAGAAAATTTCATGATAATTATAATGGCAATTCAGAAAATTTCAGCTACTGAAAGGATTTGCTGCCCAGAATAATAATAGAGATTTCAAAAAATATCAACCGTATATATGGTCCAAAAAGTATAGGACTTGCAGACCGGAGAGCCGCCATAGGCTAGGCTGCGAATGATTGACTAAAAATGCTCCTACTTTTGAATTTATTCTTTATAAGATTCAGAAACTTTCTTTTTTATTTAAACATAATAAGGATTAAAAGCCAGATTTGATTATTAAATCACCCATTTCTATTAATCCAGATCATTAATTTCAATTGATGTATATTAAGCTGATTTGGTGATTTGCATCAACGGCCTTCATTCTTCTTTCGGGTTACATTTGTCATATAAAAACTTAAAAATTATAGTTATGAAAAAAACAATCGGAATTATTGGCGCCGGTAACATCGGTAAAGCAGTTGCAGGTCACTTTTTAAAAGCAGGATACAATGTAACGTTAAGCAATAGTAAAGACCCTCTCACTCTTCAAGCAACAATTGATCAGCTAGGTAAAGGAGCAAAGGCAGGAACAATCCAAGAAGTAGCTGAATCCGATATTGTAATTTTGGCGCTTCCATGGTCTCAAATAGCCACTTTAAAAGATCTCAGAGACTGGAAAGATAAAATTGTGATAGATGCAACAAATCATTTTATTACCTATTATCCTGACTTTGCTGTTGAAGACTTGGGAGATAAAGCTTCATCAGAAGTTGTAAGAGATTTATTGGAGGGAGCAAGAATCGTAAAAGCATTCAATACAATATTCTTTAAAATTCTTGAAACTGATCCACATGTGGCTGGTGGAAATCGTGTCCTTTTTGTGTCAGGAGATGACACCGAGGCAAAAGATACAGTTAAAGAACTGATTACTGATATAGGCTTTGCACCGGTCGATCTTGGATCTCTAGCTGTAGGAAGTAAATTTCAACAGGCTAAAGGCGCACTTGCTACACTTAATTTTATCAAAATTCCTTCATAATTGTATCTGTGCTCAGTTATTTTTATAAGGTAATATTATGCTAGCCAACAACCTATTATCAAAGCAGCATTAAACAGGCTGCTTTGATTAGACCTCGATCTGAAAATTCCGATCAGGGTAAGATGTATTTAAGTACAAAAGTTTTCAGGAGAGGTATTATGAAATTATTTTGATAACAACTGTTTTCTTATGCGACTTAAAGTTTCAGGGGTGATTCCCAGATAGGATGCCAGCATTGTCTGTGGAAAGCGCTTTATAAATTCCGGATGGTGTTTCATGAGCTGCTGAAATTTTTCCTCGGCGGTATAACTTATATTCGCTTCTATTCTGCTTTGAGTTGCGATAAAATTTTTCTCGTCCAAAATATGGGCAAGCTTAAAAAAAACAGGTGATCGATCCATAAGTATCGAAATTTCTTCCTTGGTGGTTACCAATACTTCCGTATCTTCTACAGCATCAATATTATATTTTGACAAAGTTAAATTACTGAAGCTGTCGCGGTCACTCATCCACCAGTTCTCAATACCAAACCTGACAACGTTTTCAACACCCTTGCTGTTTATAATATACTGCCGCATAGCTCCCCGGACAATAAAAGCCATATATCTGCAGATACTGCCTTCATGAGATAAGAATTGTTTTTTCTTAATGACTTTAGCAGAAAACGCGTCTGTTACATGTTTAAATTCTGCATCTCCAATTTCAGATCCGGTCTTAGTATTGATATAAGCCCTAAGCGATTCGTGCATATAAATAAGTTTTATGTTATTGTGCCATATGCTGTAATTGCACAATAAAGCAAAGATAACCAGAACAAATAAAATAGAGAAATAAAGTATTGTGATAATTTGATTTATATCAAGTGAATTTCTTATTCAGGATCATTTTAGTTCCTGCTCTTTTACAACAACTTTGCCATAGAAAATTCAATGAAATTTTTTTGTAAAACTAAATCATCGATAAGAAAATGAAAAAAAAGATCTTAATGCTTACATTACTCATCAGCGCTTTTACTGTAGCTGCTCAGAATAAAAGAAATCTGGCCCGGGAAGCAAAAAACAAAAAAATTGCCGCCGACTTTTTTATCGTTTTTTACAATGATAAAAATATGGAAAAAGCAAAGAAAATGATGCACCCTGATTTTATCAATCATCATCCTTATTCCGGGAAGGGAATTGAGGCTACTGTATCGGCAGTGCAAGAACATTTATTCGGGAAGTTTCCTGATTTTAAAGTCAGTATAAAACGTATAGCTGCAGAGGGGGATTTGGTGTGGATACAATCCTATACACAGGATTTTCCCGGCGACCATGGTAAAATGTCTATGGATATATGGCGATTACGCGGTGGTCTTATTGCTGAACATTGGGATATTATCCAGGACATTCCCAATGATATTACACCTTCGTCCATGCATTGATAAGCATGGCGTTCAATACCAGCCGTTGATCTAAATCAAGTCATTTTCATAATACAGATCATTTCTCCAAACGGTCATAATTAACAACTTTACAGCGGTTCTACTCAAAACTAATTAAAATTAATCTATAACAATTTAAATCTTTCAATATGAATACAGAAAACAACACCAAAGCGGGTCTTAATGCTCTTTTAACACCAGACAACTGTGCATTAATCCTTATTGATCATCAGCCCTTTCAATTCGCTGGATTAAGAAGCCATGATACACAGACCATCATTAATAATGTTGTTGGTCTTACAAAATCTGCAAAGACCTTTGGCGTGCCTACACTTTTTACGACCGTCCTTGAAGAACGAGGCGGTCTGTTGATTAAACAATTGCAGGACGTTTTTCCTGATCAGAAGCCTATTAACAGAACATTTATCAATACATGGGAAGATTCACGCGTAGTTGACTGGGTAAAAGCGACCGGAAAAAAGAAAATTGTGATGGCTGCACTCTGGACAGAAATATGTCTTGCAATGCCGGTAATCCAGGCATTGGGCGAAGGATATGAGGTTTACATTGTAACCGATGCTTCAGGAGGCGTAAGTCTTGAAGCACATGAAATGGCAATCATGAGAATGGTACAAGCCGGTGCAGTACCTATCACGTGGACCGTCTTCGGTTCAGAACTTCAGAGAGACTGGGCCCGTACGGAAACAGTGCCTGCATTGGGAGAAATGCTTGTTGAGCACATGGGTAATGTAGGGACAAGTCTGACCTGGGAACTACAGTTACTGGCAACTCCTGTTCCTACAGTTTAATCAATACAGGACTAATTCTTCAAAGACAATATTATTCCAAGGAATTCTTTAAACCTAAGATCAAAGGTGTTACGGAATAAAATCCTATAAAGAAAACTGGTAAAAGTAAATAAAGGAGTGCAATGATGTTGCACTCCTTGTGCTTTTTAAGGCTCGAGTCCAGGAGTACCACAGGAATTATAAGGAACGCATGTTAATTTATCATTTACAAAACATAACCTAATACAATCTGCACCTCCAACAATTGCTTTTAATTCTGCTTTTTGAAGCTTTTTTAAATTTTTCATATTAATAATATTTTATGTTGTAGAACAAATCTCAAAAATAATTATTACATAATAGTATAATTAACACATTTTAACTTTTAAAAATTATTATTGTCACAATAGATAAAAAGTGATACACAAACTCCTAATTCCGATGCATAAGCATGAATGATTTTTTAATAGGGATCGGAAAAGATCAAAGATATTGATACCTCGTGTTATTGATACATCTTTCGCCATTTGGTCATAGTATTTCTACTCAATCCAAAGTGTTTAGCTACCTGAAGGTTATTTATTCTATGATTTTTCTGGTAATCAAGGATACGTAGGATATCTGATTCATTGTAGGAACGAAGTTTTTTATTCATTTTTTTTAGAGTTTGGTCTTTAATGCCAAATATTCTGTTATTCAGTTCCAAGATATCTAATGCGGAAAGCATCTTTTTTTCTAATAATTTTTCGCATTCTGCTTTCTTATGAGGAAATTTTTGTTCAATGATGTCTGAATAGATTAGTTTATAATTAGGTTGATTCTGTTTTTTCATTTCTGATTTCTGATTTGATGCTGTTATTTATTATGTTTTGTCACCCATTTGCATAAAGTGGTATAAGGGATTCTGTATTCATCTGTAATCTGGCGCTTGGTCTTTTCTTGCTTCTTTATCAGCTCCAAAATAAAGTCTATCATTTCCTGGGTATAGATGTTCTTCCTGAAACGGGGAAGTGTTGAGACATCGGATTCCCGGATTGGAGCAGAAGGCGGAGCATAGAGGATCAGATGTTGCGAATAGAGTCTGAAGAAATCATATTCAAGCAGTTTGCTCCACCTCAATAAGATATTAGTGGATAGATCTTCCTGCATGTACATTTCGTTGATTTCAATTTCTGTACATTTCATAAAGTTGCAGATTCGAGGTAAGTCAATATTGTTTTCCTTAACCCGTAGATGTATGAGCTTTCCGATATGAATATTTTTAAAATTTGAATTCATAAGCTGTATTTCTTTTAAAGGGGGAAGGTCATTATGGAGTGATTAGTTAATATCTGGGCGATATTAATTCCATAAATACCTTACAGTTAAAATATTATTATCAGTTTTTATCATTATCTGGTTTTCAGTACCTAAAATGTTTTAAGTATATACAATGCTGTATTACCGGCTGTAGCAATAGCAGTAGGTTTTTCCTTCAGCAAAGGTGATGATCGTGGCAACAGTAAGAATCGTTCCTGCATTGACACTTTTCGATACCTTTTGTTCTAACATTTCTACATCGTCACGAGATATTCCAAAAATATTATTGTTGAATGTAGTGTTGGTTGCCCGTTCCATACTGTGTTCCATCTGTATTCAGATAATGGTCAGTATTTACTTGTCCCAGCGTAATACCATATTTAACCGAAAGTTGACTAACAACAATAGAAACAAGGAAAATCTTCTCCCTCCAATTGAATGCAAAGAGAAGAGTTTGTTCATCATGTTATTTTCAGAATCGGTTGTCATTTTGGTGCAATATTAGGGGCTGCCACAATACCTGTACAAACTTAATACTGGAATAATTCGGAAATTTTCATGTGCTGTTTAATGTATTTTACAAATTTTATATATTGAAAATCAATTAGTTGTATTTATGTTGGATTTAAAGACAATCCCAAATAGGTATTGGCATTTTTGGGATTTATATTTCATTAAATTTGTGCAAATGATAATTATGGATAGGAATTGTAGTATGAAAGGATTAATTTCATGAGGATTAATAAGTAAAATCTATTTATTTTTTATTTTTTTATATAGCATTTGCACAAAATATAAAATGGGTGGATGATTTATGACGAAAGATAATTAAACAAAAGGAGATCCTGTTGCTTCAATTAAAACCTGTATGGAGAAAAGATAAAGTTTGGAGAAGTAATTTGATTGAATGTTTTAATATTTTGATTGTCAGTGTATTGAAAGCTAATAACTCACTATAAAATATAATTTTATGTCTAAAAAATTATCTTTGCGGATATCTTACCCTGTTTGGAAAGGCGGTAATCAGTTTTTTCAAAGATTGTACACTGTTTTTATCTCTTTGTTGTTTTTTCTTTTTTTCTCCATGGCAAATGCGGAAACAATTTTATGCCCTGAAAATAAGCAGATAGATCAATTAATAGATCAGGCAATTTCTCTTAACAGCAACGGAAAAAGTAAAGAAGCTCTCAGATTGCTTCAAAAGGCTAATGGTCTCGCCAAGTCAGTAGGGTGTGAAAAAGGAGAATTGAATACGATTCAAAATATAATGTTGGTCTATTCCCAATTGTATGATTATAAAAAAGCTTTGATAATATCAAACCAAGTCAGAGATCTGGCAGTTCATCAGAAAAATTATAAAATATTATCTACTTTATATTGTACAAGAGCAACCTTATATGAAAATCTGGGTCTATATGATGAGAGCCTAAAGGAGTATGAAGCCGCATTGAAATATGCAGAACTGATTTCTGAAACTGATAAGAGACATTATCAGATGTCTTTTGTGTATTATAATATGACCCCGTATTTTCAGGGACGGTCAGATAAAAAGGTTTTGTATTACCTGGGAAAAAGCAGGACAGAGATTTTGAAAGTAAGTGATAATAGTAAAGACGTTCCTTTAAAGAAAAAGGTTGATATGTTGATATATGTAAATATGAATCTGGGAATTCACTACAGGGATTCCAAAAACAAAGAAAGGAATGTCAAGCTGTCTGAATTTTATTTTACGGAAGCTTTAAAACAGCTTGATTTAGTTAAAGGGGAAATAAATCCGGATACAGAAATAGATTTATATCAGGCTCTTCAGGAGTTTTATCAGATGAAAAAAGATTACAGGAAAGCAATAGAATATGGAGAGAATATGCTGGCTTTGGAGAAGTCCAACAGCATGCCTTATAACCGGAGAGTAGGATATATGGTATTGGCAAAATCTTATCTGGGAATTGGTGATAATGTAACCTCTCAAAAATACCTTGATCTTTTTTCAAAATTGAATGACAGTATTAATTCCGTTGAAAAGCAAGCCGTGGAAGCTCCTGTCAAAAAGATGATTTCAGACACTAAAATCAATGGCGAGAAAAAGATTAAGAGCATTGCTGTTATTTCTTCTGTTACTCTTATCCTTATTACCGGAGGAATGTTGATATACCGAAGAAGAAGTCATAAGATTATTCATAAAAAGTATGAAGATCTGATTGCTAAAATACACCGTGAAAACGAGATCAATAAAATAGAACCCGCCTCGGAAAAGAATAACAAAAGCAATGAAATAAAATCCTCTATCACGATTACAGATGAAACAGTAAAGGTCCTACTTCTTAAGCTTGAAAAATTTGAGACCTCAAAGAAGTATCTTCGGAAGGATTTGAGTCTTACCTGGATGGCCAATAGCCTTGCTACCAATCCAAAATATCTTTCAGAAGTGATAAAAACCTATAAGAATCATAACTTCACAAGCTACATTAATGAGCTTCGTATCAACTATATCATTAAGAATCTTTATGAAAATCCAATCTATAGGGAATATAAAATAGCCTATTTGGCAGAAGAGTGCGGGTATGTTACACCAAGGGTTTTTGTCAATGCTTTTAAACAGCAGACAGGTTTTACACCTTCTTATTTTGTGGAACAGCTGAAAGTTTCAGGATAATGTTTAACCTATTTACAATTTAATTATAACAATGAAAATTGTAAATAAGAATAAGTTAATTCATTGATTATAAATAAAAATATGTACAGATTTTCCTAAACCTGTGCATATTTTTCTATAATTCTAAGATCCATTTTTGAAGATCCGTCTCCTTAGCAAGCTGCAATTTTTTCTTCAGGCGGTATCTTTTAGTTTCAACCCCTCTTAAGCTGATATTTTCATATTGGCAGATTTCTTTGTTTGTAAGGTTGAGTCTGAGATAAGCACTGAATTTTATATCGTGTTCTGTGAGTTCGGGGGCATGGTTTATCAGCTTTTCATAGAATTCAGGGTATACTTCTTTAAAACGGGTCAAGAATAAAGGGCTTCTGCTTTCCATCAGCTGAATAATTTCATCAAAAGAATCATTTACCTTTAATTTAAGAACATCGGTTTCAATGGTCTTTTTTTCAATAAGTTTATCCTTGTTCAATTGTTTTTTTAAATAGACTTTTCTGATAAAGTATAATAACAAAGCAAATGATATGATAATGGCCAGGACTATAAAGTAAAACATCTTTCTTTCTTTTCCTTTTTCTTCATTCTTCAGCTCAATCAGGTTAATAACAGCCAGATTTACAGCTTCCTTTTCGTTTTTATCAAGGCTGTCA
Organism: Chryseobacterium lathyri; assembly: GCF_030812195.1. GTDB lineage: Bacteria > Bacteroidota > Bacteroidia > Flavobacteriales > Weeksellaceae > Chryseobacterium > Chryseobacterium lathyri_A. The sequence continues at coordinate 77,488 of NZ_JAUSSF010000001.1, forward strand.
TTTAAAAAAGTATACTTTCGTAGGTAGTCATTTGATTTTTCAACCTCATTAAGAGATTTATAAACACTGGAAATAGTATCATAAACAGTAAGTAAAGAAGGTTTATTTTTAATTTGTTGGAATATATTTTCTGCTTTCAGATAATATTCCAAAGCCTTTTTCTGATCTCCTTTTACATTATAAAGGTCTCCATAACTGAATAATGCAATTCCTTTTTCTGTAAAATTGGCGGCATTAAAACTGAGGACAGCCTTATTCATATAATACTCTGCAGAGTCCAAATGCTTTTTTTTTGCAATAAAATCGTCAGCAACCCTTGTGTAGGAGTATGCTCCCGGCATTTCAGTCCGTAATTTTTTTCCTATAGCCTGCAGAGAATCAGTCTTTTTATTTTTAAGAAAACTAGCATGCTTCCATGAATAATTATTAAGCAAAAGATAATTTCTCTGTTTATCATTTGTAAGCTTTCTGATATAATATCCTGCTTTATTTAAGGCCGCATTGGCTTGCTCAAATAATCCTAACCGGATATAATTTCTGCCATATTCATTATATAAGATTCCCGTAAGAAATGGTGCATTTTTGACCTTGCTCAGTTCTTTCTTTGCTTTATCAAGATATTCTAAGCTTTCTTTATACTTGGCAAAATTACATAATAAGCTTCCAATATTGATATATACCAAAATAATTCCCCTTGTGTCTCCACTTTCTTCATATTGTTTAAGCGCTTTAGTATTAAATTTTAGAGCCCCTTCAAAATCCCCTTTACTTTTATATACGGTTGTTGTTTTTAGAGGTTCCGGCAGAAAAGAATAATCCTGAGCTCCAAGGAGCACAAAAGGGAAAATAAAAGCGAGGTATATTATTTTAATTCTAAGAGTAAGGAATATATTTTTGAAAACCATTTGCAGGAGGATATTTTTCATGAATTTGATGGCTAAATATAAAAAAAATAACATCAGCTAATTAAATAGAAGAAATATTTCTAATAAAATCTTTGAAAACAGACTTCAAAGATACTTCAGACGCTGGATAAAATATTGACATTTAATTCTTTATTATGTGAAGTATATTTGGTAGTATTCTCATTTTATAATTTTTTATGCTGTGACCGGAGAGAATAATCTGGGTTCCCAGGAAATGCAGTAAACATTTAAAATACTAAGCCTCTCGCCGCACTTCAAAAGCACTTCATTTTTTTTATATTATACTGATAATTAATTCACTGTGTTCAGATGTATATTTGAAGTGATATGTTTTTACTCTAATATCAATAGCTTTATCAGGAAATAATTTTTTTTCATTCTATGTGTTTGAAATGTTTGTGTTTAGAGGCGGGGATTGTAATGATCCCTGCTTTTAGCTTAAATAGTTCCCTATTCTTTAAATATTTAATGGAAACGATATTTCAATTCTGTTTTACGATGAACTCATTTTCTATCAGATGAAGCTACTAAGGCCTGATGACATTATATCTGCTGGTTGAAACAGGCCCGGATAAATCTTGAAATTAAAAATAATTACTTAAAATTTAATAATGAAAAAAAATACGAATTGCTCAAATAGAGTAGGCTTAACTCTGACCGTTACTATAATTATTTTTTTTATTTTATTTTTGTTCAGCTCTCTTTTTTATACCAGCAATGTTTCTCTTCTTTATCTTTCATTTTTCTTAGCCCTCTTGGAAGCCAGACTTCTTTTTCTTTTCTTAAATCCGAATCGGAGCATATATAATGTGTTGAAAAACAATGTAATAAAAGACAAACAGACAATGTTTTTATATGTCGTCTTATTCTTTTCTTTTATAGCTATTGGGGGGTTGCTTTCAATATGGTGTGCAATGAATCTGTATAAAGAAATGAATATAATACTCAATGGTTACAGGATGGGAATCTTTAGTGATTATCACCAGGGAAAACCCTCTGCTTGGATTACCTATAATCTGAATACTGATCCTGTAGGTTTTAAAGTCCAGATAATTTACCGGTTTTTCTGGGCCTGTTTGTGGGCGTTCCCATTAAAATTGGGAGTAGTTATTATAATTCTAGCCTTTAGAATGATAATAAAGCTCAGCATGCGAAAAATTTAAATTTAAAAAATAGTTTTCTGCTCTTAAAGAATCTTTTAAAGTTTATGAACAGATATGAAAGTTCTTATTGAAGACATATTATTTCCTGGAAGCTTTTCTGCTGATTGAAACTAATAATAGTGAGTAAAGTGCATTTGATATAAAGTCATATTTTTTAGCCTCACAATATGGATGAATATTTATAATGAACGTCTTTTAATCTGTTTTCTTCCGTAAAAAGAAAAATAATTCACTTTTCGTTATTACTTCAATGATACTTTGTTTGTTTGTTAAATTGTTGATTTTAAAAAAGTTACAAAATGAAGTGACTTTGATGTAGGTTTTTTTTTGTTTGACGGCTGTAAGTTTGCAGTACTCAATTCGAACAATGAGAAAAATTTCAGACCGGTCACATTTTCGAGTTACGATTCTAAATACACACAAGAAAAAATTTAAACATTTAACAAATTAAGCAAATGAAAAAAATAACAATTTTAGCAGGTATCCTCTTCTCAAGCTTAGCCTTTTCTCAGGTAGGCATTAATACTCCTACACCAAAAGCTTCGCTAGATATACAAAGTAAAGGAAATACCTCTTCAACTAAAGCGTTGAGAATTAACAACTCAAATAATACAGAAATAATGACCGTAACGGATGCAGGAAATATAGGTATAGGAATAGCAGCCCCTACCAACCTTCTTGATATCCGCTCTACATCAAACGGAGCAGTGAAAATTGCAGATGGTACCCAAGGTAGTGGCAAGGTCTTAACATCCGATGCCAGCGGAGTGGGAACCTGGAAAGATCTTCCTGCAGCTGCAGATACGAATATTTACAATTCAAACGGTACTCTTACCGGCTCACGTACTGTGGCACAGGGAGGCAATAACCTGGCATTTACAAACAGCGCCACTTCAGGTACGAATCATTTTTCAGTAGATGGAAGTACCTTTTCAGTAGATGCAGCTAACAATAGGATTGGTATGGGAACAACGACACCTCAAAACCGATTAGATTTAGGCTCGGGTAGCGGAAAGAAATTAGCCCTATGGAACAGTGCAGCAGGTGATGATTTCTACGGATTGGGAAATGCAACCAATGTATTACAGCTTTTTGCAGGGGCTAATACTACAGGTGATCCATTAATGACTTTAAATAAAAATGGTAGGGTAGGTATTGGTACAACAACACCCACAAATGTACTGGATGTTCGTTCCACAACAAATGGAGCTCTAAGAATTGCCGATGGAACACAAGGAGCTAATAAGATCTTAACTTCTGATGCCAATGGAGTAGCCACATGGCAGTTGGCAAAGTCAAATGTCGCTGTAGGAACATTAGGAGCAGGATATGATATTCCTTTCTCTCAATTTTCTGAGTTTAGATACACAGGTTCATCCATTACTTTACCTCCGGGAAAATGGATGGTTACCATTTCGTTATTAATAATACCACGCGGAACCATCACAGCAAATGACTGGATATTCATAAGAAGTACTTTCTCAGAAAACAATCTGACAACCATCGGGCAGACAGGTATTCAATCTCCGGATGTCATAAGACCTACATTAATGAGTTTTCAGCTGGAAGGACCATTTAGCGGAGGGCAAAAATATAATGTTGCTACAGGTACTATACAGATTAATAATGCATCAGGAACAACTAAAAATTATAAATATATTGTTGGGAATACTCAAGCCAGTAGTACTGTGACAGGAGCTGGATTATCTGCTGTCGGAGGAACATGGTCTGAAAATGCAATTTATGCTGTGGCAGTAAATTAATAAGAAGTTGAAAATAAAAATACTACATTTTTTCCGGACTAAAGATGTAGTATTTTTATAGATATATTTTTTTTATTGATTTTATGTTAATTTAACTTTATGTTGATTGCTTTTTAGTAAATTTGATTGTTAAATAACTCAAATCACACCATTTAAAAATTTTAAAAATGAAAAAAAATGTAATGACTTTAGTAATAATGTTCTTTTATATTATTACATTTTCACAGGTAGGGATCAATACGCCAAATCCTCAGGCAGCCTTCCATATAGACGGTGCAAAAGATAATCCTACAGCAGGTAGCCCAAATGACACACAGATAGCCAATGATTTCATTGTGAATTCAATAGGAAGAGTTGGAATAGGTAATCTCACCCCATCATCAAATCTCCATATATTAAACCGGGGAACAGCCACAGCTATTGGAGGTGGTGAAGCTACAAACACGGGATTTCTGATAGAAAATCCTATAGTTAACAATTCCATACTGTCAATTTTAAGGACAACAGGAACCACTGGAGTAAAACAGGCGGTAATGGGTATAAATCCAAATTTTAATGGAAATAATGGCGTATTTATCATTTCCCGTATTGCTGGAGGAAGTGATTTTGCCATGGATTTAAGCTCAGGTAATATAGGTATTGCGACAAATTCCCCAACCAATACTTTAGATATTGCGGGTACTGCCAGAATAAGGACAATGGATGTGGCGGCTGGTGCTGCCATTATTACACCGGTATATTCAGATGCAAATGGTGTTTTGAATAAGGCTGTGAACAATGTATATGGAACCGTACTTAACAATACTGTTAATGTAACATCGGGAAGTACAGGCGCTTTGATTGTAGGGATTCCTAATGTGGGAGTATACAAGGCTGTCGTTTCTGTCGGGAATGCTTGTGGACGTACTGCTGTGGCAGAATATTATATAACCAGTAATACTCTTAATAATGCTTTTTCAATTAAAGGAATTGATGGGCTTCTGAATACGGATACTACTTCTAAAGGCCCTGTATTTACTGAAATAAACAGGTTTACTACCTCAGTAACCTGGTCTGGAGTACCAAATTGCGCAGGAGGCACTGTTGGAGCGCTTAGCTATACATTAACAATGCCTTCAGCAGATGTAATAAATGTTACCAATAATGGAGATGCAAATTTGGATTACAGGATAATCCTTACGAGGCTTTTTTAATTTTTATAACAACTATAAACATTAAAATTATGAATTTGTTAAGCTGGTCCGATACAGAGTTTGATTTTTTTTAAATCAGACTAGAGGTCTAAAATTTTGACTCCATTGGTGCAAAAGTTAGCAGGCATATTTTGATTAATTGACGGTTGCTTCTCTGCCAAATTTTTTAAGGGTTAGAAAATGCGAGCGCAGCGCGGATAAAAAGCTCTTATTCTCAATGTACGGCAAATTGAACTCCAGGGCGGTCATCTTAACAATAACGGAGATCTCACCATAGTGAATATGGCAGACTTTAGGAAACAGATGATGCTCAATCTGCCTGTTAAGTCCACCGAGAAAAAATGCTGCGAGCTTGTTGTGTGTTGCAAAATTTGCTGTTGTATGCATTTGGTGCTCTGCCCAGGCTTCTTCCATCTGCCCGGTTTCGTTAGGCACAGGGAAATTGGTGCCCTCAACAACATGGGCCAGCTGAAAAACCAGTCCCATCGTTAGCCCTTCCGCAATATGTAAAAGCAGAAAGCCGATCAGAAACTGCCACCAGCTTATATCCAGCACCAATAGTGGCAATACAATAAACAGGAAGTAATAAAGTGCTTTATAGAAAAATAAATTGAAATATTCTAATTTAGGGTGCTTGTTTTGATGCGCGCCGATTTTTTTCTGGAAAAACTTCACATAATCCTTACGGAATACCCATGAAAGAGAGGCCAGGCTGTACAGCGGAAAGGCATACCAATGCTGGTATCGCTGAATTGGATTCACTTCGTCTTCTTCAGCAATCCGGATCAATCCCGGCGCTACCTCGATATCCTCATCATGCCCAGGAATATTTGTATACGTGTGGTGAACCACATTGTGAGTGATGCTCCAAACGTATGGATTGGCGCCGATCAGATTAAAAATAAACCCGAACAGTTTGTTCACTTTCTTATTACCGGAGAGCGAACCATGTATAGCATCATGGCAAACATTGAAGCCTACAAAGGCACTAAACATACCCAAAAGTGCGGCAAGCGGCAAGAGTATCCAGTTAGGCAACAGGCCTGAAATAATTATAAGGTAAATCCCGGTGAACCCTGTCAGGAAAAATACTGTCTTTCCCCACATGCGGGCATTGGCATGTTGACTTAATTGATGTTGATTAAAAAATTGATCTACTCTGCTCCTGATGGTTGCATAAAAAAGGGAGCCGGAAGCTGATGGGAATTTTACTTTTTGTGACATGAGATATTATGTTTGATCTACCTAACGCGAACAAACAGATGTAGTAAAATCGGGTGTTGGAATAAGGAGAAATATTAAGTTTTCCGGCACATTACCGGATTGTATACTTATATAACGTATTAATTGTTAATTTATTATATTTTCATTTAATGCATATCTGGTAAATTGTGTCACCACCTAATTAATTTCATCTTTTATCTTCTGAAAAACGTCCATATCTACATTTTGATTTTAACCGGTTTTCTGATTAATCAATTAAGAGGATTAAGTGGCATAATTGATGCTTTGAGCTTAATGGAACAGTTTTATAGTATTAAAGGCTTTGCTATAAAGCAGGCATTAAAATAGTTCTTAATAGATAAGCACACAGATATGTTGGTAATCAATAATTACGAGGAGTATAAGTCATATTTAGGTAAGGAGTTAGGCGTTTCAAACTGGCATAAAATTGACCAGCAGCAAATAAATAAATTTGCTGATGCGACTTTGGATCATCAATGGATTCATGTAGATAAGGAAAAAGCGGAAAATGAGGGCCCGTTTAAGGCTACTATTGCCCACGGGTATTTAACATTATCTTTAATTCCATATTTGTGGAAACAGATTGCAGACATCCGTAATTTGAAGATGGAAATAAATTATGGCATTAAATCTTTTAAATTCGGCCAGGCTGTTGTTGTGGATAGCGAAGTTCAACTCAAAGCTAAACTTATTTCCATAGCCAATTTAAGAGGGACAACCAAAGTGGTGGTGGAAGCTGTTCTTGTTATTAAAGGCCAGGCAAAACCCGCGTATAGTGGAGAGGTGGTATTCTTATATCATTTTGTTTAGCCCATAACCTATTTACAAGAGAAATTTATAGCTAAGAAAGAGTTATACAGCGTTTCCTGGTACGAACGGAAAAATACATTGTAATAAAAGCAGCAGATAAATACTATTATCTGCTGTTCGCTTTATATAAAGAAAGATTGTAATGAAGGGCGTTGAAGAAATAACTGAATTACATTTATTTGCAAAAATATTTTTGATAAATTCAATTTTAAGGCTCAATTATGATTTCACTCATAAAATTGATATAAACTTTAGTGATATTTTTAGCAAGAGTTCAGATTCTATCTTTTGTAACTTGAAATTATATTAAACATAAATTTTAATAGTATGAAAACAACACTTTTAGCCGCATTATGCTTACTGAGTTTTACAGCTTGTATGCCTTGTGATATAGAAGAAGACGAAACTAAAAAGACGAATGATATGAAAATAAAAAGTGATTCCTTAAGAATCAAATAATTGCTAGAAAAATTTATATGAATTAGTTTACATATCTTCTTTTGTATTTCACAGTTTAATCTTGTTCGGCTGACCGGAGCCCCAATCATTTATTGGTGATGCCGGTGGAGAGACGCTGCAATTAAATATTAAACAGGTAAGAATTTATGTCACCGAAATAGCAAACATCGTCAATGAAATTGCTGCCGAAAATTCTGCCCATTATTTATTACATAGTATGATACAAACTCCCTAACAAAAACTAGCTGGTACATTTAGTATATCATAGCCTAAAAAGAATCGAAGTTAACATAGTTGATCTTTAGTTTGCTTTGTCTTTTTTCACACAAAGATTTTACGAAGAATATACTAGAATGTTTGGAGTTGCTCATTGCTTTTCTTTTAAGGTTGAAAGAAAAACGATTTACTTATATTTGCCTCGAAAAGCAAATTTAAATGTTCAAAAAAGTAATCACTGTATTTATCCTTAGCTTTTATACGGTTTTTTGTTCGGCCCAACAGGTTCGGCCCTCAAAATCATCTGAAATTTACCGCGAACTCAAAACATTGAAACACCTGCCTAAAGTTTTATACCTTGCGGCTCATCCCGATGATGAAAATACAGGATTACTCTCCTGGTTAATCAACGACCAAAATGTAGAAACGGGCTATTTGTCTTTAACCAGAGGTGATGGTGGTCAGAATTTATTAGGCACAGATCAAGGTGCTGCATTGGGTTTAATCAGAACGCATGAGCTTTTAGAGGCAAGAAAATTAGACGGCGCCCAACAGTTTTTTACCCGTGCAATTGATTTCGGGTTTTCTAAAAATACGACCGACACCTTTAAACAATGGAATGAAGACAGCATTATCGCTGATGTAGTTTGGGTAATCCGTAAATTCCGTCCTGATGTGATCATTTGTCGTTTTCCTCCTACTGCTGCGGCAGGCCACGGGCAACATGCAGCTTCGGCCGTCGTTGCAGAAAAAGCTTTTAAGCTGGCAGGCGATAAAACGGCTTTTCCAAATCAGCTAAAATATGTTAATGTATGGCAGCCAAAACGTGTTTTGTGGAATACTTTCCGATTTGGTGGGATCAATACGACAGCTGAAAATCAACTGAAAGTTACCGTTGGGCAATATGATGCGCAACTGGGAATGGGCTATGGTGAATTGGCAGGATTAAGCAGAAGTTTGCATAAAAGCCAGGGTGCAGGAACACAGTCTGTAGCCGGAATCAGAACCGAATATTTTGCCCACGTCATTGGTGAACCTGCAAAAGCAACACTTTTTGATGGAGTAGTTAAAACCTGGACCGCAAAAGGAAACGCTGATATCGACCAATCATTGGATAAAATTATTTCCGCTTTCAATTTCAATAATCCGGACCTTAGCTTGCCTGCTTTGCTTGCTTTGCGAAAAAAGGTCATGGTGTTAAAAGATATAGATATAAAAAAGGATAAAATTAAATCTCTTGACAATATTATTTTAAGCTGTGCCGGGTTTATGGGCGAGGTGGTTACCAATCAGGCTGAGGCTGTTGCCGGAGATCATTACAATTTCAGATTAAATCTGATTTCAAGAGCTGTAAATCCTGTTGTTTTAGAAGATGTAAAATGGTTAAGTAAGTCAGACAGCTTCAACAGAAAACTATCAAAAGATTCTTTAATTACCATTGAACAGGAAATTCAGATTCCTGCAGATGCAGCACTCACAGAACCTTACTGGTTGGCAAAACCAGCTACGAACGCGGCAACTTTCTCTGTTCCGAATGATACTTTAATCGGTTTGCCAGAGGCAGAACCACCACTGAATGTTTTGCTTGGTTTAAAAATCGGTTCGGAAAAGTTTCAGGTTAAACTTCCTTTATCTTTCAAGAAATTAGACCCGGTGCGCGGTGATGTGGTTGAAGCCTTGCGCATTGTTCCTGCACTGGAACTGAAATTTACACAACCACTTTATTGGGTCAAAGAAAATGAAGATTTACATTTGAGTTTAAATGTTAAGGTTAATTCTAACAAACAGTACAATAATAAAGGTATTCTAAACCTGATGTACAACGGAGAACGATTAGGCGGTGCTGATGTAAATTCAATCAATGGGAAAGATTTTACCATCGATTACGTTATTCCAAAAACTAAGCTTGCCTCAATCAATTCGACTCGTTTGCAATTGGATGCAAATTATCTTGCAGATGGAGTAACTTATTATAAAAAACAAGTATTAATTCAGTACCCGCATTTACCTTCCTTACAATATTTTGCGCCTGCAACTGTAACCGTAATGAAAGGTGATATTCAGACGAAGGTTAAAAAAGTGGGTTACATAGAAGGTGCGGGCGATTTCATTCCTGAGTTCCTACGCATTGCAGGTATTCAGGTAGATGTCCTGAAAGACGAAGATTTTTATGGCAACCTAGATGAATCTGGCGGAAACAGCAGTCAGAACAAGCTGTCACAATATGATGCCATCGTACTTGGTGTTCGTGCCAATAACACAGAGAAGAAGTTGGGTCGCTGGATGCCTTTTTTATGGTCATATGTAAAAGCCGGGGGTAATGTGGTGATGCAGTATAACACCAATCAGGATACAACAGTTAACCAATTGGGGATGTATAATTTCAGTATTGCCAATAAGCGTGTTACTGAAGAAAATGCTGCAGTTACGTTTTTAAATCCAAATCATAAATTACTGAACTTTCCGAACAAAATTACTGCAGATGATTTTAAAGGTTGGGTACAGGAGCGTGGCGCCTATTTCCCTGATCAATGGGATACAGCGTATGAACCGCTTTTTGAAATGCACGATACCGATGAAAAGCCTTTGCAGGGATCAACTTTATATGCCAAATACGGGAAAGGTAATTTTGTTTATACACCATTGGCATTTTTCAGACAGCTGCCTGTAGGAAATGTTGGGGCGGCACGTTTATTTTTAAACTTTTTATCTGCACAGAAAAACTGATGAACAAACAACTTAAAAATTGGAATACCTGGTATATACTATTAGCCGTTGCATTAGTATTGCAGATCGCATTTTATTATTTGTTTACTAAATTCTGGGCATGAGTAATATAGATTGGACCGTTCTCATTTTTACACTTGTTGCAGTGGTTGTTTACGGCGTATTCATCGGTCGTGGCCAAAAAAGCAATGAATCATACCTGAAAGCAGATAATAAAATGCCCTGGTACATTGTGCTTATAGGTATTATGGCTACGCAGGCAAGTGCTATTACATTTCTGTCAGCACCGGGCCAGGCTTATACAGACGGGATGCGTTTCGTTCAGTATTACTTTGGTTTGCCTTTGGCGATGATTGTGATCTGTATCACTTTCATTCCGATTTTTCAGCGCTTAAATGTTTATACTGCCTACGAATATTTAGAAAACCGTTTTGATAAAAAAACAAGGGTACTCACTTCACTTCTTTTTCTTTTTTCCAGAGGCTTATCAACAGGAATCAGCATTTACGCTCCGAGTATCATTTTATCAAGCGTTTTAAACTGGAATATTTATTTAACCAATGTTTTAACAGGCGGTATTCTGTTGATTTACACCTATGTTGGCGGAGCAAAAGCTATTGCTCACACCCAAAAATTACAGTTTCTCATTATTCTTGGAACCATGGCTTTTGCAGGTTATTTGCTTATTCAAAATATGCCGAATGGAATTGGTTTTAAAGATGCACTGTATCTGGCGGGGAAATCCGGAAAGCTCAATGTAATCACCACAGAATTCGATTGGAAAGATAAATACAATATCTGGAGTGGGTTGATTGGCGGTTTTTTTCTGGCACTTTCTTATTTCGGTACAGACCAGAGCCAGGTCGGAAGGTATATTACGGCGAAAGACAATACCAATGCAAAAATGGGTTTGCTGTTGAACGGATTGGTCAAAATTCCGATGCAGTTTGCTATTCTCCTGATCGGTGCCTTGCTTTTCGCATTCTTTTCTCTGAAACCGGCTCCGATTTATTTTAACGAACGCTCTTATCAACATTTAAAGGAAACAAAACCTGAACAGGCTGCGGTTTTTGAAAAAGAGCATCAGGATTTGCAAGCAAAATTTAATGCAGAATCGAAAGAAATTTTAAAGTTAAAAGAAATTCATTCTCCCCAACTTAAAAAAACAATTCAGGATTTCAAAAACACACAAATCCAGGTAAAAGCTCTTCACGGAAGGGTAGAGGAAGCTATTAATAATTCAAACTATAATGCGGAGAAAACGGATACCAATTATATTTTCCTGTATTTCGTGAAAAATACCTTGCCTGTGGGGATGATCGGTTTACTGTTTGCTGTCATTTTTCTGGCCAGCTGGGGTTCAATTTCCGCAGCGTTAAATTCTCTTGCTGCCTGCTCATTAAAAGATGTTCATTTGATATTCAGAAAAGAAATTCCTGATGATGCAACCGAATTGAAATACAGTCGCCTGCACACTTTGGCTTGGGGGATTTTCTCAATTGGCGTAGCCATGTTTGCCACTCAAATGGGTTCCCTCATTGAAGCGGTTAATGTATTAGGCTCTCTTTTCTACGGTCCAATATTGGGGATTTTTCTTGTTGCATTTTACTATAAAAAAATCACCGGTTCAAATGTATTTATTTCTGCAATATTATCAGAAATTGCGGTTATTGCCGTTTATAACTTCGACATCGTTTCTTTCCTTTGGCTTAACGTGATTGGGGCAGCGGCAGTCATTATATTTTCGGCAATCGGTTTATTGTTTTATAAGCAGAAAGGAGTAAATTCGTAAACGAACAACAAACAAAAAAATATTATGAAAACAATGATTAAATCTGCTACCGTGCTTTTTGCTGCAATGACGATTTCAGTAAATGCCTTTGCACAGGAGGCTAAAAAACCTGCCAGCCCTGCAGCTACTGCAACGGGAAAAATTAAAGATGCAACCATTACAATAGCCTATAGCAGTCCTTCTGTTAAAGGGCGTACAATCTGGGGCGGTTTGGAAGCCTATGATAAAGTTTGGCGTGCGGGTGCCAATGAAGCAACTACTTTCGAAACGGATAAAGACATTACCGTTCAGGGTAAACCACTTTCTGCAGGTAAGTACAGCTTTTTCTTAATTCCTAAAGAAAGCGGAACCTGGACTGCGATTTTTAACAAAGAGCCAAAACAATGGGGCGCTTATAAATATGAACAAGCTAAAGATGCTTTACGTGTTGATGTAAAAACAAAAGCTTTACCAGCAACACAGGAAACCTTAGTTTATAAAATAAACAATAATGGATTCACAATGGATTGGGATAAAATCTCCGTTCCTGTAGAGATAAAATAACTTTAGATATCAAAAATTAAAATCCCGTTAATCCGGGATTTTTTGTTTATTTAATAAAAAATTCTTTAAGTTCTCCTTTCTTTATTAAACTGATATTGTTAGGAGTTATCATTTTATAAATATATCCGTATTGAACATCCTCGTCAAATGATCCTCTACTTTTTTTATCCTTTATAAAATCATTATCAAGAGCATTCTTTTCTTTAATAATGTTATATTTTGGGTTATAAGATTCTGCTATAATAACTTTATTGTTTTTATATTTAAATGCTCCTAGTTTACTAATTCGATCAATAGGAAAAACTTCATTTTCCCTTGATGTAGCTAAAACAACTAATGTATCATAGCATAGAACACATGCACCGGAGTAGAATTTCTTCATCTGTTCGTGTTGAGTTTTACGGTTAGTTTGATTGAAGTTGCGAATTTAACACTTTTTAAAGGGCTTTCAAATCTCGTTACGGAGATTTAATGTGAGATTTATCACTTGGTAGTATCATTTGCTTAATGCAAAATATTAGTGTAAAGAGGCAGAAGGCTTCTACTTATCCTAAAAAAGTCTATAAAAATTGGCTTGATAAATTTAATTATATAATTACCAATTAATATATTATCATATTTAATTTTTTATGAGAACTATTCATGTTCTTTTTTTACCATTTTTGGATTCTTTATTACCTTGTGTTTTGACTTTTTAGTCAATAATTTTGCAATAAAATCTCAGTAAAGCATTGATTATTTTGCTTAGAATATAATTTAAAGATAGGTTTTATTTTTTTTGAAAATGGCCTATGAAATAGATAAAAGATTTTAGCTGATATAAAGATTGGATTTTTTGGTAAAATAGCATTGTAATGACCACAAAAAAACTTAAACAGGAAATTATAGAATGTGCTGAAAAGCTTTTTCTAGAAAGTGGATTTTTAAATTTTGACATTGCGCATTTATCGAAACATTTAAACATTGATTCGGCAATTATTCTAAATATTTTTATATCTAAAGGAGGATTATTACTTTCTATTTTAAGTGAAATATATATCGAAGTCTTTACAATTAATAATTCATTCAATAGAGGGTATTATTCGAATGTTTTAAAAAGAGATATATTTTATAAATTAACTTATAAACATGAAAAAAAGATAACATTGTTCATTTCACTTTTTGAACGCAATGAGATAAATATTTTAGATTCTTATATCATAAGTCTTTTACGAAAAACTACAAACTTGCATTTCCGTCTTTTTCTTTTTCAATATAATAATGAAAATGAAAAGCTGAAGAAAGAAAAGATTAAATATTCTTACTATAGTTTTCTTGAAAAATTTAAAACAGTAGAATTTGAATATAATTAACACTTAAATCTTTAGTCTAAATATCAATATTCCTGAGCAAATAAACGGATTTATTTGTTTAGGTGGCGAAGCGTTGCCGTAATTTAATAATAACATACTAACAATAAGTATATAGTGATAAATTTATTAAACGATAAAATAAGTAGATATACTGTTTCTCAAAATTTAAAGGATAAAGGTATTTATCCTTATTTCAGATCAATTTCATCCGCTCAAGATACCGAAGTCATCATAGATAATTCAAAAATGTTGATGTTTGGATCTAATTCATATCTAGGTTTAACCAATCATCCACAAATAAAGCTTGCGATGATAAAAGCAGTTGAAAAATATGGCAGTGGCTGTGCAGGATCCCGATTTTTAAACGGTACACTTGATATACACGTGGAATTGGAAGAAAGATTGGCCAAATTTGTTGGTAAAGAGTCTTCATTAATTTTCAGTACAGGTTTCCAGGTAAATCAGGGTGTTATTTCAGCATTAGCAGGAAGAAACGATTTTCTTTTACTTGATGAATATAACCATGCTTCGATTATAGACGGAGCACGTCTTTCATTTGCTAAAACATTTAAGTACAGGCATAATGATATGGTAAATCTGGAAGAAAATCTAAAAAAAATTCCAATTGATGCTCTTAAGATTATAGTGACCGACGGTATCTTTAGTATGGAGGGGGACATTGCAAAATTAGATCAAATTGTTAACCTGGCAGAAAAATATAATGCTTCTATTATGGTTGACGATGCTCATGGCCTCGGAGTTTTGGGACCAATAGGACAGGGAACCTCGGAACACTTTGGAGTTACAGATAAGATTGATCTTATAATGGGTACTTTCAGTAAATCTATGGCTTCGCTCGGAGGATTTATTGCGGGAAATAAAAAGGTGATTGAATATATAAAGCATCATGCAAGATCTTTAATGTTTAGTGCAAGTATGACCCCTGCATCAGCTTCAGCTGCAATCGCAGCTTTAGACATTATTGAGAACGAGCCTGAACATCTGAATAAATTATGGGAGAATACTGCATTTGCAAAAAAATTGATTCTAAATGCAGGATTGGAAATAGGCAGTACAGAAAGTCCAATTATACCTATATATATCAGGAATAATGAGCAAACTTTTCTGGTAGCAAAATTACTTCATGAAAACGGCGTGTTTGTAAATCCAGTTGTGGCCCCTGCTGTTCCACCCGACGATAGTCTTATACGTTTCTCATTAATGTCTACACATACCTTTGAACAGATAGAATGTGCTGTGAAGAAAATTGAAGAAGCTATCGTTGCTGCAAAAAATTTAATAACTGCATACTGATATGATTAAAATTGTAGAAGTAGAAAGCAATAAAGAACTAAAATCTTTTATCGATTTTCCTCACGAACTATATAAAAGTGATCCTAATTATGTGCCTGCGTTATATATGTCTGAGAAGCATCTTCTTACTAAGCACCCATTTCATCATCATTCAGAAATGAGTTTGTTCTTAGCTTATAAAAATGGAAAAATAGCAGGTAGAATTGCAGCGATCTTAAATGTCAATTATAATACATTTCATAAGGATTCAGTAGGTTTTTTTGGTTTTTTTGAGAGTACAAATGATTTCAATGTTGCTGAAAAGCTTTTTGAGGTTGCTGAAAAGTGGCTAAAAGCAAAAAAAGCAGTAAAAATCATAGGTCCTGTAAATCCAAGTACAAATGAGAGTTGTGGTTATCTCGTGGAAGGCAAAAATGAACCACCTGTTGTGATGATGCCTTACAACCAGCCCTACTATCACGATTTGTTTTTAAAAATGGGTTTTCATAAGAATACCGATCTGTTGGCATATTTAATTGATGTTGGGAGTTTTCAGGATAAATCTGTCAAGATGTTGGATTTATTATCGCAAAGACTTAGCAAAAGAGGGATTATTGTCAGAAAGGTTAATTTGAAATATTTCAAAAAAGAGATTGCTGAATGCATGACCGTGTATAATGAAGCATGGGATAAAAATCTTGGATTTGTTCCGATGACTGATGAGGAGTTCGAACAGATGGCCAATGATGCCAAAATGATACTTGATCCTGATTTTTGTCTGGTTGCAGAATACGAGGGAAAAGCAATAGGTTTCACGTTATGCATTCCGGACATTAATCAGATTCAAATAAAAATGAAGAAAGGGAGGCTGTTTCCATTCGGAATTTTTAAACTTTTATTGGGAAGAAAAAAAATCAAAAAGCTTAGAGTATTGGCTTTAGGTGTTAAGGAAGAATATAGAAGAGTAGGAATTGAAGCAGTGCTTTATGGAACACTGTTGAAAAACGCTAGAGAGAAAGGTATTGTTGAAGCTGAAGCATCATGGATACTTGAAGAAAATCAAATGATGAACAGAGCTTTGGAGAATTTGAATGGCCATATGTACAAGAGATACAGGATTGTAGAAAAAGCAATATTGTAGTGAGGAAAAAAATTTTGGTTACAGGAGCCAACGGATTTTTAGGTTTTTATCTTGTAAAAGCAGCAATACAAAAAAATCTTGAAGTTTATGCAGGTGTTAGGGAAGGTAGTGAGGTTTCACATCTGAAAGATATAGATGCGAAACTTACTTATCTGAACTATTCTGATCTAAATTCTCTAAAGGAGAATTTTGAAATTAATGCATATGATTATGTTATTCATGCAGCGGGCGTAACCAAAACCTATAATAACCAAATCTACCGTACTGTAAATGCAGATTATACAAAAAATGTCGCTTTAGCTGCCAAATCAATCGCCATAAAAAAAATGGTTTTTATAAGTAGTCTCGCCGCATTAGGCCCAACTATTTTTGGTGAAGAAAATGTGTTGCTCCCTGACACTGCCCCTAAACCAATAACGAGCTATGGCAGAAGCAAACTGATAGCCGAACAAACATTAAAAGATCTGAAAAATTTAGAATGGATAATCCTTCGTCCTACAGCCATTTATGGACCCAGAGAAAAAGATTTGCTGACACTTTTTAAAATGATTAATAGAGGGCTTGAAATATATTTAGGGAAAAAAAAACAGACATTAAGTTTTGTATATGTTGAAGATATTGCAGAAGTGGCTGTACAGTCATGTTTTGCAGATACATCAAGAGAGTGTTACAATATTTCGGATGGAAAAAGATATACTATACAGGAGCTGTCAGGTATCATTAAAAAAAAACTAAAAGTAAAGACTGTAAAAATCATTATTCCCATATTTTTTCTCCGATTACTGGCAGGAATTACAGAAAGTGTAATGAAAAGAAGAGTTTCTATCATTAATAAAGATAAAGTGAGTGAACTTATTGCCGAGAACTGGTTTTGCAGTATTGAAAAAGCGAGGCGGGATTTATCATATACTCCGCAGTTTACCCTTGATAAAGGCATTACAGATACCATTGAATGGTATAAAAAGAATAAATGGATTTAAATAAAAAATTACAAAATGAGTTATAATATTAAAGGAGCAGACGGAAAACTTGGAATTCTTATTCCTGGTCTTGGTGCCGTAGCAACTACATTGATTGCTGGAGTGGAATCTATTAAAAAAGGATTGTCTAAACCCATAGGGTCACTTTCGCAAATGGGAAACATCCGCTTAGGAAAACGCACAGAAAACAGATATCCATTAATTAAAGACTTCGTTCCGTTAGCACAATTGGACAGCATCGTATTCGGTGGCTGGGATGTTTATGAAGATAATGTGTATGAAGCTGCTGCGAATGCAAAAGTACTTGAAGCAGCTTTGCTTGAGCAGGTAAAACCGGAACTCGAAGCAATCAAACCTTTCAAAGCAGTCTTCGACAAAAATTATGTAAAGAACTTAGACGGGACCCACATTAAGCAAGCTGAAACCAAATGGGATTTAGCCGAAGCGATTATCAGGGATATTGAAACTTTTAAACTGGATAATAATCTGGATAGAATCGTTATCGTATGGTGCGCGTCTACCGAAAAATATTTTGACAGCAGTGAAGTTCATCAGACCATCGAGGCATTTGAAGAGGGACTTCGTAATAATGATGCAGGCATTGCTCCAAGCATGATTTATGCGTATGCTGCCATAAAATCGGGCATTCCTTTTGCAAATGGAGCGCCCAATTTAACGATTGATATTCCCGCACTTCAGCAGTTCGCTGTGTTAAATAATGTTCCTATCGCGGGAAAAGATTTCAAAACTGGCCAGACATTGATGAAGACTATTGTTGCGCCTGGCCTTCAGGCTCGTTCATTAGGTGTTAAAGGTTGGTTTTCGACAAATATTTTAGGAAATAGAGATGGTTTGGTATTGGATGATCCGGACAATTTCAAAACGAAAGAAGTTTCAAAACTAGGCGTTTTAGAACAAATCCTAAACGAAGATATTAATCCTGAATTATATGGAGATTTATATCATAAAGTGAGAATTAATTATTATCCGCCTCACGGAGATAATAAAGAAAGCTGGGACAATATCGATATTTTCGGATGGTTGGGATATCAAATGCAGATTAAGATTAACTTTTTGTGCAAGGATTCTATTCTGGCAGCACCGATTGTCTTAGATCTTGCCTTATTTATGGATCTTGCAAATCGCGCTGAAATGAGTGGTATTCAGGAATGGTTATCGTTCTATTTTAAGACTCCACAAACGGCAGAAGGGTTGCCTCCTGAGCATGATATTTTCAAACAATTGATGAAATTACAAAATACTCTACGTCACCTTATGGGTGAAGATTTAATCACTCATTTAGGGCTTGATTATTACCAGGAGTTGGTAGAATCTCTGTAAGAAATAACAGTGTATAAAATCTATTCAACATTGGCAACCATTGGACCTATTGGACATGTGTCCAAAGGAGGGGGTAGTATTGCGGCAGCCTTTGCTGCCGTGTGCTGGTATCTTTTTAATTGTCACAATGCTGTTGTACAGATAGTTGCTGTAATCATTGTTTTTATTATAGGTGTTTGGGTTTCAGATAATTTGGAAGAGTATTGGGGGAAAGACAGCAATAAAATTGTTATCGATGAGGTTTTGGGGATGATGGTATCATTGGTATTCATTCCTATTTCTGTAAAGAATGTCGTGATTGCCTATTTATTATTTCGATTTTTTGATATTACAAAGATTTTGGGTATCAAAAGATCGGAAAAGCTGCCCAAAGGATGGGGCGTTATGGTAGACGACCTATGGGCGGGGATTTATTGCAATCTTATTTTACAAGCCTGTTTTTACTATGAAATGATGTAAATGAGCCTGCTTAAATCTTTGTTTTTTAAATTGCAGCTAGTATCATTAACATCTACTGCTGTAGATTTTTCAGTAACAATTTTGCTTAAAGAGTTTGCAGAAGTGGTATATCTTGCAGCACACATTGTAGGTCTTTTCAGTGGTGGGCTCACTCAATTTACTCTTAACAGAAGATGGGTATTTAACAGTGGAGAAAGAACAAATGCGATGATTTTAAAATTCATTTTCGTTTGGATGATAAACTTTTCGCTCAGTACAACTTCTGTTTGGCTTCTGACCAATTTTTTTCAGTGGAATTATATTTTTTCAAAAATAATTACGTCGACTCTGTTGGCGGTTAGTATAAATTTTTTTTTACAAAAAGAATATGTATTTAAATAAGTGTGCAAAATTTTTTGTCATTTTGCTTGTGTTTGCAACATCGTTCATAAGCAAAGCTGATGCACAGATGAAAATCATAGGAACCGTGCACGATACAGAGACAAAAAAATCTATTGCAGATGTTCTGGTTTCAGTCCGTGATGAGAATATAGAAACAGTAACTGATAAGGATGGTAACTTCACTATATCTGTTCCTGACGGGGTATTGATTCTGCATTTCAGCAAAGAAGGTTATCAAAGCAAACTCTATACTTTAGGTCGTGGGAAAATACAAAAAATTAATATTGAACTTAAAAACAGAACAACTCATGTAGAAGAAGTTGTTATTCGTTCCCAAAAGCGTAAATACCGTAACAAAGATAATCCTGCTGTAGCGCTTATCAGGAAAGTAATTGAGAATAAAGGGAAAAACAGATTCAGCTCTAATCAATCTGTAAGCTTTGAAGAGTACGAAAAAATTCAGTTTTCTTTGAGCAACAAATATGAGAAACTGCTGAATAACCGTCTTGTAAAAAAATATCCGTTTCTGAAAGAAAATATAGATACGACAAAAATCAGCGGAAAAGCAATTTTACCTTTATATATGGAGGAAATGCTTTCCGATAACTTTCACAAATTTTCTCCGGACAAATCCAAAAAGACTATTAAAGGAGAAAAAAAAGTTACTTTAAGTGAAGATTTTTTTGATAATGCGGGAATCGGTACTTATCTAAAACATATTTATCAAAAGATTGATATTTACGACAATAATATCAATCTTCTTACTAATCAGTTTTTAAGCCCGATCGCCGAAAGTGCGCCTACCTTTTATAAATTCTATATCCGTGATACCGTTGAGGTCAGGGACGATAAAATGGTCAATCTATCATTTGTGCCAAGAAATAAATCTGACTTTTTATTCAGTGGAAATTTATTAGTCTCTCTTGACGGAAGCTACGCAGTTCAGAGCGTTGAGATGAGAATCAATAAAAACACCAATGTCAATTGGGTAAAAGAAATGGATATCAGCCAGGATTTTGAAAAAAATGAAAATGGAAAATATCAGCTGATTAAAAGCAAAATATCAGCTGATTTTGGTTTAAGTAAAAGCAGTGACGGTGGAATTTATGGTGAAAGGACACTTACCTATAAAAATTACACTGTCGATAAACCATTTGACTCCTCGGTATTTTCGGAAGATCGGACAGAAGTGGATGGTCTTGCAAAAGTTCAAGACAGTATGTTCTGGGAAAAAAATCGTCATGAGAACATTACTGATTCGGAAAAAAAGGTTTACGCAAACATTGATAAGCTTCAGAATACAAAATCTTTTAAAAGAACGATGAATATCGTAACGCTACTTTTTGCGGGTTATCTGAAAGCTTCCGATTATTTTGAGATAGGTCCCTTTAATACATTCTACGGATTTAATCCAGTTGAAGGCTTCCGTTTAAGATTCGGTGGAAGAACAACTCAACATTTCAGTAAGAATATTTATCTGGAAAGTTATGCTGCCTATGGTTTTAAAGATGAAAGGTGGAAGTACTACTTTGGAGGTACGTATTCATTTTCAGGAAAAAACAGGTTTACTTTCCCGTCAAAAGGAATCAATGTAAGTTATCAGCAGGATACCAAGATTCCGGGACAGGAGCTCCAGTTTATCCAGGAAGACAACTTTCTGCTATCTTTCAAGCGTGGAGTTAACGACAAATGGCTTTACAACAGTATCTACAGACTGGAATACTATCACGAGTTTTTAAATCATATTTCATATAAAATAGGTTACAAAAACTGGAAACAGATGGCTGCAGGCGGACTGGTTTTTTCTGATGATACAACTGGAACTAATATCAGCGATGTAACTACTTCTGAAATTTACACTGAATTCAGGTGGGCACCCCACGAAGAGTTCTACCAGGGGAAACTTTACCGTTTGCCACTTCCGAATAGGCATCCTGTGTTTACTGTCAGAGCAGCAATGGGAATGAATAATTTTTTAAAAGGTGATTATAATTATAAAAAAATCAATGTTAACATTTATAAAAGATTCTATCTTTCTCAGTTAGGTTTTTCAGATGTAGTTATAGAAGGTGGTTACCTTTTCGGGAAGGTTCCTTATCCATTGCTGGATATTCATCGTGCAAACCAGACATACTCTTATCAGCTGCAATCTTATAACTTGATGAATTTCCTGGAATTTGTAAGTGATCATTATGCAAGTATTCAGTATGAACATACTTTCAACGGATTTATTTTTAACAAAATCCCGCTATTGAAAAAACTGAAGTTTAGAGAATACATTAGTTTCAAAATGTTATACGGAGGTTTAAGAGATGAAAACACTCCCACCGGAAACCAAAATGGAATCATGAAATTTCCAACAGACGAGTATGGCCAGACAACGACTTATTCTTTGGAAAAAGAACCTTACATGGAAGGAAGTGTAGGGATAGGTAATATTTTTAAATTTTTCAGAGTTGATCTGGTAAGAAGATTTTCTTATCTGGATAATCCGAATGTTTCCAAATCCGGGATTCGTGTGAGATTTAAATTTGATTTTTAAAAAAATTAGTGATGAAAAGATTAAGGGATCAGCTTCAGCAGCTGATTTATAAAATAATCAATCCTGTCGTAAGCCTGTTTATTAAAATAGGATTAACACCCAATATGATTACATTGTTGGGACTAATATTTAATATGGTTGTTACCGGTATATTGATATTCGGAGCGGAAAAAAGTAACAGAGGGGATTTGAGCTATATTGGATATGCGGGAGGATTGATTTTATTTGCAGGATTATTTGATATGCTGGATGGCCAGGTTGCCCGGATGAGCAACAAAAGTTCTAAGTTCGGAGCTTTATTTGACTCTGTACTTGATCGTTACAGTGAAATGATTCTGTTCTTCGGAATTTGTTATTATTTGGTAGCTCATCATTATTTCTTAAGTTCTGTTTTTGCTTTTATGGCCTTAATTGGATCGATGATGGTAAGTTATGTAAGATCAAGGGCGGAAGGCTTAGGGGTGAGTTGCACAGGAGGACTGATGCAGAGACCTGAAAGAATAGTTTTGATCAGTATTTCAGGTATAGCCTGTGGAATAACTGCGTCTGTTATAGGAAGCGATTTCAAATTGTATATTCCAAATACGAACATCCAGGTGTTTGAGACCATGTCAATTTTTACTTTTCCGATTGCTGTCATGGCGGTTTTAACGAATCTTACAGCCATAGGCAGGCTGAAAGAAGCTAAACTGGCCTTGGATGAAGCAGATGATCCAGATAATCCAGATAATCGGGATCTTAAAGAGGAAGCTGAACAGACCTTTAAAAAAGAAGATATTTTAAAGTCAGAAAAAAAATATTCAAAAAGTTTTTTCATTACAGTTTTACTATGTACAGGAATAGGAGGGTTTGGAGAACTGGCGGCACAGAAAAAAAACAGTGAGGCCGACCGCTTTCCCAAGCCAGCGGAAAAAGCAATGATGTTCTATTTACAGCGTACCTCAAATACAAACACGATTGTTTATTCCCTCAATTATGACGAAGAAAAGAAGCTTAAAAAGTCAGAGCCAATAAAAGTGTACTGGATCAGATATACCGAACCGGGATCCCCTATAAAGAAGCTGAATTTTATTGAAAAGAAATTTGCTTACGGAATTAAAGCAAGAGACACCGGCAATGATACGTGGAGTCTGAGTATGGTTGCTTATGATAAGCTTTCCATAAAGTTGAGAAAAGGTATAGCGGGTGGTTATAATGCATTTGTAACCATAAACAACAGGGATTATATTTTTCAGAAAGCGTATATCAAGATTGATGGCGGCAGTTTTTGGTCTCCCAATATTCCTTATATAGATATTTTTGCTAAAGACGAGACGAAAGGTCATGAAATAATTCACCGTATAAATAATCCTAAAAGTAAAAAAAATGGCTAAAAAATACGTTTCAAATTCCAAAGAGTCTGTACGGATGTTTAAAAGTGATTTCTTGGAGCCTTTATCAAAAGTTCATTTTTCAATTCCAATATTCATTTATGTTCCGGTGGTCGTATATTTTTCAGTACAGGCTTTAATAAAGTATAATGTAACATTCATCCGGTTCCTTCTATTTTTTGCTTTGGGAATAATGATCTGGACACTGGTTGAATATCTACTGCATAGATTTGTATTTCATTTTGAACCCAGCGGATCTTTTGGAAAAAGATTACATTTCATATTTCACGGAGTACATCACGATTACCCTAACGATGAAAAACGTTTGGTTATGCCGCCGTC
Source organism: Chryseobacterium lathyri (assembly GCF_030812195.1). Taxonomy (GTDB): domain Bacteria; phylum Bacteroidota; class Bacteroidia; order Flavobacteriales; family Weeksellaceae; genus Chryseobacterium; species Chryseobacterium lathyri_A. The sequence goes on from NZ_JAUSSF010000001.1 coordinate 101,526, forward strand.
TGTAAGCGTACCATTGGCTTGTCTTTTCTATTTTTTGTATTCATTGCTATTGGAGAAGGCTGAACTTTATCCTTTTTTTTCAGGTTTCATGTTGGGATACCTGATTTACGATATAGGGCATTATGCCATTCATCATTTTAATTTTAAAAATAAATGGTTTAAGATGGTTAAAAAGCACCACATGATTCATCATTACGACGATCCGGAAAGGGGATTTGGGGTAAGCTCAGCTCTTTGGGATCATATTTTTAAGTCAGGTTTTAAAAAGAAATAGTTTTGGAATTGGCAGAAAATTTCCGATCAAATCAAAATGTAAAGTTATTAAGCTTTTTTTCAATTTTGTATTTGTTTATATCCTTTATTTTAGTGGGCTTCAAATCTGATCAGTTGGTGCTGGCATTGCTTGTGAATTTTTTATATTTTTTCTCACCCAAAACAAGGAAGGTAGTTGCGGTTTGTATACCATTTATTATTTTTTGGATTATTTTCGATTATATGAAAGCTTTTCCCAATTATAATTATAATGGAGTTCATATACAGGATTTATATACAGCTGAAAAAAAAATGTTTGGTTTTTTAGAGGAGAATAAAATTGTAACTCCTAATGAATACTTTGCCTTGCATCACAACAAATTTTTCGACGTGCTGTCCGGAATATTTTATTTAAGCTGGGTGCCTGTTCCAATTGGTTTAACAATTTATTTTTTGTACAAAAACAAAAAAGAATCAATGCATCTTCCTCTAGCATTTTTGCTGGTAAATCTGATTGGCTTCATCGTATATTATATGTATCCTGCTGCTCCACCATGGTACGTAGCAAAATATGGTTTTGAGTTTTTAAAACAAACTCCGGGAAGCCCTGCTGGTCTGAGCCGATTTGACCAGGCATTAAATATTAACCTTTTCCAATCCATGTATCAAAAGAGCTCTAATGTTTTTGCCGCTATGCCTTCTCTGCATTCAGCTTATCCCATTGTATCGCTTTACTTTGCTGTTAAGAAAAGGCTGATTTGGGGGAGCTTACTGATTAGTTTGACGGCTTTAGGAATCTGGTTCTTCGCAGTATACACGTCTCATCATTATATTTTGGATGTTATTGGAGGTGTTTTCTGCGCTGGAGCGGGAATAAGCATATTTGAAGTTTTTTATGCCAATATTTTAAGTTTTAAAAAATACTTAGATAATTCCCATGGTTTGCGTTAATGGATTTTCTAACATAAAAAAATTGGCAGAAGCTAAAATATAAATCTCAGTTTTGCTGAACTAAATTATGTTTTATGCAGTTGATTTTGTTAACTTGACTATTGTTAAAAAAAGTTCTTTTTATACAAATTTCATTTAAATTTAAGAAATGGAACAACAGAAAATTTTAGTTTACACTTTAAAAGAGTGCGCGCGGTGGAGAAAAGTAGATCTTCTCACTGATGAGGTTTTTTCGTATGAGGTAAGGGTAGAAGAAACATTCGAAATAGAATGTAAATATCCTAGTAAAATTAACTGTTTTTCCTTGATTTTAATAACTCAGGGCACCCTGGTTGTATCAGTAGATTCACAGGATATAAAACTGTCTGCCAAAGATATTTTGTTTTTATATCCAAGTAATATTATTGAGTTTATTGAATTTAGTGATTGTACATTTAATTCCGTTTTAATTTCAGTGGACTTTTTCTCTTCTTTAAACCTGCAGATTAATTCTCAGGATGCATTGGATATACTGTCAAATAATTATTCAAAAACTGTTTCTTTAAGCGACGAAAGTTATCACAGGGTCCTTAATAACTTTACGGGGATAGGGATTTTTAATAGTCGTAATTCTTCAAATGTTTTTTTTGAAGAAATGATTAAAAATTCACTTCAGTTGATCATGTACGAGCTTGCAAATTTTGTTCACGTGCAGCATATCAGCAATTACAAAAGTTTTCGAAAGGAAGACGTGACAGTGAAATTTATAGGATTATTAGGACAATACTTTAGAGAGAAAAAAAATGTTCAGTTTTATGCAGATAAACTGTCGATTACCAGGGCTCACCTCACTCGAACGGTTAGCGAAGTTTACCAAAAAACTCCGAAACAAATAATTGAAGATAAATTGATTGCTGAAATTAAAGTACTGTTATTAAGGAATACACAGAGTATATCTCAAATAATGCAGCAGTTTCATTTTGAGGATCAAAGTGCATTTACAAAATTTTTTAAAAAGAAGACCGGTTATACACCTAGTTCTTATAAGAGAGATAATTTATCTAAGTAAAGAATATTTATCAGATTTTACAATATTATTTGAAATATTCCTTTTTTACCAATTTTGGATTCCTTATTACCTTGCTGTTTGACATTGTAGTCAATAATTTTACAGACGCATACTAAAGAAAAATCTTAATCATTTATGAATAATTTAAGCAGAAAGTTAATTTCGGGCTCAGTAATTGCTTGTGGTCTTTTTCTACTTCAATCCTGTAACAAAAACGAACAGGCCCCACAAATGCCTCCAATGGAATTACCGGTTTCCAGGGTGGAGCAGGGCAAAGGACTTGTTTCCAAAGAATATCCCGCCAGCATAGAAGGCGTAACCGATGTTGAAATCCGACCACAAGTTTCCGGTTATCTTCACAAAGTTTATGTGGACGAAGGCGCTTACGTAAGAGCCGGACAGCCACTTTTTCAAATCGATTCCAGAATGTATGCCGAGCAATACAATACGGCAAAAGCTGGAGTTTCCGTGGCAAGAGCAAATTTAGCCAACTTAAAAATCGACCTTGACCGTAGAAAGGAATTGGTGAAGGAAAGCATCGTTTCCAATATTCAGATACAGCAGGCGCAGGCAGCTTATGACGGCGCAAAAGCGTCATTGGCTCAGGCGGAAGCGGCGGTACAGTCGGCGAGAATCAATCTTGAATTTTGTACCATTAAAGCTCCTGTAAGCGGATATTTAAGCAGAATCAATTACCGTCTGGGAAGTTTGATAAGCCCGTCTGGCGTGGAGCCAATCACGGTTCTTTCAGATTCACACGAGGTGAATGTATATTTCAGCATGAGTGAAAAAGATTTCCTGACTTTCCAAAATTCTCAAATTGGAAGCACTATTCAGGAAAAAATCCAGAAGGCTCCGATGGTAGGTTTACAGATTGCCGACGGTCATCTTTATGAAGAGAAAGGAAAAATCGATGCGGTAGAAGGTCAATTTAATTCCAATACGGGTTCAGTAACTTTCAGAGCGAAATTTAACAATCCGAAAAACATCATCCGTGGCGGAAATACAGGTAAAATTGTCATCGACCAGAATTATGACAATGTTACTTTAATTCCAATAGCATCGACGTCCAATATCCAGGACAAAGTGTACATTTTTACCTTAGATAAAGATAATAAAGCTGTTCAGAAAGCCATTGAAATTTCAGGGAAAAGCGGTACAAATTATATGGTTTCTAGTGGAATCAAAGCCGGAGAATCTTACATTGTTTCAGGCTTCGAAAGATTGCAGCCTGGAATGCCTGTTGTTCCAAAACCTACAGGCCAACAAGCCAATAAAACTCAAGCCAAAGCTGTAGCCGGAAAAAGCTAGGATTCGCTTGATGTTTAATTTCAAATAATAAAAATCAATGTTAAAAACGATTATAAAAAGACCGGTCTTAGCTACCGTTATATCGGTGTTGCTTGTCATCCTGGGAATTGTGGGGATGAAAACCCTTCCCATAACCTCTTTCCCCGAGATTGCACCTCCAAGTGTGACAGTAATGGCAGTCTATCCTGGCGCAAGTTCTGAAGTGATTGCCCGTTCTGTGGCACCACCGTTGGAAAATGCCATCAATGGTGTTGAGAATATGGATTACATCACATCTACTTCCAGTAACGGAAATCTGATGCTGAATGTGGTTTTCAAACTGGGAACAGATCCCGATCAGGCGGCGGTTAATGTACAAAACAGAGTAGCGCAGGCTACAAGTCAGCTTCCTGCTGAGGTCAACCAAATCGGTGTAACAACGATGAAGCGGCAAAACAGTATTCTGGCGATGTTGACCATCTATTCGGAAGACCCTTCTGTGAATGACCTGTTCATCGAGAATTATGCTAAGATAAACCTGGTTCCTGAACTGAAACGTATCAAAGGGGTCGGAGATGCAATGGTTTTCGGTAACAAAGATTACTCGATGAGAGTTTGGCTGGACCCACAAAAGATGGCGGCTTACAATCTGACACCGCAGGAAGTTGCAGGTGCCATTCAGGTACAGAACGTGGAGGCAGCGCCAGGTCGATTCGGAGAGAGAAGCAAGGAAGCATTGGATTATGTCATCCGTTATAAAGGTAAAAATACCGAACCTTCACAGTATGAAAATATGCTGATCAAAGCGGGAACGGACGGAACTACTTTAAAGCTGAAAGATATTGCCAAGGTAGAATTCGGTTCTTATGATTATGGAGTATCATCTTTGTATGAAAAAAAGCAGGGTGTAATGGTTGCGTTGTTTCAAACTGCAGGTTCTAATGCCAATGAGATTGAAATTGCAGCACAGCAAAGAGTCAAAGAACTGTCGGCATCATTCCCGGCGGGTGTAAAATATGAATTTGTTTACAGCTCAAAGGAATCATTGGACCAATCTATTGACCAGGTAATTCATACTTTGATAGAGGCATTTATTCTCGTTTTCATCGTGGTATTTATCTTCCTTCAGGATTTCAGGTCGACTTTGATTCCGGCGATTGCGGTTCCGGTTTCTATCGTGGGAACGTTTTTCTTTATGAGTCTTTTCGGATTCTCAATCAACCTTTTAACCTTATTCGCTTTGGTTTTGGCAATTGGAATTGTAGTGGATGATGCAATTGTTGTGGTAGAAGCTGTTCATGCCAAAATGGAACACCGAAAACTCAACCCCAGAGCAGCGACGATGTCGGCAATGAGTGAGATTACAGGAGCTATTTTCTCCATCACTTTGGTAATGGCGGCGGTTTTCGTTCCGGTTGCTTTTATGGAAGGACCAACGGGGATTTTCTATCAGCAGTTCGCATTGACATTGGCAATGGCGATTGTAATTTCTGCAGTGAATGCATTGACGTTGAGCCCGGCCTTATGTGCAATTCTATTGAAACAACATCATACTCCGGGACATGGACACGGGCCTGAAAAATTATCCTTTAAAGAGAAGTTCTTCGCAGGATTCAATGCTTCATTTGATAAGATGACTTTCAGATACGGGAAATCAGTTTTGTTCTTATTAAAGAGAAAATGGGTTGCTTTCTCAGGTTTGGCGATTGTAATAGGCTTGTTTGCGTGGATGTTCATCATTACGCCAACCGGATTTATTCCTGATGAAGACCAGTCATTTTTAATGGCAACGGTAACGCTTCCACCAGGTTCAACACAGTCCCGTACGACAGATGTTGTCGCTCGAGCTGAACAAATATTGAGAAAGCATCCGGCAGTCAAAAGCATTGTTTCTGTGAATGGTCTGAATATGTTAAATTTCAGTACATCATCTTCCAGCGCAGTGTTTATGCTTAAATTGAAAAATCCTAAAGACCGTGGCGAAGTTCACGACCTCAATCAAATTATCGGTCAGCTTCAGGGAGAAGTAAGTCAGATAAAGGAAGCTTCATTCTTTGTTTTGGGAATGCCGACGGTTCCGGGATTCGGTAATACAACCGGTATGGAAATAGTGCTTCAGGACAAAACTGCAGGCTCATTAACCAAATTTAACGAAACTTCAAATGCTTTTATCGTTGCTTTGATGCAGAGACCTGAGATTTCAATGGCATTTACGACTTTCAACGCATCTTTCCCTCAATATGAATTGGTGGTGGATGAAGTTAAAGCTAAACAGCTGGGCGTGAATGTTTCTGATGTAATGTCTGTGATGCAAGGCTATTACGGAAGTATGCAGGCGTCAGATTTCAACAGATTCGGAAAATATTACCGTGTCGTGATGCAGGCTCCCCCAGAATTCCGTGCTGACCCCAATTCTTTAAACGGAATCAATATTAAAAATAATGTCGGACAAATGGTTCCTGTAAGCACAGTAGCTTCACTGAAACAAACGGCTGGACCGGAAGTGGTTGACCATCACAATTTATTCAATGCTATCAGCATCACAGCGATGCCGGCTCCCGGATACAGTACAGGTCAGGCAATGACTGCTTTGAAAGAAGTGAGTGCCCAGAATTTACCGACAGGATTTTCTTATGACCTTAAAGGAATGGCCCGTGAAGAGCAGTCTTCCGGAGGGCAATCGGCAGTGATTTTCGGACTGTGTTTTATCTTCGTGTATTTTATTCTTTCTGCACAATACGAAAGCTATCTGGTTCCGTTTGCGGTGCTTTTAGGAATTCCAACTGGATTGTTGGGTGTTTTTGTGGGAATATCAATTGCAGAGATAGCCAACAATATCTATGTTCAGGTTGCCTTGGTAATGCTCATTGGTTTGCTCGCCAAAAATGCGATTTTGATTGTGGAATTTGCGATGCAGAGAAGACAAGCCGGTAAAAGTTTGACCGCCTCTGCAGTGGAAGGAGCAAAAGCGAGATTAAGACCTATTTTGATGACCTCATTGGCATTTATTGCAGGATTACTTCCACTTTTATTTGCATCAGGTCCATCAGCGATTGGTAACCATTCCATCGGGTATGCGGCGGTTTTCGGGATGTTGTTCGGAACTGTTCTTGGGGTCTTCATTACGCCGGTTCTCTTTGTAGTATTTAAATATTTACAGGAAAGAATCAGCGGTAAACCTTTGGACGAGAGTGTCTGGGATTACGAACCTTCAAAATTAGCAAAACACAATCATTAATATAAATAGTTTGAGAACCAAAGATAATTTCGGGCAGGCTGATCATTTTGCCTGCTCAGGTTATCGGAGGATAAAAAAATTACAATGAAATCAAATATCAGATTATATACCAATATTGGAGCTGCAGCAGTACTATTAAGTTTAGCGTCCTGTAACGTTCAGAAATATAAAGCTCCGGAAGCAGAATTGCCGGAGAGTTTCAGAGATATCACTCAGCAGGATATTGCGCAAGACAGCATTCAGAGTAGTATTGCAAAAATCCCGTACAGGGATTTTTTCACAGACCCTACTTTAGTTTCACTTATAGAAAGTGGCGTGAAAAACAACAATGACCTTAAAGTTTCCATCAAACAAATTGAATCTGCGGCATTAAGCTACAACCGTTCAAAGTGGGAAAATGTTCCGAATGTTAATTTAAACCTTGCCAATGCTTCTATCAACAGACCTTCTGACAATAGTATGAACGGGCAGATGTTTGGCCAGCTACTGGGAAAGCGATATATTGAGGATTACGGTTCAACGGTGAATATTTCCTGGGAAGCAGACATCTGGGGAAAAATAAAAGGTAGAAAAGAATCGGCTTTAGCAGCTTATCTTCAGACTCAAGAAGCGGCAAAAGCAGTTCAGACACAATTGGTTGCTCAGATTGCTCAGGGATATTATAATCTTTTGATGCTGGATACTCAGCTTGATATTACCAATCAGAATTTAAAACTGGTCGATAATACATTGAGAATGATCATCAAACAGCAGGAACTCGGCATTACCACAAGTCTTTCTGTTCTGCAGCAGGAAAATACGCGTGATCAAATGCTGGCAACAATCCCGGTAATTGAGCAGTCGATTAAGATTCAGGAAAATGCGCTGAGTATTCTAACAGGAAAGATGCCTGGCGAAATTCAGAGAACAGTAAAACTGGTCAATATGCAGACACCTGAATATAAATCTGTTGGTATTCCGGCTGAACTCCTGAGCTACAGGCCTGATGTAAAAAGCAGTGAGCTGACCGTAAGACAGGCTTTTGCCAATGTGAAAGTTGCAAAGGCAGGTATGTATCCAGCTTTAAATATTACGGCACAGGGAGGTTTGAATGCATTCAATTTTAAAAACTGGTTTGATATTCCCGGATCCTTGTTTGGGACAGTTGCAGGATCACTGACAATGCCTTTGATCAACGGAAAACAACTGAAAACCCAGTATGAACAATCAAAAATTGCAATGGAACAGTCTGAAATTAATTTTAAACAAACTGTTTTAAATGCCGTCGGAGAGGTTTCAAATGCTTTAGCTAATATTGAATCTGCCGATAAACAGGAAGTGATTACCGTCGGTTTGGTGGCAAGATCGGACAAAGCAGTGACAACCTCAACTAAATTGTTTCAGCAGGATATGGCCACTTATCTTGATGTGATTACCGCTCAAAACAACAAGCTTCAAGCCGAATTAAGCTTAGCTAATATTAAGTTTCAGAAAGTGAACTCTATTATCAGTCTTTACAGATCTTTAGGTGGTGGCTGGAATTAATGCAAAGGACCTTACAAATTTTTGTATAGTATAAAAGTCTGATAGCTAGCCATTGTACGGTCTATAACCACAGAAAAGTAGTAAAATTGATAATTGTGCAAACATTCGAGTATATTACAGATTAAAATAAATTTTAAGAAAAGTGAGAGTAAAGATATCTGGTGTGGACGGATGTAGAAAGATTAATTTTATATTATAAGCATCAAATTGATGAATTGGAAAAATTTCATTTCTAACTTTTTCTTGACTGTTGGCAAAATTTATCATGATCTTTGCCAACTTTTTTTAATTTCTATATTACCATGAACGGAACGGAAGAAAAAATAAAAAAAGCAACCATCGACCTGCTACTTTGTGATGGGAATTTCGGAGTGACCATGAAAGATATTGCCAATAAGTCTATAGTAAGCAGAACTGTAATTCACTACTATTTTCGCTCTAAAGAAAATTTGCTTGCCGTCGTATGTGATGAAATTGTGGAAGATCTATTACGTCCCAAATATCAAATCTTGTTTACAGATTACCCTTTCAAACAAAAGATTCTGAATTTTATAGAGCATGCTGAGAAAGTATCAGAGATTTATCCCTATTTAGATATTTTTCTAGTATCTCAATGTAAAATATATAAAAACCTTCAGCAGTATATCGACAGTACAAAAGAATCTTTTGGAATGTTTGTAAAGGAAATTTGCGAGGCAGTGACAAAAGAGGAAATATCTAACCAAGATCCGTCAAATTTTATTATTGATCTTTTAGCAATTTCAAATTATTCATCAATCTATTACGATTTTATAAAGAAGAATGACCTTGGCAAAATCTTCAACAGCGAAAAAGCAATGTTTAAACATAGGAAAAAGCATTTATATAGTTACCTTTTTTCGAATAATAAGTAATATACAGTTTTATGCGATTAATTTTAAATAGAGTTAACCTGCAAGTGGATTTGTTTAACTTTTACTCTTGAGAATGGATGGAGTTATTCAAGTTAAGCATATGAGACCACATGACACATTGTTTTAACTTTTGAAAATCGTATATTGTATAAATCATAAAAAGAAATAATGGCAGTTTGCTCAATGTAAGATTATGGTAACAATATTGGACGAGAAAATTTTTGTAGATAGTAGCCATATTGGCGATTCATTTCAGCCAAGTAATGATGCCGGATCACTATTGAAAGATTTTGTTTTTAATCTGTTGAAGAGGCTTTTCTCAATGCACAGATAGTACAAATTTGTCTTGAAAATAAGATCTTTCCTGTTTCTGAAAAAGCTGATTCAATAATAAAAAAAAAATGACTGATATACATTTTAGTCATTTTAAAACGTTAGCTGAAAAGGTAAATTTCAGTGAGGTGAAGCTTTTATATATTTCGATTTTTGCTTTGGTGATTGAAATCCTGATACAAGATAAGAATAAGATAAATCCTGAAGAAGCTAAACGTAGAAAATTAGAGGAAATACTGCGTTATATTGATAATCAATTCTTGACAGTTTAGTTATTTTTAAATATCATTTTCTAACTAATCGTTCTTAATTATTTAAAAATTCAACAAGAGCTTATTGATGGGAGATTTATTGAATTCAAGCGTTGTTAAAGTTTCGTAATTTTACTATTTCACTCCGTCATCAACACAAAAAATTATAATCATTCTAATTAGAAATCATCTTCTTATGGTTTATTCCCCATTCTTTTAAAGCATAGATAATTGGTGTCAGCGTATCGGCATAAGGTTCAGATTTGTATATTATTTTGACCGGATATTCATCTATGATGATTCTTTTGATCAATTTATGCTGCTCCAGATCTTTCAGCTCCTTCGCTAAAACTTTTGGAGTGATCCCTTCGATACTGTCCTGGATATCGGTAAAACGCTCATTGCCGACACCAACTGAAATAATGATTGCCAGCTTCCATTTGCCATTGATGACTTCTAGTGCATCTTTAACAGGCTTTACGGTATTTAAACATTCGTTGTAAGCTTTCTTTTTTGCCATTCTTCAAATTGAGTTTAATTAAACTGCGGAAGCTTTCTTTGCGTTGATTTCATCCATTATTTCGGCAAAAAGCTGAGCCGATTTTATTCTGTCTTCCAGTGCAAAGATATTAGAAACCATAATAATCTCATCAACCTGAGTTTTTTCGATGAAATCTTCAACCTGTTTTTTAACTGTCTTCTTACTTCCTACAAACGAATATTTCAACATCTGATGCAAACTTGGATGTTTTAAGATTTCAATTAAATCTTCCGTCATTTCCGTTGGAGCCTGCAGTGGTTTTGAATTTCCTGTCAAAACTCCGAAAAACATTCTGATGAGTGAAGTAAATGACCTTTCTGCTTCTTCATCCGTATCGGCAACGATGATGTTAACTCCGGCAATTGTGTACGGTTTTTCCAAAACGTCCGAAGGCCGAAATTCTTCACGGTAAATTCCTAAAGCTGAATGCAGATGGGTCGATGCAAAATGACTGGCAAAAGCATACGGCAATCCTTTTGCTGCAGCCAAATGCGCGCTGTCGGTACTTGAACCTAAGATGTAGATGGGAACGTCAACGCCTTCTGCGATCGGAACCCTCACTTTTGATGTTTTGTTATCCTCTGAAAAGTACGCTTCAATTTTTTCCACTTCAGCCGGAAACGAATGGGCCGCTTTCATAAAATCTGAGCGGATTGCCTGCGCGGTCGGCATATCGGTTCCCGGAGCTCTTCCTAACCCCAGATCGATCCTGCCCGGATATAATTGGGCTAAAGTTCCAAACTGCTCTGCAATGACCAGCGGTGAATGGTTGGGAAGCATAATTCCGCCGGAACCGACCCTGATCTTTTTTGTATTTTCAGCTACATAACCAATTAAAACCGAGGTAGCACTGCTTCCCACTGATTCTGAATTGTGATGTTCTGCAAACCAATATCTTGAATAATTATTTTCTTCTGCAACCTTTGCTAATGTCAGCGAGTTGTTCAACGTTTCTTTAAAAGTGCTCCCTTCCGAAACGATGGCGAGCTCTAAAATTGAATATGATGTTTTTTTGCTCATTATATTTCTGTGTAATGTTGGAATCTTAATTAAAAAAATTAACATTACAAAGTTACAAAATACTTTACAAAAGAAAGTGATTATGAATAAGATAGTTGTTATGAGTACTGTCTCGCATGTAAAAATATGCTTTCCTAAAGGAAAGTACTATCAAAATGAAAGTTATTTTAATATAACTTTGCACAAATATTAAATAGGTTAAAAAAAGATCTGATGTCAACTTTAATTGGTAGGGCTATAGATCAGAATTAGTTAAATATAATTTTGGTTTCAAAATAAATAGATGATAAGGACAAGGAAAAAACTGAAGTTAGGTGCTGTCTTGGATGGCTTGGGCTGGAATCATATGGCGTGGCAACATCCTGAGATGCCGGCCGATGCTAGCGAAAACCTCGGTTTTTACATTAAACAGGCACAGTTGGCAGAATCTGCGAAGTTCGATACTTTGTTTTTGGTTGATGTCAGCCACGTAGGTCCCGGAAATATTCCTCATTACCTGAGTATGTTTGAAGGTGTCAGCATTATGTCTGCACTTAGTATGGTGACTAAAAACATTGGTCTTTCCGCTACAATCGCATCATCTTATGGTGATCCTTACAGTGCTGCAAGGCAGATCTTATCGTTGGATAAAATAAGTAAAGGACGGGCATCACTCAATACAATCACTTCTAATCCTGGTGGAATGGTCAATTTCAGCCGTGGACATTTGGGAAAGGCAGACCAATATCCAATGAATAAAGAATTTATTGAAATTGTCCTTGGGCTCTGGGATACCTACGAAGATGATGCCTTTATCCGAGACAAGGAAAGGGGAATCTTTTTGAATCACCATAAAATGCATAACATCAACTATCGTGGAGATTATTTCTCTGTAGAAGGTCCTTTGAATATTAGTCGTTCCGTTCAGGGCAGGCCTGTTCTTTATACCGCAGGAACTTCTGAAAACTTTATGGAAATTGCGACGAGCTATACAGACGGCGTTTTCACACACGGTTACGATTGGGAAGATACGGCGGCGTTGGCAAACAGAATCAGGCAGAAGCTTATTGCAAAAGAAAGACGGCCCGAAGATTTCATTATTTCCATCTCACAAAATCCCATTGTTGGCGAAACTGAAAAAGATGCGATTGATAAATATATGGAACTGATGAAACTTACTCCACGAAACAGTCTGCCGAAGCCACAGTTTTTCGGTTCGGCTGAAAAGGTGGCAGATCAGGTTCAGAAATGGTACGAAATGGGCTCGATGGATATGCTGTTGTTGCGACAGGACCATCCGCACGGTTTGCGTGATTTTATTGATTTGGTCGTTCCAATTTTACGGGATCGGGGCATTTTCAGAACAGAATATGAAGCAGATACGTTAAGGGGCAATCTTGAAATTCCAAATCCGCCATTCAGAAAAATTAATTAAAACGTTAAAATAAAAAAAAATGAAAATAGGAATTATTGGTACAGGCGCAATTGGCGGTACTATTGCTAAGAAAATGGTGACAGCGGGTCACAATGTGAGAGTAGCAAACTCAGATAATGGCGATAAATTACAGGCTCGTGCAGCGGAATTGGGTGCTCAGCCTTCTGCATTAAAAGATGTTGTAAATAATGTGGATGTAATTATTTTATCATTGCCAACTATGGCGATTCCAACTTTACCGGAAAATCTTTTTTCCAGCGTACCTGATAAGGTTATTATTGTAGATACTTCCAACTATTATCCTTTCCGTGATGCTCAGATAGAGGATTTACAAAACGGTAAAGCAGAAAGTGTTTGGGTTTCAGAACAATTGGGCAGACCTGTAATTAAAGCTTTTAACAATCTGCTGGCAGAAACATTACTGAACGGTGGAAAAGAAGCAGGAAGTGATAACAGAATTGCAATGGCTATTGCCGGAGATGATGCAAATGCAAAAAAAATAGTTGAAGATCTGGCTAACGATGCAGGATTTGATGCGGTTGATTCCGGCAGCCTCGAAGATTCCTGGAGACATCAGCCTGGAACGCCGGCATATTGTACAGAGCTTAATAAAGAAGAACTGAGAATTTCATTGGACAAAGCAGACAAAGAAAAAGCTCCTTTAATCAGGGATAAAGCTATTGAAGAACTTAGCAGTAGAACAACTTACCCTTCACATCAGGAGATTGTTGAGTTTAACAGGAATCTTGCTATCAACTGAATATTTTATACGACTTACACTTGAGAAGTTTGCCGAATTAATTATCTGCAATACTGAATGATATCTTATCTTGCAGTTCTGAACTGGATGATCTTGTATAATTATAAATTAACTTCCATTATGATTTTACAGTATAGAATGCTATACTAAGTTCAAAAGCTTAAACCCGAGGGATAAGAATAAAATTTGTATCAAACCATCTGATCTAATCAGTCTTTTTTGAAAAGATAATGTATCATGTCGATAAAATTTGGTAACTTAAATTAATGAAAAGGAAGGATGAAATTACCCGGTACACGATTAGAAATATCATCAACTACAGAAAACTCAGCTGGAGTATTTCAGATGACTTTCTGTACCTTACAGAAATACCGGAGATTTTCGAGCCATTTGAGATGAAGCCGCATTATTTTGCCTATGGAATTATAAATTCGGGAAGTATAAAGATCGAAGTGGATTACCAGAAATTGCTGATAGATGAACGTTCATTACTGATATATCGTCCTGAACAAAATGTAAAAGTAATTGAAATAGAAGCTGGTACAAAGGGAATGTTTGTATTATTTACGAAAAAGTTTATGGATTATCTTTTCGAGAGTTTCTTCTCCATTGCGCCCAATTCTTTTTTGAAAAATAAGTTTGGGTCAAAGGTTGTTCTTTCAGAAGAGGATTATAAGAAAATGAATACCTTATTTGCACGTACATTAGATTTTTTAATTGCATCAGAGGCGGACAGTGAACGGTGGATCTATTCAGCTAAAAGTATTCTTCTGGCGCTGATCAACGAAAGCGATTTTTTAGTAAACAGGTATATTAGAAACAGAAATATAATCCTTCATCCCCGTGAGGAACAGATAGGATACAATTTCAAAAAGCTTGTTTCAAAGCACTACCTAGTTTATAGAAATATTGAATTTTACGCCAAAGAGCTGAATATTACCGCCAACTATCTGCATAAAGCTGTAAAAAGTCAATTTCATCAGACTCCTGCGGAAATCATAAATATGGCGCTTCTATCTGAGTGTAAAGTGCGTTTGTCAGATTCCGACGAGTCAATAAGTCAAATTGCTGACAATCTTCAATTTACCAATATACAATCGTTCAGCCGTTTTTTCAAAAAGCAGACAGGAACGACACCCTCTTTATTCCGAAAATGTAATATTTTAAAAATGCCATAAAATGATAAATTTTGTCAAATTTTAGATAAGAAATTGGAGAGTTGCAATCGCTAATTTTATATATAACTAAAAATATTCAATTAGTATGGCACGATTAAAAGGAAAAGTAGCTCTGATTACGGGCGCATCCCAAGGGATGGGGGAATCACACGCAAGAAAATTTATTGCAGAGGGAGCCAAGGTAATCCTTACAGATCTCAATGAAGATAGAGGAAAAAAGATTGCCGATGAATTAGGTGAGAATGCTTTGTTTATAAAACAAGATGTTTCGGATGCAGAGCAATGGAAAGATGTTGTAGCGAAAGGGGAAGAAAAGTTTGGACCTATCAATGTTTTAGTCAACAATGCGGGGATTTTAGGTCCGATAAAAAAAGTGACTGAAATAACCGAGGAGGAATATCTGAAAGTAATCGAAATCAATCAAAATGCTGTTTTCTACGGAATGAAGTATACGATACCATCGATGCAGAAGGCTGGTATAGGTTCCATTGTGAATATTTCCTCTGTTGCCGGAATTGTGGCAATTCCGGGATATCCAAGCCTGGCCTATATGGGCAGTAAATTTGCTGTCAGAGGTCTGACAAAAGCGGCAGCGGTAGAATACGGCAAGGAAAATATCAGAGCAAATTCAGTGCATCCCGGATATATCAAAACCCCAATGATGGTTGAAGCCACTGACGAAGATGGGAGCGGGGCGTCAGATGTTACCCCTTTAGGAAGAATGGCTGATGCAAGTGAAGTTAGCGAGCTGGTAGTGTTTTTAGCATCTGATGAATCATCGTTTCTTACAGGGACAGAACAGGTAATAGATGGTGGGATGAGCATCCAATAGTGAATTGTTTGGTGTTAATCACTGTACTCACTTTATTATATTGATGAGTATGTTTGGGAAAATTTTAAAGGCATATAAGTGAACAGAAGTAATGTGTCTTTACCGTCGGTAAGATATGTTAGGTATTCAAAAAACAATTTATTTTAAGAATATGTTTTGGACGTCCAGAATATGTGATTCAATATTGCAGATCGAGTCCTGGAACACAGATTTAAGCAAGGTTTTTAACCTTGCTTATTTTCGTTCATACCCCTTCTTTTTAATCCTTTAATTTTTTTGAATTTGTTTTTAATGATTACTTCTTATGTTCATAAGTAATTAATGACCATACAAAAAAACTACTCCACATACCCTTAGAAAACAAGCAATCTACATTGGAGTAGAAGACATAGCTGATGAGAGAGGATCTTATTGAATTTTTGCCTAGGCGCATTTTGAACCCAAGAGAATGATATAAGTCATAACTTATTGTTGTATTTAAAATGCAACAATTTGAAAAGATTTCTATCTTTGTCTTGAATTTAAAAACAAGAGAATGACTTACGAACAGAAATTATCAATTAAGGAAACAGTTCCCTTCCTAAGAGAGCATGGTACCCAGCTTACAGGATATTTTTACGAAAGAATGTTTTCCCACAATCCTGAGTTGAAAAACATTTTCAATATGGGAAATCAAGCCAACGGAAAACAAAAAAATGCATTGGCTTCAACGGTTTTGGCGTATGCAGAACATATTGAAACCCCGGAAGTATTGACGGAGGTTTTAAAAAGTATTGGGAATAAGCATGTAAGCCTTAATATAGCTCCGGAGCAATATGATATTGTGGGATATCATTTATTATCTTCAATAAAAGAAGTATTGAAGGAAAAAGCGACAAGCTCCATCATCGAGGCATGGGCTCAGGCATACCATGAACTTGCGGCCATTATGATTTCCATAGAAGAAAAGATGTTCCAAAAGAATGCAGAGAAAAAAGGCGGATGGAAAGGCTGGAGAACATTTGTGATTGCCAATATTGTTGAGGAAAGCAATACTGTAAAATCATTTTATCTGGTTCCTAAAGATGGAGGAGCCATTGCAGAATACCTTCCGGGACAATATATTTCGGTGAAAATGTTTGTTCCCTCTTTAGGCCATGAACAGCCAAGACAGTATAGTCTTTCTTCAACATATATGCCTAGTCATTATAGGATATCTGTAAAAAAAGAAAAAGGAAACGCTAAAACGCCGGATGGTTTGGTTTCAAATTGTCTGCATGAAAAGAAAATAGGAGATGAAGTCTTGGTAAGCGTACCGGCTGGCTCTTTTTTTGCAAATATTCTACCGGAAGATTCTATCGTTCTGATCAGCGGAGGAGTAGGTCTGACTCCTTTAATGAGCATTCTGGAAACATGCAAAGCCCTGAATAACAAAAATAAAGTCATCTGGATCCATGGCTGTAAAAATGAAGAGCTACACGCTTTTAAGTCAAAAGTGGCAAACCTGGAGCATAATAACGATTGGTTAACATCTTTTGTATTTTATGAAGATGGACTAACAGAAAACAGTTCTGTAAAGAAAGGAAGAGTTGATTTATCAGTACTCAAAGATAAAATTCTTATTAACAAAGCAAAATACTATATTTGTGGACCTGAACCGTTTATAAAAGCACATTATCATTCTTTGATCACTTTCGGAGCCAGTAAAGAAAGTATTTTTTACGAAGAATTCGGGCCGCAGCTATTGCAGATCAAAGAATAAAAGACTTGAAAGTAATGAAACTTAACCATTTTACTGATTTCAGCATGCGTGTTCTAATGTACCTGAATCAAAAGAATAATACAGATTCCAGTTCGTTGGATGAGCTATCGGAACGCTTTAGAATATCAAGAAATCATTTGGTGAAAATAGTTCAGTTTCTATCCAATAATAACCTTGTTTCTACAAAAAGAGGGAAAAACGGAGGAATCCATATTTCAGAAAAAGCATTAAAAATGGGATTAGGAGACTTGATCAATATGTTAGAGCAAGAAGAGTTTCCCGTGATAAACTGCCATTCAAAACCATGCGTATTTATTTCTCACAGCTGTAGACTGAAATCTCTATTAGATGTAGCTTATCAGGCTTTTATAGACAGCCTGAATAAAAATAAGCTGTCTGATCTGAAATTTGAAAGCTGGAATGCCATTTTCAGCAGTTGATTTTTAAAAAATTATTCACCTCAAATAAAAACTGCCTTTAGAATAATCTAGAGGCAGTTTTTGTTACCATTTATTGTCTGATAATTTTAAATTTTTTTATCATTGAAATTACTAGCCTCAGATAAACTCCACCTGACAATTTACCTTAATCCGGTTGTAAATTTGTACCAAATAATTAACAAAAGCGAACAAATAAAATTGTTCTTTTCATATAAAATTAAGTTTTTTTTAAGTCTTTCTTTTTCCGGCATAACGCTGGAAATATAGTGTTATGATCCGGATTATTTATGCAACTTTTTTTTGTAATAATATGATAATCAATATTTTAATTATATTTATTTTATAATTTTTTTGAATGAAATTTGAATAATCAGGGTTAGAAATTCTGAAATTATAACATTGTTTATTTTTTTTATTTGGAATGATTTGTAGTTTTGTAACTCAAAGAAACGATTTAAATTATATAAATATTGTTGTATTTTTTTTACTACAATAAATTTATAAGGAGTTTATTTTAATTCAGAATAAAGCACAAAAAACATTTTCAAAAATAAAATATGATGAACAAAAAATTTAGTCTTGCAGCTTCCCTTTTTCTTGGTGTAATTGTGTTGGGACAGGTGGGGATCAATACACCTAACCCTACAGAAATTCTTGATGTTAATGGTATAGAGAGAATAAGAGAACTTCCTAAACATCAAACTGTAAATGCCATATTTACAAAGCCGGATGGCACAAAATCCAATACTAAAGACCAGACTTTTACAGCTACAAGAACAGTCGTTGCTGATGCCAATGGTGTACTAGGTTATGTAGACGGTATATCTGGGAATGGCGGATCAAATACCAAAAAAAGAGTTACAATAGGTTATTGGGCAGGATTATGGGACGGTAATTATTATGCACTAGGAGGTACAGGTTTTCCTACATTCAACACTCAACTGCAAAGCAGGTTAAATTACGGGCCTTACGGAACTTACAATAAAATTGACGGTATTGATTTTTTACAATTCGAAACAGAGCAGCTGAATAATTACACAGCAGCTCAACTGAAGGGAATGGTAGATGTTTTCTGTATTGGCTTACAGGCTGGAGCGGATCTGGACGCAGCAGCAATTACAAAAATTAAGGATTTTGTTGATCTTGGTGGGGTAGCCATTGTCCTTTTAGATTCAGGAAGAAATACACCGGCTTTTCAGGGCTTTGGCGGGACAGGAAGTGTATCGAACGGAACCGGGGTTTCTTATTCGATTGCAGGAACCGTAGGATCTAGCGGTGTTTTTGGAAATGTAACAGCAAATACGGCTATTATAGGGGCACAGACAGCCAGTCGTGTAGCAGTCTCCCAACTAGGTCCAGGGTCACAGCTGTCAGCAACTGAAGGCGGTACTTCTACAGCTTATGCAGGTATTTGGGTTACAGGAACTAATGGAAGGGTGATTTTCTTTTGGGATGAAGGGGTTTTCAGAAATTCAAGCATTACAAGTACTTATATAGATAGCGATCAGGAAAAGTACCTTCATAATATCATGGCTTACGCACTGGATAAGCTAAATTAATATGCACTGGAAATGATGGCAAATAAGATGATTGCCATTGTTTTCATTTTTAAGAACACAAATTTTACTTTCATTTCCTATTTACTATAATCTTCCCGCAAACGGAAGATTATAGTTTTTTATAAGAAAAGCCTTTCGAAACAAAATGGTAGCGTTCGAGAATACCATTTTAAATTATGGGTTACTTAAAATCATTACTAAATAAAAATAATTTTAATAAAACAAGTTGACTATAGGCTAGCTTGTTTTATTTTTTATAATGAGGTATTGAGAGAAGTTGATCAGTCCATATGAACAAAAAAATAATATAAAGCTACTTTTCAGATTCAGCAAAAAAACAAAGGAAATTTTTAGGTCAATTTTTTTCGCCTATAACTTTTAAACCTTGTCAAACTCAAAAAGGACCGACCTAATTTAAAACTATATATTATTACAATATGATATTGGAATTTTAATAATAATTTATTGTTTGATTCATATTGTTGTATTTATTCATAATATAATCGTTTTATGATTTTTTTTGTTGGATCTGACTTTTTGTTAAATTTGTTTAACCAGAAAACTAATATTATGAAAACATCAATTTCAGATGAGCAATTTTTTTCAAACTTGCTACATTTGCCAAAGCCTTCTTATCCTTTCCCCGATTTTATTCATCCTGAATTTCAAGAGCAACGTGAAGAGTATTATAAATGGATAGATACTGAATATATAATCCATAGTAAAGAGGCGCGCGAGAAACATAAAAAGCATAATCTGACTGATATTGCAGCAAGAGGCTGTCCATTTTTAAAATCACTTGTTGAGTTGCGGCCTCTGGCAAATTATACTGCAAATGGGGCCATGATGGATGATTATTTTGACCGCTGTTCGCGTGAAGAAATGTACATAATAATGGATAAAATAATGGAAATAGTATCGGGTACTGTTTCCAAGGAACCGGAAGAGGCTGGTATTTTTCATCTGTTTTGGCAGCTAAGACAAGATGCTGTGAGGTGTGCAATTCCTGAGAATATCTACAAGAGGTTTATAAAATCAATGAAAGATGTGTTTATAGGTTATGCTGAAGAAAAAGTTTATTACAGAACAAATACAATACCTCCGCTATCTATTTATCTCCTGATTCGTGAAGAAACCAGCGGAGTAAAACCTTATTGTGATTATGTTGCCTTGCAAAAGGACTATCGGGAATTACCAGACGAAATTTTTGATCATCCTTTTATTCGGCGTCTATATACTCTTGCTTCTTTAATGATCGGTATACATAATGATATTATTTCTCTACCTAAGGAATTGCATCGCGAGGGAGATACTATGAATCTTGTAAAGGTACTGCAACAGGAAAAAAATATATCATTGAAAGAAGCTTATATGAGAACCCTTGATATGCACGATATTTATTTGCATGAATTCATATTATTACAAAACAATTTGTCGTTTTTTGATGAGCATCAGAACCTTGTGTCTAATTATGTCCATGATTTAGGTGTTATGATTGCTGGTGTTTATGCCTGGCATACAAACGATGAATCCAGATATATAAATAATGGTTATGTGGAAGGTGAGTATGTTAGCAAAGGATAAAGGAACTTGAAAATTTTTTTATGGAATTGGATCATTTTGCTCAGACTCAAGATATATATTCCGAAAAAACAGAGAGAAAAATGGGAGGTGTTAAGATTATGTTTAGAAAACAATGAAAATGGTATGAAATACTTTAAATGCTCTGATTTATAGGTGTTTATAGATAAAATGTCAACGCATCCATTTTCATCCATTATTTAGATAAAGAATGGGTGCAATATATGGATAGATCTATCATATTTTGGGAAGGTCGGGAAAAGGAACTGTGGAACGGGATAAAGCTAGTGCAGTGCGGAGGTCATTTTGACGGTGCATCAGTTCTCTATATTCTTGAATATAATGGCCAGCTGCTTACTGGTGATATACCTTTAGTAGGAGCTGATCATACGACAGTAACTTTTATGTACAGTTATCCCAACTACATTCCTTTGTCTGCAAAGGCAGTAGAGTATGCAAAAGAATCTTTAGATCCTTTTAAATATAATGCAGTTTTTAGTGCATTTGGTGGATATATACTGAAAGATGGAAAAAAAATGGTTAACTTTTCAATCAGTCGTTATCTGGACCGTATTAAATAACTATATTAAAATTACTTAGCATCAATATAATAGAATATTTTATGGAAATAAGTCGATTCAAATCAGAAAAAGTACATCATGAATTTCTTATATTTTATGATGAAGCCATGAAGAAACTTCCTGTACCGCAGGATATTTTTGATATAAATACTGCTTATGGAACCGTAAGGGTGTATCGGTTTGGAAGGCAGGGAGGCATTCCTATTCTGCTTTTCCCGGGAAGAGCGGCTTCAACGCCCATGTGGGAACCTAATATTGAAGGACTGCTTAAGACATATGATGTTTATTCTATGGATCTTCTGGGTGAACCCGGTCTAAGCACCCAAACAAAACCTATTAAAGATAGTAAGCAACAGGCTGCCTGGGTAGAAGATGTATTAATGGAATTAAAATTACCTAAGGTACATCTGATGGGGGTTTCTTTTGGAGGATGGTCTGCAGTAAACTACGCGGTCCATTATCAAAAGTATATTGCATCAATCATCTTGTTGGATCCCGCATTGGTTTTTGCTCCATTTTCTCTGAAAATCATTCTGTTCTCATTGATCACTATTCTTCCTTTTGTTCCTGAAAGCTGGCGTGAAAAATCAATGAGCTGGATTTCGGGAGGGGCAGAGGTTGATTCCAAAAACTCCACCTCTCTCCTAATTTCGATTGGATTAAAAGACTTTATCATCAAAACACCGCCACCTAAACAGTTTACTATTGAACAGTTAAACTCTATTCAAGCGCCAATACTGGTTATTTTTGCAGGCAAAAGTATTGTACATGATTCAGCTAAGGCTTTGGAGTATACAAAGAGTCTTTCAATCCATGTTGAGGCTGAGATTTGGCCAGAGGCTTCACATGCAATTAATGGAGAGTTTCCAGATGAAATCAATGAGCGGATTAGTAAATTTCTTTCAGAACCTACTGTATCTGAATAATGCCAGGTCTATGATTTGTTTATTTTATAATTAGCCCAAAGTTGTGACCGATCCGGTAATTGTTCTGGCCAGTAATCAACCTGATGGCAGTGTTTCAATAGCCTGTTTTGAGCATCATAATCAAAAGCTGTACGCCTATAAAGCCAGTCACTACAGAGGTGGCAAAATCGGCGAACTTAATCTTTTAAGAAATGTTATATTGTATAAAAAATTAACGTAACCGCCAACCTCACAAACCCTCGGGATGTTAACTGCAAATAATTATAATTAATGAACAATCAAATATTATTTTTTTAAGTGCTATAGATGCTTTTAACAGAGTTGTCTTGGGGTTTATTTGTTATTCTTTAAGAGAAACAACACTATATAAAATATTTTCATTTTTTTTCACGAACTCATATTCTGCCAGGCGGAGCACCATATTACGGTGAATTTTATAATAAAGACAGACCCGAAAGTCTGTCCTTATTTGACTCTAGAGGAATTTTAAACGAGGGATTTTGTGTTCTTAGAATCGTAAATTATGGAGTTATTTTGATATAGGTCATGGAGGTTCTGCCATCTACATTATTATAAACAATACCAGCTAATGTTGCTGATCTTATACCAGCATAGTAGGTGGTGGGGCCTGTAACAGTAGCAATCAAAGAACCTGTACCTGTTCCACCAATTACCTTCCTATTAATATCATCTGAAGTTACAATTAGTATTTCCGTATTAGGAACCACATTTCCAGCAGTTGGTGCAGTGCTTAAAAAACCAGTGAGAAAACCATACCCACCTGTTACCTGAATTTCCCCACGTATACTATAGGTAATAAGATATGTTCCGGCAGTTGGCAGTGTAATATTGGTGAGGTTATAATTAAAACCATTTGCGGGTATATTGGTCGTGTTAGTTAGTACAGACCGCCCTGATGCTGGTGCAAAGGCATTTCCTGTAACTGTTACAACATTTCCTGACTGGTCGACCCCTAAAGTAGCGCCGGCAGAAACAGGCGTAGAAGAATTTAAGTTGGAAAATTTTAATCCTGAAGTATTACTGATATTCGAATTAATCTCCAACTTGTTAGTAGGAGTAATCGTTCCTATACCGATGCGGCCCAGCGAAGTGACAACGAAATCATCTGCCTGTTGTGGAATGCTTGGCGAACCAATGAGAGGGTTGTTTTTAGTTCCATCTACGTGGAGTAAAGCCTGCGGATTTGATGTATTAAAGCCTACTTGCGCAAAAAAGAAATTACCGAAGATTAATAGCGATGTGGTAATAATTTTCATTCTATTGTTTTTAATGTTATTTGATATTAATAAAATTATTAAGAAGTAATCGTTTGTCGTCTTATTTACCATGAAGCTATCCTAGTCCTACAGACAATATAACAGCATTCAATTCAGTTGAAATGGAAATATTATGTTGGCAAAACTAGTTGTTGAGAATTTTAAAAAAAAATGTTTGAATTACCATTCTACTCCCATCGATAATTATCTTTATCTGTTAATGTATATTGTGTAATTTATGCTGCTCATGTAAAAGCTTAATGAACAGCGATGGCATCATTCCGGTTTCTTTCTTAAAAACAAGCGAAAATTTATTAGGAGACGAAAAACCACATTCTTCAGCTAAATATGATATTTTAAATTTTCTATATTCAGGATTGTTCTTTAAATTTTCAATTATGTAATTTATTCTTAGTTCATTAATATAATTATAAAAATCTTTGCGTTTATGTTTGTTAATAACATGAGAAAGATACCTGTTATTAGTATTACAATAATTGGCTAAATACAGAAGAGATAAATTTTTTCGGTTAAAGAGTGTAGAATTTTCAAATTCTTTTAGTTTATATAGAATTTTTTCTTCTGTATCGTTGGTCATGATTACTGCTTTACTTTCCGAAAATTTAGTTTCATTGATTTCTTCAGGTAAAGTTTGTATAGGGTTGGTATTTTCAATTTCGGTACCGACTGTTGCTATTTTGTTTATAGAACTAATGAGATCCCGTTTTCTTTCGTCAGACCTTTTTAGAACTTGTTTAAAACGTTTAATAATTCTTTTTTGCTTTCTTCTGTAAAAAATAAAGTAAATGCTGCTGCCAATTAATAATAAGCTGCACATCAAAAAAAGATATTTATTGACATTGCTTTCCTTTTTTATTATCTTATTTTCCTTTTTTAGATTGGAATAAGTGTGATTAATAATATGATAGGATTTGTCTATTAACTCTCCTTTTATTGAGTCTCTCTTTTTTGCTAAGTCGCTAACCTTATTCATATTGAGAGTAATTTCATAATATCTTTGAGTAGTACTGTACATTACATTCTTTAGCTCAAGATCTCTCGTTTTTTTTGAATAATCTTCCATAAGGCTGATATATTTTTTTGCTTCAGGAAGATTATCCTGATCCATATATATCATAGCCAAGCCACTATATACAAGACAGGTAATAAAGTTGGTAGGTATTGTACGTAATGATTTTAAGGCATTCTCATAATGTAATTTTGCTTTGTTTGTATTTTTAAGTTTATAATAATTAAGCCCAAGCAATTGTTCATTGTTCCCTGATCTTGTGGATGTAATTTCAGGACTTTGTTGTATCGAATTGAAATAAGATTGAGCTTTGTTGATATAGAAAATAGACCTATTATAATTTTTTTTATGCTCTTCATAATATGCCATTTCCTGCATGAGAAGACCTTTCATTTCATTTGCAAATTTTTGGTCTTCGATATTTTCAGAGACTTTAAATGCGATTTGGTAATACATTTTAGAATCGTTGTAAAGTCCTAAAATTCGGTATTGGGTTGCAAGAAAACCATAGATACGAGCTTTTCCAATATTATTATCCGTATTAGAAATAATTTTTTCCGCTTTTAGGGCTAGTTCAATGGCATTCTTCAAATCCCCGGAATGTTGATATAATGCAGCAGAAAGCATAAGGCTTCTAATTTTCAAAATAGGTGTTTCTGAAATGGTATATAATGAGTCAGCCACTTTCAGTGCTTTTTTCATATCTACCTCAGAGGTTTCTAGATAAGTTTTATTATAAATAGAATTGAAAGAAATAATATCCTGAGAGTAAATAAAATGAGTTGAAAAGAGGAAAAATAGAATAGAGAATTTATTCATTTGGTTATTGCTTTTGTAATTTGTTTTTCCATAATAAATGAAAAATTTCCATTCAAAATAAATTAGAATTTTCATTTTGATGGAAAATTTACAGTGCAAAAATATGTTATTATGTGATGAATTATTATTCGTGTATATTAAGAAAAAAATAAGAAACCAATTTCTATC
Source organism: Chryseobacterium lathyri (assembly GCF_030812195.1). Lineage (GTDB taxonomy): Bacteria > Bacteroidota > Bacteroidia > Flavobacteriales > Weeksellaceae > Chryseobacterium > Chryseobacterium lathyri_A. The sequence goes on from NZ_JAUSSF010000001.1 coordinate 127,173, forward strand.
TGTAAATATCACAAGAGAAAAATTATGAGACGCTAGAATGATATTGCAATATTAATATTGTTTGATTTCTCAAGTTCTTGAAATATAATTGTTTATTGTTGGTCTAATAACTCACTAGATCTGCATAGTGAGATTCGGCTTTTCAATGGTTTAATAAATTTTTATTTGTTTTTTATATATTACCATTATACGCCTATTGATACATTATAACATCAGGTAAAGAAAAAATAAAAATTGAAATAAGTGAGTGTTTTAATGTTTTGAACGCAACCGAGAATGCTGATATCTTATGCCTCTCTTAAATATCTTATTGAGAAATGAGTTTAAATTGAAGGGCGCATGTTAGCTACTGGTTGTAAAAACAATAGTCGCGATAATAAAGAAGACAAAGCGGTTCAGATAATACAGCAAAAAATCCTGGGGCGTTGAGATTTGATCAAATTCATCGAAGAAACAGGAACAGGCGATGCAGCACCTGAAGTGGTCGAAAACGACCCTAAAGACATTTATTTTGAGTTCTTTTCCAACGGAAAAGTGAAGACAAATATGGAGGGCGAAGACGGGTTATCCTCTTCAATAGAATCCAAAGATACCTTGATATTAAATGAGGCTCCTCAAAAAATGACCGAACTTACAGACCACAAGCTTACTTTCAGTGGTGCATTAAGTATAACAAGATAAGATAATTATTGGGAACATTGTTTTAATCATAACCTAAAATTGATAGACTTAGCTCCGGAAGGAGCTAAGTCTATCAATTATGGCATTCGCTTCTTTTTAGTCAGTGGAGATTACAAATTTCTTATACCTTGCAAATCAATAACTGTTTAAGTTCTTCTCCCATTAAACTGTTCTCAAAATCAGAATGGGAGTCAAACCATTAGTTCTATCAAGAATACACCTACTGGATTAATAGCATATGAACTGGTGAGATCAGAAGAATCTGCTACCAAAAAATTGATTATTCACCCCTCCAGTAGAGGATAAGGTAAGCTCAGAGATTAAAATGTATGCTGGAAGGTGAAAGTCTGGATTTTCATCAGCTGAAATTTTTGGAAGAATTCCAGATTTACCATAATGACTATATTCTACAAGTTAATATTGGTGCCGATGTAGATTTGAAAGATATACCTGTAATTACTACTCAATTTTCATCCGCAATATATAATACGGCGGTTTGCTGTCGTCTTTGCCATTATTCCACCAAGGTTTGTTTTGCAATTGGTCAGTGGTAATATATAAATAACCATCATCACCAATGGCAACACCATCAGGCCAGGAAAGCAAAGATTTATCCTGCACTAAAATTTTATAATCTTTGGGTGTTGCTATACCAATTGCACTGCTTTCCACATCAGTTACATAAATTTTCCCGTTTTTATCTATTTTAAAACCGTCCGATTTTGGTTTTTGCGCATAAAATTCTATGTGTTGGGACAATTGGTTATCAGTCAATTTTTCATTGGCTAAACTTTCGGTAGGAATACGATAAATTTTATACCCACCCAGAGCTCCAAAATAGATCCATTTCATTTCTTTATCAATTGCAATTGGATTGAGCGGATAATGGGGATTTACAATTTCCCCATCGGGATAAGTATGGCTCAACGGTCGCCCGTTAATTACCAGATCTTCATCTGCAGCCTGAAAAGTTTTATCATTTTCCAAGACTCTATGGCTGTATCCTGTTTCTAAATTCACAACAACAAATGCAGGAACAGCAGGGTAGATCATTCCTCCCAAGCTCATATCTGCAAGGATGGCAATTTGATGTTTTTCATCGATAACAAAATCCTGTAAAAATGAAGAGATATGTAAAACAGCATCAGGCAAAATGAAAACTTTGTGTAATTTTTTGGTATTGATATTCCAACCAATTAACTTGGGGGCCTGCTTGGGTTGAACGCTATTGTCGCCAATATCCAACACCCACAAAACATCTTTTGACGCCTGAATGCCAATGGTTCTGTTAATGCCTTTTATTGAATTTTGCTGTGGTTTTACCGTCCATGTTGTATCTGGAAAATTCTGCACTGTTCCATTCTGCAATATTTCCTTCACTGCATATTTTGAAACCGAAGGGTCACTCATTGTAATAAATACCCTTCCATCTTCGGATACTGTAATATTGCCCGGACGTTCGGTAGCAAAGGATGCTACAATTTCTAATTTGTCTTGTACTTGTGCAACTGTTTCATTGGCCGATAGTAAGCTTATTATTGTTGCTAAAAGCAATATTTTATTATCAAATAATTTCATAGGATTTCGAGGTAGTTTTGTTAAAATTCAAAACTCTTTGTATGCTACGGATGAATATTTTTCAAAGAAGAATTAGCCGTGCATTCGCAGTAAAATAGTACGTTAATTACTTATTTCAATAATTTTAAAATAGCTTTGCCGACAGCGTGTGCGGATTGGGGATTTTGCCCTGTTACCACTCGTTGGTCACTCGTTACGTGTTCTTGCCAAAGCCCTGATTTTTCAAAAATTGCACCATGTTCCATCAGTTTAGTTTCCAATAGAAAAGGAACAACTTTTTCTAATTTGACGGCAGTTTCTTCTTCATTGGTAAAAGCGTTTATTTTTTTTCCGTCTACCAGATATTTTCCGTTGCTTAACCGGATATTAACCAGTCCTGCGGGACCGTGGCAAACCGCACTTACAATACCATTACGTTCATAAATTTTCTGGGCAATGATTGCCAGTTCTTTATTGTCTGCAAAATCCCACATTGCACCGTGCCCGCCAGCATAGAAAATCGCAGCATATCCTTCTGGATTTACTTGGCTTGGTTTCATTGTATTTTCAATTTTTGTACGGTATTTTTTGTCATCCCAAAATTTCTTGTTTACAGTATCTTCTAAATTAAGACCATCTACAGGTGCTTTTCCACCTTGCGGGCTTACAAAATCTATTTCATAACCTGCATTGTGGAGCACTTCCCACGGATGCGCAACTTCTGATAAATAATAACCTGTCGACTCCCCGGTGCTGCCTTTTTTGTCGTGGCTTGTAACTACGAAAAGAATTTTTTTCATTTTAGATGATTTTTTAGATTGTGCAATTGCTGAGTTGCTGATTGACAAGATGGCAATAGCTGTGATTGCCATTGTAGCTGTTACCAATTTTTGAAATACTTTTTTCATTTTTGAGCTGTTTAAAAATTACAGTACAAAATTGGATATTAGGCCAAGGCTTACACAGGAACTGCATCACAAATTTTCTGTGATGTAGATCACACTAAGAAGAAAGTCGGCTCAATGTTTCCCTGGAAACACCAAGATAAGAGGCAAGCAATGTTTTAGGAACACGTTGAAAAAGGCTAGGGTAATTTTTTAATAGTTCTTCGTAACGCTCTTTTGCATTGTTGTTTAACAGTGATAAAATTCGGTTTTGAAGGGCAATATATCCGAGGTTGGACTTACGCCTGAAAAAATGCTCAATCTTATGCATTTCGGCACAGAGTTTTTCCCGATTCGTAAGCGAAAGGCAAAGCACTTCAACCGCTTCAATGCAATCGATATTTAATGTAGCTTCAGTTTGATTAAAATAAGCTTGAAAGTCCGAAATCCACCAATCTTCCATCGCAAATTGCAGAATATGTTCTTTACCATCATTGTTTGTGAAAGAGGCCTTCAACAAACCTTTTACCACGAAATGATCAGTGGTCACTAGATCTCCTTCCTGAATTAGAAATTGATGTTTTTTGAGTTTTTTGGTCGTAAAATGCGAAAGGATATAATTAAATTCCTGGTCTGTCAGCGGTGTTATTTTTTCAAAATGTTGACGTAGTTCTGCATTCATATGTCAAAGGTAATACTGTTAAAACTTTAACGCAAGTATTTATACAATGATGACATCAATCCACTTATTGGGTCTACATGGATCAGTCATCTTGTTATTAGGCTATCGTGATGCCGACAATGATTTTCTGGGCTTCCATCCCAAAAGTCCGGTTATCTATAAATGAATTTTCTATCAGAATAAATTAATAAACCAAGCGCCGGAAATATTTTTTAATTTCTTTAAATTTTGAAGTTACTAAAACAGCCTTGGCGTTTGTCGGGGTTTATTTTATTTCAATAGATAAATATGTTTTCAATATTTGTTCCTTGTTGTTGAATTTTTATACGTACCACTTTTAAGAGAATTTTTGAAACCAAAATATCAGATGTTAAATGGTAATTAGGTATTTATTTTTTTGTGGTATTGCAAATGTTATGAAGTTTCATACAAGCTAATGATACGCTTGGCTAATAGTTGCAGTTACCATAATGGACATGCTGCCAAAATAGTAATTATGAGAAAATATTTTTGCTTCTCATTCTATCGCTCATTTCATAATTTTGTTTTTTCCAAAAAGAAATTTGATGATCTCGACCGTAGCACGGACTATCCAAGATTCAAACCAACTACAAGGGATCATTTATAACGATGTTTTCAATAGCATTTACAAGTGCATTCTCAGGTCCGACAATTGCCTGACCTTCTACACGGAAAACATTGACAACTTCTATCCCTAGTAGATTAAGAAAGAAACTGACGTAATTTGTTGCGAAATCGTAAGGTTTTAGTTCACCTTCAGAATAGACCCCGCCTGATGAAGTAACAATATATGCTTTTTTATCTTTCAGCAATAAGGTCCTGTTGTTAATGTTATATAGTATGATCAATACTTTATGTTCCAATGTAGATTTTAATTATTCAGAGGTCCCAAAAATATTGATCGGTCTTTTAAAAATGCTGTGACCCAAATAAAAGCCAAAGGGATTCCAGGATTAAGCATTGAACCGTCGTGGATAATTCTGTTGCCATCGCGCCGGCAAAGTAACAACTGAGCAAGATAAAGCCGATACGCATCGTTTTTGGAACTAGAAAAAGAATTGCAAATGACATTTCCATTAAGCCAAGAACTGTGGCAGAATTTGGAAGGGTTTCAATACCGATGAAATCTCTGATAGAGTACTTTTAGACTGTCTGTTTAAGATGGACTAGGGATTTCACATCAAAAAATTTAAACTATAAAATATCAGGCTGTAAAAGTTTGATATAGAGATTTTTATGTACAAAAAAAGAGAGACAACTATCAAATAGTTGTCTCCTTAAGTGAACTCGCTGGTAGGTTATCCAAACTATTTTTATAATGATATCGAAAATATTTTACATTTATGTGGTTGAAAATAAGGTGTTTGTGGTTTTATTCTTTTTGTTTGACTCCTGTTAAGTTATCTTCATGGGATTGTGATTTTGAAAATTTGAATATTTGGTTCTAATCAATTATGCACCTTACTTCCAATTATTTTTATCCGTATTGGTGAGTTTTTTAGTGTTGGTTATTTAGCAACTAGAATTAGTCTTTTCATTAAATAAGAGGAATGATGATATAAAAGGAAGGGATTCGAACTTATTTTGTTTTTAGCCTTGTTAGCGCTGTTTTTCAACTGTTGTTAAATCTTTTTGCCACGACTCTGCCACAACCTTTATTTATTCGCTCTAAACTGCATTTTTTATATCTCGGCGGAAAGGGAGGGATTCGAACCATCTCTTTCTAAACACTTTAAAACCTTATTTTAATGTATATTTATAATTGCTGCCATGATTTTGCCACTAAAAATTATTAGCAAAAATTGACGCAATAATCAATCTATAACGACCTCAAAGAGCATCTATAATTCTTTATTGCAAAGATAAGTTTTTTATGTTTGTTTGCAGACCCGATCTTTCTCGAAATATTTTTAATAAATCACTTTGCTATCTTCACTTTCTTTTATAATAAGATGCAGGGATTAGAAAAGTAGCAAAACTTCTGGCCCTAGTTAGAGCTACTCGTAAAACAAGCTTGTCTTGCTCAATTCTACTAGGTTCCATACTTACATGGGGTTATATAGTTCTTCCCAAATTATTACTTCATCAAACTCCTTACCTTTAGATTTGTGTAGATTCATCACGAATACGCCAGAATATGTTCTATTAGTCATTGCGAAATGTTCTTGAAGATTAAAGAAGATTCTATGGTCCCTGATAATATGGAATTAATGGAGGAAAATTAGGATCATCAGAGTCCATATATCTATCAACAAAATCAATTTTAATTCTTTGATCTGGCTGAACATAATTGTGATTGTCCTCTACAATAAGCGCTTAAGGTTCTCTGCTCCGAATAACCATAAATATGTTCTGAAAATCCGGCTATAATATGACTAGAATACAAAAAATCCTATTTTTATCACGGATTAGGAGTTAACAGATAAATCCGTTCTCATGAACGGATTTATCTGTTAACTATTACGTTGTTGCTGATAGCCTCGCGATAGAAGATGAAATATGATCTCAAGAATTGCGCGCAATCAGATCTGATTTTAATAGGCGTTTTTCACCGTTAAATTGTAAGTGTCAGGTGCGCCTGGGATTCCACTTCCAGGCACCGACGTTTTCACTAGCGTAACAGGAGTCGTAATATTAACATGGTATTTGCCATTAGCATCTATAGTAACATCTGCTGTTCCACCTGAGGTCGCAGTTGCTGCATAATTAACTGCACCGCTTGTGACTGCAGTTCCCACGGTGCAAAGGAGCGACATATAACGTACATTAGGATTGGCCGACATTATACTACTGCTCGTCAATGTATATTTCCCTGCTCCTAAAGAAGATTGAAAAATAATTGTTAATGAGCTGCCAGAATAGGCACCATGATTACCCCCATCTCCGGATGTCGTAACCGTCATTCCTGCCAAGCCACCGGTATTACTTTGAGAGGAAGCTCCTCTATTATAGGAATATGTACCCAGTTTCCAACTAGATTCAGATGCAGGCGGTTCGGGAGCTGGATCATCATCTTTGCTCCCGCAAGAAAATAGTACTGTGGAGCTGGCAAGTAAAATGTAAATAAGTGATGTTTTCATTTTATTTTATATTAGTTATTAATGGTTAAAATAGACGCTATTTTGATTGTACATTTTTATGACCTTCTGAATTTCCTGCCCAAGACCGCGATCAGTAAAATAATTAATATCGCTTTTATTGTCTTCATAACATTGGATTTGCTACGAAAATACGGGGTTCTCAGTTAGTAAAAATGCTTTGCTGATAGATAAGTAGAATAAAGCAGATTAAAACATGTTATTGAAGTCAAATGGATTTTGTCGACAGAATAGCTTCATTTATAGGGTTATTTACGGTATCCGTCTTTTAGCGATACCTTTCTTTTATAAAAATGTTATCTTTGGTACTAACATGTCGATTGTAGAAAAAGCTATTCGCTATAGTACCACTTATCGGATTTCCAGCCACGTATTATTCTGGCTGGTAGTTTTCATTGTTCCTCAATATCAAACGGATATAAGTATCCGTGATATGCTGATCCAAAACTTATTTTACGTCTCTTTCTACATGATGGCCTCTTATTTTGTAGCTTATTTTATCATCCCCAAGTTTCAAAATGGAGAAAACTATTTGATCGTTATTCTTTATTTTATAATAGGCGGCTATGTACTTAGTGCTCTTTCAAGAATCATGGTTGTCTATGCACTGGAGCCCTTGATACGTAAGCCTCCATATAGCCAAGAGCCGATATTTGAAATTGTTACCGATCTGAGAAAACTCCTCACGGATTATTTTATTCAAAACTTTTCTTTGGCATGGATTTTTGGCTTTATCAAGCTATCCAAAGACCAATATCTGACAAGACAACACACATTGCAGTTGGAGAAGGAAAAGGCTGCAGCTGAATTAAATGCTCTTAAAGCACAATTAAATCCACATTTTCTATTTAATACCTTAAATAATATCTATAGTCTTTCGTTGGTCAATTCGCCAATCACTTCTTCGTCAATAGCGGGATTGGCAGAAATCTTAGATCATATACTATATCGCTGCAACAGCAATTTTGTTGCTATGTCTACAGAGATTCATCTGCTGGAGAATTACATTGCATTGGAAAAAATCAGATATGACAAGCGTCTGAACGTATGTTTCAATCATGTCATTGATCAAGATGTGCAGATTGTCCCGCTCATCCTATTATCAATCATAGAGAATGCATTCAAACATGGTGCTGGAGAAGATATCGGCGAGCCACGCATCGATATTGATCTAACAGTGGAGGCAGGCGCTCTACGTTTTAAAGTGGAGAATACATATGTTGGTCAAGAAGAACATGTATACACGGAAAAAATAGGGATGAGCAATTTACGCAAACAATTAGCATTGGTCTACTCAAAAAATCATGAATTTAGAACATATATTTTAGAAGGTAGATTTGTAACTTTACTCACCATATACAATTTAACTATTGATGATACTCGATTCAAAAGCAAAAGTACGATGTCTTTTAGTTGATGATGAACCATTGGCAATTCAGTTGCTCCAAACTCATCTAAAAAGAATGGATATATTCGAAGTGGCAGCAACTTCGACCAATGCCTTAAAAGCCCTGGAAATTATACGGTGTGAGGCAATTGACTTGATCTTTTTGGATATTAAGATGCCACAGATGAATGGAATAGATTTTTTAAAAACGCTGAAGCACCCTCCGGCTGTTATTATTACGACTGCTTTCAGAGAATATGCCATTGAGGGATATGATCTGGATGTTGTAGATTATTTATTAAAACCGATTACTTTTGAGCGTTTTTTTAAAGCAATAGACCGTTATCTTAGAACCCGAAAAATCCAGCCCCAAGACATAATGCCTACGGCAAAAGACCAATCGATCACCATCAGGTCAGGTGGCAAATTTCATAGGTTGGACATTGCTGATATTCTTTATATTGAAAGTAACAAAGATTATATTACCATCCATTGTAGCCAACGACATGTGACAACGAAATATAGGATCACCATAATTGAACAAGAATTAAGGCAATTCAATTTTCTACGTATTCACCGATCATTCCTCATTAATATAAATAAAATTACAGCTTTTACTGCGAATGATATTGAAATCGGCGAACGGGTGATTTCAATTGGTACCAATTACAAAGAACTTGTCCAGCAAGCGTTAAAATATCACTGCTTAAAATAATTTGCCGAAAATGGCAGGCCCGCAGGAATTCAGTACAAATAGCCAGTCTACTTAAAATTATTTTATCACCCATCTTTTGAAAAGCGGTTGCAAATTTACATTTTTACGTGTTTAAAATCTGTATTAAATTTCAAAGGGAAGGAATGGTTATATAAATGAAATTATGAAAATTTATATAAAAGACTGTTCTTATTTATATTTTTAAGTACATCCATTCCCTCGTCAAGTCCTAAAAATTCTTCAGTCATTAACGCACAAAACACATTGGCATATTCATTATAAATATTCGTTGCAAAGATACCTGTATCATCTGAGCCAAGTACAATCGGAGGTATTTTATGTCCTTTCATATTCCATTTTATCCAATTCTTAAGATGATATGTCGAAAAGTCTTTATGAAAGCCAATTCTAATATTACTTGTTGGCAAACTTTCGATAATGATTTCGTTTGTTGCCATGAATTCCAATAATGTTAGATGAAACGTTTTTACTTACTTCGGAGTTAATATGTTAAATGGTGAAATGCAGATGATTTTATCATAATTTTTTCGATAGTCAGCACTGTGATATTTTTTGAATAATTGATAAGCTTTGCTACTTTCTTTATTTTCCAAGCTTTCAATGAAACCCTTTTTAATAATCCAATCCAATTCAGAATCGTCATACACCCCTTGAATTTTAAGGTTATTATTGTAATTAGAGAATAAATGTAAAGGACAACTTGCTCTCATTAGCCATGTCTGTTCCAAGACTGTAGGCGGGTAGTAATCCTTAGGTGGAATCTGCGGTCCCGCACTTCAATCAATAATCAGTAAAAATGTTCCTGCCAATGAACAGGGTGAACTGCAGGGAGCATTATCAAGTTTAGTGAGCGCTACTTCTATTTTGGGGCCTCCAATTATGACAAACTTATTCTATTATTTCACTCATGATAAAGCGCCATTTCAATTTTCATGAGCTCCATTTTTTTAGCATCCATTTCAATGTTTATTAGTGTAATTATTATATATTTTGCTTTTCGACAAAAAGGTGAAAAAGAAGCTAAAGATTAAAAAAATGCAATAATGTGAATAAGTAGGGGGAGAGATTTAGCTTTAAACCAGTTGATTTATGTAAATGATTATTACGATTGTGACAAATATTATTGTCCGGGCATTTTTGATGCTGAAAACAGGCAAAAGTAAATACCTTACCATCATTAATGACAAGCAAGGCTTAGACGCATTGTTGAAGCCTAAATATGCCACTTTTAGACTGTCTGTTTCAGATGGACTAGGGATTTCACATCAAAAAATTCAAACCATTTATTAGCTGATATAGATAATATTTTGAAGGTTCTAAATGGTATTTAAGGTGTATTATAATGTTCCTGAATGAATCAAAAAATTCTAATGCTTTAACAACTTTCAAAAAGATTAAAATCTACATCAATATTGTCATCAAAGTTCAGTACCTCACTTTGCCAGATTTTACACAGTTCTGATATCTTTTGTGAGCCTAGTTTTCTTTGTAATTTTGGTGAAATACACCAAAATTCAAATCTCGTACTAAGCAAATCTGAAATTACTTTCAGTCTAAACTTTTGATCATTACTTTTAAAAAGTTGAAATTTTTCTAATGTCCACTTACACTCATAATCTTTATTAGTTGCAATTAGGTAGTATGATTTATCATTATAAGGGAAAGTATTTACTATCGAAGTTACATATATTTCATTTAATATATTTAAATTGTCGTCGTGTGTATAAGTAAGTGGGTTTTGCTGATCATATATATTTAATGGAGCAGAGATGCAAACGTCTATTTTATCAAATTCTACAAAATCAAAAGTAAAATGCGTAGGATTTCCGTCAATCTCTTTTTCTAATTGTCCTTTAAAAAATTCTAAATTTTTAATCCCATGTTGAGATCCCATACATAAATCTGCAAATAGCAATTTAAATTCATGTGAAAAGTCTGGTGAAATCAGAATTTCAGATGCGAAGTTTAAGGATGCTCTTTTTCGATATATTTCTTGACAGATAGCTCGATATGCAAATAAAGCATGAGTTTTTCTATTGCTAAAATCAATTTCTTTATCCTCGATAAATGAAAATATTTCAGAATCGTGCTTTTTACAAAATCCAGGAAAGGTATATACATCATTTATTCCGACTTTACGAATCTCAAATCTAGAGCTTTCATCATTGTTAAATAAAGATTTTGAGGCAAACTGAGATACATGTTGTTTCTCCGCTATATTTTTTAATATACCATTTTTCTGAAAAACGTGTGATTTAATACTATATTCATCACAACCAGCAAATGAACATTTGTATTTACCATTTCTATGCTTCTTCATTATTTTTTCAAGCTCATGCAATAATTTCTTTTCATCCATATGTTAAAAAATTAATGACTATGCTTGAAGCTCTTTTATTCTTTCTTTTAAAGTCGACATATCGGCAATACTATCACCTAATTCAACAGCTTTGGTGTAGTAAGGAAGTATAATGCTTGGGAAACTACTTTTTTTATACAAATTCTGTTCTGCTTGCATATTTTTGTCTCTAACTTGACCAAATTTAGCAAGTAAATTTACTGCTCTTATTAATTCAGCAGCATTATTTCTTTCTTTAACCTTGTCTATCATATTATGAAACTCAGAATCATTCTTATTGATGTCAGCTTTATTCTCATATCTTGAAAGTTGTTCTCTGATTTCAATTGTCTCTAGATTATCAAAGTAAAAGTTAATATTTTGTCCTTCCCACATATCATCTTCTTCGTCATATACAATACCTGAATCATGAGGTTTACCATAAAATTCCACTGCATTTTTAATTACAAAACCTTTAAGACCTTCGCTAGATCCTAAAATTATAATTTTAGATACATTTGGAAATTTACCTTCAACTACTTTATCGGTAGTATAAGAATAAAAACTTTCAAAATATAGCTGTTTGAATTTATCAAAAAAAGAAATAACATTATTCACTATAGGATAAAGAAAATCTTCCACATCGATTGAGAAATTTTCGATACCAGCAATACTTAGAGATTCTGAATCGTGTAGGATGTATTCTGTTTCACTGAGAGAATATGCTGAATGAAAAAATGTATTTCTAATCGCCTTCAAATGATTTTTTTCAAAAAAGTTAATTATTTGAGGTTTTTCTGCATCATCTAACAACTCTATTAAAAAATCTTGTTTCTCACCAATCCCAAGTAATCTTTCATATTTTTTTGTTTTCCAAAACAGAAATGATGAGCCTTTAAATCCTAACTTAATTCTACAAAGGCTTCCAAGTATATTATAAAAATCGCTGTTTTCAAAGAATGTAGAATATAATAAAACTCCAATTCTTGTCTTTTCTTTACCTGAAAAGTCTAAATATAATTTTTTATAGAATTCTATTGCTTGAAACCATTCGTGAAGGTTTGTCATTAGATGCTGAGACCCCATCCCTTTATAATTAATAAGGGTTAAGACAAAGTCAAATTCACTCTTATTTTTTGCTTCTGAAAACAATGTTTCCAGATCGTTTAATATTTTTTCCATTTAATTATTAGTTATAGCTAATTTAATGAATTATCTTTTACAAAGTATATATATGGAAATACGTTTAATATTTCATTAATAAATTTAGTATTTTAGACTATTAAATAACCAAAAATATAAAACTAGTGATAACCATAGCTCAACGACTTCAATTTGAGGATGTCTTTCCAGATGAAAAAAAAGAAGATGTAGTTTATTACATTAAAAAAGTTTCAAAAGAAACATTGTTAAGAACTATTGGATTTTGTAACACAAATCCAACCACTAATTTTGATAATTTTTTTACTAATCCCACTTTGGAGGATAATATTTTTGAAAAAGTTATAAGATATTCTAAAAAGAATAATATTAAGGAAAAACCTATTCTTATTTCCAAGTATGCAAGTTTAAAATTGGCTGAGCATATATTAGCACAGAAAGATTTATTAGAGAAGCCAATTTCTATAGATGAAGATGAACTGAATCTTTTTAAAGCATTTTTGGTAATAAATACAGAGCTCAATAATAACCAAAAATTTGACAATTTAAATTCTGACAATTTTGAAAAACTTGTTGATTTGACTTTAACATTCAAATTTCCTGAATCCGATTTGGCGTTATTTAGCAATGATGATTTAGAGTTTTTAAAATTGATTTATACAACGATTTATAAGGTAGATGAACTTCTTAAATTTCTTAATAGTAATGATGATTTTGTTGAGCTTAAGGTAGAATTCTTAAAAAGTTTCAACACTGATAGCGAAGAAGAATTCATTAAGCATATGAAATTCTTATTTGGTAAACTGTTAGAATCAAAAATCACTAAGAATTACACCTTTGAAGTGGACGATGACAGTGCTTTGAATTTCCTAAAGTCTATGAGCTCTGAAAATATTAAAATTGATGAGGACTTCACAGTTCTTAAAAATAACCCGATATATTTCTTAGAAGATAATCTATTTTCAATAGTAAACTATTTCTTCGCTGTAGATAAATTTTATAGAAGCACGAAATTTAAACTGAAAGAGATTTATGAAAGTAAAGAGTCACTAAAAAAGAAGTACGGAAATTTTTTCGGTTTTTTTAATAAGAATTTTTCAGAAGATTTTCTAATGAAGAATTTGTTAGACGATATTTTTCACAAAAAGTATTTTGTTAAAAAACCAGATACTGAAAAAGAGTTAGACGGAGAACCTGATTATTATATACGTTATGACAAAAATATATTTCTTTTTGAGAACAAAGATGTTTTAGTCTCTAAATCACTAAAATCCTCTGGAAACATCGATGATATTAACAGGTTGCTCGAATCTAAATTTGTTAAGGACGGCAAAAAAAGTGTTGGAATAGGACAGATTATTAACTCTATTCAGGAAATACAGGATAAAAAATTCCGATATGATGAAGGTGTCAATTCGGATAAAAAATTTACTATTTATCCTATACTTTTAATTCAAGATAGAATATTCCAAAGTCCAGGAGTCAATTATAGACTAAATAATTGGTATAAGGCAATGGTTAAGGAAAAGCTTGAAAATAGTTACGATAAAAATTATATCAAAGGATTAACTGTCATTGATATTGATACTTTGATTTTTTGGGCACCTTATTTAAAACAAAAGGATAGACATTTTAAAGAAATTTTGATTGACCATCTTAAGAGAATGGAGACTCATAAAAAAATTAATGCATCTACGGAAAAAGAAGAACTTCTCCGTAAAAGTAAAAATTTAATGGAACAACTCGGTTCAATTTCTTCTAGAAAAATACCTTTTAGAATTCCAACGGAAGATTTTGTGCAAATGTTTAAAGAAGTAATAATTGACTAGATTTACTAGTTTACTGAATATTTTTAAATTTATGAAAGAATCTGAATTTCTTCTTCAAATTCATAAAAGGATTTCTATTATTTCAGTAGGAGCTTCAGCGCTTAGAAATCAGGGTGCATCTGGTATTATAAAAATTGCAAGAGATTATTTTTACCAAATAAATATTAATGAGTTTGTAAATGCATTGGAAACCGAAAGCTCTTATAATCTCTTTCTGAATGAACATACAGAAAGTTTGATTTCTAGTTTTCCAGAAAATGGTAAATCGTGGGGAGCTGCAAGGAAGGGATTGAATTTGTTTTTCCGGGAGATTGCTTATAATAAGTTCTTCTCAGACTTTTATGACTTTCCCAGAGACCTTGCAGAATTTAATAAGAAATTCAACTTTTTAGAAGTACCTCTGGACAGAGATGTCGCTTTAGGTATCTTTAATGAGACTGATATGATTTTACCTAAGTGGAAGTCTATTAAAACTTTGACTCAAGAGAGTAGTGATCTCTATCAAGTTGCAGCAAATAAAATTGCTCAAAATGAAAAAATAGCAAGAGTTAATCTTGACTTAAAATATTGGAGAAAAAATTAAATCTATTGTCGAAATCTAAAAACTATGAAAATTATAGCTAAATATTTCTAAAATGAATTCTACAATTTCCTTAAAACTATTCTCCTTTGGTATTCAAAAACTTCATGATCCTAACTGGACTGGTTTAGAGTTATTTGATAAACTAAAACAACATGTTAGGCAAAGAGTTGAACCGAAGAATATGTTATTTGAAACCTTACAGAACGGATTGTTATTGCATTTAGGCATGTGGATTTATGAGGAATATCTAATACATTATGAAGAAGAATTTATTGAATTCGAGGGCGAGTACATTTTATGGTACTTGGAAGATTACATAGATCTTTTAATCGATTCGGGAGTTGATCAAAACGAACCCTTAATATCAAGAACCATTGAACAGATTAATAGCTTTAATATATTATATAATGATGATGAAAATGTGTACTATGGAGAATTACAGGAAAGAGATTTAGAACTTAAACAATTAATAGTAAGTCTTTCTGAGGAATATGAAGATAGTATTCAAGCTAAAAAACTAATATATGCTCAAGACTTTGCTGAACGCATATTTCATGATAGAGTACTTTGTGAATTTATTTCAAAGCTTTTATTAGTTATAGGTTTTGATGGTACAGAAGAAGAGAGTGAAGAGCCAAAACAATGGATTAAGAGAAAGTATCTTCAAAGTTGGGCGAAAAAAGCAATTATTGCAAGAGATCGAGGACAATGTTCTAAGTGTGGTCGAAATTTAGTAATGGAACTTGTTGCTAGTTACCATTTTGATCATATTCTTCCATTATTCCAGGGAGGTACAAACGATCTGTCCAATTTTCAATTATTGTGTGAGGGGTGTAATTTAGAAAAGTCAAAAAATATTATTCCAGTTAATACATCAATCCCTAAGTATCTTCAAATTAAAAAGTCTAAAAATTAAAAATAGTTACAGATTAGAAGATGTAAATCATAAGTAGCGATTATTATAAAATTATAAAAATGGTTGGAAATATAAAACATATTATTTTGATTGATAGTATAGATGAATCTGAAAATGTAAATTTTAATGCAGAATCATTTTACAGAGACAAAATTAGATATCCTGCAATAGCTAAAGAATCGACAATCACGCACGAATATAAAAAAGCGCCGAACTCAGCGATCTTTTTTGAAATTCTTAAAAAGTTAACTGAAAATTATCGAGATTTTGATGATGGATTATTGATTCATTTTGATATTCACGGAGACAAAAATAAGAAGGGTCTAATCCTAGAAAGTAATGAATTAATACCATGGGTAGATTTAATAAACCTGTTGAGAGATCTCAATGTTCTGCTTAAAAATAAATTATATCTTACTATGACTACCTGTTTTGGAAGATATCTTTATTTAGGTGTAGATTTTAAATTAAAATCCCCATACTCTTGCTATATATCTTCATCACTAAGTGTGGGGGAGATTGATGCTTATGAAAATTATGGAATTTTATTTAATAAGCTTTTTGATACAGGTAATCTTATAGATGCTTATAATGAAATGGATGATACTGATAATAAGATTTTTTATTATAAAGACTCAGAAACGACTTTTGAAAATGCTTTTAACTCATTGTATAAAAAGTTAACGAATGATGACTCTCCTTTGAAAAAAGAAGCTTTAGATAATACTATTAAATATACGTTTGAAAAAACGGGAAATCGATTAAGTTATGAAGAAGCAAAAGCAATCCAGATTAAATCTTTAACTGATCTTCAGAGAATTGTTAAGGAGAATTACAAATTTTAATATCAATTAATTTGCTTTAGTTTATTGAAACTAATATAGGACTACTATTTTCTATGGCAAAAATTATGCATTATCTATTATAATTTTTTATGGAATAGAATCATCATTTATTGAAGCAAAATTTAATATTACATTTCTAATCTAAACTGTTCAATTTTTTGTTTAATTATTTCGTCAGGTTTATTACTATTAGCTTTAGCAAGAATCATATTTTCAATATCAATATCACTAAGAATTATAATCATCTTTTTTTCGGTAACCCATATTTCTCTTCTAGTATAATATGATGAGGTATTCTCCAAGCCATTCCTAGAAATAATAATTGCAAACAGACCAGTACCATGAGATTTGAGATAATTTGAAATTTGCAGAATCTCTTGTTTTTTTATTCCTTTTTCATAATTTTTAGCATCTACAACAATAAAATCTGCCTGATACCTATCCCGAATATATTTCCAAAATCCACTTTCCTCATAATTTCTTAATATAAAATCTCTTCGGTTAATTTTCATTTTATCTGGTCTTTCATAAATAGGATCAGATAATGAGTCACCAAATAAAAAGGACAAGATGGTACCCAAATGTTTTTGATACTTACTCCAATCTTTCTTTCCAGGAAGAATAGATTTCAAGGATATGATTAATTCTTGTGGCTCGTCAATATTGTTATGAAAACCGAATATTTTTTTAAGAAGCTTAAAGGATGAGTTTTCAATCTGTTTTGAAAAATTCTGAATTATAAAGTCAATATCCCAAACTTCTATATCTTGATCTTTCAGTAGCTTATTACTATTTTCCGAAAGTTTTCCTGGAAATACAAAAACTCCTTTATAATCTTTAGAAATCTCCACGTAGGTTTTAATTTGATTAATAATATCTTGTAAGCGGTTATTAGTGTATGTAGGAAATGACTTTACTTCTAAGAGTAATTTTGTACCATCAACTTTTTCCACCAATAAATCTGCCTTAAACAACGAATTACCATCTAATACCGACTCACTACTAACAGAATTATAATCATCACTGTTCTCAATAAGCTCTTTTAAAAAGTTGACGAATTCAAATTCATTGAAAGGTTTTCTATTTGATTTGTAATCGTTACATTTATAGCATGTTAATACAATATGATTATCAGATGTGTCGCTGAAACTTCTTGGGAAGATATGGTCGAAAATTAAATCCTTTATAGGATAATCCTTATTACAATAAATACACTTGCCATCCTGCTCCTTATATAGGTCAATTTTTAAACCTTCATCTATCATCTTAATGTAAATTTAAAATCAAATAATAATTCTTTACAAGTTCTCAATTATAATCGCTTGAACTACGGTAATAATGTTTGGTTGAAATTTTTCGGTAGGTACTCACTATATTTAGATCTAAGATATTCAAGATTTTTATCGTTATCCATAAGATTAATATTTAATTTTTCTTTTATAAATTCCAAACGTTGTTTAGCCTCACTAATAATATCTCCCCAGGATAGTATAAAGACATCAAAATTTTCACCTTCATGTATATGCCCGTATTTTCTATTCTTTTGGGATAAGAGTGGCTTCATTTCCTTTTTAACATCTTTGGTAATCAACAAAAACTTCCATTTAGTTTTTTCTTTTGGAAATCTATTATCATTTGAAACTGCGGTTGCGTATGCTTCGATCTGTGACTTCTCAGTAAATCCTGCATTAAGACTCGGCCTCTTAAGTTCAATAACTAAATTTTCTTTACCAACACTTCCTAAACTAAATTGTTGCCATAGACATACATCAGGAATAGTCTCAAGATCAGAATTATCTTCCGAATTGATGACGTCTTCAAAATCATCTCTATTTAAGTTATCTTTCAAATAAGATTTGAGTACATTTTTTAAAGTTAGATCATCTACACCATATGTATACTCATCACCAAAAATCCAGGTTTCATTGATAATAATCTTATGTAAATGTTTTCTTTCAAGAACATTTTTATTAAAGTCCTTATTATAAATTAGTTCTTCTAATGCATTTATAAATTTCAATCTGTTTTTGATTTCCGTCATTGTATCAATGACTGTCGATAAAGATGACTCTTCTAAAATTTCTACTAGTTCCTCTCTTTTATCTTTTGGTAATTCAATCACTTCAGTTAAGATCCTTTGCAATGAATGAGAATCATTTTCGAGTGCTTCTTTTATCAGTGATAAAGTCAATTTTTTACTCTTGTTATCCTGAGCTTCAAAATCCGGTAGAAATTCATTTACCTGCAAGGCCACAATATCAAAAACCTGCCTTTTACTTTCTTCAACAATATTTTCAGCATTTCCCGTGTAAGGATAAATTCCCTTTGTTTTAAGTTCCTCAATAAATTCAGAAGAGTAGAAGTGCAACCTCTTTTTCGTATAGGATCTTGCAAACTTTTTAGATTCATTGATCGCTTCAAGCATCACATCATCAAACTCCTGTATATCAATTTTATTTTCTC
This sequence comes from Chryseobacterium lathyri, assembly GCF_030812195.1. Taxonomy (GTDB): domain Bacteria; phylum Bacteroidota; class Bacteroidia; order Flavobacteriales; family Weeksellaceae; genus Chryseobacterium; species Chryseobacterium lathyri_A. Next base: position 146,354 of record NZ_JAUSSF010000001.1, read on the forward strand.
GTTGTAACGTTTCAATGTAAATTGAGTGTAAAAAGATAGAAATAGGAATAGTTGATCTAATACCCAAGTTAGTTTCCCTGAATGGAATACCTTGCATACTACACAAATATGTTTTTTTCTTGATATCAAAATTCCATTCAATAATTTTAATTTTAAAACGGTGCGAAAGTTTTTCCCTGTGAACCAAAACTTCAGTTTCATCGGTACATCTTATTAATGATTCAAATTCCAGCATTTTACCATTTATAAAGATTGAGAAATTAGGATAATTAATCCAGTAAGATGCAAACTTTTGTGCTAATTCCTTTCTGTTTTTTTCTTCAAAAATTTGATGAATATTTTCAACATTGGTATTTTGAATCAATACACTCACTCCAGATTGTACTTTAGAATCGGCAATAACATTTAAATCACTAAATTCAGAATGTGAGATTTTGTTTCGATCTAAAGTAATTGTAAAATGTTTATGGCTATGTGAGTTTTTATAAGTACTGTTATAGATTACTAAGTCACCTAGTGCTAAAGATTTGTATCTACCTCTGCCTTCTTTCCCATGATAAGCTCTGCCACTAGGACTGGTGCTAGAAATTTTTTTTTCGGAGCCACCTAACTTTCCAAAAACCTGCTGTCCTTTTTCGTATTGCAAACCATGACCATTATCAATTATTTCAATCGACTCATAGCCTCCTAAATGATTAGGAGTAATTTCTATATTAATAATGGTTGCGTCAGCATCCAATGCATTCCAAATTAGTTCTGAAATGGCGGTTAATCCGGTGGCACGTGTCAAAGAATCAATATGATCCTTCTCAACTCCTAAGTCTACAATTTTTGACATAATTAGAAATATTATTGTAAAACTAAATAAGCATTAAAGATAAATTTTCTTCTTAACAGAATAACAAAAAGATTTAATCACAAGAGATTAATCTGAGATAATACCCCATTATAATTTACATATTGGTCACATCCCGATAAATTTATAACTTTCTGAAAATAAGTTTTTTTTAATTATTAGCTTTAAGATTATCAAAAATATAAAAATAAATGAAGTCAGCCTATTTATACGTCCGTGTAAGTACAGATGAACAAAAAAGAAAAGGATACTCCTTGCCAGAACAGGAGGATAGATTATTGAAATATTGTAAATATAACAATATCGAAGTCAAAGGAATCTATCGTGAAGACTATTCTGCCAAAAATTTCAACCGACCTGAGTGGAAAGAATTGTTTTCAGAAATTAAAAAGAAATCATCAGGAGAAGATAAGAATATATTATTTATCAAATGGGACCGATTTAGTCGTAATGTTGAATATGCTTACGAAATGATTGGAAAGCTGCGAAAATATAAAACGACAGCAATGGCTATTGATCAACCAATTGATTTCTCTGTGCCGGAAAGTACCGTTATGCTGGCTGTATATTTAGCGGTTCCGGAAGCGGAAAATACTCGGAGGGCTCAAAATACAGCAAATGGTATTCGTCGAGCGAAGCTGATGGGTAGATATCCTAATAAAGCACCTATTGGATTTATTAATTTGACATTAATGGATGGTAAAAAAACTATTGCTCCTAAAGAGCCTGAAGCTGATATTATCAAGTGGTCTTTTCATCAAGCTGCCCAGAACGATCATAAGATTTCCGAAATAATGAAAATGGCTAATGAAAAAGGATTGATATGTTCACGGTCACACTTCTTTAGAATTTTACGGAATCCAATTTATTGTGGGCTTATATCAGTCAAACTTAAATCTAATGAAGAACAAATGATAAAAGGTTTGCACGACCCTTTAATATCTGAATCGTTATTTTATCAAGTTCAGTCTGTTATTAATACAAAAAGAAAAACGACTTCTAAAAAAGATGATTTAAAAGAGCTGTTTTTTCTTAGAGGTTTTTTAACCTGTCCTGTTTGTGATCGAAAACTCAGTGGGAGTATTGCGCAAGGAAGCTCAAAAAAATACCCATATTATCATTGTCATGATCGCTGTAGAACAAGGATAAATGCAGTTTTGCTGAATGATTGCTATCAAAATAAGCTTCAGCAATTGATACTATCAAATAACACAATTGAACTATTTAAGGATATTTTGGAAGGTCAGAATATAAAGACACAGAAAGCAAGTTATTTATACGGTCAAAAACTATTAGAAAGAAAAATAAAGGAGGAAGAGCTAACTCTTTCTAGAGGTAGAAAATTATTTATAGCAGGAATATTAAAGATTGATGATTATAATGACTTAAAAAAAGAATGTCTGGTTAATACTAAGAATCTTAGTAAAGAAAGGCGTGATATTACTCTTAAATTAAAAGCTATTGATAGAAAGAATCAAATAGAAAATAAGGCACTGGTTGAAATCTTTCAAAAATTTTCCGAGTTTGATACTTCAGACAAAAGATATCTTGTGAGTCTTATTCCACCAGTTGATATTGATTATAAAACAGGAGATCTCTCTTTGGGCTTGAATCAAGCATTTTCAAAAATATTATTAAAAAAAATTAACCGAAAACCTAATAAGAAAAATGAATTTCATCGATAAAAATGTTTCAGTTGAGCAAGCAATCATTCTTCTTGCCAAGAATGGAATTCAGGTAAATGAGAAGGAAGCTAAAATTATATTGGAATTACTATATTTAGTATCAAAAAATTATGATAAACCGAAAGAGAAAAAAATACTAGAACCTTAATGGGATTTCAAACTATGTTTCAATACCGATGAAATCTCTGATAGAGCACTTTTAGACTGTCTGTTTCAGATGGACTAGGGATTTCACATCAAAAAATTCAAACCATAAAATATCAGGCTGTAAAAGTTTGATATAGAGTGTTTTATGCGTAAAAAAAGAGAGACAACTATCAAATAGTTGTCTCCTTAAGTGACCTCGACAGGATTCAAACCTGTAACCTTCTGAGCCGTAATCAGATGCGCTATTCAGTTGCGCCACGAGGCCGTTGTTTTCTTAATGTTTTAAGGTTTGCAAATATAGCACTTTTTTCTTTTCTTTGAAAGATGAAACAGAGAATTTTACTTTTATTTGCAGTTGTAGCGCTAATCTCCTGTAAAAGAGAACAAAAAATTTCGTCTTCGGACTGGACTAATATATCCAGCCGTACCCAATTTAAAGAACATGATGGTATTCTGGAACTCAAATCGGGGAATTTCACTTATAATTTTAAAACCAACCAGACTCCGTTTAAGAAAATTATCCTTTTAAATGCAAGCATGGCAGGATATATTTCTGAATTGAGGGCCGAAAATCTGATTGTCGGAGTTTCCAGTCCGGAATACATCTATTCAGAAAAGATTCAAAACCTTTTAAAAGAAGGAAAGATCCAGAACGTAGGAAGTGAGCAGAAATATGATGTAGAAAAAATTATTTCCATGAAGCCGGATGCTGTTTTTACCAATTATATTGCAAGTTTTGACAATGCCTATCAACTCCTGAAAAATAATGGAATTCAGGTCGTTTTTCTGGATGAATATATGGAGCAGCTTCCGTTAGAAAAGGCAGCCTACATCAAAATTTTTGGAGAATTCTTCGGAAAAGAGAAAGAAGCTGAGGCTAAATATCAAGAAATTGAAAAAAATTATAATGATCTGAAACAGCTGGCCTTAAAGGCAAAAGAAAAACCTGTGGTGCTGGCCAATGAAATGTATGGAGATGTATGGTATCTTCCGGGTGGAAAAACCTCTGTGGCCAATTATATTACAGATGCCAATGCTTCCTACATCATGAAAGGTAATAAAGAAGAAAAGTCTCTGACCATGAGCTTTGAAGAAGTATATGCGAAGTCAGGCAAAGTACAGTACTGGATAAATGCAGGAAACCATATCTCAAAAAAAGAGATGCTGACCGGTAATCCTTTTTATGGAAAACTGGAAGTATTCAACAAAGGAAAGATCTATACCGTTGCCGGAAAGGAAAAACTGAAAGCCAATGACTTTTTTGAAAGTGGTGCTGTGCGTGCTGATCTTATTCTGAAAGACTATATCAGGATCTTCCATCCCGAACTTCTTCCGGAATATCAGTTAACCTATATGAAAGAGCTTCTATAACTCGGGCGAATTGCTTATTTTTGCAGTTCCTTTTAGACAAAATTATGTGGAAAAAAGTTAAACAGGCTATCTTTATTATCCTTGTCCTGAATGTAGTTTTTATTATTTGGGGCAGATTTTTTAATCCGCCGGTTACCATTACGCAGATTGGAGGTCTTTTTGAATTTGGAAAGCTACACAGAGATTATATTTCCTATGATGAAATGGGGAGTAATGTTAAAAAAGCAGTTATAGCTTCAGAAGACCAGAAATTCTTTGATCACAACGGTTTTGATTACATAGCCATTGAAAAGGCAATGAAGAATAACGAGAAAGGAAAGAAGATTCGTGGAGGAAGCACCATTTCCCAGCAGACGGCAAAGAATGTTTTCCTGTGGCAGGGAAGAAGCTGGTTCAGAAAAGGATTGGAAGCTGTTTACACCTTCATTATTGAGAAAGTATGGAGCAAGGATATCATTTTAGAAAGATACCTGAACTCTATTGAAATGGGACAGGGTGTATTTGGAGTAGAAGCTGCCGCTCAGTATTATTTTGGAAAATCATCCAAAGATTTAAGTACTTCAGATGCAGCCTGGATTGCTGCCGTGCTGCCCAATCCTAAGAAATATGATCCAAAAAATCCATCCCCTTATTTAAGAAAGAAACATAATTGGATCATGAGACAGATGAGGAATGTGAGTTTGAAATAGTATCTTTGTCCCAATGAAATTTTTTAATTCCAGCACAAATTTTGAATCAGTTCTTAAAAAATATTTCTCTTTTAAGAACGAAACCATTTCTTTAGAACCATTTGCCGAGTTTTTAGAGAGCATTAAAAGGGCAGATTTTACAGATGTCCTTAATTTTCTGAGAAATAATCCGGATTTTGCTGAGAATTTCAAACATTACATCCATAATATTTTCAAAGGAAGACCTTTTAACCTTTCCCTTACCGAAGCCAATATTCTGTCAGAAAATGCTTTCTTTCCGGAACTTAAAAAAAGAATCCTTAATAAAATACTGCCGCCCGTAGAAAATGAAAAAACGGTGTGGTACATGATCGATAACGTCAGTTTCAGACCCAAAACCGATCTGAAATATCTCCACAATCTTCCAGAGAATGAAATCGATGAGTTTTTAAATCTTCTCGGAGCTACAGATTTTATCATTAAACCGAATGTTAAAAAAGAACTGATCTTCTCCATGAGCATTCTTTCATGGCGTGTTACAGGGATGGCTATGGAAGTAGAGGTTGTAAGAATGGCGCCTCAATACAGAAATCTGGATAATCCTTTTCTGGCACTTCAAAATGAGCTGGAAGCACTTACCGAAGATCTTAAAAATGATCCGGAACTGCAGCTGAACTCCAAAGACAGCCGCTATAAACAGATCAAGATCTATACAGAGCACTGTCACGAATTTGTCAATATTGCTTTTAAAAATTCTACTAAATACGGAATTTCCGGTAAGATCAACCAGTCACTGCTTAAGATCCGCCAGCAGACCGAAAGGATCTATGAGATCGTACAGCTTTTAGTGATCGATAATGAACAGGATATTACTATAAAGTCTAAACAGCTGATCTTTAATATACTTAACTACAAGTCACACAAAAATAATATTGCAGACCTGATTAACGACAGCACACGTCTTCTTTCGCATCTTATTACCAACCACACGGCAGAAACCGGTACCCATTATATTACATCTACCCGGAAGGAGTACATGACGATGTTTTATAAGGCCAGTGGAGGTGGAATCATTGTTGGAGCGCTTTGTGTTTTGAAAATGCTTTACGGATATATTCCCGGGAGCGATTTTTCGCATGCGTTTTTGTACTCGATGAATTATGCAATGGGCTTCATTATGATCTATCTGATGGGCTTTACGCTGGCAACGAAACAGCCCGCAATGACTGCAGCTACGATGACCAAGGTTCTTTCAGAAGAAGGAAACAGCACACGTAATAATACTGAATTTGCCCATCTTGTATCAAAGCTTTTCAGGAGCCAGTTCATTGCATTTGTGGGGAATGTGCTTCTCTCATTTCCGATTGCGCTGGCAATCATTTATGGACTGGATGTATTTTTCTCCCAGAATTTAGCCGTAGAACGATCAGATAAATTATTAAAAGACCTTGATCCCTTCAAGTCAAAAGCCATACTGCATGCCAGTATTGCCGGATTCTACCTGTTTATTTCAGGGATTATTTCAGGGAATATAGGAAACAATTCCGTGTTTTACCAGATTCCGGAAAGGATCGCCAAAAATCTTTCTATAAGAAGCTTTTTAGGGAAGAAGTTTGCGAAAAGCCTATCTAAATATTATGCTAAAAACTGGCCGGGGATTGTCTCCAATTTCTGGTTTGGAGTATTTTTAGGGGCAACAGCTCCTGTAGGTTTATTCTTAGGGCTGGATCTTGATATCAGGCACATTACTTTTGCGGCCGGAAACTTTGCTTTAGGACTTTACGGAAAAGATTTTTCAGTGGATTCCTATACCTTCTGGATATCCTTTTTCACTGTTTTCCTGATAGGATTCTTCAACTTTCTGGTAAGCTTTAGTTTGTCTATGTTTTTGGCGTTCAGATCAAGAAAAATGAACTTTGGACAGGTGAGTGAAATTTACAGGGAGATTTTCAGGTATTTTATAAAGCATCCATTCAAATTTTTTATTCCCCTGAGCTCAGGACTGGATAAAAAAGCGGATGACCTGATGAGCAATACCATTTCTAATAAATCTGAAGATCATTAATAGCTTAATGTATAGTAAAAAATGCTTCGGAAGAGAAACGTTTATAAAATCCGGATATCATTGAATTTATTCTCTCCGAACTTATCCTGGAATTTTTTAAGATAAAAACTTTTCCGCATCTGAAAATCATGTTTGAGCAGAGGGGAATCGATATTGATCATAATGCACTTGTCCTCAATATTAACGCTTTTAATCTCTTTAAAGAGGCTTTCGTCCAGATAATCTTCTAAAAAATCTTTAATTTCAAAAGCAATCAGCTTATGTTCAAAGCCATGGATTCTTGCAAAAGATTTTACAAGTTCCGAGGATTGAAATTCACGTTTTTTATTCTTCTTCATGGGTGCGAGTTTCTGGATTTTGGATTTAACTTCCGGTATTAGAGAAATAATCTTAAAACTTTATCAAACTTCAAAAATTATACTCTCTTCATTAATTTTCTTTACCACACTTTCCGTACGTTCCCTGTGTGTATCCGTAATAAAAATCTGTCCGAAACTTTCCTGATTAACCAGTTCGATTAACTGTGAAACACGTGTATCATCAAGCTTATCAAAAATATCATCAAGAAGAAGGATCGGGGTTTTATTTGTCAGCTCTTTCACAAGACTCATCTGGGCCAGTTTTAAAGAGATCAGGAAAGATTTTTGCTGCCCCTGTGACCCTATTTTTTTAATTAGCACATGATCCATCTCAAAAAGCAGATCATCTTTGTGAATTCCCTTGGAAGTATAGGTAAGCATCCGGTCTCTCTCAAGGCTTTCCGTTAAAAGTGTTCTAAAAGCTTTGTCTGGCTGAACGGGGTCGAAGCTGTCACTTAAATCAGACTGATAGTAAACAGAAACCATTTCTTTGCCTCCGGAAATAATCTTGTAAAAATTCTGAACAATAGGGCCGAGTTTCTCAACGAAATTTCTTCGTTTCTCAAAAATATTGGTTCCGAATTTTGAGATTGGGGCATCATAGATCTCCAAAGAGTCCTTGTCCCAGGTTCTGTTTTTAGCGAAATATTTCAGCAATGCATTTCTCTGCTGTACCGTTTTCTGATATTGGATCAGGTCAAAAAGATACTCCGAATCGGTCTGCGATATCATAGAATCCAGAAATCTTCTCCGGCTTTCCCCCGAGTCTGAAATTAAATTAGAGTCATATGGCGAGATCATTACACTTGGCAGATAGCCGATATGGTCCGCAAGTCTGTCATAGCTTTTGTCATTCTTTTTAATGATCTTTTTAGCTTCTTTGGGCTGAGAGATTTTGATAATGTCTTCACTGTCTTCATTCTGGACTTCAGCATCAATGGTGAAAAAATCTTCTTCCCTTTTAATATTGTTAAAATCTGTGTTTCCTAAAAAACTTTTTCCTACGGATAAATAATGCAGTGCATCCAGAATATTGGTCTTTCCGGCACCGTTGTTTCCCACAAAACAGTTGATCTGCGGAGAAAATTCAAACTTCTTCTCCGAATGGTTTTTGAAATTGTAAAGGGAAAGCTTTTTGATAATCATTCGTCAAAAATACTCCATTATTACTAAAAATAAAAAAGGAAGTGCAGAGCAGCTTTCTATCCCGAAAGAAAAATAGGCATCATCTCTTTTATTTTCAGAGAAATAGATCAGGATAAAGGTAATGATTCCTGACAAAAAAAATGCAGTACCATAAATAGTTTTAAGATAAAAGGAAGCAACAAGCATACTGATAAAGACAAGCAGGTAAGCAATATATTTTGTATTCTGTACACCGATCAGTTTGGGAAAAGTCTGTACCGTATCGCTTTTCATATCCCGGATATCGAAAGGAAGAACGAGTGCCGTTATAAAAAAAAAGCTGATCAGAAAAATAGGAAGACTGAATTCCGGAAGCGTAAGCCAGCAGTTGACCAATGCCCAGACCAATCCTACATAAAATACTTTCAGCAGTGGAATCTTCCGGATATAAACATCCAGGAAAAAACTGTTGTAAAGTAATCCCAAAACCACAATGATAAACCATTTCAGAAGTCTTATTTCATTATGATTATGAATGATCAGAAAAGCACAGACGACACCCGCAGCTGCGTTCAGAACCAGTATTTTCAAAAAATGCCTGGTATATTGGTATTTGGTGTAAAGATAACCGCTGAAATAAGTGATGAAAATAAGCAGTATAGTGGGGAAACGGAATGTGTTTTGCTCTTTCATGAAAAATACCGCAAATAAAGTTCCCACAACAGAGACATAAATTTGGCTGTCAATAACAGTTTTTTTCAGTATTTTTAAGAAATTCATTTATCAAAAATAACATATATGAAAAGATTTTCCAAGATTTTTATGCTTTTGCTTCTAATGCTGAGCTTTTCTGCTGTTTCGGCGCAAAAATATTACGACGACCAGTGGAAAAAAGTAATCGAAAACAGTGCGAAAGGTGCCTATAAATCTAATCTTCCCATCATTTTAGACATACAAAACCACGCCATGAAAGAAAATAATACCATGCAGCTCATCCGTTCCCTGAAAGCAGAATTCAGCATTGTCAACCAAACGGTGGATGACGATAAGAATGATTCTGCTTCCAAATTTTTTAAGAAGCTTCAGGAAACGGATGCTAAGCTTAAAGGGGAAGGAAGATTAGTATATAATGTTATTCTGAATGGTTTCTTTATGGATTACTATGATCAGAATTCTTGGGAAATAGAAAGCAGAACCAATATCAATTCTCAGGATCTTTCTCAGATCGAAACCTGGAGTAAGCTCGACTTTAAAAATTATCTGAAGAAAAGCTATCAGGAACTTGACCAGCAGAAGCAGGAGATGAAAAAAATTTCCCTGTCAAAGTATAAAGAGATTTTTACAGAAATCAAGGATATCACCTATTTCCCGACCGTATATGAATGGTATTCTATGAAAAAGATCAGTTTTCTTTCTGAAAATAGTCTTTTTACAAAGAATGAACTTACTGAGAACAGGACACAGATCAATGCTGTTTTTGATGAGTTGATTGCACAGAACAGCGGAAACCCCAAGCTTTATTTTATGAAGGAAAAGCTGACGGAGAACTGCAATTATAATCAATGTAAAGACAAACTTGAGCAGCTTCAGAATCTTTTGAAATCTGATACCGAAGGAGATTACAAAGTGATCATCATGGAAGATATCATGAATGAGCTCCTGGCTAAAAAGAAAGAGAAGGAAGCTTTGGCTATCGCAGCCCAAGCCAAGAATCAATATCCGAAATCCCCATTCATTGAGAACATAAAAAATAAAGAAAATCAGATCATCAATCCGTTTCTTACCATTAAATATGAACAGCAGACTCAGAACAATCTGCCGATCCATTTTGTAGCGGACCATAAGAATGTGGCTGAATTTTCTCTGAACATTTATGAAGTAAAAGAAGATTTTACAACATTGATGCAATATGTACAGAATTCTTACAACAATACTTTTGGAAAGGTTAAAAAAAGCCTGGTAAGAAAAGAAACCTTCCAGCTTGGTGATTCCAAAGATTATCAGGTTCATAAAACCTCTCTGGAGATAAAACCTCTTCCTTCCGGAATATATGTTTTGGAATACGCTGTTGAAGGATCTGAAGTAAAAGACGGTAGTTCAAGGCAGAATTTCTATTTCCTTGTTTCGGGGAACAGAGTGATCTATCAAACCAAAACAGACAGAAACCAGCTTTCCAATACACTAAAGCTGGTCAATAGTGAAAACGGGAAACCTATATCGAATGAGGGTCTTACTTTCTACGAATTTGTTGCCAATAAAACATTAAACAAGCTGGAAGGCAAAACTGATGCGAACGGCGTTTTTAAATTCCCTTCCACAGACAGCAAAGAATATTACAGAACTTTCCTGATCCGCCAGCCAAAGACCAATGATTTCCAGATCATGCAGGTGTATGGAAATAACGGAAATGCAGAAGACTACAACCCAAATAAACAGACCCGTACCCTGGCACAGATCTTTACGGACAGAGCCATTTACAGACCGGGGCAGACCGTTTATTTTAAAGTAATCAATACAAAAATAGATAAAGAAACAGAAGCTGTAATTTCAGGCTTAAAACAGAAAATCACACTTCTGGATGCCAACAGTCAGGAAGTTTCTTCACAGAATTTTTCAACGAATGAATTCGGGTCTTATCATGGAAGCTTTACTCTTCCGAAAGGTCAGTTGAACGGAGTTTTTTATCTGAAAACAGATGAAGGATCTCAAGGCTATAAAGACATCAGGGTTGAAGAATACAAAAGACCGAAATTTGAGGTTACTTTTGATCCTGTAAAAGAAGAATACAAATACGGACAGACCATCGAGTTGAAAGGAAAAGCCATGATGTTCTCCGGAGTGGCTTTGAGTAACACAACCGTTAACTACGAGATTAAAAAACATAACATCAGATGGAGATATTTCTGGTGGTATCCGCGTGGCGATGATAATGAAAATTCTATCCTTGGTGAGGCTAAAACCAATGAAAAAGGAGAATTTGTGATACGCCTTGATCTTAAAAAAGACGAAAAGCTGGAGGGAATTCAGATCGATAATTATGAGATCAATGCTTCGGTAACGGATATCAATGGGGAAACCCAGTCTGCCAATACACAGTTGAAAGTAGCTTCAGTTTCTCATTATATTAAAGCTGACGGAATCAAGAATACGTTCAGTGACGAAAATGTAAAACTGAAAGTAGAAACCCTGAATTACAATGAACAGGATCTTAAAAAATCATATAACGTAAAACTGTCAAAACTAGCGGTACCGAACAGGATTTTCAGAGATAATTTCGCAGCAGAAGTTCAGGATCTTCCGAAATATTCCAGAGAAGAATTCATCAGTAAGTTCCCACACGATTTGTTTAACAAAACCGAAGAGACCAAAAATCTCAAAGCAGAAAAGGTAATTTCTGAAAGACAACAACAGCCCACCACTGAATTGGATTTAGGAAAGCTGGAAGCGGGCGATTATCAGCTTGAATTGTATAATATTGAAGGAAAAGACACCATAAAATCTTCTCAGAATTTCAGTATCTGGGACAAAAGCTCTTTAAAACCTTCACAGAAAACATTCCTGACAGTTATTGAACCTAAGAATGAATTCTCAAGAGGAGAGAAGGCTAAAGTGTATGTGTATTCTGCAGTTCCTGATGCGCTTGTCAATGTATTCATCCAAGACGGTTCCGGGAAAACAGTTTCAGAAGCCCGTCAGCTGAAAGAAGGAGTTTTAGAATACACAACGGATATTCCGAAAGATAAGGGCATATCAGCATTGAATATCCAGTTCCAAATTGCAGCATTCAATGATGTTCAGACCCAAGCTGTGACTTTAAAAATAAAAGATACGGAGCAGCCTGTAAAAATTGAAACCGTTACCTTCAGAGATAAGCTGGAACCGAACTCAAAAGAAAAATGGACGGTGAAAGTTTCAGGAAGCGATAAAGAAAAAGTAAATGCTGAAGTACTGGCCAATATGTACGATATGTCATTGGATCAGTTTGCCGTAAATACATTCAGCTGGCAGAATTTATATACCCCGTATTCTATCGTGACTTCTTACGATATCAGACAGTATCTGCTTCAGCAGTACTATCAGAAAAGGCTGAAATATTACAATGGGAAATATGTAGAGGTCCCGAACTTTAACTGGTTCGATGGTGATTTTGACAGTTATGGGCTAAGAGGAAGAGTGGCAGGAATACAGGTTGAAAATATGGCAATGCCGGCTCCTGCTGTTGCAGCAAAAGAAGCTATGATAGAAGAGGTTGTTATGACAGGATATGCTAAAAAATCCAAGATGGCTTCAGCTGCAAAAGTAAGTGAACAGGAAGCTGACGCTGCCGGCGGAAATTTGAATAAAGGAGAATCGGAGGGAGATCTTGAAAAAGTTCCTGTACGTCAAAATCTGAACGAAACTGCATTCTTCTATCCTGATCTGAAAACAGATGCCGAAGGAAATGTAAGCTTTGAATTCACTTCTCCGGAAGCATTAACGAAATGGAAACTGATGTTCTTAGCTCATACCAAAGATGCAAGAGCAGCAGTACTGGAAAAACAGGTGGTAACACAGAAAGAATTCTCTGTAACGCCAAATTATCCAAGATTTTTAAGAGAAGGTGATGAACTGAACCTTCAGTCGAAACTCTCCAACCTTACCGATAAAAAATTAAGCGGTTCAGCAGAGCTTCAGATTCTGGATGCCTTCACAAATGAAAATATTTCATCCAAATTCGGAATCAGTGCAGGAACACAGAATTTTAATTTAAATGAAAAAGGAAACAGCGCATTAACATGGAAACTGAAAGTTCCAAATAACGTATCTTCTATTATATTGAAAGTGGTAGCCAAAGCAGGAGCCTATTCGGATGGAGAGCAGCAGGCAGTTGCCATACTTCCGAACAGAATGCTCGTAACGGATGCAGTACCGGTATTTGTAAAAGAAGGTGAAACCAAGACATTTGTTCTGGAGAACCTTACCAACACAAACTCTACAACGATCACGAATGTTTCCAATACCCTGGAACTGACCACCAATCCGATCTGGGAAATCATGTTTGCATTGCCAAGTCTGAAGAATGATCAGAATGGTTCTGCCGATGTGATCTTCAATAAATGGTTTGCCGACGTATTGGCTTCCGAAGTTTTCAAGGCCAATCCGAAAATGAAGACCGTTTTTGAAGAATACCAAAGTAAAGGATTACTGAATTCAAATCTTGAAAAAAATCAGGAACTGAAACAGCTTTTACTGGAAGAAACCCCTTGGGTGCTTGAAAGTAAAAATGAAGGAGAGCAGATGCAGAAGCTGGCGCTGTTATTTGATGCCAATACGATGAGAAATTCAATCAGTCAGGATTGGGCTGATCTTAAGAAACTGCAGAATCCGGATGGTGGATTCTCCTGGTATCCCGGATATCCAAGTTCTTACGGAACATCTTTATATATCCTTAAAAACTTAGGAAAGATCAATACTTGGTTAAAAGATAATGCAAAAGATTATCAGGGAACTGAACAGAAAGAATTTGTGACAAAACTCATTCAGTATGTAGACAATGAAATTGATAAATATTGGAATGTGAAAAAAGATAATGTTTGGATCAACTGGACTATGGATTACCTTGATACCCGAAACTATTGGGAAAAAGAATATCCTCTTAAAGGAAAAGGGGCTTCTTTAAAAACATTGGTAAAACAGAAAGCAAAAACAGCGAAGATCACAGATTTCACCTTCTTCGGACTTCACCGTGCCGCTTTATTGATGAATGATTATGGTTTAAAAGACGTTTCAGATAAATTAATGAACTATCTGAAAGAAACCTCTACCGATACAAAAACTCAGGGCGTTTACTGGAAACAGAATCTTAATGACTGGGGCTGGTTCGGCTCCAAAGTAGTGAATCATGCAGGGGCTTTAGAAGCATTCAATACATTAAAGCCTAATGATCAGAAAATGATCGAAGATATGAAGATCTGGCTGATCACACAGAAAGAAGTTAACTCATGGGGAAGCTCAAGAGGAACTTCGGAAGTGATCTTTACAATCTTAAATTCAGGAAAATCCTGGACAAATGCCGAAAGCGACAAAGCAACGATTGTATGGGGCGGAAAAGAATTGGCTCCGCAAACCCAGGCTACAGGCTATGTGAAATCAACGGTGAAAACTGATGCAGTAGATAAAAATCTGGGGACTGTTACCGTTACCAAACCAGGTCCGGGAATTGTGCAGGGCGGATTGTTCTGGCAGTATTATGAAGACTTAGACAAGATCAAATCTTCTGAAAACTATATCTCCATCACCAAAGAGCTTTACAAAAAAGTGAAAACAGTAAACGGTGAAGAGCTTCAGAAAATTTCAGCGGATACCCCTTTAAAAGTAGGTGATAAAGTAACCGTAAGAATGATCCTGAATACTGATAGAAACATGGAATTTATTCATATTAAAGATATGCGTGCAGCCGGATTTGAGCCTACAGATGCACTTTCCGGATACCAGTGGAAAAACAGCTTAAGCTATTATCAGTCTACCAAAGATGCATCCACCAATTTCTATATTCAGTATATGCCGAAAGGAAAATATGTTTTTGAATATGACCTTGTATCCAATGCCGCAGGTAAGTTCTCCAACGGGATCACAACGATGCAGAATTACTATGCACCGCAGATGAATGCCCACACAAAAGGAAGCTCTGTTCAGATTTTGGAATGATTTTTGGCTATAGGGAAGTAGTAAAAATTTAAAAATAAAATAAGATGAGATTTTCAAAAACTTTAATGACGGGACTGATTATGTTTGCAGGTGTAAATGCTTTCGCACAAAAGAAGGCAGAAAAGTTTGAGAAGCTGGAGATTGAAATGTTCCCAAAAGCTAAAGACGGATTTAAGCAGGTGTACATTCAGTTGCCTGTTGCAAAAAATGAAAACGATTTAAAAGTAGAGTTTTTTGTAGGCGCTGAAAAGATGCTGGACTGTAATAAATATTTCCTGATGGGAGAAGTGAAAACACAGGATCTTCAGGGTTGGGGCTACAACTATTATGAAGTAGAGTCGAATGGTGAAGCAGGAGGTACATTAATGGCTTGCCAAGATCAGAAGAAGACCAAGAAATTTGTAACACTTAAGCCTGAAATTGTAAGATACAACAGCAAGCTGCCTTTAGTATTCTATGTACCGAAAGACCTTGAAGTTCGTTACAGAATTTTACGTCCTGATGCTAGAATGAAATCAGCGGTTCAGAGATAACCTGAATGATTTTTAAATATAACTCCTCACATTTTTGTGGGGAGTTTTTTATTTACTAAACTGCCCTTTTTGAGTAAATATTATATTTTTTATCAACGATCAGTTTGATCAGGCAGACTTAATTTTTATCATATCTGGAAAAAATAGTAACCACAAAAGCTTCCTAACACTTTAGTTTATTTGAAGTTTAAATTTATCCTACAAAGAAATGTACTTAATTTTTAAGAATATTAAGCTTGAACTTCGCTTAATGGACTGCTTAAAAAAATCTTTGATTTTGTCTTAACTCTCCTTATCACCTTCATTCCCTCTTAAAGATACGAGCAGTAATCTGTGATCATCTGTGAAATCCGTGGTGAAATTTTTAACAGGTTTTTATTGTGAAAATTGAAACATCACGATATGGGATTAACCCTTCATTAAAGAAGATAGAAGTAATAATCTGTATCATTCGCGAAATTTGTGTGAGTAAAAAAAACAACCATAAAAATACTCCGCCCTGATATAGATTCATAAAATTTATTAAGCAAAACAGCATAATAAAATCCCCATGAATGAAAGAAAATCTATTTTTTTTCAATTAAAACATCCATCAAATTAAACTTAAACGAATCTGCTATCATAATCACAAGTACAGGATTAAAGCTAAACACTTTTTAAACTTACTTTGAATTCACCATATTGGCGAATTATCTTCTCGGATTTAACAAATTTTTGCATTATATTTGTTATAAACATAAACCATGAAAAACAATTTATTGATTTTTACGTTTAGTTTTTTGGCTTTCCCTGCTTTTTGCCGGGCACAGTCTGCACCGGACTTTAAGGAACTTTTAGACAGTGCTATGGTCCGTGATTCTGATCTCAAAATGCAGATTACCCAGAATAAGCTCACCGATCTTGACGAACACAAACTAAAAGACATCTTTCTTCCCACTTTAGAGGTAAGCGGACAGGTCGGATATCTAAATGCAACCGCAAGACTCACTTCGCCCGAAATTAATCTGGCGCCTTTTATTAATATTCCCGAAGGGAGCTTTAATAATAATCTCAATGTTTCCGGTTTTTCAGGAATCGCAAAAGCAGATGCTAAAATGCTTCTCTATTCGGGCGGAAAAGTAAAATACCTGAAAAAAGCCATTGAAGAAAAGAAAATTTCTGAAGATATTCTGCTTGAAAAAACCAAAGATGATGTCGTGGCTAATATTTCCAAGGCATACGATCAGCTGGCATTGATTCATCAGTCTAAAAAAGTACTCGATGAAAGCAAAAAAAGACTGGATATCAACCGGAAAACAGCAGATAAAGCTTTAGGTTACGGTCTGATTACTCCATATGATCATAAAAAGATAGAACTGGCACAGGCTACTCTTAATGCTAAAATGGTGGAATATGAAGGTAAAAAGGAACTTCTTCTTACCCAGCTTTATATTCTGACAGGAATCAATCAAGAAAGGCTCAGAATGATTGATCCTGTGCTTTCTCCCGTAGAACTTTTATCTTCAGAAAAAGGAATAGAAGAAAGAGCTGAGGTCCGTGCACTGGAACATGGAATAACAGCAGCAGATTACAAAATAAAAGCCGAAAGAACCTGGATGATCCCGAAAGTACAGCTGATGGCATCTGCATACTATATAGGATTATACGGAAGCCGCATCAAAACTTCGGAAAATGTAATTCCGGCAGTTCCGGCTCTGGGCTATGAAGGAGCAAAACTGGACTGGAGGCCAACCAATGTTAATATCCTTCCTTTACTAACGGCCGGTGTCGGTTTTAAATGGGAGATCTTTGATGGAAAAGAAGGAAAGCATGCAGAAGAAACAGCAAAGCTCGGAAAGGAAATCCTTCAGAACAAAAAAGAAGATGCCTTAAAAAAGTTGACGCTTAACTTGGCCAATAATCAGACCAATTATGATATTGCCACTGCCCAGATCACTTTAAAAGCCAAAGAAAAAGAACTCGCTAAAAATGCCTTGGTCCAGGCCGAAAAAGAATTCAGATACGGAATGAGCAAGTCTTCACAGCTCATTGATGCTGAAAATGATCTCGAGATTGCAGAGCTTGAATACCAGAATGCCCTTTTCAATCAGAGAAGAGCAGGAATAGAGCTGATGAGATCGACTCAGGAGCTTGATATCACTAAATTGTATTAATCCCTTACCTTAAAATGATGCATAAAAATATACTTATACTCTTTGCTGTTCTTTTTCTAGTAGGGAGCTGCACTGAAAAAAAAGAAAACCTGAATGATTCCGAAGGAAAGACCAAAAAAGATGTAATCTCTTTTGCCCCTAAAGTGACCGGAAGAATCTTAAAAATATATGTTGCTGAAGGCCAGACCGTGAAAAAAGGAGATACCCTGGCATTGCTTGATGTACCCGAAGTTTCTGCAAAAATTGCACAGGCTCAGGGAGCAGTAAGTGCTGCAACAGCTCAGGAGCAGATGGCGAAAAACGGAGCTACGGCAGATCAGCTACGACAGCTTCAGGCTAAATATAAAGGTTTGAAAGAGCAGTATGAATTTGCTCAGAAATCCTTTAAAAGAGCCAGTAATATGTACCGTGACAGTCTCATGTCCCCTCAGGCCTATGATGAGGTCTATGTAAAGCTTCAGGGGGCAAAAGCCCAGTACGATGCAGTGGTTGCTGAATTGGATGATGTACAGAGAGGAACCCGTGTAGAAAAAGTTGAAATGGCGGCAGGTCAGGCTTCACAGGCCAAAGGTGCTCTTCAGGAAGCCAATGTAGCCTATTCCGAAAGATATATTATTGCGACCAATGATATGGAAATAGAAACCATCAGCCTGAATACAGGTGAATTGGCCACAGCTGGTTTTGCCCTGTTCAACGGGTATATTCCCGAAAGTACTTATTTCAGATTCACAGTTCCCGAAAGTGCTATTGCCAGATACAAAAAAGGACAGGAAGTGAATATGCAGGTTGTTTATAATAAAGAAACCCTGACCGGGACGATCGTTTATATCAAGCAGCTGACAAGGTATGCGGATATTACCACTGCTTATCCTGATTATCAGCTGCAGGACGCAGTCTATGAAATCAAAGTGAAGCCTGCAGACATGAATAAAGCTAAAAATATATTGGTTAATGCTAACGTTATCCTGAAATAATTATGAAAGAATTTTTTCGGCTTTTAAAACGGGAATTCAAGCTTTTTATCGGCAATTCTACCCTAAGGACTGTGTTTTTTCTGGCCCCGGTATTCTATGCCACGCTATTGGGTTTCGTATATAAAAGCGGAAAAGTAGAAAATACACCGGTACTGGTGATCGACCGCGATAATACGCCTTTGTCCAGCCAGTTGACAGATATGCTGGATGATAACAAAAGCATCAGTATCATTAAATACGCCCAGGAACCTCTAAGCATAAAAGATGAAGTGATCAGGCACGAAGCGGCAGCTGTAGTCATTATTCCGTCCAGGTTTGAGGCAGAAATGCTTCAGAAAAAATATCCCGAGCTGAATGTATATATCAATACCGGAAACGTTCTTACTGCCAATTTTGCTTCCAAAGCACTCCAGCTTACCATAGGAACATTTTCTGCCGGAGCATCGATCAAGGCTTTACAGAAAGCTGGAATGCCGGCAACAAAAGCTGCTACACAATATGAGCCATTCAAAGCGAACTATATCACGCTTTTCAATACCACCGGAAATTATCTCATCTTCATGTGGCCGGCAATGCTGGCTGTGGTTCTGCAGCAGGTCATTCTTTTGGCAATGGCTGTAAGTTTCGCTGCTGAGTTTGAAAGAGGCTCATTTGTAAAAGAATATCTTAAGATGAAAAGATGGGCCTTCCCAACGATGCTGATCAAGGTAATCCCGATCTGGGCTTTCTCCATTCTTATTGTCGGGGTCTATTACTTTATGCATATGATTTTCAGGGTTCCGATGCCGGAAGGAATACTTAATTTTATTCTTCTTACGGCAGTATTTGTAGGTTCCGCTTCATTTTTAGGCGTATTCATCAGTATATTGATTCCTGATGCGTTGAAGGCAACTCAAATTCTGATGGTCATCGCTTCTCCTGCATTCATCATCAGTGGATTCACCTGGCCTTTGAGTGCTATGCCGGCTTTTGTTCAGTTCATTGCCAACATTATTCCCCTGACTCCTTTTCTCCAGGCTTTTAAAATTTTATTGATTCAGAAAGGTTCCGTGGAGCTTACATTTCCATACTTAAAGCATTTAAGTATTTTACTTTTGGTGTATGCTGTCCTTGGCTGGGTTGCCCTAAAAATTAAACTTTGGCTTATATTTAAAAATGCTCTACCGGAGGAAGTTGAAAATGCCTGAGAATAGTAGTGTAAGAATTGAGGTAAATCTTATTTCGTACTGACTATTCAATCCATAACTGATAGATTTGAACCCGGAACTAATGTAATAGTTTGAATATTAAATCAACCTATACTCATATTTTATCTTGAAACCAGCACCCCAAAACCCATATCAAGGAACCCGTAGCCTGTATTCAGAAAACACGTCACCGTTTTTTTAATCACCCTGTAAAAATCAAAAGAAAAAACTGATATATTTGCTTTCAGATAATTAGACATATTATGGAAAATGTATTTGATGCAAAAGATGCTCAGAACTATATTGACAGGATAAATAAGCTGGTAGAGGATACCCATGGCTTATGGGGTAAAATGACGGTTGACCAGATGCTTGCCCACTGCAGCGTATCCTACGAAATGGTGTATGAGCCTGAAAAGCATAAAAAACCGGGCTCTATTGCAAAATTTATTTTAAAGACTTTTGTAAAACCTAAAGTGGTTGGCGAAAAAGCTTATCCAAGAGATTCCCCTACAGCTCCGCAGTTTTTAATTACCGGAAGGAAAAACTTTGAAGAAGAGAAGAAAAGACTGATCGGTTTTATACAAAAAACACAGCAGTTGGGGCCTGAGGCTTTTGATGGAAAGGAATCATTTTCTTTTGGTAAACTAACTTCACAGGAATGGAATAACATGTTTGCCAAGCACCTGAACCATCACCTGTCTCAATTTGGCGTTTAAATAATACACACACTATGAAAAAACTTTTATGGATCCTCATTCTTGCCTCCAATTTTGCATGGGGACAGATGCCGGATATTTCCAATGTCTGGCTGAACAACAGCAAACCTTATATCGGAACAATAGGAGACCGCGGACAGCCGCTTAAGCTGAAGGTCAATATTTCCGAACAGAATAAAAAAAATGATCAGGAATACTTTGTTTCCGGCTATTCTCTTGTGGATGACAACTATGCTAAATATGAAGGGAAAATAACCATCACGAAGTATAGAGATGCCAAAAGAAAAGGAGTGGTATTCGGTGATTATGAACTGGCGGAAGAAGCCAAAGGAAAGCATTCCGGTACCTTTAAAGGTAAATTTATCTATACCTTTAAATGGAATAAAAAAACTGAAAAAATAGAAGGACAGTATATAGAATTTATTGGTGATTGGAAAAGCTATGACGGAACGCTGGACTTCAAAACCCGTTTAAAAAATCAATAACCATGTTAAGAAGAATACTGGCGGTTCCGGCCGGGCTCATTGCAGGTATCATCTGCATTACAATCATCGAAAAAATAGGCCATTACTTGTATCCGCCTCCTGCCGGAGCTGGAAGCGGTGATATGGAGACAATGAAAGAATATGTTATGCAAGCACCTTTTATGGCGCTGTTTTTTGTGATTATTGCCTATACAGTCGCGGCTTTCGTTTCAGGATTTACAGCTTCAAAAGTTGCAGACAATGGAAAGCATACCTCTGCTGCAGTCTGCGGAGCTATTTTCCTGTTCATAACGATCTATATGATGTTTTCCCTGCCTACTCCCGTTTGGTTTTGGATCTTGGGAATTCTTGTGTGGGGATTAGTGTTTGCAGGAAGTAAATTAGCATTGAAAAAATAAAAACACATATGAAATTAGGCGCATTTTCAATCAGTTTAAGTGTGAAAGATCTTCAGAAATCTAAAGATTTTTACGAAAAACTAGGTTTTACCGCTATGGGCGGAAATATGGAACAGAATTACCTGATCATGAAAAACGGAAGTACTTTGGTTGGTCTGTTTCAGGCAATGTTTGACGGGAATATGCTTACCTTCAATCCGGGTTGGGATGAAAATGCCCAGAATCTGGAATCTTTTGATGATGTACGTGACATTCAGAAACATTTAAAGGAAAACGGTGTAGAGCTTGAAAAAGCAGCAGATGAGACCACATCAGGACCGGAACATATTTTCCTGAAAGATCCGGACGGAAACATGATATTAATCGACCAACACAGATAATCAAAGTCTATGAAAATATTAAAAAGAATTATCCTTGTCTTAGCTTCTATCCTTATTTTATGGATGGTTATAGCTGCTTTTATCTCAGGAGACTGTGTTTATGAAAAATCAGTAACAATCAATGCTCCTGTTGAAAAAGTATGGCAGCAGACCAATACATTAAAAGCTATGGACCAGTGGAGTCCGTGGAATGATCTGGATTCTGGAATGAAAAAAGACTGGACCGGAACTACTGGACAGCCTGGTGAAAAAATATGCTGGGACAGTGAAAAGGATGCAGCCGGAAAAGGATGCCAGGAAGTAAAGAAAATTGATGCAGCAGGTAAAAGAATTGATACGGAGATCAAATTTTTAACACCTTATGAAAGTGAAGCCAATGCCTACGTGAAAGTTGTTCCGGAAGGCAGTGGAAGTAAGGCGACTTGGGGATTCACATCAAAAATACCTTATCCCTTCACGGTAATGAAATTGTTTATGAACATGGAAGATGCTATTGGAAAAGATTACCAGAAAGGATTGTCCAGGTTAAAAGAATTATCTGAAAAACCTTAAACAGAAACTCATAAAAACTTAACTAATATTAAAAAAAACAATCAATGGCATCAGTAAACGCTTATTTAACATTTAATGGAAACTGCAGAGAAGCATTCGACTTTTATAAATCAGTTTTCGGAGGAGAATATCCTTACATCGGAACTTTCGGGGAAATGCCTCCAATGGAGGGCAAAGAAATCTCTGAAGAAGACAAAAACAAAATTATGCATGTTTCTCTTCCAATTTCAAAAGAAACAACTTTAATGGGAAGCGATACAGGAGGTGAATGGTCTTCTAACTTCAAAGAAGGGAATAATTTCTCTATTTCCATAAATGCAGAATCTAAAGAAGAGGCGGATAAATTATTCAGCGGTCTTTCTGCTGGCGGGCAGGTAACAATGCCTATGGCAGATACCTTCTGGGGAGCCTATTTCGGAATGTTTACCGATAAATTCGGGATCAACTGGATGGTGAACTATGATGATCCTGCTAAAATGCAGCAACATCCTTAAGGTTTATATTTTGTATACGAAATATAGTTAAACTAACCGACAGAGTATTTCTGTCGGTTTTTATTTTATGAATACATTTGTATTCCGGCACAGCAATAAAGCCTACAGCTTGCAACATAAAAAAATAAACAAAGATGAAATTTACAATTGAACAGATTAAAGCAGAACACCGGAAAGTAAAAAGCGGAGCAGATTTTCCTGCATATATTCAGGCCATAAAGAAGTTAGGCGTTTCGAACTACACAGTATATGTTACAGATGGCAATACTCAGTATTTTGATACAGATAGTGAGACAAGGCAGACCGGAAAAAAGTATGATCACCTTACCATTTCAGAAAATCTGGATCTTGAACGTTTTAAAACAAGATTAAAGCTTCACCAGAAGGGCGGAACCGATTATCTTACTTTCTGCAATGACTGTGCGGAAACAGGAGTGAAAGGCTGGAAAATGGATCTTAATGCAATGACCTGTACTTATTTTGATACAGAAGGGAATGATATTCTGATAGAGCAGATTCCTGGTTAATTAAGACTATACTTTCATCAATTTAAAATATTTTCAATTGAATTCTCCATTCAAATATTGTTTGTTATTATTGATTCAAATTATTAATTTTGTTGTGTACGATAGATAATAGTAATTGAATAACATGAGAAAGGTCTTTACGAAGCTGGTATTTACAGTATTGAGTCTGGGGTCAATAACGGCAGTTGCACAGAAAAATGATTTGGGAGCATGGTACATGTATTTTGGGAACAATAAGATCAGCAAGAAGCTGAACTGGCACAACGAAATCCAGTACCGGAATTTTGATGCAGCAGGGGATCTTGAACAGCTTTTGATCCGTACGGGGATTGGGTATGATCTCACTGAAAATAACAACAATATTTTACTGGGTTACGGTTTTATTTTAAGCCAGCCCTATGTGAACGGAGAGAAAAAAGAGAACATTGAACATAGAATCTTCCAACAGTTTATTACAAAGCAGAAATTCGGACGTTTTAACCTACAACACAGATACCGGCTGGAAGAACGTTTTCTCCAGGATGATTTCAGGATGAGATTCCGTTATATGATCGGGCTGAATATACCGATTACTCAAAAAGAAATGCTCCCGAAATCGCTGTATGCTTCAGTATATAACGAAATTTTTCTGCATTTTGACAGTCCGGTCTTCGACAGAAACAGGGTATATGGAGCTTTAGGATATGTTATCAATAAAAACATGCGGATAGAAGCCGGCTATATGAACCAGATCCAGGAAAACAGAAACCGCGGGCAGATCCAGATCGGTTTTTATAATAATATCCCTTTTAATAAAAATTAATATTAACAGTCCATGCCGGATGCCTTGATGAAGAAAGAAACTGTTAATTTAGAAAAATAGAATCAACAGATTAAAAAAATAAACACATATGCATTCAGGAAAAAGATTTGGGGCGCTTGAGTTCGCCACCTGGACAAGACGAAGTATCTACGTTTTAACGATATTGTCAGCGATACCTACGATATTGTACTTTTTAGGCTGGAAATTTGTTTCTGTTCCCTGGCAGCCGATCGCCATTTTAGGAACTGCGGTAGCTTTTATTGTAGGTTTTAAAAACAATGCAAGCTACAGCAGACTTTGGGAAGCCAGGCAGATTTATGGTGCCATCATTAATGACAGCCGCAGCTTCGGATATATTCTGAGAGATTCTCTTTTTGCAAAAAATCCGAAAAAAGTAAAGGAAATGTTTCTCCGTCATTATGCATGGCTTACAGCGCTTCGTTTTCAGTTAAGAGAGCCCAGAGCCTGGGAGAATATGGGAACTGCACAGTACGATGAATATTCTAAAAAGTATGATATCCCGGAAAGGCTCAGCCAACTGGATGATGAGCTGAAAAATTATATTTCCGAAACCGAACTTCAATATATTTTAAGTAAGAAAAACAGGGCAACACAGCTGATGGCCAGTCAGAGCAAAGAACTGTCAGAAGCCTATGCCAGAGGAGAGATCAACGATTTTCAGTGGACGCAGATCAACCAGCAGCTGGTGAAATTTACAGACGATCAGGGAAAAGCAGAAAGGATCAAGAACTTTCCCTATCCGAGAAACTTCTCATCTATTACAACATATCTTTTGCTTCTGTTCATTCTTTTTGTTCCTTTCGGATTATTGAAAGAACTGGATAAACTAGGCGAAGGAACTGTTTTGGAAGGCTGGACGATATGGTTCAATATTCCGTTTTCGCTGATGGTAACCTGGTGTTTCCACACCCTGGACAGTGTAGGTGAAGCATCCGTAAACCCTTTTGAAGGAAGCCCGAACGATGTGCCGATCACCCAGATCAGCCGTACCATAGAGATTGATATGAGAGATATGCTGGATGAATCCGATCTTCCGCCGGCCATTACTCCAAAGAACAACATTGTACTTTAAAATAAATAAGTCAAATACAAAGGAAACAATCCGTCTGGGATTGTTTAAATTAAATAAGAAGAGAAGGGAAATAGTGAAATCTTAAAGTTTTCTACCTTAAAAACTTTTTTACCTTCATATTTAACCGATTTAAATCAAAAAACGACTAAAAAACAAATCAAAATGATTCATAATTATGTTATCATATCCATTGCGGTCCTTTTGTCTGTAATGATATTGGTGATGATAGGACAAAAGCTGAAAGTAGCTTACCCCATCTTCCTGGTTATCGCTGGTCTTTTGATCAGCCTGATTCCCGGAATGCCGCATATTGAAATAGAGCCGGATCTTGTCTTTCTGATCTTCCTTCCCCCGATTCTTTTTGAAGCCGCCTGGTTTACCTCGTGGCAGGATTTTCACAAATGGAGAAAACAGATCTTTTCGATGGCTTTCGGGCTTGTATTTTTAACTTCAGTTGTGGTGGCTTATCTTTCATCTTCCATTATTCCCGGACTTACCGTTGCCATGGGCTTTCTGCTTGGAGGGGTGAATTCTCCGCCTGACGCAGTAGCAGCCACTTCAGTTCTAAAACATATGAAGATCCCTAAAAAGATCACCAGTATTCTGGAAGGCGAAAGTCTTATCAATGATGCTTCCAGTTTAATTGTATTTAAATTTGCCCTGGCAGCTGTGATTTCAGGGCAGTTTATCTGGAGAGATGCTATTCAGGATTTCTTTCTGATGGCAGTAGGTGGAGTGGCAGTAGGGATAGCCACTGGGCTTCTGTTTGGAGCATTGTTGAGGATCATTCCTTCCAATTCCAATATTGATACAGTGATTACGCTGATCGTCCCGTACATCATGTATGTAGGAGCAGAGCACTTTCATTTTTCAGGAGTACTGGCGGTGGTTGCCGGAGGTCTTTTAATGTCCTATAATTCACACTGCTACTTAAGTCATACCTCAAGAATACAGTCAGGAAATGTCTGGAGTGTACTTATATTCCTGATGAATACCATTATCTTTATCCTTATCGGTCTTGAACTTCCGGTGGTCGTTGCCGCAATGAAAGATTACACAATTTCAGAAGGAATCTTTTACAGTGTGGTAATTGGTGGGGCTATTATTTTTACCAGAATATTGTACAGTTATGCCGTTATGTATTTCCCAAGGCTCTGCTCAAAAGAATTAAGGTTAAAAGTTCCGAAACCGGACTGGCGGGAACCTTTTATCATCAGTTTTGCTGCCATGAGAGGAGTGGTTTCGCTGGCTGCTGCCCTTTCAATTCCTGCTTTTTTACCGAACGGAGAAGCTTTTCCACACCGTAATATTATTTTATTCGTAACTTTCGTTATTATATTGATCACATTGGTAGGGCAGGGACTTCTTTTGACTCCTATCTTAAAATGGTTAAAAATAGATGATGCAGGAAGCGAGCTGCCTGAAGAAAAACAGGAAGTAATCCTGATGCGTAAACTTAAAGAAACTGCACTGCAAAAAATGGAAAATGATTTTTCCGACCTGGCAGAAAAAAATACATTGGTTCGTCACCAGAAGCATAAGCTGGAAACCGAAATGATGCTGATGGCAGATAAAGCTCAATGTATGGCATCTACGGGAGATTATGTCAATGCGATCAATGAAAATAAAGATGTGCTCCGCCAGATCATCCAGGCACAGAGAAACGAGCTGCACCGGATGAAAAAGGAGAAAATTTTTGATGACCACGTCATGAGATCCATTGAGATGCAGCTGGATTTTGATGAAGCGAAGATCACCGGATTCTCCCACAGCTAAACTAATTAAACCTCATGCGATGAATACACCAATCACTGTTCAGTACAAAATAAATGCCCCGGTAGAAAAAGTCTGGAATGCATTGACTGATAAAAAAGAAATGAAATCCTGGTATTTCGATATCCAAGATTTTACTTTGGAAACAGGAAGAGTATTTAATTTCTATGAGCCCGGTGGAGCAAAAGAATATCATCACCAGTGCCAGATTCTGGAAATAATCCCCAATAAAAAATTAAAGCATACCTGGTCATATCCTGAACTGTCAGATGCCGTAACTACCGTAACATGGGAACTTCAGAAAGAAGATATTGGAACGTTGGTAACATTGACACATGAGCATATTGAAGGTTTCGATAGTTTGGGTGAAAATTTTTCCTTGAAAAGCTTTACCGAAGGCTGGAATGGAATTATTGGAAAAAGTCTGAAAGAATATCTGGAAAAATAAAAAGATATGGTTGAGCTGCAGTTTTTTAAAGCAGAAGATGCTCCTGAACTGATTTCTAAAATAAAAGATAAAAGAGCACTCCTTCAGTTTGCCGGTCCTGCCTATCATTTTCCCCTGACTGAAGAACAGCTGGAAAATGATCTGGAAAACGAAAACCGATTCATGTTCAGGGTTTTTAACAAATCAGAACAAAATGTGATCGGGCATGCACAGATTTTTTTGAAAGAGCATACTTTCCTGCTTGGAAGAATACTGATATGGGATGAAAAAAACAGGGGAAAAGGCTACGGAAAGAAAGTTGTACAGGAGCTGCTGAAATATGGCTTCAGGAGTTTTGATAGAAGAACAGCTGAGTTGAATGTATATGACTGGAATACAGGAGCCATTGAATGCTATAAAAAAGTAGGTTTTGAAATTGATCCGGACATCATGAGTGAAGTCAGCATCGATAACGAGCTATGGCTTTCCATTAACATGAAAATTAATAAAGATACTTTTGAATCCCTGAAATAATTCACAACATTTGCAATGCTATGTTCCGGAAAGATTTAAACAAAGTAAACCTGCTGTGAGATCCAGCTTTTGAATAGGATAGAAGAGAGTTTGTGATGTATGGAAACAACGGATATATTTTACAATTCATTCAGCCTGTTGATAATATTGGCAATACGGAATAAAATTTGCTATTTTTGGGGAAATATTTAGAAATTCAATGAAAAAGAATATAATAGTAGGTTTAGCGGTGGTTTTGATGTTGGCGTCTTGTAATAAAGATGAGAAAATCCTGAACACTTTGAATGAGTATAATAATTCAATGGTAGAAAAAGGATATCGTTTCGGTGATAAACTTGAACTTCCGAAAGAGGTGACGGAGAATGCAGAAAGCATCAGTATCAGCTTTGGAGATAAAGAAACTTCAAATTTAACTGTTGATCCTAAATTCTTTACTTTAGGTGACAATGCTGTTACTTTTAATATCAAAACAAAAAGCGGAAAAACTCTTAATCAAGATGCAACCATCAATGTATTTGCAAAAAATCCTGAAAAAAACATAGGCTATCAGATCATAGCAGAATATCCGCACGATCCAAAGAATTTTGTACAGGGTTTCCAAATCGAGGGAAATACGATCTATGAAAGTGACGGGCAGAACGGCTCTTCACAGATCCTTAAATATACATTGGGGACTACAACTCCGCTAGCTTCTACAAAGCAGGCTCAGGAAGATTTCTCTGAAGGAAGTACCATTGTAGGCGATAAGGTATATCAGCTGACGTGGCAAAGCAAAAAAGGCTATATCTATGATAAAAGCTCTTTGAAGCTCCTTTCAGAATTTGCTTACCCAAATGTTTTGGGCGAAGGCTGGGGACTTACTTATGACGGAAAAAACCTGATTGCATCAGACGGGAGCAAAATTTTATACTTCCTTGATGCCAATAATCCTTCAAAATTGATCAAATATGTTGCGGTAGCAGGGAGCTCACAGATTTATGATCAGCTAAACGAACTGGAATACCATAAAGGATTTATCTATGCTAATGTATGGCAGAAACCGGTTGTGTTAAAGATTAATCCTGCAACAGGAGAAGTGGTAGGTACGTTTGACTTTACAGATATTGCCAAGCAGAATACCAAAGGAAGTGATGATGTATTGAATGGTATCGCTTTCAAGGGTGATAATATGCTTGTAACTGGTAAGAACTGGCCAAAGATTTACGAAGTTCAGATCAAATAATTCGAATTAAGATTTATCTATAAAAAAACAGCGTTCTTCAGGAGCGCTGTTTTTCACTAAAGGACTGGGCTAAAATGCATAAGATTACTATTCAATAATTCATTTTTTAAATTTAAATAAAAGTGTGTAAATTGCCGACGTTCCGCATGGGAAAGTTATCTTTATCAAAATAGATTTTGAAATTATTTTACATCATATTTATATTCTTTTTCTGTACAATAAATGCACAGAAGGCCCTTCCTTTGGATACATTGAAACTGAAGGAGGCTAAAGATATGCTGGCAGACGATTATGGGAATCTGTATATCTATAAAAATAAAGATTTCAGTTTTACCAAATATGATTCTTTAGGAAAGCAGCTTGGTAAAATGATGCTGACGGTGCCCTATAAAGTACAGTCCGTGCAGAACCCGCTGAGCCTGGCATTATTTTCAGAAAATGCTCAGGAAATGAAATTTGTAGATCAGAATATGAACGAGATCCAGAAGATTGATTTCAGACAGAAATTCGGGTTTATTAAAATAGCATATGCAGAAGATCTTCAGCAGCTATGGCTTCTGGACGACAGTACGAAACGACTGATCCAGTACAATTTCAGAAACGATACAACAATCAATTCCTATCCTTTCGACATCAGTTTTGATGATCTGATGGATCTGCTGGTATTTGAAAATAAAGTCTATATTTTAACCAGAAAGCATATCAGAATATACTCGTTGAAATTTGAAAAACTCTTTGAAGCCCCGATTGAAAACGGGAAAAGATTCAGAAGAGAGAATGATGTTATTTTGGTGGTTGCAGACAATTCGATCCTGAAGTATAATCCGGAAAAAGGAATGATTAAAATTTTTGAAGATAAAGAGGCGCAAATTGTGGATAAAAACATCCTTTCTTATTTTGAAATCAAAGCGAACAAACTCTATCTTTACAACCTCGAAAAAATAAAGGAAACTAAACAGCAGACAGAGCCCGAAACAAAGCAGGTTACTCCGCCAGTTCCAGAATCACCATCTGAACAGCCAGCTGGAACAGAAGTAGAAAGGACTGATGTAGAAAAGAAGGAATCTGAAGAAAAGGCTCCGGATAATACTTTACAAAAGCTGATGGAAGATACTGCCAAGGTTCAGGCTGCAGGTGTTTAGTCAGATTAAATAAAAAATACTAAGGAGAATGCATATTGCAGTTACAGGAAATATTGGCGCCGGTAAAACAACTTTGACCACGATGCTTGCCAAGCATTACGGATGGGATGCACAGTTTGAGGATGTAGACCACAACCCTTACCTCGAAGATTTTTATGCGGATATGAGCAAATGGAGTTTTGCCCTTCAGATCTATTTTTTAGGAAGCAGATTCCGTCAGGTAAAAGAGATCAGAGAAAGCGGTAAAAATATTATCCAGGATCGTACGATTTATGAAGATGCCCACATTTTTGCTGAAAACCTGAATGATATGAAACTTCTTTCAGACAGGGATTTCAATAATTATGTATCTGTTTTCGGCCTGATGAAATCTTTCGTCTCTGCTCCGGATCTGTTAATTTACCTTAAGTCTGATGTTCCGAATCTTGTGAAAAAGATTTACAAAAGAGGAAGGGAATACGAAGCATCAATCAGTATTGAATATCTGTCAAAACTTAATCAGAAATACGAAAAATGGATCTCCGATTATACCGAAGGTAAACTTCTGGTGATTGAAGTGGATGACCTGGATTTTGTAGAAAAGCCCGAAGATTTCGGATTTATCCTTGAAAAGATAGAAGCAGAGCTGAACGGCTTGTTTTAACAAAATTTTATCAGAATTTAAGAGAAGCTCTCAATTTATTCTTCCTAAATTTAAGGAGGAAGTTTAATTTTAAATATTAACATTATGATGGTTAAGGTTTTACATAACGGAAGCTGCTCTAAATCAAATGCTGTACTCGAGTATCTTGATGAAAACGGTGTGCCTTTTGAGATCATCAATATGATGGAAGACCCGTTGAGCGTCCTAGAGATCAAAACAGTGCTGAAAAAGCTGAATCAGAGCGTATTTCATATGATCCGTAAAACAGATAAGCTGTATATGGAAAATTATGCCGACAAAAATTATTCTGAAGAAGAATGGATTAAAATCCTGTCTGAGAATCCTTCCCTGATACAGAGACCTATCCTGATCAAAGGGTCTGTTGCCATGTTGGGAAGACCTATTGAAAATGTGAAATTCTTTATTGAAAAATAATACAAATAAAAAAGTCAGCGGAAGCTGACTTTTTTTCTACAATAGAATAACGCCTTCTATTTTGGCGACTTCCTTATAAATATTCACTACCTGATCTGCATCCAGAACAAATGCATTGATATTGCATGCAGTGTATTTTCCGTTTTTGCTTTCGCGGTTTCCTAGTGTAAACTTAATGCCGTCAAAAACTTTATAAATTTCAGTAAGTTTTGCCTGATCTGTGGGAATGATAAATTTAAATAAATAATCTTCAGGAAAGTCATGGTGACCTTCCAGTTTTTCCTTCAGGGAATTATAAAAATCCTGTGGGCTTGCGTGTTGGTTTCCTTGTAATATGTCCATCTGCAGTTGTTAAATTATATATAAATATAGCGAAATTTTTTCTATTTTCCAAGGGGTCCAAGCAGTGCTTTGGAGTTCTGGTGCTCGTAATCTTCGATAATATTGAACAGTCCGTTCACCAGTTGTTCAGAGGCAAGTTTACTTAATCCTCCGGCATTTACATTGCTGGTGTTTCCACCAAGAAGGTTTCCAAGAAGATTATTTCCTGAAAGAGCTGTATTGATTGTTTTTGCAATTCCGTATTCATTCAGCTTCTCGTCCACTTTGGGAGCAATGGCGGCAACGAGCTGCTGGGAGGTCTTTTCCTTTAAGATCTGTGTTGCTGTAGTACCCTGGATGATTCTTGTGACATCCTGTGCATTTAAGCTGTTCACGGCCCCTTGTAGAATAGGTTTTGATAGGTTAACAGTATAGGCTGCTGCCTGTGCAATAAAATCTCTTTCCTTGGCCACCAGAGAGGGTGCAATTTTTTCAAGGGTAGAGTTGATATCTCTAAGCTCCTTGGGTAGAGCCTTATCTACCATGTTATTTTGAAGGAAAGCTTCCTTGTTGCTGTAAATACCCATTCCTTTATCTATACCGTTCATTAAAACTCTTTTTATAATAGATAGGCCAAGGTCGGATGTTGCCACTGTTGTGCAGGATTGAACACCGGTAAAAATTAATGTTCCGGTTCCAATTAATAGCGCTGCTGCTATAATATATTTTTTCATTGATCTTTTTTCTTATTTTTCCAAATATTGCGCCAAAGGTAAACACTATAACCGTATTAACAAAATATTAAATTCTTATTACCTATTTGGGAGATTTCTTGCTAAAAGTAAAAGATTTTCAATTGGGTATTTTATTGTAGATTGGTATTTATACTGAATTTTAATTACCTTAATTCAGTTTATTTGGGTTTCTGTTTAATATTTATCTGTTTTTTTTAAATTTTTATGATATGTTAACAATATTCGATTTTTTTTCTATTTTTGAGTAATGTCTTTTTTTGAGAATTTAAATAACTCCACCAAGAAGGACATGTTTTAAAATTAGATTGTACGAATAAAATTGAACTATATGAAACAACGTGATTTAAAGTATTCATGCCTCATTGCGGTTTTATACTTCGGTATGAACGTCAATGCGCAGACTACTCCAAAAGATACTGCTGTTAAAGAGCAGAAGATTGAGGAGGTAGTTTTGATAGGATATGGATCTCAGAAAAAAGAAAATGTTACTGGAAGTATCGGGATAGTTTCAGCAAAAGACTTAGCAGATAAACCTAATGCCAATCCAATAAGCTCAATACAAGGTAAGCTCTCTGGTGTTCAGATTTTGAATTCCGGAGCTCCTGGTAGTTCGCCGAGAGTGGATATTAGGGGAGTTGGCTCACTTACAGGGAAAACGGTATTTGTGGTAGACGGAATGATTACTGATGATATTTCATTTTTGAATCCTCAGGATATTGAGTCCATGAGTGTTCTTAAAGATCCTTCGAGTTTGGCAATTTATGGAGCCAGAGCTTCCAATGGTGCGGTGATTATTAAAACCAAAGCAGGAAAAGGCAAGAAACCTGTTTTTAGTTTTAACTCTTATTTGGGCTTTAAAAAAGTAACCAATATTCCGGAAATGGCTAACTCTGATCAGTATATAGAGCTATATAATGAAAAGTTAAGAAATGAGAACGTAACTGATCCTACTAAATTTTTAAGCAGATCTAATTTTCCGGCAGATACCAATTGGTTTAAGGAAATTTTCAGAACAAGTATTATTAATTCAAATGATTTTTCGGCTTCCGGTAACCTGGGGAAACTCAATTATTATGGAAGTATCGGAAATTTGCAGGATGAAGGTAATTTAGCTGCAGGAAGAGGGATTAATTCAGGAAGTGGTTTCAACAGGTTAAATACAAAATTAAACCTTACATATAAGATAACGGACAATATTACCATCGGAAACAACTTTTCATTCTCGAAAATGCGTACAGACGCAGCGCAGAATCCATTGTTAGATGCATATAATGCTCCTCCGATATTTTCAACGATGAATGCTGCAACAGGGGATTATCAGTTTTTCAATGGATATTCTATTCCTAACCCGAGAGCCAAGCTGGATTTATTCCGTTCGCAGATCAGGCAGGAAAGGTTGCTGAATAATGTTTGGGGAGAATATAATTTTCTGAAAGACTTTACTTTGAGAGTTAGTTATACTTCGGATAATATTAATACAAGTAAATACGAATATACGCCAGTACAGACTTATGTTCCTCCTACTGATCAAAAAGTTACAAAGTTAATTACTAGGGATTCCAGAGATAGAAATTATGTTTGGGATAATACCTTAACCTGGAAAAAAAGTTTTGGAAGTCATAATTTTGAAGTGTTGGCAGGCTTTTCCAGGACAAGAAATTCTTATGCTGAAACATATGCCGAAGCACAAAATGTACCTTATGACGGAACAAACGAATCTTTGAGTATAAGTAACGGAACGAATGTTGTGATTTATGATGGTATTGATAGAAAAGATGTAAATCTAAATCAGGATCATTACCGTATTCAATCATTATTTGGAAGATTGAATTATGATTATAAAGGAAAATATCTCTTGAATGCTTCAATCCGTAGAGACGGAACCTCACAGATTTCTGCAGATGACAGAAATAAGATCTTCCCGGCGGTAAGTGTAGGATGGGTGGTAACTAAAGAGGATTTCATGAGTGAGCAAAATACATTCAATCTTTTGAAGTTAAGAGCAAGCTATGGTAAATTGGGAAATCCTAACGTACAGAGAAAATATACTTTAAATGTTTCCAGCATAGCCGGTGGTGCATATTATGGAAATACAGGGTACCCGGCACAGACTATTGACGAAATAATAGATCCGAACATTGGCTGGGAAACTACCTCCGGTGGGGATATAGGTTTGGAAATGGCTTTATTCAGTAATAAACTGAAAATAGATGCTACCTATTTTAATAAAGATTCTAAAGATGTAGTATATGGTATCGTTCAGGGAACGGTTTCCGGTGCAAGTAACTGGAATGACTTTGTTACCAATGCATATTCCTTCAATAACAGAGGGTTTGAGGCTTCTGTGAATTATAACACTAAAATTAATGAAAATATTGGCATAGGAATATATGGTAATTATACTGCATTAAAAAATGAAATTACTTCAGTATATCGTGATTCATATTTGGCTGCAGGAGCAAGTTTGTTTGGTAATTCTGTGATCAGATTGCAAGAAGGCCAGGCTGTAGGTTCTTATTATGGATATCAGGTAACCGGAATATTTCAAACAGATGCTGAAGCTGTTGCATCAGGACAAAATGGAGGATTGGCAAAAGCAGGATGGTTTAAGTTTGCAGATTTGGATGGAAACGGAGTTATTGACACAAGAGATAAAACATTTCTAGGCAGCCCGATCCCTAAGGGAACTTATGGTTTCGGTGTTAATATGAATATCTATGATTTCGATTTTGCTATTGATTTCCAGGGTGTATTTGGTAATAAAATCTATAATTTTAACCGTGAACAACGTTTCGGAAACGAAAATTGGGACTTAGATTTTTATAATAACAGATGGAGAGGAGAAGGATCTTCTAACAGCTATGCACTGACAACGAATAATCAGTCAGTAATTTTGCCTAGCAGTTTCTATGTAGAAAGCGGAAGCTATATCAGAATTAGAAACATTCAGATTGGCTACAACCTACCAAAAGCATTTACAAATGCTATGTCTATCACTAAACTGAGACTGTATGTAAGTGCACAGAATCCGTGGACAAGTTTTAAGTACAAAGGTTTTTCTCCTGAAATTATGAATACGGACAGGGTGCAAATGGGCGTTGATCAAAATATCTATCCTATTTCGGCAATCTATACATTCGGTATGAATTTAACATTTTAATTAGAAGAGTTATGAAAAAAATATTTTTGTCAATCGCATTAGTTGCTACTTTAGCTAGCTGCAATGATGATTTCTTAGATATAAAAGAAGCAGGAGCAATAGAAGCATCTACATTCTTTACAACAGAACAGGATGCCATGAACGCAACCAATGCTATTTACAGCTTCCTCAGAAGTTGGGAAAATTCAGCATTTCCTTATCAGTTTGTTTTTGGGGTACCCGCGGATGATGTTTTAAAAGGATCAAATCCCGGAGATTCATCATTTATCAATGAATATGATAATTTCACATACACCGTTAGTAATGAAGGCGTAAGAGGATACTGGATTGGGCAGTGGCAGGCTGTAAACAGAACAAATCAGGTGATTACAAATGTTCCTAATATCAATATGGACACCACTCTAAGAACAAGATTAATTGCAGAAGCAAAAATGCTTAGGGCATACTTCTATTTCAATTTAGTGAGAATCTATGGCGGAGTTCCTATATATGATGGTGTTCAGGCAGATTACAAAAAGCCACGAAACTCTGTAGATGAAGTTTATAATTTCATTATTTCCGATCTTACTGCAGCAGCTTCCGATCTTCCTCAGAGCTATGGGGCAGCAGATTTGGGAAGAGTTACAAAAGGAGCGGCATTGGGGTTGCTTTCCAAGGTTTACCTTTATAAAAAGGACTGGCAAAAAGCGTATGATACCTCTAATCAGGTTATTGGAATGGGATATAGTTTGGATCCGGATTTTAACCATTTATTCAGGCCAGCCGGAGAATTTGGATCAGAATCTGTGTTTGAAGTTAACTGTCAGTGTTCAGCACAGTTTGGAGGCAGTCAGTACGCCGAGGTTCAGGGAGTAAGAAATCAATTTGGCTGGGGATTCTTTACCCCTTCTCAGTCGTTGGAAAATGCATTTGAGCCGGGAGATATCCGCAAAGAATTAACCATTCTGAGAAATGGCGAAATTACTCCGGAAGGAGATCTTATTGCCATGGGAGATCCTCAGTCTGTTACTACATATAATCAGAAGATTTATGTGCCGAAAGCACTCAATAACAATGCTTGTGGGTATGGATCTATTCAGAATATTAGAATATTACGCTTTGCAGAAATTCTTCTGATTAATGCAGAAGCAGCAAATGAATTGGGTAACACTGCTACAGCCATATTAAATCTGAATAAAGTCAGAGACAGAGCAGATCTTTTAGGAACAACAGCTTCCACTCAGGCAGCATTGCGTGCAGCAATATGGCACGAGCGTAGAGTAGAGCTGGCTTTAGAAGGTGATCGCTTTGTAGACCTTGTAAGAACTGGTGAAGCAGCAACAGTGTTGGCTCCTTACGGATTCAAAGCTGGAAAAAATGAACTTTTCCCAATTCCACTGGATGCTATGAACGAAAGTGCAGGGCAGTTTACACAGAATCCGGGATATTAAAATAAACCATAAACTTTAGAGGAGAATGAAAGTTCTCCTCTTCTTTTAGTATAAACAAGGTAAAAAAGATTTCATGAAAAGGACCGTATTATCAATTGCTGTAACCTCTTTATTCTTTGCATACTCTTGCAAAAATTCTCAAGCTCCCAAACAGGAAACTGCTCAAACCAAAGCTGTAAAAAATGATATTACCGATGAACAGCTTATGGACAGAGTTCAGAAAGATGCCCTGAAATATTTTTGGGACTATGCTGAACCAACATCCATGCTGGGAAGAGAGCGTTAT
Organism: Chryseobacterium lathyri; assembly: GCF_030812195.1. Taxonomy (GTDB): domain Bacteria; phylum Bacteroidota; class Bacteroidia; order Flavobacteriales; family Weeksellaceae; genus Chryseobacterium; species Chryseobacterium lathyri_A. The sequence continues at coordinate 183,742 of NZ_JAUSSF010000001.1, forward strand.
CATGAAGACAATATCTATCCTGACAATGACAAGCATGTGGTAACAACAGGTGGTTCAGGATTTGGACTGGCAACTCTTTTGGTGGGAGTGGAAAGAGGATTTATTCCAAGAAAAGAAGCTGTAAAAAGGCTGACTCACATGATGGATTTTCTTGCTAAAGCAGACCGGCACAAAGGAGCCTGGCCCCACTGGATCAACGGTGAAACAGGAAAAACTGTTCCTTTCGGGAAAAAAGACAACGGGGGAGATTTGGTGGAAACTGCATTTCTTACCTCAGGAATTTTGATGGTTCGCGAATACTTTAAAAACGGAAATGCCGAAGAAAAAGTCCTCGCCTCAAAATGCGATGAGCTTTGGAAAGGAATTCAATGGAACTGGTATACAAAAGGAGGCGAAAAAGTCCTTTATTGGCATTGGTCACCGGAATATCAGTGGGAAATGAACTTTCCGCTGGAAGGGTATAACGAATGCTTAATTACCTACATCTTAGCTGCTTCATCACCTACACATCCTATCGATGCCGAAACATATTACAAAGGGTGGACTAGAAACGGAAAATACCTTACAGACAAAACAAAATACGGCCTTCCCCTGTATGTAAAACACAATTATGCAGAAGAATATGGCGGCCCGCTTTTCTGGTCACAATACTCCTATATCGGTCTGGATCCTACCGGACTTTCTGATAAACTGGTAAAAAATTATTTTGACTTAAACAAAAATCAAGTCCTTATCGACTATAAATACTGCATTGAAAATCCAAAACAATGGAAAGGCTATGGGCCAAATTACTGGGGACTGACAGCAGGCTATACAAGAAATAAAGACGGAAGTACAGGTTATACCGCTCATATGCCTATCAATGATAACGGGGTGATCACACCTACCGCAGCACTCAGCAGCTTTCCCTACACCCCAAAAGAATCTATGAACTTTCTGAGATTCCTATATACTGAGAAACCGGAATTCATCGGGTCTGCGGGACCATATGATGCTACTTCAGTGAATTACAACAATTGGTTTACCCCAAGATATTTAGCAATAGATCAGGGGACCATAGCGCCTATGATTGAAAATTACAGAACCGGATTCCTTTGGAAATTATTTATGAATGCACCTGAAATTCAGCAGGGGCTCAAGAAATTAAGTTTCCAGTCAGAGAAATACGGAATCAGATAATGTGATTTTTAAATACTATTTTTATTCAATAGAAATGGAATTTAGTCCATTAAATAAAAAAAGCTAAACATCAAATGGCTTGAGCCAAAAACCTGAATAACAGTATGAAATTAAAGCTAAAGTACCTTCCACTTTTACTCCTGCTGTGGTCACTACAGATAAATGCACAGGAAATAAAAGCAGAATTAAACAAAGAAATTAAGAGAACAGAGAAAATATCCTACATTTTGGATTACCCCCAAAAGGTAAAAGGAAATGTTCCGTTGATCGTGTTTCTTCACGGTTCAGGGGAAAGAGGAAATAACCTTGAAACAGTTAAGGTTCACAGTCCCTTTACCTATAAAAACCTCATGAAGGAACCTGTAGCCATCTTAGCACCGCAGTGCCCTGCAGATTCATGGTGGGATACGATAACGGTCTATAACCTGATCAAGGAAATTCAGAAAAAATATAAAATTGATGCCTCAAGGATTTATCTTACGGGGCTTTCAATGGGAGGTTGGGGAACATTGAAATTAGCAATGGAACATCCTGAAATGTTTGCGGCTGTAGTGTCAGTTTGCGCACCTACGGATTTAATCATGTATGCGAATATCAATCAGTATAAAGATCTGAATATGAAAATTTTCCATGGAGGAATGGATGATATTGTCTTACCTGAAAATGCACTTAATTTTTATCAGAGATTACATCCGGTAAACCCTTCTGCGGAATTGGTCATCTTTCCGAATGACAATCACAATTCATGGGATTCTACCTATTCAGACCCAAAACTGTACGAATGGATGTTCTCTAAGAAAAAAGGAGAATAGAGTTTTGATGAAACATACAACCTGAAAAAAATAGTGCTTTGCATTTCAAATAAAAAAGCCCACGGTTAAACAATAAAATAAAATTAGAACTATAATTTAAGAAGATAGATTTATGAAAAAGTTAATTGTACTCGCAGCCTTAGCGCTTTCTCCCGTGTTTTCCGCACAGGAAATGGTAACGAAGCCGGTCCAGTCCTATCAAACAGCCCAGTATCAGGCAAAAAGAAAAGCCTTCGTAGAAAATCTTTTGTCTAAAATGACTTTAGATGAAAAGATCGGGCAGCTCAATCTACCGACTTCCGGAGATTTTACGACAGGGCAGGCTCAAAGTTCAGATATCGGAAAAAAAGTAGAGCAGGGATTAGTAGGAGGATTATTCAATATAAAAGGAGCAGAAAAGATTAAAGCAGTTCAGAAAGTCGCTATAGAAAAAAGCCGTCTGAAAATTCCTTTGATCTTTGGAATGGATGTTATCCATGGTTACGAAACTACTTTCCCGATTCCGTTGGGCCTTGCTGCTTCCTGGGATATGAATCTTGTCCAGCAGTCTGCCAGAATAGCGGCGAAAGAAGCTTCCTCTGATGGAATCAACTGGACTTTCTCTCCAATGGTAGATATTTCCCGCGAACCGAGATGGGGAAGAGTTTCCGAAGGTTCTGGTGAAGATCCTTATTTAGGAAGTGAAGTTTCCAAAAATATGGTGTATGGCTATCAGGGAAAAGATCTTTCCGTCGGTAATACCATTTTAGCCTGTGTAAAGCATTTCGCACTATACGGAGCGGGAGAAGCCGGACGTGATTACAATACGGTGGACATGAGCCATGTGAGAATGTTCAACGAATATTTTCCTCCATATAAAGCAGCGGTAGATGCTGGTGTAGCTTCTGTAATGGCCTCTTTTAATGAAGTGGATGGAGTTCCGGCAACCGGAAATAGATGGCTGCAAACCGATGTTCTTAGAAAAATGTGGAACTTCAAAGGTTTTGTTGTGACCGATTATACCGGGATCAATGAAATGACAGAGCACGGAATGGGAGATCTTCAGCAGGTATCTGCTTTGGCCCTGAAAGCAGGAATAGATATGGACATGGTAGGAGAAGGTTTTTTAACGACCCTGAAAAAATCTCTTGACGAAGGAAAGGTTACACAGGCCGAGATTGACATGGCCGCAAGACGAATTCTTGAAGCAAAATATGATCTTGGACTATTCGATGATCCTTACCGTTACGGTGATGCTAAACTGGCTGCAAAAGAGGTTTATAATATGGAGAACCGTAATGTGGCAAGAAGCGCAGCAGCCCAGTCTATGGTTTTACTAAAAAATGAGAATCAGGTATTGCCACTGAAAAAATCCGGTACCGTAGCCGTGATCGGTCCGTTGGTAAATAACTCTCTGAATATGGCTGGAACATGGAGCGTTGCTACAAAACATGCAACTTCAGTTTCATTAATGCAGGGGCTTCAGGCTAATTATGGAAAAGAAGTGAAATTCCTTTCCGCAAAAGGGGCCAACATTGATTATGATGCTAAATTAGAAGATATCTACGCGGCTCACGGTAAAAAGACAGACAGGGATAGCCGTTCCAAAGAACAATTATTAAAAGAAGCTGTTGACATCGCCAACAAAGCAGATGTTATCGTTCTGGCAATTGGAGAATCTGCGGAAATGAGTGGGGAGTCTTCATCCAGAACGGAAATCACCATTCCTCAGTCTCAGGTTGATTTATTAAATGAACTGAAAAAGACCGGAAAGCCGATCGCAATGGTACTTTATACAGGACGTCCTTTAGCTTTAACCAATGTAAAAGATACGCCTGACGCCATCCTGAACGCATGGTTTGCAGGCTCAGAAGCAGGAAATGCTATTTCAGATGTTTTATTCGGAAAAGTAAACCCTTCAGGAAAACTTCCGATGACCTTTCCAAGAAGCTTAGGACAAGTTCCGATCTATTATAATGCAAAAAATACGGGCCGTCCGCTGAGTCAGGATAAAGTTGATAAATGTGTATATGAAAGATTCCGTTCCAATTATATGGATGAATGTAATACACCATTATACCCGTTCGGTTATGGTCTGAGTTATTCTAAATTCACCTATTCCGATATGTCAGTTTCAAATCCTAATCCAAAGGGAAATCAGACAATTCAGGCTTCGGTAACAATCACTAATTCAGGAAGCTATGATGGGGCTGAAGTGGTGCAGCTATACATCAGAGATATGGTTGGAAGCATTACCAGACCGGTAAAAGAGCTCAAAGGATTCCAGAAAATTTTCCTGAAAAAAGGAGAATCTAAAAAAGTAACCTTCGATATTACACCAGAAAGTTTGAAATTCTACAATGGAGAATTGAAATTTGACTGGGAACCGGGAGAATTTGATGTCATGATCGGAACCAATTCTGATGATGTGAAACACTCAAAGATCAACTGGACCAAATAATAATGATAAAGCCATTCTTTTGAGTGGCTTCCCCCTTTTTTTGGCATGATTTTTAATGGCACAGTTATAGCTTTAATATCATAATTATGAAAAAAACGATTTTACTTAGCACAATATTTATGGGTTCTTTTATATTTGCCCAGACAGTGGGTGGTGACAAGGATGCTCATGGATGTATAGGTTCAGCAGGATATACCTACTCTCAGATCAAAAAAGATTGTGTAAGGGTTTTTGAGCAGAAAATTAAATTAACAGAGGTTGCTCCTAAAGGAAGTTCAACTTCGATGGCTGCCGTAATTTTCAGTAAAGACCTGAAAAAAGCTGAAGTTTTCGTTCCTGATACAGATGGAGAAAGCCTTATCCTGACAAGAGCGGGAAAAGGTAAGATCTGGAAAAAAGATGGGTATATATTGGTTCCTTTCAAAAAAGACGGATACCAGCTTAAAAAAGACAATGTTGTGATTTATCAGTAAATCCAGATTTATAAAGTATAATTGAGGCTGTCTGTTAAGGCAGCCTCTTTTTTTAATTGCATAAAGGGTGTAATTTTACGAAGACATATTTCTATTAGGGACCTGGAGAATTGTATAATATGATCGAAACAACTCTGGTGATATGATATCCGGGAAACACATAACTAAATAATATATTTGTAAACCTTTCAAAATGAGTGGTTTTTTGTATCTTAGATTAACTAATACCTTGTTACTATTGTTATTATATAAAAACTTAACCATTAATATTCTAATATGAGAAAAACTATTTTATTATGCGTAATGTTCCTTGGTTTTTTAGCCTTTGCCCAACAAGAACAGCCTGTTCTAGGAGGTGATAAAGATGTTCATGGCTGTAAAGGCTCCGCAGGCTATACATATTCACAAATCAAAAATGATTGTGTGAGGGTTTTCGAACAGAAAATTAAATTAAAAGAAGTGACCTCAGATAAAAGTTACACTTCAATGACAGCTGTTATTTTTAGTAAGGATATGAAAAAAGCTGAAGTTTTCATTCCGTATGAAAATGCAAAAAGCATTATCCTTGAGAGGGAAGGAAAAAGCAAAAAGTGGAAAAGTGGAAGCTACATTAAAGAAGCTTATGTTTTAGTTCCTTTTAAGAAAAAAGGATATCAGCTTAAAAAAGATAATGTTGTGATTTATCAGTAAATCTAATTTTTAATACACAAAAGCTGCTCGAAAAAGAGTGGCTTTTTTTGTGAAATGTTGGTAGGTTTCGGTTTATTTTTAATTAAAAATACTCTTTGATAATTTTTAAAAGAATAAATAATAAATGTTAAATTACAATTTCAGTTAAAAAAATGTATATTGGTATGACTAAATCATAGCGAAATCCGAAAAGCTTATAGAGTAGGAAAGTGTAAAAAATAGTATATGAAAAATCTAAAAAAACTTACAAAACAAGAATTGAAAACAGTTCAGGGAGGTATTCCTATGTGTTTGCCGGGTTATTTCTGGTGTTCATTTGTGAGGAAATGCATTCCTGTAGGATCAGAGTGTGGACTTGCTCTATAGCATTCGCTCCTTTTCTGTAAACAAAAGAAAAGCCGTTCGGAAGAACGGCTTTTGCTATTTATAAGTGATTCAAATCTGGGCATGTTACTTAAAAATGTTCTTCAGAAATAGTCTTTAATTTGCTTAAAAATGTAGGATATAATGACCAACTTTGACTAAAATTTAAAACAGCATTCACAATTTTCATCTCTCACTGAAAATCCTTATTTTTGTACATCTAAAAAGTAAAAGAAAGAATGAATTCCTACAAAAATCCATTGGAAGAGCGCTATTCCAGTGAAGAAATGTTGTTTAATTTCTCACACAATAACAAATTCCGTACCTGGAGAAAGCTTTGGATCGCTTTGGCTGAAATTGAAAAAGACTTAGGTCTTGATATTACAGACGGGCAGATTGCTGAGCTGAAGGCCAATGCCGAAAATATCGATTATGATAAAGCAGCTGAGTACGAAAAAAAATTCCGTCATGATGTAATGGCTCACGTTCATACTTATGGTGATGTGGCGCCTTCTGCAAAAGGAATTATCCATTTGGGGGCTACTTCGGCTTTTGTAGGAGACAATACAGACCTTATTCAAATCCGTGATGGGCTTTTAATCTTAAAGAAAAAGCTGGTTAACGTCATGAAAAACTTAGCTGATTTCTCTATTCAGTATAAAGATCTTCCTACTTTAGGATTTACCCATTTTCAACCGGCTCAGCTGACTACAGTTGGAAAAAGAGCTACACTTTGGCTACAGAGTTTGGTTCTTGATATCGAAGAACTTGATTTCTTCCTGGAAACACTTCGTTTCAGAGGAGTAAAAGGAACTACAGGAACTGCTGCAAGTTTCTTAGAGCTTTTCAATGGAGATTATTCCAAAGTGAAGCACTTAGATAAAGAACTTTCAAAAAGATTTGGTTTCGAAAAAGTTTTTGGAGTTTCAGGTCAGACTTATGACAGAAAAATTGATGCTAAAGTAGTCGCTTTATTAGGGAATATTGCCCAGTCTGCTCATAAATTCACCAACGATTTACGTCTTCTTCAAAACCTTAAAGAAATTGAAGAGCCGTTCGAGAAAAACCAGATCGGTTCATCAGCAATGGCTTACAAACGTAATCCAATGAGAAGTGAAAGAATCGGAGCTTTGGCAAAATATGTAATGTCACTGACGACAAGTTCTGCTATGGTAGCTTCTACACAGTGGTTTGAAAGAACACTGGATGATTCTGCCAACAAGAGATTGACCATTCCTCAGGCATTCCTTGCTGTTGATGCCATCCTGTTAATCTGGAACAACATCATGAACGGAATCGTTGTATATCCAAACAGAATCAACAAGCATATTATGGAAGAGCTTCCTTTCATGGCTACGGAATATATCATTATGGAAGAAGTGAAGGCTGGTGGTGACCGTCAGGAAATTCACGAAGTGATCAGAGTTCACTCAATGGAAGCTTCCAAGAAGGTGAAAGAGGAAGGTAAAGAAAATGACCTTATTGAAAGAATCTTAAACGACGATTCTTTAAAACTAGATAAATCAAAATTAAAAGAAGTTTTAGATCCTAAAAACTTTATAGGTTTTGCACCGATCCAGACAGAGGAGTTCATCAGCAATGAAGTACAGCCGATTCTGAATAAAAATAAAGACTTGATAGGATTAGAGGCTGATCTTAAAGTATAAAACATATGCAGTCCTTCTGGGCTGCATATTTTATTTTATTCAACATGAAAAGAATTCTTTTGCTCATTTCCATGATACCCGTACTTTCTTTTTCCCAGAAGAAAGAGGTTTTAAAATATTTTATTTCAAAAGATTCTTTGGTTGGAGTTAAGAATCAGAAAGGTGACATTATTGTTCCTGCACAATTTAAAGTTTTCTCAAACCTTGAAAATGGAGAATTAGTTGAAGGGGAAACCATTTATTTTGATGGTTTTAAAAAAGGAGAGGAAAAAGAGAAAAATGCATGGGGATACGTCTACAACAAAAAAGGGAATTTCCTTTATAGACCTTTCTTTTACGACAACGGAGCAGATTATTTTTCTGAAGGTGTAAGAAGGTTTGTCAAAAATGGAAAAGTAGGTTTTGTGGACAGAAATGGAAAAGTTGTTATTGAACCGACTCATGATTTTGCATCGCCTTTCAGATATGGCTACACTGCTTTTTGTGACGGTTGCGACTGGGAAAAAACAGAAGATGAGCATAAAGCAATCGTTGGTGGGACCTGGGGAGTTATGAATTTCAAAGGGGAAATTGCAACGCCCATTTCAAAATCAGAAAATACAGTAGAAGTTGGAGGGAAATATTTTCCAAACCCTTTTAATTATAATGAAAAGGAGAAGACGATTCTTCAGTTTTTCAATGAACAAAATAAAAAGCTTTCACAAATATATTATGTAAATCATTACACAAAACTCTCTGATAACGAAAAGAAGTTATTTTTTGAAATTGTAGAAAGGCCAAAAGAAAACTTTCCATTCTATCAGGTAAACACGTATGATTATAGAAAAACGGAAGCGGGAATATCAGATTATAAATTTCTAGTATCAGAAGACGGTAAAAATATTTTTGCCCTTGAATTTGAAAATGAAAAAATTCCTTTTCAGAAATGGCTGAAAAATGAGACTGAACAGGCTCAGCAATTTCAAAAAGAACATCCTGATAATCCGAATAAATTAAGTAAATAAGTCTAATAATATTTAAATATCTGACATCTAATGTCTAATAACAAAAGAATTTTCGTAGAAAAAAGAGGAATTTTCGATGTAGAAAGTCCAAAAATTTTTGATGAAGTAAAAGCGGTTGTGCCGTCAATAAAAAATGTGAAAGTATACAATGTGTACGATATTTTCAATTTGAATGACGGTGAATTCGAAAAGGTTGTCAACAGCACTTTCGTAGATCCGGTTACTGATATTTTACATACAGAAAATCCTGCCGAAGGGATCCATTTTGCCATGGAGTTTTTGCCGGGCCAGTATGACCAGCGTGCAGATTCCGCACAGCAGTGTATCGCTTTACTGACGGAGAATGAAAAATCAAAAGTAAGGAGTGGAAAACTGATCCAGTTTGAAGGAGTTTCTGAAGCTGACCTTATAAAAATCAAAGATCTTCTGATCAATAAAGTGGAATCTCAGGAAAAAGATCTTTCCATCTTAAATATTCCTGCAGATGAAATTCCGACAAAAGTTTTGATCCACGAAAATTTCATCAATTTTGATGATGCTGAACTTGAAAGTTTTTACAATAATCATGGTTTTGCTTTAGGATTGGATGACCTGAAATTTATTCAGGAATACTTTAAAACAGAAAAAAGAAACCCTACTGAAACGGAACTGAAAGTTTTAGACACCTATTGGAGCGATCACTGCCGTCACACCACTTTTGAGACAGAATTGTCAGACATCCAGTTTGAAGGAGATTTCAAACATACATTGGAAACTATTTTCAATGATTATATCGAAAAAAGAAAATTCTTAGGCCGTGAGCTGAAGCCCATCTCTTTAATGGACCTGGCAACAGTATGCGGAAGGTATTTCCATAAAACAGGTAACCTGGAGAATCTTGTTGTTTCTGATGAGATCAATGCATGTACCATCCAGATCGAAGCAGAATACGATGGTAAAAAAGAACCATGGTACTTATTATTCAAAAATGAAACGCACAATCACCCTACGGAAATTGAACCTTTCGGAGGTGCTTCAACATGTTTGGGAGGTGCTATCAGAGATCCTTTGTCCGGAAGATCCTTTGTATTTCAGGCGATGAGATTGACTGGTGCTGCCGATGTTTTAGAACCGGTTGATAAAACTTTACCGGGAAAATTACCTCAAAAAACCATCACAAAACAAGCCGCCAACGGGTATTCATCTTATGGAAACCAGATCGGTCTTGCTACAACAATGGTTTCCGAGATCTATGATGAAGGCTATAAAGCTAAGAGAATGGAAGTAGGTTTTGTTACCGGAGCAGTTCCTGTAGATTGGGTAAGACGTGAAAAACCTGCAAATGGTGATTCTATCATTATTTTAGGTGGTGCAACAGGACGTGACGGTGTTGGTGGGGCAAGCGGAAGCTCAAAAGAACAGGACGAAACCTCTATTCATACGATGAGCTCTGAAGTTCAGAAAGGAAATGCCGTTGAAGAACGTAAAATCCAGAGACTGTTCAGAAATCCTGTAGTGACAAAACTCATCAAAAAATCTAATGATTTCGGAGCGGGAGGTGTTTCTGTAGCGATTGGAGAGATTGCAGATTCTTTAGAAGTAAACCTTGATGTTTTACCTTTAAAATATGAAGGATTGAACGGAACTGAGCTTGCCATTTCAGAATCTCAGGAAAGAATGGCGGTTGTAGTTGACCCGAAAGATAAAGAACAGTTCATCAAATTCTGTGAGGATGAAAACATTGTAGCTGTAGAAGTTGCAAAAGTAACTGATTCAGGAAGAATGCAGATGTTCTGGAAAGGAGATAGAATTGTTGATCTTTCAAGGGAATTCTTAGATACCAACGGATGTTCCAAAACTCAGGAGGTAAAAATTACCCACCTTGAAGAAGTAAAAGAAGAAGCACAGGCTTTTACAAAAGAGAACTTCATTAAAATATTAAGTGACAAAAATGTAGCTTCCCAAAAAGGATTGCTGGAAATGTTCGACTCTTCTGTAGGGGGAACAACAGTTGCAATGCCTCTTGGTGGTAAATATCAGCAAACCCTGATGGAAGGAAGTGCTCAGACACTGCCCATCTTAGGAGCAAAAGATGTTGAAACCGTTTCCTTTGCAAGCTGGGGATTCGATACCGGAATTTCAAAACAGAATTCACTATTGGGAGCTTCCTATGCTGTCGTAGAAAGCGTTTCTAAAATCGCTGCCATGGGTGGTGATTACAAAAATATAAGATTAAGCTTCCAGGAATATTTTGAAAAACTGGGGCAAAATCCAGAGAAATGGGGCAAACCTTTAGCTTCTCTTTTAGGAGCTTATGATGCCCAGATCAATCTTGGCCTTGCAGCAATTGGAGGAAAAGACTCTATGAGCGGTACTTACCAGGACCTGAATGTTCCGCCGACCTTAATTTCATTTGCCTGCGCAAACGGTGAAAAGAAAAATGTAATTTCCCCGGAGTTCAAACAGGCTGGAAACAAAATATATTTCTTCAACCATACTCCTCAGGAAAACGGACTTCCCAATTATGAAAGCTTAAAAGGAGTTTTCGAATTTATTTTTGAAAACATCAAAGCCGGAAAAATCGTTTCCGTAAAAACCATTAAAGAAGGAGGTGCTGCAGTAGCTTTAGCCAAAATGAGCTTTGGAAACAGGCTGGGAGCGGAGATTAGTATGGATGAAAGTGCTTTATTCACTAAAAATATCGGCAGCTTGATCATTGAATCAAAAGAAGAGCTGAGTAATGCTTCTCTTCAGCAGATCGGTGAAGTAAAAGACTCAGGTATTTTAACGATAAATGGTATGGAATCTCAGATCTTGGATCTTTTAGCAGCTTATACCGGAACATTCGAAAACCTTTTCCCAACTAAGGAAAAAGAAAAATTGACAGTTGAAATTGATGAAAAATCAAACTCAATTCATCCAAGAAATATTATCATTAAAAAACACGGAATTGCTAAGCCAAAAGTATTTGCTCCTGTATTTCCGGGAACAAACTGCGAGTACGATACTTTGAATGCATTCCAGAAAGAAGGTGCTGTGATCAGCAGCCTGCCTTTGAAAAATATCAGTCACCAATTATTGGATGAAAGCATTGATGCATGGGTGGAAGAGATCAGAACTTCTCAGATCCTTGCATTCTCAGGTGGTTTCTCAGCAGGTGATGAGCCGGATGGTTCTGCAAAGTTTATCGTAAACGTTCTGAAAAACGAGAAGATGAAGAACGCTGTTCACGAATTATTGGACAGAGACGGCATGATCATCGGTATCTGTAATGGTTTCCAGGCATTGGTTAAATCCGGTCTGTTACCTTACGGAAGAATCAAAGATCTGGATGAAAACTCTCCTACGTTGGCTCATAATGCCATCAGAAGGCATATTTCTCAAATGGTCAATGTAAAGGTCATCAACGACGAAAGCCCTTGGTTAAAAGGAATGAAAGATCAGGTATTTACCATTCCGATCTCTCATGGGGAGGGCCGTTTCATGGCTTCCGAAGAAGAAATCAAAAAGCTTTACGAAAACGGACAGATTGCTACCCAATACATTGATCTTGATGGAAATATTGCCCACGGAATGCCTTTTAACCCTAATAATTCATTATTCGGAATTGAAGGGGTTACCAGCCCATGTGGAAAGATTTATGGAAGAATGGGGCATCCTGAACGTTTTGCAGAAGGCCTCATGAAAAACATACCATCTGCGAATTACCACAACATATTCAAAAACGGAGTAGAATACTTCAAGTAAAAATAGAATGACCGCCACTGAATGGCGGTCATTTTTTATATTTACCAAGAGTAAGTTTATAAAAATTAAATAGGATTGGAGTTGGATAAAAATAAAATAATTACAATTGATGGCAGCCGCTTCTCAGATCTGCCTGGATTCTATGATGAGGTTTCCTTAGTGTTGATGAAAAATACGGATTGGAAAGTAGGGACACTGGACGGCTTTGATGATATTCTTTACGGCGGTTTCGGAGTATTTGAAAGCAGAGAAAAAATTGAAATCAGCTGGAAAGAATCCCAAAAATCAAAAGAAGATCTGGGCCTCGAAACAACCCGGATTTTTTACCAGAACAAAATCAGACAGGGAAAACCGTTTAACATAGAGTTGATGCAGGAAAAGCTGGATGATTTGCTTTCAGGAAAAGGCCGAACCTTGTTTGAAATTTTAGTCGAAATTATAGAATCACACAAAAATATTACACTAATTTTGGAGTGAAAAACTAAATTCTAACATCTAACATCTAGCTTCTAAAATGAAGAAAATGATTTATGGGCTGTTCTTTGGGGACAGTATTACGTATGGAGAATATGACGGAGTATTCGGCGGTTGGGTTGATATCCTTAAAAGATATGCCCTGCAGCAATTTCATGAAGATAGCAATGAACTGATTCTTTTTAATCTGGGAATAGGAGGCGAAACCACAGAAGGATTGCTAAAACGAATGCCTTACGAGCTGGCAGCCCGGAATTCAGCAGAAGGAAATATTATTTTTATTGGGTATGGAGCCAATGATCTGGCGATTAAGGATGGAATACCTATGGTAAATCCTGTCCAGTTCAGAAATAATATGATTGAGGCTATTCATCATGCAAAACAATATGCAAATGATATTTATTTGGTAAGCATTCTTCCAGTCTCCGAGAAAATAAGCGGAGTACAGAGTGTCACCGGAAAATTAAGAACAAATGAGGAAATTCTGGTTTATAATCAGATTCTTAAAGATATCGCGGTTGAAAATACTTTACATTACATAGATTTTTACACTGCATTTTTGAGAGATAAAGAAATTTTACTTTCCGGAGATGGTGTTCATCCCAATGAAAAAGGCTATGGCGTAATGGCTGAAACTGCAATTCCAATTATAGAACAATATTTAAAAGATTAATTTATCTTATCTTGGTGAAATATTATTTTTTTTGTAGTTTTAGGATTACAAATAAAAAAGTATGAAAAATCTAAAAAAGCTTAAAAGACAGGAACTAAAAAATGTAAATGGAAAGGGAGTAAATCCTCCTTTGATTACTGTTCCTCTTGATGAAAACGGACACTGTAATTATCCTTATGGTTGGTATTGTCCAAAATTTAACGGCTGTATGACCTCTGAAGCATGGGACTTTTACTGCTCTTAAAAACTACAAAGCATTTCTTTCAGGAGTGCTTTTTTTATTGAAATATGTACTTCCAGTACACAATAATTCCTACTATAACAGATCCAATTGCCATCAAAAGAACCGCTCCTGCAGAAATATCTTTAATAAAACCTATTCTTTTATCAAAATCAGGCTGGATCATATCACATATCTTTTCTACAGCCGTATTGAAAATTTCAGCGCTTAAAACACCTATTGATGCCATAAAAATTAAAGTTGTATCAATTGATGAAAGTCTAAAATAAAATATCAGAACCAGGTTTATAAAAAAAGCAGCAAGTTCAATCCGGAAATTTCTTTCCGTTTTTATCATCAGGAAAATACCCCGGAAAGCGTTTAAAAAACTTCTGTGAACAGGCGGTTTTTGCATAGCTTATTTTTAACAAAGATAGGATTTGTATTTTGATACAAGCAAAATAGTCATTACCTGTTTTCATACTTTATATTCACTCATCAATGAGAAAATAAAGGCCAGATTTTGATTAGAATTAATGATCAGGAAGAAATCCAGGCCTTAAAATCATGTCTTAAAACAGCTTAATGATATTTGTTCAAAACTCCTTAAGATTATTTTTTTCATTATAGTTTCTATTTATTATATTTGTAGAAACTTATTTTTAAATCTATGAAATTTATTATTTCAAGTGGTGAACTGCAGAAAGCATTGCAAACTGTAAGTGGCGTAATATCAAGCTCTCAATCGAGACCGATTTTAGAAAACTATCTTTTTGAACTAGACGGAAATAACGTTACCATTACAGCATCTGATGGCGAGACTACTCTTGTTACCTCTCTGGACGTAAAGTCTGATGATTCGGGTAAATTTGCCGTTCCTGCTAAAATTTTTCAAGATTTTATCAAGACATATGGAGAACAGCCTTTAACGTTCGTTGTAAAGGATAATGCAGAAGGAACCGGAAGCCAGCTTGAGATTTTAGATGAGAAAGACAATTTCGCTGTAGCATTGGATAACGCCGATGATTATCCGGAACTTCCTGAATTTGATGCGTCTCAAACTGTGGCCATGCCGGCAGGAGTTTTATCTGAAGCGTTGACCAATACCCTTTTTGCAACAAGCAATGACTCTCTTCGTCCCGTAATGACCGGAGTATTGTTTCAGTTTGGAGAAAATGAAACAAATTTTGTTTCTACAGATTCCCACAGACTGGTAGTTTATAAAAGAACAGATCTGATGAATGCTGAACCAATGGAATTCATCATGCCTAAGAAACCTTTGAACATTTTCAAAAATATTCTGGCTAGCTCGAATGAAGACGTTACCATCGACTTCAATGAGAATATGGCTAAGTTTACTTTTGGAAAGCATATCTGGATCTGTAGACTGATAGACGGTAAATACCCTAACTATACAGCGGTAATCCCGAAAGAAAATCCAAATGTACTGACGATCAACAGAAATCTTCTTCTGGGAGCGATCAAAAGAGCATCAATTATGTCCAATAAATCTACCAACCAGGTAAGATTTAAGCTGTCTGCCAATATCCTTCACCTTCACGCAGAAGATACAGAATATGCAAACAAAGCGGATATGCAGATTCCTTGCGATTATAATGGAGAAGATATCAATATTGGTTTTAGCTCGAAGTTTTTAACGGAAATGCTTACCATTTTAGGTTCTGACGATATTACTATGAAAATGTCTCAACCGAACAGACCGGGGATTATTGAACCTCTTGACGGTCTTGAAGAAAGTGAAAATATCCTGATGTTATCAATGCCGGTAATCGGGTTGTAATATTTGAAATAAATAAAAGAGGTTCTGAAAAGGCCTCTTTTTTTATGTAAACCAAGCACACAAATTGATGAAAAACATTTATGACCCGGAGTATGTGAGAAAACTTTTTGACCATATGTCGGGTTCTTATGAACGGATGAATTATATTACATCCTTTGGATTTTCCATACGGTGGAGAAAGCAGTTCTTAAAAAAGCTGGGCGCTTCAGATGAAAAGCTTAATGTAATTGATTTGCTTTCCGGGCTGGGCGAAAACTGGAACTTTTTACTGCAAAATTTTCCTAATGCTGACTTTTCAGCACTTGATTTTTCAGCGAGAATGATTGAAAATTCTAAGTCTAAAGCAGAAAGAGTATTCAAAGGAAAACTGAGTCTTCTTTGCGAAGATATCCTTCAGAGTAATCTTCCTTCCAGCCATTACGATATTGTATCGTGTGCATATGGACTGAAAACCTTTCATCAGGACCAGCTTGAAATACTGGCCAAAGAAATCAGTAGAATTCTTAAAACAGGTGGGAAATTTAGTTTCGTTGAAGTTTCAAAACCGGAAAACAAAATTCTTTTTATCTTCTATAAATTTTACCTGAATAATGTTATTCCTGTTTTGGGCAGGTTTTTTTTAGGAAATCCCAATGACTATAAAATGCTCTGGATCTACACTGAAAAATTCATGGACAGCAAAAAAGCCAGAGAAATTTTTGAAAAGAATAATCTGAAAGTAAACTATGAAAAATATTTTTTCGGATGTGCAACAGGAATTAGTGGAGAAAAGAGTTAGCTCTATATGAATAGAAGTGTGACGGGATAATGTCTGCTTTTAACTGAAAAAGATTAATAATAAAGGCTAAAGTAGCATAATGAATAGGTGAAAAAAATAAAAGTTATTCTCTTAAAGTGAGCTCTAAATTTCGCTGTTTCTCAAAAAAACACGACATTTGTAGCCTGGAAAATTCAAGTAAATTTTCAAAATAACAAAGGGTTTTTAACCTTGGAAAATAAAAATGATCAGATAAAGGCTAAAACTGATGTCTGACCAATAAAAATAGATTGAGCAAATGAAAATATCAAACAACTGGCTGAAAGACTTTATCAAAACGGAACTGAAAACGGAAAGGATCGGAGAATTCCTTACAGATATAGGTCTTGAAGTGGAGGGGATAGAAAAATTTGAAAGTGTAAGAGGTAGTCTGGAAGGGATTGTAGTAGGAAAGGTATTGACCTGCGAAAAACATCCGAATGCAGACAAATTAAAGAAAACAACAGTTGAT
The DNA here is from genome assembly GCF_030812195.1 of Chryseobacterium lathyri. Lineage (GTDB taxonomy): Bacteria > Bacteroidota > Bacteroidia > Flavobacteriales > Weeksellaceae > Chryseobacterium > Chryseobacterium lathyri_A. Next base: position 200,532 of record NZ_JAUSSF010000001.1, read on the forward strand.
GTAGGGAATGGGAAAGTATTAAATATCGTTTGCGGAGCTCCCAATGTTGAAGCAGGGCAGACTGTTCCTGTAGCTGTTGTCGGAACTAAGATCTATGATAAAACCGGAAACTTTTTTGAGATCAAAGAAGCAAAGATCAGAAGTGAGGTTTCTCAGGGAATGATCTGTGCGGAAGATGAGCTTGGCCTTAGTGATGATCACGGAGGAATTATGGTTCTGGATGAAACCAAATATGAAGTAGGAAAGAACTTTGCTGATTATTTTGAACTGGCTAATGATGAAGTGATAGAAATCGGTTTAACGCCAAACAGAACAGATGCTATGTCACATTATGGTGTGGCGAGAGATCTTCATGCTTTTCTTTCAACCAATCAGCAGAAATCAACGTTTGAGAAACTGAATTCTGAAGTTTTGAACGGTGAAAGCTCACACAACTTCACTTTAGAAGTGGAAAATGCTGAGCTGTGCCCAAGATATATCGGAGCTGTCATTGAAGAAGTGAAAATAGCCGAATCTCCGGCCTGGTTAAAAGACAGACTGAAAGCAATCGGTTTAAACCCGATCAACAATATTGTAGATATTACCAACTATATTCTTCACGGTTATGGCCAGCCTCTTCATGCATTTGATGCAAATAAGATCACTGGGAGCAAAGTGAAAGTAGGAACTGTAAAAGAAGGAACAAAATTTACCACTTTGGATGGTGTGGAAAGAACTTTGAATGGTTCTGAAGTCATGATCAAAGATGGAAAAGATAACCCAATGTGTATCGCAGGGGTTTTCGGTGGTGCGAATTCAGGAGTTTCTGATGAAACAAAAACCATATTCCTGGAAAGTGCTTATTTCAATCCGGTAGTCGTAAGAAAAGGGGCTAAATTTCATGGCTTAAATACAGATGCTTCGTTTAGATTTGAAAGGGGAGTAGACCCTAATATTACCAGAACAGCAATAACCCATGCCATCAAAATGATCCAGGAGATTGCAGGAGGAAAACTGATTGGCGATCTGTTGGAAGAGTACCCAAAGAAAATTGAAGATAATTATGTGATCATCAGGTTCTCAAAAATCGAACAGATCTTAGGAACAAAGATTCACAGAGAAAAAGTAAAGGAAATCTTAAAATCTCTGGAGATCCAGGTTCTCAATGAGATCCAGAACGGGCTTGAAATTTCTGTACCTGCATACAGAGCTGATGTAACGAGAGAAATTGATGTCATCGAAGAAATCCTGAGAATTTACGGATACAATAAGATCGATGCTCCGCAGAAAATCTCGTTTACGCCCGTAAAGCTAAGTGCTAACGATCAGGATGAACTCGAAAATAACTGGGCAAGAACATTGCAGGGACTTGGTTTCAATGAAGCAATGAACAATTCTTTGACTTCTGTAAAAGATGAAACTGATGCCGTAAAATTACTGAATCCATTAAGTGGAGACCTTGCCTTCATGAGAAAATCTTTACTGGAAGGACTTCTTCAGAATGCGGTGTACAACATCAACAGAAAAAATCAGGATATCAAATTCTTTGAATTTGGAAAAATTTATCATAAAAAAGATAAATACGAAGAAAGAAAGCAGCTGGCCCTTCTTGTTACAGGAAGAGATGTTGCTGAAAACTGGCTGCAGCCTAAATCAGCAGTAAGCTTCTACAATCTTAAAGCATACGTAAAAGTATTGTTAGAGAAATTGGGAGCTGATTATAAAGAAATAGCTTTAACAGACGAAAGATTCTCTGATGCATTAACTTATGAAGCCGGAGGAAAAACTTTAGTAAGAATTGGAAAAGTATCTCCGGTTTTATTGAAAGACTTTGATATTGACCAGGAATGTTTCTATGCAGAAATAGAGCTTGAATGGGCTCAGGAATTACGTTCCAAAAATGTCCTTAAGTTTAAAGATATTCCTAAATTCAATAAAATCAGGAGAGATCTTGCTTTATTGATCGATAAGAATGTAAACTATCAGGATCTGTATCAGACTGCGAAAAAGAATAAATCTCCTTTTATCAAAGGGATCAATTTATTCGATGTGTATGAAGGAAAGAATCTTCCTGAAGGGAAAAAGTCTTATGCCATGAGTTTTGAACTTCTTAATGAAGAAAAAACATTGGAAGAGAAGGAAATTTCTGAAGTAATGGAATCTCTAATCAAAGCATTCCAAAAGGAATACAATGCTGAATTAAGATCTTAATTCAGATAAGATATATTATAATTATAAAACGGGCTTTAGCCCGTTTTTTTGTTTTTTACATACAATACAAATTTTATATTTTCAGGTATAGAAATCTGTTCAATCAACCAAATCTTCAATAAAAAATATCTCGAGATCAGATAACCATTTAATAGAAACTGGCTAAAGCCTGTTTTAGATTGCCCCAAGATCAATTGGCTTTAGCCAAAAAATAAAAGCATCATCAAAGAAGTAAACAGAATCAATGTAAAGATATTACTTCATTGATCTTTAAAAATTAATCCTAAAATAGAGCTTCAGAAGTAATAAAATCCTTTGTCAACCGTTTAAATAATATAATTTCCTTAAATTTGACTAAATCAAAAAGAAAAAAATGAAAAATCTTTTTTTAAGTATAGGTGCGGCTGCTATTCTGGCATCGTGCGGTACAATGTCCAGTGCTTCTGCATCTAAAGTAGGAAAAGCACAGCCTTCACTGGCCAATACAAAATGGACATTGGCTGATAACGTAAAAGGTAAGGTTCCGACCCTTAATATTGAAGGGGAAAAGATCAATGGAAATGGGGGATGCAACAACTATTTCGGGACAGCTAAGATAGATCCTTCCACAGGTGATTTTTCTGCTGGTCAGATGGGATCTACTAAAATGATGTGCAACAATATGAGCGTTGAGCAGAATTTTATGGATATGGTAGGGAAAGCCAACAAATATGTGATTTCCGGGACTACTTTAGAGCTTTACAAAGATAACTTACTGCTGTTGAAATTCAATAAAGCGGAATAAAATAAAAAGGAACTCAATTTGAGTTCCTTTTTTTATGTTTAGGTAGTTATTATTCTTCCTCTTCTTCGTCGTACTTAGCCAACTCTTCATCACACCATTTAAATGCAGCCTCTACAACTTTTGTAGCTTCGTCTGCCATAGTTTCTTCATCGTCCCCTTCCAAATCATCTAGCCACTCAACTTCCTCTTCCTCAACGTTTAAGATAAATCTTGGATATTCTGTGTGAACTACGAATAAATCTTCAGGAAATTCCGAATTGTCTGCTAATAAAAACTTTGGTAATTTCATTTTTTTATATTTTAACTTTAATCAAAGATAATAAAATTATTGATATTTGTTCTTGTTGATTTTAATTTTTTGCAAAACTTTATACCTTGTAAGAGTGGTTCTGCGGACTGTATCCTCGGGCTTGAAAGTAAGTGTAACATCAGGGTTTACTGTACTTAAAAGTTCAGCAACCTGTATCCTTTCCAGCTCTTCTTCTTTTAAAATAAAAAATTGTATGGAAATTTTATCCAACTTCTCACTTTTTAAAAAATCTGAGGCAGCTTTTCTGTTTTCAAGATAATTTCCTCTGGAGAGCCAGGTGAAAGCCAGTCCGGACAGTAAGCTAAGTCCGGTGATTGCATAGGTTTTAGTATTGAAGATCCTGAAAAGTCTGTTAAAGTAAATAAGCCATACAGGAATTATAAAAGGTCCTATGATCCTGTAGTCAATAGGAATGACTGAATAAAAATACTGAACAAAATAAGAGCATACAATGCCGGAAATACTGATAATGGTAAAGAAATATTCTGTTTCGGACAGCTTATTTTTTACCAGAAGATAAATCATCAAAAAGATATTCAGGGCACCAATACCATAAATGCCATAATTGATGAAGCTTTCCCCAGGATCTGCAATGTGGATGAATGGATTGAATGAAGTTGCCAGCCCCTGTACCAATTCTTTCAGTAACTTGGAAGTGGGGTGAATTCCTATGGCCAGAGCCTGGTTGATATAATTTTCATTAAAATAATCAATAAATAAAAGTTTATAGGCCCCCACAAACAGAATTCCTATAATACCGGAGGCAATAAATACCCATGAATATTTTTTTCTCAAAAATAGTAAGCCGTAAAGTCCGGTTCCCCCAATGAAGAATAAGGCACTATATCTGATATTATAAAGAGCAATTAATGAGATTGAAAGATAAAAAATAGCTTTTCCTTTTTCAAGTTTTCCCGCAATGATCTGCGAGGCGGTATATAAAAATAAAAATACAAAAGGAATAATAAGAGCTTCACTCATCGTATAGGCAAACAATGAAACAAAGCTGAACAATCCGCATACTGCAATAGCTTCACGTTTATAGAAGTTTTTCTTCCAGCAGAAATAAATAATAAAAAGATAAGCGGCAATGCCAAGAACTTTACTCCCCCAGAACTCATCGAAGCCAAGAAATGTAAACAACCTGATACCAATAGGATAACCTACAGGAGTTGTAGTATTGTCAATAGTAGGAAGCACATGCGCAAATCTCATAAAGCGGCTAGAATCGGGGTTTACTCTTCCTTTTTCATTTAATATAAAACGAAGAATGGTCATCATTACAGTGATGATGACCATTGCTATTTGGATATTTCTTTCCTTTAATTTCATTCAGTTATTTCAAAAACATTTTTGAAACTTTTTCAGCTTTTTTGCTTTCTGAGTAATCATAGAAACCTTCTCCTGATTTTACACCCAGTTTTCCGGCCATTACCATATTTACAAGAAGCGGGTTCGGAGCATATTTAGGATTTTTGAAACCATCATACATCACATTAAGAATGGCAAGACAGATGTCAAGACCGATAAAATCTGCCAGCTGAAGAGGTCCCATCGGATGTGCCATTCCAAGCTTCATGACCGTATCAATTTCTTCTACACCAGCCACACCGTTGTAAAGTGTTTCAATAGACTCATTGATCATTGGCATCAGAATTCTGTTGGCTACAAAACCAGGGTAGTCATTCACTTCTACAGGGACTTTTCCTAATGTCTTACTCATGTCATAGATCGCATCGAAAGTCTCTTTGGACGTAGAATATCCTTTGATGATCTCTACCAGTTTCATGATAGGAACCGGGTTCATAAAATGCATTCCGATTACCTTATCAGCTCTTTTGGTAGCCGCAGCGATTTTTGTAATAGAAATAGAAGAAGTATTCGTAGCCAGGATACAGTTCGCAGGTGCAAATTCATCCATCTGTCCGAAGATCTTCAGTTTCAGATCCTGGTTTTCAGTGGCTGCTTCTACGATAAGGTCTGCGATGCCTGCCGCTTCCTTAAGTTCAGTAAACGTGCTGATATTTCCTAATGTTTCAGCTTTCTGCTCTTCCGTAAGGTTTCCCTTTGCGATTATTCTGTCAAGGTTAGTTGTAATTGTTTTCAGTCCTCTGTCAAGAGCATCCTGCGATACATCTACCAGATTTACTTTGAATCCGCTTTGTGCAAAAGTATGCGCAATCCCATTTCCCATGGTTCCAGCTCCAATAACTACAATGTTTTTGATCATTTTTTTCTTTTATTTTTTATAGATAGTTAAATTTTTAATATCTGCTAAATCAGATTTATGAACAGTCACTGCCGGATCGAAATCCACCGTGCCGTCACTATTCTGTATTCTGGTTTTATTTTGTGAAGTAATAACAGATTGAAGGCCTTTTGTGAAAGCAGTTTTCTGTTTTTTATTCAGTTTGTCTGTCCCGATGTATAAAGTAAATTCGCCTTCTCTTCCCAATCCGCCTTGTTCCAGGATTTCAAAAGCTCTCAGCTTATTGCTTTTCTCAAACTTTTTCAGATAATCTGTCACAGGTTTTGTAGAGGGTGTTCCACAGCAGATACTGCCATAGCTTATGCGTACATAGCTCATGCTTTTTTGTGAAAAAAAGAAGGCCGAACACAAAAGGAAGGTTGCTAATACTATTTTTTTCATATTTATAGTTTTTCAGGATTAGAGAACAAAAACTTCACTGGTTTTTCAGCTTTAAAAATAAGCTTAATATTTTACTTATTAAAATCATCCCACACTGCCTTGGAAATATCAGAAACCAATTTGCAGTTTACAGCATTACTTTCCATGGAATTGCTTACAAATATGGCAATTGCGTAATGTTTTCCATTCGGAAGCGTGATGATTCCCATGTCGTTTTCAGCAATAGTGAGTCCTTCGTTATTTTTTCCGGAAGCACCGGTTTTATGGGCTACAGGAGTGTTTTTAGGCAGCTGTTCAACAATTTTATTAGTGCCGGTTTTTGTACTGATCATAATCTGCATTAAATAGTCTGTAGACTTTTTGGAAAGCAGTTTTCCATCATAGAACTTTTTAAGAAGCTGTACAGCAGAATTCGTTGTACTGTAATTCTCATAAAGTGCTTTCCAGTCGTTTTTGTGCATTTCATTTTCATTGTACTTAATCTGGAAGCCTTTTACCCCCTTTGAATCCATAAATCCTTGAACAGTTTTTGTTCCATCAATGAGTTTTAGCAGTACATCACAAAGATTATTGTCACTTAATGCAACGGTATAATCGATTATTTCATTTAAGGAAACTTCAATATTTCCATCGGGATGCTTTTCCCGAAAAGGAGACCATGTATTTTCCATCAGATCAGATTTACTGATGAATATTTTCTGATCCAAAGACAGCTTTCCTTTATCTACAAGGTTTAGAACTGCACAGGCAATATGAAATTTAAAGACGCTTAAAGTAGGAAGTAGCTTATCCCCGTTTTTGCTGTAGTTGAAATTATTTTCAAAACCCAGCACAGAAATTCCAACCGTTGCTTTTTTACCTTCAATAATGGAGTTTATTTTCTGCTCCAAAACAGATCTTTGAGCTACAGCCAGCGACGATACCAGAAGAAAGAATAGTCCTATTTTTTTCATAATATAATGATTAAAAAAATCCCTTTCAGATGCTAAAAGGGATTTGCAATTTAAGATAATTATTATTGTATTTCAAAATAATTAAGGTTGGAGCCACCGCTTTCAAAATGGAGTCTGATTTTATTTGTTCCTTTCTTCAAAGGCACGTTTTTAATCGAAACTGTTTTCCAGTTTTCATCTCCCCCGGTGGAAGGCAGTGAAACTTTGGCCAGCAGTTTCCCGGAAGCATCTTCCAGTCTGATACCGCCATCATTCTTACCTGCATATCTGATGCTGAACGAGTAGTTTTTCTCAAATTTTGTGTCAATGGTATATTGAAGCCATTCTTCCGCTTCCGTTTTTCCCACATAATAAGAATTAGAAATGCTGTCATGGCAGAGGTAAATATCCACACCGTCATTTCTCATCTGCTGTCCGGAATTCCATTCCGATCTTTTCTTCGGATCACTTACCCAAAGGTTGACAAAATCTTTGTCAAGGTAAGCCGAACCCATTCTTCCCAAATCATAGTCCGAAGCAAATACTTTTCCCGGAGCCTGATGATTTTTGAACGGTTTTGTTGAATCTTCATTAACCTGTCTGAACATAGCATCTATAACATCATTCTTAATCTCCACATTACTGAATTTATAATTTTCCGCGATCTTCATCAAGGCTTTTGTTGCATAGTCTTTAGAAGGTTTTTCGCCGCCGTTTTTCCAATAATTCAGAAGTTTTTCATATTCGGGAGTAATTTTGACGTTGGTAATTCCTGCAATATTATCGATCTTTTTCATCGGCCAGAATGCATATCCAATATTATGTCTGTCCAAAAGCTGGATCAGCTCGGTAAACCACACATTGGAGTTTTCTCCAGTTTCCCCAAGCCAGATAGGCATGTTGTGTTTTGTCCTGAGATCAAGGATAGACCGGATGGTTTCATCATTATTATAATTCCAGTATTTATGAAAGCTGAATACCATATTGCTGTCCCAGATCGGGATCAGGCCGTTGTAATTATTTCCCCAACCGTTTCCTTCAATAAATATAATATGCTTTTTATCGGTTTCCCGGATAGCAGCTGTAATGTCCTTTTGCAGTTTCCAGAGCGGCGCGTTCGACATTTCGTCGGTACCATTCGGATTTTTTCCGGTGAAATTGATATTTGGCTCATTGATCAGGTCATAACCGCCAATCCAGGGCTCATCCTTATACCGTTCAGCAAGTTTTTTCCATAAAGCAATCGTTTTTTTCTGATTTTCAATGCTTTCCCAGAGAGATGGTTTTGTTTTATCGTTATCTGAAATATTAACGTCATTTCCCTGTCCTCCCGGTGCTGCATGAAGATCAAGGATCAGGTATATTTTATTGGCAGCACACCATTTCAGAAGGTTATCTGTCATTTTAAAACCTTCTTCCAGCCATGTATTTTGTCCTTTTACCGGTTCCTTTTCAATAGGAAAAGTGTATAGATCATAATGCATCGGAAGCCTTACAGAATTGAATCCCGCTTTAGCAAGAAAATCGATATCTTGCCTGGTAATACCATTTTTAAGGTAAGCCTTATAAAAATCCTTCATTCCGTCTTCACCAATTAATTCAGTGATTTTCTCTTTGATCTTGTGCTGAGGCCCTGCAAAATCAGCTGTTTTCAGCATATATCCTTCCTGAAGCATCCACCCGCCAAGGCCAAGCCCCCGCAACTGGATGTTTTCTCCTTTGTCATTGATTATTTTCTGTCCGTCAGTTTTTAATAATTGTGATGTCCCAAATTGAGACAATATTAAAGTGGATAACAGGATGACTCTTTTCATATTGAATTAGTTTATTTTAAATTATAGGAGAGAATTGTAGAACAATAGTTTTAAGAAAAACAAATATATTTAAAAAATCCAGAACAAAAATTAAAATTGTGTAATGAAAAGAAATAGTAAGTTTATTTCTAATGAATTTTTTAAAGACAACAGGCTGTCATTTTAAATGACAGCCTGTTATAATATTATGGGATAAAACTTATTTTGAAATCAGTTTTACAATTTCAAGGGCAACCTTTAAAGCTTCTGTTCCGTCTTCCAGGGAAACTTCCACATTTTTGCCATCAGTGATGGCGTCTGCAAAAGAATTTAATTCATCAAGGATAGCATTATTGGGCTCAATATTAGGATATTCAAATAAAATCTGGTTCCTTTCTCCGTCAGCATTTTCAATAATCATATCAAAAGGAGTAGGGTTTTCAGGAGCGTCTTTCATTCTAATCACCTCTGCTTTCTTTTCAAGAAAATCTACAGAAATATATGCATCTTTCTGGAAAAAACGGCTTTTTCTCATGGCTTTCATGGAGATTCTGGAAGTGGTAAGGTTGGCTACACAGCCGTTTTCAAATTCTATTCTGGCATTGGCAATGTCGGGGGTTTTGCTTACCACACATACACCGCTAGCATGAATGTTTTTAACCTTAGATTTAGCCATGCTCAGCAAAATATCCAGATCATGGATCATAAGGTCCAGTACTACAGAAACATCCGTTCCTCTGGGATTGAATTCTGCCAGCCTGTGGATCTCAATGAACATTGGATTTTTAATGTATTCTTTAGTGGCAATAAAAGCGGGGTTGTATCTTTCAACATGTCCTACCTGCGCCTTAATGCCGTTTTCCTGGCATTTGTGAAGGATTTCTTCTGCCTGCTCAAGCGTTTGGGTCACCGGTTTTTCAATGAAAAAATGAAGACCTTTTTCAATTGCTTTTAGGGCATAATCATAATGATAGACTGTGGGAGTCACAATATCCAGCATATCGATCTGCTCAAGAAGTTCATCAAAATTTTCAAAATATTTATACCCGAATTCTGCTTCTATTTTTTTCCCGTTTTCAGTATCTTTATCGTGGAAACCTACCAGCTCATACTTATCTGACTGGTTAAGAAGTCGTAAATGGATCTTCCCCAGATGTCCGGCACCTACCAAACCTGCTTTTAACATAGATTTTTTTTAATTTTTGTAAAGATAAGAATTTTAGGTATTAAGAAATACCTTGTCCTTTTTAGGTTGATAAGTATGGATAGTTTTTTTACTTTTGCATGAACTACTACCTGTAACCTAATAACTATTATCTTACTAATGATGCATGATTCGTTTGTACATAAAGGAAAAAGAAAGATTCTGGTCGAATATTTAAGACATAAGATAGGAATCTCGGATGAAAATGTACTTTCGGCAATGAGTGACGTTCCGAGACATCTTTTTATCGAAAGTATTTTTGAGGATTTTGCTTATGAAGACCGGGCATTCCCAATTTTGTCACATCAGACTATTTCTCATCCCTCAACTGTGGCAGAACAATCCGAGCTGCTCCAGGTAAAACCGGGCGAAAAAGTTCTGGAAATCGGAACCGGATGTGGATATCAGACTGCCGTTCTATTGGCTATGAAAGCATTGGTCTATACGGTAGAAAGACAGAAAGATCTTTTTGATTTCTCAAAGAAAAAATTCCGTGAGCTGCATCTGAGTCCAAAATTTCAGAGTTTTGGAGACGGTTTTGCCGGGCTTCCTACTTTTGCTCCTTTTGATAAGATTATTGTTACTTGTGGGGCTTCTGTTTTACCCACAGAATTATTAAAACAGCTGAGTGTAGGCGGGAAAATGGTTATTCCGTTGGGGCCTACCGATGAACAGATCCTGTACAGATTTACCAAAACAGCTCCTACCCAATTCGAAAAAGAAGAATTCGGGGCTTATAAATTTGTTCCGATGCTTGGAGATACCAATCATTAAAGCATATTTTTAATTCCACAAAAGTCACAAAATCTTTTTGAATAATTAAGTCAGGATGGCAAATTTTTTAAAACTAAAGTGTTCTAAGTGTTTAAATAAATTAATCTTTTGTGGGAAAAAAACAGTTTTAATAAACTTTAAGACCGGTTCGGAATAGTAATTGGATTCAATTGAGTACCTAATCACTTAAATTTTATTATTATGGATACGAATAGATTTAAATCCTCTCACGATTTCAGTAATATTCAGAAAAACCTGCATAATAATCCCGGATATCACACAGAAAGCTATACCCAGCAGGTGAAAGATTATATGAATGATATGAAAACTAAGAATCAGGAAGCGACCAAGCAGGGATTTATGGCTCATGCACAGAAATCAGCAAAGGATGTTTGGGAAGAGATTCAGGAGATGGCTTCTCAAGCCTGGGACAAAAACCAGAACCAAGCAAATGAAGATCAATAATTTTTAATATTAAAGTTAAGAACCTCACTTTTTAACAGGAGTGAGGTTTTTCATTGGAAATCTAAAACACGAATTAAATCAGAAGTAGAATGAAAGTATTTGTAAACAAAAGAATTCCGGAAGCAGGACTCGATATGCTGAAAGAAGCAGGACTGGAAGTTTTTATTCCCGAACATGAAAATCTGTCTCATGAAGAATGGCTAATTTATTGTCAGAATAGTGATGCTATTTTAAGTATAGGAGCAGAATTTAAATACGACAGAGATTTTTTCGATCAATGTACCAATATAAAAACAATTGCCTTATATTCTGTAGGTTTTGATCATGTGGATATTAAAGAGGCCAATAGTAGAAATATTCCTGTTGGAAATACACCTGATGTCCTCAGTAAAGCCACTTCTGACATAGCTTTCCTGCTGATGCAGTCTGTGGCAAGACGAGCGAGCTATAACTTTCAGAAGGTGAAAGATGGTAACTGGGGAGATTTTGACCCATTGCATGCTCTGGGACAGGAATTGTATGGAAAAACTTTAGGAATTTTGGGATTGGGAAGAATTGGCTTTGAAATGGCTGAAAAGTCACATAAGGCTTTTGATATGAAGATCATTTATCACAACAGGAACCGGAATGAAGAAGCAGAAAAAAAACTGAATGCCACTTATGTTTCTTTTGAAGAGCTTATTGAACAGTCGGATGTACTGAGTATCCATGCCAATTTCACCCCTGAACAGAAGGACCTCTTTAATAAATCTGTATTTGCAAAAATGAAATCTAATGCCATTTTCATCAATACGGCAAGAGGTGGTTTTCAGAATGAGAAGGACCTGTATGAAGCGCTGGTTTCAAAACAGATTTGGGGAGCCGGTCTGGATGTTACCAATCCTGAACCGATGTTTAAAGAAAGCCCTCTTTTGGAACTTTCCAGCGTTTGTGTACTGCCACACATAGGCTCTGCAACCATAGAAGCCAGAACAGGAATGGCAAAGATGGCTGCCGAAAACATTATTGCCTTTTCTAAAGGTGAAAAAATTCCTTATTGTGCCAACCCTGAAGTATATTCTGAGAATTCATAGCAGCTTGGAATTATTTTTGTTCTGTATTGTTAAACCTTAAATACAAAATATTATGACACCTGAAAACAATACCAATGAACAGAACAGAAAATTAGAGCAGATGGATTACAGTCCAAATGAAGATATATTTAATAAGGAAAAACATATCCCGCTCGATGGCGATGGAAATCCCATATTGAATGAGGATGAAAATGAGGATGAAGATAAAATAGATAAAGGCCTTGATATTCCCGGAATTGAAGATGATGACGACATGGAAGAAATAGGATCTGAGGATGAAGAAAATAATTACTGGAGCCTCAGTGACAACGAAGATGACCATGAAGAAGAAAATGATGATGTTCTAACTTAAATACTGAACGGGTAAATATAGAATAACCTTACTGATTTCCAGTAAGGTTTTGTTATTTTTGGAGATCACCTGTTTTATTGTGGAATATTATTCCCCTCCATTGGAGGGGTGGATTCGACTAAAAGGAGAAGACGGGGTGGTTAAAAAACACAAAACAATGAAAGAAATACTAACCCACATCAACGGAGTTCCCATCCACAGGAACTTCGTAGAAAATTTACCTTATAACCCTCTCTTAAAAGCTTTATTAAAAGAAAAACGTAAAGCAGGAATTCTTGGTGAAGTTCTCTTTTGGAAAAAGGTACGAGCCAGGACCTTCCACAATATAGATTTTGACCGGCAGAGAATTATCGGAAATTATGTTGTAGATTTTTATGTAAAAACTTTAGGATTGATTATTGAAATTGATGGTTCAAGCCATGATGAAAAGCAGATTTATGATGGAATAAGACAGGAATATCTTGAGGCTTTGGGACTTCTTGTTTTCAGAATCTCGGATTTTGATGTCAGGAATAATATTGATGTAGTGATGAAGGATTTGGAGTATTTTATTATTGAGTATTTTGGGACCACCCCGTCTTCCAAAATTCCCTGAATTTTGTCATCCACCCCTCCAAAGGAGGGGAATATTCAGTAGGTATTTTTATTATAGTCGGTATCTGCAAATCAACACATCATCAAATTCCCTTGCCTATATTTTCTAATTTGAATATCTTTAAAACTTCAAACATTGATTCTAAACATTGAACTTTAAATAGCAATATGACATTTCAAGAACAGATCCAGCAGGGAATTCCTGATCACCTGCCACAGCCTAAACCATACGAAACCAATATCAACCATGCACCGAAGCGTAAAGAAATTTTAGGAGAAGAAGAGAAAAAGCTTGCTCTGAAGAATGCTTTGCGTTATTTCGAACCTAAGTTTCATGAGGAATTGCTGCCTGAATTCAGAGAAGAACTGGAGAAATATGGCAGAATTTATATGTACCGTTTCCGTCCTGATTATGAAATGAAGGCAAGGGCAATTGAAGAATATCCCGGAAAATCCGAGCAGGCAAAAGCCATTATGCTGATGATCCAGAATAACCTTGATTATGCCGTGGCGCAGCATCCTCATGAGCTTATTACTTATGGAGGAAACGGAGCTGTATTTTCCAACTGGGCCCAGTATCTTTTAACGATGAAGTATCTGTCGGAAATGACGGATGAGCAGACTCTCACAATGTATTCAGGGCATCCAATGGGGCTTTTCCCGTCGCATAAAGATGCACCGAGAGTGGTAGTAACCAACGGAATGATGATTCCCAACTATTCCAAGCCGGATGACTGGGAAAAATTCAATGCTTTGGGTGTTACCCAATATGGACAGATGACAGCGGGAAGCTATATGTATATTGGGCCCCAGGGAATTGTTCACGGAACAACCATCACTGTTCTGAATGCTTTCAGAAAGATTAAAAAAGAACCGAAAGGTGGACTTTTTGTAACTTCAGGATTGGGAGGAATGAGCGGGGCACAGCCCAAAGCAGGAAATATTGCGGGTTGTATCACAGTATGCGCTGAAGTAAATCCAAAGATCACAAAAATCCGTCACGACCAGAAATGGGTGAATGAGATTTATGAGAATATAGATGAATTGATAGAAAGGGTAAGAAAAGCCCAGGAAAATAAAGAAACAGTTTCTCTGGCTTACCTTGGAAATATTGTTGAGGTTTGGGAGAAATTTGATGAAAATAATTTAAAAATCGACATAGGATCAGACCAAACATCCCTTCACAACCCTTGGGCTGGCGGTTATTACCCGGCCGGGCAAAGCTTTGAGGAGTCAAACAAAATGATGGCCGAAGAACCCGAAATGTTCAAGGAAAAAGTTCAGGAAACTTTAAGAAGACATGCTGCAGCCATCAATAAGCATACACAGAAAGGAACTTATTTCTTTGATTACGGGAATGCTTTTTTACTGGAAGCTTCACGAGCAGGAGCCGATGTAATGGCAGAAAATCCAACTTTAGGAAGAGAATTCAAATATCCGAGCTACGTTCAGGATATTATGGGGCCTATGTGCTTCGATTATGGCTTCGGGCCTTTCCGTTGGGTATGTACAAGCGGAAAACCGGAAGATTTACAGAAAACGGATGATATAGCATGTGCTGTTTTAGAGGAAATGGTAAAAAACTCTCCTGAAGAGATTCAGCAGCAGATGAAAGACAATATCCAGTGGATTAAAGGGGCGCAGGAAAACAAGCTGGTAGTAGGCTCGCAGGCGAGAATCCTGTATGCCGATGCAGAGGGAAGAATGAAGATCGCCGAAGCCTTCAACAATGCTATTAAGAACGGGGAGATCGGACCAGTAGTTCTCGGAAGGGATCATCATGATGTTTCCGGGACGGATTCGCCTTACAGGGAGACTTCCAATATTTATGACGGTTCAAGGTTTACCGCAGATATGGCGATCCACAACGTGATTGGTGACAGTTTCCGTGGCGCTACATGGGTGTCTATCCATAATGGCGGCGGAGTAGGCTGGGGCGAAGTCATTAACGGTGGTTTCGGAATGCTTCTTGATGGGAGTGCAGATGCCGACAGAAGACTGAAATCTATGCTCTTCTGGGACGTGAACAACGGAATCTCCAGAAGAAGCTGGGCCAGAAACGAAGGCGCTGTTTTCGCTATTAAAAGAGCAATGGAAGCAGAACCGAACCTGAAAGTAACGCTTCCGAATTTTGTGGATGAGAGTTTGCTTTAAAACTTTTTAGATGTGGAAAAACCTGCCAGGAGGCAGGTTTTTTTAGTGAGCAATTGCAAAATAATATAAGCTTATGGAGTAATGGATTACATCGCTTATATTATTTTCCTAAGTGATAAAGGCTTTGTTCATCAGAAACAAATATCACTTCTTGGTCAAAATTTTCAATATCTGCTGTTGTTTCGTAAAAGTTCAATTTATCTTCTTTTGCAGAATACGTTATTAGATGAATAGTTTCAAAATCTTGTGATGTGTCTGATAATATAATATTGCAAGGTTCAAATTCAAATAATTTAATGGAAGCACATATATGTGAATCACATTTATAAAGTATCATAGAAAAGGTATAATCCTTAAGTGCATTTAAGTTAAAAGTTGGGAATATTGTTTTTTTTGAAATTTTAGCTTCATTAGAAATATCAACCCAGCCACCTAATGTTAGTATTTTTTCATTAATTCCTCTTCCGTTAACAAATAAAACTTCTGAAAATTCATTTTTCACATTCTCTAATAAAAATTTCTTAAAACTATTAAATTCTGAGTTTTTAACAAAATCATTCCCTTGAATTAGTGATAAAAATTCAAATGCAATTTTCGAGCAGTATTTGTAATACTTTTTTCTTGACCACTTGTAATTTATTATTAAATGTTTGAGCTCTTTTTGATCAGGATAAATATTTTTAATTTCTATAGATTCTATTATTTTTAAACTTTTAATTATATTGATAAAAAAATCAGCATTATCATTTGTTCTAGAAATTATGATAGAAGTATTATTATACTCAAAAATTCGCGGACTAAAATTTTTTGGCAAAAGTTCTGAAGTATAAATTGAATAATTATCACTTTTAATATTATTAACGAATTTTTCTAACAAATTAAAATTTAATTTTTTATTTGTAGTTTTATTTTTCGAACTATAAAAAAATATAATTTCAAAATTGTTATTAAGAAATAATTGAGACGGAAATTGGTTAGAATTTTCATTTAAAGCAATAAACCATTCATTTAATTCGGGAAGCCAAACGAAGATTTTCTTATATTTAAATGTGCGGTCATCATTTATTTTCATTGTATTTTTAATATCCCTATTTATCCAAAAGTTAATTGGGGAATATTTAAAAATCCAATCCTCAATATTTTTTCCAAATGAAGAATTACATTGATGGCAAACAGACTTGTATAGCTTATTTGAAAAATGCTCAGTTTTTAGAAGGCTCTTTGATATAATGTGAGCTATATTTTTATTTAATTTACTATTGCACCAAATACATTCCTCTGTAGCTATTTCTTCTGGAGGTTTTGAAACTGTAAAAAATAATTTATAATTCTTCAACATGATTTTTAACTTAACATTTCATCAATAAAATTAACCAATAAGTTAATCCAACTATAATTATCAAATATAGAAATAAAACAATCAGCATTATGGGAACCATAATTCTAAACGCCTAAAAACTTCTTACAACATTAAAACCTTCTGCTTACAACCTCCCTAACACCTCTAAAACACTGCAAAACAAACCTCCCATTGGTTCCAAACAATATTGTTTGTCGGTTTCGGAGATCTCCGGAAATCTACTGCAAGTTGCGGGGGACGTATAGTTCCAGGGATTTATTTCGAGGTGGTAGGTTGGGCTTTTTATTAGCCTTGGATAATTCTGTTTTTTATTTCAGGATAGGATGGGGAATAAGATGGTGTTTTTTTAAACGCAAAGTTTTTACAATGGCATCTTGTGATTCTAAGGAAAGCAAAGAATGGTGGCTTCGCCTCTGATGAAGTTGTGGGATAAAACGTGCGCTTCATCAAATCAATCGTAGATTGATTCCTTCTTTGCAGTCTTAAAATCTACAGTTTAGAAATTGAAACTTTGCATTAAAAAAAATATGGAAGTTTCCAACCTTTTTCCTAAACAAAGCATCTTTACTATAAAGATTTTATTATGAAAATCACCATACCAAAGCTGTGTCATGAAAACTGGGAAACCATGACCCCCGAAGAAAAAGGCAGATTTTGCTCCATTTGCTCCAAAACCGTCCGGGATTTTACCATTGCTTCTGATGAGGAAATTATCAATGTCTTTTCCCATTCCTCAGAAAATATCTGCGGGAACTTTTATGAATCTCAGTTGAACAGGAACCTGCAGTATTCTTACCTCAATTCAGTTTTTGTGAAATTTGCGGTGGGTTTTATTTTAACCACGGGAGGTTTGGTTTCTGTAAATGCACAACAAAGTACAGCAAATGATACTTTAAAGACAGAAGAAATAAAAGAAGTAGTACTTCAAGGATTGGGCAAGCAAAAGGGTCAAAAAATGCTTGGGTCAATTACAGTAATACCGGCAGATACTTTAATAAAAGCCAAAGAAAATGTAACGAAAGAAATTCCGCCAAAAGTGCCGGGCTTAATTATTAATCAGATGCCGGAAAATAGTTCAGGCAGACAGGGAATAAGAATTGGAGGGGCAAATGCAAGTTTGAGAAATGATCAGAAACCTTTGGTGGTAATGAACAATAAAATAGCCAGCCTGGAAGATTTGCAGGCTGTTGATCCCAATACTATAAAAACCATGAATATTCTGAAAGGTTCTTCCGCAGTTGCAATTTATGGCTCACAGGCTCAAAACGGAGTAATAGTGGTAACCACTAAAAGTAAAAGGATAAAGAAATAAAAAGGTTCCGGCGATCGAAGATCGCCGGAACCTTTTTATTAACAAAAGCAAAGCTTATTTTTTCACTGCTGCAATTGCTGCTTCATAGTTCGGCTCCTGCGAAATATCGGCAACCTGCTCTTCATAAATAATTTTTCCCGAAGGATCAATAACTACAACAGCTCTGCTAAGAAGCCCTTTCATAGCAGAATCTGTAATTTCCACGCCGTAAGTTTTTCCAAAATCAGAACGGAAATCCGAAAGCATTACCACATTTTTGATCCCTTCTGCACCGCAAAATCTTTTTTGAGCAAAAGGCAGATCTTTGGAAATACAAAGAACCACAGTGTTTGGAATATTGGCTGCATCTTCATTGAAATGATGTACAGAAGCGGAACACACTCCTGTATCTACACTCGGAAAAATATTAAGGATAATATACTTTCCTTTATAAGAATCAAGTGTCTGATCTTTCATGGTAACATCTGTAAGGGTAAACTTTGGTGCTGCCTTATTCACTGCAGGCAGTTTGGCGTACGTATGTATTGGTTTTCCTCCCATCAGAACGGTATTGGCTGTCTTCGTATTCTGGCCAAAAATAAATGCTGAAAAGAATAATAAGGTGCTGAAAGCTAATTTTGAAAACATGTATTTATTTTTAAACAAAATTATTCTTTTTTTAGAAGCGGATTATTAATTTTAATTCAAATACCCGTCAAATAGAGGAAATCTATCAGCTGCCTATTTTTTTTACCAATTGTAACCTCTACCTTTATTCTGTAAAAGGCAATTTTACATTCAAATTATCAAAAAATAAAATTTATGGATTCAGTAAACAAACCGTTATTTCAAGATATTTTTAAAAGCGAAAACGAAATTCCTGACGAATATAAAGTTCCCGAGATCCACCAGAAGGTTTATCTTCTCAACGGAGAACTGGTAGAGTGGAAAGGAGAGGTTCAGGATATCTATTCGCCCGTCTGTATCCCTACGGAAAATGGTCTTGAGAGAAAACTTCTGGGAAGCATCCCTAATATTGGCCCTAAAGAGGCAGTGGAGGTCCTTGAAGCCTCCGTAAAAGCTTATGATAACGGTCTTGGAGAATGGCCTACGATGTCTGTTGAAGGCCGTATACAATGTATGCAGAAATTCGTCTATCTGATGATCGAACAGCGTGATCTGGTCATTAAATTGCTTATGTGGGAGATCGGGAAAACTTTAGCCGATTCAACAAAAGAATTTGACCGTACTGTAGATTACATCAATCAAACCATTGATGCACTGAAGGATTTGGATAGGGAATCTTCCCGTTTCCAGGAGGCAGAAGGAACCATAGCGCAGATAAGGAGAGCTCCGCTCGGAGTGGTTTTAAGCATGGGGCCGTTCAATTATCCTTTAAATGAGATCTTCACCACGTTGATTCCTGCCCTCATCATGGGAAATACTATTCTCTTTAAGCTTCCTAAACATGGTGTTCTAGCTCATTATCCTTTATTAAATGCATTTAAAGAAGCCTTTCCAAAAGGGACGGTAAATACACTTTACGGCAAAGGTTCAGAGATTATTACCCCGATCATGGAAAGCGGAAAAGTAAATGTTCTTGCCTTTATAGGATCCAGCAAAGTGGCCAATGGACTAAAGAAGCTGCATCCCAAAGTAAACCGTCTGCGTGCCATTCTCAGCCTTGATGCTAAAAATGCTGCCATCGTTACTAAAAATGCTGATCTGAATGTTGCAGTAAACGAATGTATCCTGGGAGCACTGTCGTTCAACGGACAACGGTGCACAGCACTGAAGCTTATATTTGTTCAAAAAGAGATTGCTGAAGAGTTTACCCGTAAATTAAGTGCTGCTGTTTCTGCCCTGAAACCTGGTCTTCCATGGGAAAAAGACGTAAAAGTCACTCCGCTTCCGGAAGTCAATAAACCGCCTTACTTAAAAGAATGTATTGATGATGCATTGACAAAAGGAGCGAAGGTTTTAAATGAAAATGGAGGTTTTACCGAAGAATCTTTTGTATTTCCTGCTGTGGTTTATCCTGTCAACACCGATATGAAGCTGTACCATGAAGAGCAGTTCGGGCCCGTGATTCCAGTAGTGCCATTTGAAGATATAGAAGAGCCTATAGAGTATCAGGTAAATGCTTCACACGGAATGCAGGTGAGTATTTTTAGTGAAGATCCACAGGAAGTTTCCAGACTAATTGATCCGTTTGTGAATTTGGTTAGCCGTGTCAACATCAATTGCCAGGCACAGCGAGGCCCCGATGTTTTTCCATTCACAGGAAGAAAAGACAGCGCAGAGGGAACGCTTTCTGTTTTTGATGCCCTTCGCTCATTTTCAATCAGGTCTCTGGTAGCCGCAAAGTTGACTGATTCCAACAAAAAACTATTAAATACAATTGTAAGAGAACATGATTCTAATTTTTTAAGCACGGACTACATTTTCTAGACATTTTTTTTAATTCTATTTAACATAAAATAATAATCCTAAATAAATTTCTTTATTTTTTGAGGATTTTGTACTTTGATGCGTAGAGTTTTTAATTTTTATGTTAAAAAAAATCAATATTTTATCAAAATATTGATTTTCGAATAGAGTTTCAATAATGTCTTTAATGGAAAAAGAATTTTTGGAGAAAATTGAGAAGCATAAAGGTGTTATTTTCAAGATCTCTAAAATGTATATGGACGATCAGGATGATCAGAATGATCTTTACCAGGAGATCATTTATCAGGCCTGGAAATCATATGGTGATTTCCAAAGGAAGAGTGACTTCTCAACATGGCTCTACAGAACTGCACTAAATACAGCGATCGTATTTCTACGCAGCAAAAAAAAACGTAGTTTTATACAAAATCAGGGAGTAGAAAATCTTGTCATTCCGCAAGAATCTTACAACGATGCAGATGATAAAAATATGAAGCTAATGTATGAAGCTATCCACCAGCTCAGCCCCATAGACAAAGCGCTTATTTTTTTCTTTTTGGAAGACTTTCCCGGCAAAGAAATTGCCAAGCAGTTAGGAATAACTGAAGTGAATGCTCGCGTAAAGTTGAACAGAGCTAAAACAAAATTGAAGGAGATCATCGAAAAGCAAAAAAAAGATCAGATTTAAAACAGAAACAGATGGAGTTAGAAAATTTTAAAGAACTTTGGAATAAAGACAACAGGCAGGATCCGCCTGAAATTTCTCTCGAAAAGCAGCGTGAAATTCATTCACCGATGCAGATGCTGAAGATCAACATGGAAACAGAATTCTGGTTGATGGTTATCACTCTGCCAATGCTTCTGATAGGGTTTCCATTTGCTTCCGGTGATACGAATATCGTTATTATATCGGCTTTTGTCGTGGCCTTGACACTTGCTTTAATCATTTATTTTTATTCCCGTTTTCTAAAACTTTATAGAATACTCCGTAAAAGCGGTATTAATACAAACTATGATCTGTTTAACCTTAAAACGCAGCTTCTGATATCAAAAGAAATCTATATTTCCTATTATATTTCCTACATTCCGCTTGCCTTTTTGCTATCTCTTATCAAGATCAATTTTCATTTTGAAGTAAAATACAACCTTGCCATTTTCGGGATCAGTTTCCTAATCACGCTGATGCTTGTATGGTTTATTATAAAATATTGGATTTATTATATGTATGGTCGGTATATTGAAGATGTCGTACGCCTGGTTGACGAACTGAACGGGCTGGAAGTAAGGCTCAAAAAAATGCAGCAAAATTCATGGTTTGAAAGGTCCCAGAGGTTTTTCATGAATAAGTTCGGACTCAGTGGAAATATACTGAATACAGTTATATGGTTTGTTTCGGTATATATTTTTATCATTGGTTTTTTGACAGTGATTCTTCTGCTTTTCATCATTATTGGAGTAAAGCTTGACTTTATTGATATCCAGTCCCTTCAAAAGGCCTTGAACAGCCTGAATTAAAATTCCCTTTATCTTAAGAAAACAAATTGAATCCTGGCAAAAATTATTGTCAGGATTTTTTATAGAAAATTTAATAATTTCTGATAATAATAGTATTGTTAAAAACAGCTGTAATAAAGAGTTGGTGAATGGTATGAAAAATAAAGAATTTCAAATTTCACTTTTTAGTGTAAAATTTTTTTAAAAAATGTAACATTCTTGCTTTTTTTCTACTAACTAATGGAAATGTGAAATGTTAGTAATGTATTTGGACTTGTGATTGCTCAAATTTAAACTGACTGTTCAATTAATTAGTACACTTTTCTTAAAGAGTATTAATTAAAATTATTTCGTACAAAGGCTCTGTTTTTTATAAACAGATGTTGGAGTAGAGCTTAAAAAAACACACAATGAGATCCGACAGAAACTTTCTGCCGGATTTTTTTATTTTAAGAAAGAAATATTTGTAACATTTTTTTGCATTTCGAACTAACTCTATAGAGCCCGGAACCATGAACTCATTAGAGCAGGAATTTTTAAATAAAATTGAAAAACATAAAGGAATCATTTTTAAGATTTCCAAAATGTATATGTCCGAAAAAGATGACCGCGATGATCTTTTCCAGGAAATAACCTACCAGATCTGGAAAGCATATCCGCATTTCAAGGGACAAAGCGAATTTTCTACGTGGCTGTACAGAATTGCACTCAATACGGCGATTATTTTTCTAAAAACAGAGAAAAAAAGAAGCTTTATTTCTAATGAAGATTTCTCCCGATATAAAATCATTCAGGATGAGTATGACGATGAAAAGGAAGAAAAACTGGTTCAGATGTATGAAGCGATCCGCAAACTGAACTCCATCGATAAAGCATTCATTTTTTATTACCTGGAAGATTTTTCAGGAAAGCAAATCGCAGAACAGATGGGAATTTCTGAAGGCAATGCAAGGGTAAGAATGAACCGTGCTAAAAATAAATTGAAGGATATTTTAAATTCAAATAAATCTTAATTTTTAAATCAATACCAATGAATATAGATGAATTAAAAAATGTATGGAATGAAGATGTTTCGGAAGAAACTCCCGAAATAAGTATTGAACAGAGAAATAGGATCAATCTGCCATTGGAAAAAGTGCGTAAAAATATGCGTATGGAGTTTTGGTTTGTAATTGGGGTCTTTATTTTTTCATTTATAGTATGCGCCTTCTGCAGGCCGTTTAAACTCCAGTTTTATATTACGGTTCTTATAGCCTCAATGCTTCTTGTCACCATCTTCTTTTTCAGTAAATTTTTCAGACTTTACAAGGATATCAGCGATCCTATGCTGAAAACCTACGACTCTTTAAAAGATATGGTCATGCAGTTCAATCTAAATAAACAGTATTATCTGTCCTATTATCTAAGCTTTGTTCCTTTTATTGTCTGCGAAATGATCATCGTCATAGAATTTATCCCGTGGCCTAAGCCAATGAGTGAGATGAAAATTGCTGTGATCCTGATAAGCTCTGTCACAGTAGGGCTTTTTGTACTCTTTATAAGTGGAAAATTCTGGTTTTACCGTTATTACGGAAGGTATATCGTACATATAGAAAACCTTTTAAAGGAATTAAAAAAATGAAAACAGTTTCGGCGGGCTGAAAGCCCGCCGAAACTTTACAAATTATTTGTTTTCTCTCTCTTCTGCAATTTTATTTTTTACCCAGTCCAGTTGCGGGTCCTTTTTATTGATAATATCTTGCATACTTTCTGTGACGGTAACATCCGGTGCAACTCCTCTTTTCATATTCAGAAAATCAATGTTGGGCTGTACCAACAGCAGTCCGATAGGAAGATTAATCCTCGAATGCGGAAGTTTCTGATAAGAATAAAATCCGGCCACAGTGCCGTCATTGGCACCACCGGTTTCTTCGCCAACCAGGATTGCCCGTTTATCATACTTCAGTTTTGCCGTAATGATTGAGGATGCAGAAAAACTTCCGCCGTTGATCAGGACAAAGACTTTTCCTTGAAAAGCATTTTTATTAGGTTTTGTAGGTTTGTCTGCCTTCATTTTGTAATACACTTTTCCATCCTTTTTATAAGTGCTGAAGGTTTGTGCAAAGACATAAGTGGGATAGGCTAGGCTCTTAAAAGCATATTGGAACGGAGTGCTTTTCCTGAAATAATTGGTTCTTAAGGGAGTAACCCTAGAGGCAAGCTGTGAAGGCTTTATCAGGACATAAGGTTTCGGTGCTAGATATGAATACAGGTTATTGATCTCATGCAGAGATCCGCCATAATTATTGCGAACATCTATGATTAAATATTTGGATCCTGCATTTTTTATTTTTGAAAAAGTTTCTCTGTAAAACTTATCCGAATAATCACTTGAAAAACTCTTTATCTTTATATAAGCTGTTGTGCTGTCTCTATCCAGGAATTTAAAATTCCGGTTATAAGAATTGCTGAAGGCTACATAATCATTTACTTTCTTTTCCGGGGTTCGTTTTTCCTGTTCTTTATCCTTTTCGAGATCATTTTTAGATTTAGATTCCCGGTGCAGAGTATAGGTCTGTTTTGTGCCGTTGTACAGTGTTTCTATAAATGCAGTATCTGTAAACCCGTTTTCTGCAGTATAAAAATTAAAGAAAACATCCTTTAAAAAATAAGATTGAAAAGTTGTATTGTAACCGTCACTGCTGATCAGTTGACGGTATTTCTTTATATATTCTGATACGGGAATATTATTGATAGCCAATACTTCAGTTCCCGGTTTTATATCTTCTATCGAATCCTTATTTTCAATAATATACAAATGATCATCCTGTATGTAATATCCAAAACGGCTGAACATTCCCTTTTTATGTTCAAGAGCTTTAATCTGACTTTTAGTAAACTTTTTTCTTGGAATTCTGAGTGCCAGATGCCCCTCACGGATATCGGCAATGACGGGCTGCAATTTAAAATAAAACTGAAGTGGAGTTAATGGCTGATTGATCGTTTGTTTAAGACTGTCAAATTTATAGTCAAGATCCTTTTGGGAAATATACCAGTACAGCTGGGGGTGCATCTTTTGAAGCTTTAAGTAGGCATAATCTATATCTTCCTTAAGCTCTTCAGGGCCGATGCATGCTGCTCTTTGCTCATTATATCTTCTGATAGATGAGCATGAAGAGAGTGCTGCTGCAAGCAGTATTATCGAATAATTTTTCAACGTTTTTTGAATTTTTTTCAGTCAGCTAAGTTAAAAAGTTTAAGATTATTCTGATTTAAATAAATAATAAATTATTCAGAAAGCTTTATAAATTAAGTTAAAAAAATATTGAATTTTCGAGGTCAGACTAAAAGTCAATACCTTTGCAGCCTATTTTAACAAGATGATATATTTGATTATACTGGTTGGTCTTTTCATGGCAGCTTACTTGATGGTAATGAATATGCCTGCTTTCGGAAGAGAGCCCAAAGGCAGAAGACTGGAACGTATAAAGAAATCTAAACTTTATAAAAACAGAAGATTCCAGAACATCAGCCATACCCCGTCTGTTGCCGAAGGTTACAGCACAATAAAAGTCACTTACAATTTTATTTTCGGTAAAAAACACCCATTGCTGAAACCTTTGAAAGATATTCCGTCTATTCATACGGATTTAAAAAGTATTCGGAAAGATCAAGATGTTTTCATCTGGTTGGGGCACTCATCTTATTATCTGCAGACGGATGGCGTTTCTTTTCTCGTAGATCCTGTCCTGAGTTTATATGGTTCCCCATTTAAATATTTCAATAAAGCTTTTAAAGGCTCAGATCTATTTAAACCGGAAGATATTCCCAATCTGGATTACCTGGTTATTACGCATGACCATTTTGATCATTTAGATTATCCAACAGTGAATTCAATCAGAGACCGGACAGGAACCGCTATTATTCCTTTGGGGGTGGGAGAACATTTGGAAAGATGGGGGTATCGTGAAGAAAACTTGATTGAAGAAGAATGGGGAACAGGAGTTCTTTTAAAAAATAGCCTGAAAATCACCTTTACACCAGCAAGGCATTTTTCGGGAAGGAAAATAAAACAGAATAATACGCTGTGGACTTCCTATGTATTGGAAACTCCTACAAAAAGAATATTTCTGGGTGGTGATAGCGGATACGACTCCCATTTTAAAACAATTGGAGAGCAGTTCGGACCTTTTGACTATGCAGTTCTTGAAAGTGGGCAGTATGATGAAGCCTGGAGATATATCCACGCATTGCCGGAAGATGTCATTCAGGCGGCTATAGATCTTAAGGCGAAGAATATTATTCCTGTTCACTCCTCAAAATTTGCACTGGCTCTTCATCCTTGGAATGAACCGCTTCAGAAAGTAACAGGTTTAGGGAAAGAAAAAGGGCTCAATATACTTACCCCGATGATCGGGGAAATAGTAGATATGAACGGCTCTTCCCATCAATTCATGGAGTGGTGGGAAGAGTGATTCAGGCATGCCAGATGTCTTTGTATCTTGCAGGATGATTCTCAAACTGCTGGCGTACAAAATCACATTCAGGATCTACCAACAGGTCTTTTTCCTCAGAATAGCGTACCAATTCGTCAAGAAGCATTTTGGCGTATCCATGGCCTTCGCGTTCCTCGATAATTTTAGTGTAATAAACGATCAGCAGCCTTCCGTCAATTTTTATAGACATATATCCTGCTTTCTCTCCATCAATTAACAGTTGCAGTTCATCCTGATATGGTGATATCTCAAACTTTATATTTTCCATAATAATTAAGATTTAGTTAAGTTAAATGATTAGTTTATTCAGTTCATAAGCATTTAATAATCTGTCGACATCACAATCCTTCCGGATTTATACTTCTCATTCTTAAAATTACAAATTAAAATAATACGAAACATGAGTTTTCAGGAAACTTAACGAATTTTAAGCTCTATTAATTCTAAAATTGAGAGAATATTGAATAATAAATCCATGATTTCATTTGCAACAGATAAACAATAATTTATACCATCAAATATTTCATAAATATATATTCTTTCGCATTATAAATCAGAAAAGTGATGATAATTGTGTTCAGATTATCAATTAGTTATGTTTATTTAACAAAAGATTGTGAATGTGTTTCGTGACTTGGCATTTTAATTGACTATGCTAAAACAGTTTAACTTTAAAACAAGATAAGATGAAAAAAATATTAATCGCATTAATGCTTGCGGGCACATTTGGCCTTACCTATGCACAATCAGATTATTATAACGATTACAGAAGAAGTATAACAGATGTTAATTGGCAAACAGTAGCGGCAGACCTTCTGCTTTCTGTAGTACAGACCAACCAGCTGAATGCTTTAAATGACAGATACCGTGATTATGATTCCTGGAACAGGGTATACGTAAGCAATCCTGACCGATGGAGAGAAGACCGATATTATGAAATAGAAAGAATACTTGGAAGGGAGAAATATACCAAGTTTAAAACCAAATATTATAAAGGTCAGAATCCGGTAGCTGTTTATAACCGTAACAAAAATAATTACAAGAAAGTGAAGGTCCAAAAGGCCAAAGTATATAAAGTGAATAAGAAAAACGGAAATCATCACTAGACCCATTATCAACTATATATTCAATTTTAAGTGGCCGGCATTTGCCGGCCACTTTTTTTCATAGGTGATCATGATCAGAATATTTATATTGTTTGAATTTTATAACTTAGCAGTATGGAATCTAAAGAAACAATAAAGGAATTTTACCTGCGGAATGCATCTATGGAAAGACTGGATCCCTTCACAACTTCAGGAATAGGGCATTTTAATGTCTTTTCACGTGAAAGCTGTTCACTCGTATCACCTTACAGCAGAAGAGACTATTATAAAATTTCCCTGATTATAGGAAAAGGAAAACTTCATTATGCAGACAAATGGATCCATGTAGACCGTCCGGCACTGTTGTTTTCCAATCCTGTGGTTCCATACTCATGGGATGCGGACGATGAGGACCAGGCGGGATGGTTCTGTCTTTTTACAGATCAGTTCCTGCAGAATGGTGCACGCCTCGTAAATCTTTTGGATTCACAGCTTTTTAAAATAGGGGGAACTCCCGTTTTCTTTGTTGATGAAGAACAGCAGAAAATTATTTCAGACCTGTTTATCAAGATGATGACTGAGATTCAGACTGAATACGTGCATAAATATGATATGCTCCGTGCCTGCCTTCATCTCCTGATCCACGAAACAATGAAAATGCAGCCTGCAGAAAACTTTGAACCTTATCAGAATGCCTCTCAGCGGGTAGTATCACTATTTATGGAACTGTTGGAAAGGCAATTTCCAATTGACAGTCCTGAAGCGTTCCTGAAATTAAAAACACCTAATGACTATGCACAAAGTCTTTCTATTCACGTGAATTCTTTAAACCGTGCGGTAAAAGAAATGACCGGAAAAACAACAAGCCAGCAGATCGCTTCCAGGATCATTCAGGAGGCTAATGCTTTGCTGCAGCATACAGACTGGAATATATCCGAGATTGCTTACGGTTTAGGATTTGAAGAACCTGCTTATTTTACCAATTTCTTTAAAAAGCAGACCGGTTTGGCTCCCAATGCAGTCAGAACAGAAATTGTTTGAATTTTATAATTCTTAGTTTGAATTCTATATTCCATTCATTCCATTCTTGTCTTAATTTTGTTCTATCAATTAAAAATCACAGCAATTATGAAATTCAGACAATTAGGAAACACAGGAGAGCAGTTATCTGCAATAGGTTTAGGATGTATGGGAATGAGCTTTGCATATGGGCCGGCTGATGAGCAGGAAAGCATCAACACCCTGCATAAGGCATTAGATTTAGGAATCAACTTTTGGGATACTGCAGATATGTATGCTGCCGGAGAAAATGAAAAGCTGATCTCGAAGGTTCTGGTTCCGAACAGGGATAAGATCTTTATTGCCACTAAATTCGGATTCAGGTTTAAAGACGGAAAACCAAGCCACAGTGGGGCTCCCGGAACCTATTTTGATGGTTCACCGGAGTGGATCAGGCAGGCTGTTGATCTGAGTCTTCAAAGACTTAAAATCGATACCATTGATCTCTATTACGCCCACAGAGTAGATCCGAATATTCCGGTAGAAGAAACAGTAGGCGCAATGGCTGAGCTGGTGAAAGAAGGAAAAGTAAAATACCTTGGATTATCAGAAGCTTCTGCTGAATCCATTAGAAAAGCAAATAAAATACACCCCATTACAGCATTGCAGTCAGAATATTCTATCTTAACCAAAGATGTGGAAAAAGAAATACTTCCAACCATCAGAGAGTTAGGAATTACCCTGGTGCCGTATTCTCCGCTGGCCAGAGGACTTTTTGCCAATATCAATGAAGTGCAGAATTTCGGTGATGAAGATTTTAGAAAAACATTACCGCGTTATCAGGCAGAATATCTGGAAAATAACAAAAACCTGGCAAGAGAAATCAATGAATTTGCGCAGTCTAAGGGCGTAAAAGGAACCCAGTTGGCTTTAGCCTGGGTATTGAATCAGGGAGAAGACATTATTCCGATTCCGGGAACAAAACGTATTAAATATCTTGAAGAGAATGTTGAAGCCGTAAACATCGATCTGTCACCGTCAGATATGGAAACAATTGATGCTCTTCTGAAAAAATATCCCAACGTGGGAGAAAGATACACAGAAGGCTCTATGAAATTAGTCAATAACTAAATTCACCATACTTCCGGGTTGCTGTCTGTTATTCAGTAACCCGGAAGTTTGTATAAATATTTGATTATGAACAGAAGAGAACTTTTAAAAAACGGACTCATGGCCGGAGCGTTCAGCCTTGTTCCGTTTTCTGATGTTTTTGGCAGTACCAGAATGCTTTCATCTCATCCCGAAGAAGACCTTTCAGCATTTAAAAAGATCAAGCTTGGAGAATTGGAGCTGTTTATTCTTACGGATGGATATATTCACGAGGAAAACATTGACACATTTGCTCCGAGAGCAGATATCTCTCAATTAAAAGCCATTCTCAGAGACAATTTCCGGCCGGATGATTATGTTGATATGGCAATGAATCTCATGCTTGTCAAAACCAAAGACAGGCTTGTTTTACTGGATGCCGGAATGGGAGTCTTTGCAGATGAAAGAACAGGATTTATTCTGAAGAGTCTGCAGAAAGCAGGATTTTCTCCAAAAGATATCACAGATGTTTTTATTTCTCACGCTCATCCGGATCATATTGGCGGGGTAGTGGACAAGCAGAACAATCTGGTTTTTCCTAATGCGGATCTTTATATTTCAAAAATTGAGCATGACTTTTGGCTCCAGGCTTCGATCAAAGATTTTAAAAACAGCTTTCTGAAAAGCCAGCCTGAATTCCTTAACCAGATCATTCCTCCCATCCAGAATATTCTGAAAACAATCCGGCCGAAGCTGAAGTTTTTTGATTTTAAGAAACCTCTGTTTGATCATTTCAGTTTTCAGCTGGCTCCGGGACATACGCCGGGTCTTACGGTTATTACTGTTACTTCGGGCAGCGAGAAATTAACGTATATTGCGGATCTGATTCATTCTGATGTTATTCTTTTTCCGCATCCCGAATGGGGATTTTCAGGAGATACGGACCTGGATATTGCTGCAGAATCCCGAAAAAAATTACTTAAGCAACTGGCAGAAACTAAAACGAAGGCTTTTGCTTACCATCTTCCATGGCCGGGACTTGGCTTTACAAAGAAGAAAGATGTTGCTTATGAATGGATTCCTGAAAGCTTTATGAATTAGGTTTACACTTAAATTTTCTACGACATAGTTTTAATAATAATCCCCTCAAAAGTGAGGGGATTATTCATGCTGTACTGCCTGTGAAGGGTTAAAAATTATACTTCACATTAAATCCTGTAAAGAAATAAGCTTTGCTGGGCCCTGGATTTACATCAGTATAAACAGCGGAGTTGTTATACTGGTTGTCCATATCTGTATCATTGATACTGTTTCCATAAAACAGGAAAGTATAATTGATCTGGCTGGTTAAATTATTTCCTATCACAAACACATCTACATCAAATTTATTGAAAGTATGCTTGTAGCCGATTTTAGAGTTGAGCAGTCCGAAGCTTTTCACTTTGTTTGAATTAGCAAAATCTGTGTAGACACTTCCCATAAAATTGTATGTATTCTGCCAATAGATCCCGATTTCGGTGTCAAAGTCTAATCCTATAGAAAGTTTTGTTTTTGGGACCCCAGCTACATTTTTATTATCATAAACGTTTACTGCGGCGGGAAGGGCGTGTTCTTTCAGATAGGTGCTGAATTTTGAATATTTAAAATTATTGTAGGTATAGCTTACAAAAGGCTGGATTTTAGCAACAAAAGAATTTTTAGGCTTATAGGAATATCCTGCACTCATTTCCAAACCTTTATTTCTCTGATCTCCCGTATTGGCCCAATAAGAATATGGAGTCCGTTCCGGATTATCCATTGTACCCCGTAATTGAGTCAGCTTATCTTTAATATTAATATTGAATAATGAGAACTGATAATCTATAGAAGTATTTCCGATTAATCCCTGTATGCTGAAATCCCACATTTTTGCCTTTTCTGCAATAAGGTTATCATTGGTGACATTAAGACCGGTTGTAAAAGATGTGGCAGAAGTCGGTGCATTGTAGCCTTCACTGTAGCTGAGGTTGAAGATCTGATTTTTCCATGTTTTTTGCAGGGCAAAATGTGGGGTTGCTACTGCTTTAAATTTCTTATCAAAAGACAGATCCTTATTGTAAAGATCATTGCCATTTACTAAGAACAGACCGGGAAGGGCAAACAGATCTTTTCTGTTGTAGCTGATTTGATTGATGCTGATCCCTGCCAGGAACATTAAATTCCAAGGCTTATAGGTGATTTTTTCGACGGCAAAATAATTGGACTGGTTATTGGTATAATCGAAATAGGAACCTTCATATAAAGGTCTTAATATGGGCGGTTCCGTAATTTTTACACTTTTGAAACGGTAATTGGAAATGGTAGAATTAGACTGTTGGATTTCAATTCCGAATTCTGTTTGGCTCTTGAAATGCTCCCAGTTTTTGTTAAATACAAATACTGACCTGAGACCGTAATTGGATGCAGAAGAAGTTTCATAGGCTCCTGCTGCGATCCTGTCCCCCTTAGTACCGGTATAAAATAGAGTAGTATTATTACTGAAATTTTTGCTGATCTTCCAGATATGTCCGACTCCGGCTCTGGAAGTAATAAATTTAGTTTTTGCTCCTCTTCTGATGTACGCGAAATTTCCATTATCAATGCCGTTGTAGTAGTCATCATAGGAAATCTGTCCTGATACCTGTTCCAGAGAATTCCCATGGGAAGCCAATAAGGTGATGGTTTGCTTTTGATTCAGTTTAAATTCACCGTTAATATTATAAAAATTCTTAATGCTTTTTCCATGAGGGCGGTATCCATCACTCCCGACATGAGTGAAATTAGCGGTTACAGAGTGGTTTTCCCCAACGCTGGAAGCTGAAGTGGAGCTCTGAAAAAGCCCGAAAGATCCGGTATTGAATTGCTCGGAAACAGAAGTTCCTTTTTGGGTTTCCGGTTTTATATAGAGTCTTACAGCACCGCCGGAACCGCCACCGTACAATGTTGCAGCAGGACCTTTTATCACATCTATATGGTTGATCAGACCGAAATTGACATCATCCAAAATGGTAACCCCGTCTGCACCGGTAAGAGGCATGTTGTTCAGGTACATTTTGATTCCCCAGTTGTTAAATTTTTGGTCGTTTCCGTAGCCTCTCAATATAATTCTCTGACCTCCCAGCTGGGTTCTTTTTTCTACCTGTACTCCGGCCATGGTATTGAGGCTATGCTCTATAAATGCAGGATTATTCCGGTTGATTTCATACTCGGAAATGATTTCTGTAGACTGTGCATGTTTTTTAAATTCTTCACGTTCTTTTATTACTTTTGCTCTTGCATGGATTTCAATTTCATCAATATTTTTTTCACTTTCCTGTGCATATACAAATCCAATCATCCCTAATGACAGCCCGAATATGTAGCTTTTTTTCATCAATTGTAAATATTAAAAAACAACAAGATAAGACTACCTTACCTTGCTGTTTTATTTTAAAATTTTATTTCTTATTTTCTTATGATCACAGAGGTGTGAACCATAGTTCCATTTTGGAGAACTTTTAATATATAATCACCTTTTCCTAGGCTTTCAATATTAAATTCTTCATCAGACTTTACATTCTTTTTTGTCAGAACAAGTCTGCCGGCAGCATCATAAATCTCTATATCCGCAGCTTTTCCGTTTTCAAGATTTACATGAATAGGACCTCTGGTGGGATTAGGATATACCTTATTTTTCAGAAGATTATATTGGACATTGCTTGTTGACAAAGTTGGGGTGGCCACGTTGGTGGTGAAAGCCCCTCTTCCGTAAGTTACTGCTAAAATGGTTTTATCAGATGGACGGTAATCAAAATGATTAACTTTAAATTTGCCCAGACCGTCAGAATATAGAGCCCATGTAGGTGAAGCAGTTTGGAAGTTAGAAGTACCCCATACTCCGTAATAAGTTCCCAGAATAACCTCATTATTGTCCTGAGGGTTCATGAAAATAGCTTTTACAGGAATATCAGGAAGATTTCCTTCTTTGGAAACCCATGTTGTTCCTCCATCTGTGCTGTAAAATACACTTGTTTTGGTGAAATTGGAAACTGTCACCATGATCTCATTTTCAGAAGCTCCTAATTTGATATCGGAAATATATCCTCCGAAATTATAATTGATGGTTGAAGTATTGTGTGTTGTATTGGCATTGGTAACTTTGTACAATTTTCCTGAAGATAAACCAATGAAAAGGGTAGAGCTCGTAGTAGTATATGGTGAAGCAAAAATATCGGTAACGAATTCACCTGCCGCTACTGTGGCAATAGTCAGCTGAGTCCTTACAAGGCTTAATGGAATACTTGCCAAGCCGCTTATTCTATTTAATACAATAGACGTTGAGCCCGATCCATTGGCATTAGTGTAGGCTATGTCCAGATTTCTGTCCACTGCCAGAGGATTTATAAATTGTCCGGCGTCTCTTTGAGCTGCAGCCAGGAGATAATATCCTCCCTGTGCATTAAAAATAATGTGATAGTTATTAGTATAAGATGCGATAAGGTATTTATTCTGGTCATCAAACGCTGTATAAGCCCCGTCACCGCCATATACTTCTGAAGTGTTATAGAAATTATTGGCTAAAACAGCTCCTGAAAGCCTTTTCGTACCATTATCCTGAGCACCCAGAATCATATCTTCAGCTGCAGATGTCGAAGAAGGATTTAAGGTGCCGTGGTAGAATTGGGTTACATTAAAGCGTTTATTTCTCATTCCTACGGCTGTTGTACTGGCAAGATTATCTTTATTTGAAGCAAAGAAAATACCTCCGTCATTGCCCATTACAAACTGGCTGGGATTCTTCGGGTTAAAAACCAATGCATGCTGGTCTGCATGTACCACAGAAATATTAGCAGTACTAAGGGCATTATTATTGGACCATTTGGTATACTGGGTCCATGTTGCACCGCCATCTGTACTTTTATAAGAATCAATTCCCCCTACGTAAACATGATCATCATTAGTAGGGTCGGTTTCAATGACTAAATCATAAAATGCCTGGCCTCTTGTAAAATCATTGTCGGGCTGTCCTGTATCTATAGGATTGGGCAGAGTAATCCCTGATCCCGCGGTGTTAGTAGTAATCCATGTCGTACCGCCATCTGTTGTTTTTGCAAGTCTGATCGGTTCCGCACTTGTTTCTCCCTGCATTAATGCATAAGCCTTTAAAGGATTGGTGCTGGAAACTTCTACCATTACCCTTGCATTATTGTTTCCTACATTATAGACGTTGTTAAACGTAGCACCATGATCGGTAGATTTAAAAATTCTTCCACCAGAGGTGGAACCGCTGAAACTGCTCCGTCTTGTGGCAACCCATATGGAATTATCTGTACCTACTTCAATATCCTGGATATCATACCCTCTGGTAGCGGTAGTAAGCAGGCTGTTTAAAAGAGTGAAGTTTGTACCGTCAGTAGATTTATATAATCCGGCTTCATTTAATCCGGCAAAAGTAGCGGCATCTGCAAAATAGGTTCCGGAAACCCCTGCATATACTTCAGAGACTCCATTATTATTGACCACCTTAATAGAAGGGATGTTGTACATTCCTTTTTTAACGCCATTGGAGGCATATCCGCTTTCGAGATTAAATACCTGCTGCCATGTAGTGCCACCATTGGTGGTTTTCCAGATCCCTAAACCGCTGAAATCCCCGGTCTCTACTTCTCCGGTTCCTACATAAAAAATCTGGGGATTATTAGGATCTGCAGTAATGCATGATACAGTGGTATTGGACCAGAATGCATCTACCAGTGTCCATTCAGAACTAGGATCGGAGATATCATTATTGAACCATAATCCGCCTGAAACGCCACCTGCCCAAACCTTTTTGCCTGTAAGGTCATTTGGGTCAAACATGATGCCTCTTACTCTTCCTCCCGTCTCATAAGGACCTCTTTCTATCCATAGATTGCTAATGCTTTTATTGGCCTGGCCGTCATTAGCACCGTTGAATAGTTTTAAATTTTTTTCAGGCTGAAATTTACCGCTTGCTACCTTTTGTTCAAGATCCACATAATTTTTGTTGTGTACAGTTCCGGTTTCAGGGTCCATGGTAGCAATGAAATCCTGTAGATAATATTCATCAGGTGGTTTCTGCTTATGTTCCCTGGCGTCTTGAATCCTTTTTTGATAAGAATTTGTGATGTCCTGAATGTGTTTCAGATACTTTTTATTAACCTTTGAGGCGTTATTTGCTGTGCCTTTTTGCACTTCCTGCGCATTCAGATAAAGTGAAGCCACGGTAAGGCCCACTCCGAAAATTGATTTTAATTTCATATCTGTTTTTTTTAAACTCTATAAAAATAGGATTTTTTTATTGTCAAAAAAATATTTATTTCAATAAAATTAAATTTATTGTGGGCTATCTTCTCTTTCTGTTGATATTTTGTTATTAATTTCGTTGTTTTTGTGAAGGAAATTTATTTTTTGTTTGATCTGTTTTTTATTTTTTTTGTTTTCAGATATCAGATATACCTTGGTAAGATCTAATATTTGATCGTGTTCTGGATTTTTTATTGCCCCATTCGCATCTATGGTTATTTGATCTGAGGATTCGGGTAAGTAGATTCCCTGCAGATGTAATATTCCGTTCTTGTTTTCTTTTTTTAAAGGTATTTTTACATTTCCGGCCAATAGATATTTGGGTTCTATTTTTGAGATATCCTTTACTTTGATATTAAAGTTTTCCGATCTGGAGCCTTTTACACCTCCGAGATTTGTTGTGTGAACCGCTTCAATCAATTTATAATTCTGGGCGGAACAGCCGCTGCTGAAGAATAGTATGATTAAAATATAATTAATGGTTTTCATATTGATGATTTATAAATTATTCAATGTAGGAAATATACAAAAAAAGTCTTTGGGCTATAAAAAGAATATTCAATGATCCGGCCACAATTTTATAATTACTAATAAAGCCTGAATGCTCATTTTATTTAAACTGATCTCCGGATATTTAAAATTAATCCAAAAAAAAGCCCCTTAAAAAAGGAGCTTTAATTCATTATCAGTCAGAAATTAAATTCCGTCAATGATTTCATTTAATACTGTGCTTGGTCTCATCGCTGCATACGTTTTATAGGTATCCGTTTTGTAGTAACCGTCAATATTCTGAGGTTTACCCTGAGCGCTGATTAATTCTTCGTTAATCACTGCTTCGCTTTCCTGCAATGCTGCTGCAACCGGAGCAAAATGAGCTGCCAATTCAGTGTCTGCTGTCTGGTTAGCTAAAGCTTCTGCCCAGTACATTGCTAAATAGAAGTGAGAACCTCTGTTGTCGATCTGGCCTACTTTTCTTGCGGGTGATTTATCAGTAGCTAAGAATTTAGCATTGGCTTCATCCAGTGCATCAGCCAGAACCTGAGATTTAGTATTCCCCTGCGTCTGAGCCAAATGTTCCAAAGAAGCCTGAAGCGCTAAGAATTCACCTAGGGAATCCCATCTCAGGTAACCTTCTTCTAAGAACTGCTCAATGTGTTTTGGAGCAGAACCTCCTGCACCTGTTTCAAATAAACCTCCTCCGTTCATCAATGGAACAATGGAAAGCATTTTTGCAGAAGTTCCTAATTCAAGGATAGGGAAAAGGTCAGTTAAATAATCTCTCAATACGTTTCCTGAAACGGAGATTGTATCTTTTCCTTCTCTTGCTCTTTTAAGTGTTTCAGTCATAGCGTCTTTTACATCAAGAATTCTGATGTCAAGGCCTGCAGTATCGTGATCTTTAAGGTATTTTTCTACTTTTTTGATGATCTCTCTGTCGTGTGCCCTTCCTTTGTCTAGCCAGAAAATAGCAGGCGTATCAGAAAGTCTTGATCTGTTTACTGCCAGTTTCACCCAGTCCTGGATTGGAGCATCTTTAGTCTGACACATTCTGAAGATATCACCTTTTTCTACTTTTTGAGAAAGAAGAATGTTTCCTGCTTCATCCTGAACTTCAATAGTTCCGTCAGCTGATGCCTGGAAAGTCTTGTCGTGAGAACCGTATTCTTCAGCTTTTTGAGCCATTAAACCTACGTTCGGAACAGAACCCATAGTCGTAGGATCCAGTTTTCCGTGGGCTTTCATATCATCAATCACAGCCTGATAGAAACCTGCATAAGAACGGTCCGGGATGATGCATACCGTATCTTCTTCGTTTCCGTCCTTATTCCACATCTTTCCACCTCCTCTTACCAGGGCAGCCATAGATGCATCCACAATGATGTCAGAAGGAACATGGAAGTTGGTAATACCTTTATCAGAATTTACCATAGCCACTCTTGGCCCGTTCGCTAAAGCAGCTTCAATTTCAGCTTTAATTTCAGCTTCCTGAGTATTTCCTTTGATTTTTTCGAAAAGATCGGCAAGACCGTTGTTTGGATTAACATCTAAAGATTTGAATGTTTCAGCGTATTTAGTGAAAACATCCTTGAAATAAGTCTCAACGATAGCTCCGAAGATAATAGGATCAGAGATCTTCATCATCGTTGCTTTAAGGTGGGCAGAAAGAAGTACATTTTTGTTTTTAGCTTCATCAATTGCTTTCTGAACAAATGCTTTCAGTGAGGTAAGATTCATTACAGAAGAATCGATCACTTCTCCGGCCTGAAGACCTGCGAAATCTTTTAGTAAAGTTTCCGCTCCGTCATTCCCTTTGAACGTAATTTTGAATTTTGTAGCGTTTTCTACAGTGGTTGAAGTTTCGGTTCCGTAGAAATCTCCTCCTTCCATGTGAGCCACGTCTGTTTTGCTGTCAGAAGCCCAGTCTCCCATTCTGTGAGGGTTGGCTTTTGCATAGTTTTTAACTGCTTTTGGAGCACGTCTGTCAGAATTTCCTTCTCTTAATACAGGGTTTACGGCACTTCCTAAAACTTTGGCATATTTAGCTTTGATTGCTTTTTCTTCATCATTTTTAGGCTCTGCAGGATAATTTGGAACTGCGAAACCTTTAGACTGTAATTCAGCGATCGCTTCATCAAGCTGAGGCGCTGAAGCTGAAATATTAGGTAATTTGATAATATTTGCATCCGGTTGAGTGGCTAATTGACCCAATTCAGCCAATGCATCACCGATTTTCTGGTCATCTTTCAAAAACTCAGGGAAGTTAGCCAAAATTCTTCCAGATAAAGAAATATCCGGAACTGCAATTTCAATGTTTGCTGATTTTGTAAAAGCTTTTACAATTGGTAAAAACGAGTGTGTTGCCAACATTGGAGCTTCATCCGTAAGGGTGTAATAGATTTTTGATTTGTCTGACATTATACTGTTATTTATTATTTGATTTTTTAAGAATCACAAATTTACTAAATATGATTGTTTTATGGAGTTATTTTGCGTAAAAAAAGAGGCTTTTGCCTCTTTAAATTATATTTGTGTAATTGTATATGTGCCGGTAGCATCAAAATTAATATTAAATTCAACCTTGAAATTTTTTGGAATGGAAGTAAGGTTGGGAATCAAAATAGGTGTACCGTTGATATCTAAGTTTCCGTCACTCAGATTATCTCCCAGAATTTCAGTACCTGTAGCTCCTCCTGGAGAAAGAATGATAGTGAATCCCGTAAAATTTGAGGAGGTTACACCGGTGAGATTAAAAGAAAATTTGCTTGTTGCTGGATTATAGCTTAACGGAGAAACTACCGGAGAACTGGAACCAGTAGTATTTAAACTGATGCCCGGACTGAAGTTAAATGTTCTTACAGGATTCCCTATAAAGTTCGTAATTTCTATCTTATAAAATCCGTTGGAGGAAATGTTGTAAACACTTCCGTTTGGAACCAAATTAGTTTGACTGTCTGAACCATAGTTTTGTGCACTTGCATTCTGCGCAGCAATGAATTTGAGCTGTGAATTTGCAGGTAAATATTTATACCCAACTTTACTTCCGTCATTTCGCATTAAATCTGCTGAAGTTGCTGTGAAATTATTATAACTTCCGTACATATACAAGTTAGCAGGTAGTTGCGAGCTGGATCCTGAACTTACCGGTAAATTCAATGTTCCGGAATCACTTACATTCAATGTATAATTGGTTCCATTCGGGGAAACAAGCGTAATGCCTTGTCCCGCACCTGTAACAACCGTTTTACTCACCTGTGCATAAGGAACACTCATCAATTGATTGACTCCTACATTGGTATAATTAGAACCACCCTGAGGATCCATTTCAACCTTTACAAATTTTGTATTTGTTCCCCAGTTGATTCCTCCGAAAGTTCCTGTTGTAGCCGTTCCTTGTCCGATATTTAAATTAACTAAACCTTTTGCGTTGGTGGTTTTGGTATGAGTTTCAGTATATAAAACAGGTCCTGTAGCAGTGTTTTCCAAAATACTTACTTTTAAAGAAACGTTCCCGTTAGCAATGGGTGCCCCTGAAGCATTGAACGCAATCGTCTGATAACTGAAAGCCTGTGGGACCTGCGCAGTGAGAAATGTAGCGATAAATAATCCTATTGTAGTGTAAAGTTTTTTCATGTTTATGTTTTTAAGGTTTTTTAATGATTTTAATAGGTTTGATGTCCGGATTTTTGAATGAGATCATATAAATTCCCGAATCCAGGCTTCGAAGATCAATTTTTTCCTGATCCAGCCTCACTTTTAAAACAAGTCTTCCGGCAGTGTCATACACTTCAGCCTCCTCAATTTTTGAGTTTGAATTGAGAGTGACATGAACAAAATCAGTGGTAGGATTGGGGTAGATCTTGACATTATCTTTTTCAAGTTCTTTGACACCTAGAACTTTTAAAACAGATTGGTAATACATTCCCATAGTGCCAGAATTGGTCTGATCGGGATCATTGGGAATGACATAGATTTCTCCTACAGAATGCGTGAAATTGGTCTCAGAAACGGCTCCGGAATTGATATTTCCGATCACAGACTGAGCCAAACCAAAAACAGGCACCCCAAAGAGAAGTAACGTAATTTTTTTTCTCATCGAGTTTTATTTTTTGAATTGCGAATATAATTAAAATTTTGTCTCAAAAAATTAATTCAGAAGATAGGGATTTTTATTTTCACTTTAAGAATTATTTAACCTTTAATTGGCTGCAGAAACTTTCTATTTTGAGTAAATTTGAAAAACTAAAAAAATAAAATTATGTCAACAATTACCCTTAAAGGAAACGAAGTAAATACAATAGGAACTCTTCCGTCAGTAGGAACAACCGTAAGAGATTTTGCGTTGGTAGACGCTAGCCTGAACGTGAAACTTCTTTCAGATTTTGATGGGAAAAAGAAGGTATTCAATATCTTCCCGAGTATTGATACAGGGATTTGTGCCGCTTCTGCAAGAAAGTTCAATGAGGAAGCTTCAAAGCTTGATAATACTGTAGTGATCAATGTTTCTAAAGACCTTCCATTTGCATTGGGGAGATTCTGTGCAGCTGAAGGCCTGAACAATGTAGAAACACTTTCAGATTTCAGAAGCAGCTTTGGAGATGATTACGAAGTGACTATTACAGATTCACCTATGAAAGGACTGCTAAGCCGTGCCGTAATTGTTACAGACGAAAACAACAAGGTCGTTTATACAGAACAGGTTCCGGAAATTACTACCGAACCTAACTACAGTGCAGCAATTGACGCATTGAAGTAATATAATAATAAAATCGTATAAAGCCTTGTGGGAAACTCATTCACAGGGCTTTTTTTGACTCTGGAGAATATATAAACAAGTTACAACAATTTTACCATGGTTGAGTAATAAGCCTCTAGTTATCTTAAATTGACCACATGAAAATTAATACCGTGAAAATAATTAAATTTAAAAGGAGAATTCACTGCTCAAGCTTTTCAACGCTTCTGCTTTTACTTTTTTTTACTGCCTGCAGCGGACAGGGAAAAGAGAAAACAGAATTCCGGTCGGAAACCAGCACTCCCAAAAAATTTCAAAATCAGCAATATGAAAATTATGATTTGATGGGTAAAGCAAAAACTACCCAATGGGAAATTTTCAATTATGACACATCGGGAAATACAGGTAAATATTATTATAACGGATATACTGACCAGATTGATTTAAATTTCAATAAAGAAGGAGAGCCCTCTTTGGTGAAGCTTGTGAGTAAATCCATAAAGGCCTATCAGCAGCCCCGTGATAATAAAATAGAAAATATAGTATATGAGAAAAACCCTGTAATCCTTCTAACATCTTCATCTATAGAGGATATAAGTATTGACTATCTGACTTACTCATCAAAGGTAGATCCCAGTACCAATAAGCTGATCTCTGAAAATGAATACATTAAATACTATTATAATAAATATGGTGACTTACAGGACTACATCGTTACTGAAGGAAAAGATGAAGAGCCAAGATATTTTAAATTTATCTATAAATATGATAAAAAGAATAATTGGATAGAGCGTACTTTATCTGAAGAGTTTTATGATTCAGATACTCCGGATGATAAAGAGATTATACAGAAAATTGTAAGAACAATCACTTATTATTAACAGTGATCTATATTGTAAACTCTTAATTTGTATAAAATGGTAAAAAGAATTGTAGCCAATATAAAAACAGATCATTTAACCGAAGCAGATCATTTTTATAAAGATATCCTGGGTCTTGAAATCCTGATGGACCATGGTTGGATCAAAACTTTTGGAAACCATGAAGAAGCAAAGGTTCAGGTAAGTTTTGCCACTCAAGGCGGAAATAATACAGAAGTTCCTCTGCTTTCAATTGAAGCAGATAATCTGGATGAGCTTTACGGAAAAATGAAGCAGGCTGGCTTTGAAATTACTTACGGAATCACCGATGAAGATTGGGGAGTACGAAGGTTTTTTGTAAAAGATCCGTTTGGAAATTTAATCAATATACTTTCGCATCAGTAGATTATTGTACCAACATACAGTATTATTCATTATAAAATTTTACTATGAAAGCAACACAGATTATTCCTATCCTCAGGATCTTTGACTATCAAAAAACTATAGAGTTTTATGTGGACTGGCTGGGCTTTGAAATAGGATGGGAACATTATTTTGAAGAAAATACCCCCGTTTACATGGAAGTAAAAAAAGGAGATATAGTTTTTCATTTAAGCGAACATCATGGAGATGGAACACCTGGAACCAGAGTGATGATCTGGGGAGAGGGAATTCCTGCTTACCACAAAGAATTAACTGATAAAAAATATAAATACAATCGTCCAGGACTCGAGAAAACATTTTATGGAGCTGTATCTTTCACGGTAAATGATCCATTCGGAAACACCATTATATTCAATGAGGAATATGCCGAAGAAAAACATACAGACCTCGAATTTTCCTCTATCCACTAATTCATTCAATAGGATGTTTGGTAAAAAGCAACCATAAAAAGACTTTAAATTATTATATCAAAACTGATGATTCAAATCATCAAGAAGAAACCGCACAATAGCTATCTTTACACTTTAAAATACAATGAAACGTTCAGGAACAGCAGATCTGCCTTTACACTACGGAAAAGTACCGCCGTGGCTGTATGAACGTATGTCCGTGCTTGGGCTTTCCATAATTGAAGTGATCTTAATGGATTACGGAAAAGATGAGGTTCTCCGGAGGCTTGCAGATCCGTTTTGGTTCCAGAGTTTTGGAGCAGTGATAGGCATGGACTGGCATTCCTCAGGGATTACAACTTCTGTAATGGGTGCTTTAAAACGATCTATAAATCCCAATTCAAAGTCACTGGGGCTTTATATTTGCGGCGGAAAAGGCAAATTTTCAAAAGAAACTCCTTCAGAACTCCTTCAGATTGCTGATAAAACAGGCCTGAACGGTTACGAACTGGTAAGAGCCAGCAAACTCTCCGCAAAAGTGGATAATACTGCTATTCACGATGGTTACCAGCTCTATCTGCATAATTTTATTCTGGCAGATTCTGGAAGCTGGAGCGTAGTACAGCAGGGAATGCATGAGACCGATGGTACTGCAAGAAGGTATCACTGGCATTCAGAAAATATTAAATCATTTATAGAAGAGCCTCACACAGGAATCAATGGTATTTCGAGAGGGAAAATTCTTAATCTCACGGATGCTGATGCCTCAGAAAACCGGCAGGGAATTCTGGACATTTCCCATACCGATTCTATTGATGTGATGAAAGATTTTTCAAGGTTAATTCTTCCGGCTCATCATGATGTGCAGGCTTCAGATGTTGATTTAAAACGTCTCGGAGCTCTTTTGTATGTAACCCGTGAGCAACAGCCTCAGAATTTTGAAGACCTTTTAATGCTGGAAGGAGTAGGACCGAGAACCATGCAGTCCTTAGCATTAGTAAGTGAAGTTATCCATGGTGCCCCTTCAAGGTTTGCCGATCCGGCGAGGTTTTCCTTTGCCCATGGCGGAAAAGACGGGCATCCATTCCCGGTTCCGACCAAAACCTACGACGAAAGCATCAGTATTCTCAGAAAAGGAATTGAAAAATCAAAACTTGGAAACTCCGACAAGCTGAATACCCTAAATAAGCTCCACCAGATTGTTGCCGCCACTGAAAAAGATTTCACTCCCGATTTTGATATCCAGCAGGTTATCGAGGAAGAAAGACAGAATTCATGGCGCTTTGGAGGAAAGACAGTCTTTGGGGATGCACAGCCACCTAAAAATCCAAAACCCATCCAGCTTTCTTTATTCTGATATAATGCTCAGAAATTTTCATTCCCCTTCTTGGAAAGGAGGCAAATCATAGATTTT
Source organism: Chryseobacterium lathyri (assembly GCF_030812195.1). GTDB lineage: Bacteria > Bacteroidota > Bacteroidia > Flavobacteriales > Weeksellaceae > Chryseobacterium > Chryseobacterium lathyri_A. The sequence continues at coordinate 244,691 of NZ_JAUSSF010000001.1, forward strand.
ATGGGCTGGCTAAGAAAACTGTTTAATTATTTAGAAAGAATAAAAACAATTGATAATAATGCAGTAAAATGGGGTTCCTTTTATGTACTTTATCAATTTGTTTAATTTTTTATATTCCGGATTCAATTAAAAATTATATTTTTAAAGCTTTAAAAAGCAATGACTCCATGATCAGCAAAGCCTTAGAGATCTGTTACGATTTTCCGTTTTTTCTTCAGGAAGAGCTTGACGAAATATTTCAGGCTCATGAAAAAGTTTCATTCCAGAAAGGAGATGTTATTCTTGAAGAAGGAAAGACGGCCAACGAATATTATATCCTGGAAAAGGGCCTTGCCCGTTCATACGTCAATGACTTTAGCGGAAATGAGGTAACCACGCATTTCTTTGCCGATAACGAGATCATTATTGAAGTGTTGTCGATTTTTCAGAGAATTCCAACCCAGGAAAATATTATCTGTATCACAGACTGTGAATGCTGGAGATTTGATTATGAGACATTTCAGGAGCTTTTCCATAAAATACCCAATCTAAGAGAATGGGGAAGAGCATGGATGTCAAAAGAGCTTTTTGTGTATAAACAGCGCTCTGTAGAAATGTTTACTCTTTCCGCTACCAGGCGTTATCTTAATCTTTTGGAACAGAAACCTCAGGTTTTACAGTTTGCCCCTCTCAAACAAATTGCCTCCTATCTGGGAGTTACAGACACTTCTCTAAGCCGTATCCGTAAGGAAATTGTATCCCATCCGAAGAAAAATTAAATCTTGTCTTATGGCAAGTTGATTTTCATTAAGGCTTGGTAATTTTGGTTAAAAGTTTAACACAGAAAAATTACAATTATGAAAGCCAATCAAATTTATGTCAACCTTCCGGTAAAAGATGTACAGAAAACAAAAGAATTCTGGACCAGGATGGGATTTGAAATCAATGAACAATTTTCGGATGACAAAGCAGTCTGCGTGGTGCTGAAGGAAGACCATATTTACGTAATGTTCCTTACAGAAGAATATTTCCAGACTTTTTCCGAAAAACCTGTTCCGAAAGGGGATACAACACAGGTTCTTGTTGCCATTGCCCTGAACAGTCGTGAAGAAGTTGATCAGGTGGTGAACACAGCTGTGCAAAACGGAGCTTCACAACATGAGGAGCCTCAGGATTACGGATGGATGTATCAAAACTCTTTTTGGGATTTAGACGGGCATGGCTGGAATATAACGTTTGCCGATGTTTCCCAAATGCCTACAGAATAAAGATCAGGACCTAGCTGTATAACCTGTGGAAATAACCATAATAAAACCTTACCGCCATGGAAACGAAAACAAACGATATTGAAATAGTAAAAGTTCAGGTATTCAGCAACTACAAAGTCATGTCAATGAATACCGAAGGCATTACCCACGAAGAATCTATGATCTTCCCCAATGGTGAGGCCAACTGCCTGAACTGGATTCTAGGGCATTTAATTTACATAAGAAATGCATTTCTGAATACCCTTGGTGAAGAATCTGTCTGGAACAGCGAAAATTTTTCCTGCTACAACAGAGGAGAGATTCCGCTGGAAAGAAAAGATGAACTGATAGGTTTTGAAGAATTAAAGTCTTACCTGCAAAAATCTCAGGATAAGCTCGAAGCAAAACTCACCAGTATTGAAAAGTTGAATCCTGAAGCAATTAATGATATTGCTATCTTTTGTCTTCACGAAATTTATCATAGCGGGCAGCTGGGCTATCTCAGAAGAGTCTTAGGAAAACCCGGTGCTGTAAAATAGCCATGCTTAGAATTAAAAAAAACGTAAAAACTTCACCTACAAAAAGACACCCAATCATTAAAAATTAAATAATGGACACACCAAAATCAAAAAAAATGGAGCTCGTTATTCCCGCTTACAGAATGCACTCTCAAAACTTTCTCAATGTTTTGGATGGTATTTCGGAAGAAGATGCTTTGAAAAGAATTGAAGGAAAAACCAACCATATCGTCTGGATGGCAGGAAACTTTGTCAATATGCGCTATGCTTTGGGCTGGGTTTTAGGACTCAGGGATGAAGATCCCCACAGTGATCTTTTCTTTCAGGGAAAGGCTCTGGATGAAAGTTTCAATTATCCGGGTTTAGATGAACTGGAGAAAAATTTCCATGATATTTCACCAAAAGTATACCAGAAGCTTTGGGAAACTTCTGATGAAGAACTGGATGAAATCTTTGAAATCGGGATGAATATTCCTTTTATTCGTGAAACCAAACTCAATTTCGTAGGAATGTGTATCGGTCGAGAAGATTATTTATGCGGGCAGATAGGTCTTATGAGAAGAATCCTGGATTATCCGGGGATGAAATATGACGTGGATGAAAATCTAAAGTATTAATTAATGGAACCTAAAGAAAAAGGCCATAAACAGGTCAACGGAATCCGCATGTACTACGAAATCTACGGTTCCGGAAAACCCCTGGTACTAGTCCATGGCGGAGGATCTTCCATCCTGTTTGATTTTAAGGAAATAATTTCCAGACTTGAAAAGCAATTTCAGCTCATAGGTATTGATCTGCAGAATCACGGAATGACCGATCACCGTGATGTTCCCGAAACCTTTGAACAGGATGCCCATGATGTAGCGGCTCTTCTGAAGGAGCTTCATATCGGAAAAGCCTTATTCTGGGGATTCAGCAACGGCGGAAACACCGTGATGCAAATTGCGCATCTTTACCCTGAAATAACTGAAAAAATCATCATTGCATCTGCATTCTATAAAAGAAACGGAATGATGGATGGCTTTTTCGAAAGCATGGCAGATGCCACTCTCGAATCTATGCCGGAACCTCTTAAGATTAATTTCCTTAACCTGAATCCTGATTTTTCAAAACTTGAAAATATGTTTGATAAAGACAGCAAAAGGATGCAGACTTTTGAAGATTGGGATGAGAAAATTTTGACATCCATAAAGGCTCCTGCCTTGTTCATAAGCGGAGACAAAGATGTCATGAAACCTGAACATGTAGTGGAAATGTGGCGTCTGGTCCCCGAATCCCGGCTGATGATCCTTCCGGCAGGCCATGGCTCCTATATGATGGCAGACTTCGAAGGAAACACAGATTCCCACCTCATAAATTTTACAGTAAGTGAGGTGACAAAATTTTTAAACCATTAAGACCATATAAAGACAGATCACACTGATCTTCAAGTTTGATCTGCAATCATTCTTAATATTCTTAAGAGCTTGATCAAACTTTTAAAACTTACATTTATTAATTAACAATAACATTTAAAAATCAGAAATCATGGCTAAATTAAATCCGTACTTAAATTTTGACGGGAAAGCAGAAGAAGCTTTCAACTTTTACAAATCTATTTTCGGGGGAGAATTTCGTGGAGAGGTTTTCAAAATGGGCAATGCCCCGGGAACCGAAAATTTATCCGACGAAGAGAAAAATAGGGTGATGCATATTGCTCTGCCAATTGGGGATGACCTTCTTATGGCCTCGGATATTGTTCCAAGTTTCGGGCAGAGCCTTAACGTAGGAAATAATAATTACGTATCCATTTTCCCGGAATCCAAAGATGAAGCGGACAGGCTGTTCAAAGGGCTTTCTGAAGGCGGAAACATAGAAATGCCGATTGAAGACCAGTTTTGGGGAGATTATTTCGGAAGCTTCCAGGATAAATATGGAGTTCATTGGATGGTGAACTATAATGAAGAATCTGCAAAATAATCTTATATTTAACTAAATTTATTGAGGGCAGTTCAAACCCGGACTGCCTTCTTATTTTAACATTAAAAAATAGAACGATGGACCCAATTAAAATAGATATCACCATTTTAACACCAGTAGAAAAAGTCTGGAATTATTTTAATGACCCCAAACATATCACGAAATGGAATTTTGCCGATGAATCCTGGCAGTGTCCCAGTTCCGAAAATGATTTAAGAGTCGGGGGAAAATTTAAAACCAGAATGGAAGCAAAAGACAAAAGCTTCGGTTTTGAATTTGAGGGAGTTTATGATGAAGTGGTTACGAATTCCTATATTAAATATCATATGGAAGACGGCCGGAAAGTTGAAGTTATTTTTGATAAGATAGACGAAGACACCACAAAAGTTACCGAAATTTTTGACCCTGAAAAACAAAATTCTGTGGAAATGCAGCGGGATGGCTGGTATGCTATTCTCAATAATTTTCACAAGTATGTTGAAAATCATTAAAACACCCAATTTCAGTCATGATAAATCTGGTCATAATGGCAAAATGTTTAAGCTCCATTTGTGCTGTTAATCATGTTGTTAGAAATAATAATTTCCTGTCTGGCATTATTGCAGTACCGGCAAGAAGGGCTTTAGAAAGAGAAAAAATTGATTCTCTTGAAAAACTTTCGGATTATTCTGAAGAAGAGATCATGAACCTTCATGGCTTTGGAAGAAATACCATGGAAAGACTGAAAAATCATATGGAAGAACATCAGGTTTCTTTCAAAAACTAATTATTTATAGAATACCTGATACTTTATCATTGCACATATTTTTGTCAACATGATCAACAAAAATATATATTTTCACCCCTAAATTTAATATTATGAATAACGATATTTTTCCATGTCTCTGGTTTGACGAAGAATCAAAAGAGGCTGCAGAATTTTATTGTGAGGTCTTTGACGGAAAGATCACCGCAGATACTCCCGTAGTGATGAACATTGATCTGTTCGGGCAGAAATTGATGCTGCTGAACGGAGGGCCTCATTTCAAGAAAAATCCTTCAGTTTCTTTTATGGTCATCTGTAAAACAGAAGATGAAGTCCAGCAGTATTGGGACAAACTTATGGAGGGCGGAATTGCTCTCATGGCTCTGGATTCCTATTCCTGGAGTCAGAAATACGGCTGGGTGCAAGACAAATACGGCGTTACCTGGCAGCTGTTTCTAGGAGATAAACCGGAAGATCAGAAAATCATTCCTACGCTGATGTTTATCCATCAAAATAATGGAAAAGCAAAGGAAGCAATGGAATTTTATACCCAGACATTCCCGAATTCAAGCATTGGGAATATCCTGAAATATGGCGATGGAGGAGAAGGACATCCTATACCCGAACCGGCAGAAAATATACAGCATGCACATTTTACCATTAATGGTTACAGCTTTTTCTGTATGGATAATTCTTATGACCATCAGTTTGATTTTAATGAAGGAATTTCTATGGTGATCATGACAGATGACCAGGAACATACCGATTATCTTTGGAATACCCTTATTTCAGATGGAGGAAGAGAAAGTATGTGCGGATGGCTGAAAGACAGATATGGATTCAGCTGGCAGATTGTTCCGAAAAGGCTCATTCAGCTAATGAACGATTCAGATCAGTCAAAATCACAAAAAGTAGTACAGGCGATGATGAAAATGCAGAAGATTGTTATAAAAGACCTGGAAGAGGCTTATAGTTCGTAAAAGAAACGACGAATTTGCCTGTTTTGCCCTTTTGAGTTTCAGTTTTCGGCTTGCTGTTTGATGTGATTTATAAAAAGATTTGCTTATGAAAACACAGAACAGATCACAATCTAAATCAAAAGTTCCCAAAGAAGGGCTCTTTCCGGAGATCATCCGGAATGATTACCAGGGAAGCCATAAACTTCAAGGAAAAAAAGCCGTTATTTCAGGCGGAGACAGTGGAATAGGACAGGCTGTCGCCGTTCATTTTGCGAGAGAAGGTGCAGATGTCGCAATTATTTATAAAGAAAGTGATGACGATGCTAAAGAAACAAAAAAGCTTGTGGAAAAAGAAGGGCAGCAGTGCATCCTCGTCAAAGGGGACCTTACAAAAAAAACGGTCAGAACAAAATGTGCGGAAAAGATAAAAAAGACCTGGGGAAATCTGGATATCCTGGTTAATAATGCAGGAATTCATACCTCAAAAAGCAGTCTTGAAAAGATCTCCGATGAGCAGATTCAGGAAACTTTTAATACGAATATCATCTCTATGATTTCCTTTACGAGAGATTTTTTACCTTTGATTGGCAAAGGAGGCAGGATTATCTGTACCACATCCGTTACAGCATACAGAGGAAGTGATCACCTGATTGACTATGCAGCCACTAAAGGAGCTATTCTGTCCTTTATCCGTTCACTTTCAACCAATCTTGCGGAAAAGAAGATCTTAGTCAACGGAATTGCACCCGGACCTATATGGACACCTCTTGTGAAAGAAGCTTTTGATGATCTTTCAACATTTGGAAAAGACACACCGCTGAAACGTGCCGGACAGCCATCGGAAGTTGCACCTGCCTATGTTTTCCTTGCCTCTAAAGATGCAGATTATATTACAGGAGAAGTAATTCATATCAATGGAGGAGGTTTTGTAGGAGGCTAGTTGAAGTAGAAACTAGAAGTTAGAAAAATGAGACATCTGTAGTCTAAATTTAATGATCTAAAAAGTAACATTTAATTTCTAACCATCTAACATCTAATAAAAAAACAATGCATAAATTATTTTTTGAGATTCAAATTGAGGCACCTCCTGAAAAAGTTTGGGATGTGCTTTGGAGTGATATGACATACAGACAGTGGACAACAGCATTTACAGAAGGCTCTTTCTATATGGGAACTTTTGAAGAAGGAAGCATTATGAAATTTTTTGACCCAAATAATAACGGCATGTACAGCCGTGTTGAAAAAAATATAGCCAATAAAGAAATGAAATTCCTGCACCTCGGGGAAATTTACGATGGTGTAGAAACTGAACAGAATTGGGGTGAAGCCACAGAAAGGTATATTCTAGAAGAAATACCAACAGGGACAATACTGAAAATTGAAATTCAGACGCCTGAAGAATTTAAAGATTTTTTTGAAGAAAAATTTCCAAATGCCTTAGGAATTGTGAAAAATCTTTCAGAAAATCAATTGTAAATAACAACCAAAAAATATAAAATATGGAAACCTTATCCTACGAAATTGTAATCAATGCCCCGCTACAGAAAGTCTGGGACATTCTTTGGAATCCCGATACCTATACCGAATGGACCCAGTTTTTCGGTTCCGGATCCAAAATGAAATCCGACTGGAAGGTGGGCGGAAAAACTTACTTCGTGAATGCAGAGGGTGCAGGAATGGTATCAACCATTGACAGTCTGGATGAACCTAACCAAATTATTTTTAAACATCTGGGAATGGTAGATAGCGAAGGGAATGAAGACACCCAAAGCAAAGAAATAATGGAATGGAGCGGCTGTTTCGAAAAATATATCCTTATTGATCTTGAAGGGAAAACAAAGCTTCATGTTGAAGTACAGGTCGACAAAGAATGGGAAGATCACATGGATAAAGGATTTAAGCAAGGGCTGGAAGTGGTTAAAAATCTAGCTGAAAAAGCATAGTAAAGTAAATTCCTTTAAAAAACAAGACCCTTACAGTTTCTAACCTGTAAGGGTTATTTGTACAAAATTTACACTATCTTTCTATAACAGTACATATGAACAAAACATGAAATTATTAACGATCCTTTTTACAACATTTATTCTTGCTTTAGTAGGAACTTATATATTTCAGGGAAAGCCGGATTTTTTATTTTCGGGAAATCTGGGAATGGCTGTGTTCATTGTCTTTACAGGGTTTTCCCATTTTAAATTCCAGAAAGGAATGGCTATGATGATTCCCGATTTTCTTCCCGGTAAAATGTTCTGGGTGTATTTCACAGGAATCCTTGAGATTGCTGCGGGAATTGGGCTGATGATTCCTTCAATAAGAGAAATAACGGCTATACTGCTGATTATTTTTTATGTTTTGGTTTTTATCGCCAACATTAATTCTTCCAGGAAAAACATTAATATTTTCAAGGCAGACTATACCGGGCCAGGTATGAAATATCTTTACACCCAAAGAATCCCAATGCAGCTTATTCTGATTGCATGGACCTGGTATTTTGGAATTTATTTAAATTAGAGACAAACTTTTTTTATGAAATTTCGGAATGCATGTAACATTTTGAGGGTTAGGATGTCATATTATATATAAGGTTTTAACTAATTTTAAAATCAGTGATAGATCATTTAACCATCCAAAATATGAATTATGAATATTAATACTAAAATTTTTGGTGCGGCTCAGGTCGTACTTTCAGCAATTATGATTAATGCACAGACTTCAACGGCAAAACTGCCGGGCGATCCTACGCTTCCATCCACTAAAGCAAATCTTGAGAAACTGGTTTCTTATGATAAAGGAAACTTTAAATATAAAGTGGAAGATTATTTTGCAAGACCGAATGCTTCACAGTTTAAAATATCTCCGGACGGACAGTATCTTTCCTACAAAGAAAAAGATAAGGATAAGAAGAATCATGTCTATGTAAAAGAATTGAAAACAGGGAAAATTACAAAAGCCATTGTAGAAAAGGACGACCTTATCAAGAGTTACGGCTGGCTTGGCAAAAAACGCCTTTTCTTCACTCAGGATAAAGGAGGTAATGAAAATATCCATCTTTATGCAGCAGATATTGACGGAAAAAACCTTAAAGATCTGACTCCTTTTGACGGAATTACCCTAGGAACTGTAAAGCTGATAAAAGATACTGAATTTGTTGTTGTAACAATGAACAAAAATAACAAACAGATCTTTGAGCCTTATAAGATCAATTTCAATACAGGAGAAATAACCCAGCTTTATGAAAATAAAGATGTCAACAGCCCTATTGATGATTATATTTTTGATAAAGACGGCAATCTCAGAGGATATACTGTGCTTGAGAACGGGCTGACAACCAAGACTTACTATAAAGACCTGCAGACCGGAAAATTTAATCTGCTTAAATCCACAGACTGGAAAGACACCTTCAGCATCATAGGACTTAATGATAACTCCAAAAATAAAGATGAAGCTTATGTTGTTACCAATCTGGATAGTGACAAGGCCAGGATTGTGCTTTATGACCTGAAGAAGAATGCAGTGATCAAAGAAGTATATTCCAATCCTGTTTTTGATGTAAGCTCCATCAGTGTTGCCGGTAAAAACAGGAATTATGAACTTGATTATGTGAGCTATGACGGGATTAAAAGTGAAACCGTTCCGGTAAGTCAGTTTTATAAAGAAATTGATGCTCAACTGAAATCTGAATTTAAAGACAAACAGTTCTCCATCGTTTCTTCGGATGATAATAATGAAAAGCTTTTGGTGTATGTGGGAAGCGACAAATTCTATGGGGCTTATTATGAATATGATACGAAAAGCAAAAAGATAAATCTTCTTTACAACCTGATGCCTCAGCTGAAAGAAGAAGATATGGCAGAGATGAGGCCTATCGAATTCAAAAGCAGGGATGGATTAACGATCCGAGGATACATCACCCTTCCCAAAGCTGCTCTTGAAGGTAAAAAAGTACCTTTGATTGTGAATCCTCATGGCGGTCCGCAGGGAATCCGTGATGAGTGGGGATTCAACCCGGAAACACAGCTTTTTGCCAGTAGAGGATATGCAACGCTTCAGGTAAACTTTAGAATTTCCGGAGGTTACGGAAAAGAATTCCAGAAAGCAGGATACAAGCAGATCGGAAGAAAAGCAATGGATGATGTGGAAGATGGGGTGAAATATGCCATAGAACAAGGTTGGATAGACAAAGATAAGATTGCGATCTACGGAGGAAGCCACGGTGGTTATGCTACTCTGATGGGCTTAATCAAAACACCGGATCTTTATGCCTGTGGTGTGGACTATGTGGGAGTATCCAATATTTTCACTTTCTTCGACTCCTTCCCGGAATACTGGAAACCTTACAAAGAAATGGTAAAGCAGATTTGGTATGATCTTGACAACCCTGAAGAAGCAAAAATTGCCAAAGAAGTTTCTCCGGTTTTCCAGATCGATAAGATCAAAAAACCTCTGTTTGTAGTGCAGGGAGCCAATGATCCAAGAGTCAACATTAATGAATCCGACCAGATTGTAAAAGCAATGCGTGCAAAGGGCTTTGAAGTTCCGTATTTAGTAAAATATGATGAAGGGCACGGATTCGGGAAAGAACCGAACAGACTGGAGCTGTATAAATATATGCTGGGCTTTTTTGCAGAGAATTTCAACAAAAAATAATAAAAGCTAAGATAAACATAGACGGGGAGTGTATTGCTTCCCGTTTTTTTGTGGATAGAGTCAAGACGCCAGATTTCAGACATCAGATATGAGATTGAGTGAGGGTTCAGGCTAAGATTAAGAAGTAATTTCTCCATATTTCATTACCTGCTTTAATCCAAATCTCGCGCTCCGAAACCCGCATCCAGAAACAAAATCCAAACAATCAAGAATTTTTTTTAAATTTATTAAAGTAAAACCATAAAGCAAGCCGTCATAGCAATATGGAGGTTGTCGAAGAAATAACAATGCCACAGGAGGAGAAAGCAAGCATCATCTCACAAACCGTTTCAAAGTACGGAGGAAAGCTGATGTCTTATATTCGTCCGAAAGTGAAAAACGCAGAAGATGCGGAAGATATTTTGCAGGAAGTGTGGTTTCAGTTCAGCAGTTTGACCAATCTTTCTGAGATTGTGAATGTAGGCGGCTGGCTGTATAGAGTGACTGCAAATAAAATCACTGATCGTTACCGCAAAAAGAAAACCGAAAATCTTGAAGACTTTGTCTATGAAGATGAAGACGGAAGTTTTTCTATCAAAGATATCTTATTGCTAGACGACAGTGCAGGTCCCGAAGTTAAGATGTTTCAGGACGAAATCTGGAAAAAGCTTTTCGAAGCATTGGATGAACTTCCCGAGAAACAGAGGTTGGTATATGTAGAAAACGAATTGAATGACAAGACCCTTCAGCAGATTGCTGATGAACAGGGAGAAAATATAAAGACCATTATCAGTAGAAAAAATTATGCTGTGAAGCATTTAAGAAACCGACTGAGAAAATTATACGAAGATTTAAATAGTTAGTAAAGAAGAAATTATGAATCATAAACACAAAAAAGGCTGGATTTTTTTACTCTTATGTCCGCCGCTGATCTTAGTAGCCGTTACATTAATTGTAATGTGGCTTTGGAACTGTCTGCTTCCTGAGATTCTGGGTGTGAAATCCATTACATTCTGGCAGGCGATGGGGATTCTGATCTTAAGTAAGATCCTTTTTGGAGGCTTACATTTTGGCAAGGGGATGAGAGATTTTAAAGAAAGGAAAATGAGAGAAAAAATGGCCGGACTATCTCCTGAAGAACGGGAAAAATTCAAGGAAGTATGGAAAAACAGATGTTCAGGAGGATTCTTTAACAGAAACAACGGGTAATTTAAAATTTTAAGAAGTAGTAAAGTAAAATTGAAATTCATCCGTCTCTATAAAAAACAAGAAGTAGTAAAATTTAAAATTTTGAAAAAATGAAAAATTCAGCATTAAAAGGAGCTCTGGGAGCATTAGCTGTTGTTGGAGTGGCATTAATTGCCAAAAAAGCAGTACAAAGAAAAAAATTTATAAAGGGTATTTTCAGCGAATACGGAATTAAAGAAAAATCACCTTTCGGTCTGGCTGATAAGATCAGAGAAATGGACGAAGAGCAGTATCAGGAACTAAAAGGGAAATTCAAAAAAGAATTCACTTCAAGATGCTGCAGGAAAGAAAATAAGGATAATATTGTGGAAGCATAAGCAGTAAATAACTAAATTGAAATTGTTAATTCCGGCGCGGGAAGCAAAGCTTCCCGCGCCGGAATTTTTTTACCTCATAGAAGCAATACGAAAAAAATAAATTCCTATTTTTGTACAGCTCAATGAAAGACTACTATTATTTTCTCGGGATTTCTCCGGATGCTTCAGAAGAAGACATCAAAAAAGCTTATAGAAAATTATCTTTAAAATACCATCCGGACAAGAACGATAACGACGATTTCTTTGCCGGGCGCTTCCGCGAAATTCAGGAAGCGTATGAAATATTGAGTGATTCAGGAAAGAGACGTACCTATGATCAGAATTTAGAGAATCATCAGAAAAGTTTCAGGTATAATACTCCGCCTTCCATCAAAACATTTACTTCTAATAAAGTTCATGCAAAAAAAGGGGAGGAGATCATCATTAACTGGCAAACAAATAATGCCGATGTGGTAAAAATACTGCCTTTCGGCCTTGAAAAACCTTTTGGAGAACGGATTTTTAAGATCACAGAATTTAAAGACGGAAAATTTCAGCTTCTGCTGCATGCAACGAATTCTCAGCTTCACAAAACTGCTGTACAGGGAATCACCATTACTGAAGTTTTTGAGAATGATGCTGCTCAGTTTAAAAACAGTGTGGAAGAAATGTTTAAACCTCAGCCCAGAACACCGATCAACAGATCCGGACAGCCAAAGATCATGATGCTGATTTGGGGAATTCTTATTCTGGCGGCAGCTATATATTTTCTGTTCAGGAACTTCGGCTAGTTTAAGCCATCTTTTTCCTTCCGGGACACTTTTTGCATCTTTTTCCCTTTTTGAATTTCTTACAACATGATTTCTTTTCACAAAACATGTCTTCATTATTGAATGCGTATACTGGAGATAAAGGAGGTACTTTAAATGGGACAATCATATTCATGCTGCAAATATATTAATTTAGAATAAATATAATTAATAAAATTTCATAAATGTTATAACATCTGTATATCAGTGTGTTTAAAGTGAATTCACTACCTGTTTATGACCTGGAAATGCAGATTTTATAATAACTTGATTTCCCCGAAATGATGCATATTCTAAGCAGGAAGTTGAAAATTTAGACTGAATAAATTTAAAACAGGCAAGAGTTTTTCTCTATCATTCCGGCAATTTTGAACTCTTGTACAGTCGTTTAAAAAATTGTAATTTTACGAATCTTTTTTACGAACAAAATCTAATAAATAAAAATGAATACAGAACAGTTTGTGAGCCGTCACATTTCCCTTAATGAAGCCGATAAACAGGCAATGTTGGAAAGATTGGGCGTTTCAAGTATTGAAGAACTAATTTCTCAGACCATTCCTTCTTCTATCCGACTAGAAAAGGATCTTGAGATCTCTGCGCCGCTTTCAGAATACGAAATGCTGAACCATTCCAAAGAACTGGCATCGAAGAATACTGATTATACCAGCTATATCGGTTTTGGATACCACAATACACTATTGCCTTCAGCTATTCAGAGAAACATCTTTGAAAATCCTAGCTGGTACACTGCATATACACCTTATCAGGCTGAAATTGCACAGGGAAGACTGGAAGCACTTCTTAATTTCCAGACTGTAGTGTGTGATCTTACAGGTTTTGAGCTGGCTAATGCTTCACTTTTAGATGAATCTACAGCTGCGGCCGAAGCTATGCACATGTTCTTTAACAACAGAACGAAGGATCAGAAGAAAGCTAATGCCAACAAATTCTTCGTTTCCGACCTTGTTTTACCTCAGACAGTTTCTGTTTTAAAAACGAAAGCAGAAGGTTTAGCAATCGAAATTGTAGAAGGTGATCACAAAACTCATCAGCTAGACGAAACGTATTACGGTGTCTTATTACAATATCCGGGTAAAAATGGTATCGTTCTGGATTACACAGAAGATATCGTAAACTATAAAAAATTGGATCTGCAGGTAGTTGTAGCTTGTGATCCGATGGCTTTGGTTAAATTAAAATCACCGGCTTCTATGGGAGCTGACTGTGCCGTTGGAACTTCACAGAGATTCGGTATTCCACTGGGGTACGGAGGACCTCACGCAGCATTTTTCTCTTGCAGAGAAGATTACAAGAGAGACATTCCGGGAAGAATCATCGGGGTTTCTCAGGATATGTACGGAAAGCGTGCATTGAGAATGGCGCTTCAGACCAGAGAACAGCACATCAAAAGAGAAAGAGCGACGTCCAATATCTGTACAGCACAGGTGCTTCTTGCCGTAATGGCAGGAATGTACGCGGTTTATCACGGTCCAAAAGGATTAAATTATATTGCTGATCAGATCCACTTTAAAGCAAACGCTTTGAAAAACGGGCTTAAAGCATTAGGATATCAGACCGTTGAAGAGCCGATCTTCGATACTGTGAAAATCACAATGAGCGAGGATGAAAAAGGAAGATTGATGAGAGTGATGCTTGATCACAGACTTAATCTGAACTATTTCACAGAAGGAGTGGTAAGTATTGCAATCAACGAAAGTACAACATTGGAGAAATTAAATTATCTGATGGCTTCTTTCGCTCAGTTTAAAGACAAGCAGACTTTCAAATTAGAAATTAAAGAAGGATACAGCATTCCTGAAGAATTATTGAGAAAAGACGAAATTCTTACAGAGCAGGTATTCAACAAATATCATACGGAAACAGAATTGATGCGTTACATCAAGCGTCTTGAAAGAAAAGACTTATCATTAACGCACTCAATGATCTCTCTCGGATCTTGTACCATGAAGCTGAATGCAGCCACTCAGATGCTTCCACTTTCATGGGCGGATTGGGGAAGTATTCATCCGTTCGTACCGGTAGATCAGGCCGGAGGTTATCAGGAAATGATCAAAGAACTTGAAAAAGATCTTGCTGAGATTACAGGTTTCGCAGGAACTTCATTACAGCCAAACTCCGGAGCTCAGGGAGAGTATGCAGGCTTAATGGTGATCAGAGAATACCACATTTCAAGAGGTGAAGGCCACAGAAACGTAGTATTGATCCCTCAGTCTGCACACGGAACCAACCCGGCTTCTGCAGCAATGGCAGGAATGAAAATTGTTGTGGTGAAAAACCTTGAAAGCGGAGAAATCGATTTCGAAGATTTAAAAGCTAAAACAGAGCAAAATTCTGAGAATTTATCTTGTGTAATGATCACATATCCTTCAACTTACGGATTCTTTGATGACAATATTAAAGAAATTACAAGCCTGATCCACGAACATGGCGGACAGGTATATATGGACGGTGCCAATATGAACGCTCAGGTAGGATTCACAAGTCCAGGAAACATTGGGGCAGACGTATGTCACCTGAACCTGCACAAAACGTTTGCTATTCCTCATGGAGGAGGAGGCCCTGGAGTAGGCCCGATTTGTGTGGCCAAGCACCTGGTTCCTTTTCTTCCTTCCAATGCCAATATCAGAGTTGGAGCTAAAGAAGCGATCGAAGGGATTTCTGCAGCACCTTACGGTTCAGGTTTGATCCTTAATATTTCTTATTCTTACATTAAGATGTTAGGAACAGATGGACTGAAAAAAGCAACAGGGCATGCGATCCTGAACGCCAATTACCTTAAAGGGATATTGGCAGAACATTTCCCGATCTTGTATTCCAACAGAAGTGGAAGAGTAGCTCACGAATGTATTGTAGACTTCCGTCAGTTCAAATCTTTAGGAATTGAAGTAGCTGATGTAGCGAAGAGACTGATGGATTATGGATTCCATGCGCCTACCGTTTCCTTCCCTGTAGCAGGAACATTAATGATTGAGCCTACAGAATCTGAAAGCAAGTCTGAAATCGACCGTTTTGCAGAGGCATTAATTTCAATTAAAAAAGAGATTGATGAGATTGCCAACGGAGAAGCAGATCAAGCGAACAATGTCCTTAAAAACGCTCCTCATACCGAACAGCTGGTGATCTCGGATTCCTGGGATAAACCGTACAGCAGAGAAAAGGCAGCTTATCCTCTTGAATGGGTAAGAGACCACAAATTCTTCGCTTCTGTATCCAGAGTGGATGAAGCTTACGGAGACAGAAACCTGGTTTGTACTTGTGAGCCGATTGAAGCTTATATGTAATCAGGATTTATGACCCATATAAAAACACCCGTTTGGATTCCAGGCGGGTGTTTTTTTAAAATTATTTTATATCCTGTTACCTTCTTCGGGAGCTGTATGCTACAAGAAGTGCTATAGCCATGGTACCAAAAGTTACCATTGAAACTGTTTTAATCGATACCTCACTATTATTTGTCTGTGATGTATTATGATCCTTCTCACACGAAGACAGGAACACTACTGTCATGAATAGACAGCCCAAGAGTAATTTTTTAATCATAAAATGTATTTGTTTGGTTTTAAATATTTTACGATCAAAAAAGATACCGAACAAGCTATTTAAATAAGAATTCTGTATGTGATAAATAGGAAATTTTACTGTTGGTTCTTTTAGCCTGTAATCTTCAATGACCCAATAAGGCCCTCACTGAACTCGAAATGGTATTTCAAAGTCACCGGACTTCCTGGAAATGTGCCTGAAATTTCCGCTGACAAAACATGATCTGTTTCGTTATAATCTAAAGTTTTCATGCTGGCTTTGTATTCTTTGTTGGCGGTGTCAATCCAGTTTTGTATTTCTGTTTTTCCGTTGTGGGTTTTGCCTTCGTCAAATACGACTGCGGTTTCTATAAAGCAATCAGCATAGGCATGACTGTCAAATTCGTTTTGTGCTTTCACTAATTTTGAAATGATGTTAGGTAAATTCATTTTTATTTTGTTTTTAAATTATCAATTATCAATTATCAATTATCAATTATCAATTATCAATTATCAATTATCAATTATCAAATTGTGGGTATCGTTCCTCCGTCAATAATGTATTCGGTTCCTGTGAGATAATGAGCTCTTGGTGACACCAGGAACCCTACCAGTTCAGCTACTTCTTCGGGTTTTGCCGGTCTTCCATAAGGAATTCCTCCCAATGCATCCATTACGCTTTGTGTAGCCTGTTCTACGGTACTTTTGTTACTTTCAGCGATCCGTTCCATCATTCTTGCAGAAGCTGTAGTCATGATCCAGCCGGGTGAAACAGTTAATACGCGGACTCCTTTTGGAGCAACTTCGTTGGATAAGCTTTTGCTGTAATTCAGTAATCCTGCCTTTGCAGCAGCATAGGGGAGTGTACTGTCATATAATGGTAATCTGGCCTGAATGGAGGCAATATGAATAATGACACCGGTTTTCCTTTCAATCATTTGCGGTAGAAAGCCCCTGTCCAGGCGTACCGGTGATAAAAGATTGGTCTGTAGCGAATGCAGCCAGTCTTCGTCGGTTAAAACGGCGAAGCCACCGCCTTTGGTCTCTGAGCCTCCGAGATTATTAACTAAAATATCCAGCTTCCCGAATTTTTGTACAACTTCTTCCACCACTGTATGAGTTCCCTGAGAGGTACTGAGATCTACTGAAATAAAGTATAAGTCTGGATTTTCCTCGTCGGGAGGGTTTCTTGCAACGGTAATTACTGTGGCCCCTGCACTCAGTAATCTTTCTGCGATGGCTTTTCCTGCTCCTTTAGTACCACCTGTGACCAGGGCTGTTTTGCCTTTCAGTTCGTTATTGAAATTAAACTGTTCTTTCATATGCTAAATTCTTTGATACAAATTTCAGAAGTATCTTCATTTCCGGCAATAAGGGAAAATCGAATTGCATAGGGATTAATTTTTCCCCTATTGTACATTTTGGAACATTGGGCTAATTTTACAGTATGTATGAAAGAAAAATTCCTTTGAACTTAAATTGCGGTCTTGATCTGATCGGTGAAGTGCTTTACGGAAAATGGAAGATCCGTTTGCTGTGGTTTATTAATGAAGGGTATCAACGTCCGAGTGAACTGCAGCGCAAAATTCCCGATGCTTCAAGACGGGTATTGAATATTCAGCTGAAAGAACTGGAAGAACACGAACTGGTTTCAAAAATCATTTATGCCCAGCTTCCGCCAAAAGTAGAGTATTATCTTACAGATTTTGGTAAGACACTGATTCCTGTTATTTCTGCATTGGGAAATTGGGGAGATCAGCATGAAGAGCGGTTGCGGAAAGTTATTTTGAAGAAATAGGAGCAGGTAAGCTTTTTGAGTGGTAATGATTTATTCCCTAGGGAATTTGAACTAGGGTTGATAAATCTCTGTTATCAAGCTATAGGTTTTATAACGATAAAAATTTATTTTGGATTCTATTTCCCTTCATCCCAATAAAAACTATCCGGATATATCCTCGCCCCAAACACAGCCGTTCCCACTCTCACAATGGTAGCTCCCTCTTCAATGGCTATCTCCAAATCACTGCTCATTCCCATGGAAAGTTCCTTCATTTCTACGTTAGGAATATTCTGGCTGATGATTTCCTGCTGAAGGTCTTTCAGGATCTTAAAACAGCTTCTTACTTTCTCCGTTTCTGCACTGAAAAGGCCGATGGTCATCAAGCCTTTAATCTTTAATGTACTGAATTCAGAAACCTTTCTGGCCAGTTCAGCGGCTTCATCTGGATGGACGCCGAATTTACTTTCCTCTTCTGAGGTATTCACCTGGATGAGTACCTCTATTGTTTTTCCTTCCGATAAAAGCCTTTGATGAAGTTTTTCTGCAAGATCCAGACGGTCCAGAGAGTGTACGCAAACGACATCATATTTTAGAATATCTTTGATCTTATTGGTCTGCAGGTGGCCTATAAAATGATTTTCATGTGGTATGCCTTTCAGCTCATCATATTTCTCTTTCAGTTCCTGGACTTTATTCTCTGCAATTAAAGTCTGCCCGTTTTCTAAAGCTGTTTTAATATGCTCTGCTGAAACTGTTTTTGTAGCTAGCAATAATCTGACTTCATCCCGGTTTCGGCCTGCTTGCTCGCATGCTTTCTTTATCCTGTCATTGATGATTCCAAGATTATGGAGGATATCTTCTTTCATAGCTGTATCGTTTCCTTCGCTTCCAGCTTTTGAATTAAAGCTGACTTAATTGATGTTAAAGCATGGTCTTTCGCCTCGGCAAAAGAAATGTTGTACTTACGGTCTATTTTTCTCAGTTCTTCCGGGAATTTAGAAAGGAGATCATCATAAAAGGTATCAAGAAACTCGGTGGGTGGCATTTCATAGCTGATCTTTAGCTGGAAACGTCTCAGCAAAGCGGTATCAATGATCTCTGCATGATTCGTTGCACAGATTAAAAGGGCATTTTCGGGATAATAATCGATCAGCTGGATCAGCGTATTCACCAGTCTTCTCATTTCTCCTACATCCTTATCGTCGCTTCCTCTTGCTTTCCCGATCTGGTCCAGCTCATCCAGAAACAGGACAGATCTTTCCCTGGCGGCTTTATCAAATATCATTTTAATATTCTGGGAAGTTTCCCCGATGCGGGACGAGACAATATTGCTCAGATTTAAGATCAGTATATTTTTATTCAAAGCATTGGCGACAGCTTTGGCGGTCATCGTTTTTCCACATCCGGAATTTCCCTGCAGAAGGATCTTGTTATTTACGGGGAGGCCGTATTCCTGCAATTCTTTTACATAGGTGTGTTCTTTAATAAGCTGCGCAAGCTGGGCTCTGTTATTGCTGCTAAGAAATACATTGTTGAGGGTTACTTCCTCTTTATCCTGAATGATGAGATTGTACAGATTCATGCTAAAACTAAAAATAATTCTTATCTATACAAAGATAAGGCTTTATTAAATGATGGTTGGTCCTGAATTAAGAATTAACAGGTAGCCCAGACCAGGAAAGGAGAGAATATTCAACATGAATGGGCTTTAGCCGGCTTACAAATAAGAGCATGCTGCCAGATTTAGATCAAGCCATTAGTTGTCAGATATTTAACAAGGAAAGCCGAACCATTGTTCAGCTTTACTATTGGGATATATAAAATTTGCTATGAAATTTAATAGAAGGGGTTATGTTTTCGGGCCCTTTTACTCCAATGAGTAAAAGAGCAGAATCTGAATATTCAGATTAAAAACATAAACAATACAATTAATATGGATGTTCTATAGAGCTTTTCTTTATAGAACTTAGTTTCTTTGTTCTCTTTTTACTGTCATAAAGTAAGAAGCGAATACTACTACACATGTTGCGATACCGATGTAAGTTACCATTTTTGTTTTATTTAATTATTTGACTTTATTTTATCAATTTTCTAATTGCAATATTACAGTTTTCAAATCACGTGCCAAAGCAAATAATTATGATGTATATCAGTGTGTTATGTGTTTGTATTGTTAATTTTAACTAAGTTTTTGTTTACAAAAAATTAATGTGTTTTTAGGAAATTATTACTATATTTATTGTCTTATCTTCAAAAAAATAAAAAGTTGACAACTGTTTCAATGCTTCTATATTGGACTTGATAAAACAAAAAATTAAAAATGCAGTGCATAATATTTACTTTAAGTTTGTTTTTTGAACGTCAGATTTTGGGTGATGAAGAATTATTATGTTAAGAAAACTTATTTTTCGGACTTGAATTTTATCCTTTAATTTTTAAAAGCTGACAAATTTTATGACATCAATTTGAAAACTTTGTCACATGTATTGGAAATACTGACAGGCTGGGAAGGATTGCTGGCAGACATTTTTAAGTAAATATTTTTTTCTTTTTGTAAACCTTTTATAATAAGTGCTTTGAAATGATTTCACCCATAAGGGACAATAAGACAGGAGTTTTTGCTGGATTTTAGATCCTTAACCAGGATAGATATACTTTGAAAATATAAGCCTACATCTGATTGAAAAAAGGGGATGTAATAGCAGTTTTATCAGTCAGTTTTCTGTGAAAAGAAATGGCTTTTCGTTATTTTTGTAAAAATAAGCTTATGGGACGCAGTTATATATTTCTTGCCTTGGCCATCATATTCGAGATCATAGCTACCACTTTTCTGAAAAAATCTGAAGAATTTTCAAAGCTGTGGCCTTCTGTGGTTACTGTGGTAGGATATGCAGCCGCATTTTATTTCCTGAGTATTACCCTGCGCCAGATTCCTGTCGGAATTACGTATGCCATATGGTCCGGAGTCGGAATTGTTTTTATAACCATGATCGGGATCATTGCTTTTAAGCAGGTTCCGGATCTGCCGGCTATCATCGGAATTGCACTGATTGTGGTTGGGGTAATTGTTATTAATGTATTTTCAAAGATGGGGACACATTGATTTTTTTAAGATTTAAGGTTTTGCTTTTCCAAGAACTCTTGAACGGTTTTTCAGAAATTTGAAATTATTTTGCTCTTGGCTTTCCAAAAGGATTATAAGAGACTCCGATATTGAAATAGAATGAAGGCTTGTAGCTGGCTTCAAAAATATAGTCTTTAAGAGATTCCTCCTTATCAAACACTCTTGCCTGCGGAACAGCCCTGATTCCGGTTTTTAAAGTTCCAATGAAATTACTGCCGAGATTATGTTCATAAATAACCCCGGAATTGATTTCCAGCTGCCTGAATTCATAAGTTCTGGTATTCCTGTAAATATAAAAGGATGTATTATCCATTTCCGTTCCCAGGGAAATCCTGCCGTTGGCAAAAATATCCTTTCTGATCAGTAATTTTTTAGGGAGAAGAATGTCCAGTACCCATCCGCTATTGAATTTGTTTTCATAGGTAAATACAGGAAGCAAAGGAATCTGTGCGCTTGGATCAATAAACCCGGCTAAACCCACCAGCATTTTTGTCTTTGGAGTAGCTTTTAAAACAATAGAAGCAGTCACCAACCCTCTGATTCTTTCAAAATGCTGCTCACTTCCGTCCACTGAAGCACTGGCCGTATAAATCGCTGTCTTATTGAATAACTTGGAAAAATAACTGAGATTGACTGATTCTGAATGATAATGATAATCATTCTTTGCATCCATTTCAGGTAAAATCGGTGCTTCCGTATTGAATGCTGAATAACGATAATTCAGAGAAGTGCTCAATAGCCAGCTTTTCTTTTTGACAAAATAAATATTGGCATTGGCTTTTAGCTGCTGAAAGCTTTTCACCTTGTTATCAGACAAGCCCGCCCCCTGAAGTTTCGAAGAGAATTGAAAAGGGGTAGTCAGGGTATAATCAATATTAAGATCGCGGGTCTGTGGAAACTTGTCGGCAAAAAATGCTCTTACCTTCAGTGGAATACTATCTCTTTTTTGAGCATAGGCAATGTTCTTTAAAGGGAACATAGCAAGCGGTAAAAGGACTTTTCTCAGTGTTTTCATGGTTTATTTTAAAGTATGGATGATAGATTGGAAAAAATGGAACACGAATATTTTGTCATAGAATATCTCTAGGCTATTCTCAATAATAAAGTCAGTATAACAGCACGTATCGGAAACGGCATCTTCCTCCACAAAGACAAACCAGACTTCTTTAAGCTTGCTCCGTCTTTTATATTCCTCAAAAGCATTCCAGTCGAACGGGGAAGAATGTTTAAGATTATAAAATAAAATTCCTTTTCTAACACCATTTTCTTCCACGGTATTAACAGGATGCTGAATGTAGTTTAAAATCCTGATCTGCGAATGATAACATTCTACAAAATGATGCAGGTCGATCATCTGTATTACCTTCTCTTCTTGCTGGGATTCTGTCATATAAAAACATTCTGAGGTTATTTCTTTTGTAAGTTCCTGAAAAACGGCTAATTCCATAAGCATAAAAATTCAACACGGCAAAGAAAGACAGAATAACATCGTAGAGATTTTTTTTTATACCAAACCGCTTCTATTTTATACGAAATTCGTGTACGTTATAATTTGTATAAAAAAATGCAGGGTTTGTATAATATTATGGGGACTTCTTGCGTTATTCTCTATTTTTGTTCTGGATTAAAACCGGCAGAATACTATGAAGTACAGCACACTGAAATTTAAGGAAACACTGGTCATGGACTTTCTGGTTGAAGACAGGTTTAAGTTCCGCAGGCACCTGCTGTTCCTTATTTTCTTTTTCTTCCTGCTGTACAGTGCAAGGTTCTGGCACTGGTATTCCGGAATTCAGCAGTATTATGTTCTGTTATTTGTATACAGCATACTGATTACCATGGTCTATATTAATATATATATCCTGGTACCCAGGTTTTTCTTTAAAGCCCGATATATTACTTATCTCATTCTGCTTGTGCTCCTGGGATTTGCCGGGCTGAATATGATAAGCTACGGTTTCAGGTTCTTCTTTGAAGACTTTAGAGTACAAAATATCAGGAAGGCAGGAGAGAAAGGCAGTGTTTATGAAGGTATACTGATGTGTGTTCCCATTATTTTGACCACAACTACAGTGAAGCTACTGCAGAAATGGATCAATGATACCAAAAGAATAGCAGAACTGAACAATCTGACCCTGCAGATGGAGCTGAATGAACTCCGCAACCAGATCAATCCGCACTTTCTTTTTAATATGCTGAATAATGTGAAAGCTCTTACAAGAACTGATCCTGAAAAAGCATCTGCGGTGATTGTAAAACTTTCAGAGTTTTTAAGGTATCAGCTGTATGAAAATGGAGAAGAGAAAACCCTGCTGGTTTCGGAGATAGATTTTCTGTCCAATTTTCTTAACCTTGAAAAAATAAGAAGAGAGAATTTTTCTTTTGATATCACTGCGGAAACAGAAAGCCGAACGTTAAAAAGTACTTTTATTCCTCCGAATTTGTTCACCACTTTTGTTGAAAATGCCGTAAAGCATAGCGTGGATATCAGTGATAAAGTATGCTATGTGAAAATAGAGATAAACGTTAAAGACAAAATACTCCACTTTATCTGCACCAATTCAATGAATCAGAGCCTGACTGTATCCAATGCAAACTACAGCGGGCTGGGGCTCGCCAATATTAAAAGAAGGCTTGAGCTTCTCTACGGAAACACTTTCAGCCTGGAAATCAATTCCGGAGAAAAAGAATATACCGTTAATTTAAAAATTCCTGTATGAACTGTATTATAGTAGATGATGAACCTTTGGCAAGAGCTGAAATGCGTTCGCTGGTCAATGAAACTTCCAAAGCCGAAATCCTGGGAGAATTTTCCAATGCTCTTTCAGCACTGGATTTTCTTAAGACCAATGATGTAGATCTTATTTTTCTGGATATTGAAATGCCAATGGTAACCGGATTGGAATTTGCAGAAATGCTGCCAAAAAAATCCCTGATCATTTTCACCACAGCCTATTCCCAGTATGCCTTGAAAAGCTACGAACTGGAAGCTGTAGATTATCTGCTGAAACCGATAGATGGCAAAAGACTGGAGAAAGCTATAGAAAAAGCCATCCTCTACACAGAGCTTTTGTCTAAGGACACCGTAAAAAATACAGTAGAGTCCAATACACCTGACTTATTATTCATAAAGGCAGACCGGAGGTTCTACAAGATCAGCTTTTCAGATATTAAATTTATAGAAGGCCTGAAAGATTATGTGGTGATCCACACCCGGCATCAGAAGCTCATTACAGCCATGAACCTTAAAACCATCCACCAGAAAATTTCGTGGGAAACCTTTCTTCGTGTAAGTAAATCTTATGTAGTCAATCTCGACTTTATCGATTCGTTTGACAACCATAATATTTATATCGATGAATCTGAGATTCCCATAGGCGAAGTCTACAGATCCGATTTTTTCACAAAATATGCCGGTGGATTTCTGAATCCGGAAGGGTAGACTACAGCTTTCGTCCCACAAAGCGGATCACAGAACCTGTTCCGTTGTGAAATAAGCCTTCATTGAGTTCTATTTCCATTTCTTCCAGTTGTATAATGTCATAATCAGGAAAATCAGCTTTGATCTCATCTGTTGAAAACAATGACCCGATATCTTTGGGGCCGCCAACCTTCTCATTTTTTGTTACATAATCAAGGTGGTTTTTGCTGAAGGCTTCAAAAATAATAATACCTCCTTTACGAAGATACTGATCCAGCATCTGATGAACAGAAGATTTGATGTCAGCCGGAAAATGGGCATAAATAAGAGCAATTGCATCAAACTGCTCCGTCTGGAAATTCAGGGCCTGAAGTTCACCGACCTGATAATCAATAGTGACATTTTTATTCTCAGCAAGCTGTAATGCCTTACTTTTTCCTTCACTGCTGATATCAAAAGCGGAAACATTCCATCCTTTTACGGCTGCAAAAACAGCATTCCTTCCTTCGCCTTCTGCGGGAAACAAAACAGAGCCTGGTTCTAATTTCTCTAACTGTTCTTTTAAATAGTTATTGGGTTCCGTTCCGTAAGCGAATTCTTCACTGCTGTACCTGTCGTTCCATCTGTCAAGCCATGTATTGTCTGTCATTTTTTGTAAGATTTAAATATGAGTTGGTTATTACTGTTCATCTGCCATCAGATGTATTGAATGCCCCAAATATAGAACGTTTCCGGCCGCTTTTGCGAATGGAAAAAACATTGGTCAAAATAGATTCTGTAAATAAGATTTCTGAAGCTGAAGATTGATGATTACTTTTAATAAATTTTCTGATCATTTTCGCAGTAAAAACTTCGTCTCTTTCCTATTCCGGTTTGTTTTTTCACGAGTTTCTCACCACATTTCGGGCATATGGTTTTGGTGTGCACCAGCCAATGTTTCTTTAAAACGAATTCCCGTTTCCATTCCAGAAAATCAAAACTGTAATTTCTGGCTTCAGCGATAAGTTCCTTCAGTTTTTTTGCAGGCAGGTTTCCTGCTAAGCTTTCAGGTTGTACACCGATCCTGAACAGAACTTCGTTCTTAATGATATTTCCTACGCCGGAAAAAATATCCTGATCCATCAGAGCGTCACAAACCATCATTGCAGGTTTGGATTTCAGTTTCTTTTCCGCCCTTTCAGGATTCCAGGCATCACTCATAATGTCAGCTTCCCAATCTATTGTTGATAAAAATTCCAGTGCTACGGATTTAACGGAGCAGGTGTAAAAGTACATGCTTCCGGTTTTGAAATGAAGTGACAGGCGCAGGCTATTATCCGGTTTTGTCTGTTCATCAATACTGTATGATCCGAACATCAGCAAATGAATCCGGATGGCTGTATTATCTAAAACAAGGTACGTCTGTTTTCCGAATGTACGGATCTCATGAAGAATTTGGCCGATCAGCGATTCCTTCTCGAATTTGGCATTGCCTGAAGCTTCCGTCACTTGATGTCCGACAAACGGCTGCAGGCTTTCTTTCATTAAAAGTATGGATGGTCCTTCAGGCATGGTTTTGCTTTTCAATAAAAGTTCAAATACTATTCCGTAAAAATAAAATTTGGAGTAATTTTGAAAAATGATGAATTTAAACCAGATTTTTACGAATCAGCGTACAGGGAACAATCCGCATACTAAAGCTTCAAGAACTGATTTTCAGAGGGATTTCGATAGAATTATCTTCTCTTCTGCATTCAGAAGACTGCAGAATAAGACTCAGGTTTTTCCTCTTCCCGGAAGTGTTTTTGTGCATAACAGGCTGACGCACTCGCTGGAAGTTTCGTCGGTAGGCAGAAGTTTGGGAAGTATTATCGGAGAATTTGTCTTTGATGCTTATAAAAAAGACCTTACGGAAGATTCAAAAAACTTTTATCTTCATAATTTAGGAAATGTAATTGCAGCTGCTTGTTTGTGTCATGATGTAGGAAATCCCGCATTTGGGCATTCGGGGGAAGATGCGATTGCGAGCTATTTCGAGAGGAATGAAAAGGACCTGAAGCTTAAATTTAATGAAAAAGAATGGGCAGATCTTGTTAATTTTGAAGGAAATGCCAATGCCATAAGAGTTCTGGCGCAGCGTCAGCAGGGAAAGGATGAAGGTGGAATCCAGCTTACCTTTTCTACGCTTGCAAGTATTGCAAAATACCCGTGTGAAGCGGTTGCTAAGAAAAAAGGCGTTATTCACAGGAAGAAATTCGGTTTTTTCCAGAACGAAAAAGATATCTTCCTGGAAATAGCAAAAGCAACGAATTTAATCATGGAAAATGAGGAACCGTATATATTCAAAAGGCATCCTTTCGTATGGCTTGTGGAGGCAGCGGATGATATCTGTTACAACATTATTGATATGGAAGATGCCCACCGGTTGGGAATTGTATCCACTTCAGACTGCGAAAACCTGTTTTTTGAACTGATCAGATCCGAAAGCAATGATACGGACAGGGTAAAAAACAAGTTGGCATCCATTTCCAATGAAAATGAAAAGATTTCTTATCTGAGAGCAAAAGCGATTAATGCCCTGATCAATAAATCCCTTGAGATTTACAAGCATAATTTCGAGAATATTCTCCTGGGCAACCTGGATAACGGACTTCTTGATATTTATAAAGCTGAGAACCGTGCCCTGCAGGATATCGAAGCGTTCTCCATTGAAAAGATTTACAATCATAAAGCTGTGGTGGAAATTGAAAATGCCGGCTACAATGTAATGTATGAGCTTCTTGACCATTTTATTCCATCCATTCTGAAACCTGAGGATGAAAGGAAATCTTATGATAAAAAAGCACTGAAACTGCTTCCCAGACAATTCGTTTACGAAGAGGGAACGGATTATCAGAAAGTACTTGGCGTCATTGATTTTGTTTCGGGAATGACTGATAATTTTGCCACCGATCTTTACAGAAAAATCAAAGGTATTGATATTGGAATGACGGTTTAAATGATGAAACTTTTTTAACTTATTATATCTTTCATAATCGTAAAATAAAAACTCCCGGAATTTCCGGGAGTTTTCTGTATTATTTCTTGGTTTTGGAAACCTCTTTGATCAGGGTGTACTTTATAGAAGATCCGTCGGCTGGAGGATTGGCGATTTTTTCAGTTTTCACTTTCAAAACATATTCATATCCGGGCTCGTAAGTAAATCCTTCAATATTCGTATAGAAATTGGTCCAGCTTTCTGATGCTTTTTCTTTTACCTGCAGACATTTCATTGGGGCTACTCCTGTACAGTCTGCAGTTTCAGGTCCTACGATGAATGTTTTCTCATCGGCTCCGGCAGTATTGGCCGTAGTGGTACATTGTGTCATTGCGAATAGTGCTACTGCAGGAACAGCGCCTTTTAGAATGGTTGCGATAATTTTCATAAACTTTATTTTACATCTTAGTCGCAATTACTATGCCGAAGTTTTTGACGCAGTTTTTCTATTGTTTTTTAGTTTTTAATTATTTAATTTGAGCGCTTCTAAAATTTAACCAAGAATACAATTACCAAAATATACTATGGATAATCCAATTCAAATTGCAAATTACAAAATTCAGAAGCCTGAAGCATGGGCAGGGAGTAAGGAAGATCATGAGCTGATTGATAGAATAAAAGACTCTGAATTTTCCAGGAAACAGATTGACGAAGGAAGGGACTACTGTTATTTTGTTGATAAAAAATATTATACAAGCAATACCGAAAACAGCGAATATGTCTGTATGGCCTATACCCTGAATGAGCCGGGAAATCTGGAGCGGGCTTCTGTTTCGGAGGTCATTGTAGAAGAGAATGAGGTCTACAGTATTCACAGGATCAGTGTTTTGAGAGACGGAGTACTGATCGATAAGATTCCGGATACCAAAATAAAAGTACTGGACAGCGAGAACCAAAGCAGCGGCGGAATTTTAAGCAGTAACAAAAAGATCAATATTACTATTAAGGACCTGAGGCTTTATGATGTCCTGATCCTGGAAGATTCGCGGTTCAAGGCATTTACTGAACGTGATTTTCTGAGAAAGGAATTTTCAAAATATGTATGGGTAAGCCCGGATAATTACTGGGCATATGGGAGCTTTAAGTTTACTTTTATCAATGACAGGGAGCAGAATATTGCGTATAAAAAAACATTCTTCAGGGATGAGCTGGGTAATGTTTTGGAGCCTGAGATCCATCATCTGAAGAAAGGAGAGGAGTTTGTTATAGAAGAGAAAAATTACATTAATCAGGTAGATGCGAGCCGTGAGATCTTCCCGTTTATAGATTTTGCAACAGAAAACAGCTGGAAAGACCTGTCCAACTATATTGCGCCCATGTATGAAGAAATCTTCAGTAAGTATTCCCTGAAAGATTTTGCGCCCAATCTTGCTGAAAAACTTGATGAAATAAACGGGCAGGATGATAAACTGCAGTTTGCCATAGAATATGTGCAGAATCATATTTATTATATTTTCAATGCCGATGAGATGAACGGGCACAAGCCGCAGGAACCTTCCGTTACTTATGAAAATAAGCAGGGCGACTGCAAGGCCAAATGTGTTTTACTGAAAGTTATTTTAGATTATATCGGCGTTGATTCTTCGGTGGTTCTCGTTAATTTCCATACTGATTATTATATCAAATATTATCTGCCATCGCTATTGAGCTTTAATCATGTAATTGTAAAAATTCACTATAAAGGCCAGGAATATTTTGTGGATGCTACAGTCCGTGATGAATTCGGACTGATAGAAAACCGGGGTTTTATTTATTTTATGCATTATCTGGAAGTGAAACCTGATCAGGTATTGCAGGAAAGAAAATCGTATAAATTTCCGTATTACTGCATTGATGAAAAAGTTGAGTTTAATGTTCAGAATACAACGGGCCGTCTGAAGCTGACCACGACGTATAAAGGCAACCGTGCGAACGCAATGAGAAGGTATTTTAAAAGTACGAATAAAAGGGAGATCATAGACAGCTGGAACAGTTTCTTGTTTTATGGGCTTAATTACTCCGGCGACCGGAATGGAACAGACGTCAGAAATATTTTCAAAGATGCAGCTATTGATATTGTAAGCGATGATAAAAAACTAAATGAATTCAAAATTCAATATACGGCTACAGTGGAAAATCCATATTATGTAGATCCCCAGAAAAACCGTTTCCTCATGTATTTTGACCGGAATGTTATTAAGGCAAGTGCAAGGGATTTCATGCATAAAGATCTTCCTTTCTGGCATAATTTTGACAGTGAGCGATATGAGATTGGCTTATATACAGATCAAAAAATTGATATGCAGGAAAAATACACCGTCCAGGAAAGTACCATAAGCAATCCGTATTTTGATTATAAAAGCCGTAAAAAAATCACTAAGAAAGGCGCCACTGTATTTATAGAATACCATCCTCTGGTGAACCTGGAAATTCCACAGGATCAGTTTGAAAAATTCCGCGAAGATCATCATACGATAGCGGACAGTAATTTTGGATTGGGAATTGATATTATTGAACCTGGCATAGTTAATATGCTTAAGTTTAACTTTAAAAAGAAGTTTAAATAGATTGATATATAGTGTTTTGTGTTTTTGTAATTAAAGCTTATGTTTAAGGATTTCTTTTAATTTCGGCGGCCAGAGGCCGCCGAAACTAAAAGATTTTTCTCTCAAAACAGTCTAAAATAAAAGAAGTACAATCTTAATTAATAATGAATAGAATATATACAGGAATCCTGTTTTTGGCAGTTAGTTCCTTACTCAATGCTCAGCAATTAAAGAAAGAGGATGTCACAGGATTCTGGAAACTGAAAGAATCCGGATTTTATGAAAATAAGAAAAAAGTAATTAAGGATTTTGATAACTGTCGTTTGATGAGAAACTATTCCATAAGAGATGACGGATTTGCAGTCTATAATTATGTGGAAGGAAGCTCAGGAGACTGTATGCCCTCCGAACCAAGGCTTTCGTTCTGGAGAATAGTGGATGACAGGCTTCAGTTCTATGTTGGAAGTGAGATTTTGGAAGAAGTGACTGTTGTATTTAATAAGGACAAAACGGTTACATTTTCAACATACAGGCCGGAACATATCAAGGTGGATGGAGATGCTTTAGCAGAGAAAATAATGAATACCACTCATTATGATATCCTGGAAAAACAATATTAATTGATCTCTGAAAATCTTTGATTTTAACGACTTAAATGCATTTCTAATCCGAAGCATCAAATTTAAAAATCAGGTGTCAAAAACGTTGATGATTAAAGCAGACAAGCCCTTACAGGTTCTCAGAACCCTCTGTTTCCTTTGGCGCCGGAGCTGTCCCTCTGAATTTTTGTTTGCCGGTCAGCAGCTCAAAAAACAGTCTGAAATCAGAGATCAATGACCAGAGCGGATATTTGAAAGTAGCAGGTTTATTTTTCTCAATGACTGCGTGGCTGAACCAGGCAAAACCATATCCTACGATCGGAATATACCAGAGAAACCTTTCTTTGCCTGAACTGATGACATACCAGATCACTACAAATACTAAAAGGGTTCCGATAAAATGAAAGATTCTTGTTCCTGTTTTACTATGCTCGGTAAGGTAGAACTGATAAAATTCTCTGTAGGTTTTTATTCTTTCTGACATGGCAAAATTAGTTTATAGTTCCTGTTGAAATATATGCAATAATTCTGCCGATTTGTTGGAAAAATAAAAGGCAAATTTGCTGATCTGCGAATTTGCCTTTTATTATACTTAATTTATTTTGATTATTTTTATGCTTCTTCTTTTCTGAGCTTACTGTTTTTATAACCGTAACAGAAATAGATCACCAGGCCTAAAGCGAACCAGAGTCCGAACCAGAACCAGTTTTCATGGCTCATTCCTGTAAGAAGGTATAGACAAGAGCTTAAGCCGATTAACGGAATTAAAGAGAAATTCTTGATAAAGGTAAAAATACACAGAACCAGATTGATCAGAATGAAAACGAAGATAGAAGCTCTGAATTCACCTTCTTTAGGATTACTCCAGTCCATCAGATTGCTGAAGAATTCCGGCTGCCAGATATAGAAGCCTATTAACCCACCGATAAAAATAACCGGGAATATGAATTTACCGTTAATATAGGGAAGGTGGAATCTGCCTTTGATCTTCTGTTTTGCAGGAAGCATTAAAACTCCGGCGCACACCAGTACGAAAGCGAAGATCGTTCCGATACTTGTGAAATCGAGGATGAATGTTTTATCTGTAAAAAGGATGGGAACTCCTACCGCAATACCTGTAATAATAGTTGCAAACGAAGGGGTTTTATATTTTGGGTGTACAGTTTTGAACTTTTCAGGCATCAGTCCGTCACGGCTCATCGCATACCAGATTCTTGGCTGTCCCATCTGGAATACCAATAGTACAGTGGTGATGGCAACAATAGCAACGAAGGAAACCACAAGTTCCATCCAGGCTACATTGGCATTCGATTTTTCGAATATAAATGAAAGCGGATCCCCGATACCATCAAATTTCCTGTAATCAACCATTCCTGTTAAAACCAGTGTTAAAGCAATATAAATTACCGTACAAAGGACAAGAGAAATGATCATCCCTTTCGGAAGGGTTTTCTGAGGATCTTTGGTCTCTTCGGAAAGTACACTTAATGCATCAAAACCGATATAGGCAAAGAAAACTCCTGAAACCGCACTCATTACTCCTGCAAAGCCGTTTGGCATGAAAGAAGCAACCTGCGTTTCCGGATTTACCGGTGTCCAGTTATCCGTGTTGATATAAGCAAAACCTACGAGGATCACCAAAACAATGACGGCAAGTTTTAAAATAACTAAAGAATTATTAAAGTTTTTACTTTCTTTTACCCCCACATAGCAAAGCCATGTAATGAGACCGTTGATCACTAATGCAGGCACATCAACGATGAATTTCAAACTGCCGATCAGTGGGGCAGACTTCCATGCGTTTAAAAGTTCCTTATTCTCAGAGCCATTCTGGAAAGCTTTGCGGGCTTCCGTATAGCTGCAGGTAAGATAATCAGGAATATGCATGCCCAGACGTTCTAGAAAGCTCGTAAAATAGTCGGACCAGGAAAAAGCCACATAAATATTTCCAAAAGAATACTCCATAATCAGCGCCCATCCGATCACCCATGCGATCAGTTCTCCAAAGCTGGCATAAGCATAGGTATAGGCAGAACCTGCTGTAGGAATCCTGCTTGCAAATTCAGCGTAGCATAACGCAGTAAAACCGCAGGCAAAACCACAAATCAAATACAGTAGAATCACTCCGGGGCCACCTCTGAAAACTGCTTCACCTAAACTGCTGAAACTTCCCGCTCCAATAATGGCCGCAATACCAAAAAAAACAATATCCCAAACACCTAAAACCCTTAAAAGGCTGGTAGAAGTATCTGTTTCTGAATAGTTTTTCCTTCTAAAAAGTTGATTCATTCAATATTTATTTGAGTTTGAAAAAAAGCAAATGTAATGATTTTTTATTTTGGTGCTGGGTGTAATCATAATATTTTGTTAAAAAGGCTGAGACTATAAGAGTTAAAGGCCTTTATTCTTGATAAATAGGAATTTCTACATAGCTGTCATTGTACCATTTTATTTCCAGCGGTTCACCGGAATCCTTAATCGTTTCATCACTTACATCTTTTCCCGTTCCATAATTGATCTGCCAGCTTGGGCTTTTATTGACGCCAACCAACAGAATAAGTCTGCTTCCTTTTTCTATTTTTTTGCTGATGAATATTGAATTTTTTATGGGGATCTGTTCTATTTTACCGGGTTCAAGAAGCTGACGTAAAGCATTGTCTTTGGCATAACTTGCTCTTACAATATGGGTTGATAACAGGAAAGCTTTACCATCCGGCTGTATCTGATACAGATAAGTATCAGTATCAAAATCTTTTTTGTTAATGGCAACATTGAAGAATCCTGCCAGATTTCCGCTGATAATAAGGTCTTTGTCTAAAACTTCACTTTCAAAATACACTGAATTTGTGGTTTTTACGCTGTCTGTTTTACTTACGGAATGATAAGTATCTTTTTGATCCCGATTTTTGAAATCAACCGTCTGCTTAATAAAGCTTTTCTCTGCGGGCGGATTAAAAGCAGATGAATTGCCTTTACGGTTCTGAAGATAAAACTTAAGCGTTGAAGTATGCATTTTTTCAAGAGTAGGAACATGTTTCCATGTATTGGTATTCATCACCTGAAAATTAACTTTGTCCTTTAAAAGGGCTGGTTTTTTACTGTTTTTCAGAATATAATCAAACCAGGAAAAAGCTAGGTCATCAATACTTATTCTGGCAGAAGGATCTATGGGCCTGCCGTTCACGAAGGTAAATCCAAAGCTTTGTGCACCTCCATGATCATAAGGACCCATCACAAGATAATGGTTGGTATTCTTATTATATTGATGGTGAGCTTTGAAATAGGATAGTGCTCCGATCTGATCAGCATCGTAATATCCTGTAGTTGTTAATATAGGAATGTTGATATTAGTGAAATCTTCTTTATAAGGAACCATTTTTTGCCAGTATTCATCATAACCGGGATGATCCAGCCATCTTTGAAATATCTTGTTAGGTTTGCCACTTATGGTATCCAACGCTCTGAATGATCTTCCACTTTTGTACCATGCGGTATTAATAGAATCCCATTTTTTGAAATTATTAAAATCAGCCTCATCAGTAAGCTTGTTGTTTGTCACATAATTGATCCACTGCAGCATATAACTCATGAATATATTGTTTTGGGCAGGGTAGTCTATTCCAATTCCTACGGCGACCTGCGGAACAATTGTTTTTAATGCCGGATGCAGTTTTTTTACAGCTGCCCACTGGCTGAAACCTAAATAACTTCCGCCGATCATTCCAACTTTACCGTTGCTCCAGGGCTGCTTACTTACCCAGTCGATCACTTCATAAATATCCTGTGATTCGTGCTCGAAGGGATTATTTTCATCATTGCTGTTTCTTTTGCCGCGGGTATTCACTACAGCTCCTACATAATTATAAACGGCTGCCCTTTTTCCAAAATATGAATCAAAAGGTCCGGCATATATATTATTGGTAAGAATAACAGGAAGGGGAGCTGTGTTTTCCTTTTTTCTGACAATAGTGACCGTCAGGGTATTTCCGTTTTTGGTTTTCAGATCTTTTGTTTCCGTAATGAATTTCCCCTGATCTTTTAACTTCACTAATTGTACAATCTGAGGCTTGGTGCTGGAAAAGGTCTTGTAGTTTAAATAACTCTTACATAAGGCCAGAGCCGAGGCATAATCTATACTGTCTTTATCCTTCTGTTTGTGTAGTGCTTCTTTTAAGATTTTCTTCGAAGCAGGAACATCCCCGTCAACGGCTATACCTATCTTGGTGAGCAACTGGTCCGGAAGGCTTTCATACTTTTTATTGAATGCTTTTTGAAGTGCATCAGGAAAATTTATTTTTTCTTTCTCTTCAGTAAGTTTTGCCAAGCTGTAAAATTCGTATGCAATAAATTTGTTTCCGGCCATATTATGGTCTGCAAATTCCTTACGATAATCTGCTAAAGTGGCATTGGACCTTTTATAATCTTTAGCAACCAGCTCTAAACGTAATAGGTTGTCCAAATAAGCAAGTTTGTTAGTCTTTTTCAGCTTAAGCAATGGAGCCTGAGAGATCAGTTTTGATGCCAACAGGGGCATTTGTTTTTCCAGAATTACAGAGTCGGCGACTGCTGTTTTGGGGAAGTACAACTTCTGAGCGTGCATCAGATTGACAAATATTAATGCTAAAAGTATCTTAATTTTCATGATATGGTATGTTTTTAGCTGCTGTAGAATGAGGATTAAATCAAAATATTTTTTTGATGGTTCTATATTGATATCTATTTAACTTTTATGATACTAAAGTAATCATTTTTTATCATCAAATAGTGAAATGTATTCAATGGGTATTTTAGATTATTAAACCTTTTAAAACTTGCTTAAACAATAAGTTTTTAATATTTTCGTTAACTTATATAGACTAATCTTTTTATTCAGAAAAAGAATGAATTCAAAAAAAATCCTTCTCTCAGCTGCCGTGCTCTATTTCGGGATTTCCGAAGCACAACAGTCACAGT
The DNA here is from genome assembly GCF_030812195.1 of Chryseobacterium lathyri. Classification (GTDB taxonomy): domain Bacteria; phylum Bacteroidota; class Bacteroidia; order Flavobacteriales; family Weeksellaceae; genus Chryseobacterium; species Chryseobacterium lathyri_A. Next base: position 280,031 of record NZ_JAUSSF010000001.1, read on the forward strand.
ACTTTACACAGAAAGAAAATTACAGATTTAGCCTCGCAGAAAATCTTTATCAGACCAAAATATACAATGCTTCCCAGTTCGAATATGCAAGACAGTATTTCTATAATCAGAATTTGTCTAAATCGAGAAAGGAAGCAGCGCAGTTTTTTGATAACGTGATCGGGGTGATTCTGCAGAAAAACCATGCGGAGGAAGGATTGACAGCCTTCATGAAAGAATATCCTAATTCTGCATATTTTGCTCAGGCTAATCTACCGCTGGCCGATTATTATCTGGCTAAAAAAGATTTTGAAAAAGCTTTAGAAACCCTTAAAAAAGTGAATCAGTACCAGCTTTCCAAAGAAGAGAATACACAGTATATTCTGAAGCTGGGATATGCCAAATTCATGATGGGTGATACCAAAGGAGCTACAGATGCTCTGGAGGAAGCATATAAAACAGCTGATGAATCTCAAAAAGGAGATATTGCTTATATGCTGGGCCACTTATACTATTCAAACAGACAGAGTGATAAAGCGTTCCAGTATTTTGATTCGGTAAAAGATCAGCCTAAATTTTCTAAACTGGTGCGTCCTTATTATGTACAGATGTACTATAATGATAAGAATTATGACCAGGCAATTACGGAAGGAACTGCTCTCCTGAATGAAGATATTTCTGATTCTTACAAAGCAGAAGTTCACAAGATCATTGGAGAAAGTTATTTCATGAAAAATGACTATACTTCAGCGTATCCTCACCTTAAGGATTATTTGAGTGTACAGCAGAACCCTTCTGAAAATGATCTGTATGAAATGGGATTTGTGGCTGCTCAGCTGAAAAAATATGATGAAGCAGTTTCTTATTACAACCAGCTTGTCAACAGCAATTCGGCATTGGCACAAAATGCTTATTATCAGTTAGGAAATGCTTATCTGGCAGTAGATAAAAAGCAGGAAGCTCTTTCGGCATTCCGTTCCTCTTACCAGATGGATTATGATGCTAAGGTAAAGAAATTAGCACACGAACAGTACGCAAAATTAAGTTACGATATCGGAAACCCGTTTGAAAGTCCTTCTGCGGTGATCCAAAATTATATTAACAACAATCAGAATGATGCGAATGCTCCGGAAATGAGATCACTGCTTGTGAAATCCTATTTATATTCCGGAAATTATAAAGAAACCCTGAATGCAATCGACAGGCTTCAGGACTCTACTCCGGAAATCAATAAAGTGGATCAGGAGGTTTCCTATTTATTGGGAACAGAAGAATTCAACAAAGGAAATTATGACGAAGCTGAAAAGTATTTCCTTAGAAGTTTGGGGTTCAATATCAATAAAGAATTTTATAACAGAGCATTATATTGGTTAGGACAGGTGTATTACCAGAAAGGGAATTATCCGTCCGCCATTACCCGTTATGAGAAACTCCTTACCGAAAACTTCCCTGAAAAACAGCAGCTGCCTTACGATTTAGGCTATGCTTATTTCAAAGCTAAAAAATTCGATCAGGCACAGACTTATTTCAAGCAGTATCTGAGCAATCCGAAGCCTGAATTCAAAAATGATGCGGAACTCCGTCTTGCAGATATTCATTACGCAAACAATGACCTGAACGAGGCAATTGCAATTTATGATAAAAATGAAGATGCCACAGACTACACTTTATACCAGAAAGCGATGGCTTTAGGATTTAAAGGAGATACACAGGCGAAGATTACCAATTTAAAAAATCTTTTATCCAAATATCCGTCTTCTGAATATTATGATGATGCTCAGTATGAAATGGGAACAGCCTACGCTGCCCAGGATGATTTTGCAAACTCCAATGATGCTTTTGCCAAAGTGATTAAAACATCCTCGGATAAAGATCTTGTTGCGAACGCATCTATTTACAGAGCCCAGAACTATATCGACCAGAACCAAAGTGATAAAGCGCTTTCGGAGCTTAAATCTTTGGGAGAGCAGTATAAAAATACAGCGTATGCGGAGAAGATTGTTCAGGCCGCAAAACCTGTTTTCACGAAAAACGGAGATGTTTCAGGATATGAAAGCTTTGCCAAAAGCATAGGTGTGAATGTAGACGCTTCTGAGATCGACGAAATTAATCTGTCTACCGGAAAACAGTATTTCACTAAGAAAGACTACAAAAATGCTATTTCTTACTACGAAAAATATTTAACGCAGAATCCTACCGGAGAAGGCCTTTACCAGGCTAAATACGAGCTGGGAGAAAGCTATTATCAAACCAATAATGCTACCAAAGCCCTTCTTGTTCTTCAGGAAGTGGCCTCGGTTCAGAATGATTACCAGGATGATGCGCAGACCCGTCTGGCACAGATCTTCATTGCTCAGGGGAATATGGCAGAAGCCAAAAGGTACCTTGAGAACCTTAAAAACTCTTCAGATATCAGCATTAAGAACTATGCGAATGTAGAGCTGATGAAAATATATGCAGGTGAGAAAAACTTCTCTCAGGCTGAAAAACTGGCAGATGCAGTGATTTCAAACACTAAAAATTCTGCAGCAGTCGTTGAAACCGCGAAAGTGATTAAAGCGAGAAGCTTAATGAATTCAGCAAAAGATAAAGAGGCACAGACAGCTTATGCTTCTCTTGAAAAATCATCCAACACATCTGTGGCGGCAGAAGCATTGTATGCAAAAGCTTATTATCAGAATAAAGGAAAAGCATTCAAATCCTCAAATGAAACCATCTTTAAATTGGCCAATAATTATGCCTCCGAAGATTATTGGGGAGCAAAAGCTTTGGTACTGATGGCAAAGAACTATGTGGGGCTGAAAGATAATTACCAAGCAAGCTACACCTGCGACCAGATCATTGAGAACTATAAAGATTTTCCGGAGATCGTGGCAGAAGCAAAAGAGGTTAAAAAGCAGATTAAAAAGTAAAAGCAGTATCGTTTTCATGTAAATATCATTAATACATTTTGCATGAATACATAAATACAAAGAATAATGAACAGAAAAATTCAATTATTATCCATATTATTTTTAGGGTTTTCGCAGTTTGCGTTTTCCCAGATCAAGGAGGAAAAACTGATTCTTAATAAGAAGCGGGAGCCGGAGGTGAGGAAGATCGAGAAGAAGAAAACCTCTGTGGAAACAATCAAGAACTATCCACCGGAAGAGAAATCCCAGAACCCAGTGAAGTATACGATTACAGATGTTCCTGCGGTTTCGGATTTTAAAACTTCCACGATTCAGGGACAGGATGTGGCTCCGAAATTTGAAGGAACGGCTCAAAATAACTACCTGCAGTTCGGAATGGGTAACTTTGGGAAAATTCTGGCAGATGCCAATATTTCCAAAACATTTGATAATAAGCTGGAAGTAGGGGCAGATTTCCATTTCCTTTCTACGTTGGGGCTGAAAAAAGAATATGCCTGGGATTCCAAGCAGAGCTCTACGGCGATCGGAGCTTACCTGAACTCATACGGTGAAAAAGGAAAATTCAATCTGAATGCTCAATATGGATTGGATAATAACAGATATTACGGGATCTATGCGCTGGAACCTGCTGCAGATGTTGATTTGAAGCAAAGGGTAAATCAGTTCAAGGTGAACGGATATTATGATTTTTATTCCAACGAAATCCTAAATGATGTAAGGGTAAAATCCTCTTTCCTGAAAGATCATTTCGATGCACAGGAAAACCAGGTTTCCATTTTGGCGAATCTTTCCAAACATGCTGTTGAGATCGGAAAGTCAGGGATTAATTTAAATGCTGACTTAGGAGTAGGATTGGAGGCTGTGAAAACAGAATTTGCAATCGTTGACAAAAATTCTTCCAATTTCTTTAATACAACTTTGGACCCGAAAGTGACTTTCAGAAAAGGAGATTCTTATTTAATGCTGGGATCTACATTTTCTTTCTTAAATGCTAAGAATTCAAATGATGTGCTTGGCGGTGAAGTAAAGACCAATAAAACATACTGGTTTCCACAGGCTGAATTCCAGTTTGCGGCTGCTAAAGAATTTAAATTCTATGGTGGGGTAGACGGAGGCTTAAAGCTTAATACTTTTGGAGATCTTTTACAGACTAATCCATTCATTGTTTCTGACCAGTTTTTAAAGCCAACAGAGACGAAATATCATTTTTATGTAGGGCTGAGAGGAGATATCGATGAAACATTCAAATATGACTTCTCTGCCGGCTACGGAAAGATGAGAAATATTATGTTTTTCCAGGGAAACAACCTTTTCGACAACGTTTATACTTTGAACCGTTCTGCATATAATTTTGCAAATACATTCTCTGCGGTTTATGATGACGGAAATGTAAGCGATATCAAGGGAAGTGTACAGTATTTCCCGCTTGAAAACCTGATTTTAGACGGAGAGGTAAGGTTTACCAAGTATGATCTGAAGAATTACGAGGATATTTACAACGTTCCTTTAATCAATGCCAGTATCGGGGCAAAATATACCATGCTGGACAAAAAATTACTGTTAGGATTCAAAGGAATTTTTGCCAGCGACAGAACAACCAATTCTTTTGCCCTTGAAGGAGTAGCCAATCCGGATATGGTTTACCAGTCTACAGAAAACAGAAATGATAAGGTTGGTGGATATGCAGACTTAAATCTTTCTGCAGAATATAAATTCCATAAGAATTTCAGTGTTTTTGCCATCGGAAACAATCTTCTGAACTCTAATTATCAGACATACAAAGGCTATAAAGTTTTAGGCGCACAGATTTTGGGAGGAGTGAAGATAACCTTCTAGTCTAAAAAATATTCATTACAATAAAAGCCTTGCATTTCAAATGTAAGGCTTTTGTTCTTATAACTGGTCTATGTCTGTTGCAGTTGGGAATACGGAGAAATCTTTAATTGTTGGTGAAACTTTTTTCTCTGAAATAATGATGAAACGTTCTCCGAAATACTATTTTTCATCAGTTCGATGGCAACTCTTACCACATCTCTTATATCTACACATCCCGTTCCGCCGGAAAAATATACAATCTATTGTAAAAATGGAAAACATTTGATGCATCATTAAAGTTAATAGATAATTCAACTACTTCATTTGAATTTAATAAAAAATAGTTAGCTCATACTAACGTAAATCTTTTGTATATTAGATTTCCCTTCTTGCGTTTTGCCAATTTTTTCAAATGATTTATCCTTAACCGTTTCGCCTAAAGAATTTATCGCCTCGTAATTATTTTTGTAGTCTTTAAGTTCTTTAAGAATATTCAGCAAAACACACTCTTCTTTTTCAGTGCTATTTAAGTTTCCTTTTCAGGATCTAATTACTCTGTTTTAGTGGTGATGTAGTATCTATATTTTTAGGACAGCTCAATTCAATTTCTTCTTCGCAGCTATTTCATATTAATTTTATACGGCTCAAAATATGTTTTTAGAAAGATATTCTTGTTTTTTGGTATTTTTTATCTGAAAATAGACGGATGATTACATTTTTATATAACCTATTTACAATCAGTTAGTTGTATGGATTTTTATTTTTCTAACGTACCTATGTAGTATGTTACGCCTCCTGAATAAAGTATTTATAGCGTATCCCTTTTTTTTATTACCGATAGAATTAAGCCTAATCTTGCAGCTTAATCTTTAGAGGTGAAATTGTATTTAAAGGCAAGTGTTAAGAGAATGAAAATAACATCAAGTATACTTTTTTTGTTATTTTCTATTTATGATGCAGATGAGCCATTATTTGCAGGAAAAGATTCTAGGCTTAAAATAAAAAATAGTAAAACATATTCCAAAGCTATTTTATTTGAAAAGAAATATTCTCTAGGAATACAGATCCGTGCACCTCCTCCTATCATTCAAAACACAATTAAATTATAACAACTCTGGTAAAGGAGCAACTAGTAAGCTCTTTTACCTTTATTTAAAATTATTAAACAATGAGAAATAAAATTTATTTAATCTTGACATTGATGAGCGTTTCATTAATCTTTGGACAGGTAGGTATCAACACAGAAAATCCACAGGGTATTTTCAACATAGATGGTGGCAAAAATAATGCTGTTACAGGAACTCCCACTGCAACACAGCTAAAGGATGATTTTATCATAACCAGCAAAGGAAGTGCCGGCATTGGTACGTTGCCAGATAGTTATGCCGCGCTGGATGTCAAATCTGCCAACCAAGGGATTTTGGCACCAAGAATTAATTTAACCTCTGTTAATTTAGATCTGAATGCAGATGGAGATAACAGCATTGCCAATCAGCCAAAAGGATTATTGGTATATAATACTGCGGATTCTCCAACTTCCCTTACAGAAGGATATTACTTTTGGAATGGTATGGAATGGAGAAGAATTGATAATAAATCCTCTGCAGCACCTAAAGTAACTTTACAGTGCGGACAAGCATATCTTGAACCGGCACAATCAATAACAGGCGGTGTTTCTGTTTTGCCAGGGACCATTCTGAAAATTCCGTATGTTGCCGGTAACGGAGGAGGCTATAATGGAGTGGTGTTAAGTTCTGTAGGAAATCAAGCCCTGACAGCAACTCTTAGTGGTGGAACACTTGCAGAAGGATCAGGTTCTTTGATTTTAAATATCAGTGGTACGCCAACTGCTGCGCAACAGGCTCCTGGTGGAATATCATTTGACCTGACACCTTTTTATACGGCAAATCCATCCATTATCAATTCTTGCTCTAGTGTTACAGTAGGCAAAGAAGTTAGAGCTGATATCCAGACAATCGCAACAATGGATTTCCTCAAATATGTTGTAGACCCAAATACGAATACCCGAGGATTTCAGGTAGCTCTTACTACACCTGATGGGCTATATAGTATAAGGGTATTTCTGAGGCATGATAACCAAACCTCAGGAACAGCAGCCAATAACAACAATCAGGTGCAAAATGCAGATGTACAAATAAAAAATAATACACCAGTAAACAAAACTTTGATGTATAACCACCTTGGAGGGTATGGAGGAGGAACTACAAACAGCTCCGGTAATTCGGTTTTGCTTCCATCAAACCAATGGGGAGGAACAACTGATAATACATGGCATCAAGCCACACCTTCAACTAGAGGAAATTGGGCAGACCCGGGTATTTATCAAGGAGCTAACAGCGGTCCTGAATTTAGATATTACAGTTGGATAGAGCAAGGGACCACAAAAACCGCTTATCTTGTAACAGTAATGGCAGGAGCCAATAGCGGACCATTCGGAACTCTTCCTAGTGATATGAAGGTCTACATCAAAATAGAACAGATCACAGCACCTTAGATCTTTTATCCGGCAGATGCTGTCTGCCGGTTTAAATATAATTTCAACCCGCATAGATTTAAAAATCTATATGATTCTAAAAACACAAACAAATGATTTATTAAGGAGCTAATAGCAGGCCTGAGTTTAGATATTACAGTTGAGAAGAGTAAGGGACCACAAAAACCGCTTATCTCGTAACAGTAATGACAGGTAGCTATTAGTGGACCATTCGGAACTCTTCCCGGTAATATGAAGGTCCACATCAAAATAGAACAGATTACAGCACCTTAAACCTTTTATCCGGCAGATAACATCTGCCGGTTTAAAAATATAATTTCGACACGCGTAGATTTAAAAATTTATAGGATTCTAAAAACACAAACAAATGAATTTTAAAGACATTCAAATAGGACCTTTGATTGAAAAAGAAGTTACTGCCCGGGGGATAGAAATATCCCGTATCTGTAATTTTATGAAATGTTCAGAAAAAGAGATAAAAGAAATGTATAAAATGAAAAGTATGGATACAGAAATTCTGTTGAAATGGAGCAAATTATTAAAATATGACCTTTTTAGGCTATACTCGCAGCATTTGATTTTATATGCTCCTACGATACCAGATAAAAACACAGAAAACAATAAATACAAAAAAATAACGCTTCCTGAGTTTCGCAAAAGCATTTATACAAAAGAAGTTATTGATTTCATTCTGACACAGATACAATCAGGAGAAATGACAAAATTTCAAGTGATAGAACGATATAGGATTCCAAAAACTACTTTGTTTAAATGGATAAGTAAGTATAACAATAATAAAAATAAATAATATTTTTCTGAAATATCACGAAAAGAACAAAGCTTTTCAGAAAAATTTTGATTTTTATCCTACCGATTTCCAGCTCAATTTTTTTAAGAGCTATTGGATTAGAATGGTTTAATTACTGTATTTATAAAAATGTATATAAACAAAACAAAATGGAAAAATTACTCCCCGATTATAAGACAATCTATAGCGATATAATTATAAAAAAGTTTCCCCAAAAAAAATATTGTTTACAATTATTACAGAAAAAAAGCTTATCTGTTGTTGATATTATGGAACTTAATGGAAAAATTTTTGGTATTCCAGATAAAGAAACTTTTATAGCCAATCAGAAGCACCGCTCTTATAACAAAACAGATATATTTGAAATACTTAATTATCAGAAGGAAAATAAACTAAACAATAATCAGCTTGCCATCAAATTTAAACTGAGCCGGAATACAGTAACAAAATGGAAAAAATATTTCGCAGTATAAAATTGTGTTTTTTCTTAATATTCTGAAAAAAAATGGGCCATATTTTAAAATGTCTAGGAGTAGAATTTATAGTATTTAACAGAAAATTAATTAAAAAAATAAAGTTTATTAATTAATAAGTATTATCTTATAAATTAATTAAAAATATGCTACATCGAATTTGGAATTATATTTTGAATCTGGATATTGATCCCAATACAGATAAGATAGAACGTCTTAATGCGCAAAGATTAAATTTATTTTCATTTTTTATTGGGATCGTATTAATTTTCATTGGATTCAAAGATTTGATTTTTGGATTAACAATATATTCTTGGTTTTTGGGGGTATTAGGATTATTTTTTCTTTTTCTCTTCTTTTTTACAAAGGCACGCCGAAGTGTTATAGCATGGGTTATTATAATAGAATTTGCTATGCTTTTGGTTTTCTTTTTCTCATCCATATCAGGTTTTGAAAACGGTTTATCATTCTATTATTTTTTGCTTATTATTATTTCGCCATTTGTCTTTTATTCAAGAAAAACGCTAAAATATATTTTCTGTGTTTTTGTTACGGGCCTTGTTCTTTTTCTTATAAGTCATTATAATGGCTTCAAGATGTTTTCTATTGATGAAGGAACCTTAAAGTTTCCAGAAAATCAGAGGCTTATTACTTTTATAGTAGTTTTGACTTGCTTTGCTGTTGTAGGATATTATATCCTGTTAAACCACTTTACGGTTTTGGAATTATACCAAAAAGTTCTTCGCGGCGAAAAAATAATTAACAATCTGCGTGCAAAGCTCAACAGAAAAGACGATATGGATTTGGAGAATCTGGTAAAACTCGCGATGAATGATGACATCGCTTTTATACCTAAAATAAAATCTTCATTTCCAGAATTATATGATAATCTCCAGCAAATTAATCCTGAGATTACATCTGAGGAGTTCAAACTATGTGCGCTTCTGAAGTTAGGTTTTACTACAAAAGATATCGCAGAATATAATCATATTGCTGTGAGGACGGTGCAGACGAGGAAAAGCAGATTGAGGAAATCCTTTGCCGTACCTGCAGAAACAGATCTTTACAAATGGATAGATACTTTATAGCCTGTAAATAGATTAATTAATAGCTAAGATCTAATCCTAAATAACTAGCATCGTTTAACGAAAGTTACGGAGATCATGTAGATAGTTTAAAACGTCTGTCATTTGTCCGTATCTGTTAAAGAATAGTAAGATTATTTTTTCCTGAGAAAGTAATAGCCGATGAAATTTCTGAATATGTTACCGGAATTTATAAAGAAATACTTTCGTATATAGTATTGGTAACCAAACCACCAAATTTGCTACAAAATGTCATGAAAGAGGATCATATATAAATTACTGTTGATGTACAAGATCTGTGTTGGCGGTGTACCTTATAAAAAAAACTATCACCAACTAATCAGTCCGTTCTCTAAAGCTTTATTATAAATTTCCTTATTAAAAGAATAGAGGTCTGGGGATTTATGTGCGCCACCTTTTCTCTGCTCATCCAACTTTTCTAATATACCGAGTTTCTTGATTTTTCTATAAAAATTACCTCTGTTAAGGTCTTTTCCCAAAATTGCTTCATATAATTTCCGAAGCTCAGAAAGTGTAAATTTTTCGGGTAAAAGATTAAGACCAATTGGTTTAATGGATATTTTTTCTCTCAGCGTTAATAATGCTTTTTCAACGATTTCTTTATGATCCATTGCCATTTCAATATGGGAAAGCTCACTTAGATAGATCCATTCGCAACTCTCGCTATATTCGTCAACGGTCAAATCGATCTTCGAAGGATTATATAAGGCATAGTAGCCGATTGTGATAAATCGCTGCTTGTAAAATAAGGTCTCATCAAAGTCTTCAAAATAATCTTCACTTCTATTCTTTTTACCGAAAACGCCAAATTCCTCAAGATAAGAGACTGCGTTCACACCAGCTCTCTCTTTTAGAATTCTTACCACAGCATCATCCAGATCTTCATCTTTTTTCACATAGCCACCCGGCAGAAACCATTGATGTCTGTAGCTCATCTTTAATAATAAAACCTTCAGTTGATTTTGATCGAATCCGAAGATGACGGGATCGGCGGAAAGATTAGGGAGAAATATCTCTTTCGCTTCGTTCGACCTTTGTAAAATTAATTCTTTGGAGTCCATTTTCATTTCCTGTTGTCAATGTTACAAAAATATTAATAAAAAAAGTAAGAAAAACAAAATATAAAGGATTGGATCTTTTTTTTAGGGAAAGTTTGACAATAAAAATTCATTGATTCACGCTGAAACAATGAATTTTTATTTAAATTCTGTATATCAATTATTTGATAATCAATGATTTAAATTCAATGTTAATTTTTATTAATTTTTATTTGTTCAATTAGAAGAAAGAATGTACTATTGTAATGATTCCAAATGAATCAATGAGTTTTGCAGTGATTTACATGTCAAAATTCAAATTAATTTGGAATATACAAATCGGATTTCACCAATAATAATAACAGAATTGTCTTAAGGGAAAAGTGAATGTCGTTTGGAGTTTTAATGAAAAGAACTTATTAAAGGAATGCTGTAAAAACTAAATAAATTAAAATATATAACTTGAAATGAGAAAATCTTTAATTAAAATTTCAGCTCTAGGCTTAATGCTTTCCTTTGCATCAGTTTACGGGCAGGAAAAAACTGATACGCTCGCAGTGAAAACCGCTGTGAACGCGGCTACAAAAAATGAAGAAGGCGTAAAAACGGTTACCACATCTTCAAAAGAAGACAACAACAGAAACGTAATGTTGAACGCAGCCAACAACACGAGTCCCAGAGACGTGAACATCGGTTTGCCGTCAACCGTTGGTGGAATTACCATTCTCGAAAATGACCTTCCTGTAGTATTTTTTTTCTGGCCGGAACTTCCCAACAAAACCTGGAGACAAAGTTTGGGTCTGGAGAAAACTGGACTTCTGAAAATGGATCAGCTTGCAAATACAATGGGCGACCTTGGTTTTGCAGTGAATTCTTATTCTCAAACCGGAACTAAAGATTTTAAACTAAAAGGAAAATTCACGACCAGTACATTTGGTTGGTTGCAAGGTGATGTAAACGCTTCGGGACCAATTTCTAAAAATGGCTGGACGTACACAGTTGGTGCTTTTGCGAACTTCGACCCGAGTACTTTCAAATTGGGTTTTGCCAGAAATGTAGATGAAACTAAAATTTTCAGAGCAGGTGTTACCAAATATTTTAATGATGATAAAGGTAAAATCTCAATCTTATACAAATATGCAGATTCTTACAATGTAGGAAATTATGCGGTTTTCCAGTATGGAGAAAACGGAAAAGTGACAGAGCTTGACAATTTCAGAATCGGCAGAGATTCTTATGTGGTAAGAGACGGACAAATTAAAATGAAAGACATTCTTTCAGGAGAAACCTATTGGGCAAATATGGATGGAAACGATAATAGAAGTACGTCTCACAACATTGATATCTTCGGTAATTACTTACTAGACAATGGCTGGAATTTCAAATTTTCAACACGGGCTCACTTTGCAACCGTAAAACTATCCAATATTATCCCGTTAAGTATTTTCAATGCTGATACAGCTTCGGGTTATACGATTGCTTCAACAGGTCAGGCTTACACGGGAGCGGTTGGAACCCAGCTGGCAATGCACACGCCAAAAACTCCAATTACCAACATTGCAGGACGTTTTTCATTGAACAAACAATTGGGAAATCATAATGTGACGTTTGGTGTTTTAGAACAATATTACAACATTGATAAATTTACTTCCAACAGGTCATTCTTCTTCCAGACTGTCGAGCCACAACCTCAAAGATTGATCGGACCGGCGACTGATGCAGACGACTTCTATAATTACAATGCAGGAGGAGAATTCCACAGCGGAACAGAAAATAAACTTTCAGTTTACGGAACAGATGAGTGGAAAGTTTCAGATAACTTCAACTTGAGCTACGGTTTACATCTGAAAAATCACATCATTGACGGAGAATATTCTCTGACTCCAAGAACAGTAGGTTTCAGCTTCACAGACCCGGGCCAGTTTAATCAAATCAATCAAAGCTTTTTCCAGATTGGCGGTAGTTTGAATGCTACTTACAACATCAGCAAAAACTTCGGAGTTATCGCCAACTTGCTTTATACCGAGGAAAACAGACGACTGGAAAGTTATTCTCAAGCTTTTGAACCAAATACTAACAAGATTAAAAGTCCACTGGGAGCGTTGGGCGTTTTCTGGAACACAGATTATATTCAGTTGATCTCTCAGGCAACGTATTTGAAAAAAAATAATAACCTAAACAGATATAACTTAGTAAATCCTGCAAATACAACTCAGGCTCAAAACGTTACAGTTTATTATGATATTCAAACCATTGGATGGACAACCGATTTTGTGGTAAAACCTTTCAAAGGGTTTAATCTTCATTATTTAATTACTTTCCAAAATCCCGTTTACAAGAAATTCAATTTCAATGCTTTCGGAAAGGATTATGACTACAATGATAACAATGTTTTAGGAGTTGCTAAAGTGTTGATGGAAATCGACCCAAGTTATAGTATTGACAAATGGAGATTCTGGGCGAGTTTCAGATATTTCTCCAAGCAGTATGCGAATCTTACCAACGCTTTGTACTTCGCACCAAGATGGGAAACTTTCGGTGGGGTAAGTTATACGGTTAATAAAAACATCAACCTTGGCGCAACGGTTATCAACTTCTTAAATCAAAGAGGAGCGAGCGGAACCATCAACGGTGCTGAACTGATTACCGATGCAAGTCCTTACTATGGAAAATTGTTGACGGGAACTTACATTATGCCTTTGACAGGTCAGTTTTCTGTAAGCTTTAATTTTTAAGATTTAAAAATGAAAAAATCAGTATTCAATATAGCCGCTTTATTTTTGGGCATCACAACATTTTCTCAAAATATCCAAACCGTCACCAATGCCAAAGGTCCTGTTTTGGGGTATTCTGCAGATTCTGGCGTGAAAATCCTGACAATTGCAGGAAATAAATTTAAAGATTTAAGTAAAAACGGAAAGCTCGATAAATACGAAGACTGGAGACTTTCTGTGGACGAAAGAGCAAAAGATTTAGCTTCAAAAATGTCGGTTGAGCAGATTGCAGGATTGATGTTGTACAGTGGTCACCAATCAGTTCCAGCTCCTGCAGATGGTTTCAGAGCTGGAAAGTACAACGGAATGTTCTACAAGGAAAGCGGTGCCAAAGCTTTTGATTTAACAGACCAGCAAAAGAAATTTTTAAAAGAAGATAACCTTCGTCATGTCTTAGTAACAACGGTAGAATCTCCGGAAATAGCGGCAAAATGGAGTAATAATATTCAAGCTTACATCGAAGGTTTAGGATTGGGAATTCCTGCTAACAACAGTACAGATCCGAGACATTCGGCAACTGTAACTGCAGAATTTAATGAAGGAGCCGGAGGACAAATATCTCTTTGGCCGGATGGTTTGGCAATGGGAGCAACTTTCGATCCGGAATTGGTTAAAAAATTCGGAAACATCGCCGCTCAGGAATACAGAGCGTTGGGAATTTCAACCGCTTTATCTCCGCAAATCGATTTGGGGACAGAACCCCGTTGGTACAGAATCGCTTACGTTTTCAGCGAAAGCCCAGAACTCACGGCAGATATGGCAAGAGGTTACATCGACGGTTTCCAAACCACTATTGGAACTAAAAACGGTTGGGGAAACAAAAGCGTAAATGCAATGGTAAAACATTGGCCGGGAGGCGGACCTGAAGAAGGCGGTCGCGACGGTCATTGGGCGATGGGGAAATATGCCGTTTATCCGGGAAATAATTTTCAGAATCACGTAAAACCTTTTACTGAAGGTGCTTTTAAGTTAAATGGCGGAACCAAAGAAGCTTCTGCGGTAATGCCTTATTATACCATCAGCTTCAATCAGGACACGAAAAACGGCGAAAACGTTGGAAATGGCTACAGTAAATATTTAATCACCGATTTACTTCGTGGAAAATACAAATACGACGGCGTAGTCTGTACCGATTGGTTAATCACCGCAGACGAACCAAAATCTCCGGGAGGATTTGCCGGAAAACCTTGGGGAGCAGAAAAATTATCCATTGCAGAACGTCATTACAAAGTTTTGGAAGCTGGCGTTGACCAGTTCGGAGGAAACAACGACAAAGCTCCTGTTTTAGAAGCCTATCAAATGGGTGTAAAAGAACACGGCGAAAAAGCCTATCGTGCAAAATTTGAGCAGTCAGCGGTTCGTTTATTGAGAAATTTCTTCAGAACCGGATTGTTTGAAAACCCTTACGTTAACATTGAAGAAACCAAGAAAATTGTTGGTAACCCGGAATTTATGAAAGCAGGTTACGAAGCTCAGGTAAAATCCATCGTGATGTTGAAAAACAAAGCCAATATTCTTCCGATTAAAGAAAGAAAAACGGCTTACATTCCAAAGAGGTATTCTCCGGCAACCTTCAACTGGTGGGGAATTTATACCGGACCATCTTTGGAATACCCTGTTGATATCGAAAAAGTAAAGAAGCATTTTAATGTAACAGATGACCCTGCAAAAGCTGATTTCGCATTGGTTTTCGTGAAAAGCCCGCATAGTGAAGAAGGCGGTTACAGTGACATTGATGCTAAAGAAGGCGGAAACGGTTATGTGCCGATTTCTCTTCAATATCAGACGTACACGGCAACAGAAGCCCGTGAAAAAAGTATTGCCGCAGGAGACCCGGTTGTTGCACCAAACGTACACGACAGAACATTCAAAAACAAAACTTCTACAGCGACCAACTTCACTGATTTGTTAGCCATAGAAAACGCTTACAAAGCAATGAACGGAAAGCCGGTAATTGTTTCTATCACAGCTTCCAAGCCGATGATCTTTAATGAATTTGAAAAACACGCCGATGCAATTCTGATGAATTTCAATGTATCCAATCAGGCAGTTGTGGATATTGTGACCGGAAAATATGAGCCTTCAGGATTGCTTCCGCTTCAGATGCCTGCGAATATGACGACGGTTGAAAAGCAGAAAGAAGACGTTCCTTACGATATGGAAACCCACAAAGACTCCGAAGGTCACAACTACGATTTCGGATACGGAATGAACTGGTCTGGTGTGATTAAAGATGCCAGAACAGAGCAATATAAAAAGTAATTGATTAGATCCTGAGTCTGTAGTTTACAGGCTCAGAATTTTATTTTTGATTTAAATCAATACCGATTTTTATTTAATCATTTTAATGTTAAAGAAAAAACGATAAGGATGAGAAAAGTGTTTTTTACGGTAGTTTTACTAACTGTCTTTTTTAGCAAAGGAGGTGCTCAGGAACTTTCTTGTCATCCTGTGGCAAAACGCTTCCAAACAACAACTTTACAGAATTCTTCTATTTCTGAAAATAGGACACTGGACGGAATGATTTTGATTAAAGGAGGAATATTTTTGATGGGTGCATCTGATAACCGAGGCAGAAAAGATGAATATCCACAGCATAAAGTAAGAGTTAACAGCTTTTATATTGATGAAACGGAGGTTACTAATGGGCAGTTTTCAAAATTTATAGAAAAAACAGGCTACATTACAACTGCAGAAAGAGTTCCGGATTGGAATGAGCTGAAAAAACAACTTCCCAAAGGAACTCCGAAACCGGCAGACAGTCTTCTTACGGCCTCATCCCTTGTCTTCAAACAATCATCAAAGCCCGTATCTCTCAATAATCCCGGACTTTGGTGGGAATGGAGAAAGGGAGCCGATTGGAGACATCCTGAAGGCGCAGGAAGCAATCTGGATGGTAAAGAAAATTTCCCGGTAGTACATATCACTTGGGAAGACGCTAACGCTTATGCAAAATGGGCAGGTAAAAGATTGCCTACAGAAGCTGAATGGGAATATGCTGCAAGAGGAAGATTAAAAGATCAAACCTATCCGTGGGGAAATGAAGAACCCTATCAGGGTTTACCAAAAGCAAATACCTGGGATGGAAAATTTCCTTTTTTAAATACAGAAACCGATGGATTTAAAAGATCAGCACCCGTAAAATCATTTGCTCCAAATGCTTACGGACTTTATGATATGGCAGGAAATGTTTGGGAATGGTGCGCTGATAATTATGACCAGAAATACTATCAGAGCTTGGTAAACATCGTGTCGGAGAATCCCCAGGGATCTGTTAATAGCTATGATCCGCGAATGCCAAATACTGCTGTGAAAGTAGTAAGAGGAGGTTCTTTTATGTGTAATGAAATGTATTGCTCGGGATACAGAGTATCATCAAGAATGGCAGCTTCACCCGATACAAGTCTTGAAAACACAGGCTTTCGATGTGCTACCGACTATAGTGAAAATGAGGACTAATATTAATTTAATAAAAAAATAACAATGTATAAAAGAAAACTATTACTCTTAACATTAGTTGCGGCGTTCCAGATGTCTTACGCTCAGAAAAAACCGAACATCATCTACATTATGACCGATGATCATTCGTACCAAACTATCAGCGCATACGGAAGCAAAGTTTCAAAATTGGCTCCTACCCCCAATATAGACAGATTAGCAAAAGAAGGAATTTTATTCGAAAAAGCTTTTGTTGAAAATTCTTTGTGTACGCCAAGTCGGGCTGCTCTGATGACTGGTTTGTATAGCCATCAGAACGGACAAAAGCAATTGGCAGAAGGCATCGATTCCACAAAAGTTTTCTTTTCAGAATCACTTCACGATGTTGGGTATCAAACGGCAATTGTAGGGAAATGGCATATGTCGACCAGCCCAAAAGGTTTTGATTACTATAATATTTTGGATGATCAGGGAAAATATTACAACCCTACTTTCAAAAGTAAAATGACCAACGACAAATATGTTCAGGAAAAAGGATATGCGACAAAACTGATTACACAGCATTCTTTGGAATTTTTGAATAGCCGCGACAAAAACAAACCTTTTTTATTGATGGTTCATCACAAAGCACCGCACAGAAACTGGATGCCGGAACTGCAGTATTTAAATCTTTACGAAAATACAGAATTTCCCGTTCCCGAAAATTTCTGGGACGATTATGTAGGAAAAGGTGTTGCTGCAAAAAACCAGAAAATGACTATCTCTAAAGATTTGGAATTGGTTCAGGATCTGAAAGTAGGAGAGTTGAATGCAGAAGCAAAAACGCCTTATGATAAATTTTCTTTCATGGCTCTTTCAGGAGAATTAGACCGATTAACACCCGAAGAAAGAGTAGTTTGGGATAAATTTTACAAGCCAAGAAATGAAAAATTCCTCAAAGCCAAATTAACAGGTAAGGAATTGGTGCTTTGGAAGTATCAGAATTATATGAGAGACTACGAAAGAGTCGTAAAATCTGTAGATGATTCTGTAGGTGAAATTTTAGATTATTTAGATAAAAACCCGGAACTAAAAGAAAATACTATAGTTGTTTATACTTCAGATCAGGGGTTTTATATGGGAGAGCATAATTATTTTGACAAAAGATTTATGTATGAAGAATCTTTCAGAACACCATTATTGATGCGTTATCCGAAAGGGATCAAAGCTGGAACACAATCTCAGGCTTTAGTTCAGAATATTGATTTTGCACCTACTTTTATTTCAATGGCTGGTGCTGAAAAATCTCCTGAAATGCCAGGAAATACTTTAGAACCGTTATTCTCCGGTAAAGAACCAAAAGACTGGAGAAACAGTTTATATTATCATTATTACGATTATCCTGCGTTCCATTTGGTAAGAAAACACGATGGTGTAAGAACGGAGCGCTACAAGTTGATTCATTTCTATGGTGAAGGTGGACTCAGAGCCGTAAAAACAAAATTCCAAACGACTCCAGGATATAGAGAACACCGTGTATTGGAACTCCTTAAAAAAGTAGATTACATCCCTGAAGCACAGGATATTAATTATAATGAACTTTATGATCTGAAAAAAGATCCTAATGAAATGAACAATCTCTACGGTAAACCGGGTTATGAAAAAATTACGGCAGAATTACAGACAAGATTAGACCAGTACAGACAAGATTTGAACGTTACAAAAGATGAATATTAAAATATGATAAACGACGGAACAATTCATTCTCTGTCTGCTTTTTCAGCTTCTCATAAATCAACAAAGCTGAACTATTTGCTCTACATAAAACAAAATTAACAATAAGAAAAACTAGGCTTTTGCGTAATACATTATCAAAATGAAAAAATTAATCATAGCAAGTGCATTCCTTTTAGGATTAAGCACAATAAACGCTCAAAAATCAATACCATTATACAAAGGAAAAGCGCCGGGAACAGAAAACTGGACACAAAAAGAAGCTCAGCAATTCAACGAATTGTTCAAAACCGAAGTGGTTTTTAATGTAACGCAACCCTCAATGTTATTATTCGAAGCTGATAAAGCGAAAGCGAACGGAACAGTAATCGTTGTTGCCCCTGGTGGAGGTTTTCAAAGTTTATCCATTAATCGAGAAGGAATTGATGTTGCGAAAAAATTAGCCGAAAACGGAATCACAGCAGTCGTTTTAAAATACAGATTGCTGGAAACAAAATCCAACGACCCAGCCAAAGAAATGATGGAGGGCATTAAAGACAGAAAAGCATTTGATGCGAAAACTGCACCGATTAAAGTAATGGCAGGCGAAGATATTAAAACGGCAATCTCTTACATTAGGACCCATGCAAAAGAACTGAATATCAATCCTGAAAAATTAGGCGTAATAGGATTTTCTGCAGGTGCAAGCGTGATTTTGGAAAGCGTTCTTCACAGCAAAGATGCTTCAACGTTGCCCAATTTTGCGGCTTCTATTTATGGCGGACCAAGTCAGGAGATTTTAGATACTGAAATTCCAAAATCATCACTTCCAATGTTTATTTGCGCAGCAAGTGATGACCAATTGAAACTCGCTCCAAAATCAGTTTTATTATACAACAAATGGCTGGAATCAGGACAGCCAACCGAACTTCACATCTACGAAAAAGGTGGTCACGGTTTCGGAATGGGAAAACAAAATCTTCCTGTTGATAAATGGTCGGATGTCTATTTGGATTGGTTGAGATTCCACAAGTTCTTATAATATTTTGATTAAAGTCTCACGCAGATTGAGCAAATTTTGCAGATGATTGAATTAAAAATCTGCGAGAGATTCTAAACACCATTTTTAGGCAGCCCCGAAGAGACGATTTACCAAAGGATAGGATAAAATCCTATTAGAAAAATAATCAACGCTCTTTTGTGGTTAATTCAAAACCAAAACAATGAAATCAATTTTTAATATCGTTTCTTTTTTTGCGGCAGTGGCTTTGCCCGCACAGTCTGCCGTGATTTCAGAAATGGACAAATACGTAAAACCGCGCTATCGTGTCATCGTTGACAACGATTTCGGTGGCGACCCGGATGGAATATTTCAGCTCGTTCATCAAATCCTTTCGCCTTCCACAGAAATTAAAGGAATTATTGGTTCACATTTAAAACCAGGCGACCCATTTGATTCTTCTAAAGTTACCGCTGAAAATGCCGTGAAGAAAGTCAACGAAACGTTGGAAGTAATGAATCTTAAAAACAAATTTTCAGTTTTCCAAGGTTCAAATGACCAGTTGAAAGACTTGAAAACGCCAAACATTTCCGAAGGTGCAAAAGCAATTGTTGCAGAAGCAATGAAAGCGGATGAGAAAAATCCTTTGTTCGTGGTTTGTGGTGCAGGCCTGACGGAAGTTGCAAGTGCCTATTTAATGGAACCAAAAATCGCAGACAAAATTATTGTCGTTTGGATTGGCGGTCCGGAATATCCCGATTTGGCAACACCACCTCCGGGTTACACCTCTTTAGAATACAATCTCGGAATCGACATCAAAGCAGTGCAGGTTGTTTTTAATGAATCCAATTTAAATATCTGGCAAATTCCGAGAAACGCGTACCGACAGACCTTGATGTCTTACGCAGAACTCATCACCAAAGTAAAACCTGAAGGGAAAACCGGAGATTATCTGACCGAAAAGATTGAAGATTTAATGAAAAGAGTTCAGAAGTTCAATCTGAAAATAGGTGAAACTTACATTATGGGCGATAGTCCTTTGGTCTTGTTGACAGCTTTACAATCTTCATTTGAAGCTGACCCGTCTTCGAGTTCTTATGCCATTAAAAATACTCCGAAAATCAATGATAAAGGACTGTACGAATACAATCCGAAAGGTAGAAACATCAGAGTTTATACGCAACTCGACACTCGACTGATGTTCGAAGATTTCTATTCAAAATTAAAATTATTCAATACTAAAAAATAAATAATATCTACATATGAAAAAGAATATATCAACACTGATAGGACTTTCTCAGAAAGCAAAATACTCAGGATTATTTTTGGCTTTATTGGTTGCATCGCCGTTTGCGAATGCTCAGACTAAAAATGCAACGGTAACGGTTGATGGAAAAACATTTAGAGATTCCAACAAAAACGGAAAATTAGATATTTGGGAAGACACACGTCTTTCGGTTGATAAAAGAATTGACGCCATCATCAAGCAAATGACCAACGAAGAAAAAGTAAATCTTCTCATTGGAACCGGAATGCCCGGAATTGAAGTTCTGACAGGTCCTGTCGGAGATTCAAAACAAGGTCTGGTTCCCGGAGCTGCTGGTGGAACGGATTCTTTTGACCGTTTCGGAATTCCTGCGACGATTGTTGCGGATGGTCCTGCTGGTTTAAGAATTCAACCGACAAGAGAAAATGATTCTAAAACCTATTATGCAACGGCATTTCCGGTTGGAACAGCTTTGGCTTCAACCTGGAATAAATCATTGCTGGAGCAGGTTGGAAAAGCAATGGGAAATGAAGTGAAAGAATATGGGGTTGATGTACTTCTAGCGCCGGCTTTGAACATTCACAGAAATCCATTGAACGGAAGAAACTTTGAATATTATTCTGAAGACCCTTTAATATCTGGGAAAACTGCGGCTGCCATCGTTAACGGAATCCAGTCTCAGGGTGTGGGAACTTCCATCAAACATTTTGCTGTGAATAACGAAGAAACCAACCGTTTGACCATCAATGCACACGTTTCCGAAAGAGCGATGAGAGAATTGTATTTAAGAAACTTCGAAATAACCGTTAAAGAATCCCAGCCTTGGACAGTGATGTCGTCTTACAACAAAGTGAACGGCGTTTATACATCAGATTCTAAAGATTTACTGACGCAGGTTTTGAGAAACGAATGGGGTTTCAAAGGCATTGTAATGACCGACTGGTTCGGAGGATTTCCAGGTTTTGAATCGATTAGAAGCGGAGGAATTTCTGATGTTGTAAAACAGATGAACGCAGGAAATGACCTTTTGATGCCGGGAATTCCTGCTCAGAAAAAAGTATTGTTGGCAGCTTTAGAATCCGGGAAATTGTCTCAGGAAGTGGCAAATCTTAATGTAAAAAGAATCTTGGAATATGTTTTCAAAACACCAACTTTCGCTCAATATAAATACAGTGATAAACCAAATCTATCTGAACACGCAGAAGTGACGAGAAGTGCTGCAACAGAAGGAATGGTTTTGCTTAAAAATGAGAAGAATGCGTTGCCATTTGCCGATAAACAAAAAGAAGTTTCATTATTCGGAGTGACTTCTTACGCTTGGATTACAGGTGGAACGGGAAGCGGAAGTGTGAACAACAAACACACCGTTTCTCTTTTGGAAGGTCTGAATTCGGCTGGTTACAAATTAGACAAAGAATTAGTTGATTTATACAAACCTCACGCTGAAAAAGAAGCCGCAACAGAATTGGCCGAAAGAAAGAAAAAAGGAATTCTCGGACTTCCGGGTAGATTGTCTGAAATGAAAATGGACGATGCTTTCCTGGCTAAAAAAGCAGAAACTTCTGAAATTGCTTTTGTGACTTTGGGAAGAAACTCAGGTGAAGGTGGTGATAGAGTAGTGAATGAGGATTTCAATCTGGCAACAGAAGAGATCGAAATGCTGGATAAAATCTCCAAAGCTTTCCATGCAAAAGGGAAGAAAGTTGTTGTGATTCTGAACATTGGTGGTGTCATCGAAACCGCTTCGTGGAAAGATAAAGTGGATGCAATTCTTTTAGCTTGGCAACCGGGTCAGGAAGGCGGACATTCCGTAGCTGACGTGGTTTCCGGAAAAGTAAATCCTTCAGGAAAATTGACGATGACGTTCCCTGTGAATTATGCAGACCACGCTTCAGCAAAGAATTTTCCTGGCGTTCCTGCTGATAATCCGCAGGATGTGACATACGAAGAAGGTGTTTATGTGGGTTACCGTTATTTCAATACCTTCAATGTGAAGCCATCTTACGAATTCGGTTTTGGGAAGTCTTACACCGATTTTGCTTACAGTAATTTAAAATTGAATTCTAAAACTTTCAATAACAAGTTAGAAGTAACGGTTGAAGTGAGGAACACAGGAAAAGTTGCAGGAAAAGAAGTTGTAGAATTATATATTTCAGCTCCAGGTAAAAGTATCGACAAACCAAAATCTGAATTGAAAGCTTATGCTAAAACAAAAGACTTGAAACCGGGAGAATCTCAAATGATTACTTTGACTCTTAATCCGAAAGATCTGGCTTCTTTTGAAACTGCAAAATCAGCTTGGGTTGTAGAAGTCGGAAATTATAAAGTGTCTGTTGGAGCATCTTCATTGGACATCAAACAAACTGCAGAATTCTCAGTTCCTAAAGAATTGGTGGTTGAAAAAGTTCAGCATATTTTGCCTGCGGACACAAAATTTGAAGATTTGAAGCCTTAGATTTTAATTACAAATTTAATGACTCAAAACAAACAAGTAATTATCAACAAAAGAGGCTTTCTTTAGCCTCTTTTTAAATTTTATGTATATGATAAACTATGAAGTTCAGTCGAAAAGAAGCTATACTGTTCCTCCGATTACCATTTAAACGATAAAAATTCGGCGGCAATTTTTTTGTTTTTGTCTTTCCTGGCCAGGTTTCTTTTACTCTGAGCGGCTATAGTAAAAGCGTTGATGAGCAATGTGAGCATTAAGATCTTTTTTTTCCATTTTCTTATCGATAATTTAGTGTTAGACAAGCTATAACAAATCTTGAGAGTGATAATGTGTTCTGTTTACCGTTAGTGATAGTTCTTTCTGCTTGATGAGTATCTAAGTAAAATAGATAGTTCTTTTTTTTGGTTGCTGCAATTGTTTGATTTTCAACAGTATAAAAATTTTCTTTTCATTCAATTAGTGAACTTGGAAGGATTATCATGGAACCGTCTAATACAAGATTTAAATTGGATTTTGAATTTAAATATTTGATTATAAGTTGTTTGTGGAATTTTTTAAACAGTTCGAATCCTGTCGGGTTCATGTCAATAATAAAGAGTTTTAGCCTAAAAATCGTCTTAAAAAGATAAAATATTGGTTTTTTAAGAAAGGAATTATGTTTGGAAAACAAAGAAAAGGATGTAAAATACTTTAAATGCTTTGATTGATAAGTATTTATAAATAAAATGACACCATTTGGCCTAAATTGTCCTAATGGTGTCATAAAGTGACCGCAGAAGGATTCGAACCCTCACTGTCGGAGCCGAAATCCGAAGTTCTATCCATTAAACTATGCAGCCATGTCCATCAGCAGTGAATAACCTCAAAAAACTTATCACTCATGATTTCCAACTGCGAAAATACTGATTTTTTTACAATTTATGAAGTCTGTAAAAGTTTAATTCCAAAATCATCGCAAGATAAAATTATCCTTTTACAACAGGCATCAATTGAAGGAGTGACAAATAATTAAAGCTCAGTTATTTAAAAATAGAATGTCCTGCCAATTTAAAGTTAAAAATATAAAATTGTTGAAGCAATGTTTCACTTTAGTGAATAGATCACGAATACATAAAAGTTATTTGATTTATCTGCGGGGACGTGCACTGTCTGATACTGCTGCATTGATATTACCGGTGGCGTTACCTGTATTGTTATTGCTTGTTTTTCTGCCGCCTATATGAGTTTTTGTATTTATACTGTCCCGAGCTGCTGTACTGTTTTCGGAGATCCGGGGCGATGAGGCGGCTGTATCAGGATAGGCACTTTGTGTATTGACTGAATCAGCAGAACCGGTATTTGTATCTGTATTTTTTTGTTTACAGGCTAAAACAATGAAGCTTATAGCAATCATTGGTAAGAATAAATTTTTCATACGTTATTTTAATGGTGGTTAGTGTCTGTTGAATGCTTTAGTTACCCAAAATTAGATATTTACTCATTATTATGTCTATGAGTGAGATCATAATACATTAGCAGATAGAGTTGCTGGGATGATTACCAGCGGGAACAAAATAATAATGAAGACTTTCTAATCCTTCAGCTTAAAATAAAACAGGAATTTTTAAAAGGTAAAGTGAAATTTTGTCAGTTTTTGTGAAAAAAAAGCACATTTTCCAGCATGGTATTTTTTTTGATATTTTTCTAATATACAGCTGGCCAGCTAATTGTGTTATAAAATGATTGTTTAACTTAATTTAAAAGGATTATTATGAATCTTATTAAAAGAAACTCGAATGGATATTCAACCCTTCCCAGTCTTTTCGATGATTTTTTTAATCGTGAACTTTTTAACTGGGGAAATAACAATTATTCATCGACTAGTACAACGGTTCCTTCGGTTAATATCAGGGAAAACGAAGACGCTTATGAGGTGCAGATTGCCGCACCGGGTATGGACAAAAAAGATTTTGAGGTAAAACTTGATGGAAACCTTTTGACTATTTCATCCTCTAAGGAGGATAGCAGTGAAAGGGAGGAGAACAATTTTACCCGCAAGGAATTCAGCTATCAATCTTTCAAAAGAAGTCTGGAACTTCCAAAGGATGTTGTCGATCAGGATAATATCAATGCAAAGTATGAGAATGGGCTGCTTTTACTGACTATTCCTAAGAAAGAGGATGCCAAGCAGAAACCACCACGATTAATCGAAATATCCTAAGATAATTCCAATTGTCATGAAACTAAGAAAGAAGGCCTAAAAAGGGTCTTCTTTTTTTATTGATGCCTTGTTAATAATATATCGTTCAAATAAACATTCAGGAATTTTGTTTTTTTTAACATTATGAAATTTTAACATTTTAGTTTGAAATTTGAAAAATACTGTGTTGCAGTGAGATATGATTACTGTAGATTTTTCATGGCTAAAATAGGAGATAATTTCATTATATAATGTGTTAAATTAATATATAAGTCTAAAAAATATATCAATAATTAATTATATTTGTTCAAAATTAAAAACCACCAAATGTTGAATTAAATAAAAAAATATAATATTTTTAGGTTTATCTGTAGTATGGGGAATGTTTTTAAAATTAAAGAGTTAAGGTATGTGCCTAGGTGGTTAGTTTTTTTTATAGATGTTTCAATCGTCTCCTTTTCTGTTTTAACGATCTACCTTTTATTAAAAAAACTGCATGTTAAAATTTATTTTATTGAATATCTCAATGAAAAAATTTTAACGGTTATTGGAGTTAATGTTCTATTCATGCTCCTTTTTAAAACGTATGCAGGAATTATAAGATACTCTACTTTTTCTGATTTTTTTAAAATCCTGTGGTCTTCAGGTAGTACCTTTATAGTATTATTGGTACTGAATTTTACCTCAGATATAGTACTGGGTAAACCGCTCTATTTATATCCGGCTCTTTTTTTATTCTTTTTCATTTCCATTCTCCTGATGTTCTTTTTCAGGATGCTTACCAGTCAGCTTTTTAGCGTGGTTATGGACCGTAAGTATAAGGGAATTTCATCCAAAATAAGAATTGCTGTTGCAGGAGTGGAGAGTGAATCTGTGTCATTGGCTAATGCGATCATTCATAATCCGGGACATGCTTATCAGCTGGCTGGCTTTTTTAGTGCCAGGCAGGATTCCAAAAAAGCCATGCTGCTAGGCTATAAAATTTATAATAAAAAGGAACTCCTTAAAAGTGGTGATTTGACAAATCAATTTGACGCGGTTTTAATCAGAGGAATGATGGATAAGGCGGAAATGGAAGAATGGATGGCTCTTGCATTGGATAGGGGATTGAAAGTGCTGAAAGCGCCATGTCTCAATAAAATAAAAGAAGATGGTATTGTAGGGGGTATCAGTCCTCTTCAAATTGAAGATTTGTTGGACCGCAGTCCGATAAAAATAGAAAGTAAAGAGGTAAAAAGCCGTCATTTTAATAAAAGTATCCTGGTAACCGGAGGTGCCGGATCTATTGGAAGTGAAATTGTGAGACAGGTTGCTCAGTTGGATTCATCACTTATTGTGGTTGTGGATCAGGCCGAATCACCTTTACATGAGCTGAAGCTTGAATTGCTGGAAAGGTTTCCGGACCAAAATTTCAAATTTGTGCTGGCAGATATTTCAAACCACTACAGGCTTGAAAAATTATTTGAGGATTATCGTTTTTCAATAGTGTATCATGCAGCGGCCTATAAGCATGTTCCTTTGATAGAAGACAACCCTCATGAAGCTATTTTTGTAAATATCGGAGGCACCAGAAACTTAGCATTATTATCCAAACAATATAATGTCAGCCGTTTTGTGATGGTGTCTACTGATAAGGCTGTGAACCCAACCAATGTGATGGGGGCCTCTAAAAGAGCTGCCGAACTTTTTGTACAGTCTTTACAAAACTCTCCGGATAATACTACGAAATTTATTACCACCCGTTTTGGAAATGTATTGGGGTCTAATGGTTCTGTAATACCACATTTCAGAAAACAAATTGAAAAAGGAGGTCCGGTTACCATTACCCATCCTGATATCATCCGTTATTTTATGACCATTCCCGAAGCCTGCGAACTGGTACTCCAGGCAGGAACAATGGGGAAAGGAGGCGAAATTTATGTTTTTGATATGGGTAAACCTATCAAAATCCTGGATCTGGCAAAAAGAATGATAAAGTTGTCAGGGTATACACCGGATGTTGATATTAAAATTGATTTTATTGGTTTAAGGCCTGGCGAAAAGCTATATGAGGAGCTTTTAACGGATAATTCCACTACTATTCCTACCCATCATGAGAAAATAATGATATCAAGAGATCCATTGATGGAATTTGAGGATATAGAACTTTTATGTAAACAGATTATGCGGTCGGCTATAAAAAAAGAGAGTTTACAGGTCGTTAAAATTCTAAAGATAATAGTGCCGGAATTTATAAGTAATAATTCAGAATTTGAAATTTTAGATAAGACACCGGAACGTGAAGTCTATCAGTAACATAGTTGGAATTATGATATTGATAAGCAAAAAATAAACAAATATTTTTACTATTTTATTTCTAATCGGAATGAAAATTGCTACAAAATGAATTGACTTTTAAAATAAGATATTTTTATTTAAACCTATTTCATATATAAGTGAATTTATGTTTAATGTGAGAAATACACTTAATTCTAATTTTTGTTGTAAATATCTTTAATAAAATTGAGTATTAATCCGAATAGATTTAAATAACATATGAAGAAAACGATTATTACATATATAATACTGTTATCGGTTACTTTACTTTCCTGTAAACCCAAGCAAAACATGGTATATATATCAAAACAGAATATGGAAGAAGAGGTTAGCAAAGCAAAATTTCAAGGATTGCATATTCAGGAGGGAGATGTTCTCATGATCCTTGTTTCTGCTCTGGACGAAATTGCTGTAAAGCCTTTCAACCTTAATACAGCCAATAAAGTAGGAAGTGATTCCGGCGCAGGAACCAGCCAATATGTACAGCCAAGCGAATATTTAGTAAATGAAGAAGGATTTATTTATTTCCCTGTAATAGGAAACGTATACGCCAAAGGAATGACTCAGATACAACTGAAACAGGATCTTGAGTCCCGCTTGAAAAAATATCTTACAGATCCTATGGTATCCATTACTCTGAAAAACTTTAACGTAAGTATTTTGGGTGAAGTAAAAGAGCCGGGTCAGAAACAAAGTGTTTCCCAAAAGGTGAATATTTTCCAGGCATTGGGACTGGCGGGTGATATGACTGATTATGGAGATCGTACGAATGTGAAACTTATCCGTACAGGAGATGATGGAGTAGACCAGATTGTCAACGTTGATCTGACAAGATCTGATATCGTAAGTTCACCCTATTATTATATGAAACAAAACGATATATTATATGTGCAGCCTGATAAGAATAAGCAGGTTCTGGCCAACACAAACCCGAACAGAGCTCTTACATTCCAGATTATTGGTGCATTATTAACGGCAGGTACCCTTATTGTTGCTTTAACAAGATAATAAAAATATGCAGCAGACAGAATTTCAGGCAAAAGAAGAGAAGTTGGATTTAAGAAAAACGATTTCTAAATATCTTTATAAATGGCCGTGGTTTATAGCATCTATGTTTGTTTTTATAATAGGAGCCTATATTTATCTTAGATACAGTGTTCCTCAGTATCAATCAAAGACTACCCTTAAATTTGATAAAAAAACAAATGATCTTTCTTCAGCTTTAGCTGATTTGGATAATCTGGGCATAGGTTTGGGTAATGCTGATGAACTGAAAAGCGAAGCGGCCGTAGTCAATTCACGACCTATACTCATGCAGGTTGTAAAAAATCTTAATCTTAATGTAGAATATTTTAATGCCGGAGAATTTAAAGATTGGCAGCTGTTTGCAGGTGCGCCTATCACAGCGAAAATATTAACTTATAATAAAAAGAAATTTGTTTCCTCACAATATACTATAGCAAAGATAAAGGGCGATGAATTTACCCTTCAGAATGAGCAAAAAGGGAATGTAACAGGGAGATTTAATATTCCTGTAAAGCTTGATTTTGGAACAGTAGTATTGCAGAGAAATTCTACTCTTATACCTAAATCAGAATATAAAATCATTTTTTGGAATCCCATTGAAAAAGTAAAAAAACTTGAGAAAACAATACAGGTTAGTTTACCGGATGAAAAAGCGATGTTGATGGAAATCAGTCTTATTGCGTCACTTCCTGAAAAATCAGAGGCTATTCTTAATGAAGTGACCAAACAGTATAACCTTGATGGGCAGAGAGATAAAAATCTGCAGGCACAGAATACGCAGGAATTTATCGATAAAAGACTGGAGGTAATTACGAAGGATCTTTCAGGAGTAGAAAATCAGAAGGAAGATTTCCAGAACCGTAACCGGATTGTGGATCTGCAGGCGCAGGCAGAATTGGCTCTTCAGAATACAAGCGAAAATACTAAGGTTCTTCTTCAGCAGCAAGCCCAGCTTGATCTTCTAAACTCTCTTGCTGCAGAAGCCCAAAAAGGGAACAGTCAGCTTATGCCTTCTAATTTGGGGCTTAATCCTTCACTGGAACAATCCATTTCTCAATACAATTTACTTCTTATCAGCAGAAACAAAACCCTTAAGCAGGCAACCAATGAAAACCCTGCTGTTATAGAAATGAATAGGGAAATTGCTTCTCTGAAGAACATCATTCGTGATAATATCAATGAGCAGAAACAAACAGTACAGACGGGTATTGCTCAACTTCAAAACCAAATTACAAGCAGTAATAATGTCATAGAAAAGGTTCCTGGGCAGTCTAAAATATACAGAGGCATAGAACGTCAGCAAAATCTTAAAGAGCAACTCTTTCTATTCCTTCTTCAAAAAAGGGAAGAAAATGCGATCAATCTGTCAGTAGATGTACCAAAAGCCAAAATCGTGAACCCTGCTTTTACGGAAGATATTCCGGTGTCACCTAAAAAAGATATTATTTTTCTGGGAGCTTTTCTCCTGGGAATATTAATTCCTTTTGCCATTTTCTATGTGCTATTCATGCTGGATGATAAAATTTACAGCAGAGAAGATATTAAGGCACGTTCTTCATTAGGGGTGCTGGTTGATATACCGTCACTTAAAGATAATGAAAACCATTTGGTGCAGAAAAACGACTTTTCAGAGCTGGCGGAAGCATTCAGGGTTCTTGTTTCCAACCTTAAATTTGTTTTACCGGTAAAAAATTCTGCCAAAGTAATTATGGTAACTTCTTCGGTAAAAGGTGAAGGAAAAACTCTTGTATCTGTTAATCTTGCACTTACCATAGCCAATAAAAATGGAAGAGCCCTTCTGATTGGTTCAGATATCCGTAATCCTCAAATTCAGCGGTATGACAATGAACCTACTAAAAGAAAAGGACTTACAGAATTTTTATATGATGATTCGGTAGATGTAGAAGAACTTATTCATACATCAATTACCAATCCTTCCTGTGATGTTATTTATGCTGGTGCTATTCCTCCCAATCCTCAGGAATTGCTTTCTAATGGAAGGTATCAAAAGCTTATTGAGCAGATGTCCTCTCAGTATGCTTATATTATTATAGATTCCGCACCGCTTATGCTGGTTTCGGATACATTGAGTATTGCAGATACAGCAGATGCAACATTATATGTCGTAAGATCTGGAGTATCAAAAAATATATTGATAGATTTTGCTAACGATCTGGTAAGAGACTCTAAACTGACGAATGTATCTTTTGTCGTTAATGATGTTTCAAAACGGGCAGGAGGCTATGGGTATAACTACAGCTACGGCTACGGTTACAGCCAGACCAAGGATAAAAGCAGTTGGTGGAAGAAAATTTTTAAATCATAGAAATGCATAAAATTTTAATTACAGGAGGAGCAGGATTCATAGGTTCCAACTTAACGGAATATTTTTTAAATAAAGGACATCATGTTGTCTGTTTAGATAATTTCGCAACAGGACATCGTCATAACATTGAGCCTTTCCTTGGAAATCCAAATTATAAGCTTATTGAAGGTGATATCCGTGATTTGGAAGTTTGTCAAAAAGCAGTAGAAAATGTAGATTATATATTACATCAGGCTGCATTAGGTTCTGTTCCAAGATCAATTAAAGATCCTATTACAAGTAATGATGTGAATGTTTCAGGATTTTTAAATATGCTGATTGCTGCACGTGATGCCAATGTAAAACGTTTTGTATATGCTGCTTCATCATCTACTTATGGCGATTCTGCATCATTACCTAAAGTGGAAGATGTAATCGGGAAACCGTTGTCACCATATGCCATTACTAAATATGTCAATGAACTCTATGCTGATGTGTTTGGTAAAACATACGGAATGCAGTGCATTGGTTTAAGATATTTCAATGTATTTGGACGCAGACAGGATCCGAACGGGGCTTATGCCGCTGTAATTCCTTTATTTGTGAAGCAGTTAATCAACCATGAATCACCTACCATTAACGGTACAGGAGATTATTCACGTGATTTTACATACATCGATAATGTCATTCAGATGAATGAGCTGGCGATGCTTACCGAGAATCCTGAGGCAGTGAATACGGTTTACAATACAGCAGTGGGTGACCGTACAACATTGAACGATCTGATTGGATATCTTAAAAAATATTTAAGTGAATTCGATGAAAAAATTGCTGACGTTAATGTCATTTATGGTCCAAACCGTGTAGGGGATATCCCGCACTCACTGGCATCCGTTGAAAAAGCAGCAAAATTATTAGGATATCAGCCTACCCATACGATAGAAAAAGGATTGAAAGAAGCTATCAGCTGGTATTGGGAAAATTTAAAATAAACAAGTTTAAATCGAGTCTTTGTGGAAAAACAATATAAAATTGCCGTTATCGGATTAGGATACGTAGGTCTGCCTTTAGCACGATTATTTGCAACCCAGTATCCGGTTGTAGGTTTTGATATCAATCAGAAAAGGATTGAGGAATTAAATACTGGTGTAGACAATACTTTAGAAGTAGAAAACGAAGTGTTGAAAGCTATATTAAAACAGGAAAACCCTTTTCACCAAACCAGTGAAAAAGGATTGTACTGCTCTGCTGATATCAACGACATTCAGGATGCGAACATCTATATCATTACCGTTCCAACTCCGGTTGATAAGCATAACCGCCCCGATCTGACTCCGTTATATAAATCATCGGAAACTGTGGGCAAGGTATTGTCAAAAGGAGATATTGTAATTTATGAATCTACTGTATATCCGGGTGCTACCGAAGAAGAATGTATTCCTGTTCTGGAAAGAGTTTCAGGATTAAAGTTCAATCAGGATTTCTTTGCGGGATATTCTCCGGAGCGTATTAATCCGGGTGATAAGGAACATACGGTAGAGAAAATCTTGAAGGTGACTTCAGGTTCTACACCGGAAATTGGAAAAGTAGTAGACGCTTTATATAAATCTGTGATCATTGCCGGTACTCATTTGGCTCCGACTATCAAGATTGCGGAAGCAGCTAAAGTTATTGAAAACTCACAGAGAGATATTAACATTGCTTTTGTGAATGAGCTGGCAAAAATTTTTAATCTTCTGGAAATTGATACCCATGCAGTATTGGAAGCTGCAGGAACAAAATGGAACTTCTTGCCTTTCAAACCTGGTTTGGTAGGGGGGCACTGTATTGGAGTTGATCCATATTATCTGGCTCAGAAAGCACAGGAAAACGGTTATCACCCGGAAATCATCCTGGCAGGGCGCCGTCTTAACGACTCCATGGGGCAGTATGTGGCTTCCCAGCTCGTGAAAACGATGATTAAAAAGAAGATTACAATCAATGGTGCCAGAGTCTTAAACTTAGGAATTACTTTTAAAGAGAACTGTCCGGATGTACGTAATACCAAAGCGGTAGATGTGATCCGCGGACTTGAAGATTATGCTTTGCACGTTACTACTTTTGATCCTTGGGCTAAGCCTGAAGAAGTAAAACATGAGTATAACCTGGATGTGACCAACGAGATTCCGGATGAAAAGTTTGATGCAATCATTCTTACCGTTGCCCACAAGGAATTTATGGATATAAACCTGAATCATTACCTGAAGGAAGAAGGGATTGTTTATGATGTAAAGGGAATCCTGAAAGAGTGTGATGCTAAATTATAAATATTTGCTTACTTAAAATTATGAAGAGAAAACATCTAATTGTTTTTGGAACAAGGCCGGAAGCTATAAAAATGGCACCTCTGGTAAAAGAATTTCAAAAAGAAGAGTTATTTGAGACTAAAGTTTGCGTTACAGCTCAGCATAGAGAGATGTTAGATCAGGTTTTAAGTTTTTTTGATATCAAGCCGGATTACGATCTGGATTTAATGAAGCCTGGTCAGAATTTATATAATTTAACAGCTGATATTATTATCGGGCTTAAATCTGTTTTAGAAGATTTTAATCCTGATTATGTTTATGTACATGGGGATACAACTACCACAATGGCGACCAGTATTGCAAGTTTTTATTCCGGAGCTAAAGTGTGCCATGTAGAAGCAGGATTGAGAACACATAACAAGAGATCTCCATTTCCGGAAGAAATAAACCGACAGGTTGCGGGTCGTATTGCTGATTACCATTTTGCTCCGACTGAACAGTCAAAGCTTAATTTATTAGCAGAAAATACCAAAGAGGAGAACATATTAGTCACAGGAAATACTGTGATAGATGCATTATTCTATAGCTCTGCAAAAGTAGAACATATAGTTAATAAAGAAATAGAAGTACTTAGGTCTGGCATAGATCTAACCAAAAAAATTATACTTGTTACCGGACATAGGCGGGAAAATCACGGGCAGGGGTTTATTAATATTTGTGAAGCGTTAAAAGAAATAGCTGTTACAAATCCAGATGTTCAGGTTATTTATCCTGTACACTTGAATCCCAATGTAAAAGGACCTGTTTACGAAATTTTATCTGAAGTTAATAATGTAATATTGATAGAGCCTTTAGCATATCCGGCATTTGTATGGTTAATGAATCAGTCTTATATGATCATTACTGATTCCGGAGGTATACAGGAGGAAGCTCCAAGCCTTGGGAAACCGGTACTCGTAATGCGTGATACTACTGAAAGACCAGAAGCGGTTGATGCAGGGACGGTTATTCTGGTAGGTACTGATAAAAATAAAATTGTTTCAGAGGCACAAAGTTTATTAAATGATGAAACACGTTATCAGTCCATGAGAGAATTGCATAATCCTTATGGTGACGGAACTGCATGTGAACGCATTGTAAATTTTATAAAAAATAAATAATGAATATATCTTCTCTTCTAAAAAAGAAGATGTTTAAGGAAACTTTAACTTATTCCATAGGAAGCTTTGGATCAAAGATTCTTTCATTTTTATTAGTCCCTTTTTACACTTATTTTCTCACTAAAAAAGAATTGGGAGAATATGACTTACTGTTAACAACAATAAGTCTTTTTGCACCTTTAGTATCATTACAGATTTCTGATGCAACTTACAGATGGTTAATTGATAAAGAATATATAAGCGAGGTCCAAAAGACAAAAATTATGACCAATTCCATAATAACATTATGTATAGGTTATTTTATTTTCTTTATTGGTTTTTCCATTTATGTCTTTTTTAACAGCTTTCAGTATCAGGGATATTTTATAATGCTGATTTTTCTGAATTGTTTATTGCCCTTACTGCAAAGTATTCTGAGGGGGCAGGGAAATACAAGGCAATTTGCTATAAACGGAATTTTAACTACTTTTTTAATAGTTGTTTTTAACGTAGTTTTCATTTATATATTAAAATTAAATGTTGAGGGTGTTTTTATAGCCAATATTGTAGCGTATAGTATTGCATGTGTCATGATCCTTTATAAAGTAAAAATCATGACCTATTTCAAGTTTAAATATTGGGATCCTGTGCTTATAAGATCAATGGTATCCTACTCTTTACCATTAATTCCCAATTTAATGAGCTGGTGGGCAATATCATCTGCAAGCAAATTCATCATCTTGCATTATATGGGTCCTGAAGGAAACGGATTATATGCGGTAGCAAGCCGTTTTCCAGCGTTGCTTTTAGTGATCAACTCCGTTTTATTGCTGCCTTTGCAGGACCGGATTTTAAAGGAAGAAGATAATCTGACTTTTAATAGATTACTGGGTAAGTTTATCATGTTTGAGATGGCTTTGGCTTTTACTCTGGGTATTTTATCTCCTGTTATGACTAAAATATTGGTTTCCAAAGAATACTTTGAAACCTGGCAATATATGCCGTATTTATATTTAGGAGTAGGATTCAATGCAATTGCAGGTTTTCTGGGATTAAAATATCAGAAAGAAAAAAATACATTGAAAATCACAATGACTACATTGCTTGGGGCTATTGTGTCAATAGCATTAAGTATTGTTTTAATACAATATATAGGATTGCAAGGAATCTCCATCTCATTTTTATTAGGATTTCTGGTGGTTTTATTGGTGCGGTATATTGATATATACAAAAAAGACGGTTTTAATTTTAGGTTTTTTATGATCATATTATTACCTGTAGCTTGTTATTTAAGTATTTTATTAATCAAAAAAGCTATATCATGTTTTTAATTGGAAAATTAAATAGAATTCTCGACCAGATTAAGTTTAATAAAACCAAAAAAAGATTAAAACATTTTGGTGAGCTCAATGATATCAATCCCAATATCAGATTATTATTTCCTGATAGAATTTCAATTGGATCATATATTTATATTGGTCCTAATGCCGATATAAACGGACTTGGAGAGGTTGAAATAAATAACGGGGTAATCATCGGACCTAATTTAATAATTCATTCTGCAA
Organism: Chryseobacterium lathyri; assembly: GCF_030812195.1. Taxonomy (GTDB): domain Bacteria; phylum Bacteroidota; class Bacteroidia; order Flavobacteriales; family Weeksellaceae; genus Chryseobacterium; species Chryseobacterium lathyri_A. The sequence goes on from NZ_JAUSSF010000001.1 coordinate 316,114, forward strand.
ATCATAAATTCAGGGATTCTAAATTTATTCCTTATGATGAAACTTTTGAATTTAAAAAAGTGAAAATTGAAGAAAATGTCTGGATTGGAGGGAATGTAATCATTACCCCCGGGAGCCAGATCGGAGAAGGATCTATTATCGGTGCCGGATGTGTTGTTTCCGGAAAGATACCGCCACTTTCAGTTGTTGTAGGAAATCCTTGTAAAATAATTAAATCAAGAGATGCTGAACATTATTACAGGTTAAAATCTGAAGATGCTATTTATCTGAAAAATAAATTATTAAAAAATATCAAGCCAAAAATATAATGAATATATCAATAAAAGGAGCATATGGTGATAGTAATTTTGGCGATGATTTGTTAATGATCGTGTTTGAGGACTTCATCAAAGCCAATTTCAAAAACAAGTCCCTAAATTTTATTGGGGCCGAAAATAATTATGTTTCAAAATTTTTAAGTGACTCTTCATATAATAATAATCAGGAAGATAATTTGTTAGTTTATGGTGGTGGAACACAGTTTTTCTCTTTTATAGAAAAGTCTACGTTTAGAACTAAACTAAAGAATAATATTTCTAATAACCCGGTTAAAATATTAAAAAAGGTATTACAGAAGATTAGCCCGGGTAATGATACAGTAACCAGCTGTGAAAAAGCTTTTTTGGGCTTTGGATTAGGTCCGTTTAATAATAATGTACAAGCTATAGAATTTGCAAAGAATCAATTAAAAGATTCTCTTTTTACTGGTGTTAGAGATCAAATTTCTTTTAATTATTGTAACGATTGGAATATCAAATCATTCTTGGGTGCTGATGTGGTGTTCTCATCCTATTTTAATAGACATATTCAAAACGTTTCAAAGACTGAAGATACCAATAAAATAGGAATTATTGTGAGAGATTGGGACTGGAAAAATAGTTCGGTAGATTATCAGGATCAGCTGATCAGTTTCGTAAATTCTAATCCACATCTTGATGTAACGTTTATTGTATTTGCAAAAGATAAAGACCCGAAGTGGTTGAAAAGAATACAGGATTATAAAAGCATAGTCTGGCATCCTGAAACAATGGAAATAAGCGATTTTATAGAAACTTTAAATTCGTTTTCTACATTCATTACTGCGCGATATCATGGAGCTATCATTGCAGGTTTATTAGGAAAGAAAGTAATCTGTGTTGAAATAGAACCTAAATTAAGGATACTTACGGAGCAAATTCCCTCATTTGCTTTATGGGATAATCATTTCGAAATCGGTAAGCTCGAAGATTTATTAAAATCGGATTTAGAAGATGATCATCAGAAATATATTTCAGCTCTCAGATCGAAAGCAGATGATATGTTGAATCAATTTGTAAAAAAATATAATAGCAAATTTAATGGAGAATAAAGAAATTGTGATTGTTCATAAAACCTGCGTTTCAGATTACCCTCCTTTACTGGCTTTTATAAAGTATCTGAACAAAAATGGTTACAAAATACATCTTGTTTTAGGTTTTGAAAAAGGAAACCTGATAGACGAGCTGGATAGTCTTTGTTATAAAGTTCATTTAACCCAAATAAAACCTTCATCCAATAAGTTTTTATACTGGTTTAAGATCAGAAAAACTTTTTGGAAAATTATAAATGAAAATCAGTATCAGGATAAATTGATCTGGATTCCGGCAGCAGACACCACATTGGCCTTAGGGAATAAATTATTGTCACTAAATTATGTGCTTAACTTATATGAGTTGTTTGATTATGCACCCCGCTACATAAAAGGTCTTGAAAAATTTGCAAAAAATGCAAAGCTGGTTATTTGTTCAAATTTAGATAGAGCAAATATACTCCGGGTTTGGTGGAAACTGTCCAAAACTCCGGATGTTATTCTAAATAAACCTTATTCAGATTTATCTCAAAGACATCTTCCCCTGACAGATGAACTGTCTAAACTGTTGGAACCAGTAAAAGAAAAAAAGAAAATTATTTATCAGGGAGTTATTTTTCCTGAAAGAGAATTGGAAGGAATCTGCCGCTATATCAATCAGTCAGAAGATTTTGCATTGATCATAATGGGTAAGGAAACAGAATATTTGAGAAAACTGCAGGCCATCTGTCCTTCTATCATCCATATTCCGTTTGTTGCACCTCCTTATCATTTACATGTAACCAGTCACGCAGATATTGGTATACTAACTTATGATCACTCTTCTTTAAATAATATATTTTGTGCGCCAAACAAGCTATGGGAGTTTTCAAATTTTTCTATACCCATGATTGGGAATGATATTCCTGGGCTTATTAATACGATTGCAGCAAACAGAATGGGAGAATGTATTGATTTTCAAAAAGAGGATCAAGTATCTGAAACTCTGCACAGTATTGTAGAAAATTATACAGAATATTCACAGAACGCTAAATCATTTTATACCAGTTATAATTATGATCATGAATTAGACAACATCATGCAGAAATTGTAGAAACAGAGAAATGGAAGCTATTATAAATGCATTTGATTTAAGATTTACACTTATTTATATGAGTGTGGCACTTTTTGCTGTCATTCTGATTAATGAATATGTCTACAAAAGAAAGAATTCTGATGATATTCAGAATTTTTTATTAATATTTTATGCATTGGTAATGATATTGCTGATAGGAATCAGAGATAAAAAGGTAGGCTCTGATTCAGAAAGGTCATTGATTTATTTTACAGGAGCTAAGGTTGTAAGATCTTTAAATGAAGTCAAAGATATAGGAATCTATTTTATTTCATTATTTGCCCGTAAACTCAGTGACAACTATAAAGTTTTTTTTACATTAAACGCAGCATTGTATGTAACACCTATTATTATAGGCATACGAAACTTAACACAAAAAAACAGATTTCTTATTTTCTTTATTGTGGTAAGTATGTTCTTCTTTAAAACTATGGGTATTAACACGACAAGGCAGGGGATTTCTTTCTCTTTCTTTTTTCTGGCAGTCACCTATTTTGATAAGAAAAAATGGCTATCCATTGTATTTTTCATTGTTGCATTTTTCAACCACGCTTCCATTATTATTCCTATTATGGTTTTTATAATGTCTACCAGGATAAACAACCTGAAGGTTATATTTTCGATTTATATCGCAGCTACGGTACTGTCATTAGTGAACTTTAACCTTAATGAACTTTTAGGTAAAATACCTGTGATAAATGTTTTGGTAGAGGAAAGATTGGATCAATATTATTCCAAAGGAGCTAAAGTTGCTTACAAAACTGGTTTTAGATTAAACTTCTTTGTATTCAATACCATATTTGCAGTTATCGGATATTACACTCTTAAAAGCATTGAAAATATTGAGGAACATTTAAAATATAAAAGGTTTTATGTAACGTACATGCTTACGTCTGCGTTTTTCTTTCTTATGTTTTCCGCGGCTTTTAGTGACCGTTTTGGTTTTTTGTCATGGATTTTCATTCCTTTTCTAATGTATCCATATACTCAGACCAACAAGAAAATAGGATTTATAAATTTATTGGGAGTTTTCTTTATTTGTTTCTTCCTGTTTTTAATTTTTAATTTAAAATAATGATATCAGTAGTAATCCCTTTGTATAACAAAGAAAAATATATTCTGGAAACGGTCCGTAAAGTGCTGGATCAGACGTATCAGCATTTTGAAATAATTATTATTAATGATGGAAGTAAAGATAAAGGCCCAGACATTGTAAATGAAATAAATGATCCAAGAGTAAAATTGTTTAATAAAGAGAATGGTGGAGTTTCTTCAGCCCGTAATCTGGGTATTGAAAAATCGCAATATGATTATATAGCATTTTTAGATGCTGATGACGAATGGTTACCCAATCATTTAGAAGAAATAAACAATCTGATCACCAAATATAAAGGCTCGGCAGATATTTTTGTGACGAATTTTGCAAGAAAATATGCTACGGGAATCCATATAGATAATAGAAAACCCGATGAGCTTAAGGAAGGGATTGTTAAAGATTATTTTAAAATAGTTGTTAAAAAAGGATTGATACACACATCCTGTGTATGTGTGAGTAAAAAGGCTTTAAAGATGAACTTATTTGATGAACGTTTATCCAGAGGAGAAGATATGGATTTATGGCTGAGATTAAGTAAGGATTTTGGAATAGCTTATTCACCGGTAATTACTGAATTGTATTTGCAGGAAGCTGAAAATAATAGCAGGGTAAAATCTGACATTACAAAATCTTTAATTTATTATTTAGATTTTTCTAAAGTAACCTCTATAGATGAAAAAAAATATTTAAAAAATCTACTTCATAGAAAATATGCTTCATTATTGAAGAATATTGATTTTGCAAACTTTATTAAATTAATGATTAAACAGGGTTTTTAAATGAAAGAGAAAGTATATAAAATATTACCAGATTTTCTTCAGAATTGTATGGTCTATCTCTATAACAGGCAGGCTTATAAAAGAAGGTATGGTGGCGAGTATAAACATTTTAGGAAAGAGAAAAAAGAAAATCGCACATTATCATTAGAAGAATTAAAAGAGTACCAGAAAAACAGATATTCAGAATTTATAGAATTTGTAATTCAGAATTCAGAATATTATAAAAAATCAATTGGAAATATTGAGAATGTTGCACTGATAGAAAATATTTCAAGTTTGCCTATCGTTAATAAAGAGGTGCTCCGTAATAATATTGAAACCATTACTGTAAAAACTTCCGAAAAATTAGAAAAGTCTAAGACGGGAGGTACTACGGGAAAATCTTTGGAAGTTAAGTTCTTCTTTAGAGATAGTCAGGAAAGATTTGCTTTTTTAGATGATTTCAGGTCCAGATTTGGATATGAATTGGGAAAGAAAACAGCTTGGTTTTCTGGAAAAAGTTTATTGACAGATCGGGATATTAAAAAGAAAAGATTTTGGAAGACTGATTTTATAAATAATGTCCGTTATTATTCTACATTTCATATCAAAGATAATTATCTGAAGTATTATGTAGAAAATTTAATAAGCTATGCACCCGAATATTTTGTGGGGTTTCCCTCAACAATATTGGAAATTGCCAAATATGGTATTGCGAACGGCTATAATTTTCCGGAAAATACTGTAAAAGCAGTTTTCCCTACAGCCGAAACTATTACCGAAGAAACAAGATATTATATTGAAAAATTTTTTAAAGCAAAACTTTATAATCAATATGCTTCTTCTGAGGGGGCTCCTTTTATAATTGAATGTGAAAAAGGAAATCTTCATTTAGAATTGCAAACTGGTGTTTTTGAAGTTTTAGATGAAAATGATAAGCCTGCAAAATCCGGCAGGTTGATAGTGACTTCATTTACAACGGCTGCGACTCCACTCATAAGATATGATATTGGCGATTCAATAACACTTGAAGAGCCGGACAAAATATGCAGTTGTGGAAATAATAATCCTTTGGTAAAAGAAATTTTAGGAAGAATTGATGATTTTATTTATTCAGTTGAAAATGGAAAAATCAATTTGGGAAATGTTTCCAATACCTTAAAAGATACAAAAGGGATTATTAGATTTCAGGCTGTACAGAACAAATTGGAAGAGCTGGATTTGTATGTCGTTATTGATAAAGAAATCTATTCCAAACAAATTGAAAAAGTATTTATCGGAAATTGGAAAGACAGAGTGGGAAATGCTATGAAAATACATTTACATTATGTTAATGAAATTCCTGTGGAAGGTAGCGGTAAATATAGAATTGTAAAAAATAATATAAAAGATTTATTATGAAAATTATAAAATCATTTTTAATATTGAATTTGTTAACCTTTTCAACCATTTGTTGCTCTCAACGAAAAGATAAGGTATCCATTGATAAATCATTAATATTAACCCAGGATATTGCTGTTCCGACGGGAGATTTTTTCAAAATTGAAACAATACTTCCAAAAGGTTATGTGAAAGACGGAACTGTTGATTATACAGCTTATATTCAAAAAGCTATTGATGCCAATAAGAAGGTCATGATGCCGGATTTCCCATTAATGACCAGTGGAATTTTTGCCCAATCCAATTCGCAAATCTATTTTCAGAAGAATTCTTCTTTAATATTAAAACCAACAGCTAATGTCAGATACCAGATAATTAGTTTACATGGTGTTGAAAATGTTAAAATTTATAACCCTACATTAATAGGTGATCGTGATAAGCATCTAGATTCTAAAGGTGAGTGGGGATTTGGTATTGATATTAGAGGCTCAAGGAATATTGATATTTTTAATGTTAATATATCAGATTGTTGGGGCGATGGGATTGTATTGGTGAAAACCATGAGAAATATAAGAAAGGGTATTACTAAAGAAAAATTATTGGAAACAGAAAAAATCAACATTATAGGTGGGATTATTAACAATATAAGAAGAAATGGAATAACAATTGCTGGAGGTAAAGATGTATTTATAAAAAATCTATTAATTGCAAATGTTAATGGAACCAATCCTATGGCCGGTATTGATATTGAACCTGATGACAGCTCAAATGACTTAGAAAATATCAATATTGACAATGTGAAAATTAATAACGCAAATGTAGGTATAGACTTGCATTTAGCACAATATGGTAATCAGACTATGTCAAAATCAGTAACAATTTCTTGCAGTAATATATCCGTTGAAAATTCCAATACGGGAATTTATATTGCTGGATATAAGACTAAACCTAATATCAAAGAAATGAAAGGTTATTTTAAAGTAGATAAATTTGTTACTCGTAATGTTACAAAACCTTTTGAAAAAAGAGAACAGTTTGGATTGTACCCTATGATTCAAATGAACAATTATAAATTTAATATCAATAACAAAATTGATAATTCTAAAGAATCGCTTTTAAAACATGTTAAAGACAGTAGTAAGTTTACATATTAATGGGCGCAGCTATAAAACAAAATCAGAGTAGAATTAAAAAATCATTAAGATATTTTCTACCAATGATTATCTGGAGAGCATTATGATATATGACCTGAATAGGAGTACGGATTATTGTACTTGTCCAGGTCCATTAGGTTAGCATAAATAGCCTCTACAAAAAATACACAAAGACAGAACGGAAATTATTTAGTTTGAAAGCAGTATTGATTTCAGAACCAAATTTCATGTGAAACGAGGTTCAGATTTTAAAACTCATTCAAAGCATAATAGATATGCCTTAAAAATTCGGTAATAAAATGCCATATAAAGGTATTAGTTACAAGAGGAATAGAAGATGATAGAACTAAATATTTAAAGATTTGAAAACTAAACTAATTCGCATAACAACAATTCCGCTTTCTTTAAAAATATTATTAAAGGGGCAGCATCGGTTTATGTCAGAACATTTCGAAGTAATAGGAGTTTCTTCGCCTGGAAAAGAACTGGATGAGGTGAAAAGTGATGAGGAAATAGAAGTCATTGCTATTGATATGTCTCGTCAGATTACTCCAGTTAAAGACATTAAATCTTTATGGAGTACTTATAAGCTTCTAAGAAAAGAAAAACCGCAAATCGTACACACGCACACACCTAAAGCCGGCATAGTAGGTATGTTGGCAGCAAAGCTGGCAGGAGTTCCCCACCGATTACATACCGTAGCAGGTTTGCCCTTGATGGAAGTAACAGGTATGAAACGTGAAGTTCTAAATTTCGTAGAGAAATTAACATATGCATCTGCAACAAAGGTATATCCAAACTCAAAAGGGCTATATGAATACATCTTGCAGAATAATTATACTCATAAAAGCAAAATAAAAGTAATTGGAAATGGGTCGTCCAATGGAATTGATACTTCATATTTTTCGCCTGACCAGATTACAGAAGCACAGAAAACGCTTTTAAAAAAAGAACTGAATATAAAAGAGGGGCATTTTGTTTTTGTATTTATAGGACGTTTAGTAGGAGATAAAGGAATTAATGAATTGGTTAAAGCCTTTTCTCTTATAAACAAAAAAGAAAATTCACAGCGCCAGTCCAAATTATTACTGGTTGGCCCTCTGGAAAAAGAGCTGGATCCTCTGCATCTGGATACATTGAAAGAAATTGAAAATAACCCGGATATCATATCTGTAGGCTTTCAGAAAGATGTTCGTCCCTATTTTGCCATTTCTGATGCATTAGCCTTTCCAAGCTACCGGGAAGGATTTCCAAATGTAGTGATGCAGGCGGGAGCGATGGAATTGCCGAGTATAGTGTCTGATATCAACGGATGCAACGAAATTATTATAGAAAACCAGAATGGAGTAATTGTTCCTGTGAAAAACAGTGAAAAGCTTGGTGAAGCAATGGAAAGAATGAAGTCGGACACCGATTATTATCAAAAGTTAAAAATGAATGCCCGGCCAATGATAGAATCACGTTACGAGCAGTCTGTCATTTGGGAAGCTTTATTGAGTGAATACAAAAAACTAATTAAAGAAAAAGATTACCGTGTATAAATTTTTTTTAAAAAGGGTTATAGATTTTCTGATTGCGTTAATAGGGCTGATTTTGTTATCACCTGTTTTCATTATTGTCACAGTCTTGCTGTATTTCGCAAATCAGGGAAAACCCTTCTTTCTGCAGGCACGGCCGGGATTAAATGAGAAGATATTCTATATCATCAAGTTTAAGACAATGAATGATAAAAAAGACGGACAGGGGAATTATCTGCCCGATTCGGAACGCTTAACAAGGGTTGGAAGTTTTATACGTCAGACATCCCTGGACGAGCTTCCTCAACTGATTAATGTATTGAAAGGAGACATGGCGATGATAGGTCCAAGACCTCTATTGCCGCAATATCTTCCTTTGTACAGTGAATCTCAAAAACGAAGACACAATATACGTCCTGGCATTACAGGCTGGGCACAGGTAAATGGGAGAAATGCCATTTCCTGGACGATGAAATTTGAATTAGATATTTGGTACATAGATAATGTATCATTTGCAACAGATTGCAAAGTGATGTTCCTTACTTTAAAAAAAGTAATAAAAAAGGAAGGCATAAACCAGGCTGATCAGGCCACGGTAGAGGCTTTTACAGGAAATAATTAATTTAAATTAAATGTAGTTAGAATATGTATTTATACGGAGCAAGTGGTCATGGAAAAGTAGTGGCTGAAATCGCCGAAGAATGCGGTTATAATATTGAAGCATATATCGACGAAAACCCGTCGAAAGAGAGAGTATTGAATTATACTGTTATTCATGAAGCTCCGCCTTATGATATAGAAGTACTTATTTCTATTGGAAATAACAGGTTGCGGAAAAGAGTAGTTAACCGGGGTGAGCATTTCAATTATATTACCCTCTTGCATCCCAAGGCTATACTATCCAAGAGATTAAAGATTGAAGAAGGAACTATCGTTATGCCCGGTGTGACTATAAATGCAGCAGTAAAGATAGGGAAGCACTGTATTATCAATACCAATGCTTCTATTGATCACGATTGTATAATCGAAGACTTTGTCCATATATCTCCCAATGTGGCGCTGGCCGGAAACGTATATGTAGGTGAAGGAACCCATATCGGAATTGGAGCCAGTGTGATACAGGGAATAGAAATTGGCAAATGGTGCACCATTGGTGCGGGAGCTGTCATTATCAGCGATGTGCCGGATGGCGCTACAGTAGTAGGCAATCCGGGTAAAGTAATAAAAAGTAGAAGTTTAAATATTTAGTAAAATTTAGAATAGTAAAATATGAAATCAAAAGTATGGTTATCATCTCCCCATTTGGGAGGAAATGAATTAAAATACATTAAAGAAGCATTTGCCGCAAATTGGGTAGCACCTTTAGGGCCGAATGTTGATGGTTTTGAACAAGATTTGGAGTTATTCTTAAATGAAGATGTAAAAGTAGCCGCACTTTCTGCGGGAACTGCTGCTTTACATTTGGCATTAATTGAGTGCGATGTCACTCATGGAGACGAGGTTATCTGTCAGTCTATGACATTTTCCGCCTCTGCTAATCCTATTGTCTATCTGGGAGCCGTTCCTGTCTTTATAGATTCCGAAAAAGATACCTGGAACATGTGTCCGGTGGCTTTAAAGGAAGCGATAGAAGACAGAATTTCAAAAGGCAAAAAGCCCAAAGCGATTATTGTGGTTAATCTTTACGGAATGCCTGCAAAAATGGATGAAATTTTATCAATTGCTGCTGAATATGACATTCCTTTAATTGAAGACGCTGCTGAATCATTAGGATCTAAGTATAAAGGAAAAGCTTGCGGAACTTTTGGCCGTTTTGGCATCTTGTCATTCAACGGAAACAAAATTATTACGACTTCCGGAGGTGGCGCATTGGTATGTCATTCCCAGGTAGACAAAGATAAAGCTGTATTCCTTTCCACGCAGGCTAGAGATAATGCTCCCCATTATCAGCATTCCCAAATTGGATACAATTACAGAATGAGTAATATCAGTGCAGGAATCGGAAGAGGGCAAATGGAAGTGTTGGATGAAAGAGTAGAAGGGCGTAGAAAAATGCATAGTTTTTATTCAGAAATCTGTAAAGATATAGAAGGAGTAAAATTATTTTCAGAACCTGATTCCGATTTTTTCAGCAATCACTGGTTATCCGTTATTACCATTGACGATACAAAAACAAAATCATCAAAAAGCCATGAAGATTTGCGTCTGGCATTTTTGAAAGAAGATATCGAATCCCGTCCTATCTGGAAACCAATGCATCTGCAGCCTATATTTAAAGACGCACCATATTACGGTGGGAAAGTAGCAGAGAATCTGTTCGGAAATAGCCTGTGCCTGCCTTCGGGGTCTAATCTTTCAGAGGATGAGAGAGCTAGAATTGCAAAAGTAATGTTGGATGTCCTTTCAAATAAGAAAGAATATTCGGTGATGCGGTAATCTGGTTGTGTGTTTTAAGGTGATAGTCTCATAAATAATTAATACCAAATCATTTATATAAAAGTATACTTTCCCTTAAGTTGACACTAGCAGCAGACTTAAGATAATTAAAAAGTGACCATTTTTAAATGGTCACTTTCTTTATTTTAGAAGAAGTAAACAAATGAGATCGAATTTTTTATGCGGCGATTATTTCTGCCTGTGAAACTCGTATTATATTATTGATAGCGATATCCATATCGATGCCATTCATTGAGTACTATTGTAATACTTGAAATAAGGCCGAAAAATAAACTGATAAAAAAGTTATTGTTTTCATGATAAATTAGTTTATACCAAATAGACAAATCAAAACAGCATCATTAGAAGTTTAATGATGCTGTCACATTTAGTGTTTTTACCTTAGTTGTTTAGATTCGAAATCATCTTTAGGTACAGGAACAACGAATTTCCACAGTTGGATTCCAATAACCGTTTCTTCATCATCTCACATTGTCATTATTTCTGAAGCATTCTTTAAACTGAGGGAATAAACTGAACTCATTTTGCAATTGTTTTTAGTTTTTTCAACCTAAATAGTGTTTAAATATATATAGAATGGTTTAGTTTCTGCAAATATACAAAACAAGACACTAAGCGGTGTCTAAAATAATTAAAATTTCCTTAAACTTGTATAATCGAATGTTTAGCTATGGAAAGAAAATCAGCAGCAGGCAGTGTCCGGAACAAGGAACGCAGTAAGAAGAAATTTTTGGATGCAGTTGGAAAGATATTGAAAACGAAAGGATATGCGGCATTAAAAATAAATGATATCGCTGCCACAGCCGGAGTAGATAAAAAAATGATCTACACCTATTTTGGAGGAATGGATGGTCTGATGGATGAATATATCCGGTCCCAGGATTATTGGAGCAACGTAACTACCGAAACAATGATGCCAGATCCAAAAGACGGAGGAAAAGCATTTACCGAGGCCATGTTACTGCAGCAATTTGATTATGTATATAACAATAAGGAGCTGCAGAAACTACTATTGTGGCGTTTGTCCGAATCCCGGAAATCCCTGACAAAGCTGACCAATATGCAGGAAGAAAATGGGGAAACTCTCTTTAAGTTAATTATCGATCCTCATTTTGGAGAACGCTCGCAGGATTTCCGTGCAATATCGGCCATTTTAGTTTCAGGACTTTATTACTTGAATATGTATGCTTCCGTAAATGGCAGTGTATTTTGTGGTATAGACCTTAATACTGATGACGGTCGCGATAAAATCAAAAAAGCAGTATCTTTTTTAATAGAACAGACTTATGAGAATTTGTGATATTTAATAATCTGGAGCGTATGAAAGTGTACATATTACCTGCTTGTGTGTGTTGCCTTGTTTCAAATAAAATCGGTAAATATACTGTCTATAAAAGCTAAAAACTTCAACATATGTTTATTTTTCTGAAAATATTGGACTCTATATTTGCTTCAATATTCAGAACAAAATAATAAATATCATGAGAAGTATAGTATTTAATTTATCCACTCTCTGTATGGGATTTTTGGCCTTTTCGCAAAATACAAATCACCATAAAACAAAAAAAACAAATAATGTGGCCAGTGTCGTCCACACAAATCCAAAAGGTCTTTTTGATCCGACTCCTTTTGCTTTTTCTCACGCTACAACGAATGAAGTTGAAGGAAAATATGTATTTATATCCGGACAAAGCGGAGGGGAAGGCTTAGAGCACCATCTTTCTAAAGATTTCAGAACCCAGGTTAAATTTTCCCTGAAAAATTTAGAAACTGCGCTTGCCGCTTATCAGTTAGGTGTGAATGATATTCTTAAAATTACGATTTTGATTGTTGATCATGATCAGGAGAAACTTAAGATATGGACAGAGGAAATGCATAAAGTATGGAAAAATAATGAATTCCCGGCAAGTACTTTAATTCCGGTTCCCCGGTTGGCAATAGATAATATGCTGATAGAAGTAGATGCCATTGCTTTTATTAAAAAGTAAGAATACATATAGATTCTGGGACTGAGTCATTTTTAAAAATAAAAAAGCAGAGATCAATTCTCTGCTTGTTCTTTTTTAACGGCCTGGTGCATGACCAGGATAATTCCTAAAAGTATAATGGCAATTGCCAGATAGCGCCAGGCAAGACCATCCTGCTTTGTGACAGTTCCACTGACCGAAATAATAAAACTTGTAATGGAAGTGATTACATAGACCAGTCCGCCCATCAGCCCACCTGCTGTCCCGGCATTTTTAGGGAAATAAAGCATACTGGTAGTAAAAAATGATGTAAACAGAATTCCGGAACAAATATGGATAAAAAAGGCAAAAGGAACCATAATGAAAAGACTTTCCGCGTAGAAGCCGGTTGCAATAAGTCCGGTAATCAGGACCAGCTGTAAAATGATAGGCTGTAAGATCCTCTCTTTAAAATCAAGCTTAAGTCTCCGTTTTCCTATAAAACCGCCAATCATCCATGAAAATCCTAAGATCAGGGTACAGTATCCGATAACTACTGGGGTAAAATGAAACGTATTTTCAATGATAAAAGGACCTGTAATATTGAAAAGCATAACAATAGAGTAGCTTAACCCTAAAATGAAAATTCCGAGCATAAAGATCCTGTTTTTCAGCATCATTTTATACAGGCTGATGTTTTCAGAAAGATTAAATTTCTTCCTCTCCGGTAAGCTTTCCCCACTGAAAAACCATTCAAATAAGAACAGAATTCCTGCATACAAAGCAAGGAAATGAAAATTGGCATGCCAGTTAAACAGTTTTTCAAGATATCCTCCCAGGAAAGGAGCCAGAATAGGACCGCAGGACCATACGATCGTGAAATAGCTCAGATAATGCTTTACTTTTTCAGAATCATAGAGATCCACAAAAATAGCCCGCGTAGCAACAACCAGTACAGAAACGGCGGCTCCCTGGAGAATACGCAGCAGACAGATCAGCAGGATGCTGTCGGTCATCGTAATCAGGATACTGCTGATGATCAGTAGAAACAGGGCGATCAGTTTAGGACGGTAGCGCCCGATGCTGTCCAGAATTCCCCCAACAAAAAGCTGTGAGATCCCGTAGCTCAGTAAATAAGATGTTAAAGTGATTTGGATGTCCTTTTCAGAGACCTGCATCTCTTTTGCCATTGATGGGAATGATGGTAAATAAATATCGGTGACAAACCCGGAAAGGGGGATCGACACAAAAGCCATAATGGTTATTAATCTGATTCTTTTTTCAGATGCTTCTTTCAACAACATATTCATTCATTATTTTACTAGGCAAAAATAAGCCGGAAATACAGAGATACAATTTTAAAAGACAAAGTAAAAATTACAAAAATCAAAGATTTAAAATTCATTTTTAAATTTCAAAGGAGAAACCTCTGCGTGTTTTTTAAAGAAATTATTGAAATGGGAAGGCTGGTCAAACCCCAGAGTATATCCTATTTCAGCAATATCCCAGTTAGTGTATTTCAACAGATTTTTGGATTCCTCAAATACCCTTTCTTTAATAATTTGAGTCGTGGTAAGCCGAGTGACCGATTTTACCGATGAATTCAAATGATTGACATGCACATTAAGCTGATCTGCAAAATCAGAGGCCGTTTTCAGAGTGAGTGGATAAGCAGGAGAGTCCAGAGGGAATTGCTTATTGAGCAGCTCATCAAATAGGCGGTATAAACGGATATTAGCCGGGAGTTCATCCGGATTGATATCATCCATACGGTTCTCCAAGGCGAGGTGCATTACCGAGGCTAAATGGCTTTTAATACTGCTACACCGAAACGGATATGCTGAATTATTCAGCCTATACATCTGTTCAAAATAAAGAGTAGCCAGCTGAGTCTGTTCATCCGTTAAAAAAACAATAGGCTTGCTCCATTCCTTAAATAGTGAGGTTCTTTTAAACAAGTTGAATTCAGTATTTCCATTAAAAAACTCCTGATTGAACAGACAGAAATATCCTTCCTGAAGATCCCCGTCACATTCCCATGAGTACGGGATATTAGGTGAAGGAAAAAACAGGGCAGGGCGGTCAATATACAATTCATGCGTTCCATATTGAAATGTGCCTTTTCCAATAATAAAGCTTATCTTATAATAATCACGGCGGTTGTACGGGCTTTTAAAACTGCAATACTTCCTCATAGAAACATTGAAATGCGACTTTCCTGTTTCAAAATCATCAGAATCGAACATTTTTATCTGGTTTTTCCGGATGCGTCTGTAATAATCTTCAATAGTTTCAAGCTGGTCACTCATAATTTAGAAATTATAAAAATCAAAGATATGAAAATCAATGTTAAGCTAATGTTATTTTAAACGGCTTATGAGTAGCCAAGCTTTGTATAAGGCCGGGAAATTATTTGATGTTCAGTTTTAATATATGTGACGGAAGCTGAAAAGGTCCAGCGGTAGTATCCGCAAAAATTGTAAAACCTGATTCTTTTAGAAATTCTAAAAGCGGATCGTGAACCATCATATTAAGCCATATTATATCTGTAAAACTGGCTGCAGATCTGCTTTTTTTCCAAAGTGATTCTCTAATCTCCGGTGAATCAAGATCCGGGAGGATCACAAAGCTTATTTTTGTTGCTTTTTTATCTTCTGGAAGGGTAGGATGGCTCAATCCGCTTCTGACAATGCTGTAACCTGCCGGTTTACCGTCTGCATAGGTAATGATCAACTGGTTGGAAAGATCATTAAGGTCATTGATCATTTTTCTGGGATCAATATCGTTTTCAATATACTTTTTGATGTCCTCTTCAGGAACCAGTCCTTTGTGCATGGCATAAACTGAAGAATCAATAATGGTTATAAGATCAGAAATTCCCTCCTCAGAACCCACTGTAAATTTTGAAATTATATTCATGAATCTTTTTTTATTCAAAATTAGAAGATTATTGGATTCTAAAGGGATACAGTTTTCATTAATTTAACCGGTACAGTTGTTTATTTTGTAAATTTGTTCAGTACAGTGTAATGAAAATAATAATGATATCCTATAAATATGAAATTTTTACAGCGGTTATTGAAGAGCAGATCAAAAATAGAATTTTGCTGAAAGGAGAACGTCTGCCTTCCATCCGGGAGATCAAAAGCAGATATCAACTCAGTACAAGCTCTGTTCAAAGTGGTTTTGAATATCTGATGATGAAAGGATTGGTAGAAAGCAGTCCCCGTTCAGGATATTTCGTCGCCACAGTTGAAGAAGATCGTACCCCGCAGGTAAGGACAGATCTGATTCCTGTTGTGAGAGATGCCGTATTCGCAAAAAATGTGATGTTGACTTCTGCCAGAAACAAACCTTCAGAATCCAGTTCTTTCAATATGGCCGCACCGGGAGATCTTCTGATGCCACAAAAACTGATCCTCAGAACGATGCAGGGAGTCATCCACGAAAAAGGAGCTGCATTGTTACGTTATTATCCCTCAAACGGATTGTATGAATTAAGGAAACAGATTTCCATACAGATGGCAAATCACGGATGTTTAATCGATCCTGATGAACTCATCATTACAGACGGAGCACTACAGGCCTTGACCATTGCTTTAAGAGCGGTAACGGAGCCCGGTGATATTGTAGCTGTTGAAAGTCCGTGCGTGTTTTCAGTTTTGGAGGCTGTAGCCAATCTGGGTCTTAAAATGATCGAGATTCCCGTGCATTATGAAAACGGTTTTGATACAGAATATTTTAGGAAAGTCTGTACTTCGAATGATATAAAAGCTGTGGTCTTAACACCTAATTTCCACAACCCGACAGGTATCGTGATGAGTGATGATGATAAAAAAGAGCTGTTGGCGGTCGCATCTATGCATCAGATTCCGATTATTGAAAATGATATCTATGGCGATCTTTATTTTGGTGACAAAAGACCAAAATGCATTAAAAACTTTGATCATTCGGGCCTGGTGATCACCTATTCTTCATTTTCAAAAACGCTGGCACCGGGTATCCGTTTGGGCTGGCTGCATACCGGACGTTTCTATTCCCGTTCGGAAAGGGCCAGGTTTGTCCTGGGAAGATCAGTTGCCCCTATTTATCAGGAATTGATACTGAAACTTCTTCAGGGAACCGGTTATGAACGGCATTTACGGTCATTCCGCAAACAGCTGAACAGGCAGGCTGTTGAATTACTGAACGCTTTACGACACTACTTTCCTGAAGACTCCTATTTCCACAGTCCTGAAGGAGGTTACAGCATTTGGGGAAAGCTCCCGGAAGGAACCGATATGAAGAGATTCTTTGAATATTGTGACAAAAACAAAATTCTGTTTACCCCCGGAAATACATTTTCATTAACGGATGAATACAGTCATCATTTTCGGATCATTTTTGCAGACCGTATCACACCGGAAAGTCTGACATTGCTGGAAAATGCGGGTAGAAAAGCAAAGGAGTTGCTTTAAGAAGGGAAGTGTCAACTGGCAGCAATTTCGACTGGAATATTGCTGTTCAGTTTGTTGTTTTATTGTCTGGGAATTATCAATTTTAAGAAGCAAACGGTTTTGTAAGGTTATCTTTTTAAAACAATGATAGAATTTTGAATAAAAATAAATGGATGCATGAAAGGAAAATATAATACTCGAATAATCCTTTTACAAGCCGAATAGACCTAATAAAAGCACTGAATTTTTATTATAACCATAAAAAATGACGGTCCGGTGAAGAAAAAGAAGAAAAAAATAGCATTTTGACTCAAAATTTTTTAGTCTTAGTTAGGCTGGAATTACCATAAAACCTATATTTGCACCCTAAATTTTAAAAATAATGAAAGAACTAATTGAAAAAATCAACGCTGAATTCGAAGCGTTTGCAACTGAGGCTAACCAACAAGCAGAAAAAGGAAACAAAGCTGCAGGTACAAGAGCTCGTAAATCAGCTTTAGAACTTAGCAAACTGTTCAAAGAATTCAGAAAAGTTTCTGTAGAAGAAGCTAAAAAATAATTCGTTCCCAAACCGGCTCAGAGAGCCGGTTTTTTTATGCCTTGATTTTACTGGTCAAATACAAAATTGCCAAGCTGGCAAATTCGCCCTTTACTCCTGTATTTCCTTCTTCATTTACACAAATTCTACTATCTTTAAGCATTCAATATATGTTATGAAGATAAATAAATTTTTTGCTGTGCCTGCGGTTATGCTGGCCGCCCAATTCTCATGGGCTCAGGTGAAGGTAGATCCGAAAGAAAAGCTTGATCCTATTGTGAAAAGCTTTGTAGATGAAATCAATAACAGTTCCCAGCTGGAAAATATGGCCTATGAGCTTCTGGACGGTATCGGACCGCGCCTTGTGGGAACTCCTGAAATGCTGGCTGCGAATGAATGGTCTGCGGCTAAGCTTCGTTCCTGGGGAATAGAATCCAGCCTTCAGCAGTTCGGAACATGGAAAGGATGGCAACGTGGAATTACCCATGTAGATATGGTGTATCCCCGCGTGAAATCATTGGCTGCAACACAGCTTGCGTGGAGTCCGGCAACGAAAAAGGCAGTAGAGGCTGAGGTCATAGTGCTTCCAAAAGTTTCTTCCAAAGCCGAATTTGATGCATGGCTTCCTTCTGTAAAGGGAAAAATAGTGCTTATGGCACAGTACCAGAAGATAGGACGTTCAGACGAGCAGATTAAAGAATTTGCCACTCCGGAGCTGTATGAAAAACTGAAAGCAGAAAAAGAGCAGGCCGGAAAAGATTTTCGAGATTATGTGAAAAATATTGGCTATGATAACAATACGCTTCCGGAAGTTTTGGAAAAAGCGGGTGCAGCGGGAATCGCTATTTCCAATTGGACCGGGATCATGGGTGCGAACAGGATTTTCGGAGCTAAGACCTCAAAGATTCCAATGATCGACATCGATGTGGAAGATTACGGAATGCTTTACAGAATGGCAGAAAAAGGAGCAAAACCTAAGATTAAAGTTGAAGCCCAGTCCAAAATACTTCCTGATGCTAAAAGCTTTAATACGATCGGTATCATTAAAGGAAAAGAAAAACCTGAAGAATATGTGATTCTTTCTGCCCATCTTGATTCCTGGGATGGAGCACAGGGAGCGACAGATAACGGAACAGGTACACTTACCATGCTTGAGACCATGAGGATACTGAAAAAATATTATCCGAACAATAAAAGAACTATTGTTGTTGGACTTTGGGGAAGTGAAGAACAGGGATTGAATGGCTCCAGAGGCTTCGTAGCAGATAATCCGCAGATTATGAAAGGAACACAGGCAGTATTCAACCAGGATAACGGAACGGGACGTGTGATCAATATCAGCGGTCAGGGATTTGTGGATTCTTACAGCTATATCGGAAAATGGTTAACAGGAGTTCCAAAAACAGTGAGAGACCACATTAAAACAGATTTTCCGGGAATGCCTGGAGGCGGCGGTTCTGATCATGCATCATTTGTAGCAGCCGGGGTGCCGGGGTTTTCTTTAAGTTCTCTGAACTGGGGATATTTTGGCTATACATGGCACACTACAAAAGATACCTACGACAAGATCGTTTTTGATGAGGTGAAAAATAATGTTGTTTTAACAGCTGCATTGGCTTATATGGCATCTGAAGATCCTGAATTTACGAGCAGAGAAATAAGAGTAATGCCTAAGGATGATAAAGGAGAGACTGTAAAATGGCCGGAAGCCAGAGAGCCAAGGAGAGATTCTAAGGATTATAAATAGAAAATTGAAGGATGTTAGATTTCAGGTTTGAGACTTAAGGTTGAAACCTAAAATATTAAATAAAAGGCTGTACAGATTATTGTGCAGTCTTTTTTATATGAAAAATAATACTCAAAAGAATTATAAGTTCTGTACCTGAATTCATCAATTGACCGGTTGGTCTGCGGATAATTCTCCCGTACTTAAGCACAGATGCTTTCATTGATTTTTTACAATTAATTTTCTAGTCATTCAAAAAAATAATCATTCAAAAAAACACGTCAACTTTTGTCGTATTGCCCAGCTACATTTGCATTAGTAAAATTAACGAAGGAATATTTACTATTTAATTTAAACCAAAAAACAAGATTTTATGATTTACGCAAATGCTTTTTTTACATCGGGTAATAGCTATCCTAACGAGGACATTGTACAGCTGGTAGACAATTATACCCACCAAGCTGTTGTTTATAAAAAAATTGGTACTGCCGTTGACGACGGGGTTATTTATCGAAAAAAGGATAATGATTTTTATGAGAGACAGTGGTCAGGATATGTGGATATATTATGGTGGAATATTAAGGAAGTCGGAATATCAGTATCAACAGTTACAGAACGCATCAACAAAGCTCTGTCCATGGGGTATGATGTGTTTTTTGATGAAATGTCAATTGAGATTAATGGAACGCTTTATCTACAGAATAACCAAAAAATTCTGTCAAATAATTGCAAGATAAAGCAGACTGTAGCCAATTCAGAAATTTTTAACTGTGAACAAAAGGAAAATATTTCCATTACAGGATTTAGTTTGGAAGGAGAAGGAAATGATTATGTTGTGAATGCTAGTTCCAGAAATGTAGGAATTCTTTGCGCTCAGGCAAAAAATCTTGTTATTGAGAAGAATATATTCAAAGATTTTACATATTCCGCAGTGTCAGGATTGAATGGAGTAGAGCATTTAACCTTTAGATTCAATAAAGTTAAAAATTCATTTGATTACAGTTGGGCAACACAGGCATCGGGCTACAGAAAAGATAATATGGGGATTGTAATAGGAGGAAAAAATATTACAATTTTTAAAAATTACTTTGAAAATTCGTCGCAAGGTATTTATATTGCTGAAAATTCCAATTTTGTCAGTATTTCAGATAATGACGTTGAAAATACTATCTTGGAACATGGAATGTATCTTGATTCCGGTATTTCAAACCTTACTGTGATAGGAAACAGAGTTAGAAATACTGTAAAAGTAGGTATCAAACTTCAAAATAGTGATCATTTGAATTATATCAGCAATAATGTGGTTATTTCTAATAATATTGTTGAAAATACAGGTGGAGGCGGAGATGGTATTTTGATCAATAATACAACACCGGGCGCCCCCCAACTTTATGCAAAAAATGTTGTTGTTTCTGGAAATGTCGTAAGAAATGCAGGTCAGCACGGAATCAATGTGAGATTTGTAGATCTGGGAGTAGTTTCTAATAATGTGATTAACGATATTAGCTACGCAGGAGTTTATATTTCTGATACGAGAGGGGTAGAAGTGTGTCATAACAATATTAAGACGTCCCAGGAAAATGGAATTATGATTGAAGCACATAATTATTTACTATCTGCCAATTTTAATACCATTGAAAATCCGGGAATGAGAAATTCAGGTTTGGAAGATCTGTTAACGGGGATTACTATACGCGGAACAAAAAATAAAGAAATCTCTGTAAGAAATAACAAGATGGTAGGTAGTGGCAATGCTATGAAATACGGTGTTTTTGTAGAATTTATAGAAGATCCAGTAGTGCAGCAGACCTTTCAGGAGACCTATGAAATTGTAGGGAACACAGTATTGAATGCTGTTACTCCATATAGATTTTTAAATACTGTTGTAGCTTTACGACGTTTAAATAACAATTATAAAAATTTATTAACGGCTCCCGTACAGGAATCGTAAAGAGAGTATTAGGCTTATTTTAGAATGATTAAAAGTGATAAGGCTGTCAATTTTGACAGCCTTATTATTGATATAGAGATCTATATTCTTAAATTAAACATAGACTTCCAAGTCCGAAAACTTTGAAACTGAAGGTTTATAATCTTTTGGGCTCAGCTTTCCAAAACCATATTCACAGAAAATAAACGGTAATCCATTTGTCAGTGCAGAATCATAATCAGTTTGGGTATCACCAATATATACGGAATCTTCAATGGTTAAATGATTTCTTTCCATGAGGAGCTGTATATTTTCAGCTTTCGGTTTTTGGGTTTGTCCGTAAGATTCAAAATCGGTAAATAGGTCACTGAACTTATTATAGGCTAAAAATGCTTCAATATATCCGTCCTGGCAGTTGCTGACGATAAAAAGCTTGTGATTTTTAGCAAGACTTTTCAGCAGCTCTTCAACGCCGTCATAAAGAATACCGCCGTAGATATGGAGAACCTGATTTTCATTGCGGACAATTTCCGAAAGGACTTCCTGAACCTTCTGATCAGAAATTCCGGGAACAATATCTTTTAAAATATTATCTGCCAGCAAACCCATGTACTGATTCATATCTTCAGGCTTTAAATCCTTTTTGATCAGTTGGTGTTTATTTAACACCTTATTCCATATTGTAATGATGGTGGCTCTGGAATCCCAAAGCGTTCCGTCTAAATCGAAAATTAAATTTTTATAGCTCAAAATCAAAATGAATTGTTATTTAGTTTAACGGATAGATCATAAAATCATGCTCAGCTGTATTCTTTTTCTCGCTTCGTCCACTTCTGTTACTTTTACGCGGACATGCTGATGGAGTTTTACCACTTCATTCACATCAGATACAAATCCATCCTTCAGCTGAGAAATATGGACAAGCCCGCTTTCCTTAATTCCCATATCCACGAAACACCCGAAAGCTGTAATATTATTAACAATTCCTGGAAGAATCATCCCGGTTTTTAAATCCTTGATGCTTTTTACATGAGGATCAAATTCAAATATTTTAGCCGCTTTTCTGGGATCTAATCCGGGTTTTTCAAGCTCTTTCAAAATGTCTTTGATCCCTAAAATTCCTATTTCTTCCGTAACATAGTCTTCTGGCTTTACCAAAGCTGTTTTTTCTTTGCTGGCAATCAGTTCGTTTGTTTTTATACCCAAATCTTTAGCCATTTTTTCTACAATTCCGTAAGCTTCAGGATGCACGGCTGAATTATCAAGTGGATTTTTCGCATTGGCAATTCTTACAAAGGCCGCAGCCTGCTGGTAAGCTTTTTCTCCAAGCCTCGGAACTTTTTTAAGCTGTTTTCTGTCCTCAAAAGCACCGTTCTCCGTTCGGTAACTAACAATGTTCTCCGCCATTTTCTCTCCAATCCCCGAAACATAGCTTAAAAGTGATTTGCTTGCTGTATTCAGATTGATTCCTACGGAATTTACACACTTCATAACCGTAGAATCAAGCTCATTTTTCAATTGGGTTTGGTCTACATCATGCTGATATTGTCCTACACCGATAGATTTGGCATCAATTTTCACTAATTCCGCCAATGGATCCGCCAATCTTCTTCCAATAGAAACAGCGCCACGAACCGTCACATCATAAGACGGAAACTCATCTCTTGCAATTTTACTCGCAGAATAAACTGATGCTCCTGCTTCCGAAACTACAAAAACCTGCAGCGGTTTATCAAAAGCAATTTTTTTAATGAAAAACTCAGTTTCACGGCTTGCCGTTCCGTTTCCGATGGAGATCGCTTCAATATTGTAGGCATTCACCATAGAACGGATCTTTTTCATGGCCATTCCGCTTTCATTTTGTGGTGCGTGAGGGTAAAGGGTTTCATTATGGAGAAGATCGCCCTTTTCATCAATGCAGACCACTTTACAGCCGCTTTTGTATCCCGGATCAATGGCTAAAATTCTTTTTTCGCCTAAAGGTGGCGCGAGAAGAAGCTGGCTCAGGTTTTCAGAAAAAATTTCAATTGCTTTTTTATCTGCCTTTTCTTTAGCTTCCTGCAAAGCTTCATTGGAAATAGCAGGCTCTAAAAGTCTTTTGTAGCTATCTTTAATGGCCAGGGAAATCTGATCCGAACTTTCATTATTGGATTTGATGATGGCTTTTTCAATAAAATCAATGGCCTCTTCCTTATCAATTCCAATATTCACTTTCACAAAACCTTCAGATTCAGCTCTCAGCATTGCCAAAAGCCTGTGAGAAGGAGTTCTGTTGAGATTTTCCTCCCATTCGAAATACTGTGAGAATTTCTGTGCATCCTCTTCATCTTTTTTAGCCTTTACGGCCTTAGAAGTAATCACTGCTTTACGCTGGAACAGGCGGCGAAGGTTTTTACGGACATACATATTTTCATTGATCCATTCCGCCATGATATCTCTTGCACCCTGAAGCGCTTCCTCTTCAGATGGAACTTCAGTGTTCAGGTATTTAGAGGCAAGAAACTGCAGGTCATTGCTTTTCTGGCTCATAATGATCCTGGCTAAAGGTTCCAATCCTTTTTCCTTGGCAGTATCTGCTTTTGTTTTTCTGCGCTTTTTGAAGGGTAAATACAAATCTTCCAGCTCCAGAATATCAAAGCTTTCCTCAATTCTCTGTTTCAGTTCGGCTGTCAGAGCATTTTGTTCCTCAATTGACTTTAAAATACTGTCTTTTCGCTTTACAATTTCTTCAAACTGCTTACTGATCTTTGAGATCTGTTCGATCTGAACTTCGTCCAGATTCCCGGTTTTATCCTTTCTGTAACGGGAAATGAACGGAATGGTACAGTCTTCTGCTAATAATTGAAGGGTATTGTTGATGCTCTTCTCAGAAATATCGAGCGTTTGTTTTATATAGCTTGTAATGTTCATTTTAAATTTTAAACAGCTAAAATAGGCAATTTTACGATCGAGTGAAATACTTTGGATTATGCTTTTTTCCGGTGTTTTATATTGGGAAAAGGGCAGGAAATATTAAAATTTCTATTTCTTGATGTATGTTAAGGTGATAAGTGAGAAGGTTTTTCTATTTTTGAATCTTCAAATTTAAAATTTTAATTAAATTTTTTAAACAAATAAATAATATGAAAAAACTTAGTGTAATTGCATTAGTAGGAATAGGGTTACTTGCAGCATCGTGTACAAAAGAAAAAACAGCTGATACGGCAGCGACTGCGACAGAGCAGAAAGTAGCAGAGAGCAAAGGTGAAGTTTTGGCAGTTGATGTTGCTACTTCTGTAGTAAACTGGAAAGCTTTTCACAAAGGCGGTATGGCTCCTCGTTGGGGAACACTTAACGTAAAATCAGGAGATCTAAGCATCGAAGGAGGACAGTTGACAGCTGGAAACTTTGTGATCGATATGAATTCTATTAAAGTAGATCCGGCTTCAGTAACAGAAAAAGATAAAAAACCTGCAGATCTTGAAGCACACTTAAAAAATCCTGATTTCTTTGATACAGCAAAGAATCCAACTTCGGATTTCAAAATTACAAGTGTTACAGATCTTAAAGAAGCACCTGCAGATGCGGTAGCTGGAGCAAACAAAACAGTAAGTGGAAACCTTACACTATCAGGAAAAACAATGAACGTAACGTTTCCTGCTAAAGTAGATGTTACTGAAGGTTCAGCTTCTGTTCAGGCGAAATTTACAGTAAACAGAGCAGATTGGGGAATCAAATTCGGTACTTCAGAAGCAGATCCGGCAGAATGGATGATCAGCAAAGACATCGAAATTGCTGTTGATGTAAAAGCTAAAAAATAATTCGTTAGATACAAATAGTCAGAGCTGCTTTCTTAGGAAGGCAGCTTTTTTTATGGATCTAAGGCATTAAATCTAGAGGAATTGATAAAACTTATATTTATGAAAACTCAAATATGAAAGAGAATGTCAAAGGCTGGATGTACATTTTATAATGTGCAGATGGCAGTTATTATACAGGAAGTACAAATAATCTTAGGCGAAGGCTCGAATCATACGAAAAATAGACTTCCTGTTAAGCTTATATATTATGAAGAATATGAGTGTATTGATCTTGCTTTTTACAGGGAAAAACAGGTACAGGGATGGAGCCGTAAGAAAAAAGAAGCACTGATTAATAGATGCCCTGAACTGCTTCCTCAATTGGCTGTAGCATATAGAGATTTACTTTCTGAAGAGCGAGATGGCTGAAAGAAAGGAGGCTTCGAGTGCCTCAGCTACCTTTGGAAATGTAGTGAGACATAACTTTTCTTTTAGATTAATAGTAAGAAATAAAAAGAAAAATTTATCATCAAAAGACAAATACAAGGTGGCTGAGGTACTCGAAGCCACCGTTTAATTCATTATTTTTGCCTATGATTATGATATACATTCTGTTGATAATAAATTTTATTACTTTCATTATTTTTGGCTGGGACAAAAGGCTTTCAATTAAACATAAAAGAAGAATTCCAGAAAGTACACTTTTAGGGGCAACCTTTATAGGAGGAACTATAGGAGCGATTTTAAGCATGTTTATTTTCCGGCATAAGATTTCGAAAAAGTCTTTTTTGTTGAAATTTGGGGCAATGATTTTAGTTCAGCTCTTTTGTATTTATTTTTTACAAAAATATCGGCAGGCTTAATCATTAAACCCAATGGGAGATTCTTAATCTTCAATTTAAATGGATCTATAAAATCTTCAATTTTAAAGCTTTAACGGGACCGAGTTGTGAACTTGCTCATTATGAATTTGTTAATTAATTTATATTCTTGCTCATTATTCATTAGAAATCACTATTTTTGCACCCGTAAAAATCATTCATGCAAAACATTAGAAATATTGCGATTATCGCACACGTTGACCACGGGAAGACGACTTTGGTTGACAAGATTATTCATGCTACAAACATTTTCAGAGAAAATCAGGAAAGTGGAGAATTAATAATGGATAACAATGACCTTGAAAGAGAAAGAGGTATTACGATCTTATCCAAAAATATTTCTGTTACCTATAAAGACACTAAAATTAATGTAATTGATACTCCTGGTCACGCCGATTTCGGTGGTGAGGTAGAAAGAGTTCTAAAAATGGCAGACGGGGTAATCCTATTGGTTGATGCCTTTGAAGGACCTATGCCTCAGACGAGATTCGTACTTCAGAAAGCATTGGAATTAGGACTTAGACCTTTAGTTGTTATCAATAAAGTAGATAAGCCAAACTGTCGTCCTGAAGAAGTTCATGACCAGGTATTTGACTTATTCTTCAACCTTGAGGCTACAGAAGAACAATTGGATTTCCCAACGTTCTACGGTTCTTCCAAGCAAGGTTGGTTCAACACATCATTGGAGCAGACTGAAGATATTCTTCCATTATTGGATGGTATCCTGCAATATGTTCCTGAACCTAAAGTAGAGGAAGGAAACTTACAGATGCAGATCGTTTCTCTTGACTTTTCTTCTTTCTTAGGAAGAATTGCAATCGGAAAAGTGATCAGAGGAGAGATCAAAGAATCTCAGTGGATCGGTCTTGCTCAGGCAGACGGTAAGGTTCTGAAAGGAAAAGTAAAAGAATTATATGTTTTTGAAGGATTAGGAAAGAAAAAAGTTTCAGAAGTAAAAGCTGGAGATATCTGTGCTGTTGTAGGTTTTGACGCTTTCCAGATCGGTGATTCATTCGTAGATCTTGAAAATCCTGAACCATTGCCAAGAACTGCAATTGATGAGCCTACATTGAACATGACGTTCTCTATCAACAATTCACCTTTCTTCGGTAAAGATGGTAAATTTGTGACTTCTAATCACTTGAAAGAGAGATTAACAAAAGAATTGGAAAAAAACCTGGCATTAAGAGTTCAGCAGACAGATGATGCGAACACATTCCTTGTTTTTGGTAGAGGTATTCTTCACTTGTCAGTTTTAATTGAAACCATGAGAAGAGAAGGTTACGAAATGACGATTGGTCAGCCACAGGTTATCCTTAGAGAAATCGACGGTGAAAAATGTGAGCCTTATGAATCTTTGGTTGTAGACGTTCCTGAAGAATATGCTTCAAGAGTAATCGACTTGGCTACTCAGAGAAAAGGTGACCTTCATATTATGGAAACTAAAGGAGAGATGCAGCATATGGAATTCGAGATTCCTTCAAGAGGTTTGATCGGATTGCGTTCTCAGATGTTGACGGCTACTGCTGGTGAAGCTATTATGGCACACCGTTTCACAGAATACAAGCCTTTCAAAGGTGCTATTCCTGGAAGAAGCAATGGTGTTTTGATCAGCAAAACTCAAGGTCCGGCTACAGAATATTCTATTGCTAAATTACAGGACAGAGGTAAGTTTTATGTTGATCCGGGTGAGGAAATCTATGCAGGGATGATTATTGGTGAACAAAACAAGCCTGGAGATTTGGTGGTAAACATTGTAGAAGCAAAACAGCTGAACAACATGAGAGCTTCCGGAAAAGATAAAGATACCGGTGTTGCACCGAAAATCCTATTCTCACTGGAAGAATGCATGGAATACATCCAGGGTGACGAAGCGATTGAGGTAACTCCAAACTTCATCAGAATGAGAAAGAAAATCCTTTCTGAAGAAGAAAGAAAAAGAATGGACAGATCAGCGAAAGCATAAGAAATGTTTATATAATATAGAAAAGCCTCGAATCTTTCGGGGCTTTTTTATTACACTATGTCTTAAAATGTTTATTTTGGCATAATAATCTCTTAGAAGAAATAAATTTAAAGTAGTTTGCAAACGATGAGAATGAATATCATAAAGCTTACTGTTTTAGCCGGAGTTTTTGCATCATATGCCAGTTGCTCCGTCCAGAACAATACCATAAAAGAAGCACCAACAAAAAATACAGCAAAACCTAACAGCAATACCATAAAGCCTAAAGATCCGGTTACAGTTGTAAAACCTGTAGCACCAGTGCCTCCGGCTGAGGAGAACTTCAGAACCGTTCTTCCAGAAGTTAAAAGAGAATTCCGCGGAGCCTGGATTGCCAGTGTAGCCAATATCAATTGGCCTTCAAGAAATAATTTAACGGTTGATCAGCAGAAAGCAGAAGCCATCAGCATGCTCGATATGCTGAAAGATAACAACTTCAATGCAGCCATTTTCCAGATCAGACCTTCTGCAGATGCATTGTATACAAGTAATATAGAACCTTGGTCATACTTTCTTACCGGGGAAACAGGAATGGCCCCATATCCCAATTATGACCCCCTTCAGTTCTGGATTGAGGAAGCGCATAAAAGAGGCATGGAATTGCATGTCTGGCTAAACCCTTACCGTGCCCATCATTCAAACGGTGGAGCTGTAAACAGCCTGTCTATGGCAAACAAGCTTTCTGATATTGTGGTAAGATTAAAGAACGGAATGTACTGGTTCGACCCTGCCAATCCCAAAACGCAGGGGCATGTCTCTAATGTCGTAAAAGATATTGTGAAAAGATATGACATCGATGCCATACATTTTGACGATTATTTCTATCCCTACGCCACCTACAACAGGGGAGCAGACTTTCCCGATAATGCAACCTGGAATGAATACCAGAGAAGCGGCGGAACA
Organism: Chryseobacterium lathyri; assembly: GCF_030812195.1. GTDB lineage: Bacteria > Bacteroidota > Bacteroidia > Flavobacteriales > Weeksellaceae > Chryseobacterium > Chryseobacterium lathyri_A. Next base: position 345,100 of record NZ_JAUSSF010000001.1, read on the forward strand.
TTATCCAGAGCAGACTGGAGAAGAGACAATGTCAATAAATTTGTAGAGAGGATTTACAAAGAGATTCATGCAGAGAAAAACTATGTAAGATTCGGGATCAGTCCGTTCGGAATCTGGAAGCCCGGATATCCTGAAGGAATTGTAGGCTCTTCCCAATACGACGAGCTATACGCTGATGCAAAATTATGGCTGAATAAAGGCTGGGTAGATTATTTCTCTCCACAGCTGTACTGGCCGATCGATGCCAAAGGTCAGGGTTTTGAAGCTTTATTGAACTGGTGGAAATCTGAAAATACAATGAATCGTCATCTTTGGCCCGGTCTTAATACCGTTGAGATCAAAGTTTCAGACCGTCCCACGGAAATTAAAAATCAGATTGAAATTTCCAGACAGATTTTAAAGAACGGTGCCGGAGAAATTCATTGGAGTATTGCAGGATTAACGAGAAATGCGGGAATGCTTCCTACTTTGAAAAACGGCCCTTACAGCGAAAAAGCATTAGTTCCGAAAACACCATGGATAAAAGCTGTTCCATTGCAGACTCCCACTTTATTTGTAACCGATAATGGAAGTTTTGTACAAACGAACTGGAGTACCCAAAATATCGGAAATGTCTTCCAATGGATACTTTTCACCCAGTACAACGGAGTTTGGGAAACAGAAATCCTTACATTGGACACCCTTTCAAAAGACATTCCTAAATCTAAAGAGGGTAAAAGATTAAATGCAGTTGCAATAAAAGCAGTGGACAGACTAGGAAACGAAAGTGATTATATGGCAAAGAAGATAAAATAATTTAAGTTTGAGTTAAAAAAAATCAGGACAAGACTGTGACAAGGAAGATATAGGTTAGAAGTTACTATTGGTCTTATAACCTCTCAGTAAACTCATGCAGTGCCTTCAAAAAACTATAAAAACCATTACGTCTAAAAAAATCAATAGAACCAGTTCAATTAAGGACTGGTTTTTCTTTAAAAAAACATTCAGTTCAGCGTAAATTTTATCGGAGACAACATCCTTTGCAACTTAAAACAATCAATTGGAAAATAATTTGCGTCTTTTGCGTTACCCGTAAAAAATAAAATCGATTCCAAACATATAGGCAATTTATTTTAGAATAACTATAAATTAAATGTGTAGTTATCTTTATATCAGTAATTTAAAAGCATGTTGAAATTCGTTAGAAAGAAAATAAAACAGTGGCGGAACTATTTTTGCATTATTATTTTCATAATCACAAAAATATAGCATTATGAATACCAACAGACTTTCCCCGATCATTGAAAGGGCATTGAGTGATCAGATGAATAAAGAAATTCATGCATCACACGTTTTTTTGTCTTATGGGATCTGGGCAGATGATAAAGGATATCAGGGAATTGCCAATTTCCTTTACAGACATGCGCAGGAAGAAAGAAATCATTCTATTAAGTTTATGGAATATGTGCTGAACAGAGGCGGGAAACCGAAAGTAGATGCCATTCCGGCTCCTCCTGCCGATCCGGAATCTTTAACAGCTTGTTTTGACGGTGTTTTTAAACATGAAGTCGACAATACTACAGCAATTTACAGAATTGTAGATCTGGCGTTAGAAGAAAAAGACTGGGCTACATGGAATTTTATGCAGTGGTTTGTACAGGAACAGATAGAAGAAGAAACACTGGCCTCCAACCTGATTGATAAATTGAAAATTGCAGGTGGGGATCGTGCTACTGATGAGTCTTTATTTACTTTAGATAAAACATTGCAGGAAGCGCCGAATGATGTTCCTTTGGCTCAGGATGCCACAGGAGACAATCCGTAAAAACAATTGATGGACAAAAAATATTGAAAATCTGCCTAAATCTTGGCAGATTTTTTTATTATGAAACTCCTTTTAAATTCACTATCTTTGCAGGCTGAAAGTTAAGTGGTCTGGAGTATGAATTTAAACATCAAACTTCCAGCCTGGACTTAAATAGTATCATTGAATATTAAACTTTGAATTTTACAATATGAAATGTGGAATTGTAGGCCTTCCGAATGTAGGTAAATCAACTCTTTTTAACTGCTTAAGCAACGCTAAAGCTCAATCTGCGAACTATCCTTTCTGTACGATAGAACCGAACCTGGGTACGGTATCTGTACCGGATCAGAGACTTTTTGAACTTGAAAAAATAGTGAATCCGGAAAGAGTATTGCCGGCAGTAGTTGAAATTGTTGATATTGCAGGTCTTGTAAAAGGAGCCAGCAAAGGAGAAGGGCTGGGAAACCAGTTTCTTGCCAACATCCGCGAGTGTGAAGCAATTATCCATGTTTTAAGATGCTTTGATAACGGTAACATTATCCACGTTGAAGGCTCTGTAGACCCAATGAGAGATAAGGAGATTATCGACATCGAATTACAGCTTAAAGACCTTGAAACAGTAGGAAAAGCTGTTGAAAAAGCTAAAAAATTCATCAAATCCGGAAAAAAAGATGATATCCTTGTGTATGAAACTCTTCAGAACCTGGAGAAGTTCATTGAGGACGGTAAAAATGCAAGAGAATTTCCGGTAAATGATTTGACACAGCCTATCATCGACGATATTCAGCTTTTAACCAAAAAGCCTGTATTGTATGTATGTAACGTAGACGAAAATTCTATCAAAAACGGTAACGAATGGATAGAAAAGATTGATGCAATGGCTAAAAATGAAGGAGCAGAGGTTGTTGTTTTAGCAGCACAGATCGAGGCAGATATCAATGAACTGGAAACATTTGAAGAAAGAGAGATTTTCCTTGAAGAATTGGGACTTGAAGAACCGGGAGTAAACCGTCTGATCAGAAAAGCTTACGATTTATTAAAACTTCAGACCTATTTTACGGCGGGTGTAAAAGAAGTAAGAGCATGGACAATAGGTCAGGGATGGACAGCTCCACAAGCTGCCGGAGTGATCCACACAGATTTTGAAAAAGGATTCATCCGTGCAGAAGTAATCAAGTATAATGATTATATCACTTATGGTTCCGAAGTGAAAATTAAAGAAGCCGGAAAACTTTCTGTTGAAGGTAAAGAATATATTGTTCAGGATGGAGACATCATGCACTTTAGATTCAACGTATAAGAATATATTAAAGTTAGTTATAATAGAAAACGCTTCAGGGATTATCTCTGGAGCGTTTTTTCTTAGTAAAAAAAACCACCCTTATACAGAATGGTTCTTTTTAATTCTTTATTAAGGCTCTATTCCAGGTCTGCATTGCAGCTGTGCACAGCTTATTGATATTTTTTTGCAGCCTCCGGTCATAGGATCAATACAGTCTAATAATCCTCCGGTGATACTTCTTAATTGCTTTTTGTTCAGTTTTTTTCCTTTAGGTAAATCTTGATTTTCCATTGTTTTGATTTTTAGTGGATTAGTTTGAAAACTAAGGTAAGAAAAATATGCATACGTATATCACTTCATGAAGAAAAAAGTAAAATATTTTTTCATTTTCAAATCCTGTTAACTTTGTATATTTGAATTTTACAAACAGTTAAGCTATGGAAAAGATCACTCATTCATCCCTTGAAGACTTCTATAAAGAGATGTCCGCCAAACTGGGAAAAGATCTTGAAAGTATTTTTCCGAAAGGACTTCATAAGGATATAGGCCATTTTAATGTTTTCGATATCAGACAGACTATTGAAAGGGTTCGAACTACTTCGGAAATGCCTTACAACAGAAGAAAATATTACAAAATAAGTCTGATCAGGGGACAGAACAGGGCAGAATATGCAGACAAAATCATAGCCATCAAAAAGAATGCTTTATTATTTGCTACCCCTAAAGTTCCATATCATTGGGTGCCGGAAGATCCTGACCAGTCGGGAAGTTTCTGTGTCTTTACAGAAGATTTCTTTATCAAGGCGCAATCCCGGTTTTCATTGGAAGACCTGCCGATTTTTCAGCCGGGAAATATTCCGTTGTTTGAGATTGAAGATGATCTGGCAGACGAAATAGAAATTCTCTTCACAAAAATAAAACAGGAAATAGCTTCCGATTACATTTTCAAATATGACCTGATCAGGAACTATGTGCTGGAGCTGATCCATTATGGACAAAAGCTGCAGCCTGCTGCAAAACTTTCTGCCTCAAATGATACCTCATTACGGGTTGTGTCTTTATTTATAGAGCTTTTGGAAAGACAGTTTCCGATAGAATCCGCAGACCAGAGATTACAGCTGAAAACAGCAAAAGATTATGCCGACAGACTGGCCGTTCATGTGAATTATTTGAATAAAAAATTAAAAGAAAGCACAGGAAAAACAACCACGGAGTTTATTGCCGACCGCCTAGTTCAGGAAGCTAAAATTCTTTTAAGGCAAACCAAATGGAACGTTTCCGAGATTTCTTATGCGCTGGGTTTTGAGGAAATAGCCCATTTTTCTAACTTTTTCAAAAGAAAGACTTCATTTACTCCGATGCAATTCCGTACATGATTTGAATTTTGCAAATTTCAGATTGATTCAGGCAAACATTTCTTCTGCAGAATTTTCCAACTTTGTATCATCAAAATAAATAATATAAAACGATGAATACAAAAACAAAAATTGCATTGATCACAGGTGGAAGCCGTGGACTTGGAAAAAATGCAGCTCTTAAAATTGCTCAAAAAGGATTAGATGTTATTATTACTTATAAAAACAGCAGTGAAGAAGCCGATGCTGTAGTCAGGGAAATAAAAGCACTGGGCCAAAATGCAGCTGCTTACCAGTTGGATACCAGAGATGTAAAAAGCTTCGATACATTTGTGAAAAACATCACAGATCATCTGAAAACTGAAACAGGCAGTCCAAACATCGATTTCCTGATCAACAATGCGGGAACAGCTTTATATGCTCCCATTATGGAAACTACGGAAGAACAGTTTGATGACACTATAAATATTCATTTTAAAGGAGTTTTCTTTCTGACACAAAAAATGCTTCCTTTCATTAATGACGGCGGCGGAATTATTAATATTTCATCAGGATTGGCAAGATTTGCCCTGCCGGGATCTTCCGTTTACGGTTCTATGAAGGCCGGTGTAGAAATGCTGACAAAATATATGGCAAAAGAACTCGGACCCCGTAAAATCAAAGCGAACGTTATAGCACCGGGAGCCATTGAAACAGATTTTGGAGGCGGAAGAACAAGAGACGATCAGAATGTAAATTCAATGGTTTCTAATATTACTGCATTGGGAAGAGCCGGACTTCCGGATGATATCGGAGGGGTAGTGGCATTCCTGTGTACTGAAGATGCAGGCTGGATCAACGGACAGAGAATAGAAGCCTCAGGCGGTATGTTTTTATAAAATACTATCGAATACAAAGCAGTCTTTAAATAAAAAAATTAAACCAGATCTGAAAATGAGCTGGTTTATTTTTTGTAAACAAAAAAGCACGGCTTGCTGATCCCATTCTTTTATCTTTTTGCCTTTTTACCTATCTTTAGTATCTGCAAAGTTCATCATATGATAAAAGAGTTTTTCGATCAGTTTCCCTATATCCTTCTAGGGCTTGAGGGGCTTTATCTTGTCGGAATTGTTTTTCTGGCCGGTAAAATTATTATGGATACCAAAAATACGGGTAAGACCCTTGCGTATCTTATGCTGATCATTTTTCTTCCAGTTGTTGGGATCATCATCTATTTTGTATTTGGAGTCAATTACCGGAAAAATAAATTCTATACTTTTAAAATTGCACGAAACGAACGGGTTTATCAGGATGTAAGTGCTTATATATGGAAAACACACCTTACAACCTTAGAAAAGCATACAGGAGAAATAGGACAGTTTTTAACAACAGTCAATTTTCTCTATAATGCGTCACATTCTCCGCTTTCACCGGGAAACCATGCAGAAATACTGATCAATGGAGAAGGTAAATTTGAAAAAGTTTTTGAAGTTATTGAGAAAGCAGTTCATCATATCCACCTTGAGTATTATATCTATGATAATGACGGAATAGGGAACAGGCTTGCTGACCTGCTGATCAAAAAGGCAGAAGAAGGGGTGACTGTCCGTTTCCTCTATGATGATATGGGGAGCGGGAAAATAGGGCGTAAGCTGTTGAAAAGGCTAAAAGAAGGAGGTGTTCAGATATCTCCTGTTAACAAAATTACATTCAGGCTGCTGGCCAACAGGGTCAATTACAGGGATCACAGAAAGATCATCATTGTAGATGGTGCACAGGTTTTTACAGGCGGAATCAATGTTTCTGATAAATATATTAATCCTAATCCCATACAGTACTGGAGGGATGTCCATCTTTATATAAAAGGAGAGGCGGCTTTCTATTTTCAGTTTTTATTCCTCAGTAACTGGATCTTTGCCACAGAAAATATTCCTGAAATCTCCCAGCATTATTTTGATTTTAAGAACCAAGAGGAGGGAAATTCACTTATTCAGACGGCTGCAAGCGGTCCGGATACCAAGCCTTCCATTATGCTCAGTACGGCTTCTGCGGTACTTTCTGCCAGAAAAAGAATATATATTGTCACCCCATACTTTATTCCGGTAGAAACCGTATTGAATGCTATCAAACAGGCAGCCCTTTCCGGAATCGATGTAAGGCTTATGGTTCCCAAATCCGGCGATTCCATGATTGTGAATGCTGCGGCATATTCTTATTATGAAGAACTTCTGGAAAATAATGTGAGAATCTTCTTTTACAAAAAAGGTTTTATCCACGCTAAAACGATGATCATCGATGATAACTTTTCATCTGTAGGAACAGCCAATATGGACGTAAGAAGCCAGGAACTGAATTTCGAGGTCAATGCATTGGTTTTTAATAAAAAGATCAATGAAAAACTTCAGAATCTCTTCCATGAAGATATGAATGACTGCGAGGAAATTACTCTTGAATCATGGAGAAAAAGGCCCGAAACCAAAGTTTTCTTTGAACATCTGGCCAGGCTCCTTTCGCCGCTTATATAAAGGTCTAAAGTCTGGAAAGGTTCTCTATAGCTCTTTCAAGTGTTTCCTGCTTTTTTGCAAAACATAAACGGATCACGTGGTCATTCCTTTTATTTTTATAGAATGACGAGAAAGGAACGCTTGCCACCTTATAATTGATCGTCAGTTCTGAAGCGAAATCAAAGTCACTTTTATCAGATATTTTATCATAAGTAAGAGCCTGGAAATAAGTTCCTTCACAGTCAAGAAGTCCGAAAGATGTGCCTGCAAGACCTTTTCTTAGAAAATTCCTCTTTTCCTGAAAAAAGGTGTTCAGATGAAGGTAATGCTCATCATTTTTCATGTATTCAGCAAGGGCAAGCTGGATAGGTGTATTGACACAGAAAACATTGAACTGATGGACTTTTCTGAATTCATCGGTAAGATTTTTAGGGGCAGCACAGTAACCGATTTTCCAGCCAGTGACATGAAAAAGTTTCCCAAATGAAGCAACAAGAAGACTTCTCTCTTTGAGTTCAGGATATTGGCAGATGCTGAGATGCTGCTTTCCGTCAAAAACAATATTTTCGTATACTTCATCACTCAGGATAAGAATTGAAGTGTCTTTTACAAGTTTGATCAATTCCTGCAGATCATTTTCCTTTAAAATCTTCCCGGAAGGATTATTAGGATTATTAAGAATGATCATTTTGGTTTTCTCACTTACCAGATCCTTTACTGTAGCCCAGTCGATCTCATAATCCGGAGCTTTCATCTCAAAACGCTTTACAATTCCTCCAAAAAGCTCTACTGTAGGCTCATAACAGTCGTAAGCAGGTTCAAAAATGATTACTTCATCCTCTTTTTTAACAAAAGTGGCAATGGCTGTAAAAATAGCCTGGGTTCCCCCGGCAGTGACTGTGATCTCAGAATCAGGGTGATAAACTGCCTTGTGGCTGTTCTCTATTTTTCTGGCGATCTCTTCTTTGAGTGGCATCATGCCTCCCAACGGAGCATATTGGTTGAATCCTTTCTGGATAAAATGATTGACATGATCCAGCAGTTCCGTATCCGGCATGAAATCAGGAAACCCCTGGGAAAGGTTGATAGCCTCATATTCATTGGCGAGCTGGGTCATCTGGCTAAAAATGGTAGTTCCTACATTTGAAAGCTTGGATAATGGAAGTTGTATCATGAAGATCAATTTTGATGATTCGAATTTAATTTATTTTTTATAATCATGAAACAGCTTGGCATAAAAAAGGCCATTTCGGATGAAACGGCCCTCTATTTATTTTGCTTTATTTAAAAGAGTATCATTGATTCTACCCTGTTGTTAACATAGCCGAGGATCCCCCAAAACATAACCGTAGATCCTCCCCATCCTGAAAGGGAAACTAAATGCTTTCTGAAAAACTTTTTGTCGTAAAGATGCTCTACCATATAGATATGCTGTCTTTTATAACATCCTATCTTATTATTCCAATTGTCAAAAAACCAGAATCCCAGAGTAGGAGTGATAGGAGACATGACATATTTATTGGAGCCATATGGGATAATATCGTCATAAACCCTTAACCATCCCGGGCCGGAAGCCCCAAAGTAAGTCTGGTACTGCTGCTTTTCAAATGTATAATAACTATCCGGCAGCTGTTCTCCGGCTTCAGCTATCTGAACCAGGCCGTTAACCTCAGCATATTTTTGTATAGATTCATTAAATGCTTTAGTTTCACGGAATTTCAGGCCGTTCTGATCCCCATACTGCAGATATTTTTCCTCAGTTGAAAAAGTTCTTACTGTAATCACTGCGGATTGATCGAGCGGATTTTTAACTAAAGAAGCAACAGGGAATTTGTCTTCCAGATCAGCAATCATATCAACCGGCTGACCGTCGGAGAAATATTCGACCTGTACTTTATCGATATCAATGCCATCCTGAGCAAATTCTTCTCTGATTTCCGGTGGAGCAGGTGGGAGATTGGACAATTCAAATTTGGTTAAAGCAGTGGTTTTAGCTGCTGTCGTTTCTTCAAGCTGTTCACTGTTATCCCGACAGCCTGATAAAAGGAAAAGCCCTGAGGATATTCCTAAAATTACAATGTTTTTGAGTTTCATATGGTATAGTTTTTATGGTTGGTTCTTTTTTATAACTTGTCAGAATCAGATATTTTTGTTCTCCGTCTGATAGTTTGCATTGAATAAAATTAAGAGCTTTATCAGTTCCCTTAGTTGTGAATTGTTAAGTGTGGATGTTTTTCTAGTAAGTGTGGATGTATTCAAGATAAGTGTAGGTTTTCTCGATGCAGTAAAACTGTAATCAGGCTTTTATTTAACTGAAAAACTGATATCCATCACTTCTTTTTTGTGGGGAGTCGCTTACATTTGTTAGAATAAAGACTGGAACATTTAAAACCATTGCCATGAAGATCAAAAAAACTGAATTACCGGAAGGGTCTGTTTTATCCAAAGAAAAAGCATTGTTTGACTATACAGACAGTTTTAAGGGAGAATTGGAAGGGAAACAAAATATATCCACGCTAGAATTGGGCAAGGCTTTTTTCACCAGCACTCCTCAGTGGGGGAAGAAAATGTTTGCTTTCAGAAACAGCATCGTTAAAATGTTCGGGCTGAAAACCGGGACGGGCAGCAATAAGCCATTATCACCGGATGATTTTAAACTTGAAGTGGGAGATCAGATAGGGATTTTCAAAATATTTGATAAGACAGACCGCGAAATTATCCTAGGTGAGAATGATAAGCACCTAGATTTCAGGGTTTCCCTTTTTTATGATGATACACAGCACGGCACTGAAAATAGTTTTTTAACAATTTCGACCACCGTGAAATATCACAACCGTATGGGAATGCTGTATTTTATTCCTGTGCGTCCTTTCCACCAGTTGATCGTTCCGGTTATGCTGAAAAAAATGATTGAAAAGATAACAAAACGGAAAGATAATTCCGGTTGCTAGTTTTTAGTCTAAATTTTCAATCTTGTTTAAGAAATCATTCTTTTTACGTACGGAAACATCCAGTACGGAATGATCAGCCATCACTACCTGCCCGCCTTTACCCTTAATGTATTCTTTAAGGTGAAAAAGGTTGATCAGATGCTTATGATGAATCCTGAAAAAATTATATTTTGTAAGATGTTCTTCAAATTCATGCAGTGTTTTGGAAACAATGATCTTCGTTTTATCCGCAAGATAAAAGGTTGTATAGCTGGAATCTGCTTCACAGCGTATGATATCGCTGATGTTGGTTAATTTGAAACCCTGAAGGGTAGGAAGGCTGATCTTGTTCTCGCTGGAAGAAATACCCGGCTGGATTTTACTTTTTTTAATGGATTCCAGCACTTTATTCACAGCAATGATAAAATCTATTTTCTTGATAGGCTTGAGCAAATAATCTGCTGCACCGTTTTTAATAGCTTGGATAGCAAAATTTTCAAATGCTGTAATGAAAATAATCCGGGAGTCTATTTCCCTGAATTTTGAAAGAAGATCAAAAGCAGTACCGTCTTTCAGCTGCACATCCAGAAAAAGAATATCCGGTGAATTTTTAGTAAGATAAATATAAGCTTCCTCTACGCTTGATGCCTGAAATGCCGTCTGGATCTCAGGGAATTCATTTTCCAGAAGAAGAGCGATATAATCTCTTCCGTCCTGTTCATCATCAATGATGCATGCCTGTATTTTGGTTTTCATAAGGTTTTATATAAAGTTTAATCTGGGTTCCCGGTCTTTGTTCTTTTTCAGAAAGATCATGGATCTCAAGTATGATATGAGTCTCAAAAAGCTGCCTGAATGTTTCAATCCTTTTCTGAGATAATTTTACCCCGAAAGAATCAGGGCTTGCCTGTCTTTTGCGGCCAATGCCTGTACCATTATCTTCTATGATAACACAGATGGATGTTCCGTTGTAGTCAAATGACACCAGTATATTTCCTTTTCTGTCTTTTAAACCTGCAATTCCGTGCTTTATGGCATTTTCCACAAAAGGCTGGATCAGCAGGGAAGGAAGCATCCAGTTTTTGTTGATGTTTTCAGATAAGATAATTTTATAGTCGAACAGATCTTTTAACCTGAGTTTTTCCATATTCAGATATAATGAAAGATAATCTGCTTCATCTTTGATAGACATGAATGTTTTCTCAGAATAATACAGGGTTTTCCTGATCATTTGAGCAAATATTTCAAGATAATTTTCTGTTTCTTTATAATCTTTTTTGTACAGAAGAAACTGGATAGAATTGAGGCAGTTATAAATGAAATGGGGGTTAATTTGTGCCTTAATGGCCTGCAGTTCAAGCTCGGCAATCTTTTTTTCATAGTATAATGTTTCCAGCTTTTTATTTCTTTTCTTTTGAAAATAAAAGTTGATCAGAATAAACAGGGCAGCAGCACCCATACTGATGATCATCAGCTTGAACCACAGGGTCTGCCAGAATTTCGGGAGAATCTCAAATTGTAGATTTGTAGAGCCATAAGACTGTTTTCCATTATAGCCGAGTCCGAAAATCTTAAACGTATAGCTGCCTGGAGGAAGAGAAGAAAAAATGATCTTCTGGGAATTGCCCGTTTGCCAGCCATTGCTGAGCCCCTCAATCTTATACCGGTAGCTTATCTTTCCCTGGGAAATAAAATCCGGAAAACTTACATTGAAGGTAACATCATTGTGAGGAGTTTGCCCCGTTAAAGGCTGTCTGATGTCAAAAATTTCCCTGCCGCCAATGACAACGGAATTGATGATTACTTTTTTGTTAATGAATTTCTTCTGGCCCATTAAATTTTCAATAGAAAGAATTCCCAGTCCTTTTGAGGTTCCCACATAGATCGTATCACCGGAAATAATACATCCGGATACTGAATTTGAGGGCAGACCGTCTGTCTGTGTGAAATTATTGATCTTGATGTCAGATCCTGTAAGCTCAATTCTGCTGAGTCCATAATTAGTACTTGCCCAGAATACACTTTTGTTTTCTATTTCAATTTTTTTGATCTGGTTTGTAACCAATCCAACTTTTTCCGAGATTTTCCTGAGGATTTTAGAGTTATCAAAAAGGATGATCCCGTTAACGTTGGTAGCCCCGATATACAGATCATCACCGAATTTTTTAAGATCTGTAAAATAATATCCCTTCAGAAACAATTTTTTCTTTTTAGAAACAGTATTCACTTTATAAAGATCTTTAAAATTTCCGGCAAACAGACTGTCCCTGGCATAGGGAAGAGCTGTATACATCCTTTCTTTGCTGAGTATTTCAGTATAACTGCCTGTTTTGTAATTGTAAGCAATAAGCCCGTCTGATGTACATAATATGATAGATCCAGGTGTATAGGGGACAATGTTTTTTAAAAGATAATCCTTTAAAAAATATTTTTTCCTGGTCACGATATCATATTGAAAAAGACTTCTTGTAAGCCCGAATATGACTGTGTTTCCCTCAGAAAAGATAGATTTGTGCTCTATTTTAATATTTCTTTCAAAAACAAGATCTGTTATCTGTCCGTTGTGATAAATGCCACTTTTAGCTTCGTTATAGCCCAGAAAAATACCATGACTGTTTTTGGCAATGGCCTTTATGTTTGATGAATTATTTTTGATCGGAAAGTGAACATAATTTTTAAAAAACTGGTCAGCAATGAAAAAAATACCATTATTCCGGGTAGAAAACCATGTATTGTTGTCTTGATCCACAAAAATATCGTTGAGAATATAGTTTTCCATCATTCTGACAGGATCGGAAAGCCTGCTGTCATCCAGTAACGGCTGTTTAAAATAAAGTGCTCCACCTTCTTCGGGACATAGCCAGAGCCGGTAGTTATTATCTATAACGATCCGGTGGATATTTTCCCCGGCTGTATAGCTTTTGAGTTTTTTGAAATAAAATTTGTTGTAAAGCTTGTAAACTTCTACTGTTCTTTTGTTTCTGAAAACAAAAATATCACCTTTCCTTAATATGACAGTGTTTTTCTTAATAGAAATATTGCAGGGTGTTTTCTTTTTCGTAATGATATCATAAGCCTGAATATTTTCCTTTTTTTCCTGACGAAACAGATACAGCATCTTATCCGCGACGTTCAGGCCGAAAGCATAATAGGAATCGGTCTGGCTGCTCTTAATAGCCAAAGGAATTCTGTTCACCTTTTCATTCCGATACCTATAGATATTGTCCGGATTATAAGAGGAAAATAGGTAAAGAGATTCGCTGTCAACATAGTAATCGGGGTTAACGGTGAACTGCATTTTTTGTAATTCTCTGTTAGAATCTGAATTGATAATTCTGCCGTTTTTCAGGTAGGCAAAATTATTCAGAAAAGGGGCAATAAAAACTTCTCCGTTGGATAAAGGAATACATGACAGGGCTTCGATGTTCTTTAAGCCCTGCTTATTATTGAAATGCTTAAACTCTTTTCCGTCAAACCGGAACAGTCCGTTATCGCTTCCTATCCACAAAAATCCAGTCTTATCTTGATTAATTGAGTAGGTATATGAATTATTTAAACCGTTTTCCTCATTGTAATTGACTATCCCGGGGATCTGGGCAAACAATAATGAGGATAACAATATAAAGGAGAATAGATGAAAAAGTATAATTTTTTTCACAAGATATTGAATAATGTGGTAAATATATAATTTGATTAATAATAATACAATTTTTAAGGTTGAATATTGAAAAAAAACGAATCGAAAAAATTCGGATAATTTTGTACAATTTCGTACTTTTGTATGTTTGCTGAAATCATATATGTCACAAGAAATAAATCCAATCTACTCCGAAGATAATATCAGAACCCTCGACTGGCAGGAACACATCCGTCTGCGCCCCGGAATGTACATCGGGAAGCTCGGAGACGGCTCCTCTGCGGACGACGGTATTTACATTCTGCTTAAAGAGATTCTGGACAACTCCATTGATGAGTTCAGAATGAAAGCAGGGAAAAGAATTGAAATAAAAGTGGACGACGGTAAAGTCAGCATCCGTGACTTTGGCCGTGGAATTCCACTGGGAAAAGTTGTAGATGCCGTTTCCAAAATGAATACCGGTGGAAAGTATGACAGCAAGGCCTTCAAGAAATCTGTAGGATTGAACGGGGTTGGTACTAAAGCTGTTAATGCCCTTTCAGAATATTTTAGAGTAAGATCCTTTCGTGAAGGAAAAATGAAGATGGCAGAGTTTTCCAGAGGACTGATCACGGAAAACCATGAAGAAAAAGATACTTCGGACCGAAACGGAACGGAAATTTCCTTTGTTCCTGATGGAGAGATTTTTCTTCATTTCAAATACAGGAAAGAATATATAGAAAAAATGCTGCGCAATTATGCGTACCTTAATCCCGGGCTGAAAATTATTTTCAACGGTGAGACCTATTATTCTGAAAACGGACTTAAAGATCTTTTGGAAGAGGAAATGGAAAACGAAATTCTGTATTCCATCATTCACCTGAAAGATACCGATATAGAACTTGCCATTACACATTCTGACAAATCGCAGACCGAAACCTATTTTTCTTTCGTGAATGGGCAGAATACCACGCAGGGGGGAACGCACCTTAATGCCTTCCGTGAAGCGTATGTAAAAACGATCCGTGAGTTTTTTAATAAAAACTTTGATGCGTCAGACATCAGAAAATCTATCATTGCAGCTATTTCTATCAACGTAGAAGAACCTGTATTCGAATCCCAAACCAAAACAAAGCTGGGATCCAATGATATGGGACCAAACGGACCTACTGTAAGAACTTTTATCATTGATTTTCTGAAGAGCAAACTCGATAATTTCCTTCATAAAAACCCTGAAATTGCCGAAGCGATACAAAGAAAGATCCTCATCTCCGAAAGAGAAAGAAAAGAACTTTCGGGAATCCAGAAGCTGGCAAGAGAAAGAGCAAAAAAAGTATCCCTTCACAATAAGAAGCTCCGTGACTGCAGACAGCATTATAACGACCAGAAGAATGAAAGAAAAGGGGAAACTCAGATCTTCATTACCGAGGGAGATTCTGCATCCGGATCTATCACCAAATCAAGGGATGTAGAAACGCAGGCTGTATTTTCGCTGAAAGGGAAACCTTTGAACTGCTATGGACTGACTAAAAAAGTAGTATACGAGAATGAAGAGTTCAATCTTCTTCAGGCTGCTTTGAATATTGAAGAAAGTCTCGAAGATCTGAGATACAATCAGGTAATTATATCTACCGATGCCGATGTGGATGGGATGCATATCCGTCTTCTGATGATCACATTTTTCCTTCAGTTCTTCCCGGATCTGATCAAAAATGGACATCTTTATATTCTTCAGACCCCTTTGTTCAGGGTGAGAAATAAAAAAGAGACGAGATACTGTTACACCGAAATAGAGAGAATAAAAGCGTTGAATGAGCTTGGAAAAAATCCGGAAATTACCCGATTCAAAGGGCTTGGAGAGATTTCACCCGATGAGTTCAAACATTTCATTGGAAAAGATATCCGCCTGGAGCCTGTAGTGATAGGCAAAGACCAGACAATAGATCAGCTGCTTGAATTTTATATGGGTAAAAATACACCGGACAGGCAGGTGTTTATTCTGGAAAATCTTGTTGTAGAAGATCCCGATATTGATAAGAAAGAAATCCTGGATGAAGTGGCAGACTAAAGTTTAACCAATAAACACAAATATTATAAATGAGACTCAGCAACCGCAACAAAGCTTCGGTTTACAATTTTGTACATACATTATTGATAATGATAGTCATATTTGGAATTGCAGCATTTTTGTTGAATGAGTACAGGTTTCATGCAGTAGGAAAAGAAAGTTATATTCTCCTTATTGTTCCAGTCATACTAATGGTGATTTTTCACCTGAACGGCAGACAAATATTTGAATATGACAGTGATGGGGAAGCCCTGAACTTTAAGAACAGGAATATCATTCCTTTTTTGGACAAACCTCTTCATGATGAATTTCCAAAATACAAACTGATAAAGTACGAGATCGTCAGTATTTTTTTTGTCAAAAGACTATACATTACCATCTCAAGCAAGAACAGTGGTTCTACCATCCTCAAATATGAAATATCTTATTTGAGAAGAAAAGAAGTAAACGATTTAAAACTCTCTCTGAACAAAGTAGTAAAAACTAATAAAGAGAAAAACGATTAAAAACAGATGACGACAGAAGAAAACTCGCACGAAGGTGAGAGCTTGAAAAAAGTCTCAGGACTTTATAAAGACTGGTTTCTGGACTATGCTTCCTATGTAATTCTGGATAGAGCGATTCCTTCCGTTTATGATGGGCTAAAGCCTGTTCAGAGACGGATCATGCACTCTATGCGGGAACTGGAGGACGGCCGTTACAATAAAGTAGCCAATATCGTGGGAAATACCATGAAATATCATCCTCACGGAGATGCTTCCATTACGGATGCCATGGTACAGATCGGTCAGAAGGAGCTTCTGATAGATACCCAGGGAAACTGGGGAAATATCTATACCGGAGATTCAGCGGCTGCGGCAAGGTATATAGAAGCCAGGCTGACGCCTTTCGCGCTGGAAGTGGTCTTTAATCCTAAAACTACGGAATGGGCAAAATCCTATGACGGCAGAAATAATGAGCCTATTGATCTTCCTGTAAAATTCCCCTTACTGCTCGCACAGGGAGTAGAAGGGATTGGTGTAGGGCTTTCTACGAAAATTCTTCCCCATAATTTCAACGAGCTTATCAATGCATCTGTTGCTCATTTAAAAGGAAAGAAGTTTGAACTGTTTCCTGATTTTATGACGGCTGGCTATCTTGATGTCTCTGAATACAATGACGGGCATAGAGGCGGTAAGGTAAGAGCCAGAGCCAAAATTACCCAGACCGATAAACATACACTGGTAATCTCCGAACTTCCTTTCTCAAAAAATACAGGCGACCTGATAGATTCTATTTTGAAGGCCAATGAAAAAGGAAAGATCAAGATCAAAAAGATTGAAGACAACACTTCCGATACTGTAGAGATTCTTGTTCATCTTCATAATGATGTGTCGCCGGATAAAACTATAGACGCACTCTATGCATTTACAGACTGCCAGGTAACGATCTCGCCAAATGCTTGTGTGATCGTTGGGGATAAACCAATGTTCATGAATGTTTCAGATATCCTGAAAATGAATACGGAACATACGGTTTCATTGCTTAAGAAGGAACTTGAAATTGAACTTCACGAGCTTCAGGAAAGCTGGCATTTCTCTTCACTGGAAAGGATCTTTATCGAGAACAGAATCTATCATGATATTGAAGAAGTAAAGACCTGGGAAGACGTTATTGCAACCATTGATAAAGGATTGAAGCCCCATACCAAACACCTTTTAAGAGCAGTAACAGAAGAGGATATCCTAAAACTGACCGAGATCAGGATCAAGAGGATTTCAAGATTCGATTTAGATAAATTTAAAGAAAATATAGCTGCTCTTGAGGGCAAAATAGAGCAGGTAAAACATCATCTTGCCAACCTGATTGCTTATGCCATCGAGTACTATTTAAATATCCAGAAAAAATACGGAAAAGATAAGCAGAGAAAAACTGAGCTTAGAATTTTTGATACTATTGATGCTACAAAAGTAGCAGTGGCCAATGAAAAATTTTATGCCAATTTTGAAGAGGGCTTTATCGGGACATCACTGAAAAAAGATCAGTATCTGTTTGACTGTTCAGATATTGATGATATCATCATATTCAGAAAAGACGGAACCATGAAAGTCGTAAAGGTGGATGCCAAAACATTCGTCGGAAAAGATATACTGCATGTTGCCATATGGAAGAAGAATGATAAAAGAACGGTCTACAACATGATCTACCGGGAAGGAAGAGACGGGCCATACTATATGAAGCGTTTTTCTGTCACTGCAGTAACAAGAAATACGGATTATCCGTTGGCTTCTGATAAAAAAGGCTCTGAAACACTGTATTTTTCGGCAAATCCTAATGGGGAAGCGGAAACAGTAACTGTCCTTTTAAAACCGAATCCGAGAATCAGGAAAAATAAAATGGAGATCGATTTCTCTGATCTTGCCATCAAAGGAAGAGATTCCAAAGGAAATCTGGTGACCAAATATTCCGTGAAAAAGGTTGATATGAAAGAGGAAGGTGTTTCCACGCTGGCTCCCAGAAAAATCTGGTTTGATGATACCGTAAGAAGACTGAATGCCGATGCGAGAGGTACTCTTTTGGGTAGTTTTAAAGGAGACGACAAAATTCTGACGATCAATACCAGCGGTGAGGTGAAGCTGGTGTCTTTCGACCTGGGGAACCGTTTCGATGATGAATATCTGGTGCTGGAAAAATGGAAGCCACAACAGCCGGTAACATGCATTTACTACGATGGAGAGAAGGAAATGTATTTTATCAAGAGATTCCTGCTGGAAAATACAGCCAATATACAGACCTTTATGCCTTCGGAACACCCGAAATCATTTATTGAAAATGTAATCGTAGCAGACGGTGCTTCAGCAGAGATCATTTTTGCTAAAGATAAAGGCAAAGACCGTGACCCGGAAACCATACATATTGATGAGTTCATTGCTGTAAAAGGAATAAAGGCAATTGGAAACCAGTTCACAAAATTTAAAGTAAAAACAATCAATATCAGCATTCCTGAACCTGTAGAAGAAGAACCGGAAATTTACGAGGAACCGGAAACAGGTGACGGTATTGTAGATGATGACCGGACTGTCATCGGGGATCTGTTTGAAAACGGTGAACCAGAAAATTAAGAATTAAAATTATGAATATTCTCATCTTATTTATTATAATTACGGCCATTATCAGTTTTGTTGCCTTCAACAATCATGGTATCACTGAGAAATATAAATTCAGTGTAGGAGCTATTCTGGGCAGAAAAGAATACATTCGTCTGCTTTCATCAGGGTTTCTGCATGCTGATATCATGCACCTGGTGTTTAATATGTTGACACTGTATTTCTTTGGGCCTATTGTCATTCAGACTTTCGGAAATCTCGGTTTCACGATTGTATATCTGGGGTCTATATTGCTGGGGAATTTTCTCTCGCTTTACATTTACCAGAAACAGCCATGGTATTCTGCAGTAGGAGCAAGTGGAGGGGTTTCAGGAATATTATTTGCATCTATAGCAATGATCCCTGATATCGACATTTATATCTTCTTTATTCCGATTCCGGTTAAAGGATACATTTTCGGACTGCTGTATTTCGGGTATTCTGTGTATATGATGATGAACCCGAGACAACATGATAATATCGGACATGCTGCACATCTTGGCGGCGCATTTTTCGGATTGGTTTATGCAGTCGCGGTAGCTCCGGATGCAGCCATACACAATGCTCTGTATCTGGGAATTATGTCACTGCCGCTGATTTATCTGGGCTATGAAATATTTGTCAGGAAAAGAATAGGATAAAAAGATTTACCTTTAATCAAAATATCAAGACCAATGAGCACATCAGAATTAAACCGCTTCATCGTTGTATTAATCTATGGTTCATTGGTCTTGCTTTCTTTACTGAAACTGTCTAATCCGCTGCGGGTGAACAGAAAGGCCAACTTCTGGTTTGGGATATTTCTTTTTTTATGGTCGAGTTTCTGGCTGGATGAGGTCCTTACACTGGTAAAAGAGGCTCCGGTAGAAGTTCATTCCATCATTTCCGTCCAGATGATCCAGTTTCTGACGCCAATTATGTTCTATTTCAGTGTCTTATTTTACACCAATCCTTCATTCAAATTTAAAGTTTCAGATCTGAAATATCTGGTCCTTCCTGTCATCTTTGGGATTAATATTATATTAAAGCGCTTTGGGGAATTCGAAAATGATGCTGCTTTTAATTTTGTTTTTATTGGGCTAATCCTTTTCCAGGCCTTATTTTATACTGGTCTTTCTTATTACACTATCCGGAAACATAAAAAAAGGATCCAGCAGTTTTCAGCGAATACAGAAGGAATCAATCTGAACTGGCTGGAATATATTACTGTCATTATTTTCATCATCAACATTGTTTATGTAGTTTATAACTTATCCTATGATTCCACTGCACTGAATTTTTTCATTAACGGAGCTTTTCTGCTGGTTATTTATTTTGTAGGATATTATGCTTTAAAACAGAAAGAAATTTATCCCCTTGAAGAAAAACAGCGTGAAGAACTGATTTCCATTGATGAAGATCCCCGGACA
Source organism: Chryseobacterium lathyri (assembly GCF_030812195.1). Taxonomy (GTDB): domain Bacteria; phylum Bacteroidota; class Bacteroidia; order Flavobacteriales; family Weeksellaceae; genus Chryseobacterium; species Chryseobacterium lathyri_A. The sequence continues at coordinate 365,154 of NZ_JAUSSF010000001.1, forward strand.
GAAGAAGTAAAGAAAAAACTGATCTCAGATGAAGAACTGTTAAAGATCAAAAGCCAGCTGGAAGAAATTATGGACAAACAAAAGCCTTATCTTGACAGCGAACTCAATCTGATCCGCCTTTCTGAACTCCTGTCTATTTCCACACACCATCTGTCGTATGTTATCAATACCGGATTTAAAAAGAACTTTTTCCAGTATGTAAATGAATACAGAATTGAATATGCTAAGAAACTTCTTAAAGATTCTCAGAGCAAGCTTTCAATTTTAGGAATCGCCTACGAATCAGGATTCAATTCCAAGACTTCTTTCAATACCACCTTTAAAAAACTGACTGATCAGACTCCTTCCGAGTATAAAAATGGTTCAGGTTTATAAATCTTAACGTTCGTATTTATTTAACTGATTGTTTATCAATATTTTGTTTTGATTTATTTTTAATTTTAAAATAGGTTCACTCAGATAAGACTGAACATGCAGAGACTCTTTTAAGGATAGCTTTGTGTCATAAAATTGTTTTATGGATACCAAAGAATCATATGCTGTAGTAACAGGAGCAAGCCAGGGGTTAGGAAAAGCATTTGCAGAAAATCTGGCCAGTAAGAATATCAATGTCATTTTGGTAAGCCTTCCTGGTCAGCATTTAAAAGAGCTGTCCCGGCGGCTTGAAGAAACATATCAGATCAAGGCTCATTATTATGAAGTAGACCTTTCCGTGAATGAAAATGTCATGAAACTTACAGACTGGCTGAACCGTTCTTTTGAAATTTACATACTGATTAATAATGCAGGGCTTGGAGGTACGAAAAAATTTGTAGATGCTTCGTCATCTTATATCAATACCATTTTACAGGTGAATGTAGCGGCAACTTCACTGATCACCCATCAGCTTCTGCCCAATCTGTTAAGACAACCCAAAGCATATATTCTGAATGTATCCAGCATGGCTGCTTTTTCACCCATCGGGTTCAAAACGGTATATCCTGCTTCCAAAACTTTTATCCATTCATTCTCAAGAGGACTGCATGAAGAGCTGAAAGATACCAATGTTTTTGTAAGCGTTGTGAATCCGGGAGCGATGAAAACCAATATTGATGTCTGCAAAAGAATTGAAAAGCAAGGTGTTTTAGGAAAGCTTACCCTCCTGGATCCGAATAAGGTAGCTGCTTACTGCATCAGGCAACTTTTCAAAAAAGATTCCGTTATTATGGTGAATCCCATCAGCTGGCTGATCATGAAGATCCTGCCGATCTGGATCAAACTACCTCTGATGACCAGTGCTATAAAAAAAGAAATTGAAGCATGAAAAAAGTTTTCGTGACCGGAGCCACGGGGCTTTTGGGTGCCAATACCATTATTAAACTATTACAATATGATTATTCTGTTACTGCTCTGGTGCGTAAGAAAAGCAGTTGGATGGGCGAAGAAAATGAAAATTTCAGACTCATAGAAGGAGACCTGTTCTCAGATATTTCAGAGCATCTGCAGGATGTGGATGCTGTTATCCACATTGCAGCGGAAACCAGTCAGGATCTGCTACATTATGAAGATTATAAAAAGACTAATTATGATGCTGTAGTTCATCTGTTTGCTCAAGCTGGAGCTGCAGGGACAGGAAGATTCCTGTTTGTAAGTACGGCCAATACTTTAGGCTATGGAAATTCTGCCGCCTGGGGAAATGAAGAAGCTTCGCAATTATATCCATTTACTCATTCATATTATGCCCAAAGTAAATTGGAAACAGAGAATTATCTTCTTCAGCAGAACACAGAAACAAAAGTGGTTATTGTGAATCCTACTTTCATGATCGGAGCCTACGACCGTAAGCCGAGTTCGGGGAAAATTATCTTTTGGGCATGGAAAAAGAAGTTTGTTTTCTATCCAAAAGGAGGAAAAAATTTCGTACATGCCGAAGATGTGGCGGAAGGAATTATAAAAGCTGTTGAAAAAGGAAAGAACGGTGAAAAATACCTGCTGGCCAATGAAAATCTGACTTACAAAGAATTTTTCGAAAAAATAAATACCATTACCGGAAAGACTCCTGTTATGATTCCAATTCCGGATGCCGGGCTGGCGATGCTGGGAATGATTGGTGATGTTCTGAGAAAGCTGAAGATAAAAACTAGCCTGAGTTCTCCCAATATGAAAGCTCTGAGGATCAATAATTTTTATTCAAACCGAAAATCCTCAGAAGAACTGGGAATCCGGTATCAGCCTATTGATAAAGCCCTTGAAGATGCAATCCGCTTTTTTGAAAGGAAAAATAATGAAGTTAGGGTAGGGAGACTGAAAGAAAGTTAAGTTTTTGCATCAGAAATAATTTCATAGGTTTTATTTGTGAAAACACCTGTGGAAATTTGGAGCTTCCGTGGTAAATAAAAAATAAACTATCCCCTCCCCAGCCTTTCCAAAGCCTCTTCCAGTGTTGCAGTAAAGTTGATATGACTTGTTTTATTGCTTTCAAAAATAAAATCCCTGATGCTTTTCCCGGGATATTTTTCAAAATTTCCTACGATGGCAAGACTGATACGGTAATTGGAAAATTTTTGCAGGATATCACCGGCTATTTTTGTTTTCAGGTCAAAGAATTCGGGGATGATATTTTCCTCATACACAATCACCTTATCAAAACCCTGATAATAAATATCTCCGAGAAGATCCAACCCATCCTGAACTGCTTTGATGATGATTTCATCAGAAAGAATTTCTGCAATTTTGATGGTATTAATGTCGTGGGATTTGATCTGCATATGGTTTTTATTGTAAGGTTCTTTTCATATCATTTAAAAAATCGGACAGGGGAAATGCATCACCCTGATTGGTCAGTGCTATGATGCAACTGTTATGATTCAGATCCCTCCAGAATATCGCCCGGAAACCACTCAGACCACCGGTGTGGCTCACGGTTTTCCCGCTATCAGCTTCTTCGATAAACCATCCGAAACCGTAGGTGGAAATTTTTCCGTCAGACAATGTTGCAGGAGTATACATGAGATCCGTATTGCTTTTATTGATCAGTTTAAAATTCCTTAATGCCTGATCAAACCGGTACAGATCTGCAGGAGTAGAATAGATGCCGCCATCTCCAGTCGTGAGAATTGAGTAATCATTCAATTGCTTTTCTTTATTATAGCCTGTAGCTCTGCTTTTATCAGCAGTTGAGGAATCATATACCCAGGTATTCTTCATTCCCAAAGGAGCAAAAATATGTTCACGGAGAAAAGTTCCATAAGACTGCCCTGAAATTTTTTCAATGATTAATGATAGGATAATAAAACCACTGTTACTGTATTCAAATCTGCTTCCTGAGGGAAATTGCAGTTTGTTTAGACCGTTCAGCCAGTTCAGCACATCCTGATTGGTCAGTCCTTTTTTGCTGAAAATAATCGATTCGTAATCTCTTATTCCTGAAGTATGGTTTAAAAGCTGCCTGATACTTACATTTTGGGCATAGGCAGGCAGTTCAATGTACTTTGATGCTTTATCTTCATAGTTCAACAGTCCTTTCTGTTGCAGAAGCATAACCGAAACTGCGGTAAAGGGCTTACTTAATGAGGCAAGATAGATCGGAGTTGTTTTTTTCAGCTTTATATTTTTCTCGATATTACTGAGTCCTAAGACTGTATCACAAACTGCTTTTCCATTGTTTACAACTAAAACAGAACCGTTGAATTCTCCTTTGTCATAATAGTTTTTGACAACATTACGCGGTCTTTTTTCACAGGATGAAAGCTGCAGAATAAAGATAAGGCCGAGCATTGCACTGAATATGGATGTTCGCATAGAAGTGTGTATGGATTAAGAAAATAAAAATACTTATTTCTTTCCAACAATAAAGCGATTGTTTTCAGATAAATCTTTGATCAGTTGGGCTTCAGAAAAATGGTCAATATATAATTCAAGCGTTTCAGGACCAAGTTTCTGATTGATTTCCAAAAGCAAAAGGCCATTGTCTTTCAGATGTTGTTGAGCATCTTCTGCAATTTTCCGGTAGAAGATCAAAGCATCCTGAACTGGGGAAAAGAGTGCCATCTTGGGCTCAAATTCCTTGACAGAATCAGCGATTTCTGTTTCCTCTTCAAGTCCTATATATGGCGGATTGGAAATAATAATATCATAACTTTCAGCTAAGTCGAAGTTGAGATAATCACCATGAATGAAATTGATCTCCAGCTGATGATGTTCTGCGTTCCGCTTAGCTGTTTCCAAAGCTTTTTCAGAAAAATCAATGGAAGAAATTTTTGCTTCTGGGAAATATTTTTTCAAAACCAACGGAATCACACCGGTTCCGGTTCCGATATCCAAAATCTTTAAGCCCTGGACAGGAAGTTCTGAATCATGGATTTTCTGAATCGCAATTTCAAGTAATTCTTCAGTTTCAGGACGCGGAATCAGCACGTGTTCGTCTACGAAAAACTGCATACCGTAAAACTCAGTTTCTCCCAGAATCTGCTGATAGGGTCTGCCGGTTTTTAAATCGGAAATGATCTGAAGAAGCTGCTTTTCATCATCAATGAGAAGTTCCTGATCTGAAAGTCTTCTTTGATGAAAAGAGTCAAAGCCTACAATTTTCTCAATAAAAACACTGCATAAAAAAGCACTTTCCGAATCGTTATAAAGTTCGGAAAGTTCAGTTTTAAAATATTTTTTGAATGCTGATATTGTCATTTATCTTGTAAAAACCAGTTTAGTGTCCGTAGATTTTTCCTCATCGATCAGGTAGCCTTCATAGTTGAATGCCTTTACATCATCCAGGGTTTTGGCGTTAGTCTCTGAACAGAATCTTACCATAAGGCCTCTTGCATGCTTGGTATAAACAACGATAGTTTTCAGTTTTCCGTCTTTTAATTCATAGAAATCAAAATCGATGATTTTATGATTTAATTTTTTCCTGTCAATCACTTTCCCATACTCGTTGCTGGCCAGATGAAGAAGAATCTCACCTTTTTTCATCTCGGAGTTCAGCTGTTCTGTGATCTTTTCTCTCCAGAACTCATATAAGTTTTTGTATTGATCGAATTCAAAATGGCGTCCCATTTCCAGCCTGTAAAGCATTACTTTATCAGACGGCTTCAGCAAGCCATACAGCCCGGAAAGCATCCTGTAGTTCTTCTGCAGATAATCGATGGCATTTTTATCCAGGGTTTTCGCATCCAGTCCTCTGTAAACCTCTCCTGTAAACGCAAATAGGGCAGGAGCAGATTCTTTCGCTGTTGGCTTTGCCTTCCATTTCTGGTTTCTTTCCCAGTTTTCATCGGCCAGCTTAGGTGATATTTCCATGAGTTCCGAAAGATATTTCGGAGATTTGTGCTTTAAATATGACTGGATGAATGCAGCTTCTTCGATGAATTTCGGGGTGGTGGATCTTAATAAATCAGTTGAATTCTCAACGTTCATCAGTTTCGCTGGAGAAGTTATAATTTTCATAATGTTAGAATACGGATAAATGTTTAATATCAATTAAATTCATGATCATTATAGATACAAAGTCGTACATAAAATGACAGATGATTAAAATTTTAATGTTTGAATATTGTTTATAAAACATAGCAAAAACGGTTCCGATAAAGAAAGGTACGACTACCTGTCCGATTGTTCCATAAGTGCTGTGCAGAATTCCAAATAATAGGGCGGAAATAAAAATACCGCAATATTGATTATTGTATATTCTTTCAATTCTTGGCTGAATATATCCTCTCATAAGAAGTTCTTCTACCACTCCGGCAGTAAGGCAGATAAACACCATCAGCAGATAGTTATTTTTAAAAGCAGAAGAGATCTGAACCATTTTGCTGCTCATGCCTTCCTGAGTCAAAAGCTGGATAATTATACCAATAACGGAAGTTCCTATGAGACAGGTAAAATATAAACGGATTACTGACCTGGTATAGAATGATACTGTATATTTCTTTTCTTCCCATAGCAGGAAAGGATTTTTTTCCACAAAAAAATTATAAAGAAAAACAAAAAAAAGAACTATCCAAAGAACAACCCTCGTATAAAAAAAATTAACGGATGTAATTCCTTTTGCACCCGTAATTAAATAAATAAATGGTAACCCATAAAGCATTACTGCAGCAAGAAGTACAAACGTAAAAAGAATTCCCAATGCATATTTACCGTACAAACTCATAATCCCAATGATCGGTTGCCTGCTTCTGACTAAATAATTCCTTTTCCCTGACGGATAATTTCCGGTTCTCCTGAGGTAAGATCCACAATAGTGGAGGCTACATTGTCACCATATCCGGAATCGATCACAATATCCACCAGGTGATCATACTTTTCAGCGATCAGTTCCGGGTCTGTAGAATATTCAATGATCTCGTCGTCATCCTTGATGGAGGTTGAAGCTATTGGGTGGCCTAGTTTTTCCACAATAAGCTGCGGGATCGGATGATCGGGAACACGGATACCAATGGTTTTATGATTTTTATATGCCAAAGGAAGGCTCTTGTTGGCATCCAGGATAAAGGTAAAAGGTCCGGGAAGATGGCTTTTCAGAAATCTGAAGACTGAAGTATCAATAGGTCTTGTAAAATCTGAAAGATGGCTCAGATCATTACAGATAATTGAGAACTGTGACTTTTCCAGCTTCACTTTTTTAAGCTGGGCCAGCTTTTCCATGGCTTTTATGTCAAAAATATTACATCCCAGAGCATAGATCGTGTCGGAAGGATAGATAATCAGTCCGCCGTTTTGTAAGGTTTTAATAACCTCATTCATAAGATTTTCCTGAGGGTTGTCAGGGTAAATTTTCAGTATTTTTGCCATAAAACAAAGATACAAATAATAAAATAGTTTTTATAAAAGTCCCTTATTTAAAAGAAAAATTAGGATTTTCAAAAAATAGCCTTATCTTTGCACTCACAATATCGCGGGATGGAGCAGTAGGTAGCTCGTCGGGCTCATAACCCGAAGGTCATCGGTTCGAGTCCGGTTCCCGCTACTAAGAAAGTGCTTTCGGTAAGCACTCTAAAGATACACCGCGGGATGGAGCAGTAGGTAGCTCGTCGGGCTCATAACCCGAAGGTCATCGGTTCGAGTCCGGTTCCCGCTACTAAGAAAGTGCTTTCGGTAAGCACTCTAAAGATACACCGCGGGATGGAGCAGTAGGTAGCTCGTCGGGCTCATAACCCGAAGGTCATCGGTTCGAGTCCGGTTCCCGCTACTAGAACAAAAGAAGCAATAATTTATTGCTTCTTTTTGTTTATATCCTTAATAAATAAAATCGATTATCTGTAAATTAACGCAACGTTTCACTCATACCTAAATTCTATTGATTTTACAATGATATTGAAAAAGCAGCATTTAACATTACAGAATCCCATAATTTCATTACTGTTGATAGATTTTCGGTTATTCTTTATTTCTCCATAGCTTGTATTTCACCTTCATACAGTGCCCACACGGGCGGTAATTATTTTCTAATGCTTCCTTTTCAGAAATAAAAAAGACCCTGTTTTCTTTTTTCATTCTTTTGCCGGAGGAACACTGAAGTAATCCGTAAATTTTTAGCTTGTGGTTCCCTCCGAATTTAATTTCCCCGCTTCTGATTTTACTTCTTAAGACCGTATCAGGGATTTCAGTATGCCCTTTCATCTGTTAACTTACAGCATCATGAAATATAATTCCCAATGTACAGCGGCTGCCTTCTTTTACCTCACTCACGCCGTGTTTCATATTTACTCTGTAATACCCTTTAGCTCCTTTCTCAGGTTTAAAATTGGTAGTGAAAATTAAAGCATCACCTTTCTTTGGGTTAATAACTATGGCTTTGGACTGTGCTCTGGGAATCTGCAGGGTAAGTACAAATTCTCCGCCTGTAAAATCTTTTTCAGGCTCATTCAACATCAAAACGAGCTGAATTGGAAAGTAAATATCTCCGTAAAGATCCTGATGTAAAGTATTAAAGCCCCCTTTTCCATATTTTAAGATTAAAGGAGTTGCTTTCCGCTGGTTGTTGTCATGACACTGCTGAAGTAATGCTGCATGTTCCAACGGGAAACCTATATCAATCTTCAATGCTTTAAACCATGTATTGGCAACAGAAACGAGATGCGGATATACATTTGTTCTTATTGTTTGGATTAAATCAGGCAACGGATAATTGAAGTATCTATACTCACCCAATCCAAAACGGTGCCGGGCCATGACAACCGTTTTGCGGTATAAAGCTGTATTGTCATAATTTGATTTTAATGTTTTGCACTCATTATCGGATAATAAACCAGGCACAAGGGCATATCCGTTTTGATGCAGGGCCTCAGTAATGCTTTGCCAGTCTATATTTTCAATTCTCTGGATGATGTCATTCATTATTTTACATTTTATAATACAAATCTCTGAAGCTAATTGGGTTTATAAAATCCGAAACATGTTGTTTTAAAAGAAAACTTAACCTATCATCTTATTATTAAAAAGTAGTATTACTTCTACAAAACAGGTTATTTAATTCTACAGCTTTTTTCAGCGGAATAGGCCCCAAAATATTACTTTTGTATCACTCTTACTAATCAGGAGACTGGTTACAGAGTTTATTTATGTTTAAGAATCTCCGCCCTCATTTTCTACTTTTTTCTGAATGTTTTTATGATTAGTGCATAACATTCTGGCGGAGATTTTTTTTATAACATGCCTTAATTTTTATCAGAACATAATGATTAATGTATTGTATATTCTAAATAAAAAAGAACTGCATATGCAGTTCTTTTTTATTGTGTAAAGTTGAGGAAGTAAATCTGACTAATGAAGGAGATTCGTATTGTCCGGTCATGGAGGGGTAAAGATTATTGAAAAGATGGAAATATTTGTAAAACAACAGTTTGAAATCTTTCCTGATCTTTATCTTTTTGAATTAGGATTCGGTATTGTGAAGAACACCAACGAAATATGGAAATAATAAATCGTACTTAAAATTAAAATCCTGCTTAAAAAAAGCAGGATTTATTATCGTTTAATTAACATTTATTTATTGAGCCAATTGACCGTAAGGAGTAAGCTTGTTATCTTCAGACATTGTCTGTTCTAAAAACTCTTTTTTCTGGCCACTTTTCATTCTTCCTGCTGCATCACTGGCACTGAAATAAGCTTCACTAAGCTTTGTACTGATTTCTGCCGGTTTAAAATCGAATTTTGTATCCCCTTCCACACCCAGATATCCGTTCTTTCTTGTCAGGTTTGAGATATAATTGTTGTAGTTGATGAATGTATTTCTTAAGTATTGTGTATGGTATTCCATGCATTTCTTAGCTTTTTTGGAAGAATTGTTAAGAATGCAGTTCTTCATATTATTTCTGTACAGGAACCATTCAGATTCCAAAATACCATATTCTTTTCCTAAAGCAGTCTTTCCGTTGGCAACGATATTGTTGTCACCTTCCTTATCAGCAATAGCCTGAAGATGTTTGATAACCAATGGAACTGTGTTTTCAATCTTTGTTTTGGTTTCCTTTAAGATACTGAGATCTGCAGCCGGAGAATTTTTCTTTTGAGCTGTAGTAACATTAAAAATAAGCAGTAATAGTACAATCAATAAGTTATATCTTTTCATGAGAAATTTTTAAAGCACTAAAATAAATATATTTTCTCACTTTAAACAAATACATTTTAATTTTATTTAATAAAAATTAACAAGTTTTAAGAATTTGTGGCTTAATACTAAGTTTTTGTGCATATTAAATAGGCAATAAATAGGGTACATTAAAAATTTAACATATTTTAATATAAATTATTAAGCTGATTATCAGTTAATTATATCAATTTATTTTTTATCACTAGAAAATTAGTTGTTTGATTCAATTTTATTTCTACATTTGTATAACTAATTTCTTAGTGATATAAGATTTTATCAAAATAGTCTATCACTTAATAATAATGAACAGGATATGAAAATTCAGAATTTGACAAAAGCAGAAGAGCAGGTGATGCAGTATTTATGGAAACTAGAAAAAGGATTTCTGAAAGATATTCTGGACCTGTTTCCGGAGCCGAAACCCCATACCAATACAGTGTCTACAATTTTAAAAGTATTAAAGGACAAAGAATTTGTAGATTATCATGTATATGGGAGACAGCATGAATATTTCCCGTTGATTACCAAAGAACAGTATTCCGGGAAAACTATGAAAAGTCTTGTGAAAAATTATTTCAAAGGTTCTTATAAAAGCGCCGTTTCCTTCCTTGTTGAAAAGAACGAAATGACCGTGGAAGACCTGGAAATGCTTCTGAACGAACTCAAAAAGAAAACTAACTGATCATGGAAACTGTTTTTTTATACTTGGGAAAAGTAATTGTATGCTCCGGTGTAATGTTTTTATATTACCAGTTGTCTTTAAAAGACAAGACATTTCATCATTATAACAGGTTTTACCTCCTGTTTGCAATGGTCGTATCCCTGTTGCTGCCCCTGATCAGGGTAGATGACTTTACAATAGAAGTGAATAGTGATATGTATATGCTTCTTGACAGGATACAGAATTTTAATACCAATAAAAACATAGACAATGGCCACATTTATTTTAGAATTATTTTTTCAGCTTTGGGACTGGTTTCTCTCTATTTTTTAGGGAAGTTGATTTTCGGGATCCTCAAGATCCAGAAGCTTAAGAAACAGTTTCAAAAAGAAAGTTTTGATGGGATCAATTTTTACCGTACAGACCTGACAGAAGCCCCGTTTTCATATTTTAAAAACCTTTTCTGGAAAAACACCATCACATTGGATTCCGATGTGGGAGAACAGATTTTAAAACATGAAATGGTTCATATTGAGCAGAAACACTCATTCGATAAGATTTTTATCGAGATCATTACCTCTGTTTTCTGGTTCAATCCGTTTTTTCATATCATTAAAAAAGAGATCAGTCTGATCCACGAATACCTGGCTGATAAAAAAGCCGTAAAACAATCGGATACCAAAGCATTTGCGCAGATGCTTTTAGCAAGCCACTTTTCCGGAACACAGTTGCCTGCTGCCAGTCCGTTTCTAAGTTCAAATCTAAAAAAACGACTCAAAATGTTACAAAAACCAAAAACCAAATTCGGATATGCGCGGAGAATTTTTGCATTACCGGTTTTATTTTCAGTAGCCTTTGCCTATATGGTAAACGCCAAGAATAAAGAAATTAAAGAAACGAATATAGCAATTAAGGAAGCTGTTTCTCAGATCAAGAAAGATACCATAACACCTCAGGAAACTGAAAAAAGAGAAATCATAAGTCCGAAATTTTTCAAAGAATCTTCAAGTAAAAAAGAAATAGCAGAACTTGGAAAGAAAATTGAAGAAAAAAGTAAAGCTTTAAAAAACCTGAAGCCGGAAAGTAAAGAATTCCAGCAGAAGGTGGACGAGATCAGTGGGCTTTCAGGAGAAATAGGAAGAATTACCAATTCTGATGATTTTAAAATGGCTTTTAGCATTCCCCATACAGAATCAAAAAGAATAAATGATTTTTTCAGATCTGATGAGTGGAAAAATGAAACCAAAGCCCTTGAAGAGCTTGGCGTTGAAATGCCTGACCTTTCCAATCTGAATATTGATTTTCCGGATGCCTCATCAGCTCCGAATGCTTCGAGAGTAAGAGTAATGAAATTTAATGATGCCTTTCAGAGCTGGGACTCAGGAGATACAAAAGCGTCAAGGAAGGCAATTAAAGAAAGAAAAGCGGCCAGCAAAAGAGCAGAAAAAGCGAGAGTCGAAGCTATGAAATTAAGCGAAAAGGCCAGAGAAATGGGAGAGAAAGCCAGAATGGAGGCGATGAAAGCAGGAGAGTTTGGAAGAATACATGGCGAAGCAGCAAGAATAGCAGGTGAGCAGGCCAGAATAGCCGGTGAAAAAGCTAGGCTTGAAGGAGAAAAAGTCAGAAAGGCCGGTGAAAAAGCCAGACTGGATGCATTAAAGGGAGCTAAAGGAAATGTCTATTTTTACAAAAGCACCAACACTGTTCAACCGGGTTCATTAAACAGAACCATGGAACTGGAAGCAGATTATATTAAGAAAGATGCTAATGGAATGATTGCGATGAATGGCGTGAGAAAACTCAAAGTGAATGGCTGGGATGATGCTAAGATTTTCCTGGATGGAAGACAGATCACCAAAAGTGAAATGGATGCTATAAAACCTGAAAGTATCGCAAGTATTACCATTAATAAAGAAAATGGAGCGAATATCAGACGTGGAGAAATAAGAATTCAGACAAAAAAATAAGTACCATTGAGCTTTGTCAGTTCTTCTGAGGTTGGCAAAGCTTTTAGTAGCAGAAAAAGAAAGCGTAGATTATGAAAAAAAAATATTTAATTTTATTAGTGATGCTAGGGATGTTCGCCAATGCGCAGATCAACAGATTCTTTTATGATTATAAATATGTTGCGGATTCTACTAATAGGGCAGAGGTGAAAAGTGATATTATGCTTCTGGATATTGATAAAAGCGGTTCCAAATATTACAGCCGCGAAAAATTCGTTGCGGATTCCACAACAAAAGCAGATATTGCCAAGCAGATGAAAGGTGGATTTGGCGGGAGTATTAACATCAAGAAAAATATAAAACCGGGAACTATTTTCTCAAGCGTTACAAAGAAGTATCCGGAGTATAATATATCGTTCTCCGAAAAAGTAGGGAATACAACTTATAAAATAACAGAAGATCAGAAACCTGAGTGGAAAATTTTGCCTGAAAAGGAAAAAATTGGCGAATATAATACTCAAAAAGCAACTACGAATTATGGAGGAAGAAGCTGGATAGCTTGGTTTACAACAGATATTCCTATCCAGGATGGACCTTATAAATTTTGTGGACTGCCGGGACTTATTGTAAAAATTGAAGATACAAAAGGCTATCATATTATGACCTTAATCGGAAATAAGAAAACGGAAGTAGTTTCAGAAGAAGCGCTTCAGATACCAGGACTTACTATGGTTGGTATAGGAGGCAAAGAAATTGAAGTCAACAAAAAACAATTTAAAAAAGCCTGGAAAGATTATCTTACAGACCCAACCAAAGATATGAAGCAAACAATGAGTACACTTCCTGCAGGGGCGGTTATCAATATGAAAAACCAGGACGGGAAATCTATTGATATGAATGAAATGTACAGGAATATTGAAAAAAGGGCTAAGGAAGATATCGCTAAAAACAACAATAAAATAGAACCTGATTTATATAAATAAACACGCTTCTATCAGATAAAAAAGCAGGATGGTTATTAATAATCATCCTGCTTTTTGATTATTACTCCTATCTTTAAAGTTTAAACTTTAAACCTTGAATCCAATTTATGACAGAAAAGGAAAAATGCGAGGCCGGGCTTCTGTACAACGCCAACTATGATCAGCAGCTGATCAGTGAGCGTATGGCATGCAAAGACCTGTGCCTGGAGTATAACCATCTGAAAAATTCCGATACCCGGAACAGAAACGAACTGATCAAAAAAATTTTAGGAAGCACAAAAGAGCATATTTGTATCGAGCCTAATTTTTGGTGCGATTACGGCTATAATATTGAAGTTGGAGAGAATTTCTATGCCAATCATAACCTGACTATTTTAGACTGTGCAAAGGTAAAATTTGGAGACAATGTTTTTATCGGTCCGAATTGCAGCTTCTACACAGCAGGACATCCGCTGGATGCAAAACAGCGGAATGAAGGCCTGGAATATGCCCATCCAATTATTGTAGGAGATAATGTATGGCTGGGAGGAAACGTAGTGGTTCTGCCCGGAGTTTCCATCGGAAATAATACGGTGATAGGAGCAGGAAGTGTTGTTACTAAAGATATTCCTGATGATGCGGTTGCTGTGGGAAATCCCTGCAGGGTAATTAAAAATGTTGAAGAAAATTTAAAATCATATTAATCATTATCATGAAAAAAGTAATCACCTTATTCATTCTCCTATTAACCCTTTCAGTCGGTGCTCAGAGTCAAAGATTCATTTATGAGTATAGGTTTAGCATTGATTCTACAGCAAGAGATGTCCAGGAGACTGAAATAATGTTTCTGGATGTTATTCCGAAAGGATCTAAGTTTTATAGTAAAGATGTCTCTGAATCAGATTCTACCTGGGCAGCTGCTATGGATATACATGTTAAGCGTGGAATAGAAACGGATCTTTCAAAAATTAAGTTCAAAGGTAAAATTCGTTATAGTGTTGAAAAGTCATATCCTGATTATTCGGTAAATTTTTTCAATTCTCTGGGGATTGATATGTATATGGTAGAGGAGGGAAGAAAGCAAAAATGGAAAATTCTTCCTGACAAAGCAAAGATCGGAGAACTGGCTGCTCAAAAAGCTGTTTGCGAATTTGTTGGCAGAAAATGGATTGCATGGTTTACCACAGAGGTGCTCATTCAGGACGGACCCTATAAATTCTATGGGCTTCCCGGACTAATTGTAAAATTAGAGGATTCCAGCCAGACGCATTCATTCGAACTAAAGGGAATTAAAAAGCTTCCGGAAGGATATGAATGGAAGAGTTCCAGAGAGAATAAGCATGGTTTTGACCCCCTTATTAAATTGAATGAAACAAAATATAAACAAGCTTTTAAAGACTACTGTAAAGATCCAATGAAAAGTGAAAAGCTGATGCAGGCACAAAGCCGTGATGTTTTGGAAATTGATGATTCGGGAAAATTGGTAAAAACTTCTAATGCGAAGAGAAATGATAGAGAAACGCAATTGATTAATCAAATTAAAAAGGAAAATAATATTCTGGAACTTGATCTGTTGAAATAAAAGAAAATCCCGGAACGAAAAAGTTCCGGGATTTTATATCTGAATAGCTTTTCAATAATTAAGCTAATTTTTGAGAATCTGCTACAAACTGAGCCAATCCGCTGTCTGTTAAAGGATGCTTCAACAAGCTCAAGATCGGAGGAAGTGGAGATGTAATCACATCTGCCCCTATTTTAGCACAGTCGATAATGTGCATAGAGTGACGGATAGATGCTGCCAGAATTTCAGTCTCATACATATAGTTGTCAAAAATTAATCTGATTTCCTGGATAAGGTTTAATCCGTCAGTAGAGATATCATCTAATCTTCCCAGGAAAGGAGAAACATAAGTAGCTCCTGCTTTAGCTGCCAAAAGTGCCTGCCCTGCAGAGAAAATAAGCGTACAGTTTGTTTTGATTCCTTTATCAGAAAAGTATTTTAAAGCTTTAATTCCGTCTTTAATCATCGGAATCTTTACCACAATATTCGGGTGAATGGCAGCCAATTCATCACCTTCTTTGATCATTTCTTCATACGTAGTAGACAATACTTCCGCAGAAATATCTCCGTCTACAAGTTCACAGATCGTTTTGTAATGATTTTTGATCGCTTCGTTCCCCTGAATTCCTTCTTTGGCCATTAAGGAAGGATTGGTAGTTACCCCATCTAAAATTCCAAGGTCTCTTGCTTCTTTGATCTGCTCTAAATTGGCTGTGTCAATAAAAAATTTCATTTCGTTTGATAGATTTATTCCTGCAAAGATAATGATTCCCTTTGTGAGTGGAAAATTTTAATTTTGGTAGAAGTTAGAAGTTAGGGTAGAAAGATTAAGGAATGTTTGTAACTCATAATGTATAAGCTGTAACCCGAATTTCACAACCTCGTATCACATATTCCACAATTCATTTATCATAAAATATTATCTTTGTTAAACATGAAGAACAGCAGTTTTACAGCCGTACTGGAAATTATCGGTATCAATCCTTTTGTTTTTGTTCCTGAAGAGATCTTAAGTGAAATTTTCAGGGCAGCAGGAAAGGATAAAAGCCCTGTTCCTGTAAAAGGGACCATAAACGGAAAAGAATTCAGACAAAACCTGATGAAATATCTGGGTGAGTGGAGGCTGTATGTGAATCTTTTAATGCTTAAAAACTCCCCCAAAAGAATAGGAGAAATAATTGAGGTATCTATTGAATTTGATGATTCAGACCGGACAATTTCTATTCATCCCAAACTGGAGGCTGCTATTAAAGCAAGTGCTGTAGCAACCCGTAATTTTGAAAACCTGATTCCGTCCAGGAAACACGAACTGATCCGGTATATCAACAATCTTAAAACCAATACCGGTATCGAAAGGAATATTGAAAAAATCATCCGGCATCTCCATGGAGAAACGGATTTCTTCGGTAAAAAAATTGATTAAATAAAAAACTGTCGAGAATTAAAACCAATTGGGAAAAATAAAATCCGGAAATTATTTTCCGGATTTTATTTTTTTATTATGAATTTAAAACTTTGCTAAGCTTTAGTGCGTCCTGATTGGTAGGATCATATTCTAGAGATTTAGCAATATGTTCTTTTGCTTTGTTAGGGTCACTTTTCTGTTCTGTAAAAGCAAGATAAAAATAAGCATAAGCCAGATTTTTCTTATTTTGCTCTACTTCCTCAGGTTTTACAGTGGCAATATACTTTTCATAAGCAATTTTGGCATTGGCATCATCTTTTGCAGACTGATAGGCATAGGCCTGGCTGTAATAAGACGGAGCCCAGTCCGGTAGCAAAACAGATATTTTTTTCCATGTTTCAACTGCATTAGTCCAATCTGAAGCCTCCTGATAAGCTGTTGCCAACTTTGAAAGCGCTTCTGTATCTTTTGGATTGGCTTCAATCTGTTTTTTAAGACCGTCAATAGTTGAATTGCTTCCTGTTTGCGCTGTAGCAGCTGTATTTGCTGTATTATTTGCACTGTCCGTTTTAGTAGTTTGTGCATTGACAAGGCTTGCAGTTCCGGCAAGTATTAAACCTAAAAACAAATTTTTGATATTAATTTTAGTCATTTTCATAATCTTACATTTTTTAAAATTGAATTCTAAAATTCAATAATAATTCCAGAAAAACTTAAATTTTAGAGCCTTTAAGTTTTTTTAGAGAATATTAACGGATAAAATGTTTTTTTTAGCTTAATTTTTGATTCGTCAGGGATTGAGTTTATCTTTGTAATTTAACCGTTTTTAATAATCAATATAATTTTCCCTGTATGAATATCATATTAGCGTCTACTTCCACAATTTTTGGAGGAGAATATTTAGAATACTTAAGAGAAGAATTAATTAAACTATATAAAGGAGTTGATGAAATCATTTTCATTCCTTTCGCAAGGCCCGGCGGAATTTCCCATGACGATTATACGGCAAAAGCACGTTCTTTCTTTGAAAGCATCAACATTAAAGTAAAAGGTATTCACGAATTTGAAAATAAAACAGAAGCTTTGAATAATGCTCAGGGATATTTTACAGGCGGAGGGAACACTTTCTTACTGGTAAAAACATTGCATGAAGAAGGCCTGATGTCTGTTTTGAAGAAAAATGTCGAATCAGGGAAAGCTTACCTGGGATGCAGTGCCGGGAGCAATATCGGAGGCCAGAATATGAAAACGACAAATGACATGCCTATTGTTTATCCGCCAAGTTTCGACTGTATGGGACTTGTTCCGTTCAATCTCAATCCGCATTATCTGGACCCGAATCCTGATTTAAAGCATAACGGAGAAACGAGGGAAACCAGAATCAGAGAATTCCTGACCCAAAATGATACGAAAGTAATCGGGCTTCGTGAAGGAAATTGGATCAGAAGAACTGGAGATAAAATCACTGTAGAAGGTAGTGAAATGACAAGAATCTTTGAGAAAGATAAGGAACCTTACGAAATAGAGGCGGGAAGTATCCTTTAAGTCATCAAAACAAGCTCTTATTTTTATTATATTTGATCGGAAATTGAATAATGATGCTTCGTGAATTATGTTCAGGAAGTGTGACTATAAGTTTAGATTTATAAAAGCCTTGCAATGAAGAAAACACTTGCAGTTCTTATACTGTCGGTTCAGGTACTATCTGCCCAGAATATCGCGCAGAAGCTGGATAAAGCTACCAAAGATCTTATGGATTCTTCGGGAGCTGTTTCATCCAGTTTATCATTTTATGTGACAGATGAAAACGGGACATTTATTTATGAATATCAGGGCAATAAAGGCCTGTCAACAGCTTCTACGCAGAAAATTTTCACTGCGGGCGCGGCTCTTGAAACATTGGGAAATAATTATACCTATAAAACAACAGCAGGTTATTCCGGGAGCCTGTCCGCGGGAATTCTGAACGGGGATTTCATTATCAGTTCAAACGGCGACCCTACTCTGGGAAGCTGGAGGTATGAAGCTTACAAGCCTGAAAGCTTTAAAAAGGAACTGATTAAAACCCTTAAAAGCTCAGGAATTGAAAAAATATCCGGCAATCTGGTGATTGATGATTCTTATTTTGACCACCAGACGGTTCCTGGAGGATGGCCTTGGGATGACCTCGGCAACTATTACGGAGCAGGAGTCTGGGGAATCAACTGGAGGGAAAACCAGTTTGATATCAATATTACCGGGACAGAGTTTAAAGGCTTTTCCTATCCACTTGAAAATGTAAAATGGCTGAACGATCTGAAGGCTGGCGGCAGTTCTGATCAGAGTCTTATTTTTACTGCACCACATTCTGAAGTCGCATTAATCAACGGTACACTTCCAGCAGGAAAAACAGTCACGGTTTCCGGAGCTGTACCCAATCCTCCGCTGCAGCTGGGAAAAGAATTACAGCAATGGCTTAAAGAGTCAGGTATTGAACTCACCGGAAAAGTCACCACCAGCTCACAACTCGAACTGGAAGGGAAAGTGATACCGGGAGCTCCAAAGAATGTAATTCTTACCTACCAGTCTCCAACTTTGGATAAAATAATTTATTGGTTTCTCCGGAAAAGTGTCAATCTTTATGGTGAAGCTTTAATTAAAACCTTAGGAAAAGAAAAGAATGGGAACTCCAGTTTTAAGAACGGAGTTGCCTATTTAAAAGAATTCTGGAAATCTAAAGGGATTAATCCGAATATGATCAATTTTGCCGATGGAAGTGGACTTTCTCCGCAAAATTATGTTGCTGCCAAAGCTGAAGTACAGGCTTTGCTGTATGCAAAAAAACAGCCTTGGTTTGATGCTTATTATGACGGCTTCCCGGTTCAGGACGGAATTAAAATGAAAAGCGGAACCATGAGGGATACCAAATCCTTTGCGGGATATCATACGTCCAAGGACGGTAAAAAATATGTATTTTCAATCATTATCAATAACTATCAGGGAAGCGGAAGTACAGAACTGCAGAAAATTCTGAATGTCTTAAAATAAAAGCAACTTGAGGAAATCTATACTTACCAGACTGAATAACTGGATTATATTCTTACTGATGACTTTGGTAGTTGTCACTGTTGTTGTTGCCTCAACGATTCTTATTAATTTTCTCAGGAAAGAGGAAATCAAGCGGGTGGATATTCTGGTAAGTGCACTGAAATTCCAGCAGGAAGTAACTCCCAGCCTGGAAGTTCAGGAATTGATTCTCAAAATATACAGCTCCAATAACACGATTCCAATGATTGTATTGGACAGGGACGACAGGCCTATGGTTCACAAAAATATTCCGAAGGAAATAGAAAATGATCAGGCTCAGGTAACCCTGCTGGCCAAAAAAATGGCAAAAAGTTATCCTCCGATTGAAATTAAGGTGCCTGACGGCAATAATCAGTTTGTTTATTATGACAACTCCAGACTGCTCAACGATTTAAGGTATTCCCCTTTTATATTAGGTTTTTTTATTCTAAGCTATTTTCTTTTCTCTTTCTGGTTCCTGCGAACCATCAAAAAAACAGATGAAGGTTATCTTTGGGCCGGACTTGCCAAAGAAACAGCCCATCAGATCGGAACGCCTTTATCATCCATGATAGGCTGGATGGAGATTATGAAACTGGATAATCCGGAGTCTGAAGGTGTTTACGAGATTGAAAAAGATATTGAAAGGCTGAGAACTATTTCCGAGCGCTTTTCTAAAATAGGTTCTGTTCCCGAGCTGAACGACATGAATTTCAATGAGACCATCATAGAGAATTATAATTACCTTAAAACACGGATCTCAAAAAAAATAAGTTTCAGCTTGCATCTTCCTACCTATACCATTCTCGTTCCCCACAACAAGATCTTAATGAGCTGGGTCATAGAAAACTTGGTGAAAAATGCAGTGGATGCCATGAAAGGAGAAGGAACATTAGATATGTACGTTTTTGAAAGAAACAAAAATATCCTGATCGAAGTTAAAGATTCCGGAAGCGGAATGACAAAACAGCAGGCAAGAAATGCTTTTAAACCCGGTTATTCAACTAAGAAACGAGGCTGGGGGCTGGGGCTTTCTCTGGCTAAAAGGGTTATTCACGAATATCATAACGGAGATATTAAAATCTCCCAAACTGAAGTCGGAAAAGGAACCACATTCAGAATAACAATCGGGAAATCTTAAAATATTCTCCCTGTCGGGATACTCTAGTTCATCATCTGTTTTACGATGAGCTTCTTTGAACTTTTGTTTTAAAATTTTTACTGTAAGATAACGATTTACCTTAATTCTAGGGTATGATCTCCCACCTGTGCACCGGTTTTTTAGTATTAAAAAAAGTTAAATCGCTTCTGATGTGAATTATTTATACAAATTATGGATACCTTTGTTTCTCTTAAAAACACAAAATATTCCAGTTATTCTGTCCCATTAATTTAATCAATTTAATACTATAAAAATTATGAAGAAAAGTGTTAAAGCTTTTACAGTGTTGTCTTTATTCCTGGCTAATTTTTTTTATGCTCAGGTACGCGATTTTGTTATTGAACCACCTCTAAGCTCAAATCTCTATCTGTATAAGACATTCGGGGTTTTTGGCGGTAAAGAATATTCAACCAACGCACTTTATCTGATCACGAAAAAAGGAGTTGTCCTTTTTGATGTTCCGTGGCAGAAAACGCAGTATCAGAGCCTTATGGATACCATAAAAAAGCGTCATAACCTACCGGTAATTGCTGTATTTGCAACGCATTCACATTCTGACAGGGCAGGAGACCTGAGCTTTTACAATAATAAAGGAATCAAAACTTATGCTACTGCTAAAACCAACGAATTATTGAAAAAAGAAGGCAAAGCAACTTCAAATAATTTAATAAAAACCGGGCAAAAATATAAAATAGGAGGAGAAGAATTTATTGTAGATTTCCTGGGAGAAGGTCACACGGCAGATAATGTAGTGGTTTGGTTTCCAAAATATAATGTTCTGGATGGAGGCTGCCTGGTAAAAAGCAGCGCTGCAACAGATCTAGGCTACACCGGAGAGGCCAATGTACAGCAATGGCCATTGACAATGAAAAACCTGCAGGCTAAATATCCTTCCAGTGCCAAGGTAATTCCTGGACATGATGAATGGAAAGGTAATGAGCATGTAAAACATACTCTTGAACTTTTGCATAAGCAAAGTGCTCAATAGAAATACAGAAAAAGCGGGAAATCTTCCCGCTTTTTTATTACCTGTAAATTTAAAATTTCAATTACTTTTTTCCGGTCAGCCACTGATTCTGCAGCTTCTGTTCTGCCGGAGTTGGATTGGCCTTATACTGCAATGTTTCTATTGTCATTTTATCTAAAATAGCTTTCCCTTTAAGATCCATCTTATCGGTTTTGCTACCGTTTTTTCTGAGAATAGTAACAGTAACATCCTGTCCTTCCTTAATTGTTTTGGTATAACCTATAAACTCCTGCATCTTCTGAATATCAATTGTTTTTCCATCCAGAGCAACAATTTCGTCCGTGATTTTAAATCCTACACTCTTTGCAAAAGGAGATAATGCAGAGCTTTCATCAAATACAAAAGTGTTGTTTTTATCATTATATCCCGTTTGATTTGGATCTTTGATGAACCAGAAAAGGGGAGGTGTATCTTGCTTTTTGGCTTCTACGCCTACCATGTTCAGATATTCGATATAAGGTGTTGGCTGGTTTCCTGCGATATATTTATTGTAGAAATCCTTTACCTGTGGATAACCAGTTACTGTTACCAGTTCATCGATCAGTTTGTCATCCTTGAAAGGTTTGTTTTCTCCGAATCTCTGGGACAGTTTTCTGATCATATCACGATAACCCATTTCTCCGTTAGACAGTTTTCTCAGCTCAATATCAAGACACATGGTCAGCAATGCCCCCTTTTCATAAACGTTTCTGTACTGATCTTTATATTCATCCTTCAGAACATTTTTACTCATGACCGTAAATGGCATCGTATCGTCATAATTCTTTGAATTGGTAATTTTCTCATTGATTCTATGAAGAAACTCATCCTTATTGATCAGCCCTTCCTGGATCTGGAAAAGATTGGCAAAATATTCTGTTCCGCCTTCATACATCCATAAATGCTGGGACATTTTAGGATCAGCATAATCAAAATAATGGATCTCTTCAGAATGTGTTTTCAAAGGATTCACAGTATGGAAAAATTCATGGGAAACGACATCGGTAATCGTTTTATCAATAGCTTCTTTAGGCATCATTTCAGGAAGTACAACACTGGTTGATTCATGGTGCTCCAATGCCCCGAAACCTTTGATCTGCGGTCCGTCACCTCCTGAAAGGTAAAGCATGATCGCATATTTTTTATTGGTATTCATGTCGCCCAGGAATTTCTTCTGAGCCAGTACCATTTTTTCAAGGTTATCCTTAAAGTCTGCCGCTTTGTACTTTCCGGTAGGAGAATAAACGCCCAGTACCAGATCCATTCCTCCTGCATTGAAGGTGATATAATCCGGCTTGGTATACATCAGCGGAGAATCGGTTACTTTGGCATAATTGGCCAGTGTAAACGTATCTGTGGCATCAGATTTATCCTGATCCACCAGAGCTGTCGTTCCATAGAAGCCAGCAGGTTTCTGAACGACCAGCTGATACGGAACATCCTGCATATTGTCGATATACCCAATGAAGCCATGGGTATTGATCATGTATATTTTTCCTTCCTCGATATCAGTTCCCGACGGAGAAAACACAGCCTTATGCTTTGAATTGTCCATTTCATCATCAAAGCTGTCATTAACCAGATAGGTTATTTTGCTTAATGCCTTCGCATTTTTTAGCGAATAGGTATTGTCATTAACTTTGGTATATGTCAATTCCCGTCCTTTGTTATCATAAAATTTGATTCCTTCTACAAATCTGCCGTAATCATCTACAGAATACGTACCGGGAACGGTTTTCGGGAAATGAAACTTGATGTCTCCGGATTTCATTTTCGGAAACTCCATGGTAACGGCTACCTTGTCGTCTTTTACATTCACAAGATCAATCGTTGTTTTTATAGATTGGGCATTGGCCCAAAAAGTGGCGAAGAGCCCCAGACTGATTGCTGTTTTTCTCATTATGTTTAAATTTTATAGTTAAATAGTAGTTTTTTTGATCACTTTGTTACGGAATGCAGTATTAAACTTTTCTTAAAATTTTAAAAGAACTTTACAGACTTAGAAATCTGCAAAAACTCCATAACTGAAATAAAAAAAGGCAAACCGTACTGTAACGATTTTGCCTTTTGATCTTTGTTTCATTTACTGAACCTGATTATAATGGATATAATAGTTTTTGTTAAATTCTACCGGGGTAGTCTTTTTAAGCTTTACTGTTTGCCAGTTTTCGGTAGGATTGATGGTCTGGTCACCGTTAATAATTAAAGGAAGTTTAAGATCCTTAACCACATCTTTGTACCGGAATTTTAATGATTCTCCGTTTTGCGAATATTCAAGAGTAGGAATTTTTACTGTTCTTAAATATTGATTGAAGATACTCGACAGGTCAATTCCTGATTTAGAAGATATATAATCTTCAATCTGTTTTGTAGTAACCGTCTGGTGATAGAAATCTTTGCCTATACCTCTTAGGATCTGTCTGAATTTTTCATCATTATTGATCACCTGCCGTATAGTATGAAGCATATTGGCTCCTTTCGGATACATATCGCCGCTTCCTTCATTTCTCACGCCATACTTTCCGATAATGGGAATATCATTCTCTATGTTGTTACGGACGCCTATGGCATATATGTCGGCCGATTTTTTATCCATATATTTTTCTACGAAAAGAACTTCGGAATACATGGTGAAACTCTCATGGATCCACATATCTGCCTGGTCCTTTGCCGTAATATTATTGGCAAACCATTCGTGACCACTTTCATGGATGATGATATAATCCCATTTAAGACCTACGCCTGTTCCGGAAAGGTCTCTACCTCTGTAACCGTTTTGATAGTTGTTTCCATAAGCTACATTGCTCTGATGCTCCATACCCAGATAAGGAGAATCAACCAGTTTGTAAGAATCCTCGTAGAAAGGATATGGCCCGAACCAGTATTCAAATGCAGAAAGCATAGGCTTTACCTGCTGGAACTGTTTTTTTGCTTTTTCAAGGTTGTAATCTAATACCCAGTAATCCAGGTCAAGCTTTCCTTTTTCACCATCAAACGTATCTTTAAAATTGACATATTTACCAATATTCGGAATGATAGAATAAGCATTGATCGGATTTTTCACCTCCCACGTATAAGCTGTTTTGCCTCCTTCCGTTTTTTTGTCAGTAAGTCTTCCGTTTCCTACTCCTACAAGGTCGGTAGGGGTAATGATCTTCATAACAATACCGTTTTCCGGTTCATCACTCCAGATATCCTTTGTCGGAAGCCATATGGATGCTCCGATTCCTTCATCGGCAACGCTCATCCAAGGGTTTCCTTTTTCATCTTTGGTGAAGACCCAGCCTCCGTCCCAGGGCGCATTTTTTGCAATCGTGGGTTTTCCGGAATAGGTTACATTAATTGTATATTTTTCACCTTTTTTGAATTTCTTTTTGGCTGTGATGAAAATAAAATCATCATCCTGTTTATAGTTGACAATCGGAAAATTACCTTCCACTTTATCCGCTTTCATCGGCTTCTGCAAATCGATCTGGAAAACAGGATCAGTAACATCTTTAGTAATCTCAAAGCTGATTTTATTATATCCTTTAATGCTTTTCTCTGCAAAATCCGGCTCTACAGAAAGATCATATTTTTTGACATCCCAGAAATTCCTGAATTGAGTATCAGAGCCTTTTAGTGTATCCTGTTTTGTGAAAACCTTATCTTTTTCGAAGAACTGTCCGAAAACAAGTCCCGAAGCAAATAAAAGTGTATACGTCAGCTTTTTCATTTAAAATCAAATTAAATTCTATCAAAAATAGAAAAATTAATGGCACTATGGACTGTACAATAGAAAAATATAAAATGAAATACACAAATAAACTGAAGAACAGAACAGTGATTATGGAAAGTAATGTATAAAAAAGCCCGGCTAAAACCGGGCTGTGATATGATAAACTATAAAGTTTCAATGATAAACCGGCAATAACTAGCTTGAGCTGTACTACTTCTGTACTGTCGGAAGATTTCCAGCATTTTTCTGAACTTTTTTGTAGGTAAAAGAACACATAATGATACTGAATTCATACAGAATAAGCAGTGGAAAAGCAGCCATCAGCATACTTAAAACGTCAGCAGGGGTAATGATCGCAGCAACAACCATGATCAGAACAATAGCATGGCGGCGATAGGTCTTCATAAACATAGGGGTAAGAATTCCTATGCTGGTAAGGAAATAGATAAGAATAGGGAACAGGAAAATAACTCCCATACCTAAAATTACCTGTAGAAATAAAGTGGTATAATCACTTAAGTCATAAAGAGGAATGATGATATCGGAAATCTTAAAAATAACCCCGAAATTCACAGCGAATGGAAGAATCAGGAAGTAACCGCATAAAACCCCTGTCATAAACAGGATCCACACCGCATTGATAATAAAGATAGAATTCTTTCTCTCCTTAGGATGAAGAGCAGGACCGATAAACCTCCATAATTCCCAAACAATATAAGGAAAAGCACCTATCAGACCTCCGAAAACAGAAACAGCCATCATGACATTGAACTGTTGATAAAGCCGCTGTACACGAACCGGAAAATCTTTTGGAAGATGAATACTGTCTTCCCCTAAAAGCATTCTTGAAAAATGGTTGACTACCCTGAAAGTTGGAAAATCATTTCGGGTCGGACCAAAAAAGATATGATCCATGATCCAGTTGATATTGAATCCTACAGCCACAGCAACAATTATAATAGCAATAATTGAGCGGACAAGGTGGCCTCTTAATTCTCCAATATGTCCCAAAAAGGACATTTCTTTTTTTTCGTCCATATACTAAAGTCTCTCTAAAATAGCAAACCTGTAAAAAGTAAGCCGTTCAAGTCTGCGAAATTATGAAATAATAATCAGTATTTAGAATTATTGAGCGTGATTTTGCTGAAGTTTATAAGGGAAATACCTTCACATTTGGTTTTCTGAAAAAAACAGACGGTATTTTTATAGATACCGTCTGATGATGTATTGTGGTCAATGAAAAATGATTTTAAACAGAATTAATTGATCCCTTCATCAAGCAATGTATGAAGATCAATGATTCCGAAGTATTTTCCGTTTTCTGTAACGATGAGCTGGCCGATATTGTTTTCTTTCAGGATTTTCATAGCCTCTTTAGCGAGAGTATCCCTTTCAATGGTTTTAGGGTTGGCAGACATGATATCTTTTGCCTGGATCTTGCTGATATCATCACCTTTCATCAGCATTCTTCTCAAATCCCCGTCGGTGATCACTCCAATGATTTTTTCGTTACGTGTTACTACTGTGATTCCATGGCTTGATGCACTGATTGAAATAATAACATCTCTTACCGGAGCATTTTCTTCAACCTGAGGCTTCTGAGGGGATAGGAACTGATCTACTTTTGAAACCAGGTTCTTTCCTAAGCTTCCTCCCGGATGAAATTTGGCAAAATCATTCTCTCTGAAATCATTCAGCTCCATCAAAGCAACAGCCATAGCATCACCAAGTGCCATCTGGATCGTTGTGGAGCTTGTGGGTGCCAGTTTATTAGGACAGGCTTCCACGTCTACATGGGTGTCCAGAACAATTTCAGAGAACTCAGCAAGTTTACTGCTTCTATTTCCTGTCATCCCGATCAGGGCAGAAGAATAATCTCTTAAATAAGGAACAAGGTTTGCTATTTCAGGGGAATTTCCGGAATTAGAGATGCATAAAACCACATCCTGTTTCTGGATTACCCCAAGATCTCCATGGATGGCCTCAGAAGCGTGAAGGAATTGTGACGGAGTGCCTGTAGAATTTAAAGTAGCCACAATTTTATTGCCTACGTGGGCAGATTTTCCGATCCCCACAACAATTAATTTCCCTTTTGCCGAATGAATAATCTCTACTGCTCTGGCAAAATCTTCATTGATTCTGTTCTTTAATTTTTCAAGTTCTGAAATTTCTATCTCTAAAGTGCTTTTGGCAATTGAAATAATGTCGGTTCTTTCCATTTTATAATTTTAAAGCATACAAAAAATCCATTAAAAAACGTTATATTTAAAAAAGAATATTTAATATAAGTTTTATTTTTTATAAATTCGTTCGCTTTTATTTTAAGCAGAATTTTTATAACTTTGGGTTGGATGCAAATTTAGCAATAGAAAATTAGATGAACGCAAAAAAAGCCAATTTATCAGGCGAATTGAAAAAGTATTTCGGGTTTTCTACATTTAAAGGCCAGCAGGAACAAATTATTGAAAACCTACTCAGTGGGAAGGATATATTTGTCTTAATGCCGACAGGAGGTGGTAAATCATTATGCTATCAACTTCCGGCACTTATTTCAGAAGGTACGGCAATAGTAGTTTCGCCCTTAATAGCGTTAATGAAGAATCAGGTAGATGCGGTCAACGGTCTTTCATCTGATGACGGAGTAGCGCACGTTTTAAATTCATCATTAAATAAGACACAGACCAAACAGGTTTTTGACGACATCAAAGGAGGCAAGACCAAGCTTTTGTATGTCGCTCCGGAATCGTTGATCAAAGATGATTATCTGGATTTCCTTAAAGAAGTTAAGATTTCTTTCGTGGCTATTGATGAAGCGCACTGTATTTCAGAATGGGGACATGATTTCAGACCCGAATACAGAAATCTGAAATCGATTATTGACAGGATTGCGGAGGTTCCGGTGATCGCTTTAACAGCTACCGCAACGCCAAAAGTTCAGGATGACATCCAGAAAACTTTAGGAATGAGTGACGCGTTGGTTTTTAAAGAAAGTTTCAACCGTCCGAATCTTTATTATGAAGTACGTCCTAAAGTCAATGTAGATAAGGAGATCGTAAGATTTATCAATCAACATAAAGGGAAATCGGGCATTGTTTACTGCTTAAGCAGAAGAAAAGTGGAAGAATTTGCCCAGCTGCTGCAGGTAAACGGGATCAATGCGCTTCCATACCATGCCGGCCTGGACCAGAAAGTGAGGGTAGCCAATCAGGATAAATTTCTAATGGAAGAAGTAGATGTTATTGTAGCTACAATAGCCTTTGGAATGGGGATCGACAAGCCGGATGTACGTTTCGTGATCCACTATGATTTTCCTAAATCCCTGGAAAGCTATTATCAGGAAACAGGAAGGGCAGGACGAGACGGTGGCGAAGGTCATTGTCTGGCATTTTATGACCCTAAGGATATTGAAAAACTGGAGAAATTCCTCGCTCAGAAACCTGTTTCCGAAAGAGAAATCGGATTACAGCTTTTAAATGAGGTGGTGGGCTATGCTGAAACCTCAATGAGCAGAAGACAGTATATTCTTTATTATTTCGGTGAGAACTTTGACCCCGTAAAAGGAGATGGAGCCAATATGTGTGACAACTCTTCTAACCCTCCAAAATTAAAAGAAGCAACATCGGATCTGAAAAAGGTTTTGACACTTATTAAAGATACCGGAGAAAAATTCAAGTCTAAAGATCTGATCTCAGTGATTGTCGGAAAAGAAAATGCAGTGACAAAATCATATAAATTAGAGCAGACTTCTCATTTCGGTTTTGGAAAAGAGGAAAAAGACAACTACTGGAAAACTATTTTGAGGCAGGCTACTGTTCAGGGTTTTCTGCAGAAAGATATTGAAACCTACGGTGTTTTGAAAATGTCTGATAAGGCAAGAAACTTCTTAGAAAAACAATCTAAAGAACCATTCTTAATTGCAGAAGACAGGGAATTTGATCTTTCCCAGACCAAAGCAGAGAGCGAGCAGGTACAGATGCAGGCCAGCACAGGTTTGGATCAGAATCTCTTCGGGCAGTTAAAAGATCTGAGAAAAAAAGTAGCCAAAAAACATGGAATTCCGCCTTACACGGTTTTCATGGATCCAAGTCTGGAAGATATGACTGTTCAGTATCCTATTTCACTGGAAGAAATTGCTAAGATCTATGGGGTAGGAGAAGGAAAAGCCAAAAAGTATGGTAAAGAATTCGCAGACTTTATTAAAGCTTACGTTGAAGAAAATAATATCGAACGTACGCAGGATATGGTTTTGAAACAGGTGGCAAACAAATCCAGCCATAAAGTTTTCATTATCCAGAGTACCGATAAAAAAATAGACCTCGAAGACATTGCAAGAGCCAAAAACCTTTCCATGAATGAACTTTTAAAAGAAATGGAAAGTATCGTTTATCAGGGGACCAAGCTGAATATCGACTATTATATTGAAGATAATTTCGATGAAGATATTGTAGACGGCTTCATGGAATTCATGACCGAATCTGAAAGTGACAGCATGAAAGTGCTTCTCGATGAATTCGGAGATGAGCTTTCTGATGAGGAGGTGAGAATGCTGAGGATAAAATTCATCAGCGATGTAGCAAATTAAAAAAATCCAGTATATTTTAAACATAAGCTCTTCTTTGGAAGGGCTTTTTTAAGCTAATAACTTGTTTTATTAACTTTAATGAAATGTTCCGGATACCAATATTTGAAACTTAATAAAACTTTTTACTAACTTTAACTGATGAAAAAAATATCTGTCATATTTATTCTGCCGGACCTGGAAACCGGTGGTGCAGAAAGAATTGTTACCACCATAGCCAATCACCTTTCAAGAGACCGGTTTGAACCAAAAATCCTATTGCTTCGCAAACAGGGCGGATATCTTAATTTTCTTAAAAAAGATGTTGAAATTATAGACATCAATACGGAAAGGATCAGGCATTCTTTAAAGCCTATTTTAGGTGAGATTTATCGTAGAAAACCCGATATTGTATTTTCAGGTTTTGGTGAAGTAAATGCTTATCTGGCCTTATTTATTAGGCTTTTCCCAAGGACAAAATTCATTGCCAGGGAAACAAATGTAGTTACACAGCATGTAACCCGGAAAGAGATTAAATTCTTCTATAATTTTTATAATAATTATCAGAGGATCATTGCTCAGAGTGATGATATGATGCATGATCTTGTAGATAATTTTAACATTAAAAAGAAGAAAATAGTAAAAATAAACAACCCTGTCGATTTTGATTTTATCAATGAAAAATTGGGCGTTTCTGCCAAGCCGGAAAGTTTTAAATACAACTATAAAAATGTTGTGGCCATAGGAAATCTATCAGCCAGAAAAGGTTTTGACAACCTGCTGAAAGTATTTTCAAGGCTTAAAAATGAAAATATTATGCTTCACATTCTGGGCGATGGGAAAGATAAAGACGTATTGCTCCAAATGAAAGATTTTCTGGGACTGAAAAATGTTATTTTCCATGGCAGGCAGGATAATCCTTACCAGTATTTAAAATACGCAGATCTCTTCATTCTGTCTTCAAGATATGAAGGTTTCCCGAATGTTCTTTTGGAGGCAGGGGCCTGCGGAACTTATTCTTTGGCCAATAACTGTCCGGGAGGTATCAATGAGATCATTCAGCATCAGGTGAACGGAGAAGTTTCAAATATTGAAAATTATGAAGATTTTTCCCAAAAAATCATGAAAGTTTTACAGGGAAATTATAACCGTGACGGAATAAAAAATTCTATAAGGTCGAGATTTTCAAAGGATATTATTCTGGACAAATATGAGAAGGTTTTGTTGGATCTGATGAAGAAATAATTGTTGGATTTGCGTTATGGATTCGTATTTTTTACATTTGACCTTTAATTTTTATTTAAAATCAATATTCATCAATGAATAAAATCCCCAAAATTGGATGTGCTTGTGAAAAACCGAGCTCAAACTATACCGAATACCGAAGTTCTGAATTAGGAATAGACCATACTAACGGAAGATATGCAGAAGTAACGATTCAACAGTGCAAACTTTGTCAAAGAATATGGATCCGTTATTTTGTTGAATTTGAACATTATTCTAAATCGGGAAGATGGTACAAAGGAATCGTTTCGAAAAAAGACCGCTTACAAATAACCCCTGAAAATACGGTTGACTATTTAGAAAACCTTGAATGGTATGTTTATGGAGGTTCGTTTTTTGAAAGTACCGGAACCTTTGGGCAGGGAAAAATAAATGTAGATGCATGAGTTCTGTAAAAATATAGATGAGTAAATTGGAATTCCTCATATTTTTCTTGCAGTAATTATATAGATAAATGCCAATAGATACTCATTATTTTTTTTAAATCCAAAATGATATATAAACTTGACAAAACTCACTTGGGAGTGTGGCAATTAATCAGTAAATTTGTGAGAATTAAGAAAGATAATAATAAACAAATTCATACAATAACATGAGTCAATTCGATGTTACCGTAATCGGTTCTGGTCCTGGAGGTTATGTAGCTGCGATCCGTGCAGCACAGTTAGGTTTCAAAACAGCAATTATTGAGAAATATTCAACTTTAGGCGGAACATGTCTTAACGTTGGATGTATTCCGTCAAAAGCGCTTTTAGACAGCTCTGAGCATTTCGAAAACGCGAAGCACAACTTTGCCGGCCACGGAATCATTATCAATGAACCACAGGCTGATATTGCAAGAATGATTGAGCGTAAGAACGAAGTGGTAAAACAGAATACAGATGGAATCAACTACCTGATGAGCAAAAACAAAATCACTGTTTTTGAGGGATTGGGAAGTTTCGAATCTGCTACTCAGATCAAAGTAGCGAAAAACGACGGTTCTTCTGAAACCATCGAATCCAAATATACCATTATTGCAACAGGTTCCAAGCCGTCTTCTTTACCTTTTATTTCTATTGATAAAGAAAGAGTGATCACTTCTACAGAAGCATTAAACCTTAAAGAAATTCCTAAGCACTTGGTAGTAATCGGTGGTGGAGTAATCGGTCTTGAATTAGGTTCTGTATACTTAAGATTGGGAGCTCAGGTAACTGTTGTTGAATTCATGGATAAGATCATTCCTGGAATGGACGGAGCTTTAAGCAAGGAACTGACTAAAGTTCTTAAGAAACAAGGAATGAAATTTATGCTTTCTACTGCTGTTTCTGCTGTTGAAAGAAACGGAGATACCGTAAAGATCACCGCTAAAGACAAAAAAGGAGAAGAAGTAACGGTAGAAGGGGATTACTGTCTAGTATCTGTAGGTAGAAAGCCTTACACAGACGGTCTTGCTCTTGAAAAGGCAGGGGTTGAACTTGACGAAAGAGGAAGAGTAAAAACAAACGACCATTTACAGACTAACATTGCCAACATCTATGCGATCGGTGATGTGATCAAAGGAGCGATGCTTGCTCACAAAGCGGAAGAAGAAGGAGTTTTGGTTGCTGAAATCCTGGCAGGCCAGAAACCTCATATCAACTACAACCTGATCCCTGGTGTTGTGTACACTTGGCCTGAAGTTGCCGGAGTTGGTAAAACAGAAGAGCAGCTGAAAGAAGAAGGAGTAGCTTACAAAGTGGGTTCTTTCCCTATGAGAGCGTTAGGTAGAAGCCGTGCAAGTGGTGATGTCGACGGTCTTGTAAAGATCATTGCAGACGAAAAAACAGACGAAGTATTAGGAATGCATATCATTGGAGCCAGAGCTGCCGACCTTATTGCAGAAGGGGTAATTGCTATGGAATTCCGTGCAAGTGCTGAAGATATTGCAAGAAGCTCTCATGCCCACCCAACGTATGCGGAAGCTATTAAAGAAGCGGCTTTAGATGCAACAGGGAAGAGACCTATACATATGTAATTTTGATTGAAAGATTTAAAATTCAAATATTTAAAATTAAAGAGAAGCAAAATGCTTCTCTTTTTTTATAACCAAATAAAAATGATTATTTATCTTTATAATTCCTCTTTTGATCTATTCTTAAAGCAGAAATAAGCCGGATATTTGAATGAGAATAAATTTAAAATTATGAAATATCCTATTCTTAAGGCAGAAATATGTCTGATGAGTTGCTAGAAAAGATGTATGGAAAGTTGAAAGAGATACAGGTCTACTTCAATGTACACGATAAGAATAAACCTAGAAATTAAGCTGAGGCTGATATTACATCCATTTCAAATAGTCATAAAATTTTGAGTTCTTTACCGGAGCAATGTTGAACTGGAGTCCAAAAGTAATTCCTTTAAAAAATTTATCCCTGTGTATCGGAATAGCGTACCCGGTATTGATATAGAAAGTATTGATGAAAGAAAATCCTATTCTCGGCTCTATGGAATATGGATTGACAGATACACCCATAAGCCGCCCTTTAATATTGGTGTAATAAATATTAGCCTCCGGAAGAAATTTATCCTTATGTTTGATAGAAGTGTAAAGCATTGATGCTCCTACGATCAGTGACTGTTCCCTGGCTGTATTCGTTTTGAATTCTAAACCACCCTGTATGATATTTCTTCCTGTATATCGGTAGGCGATGTTTAAAGCTGTTTTATCCAGTATCTGGGCATGGGCTGTGGTGGCAAGCAGACAGAGGAGAAGGAAAGAGTATAATTTCATGTTAGAGATTTTGTTTGATCAAATGTACAGGTTTTATCG
This sequence comes from Chryseobacterium lathyri, assembly GCF_030812195.1. Lineage (GTDB taxonomy): Bacteria > Bacteroidota > Bacteroidia > Flavobacteriales > Weeksellaceae > Chryseobacterium > Chryseobacterium lathyri_A. The sequence goes on from NZ_JAUSSF010000001.1 coordinate 398,824, forward strand.
TCAGTTTGAAAAAGGATAAACTCTATAATTTGGAGTAAAATGGCATATATAGTTTAAAATCTTCAATTTTCCGTACCTTTGTGGCTAATTTTATATTCAATGCAACTCGGAAAAACCCAGACTTTAAAAATTTCAGAAAAAAACAATTCAGGATGGATCCTGGTGGATGAATCAGGCGAAAAAGCTTTTCTGCCCAAGGTTTTCACCAGCGATGAAAAAGAAATTGATGACGATGTTGAAGTTTTTGTCTATCAGGATGACGGTAAATTAAAAGCAACTACCGAAATCCCATTGGCTGAAGTAGGTGAATATGCCGTAATGAGCTGTGTGCAGAGTCTTCCGAGCGGAGCGTTTATGGACTGGGGAATCATAAAAGATCTTTTTATCCCGTACAAACAACAGAAATCTAAAATTATTGAAGGAAAAAGATATCTGGTTTATTTATATGTAGATGAAGACCTTGATCTGATTACCGGAACTACAAAATTCAAAAGAAACCCGCAATATGAGGATCTACCTTTCCAAAAAGGTGACAAGGTAGACTTACTGATGATGAATGAAAGTGAACTGGGTTGGAATGTGGTGATCAATAAAAAGTATATCGGACTTGTTTACGCATCAGATGTATTCAAAAAGCTGTATCCTTTATCGGAAGAAAGCGGCTATATCAAAGCTATCCGTGAGGACGGTAAAATTGATGTCTCCCTGCAGCCAGAAGGCTTCGAGAATATAGATGAATTTAAACAAAAGATTCTTGACAAGCTGGAAGAAAACTACGGACTTCTCTATTTGTCAGATAAGTCTTCTCCTGAGGAAATCAAAGACGAGCTTCAGATGAGCAAAAAGAATTTTAAAAAAGCACTCGGCGGACTTTATAAAGATAAGATCGTTGATATTTCAGAAGATAAAATAAAATTATTATAAAACAAAACGGGCAGAATTTTCTGCCCGTTTTGTTTTAATCTTTAGCTGCTATACGTTCTTTCGTCCTAACTTTAATTGTTTCCCACAGACAAATTATATTGTATTACTTTGATGAAATGAATGCCCTTATTTCCTTATTATACCCTCCGAACATCTACTTTTTCTGTCTTGCGATAAAGGCATGATTGTTTCTAAGCATTTCTTGCCCGGGAATGCAGGTTAATTATTGAATTGACCGGTGTTTTTAAAAACATGACACAAATCATAACAATTTTGTTTAACAATTTTGTCAAAAACAGAATTTGATTTACATTTGCACAAAATTGTTTAACAATAATGTCAAATCAAGCAAAAAAAGACCAAACACAGGAATTAATAAAAGAGACAGCGAAGAATTTATTCTTTGTGAAAGGGAAGTTTGATGCTACTACCCAGGAGATCGCAGATGCAGCAGGAGTGAACAGAACACTGATTAATTATTATTTCCGTTCCAGGGATAATCTGATTCAAATCATTTTTGATGAAGCTCAACGGGTGGAACAGGAAAAATCTAAGATCATCCAGAATGCAGATCTGCCTTTTAAAGTGAAGATCAGTAAGTTTATAGAAGGAAGCCTTTCAACAAGCCTTCAGTACCCATACCTGGAAACTTATATAGTTTCGCAGATCAATAAAGGAAACTGCCATCAGAGAGAAATAGAAGAAGATGTACTGGAAACTCTTTATAAAGACATCGAAAAAGAAATGGAACTGGGAAATATTGAAAAAATGGCTCCCGTTCAGTTTATTCTGAATATGGTTTCATTACTTGTATTCCCAAGTGCTATAAGACCTTTGTTTATGGAGAATCTGATGATTAGCGATGAGGAATATGATAAGATTATTTCCGAAAGAAAAGAGATCATTATCAATATGCTTTTCAAAAATTAAAAAAATGTTAAAGTATTTTAAGAAATGATTCGTCCTTTAGAAATAAAAAACATTTGTGAGAAAAACTACATTAAAAAAATAAACGAAGTATAAAATTATGAAAAGAAAACGTATAACTGCTAAAAAGCTAAAAATTGGGATAGCTGCAGCATTTATGATTTTCGGCTTTTCATCCGTATCTGCCCAGCAGCAGGTTTCTTTACAGGAAGCCATCAAGCAGGCACTGCAAAATAAGGCGGAAGCCAAAAAAGCAGCATTGCAGATCAGAAAAGCTGAATATAAAATTGACGAGGCCAGAGCTGGAGCTTTACCACAGATCAGTGCCACAGCAGGTTTAACTTACAATCCGATTATTCAGGAGTCTTTGCTGGAATTTGGAGGAGAGAGAATCAGAGCACAGCTGGGACAGCCATGGAGTTCAACAGCTTCTGTACAGCTTCAGCAGGCAATATTTGATCAAAGAGTTTTTACAGGTCTTAAAGCCGCAAAATCGACAAGAGAATTCTATGTTTTAAATGCTCAGCTAACGAACGAACAAATCATTGAAAATGTAGCAACAGCTTATTATCAGGTTTTTGTTCAGGAAGAGAATCTTAAAACAGTTGAAGCCAGCTATGCCAATACGGAAAAAACGAGAAATGTAATCAAGAGTCTGGTTGATAATGGATTGGCAAAAGCTATCGATTTAGATCGTACCAATGTTCAGTTGACCAATATCGGCTCAAATAAGCAGCAGTTGATCAATTCCGTTGAACTTTCAAAAAATGCTTTGAAGTTTTATATGGGAGTTCCGATCTCTACAGATATTGAGCTTGAAGAGAAAACAATCGAGCCAAAACCTGAATTGATAGCAAGCAATATAAACCTTGATGACCGTACAGAGATCAAAGTTTTAAATAAAAACAGAGAACTTTTGCAGTTTAACAAAAAAGCTACAGAAGCATATTTATATCCAACAGTAAATTTGGTTGCCAATTACGGTTGGGGCGGTCAGGGAGCGAAATTTCCTCTTACAAACGGACTTAATAAAGGCGTTCTTTGGAGTGATTATTCAGCGATTGGCTTAAATGTTAACATTCCTATTTTTACCGGAGGAGCTACCAAAGCTAAGATCAATCAAGCAGAAATTGATATCCAGGATTTAGATTTAGATATTCAAAATACTCAACTGAGCTTAAGCTTGGATTATAAAAATGCAATTACCAATATGGAAAATGCATTAATCAATATCGAAAGTATGAAAGATAATGTAGGATTGGCAGAAAGAGTTCAGAAAAATACTCAGGCCAACTACCAGTATGGTTTGGCAACGCTTACAGAGGTTTTAGATGCTGAAAATGCTCTTACCCAGGCGAAACAGAACTATGCAAATGCTTTACTAGATTACAAACAGGCGGAAATAAAATTAATCAAGGCTAAAGGAGAATTAAACACACTACAAAACCCGTAATAAACTATGAAAAAAACCTTAATATATATCATCGTAGCAGCTGTACTTATAGGTCTGGCAGCTTACAAGATTGCAGATAATAAAGAAAAACAGACGCAGGAAGTAAAAGAAGTTGCTAAACAGGTTGATAAAATCAACGTGAATGTGGTAACTGCAAAGAGAGAAAATATTAATACAGATTATACTGCAAACGGAACTTTCATTCCAAAGCAGGAAATGAACCAGTCTTCTGAAATTGCTGGACGTATCGTGAGCGTTCTGGTAAAAGAAGGATCAAGAGTTTCTGCAGGACAGACTTTGGCAGTGATCAAAAAAGACGCGATCGAAGTAGATGTTTCTCAGGCTCAGAATAATTTGCAAAATGCGATTATTGATAACCAACGTTACGAAAATGCCTTCAAAACCGGAGGGGTTACCAAGCAGCAGGTTGATAACTCAAGATTGCAGCTGAAAAATGCACAGGCCGCCGTAAGAGCACAGGGAGTAAGAGTAAATGATACCAGCATCCGTGCAGGGATCAGCGGAACGATCAACAAAAAGATGGTAGAGCCGGGAACAGTGGTTTCTGTAGGGACTTCTATGTTTGAAATCGTTAATATCAACAGCTTAAAACTTTCTGTATTGGTGGATGAAAGCCAGGTTGGAAGAATCCAGTTGGGACAAGAAGTTCCAATTAATGTAAATGTTTTACCTGGAGAGTCTTTCAGTGGAAGAATTACCTTCATTGCTCCTAAAAGTGATGCTTCTTTAAATTTCCCTGTTGAAATTGAAGTTCAGAACAGAGGAAACCTAAAAGCGGGTATGTACGCAACAGCTTTATTCAAAACCAATCACGGTGCTGAAACTCAGAATATGCTGACCGTTCCTGCACAAGCTTTTGTAAACGGAGTAAGTTCAGGGCAATTATTTATCGTAAGCAACGGAACTGCTAAACTGATCAAAGTGCAAACCGGAAAAGTATACGGTGACAAAGTTCAGATCTTAAGTGGACTGAACGGTGGGGAACAGGTAATTACCAGTGGGCAAATCAACCTTGATAACGGTTCGAAAATCAATATCGTAAAGTAACAGAAGATGAAGTTAGCAGAAATATCCATTAAAAGGCCGTCCCTTGTTATCGTATTGTTTACGATACTTACGCTGGGTGGTTTATTAAGTTACTCCATGATGGGGTACGAGTTGATTCCAAAGTTTGAAACCAATATGGTAACCATTTCTACGGTATATCCGGGAGCTTCACCTGCTGAGGTGGAAACTTCGGTAACCCGAAAGATTGAAGATGCCGTGGGTTCCCTGGAAAACGTAAAAAAAGTAGAATCTTCATCTTACGAAAGTTTATCGGTTATTATGGTTCAGCTGAATACAGGTGCCGATGTAAATTATGCTTTGAATGATGCACAGAGGAAGGTAAATGCTATTTTGGCAGATCTTCCGGAGGATGCAGACCCTCCTTCTTTGCAAAAATTCTCACTGGATGATCTACCGATCATGACGTTGAGTATTTCCAGCGACAAGCTGAATAATAAAGATCTTTACGACCTTTTAGATAAAAAAATAGAGCCTATTTTTTCCCGTGTAAACGGTGTGGCTCAGGTTGACCTTGTAGGTGGGCAGGAGAGAGAGATTCAGGTTAACTTGGATGAAAAGAAAATGCAGGGGTATGGTATTGCCATTGCAGATGTACAGCAGGCTATTCTTTCCTCCAACCTGGATTTCCCGACGGGAGCTTTGAAGACGAGAACTTCAAGATCTACGATCAGACTTTCCGGGAAGTATAAAAGTGTAGATGAGATGAATAACCTTGTGGTTTCCAATAAAGATGGAGCTCAGGTTCGCTTGTCTGATATTGCAACTGTTTTCGATACACAGAAAGATGTGGAGAAAGTGGCAAGATACAATCAGAATTCAACGATTTTACTTCAGGTAAAAAAACAGTCTGATGCCAATGCGGTTTCCGTTTCAGAAGCCATTCAGAAAACAATTGCTGATGTTGAGAACAATTATAAAACTCAGGCAATCAAAATAAATATCGTAGATGATACCACAGACTTTACACTTGAAGCTGCGGACCACGTAATTTTCGATTTATTCTTAGCGATTATCCTGGTAGCAGTGGTAATGTTACTGTTCCTTCATAACATCAGAAACGCATTCATCGTAATGGTTTCTATTCCGATGTCATTGATTGCAACGGTAATCGGAATGTACCTGATGGGGTATACCTTAAACTTAATGAGTTTATTAGGACTTTCATTGGTTGTTGGTATCCTTGTGGATGATGCGATCGTGGTTTTGGAGAACGTGTACCGTCACATGGAGATGGGGAAAAGCAGAATTCGTGCAGCCTACGATGGAGCCTCGGAAATTGGGTTTACGGTAACGGCTATTACCCTGGTAATTGTGGTGGTATTCTTACCGATCGCGATGAGTTCAGGATTAGTTTCTGATATCCTTGCGCAGTTCTGTGTAACGGTGGTTATTGCGACATTATTCTCATTATTAGCCTCATTTACCATCATTCCTTGGTTATCTTCAAGATATGGTAAATTGGTACATTTAACAGGTAAAAATCCTTTTGAGAAATTTATCCTTTGGTTTGAAAAGCAATTGGAAAGATTCACGCACTGGATTACAGGAATTCTGGAGTGGGCTTTAAAAACAACATTAAGAAGAATTATGACAGTGGTTGTAACCTTCATTATCCTGATTTCTTCATTCATGTTGGTCGCTTTCGGATTTATTGGTGGTGAATTCTTCCCTAAAATGGATAGAGGCCAGTTCCTTGTTCAGATGGAACTACCAAAAGATGCTTCCGTAGAAAAAACCAATCAGATTACTTTAGCGGTTGAAAGATACCTTAGAAATGATAAAGATGTTGTAGATATGATCACCACGGTTGGTCAGCAGTCATCAGGATTTGGTGGAGCACAGGCTACTTTATATCAGTCAGAGATCCAGGTGATTCTGGTAGATAAATCTGAACGTAATGAAAGTACAGATATCAAATCTGCAAAAATCAAGAGAGCGCTGGAAGAAAAATTCACAGGAGTTGAATTTAAAACGGCACCGATCGGATTGATGGGAGCAGATAACGCACCAATTGAAATGGTAGTAACGGCTCAGGATAATGAGACCGCCAATAAAGAAGCGAACAGAATTCTTGAATTGCTTAAAAAAGTACCGGGATCTGTGGATGCAGAATTGTCTACTGACTCTGGAAATCCGGAAGTTCAGGTCAATATCGACAGAGATAAAATGGCATCTTTAGGCTTAAACCTTTCCAGTGTAGGACAAACGATGCAGACTGCATTCAGTGGAAATACAGACGGAAAATTCAGAGCCGGAGAATATGAATATGACATCAACATCCGTTTTGGTGATGCCAACAGACAATCCATTGATGATGTAAGAAACCTGATGTTTACAAACCCTCAGGGAGAGCAGATCAGGCTGAGTCAGTTCGCAGATGTAAAAATGGGTTCCGGACCGAGTTTATTGGAACGTAGAGATAAATCACCATCTGTAAAAGTCAAATCTAAGGTTGTAGGTCGTCCTGTAGGAGACGTTGCCAATGAATGGGCTGCTCAGTTTATGGATAACGAAAAAACCAAGCCGGCAGGAGTAAGCTACATTTGGAGTGGTGACATGGAAAACCAGACCGAAGGTTTCGGTACCCTGGGAATTGCATTAATGGCGGCTATTGTATTGGTTTACCTGGTAATGGTTTCATTGTATGACTCATTTGTATATCCATTCGTAGTATTATTCTCTATTCCTCTGGCATTGATCGGGGTAATGGTTATTCTTGCCATCACTGCAAACTCATTAAACATCTTTACGATGCTGGGGATGATCATGTTGATTGGTTTGGTTGCGAAGAACGCGATTATGATTGTCGACTTTGCGAATATGAGAAAAGCAGCAGGTGCCAATACACATGATGCTTTGATTCAGGCGAACCATGCACGTCTTCGTCCGATCCTAATGACAACGATTGCGATGATCTTCGGTATGATCCCGATTGCAATTGCAAAAGGAGCCGGAGCAGAGATGAACAACGGATTAGCTTGGGTAATTATTGGAGGTTTGACATCATCATTATTCCTGACACTGATTATTGTACCGGTAGTTTATTCATTATTTGATTCAATTCTAAGAAGAATGGGTAAACATGAAAAAGTAGACTACGAAGCTGAAATGAAAGCTGACTATGTACACAAAGAACTGAGTGAAGATGGATATACTCCTAAACACATAGACTAAAATATTTAACCTTAATTAACCTTAAAGCGCATCAGATTTCTGATGCGCTTTTTATTATAAGTGCCTGTGATGTATTATACTGTTTGCTTTGCTTTTTGTTTCTCCATTTGCTCATTTCCCCATATCCGTAAATAGTTAATGAAAGGGATGAGCTGCTGTCCCATTTCAGTTAAAGAATATTCTACCTTTGGTGGAACTTCATGATATACTTTTCTGTTGATAAGGCTGTCATCTTCCAGTTCACGCAAAGTCTGAGTAAGCATTTTCGGGGTGATATCGGAGAGCGTTTTGCGTAATTCACCGTAACGCATAATCGTCTTTACATGCAGATACCACAATATTCTACCTTTATATTTTCCGCCAATTCTCTTAAATGCATAGTCTACAGGGCAGGAAGGTTCGTCTTTTAAATATTTTTTCATGATTTCATTAAAATTAATACTTTGATAATCAGTATCAGTATACTTTTGGTATGTAGAGTACAAAAAAGTGCATACTTGTCTCTAATATAGCATTAATTTACTTTTGTTTTAAACTTAAAGTAAAAATATAATGAAAACAATTATTTTAAATGAAGCCGGAGGTGTTGATAAACTGCAGTTGGCTGATACAGAAAAACCACAAATAAAAAATAATGAAGTATTGGTGCAGGTAAAAGCAATAAGTATCAATCCGGTTGATGTAAATGCCAGAGCATATGATCATGTTCTCAATTGGATATATGGGGATCTAAGACCTGTGATTTTAGGCTGGGATATTGCAGGTGAAGTATTTGAAATAGGAGAAGAAGTAACAGATTTTAAAATTGGGGACCGAGTTTTTGGAATGGTAAACTTTTTCGGGAACGGAAAAGCCTATGCAGAATATACAGCTGCTCCTGAAAGTCATCTGGCCCTGATTCCTGAACATCATACATTTGAAGAGTCTGCCTCTTCATCCTTAGCAGCGGTAACAGCTTATCAGGCTTTAGTGGATGTAGCCAAAATCAAAAAAAACGATAGGGTTCTGATTCATGCTGCGTCAGGAGGAGTTGGTCATTTTGCTGTACAGATCGCTAAATATTTTGGAGCTTATGTAATAGGCACTTCTTCTGCAAATAACAAGGAATTTGTTCTGTCGATTGGGGCGGATGAGCATATTGATTATACTCAAAAAAACAGTCTCGATATTGCTAATGATATAGATATTGTTATCGATACCATTCAGGGAGAAACATTGCTGAAATCAATTGATATGGTTCGGCCAGGAGGCATTATCGTGACATTACCTTCGCCTGAAATTCCTCAAAATATCCAGGATAAAGCGGAAAAGCAGAATGTAAATATTGAATTCATGATGGTGGCTTCGAAAAAAGAAACCATCCAGGCTATTGCAGGCTTACTTCTAAATAAATCCCTGATTCCACATATCCATCGAACTTTTCCTTTTGGGGAAATGGCTAAAGCCCATTTGGAAATGGAAACAAAACGGGTAGTGGGTAAAATTGTAGTCACCCTATAAATTAAAGAACCTTTTACGGACTCCAGATCTCAATTCATTTCTTTACTCATAAAAAAAGGCTTCCAGAATAACCTGAAAGCCTTTGCTTATCTTATTATGAGAAATTAATCTGCCATTACCTCACCAGATTTTCTGTAGATGAAGTTTCCATAAATGTGTCTTCTTGCAAAACGGCTTGGCGAATCGGAGTTAACCATTTTGATATACGTATTTCTTGGAACCCCAATGTATTCGTACATCATTCCGTTCAGGTGCTGAATTTTTAAAACCGCTTTCTCCAGGTAAAAATCCTGGATATTAGATTTTGTGATGGTTTCCGTATATTCTTCTTTATATTTCTCCTGTGTTTCCTCGTTGATACTTACCAGAAAGTGGTAAGCTTCAATCACAGATTTACTCTTTTCTTCTGCTTCCAGTTTCCCGGCTTCGTCATTGGCAAATTTATCAGGATGCGAATCTTTCATCGTATTTCTGTAAATGGTCTTTAATTCCTTTAACGTAACGTTTTTATCGACCCCAAGAAGCTTTCTGTGCTCACCAACTCTTTTCATAATGTATGATCCTTATTTCGGGGTGCAAAATTAAGCTTTTAAATTGAGAAACTGTAAGTTTTTGATTATTAATTTGTTTGGTAGTTGAATAAAGTTATTCTATTTCCTTTTTGACTGTGCTTAGCAAATCTTCAATTTGGCGAAACTCATAAATATCATCATTGTTTTCTTTTAAATCAAAAAAGAACGTTTTTGTTGTTACTAATGAATCAGATATAAAAGTTTCTGAAAGATATTTCGCTAAATCCGGCTGTTGAAACTCATTAAAGTAAATTGTAATTTTACTGATAATACTTTTTTGAGGCTTCTTATCATACTTCTCATAATGATCAGATTCAGATTTTAAAACACGAATTATTCTGTTATTGATATCTTTTGTTATTTCAATTGAAAAACCTGCTGATCCTATATTTTTTTTATTTTTATTTGTAATAAAACCGGAGCCTTCAAGAATTTTGGTTGGATAATCTTTAGAATAAACATCAATACTGTCTAAATGGATATAAGTTTTTAGCCTGCTTTTTATATCATTATTTGATTGCCCAAATATTGAAGTTGAAATTAATAGGGAAAGAAACAGAAATCGCATCTTATTCTCGAAGTTTTTCATCTGGATCAATTCTTCAATTTTTGTTGAAACAAGAGTTCTGTATTTTGATTGATGATCAAAACTTGAATTAAGAATGCTTTGTTTTTCTTGATAAAAATTTTTTACGAAGTCTTCGGCAGCCATTTAACAAATATATTATAATTTTGAATAATTTTGCCAGGTAATTTTAGAACATTGAATATTACTTTGTTCATTATATTTTTACCTGTATTCCCTTGCTCAGCTCTTTAATATGTTTATTTATAAAAGCCTCTTTATCTTTTTTTACTTCTTTTAACATCAGTTTCTTGTCGTCCGGAATGTCAGAATATTTTTCGGCCCAGAGATTAATTTCAATCAGGATAGGGAGCAGGTCAATACCTTTTTGGGTGAGTTTGTATAATACTTTAGCCTTACTTTCCGGGTGGTCCAGTTTCGTTATGAGCTTGTTTTCTTCCAGCATGAGAAGGCGGGAAGCCAGAATATTGGTTGCTATTTTCTCTTCAGATTTTAGAAAATCCCCATAAGTGCACTGTTTGGCATACAAAAGGTCTCTTATAATGAGCAGTGACCATTTGTCTCCCCAGATATCCAGTGAGCAGCTGATAGGGCAGCTTGATCTTTTTTTTGAAGTCGACATAAGATAAATTTAATAATTTATAAAAAACAACTTGCATTTTAAAAGTTATTGCATAGATTTGTACTTGTAAAATGCAAGCGAATTTAGCAAATTAATTTTAAAATGCAATGGGGATATTCTTTTAATGTTTATAACTTTTCACTACCGAAAAGTTTTCCCCAAAATTGCCCACTCATAAATCCTATGAAGCAGAACAAATCATAAAATAAAAACTCAAGTTATGAAAGCATTTAGTATTAGTCGTTACAAAAAAGACAGTCAGCTGCAGCTTATAAACCTACCCGAACCGGTTGTCAGAGAAAATGAGGTTTTGGTTCAGATTTATGCAGCAAGTGTCAATCTCTTGGATTCTAAAATAAAAAGTGGTGAGTTTAAACTTATTCTGCCTTATAAAATGCCGTTGATTTTAGGTCATGATGTTGCAGGAGTCATCATAAAAGTAGGTTCAAAAGTAAAAAGCTTTAAAGCAGGGGATGAGATTTATGCAAGGGCAGCAGATTTTCATATAGGGACTTTTGCAGAATTTATTTCTATTAATGAAAAGGATATTGCTTTAAAGCCTAAAAATCTGACAATGGAAGAGGCTGCCTCGGTTCCTTTAGTGGGTTTAACGGCTTGGCAGGCTTTGATTGAGAAATCTAATGTTCAGGCTGGTCAGAAAATTTTTATTCAGGCCGGGTCCGGTGGTGTCGGGACTTTTGCGATACAGCTGGCAAAGTATTTAGGGGCAACGGTTGCTACTACGGCCAGTGAAAAAAGTTTTGAACTCCTAAAGAGTCTTGGTGCAGACGTACTGATCGACTATAAAACACAGAATTTTGAAGATATTCTGATTGATTATGATGTAGTACTGAATAGTCAGGACAGCAAAACCCTGGAAAAATCATTCAATATCCTGAAATCAGAAGGAAAAATTATTTCAATTTCCGGTCCGCCGACACCTGCTTTTGCCGAGGAATTTAACCTGCCTTGGTACATGAAGCTCGCTACAAAATTGTTGATCCGTAAAATCAGAAAAAAAGCGAATAAGGAAAATATTAATTATTCTTTTCTTTTCATGAAAGCTGATGGAAAGCAGTTAGCAGAAATTACAAAATTGATAGAAGCAGGAGAAATAAAACCTGTCATCGACAAAGTTTTTTCATTCCAAAACACTAACGAAGCTGTGAAATATGTAGAAAGTGGTCATGCAAAAGGAAAAGTAGTCATAAAGATGCTGTAAATATTTGACCAAAACAAAAAAGGCAGGAGCTTAAAAACTCCTGCCCAAATACTATTTATTAGCTAAATTACCTTCTTTATCAAAAGCTTTTGCAGCTTCTCTTGAAGCCTCTACCATAGAGATCAACGCTTTTTCCGTTTCATCCCAATGCCTCGTTTTCAAACCACAGTCAGGGTTTACCCAAAGCTGTTGAGCTGGAATAACAGCTTGTGCTTTTTTCAGCAATTCAACCATTTCTTCTTTTGACGGAACCCTGGGCGAATGGATATCGTAAACTCCAGGACCAATCTCATTTGGATATTTGAAATCTGCAAAAGCATTCAACAGCTCCATCTGGCTTCTGGAACATTCTATCGTGATCACATCGGCATCCATGTCTGCAATATTCTGGATGATATCATTGAATTCAGAATAGCACATATGCGTATGAATCTGTGTAGCATCTTCAACACCACTTGCTGAGATTCTAAAGGCTTCAACCGCCCATTTCAGATAATTTTGCCAGTCAGATGTTCTCAGCGGAAGGCCTTCTCGAATTGCAGGCTCATCAATCTGAATAATTCTGATTCCTGCTTTTTCCAGATCATTCACTTCATCACGGATCGCCAGTGCAATTTGTTTGCAGGTAAGAGAGCGGGGCTGGTCATCCCGGACAAAAGACCACTGAAGGATCGTTACAGGACCTGTAAGCATTCCTTTTACCCATTTCTGAGTTAAAGATTGGGCATATTGAGACCAGTAAACCGTCATTGGGTGAGGACGGTGAACGTCACCATAGATCACCGGAGGTTTTACACATCGGCTGCCGTAGCTTTGAACCCACCCGTTTTGGGTAAAGGCAAATCCTGCAAGCTGTTCCCCGAAATATTCCACCATATCGTTACGTTCAAATTCTCCGTGAACCAGCACATCAATCCCAATCTCTTCCTGCCAGCGGATCGTTCTTTCCGTTTCTTTTTTAAGCAGGTTATTATATTGTTCGGCAGTAAGTTCTTCTTTTTTTAATTTCGATCTCCATGCCCTTACCTCCTTCGTTTGAGGAAAAGAACCGATGGTTGTCGTAGGAAAGAGTGGAAGCTGCAGAATTTTTTGCTGTTTTTCTTTTCTTATGTTGAACGGACTGTTTCTTTTTGCGTCATCTTCAGTTGTAACATTCACCCGGTCTTTTACTTCCTGATTGTGAATCAATACTGAAATTTTGCGGGTGTCAATTGCTTTTTTATTCTCGGCGTACTGCTGCAAAGCCTTATAATCTGCATTTCCTGAGCTCAGCTTTTTTAATGCAACAATTTCTTCTACTTTTTGTTTAGCAAAAGCCATCCATTGCTTAATTTCAGGAGACAATGTCTTTTCGTTAGTCTCCAGATTAAGATCGAAAGGAGAATGGAGGAGTGAACAGGAAGGAGCTATGAAAACTCTTGCTGAACCAATTGTATTTATTGCTTTTTGGATAAAGCTTAATGATTTTGAAAAATCATTTTTCCAGATATTTCTTCCGTCTACAATACCTAAGGATAAGCTTAATGTTTGAGGAGTGATATTTAAGACCTCATCCAGCTGTTCAGGACAGCGTACAAGATCAATATGCAGGACATCTGCAGGAAGTGAAGCTGCTAATGAAAGATTGTCTTTTAAGCCTTCAAAATAAGTAGCAAGAATAAATTTAAGATCTGGGAACTGTTTTTTGATCTCGGCATAAGCAAATTGGTAGATTTCTTTTGCTTTTTCAGTGAGATCCATCCCTAAAAAAGGTTCATCAAACTGAATCCATGTGGCACCGTGGTTCTTCAGCTCTTTTAAAATTTCAATGTATACCGGGAGCAGATTTTCAATCAGATCCAGCTTGTCAAAACCCTCTTCTTTTTCTTTTCCCAGGAGAAGGTAGGTAAGAGGCCCTATGATTACCGGCTTAGCATTAATTCCTGCTTGCTTAGCGCTGATGAATTCAGTAATAATCTTTTTGGAAAATAATCTGAACTGTTGGTTTTTCTGGAATTCAGGAACAATGTAATGATAATTCGTGTCGAACCATTTTGTCATCTCCATGGCGGTAATGTCGAGGCCGTCTTTCTGGTAGCCTCTTGCCATTGCAAAATACAGATCAAGTTCAGAATTGGATGCTCTTGCGGCAATTTCTTTATAACGTTCCGGAATAGCTCCGACTGTCAGGGTCATATCCAGAACCTGATCATAATAAGAAAAGTCATTGCAGGGGATAAGATCGATTCCTGCTTCCTGTTGCAGTTTCCAGTTTTGAAGGCAAATGTTTTTCCCGGTTTCCAGGAGTTCATTTAATGATGCTTTGCCTGACCAATACTGCTCACAGGCTTTTTTGAGTTCTCTGTGACGGCCAATACGCGGGCTGCCAAGAATGTGCGTTTGCATGTTTTTAAACTTTTAAATTAAACAATCATGATTTTAAAGTTCTTTTAGAATGCTCCGCAATGCCTGCCTGGAAAGAATTTTAGGATATCAATAGATACAATGAGGACGTAATTTTCGTTAATGCCGGGTTACGATCAAAAAGTATCATCTGTATGACCTAAAGCTTCAGACCGCGAAAGCATTGTCATTCAGAACAGGCAGGTCTCCTGACTTGTAACGGTTTTTATCATCCTTCCCGCTGTTGGCAGTGGATCTTTTCTGATAAAAACTTTTGGTGTGCTACTTACAGTTGCGCGACAGCTCGTGATTCTCACACGATTCCCTATTAATTTACGTCATGTAAAACCTCTTCTGTTTGATGAAGTATGTTAAAGAACAAAATCTGGGTTAAAGGTATTGATTAAAGTGAATTGATTGGTTTTTTATTTAAAATTCAGAATAAAATTTTTATTTAATATGATTTTAAGGTTAAATATTCTGTAAATTTGAAAAACATAACCTCAAAAAGAATATTATTCTGTGGAAAGACTCGACGAGAGGGATCTTCAATTGCTAAGAATCCTTCAAAAGAATGCTAAATTGACCGTAAAAGAGATTGCAAAAGAAGTAAATCTTTCACCTTCACCTGTTTTCGAACGGATGAAAAGGCTGGAGCAGGAAGGATATATCAAGCATTATGCAGCCGTTCTGGAAGCAGAAAAGCTGAATCGCGGATTTACCGTTTTTTGCCAGATCAAACTTAAAATCCATGACCGTTCCGTAGGCAATCAGTTTGTTGAAGATATTTTACAGATTGACGAAATTGCTGAATGCTATAATATTTCGGGAGACTTCGATTTTCTCCTGAAAGTTCAGGTAAGGGATATGAAGCACTATCAGGATTTTGTATTCAATAAGCTGGGCTCATTGGATTCTATTGGAAGTGCACACAGCACTTTTGTAATGGCCGAGGTTAAAAATATTCACGGGGTAAGTATTTAGAAACAAAAGCAGCACCCGAAAACGAATGCTGCCTGCTTTTTAAATCATTAAATTTTTAAATAAAATCACGGCTCATCACAATCCTGTTCTAGCTTAGTAAAGATTTTATCAAATTTTCTGTAGAGCGTTCCTTCCTCATCCGGCTCAGATCTGAAACTGTGGTTAGCACAGTTATGAAAACCAAAGCCAATCAATTGAATCAGGGCATAGTCATCTTTCTTAGGATCGTTGAATTGAGCTTTGAATTTATCTATTACTGATTGTGGATCAGCATTATCCTTGCTTTTGGCTTCAACAAAGTTTTTCCAAACGGCGTACATTTTCTGTTTGTCGGGAGAAGAAACTGCGTCAATATATTCTTTGCAGGTATTGTAAAATTTACTGTTTTTTAGAGATGCCGGATCAGAGTAAGCATTAAGTTCTTCTTTTTTGAGTTGATATTCACCTTCAAAAGACCGGATGGTTTTCTGGTGAAGTTTTTTCCATTCCGGAAGATTAATTACTTTAAGATCATACAGCTCCTTTTTCTTCTCCTGATACTGTTTGTCAAGCTGCTGCAGATAAGTATTTTTGTTTTTTCGGATATCTTCAAGATCGGAAAGTTTAAAAACAGTATGATTGTCAAAAGAAACCCCACTGAGTGTATATAGGAGTTTGAAAGATCCATCTATCTCTTCTTTTTTATATTTTTGGGGATCAAAGTATCCTTTATTGTCGCAGTTAAAGGTCTGGTAAGAATAAAGTACCAGATTGCCGGCCTTACCGGCTGTTTTCTGTCCTGACACCATTGCAGAAAGGGCCAATGAGAGTGTAAATACTAATTTTTTCATATATTTTGTTGTAGGCTTTATTTGAAAATATTCTGAATCTGGGTTTAATTAGAGATCTTATTATGTTTTTAAATTTAAAAATAATAGTTTTGGTATAAATTAATATCTATGGATTCAAGCTTTGTTTTTTTTATTTTTACCTTACTGATCCTGGCTGGATTATCTTATCTGGTGATGCGGTTTTTTAACCGGTGGACAGCAAAGTCTCAACACAAAATGGTATTGAATGGTTTAATCTTCGTCGTGTCCTATGCATTATTGCTGTTTATTTCATTTATTATTTTGATCATGAACGTAAGTTTTGAGCGGTGATGTTTGACTTCTGATAATAAAATAGGCTGCCACAAGATTGAGAATCAGCGAACCCCAGACATTCAGTCCATAAAACAGCTCATAATCATGCCGGCTTTCCTGATAGAACAGATTCTTTATGATCCTGAAAGTGATAGCCGTGGTAGTCACTGCATAGCTTAGAACCATATATTTTTTGTGCCCCGCCATATTTCCCTTTTTAATAAAGAGAACAGCAGCAATCGTAAAATAAGCCCACAGAATATTCTGAAGCATAAATCCTGTGATCCCGATGATTCCGCCATTTGAAAATAATCCCAATACAAAACATGCCGGAACATTGATGATCAGAATATTGTAAACATAAATTTTCCCTATCCATCTGTGAAGTGCTTTGTTTTCCCTTAAAAAGCGGTTTGAAAACTGAGTGAGTCCAGCTAATAAACAAAGCGTGATTGAAAAAACGTGAATGTAAAAAAACGTCATCCAATACGGATTACTGACCACTTTCTGTTTAAATAAAAGGAAGCCAACATTTTTATCAAAACCTGTATATTGGGAGATCGTTTTCAGCATCAGAATACTGAAAATCAGAATAGCTGCGGCAGCAAGTATCCAGATAATCTTAATAGTCATCCTATTCGAGATAGTTTTAGTGACCGGTCATAGATATATTTCATATCGTTGTTTTTGAGTATGCCATCTTCATTTCCAGATTTCACAAGCACTGAATCCGGATCAAAGTTAAACGTGATCCGTCTGATTTCTACACAATGCTTTTGATGCGTAAATACTGCAGCAGCATGATGGTTTTGGCATCCATGATTTCTCCACTGTCTATCATGGCAAGAGCCTCATTAAAAGAAAGTTCCAAAACTTCAATATTTTCCCCTTCTTCTTCAAGCCCGCCACCGTTTGTGATCTTCATTTCAGAAGAATATTCAGCGATGAAGAAATGGAGGATTTCCGTTACGGAACCGGGAGACATATAGGCTTCGAATACTTTCTCTACTTTTGAAATTTTATAGCCTGTTTCCTCTTCTGTTTCTCTTTTTATACATTCTTCAGGGTTATCATTGTCCAAAAGTCCGGCGCATGCTTCAATAAGCATCCCTGTATCATTTCCATTGATGAAAGTAGGAAGCCTGAACTGTCTGGTTAAGATCACAGTGCCTGAAATCTTATTATAAAGCAGGATAACCGCACCGTTTCCTCTGTCGTAAGCTTCTCTACTTTGGGTTTCTGTTGCTCCGTCTTTTTTTGCAATGGCATAGGTTACTTTTTTTAATGTATACCAGTTATCGGATAAAATTTCTGTTTTAAGAATAGTAATGTTTGGATTCTGCATTGAGAGTTCTTGTATATTATATTAAGTGATAATGCCCGATTGGACTCATTATATTAAATGCTAAATTAATATTTCTTTTCCAACAGGCATTTAAAAAACCTTTAAAATCTACATGATTTATAAAATGAGTTGTGTAACAGAAAGAAAGATAACACCCTATGCTTCTAAATGTTTCCTTAAATAGAGAGAAGTTTCAGAATGCTGTGCTGATAACAGTTTTTCCACAGTTCCTTCAAATACAATAATGCCACCCAGTTTTCCAGCTCCAGGGCCAATATCGATGATCCAGTCTGCCTGAGCTATGATGTCCAGGTTATGTTCAATGATGATGAGGGTATTGCCATTATTCACCAGTTCATCAAAGAAGGAAAGCAGCTTTTCATTATCAATAGGATGGAGGCCTGTGCTGGGCTCATCCAAAACAATAATTTTGTCTGTACGGTTCAGCTCTTTGGTCAGCTTTAAACGCTGTCTTTCCCCTCCAGAGAAGCTATCCAGTCGCTGTCCCAAAGTCAGATAATCCAGTCCTAATTTGATCAGCAGGCAGAGCTCATGTTCAAATCCGGGTCCGGGAAAAAACTGCAGGGCTTCCAGAACGGTCATATTCATGATATCAGCGATATTTTTGCCTTGGTATAAATATTGTAAAACTTCAGACTTATATCCTGATCCATGACAGACTTCACAAGGCTGTTCGATATCATCCATAAAAGCAAGATCTATTTTTTCCACGCCCAATCCCCTGCAATTGGAGCAGGCGCCTTCACCGTTGCGACTGAAAAGCTTTTCAGAGACATTATTGGCATTGGAGAAAAGTTTTCTGACCGTATTTGACAGATTGAGATAGGTTAACAGATTTGAGCGGATGCTGGCTGTAAAAACTGATTGATCTACTACGGTTACCGGATAAGATAAGGGTAAAACTTTATTGATCAAAGTGCTTTTCCCTGATCCTGCCACACCGGTCACCACATTCATTATGCCTGTGGGTATTTTTATACTGACATTTTTTAAGTTATGAAGATGGGCGTTTTTTATTTCCAGAAATCCGTTTGCTGATCTCGGAGTTTTATTATAAGTACGGATTTTGTTGAAATAGCCGGCCGTTTTACCTCTCGCATTTTTTAAATGATTAAAAGTTCCCTGGTACATAATTTCCCCGCCATTTTTCCCTGAATCAGGTCCCATATCAACAACAATATCAGCTATTTTGATGAGATCCGGGTCATGTTCAACAATTAAGACGGTATTGCCTTTATCCCTTATTTTTTTGATGATATCTACAATATGGTCAATATCTTTAGGATGGAGGCCGATACTGGGTTCATCAAAGATATACAACAGATCTACCAGGCTGTTCCCCAGCTGTTTTACCATTTTTATCCGTTGGGATTCCCCTCCAGAGAGCGTGTCAGTTTGTCTGTCCAGTGTCAGATACTGCAAACCTATATCAATAAGATTCTGAAGCTTTTTTATCAACTCATTAATTACAGAAGAATACATCTCAGATGATAAGCTCTGAATAAAAAGGAGCAGTTCATCAATGGATAATGATGTACAATCTGCAATGCTTTTACCTTCAATTTTACAGGACAAAACCTTTGAATTGAGCCTTTCCCCCTGGCAAAGCGGACACGGTTTAGTAATGATAACCTTTTTTAAAGTGTCTTTTCGCGTAATATTTTCTTTAGAATCCTTTTTCAGAAATGAATTTTCAATTCGGGGAATGACACCTTTATAACGGACTGTTTTTCCCCATTCTTTAGCCGGATTTTTTGGAATATGTTCTTTGGCATTCAGTAACATTTCCCATTCTTCTTCTGTGAAATCTTTAAGCTTTTTATCATTGTCAAAATACCCTGAATAGATATAACGTGTCAGCCTCCAGCCTCCGGGTTGAAAAGTGGGAAACTGTATGGCACCTTCGTTCAGTGATTTGTTTTTGTCAAAAAGAGTTTCCGTATTCACGGTCTGTACATAGCCCAGACCCTCACATTCGGGACACATCCCTTGAGGATTGTTGAAAGAAAATACATTGGAATATCCCACAAATGGTTTTCCTATCCTGGAAAAAAGCAGCCGGAGGGAAGCATAAATATCCGTTGCTGTTCCTACTGTAGAACGTGCATTTCCTCCCAGTCTCTTTTGATTGATGATAAAAGGAACATTAAGGTTTTCTATTTTTTCAACATTCGGAACTCCAAAATGCTGTAGACGGTTCCTTATGAAACTGTTTTGTGTCTCATTAATCTGGCGCTGGGCCTCGGCACCTATCGTTTCAAATACCAACGATGATTTTCCGGATCCTGAAACTCCTGTGAAGACAGTTATTTTATTTTTTGGAATGCGTAATGAAATATTCTTCAGATTATTCTGTCTTGCGTGGGTGATAATGATTTCTTTCATAATAATTTCATTAACTTTGTTAATAGTTAACTAAGTTAAGTATTTTTATGGAAATAGAAAAAGATCAATTTTTTAATACTTTTACTGATCTTCAGTGTTTTATATTGGCTAATATGAACAAGGGAAACATCAGTGGTGTTACGGCAACACATTATAATATTATAGAATACATATACCGGAAGGGGCAGGTTACCGGAAAACAGATTGCTGTGGCATTCAAGGTCAGTCAGGCAGCGATTTCGAAACAGATCAAATTTCTAATCAGTAATCATCTTGTTGAACAGAAGCAAAGCGTTTCCGACAGAAGAATATTTAATCTTTCAGCGACAGAAAAAGGCAAATTTCTGATTAATAATTCCGAAGATTTCCGAAAAACAGTAGCAGATCAGGCTTCTGCCATTTTAGACAAAAAAGAATTAGTGACATTAACAGCTTTATTGAATAAAATTCTGGAGAATATGGAAGTCTGAATACAGTTCATCAAGATAAGTAACCGTTTTTATTTTTCTTTCTTCAGAAGATTTTCCAGAGCTCCCTTCAGATCAGGAAATTTAAATTGGAATCCTGTATCCTGTATCTTTTGTGCAGAAGCTCTTGAACCTTCCAACAAAGCATCTGCAAGCTCTCCAAACATCAGTTTTAAAACGAACGCAGGCACATTGGGCATAAATAAAGGCTTTTTCAGGACTTTAGCTATTTTTTTCGTTAAATTCTCATTGGTCGTATGCTGAGGGGAAACCGCATTGTAAGCCCCATCCATATCAGAATTTCTCAGAGCGGCCACATAAATAGAACAGATATCATCAATATGAATCCACGGCATATATTGTTTCCCGCTTCCTAAAGCAGACCCGATGCCATATTTTATGGTAGGAACCATTTTTTTCAGTGCTCCGTCTTCTTTAGAAAGAACAACGGCTGTCCGTATTTTCACAACTCTTTCTGCCAGATTTTGTTCTTTGAAATCATCTGCAGATCTTTCCCATAAAATGACAACCTCACTCAGGAAATCGTTTCCGGGAGGATCTTTTTCAGTATAAACTTTTTCAGTTGTTACAGTACCGTAATAATTGATTCCTGAGGCGGATATAAAAGATTTAAGCTTTATTTTTTTCTTTTTTACAGTTTTTAAAAGAAGCCCTGCAGAATCCACACGGCTGGATATCAGCTCATGCTTTCTTTCCTTGGTCCATCGTTTTCCTGAAATGTTGGCTCCGGCCAGATGAATAATATGGGAAACATTTTCAAGAGCAGATTCATCCATTGTTCCGTCTTTAATATTCCATTCAAATTCATTGTCATGTTTTTTCTTTCGGGTCAGAAATCTTACGGTGTATTCATTTTCTAACTTCTTTGAGAGTTCCTGTGCGATCATTCCGCCAGCACCGGTTATCAGAACAATTTCTTTCATAATTGAATATTTAAGGAAATGGAAACTATCCCTGATTTTTGACGATCAGGACAAAATCATCTTCCAGAAGTTTATAGCCATAGTCATAAATAAACCTATATTCAGACCCGTTCTTATAAACTTTCAGATTGGTAAAATAATCGAAATCAAAACCCAAGCCATCCATTCTTGATTTTGCAATTTTCGCTTTGCCATCTGTGTTCAGCTCCATAAGGATACGGTAATTTCTGCGGAGCTTGTTATTCACATTCCGCATCAGATTGGTGGAATCTTTATTCTGCTTATTATTGTAGGCATTCCGGCAGGCATCATTGCAGAATTTTTTATCAGACCTCCCGATAATTTTTTCGCCACATTCGAGACAGTTCATGCTTTTTATCTTTTCATTTTGTGTATATGTTCATGTTTTTTCTTTAATAGCCTTTTAAACCTTGTATGAGAAGGATAGCTTCTGTTCGAAGTTATGTTATTGAATAAAAGGGCTGCCAGTAAAAGAATGATACAGCCTGATAAAACAGGAGAAAGTACATACCAGTATCCGAGTTCCGGAATCTTTCCTGTAGAGCTCACAGCAATCAGCGCGGTTGCTCCTCCGGGAGGATGAAGGGTTTTGGTATACTGCATCAGTACAATGGAAAAAGCTACTGCTAAAGGTGCGGAAAGCCAGATGATATCCGGAACGATTTTATAAACGGTAACCCCAACAAGTGCTGAAATAACATGTCCGCCCACTAAATTTCTGGGTTGAGCAAGAGGGCTTTGAATAGCACCATAGATCAGGACACTTGATGCGCCAAAAGAACCGATCAGAAATATATTTTCAGTAGCAGCTAAAGTATGGGACTGAATAAATGCAATAATTCCGATTCCGACAAATGCTCCCAAAAAGGACCAGAAATGTTCTTTATAGTCAACCAGCGTTTCTTTATAAATCACATATTTTGAAACTCTTAATGTTCTTTTTATGGTCTTCTTCATTAATCTTCTTTGTTTTTTATTATTTGAATTAAATTTTTCACAAAAGGCTTCGTGTATGTTCCGTTTTCATCATAATCCGGATCAAGGATTGTGATCTCTATTCCAAAGCATAGGGGAGAATGGATCAGTGGCTTCAAGATTTCTTTCAGATTTTCATAATCAATTCCTTCTTCCATCCTGCTGTCTACGGCAGGCATCAGTTCGTCTTTCAGAACATCGACATCGAGGTGAATAAAAAAGCTGTCCAGACCCTTCCTTTCAACCATTTGCAAAAAGTCTTCAGCAGTTTTTCTAAAACCGTTCATCCTCAGCTGTTCAACATCAAAATACTGGATATCAGAATTTACAATCTGCTCCACATACTCTTCATCATCCGTTTCTGCATTTCCTGCACAGAAAATATTTTCTTCTAAAAAATACGGTTTAAGCCCTTGAATATTGGTTAATTTTTCATGTCCGGTTCCTGTGATAATAGCGAGATCCATTCCTGCAGCTGCGGCGGTAGAAGAAAGACTGACCGGAATAAAATCAGTATGCCCGTCCAGATAAAAAAGACCAAAATTTCCAAGTTTCTTTAAAGCAATGGCGGTTCCGATCAAAATACTGCAATCACCTCCAAGCATGATGCTGAAAGTATCTTCCTGATGATTATTCAGAATAAGATTAGCCTGTTTTTGAGCGTAGTCAATAATGGCATCGGCATTTAGAACACCAGACTCCTGATCAGATTTCATGGAGTATTCCGGAGCTTCTAGTCTGAAAATATTTTGGGGATTGATTTCCTTATAAAAATCAAATTTTTTAAGCCATTCCGGGAGCTTTCTAACACCTGGTTCAGTTTCATGTTCTTTTTTTTTCAGTCCCAGATTGAGAGGAAACTCAAAAATATTGATGTTCCTTTTCATAGATGATGTTTCCCCAAAGATACGGAATTATCCATTTGCAAACGGATAAAATTCAGCAGAGAAATATTTTTTAACGAGTCTTAGAGAATGATTTATAAGGGGAAATTATAGGAAAGAAAAGAAGAGCTTTAAAATTTTATACAGCAGAAGTTGAGTATAATTTTTTATCTGTTGACTAATAAAGAATGGGTTATTTTTTTAACTGGGAATAATAGACTGTATCAAAAACTGGTTAAGAATTATTCGACAACAAACGAATACAAATGAATTTAAATAGTTTATAACCGACTATGATGCTTTGGTGTAACAATCTTTGCAACAGAGATTTGAGAAAGACAGTGAACGTCTCTTATCTGAATTATTAATCTAAAAATTTAAAAGTTATGTCACTAAGAAACAAAGTAACATTAATTGGTTACACAGGTAAAGAAGTTGAAACAGTAAACTTCGAAAGCGGAAATGTAAAAGCAAGTGTATCGCTAGCGACCAGCGATCATTACACGAATGCAAAAGGTGAAAAAGTGGAAGAAACACAATGGCACAATTTGATTGCTTTTGGAAAAACAGCTGAAATTCTTCAGAAATATGTACCCAAAGGAAAAGAAATTGCCATTGAAGGAAAACTTACATACAGATCGTATGATGACAAAGACGGCGTTAAGCGTTATATAACAGAGATAAGAATCGATGAGATCCTGCTTTTAGGAGGTAAATAATTCTAAAAACACAAATGATGAACGTAAAAGTTTTTAAAATCAGACTTTCCAAGGAATTTCTTCATAGAGATCAAAAAATGCTCGATGATTTTCTTGAAGTGAACGAAATTATAAAAGTGGAAACCGCTTTTGTAAATGATGAATGTTACTGGTCCGTAATCCTGTATTTTGAAGAGCCGAAAACAGCTAAAAACACAGTAAAGGAGCCAAAGGCAGTAAAATACTCTGCAGATAATGATGTTTTAAACTCCGATGAAGAGAAAATTTTAGATGCCCTGAAATACTGGAGATCAGAGAAGGCAAAAGAACAGAATCTCCCCACTTATTTTATCGCGAGCAATAAAGAACTGATGTCTGTGGCTAAGTATAAGCCTGTGAAAAAAGAAGAACTGCTTGAGATCAAGGGTTTTGGAAAACATAAGATTGAAAATTATGGTGAAGAGATCCTGGAAATCCTTGAAGGTGTCTGATTTTCGGATGTAGTAATGATCATGCATCGAGAGCTGGGGAGTAATCCTTCCCAGCTTTTTTTATCTTCGGAAAAGTCCTTTCAATTGCTTATTTTTGCATATATCAAAATGACATACAGCAAATGAAGCCAAGTTTAGCAAAAGGAACGAGAGATTTTACAGCGCAGGAAGTTTCAAGAAGAAAATATATTATCAATATTTTACAGAATAATTTTGAATTATTCGGTTTTCAGCCATTAGAAACCCCAAGCTTTGAAAATCTTTCTACTTTGACAGGAAAGTACGGAGAAGAAGGTGACCGACTGATCTTTAAGATTTTAAATTCAGGAGAGTACGCTTCGAAAGTAAATCAGGAAGACTGGGATAATAAAAATCATCAGAAACTTATTTCTCAAATTTCAGATAAAGCACTCCGCTACGACCTTACCGTACCTTTTGCAAGATTCGTGGCGATGAATCATGGTAAGCTGACATTTCCATACAAGCGTTACCAGATCCAGCCGGTATGGAGAGCAGACCGACCACAAAAGGGAAGGTTCAGAGAGTTTTACCAGTGTGATGCTGATGTGGTGGGAAGCGAAAGCCTATTACAGGAAGTAGATTTGGTTCAGCTATATCTGAAATCATTTTCCGATTTAAATATTCCTGTTACCATCCATATGAACAACAGAAAGATCCTTTCCGGTCTGGCAGAATATGCAGGTATTACAGAAAAACTGATTGACTTTACTGTAGCTCTGGATAAGCTTGACAAAATAGGAAAAGAAGGAGTTGTTAAAGAATTACTGGAAAGAGAAATTTCTCAGGAATCTATTGATAAATTGGAGTTTTTATTCAGTCAGTCAGATGATGCGCTGGAAAATCTTCTTCAGTTAAAAGAAAAATTTGTTGACAGTGAAATTGGACTGCAAGGAGTAGATGAGCTGGAATTTGTTCTTACCCAATCTCTGAATCTTGGGGTAGATATGAAGAATCTTGTATTCAATATTACGCTGGCCAGAGGCTTAGATTATTATACCGGAGCTATTTTCGAGGTAAAAGCAGATGAGGTGGCGATGGGATCCATCGGCGGCGGCGGTAGATATGATAACCTTACCGAAGTGTTCGGAGTTAAAAATATTCCGGGAATCGGGATTTCATTCGGTTTGGACAGGGTTTATCTGGTAATGGAGGAACTTAATCTTTTTCCTGAAGAAGCTTCAATGAAAGTAGAATATCTGTTTGCTAACTTCGGAGGAGAAGAAACTGCAGAAGCTTTAAAATTGATTATGCAGCTGAGAGAAAAAGGAATCTCTGCCGAACTGTATCCGGAAAATGCAAAGCTGAACAAACAGTTTACCTATGCTGAAAAGAAAGGAATTAAAAATCTTGTTTTCTTAGGCGAAGAAGAGATTAAAAACGGAACGGTTACTTTTAAAGATCTTGCTGCCGGAGAACAGAAAACAGTTTCTTTGGAGAAGTTTTTGGGATAAGCACAAAAAATGATGAAAAAAAACATTTTATTTTTATCGATAAGCATTTGTCTCCTTGCTTGTAGTGCTCAATCTATTTCTAAAAAAGATAGAGACAGAGTGATAAAAGAATTAGAATATATTAAGAAAGTTGATCAGGAATATGCAGGAATTCCTCCGCAAATGTTTAAAAATAAATATGGTGAGAAAAACGCATGGAAGATATTTTTAGCTAAAAGAGATAGTATAAGTTTAGATAATCAAAAACGAATCAAAAAAATGTTTTCAAAATATGGTTATCTTGGCTTTGACAAAGTAGGAGAGGAAGCATCAAATAATTTTTGGATTTCAATACAGCATGCAGATAATGATATTGAATTTCAAAAGCAAATGTTAGATGAGATGAGGAAAGAAGTTATAAAAAATAATGTACGTAGATCCGACTACGCACTATTGGAAGATCGAGTAAATAAAAATTTAGGCAAAAAACAAAGGTTTGGATCTCAGTTGGATTATAATAATTTAGAGCAAGCTGTACCTAAAAATGGATTAGCAGATTCAATAAATATTGATAAATTAAGAAAAGAATTTGACTTGGAACCATATAAAGATTATCTCAATCGTATGACACAAAATCATTACAGGATGAATGAAAAATTGTTTTTAGAGAAAGGAATAAAATTTCCAAATCTCTATAAATAATCAAAAATAAAACGACTGATCATGAGTGAAAAATCAAGACTTGATGAAATAAAAGATGAACTGGAAATATTAGATATCAATCCTACCATTTTTGCCAGAAAAGAAATTCATGCATTACCGGATGTCCTTTCGGAGAATGAAAAAATTGTGTATTTGATTGAGGGAAGAAATAAACTGACCAATCATCATATCATTTTAGTAGCCACTGAAAGAAGGTTGATTTTTGTGGATAAAGAATTCATGTACGGGTTAAAAGTAGAAGATTTTTCTTACGACAAAGTAAGCTCCATACAATATGAGAAATCCTTAATGCTTGCTTCCATAGATATTCATATCTCGGACAATGTTGTTGAAATTGATAATGTCGGAAAATATTATGCAGAATTGTTTTGTGAAAAAGTAAGAGATTTTATGGCCCGTCCTAAAGAGTATTTTCAAAATAAACCAGAACCTACAGCTTTAGATCAATTGGAACAGTTGGGAAGACTCAGAGATAGTGGAATTTTAAATGAAGAAGAATTTGCCGAGCAGAAAAAGAAACTGCTGGATCGGCTTTCTTAAATATAACAATCAATCATAATGAACAACGTATCTTCTGATATTATAGATAAATGGTTGAAGGCATGGTCATTGTCGAGAAAGCTTCCTCTTCCTGTAAAGTACAAATCCGGTTTTAAAGTAGAAGTAGGTGAGGAAAAACAAAAAATAAGATATGTTTTTCCTGAAATCAATGATGATTTCATTGAACTCTCAAAACAAATTGATGAGCCGTGGATTTATCTCAAAGCCTGTGCTTCTCCGGATGAGGTAAAAGATGAAATATCCGAAAATTGGATCATCCAGCCTCCCGGATACATGATGGGCTGTTCCAGTCCGATGAATATTTCAAGGAAAAACCTGTGCGAAGGCTATCAGCTTGAATATGAAAAATATAACTCTACAACAGCAGTTAAGATTATTAATGAAAATGGAGAGTTAGCCTGTATAGGTAGGATTGTACTTGTAAATGATCTGGCTGTATACGATAGAATTATAACAGAAGAAAACCATCAAAGAAAGGGACTTGCTACTTTTTTGATGCAGGAACTTGAGAAAATTGCATTATCAAATGGTATCCACAACAATTTTTTAGTGGCAACAGAGCAGGGAAAATCACTTTATGAAACAATGGGATGGGAGCTTTACAGTTCCTATACCTCCATTGTTATTCCCGGGATTTGATTATTTGTAGAAAAGTGTAAAGTAAAATAACCTCAAAACATTTACTAAATTAGCAGTAAACGAATACCCATGGAAAACTACCTTGAAATCAATAAAAATTCCTGGAATGCCAAAGTAGATCCGCACCTGAAATCGGATTTTTATTTTGTAGATGAATTCTTAAAAGGAAGAAATTCCCTCAATTCAATAGAGCTGGACCTTTTGGGAGATGTAAAAGACAAAAGCATTCTGCATCTGCAATGTCATTTCGGGCAGGATTCTATTTCCCTGTCAAGAATGGGAGCTCATGTCACCGGTATAGATTTGTCCGATAAAGCTATTGAAACCGGAAAAGATCTTGC
This sequence comes from Chryseobacterium lathyri, assembly GCF_030812195.1. Taxonomy (GTDB): domain Bacteria; phylum Bacteroidota; class Bacteroidia; order Flavobacteriales; family Weeksellaceae; genus Chryseobacterium; species Chryseobacterium lathyri_A. The sequence continues at coordinate 427,329 of NZ_JAUSSF010000001.1, forward strand.
ACAAAAATGCGGGACCGATACAGAATTTATCTGTTCGGATGTGTACAGTCTTCCGGATATTCTTAAGCAGAAATTCGATATTGTCTATACGAGCTATGGTGTGGTAGGCTGGCTTCCTGATCTGGATAAATGGGCTGGAGTAATCAGCCACTTTTTAAATCCGGGAGGTCAATTTATAATGGCGGAATTTCATCCTGCAGTTTGGATGTTTGATGACGATTTTACAAAAGTTGCGTACAATTATTTTAATGAAAAGCCTATTGTGGAAACCTATGAAGGAACGTATGCTGACAAATCGGCCAATATTGTTCAGGAATATGTAATGTGGAACCATTCTTTGGCTGAAGTTCTGCAGAATCTGATAAATCACACTATAGAACCGGAAATCTTCCGGGAATTCGACTGGTCACCTTATCCATGTTTCAATCAGGTTCAGGAATTTGAGAAAGGGAAATGGAGAATATTAGCATTCGGGAACAAATTACCGTTGGTATATGCCTTGAAAGGAAAGAAGAAATAAATTTTTACTGTTTCAAAATAACTATATAATATAAAAAGTCATCATAGTCCTGAGATTACGATGACTTTTCATATATGAATGTTAAAAAAACTAATTGCTTTTAGAAAGAATCTTCAGCTTTTGTTTTAGCTTCGTCTACTTTGTTCTGAACCTGAGATGCAACGTCATTGGCTTTGTTCTTAACATCATTTCCCCATTTGTTCAGGTTATCTTTTGCCGTATTGATTTTATCCTTTACAGCCTGCTTTTCTTCAGGAGTAGAATTCTTATATTTCCAATATGCCAAAGCACCTACACCCAGTAAGGCTAATAGCCCTTTTGTTTTATTTCCCATGATTTTTATTTTTAATGATTTATAATTAAAACTTGTTATTGTTAAACATGTAAAATACGTGCCAAAAAATTAAATGGGATAATAAAAAAATGTTAAAATTATTGAAAGACCTGAAAATTTTCTCCATCGAAACTGGCAAAGACCATAGTAGGATAAGAGTCCTGATGATAGATATTTCCGTCTTTGTCGATGGCGATGGCCCCTGCAAAGCCATCTATGGTCTTAAGCTCTTCAAATGTCTTATGAAAAGCCTGTTCAAGACTCATTCCGTCCGTAGTTCTCGTTACAATCTTTGCAGCAGTAGCATTACTTACAATATCTTCTCCTACACCCGTGCAGCTCACGGCACAGGATGAATTGGCATAATTTCCAGCCACCGTTGCAGAGTCTGAAATTCTTCCGGGAATCTCAAATCCTTTTCCACCGGTAGAAGTTGCTACAGCAAGCTTTCCTTCTTTATCAAGAGCGACACAGCCTACAGTTCCTTTTCCTCCGTTATCAAGTTTAGCTTCATATTCACTTCTTCGCTGGGGAATTTCAGTTGAGAAATGTTCAAATCCATGTTCAGAGGCATAAATTTTAGCCCCGTTACCGCCCAGAACCCTGTCGTCCTCTTTAATCAGCTCTTTCGCTACAAAAATTGGATTCTTTACATCCTGGAGATTGATTACGCCGCTTAATTTCTGCGTCTGCCCATCCATAATGGCTGCGCTCATGCGGATTACGCCGTCACTTTGTATCTGGGAACCGATACCTGCATTGTACAGCGGATCGTCTTCCAGAAGAGAAACAGCATAAGCCACCGTATCAAAAGCAGAATGCGTCTGAAGGTATTCAAAAGCCTTTTGAGCAATATGTTTTAAAGAACTTTGTTTTGCCGTCTTTATTTCATGACTTTGATCACTTTCAGAGAAAAAACCGCCGTGGATAATGATTTTCATAAGATTATATTTGTCAATTGTGAAAAGTCAATTGTCAATTTTAAAGTTAAGTATAAAAATTGTAATTGGTGAAATTCTGTTCACCATTAATTACTTTATTTATCCTGTGGAATAGGGTTGAACTGTGAATTTTCGATCGTAAGTTTCTTTGTGGTAAGATCATAATGATCATTCATAGACATAACATGTACGGTAAGATTATCAATTGAAATAGGTTCACCCAGGTTGATGTTCGTAAGGTTGGTATCTTTAATGAATCTTCCGTCCACCAGGATCACAAGACCTGAGCCTACAGCTGTCATAATATCATTATGGATAAAAAGCCCCGTGTCTTCACCAAGTCCTATTCCCAATGTTCTTGGATTGTTGACTACAGCCTGAAAAAGGCGTCCGATTCTGCCACGCTGTACGAAATGCGTATCAATAATTACATTATCAATCAGGCCAAGTCCCTGCGTTGTTTTAATCTCTCCCTTTAAAAGAGATTCAGAGCTGCTTCCCTGATAGATCATATTTTCAGAAGCCGCCGCCGCGCCGGCAGAAGTTCCTGAATAAATAAAATCCTGTTCCTGATATTTCAGTAAAATAGTATCATGAAATCTTGTTCCTCCAAGAATAGAGGTCAGCCTGAGCTGATCACCTCCCGTAAACATGACAACGTCTGCTGCATTGGCCCTTGCAGCCATAGCGTCAGAATTGGCCTCTTCACGATTGTGGATGTCAAGAATATTTACATTTTTGGCGCCAAGAAATTCAAAAGCTTTTTTGTATTCTGTGCCTACAATTTGAGGGATCTGAGAGGCTGTAGTTACAATTTCGATGACAGAATTCTCCTTAAGCTTAGATTCGTTAATGATCTTTCTTAAGATTCCTCTTTCAAAAAAGTTAAGGTTTTTTTCAATGTTCTGGTCGAAATCGGTTTCTGCAAAGCTTCCTTTGTTTACAGCTCCTCCGATAATAATTAATTTTCCAACGGGTCTCATCATAGTGTGCAAATTTAAAAAATAATTAACATTTGGCGAAATTCATGCCACATTTTAATGATTTTTAATGTTTTAGAATTGTTAATTTCTTTTCATTTTTTTTTGAGAAATCTTTAAATGTGGTATAGTTTGGTTTAGGGTTTTACATTATCTTTGATTTTTGAAGGAGTTATTGTTAACTGATAAAAATGCAAATAGATTATGAAAATTGAGAAGATACAGGCATTACGAGGTCCAAATATCTGGAGCATCAGAAGAAAGAAGCTGATACAGATGAGATTGGATCTTGAAGAAATGGAAAATTATCCTACGAACAAAATCGACGGTTTCAGAGAAAGAATTGAAAAACTAATCCCATCTCTGTTCACCCACAGATGTTCAGAAGGAGTGGAAGGTGGATTCTTTCACAGGATAGAAACCGGAACCTGGATGGGTCATGTAATAGAACACATAGCGCTGGAAATACAGACACTGGCAGGCATGGACGTAGGTTTCGGAAGAACCCGTGAAACAAAGTCGCCCGGAATATACAATGTTGTTTTTAATTATATTGAAGAAAATGCCGGAATTTATGCTGCTGAAGAAGCGGTGAATATAGCACAAGCTTTGATCGACAATACAGAATACGATATTAATGCCTGTATACAGAAATTGAAGGAAATCAGAGAACGTGTCCGTCTGGGGCCTTCTACGGGAAGTATCGTGGAAGAAGCTGTTTCCAGAAAAATTCCATGGATAAGATTGGGAACAAACTCTTTGGTACAGCTTGGGTACGGTGTGAATCAACAGCGTTTTCAGGCCACCATTACCGGTAAAACGAGCTCCATTGCAGTAGATATTGCATGTAATAAAGAACTGACGAAAAGAATGCTTCATGATGCTGCCATTCCTGTTCCTATTGGAGATCTGGTAGTAGATGAAGAAGAACTGAAAGATGTTATAAAAAAAATAGGCTATCCTATCGTACTAAAACCGTTGGATGGAAATCATGGAAAAGGTTCTTCTATTAATGTAAATGATTGGGAAGCCGCAAAAATAGGACTGGAGCATGCCCAGAAATATTCCAGAAAAGTCATTGTAGAAAAATACATTACAGGATATGATTTCAGGGTTCTGGTCATTAACAATAAAATGGTTGCCGCAGCAAGGAGGGTACCTGCACATGTTGTTGGAGACGGTGAACTGAATCTCCAGGAACTGATCGATAAAGAAAACAGAGATCCGAGAAGAGGGTATGGCCATGAAAATGTCCTTACAGAAATAGAAGTAGACAAAGATACATTGGAACTTCTTGAAAAGCTTCAGTATACCCTTGAAACTGTTCCGCAAAAAGGAGAGGTTGTCTATTTGAAATCTACGGCCAATCTTTCTACGGGAGGTACGTCCATAGATGTTACCGATATGGTGCATCCGGAGAATATCACCATGGCAGAAAGAGTTTCCAAGATTATTGGTCTGGATGTCTGCGGTATCGATATTATGGCAGAAAATTTGACACAGCCGCTTAAAGAAAGCGGAGCTGCAATTATAGAAGTGAATGCCGCACCAGGATTCAGAATGCACCTGGCACCAAGCGAAGGCCTTCCGAGAAACGTAGCTGCTCCGGTGGTTGATATGTTGTATCCTCCGGGAAAACCATTCACAATCCCAATTATCGCAGTGACAGGAACGAATGGAAAAACAACAACAACAAGACTAATCTCACATATTGTAAAAAGCAACGGTTATAGAGTAGGTTTTACGACTTCTGACGGTATTTATATTCAGAATACCATGCTGACAAAAGGAGATACTACAGGACCGATTTCTGCTGAATTTGTTCTGAAAGATCCTACCGTAGAATTTGCTGTTCTGGAAACTGCAAGAGGCGGAATCCTGCGTTCCGGCTTAGGGTATTCCCAATGTGATATCGGAGTTTTGACTAATATTGAAGAGGATCATTTGGGAATGAATGATATTCACAATTTGAAAGACCTTACAAAAGTAAAAAGAGTGGTGCTGGACAGTGTTAAGAAAAACGGCTGGAGCGTCCTGAATGCAGATAATGAATATTCCATGAAGATCATTAATGATCTCGACAGTAATGTTGCGATTTTCAGTATGGATGAAAATAATCCCCATATTGTAAAGTTTGCCAAAGAAGGAAAAATCACTTGTATTTATGAAGAAGGTTTTGTAACCATTAAAAAAGGCGACTGGAAAATTAGAATTGGAAAGGCTAAAGATTTCCCGATTACGATGGAAGGGAAAGCCCGGTTTATGATCGAAAATGTTCTGGCGGCAAGTTTGGCCAGTTATCTTTATGGTTTCGGGATCGAAGATATTTCCAATTCCTTAAGGACTTTCATTCCAAGTGCACAGCTTACGCCGGGAAGACTGAATATTTTTAAATTCAAAAACTTTAAGGTTCTTATTGATTTTGCACACAATCCTTCAGGCTACGAAGCTATCGAAGATTATCTTAAAAATGTGGAATCTACCAAGAAAATAGGTATCATTTCAGGAGTAGGCGACAGGCGTGACAGTGATATCAGAGAATGTGGAAAAATTGCAGGAAGAATGTTTGATTATATCATCATCAGAAATGAAAAGCACCTGAGAGGAAGAACGGAAGAAGAGATCAACGGGTTGATCATCGACGGTATTAATGAAGCAGGAAGAGATGTGAGCTATGAAATTATTCCAAAAGAAATTGAGGCTTTAAAGCATGCCATGGGAATGGCTGAAGAAGGAACCTTTATCACTGCCTTAAGTGATGTTATTTCAAATGCAATCGATCTGGTACAGGATTATCAGGCACGTGAGCTTATGGAAGACGATAAAAATTCGTAAAATAAATGATCTATACAAAAAACGGCTGAATTTTCAGCCGTTTTTATTTTATATGCTTAAATAAGAAACATATTTTATCTTAAGGAATGAAAAGAAGTCGGATGTACCGCTGATATACTCATAGATAAAACAGTGGCTTAGTCCAATTAATAAGGGATTGATACAGAAATCCGATCTGGGAAAATAATAAATCCCTTTAAATCAGGAGTATTTGTTGTATTAATCAGCTTTTTCTTTTTGATAGTTCAGATTATTCCTCTCCAAAAAAAGCATTCGAGCTTCCGATCCAGATAGCATCTTTCTTATTGAAATCTACATTTACCATTGCAGCTTTAGTCATTCTTCCCAAATTTTCCAGTAGAATAGGGCGTTCATCATTTTCGTGCCAGATATACAGCAGTCGGATTTCTGCCTTTGAAAATTCCCCGTTAATATCTTCAAAAATAGGCTCATAAGTGACTTTTCTCTGTAAGATATAATTTTCCTTATCCTCAATAGCTTCTGTGACTTCTTTTGTAGGATTTAAATTCACTCCACTTCCTGCGAATGAAAATAGTGGTTTTAGTACAAAATTATCCAGACTTTCGGATTCAGGGAATTCGTGAAGAAAATAGCTCTTCGGAACGAATTGATGCTTCAGCATGGGAAGAAGAAATTTTGAGATCTTAAAGAACCAGTTAGGATGTGTAATCCATTTTACATCAATATCATCACGGAAATCAAATCCGGCTTTCAGATCCGGAATTCTATCCAGTTCATCAAAAATAACACGGTTATAGATTCTTTTAATCTCAACAGATTTTCCGTTGTTTTCATAAAACAGCTTTCTGCCTTCTTTTTTCACTTTGGTCAGGCACACTGTTTTTATCCCTAATAATTGTTCCGTTAAAGCAAAATCAATTGCTGTTTTCTGTTTCTCCGGAAATATTTCAAGCAGGATAACATGTTCGGGATTTTCATTTCCGATAATCAGCTCTTTTAAATGATTTTTAAATTCAGAATGAGGCATTGTATTCCTGAGTTCGGAAAGAAAAGGGTAAACCTCACAGAATGTATCTTCAAAAGTCTTTTGAAAAGCATACAGTGAAGGAAAAGCCTGCAGCTCGATCAGCTGAGGTACAATTTCTCCTTTTTCACTTCGGCAGATCCCGAAATCAATCGTAAAAAAGTGAGGCTGAGGAGTATCATTAGGTACTCTGCAGTTATCCGGAACGGCCTTGTAAAGTACTTCAGAAGGAAGTGCCTTGATCTGGTCAATAATACTTTCGCTGGCGTCAAGAAGCTTGTTTTTAAATTCATTAGTAAGAAAGAGTGGACTTTCTGAAATTCTGAATGCAGGTGCAATACCTCCTTTCTGAGCAAGATACTCTTTAAGCTGTTCGTATTTTTCCTGTGAAAATTGCTGGTTGAACTGTTTTCTGTATTTTGGGATCATATTTTTTCTTTGTGGTTTTGATTTTAAAAAATCGAGCATTTCTGCCCGATTTTAATACTTTTAATTTTTTAACGTAGATTCCAAAATAAAGTTTTAATATAAAATCTATCTAAGATTTATATTAAATCAATTTGTTTTAAATCCGCGTTTTTTCTTTTAAGCTAAAACTTCATTTCCCTTCAAAATGTTTTTTTTTGCGGACTGAAGGAATCTCGGCAAGATCTGGCTTCTGGTGAGAATAATCTTGTCTTCATCGTCTATTCTGTCTACCGTTTCAAGATATTTCTCCATTCCGAAGTTCTCAATCATCGCTGTTTTATTTTTTTCGTCTTTCAGGTTTTCGATCATGCCCTTAGGATCAGCTTCCGGATGAAACTGGGTCCCGAATATTTCATCTGAAAAACGTACAGCCATTACAGCCCTTTCCAGATTGATGTGTGGTCTGAATTTCTCGATAGCTGTGATTTTCATACCCAACTCATCAAAACGGTCCATGTCCGGTTCAATGAATTGATATGCTCTGGAATCTACAGCATAAAAAGGATCCTGAAGGTTTTTAAATAAAAACTCCTGCTCGCCTTCCTCTGTTTTGTGGATTGGCATTACTCCGAAAGAATAAGATTTTCTTTTACAGATATTACCCAGTTTCCAGTGGATGCTTGCCAATTGGAATGAATGGCAGATCAGGAACAGGTACTTTTTATCTTCGTTATATTTATTATGCTCTAAAATAGCATCTAAAAAACTCGCATATTTGTCTTCCCACTCCAGACCTTCTCTGTGGGGATTTCCCGGTCCTCCTGAAGAAATAAAGATGTCAAAATCTTCAATGTTTGGCATTTCATTTCTGAACCTTACATCAAAAGTTTTGATAATCACAGTTTCTTCAGAGCTTTGCTGGAATGCTTCCGAAATCTCTTTAATATTTCTAAAGCCTTGATTGACATGGTTGTTGTTCATGTCCACCAATGCAATTCGAATATCTTTCATACTACTTCATATTTTTTGCAAAGTTACCAAAAATATTATGAAGCTGTTTCGCCATGTGTTATGCCATACTCCGTTTCAGAGATCATATAATCTACCACTTTGGTAAGGTCTCCGGTTTCATTAAACACTTTAAGCTGTCTGTCGGCTCCTGTTCCGTTTTCCAGAATGGTCCAGGCATATTCAACCTCTTTTCTGCAGTCGAGTTCATCTACGACATCATCGATGAATTCCAGAAGTTCCTTCAAAAGATGAGGATAAGGAACGGATTCCTCTTTTCCAAAATCGATCAAGTGTGCTTCAATACCGCTTTTGGATGCTCTCCATTTGTTTTCGTTCAGTAATAATCTTCTGTAGCTTCTGAAACTTAAGTTCTGCTGATGAAGTTTATAGATTTTTGCCACCAGACTTTGCATAATGGCAGCGAGACAAACTGTTTCCTCTATCCTTAAAGGCATGTCGCAAATTCTGAACTCAATGGTAGGGTAGAATGGATGAACCCTTAAATCCCACCAGATTTTCTTGGCATTGTCTATTGTCCCGGTTTTTACCAAAAGTTCTACATAACTGTCAAACTCAGCGAGTGAATTGAAATAGCTGGGAATGCCGGTTCTTGGGAATTTAACGAAAATTTCCTGTCTGTAAGACTTGAAGCCGGTATTTCTCCCAATCCAGAACGGAGAGTTGGTAGAAAGCGCATAGACGTGCGGAAGAAAATAACGCATTACATTCTGAATTCTAACCCCTTCTTCACGGTTTGGAATTCCGATATGGACATGGAGGCCAAAAATTAAATTTCCTCGGGCAACATCCCCCATATCATCTACAATCTTGTTGTAACGTTCGCCGTTTGTGATGGTATTATGTTCCCAGTTTGAAAAAGGATGGGTTCCGCCTCCGGCTACCCGAAGGCCCTGTTCATGGGCTGTGTTGATTAAATGTCTTCTCAGATTAGTCAGTTCTGCTCTGGCCTCCTTGATATTCTGGCAGATACCGGTTTCCATTTCGATCATGGATTCGTGCATCTCGTGTTTTAAATTTTCGCTTAAAACGGCTTTTCCGCCTTCAATTATTTTCGAAACATGAGATATTAAGTCCCTGCTCTCAACATCAATGATCTGATATTCTTCCTCGATTCCTATAGTAAACTGATGCATTTTTTTTCGTGTTTTTTATTTTCTTAATATTTATTTTACAGAGTCTTTTACAAAAGTACCCCAGGAAATATTAGGTTTTCCCGGCACATATTCTTTTGCTTTTTCAATAGCCAGTTTAGCAGAATGCTCTACGATCCATGCAAAGTTTTCTTCACCTACCGAGTTTTTATCGGCATCAGGAGCTGGATTGCAGAAATCTATCGCATATGGAATTCCGTCTCTGATAGCAAATTCTACCGTATTGAAATCATAACCCAGAGCTTCATTCATTGTAAGAGTGTAGTCATAAATGGTTTTCAATAGTTTTTCAAGTTCCTCGCCTTTAGTCTGATGTGTTGTGGCATACCTCAGATGATGCGGGTTACGTGGTTCGTAAGGCATAATATGGACATATTTTTTGCCCAGACAATAAACCCTGTAATAATCGTCGAAAACAATTTCTTCCTGTACCATCATCACCAGCTGTTCTGTTTCGCTTAATTTTTCCCATAGATCCTCCGGACTTTCGACTCTGTACACACTTTTCCATCCGCCGCCGTCATGTGGTTTCATATAGGCAGGAAATCCTACATAGTTGAAAATATATTCCCAATCGTGAGGAAATTTCAGATTTCTGAATGATGTTTCCGAAGTATCTGTTGGTCTTTCGTGCGATGGGAGCAATACCGTTTTAGGGAGCGGAATTCCAAGTTTGGTCATCAGTGCATTATTGAAGAACTTTTCATCAGCGCTCCACCAGAAAGGGTTATTGATTACATAAGTTCCGTTAAGCGCGGCATTTTTCAAATAAGCTCTGTAAAAAGGAACATCCTGCGAAATTCTGTCGATAATGACTGCATAGCCGTAATCAGCACCTTGTTCCAGTTTGTCGATATTAACTGCTTCAGCAATGATTTCTCCACCGCCCAGCTCATTTACTTTATCGATAAACGCCCAAGGAAATGTATCTTCCATACCGAATAGAATTCCCACTTTTTTTGCCATAATTTCTGTTTTTAAATTGGTATATGTTTTATTATTTTATCTATTAAATGTACGGTTTTCAGGAGAAAAAAGCTCCTATAAATGTCGGGAAAACCATCCTCCATAAAGGCCAGTCATGATTGATCCATTTTCTCTCATCGTACCAGAAATCAATCCCTTTCGAGCTCAGGATTTCAGCCATTTCGATGTTTTTATCCCTGCAGATATCCTGGTCAGAAGTGCTAAGTACAATGTGCATATGCTTGTATTTCCAGGCTTCATCATTCTTTACAAACTCCTTTGGACAGTTAAAGTAAACGAGCTCATCCGAATATCCGTCCATGAAATTTCTGATGCTGAACGCTCCGGAAAGGCAGAACAGATGGGAAACCACATCAGGGAACCTGAAAGCAAAATTCGCGGCATGATAACCTCCGAAACTGGCTCCGGCCACAGCCACACGGTGTGTTTTGTGGATTTTTTGGATATACGGAATAAATTCTTGGATCAGGAACTGTACATACAGCTCATAATTCTTTATTCTTTTTTCAGGTGAGATCTTTTCATCATAAAAGCTCCAGCTGTCAATAGTTTGAATATTATAGAGCTTTACTTTTCCCTGCTCTATAAACCAGTTGATGCTTCCGTTAAGATGAAAATCGTGATTTTGGGTATATTGTCCCTGAGAAGTTGGAAACATAATAATGGGATGTCCATAATGTCCGGTAACTTCTATTTTAAGGCTTGTCCCTAATATATTTGAATAATAATCAGTATGTTCTATATGCGGCATTGATAAATTTCTTTTATTTATACTGTGTTTTAGCTCGTCAGTTTACTTTTGGGCGGCAGAATATTCAGCATTTCAGTCTGGATTTTTTCGGCAGCGCTGTCTAATCGTTCCTGTATAATATCCGGATCGGTGGATTTGTAGACAATTCCAACATGAAAATCAATAGGAAGGTACTTTACAGCTTCTTCACTCTCAAAAGCACTGTAATCAGGATCTTTGTCCTTGATGAGGGCAATGATCAGCCCTGAATAGTAGCCTGTAGGTTTTGAAGCCTGATATGTTTTTCCATGCAAAAGAGCATCTTCTATTTTTGCCCATTCCCGCCAGATATTAATATTACTGGAAGCTTCAACGAGATCCGGAATGTGTGCCCCGCCAACTCGAGAAGATGTTTCAAGAAAATACCATTTCCCGTCTGCCTTTCCACGGATAAATTCAGTATGGGTAGCTCCGTTTAGCAAGCCGAAACTGGAAAGCACTTTGGCATTGACTTCGTCAAGAGCTTTAAATTCATCAGAATATCTTCCCAGGGTTTTGGACCTGAAAACACCACCTTCATGAGAAACCTCCATAGGAGGGGCAAGATATTTCGACGCAGAGGTAAATACAATTTCTTTATTAAAGGTCAGGCTGTCTACGTGATAAACATCTCCCGGTTTAAAGCTTTCCAGTAAGAATAAATGACGTTCTTCGCCGAGCGCATCCAGTTCGTTCCAAAGCTCATCTTTGGAAGAAAACTTTTTAATGCCCGATGCTGATGCTTCTGACCGGGGTTTTAGTACCCAGGGAGCCGGAACTTTCTCTACAAAGCTGTTTACTTCATCATTATTAAAAACAGCGGTAAACTCCGGAACACTGATTCCCGAATCTTTCGCTTTCTGGCGCATAGCCAGCTTATCCCTAAAATATCGGTGAGTAGTCTGTCCCATCCCGGGAATACGGAATGTCTCTCTGATCAGCGCTGCCTTTTCCACATCATAATCATCAAGTGCTACTACAGCATCTACTTTCCTGGTTTTCATCAGATGTGAAAATCCCTGGACCAGATGCTCCATATTCCAGACAGAGGGTCTTAGTTCAGACATATAAAATACCTCATCAATGGAATGCCATGGCCAGTTTTTTTCTTTAAGGCCTTCTGATGTTACCAAGATGATTTTATTACCGAGCTTCTTCATTTCGTCCATGAAGTCATAGCCCTTGTAATAGCACGAAATACATACTATTGTTTTTTCCTCCATACAATGTTTTTTAACTTTTGATAAATTATCAAAAATAAAAGCAATTTTTTATTGATTAATTAATGTTAAATAACCGTGATATGCTGCGTTTTTGAGAATTTATACTCAAGTATACAGAGAAATTTTCTAAAAAACTAATTTTTAATGATAATTTTCAATTAAATCAGCCAGCAGCTGTACTCCAAAGCCGGTTGCTGCTTTCTCCTTTGAATATCCCGTACTTCCGAAAGCAACGCCTGCAATATCCAGATGCGCCCATTTAGGATGATTTTCAATAAACTGTTCCAGAAATTTAGCGGCTATGATACAGTCACCGATAGGTTTCATAGAGATGTTTTTCAGGTCTGCCACATCAGACTGTATATCATCTTTCCATACCTCCCACAAAGGAAGATTCCATACCCTTTGGTTGGTATTGTCTCCGGTTTTTATCAGAAGATTTTTCAGTTCTTCATTATTGGAAAACATAGCTCCACAGGTATCACCAAACATCCTTACAGAGCTTCCCGTTAAAGTGGCAAGATCAATCAGAAGATCTGTTTTATAGTTTTTAGCAAGATAAGAAAGTCCGTCAGCGAGGATCATTCTGCCTTCTGCATCTGTATTAAGGACTTCAATGGTTTTTCCGTTATAAGCCGTAATGACATCACTTGGGAGGAAGGCACTTTCAGAAATGGCATTATCCGTGATAGGGAGTACCGCAATGATATTCACCGGAAGTTTCATTTCTGCTGCATAGATCAGGGTTCCGATAACGGCCGTAGCGCCGCCCATATCAGATTTCATATAATGCATATTGTCCGGATTTTTCAGGGAAATACCTCCTGTATCAAAGAGAACACATTTTCCTACCAAGCCAAATGTTTTGGCATTTTTAACGGTTGTTTTGTATTCTATAATAGTAAAAGCAGCATCGTAAGCACTTCCTTGGTTAACCGATAAGTAAGCACCGAGGCCAAGCTCTTCGCATTTTTTTCTATTGAATGCGGTATATTTTAAGGCGTATTTCTTGGCAAGGTTCTTCAGAAACAGGCTTAAGATGTCAGGTTTTTTAAAATTAGCAGGTTTATTCAGCCATTCCTGACAGGCTGTTTGCCCGTTAGCCAGTGATTCAGCTTTTGAACTGATTATATCTAATTTTTTCTGGCTTAAATTTTCGAAATGAATCTCAAATTTTGGATTCCAAAAAGCATGCTTTTTATCAAAAGGATAGCTGTATGTCCCAAAAAGTAAACCTTTTACGAACTCTTCGAACTGTTTCTCATTCAGGAAATCTGCTAAAACGAGAGTAGGGACAGTCTGGAGCTTGTCTTTTTGTGTTTGGGAGAATTTAACGGCTACCTGCTGAATTTCAAAATTTTGCAGGGTGGATTTTCCCAAACCGATCAGATAGATGATGCTTTCTTCATCAGTATGAATGAAAACCTCATATTTCTTTCCGGAGAAAAAAGAAGAAATATTCTTGTTGTAATTTTTACTGGCTTTTGTCCATTCTTCCTCTGTAAAAAGCTGGTAAATCTGGGTGTATTTTTTATTTTTTTTGTTAATTAACTTCATAAATTTAATTTTTAACGCTCTGCTGTTGTGGTTTTACTTCTACTGGATTTTCTGTGTTGTTATAGAACAGCCACTCAATGGCTCTGGGAAACTCCTGAGACCAGTAAAATTCACTGTGGGTTCCTTCCGGATTGATGCTGGTCCTGAATTCAAAGTCAAAAAGATTCTTCTTTTCCCAACGCTTTAAATATTCTTCAAAAACATGAATTCTTTTTACCATTTTGGAACCTTCCTGACCGCCGCCATACAGATATATTTTGGTTTTAAAAGGAACCCTGAAGTTCATCATCGGAAAATTATTGTTGGGTTCCACCCAAAGGGAAGGAGAAAAGATCAGTAGTTTAGAATATACCTCAGGATAGAGGAATCCGCTGTAAATACTGATCAGGGCTCCAAGGGAGCTGCCCCCAATTCCTGTATTATCGCGGTCTTTCTTCGTGCGGTAATGCTCATCCACAAAAGGTTTTAAAGTATCTGTAATGAAGCGGATGTATTTTTTTCCTTCCGAACCGTTCGCAACATTATCGTTATCAAAGATATATTCTTTAATGCGCTCTTCGCTGCCATGTTCTATTGCAATGATGATGACATCTCCACGTCCGTATTCAGCTAGAATAGACAGCTTTTTGTCGATTTCCCAGTTTCCGTACCCGCTTCCTTCATTGAAGAGGTTTTGGGCATCCTGAAGATAAAGCACAGGATAGCTTTTATCGGATACATAGTAATCATAAGGTAACACGGCCCAGACCTTCCGGTAACGTTCAAGCTGCGGAATATAGAATTTGTCGGAAATAACTTCTGCGATCGGGAAAAATTCTTTTTTGAAAGGGCCCCAGTTGAGCCTCCATTTTTCTATAATATCAGATGTTTTTCCTGTTGCCTTTTCAGCCTTCCTGTTGGGGGTTATATTTCCGTATTTATCGAGTTCCACGTTTTCCCAGCCTCCCTTTGTAAACTTGTATTCTATGGTATCAGGAAGTATTTCATTGTCAATCTCTATAAAATAATTATGCGGATCCAGCTGTATAAGCTGATAATTGTAATCCCTGGGGTTCCAGTTGTTGAAATTTCCGGTGATGTATACCGTTCTGTCATCACTTTCTTCAGTATAAAGTTCAAACCTCATCCTATGTGTTTAATATAATTTTGAAGCTAAATTTATAAAAAAGATTGTTTCAAAATCATAAAAAAGTGAATATAAAAAATAATATATTTGATAATTATGCCCAAAAGTTAGAAATTAACATAATAATTATTTGACCAATTATTAATCGTTATTGCAGGGAATTTTCGTAGTTTCAAAGAAAAATAAAGTATAACCATATCTTGATGAATTCTGTTAAAACCTATACGCTGTTCACGGATCATGATGTCTACCTTTTCAAAGAAGGAAGGCATTATAAGCTGTATGGGAAATTTGGAGCACATTCTGTTGAAAAAGAGGGTGTAAAAGGCGTCTATTTTTCGGTTTGGGCTCCCAATGCAAAAAAAGTTTCCGTTATAGGGAATTTCAACAACTGGAATCATAAAGATCATATTCTGTTCCCGCGTTGGGATGGATCGGGAATCTGGGAAGGATTTATTTCCGGACTTACCTGGGGCACATTGTATAAATATGCCGTAGAAACTGCCAGAGGTGAAATTCTGGAGAAAAGCGACCCTTATGCTTTAAGCTGGGAACAAAATCTGCAGGCAGCCTCACTGGTTTCTACAACCTGGTATGAATGGAGTGATGATGATTGGATGGAAAAACGCTGGAAAAAAAACAGTCTGAGTGCGCCATTATCTGTTTATGAGCTTCATCTGGGCTCCTGGATAAGACAGATTGATGCTCCGGATAAATATCTGAATTACCGCGATATTGCCGAGAAACTAGTTCCTTATGTAAAGGAAATGGAATTTACCCATGTAGAATTCATGCCTATCATGGAATATCCGTACGATCCGAGCTGGGGATATCAGATTACCGGATTTTATGCAGCCACCTCACGTTTCGGTTCGCCGCAGGATCTGATGTTTCTCATCAATGAGCTTCACAAAAATGACATTGGTGTTATTTTAGATTGGGTGCCGTCCCATTTTCCGGGTGATGCCAACGGACTTCACCGCTTTGACGGTTCCTATCTTTATGAGCATGAAGATCCCAAAAAAGGATTTCATCCCGACTGGAAGTCTTATATTTTCAATTATGGCAGAAATGAGGTGAAGTCTTTCCTGATCTCCAATGCCATGTTCTGGCTGGAACGTTATCATGCTGACGGACTTCGTGTAGATGCAGTCACATCTATGCTCCATCTTGATTATTCAAGGAACGAAGGAGAGTGGGAACCTAATATAGAAGGCGGAAATGTGAATCTTGAAGCCAAGGCTTTCCTGCAGGAATTTAATACAGCGGTATATAAAGAATTTGGGAACAGCATTATCACAATAGCAGAAGAAAGCTCAGATTTTCCGATGCTTACCAAACCTGTTCATGATGGCGGAGTAGGCTTCGGAATGAAATGGATGATGGGATGGATGCACGATACACTCGATTATTTTAAAGAAGCTCCGGAAAACAGGAAATATCATCATCATAAAATCACTTTTGCATCCGTATATATGTATAATGAAAATTATATGATGCCGCTGTCGCATGATGAAGTAGTGCACGGAAAAGCGAGTCTGATCTATAAAATGCCGGGTGATGAATGGCAGAAATTTGCCAATCTCCGCACACTATATGTTTATATGTACAGTCATCCTGGAGCCAAGCTTCTCTTTATGGGCGACGAATTTGCCCAGACCGGTGAGTGGAATTTTACCAGAAGCCTCGACTGGCATCTGTTGCAATATCCGGTTCATAAAGGCATGCAGATACTTGTTAAAGATCTCAACCATTTGTACAGGAGTGAGACTGCTTTTTATGAAAATCAATTTGATAAAAGCGGATTTGAGTGGGTAGAAGCAGATGATCTCGGGAATTCCGTGTATGTGTATCTCAGAAAAGGTAGAAAAAGAGATGATGTATTGATGGTCGTTCTCAATATGATTCCGCAGGTTTTGGAATATACCATTGGAGTCAATGCAGGAACGCATTGGGAGGTTATATTTAATTCAGATGATCAGAAATATGGCGGGAGCGGTGTACATGCTGATATTCTGAATGAAAAACAGGAAGAATGGATGAAGCATCCAAAATCCATTACGATAAAACTTCCGCCAATGGCAGGAATTATTTTAAGACAGAAAAAAGATAAAAAATATAAATTACAGAGAATAAAACAACATAAGAAATAATCATTATGGTGTTGAGGATTAAAAGAGGGTTGATGAAATACAAATGACAGTGAAATTATGGTAATATATCATTTAAGTACAGAATGTTATCCGGTAGCAAAAGTAGGTGGTCTTGCAGATGTTGTAGGAGCGCTGCCGAAATATCAGAACAAAATAAAGGGAATAGAAGCAAAGGTTGTAATGCCCTGGTACAATAAATCTTTTGTTCATGATCACGAGTTTGACATAGTTTTTGATGGCTTTATTCATCAGGGAGAGAATATGCTTCAGGTTCAGGTCATGAAGGAAAAAACAGATGCTTTGGGATTTGAATTGTATATGGTAAGAATTCCCGGGCTTTTAGACAGGGAAAATCCTTATGGATATCAGGACGAAAGCTTTCAGTTTTTAGCCTTTCAGCATGGGGTGCTTCACTGGCTGAGCGCTATGAAGATCCGTCCGGATGTATTGCATTGCCACGACTATCATACAGGGTTAGTCCCTTTTATGACCCAGCACTGTCCTGAATTTGAATTTTTGAAAGGAGTAAAAACTATCGGGACCATCCACAATGGAGAGTACCAGGGAATGATGAGCTGGAATATGGCGAATTATATGCCTCTTTTTGATTCCTACAAATGGGGACTGATGGACTGGAATGGGCTCATCAATCCACTGGCAAGCATGATCAAATGTGCCGATGCTTTTACAACCGTTTCTGAAGGCTATCTCGAAGAACTGTTTATCAGCTTCCGCGGACTGGAAAGCCTGGTGCGTCAGGAATTCGGAAAAGCATACGGAATCATCAATGGAATTGATACGGAAATATGGAATCCTGAAACTGATCCGATGCTGGATTTTAATTTTAATATTAAAAATGCAGTAGCCCAAAAGAAGAAAAATAAAGAAAAGCTTTGCAAAGAATATGGTTTGAAGCCGGAACTTCCGCTATTTGCCTTTATAGGAAGATTTGCCACCGAAAAAGGGGCAGATTTCCTGCCGGATGTAGTCTGGAAAAGCATTAAGCAGAGTTATGGCGCACTGAATATTATGATCCTGGGTTCAGGAAACACCTATATTGAAAATAAGCTTAAAGAATATGCATACACGTATACCAATTTTGCTTTGGATCTTGGGTATAAAGAATATCTTTCCCACAAGATCTATGCGTCCGCAGATTTTCTGCTGATGCCGTCTAGAGTGGAGCCATGCGGGCTGAACCAGATGTATTCCATGAGGTACGGGACAGTTCCCGTCGTAAGATATACCGGAGGCCTCAGAGATACAGTAGAAGATATTTCAACGGGAGGAGCTGGATTAAATTTTACCTACCCGGGAGTAGATGATATAGTACATGCCATGAACAGGGCATTGGGAATTTATAACCAAAAAGGGGTTATGGAAGATCTTATCCATGCCAATATGAATTTTGATTTTGCATGGGAGAAGTCTGCGGAAAAATATTTAGCTTTATATAATAACTAAATAATGAAGGTAAATTCAGAGTTATTGTGTATAATTAAGAACTCTTCTAACGAAATAAAGAGTGCTTAGATTAGCGGTAAATATTAAGAAAAAACAGTAAATTTAATTCAATAAAACGCAAGATACCTATGAAACGAAATGTAATCTCCATTGTTTTGGGAGGCGGCAGAGGGACAAGATTATTCCCGTTAACATATTCAAGATCGAAACCGGCAGTTCCTATTGCAGGAAAATACAGGCTGGTAGATATTCCTATTTCCAACTGTCTGAATTCGGGACTCAATAAAATCCTGGTTTTAACGCAGTTCAATTCAGCTTCCTTAAATTCGCATATCAAGAATTCTTATCACTTTGATATTTTCAGCAAAGGATTTGTAGATATTCTCGCAGCAGAGCAGAATGTGGAAAACGACAGCTGGTATCAGGGAACAGCAGATGCTGTCCGCCAGTCGATGAAACATCTTGAAAAATATGATTACGACTATATTCTTATCCTTTCTGGCGACCAGCTCTATCAGATGGATTTCAGAGAAATGCTCGATTTCCATATTGAAAATGGAGGTGATGTAACGATTGCTACCATTCCCGTGGTTGCGAAAGATGCCACTGGATTCGGGATCTTAAAGTCTGATGACGATGGTAATATTACCTCCTTCTATGAAAAGCCGGAATATGATATTCTGGACAGCTTAAAATCCGAAGTCTCAGAGGAAAATAAACGTAAAGGAAAAGAATATCTGGCATCGATGGGTATATATATATTCACGAGAACCATTTTGAAAAAAATGTTTGAAGACGGAGCCGGTGATGATTTCGGGAAAGATATTATTCCAAATTCTATCGGAAAATACAAAACACTGAGCTACCAGTATGAAGGTTACTGGACAGACATAGGAACCATAGAATCTTTCTACGAAGCAAATCTGGATCTGTGTCAGGATTTTCCGCAGTTTAACCTGTTTTCCTCTTCCCCAATTTATACAAGAGCAAGGATGCTTCCGCCATCCAAGATTAACGGTTCATATGTAAGCAAAGCTGTTTTTGGGGACGGATGCATTATCATGGCCGATAAGATCGAAAATTCTGTGATCGGAAACAGAACCAGAATAGATAAGGGAAGCACCATTGTAAATTCTTACGTAATGGGAGCTGATTTCTACCAGAATACCACCGAAATTGTACTCAATGACAGAAACGGGTACCCGAATATGGGAATCGGGAAATACTGCTATATTGAAATGGCTATTCTTGATAAAAACTGCTATATCGGTGACAATGTGAAAATTATAGGCGGAAAGCATATTCCGGATGGCGACTATGGAACCTATTCTGTTCAGGATGGAATTGTAGTGGTGAAAAAAGGAGCTGTTCTTCCTTCAGGAACCCATATCGGATAGAGTATTCTGAACTGATACTTTGGAGCTGTCAATTGTTCCGGAGCAATAACAAGAATAATCTTGCACAGATCGAAGGCAGAGTTTGAAAAGTTATAAAAAAATTCAGCAATTAAACTTCTGGACAATAACTTGCTTCATGCATCTTCCTTGCCTTAACTTTAGTAATTATTGTTGAACATACAAAACTAGAGTGATCAACATATTGGTCACTTTTTTTATTTGTCTTACTTTTGCGTGATGCGTTTTTTTAAAATAACAGCCGTAATTCTTGTTCTTCTGGTGGGAGCTTATGCTGCTTCCATGTATTTTTTCGTGGAAGAAAATAAGGATTTTAAGATAGAAAAGGAAGTCAATTATCCCATAGATAAAGTCTTTTCCCAGTTTAATAATCTTCAGCATTTTACCCGCTGGAACAATTTTTTCACAAGTTCACCATCTATTGATATAGATTATTATACCCCTTACGAAGGCCAGGGAAGTGCAATAAGCTATGTAGACCCGAAAAATGATACAGACGGAGAAATGTTCATCCGGTATGAAAATCCTGCTAAAAGTTTGAGATATCAGCTTTTCGAAGACAGAAACGAAAGTCCAACGGTAGTGGACGTCCAGTTTAAGCCTGTTTCTGCAGATAAAACAAAGATTACGTGGTATGTGCATACACCCAAACTTCCTGTGTTTAGAAGGGTGGAAAATTTTTGGACCGAAGACCGGTTTGCCGAAAATATTAATAAAAGCATGGTGAATCTGAAAAATGTACTGGGAAACAAAGTGGAAAAAGATAACCAGATGGCTTCCATTAAATATGACAGTCTTATGGTCGAAAATGAGGAAGATAAGCTGCTGCTGGGCATCAATGTGAGTGCATCAAACAAGAAAGAAGCCCTCTATAAAAACATTGTTATGAATTACAGCAAAGTTTATAACTATGTCACGATGGATCTTGGTAAAAAAGACGATGAATTTGGATTTCCGGTACTCATTACCGATGCTGATAACTACAAAGACAAAGAAGTTTCTTATTTTCTGGGAATTCCGCTTTCCAAAAAGATAGGTGTTCCGGATAATAATTTCAATTTCCGGACTGTAAACCCTTCCCAAAACTATGTAATGTACTACAAAGGTAGCTATGAAGGCAGAATACGGGCAGTTCAGCAGCTGATTCAGAAGGCAAAAAAAGACGAGATGCGCTTCGGGGATATCCGTCAGACCTTTATTGAACGTCCCATTGAAGGACAGGAGGTGAATATTAAGCTCTCACTATCAGTGTTTAAGTGATTTTTTTCCGATTATTTTTTTCTTAATTTTTTTTAACGGTTTCAGGCTGTCCTAACTCGGTTTTTTTTATTAAATTTGAAGATTAATTCTACAAATAAATTTTAATAATAGATAAACTGTAATAATGGACAGATTTTCATTCCTAAACGCAGCTCATTCTCAGTTAATTGAGGATTTATACCAACAGTACTTAAAATTCCCGGATTCTTTAGAGCCATCATGGAAAGCCTTTTTTCAAGGCTTTGATTTTGCTTTGGAGAACTATGGAGATGATGATAACATCCAATATATCCAGGCTCCTGCCAATGCTGCTCCGGCAGTACAGCAAATCTCTCAGGCAGTAGCCGGCGGAGAAGTTCCTGAGCACATCAAAAAAGAGTTCAAGGTAGTAAACCTTATCGAGGCTTACAGAACAAGAGGGCACCTGTTCACAAAAACAAATCCTGTCAGAGAAAGAAGGCATTATACGCCTACTTTAGACATCGAAAACTTCGGTTTGAGTAAGGAAGATTTAAATACAAAATTCAACTGTGCTGTTGAAACAGGAATGAAAGAGCCTGCTACATTACAGGACCTGATCAAGCATTTAGAAAATATCTACTGTGATTCTATCGGGGTAGAGTATACGTATATCAACAACGTTGAAGAAAAAGATTTCATTAAGAAGTGGCTTCAGGTGAACGAAAATCATCCAAGCCTTTCTGCCAATGAGAAAACTGAGATTTTATTAAAATTAAATCAGGCAGTAGCTTTTGAAAACTACCTTCACACAAAATTTGTAGGACAGAAAAGATTCTCTCTGGAAGGAGGCGAAACATTAATTCCGGCATTGGATCAGCTGATCTCAAGATCTTCTCAACTTGGAGTGGATGAAGTGGTATTGGGAATGGCCCACAGAGGAAGACTGAATGTTTTATCAAATATTTTCGGGAAATCTTACAAGCAGATCTTCTCAGAATTTGAAGGAAAAGAATTTGAAGAAGATGTATTCTCTGGTGACGTTAAATATCACTTAGGATCATCTAAAAAAGTGAAAACAGCTTCAGGAGAAGAAGTGGCGATCAACCTTACCCCGAACCCATCTCACCTTGAAACCGTAGCAGCTCTTGTAGAAGGGATCTGCCGTGCTAAGATAGATGACAAATACAAAGGAGACGGTTCCAAGATCCTTCCTATCGTAATCCACGGGGACGGTGCTATTGCAGGTCAGGGGATTGCTTATGAAGTCGCTCAGATGATGACATTAGAAGGATACAGAACAGGAGGAACTGTTCATATCGTTGTCAACAACCAGGTGTCGTTTACCACAAACTATGCAGATGCAAGATCTTCAACATACTGTACAGACATTGCAAAAGTTACGGAATCTCCGGTAATGCACGTGAATGCTGATGATGCTGAAGCGGTAGTTCATGCCATGCATTTTGCAGCAGATTTCAGAGCGAAATTTGGTAAAGACGTTTATATCGATTTATTAGGATACAGAAAATATGGACACAATGAAGGTGATGAACCTAGATTCACGCAGCCTAATCTGTATAAACTGATTTCTAAACATCCGAACCCAAGAGAAATTTATAAAGATAAATTACTTAAGGACAGCATTACATCCAATGATCTTATTGCAAAAATGGAATCGGATTTCAAAGCCCTTCTAGATAAAGACTTTGATGCTTCCAAAGAGATCGAAAAAAATGCAATGGATCTTTTCATGGCAGAAGACTGGACCAATTATCCGATCGGGAAAAGAGGGGCAGTACAGATTCCTGTAGATACGAAATATGATCTGGAAAAGCTTAAAGAGCTGGCAATTAAAATGTCTTCTCTTCCGGCTGATAAAAAGTTCATTAATAAAATTACAAGACTGTTTGATAACCGTGTTAAGGCCATCGAAGGAAATTCATTAGACTGGGCCCTTGGAGAGTGGTTGGCTTATGCAACACTTCTTGTAGAAGGTCACAACGTGAGAATTTCCGGAGAAGATGTGGAAAGAGGAACATTCTCCCACAGACATGCGGTAGTGAAAACTGAAGATACAGAAGAAGAATATATCCCGTTAAGACACGTATCAGAAAGCAGATTTGATGTATACAACTCTCACCTTTCAGAATATGGAGTTTTAGGTTTCGATTACGGATATGCAATGGCTTCTCCTAATACACTGACGATTTGGGAAGCTCAGTTCGGAGACTTTGTGAACGGTGCTCAGATCATCGTTGACCAGTATCTGGCTGCTGCTGAAGAAAAATGGAAGATTCAGGACGGATTGGTCATGCTGTTGCCTCACGGTTCAGAAGGTCAGGGAGCAGAACACTCTTCAGCAAGATTAGAAAGATTCTTAACGCTTTGTGCAAACGAAAATATGGTGGTAGCCAATATCACTTCACCAGCCAATTACTTCCACTTACTAAGAAGACAGCTTAAATGGACATTCAGAAAGCCATTGATCGTAATGAGCCCTAAATCTCTATTAAGACACCCGAAAGTGGTTTCTCCATTAGAAGATTTTGCAAACGGTTCATTCCAGCCGATATTGGATGATCCTACAGCAGATCCTAAAAAAGTGGAAAAATTAGTATTGTGTTCAGGTAAGCTATACTTCGAATTATTAGCGAAGAAAGAAGAGCTCAACTGTGAAAATATTGCACTGGTAAGATTAGAGCAGCTGTATCCGCTTCAGGCAGATGCATTAGAAACAATCTTCAGCAAATATAGCAACAGAACACAGCTTGTTTGGGCTCAGGAAGAACCTGAAAACATGGGAGCATGGACTTATATTCTGAGAAACTTCAGAGATACAGGTATCCAGGTAGTAGCTCCGGTACCAAGCGGTGCTCCGGCTCCGGGAAGTCATAAAATG
The DNA here is from genome assembly GCF_030812195.1 of Chryseobacterium lathyri. GTDB lineage: Bacteria > Bacteroidota > Bacteroidia > Flavobacteriales > Weeksellaceae > Chryseobacterium > Chryseobacterium lathyri_A. The sequence continues at coordinate 451,350 of NZ_JAUSSF010000001.1, forward strand.
TTTGAGAAAAACCAGAATGCAGTGATCAACAGAGTTTTCGACAGAGACGATGCTCCTGCAAAAAGACCCGTTACAGCGTAATTAAGAATAATATCCAATTAAAAAAATAAAAAATACTCAATATGTCAGTTTTAGAAATGAAAGTTCCTTCACCGGGAGAATCCATTACAGAAGTTGAAATTGCAACTTGGCTTGTGAAAGATGGTGATTATGTAGAAAAAGATCAGCCAATCGCAGAAGTAGACTCAGATAAAGCAACTCTTGAATTACCTGCAGAACAGAGCGGTGTAATTACGCTAAAAGCAGAAGAGGGTGATGTAGTACAGGTTGGCCAGGTAGTTTGTTTAATTGATATGGATGCTGCAAAACCTGAAGGCGCAAGCGCACCGGCTACAGAAGCTCCAAAACAGGAAGAAGCTCCAAAAGCTGCTGAACCAGCTAAACAGGAAGCTCCAAAACCAGCGGCACCGGCACCGGCTCCACAAACGTATGCCACAGGAGCTCCATCTCCTGCAGCGAAAAAGATTCTTGATGAGAAAGGTATTGAAGCTGGACAGGTTTCAGGAAGCGGAAGAGATGGAAGAATCACTAAGACTGATGCAGAATTAGCTGCTGTACCTGCTTTAGGAGGAAGCCCTTCTACTGCAACTGGTGCACGTACTACTACCACAACTAAACTTTCAGTTCTAAGAAGAAAAATTGCTTCAAGATTAGTGTCTGTAAAGAATGAAACAGCAATGTTGACAACTTTCAACGAAGTCGACATGTCTGAAATCTTCAGATTAAGAAAACTATATAAAGAAGAATTTGCTCAGAAGCACGGAGTAGGGCTAGGCTTTATGTCTTTCTTTACAAAAGCGGTAACAAGAGCATTACAGATGTATCCGGATGTAAATGCATCTATCGACGGAGATTACAAGATCAATTATGATTTCTGCGATATTTCAATTGCAGTTTCAGGTCCTAAAGGATTAATGGTTCCAGTATTGAGAAATGCTGAAAACATGTCTTTCGCTGGAGTTGAAGCCAATATCAAAGATCTTGCAACTAAAGTAAGAGACGGTAAAATTACAGTTGATGAAATGACTGGCGGTACGTTCACTATTACAAACGGTGGTACTTTCGGATCCATGATGTCTACACCAATCATCAACCCTCCACAATCTGCTATCCTTGGAATGCACAACATCATCCAGAGACCGGTAGCAGTTGACGGGCAGGTAGTGATCAGACCAATGATGTATGTAGCAATGTCTTATGACCACAGAATTATTGACGGAAAAGAGTCTGTAGGATTCCTAGTAGCAGTAAAAGAAGGTATCGACAACCCTGTTGAAATACTAATGGGCGGTGACGAAAGAAAAGGCCTTGGATTATAAATTTGAATAAAATTATAATATAACTTAGAATCTCGCCTAAAAAAGGCGAGATTTTTGTATCTGTTAAAGAAATACTAAGATGATGTTCTCAAAAATGACTTCCAATATCAAAGTTTCAGTAATACCTGAATATGATAGTAAAAACAGTTATCCATCTGAAAACCGTTACGTCTTCAAGTATAATATTACGATAGAAAATGACGGCAGCTTTCCGATTAAAGTACTGAAAAGAAAATGGCTGATCTTCGATGTAGGCTTTGGATATACTGAGATTACAGGAGATGGTGTAATAGGATTGACACCGGAGATTCCTGTAAGCGAAAATTTCGCTTATTTCTCCAATGTAATGCTTCGTTCCGGAGTAGGAAATATGAGCGGAAAATACCTTGTTAAAAACATGGAGACCCAGGAAACTTTTGAAATTGAAATTCCAAAGTTCAACCTGCTGTCTGAAGTGTTAAGCAACTAGGAGAGTATCCCTTTTGAGGTTATAGGAGCTAAAAATACTGATTGAGAAGTAAGACTTTTCTTTTTTGGTTATAGTTTTTTAATATATTTATTTAAGAAAGAATCATGTATTTCTTCATTTTCAGTGATAATTAGTTTTTCAAAAGCCAGCAGTGAAATTTTTGCGCAGGCTTCGGCATCGTCTCCGGCCCGGTGATGGTTAAGGCTGATCTGGTGATGTTCTGCCAGATGCTTCAGCCCGTATTTCGGAAGATAATTCCATGATTTTTTAGCCAGCTGAATACTGCAAAGGTAATTCAGTTTTGGGGTAAACATCCCGTAATGCTCAAAACAGCCCCTTAAAACTCCTGCATCAAAGCTAGCATTATGGGCAATCATCAGGGTTCCATACATCATTTCTTCAGCTTCATACCAAATCTCATCAAAAGTAGGGGCATCTTTCACATCTTCCGGAGTTATCCCGTGAACTCCAATATTAAATCTACTGAAATAAGGGAAGCTGGGCGGTTTGATCAGCCAGGTTTTTGTTTCCACGATCTTCGAATCCTGAACAACACAAATACCCATTTCGCACGCTGAACTTTTTTCGTGAGTGGCGGTTTCAAAATCTATTGCACAGAAATCCATTTTTTGAATTATAATTTATGAATTGTGGGGTTGAGTTGCTGGTTTATTTTTTTGAAGATATGAATTTTTCCTGTAAATAGTATTGTCTTTTAGCCCTTCAGAAGGCGTGCTGCTTTTTTAATTCATGGATCTTATTTACTTCCACCTAAAAAATGTCTAAAGATCAGCCATTTTGATTGATAAAAGTTGTTCTTCTGATGTTTCTGACGGAGTTTCCATGTTTCCGGAAGTTGTGCATAAAACCCGAAATGAGCTCTTACAACAGCCCAGAGATGAGGAAAACCATTCTTTAATCCGAAATAGATTCCGGCAATTCCATCTAAACAAAGCCTGAAAAATATGAGCCCTATCAATTTAGGAAACGGCAAATTCTTCAACATCATGGAAAGATTGTTCCTGATGTTCAGGTAGGTCTTCTGTGCACTCTGCTTATTCAGGGTTCCGCCACCTACATGATATACTTTTGATTTTCCTGTATAGAAGATTTTCTTTCCCGAATTAATTAGTCTCCAGCAAAGATCAATCTCTTCCTGATGGGCAAAAAACCTTTCATCGAAACCATTTTGTTCCCAGAAATCTTTTGAACGCACAAAAAAGCAGCATCCCGAAGCCCAGAAAATTTCTGTTTCATCATCATACTGACCGTTATCCTCTTCAAGGTCGTCAAATACACGTCCCCGGCAGTATGGATAGCCCAGATTGTCAATAAGACCTCCGGCAGCACCGGCAAATTCAAACTGTTTTTTATTGTTGAAAGATAAAATTTTAGGCTGTACAGCTGAGATAGAAGGATTTTTTTGAAGTATATCCAAAGCAGGATTGATCCAGTATTCGGTAACCTCCACATCAGAGTTGAGAAGACAGTAATATTCGTTTTTTATTTCCTTTAAACCTTCATTATACCCTCCTGCAAAGCCATAATTCTGATTGTTTTTAACAATGTTTACCGCAGGAAAAAGAGTCTGTATAAATTCTACAGAATCATCGGTAGAAAGGTTATCTATTACATAAATATCTGCATCCTTAGAAAAACTGATAACACTGGGAAGAAATTTTTCAAGCCAGTTTTTACCGTTCCAGTTTAAAATGACAACTGCTAAATTTTTCGGCATCAGAATTATATTTTTTCAGCATCAAACGTTTTGATAGACTCCTGGTATTTCCACTTTCTGTGTGACCAAAGATAATTGTCAGGATGTTTGCGTAACGTATTTTCCAGAAGCTTATGAAATTTCTTTACAACTTCATGCTCTGTAAACTTTTCACCTTCAGGATAGATCCTGTGATAATTTACCTGATAATATCCCCGCTTCACTTTCTTCATTTCACAGTAAATGAAGGCAAGGTCCATTCTTGTAGCCAGCTTATCATATCCTATAAATGCAGGAGTTCTCTGGTTCAGAAACTCTAATCCATAATTTACATGAGCCACATGTGGAGTCTGGTCTGCTACAAACATATAAGCCGATTCACCATCGTTTTTAGACCTGAAGATATTCATGATCACTTCATTGGCCTCCAGCGCTTCATTTCCAAATTTATTTCTAACCTTCTTCATCTGATTTTCCCAGAAATCACTGTTTACCTTTCTGTATACCGGATGACAATGTTTCTGAGGAATGATTCTCGCGAAAGCATTCATCCACTCCCAATTAAAAACATGACCGGCAAGCATGATAACATTCTTACCTTCAGCTTTAGCTTCATGAAACACTTCCTGATTGATATGCTGCATTCTCACGCGTGATTCCGTCTCAGAAATACTGAAAGATTTGATAGTTTCTACAAGATAATCTGAAAAATTAAGATAAAACTTCTTTCTTATAATCCTGATCTCCTCTTCTGATTTTTCAGGAAAAGATTTTCGGAGGTTTTGTGTGATTACTTTTTTCCGGTAGCCTACTAGATAGTAATTGAGAAAGAACATAACGTCCGAAAAAATATACAATACTTTAAGCGGAAGTTTAGAAATGAAATATAATATTTTGATTAAGAAATTCATAAAACATGCAAATCTAGTGATAATAAAATTATGGTTCTATTTTTGCTTGCAATAAGTATTATTTTTTTTATTTTTATGTTATGAAAAAATTGTCGATCATAGCCTTTCTTGGACTAAGCCTATTTGCTTTTTCACAGGAAACAAAAAATGCACCGGAAGTGAGAAAGCAGGATAATGCGCTTCTGGTAAAACCCGATCATGCAGAGCTGGATGCGAAGAAGAAAGCAGGAGAGGAAAAAGCAAAACTTCCGAAACCTTATGATCCTAAAGCTAATGCTGAAGCTGATATTAATAAGCTAATGGCCCAGGCTAAGAAAGAAGGGAAGAATATTATGATTCAGGCTGGAGGAAACTGGTGTATCTGGTGTCTCCGTTTTAATAATTTTGTTCAAAGCACTCCTGAGCTGAAAGAGACTGTAGATAAAAACTATGTTTATTACCACCTGAATTATTCTCCGGATAACAAAAATGAAAAAGTTTTTGCCAAATATGTAGACATTAAAGAAAAGCTGGGATATCCTTTTTTTATTGTTTTAGATAAAAATGGTAAGATCGTCCATGTCCTGAAAGACAGTTCAGTTCTCGAAGAGGGCAAAGGATACAGTAAGGATAAAGTAAAAGAGTTCTTTAATCAATGGGCTCCTAAGTCATAAAAACAAAACCGGGAAGTTTTTCCCGGTTTTTTATTTATAACAGCTTCCTGATCCAGCTTAATTTTTTTTCAGAATATGGTGGATATTTAATATTAGGTTCACCCCACGTTGCTTTTTCCAGAATAGATTTCTGATGCGAAAAGGCTTCAAAGCCATAACCCCCGTGATAATTTCCGATACCCGAATTTCCAACTCCTCCAAAAGGAAGACGGTCATTGCCTAAGTGCATGATCACATCATTAATGCATCCGCCGCCAAACGACAGTTTCATGGTGAAGGCCTCTTTTTCCTCAGAATTCCGGGTAAAAAGATAGGCGGCCAACGGTTTTTCAAGTTCCATGACGGTAGTAAGAACCAGATTAAAATTGGTAAAGCTAATAACAGGGAGTATAGGCCCGAAAATTTCTTCCTGCATAACATCATCTTCCCAGCTTACATTATTCAGGAGAGTAGGCTCTATAAATAGTTTTTTTTCATCAGAATTTCCTCCAAAGTAAACTTTCTCTTTATTGATAAGCCTGATCAATCGCTGGAAGTTTCTTTGGTTGATAATTCTTGTATAATGTTCAGAGTCCGGTCCGTACTTAAATTCCGTGATATATTTTCTCAGCATTTCCAGAAACTGTTCATGGATGGATTCTTCCACCAGGAGATAGTCAGGTGCTACACAGGTTTGTCCTGCGTTGAGAAATTTTCCCCATACAATTCTTTTGGCAGCTACTTCAAGGTTGGCATCTTTGGTTACAATTGCAGGAGATTTACCTCCTAATTCAAGAACTACAGGCGTTAAATTTTCCGCAGCAGCCTGATAAACAATCTTTCCAACTTTAGTACTTCCGGTAAAGAATATTTTATCGAATTTTAGTTTTAAAAGCTCTGTGGCTTCATCAATACCACCTTCATAAGCATACAGATATTCAGGAGGAAAATTCTCATTGATAAGCTTTGACATGGCTTTCATGGTATTTTCAGAAATTTCACTTGGCTTTAAGACACAGCAGTTTCCTGCCGCCAGTGCAGCGATAATAGGAGAAAGGGATAACTGATAAGGATAATTCCATGCGCCTATAACAAGAACATTACCCAAAGGTTCCGGATAAATTTTGCTTTTTCCCAGTTGATTGGCCAGATTGGTCCTGACGCTTTTGGGTTTTGCAAGTGCGTTTAAATTCTTCAAATAATAATTAATATCATTCAGAACAAAGGAAATTTCTGTTGTAAAAGCATCAAATTTTGATTTGCCGAAATCTTTGTAAATAGCTTCATACAAGAGTCCTTCATTCTTTACAATGATATCGCGAAGCTTTTCAAGATACATTTTCCTGAACTTGATATTCTTTGTTTGCTGTGTTTTGAAAAAAGCTTTCTGACGATCAATGATTTCCTGAATTTTCATACCATCAAATTTCGGAAAGTACAGCAAATTTTCGGCCTAAAATCACATAATATTTCTCACTGCAATTTTTACAGGATGATAAAGCAGTAAAGTAAATGCTGTGATCAAAGCCAACCAGAACAGTCCGGTAAAAATTTCCATATTGGAAAGCAGGATGGACTGGGCAGTTATTTTTGCTTTAAAGGTTCCGGCAGTCACTGACAAGGACTCATTCACAGGAAGTTTAGAAAGTTGAGCTCCGAAAATCTGAATCCACTGGCTGGAAAAAACAGGATTGACACTGTTTCCGAAAGATGAAACGCTTTTAAAGATTGCAAAATACATTCATTCTAATCTTGAAAAACCTCTTACCTTCGAATCTACTGCGAAAGAATTCGGAATGAGTACCAGAACCCTTTCAAGAAATTTTAAAGAGATTTTAGGCATGAATTACGTCCGGTTTTTACGGGCGTTGAGAATTACCGTTCTCTGGAACTAATGCTAGAAAGGAAATATAATATGTATGAAATAGCGATGATGGTAGGCTATAACAGCCCTCTGCGATTCATTTTATATAAAAAACAAAAACCACTTCAAAGGAAGTGGTTTATATATTTGAGAAAATCTCTTTAGAATCTTAAGCTTCTTCAGAAGGAGTTTCTTCTACTACTTTAGCTTTAGGAGCAGCTGGTTTAGGAGCTTCTACCGGAGCGTCAGATACGATGTCAAATTCGAAATTGTACTCAACATTTCTGTGTAGTCTGATGTTTGCAGTAACTTTACCAGTTCTTTTAATAGTGTTCCCTGGGATTTTGATGTATTTCTTCTCTACAGAAACTCCAGCTTTAGCTAGAGCAGCAGAAAGATCTGCATTGTTGATAGATCCGAATAACTTGTCACCAGAACCTACTTTTGCAGGAATAGTGATAGAAGTTTTCTTTAATTGATCTACTACAGCGTTAGCAGCAGCGATTAATTTAGCTTCTTCTTCTTTTCTAGCTTCTAAAGTAGCTTCAAGAGCTGCTTTGTTTTTAGGAGTTGCTAAAAGTGCAATTCCTTGAGGAAGTAAGAAGTTTCTTGCATAACCAGGCTTTACGCTTACTGTATCAAACTCAAGTCCTAAGTTTTCTACGTCTTTTTTTAAGATAATATCCATTGTTGTTGTCCTTTTTTAGAATTTAGATGCTAGATATTAGATATTAGACATTAAGTCTGAAATCGGAAATCTATTAATCTAAATTAAGTTAGAATTAAAATTATTTATTCAGCAACAAAAGAAGAGGTTTCCCTCTTCTCTTATTTATTTTTTTGTCTTATTTCAATAAGTCAGCTACGTAAGGTAGTAAAGAAAGGTGTCTTGCTCTTTTGATAGCAGCAGAAACTTTTCTTTGGTATTTTAAAGAAGTTCCAGTGTATCTTCTTGGTAAGATTTTACCTTGCTCGTTTACGAACTGTAATAAGAAATCAGCATCTTTATAGTCAACGTGCTTAATTCCGTATTTTTTGAATCTACAATATTTCTTTTCAGATTTTGTATTGATATCAAGTGGAGTAAGGAATTTTACTTCAGATTCTCCTCCAGCTGAGGCTTGTTTAGCCATTTCGTCTATTGCCATGTCTTGTCTTTTTTAAAAATAGGGTTAATAATTAAGCTCTAGCCGCTTTGATTTTAGTTCTTCTAGTTACAGCATACTCAACAGCGTGCTTGTCAAGTTTTGTAGTCAGGTAACGGATTACTCTTTCGTCACGTTTGAATGCCAATTCTAAATCAGCAACTACAGTACCTTCACCTTTAAACTCGATTAAAGTGTAGAATCCATTCTTTTTCAATTGAATTGGATAAGCTAGTTTTTTTAATCCCCAGTTTTCTTTGGCAACGATTTCACAGTTCTTTTCTTTTAAAAGATCTTCAAATTTTTTCACTGCTTCCTCTACCTGAGCATCAGATAGAACGGGAGTTAAAATGAAAACAGTTTCGTAATTGTTCATAATGTTAAATGAATTTGTTAATTATTTCGAGGTGCAAAATTAGAAAATATATTTCTAATATGCAATAGTTGCGTGAAATAGTTGTCTGTTCTGTTAATGGTTTTGAGTTAAATTTGACCGGAGTGTAAAACTAAAAACATTTACTTTCAATTTATTCGTATATAAAATCAAGTAAGCAACAAAGACAACCGGCAACAAATAAAAAACTTGATCATTCTTTCTCCCTGATTTCCGTAAGAAAATTCACTTTAATCACATCATACAAAGAATGTCTGCTGACTAAAATAGAAACAATAGAAGAGACCATTCCCGCCAGCATCAGGTGAAAGATCAGGGAATGTCTGTCCGTCATTTCAAGTACAATAATGGCTGAAGTAAAGGGTGCTCTGGTAATTCCGGTAAGAAAAGCTACCATTCCCGCGAGAACAACTACATTGGTTTCGTTAGCTGTTAAATGAATCGCTCCTGAGATCACAGATCCTATGCTGGCACCTGCACTAAGGGCCGGAGCGAAAATTCCACCCGCACCACCAGATGTGAAAGACAGGGCAGGGCCAAGCATTCTTAAGATAGGGACATACCATTCTTCATGTTTATCATTAGTAAAAAGAACACGTTCCATAATTTCTTTTCCGGATCCAAGAATCTCACGGTTGATGAAATACGCTATGGAGGCAATAAATAAGGCACAAAGTACAAGGAAAACTATATTGGCTTTATCTGTTTTAAGCTTTCTTTTCTTCCAGTCACTCATCTTAAGCATCATGACGGAAAGCTGGCTGGCCAGAATTCCGGCAGTTCCTGCTACAAATATAATAGGGAACATGACCATCAGAGAAACATCATGAGTTTTCGGATAGCCTAAATATAAATAGGATCCTGCTAAAGTTTGGGCTGTTAAACCTGCGATGATTACCGCGGTGAATAAAGCGGTCTTGAAATAATTGATATGTGTTTTGGATAGTTCTTCCACAGCAAATACAATTCCTCCCAAAGGTGTATTAAATGCCGCAGCAAGTCCTGCAGCTGCACCGGTCATAATCATATTTTTCTTGGAAATTTTCGGCCACCAGTGGGGAAGATATTCGTTGACCTTTCTGAAAACTGAACCGGCAATCTGAATGGTAGGTCCTTCACGCCCCACAGCTCCACCCCCAATCACCAGAACTACGGAAGAAATGATTTTAAAAACAATGATCTTTAGGCTTAAAAGACTTCTGATCTTGGTGTGTTCCTTTGGATTAGCAAGCTCTACAGCAGCCATCACTTGCGGAATACCGCTTCCTTTGGCATTCGGGGCAAATTCTTTTACCAGCCACCACGAAAGTACAAAACCAATGGGAGCAATGATAAAGATCATCCATGCGTGCCAGTTCATAATGAAATGCAGCAGGTGCTCTCCCCATGCGAATATTTTAGCATACATCACTGCAAAAAAGCCTGTGATCACAGAACCGATCCAGAAAGGAATGGCCTGAAGCAGATTGTTTTTCAGCTGTTCGTTGCGGATATTGTCAAAAGACTTTTTAAGACCTTTTCGGATGAGGGAGAAAATTTTCAGCATTTGTGGTCTAAGACATTTTATTGAATCGAAAATAGGGAAATTAGATGGTATTAAAAAATGATATTAAAAAAGTTCTTGTGGATTTGAGATATATAAATAAAAGCTTCCCAAAAAGAAACCTTTATATTGTATTGATGAGCGTATTGATTTAATACACTGGATTGAAAACAGCAATATATGCTATACAGTAAAGAATCAGTACAACAGCCAAAAATATCAGATTAGCATTCCTGAGAATGTATTTTTTATTGATGTGCAGGATGAATGTTTCAATCAAAATACCAATAAACCATATAATATGAAAAGCAAACATAATTATGAGGTAACCTAAAACATCCCAACCGCTGGCACTAAGAATCACCGCTGCAAAACCAATAGTTCCGGCTATAAATATAGCAAGGCGAATAAGAATATGCTTTGCAATATTTGGCTTCTCTTCTGAAACAAATATTATATGATCATCTTCTTTGATCTCAAAAAGTTCTCTTAACTCATTATCCATTATCGCTGTTTTTGATATAACTTAATAAAGAATGGTAATATGCCGACATAACCCAGGAGGTTTAATATACCAAAAAAACGGTATAAGTAAATCATATTTTCCAGGTTGAAAAAGCCGATGATAATTTCGACGAAATAAGTTGTTATGATCAGGCATAAGGAAATGATGGCAATTAAAGTTACTCTTTTCATATTTTATTATTTTTTTATCAAATTCTCTATTTTACTGATCATATTTAAAGCGTTTGTATTTTGGGGATTCAGTTCAAGAGATTTTTTATAATTTTTTAGTGCCAGCGTATAGTTTTTAGCTGAAAAATAACCTTCACCCAAGCTGTCGAATGCATTGGAAGATTGCGGATGCTCTTTTACATTCAAATCAAAAACTTTGATGGCTTCATCAGTTCTTGAGTTTCTCATTAAAATATAGCCAATTTCATTCAGGGTAGTTTCAAAGTCCCATGTTGGATTTTTTGCTTTAATGCTGTAATAATTCTTTTCTGAATTCGGGTTGTCTCTTTTGGAAAACTCAGCAATAATTGATTCTTCGACTAATGAGTAAGCATCAGTTAAGTTTTTATCGATGATTGAGGCAATATGATTGACCATCTGATATTGTGCCGGAAAGAAGTTATATCCGTTTGACATTATGACAATGGCCATATTGTTATGTGGAAAAATCCGATAAGCACTTACATTTCCTCCGGAAAAGCCATAAGACTGGATATTATTCGTTTTGTTGATTTCCCAGCCGTGCGCAAAAACATCTTTTTTGTTTCCAAAATCGAAAGATTTCCACATCATTTCTTTTGTTGCCGGATTTAAGAAGTCATTTTTGCTGAGATGGCTGCTCCATTTTAAAAATGCAGGAAGCGTAAGAGCTAGTCCGTTCGCTGAATGCGCTCTTACACCATCAACAGCTGTTGATTGTTCATATTGCTTTGTTGCCGGATTATAATTATACTTTACAATTCGATTGGGGATTTTTTCAATAGAATTTGAAGAAAAAATGAACGAGTCTTTGCTATCATAGAATTGATTTTTCAAGATAAAATCTTCAAACGATTGCCTCGTTATTTTTTCAATAATCATCGTAAGAAGCATATAATTGGTTTGGTTATACCTGTACTCATTTCCTGTGGTAAAGTCCATTTTTTCTTTTTCCAGACGCTGAATAGCTTGAGCATTAGAAGTGTCAGCTGAAATGTCGTTAAAGGCAATGACATTTGGAATTCCTGAAGAATGAGTCAACAGATTTTTTACTTTAACATCTTGCCACTTTTTCGGTAAATCTTCGACATACTTCGAAATTTTATCTTCTAAGGATAGTTTTCCTTTTTCAATCAATTGAAAAACGGCGATGTTGGTTATTAATTTTGAAGTAGAATATATCCTGAACATCGAGCTGGCATCTACTTTTTTAGGATCTTCCAGATTGTCCATGCCATAATACTCCTGAAAAATGATTTTGTCATCTTTTATAACTCCAAGAGCTAATCCTGGAATTTCATTGCTTTTCATCACTTCTTTCACATAGCTGTCAATGACTTTTGACTGATCAGTTTGTTGTGAAAAAACAGCGGTGGAAATACTTAAAACTAATGCTGTCAAAAAAATTGCTTCATATGTTGAGATAGGGTTGATATTTTATTTGAGATTATTCTGTTTCATGGCTAAATTTCGTATCCGGATCAAATGTACAGATAATCTTTTAATAAGAAAACCTCCGAAAAATTCGGAGGTTTTGTATTTTTAAAATGTTTTGACAAGCTTAAAACAGCCTTTGGAAAAAGGTGTCACTTATCCAGTCATCATTGATTAAATTTCCGTATTCAGATCCCAGTTCTGAAGATAATCGTGAACATGCTTCAGCATCATTCCGCCTAAAGATCCGTCTACTACTCTGTGGTCATAAGAGTGAGACATGAACATCAGCTGACGGATAGCAATCACATCACCATCTTTAGTTTCAAGAACTGCCGGTTTTTTAACGATTGCTCCAATCGCTAAAATAGCTACCTGAGGCTGAGGAATGATAGGCGTACCCATAAGGTTTCCGAAACTTCCTACATTAGAAATAGTATAAGTTGCTCCCTGAGTGTCTTCAGGTCTTAATTTTTTATTTCTCGCTCTGTAAGCCAAGTCGTTGATCGCTTTTGCCAAACCTGAAAGTGACAGCTGATCAGCGTTTTTAATAACAGGAACGATAAGGTTTCCGTCTGGCAGGGCAGTAGCCATACCGATATTGATATTTTTCTTTTTAATGATATTTTCACCGTTGATAGAAACGTTGATCATTGGGAAATCCTGGATGGCCTTCACTACAGCTTTCACGAAAATCGGCATGAAAGTCAGTTTTTCTCCTTCACGTTTCTCGAAAATATCTTTATGCTTGTTTCTCCATTTTACAACATTGGTAACGTCTGTTTCGATGAAAGAAGTAACATGGGGAGCAATCTGTTTTGCTTTTACCATGTTTTCAGCAATGATCTTTCTCATTCTGTCCATTGGAATGATTTCGTCACCTGCTGCTACAGGAACAGTAGAAACCGGAGCTGAAGCCGGAGTTTTTGTTGTTGCCGGAGCTGCTGCTTGTGCAGAAACAGCTTGCTGGGCCGGTTGGTTTCCTCTGTTGGAAACGTAGGCTAATATATCTTCTTTTGTGATTCTTCCTTCTAAACCGCTTCCTTTAATCGTTTTAAGCTCAGATTCAGAAATATTTTCCTGCTGTGCGATTGATTTTACAAGTGGTGAAAGGTAAAGATCTCCTGAGAATTCTACATTTGAAGGTGCAGCCTGTAATGGCTCTTCAATAGTTTTTAATGTTTCTGTATCCGGAGTGGATGCCGGAGTTTCTGTTTTTACTTCTTCTGAAGCTGTCTTTCCGCCTTCTCCTTCAATTTCTAAAATGGCAATGGCCTCACCAACTTTAGCAACCTCGTCCTTCTGTTTCAGGATCTTTACAATTTTCCCCGAAACTGGTGTCGGAACGTCTGAATCTACTTTATCTGTTGCAATTTCAACTACGGAATCATCCTCCTTTACATTATCACCTTCATTGAATAACCAAGTGATAATTGTCGCTTCCATAACACCTTCTCCCATGGAAGGAAGCAATAATTTGTATTCTGCCATTTTTAATTTTTAGATTTTGACAAATATATAAAAAAAATCGGTTTTTTTATGAAATATATAATCTTAGACAAATTCAACGTAGATATTCTCGCCTACATTGAGTCCAAACAGGCTTTTGGCCCCGTTTTTTTTACTTCCTTTATAGATGGTAAGCTCCAGAAGCTGACTGTCATTGAAGATTGCCGCTGACTGTCCGTGGAATTCAGTTTCCCTTTCCCAGTCGGAAACCACTTCCGTATGGCTGGAATATACTCTTGAAAGTGTTAAATTTCTGAATTTAATAGTAAAACCTTCATTTCCTTTACCGGTGCTTTCAAAAAAATCTTTACTGATATTTGAGATTATATTTCCGAAATTATCAATATAAGTTACCTCCCCGATAATCATTTTTTCAGATTCATTGAAGACAGGCTTAGGGAAAAGAAGTTCTTTGGCCGAATCTATTTTCCGGCCTATTACTTCTGGAAGTCCACCGTTTGCTAAATGGACTGCTGCAGGTACAAAAACATCAGTGGAAGTGAAGTTCACCACGTCGTCGAAGCGGTTGTTCAGAGTGATTTCATATATTGCCTCCGGCTTTATGTCAAAAAAGATAAGGCTTAAAAGCCCGTTGTCAGCCGCTAAAAAGTAGGAACCATCTGCTTTATACAGGATGTTTTTCCTTGATCTGTTGTAAAAACTGTCTACGGAAAGAATATGAATGGTTCCTTTAGGGAAATATTTATAGGCATTACGTATGATGTACGATGTCTGTATAAGGTTGAAAGCCTGGATATCGTGGGTTATATCAACAATATTAACCTTAGAATTTAACGACAGGATTTTGCCTTTTACAGCTGCAACTCTGTAATCTAAATTTCCGAAATCCGAAGTAAGGGTAATAATTGACATGAATCGTTGATAGAATAAATGGTGTTTACTGCAAAGTTATTTAAAATAAAAAGAAAGCCCCAAAAGATTGTAGAAAAGAATTGATCTAAATTTGAAAAAAAGCTTTAATTTTAAAATCTAATAAAAATAAAATACTGCATGTTTGAATTAACATATGATTTGGAAGACATCGATGTAAAATCCTTCTATGGCGTTAATAACCAATATTTCAACTTATTAAAATCAAGCTTTCCTACGCTTAAGATTACTGGAAGAGATCATTTTATCTTTGCAATGGGCAATCAGGAGGCTTTAGATATACTTAGAAAAAAACTGGACGATATTGTAAAATTTATCTCTGAAAATAATTCTATCGCTTTAAAAGACGTTGAAAATGTCCTGAATATCAAAGACGAGAATGAAAAACAGCTGATTTTCGATCAGGATATTATTGTAAAGGGAGTCAATGGTAAGATCATCAAAGCTAAAACTACTAATCTTAAGAAACTGGTAAAAGAAACCGAGAAAAAAGATATGGTTTTTGCCATCGGGCCTGCGGGAACCGGAAAAACGTATACGAGTGTAGCGTTGGCAGCGAGAGCTTTAAGAGATAAGGAAGTGAAAAGAATTGTACTGACGAGACCTGCCGTAGAAGCAGGGGAGAGTCTTGGATTTTTGCCAGGTGACCTTAAAGAAAAGCTGGATCCGTACTTACAGCCTTTATATGATGCACTTAGAGATATGATTCCTCATGAAAAACTGGAGGGATTTATGGAGAAGAAAGTTATTGAAGTCGCTCCGTTGGCCTTTATGAGAGGACGTACGCTGGATGATGCCTTTGTAATTCTGGATGAAGCCCAGAATACAACCCATGCCCAAATGAAGATGTTTCTGACAAGAATGGGAATGAATGCCAAGTTCATCATCACCGGAGATCCAACCCAGATCGATTTGCCGCCGAAACAGCAATCCGGACTGAAGGAAGCGATGAGAATTCTTAGAGACGTTAAAGAAATCGGTTTTGTACACCTTACTGAAGAAGATGTTGTAAGACATCCTGTTGTGAAAAAGATCATTCTGGCATACAATGAAGAGGACAAAAGACTGAAAGATTAAATTGAGAGCTGCTTGAATCTAATGATTTTAGATTTGGTATTAATTGTTTGTGAATATATTTTTTGCCACTGTTTGGTGTTTTTAAAAAAAAGCCTAGTTTTGTGGCCGACTAAAAAAATAATCATGAAAAAATTTTTACTTATTGCAGCAGCAGCTGTAGTAAGCGCTAATGTAAGCGCTCAAGAAACAAGATTCGGTGTTAAAGCCGGTTATTCAATGTCCACAATTAAGGTTGATGAGCAAATGGATGATCTGGAAGCCAGAAATACGGATCCTAGTCACACATTTTATGTAGGAGCTTTGGTTGAGCATAAAATAAGTGATAAATTCGGTTTGCAGGGAGAGGTATTATATTCTCCGCTTGGAGGGAAAGAAGACTACAATGCAAGCCAGGATGATATTTATTTCAGAGAAAAAACAAAACTTACTTTCGGAACTTTATTAATTCCTGTTTCTGCTAAATACTTCATAACTGAAGGTTTATCAGTTTCTGCGGGGGCAAGTTTTGGAATCATTCTTTCTGCCAAGCAAAAAACTGTTATTGATGCGGGGATAGGAATTCCTGGCCTAGAGCTTGAAGGTGATGATGAAGTTGATATTAAGGATGACGTAAATAAGCTGAATATTGCTCCTTTCATCGGTGCTGAATATATGCTTGAAAACGGATTGTTCTTTGACGCAAGATACAACATGGGTGTTTCCAATTTAGTAAAAGAAGATAATGCAGGGAAAATGACAAACAGCTTCTTACAAGTAGGTGTTGGTTTCAAATTCGGTGGAAACTAATTCTTTATAACTGAATACAAAATATAGCGGGACAGAATTTTGTCCCGCTTTTTTATTGTTATCATGAATGAATGTTGTTAATTTTATGTTAACAATGAAAATATTTAGTAATTTTGCAGCATCAATCAAACTATTTAAAAAATGAAAAAACTATTTTTACTAGGTGCTTTTGCACTGCTGGGCGGTGCTGCACAGGCGCAGGAAGGTTTTAAGCTGGGAGGCCACATCGGTATTCCGGTAGGTGATGCCGGCGATGCTTCTTCATTTACATTAGGAGTGGACGCTGCTTATATGTGGAACATTACAAAAGGACTTGACCTAGGGGTTACCACAGGATATTCTCATTTCTTTGGAAAAGACAACTTTGATGATTTCGGATTTATTCCTGTAGCGGTTTCCGGAAAATACAAATTCTCAGGAGCACCTATCTTTGTAGGATTAGATCTTGGATACGGAATTTCTACAAAAGATGGAGTAGACGGAGGATTCTACGCACAGCCTAAATTTGGATATCAGATGTCTACAGGTGAGCTTTATTTAGGATATCAGACGATAAGCAACAAACGTGATTACGGATGGTATACAGCCAACTGGAATGTAGGTGCTGTTAATATTGGATACAACTTCTTCCTTAAATAAAGGAACGTTAAGAATAACAGATTAGACTCCGGCTTATGGCTGGAGTTTTTTATGAATACTATTAATATCTTATATAATTACCTCTGTTCGATGATTGAAATGATATATTTTATAATAAAGGTTAACTTTTAAAACTAATATCTTAAAAATTAACATTTTAGAGCTATGTTTATTATGATAATTTCAAATATTAAAAGATTTATAGAAAAATGATAAATTTTAAAAAGTAAATATATTTCGCTGTTATTGAAAAATTGTAATTTTTTTATTCTAAATATTGTGAAAAAATCAAAACCTTATAATGAATATGCTTTATTTTCGGAAAACACCAATATTTATCGATGATATTAATCACGTTAACAAATTTTAATATTAGCGGAAGCCACTGTAAATTTGCTCTCAGAAAGTATTAAAATTTTTTAAAAATGAAAAAATTATTATTAGCGGGTGCTGTTGCACTTTTCGGTTTATCTAATGCACAGATTGCAAAAGGAACTGCATATATTTCAGGACAAGTTGGTTATTCTCAGGAAGAAAACAACAACAACGATACTAAAGTAGAAAGCTTCAGAATCGTTCCAACTGCAGGTTACTTTGTTGGTACTAACCTTGCTGTAGGTTTAGGAGTAGGTTATGTAAATGATAAAGTTACTAAAACTACAACTGGATCAGTTCCAGGAGGAAGCTTTGTTTCTGAAACTAAAGGTACTCAATCTGCGTTTGTTGTTGCTCCTTTCGTAAGAAAATACTGGACTTTAGCTGACAAATTATATATCTTCGGTCAATTAGAAGTTCCAATGGAGTTTGGACAATTTAAAGACGAAGCTACTACTACAGCTACTATCGGATCAACTACAAACACTACATCTACTTCTGATAAAGCTAACTACACTTCAATCGGTGTTAACGTTAAGCCAGGTTTAGATTATTTCTTAAACAAAAACTGGTCTATTGAAGCTACTATCGGTGAATTTGGATACAATACTTCTAAATTAGACGTTGATGGTGCTAAGAGCGTAAACAACTACAAGTTCGGTTTGAATTTATCATCTGTAACTTTCGGAGTTAAATATGTTTTTGCTAAATAATTAGTAAACCATTTATAAAAATAGAAGCCCTAAGATGTATTTTAGGGCTTTTTTATCTTTAAAAACAAAATTCTATTAATAATAATCATGAAAAAAATCTTATTAGCATCAGCACTTGCATTTTTTGCAGGAATGAATGCACAGACAAAATTCGGTGTGAAAGCAGGATATGCATTATCTAAATTAACTTCTAACGAAGACCTTGATGCTTTTGAAGGGGCAAGCGGAGGTTTGAAATCAAAATCTGGTTTCTATATAGGAGCTTTGGTAGAGCATAAACTTAATAACAAATTTGCATTACAGGGAGAAGTTCAATATGCCAATTTAGGTGGAAAAGTTGAAGTTTCAACAATGGGAATCACTGTTACTGAGAAATTCAATTTCAACAGAATTGTAGTTCCAATAACAGCCAGATATTATGCTACCCCCGAACTGGGAGTATATGCAGGCCCTTATGTAAGTTTTAGAACAAGTACAAAAGTAAATATTGATGTATCAGGAGGAATTGCAAATCAGGAGGTGTTAAATGCCGGTGAAAGAGCTTTAGAGGAAAGTTTTGATGATAACCTCAAATCAACAGAATTTGGTTTGCTTTTAGGGGCTGATTATAACATTTACAAAGGATTATTTGTAGACGCACGTTACAGTTTCGGACTGACTAATATGATCAAAGATCCTGTAAATGACGAGAAGCTGAAGATGAATTTCTTCCAGATCGGATTAGGATACAAATTTAAATAAACAAAAAACTCTCAGAAATTCTGAGAGTTTTTTTATGTCTTTCTTTTATTGTTGAAAGCTGAGTTATTTCCCCATCATTCCGCCCATGCCCGGCATATTCGGCATTTTGCTCATCATCTGCATCATCTGTTTTCCCTGAGGTCCCTGCATCATCTTCATCATTTTACCCATCTGCTCGAACTGCTTCATCAGCTGATTCACATCTTCAATTTTTCTTCCTGCCCCTTTTGCAATTCTTTGTTTTCTCTGAGTATTGATGATAGAAGGTCTTCTTCTTTCATCCGGTGTCATAGAATAGATAATTGCTTCAATATGTTTGAAAGCGTCATCGCTGATCTCAACATCTTTGATTGCTTTTCCAACTCCAGGGATCATTCCCATAAGGTCTTTCATATTACCCATCTTCTTGATCTGGTTGATCTGCTTAAGGAAATCATCAAAACCGAATTCGTTTTTAGCGATTTTTTTATGAAGTTTTTTAGCTTCTTCCTCATCAAACTGCTCCTGAGCTCTTTCTACTAAGGAAACTACATCACCCATTCCTAAGATCCTGTCTGCCATCCTTTCCGGGTAGAAAAGATCTAAAGCTTCCATTTTCTCACCGGTAGAGATGAATTTAATTGGCTTTTCAACTACAGAACGAATCGTTAAAGCGGCCCCACCTCTCGTATCACCATCTAATTTAGTAAGGACAACACCATCAAAGTTCAGCGCATCGTTGAATGCTTTAGCTGTATTTACAGCATCCTGACCGGTCATGGAATCTACTACGAATAGCGTTTCCTGAGGTTTGATGAAGTAATGTACGGATTTGATCTCGTTCATCATCTGCTCGTCAATAGCAAGACGTCCTGCTGTATCGACGATCACTACATCGTGACCGTTTGCTTTTGCGAAATTAATTGCATTCTCAGCAATGGTAGAAGGATTGGTAGAACCTTCCTCTGAAAATACCGGAACCCCGATCTGACCACCCAATATTTTAAGCTGGTCGATCGCTGCAGGACGGTAAACGTCACAGGCAACCAATAAAGGTTTTTTGGTTCTTTTTGTTTTTAAGTAATTGGCCAGTTTTCCGGAGAAAGTTGTTTTACCGGAACCCTGAAGACCCGCAATAAGAATTACGGTAGGCTTTCCTGAAAGGTTGATCCCTTCCTGGGAACCTCCCATCAGGTCTACCAATTCATCATGAACGATTTTCGTCATCAGCTGTCCCGGTGTAAGGGAAGTAAGAACGTTTTGTCCTAAAGCTTTATCCTGAACTCTTTTGGTAAGATCTTTTGCAACTTTATAGTTAACATCGGCATCTACCAGCGCTCTACGGATTTCCTTTACGGTTTCCGCTACGTTGATTTCTGTGATTTTCCCGCGTCCGGAGATATTATGTAGAGCCTTGTCTAATTTATCCTGTAAACTATTAAACATATGTATTGTAAATTATAGGTTTGCAAAAATAAGGAATTTTTAGGCATATCCAAAGTGTTAGGATACGTAATATTATATATACAGAAAAAATGATAAAAATCAATTCATGTAAAATTCGATAGAAAAAGTCTATTTTTGTGATCAATTAAAATAAACCTTAATATTTATAAGGTTGAAAATAAATTATAATGAAATTAAATCCTAATATCCTTGTTACGGTATTATTCTTTTTAACATTTCTGATCCATTTTTCGCTCTGGAAATTTGTTTTTCACTTAGATGAGATTATTATTGTTAAATTTTATCTTTTTTTAAGTGTTATGTTTATGCTGATGATTACAATGATTGTTTTAATTAATAGAGTAGTGCCTGAATTTTTAGGGCTGGCTGTGATCGGCCTGATCCTTTTAAAATTCGGTTTAATGTACTTAATCAGGAAAAAATTGAACTTTGAAGTGATTCCGGGCTATAAATTTCATTTTATTATTCCATATTTCGTCCTGACAACACTGCTTACGTACTATGCAATTAAGCTGATTAATCATGACAAAAAACAGTAAAATTATTTATTGAAACTAGAAAAAATATTATATTTTTGCACAACGAAAAAAACCTATCAATGTTTAAGAAATTCGCAGTTTTATTCTACAGTATTTTTGTATTAAGCTTAGTGTCTGCACAGCACGGAGAGGTTCCTGCTGGAACAGCTCCTGCTCAAGAGCTTTCAGAGAAAGATAAAGCAAGTAAGGAAAACAAAGAGTTCATTACGCATCACTTGTTGGATGCTCACGACTTTACATTGATGGTAGATAAAGAAGGTCACCATATTGGTTTCCCTCTTCCGGTTATTTTTTATGATAACGGTTTCCACAGTTTTATGAGCAATAAAGAAGGATTCATGCATGGAGAAACAACTGAAGTGGATGGTTCTTATTATAAATTGCACCATGAAAAAATCTACAAGACTGATGCTGCAGGAACTTTAGCTTTTGATAAAGACGGTCATCCTACAAACGAAAAACCTTTAGACCTTTCAATTACTAAAAGTGTACTTATCATTTTCTTAGTTTCACTTTTAATGCTTGTTTTATTTACAGGAATGGCAAGATCATATAAAAAATCTGTTGTTCCTACAGGAGCAGCAAGGTTTTTAGAGCCTTTGATTATTTTTGTGAGAGACGAGATTGCTATTCCGAACATCGGGCACAAGTATAAAAGATTTATGGGATATTTATTAACCGTGTTTTTCTTTATCCTGCTTTTAAATGTTTTAGGTTTAATGCCTTTCGGAATCAATGTTACAGGTAATATTACCATGACATTCTTCTTAGCTATCCTAACTTATTTAATTACAACATTTTCAGCTAATAAAGATTATTGGAAGCACATCTTCTGGATGCCAGGTGTTCCTGTTCCAATGAAGTTCATTATGTTGCCGATCGAATTATTAGGAACCCTAACTAAACCTTTTGCATTGATGATCCGTCTTTTTGCTAACATGACAGCTGGACACATCGTTGTAATGACACTAATTGGTTCAATTTATATATTCAAGAACTGGATTGCAGGAGTAGCATTCCCATTCTTAACCTTAGTAATTTATATCCTTGAGGTATTAGTAGCATTCCTTCAGGCTTATATCTTTACAATGCTTTCTGCCCTGTTTATAGGAATGGCTGTAGAAGAGCACGAGCACGAACATCATGCTGCTCATTAATTAAGAACAAGTTTGAAGCTTTAAAATATTAAAACAATTTTTTAAATTATATTTATTATGGAAATCCCTAGAATTATTGGTGGCGGTCTTATCGTACTTGGTGTAGGTATCGGTCTTGGTAAAATCGGAGCTGCTGCTCTTGAAGCTATCGCTAGACAGCCTGAGCAATCTGGAAAAATCCAAACTGCTATGCTTATTGCAGCTGCACTAGTAGAAGGTGTTGCATTTGCTGCGTTATTCGCATCATAAGCCAAACAAAAAAACATTGTTGCAGCGGTTGGCTGCAGCAATGTTAATTTAAAAAAGAAAAAAGTAATAATTATTTATACATTTATATAATGGAATTAATTCACCAGTTTTCATCAGGATTATTTATTATCCAGTCTGTTATTTTTCTAGCATTATTATTTTTGTTAGGCAAATTTGCCTGGAAACCTATTTTAAAATCGATCAACGACAGAGAAACTTCTATTGTTGATGCTCTTAATCAAGCTAAATTGGCAAGAAAAGAGATGGAGACTTTAAAAGAAGATAACGAAAGAATTATTCGTGAAGCTAAAATCGAAAGAGATGCTATCCTTAAAGAAGCCAGAGAAATTAAAGATAGAATCGTAGGTGAAGCTAAAGATGCTGCTAAAAATGAAGGAGATAAAATGATTGAAGCAGCTAAACAGACTATCCAGACTGAGAAAAATGCTGCTATGGCAGATATCAAAACTCAAATCGGTGCTTTATCTGTAAATATCGCTGAATCTATCCTTAAGCAGAAGTTGGATAACAACGAAGCTCAAAACGAATTAGTTCAAAATTATTTAAACAAATCTAACCTTAACTAAGAATGCTTACATCTAAAGTAGCTAAAAGATACGCACAGGGACTGCTTGATTTCACCAATGAAACAGGCCAGACAGCTGCTGTATTTTCTGAAATGAAAGATGTAAAGAAGATCATGTCTCAATCTGCAGATTTGAATAAATTCTTCCTTACGCCTTACATTGATGCAAAAAAGAAAATAGAGGTAGCAGACCAGATCTTTAAAGATTTTTCGGTTTCTTCGCAGAACCTGATCAGATTAGTGATCAAGCACGGGCGCGAAAACCAGCTGAAAAATATCGCTCAGGAGTTCATCAACAAAGTAGAGGATATCAACGGAGTACAGAGAATAACTCTTACTACAGCCACTCAGCTTTCTAAAGAGAACCTTGATCAGATTCTAAGATCTACCAACCTTGTAAAAGAAGGTTCAAACTTTGATCTGAACTTAAATGTGAAGCCTGATATTTTAGGAGGTTACATTTTAAGAGTAGGTGATCAGCAGGTAGACGCGTCTGTAAAGACAAAACTTAACCAAGTTAAAAAAGACTTTCAGTTAAACTAATATGAAAAAGATTCTATTTGCTTCAATGTTTATTTTTTCTTGTTTTGCTTTTGCTCAAGAAGTGAAATTAAAAAAAGATGCTGTGTATGTTGATAATAAAGAATGTCTAAAGGTTGTATCTAATAATAGTAGAAATTTTGTATTCACAACTTTAGATAAACAGAGACTTTTTTCATTTGATTACATCATAACAGGAGAAAATAGGGAAGGTTTTGCAGCAGGATATGTAAAAGTTTATTTTTTTGAAACAAATGAAGTTTTAACATTTAAAAATAATAGATTTACAAAAAAGGTTTTTATTCAAAATCTTATAAACGATAAAGTTTTAGACAACTGTGCTTTAAACATTGACAATATCAAAGGTTTTATCCAAAGATATAATGAGCACTATGAAGAAAGCATAATTAGATCCAATTAAATTAAAGAAAAAACAACCATACAATGGCAGAAATAAATCCGGCAGAAGTATCTGCGATCTTAAAACAGCAATTGGCCAACTTCGACACTCAATCCAACGTTGAGGAAGTAGGTACAGTTTTAACCATCGGTGATGGTATTGCTCGTGTATACGGGTTAGAAAACGTACAATACGGAGAGTTGGTGAAATTTTCTAGTGATGTAGAAGGTATTGTACTTAACCTTGAAGAAGACAACGTAGGTGTTGCTCTGCTTGGGGAAAGTAAATTAGTAAGAGAAGGAGATACAGTAAGAAGAACAAAAAGAATCTCTTCTATTAAAGTAGGAGAAGGTATGCTAGGAAGAGTAGTAGATACTCTTGGTAACCCTATCGATGGTAAAGGTCCTATTACTGGGGATTTATACGAAATGCCATTGGAAAGAAAAGCTCCTGGAGTTATTTTCAGACAACCGGTAACTGAGCCTTTACAGACAGGTATCGTTGCGATTGACTCTATGATCCCTGTAGGAAGAGGTCAGAGAGAGCTTATCATTGGTGACAGACAGACAGGTAAAACTACTGTTGCGATCGATACGATCATCAACCAGAAAGAATTCTTTGATGCAGGTAACCCTGTATATTGTATATATGTTGCTATCGGTCAGAAAGCCTCTACTGTAGCACAAATCGTTAAAACTCTATCTGATAAAGGAGCTTTGGCATATACTGTAATCGTGGCGGCTAATGCTTCCGATCCAGTTCCAATGCAGGTATATTCTGCTATGGCTGGAGCGTCTATTGGTGAGTTCTTCAGAGACACTGGTAGACCAGCATTGATCGTTTATGATGATTTATCTAAGCAAGCTGTTGCGTATCGTGAGCTTTCTCTGCTATTGAGAAGACCACCGGGCCGTGAAGCTTATCCTGGAGACGTTTTCTATCTTCACTCAAGACTATTGGAAAGAGCAGCAAAAGTGATTGCTGATGACCAAATCGCGAGCCAGATGAACGATTTACCAGATTCATTAAAGCCAATCGTAAAAGGTGGTGGTTCATTAACTGCCCTTCCAATTATCGAAACTCAGGCTGGTGACGTTTCTGCATATATTCCAACAAACGTAATCTCTATTACAGACGGACAGATCTTCTTGGAGTCTGATCTATTCAACTCAGGGGTTCGTCCAGCAATCAACGTTGGTATCTCTGTATCCAGAGTAGGAGGTAACGCGCAGATCAAATCAATGAAAAAAGTATCTGGTACTCTTAAATTAGACCAGGCTCAATATAAAGAACTGGAAGCGTTCGCTAAGTTCGGTTCTGATCTTGATGCTTCTACTTTAGCAGTAATCTCTAAAGGAGAAAGAAACGTGGAGATCCTTAAGCAGCCGGTAAATTCTCCACTTCCTGTAGACAGCCAGGTGGCTATGATCTACGCTGGAACTGAGAACCTTTTAAGAAACGTTCCTATCAGAAAAGTAAAAGAATTCCAGATTGAATATATCGAATTCCTAAGATCTAAGCATCCTGACACAATGGCGGCTATTAAAGCAGGTAAAATAGACAACGATATTACCAACGTTCTGAAGCAGGCAGCTAACGATTTAGCTTCTAAATATAACTAAAATCTTCATTGTTTAAGGTTTGAAATCCGTTTTAAACCTTAAACTTTAGACCATAAACTTTGAACCCAAATTAATGGCAAACTTAAAAGAAATACGAGGTAGAATTACGTCAATTTCATCTACGATGCAGATTACACGTGCTATGAAAATGGTTTCCGCAGCGAAGCTTAAAAAAGCACAGGATGCAATCGTAATGTTAAGACCTTATTCTGAAAAACTGCAGGAACTCATCCAGAATGTAAATTCTAGCTCTGATCCTGATCAGGTTTCTGTCTATGCTCAAAAAAGAGAAGTGAAGAGGATTCTTTTCATCGCTGTTACTTCAAACAGAGGTCTTGCAGGAGCTTTCAACTCATCTATTGTAAAAGAGCTTAACAACCAGTTCAGAGAGAAATCTCAATACGAAGTTGAAGTTCTTACCATCGGTAAAAAAGCTTATGATGCGGTTAGAAGAACTCGTGCAGTATATTCCAATGAAAGTGCCGTTTTTGATAACTTAAACTTTGATACAGTATCTCACGTTGCTGAAGGAGTAATGAACAGCTTTAGAGAAGGCAAATTTGACGAAGTTTATTTAATCTACAACAAATTCGTTAATGCTGCTACCCAGGAAGTAACTGCCGAGCAGCTTCTTCCAATTTCTATGGCTGAAAAAGCTGAAGAAACTCAGGTAGAAACAGATTATATATTTGAACCGAACAGAAATGAGATTCTTGACAATTTGATCCCTAAAGCGATCAAAACCCAGGTTTTCAAAGCGGTTCTAGATTCAGTTGCATCCGAGCATGGTGCGCGAATGACAGCTATGCACAAAGCTACAGACAACGCCCAGGCTTTAAAGAACGATCTTGTGATCTTCTATAACAAAGCGAGACAGGCTGCCATTACAAACGAAATCCTTGAGATCGTTTCCGGAGCAGAAGCTTTGAAAAATTCCTAAAGAATTATTTTAATATAATATTAAGCATCGATATGGTCGATGCTTTTTTTGTTATTTATATTTTATCTATCTTTGTAAACTAAAATATTATACAACTTCTAAATGGACTCGGATATAGTCAGGCTTTTGCTAGCCTTATTTCTTGTTTTACTAAATGGCTTTTTCGTAGCCGCAGAATTCTCAATTGTTAAGGTTCGTTATTCACAGATCCAGTTAAAAGCAGCCGAAGGTAACTCTATGGCAAAACAGGCAGAGCACATTATCAAGCATCTTGATGAATATCTGTCTGCTACACAGCTCGGTATTACTCTTGCATCTCTTGCGTTGGGTTGGGTAGGTGAAAGTGCCCTGCATCACGTGGTTGAAAGCATTTTCCACTCTTTGAATGTGGAGCTTACCCAGACAACAATTAC
This sequence comes from Chryseobacterium lathyri, assembly GCF_030812195.1. GTDB lineage: Bacteria > Bacteroidota > Bacteroidia > Flavobacteriales > Weeksellaceae > Chryseobacterium > Chryseobacterium lathyri_A. Next base: position 478,175 of record NZ_JAUSSF010000001.1, read on the forward strand.
CACAATTTCAGTAGTCACAAGCTTTGTACTAATTACAGTGATGCATATTGTATTTGGTGAGCTTATCCCGAAATCCATTGCCATTAGAAAATCAGAAGCGACTACAATGGCTACAGCAGTTCCATTAAGAGTTTTTTACACGGTCTTCAAACCATTTATCTGGTTGATGAACTTAATGTCGAATACATTTTTAAGATTAGTTAAAATCCATCCGGCTTCCGAACAGGAAATTCATTCCACTGAAGAACTTCAGCTTTTGGTAAAACAGAGTGCTGACAGCGGTGAGATTGAAGAAGAGAACTATGAGATCATCAAGAATGCGTTTGATTTTACAGATCATTCCGCCAAGCAGATCATGGTACCAAGACAGAATATCACTTCTATTGACTTTGAAGAAGATATCAATGAAATCATCAATAAGATCATGGATAGCGGTTATTCCCGTATTCCCGTGTATCTTGACTCCATAGATAATGTGATTGGGATTTTCTATACCAAAGAGATCATCAGGGAATTTGTAAAGAGAAAAGGAGACCTTAACCATGAGGATCTCAAAGATCTTATGCGTGATGCATTTTTTGTGGTGGGAAGCAAAAAGATTTCAGATCTTCTGAAGATTTTCCAGCAGAAAAAGCAGCATCTTGCAATAGTTATTGATGAATTTGGGGGAACTGAGGGAATTATTACTCTGGAAGACATCCTGGAAGAGCTTGTAGGGGAAATTCAGGATGAAGAGGATGATGAAGATAAGCTGGTAGATAAAATAGGTGATAATATTTATTGGGTTCAGGCTACACAGCCGTTGGACGAAATTAATGAACATTTACCTAAAAGACTGCCTCTTTCCGAAGAAAGCGAATACAACTCACTGGCAGGATTCATTCTTCATGAGCTGGAAGACATCCCTGAGGAAAATGATGAATTTGATCTGGAAAACTATCATTTCAAGATTCTGAAAATGAATAATAAGAGCGTAGAGCTCGTAGAATTAGTGTATGAAGGGCCAAATGTAATCAATGATCTGGCCGATAAAATAGGAGAAGTTTAATAAGATAAAAATGATTTTTTATAACAGCATAAAAGATTACGAAGATCCAAAACGCCAGTATGAAGAAGAAGTGCTGGTTTTGGATGATACGGATGAAGTATATAAACTGATTCTCCATAATGATGACATCCACACATTCGATTATGTGATAGACTGCCTGATTGAGATTTGCAAACATACTCTGGAACAGGCAGAACAGTGTACAATGCTTGTACATTACAAAGGCAAATGCACAGTAAAAACCGGGGCTATGGATCTTCTTAAGCCCATGCACGAAAAACTGCTTTCAAGAGAATTAACAAGTGAAATAGTATAAACCAAACTCTGCCAAATAGCAGAGTTTCTTATTAAAAGCATAATTTTTTAAGAAAATATACACTTATTAGTGAAAAATTTTATTGAATTTTATTTATATTAGCAATTAAGACACAAACAATAAAAATATAAATAAATGAAACAAAAAATTACTTCGCTGGTTCTTGGCTGTATATTATGCTGTTCCGCATTAAACGCTCAGGAATCATCTTTTGAAGCTCCGGCTAAAAACTGGATTAAGGAAAATTCAAGAAATTTAGGAATCCCGGGATTCAGCAGACTCACATTAAGCTCGGTACGAAAGAGTAATACAGGTGAAACCCTGCGATTTCAGCAGATGATAAAAGACGTTCCTGTTTTTCAGTCTGAAATTGTAGTCCATTTCAACAAATCCGGTAAAATAAGCTATACAGGAACAGAAAGTTTAAAGAAAAACCTGAAGGATATCAATACAGTTCCTACTATTTCTGCTTCTGATGCCTATAAAAAAGCTATAGTTGCTTCCAGGGCGCAAGGCGAGATTACTTATCAGGAAAATAAACTGTTCGTTTATGTTACAGAAGAGGGAGATACCAAATTGGTCTACAGAGCTGTAATCAATCCATATGAAAACTCCGGAAGCTGGGAAACTATTGTTGATGCCAAAACGGGCGAAATTATAAGCGTTAATGATATTTCTGTATATCATCATAAACATGATGATGACTCTCATAATCCCAAAAAGAAAAAAGAACCCAAGACAGAAAAAGCAATAAGTTTTAAGGCTGCAGGTTCAGGATATGTATTTGATCCGGATCCTTTATCTAAAACAGGCTCAGTTTATGGAGGTAACTTTGCAGATAATAATGATGCTACTAATGCAAATCTTGATAATGCAAGAACATTGGTGACCCTATCTGATATAGAATTTGCAAGTAACGTTTATAAATTAAAAAATGCTTATGTGGAAATAAGAAACATAAGTGCACCGAATACTACTCTTTTCACTCAGACCACCAACCAGTTTTTATTCAACAGAAGTGAATTAGGATTTGAAGCAGTTAATGTCTTCTGGCATGTAGATAAAAGCCTAAAGTATATTAATGAAACGTTAGGAATTACCTGCAGGCCGGCAACAAATGCTGGGGCGGTTCTTTATGATCCACATGCCTTGAGTGGATCGGATAACTCTAGATATACCACTTCTGGAGCTCTGGAATTCGGTCAGGGTGGAGTAGACGATGGTGAAGATGCAGATGTAATTCTTCACGAACTGGGACACGGAATTCATCATTGGCTGTCCGGAGGAGTTTCCAATGCAGACGGCTTGAGCGAGGGCTGCGGTGATTATTGGGCACAGTCTTACAGCAGAAGCTTAAATCAATGGGCTGCATCTGCTCCTGAATACAACTGGGTGTTTAGCTGGGATGGGCACAATTCTAGTTGGGATGGAAGAATAACCAATACCACAATGACATACCCGGGATCCGGATCCTATTATGATAAAGCCCAGATTTGGTCTGCGGCACTAATGAGAATTTATAACAGAATAGGAAAAGAGAAAACAGACAGAGCCTTTTTAGAGGGATTGGCTTTAACGACTTCAACGACGAACCAGCAAAATGCGGCTATTTCTGTCAGACAGGCTGGCATTGATATGCTGGGACAGTTTGGATTTAATTGCACTGATATCACTGCTATGACAGAAGAATTTATAGCTGCAGGATATGTGCTTCCGGAATACACCTGTACCTTGAGTACCAAAGAAGCGGTTAAAGAAAACCCAGTGTCAGTATATCCAAACCCTGTTTCTGATGTTCTGATTGTTTTATTGAAAGGAAACAGAGAAGAAAAAGCTGAAATTTATAACATGGAAGGCCGTAAAGTACTGGAAACAACAATAGGAAATAACAGCAACAGAATTGATGTTTCAAACCTTCCGTCCGGAAATTATATCCTGACTGTAAAAGAAATTGAATTATCTGCAAAATTCATTAAAAAATAAAAAACTTAAATAAATCTTTAAATCCGGTGTATAGACATCGGATTTTTTTTGTTAGACCAAATTCTGCGGGATTGTTTTACTTGCATTCATCTAAAATAGTATATTTGTACCAACTATAAAGAAACAAAAAAGAATGCTTGTAATAGGAATTGCCGGTGGAACAGGATCCGGCAAAACTACAGTTGTTGATAAGATACTGCAACAGCTTGATATTGAAGGAATGAATATCCTTTCTCAGGATAATTACTATCACGATAACCCGAATCTGACGCTGACCGAGAGAGAGGCGCTCAATTATGACCATCCAAAGTCTATAGATTTCGATTTAATGATAAAACATGTAAAAGCTTTAAAAAACAATGAGCCTATAGAACAGCCCATTTACAGCTTTGTTACCCATTCCCGAACTGGCGACCACGTCACTGTAGAACCTAAGAATGTATTGGTAGTAGAAGGTATTCTGGTACTGACGAATAAAGAACTGCTGAAAGAATTTGATTTAAAAGTATTCGTTCATGCAGACTCTGATGAAAGACTGATCAGAAGGATCAGGAGAGACACCCAGGAAAGAGGAAGAGACCTGGGCGAAGTCCTTCACCGTTACCAGACCACACTGAAGCCAATGCATCAGGAATTCATAGAACCCTCAAAGAATGAAGCAGATTTGATCATTCCGAACATGAGACAGAATTCCGTAGCGATTGATTTTTTAACTACTGTTATTAAAAATTCGTTGAGAAAACATTAAAAATGGAAGAAAACAAACTTATTAAAGACATTCAGCCGAAATCTGAAACGTTCAAAATTATTCAGAAATACGTTCTGAATAAATACACGATTACGATCTGTATGTTTCTGGTATGGATGATTTTCTTTGATAAAACCTCTTTCCTTGTTATTAATGAACTGAACGGCGAGATCAGCCGATATGAGGACCAGCTGGAATATTATAAAAAAGAGTACGAAAAAAACGATACCTTTTACAAAAAGCTGATGAACAATAAGTCGGAAAAAGAAAAATACGCAAGAGAAAATTATTTCATGAAAAAACCGGATGAAGAAATCTTCATTTTGGTAGTGGACAGCACAAATAGTGCTAAAAAATAAGAGATTTGAAATGTGAAAGTCAATTAGCTTTGCTGTGAATGGCCAATAGTCAATTTTCATGACTCACTATTGACCTGCTAAGCAAAATTCAACATTCATCCATAATAAACAGCCAATGTCAGCAGATATACTTCCAAACTGGGAAAATTTAGTAAAAAAGCAGCTTAAAACAGAAGACATTTATTCCATCTTAAATAAAGAAAATCTGGAAGGAATTGTTGTGAAACCTTTTTACAGCGAAGTTCAGAAACCGTTGGCAAATCTGCCGAAAGTTGAAGAAAATACTCATCTGGTAGCAAGATACCATGAAAGTCTGGAAGAAGATGTATTTGCATTTATCTTAGACCACAACGTAGAAAACCTTGAACAGAAAACAATTTTTATCAATAATAAAGATCTCGCCGGCCATATCAGCCCGAAAGAAGAGGATCAGTATTTTTCACTGATTGATGTTTTTGATGAAAAAAAAGGCATTATTGATGATCAGCTGGCTAAAGAACTGTTGTCAAAAGATTTCAAAAGAAATATTTGTATTGATATCTCACTTCATCAGAACGCTGGAGCTGCAATTTATCAGCAGTTGGGGATTGCATTGGCAAAAACAAAGGAACTTGCTGAAGTGTATGGCTCTGAAATTCTGAACAAATTGATTTTCAGAATAGCTGTCGGAGGGAATTATTTCTTTGAGATGGCTAAACTGAGAGCTTTTAAAATAGTTTTTAATCAACTTTCTAAAGAATATGGCTTAAATGAAATACCCTATATTTTTGCAGAAACTTCTTTAAGGAATAAGGCTGTTGCTGACAGTGAAAATAACCTGATCCGTTCAACATTAGAACTGGCTTCTGCAATGATTGCCGGGGCAGATGCGGTGTTCAGCAACAATTATCTTGTAAATAGAAGTACCGATAACTCCGAAGAGATCTCCTTTAAGCAGCAAATCGTTCTTGCTTATGAAAGCATTGTTAATGTATTTGATGACGCTTCAAATGGAAGCTATTATGTAGAAGACATTACCCGACAGATTGCAGAAAAATCATGGGCATTTTTCATTGAAATGGAAGAAGCGGGTGGCTATCTTGGGCTTTTAAATCAGGGAATTATCCAGAAAAAGATCTATGGCCACGCTGTTGAAGAACAAAAATGGGTGGAAGAAGGTAAAATAAAGCTGATTGGAGTTAATTTATACCCCAAATTAGACGTTAAAAGATCAACAGAGTCTCTTTATAGCGAAAAAGAAATAAAGGCTGTACGTTGGGCTGAAATGTTTGAGTAATGAAAGAAAAACTGATCGATTTATTTGAATATACCTATCATTTCAACAAAGAAATGATCAAACATATTGCAGAAAATATATCGAAAGTTGACGAAAAAACAATCAGCCTTATTAATCATACATTGAACGCACAACAGATCTGGAATTCGCGGATATTGGGCGAAAAAACATTTGAAGTCTGGCAGATCAATACTTTTGAATCTCTTTATGAGATTAACCATCAGAATTTTCTGAAAAGTATTGATATCATTCAAAACCTCGATCTGGACAACAGGATAGAATATAAGAATTCTAGAGGAACAAAGTTTGAAAACAGTATCTTCGAAATGTTGTTCCATACCGTAAACCATTCAACCTATCATCGCGGACAGATCAATTCTCTCCTGAAACAAAACGGCATCGATCCGCTATTAACAGATTATATTTTTTATAAGAGGTAGATTTAATTTGCTGGACAAAATATTTGAGAGTCTTTTAATTCCCACAGATTTGCACAGATGTTTATGTATTAAAATTTTATCCTTTTAATAAAAATATATAATGGTTAATTTAAAATTTAAGGAATTTATATAAGAAAATTAAGCGTAAAAATCTGTGTAATCTGTAGTTTAAAAAAATAATATCATTAAGTAATGAAAGGAAAACTGATTGACTTATTTGAATATCCCCATCATTTCAATAAAGAAATTCAAAACTACATCAATGCAAATCTAAGTACAGATCTGCATTCTCTTCTGTTAAAAAAATCCCCGTTTCCAGAGATTTCCATGCAGGAAATTGTCCAGCAGATCAAAGGGAAACAGACTGCCCAGAAAAAATTCCCGTTTCTGCTGAAAGAAGGAATCATTTTTCCGCCCCAGCTTAATTTGGAGCAGTCATCTTCGGAAAAAACCGCACTTTATAAATCACAGATTCTTAAAGGAAATAAATTCATTGATCTGACCAGCGGTTTTGGAATTGATGCCTATTATTTATCTCAAAATTTTGAAGAAGTTACTTTGGTAGAGCAAAATGCTGAATTATTAGACATCGTAGAACATAATTGGGGAATTTTAAACCGTAAAGCGACATTCATTAATCAAAATCTCGAAGATTTTTTGAATATCAATAAAGAATATTTCGATGTTATCTATTTGGATCCTGCAAGAAGAGACCAGAACAAAAATAAAGTTTTTCTGCTCGAGGATCTTTCGCCCGATATTCTTCAGATTAAAGAAAAGTTGCTTATGACAGCAGATCAGGTGGTTATAAAATTGTCACCGTTAATCGATTTGAAATATCTGATAACAGTCTTGCCAGGTATTTTCAGGATAGAAATTATAGCCGTAAAAAATGATGTTAAGGAAACGGTCATTTTTCTGTCCAAGGAAAGAAGAGCAGAGGTTATGGTTAATTGTATCAATCTGGAAAGTGAAGAATCTTCTTTTTTATTTAAGTTCGGAGAGGAGGAAAATGCTCAGGCAGAATATTCTGAGCCTGGAAAATTCATATACATTCCCAATAACAGTATTTTGAAAGCAGGTGTTTTTAACCTGGTTTCAGAAAGATTTAGGCTTAAAAAACTTCATCCCAATACCCATCTTTATACTTCAGATCAAAACATCACTGATTTTCCCGGTAGAGTTTTAGAGGTTCAAAACATTGATTCTAAGCAGATTAAGAAGAAAGACCAGTTCAATATCATTTCAAAAAATTATCCTTTAAAACCGGAAGACATAAAAAAGAAATATGCTATAAAAGACGGCGGTGAGCACTATCTTATTTTTACACAATCCAAAAAAGGTAAAATTATTTTAAAATCAGTATAAAAATGTTGCCGAAAAAAGCAGGATTTCTTACTTTTGGGCAATCAAAAATTTAAGCATGAAATCGCTTGCTGCTAAAATTATTACAACCAGCTAAAATAATGCGATTCCATATGACATTTAAAAATAAATTTTACATATGAAAAAACTAATTATATGTTTAGCTGTTGCAACGGTAGCCATAAGCTGTAAAAAGATCCAGGCAGGAGGAAACAAAAATACTTTGAAACTGGAAGAAGGAGTGGAAAGGTATTCTGACGATGTACAGGGCGGAAGTGAAGCACACGGTCATGAAGCTGCTGCAGGACATAAAGAAGTGGCTCCTGCTGAAAAGCATGAAGCTGTAGCTCCTAAAACAGACAGTACCACTGCTGTAAAGCCTGCTGAAGCAGGGACAGCCCCAAAAGCTGAACACTAATTACTAGTACACGATATAAAAAATGTCCTGCCGAAATGCAGGACATTTTTTGTGCAAAGGTCTACAGGCTACTGACTAATAACAGTTCTTTGGAAAATTATCTGTTTTTGTTTGCTGCTGCAGGCCAATTTTTTTATTTTTAACGAAACAAATTTTTAAAATGCAAGAGACATTAAATTACATTAACGAAAACAAACAGCGTTTCGTAGATGAATTATTTGAGTTATTGAGAATTCCTTCTATTTCTGCAGATCCGGCTTATAAAAATGATGTATTGAAATGTGCGGATGTTGTTGCAGAATATCTTAAAAATGCAGGAGCTGACAATGTAGAAGTATGCAAAACCAACGGATATCCTATTGTTTTTGGAGAAAAACTTTTAGATAAAAACCTGCCAACAGTATTGGTATACGGACATTATGATGTTCAGCCGGCAGATCCATTAGAGCTTTGGACAAAACCACCTTTCGAACCCTATATTGAAAAAACAGAACTTCATCCTGAGGGAGCCATCTTTGCAAGAGGTTCAGCGGATGATAAAGGACAGTTTTTTATGCATGTGAAGGCTTTTGAAGCTATGATGAAAACCAATACCCTTCCTTGTAATGTAAAATTTATCTTAGAAGGTGAAGAAGAGGTAGGATCTGTAAGCTTAGGGGATTTCGTCAATCAAAATAAAGAAAAACTGGCTTGCGACTGCATCCTGATCTCCGATACCCATATTTATAGCAATGAACAGCCTACTGTAACGACAGGTTTAAGAGGCCTAAGCTATGTGGAAGTTGAAATAGAAGGACCGAACAGAGACCTTCATTCAGGACTTTACGGAGGAGCGGTCCCGAACCCGATTCATGTGCTTTCCAGAATGATTGCTAAACTGATCGATGAAGATGGGCATATTACCATCGACGGATTCTACGACAATGTAGAAACTGTATCAGATGCTGAAAGAGCAGATATGAACAAACTGAAGGATAACCCAGAAGAATTCAAAAAATCCATCGGACTGAATGGAGTGGAAGGTGAAAAAAGTTATACAACGCTTGAAAGAACCTCTATCCGTCCTACTTTGGACTGTAACGGTATTTGGGGAGGATATACAGGAGAAGGGGCTAAAACAGTAATTCCTTCCAAAGCTTCTGCTAAAATCTCAATGCGTCTGGTTCCTTATCAGACTCCTGAAGAGATCACGGAAAAATTCACAAAATATTTTGAAAAAATTGCTCCTGAGAACGTTAAAGTAAAAGTAACGCCTCACCACGGAGGAATGCCTTATGTTTTACCAAGCGATACCAAAGAGTTCTTAGCGGCTAAACAGGCTATGGAGACTGCATTTGGTAAAGAAGTTCTTCCGTACAGAAGTGGAGGCAGTATTCCGATCACGGCAATGTTTGAAAAAGTATTGGGGGCTAAGTCTGTGTTAATGGGCTTTGGACTGGATTCAGATGCAATTCACTCACCAAATGAGCATTACGGACTGTTTAATTTCTATAAAGGAATTGAAAGTATTCCGTTGTTCTTCGAGAATTATTCAAAATAATTAAATATTTTATAATCATATTCAGTAAAGCGTTCCAAAATCGGAGCGCTTTACGTTTTTTTATGGTAATATCCCTACCAAATGGTATTTTTTTAGTTAATCTATGTGATTATTTTTAGTTCAACCTAAAATAATTACTATGAAAAAAAACTACTCCGTCGCATTCTGCTTGTTTTCAGTGTTTTCCTTTGCACAGCAAATGATTTCTTTTGAAAATTCAGATGGGTTCTATACCGGAAATATTCATGGACAGGGAACCTGGATCAGCACGCCAACCGGTGATGTGCCTCCCAACGTGCTCAATCAGGTCATTTCTACAGATAATGCATCAAATGGAATTAATGCTTTGAAAATTGTTAAAGAAAATACATACGGAACCCAGTCCATTCCCATCATCGGAGCATTTGATAATCTTCCTATATTACTTCCTCATACGGGTTTTACTGTTTCCTTTGATATCAATATGTCCCAGCTTAACGGATCCATCTTTAGCTTTCAAGGGGTGAGCAGTGCTGATGAAAAATACATTTTCAGACTTGATTTTGACAATACCGGAGCAGTTAAAATCCTGAAAATGCTTTCGGGCACACCTGTAATGGAATCTGCTTCGGGAACATGGCAGCCGAATATATGGTATCAGATCACGGTTATCGGTACTCCCACAGATATTAAATATTTCCTGAACGGAACTTTGATCTGCACAGGGATTGCAGCAGAACCTATAGATATAAACCAGTTGCGATTCGTACACGACAATGCGGATGGGACAGCTCATATTGATAATCTTAAAGTGTACAGTGAGGCTCTTTTATCTGTGGCAAACAACAGTATAAATAAAAAAGCAGTTCAGGTATACCCTAATCCTGCGTCAGATTTCATTAAGATCAATTCTTCCGGTACAATAAATGGTATCGAAATCTATGATATGGTAGGGAAGAAAATTGAATTCAGGTCGGAAAACGATAGAATAGATGTAAGTAATCTGTCTGCCGGCACTTATTTAATCAATATTAAAACTGAAAACGGTAATTTTTCTGAGAAATTCATCAAAAAATAATACCTGATAAATCTTAGTCCAGATAAAACGCTCCAATTGGAGCGTTTTTGTTATTTTAGAGAATTAAAAATTAATAAATATGTCAGAAAATAAAGTAGCTTATATAACCGGAGGAACTAAAGGAATAGGTTTCGGAATAGCGAAAATATTGCTGGAAAACAGTATTTCAGTAGCATTTTCAGGACGTAAAAGAGACGATGTTGAGAAAGCTGAAGAAGATCTTAAAAAATATTCAAAAAATGTTTTAGGTATTGTTTCAGATGTAAGAAGCCTTGAAAGTGAAAAAGAAGCTGTAAAATACATTATTGAAACGTTCGGAAGACTGGATTTTGTAATTGCGAATGCAGGATTGGGAATATTCAAACCTGTAGATGAACTGACTGCTGAAGAGTGGAATGATATGATAGAGACCAATCTGACAGGTGTTTTCTATACATTAAAAGCTTCTGTAGAAGAACTAAAAAAGACAGAAGGATATTACATCACAGTATCGAGTCTGGCAGGCGCCAACTTCTTTGAAAACGGAACAGGCTACAATGCTTCTAAATTTGGAGTCGTAGGATTCACTCAGGCAGCAATGATTGATCTGAGAAAATATAACATCAAATCTACGGTCATTATGCCGGGATCGGTAGCTACAAATTTTAACGGAAATGTTCCTTCAGAAAAAGACAGCTGGAAGATCCAGCCCGAAGATATGGGAAATCTCGTCCTCGATATTTTAAAGATGAACCCACGGGTTTTGCCCAGCAAAATAGAGTTTAGGGCAACAAAACCAGCCTAATAAATGCATTTAATGTATTGAATAGTAAAAAAATAAGTATTATGCATGCATAATATATTTTTTAATTATATTAGCAACGTAAAATATAACAAAATCTCAGCATAAAACACTCAGGTTTTTATGCACAAAAGGGAAAAAATAAAATAGTACACATGAAAATATTAGTTTGTATCAGTAGTGTTCCGGATACTACTTCCAAGATTAACTTTACGGCAGATAAATCTGCTTTCGACAAAAATGGAATTCAGTGGGTAATCAATCCTTTAGATGAATTTGCGTTGACAAAAGCAGTTAAACTTCAGGAATCTCAGGGTGCAACTGTAACAGTGATCAACGTGGGAGATGCTGCTACAGAACCAGTGATCAGAAAAGCATTAGCTATTGGTGCCAATGATGCGGTGAGAGTAAACCTTGATCCTAAAGACAGCTTTTCTACAGCAAAAGAAATTGCTGCTGTAGCTCAAAACGGAGGATATGACCTTATCCTTTGCGGAAAAGAATCTATCGATTACAATGGAGGTTCAGTACCAGGAATGGTCGCTCAGTTGTTAAATCAGCCTTTCGTAAATGCATCTGTAGGTTTAGACGTAAACGGAAACGAAGCTACTGCTGTAAGAGAAATTGAAGGCGGAAAAGAAACTATATCAGTAAAATTACCTGCCGTAATCGCAGGACAAAAAGGATTGGTAGACGAAAAAGATCTTATCATTCCAAATATGAGAGGGATCATGTCTGCAAGAACGAAGCCTTTACAGGTGGTAGAGCCTGCTTCTTCTGAGGTAAAAGTTCAGGGAGTAACTTATGACAGCGTACCGCCGAGAGCTGCTGTGAAAATGGTATCTCCTGACAATTTGGATGAATTGGTAAGATTACTTCACGAAGAAGCTAAAGTAATCTAAACATTTAAAAGAGAGAAGCTGAAACAGGGACCTATGTTGAGCCCTGATCTGATTTCCAATCTTTTAATTCTTAAATTTTTTAATCTTTAAATTTAAAAAAAATGGCAGTATTCGTATACGCAGAAAATATAAATGGAGTTTACAAAAAAGCAGCTTTTGAAGCAGTTTCTTATGCTAAAGCAGTTGCAGACCAAGCGGGAGATACCGTTACGGCAATCTCTGTAAACCCTACAGATTCTTCAGATGTATTGTATAAATATGGAGCATCAAGCGTTATCAATGTAAAAGACGAAGGTCTTAAAAGCTTTTCAGCAAAAGCATTCGCTCAGGCTGTAAGTGAAGTGGCAGACGGAAACACTATTGTTTTTCCTCATACTACAGACGCTTCTTCTATTGCTCCTATGCTTGCAGTAATGAAGAACTATTCTTTAATTACCAACGTACTGGAAGCTCCTGAAAGTCTTTCTCCGTTTCAGGTGAAAAGAAAAGCTTTCTCAGGAAAAGGCTTTATGCATGCAAAAGCTGAAGGAAATGGTGTGATCATCACAGTTTCTCAAAATGCTTTCGGTGTAAAAGAAAGTTCAGTTTCAGGTTCAGAAGAAGTTAAAAATCTTTCAGTAGCCAACGAAGATACTAAAGTAATCTCTCACGAGCAGAGTTCAGGGAAATTAGACCTTAAGGAAGCAGAAGTAGTAGTTTCTGCAGGAAGAGGGATGAAAGGTCCTGAAAACTGGGGTATGATCGAAGATCTTGCTAATGTTCTTGGGGCTGCTACAGCGTGTTCCAAGCCGGTTTCTGATATCGGATGGAGACCTCACACAGAACACGTAGGACAAACGGGTAAAGCAATTTCACCTAATCTTTATATTGCAGTAGGTATTTCCGGAGCTATCCAGCATTTAGCTGGGGTAAACTCTTCTAAAACCATCGTAGTCATTAATAATGATGCGGAAGCACCATTCTTTAAGTCTGCGGATTATGGAGTAGTAGGAGATGCATTCCAGATCATTCCTGCATTAACTGAGAAAATTAAAGCAATAAAAGGATAGAATAGTGAATGGCTAATAGTCAATTAGCTACGCCTGTCAATTTTTCAGATAAATTAATTCACTTGCGAAGCAAAATTCACTATTGACTTTTGACACTTATCAACAATACAATAAAAGCTCGGCTTCCGGGCTTTTATTTTTGTCTAAAAGTGAAACCTACAATAAAAAATTAATTTATATTTGTAGCTATGGATTATAAACAGCTAATTATTCGCGGAATATCGTACAGCCAGACACAATCGGGGGCTTACGCTTTGTTATTGGAACATGAAGAAACACATATAAAATTACCTGTTGTTATAGGAAATTTCGAGGCTCAGTCTATTTCGCTGGGACTGGAAAAAGACATCCATCCGCCCCGTCCGCTTACCCATGATTTATTTACAAAATTTATAGTTTCTGCCCATTATGAATTGGTTTCAGTGATTATTTACCAGATCGTAGACGGCGTATTTTTTTCTAATATCAATTTCAAAAATAAAGCTAATAATGAAGAGCTGATCCTTGATGCACGAACTTCTGATGCAGTAGCAATGGCTGTAAGATTCGACGCTCCCATTTTTACTACCCAGCAAGTCCTTAATGAAGCCGGAATTCTTCTTGAGCTCGAAGATGTTTCAAAAGAAGAACAGCCGTTCTCCGAAACCGAGCAGTCTGAAGATAATTTAAAAGCCGTATCTATGGAAGAGCTTCAAAAATTACTTGATGAAGCTGTAAAAGAAGAAGACTTTGATACTGCTCTTGAAATTCAGGAAGAAATTAAAAGGAGGAAAAAGAAAATTGATTAAAAGAGACACTTTATACTAAACTATGAATTTAAAATTACGACTGACCATCCTCAGCTTTCTCCAGTTTTTCGTTTGGGGAGCATGGCTGATTACGATGGCTAATTTTTGGTTCGGTACAAAACACTGGGACGGAACCCAGTTCGGAGCCGTTTTCGGAACAATGGGAATAGCTTCTATTTTTATGCCAACCATTACCGGGATTATTGCAGATCGCTGGGTAAATGCAGAACGGATCTTTTCTGTACTGCATATCCTTTATGGAGTTATCCTTTTTGTTCTGCCCCATTCCGCAGATCCTAATTCTTTCTTCTGGCTGATGCTTCTGGCGATGTGCTTTTATATGCCTACCATTGCTCTTGCAAATTCCATTTCTTACACCATCCTGAAAAATAGTAATCTGGATGTAGTGCGAGATTTTCCGCCCATCCGTGTATGGGGAACCATTGGATTTATTGTGGCCATGTGGATTACCAATCTTACAGGAAACAAAGCAACAGAAGGACAGTTTTATATTGGTGGAGCGATTGCTGTATTTCTAGGAATTTATGCCCTCACCTTACCAAAATGTCCCCCACAGAAACTGATCGATAAAAACGCTCCATTATCTGAACAATTGGGCCTTAATGCATTTAAGCTTTTCGGAAGTTATAAAATGGCATTGTTCTTTTTGTTTTCAATGCTTTTGGGAGCAGCACTTCAGCTGACTAATGCTTACGGAGATGTATTCTTAAGTGAATTTTCACATTTTCCCAAATATGCAGACTCATTTGTAGTACAGAGATCTACGATTATTATGTCTATTTCGCAGGTTTCGGAGACCTTATTTATTCTGGCGATTCCATTCTTTCTGAGGAAATTCGGAATTAAAAAAGTAATGTTGATGTCTATGTTGGCCTGGGTGCTTAGATTCGGATTCTTTGCTTATGGTGTTCCGGACGGATTCGGGCTCTCACTGATCATTTTCTCATGCATCGTATACGGAATGGCATTTGATTTCTTCAATATTTCCGGTTCTCTTTTCGTAGAAACAACGACCGATAAAAAGATAAGATCATCTGCTCAGGGATTATTTATGATGATGACCAATGGTTTTGGTGCTCTCTTCGGAAGCTATATTGCAGGATGGGCTATCGATAAATTTTTCACACACAAATTTACGAATGTTTCAGATCTATCCGCTTATCTGGATACAACAGCTGATAATCCTACTTTCCTGCAGATTCTTAAAAACAGCTTCAACTCGGCCGTAAATGCTGACGGAACGCTTTCATCTGTAGTCATGGTAAAAGACTGGCAGAATATATGGCTTTCATTTGCAATTTATGCACTGGTTCTTGCCATTTTCTTTGCTATTTTATTCAGGCATAAACACAATCCGGAAGAGGTTTCTTCAGTTAAACATTAATTCTACCGAACTGATTATTAAAATATTAAATTGCACTTTTGAGAGAAAGTGCAATTTTTTTTATTTTCGGGCAACCTTTTACAATAAATTCCGTCTTATAGTTAGAAACCGATACATGGAGAACCTCGAAAAGAATTTTTTATTGGCTAAAAAGCAGGACCGGATGGCCCAGAAGGCTCTTTACGAGATGTTTTCGGCTAAAATGCTTGCCATATCAAATTCTTATACGAATAACCTGCATGATGCAGAAGATATCCTGATCGGTGCGTTTATGAAATGTTTTACCAAGCTAGACGAATGTAGAGACTGGAAAAGCTTTCCGTTCTGGTTGAGAAAAATTGTGGTCAATGATTCTATCAGTTTTGTCAGAAAGAACAGGAATATTCTTTATGCAGATATAGAAATTGCAGACGGCTATTCTGATGAAGATATAGATGAACGGCTGGAAGAAATCAATATTGAGGAAATATTTTCAAAGATGCCGGCAGGGTATAGACTAATCTTCAATTTATACATTTTTGAAGAAAAAAAGCATCAGGAAATCGCAGAAATGCTGAATATTTCAGAGGGAACAAGCAAAAGCCAGCTAAGTAAAGCAAAAAAATGGCTCACAGAATCTTTAAAAGCAGAAGAAAATGAAAAAAGAGATACTGAAACAATTAAAAGCTGACTACGAAAAGCTTAAAATTAAGCCTTCTGCAGATCTTTGGGATAGATTAGATCAAAAGTTGGATCAGATGCCTGAAATTCCATTAAAAAGGTCTTTTCAGTGGTGGAAGTATGCCGCTGTTGTATTGCTCTTTATTTCTGCGGGAACATTTATTTATTATAACAATTATAAAGCGAAATTTGACAGTAAACAAACAGATTATATTGTTAAAAAAACGCTTGAAAAAACAGTAAATCCCATAAATGTAGATTTGGAAGATCAAACACTTATCTCGAATGATCAGCCTGTCCGGGAAAATGCAGTAAAAATTGTAAACAACAATCTGGAAAAATTTAGTTCCGATCCTGTATTAATTACAAAAAAAGAAAGGTCGAACGAAATTCAGGCTGCTGAACATAAAGAAGAGCAAAATATAGTTCAACCGGAAAATAATATTATTAAAAACGAGAGATCGACAAATACTATCATTCCCAATCCTCCTTTACTTGCAGAAGTTAAGAAATCAAAATCAAACTATATCAATTCTGATGAACTTCTTTTGGGCAGAGAGTTTGATAAAGCCCGGGAAAAAGCCAGTAAGGATGAACGTAAACTGGGAGCCTTCAAATTTGATAATATTGTTCCGAATGTAGGTAATGTAACTGTTTTAGGAGTAACGGTCTATCTGGAATCCAAATAACCTGAACTTTTATAAAATCAAATACTGCCCTGAAATAGGACAGAGCTAAAATATTGTCTAAATTATAAAAATAAATATGAGAACAAAGTTGATCTTTATGGCTGCTGTAATGGCTTTTACATACAGCGCTGCCCAGGAAAAGCCGGATATGAATCTCCAGATTAAACGCTATTCGAAAAAAATTGACAGCATCGTAGTTTCAGAGAAATCCAAAATGAATGCAGAGCTGGATATTGTTGATAAAGATTTTAAAGAAAATAAAATCACACCTGAGGAAAAGCAGAAACAGCGCTCAGAAATTGCTTCAAAATACCAGCAAACCATCAATGAAAAAGTAGATGCGCAACAAAGCGAACTGCAGACTGCTACCACAGAAATGGTCAAAAATGCTGTTTTTATGGATCGGGACAGTACAAATAAAAACGAAATGTGGCTGGGATTTAACGGCCTTAATATGGAATTGGGGCAAAAGAGAACAAAAAATCCAAAACAATCCTTACAGACTGTAGAATTATCTGGCAGTATAATGGGAACTGGCCTGACTTCAAAAAATGAACCTTTTAACTTTTACAATAAAGATTCTGATACCAGGAATACGATCATCAACTCTTCAGAGATGGCATTCAGATATGAGGACCAGATCGGAGGTTCTAAGAGTCCTGTATTTTACCGTGTTGGCTTAGGTGTTAGATTTGATCAGTACGTTCCCAAATACGGAAAAGTTTTTAAACAGGAAGACAACGCTTTGTTCGTAGATGATTTTGACAGGGGGAATTTAAAGAAAACCCAATTCAACAATACATATCTATACATCCCTGTAGATTTAAGATTTGTATTGAATCCGAAATATACAGAATATGAAGGAGTTCAGTATCTTGATAACAAGAAAAGACAGGTAAGCCTGGTGTTGGGGATTTATGGCGGTGTGAAAGTGGGAAGTGTGAACTACATAAAATATTCAAATGAAAACTCCAGGAGAATTGTAGAAAGAGAAAGGATAATGCAAGGAGTGAACGACTTCATCGTTGGTGGAAAATTCGGAATCAGTTATGGAGGTCTTAAAGTATTTGTTCAGAAAGACTTTACGCCTATATTTAATGATAGTGCTCTTCTGAGGAATAAATATGGAGTCCAGATCGGTATAGAATTCGTAAATATCATTTTCTAATTCAATAATGAAATCGAATATTTATTAATTATAATTCAATTTTAATTAATTTTTATTGATGCTAACAAATGTTTGTAAAGGAATCTTCCGTTTTTAAAGCACACTGTTTAAAAGTGTGTTTTTTTTTGTATTTTGGCACTTTAGTAAATATGAAAAATATTCAGTTATTAGGATTATTATTAGTGGTGGTGGGTAGTTTTCTGCCTCTTGTTCATGTTCCTATTATCGGAAACTGGAACTATTGGAAACTGGATCATTATCTTGCTATTGCATGCTGGATCCTTGTTGCATGTACAGTTTTTGGCATTGTCAATAACAGTGCAAAAGTAGTAAGATTCTTTGGTGTATTGCTGATTCTGTTGTTTGCATTTACACTCGTTGCAGTTAAGATGCAGTCTCTGGAATATTTCAGCTTTCTGCCGTTTAAATCATGGAGGGAAGCTTTTGCAGGAGTTGTAAAACTGAAATGGGGATGGATTGTAGAATTTTTAGGCGCTTTTCTTATGATTTTCGCAGGGAATAAAAAAAATAAAAGAACACAGATATGAAGCATTTAAAAGTAGGATCAGCAGCTTTATTGATGTTGATGTTTTCACAGGCCAAATCTCAAAAGACAGCGTTTGACAAACCGGATCAGCCGGCTAAATGTAAAAACATAAGAGAAGGAAAATTCCTTCGCCCGAATTATCCCGAGGGAATTTGGTATATGACCATTAAAGATAATGTTCAGACCGAATATTTAAATAATAGTAAAGATTTTATAAAATCCACGTTGGTTTTTGTAGACGACTGTAATTATAAAGCGATTGTGCTGGATATGACAGCCAATGATAACCGTATCCATATAGGAGATGTTTTCAGCAATAAAATTGTTGAAACTCAGGATAATGCCCTGAAAATACATACCAAAATTGAAAAAAGCCAGTATGAGGTTATTTATATAAAAGCAAAAAAATAGAATAGTATAATGCAGCCGGGGAAGGCAGCATTTATAAAAAAGTAAATATAATACACATGAAAGAAGTATTCATCGTTTCCGCAGTAAGAACACCTATCGGGAGTTTTATGGGAAGCCTTTCAACGGTTCCTGCTACAAAGCTGGGGTCTGCTGCTGTAAAAGGAGCATTAAATAAAATCGGTCTTGATCCTAAGAATGTTCAGGAGATCTATATGGGAAATGTTCTGCAGGCAGGAGAAGGCCAGGCGCCGGCCCGTCAGGTGGCTTTAGGTGCGGGTCTGTCTATTGAGACGCCTTCTACCACAGTAAATAAAGTATGTGCTTCAGGAATGAAAGCAGTAACTATGGCAGCGCAGGCTATCAAAGCAGGTGATGCAGAAGTTGTCGTTGCCGGAGGTATGGAAAATATGTCATTGGTTCCCCATTACTATAATGCAAGAGTTGCCACTAAATTAGGCGATATCAAAATGCAGGACGGAATGGTACTAGATGGTCTTACAGACGTGTACAACAAAGTACATATGGGAGTTTGTGCAGAGAAATGCGCTGTAGATTACAGTATTTCAAGAGAAGATCAGGATAATTTTGCTATAGAATCTTACAAAAGATCTGCAAAAGCCTGGAGCGAAGGGAAATTCGCTGAAGAAGTGGTTCCTGTTGAAATTCCTCAAAGAAAAGGAGATCCGGTAATTTTTGCTGAAGATGAAGAATATAAAGCCGTAAACTTTGACAGAATTGCAACGCTTCCTACCGTATTCAAGAAAGAAGAAGGAACTGTAACCGCCGCCAATGCATCTACATTAAATGACGGTGCTTCTGCCCTGATCCTTGTATCTAAAGAAAAGATGGAAGAATTAGGCCTAAAACCTTTAGCTAAAATTGTTTCCTATGCTGATGCTGCTCAGGAGCCTGAAAACTTCACGACTGCCCCTGCAAAAGCTTTACCGATTGCTCTTAAAAAAGCAGGTTTAGAAATTTCTGATATTGATTTCTTCGAATTCAACGAAGCATTCTCTGTAGTAGGGCTTGCCAACAACAAAATTCTAGGACTAGATGCATCCAAAGTAAACGTAAACGGTGGAGCAGTAGCAATTGGACATCCGCTGGGAAGTTCAGGATCCAGAATCATCGTAACATTAATCAATGTATTGAAGCAGAATAATGCAAAATACGGTGCTGCAGCTATCTGTAACGGCGGTGGAGGAGCTTCTGCTATCGTGATTGAAAATATGTAATATTCTCTCGAGGAATATTTTACCATTAAGGAATCGATAATTTTTCTAAATTCTAATCGATTTCTTAATGGTTTTTCTATTTTTGTGCTACTAATATTTATTTGAAATGTCTGAAATTGAGAATCAACAGCCTCAAAACATAAAGAATAATCCAAGGATTATGAAAGCCTGGGCTGTATACGACTGGGCGAACTCTGTTTACTCATTGGTTATTACCTCTACTATTTTTCCTATTTACTATTCCATACTGACAACTGCTTATGAGAAAAAGGAGTATGTGGAAGAAACAAAATCATGGATTGATGTTCCGGTAAGGCACATGATAAAGATATTTGGAAAAGAATACCAGCCAGATGCAGTCTACGGATATTCATTGACCATATCATTTTTTATTGTAGTGCTACTGTCTCCATTCCTGTCTTCATTAGCGGATACGATCGGAAACAAAAAATCATTCCTGCAGTTTTTCTGTTACCTTGGGGCAACTTCATGTATGGGGCTTGCCATGTTTACGGGAATGCATAATGTATTTTTAGGGCTTCTTTTCAGTATTACGGCGAGTGTCGGGTTCTGGGGAAGTTTGGTATTCTATAACTCCTTCCTGCCGGATATTGCAACCCGAGATAAACAGGATGCCTTATCTGCAAGAGGATACGTGTATGGATATCTGGGTTCTGTAGTCCTTGTGGTGATCTGCTTGGTACTTATTCAGGTTTTTGCAAAAGGAGCTGCGCAGCAGCTGTTATTTACAAGAATAAGCTTTCTGTTGACCGGTGCGTGGTGGTTCGGATTTTCCCAATACACTTTCAAACATCTTCCTCAGTTTGGAGATGTTAAAGAAAAGCTGCCTAAAGACCTTGTTCTTTTAAACTATAAGAATATCTTTAAAAAACATGAAGAACAGGGCGGTTTTTTTGAAGTTCTTAAAGATAATATGAGCTTTTATAAAGACATTGCCAAGGAAAGTTTTCATGAGCTTTTCAAAGTGGGTGGAGTATTGTTTAAAGATAAGAACCTGAAATTCTTTCTTTCCAGCTTCTTCTTTTACAGTGTCGGGATGCAAACTATTTTCCTGATGGCAACTTTATTTGGGAAAAGTGAAATCAATCTGGCCCAGGATAAACTGATCGGAACTCTTTTGGTTATCCAGATCGAAGCAATCATCGGAGCAGTTATATTCTCCAGATTATCGAGGAAAATAGGTAATAAAAACGTGATTTCTATTGCCATTGTACTATGGATTGTTGCATGTCTTTGGGCATATTTCCTGAACAAAGAAAATCCTACGGTAGAATATCAGTTCTATGGGGTGGCAGCGGTAGTAGGATTAGTTATGGGTGGGCTTCAGGCCATGTCCAGGTCTACTTATTCAAAGCTTCTTCCGGAAGACTCTATGGAAAATACCACATATTTCAGCTTCTATGATGTATTGGAAAAAATAGCAATCATTATCGGAACATTTATCTTTGCTACACTGATTGAACATTTCAATAATATGCGTATTGCAGCATTATCCATGACTTTATTTTTCGCGGCAGGACTTGTTCTGATCCGGTTTCTTAAAGTCAATATGCGGAAAGACAGAGATACTTTATAATCAAAACTAATCATAAAAGCCTGAGAATTCAGGCTTTTTTGCTGTATACAGATAAAATGGTCTCTGCTCTTTTATGGTGATAAAATCTGAAAAAAGTTTTTCTGCTTAAATAAATTGGAATTCGGCGTGAGTTTTGCTTATATTCAGCGGAATAATTTTAACTTTGCAAAAAGATTTATTGTCAAGATGACGAACCCTCTATTTTATGCAAAAATAATTCTCTTTGGAGAATATGGGATGATTGAAGACTCCCAGGGGCTTGTAGTACCTTACAGTTTCTATAAAGGGGCCCTGAAGTTCTCAGATTTGAGTTCTGAATTTGAACTGAAATCGAACAAACATCTGCAGAAATACTCTGATTTCCTTACAACGCTTGATCTTTCTGATGATTTTAAATTGGATATCGAAAGCTTTAAAAGTGATATTGAATCCGGACTTTTCTTCGATTCCAATATTCCTCAGGGTTATGGCGTAGGAAGTTCAGGAGCTTTGGTAGCTGCTATTTTTGAAAAATATGCGCTCAATAAGTTGGATCCTGAACAAATCTCAAAAGACAATCTGAAAAAATTAAAAACCGTTTTTGGAGAAATGGAAAGCTATTTCCATGGCAAAAGTTCAGGAATGGATCCTTTGATCTGTTATATGAACCTCCCGATCCTTATCGAGAATAGAGAAAACCTGGACAGGGTTTCCATTCCGGAAGGTGAAGCAGGAAAAGGAGCGATATTCCTTATCGACAGTGGTATTACAGGAGAAACCGGGCCTATGATACAGATTTTCTTTGAAAAAATGAAGACTGAAGGTTTCCGGAAGACATTAAAAGAGGAATTCATCCGTTACAACAACGCATGCATTGAATCTTTCCTGAAAAAAGACATGAATCCTTTCTTTAGAAACCTGAAAAAACTTTCCCATTGGGCATATGAACATTTCCGTCCGATGATCCCTGAAAGCATTTTCAACATCTGGAAAAAAGGACTGGACTCTAATGCCTACTATCTGAAGCTTTGCGGAAGCGGCGGCGGCGGATATATTTTGGGTTTCACCAAAGACTACGCAAAAGCAGAAAAAATGCTTGAAGGCTTCCAAAAAGAAGTGATTTACAGATTTTAAACAGGCTGGAATGAATTCTGAAAAAGAACCTTTCCAGTCTAAAAATTATATCTCTAAATCTATATTTTACAGATTCTCACAATTCGTGGGTTTTCTCATCGGTGCCCGTTTTTTTGTGGCAGCACTCCTTACATTTGCCTTGTATGTATCTACTTTTTTCCTCTTTAATCAGGATGAAACATTCAGGAAATTTGTATTCGATTTTAAAGTACACGGCATTATTTTCTGTACCGTTATAACCATCCTGGCCGGCGGAATCATCAATCAGTTTTATGATCTGGAAAAAGATCATGTGGTAAAACCGTTCCGGACCAGAATTCAGAGCTTTATCAAGCAGAAATATTTTTTATATGCTTATCTGGCTCTGACTGCAATTTCTCTTGGGGTCGCATGGATGATTTCCCATAAGGTCTTTGTTTTTTTTCTTGTATACCAATTCTTTATGTGGTTTTACAGCCATAAGTTAAGCCGGCTACTGATCATTAATAATCTTACTTTTGTAAGCCTTACATTATATCCTTTTTTCGGAATGATGGTATACTACGAAACCTTTTCCAAAAAGGTATTGCTGATGGCTATTTTTCTTTTTCTGATCCTTCTGTGTATCGATATTGTGAAAGATATGCTCACAAAGAGCGTTGACAAAGCATTCGGATATACAACAATTCCAAACTATTTTAAAAATAAAAATACCCAGATCATTATCATCTCCTTACTGATTACCACAATGGCTGTTTCTATGAAACTTATTACTAAAACAGGTATATCGGGTTTTATGGCGTATTACTTTACCGGAGGCATGTTTGTAATGATCTTCTGTATTTATCTTTTGCTTACATCTACAAGAAGGAGTAAATTCTTCACTCTCAACCTATTAAGATTCTGGGTTTTTGTAGGAATCATTGCTATGCTTTTGAATGGAATCGAAAGTAAATTGTAGAAAATTTTCTTTAAATAAACTGAGGTTATTATTACCTTTGCAAAACTAAATTTAATAAAAAGGAATGCCCATTTTTAACGATACTAAAGTTGCATTTGCAGACAAGTCTGATGCACAATTGAGAAAGGCGTACTGGATGTTTAAAATGATTGAACAGCCTGCTCTTACCAGCCTTGGAACTTCTGTTCTTAATTTTACGGTACACAATAATTTTCCTTTCGTGACCGGGATTGTAAAAAGCACTTTGTTTGAACAGTTCTGTGGTGGTGAGACGCGTGAAGAAAGTATGAAGGTGGTAAAACAGCTTTTCAAAAGAGGAGTGGGAAGTATTTTCGACTATTCTATTGAAGGTAAAGAGGATGAGGAAACCTTTAATGCGGTATGCAAAGAAATCAAAGATATCATTAGATTCTCTGTGGGAAATCCTGCTATTCCTTTTATTGTATTCAAACCGACTGCTTTTGGAAGAATTGATCTGTATGAGGCGGTAGGAAGCGGTACTGAACTTACTTCAAGTCAGAAAGAAGAATGGGAAAGGGTTGTAAGAAGATTTGATGAGGTATGCAATCTTTGCCATGAGAATGACAAAAAAGTAATGGTAGATGCCGAAGAAACCTGGATGCAGGATGCTGCAGACCAGCTTTGCGAAGAAATGATGGAGAAATACAACCGGGAAAAACCAATCGTCTGGAATACTATCCAGATGTACAGAACCGGAAGACTGGAATATATGGAAGCCCATCTTCAGAGAGCCAGAGAAAAGAATTATTTTATAGGATATAAAATCGTTCGTGGGGCCTATATGGAGAAGGAAAGAGCAAGAGCGGCAGAAAAAGGATACCCAGACCCTATCCAGCCCAATAAAGAAGCTTCAGATAGGAATTATAATGCCGGTATTGATTTTGTAATGAATCATCTGGATAAAGTATCTGCATTCTTTGGGACTCATAATGAGATCTCATCTGAATTGGTGATGGATAAAATGAAATCCAAGGCGCTTGAAAACGGAAATCCTCATATTTATTTTGGGCAGCTTTACGGAATGAGTGATAATATTACCTTCTATCTTTCAGATAAAGGCTATAATGTGGCTAAATACCTTCCATATGGGCCTGTAAAGGATGTTGTGCCTTACCTTACAAGAAGAGCCAGAGAGAATACATCTGTGGCCGGACAAACCGGGAGAGAGCTAGGTCTTATCAAGAAAGAACTGGAAAGAAGAAAGAAATAGTACTATTTTTTAAACTATATGAGGCCTGCAGTTTTTCTGCAGGTCTTTTGATTTCTTTATATCCATATAAAAGGCTGTATTTAATGTAATTTCAAACATCTGCTTGTATTGATTATAATTCATTATATTCGTAAATTAATTAATTATATAATAAAAATATTTAATTTATAATATTTTATTCATTATTATTGGTTATATTTGGTTTAAACCATTAAAAACTAATATTATGAAAAAAGCATTACTTATTGCTGCCTTTATAGCGGCTAATTTTGGCATAGCCCAGACTTATAATAACGGAGGTTTAAGTACTGGAGCTACTTCTAAAAGCGGAACAGCGGCACCTGCCGGATATACATGGTCTGAACTTCAAAATAATACAGGAAATACTACAGAGTCCAATACCAGTCTTGGTTTGGGCGGAACATCCAGTTCATCTGCAGCAAGTTTTTTTCTTGCTGATGATTTTACTATTCCAGCCGGAAGTTCGTGGCAGATTACAACCATAGATTTTTTTGCCTATCAGACAAATTATGCAGGAACTACAGCTCCTTTTAATACGGTAAGGGTAAACATACTCAGTTCGGACCCTTCCGTAACAGGGGCTGTAAGTGTATTTGGAGATGATACCACCAACAGGTTTTCTGCAGGAGCAGACGCTACCATGTACAGGACTGGAAATACTGTTGTACCCGTTGCTGCAGTACCCGGTACCCTCAGAAAAATATGGAAAATAACAGCTAATACACCGGTTACCCTTGGAGCCGGAACCTACTGGATAAAGTATCAGCTGCAGAATGTTGTGATGGCCAATGCAGGCTTTTTACCACCGGTTACTATCGTTGGAAGCCGTGGACTTCCTGCCTTTAATGCTAAACAATTTGATGCCATTTTAGGAACGTGGACTTCTCTAGTTGATGCCGGAAACCCTACTTCAGCTCCAGATGTCGCTTTAGATATGCCGTTTGTTATTACGTTTACAGTGACTACGCTAGGGACACAGGAAACCATGCAGTATGACAACAGGGTCCAGGTATATCCTAATCCGGTAAAAGACCATTTCAGAATCAATAATCCTGAAAAGCTCAACATAAGCAGTGTGGAAATTATGGATGTTTCCGGAAAACTAGTAAGAACCTTGAGAGGTTCCGAAGAGTATAGCGTTTCAGATTTGCCAAAAGGAAATTACATTCTGAGGATCAGAAATGAAGACGGACATACAAAACTTACAAAACTAATAAAGCAATAAGCTGTAGTTTTCTTCTTCAACTATTTTTTTATCCCGGCCATTTTCTTTAGCCGGGTTTTTTATGGCTCAAAACTTTCAAATTTTCCGTTTTCATAGAAGAGTACAATTCTTTTTATTTTATTTTCTTGATTATCAGTGAATTGACCTATAATATTTTTATTCGGATGTTCTAATCGCTGAGAATTGGATAAATTTTCCTGGGTCTTATATGTGGGCGGTATAAACGATTCTCGAGGGCTCTCTTTCAGAGTATCAATTTCTTCCTCAGCTCCGAAATCTTCATCATCCTTCATCATCGTAAACAGATCGGGTAGCGGAGTAGGTTTCCCTTTCTCATCCTCCGGTCTTTCTTCTGAAGCAGGTTTTACTTCTGGTAATTCAGATTTCAGCATTTCACCTTCACCCGTAACCAGCCAGTCCCAAAGAATTTCCGGAAAGCTTGATTTTATCTTTATAATAAATTCCAGAGATGGTTTGTTTCTTCCGGAAGTGATATGCGAAATGGAAGAGCGTTGTACGTCAATCTCATCTGCAAACTCGGAAGGGCTGAGATTGGAATACTCTATGACTTTTGAAATTCTCTCATTTAAACTCATAAAAATAAGTTGTTAATTAAGTTACAAATGTAAATAATTAAATTTACATAATCAAATTACAAAAGTAAACAAATCTTATAAATTCTAAATACACAAATGTAAACTAATAAAATTGAACTAATAATCAGAGCTTTATATTCATGCTTTAGGTAGAATAAGTAATTGAGCCTAGTAAATTACTTTTTTAAGTATGTAAATTTGCATACATATTAAGACTAAATAGATTCTCTTATGAAAATAATTAATTTTGCGAATATATAACTTAAATAACTTATTAACAGCATATTATGTATTACTTTAAACTTTAATATAACAATTGGGATTTAGAGATTAAAATGGATTTATACTGTGTATATAAATGTAAATAACACATATATGTCTAGTTATTAATCAGTTATATGCTATTTAAAATGTATTATTATTTTCTGAAAGCTTTGAAGTAATAAAAAGCTCTTTAAATTCAGAATTTGGTCGGATTTTAATAAATAAAGGATAAAAATATAAATTTACATATGTATATTATTGTTAAAGGCTAAGTTTTCCACAATTATATTGTTTAATAAAATTATACCTATTTACCGATAAACAGGCTTCTTAACACTTAAAGTAACGTTATGAATACCATTGATATAAACAATGTAAATGACTCAAATTAAGATAGTTAAATAAATGAATTTATATTATATTCAATTAACAATTTTATCCACAGACAAAATGGCAGTTGTGTATGTTTAGACTTGTTACAAGTGTAAACTGTGTTTTTCTGACTAAAATTTATTAAATTTGACTCTTGTAAATTATTAAGAATGAATTTTGAACAGCTCTATTCTCCGAATCCTAATTTCTCAAACCGCTATATTTCCCCGGAAAAATTATTTTCTTACCTACAGACTAATCTCAGCGATTATGTTCAGGAGATTGGAAGATCATATTTAGATAAGCCTATTTATCAGTTGAGTATAGGAACAGGAGCCATCAATGTTCTTGCATGGTCACAAATGCATGGAAATGAATCCAACGCCAGCCATGCAATGCTTGACCTTCTTGAAACTTTGGATAAGGCTCCTGAAATGAAAGAGGATCTTTTCAGTAAGATCAGGCTGGACTTTATTTTTATGCTCAATCCTGACGGATCAGAAAGATGGACAAGGCTGAATGCTGCCGATATTGACCTGAACAGAGACTTTCATAATGAATCCAGTACAGAAATTAAATTTCTTAAAAAAGCTGTCGCCTTAAAAAAATATGATTATGCACTAAATCTGCATGAACAAAGAACTATTTTTACTACAGACGGGGTACATCCGGCAACGCTCTCATTTTTGGCACCTTCTGAAAATGAAGAGCGTGCTATAACTGATAACAGGAAAAAATGCATGGCTGTAATAGGCAGTATTTATGATCATTTAAAAGAATTAATCCCGAATCAGATTGGTAGATATTCTGATGAATTTTATCCTACTTCCACGGGCGATAACTTCATTAAGTCAGGAATGCCAACTATTTTATTTGAGGGCGGACATTTTATAGATGATTATACAAGAAAGGGAACGAGGAAATACTATACGATTGCTTTATATTATGCATTAAAAGCAATCAGTGAACTGAACTCGGATACGGAAGGATGGGAGAAATACCTTGAAATTCCCGAGAACCAGGAAACACATTACGATATTATTTACAGAAATGTAAAGCTGAATACAGATCATGAATGCATTCTCGATGTTGCAGTTCAGTACCGCGAAATTATGAAAGAAGGGCAGGATGAAATATCATTTGTACCATTTGTAATGGAAGTGGGAGATGTGAAAAAAAGAAAAGGCTGGCTGGAAATAGACTGTACAGGAAAGAAATTCGTAGCGGCTACCAAGTATCCGAAACTGGATGCACCTGCAGAATTTACAATAGAAGACTAAAAATATAGCAGCCTCCATTTGATAGATTAATTTAAGTCTAAAATTTAAATTAGCTCAAAAAGAAAACACTAATCCGCCAGATGTACTCAATCTGTGAAAGCATAAAACAAAACGTCCTCAAAAAGTATTACTTTTGAGGACGTTTTATTGTTATATAAAGAATTAGTTTACCACTTTAATACCATTGGCTACAAACCTGATCTCTTCTTTAGGAGCCGTGATGGCATCAATTTCAGCCTGAGGTTTCTTAGCATCTTCAGCATAATGCTTCTGTTCGTCCACTGAAGTTACTTTTCTTTCTGCAGTACCCTCCAATACGACATTTTTACCTTTTAAAGCTGTCGGAACAAAGAATGCATAATCTTTCATTTTTACGAAAAACTGAGAATTGTCTTCAGTCTGAATAGTAAGCCAGCATCCTTTTTTCTCGCATACATCAGTTACTTTTCCTTTAACAGCAACGCCTTCAACTTTTTTATTGTCTTTTTTAAGCTTTTTGTTCAGCTTATCTACAGTAATAGCTTTAGATTCTGAAGTTACTCCAGCTCCGTATGCATCCCCTACAATAGCATTTCCTGCCGGCGGTCCAGACTTTTTCTGTGAGGTCTCCTGCGCAAAAGCTAAAGTAGAAATACTTACAGCTGCTGCAAATAATATAGCCTTGAATTTCATTTTTAATATTTTTTCCAAAAGTACTAATTAAAATTGAATAACAATTCGATAAAAACTTGATAAAAAGCAGGTGATGCAGTAAATTTTAAACAAATACCAAAATCAATGTCAGATTTGTTTATATTTGACACCTATACTTGACTATGCAGAAAAAACTGAAACTTTGGGACGCCATTATGCTGGTAATGGGATCGATGATTGGAAGCGGAATTTTTATTGTAAGTGCCGATATGATGCGGAATCTGGGATCCGGTTTCTGGCTGGTCGCAGTATGGATCATTACCGGAGTGATGACTGTAGCAGCAGCAATCAGCTATGGAGAGCTTTCAGCGCTGTTTCCAAAA
The DNA here is from genome assembly GCF_030812195.1 of Chryseobacterium lathyri. GTDB lineage: Bacteria > Bacteroidota > Bacteroidia > Flavobacteriales > Weeksellaceae > Chryseobacterium > Chryseobacterium lathyri_A. The sequence goes on from NZ_JAUSSF010000001.1 coordinate 508,015, forward strand.
GCAGGAGGGCAATACACTTATCTCAAAGAGATTTTTGGAAAAAAGATGGGATTCCTGTACGGATGGGGTTTATTTACAGTAATTCAGACGGGAACTATTGCGGCAGTAGCAATGGCTTTCGGTAAATTCACAGCTTATCTGGTCCCTTCATTGAATGACGCTGCGCCCCTTTTCCAGAGTGGAGAATTCAAGATCACATGGATACAGATTCTGGCGATAGCTGTTATCCTTTTACTTACTTATATTAATACAAGAGGTGTACAGAGTGGAAAACTGCTCCAGAATGTATTTACAGGTTCAAAGATTATAGCTTTGCTAGGCTTGATCGCTGTAGGATTTATATTGGTAGATTTTTCTCATTTAGCTGAAAATTTCAGTCTGGGTTTTGATTCATTCAATAATCTTAAAAAAGACATAAGCGGTAATTTCCTTAAAGAAGGTTGGGAACCGATTGGTGGAATGACCCTGCTTGGAGGTATTGCAGCAGCCATGGTAGGATCTGTCTTCAGTTCAGTTGCCTGGGAAAGTGTAACATTTGTTTCCGGAGAAGTGGAAAATCCTAAGAGAAATATTGTGAAATCCATGATCTATGGAACTTCTGCAGTGATGATCCTTTATCTGGCAGTCAATTATGTATACCTGAATGCTTTGGACAGGGACAGCATTGCTTTCGCAGCCAATGACAGGGTAGCTGTGGCAGCATCACAGAATATTTTCGGAAGTGCAGGGACAATCATTATTGCAGTTCTTGTAATGATTTCTACTTTTGGATGCAACAATGGGCTGATTTTGGCCGGAGCCAGAGTATTTCAGACAATGGCAAAGGACGGAATGTTTTTTAAATCTGCAGAGAAAAACAATAAAAATGATGTTCCGGAGAATGCTTTATGGATGCAGGGAATCTGGGCTTCGGTGTTATGCCTTAGCGGACAGTACGGTAATCTTCTGGACATGATCTCTTTTGTGATCGTTTTGTTTTATATGATCACAGTTTTCGGGGTTATTTATTTAAGATTTAAAAAACCGGATCTTGAAAGACCTTATAAAACCTGGCTTTATCCCGTAACACCTATTATCTATCTTCTGATAGGAACAGGATTTTGCGTACTTCTCCTCATCTACAAACAGCAATATACGTGGCCCGGATTTTTAATGGTGCTCCTGGGACTTCCGGTGTATTATTTCATTAACAGGAAAGAACAGACGGATCAATAGAATAAAACTTAACCGTTTCTATACTATAGCAGGGCTCTCAAATTCGTTTGGAAGCCCTTTTTTCAATGAGATTTTTGATTTCTTTTCCTGTTTATTTCATGAAAATGTGTATTTTGGTAGTTCTTTTTAAGAAAACTAGACTATGTAAATAAGAAGCTGACTATGGACACACCAAATTACAGAATGCCTTTCGTGCCTTCAACATTAATGACTGAAGGAGGAAGCATTGATATCTGCGACATGGGCGAAAGCATTGCGCACAATATCATGCTGCTGATCACCACCAAAAAAGGCGAAAACAGATATGATGACAATTATGGAAACGACGTTTGGAATCTGGAATTCGATAATGGAGTTACCAGTGCCGTTTGGGAAAGCGTTTTCATTAAAAGCCTCAGAAGGCAGATTCAGGAATATGAACCCCGCATCGTAAATCCACAGATTGATGCTCACATTCAATTTGTAGAGCACAGCTACGATACCAAAGAACACACAGAGATCAAAAAGAAAGTAAGAATTGCCATCAATGCAAAAATGGAGGCAACGGGAGAGCGTTTCAGCTTTTCTACCGAATTATTTTTAAGCCCGATGTCTATTGACTAATTGTTTTTAAAAGCAAGAAAAATTTATGAACTTAGATCAAAATATATATTCCAAAGAATCTGTAAAGGCAAGAATGCTTCAGAACGCTACCAAAGTGTGGGGACTGAAAAGCCCGCAGTCTCTGGATCCTTTTGTAAAACTACTGATAGACGCATTCAGTACAGAAGTTTTTAAGGCTAATAACGAAATTCAGACAGTAAATGCAAGAATCCTTGAAAAGCTGGCAAAACTTCTGACACCATCCATTTATACCCATCCGATTCCGGCCCATGCGGTTGCTTTTACACTGCCTTACGAGTCTTCGGAAGTCCTGTTGGAACATACCGAATTCTTTTTCCGTAAACAGATGACATCAACGGTAAAATCAGAATCGGACAAGCAGCTTAATATTCCCTTTACACCGGTAGGAAATGTAAGAATCAACAAGATACAGACGGCAATAATGTTTGTAGGCAATACCTGTTATAGTGTAGATGACAGGCTGAATAAAATACCGGTAGCAAGATTCCAGGGAAAACCCGAAGACTACAGAAAGATTACAATAGGAGTAGATGTCAGCAGGTATGTCAGCGAAAATTTCCCTAAATATATCAGCGTATTCTGTTCCAATCCTGCTTTTGAGCATATAGATTTCGTCTACAAACTTCTTCCTTATATTACCGTCACCAGTAATGGGAACCCTTTATTTGTAAGAGAAGGGCTGAGTTATCTTACGAACAGCCAGCAGGACGGATATGAGCAGATGTTCAGGGAACAGTCGATCCGGAATAAAGCTATTGAAGATATTAAAAGTATTTACCGTCATAAATTCATTGAGATCACAGGACTTTCAAGCAGTCTTTTTTCGGAGCCGGGGGTACTGCCGCAAAACCTCGACTTTCTTAACGAAAAAGAAGAGATCAGAAAACAGATCGGAGACAAACGCTATTTATGGTTAACTTTTGAATTCCCTCCGCAGTTTTCTGCTGAGATCTTAGATAATTTTTCATTTGTAATGAATGCTTTCCCTATTTACAACAGAGGCTGGAAAAAGACAGAATACAGCCTGGATATCATGGGAAACAATATTCCTCTGGTTACAGACGAAGGCGAACATTTCCTGTATGTGGATGAAGTTCAGGATGGAGACGGAAGAAAATATACCGAGATTCCATTTACTCCTGCTGATGATCTTAAAAAAGGATTGTATACGGTAAGAAAAGGCGGAATGGAGCGTTTCACCAATAGAAATGCTGTGGATATGATCGCTAATGTCCTGGAGCTGACAAGGGACGAGATTGCTGCATTTTCACTGTTAAACAGGGATAATGTAAAAGGAGTACTCAGCGAAATGTCTGACAAAATGAAGACCATGGTTCAGAAAGTGAACAATGCAAAGAGAAATATAAGGCAGGAACTGAATTATGTCATCATGGAGCCTGTAGAAAAAACAGATCACACATATGCCTCATTCTGGGTTACACATTGCACGCTGGCCAATCATATGCGTCCGGGAACAGAACTTTCCAATCAGCTGAAATCACAGACCGTTGTGCTTCTCACAGAGACTATAGGCGGTTCAGAGGAACAGAAAGGAACAGATAGCATTCAGGCTTACAGATATGCCTTAACCACAAGAGACAAGATCATTTCCCTGGAAGATGTTAAAAACTACTGCAGAATGGTCCTGAAAGATGAGGTGAAAGAGGTAAGGGTAAGAAGAGGAACCATGATCAGCAATCGTCCAAAAGAGGGCTTTGTAAGAACTGTTGAAATAGAGATCATTCCGCAGAATTATTCCTTTTACGGAAGGGCTTATTGGGAAAATATGGCCAATATCCTTAGAAACCAAATCATTTCCAAAGCAATTGACGGGATCGAATATGTAGTGAAAATAAGCAATGAAGATATCGATCTTGACGAAGTATAAATTATAACTAAACCTAAACTATAAAAATATGAGAAAGATTATCGTCCTTGCCATGGCTCTGACCTTTACATCAGTCAGTATTATCAGCTGTAAAAAAGACGTCAGTAAACTTGGGAAATCTGTTCTGAATCTTGGCAGTGCAGATGAAGCTAATGCTATTATTGAGTTCAATAACAACTTTGTGGATTCTTACAAGAATACATCCAAGCATATAGAAAGTATTCTGAGATATGCAGATGGAGCCGTAGCGAAAGCAAAAGGGGAAAATGCTATGATAATGCCTGTAATCGGTTCTATGGATTATGCATTCAGCAAGATCAAAGAAATACCGTCAGGTTTTGGGAAAGACAAGGCAGCAATAGAAGCAGACTTTAATACCTATAAAGCTAAAAAGGAAACTATAGAGAAAAAGTTTGAAGAGCTTAAATCCTACATGAACTCTGAAGATTATAAAGACGACAAAGGTGCAAAAGCAGATGCCATCACAAAGGATATCGAAACCGAAGCCCAGGCTTTATTTACCTCGGGAGAAAATGTAGTGGCGAAGATCAAGCCCGCAACGGATGCCGCTGAAGAAGTAATTCTGAAAGATCATCCAATGAAAGAATATATCATTTCTTCCAAAAAAGTGATGAATTCTCTGGACTCTAATATTGATGTGCTGGATAAACAGTACTCAGGAAAATTCAGTGAAGCGGAAGCTCAGAAAAAGTATGATGAGCTTGCAAAAACAGTGGAGGCCAATTCAAAATTAGAATTCAATGTAAAAGATCCGCAGTATTCTTACAAAAGATCATTGTTTGAAAGCTTCAATAAAAGTGCATCCAGCTTTTTGGATACCTACAGAAAACTCATCCGTAATGCTAAAGGCGCAGGGAAAATTTCTGACAGCGATATCCAGCAGATTGATTCCTCCTATGAATCTGTACTGAACTCATACAATTCATTTGTGAAATAAGAACAAATATAAACCTATAACAAAAGACTGATGCAATGTATCAGTCTTTTTTATTTCAGTATAGTAATCTTAAAGATAAGGTCTCCATAGCATAAACAAAAGTTTACAAGCGTAGTTCATGAAGAAATTAAATATTTCAGAATGCTTAAAAATTTAACTAAAATTAAGCCTGAATAAAAATTTTCAGGTTCATACAATTCCATAAAATTCCGTAATTTTGCACATCGTGATTTTCAGGCAGGATCACTCCAAATTATGAGCAAATCAACAGAATATATAGAAGTTTACGGAGCACGTGAACACAATCTTAAAAATATTAATGTAAAGATCCCACGCAACGAGCTGGTAGTAATTACCGGACTTTCCGGCAGCGGGAAATCATCTTTGGCTTTTGACACCATCTTTGCCGAAGGACAGCGTCGTTATATAGAGACATTTTCGGCGTATGCACGTCAGTTTCTGGGCGGTCTGGAACGGCCGGATGTAGATAAGATAGAAGGGCTTTCTCCCGTAATTGCCATCGAGCAGAAAACCACCAATAAAAACCCCAGGTCTACCGTAGGAACCGTTACCGAGCTGTATGATTATCTGCGTCTGTTGTATGCAAGGGTTTCTGATGCCTACTCTCTGTCTACAGGGAAAAGATTGGTAAGCTATACAGAAGACCAGATTCTGGAAACAATCAAGGAAAATTATAAAGGCGAGAAAATAATGCTTCTAGCGCCTGTAGTACGTTCAAGAAAGGGGCATTACCACGAGCTTTTCGTACAGATGGCAAAAAAAGGCTACGGCCAGGCAAGAATCGACGGCGAGCTGCAGGATATAGAATATGATCTAAAGCTGGACCGCTACAAGACCCATGATATTGACATTGTGATCGACCGGTGGATCATCGGTGAAAATGCTTCCGAGACCAGAATGGAGAAATCCCTGCGTACCGCAATGGAAATGGGTGAGGGGATCATTGGAATCCAGAAACTGGGTGGTACAGATATTGAATACTTCTCGAAAAACCTGATGGATGCCGAAACCGGACATTCACTTGCTCTTCCGGAACCCAATACATTCTCTTTCAACTCACCGAAAGGAAGTTGTCCGGAATGTAAAGGTTTAGGAACGATCAAAAAGATCAATACAGATTACTTTATTGAAAACCCTAAGCTATCCATCAACCAGGGTGGGCTTTTGCCGCTGGAAGACATTAAATCCAACAAATGGATACTGTCACAGATCAAAAATATTCTGGAGATCTTCGGATTGGGCATGGCAACACCTATGAAGGATATTCCGGAAGAAGCCCTGGATTACATTTATAACGGGTGTCATAAAGAATTTAATAAAGATCTGAAATACGCAGGAATTACCAAAAAGATAAAAATAAGCTTCGATGGTTTGATTGCCTTTATGGAGGAAATCATTGACGAGAGAGAATCTTACGAGGCAGTACTTCTGGAAAGACACTTTACGACCGAGGAAACCTGTCCTGAATGCGGTGGAACCCGTCTTCAGCCTGCAAGTTTAAGCTTTAAAATAGACGGAAAGAATATTGCTGAGGTAAATGCTTTAAGCTTATCCGATTTAAAAGAATGGTTATCAGATGTTAAAGATAAATTCTCAGAAAAACATAAAATTATTGCCTACGAAATCCTAAAAGAAATAGAAACAAGGCTTCAGTTCCTTCTGGATGTAGGATTAGATTATCTGAGTTTAAGCAGAAGCTCTAAAACCCTTTCAGGCGGAGAATCCCAGAGGATACGTCTTGCCACTCAGATTGGGTCGCAGCTTGTGAATGTTCTGTACATTCTCGATGAACCAAGTATAGGACTTCATCAGAGGGATAATGAGCGGTTGATCAGTTCATTGAAAAACCTCAGAGATATCGGAAACTCTGTCATTGTTGTAGAACATGATAAAGATATGATCCTCGAAGCCGATGAGGTACTGGATATTGGCCCGAGAGCCGGAAAATTCGGAGGAGAGATACTATGGCAGGGAAAACCGAAAGACCTGTTAAAAGCAGATACCATCACAGCACAGTACATCAACGGAAAAAGAAAAATAGAAGTTCCTGCAGAAAGAAGAGCAGGAAATGGTAAAAATATACTGTTAAAAGGTGCTACAGGAAATAATCTGAAGAATGTCACCCTTGACATTCCATTAGGAAAATTGGTTGTGGTAACAGGAATTTCAGGAAGCGGAAAATCTTCCTTGATCAACGGGACTTTATATCCGATCCTTAATAAACATTTTTACAGAGCAGTTCAGGAACCTCTTCCCTACAAAAAGATAGAAGGCCTGGATAATATTGATAAAATTGTAGATGTAGACCAGACTCCTATCGGAAGAACGCCGCGTTCAAATCCTGCAACCTATACAGGGATGTTTACAGATATCAGAAATCTTTTTGCAGAGCTTCCCGAGAGTAAGATCCGCGGGTATAAGCCGGGAAGATTCTCGTTCAATGTAAAAGGAGGAAGATGTGAAACCTGTCAGGGAGGAGGTCTGAAAGTCATTGAAATGAACTTTCTTCCCGATGTATACGTACATTGCGAAACCTGTAACGGAAAACGTTTCAACAGGGAAACCCTGGAAGTGCGGTACAAAGGAAAATCTATTTCCGATGTTTTGGATATGACGATTGGTGAAGCAGTAGATTTCTTTCAGCCGATTCCTAAGATTTTTGCTAAGGTAAAGACCCTTCAGGATGTCGGATTGGGTTATATTACCTTGGGACAGCAATCTACAACGCTTTCAGGAGGAGAGGCACAACGTATCAAGCTTGCTACGGAGCTTTCGAAAAGGCAGACGGGAAATACACTATATATTTTAGATGAACCTACAACAGGGCTTCACTTTGAAGATGTAAAGATCCTGATGGAAGCTATCAACCAATTGGTAGAACTAGGAAACTCATTCATCATCATTGAACATAATATGGATGTAATCAAACTGGCAGACCATATTATCGATGTAGGACCCGAAGGTGGAAAACATGGGGGGCAGATCGTCGCTCAGGGAACTCCTGAAGAGATTGTGAAATCTAAGAAGAGCTTGACCGGGAAGTTCCTAAAAAGAGAATTAGAATAAATAATTAAAGATAGAATATAGAAAGCCACAATGTACGTTGTGGCTTTTACTTATTCAGCATTTCATTATAAGTACTTTCCAGCTGCAGCCAGTAATCTTCCTGCATCCAACCATATTTTTTATAGCTGGTATTGATCATTGTGTCATCAGAACTGTTTTTTGTTTCAAGATAATTGGTAATAGCTTCAACCAGCCACTTTTCATTAAAACCGGCCCATTCACCTGCAGGCTGCAACAGATTGGATTGAAGAACAGGAAAAACCTCGTACATATTAATAGTTTTCACTTCTTCAAAAGTATATGGACTTTCAATAATAGTTTTGGCAATATATCGGAAATTAAAATCCTGCAGTTCTGTATCCAGGTAAAAATCAGAAAGAGCGATCCAGACAGGTTTTCGCTCTTTACTATGGATGGACTTTGACATTATACAATTTTTGAATAATGAGAATCGGACTCTGTTATAGAGAAGATATGTACACTTCTATTTTTGCACTGTCATAGTTAAAGGTTCCGTCTTCATTCTTCTTGCCCAGAACCCATTTCATATCTGCAGGAACAGACCACGCAGTTCCTAACGAAAATCCGTTCACGGAACGAATCTCTGCACCATTTCCTGTAGTAACAGCGGAATGAAACCATTTTTTGTCCCGGACTCTGTAAAAACCGATAGCTTTTCCTTTTGGAATGATAGAATACCCATCCCATTTTTCTCCTCCCGGATAATTAAATTTATTAAGCCAGCTGAGTCCGCGTAGCCCGGCTAATTCACTCGGACTTATAGAGGCGCCCCGCATATAAAGAGCATAGGCTACCACATCATGACATATTCCGGTATTGTAATTGATGATATCATCCTGGCCGGAGAGCAGTCCGTTAGAAATCAATGATTTCTTTATAGGCTCCAATTGCCCTGCATGAGCTCCTTTTGGTGTTATAACTTCCATATTTTTATTTGTTTTGGTGTGATATTTTTTTGGTAACTGAAAGATACAGAATAAATTTGAAACACTATTTCCTCTATTATATACAGGTTTTCGAGAAGGAATAACTTGTTATGTTTGTCTACAAATAATGAAAATTTTAAACATTAAATTGTAATAAACCGTTGAGAAAATCGTTCTAATTTTATCAAACATAAATTAAAACAATATGAAAAATTTAAAGAAACTGACAAAAACAGATTTAAAATCAGTGTATGGAGGACAACCTAAGCAATACTGTGTATACTGCGAATGGATGAATAAAGTAGTATGCAGCGAGATTCCAATCTCTCAATGCCCTTAAAAAATTAAAGCTGCCTAAAAGCAGCTTTTTTTATGATGAAGTTTGAGTATATTATTTCGCGTTTTGGATAAAATCATTCAGAATTGCTTTAAGGTCCTTCGAATTTCCAATACTGTCAAAACTGATATTATCAATCTTCCATTCCTGGTCGGACTTTACCAGATGTACCTTGTCTGTCCATATAAATTTAGGCTGAGACATTGCGTGTTCAAGTCTAACAGTTGCATCTGCTGAGGTTCCTGTAGAATTTACCACAACAGATTGTATGGTATAGCTTGTATATCCTTCATATAAACTTGTAAAAATTGAACCTTCCAGAATGTGTGGTTTATCAGTAGGATGATCACTTTTTTTTATTTTTTCAACAGAAGCATTTGTTATATCAACTACTTCTTTTAATTTTTTTTCCAAATCTGTTGAAAATAAATTTTTCGGAATAGGGTGACCATAGATCCTATTATCATACTTCCCATACTTATCATATGTAGAATAGAGAGTTTTTAATTTTTGAGTGATCTGTGCATCTGCAGATAAAGCAGGCTTAGTCTCTTCTTTTTTAAAGGATACGAAGAGCAGGAAAATTCCTAAAAATAGAAAGGTTAAGAAAATTCCTAACCCTAGAAACAATTTTTTCATTCGATGTTATTTTTTGTGTTGTATTTGGAATTGTAATGTCAAAATGTATACCAAATTCCGTTAATAAAATATTTTTTACGAATGACAAAAATCAATACATTTGAGTAGATAAAAAATTGTGGATCCTATTCTTAACGTTGCCGTCCGTTCCCTGTGCGTTTACCTTTTCATGGTGATCGCAATCCGCCTCTTTGGTAAAAACCAGCTTTCCCAGCTCAATGCAGGAGATGTAGTACTGCTTCTCCTTATTTCCAATGCAGTTCAGAATGCAATGGTAGGCCCGGATACCTCTTTGCAGGGTGGTCTTATTGCGGCACTTGTTCTGTTTGCTGCCAACTTCATTCTTAAAAGACTTATGTTCTCCAACCGGAAATTCGAAACATTTATGGAGGAAGATCCTGTTATCCTGATCAGGGATGGGGTGATAGACCAGACTGCTCTGAACAGGGTAAAGATTACCAGAGATGAACTGGAAGAAGCCATAAGAGAACATGGAGTGGAAAAAATAAAAGACGTTAAGCTTTCTATTCTTGAAGTTGATGGTAATATAAGCGTTATTTCAGAAGACGAAAAAGAAAAGCAAACCCATTATTCAAGAATCAAAAGAAAAAATAAAAGAAAATACCATTAAATAGAATGAATTACGAGTTAAGAGAAATGCTTCCCGGTGATGAAAAAAGAGTGCTGGAAATTTATAAGCAGGGATTAGACGGTGGGATATCCACTTTTGAAACAGAAGTTCCTACTGCTGAGGCATGGAATATGGAGTATTACAACGACTGCCGTTGGGTACTGGAAAATGAAAGCAATGAAATAATAGGATGGTGTGCCCTAAAGCCGGTAAGCAAAAGAGAATGTTATAAAGGTGTCGCCGAGGTAAGCATTTATTTTGACAATATCTATCAGGGAAAGGGTTTGGGATCAGTGCTGCTGAAAAAGATGATCCTTGACAGCGAAAGCCACGGTTTCTGGACTCTTCAGGCTAGTATTTTTCCCGAGAATGAAGCTTCCATAAGGTTTCATCAGAAAAACGGATTCAGAACCGTAGGAGTGAGAAAAAAAATCGGAAAACTCAACGGACAATGGAAAGATGTTGTCCTGTTTGAAAAACGAAGCGATAGTATAGAATAAATAATAGAGCACTGGAAATTCTTTAAATCTTTCAATTTTAATGAAATAAATCACTTTTTCCCCAAAATCTTTACGCTCAACCCTTAAAACTCTTAAGCTCAAAAAATGCTATGGTGTACTTTGGCACTAACCTTGTTATCTCCCTATTGAAATTTGAAAAAAGTGGAAAATATGAAAGGTTTAATGAAAATTGTAGGGGTGTTAACCATTATGTTTATGATGACATCATGTGTGGTGCATGATCATCATGTGAGGAGACTCCCTCCCGGACAGGCTAAAAAAGTGTATGGAGGAAGTGCAAGATATTATGCTCCGGGCCAGGTGAAAAAACGAGTGTATTATTATGATTATGACAACAGAAGTCATCATCATAAAAACAAAGGACACAAACGACACAGAGATTAAAAAAAATAAAAAAGCCCTGAACACTCAGGGCTTTTGATTTGTATTTAAAATCTCGATTTTTTAGGATTCAGAAAAGTATTGAAGATCATTACTTCCGTTCCGAATTTTTTCTCAATTCTTTCCGAAATGTTCAGCATTTCACTTTTAATAAAATCTTCCCTGAGATCATCATTGTCAAACATCAGTAACAGGTTATAATTCTTACCTTCCTCAATAAAATCGCTGTGTACATCAGAAAGAATATATTTATTGACATCCATAAGGTTTTCCGCCATCAGCACCAATGTTTCATCAATATAATTTTCCCATTCTTCAATATTGTTTTTGGTACAGTGGAAAGTTATACTCAATAAGCTCATATTTTATGAATTTTTAAGATTTTGTGGATAAATTCTATCACAAAAATCGGTAAAAATTTCGTAAATTAGCCCGTTAATAAAAATTGGAAATAAATAATTTTCAGACGCACAGCTAAAGGTCTGACTGTCATTATAATAAAATTTGTTTATGCAAAAAGAAGGAGAAAGACTGATTCCTATCAACATTGTTGATGAAATGAAATCGTCTTATATCGATTATTCGATGTCGGTTATCGTTTCAAGAGCGTTGCCGGACGTAAGAGACGGCCTGAAACCCGTTCATAGAAGAGTACTTTATGGTATGTATGGATTAGGGGTTTTTTCTAATAGAAAATATTTAAAATCTGCAAGAATCGTTGGGGATGTTTTGGGTAAATATCACCCGCACGGAGACTCCTCAGTATATGATGCAATGGTGAGAATGGCTCAGGAATGGAGCTTGCGTTATCCCCAGGTAGATGGGCAGGGTAACTTTGGTTCAATGGATGGGGACCCGCCTGCAGCAATGCGTTATACCGAGGCAAGACTGAAGAAAATCTCTGATGAGATTCTTTCAGATCTGGACAAGGAAACCGTTGATTTTCAGAATAACTTTGATGATAGTATGACGGAGCCTACCGTTATGCCCACAAAAATTCCAACTCTATTAGTAAACGGAACATCGGGTATCGCTGTAGGGATGGCGACCAATATGGCGCCTCACAACCTTTCAGAATCCATTGATGCAATCACTGCTTATATTGATAACAGAGAAATCACAATTGATGAGCTAATGCAGCACATCACGGCTCCGGACTTCCCTACAGGAGGGATTATCTACGGTTATGACGGAGTGAGAGATGCTTTCCATACCGGAAGAGGAAGAGTAGTGCTGAGAGCAAAAGTGAATTTCGAAGAAATTGGGAACAGAAATGCTATTATCGTTACCGAAGTTCCTTACCAGGTGAACAAGGCAGACATGATTGCCAGAACAGCGGAACTGATAAAAGATGACAAAATTGTAGGGATTCATGAGATCAGAGATGAATCGGACAGAAACGGTCTGCGGGTCGTTTATGAATTGAAAAATGATGCTATTCCTAATGTTGTCTTAAACTTATTATATAAATATACAGCACTTCAGACTTCTTTCAGTGTTAACAACATTGCATTGGTTAAAGGAAGACCAGAACAGCTGAACTTAAAGGATATTATTCACCATTTCGTAGAGCACAGACACGAAGTGATTGTGAGAAGAACTCAGTATGAGCTTAAGAAAGCCAAAGAGAGAGCTCACATCCTGGAAGGTTTCATGAAAGTGATCGGGTCTCAGGATTCCTTAGACAGAGCAATTTCTATTATCCGTCACAGTGCCAATCCTCAGGCTGCAAAAGAAGGTCTGATCGAGGCATTTGAACTTTCTGACATTCAGGCTCAAGCTATTCTTGATCTAAGACTGGCACGTCTGACAGGAATGGAACTTGACAAGATCCGTGATGAATATGATGCGATCATGAAAGAAATCATGAACCTGGAAGATATCTTAGCGAATGAACCGAGACGATTTGAGATCATCAAAGAAGAATTGCTTGAAATCAAAGAAAAATATGGTGATGAAAGAAGAACTGCCATTGACTTCTCTGGAGGAGAAATGTCTATCGAGGATATTATCCCGAACGAAGCGGTAGTTCTTACCATTTCACACGCGGGATACGTTAAGAGAACCTCACTTTCTGAATACAAAATTCAGAGCAGAGGCGGAGTAGGCAACAGGGCTGCAACCACAAGGGATGAAGACTTCCTTGAATATATTGTTTCTGCTACCAACCACCAGTATATGTTATTCTTCACAGAAAAAGGAAGATGTTACTGGCTGAGGGTATTTGAAATTCCGGAAGGTTCAAAAACATCCAAAGGAAGAGCGGTACAGAACCTTATCAATATTGAACAGGATGATAAGATTAAAGCATATATCAGAACCAATAACCTGAAAGATGCTGAATATGTAAACCAGATGAGCGTAGTGATGGTTACCAAGAACGGAACCATCAAGAAAACTTCCCTTGAGGCTTATTCAAGACCGAGAGTTAATGGGGTTAACGCTATTGAAATTAGAGATAATGACCAATTGCTGGGGGCATATCTTACCAACGGTACATCTGAGATCATGATCGCTACTAAAAACGGTAAATGTATCCGTTTCCCTGAAGAAAAAGTAAGAGAAGTAGGTAGAGGTTCCATCGGAGTACGAGGTATCACTATGGACGATAATGATGAGGCAATTGGTATGATTGTTGTGAATGATGTAGAAAAAGAAACAGTTCTTGTAGTTTCTGAAAAAGGATACGGTAAAAGAACTGCGGTAGAGGACTATAGAATCACTAACAGAGGAGGAAAAGGAGTTATTACCCTGAACATTACCGAAAAAACCGGAAATCTGATCGCTATTCAGAATGTGACAGACGAAGACGGATTGATGATCATCAATAAGTCAGGAGTTGCCATCAGAATGAATATGGATGAAATGAGAGTAATGGGAAGAAATACCCAGGGAGTAAGAATGATCAACCTTAAGAAAAATGACGAAATTGCAGCCATTGCAAAAGTAGAAATGGACAAAGAGGTAGAGGATGATTCTGAAGAAAATGAAGATGCAGAAAATGAAGCTAATAACCAGGAAAACAGTACACCTCCACAGGCTGAAAAAGAAAATCCAGCTGAGGAAAATGAGAATTCTGATTCTGAAGAGTAAAAAGTACAATTAATATAATATAGTTATTATGAAGAAACTCATTTTAGGTATAGCAATCGTAGCTTCTGCTTTCGTTTTCGGTCAGAAGGGTGATGTGAATGCCAAGCTGCAGGAAGCGAACAAAGCTGCAATGGATGCATATAATGCAAAAAACTATACCGTTGCCGCACCTAAGTTTTTAGAAGTTTATAACTTATTAAAAACAAATGGTCAGGATGATAAGATATATATGTATTATGCAGGATTGAGCTATGCTTTGGCAAATAACAGCGCCGAATCCATCAAAATATATACAGATCTTATAAATTCAGGTTTTACAGGGGTTCAAACCACGTATACTGCGAAAGAGAAAAAGTCTGGTCAGGTAGTGAATTTGGATAAAGCTACTTGGGAACTTATGAAAAAGAATGCGGATTATTCAGATTTCAAAACAGAGCAGACGCCAAGTGTTGAGCCGGAACTTTATGAAACATTAACGACTTTGCTTATGAATGCAAAGAAACCTAATGAAGCATTGGTTATTATTGAAAAAGGATTGGCAAAATTTCCAAATAATGCTAAACTTAAAGAAGCTCAGGCTACAGCTTACTATGATTCTGGAAATACAGAAAAATTCATCGGAGCACTTAAAGAACAACTGGCTAAAAACCCTAACGATGCTACCAACTGGTACAATCTTGGAGTAATGCAGTCTAAAAATCCTGCGACAGTGGAAGATGCAATTGCGTCATTTAAGAAAGCTATCGAGATTAAGCCTGACTTTGATAACGCTTACCAGAACCTTGTTTATACCGTAATTGGAGACGATTCAAAAACTGTAGAGCAAATCAATGCAACAAGAAAGGAAAAACCGGAAGAAGCAACTAAACTGATCGATGCAAGAAAAGAAAGATTTAATAAGGCACTTCCATATGCTGAAGGGTGGTACAAAGCCGCACCGGAAAATCTTGATGCGCTTACTGCATTGAAAGAGATCTATATCGTAACAAAAAATACAGATAAAATTAAAGATCTGAAAGCTAAGGAAGCTGAACTTAAAGCAAAAGCAAAATAACAATTCCTTAGATTGAAGCAAATGAAACCGGAGCAGAAATGTTCCGGTTTTTGTTTTTTGATCTGAAATATTCCTTTATTTTTTACCTTGATTATCATTAAATTTCAACCTAAAAATTCTTTGTAATTCCGTATCTTTGGGAAAATTTTTATAAGATGATTGAGTGGAAAACCGCTAAAGAATACGAAGATATTACCTATAAAAAATGTAACGGGGTAGCAAGAATTGCTTTCAACAGACCGGAAGTGAGAAACGCTTTCAGGCCCAAAACAACTTCAGAGCTATATGACGCTTTTTACGATGCTTATGAAGACTCTTCAATAGGAGTTGTTCTGCTTTCAGGGGAAGGTCCAAGTGCCAAAGACGGAGGCTGGGCTTTCTGCAGCGGAGGAGATCAGAAAGCAAGAGGTCATCAGGGATATGTAGGAGAAGACGGAAGACATAGACTGAATATTCTTGAAGTTCAGCGTTTGATACGTTTCATGCCGAAAGTAGTGATTGCCGTTGTTCCGGGATGGGCAGTAGGCGGAGGTCATTCACTTCACGTGGTATGCGATCTTACTTTGGCAAGTAAAGAGCATGCTATTTTCAAACAGACCGATGCCGATGTAACGAGTTTTGATGGCGGTTATGGATCTGCTTACCTGGCGAAAATGGTAGGTCAGAAAAAAGCCCGTGAAATATTCTTTTTAGGAAGAAACTATTCTGCTCAGGAAGCTTTGGATATGGGAATGGTGAATGCCGTAATTCCGCATGCAGAATTAGAAGATACAGCCTACGAATGGGCACAGGAAATATTGGCAAAATCCCCGACTTCCATCAGAATGCTGAAATTTGCAATGAATCTTACGGATGACGGAATGGTCGGTCAGCAAGTATTTGCAGGAGAAGCAACCCGTTTGGCTTATATGACAGAAGAAGCTCAGGAAGGAAGAAATGCATTCCTTGAAAAAAGAAAACCGGACTTCGGAGAAAATCAGTGGATATCTTAAAATAAGAAGTTAGAGGTTAGAAATTAGATATGAGACTTATGGTTTTAAATCTAACTTCTAGCTTCTAATATCTAACATCTAATATTTATGTCAGATTGGATAAAAGCCGCAAGGCTAAGAACTTTACCGCTTTCCTTAAGCGGAATTATAATGGGAGCCTTTATTGCAAAATGGAGACTTTATGGTGAAGGTGGAACATGGGACTGGAAAATTTTTGCTCTGGCGATTCTGGTAACGCTTTTATATCAGATTTTATCAAACTATGCCAATGACTACGGTGATGGAGTGAAAGGAACTGATGCAAAAAGAATAAATGAAGCAGAATCCAGAGCTGTAGCTTCAGGGAAAATTACGGCAAAACAAATGAAAAATGCCGTGATCCTTTTCTCAGCATTATCTTTTATTGCCACAATTGCACTGTTATATATTGCCTTCTTTCCGGATTATATGAACGAATTCTATATTTTCATAGGACTGGGAGTAGCCTGTATTCTGGCGGCAATTGGCTATACAGTTGGGAAAAAGCCTTACGGATATTTGGGATTGGGAGACCTTTTCGTATTTATATTCTTTGGCTTGGTTTCGGTTTGCGGGAGCTATTTTCTGTTCACAAAAACGTTCAGCTGGGATATGCTTCTACCCGGAACAGCGGTAGGAATGATGAGCATGGCAGTCCTTAATCTTAATAATATGAGAGATATAGAAAGCGACAGGCTGTCAGGAAAAAACAGCTTTGCATTAAGGATAGGCTTCAGAAATGCAATGATTTACGAAATGGTCCTGTTGCAGCTTCCTTTGATCTTGATTCTTATTTTTTTAGGATTAAATGGTTTCATACAGTCTCAAAACTATTATGTTTTCATTGTAATGATCCTGCTGATCCCATTTGCTAAGCTTAGAAGGAAAATAATGTCTGTAAAAGAACCCAAAGACTTAGACCCATTCCTAAAACAGGTGGGTATTCTTACATTTACAATGGCAGTTCTTACAGCAATTGGACTTAATTTTTTTAAATAAATTACCATATTATGAGTTCAAATAACTACGTTGAAGCTCAAATGCTTATCAGAAAACCGATTGAAGATGTCTTTGAGGCATTTATCAATCCTGAAGTGACTACTAATTTCTGGTTTACAAAATCTACCGGAAAATTAGAAGAAGGTAATACGGTGACCTGGGAATGGGAGATGTACGGAGTACAATCTGAGGTAAAAGTTCACCAGGTTATTCCAAACCAGCTGATCAAGACAGAATGGGGAGATCCGGCTGTGCAGGTGGATTATGAATTCAAAACAATGGAGAAAGGGACCCTAGTTGTCATTAAAAGCTATGGATTCAGCCAGACGGGTGAAGATCTTTTAAAAATAATCAATGATAATACAGGTGGTTTTACAACGGTTCTCGATGGTTGCAAAGCCTATTTAGAACACGGAATTAATTTAAGATTGATAGAGGATAAATTTCCACAGAAATAATCTGACATAAAACCTTGTTGAGTGTTAACGCCTTTGCGAATTTAAACATTTAGTTTATTAAGAATCTTAGCGCTCTTAGCGTTTAAATAAAACACAAATTTTCACTAATATTTTATAGTGTTATTCGTGAAAAATATTTGAGCTATTTGTGTTTAAATGTTTAAAAATTATTAAAAAATCAATTAAAAATGAAAATACAATTTTTAGGACAAAACTGTTTTTTGTTTACTTACAAAGACAAGACAATTTTAAGTGATCCTTTTTACAATTACAAAAAAGCAGAATCCGGCTTTGATATATCAGCTCAGAAGATAGACTATATCTTACTGACCCATGCTCACGGCGATCATATTGCCGATGTGGAAGAAGTATTGCAGTTTCATCCGCAGGCAACAATTATTGCTGTTCCTGAGATCTGTGCATACTTTAAAACTGCAATAAATAAAGATGACGTGAACCTAGGAGGATCGGCAAAAATCGACGATCTTAAAATTTCCATGGTACCTGCTCATCATACAAGTTCGTTCCCGGATGGAAGCTACGGAGGCGTTCCTGTAGGATATATTTTCAGACTTCCTGAAGGAAAGAATATCTATATGGCAGGAGATACCGGTGTAATGGCAGATATGGAGCTTTTCCCAAGACTTTTCGGGAATATCGACCTGTCTATCCTTCCCATCGGAAGCCACTACACAATGTGTCCCAGAAAAGCATCTTTTGCCGCTGCAGAATTATTGAAGACTCCAAAAGTAATCGGTTGCCACTTTGATACATTTCCTGCTATTGAGATTAACCATGAAAGTGCATTGAAGCATTTTGCAGATAAAAATGTAGAACTGGTTCTTCCTAAGCTGGGAGAGGAGTTTGAATTTTAATATAAAAAATGAAGGGTAATCTGGAAAGTAGAATGAAAATGCTGAAAAGTATAGAAACAAAAAAAGATAATCTTCCAATTACCTTACTTCAACTTAAATCAAAAAAAAAATGGCAAGCTACCTAAATCACACCGCTACGACCAATTACCTTTGCTGTGTTCCCACCCTGGAGGGTTCTCAGGAGCTGGTTGTTTAGGACTTGCCGTTGCAAAGGTAGGAATAATTTATAAACTTCAAAATATAATTAAAGAAAATTAGTTGAAAAAATACAGTAATAAAGCTAAACAGCTGGAATTTAGTGTAATAATTTTTCAATTTTTTTCTAAAAAATCTAACATGACGAAAAGTCCATCAACATTAGGAATTATACTTTTTATCGCTACAATGATCATTTTTTTTGTAGCCTATTACTTTTTCTCAGGTATCAATTATTTTGATATCTCCTTGAAAATCAATGCATTTATCCTTCCCATTTTATATGCAGGAGGTGCCTTCTGGTCTGTGAAATCTTTCTGGAACAAAAATAGAGTGGTAAGTTTTAAAGATGCGTTTTCAAGAGCGTTCGTTCCGATGTTTATCGGAGGTATCCTTTCTATTTTCAGCATTTATGCGTTCCTTAATTTCGTAGATCCCGATGCAAAAAAGCTGCTGAACTACCAGTATGTACAGAGGCAGAAAACAGAATTGGACACTGAATATCAATCTGCAAGAAAGATCATGAAGCATCAGAAAGACATTGACGAATTAGATAAGAAATACAAAGAAAGGCTTCCAAGTTTTTCTCCCGAAGCCATTAAAGGGAAAGATATGCTTACGGCAAGTCATTTTTCAGGATATTTTGCAGCAATTCTTATATTTTACGTAGTTTTGTCAGTGTTTTTTGGAGCATTTTTCAGAACGAGAACTGTATATCAGGAAACAGAAAATCAAGAATAATTTTATTAAAATTAAATGAATTTATCTATAGTTATTCCGTTGTTAAACGAAGAAGACTCTCTGGAAGAGCTTTTTTCAAGGATTGATAATGTCTGTTATACCAACAGCCTGTCCTATGAAATTTGGTTCGTAGATGACGGAAGTACGGATCTGTCGTGGAGCATCATCGAAAATATGAAGGTTCAGCACCCTCAGATCCACGCAATAAAATTTTCCAGAAATTATGGGAAATCACAGGCGCTTCATGCGGCTTTTGAAAGAACAAACGGAGATGTGGTGATTACCATGGATGCTGATTTACAGGATTTTCCAGAAGAAATTCCTGAGCTTTACAAAATGGTGACTGAAGATAATTACGATATCGTTTCAGGCTGGAAAAAGAAACGTTTTGATAATGTCATGACGAAAAATGTTCCGTCAAAACTGTTCAATGCAGCGGCAAGAAAAGTATCAGGAGTTTATCTTCATGATTTCAACTGCGGTTTAAAAGCATACAAAAAACAGGTGGTAAAATCCATCGATGTGTATGGAGATATGCACCGTTATATTCCTGTATTAGCTGCGAATGCAGGATTCAGAAGAATTACAGAAAAAGAAGTACAGCATCAGGCAAGGCCTTACGGAACCTCAAAATTCGGGACCGAAAGATTTATAAGAGGTTTTCTGGATCTGGTAACCCTTTGGTTTGTAAGCCGTTTTGGAGGAAGGCCTATGCATTTCTTTGGAGCGGTAGGAACCGTCATGTTTATTGTCGGATTTCTTTCTGCACTTTGGCTGGGAATTTCAAAACTGATCGATGTGGCAAGGGGAATTTATGGTCATCTAATCACCAACAATCCCTGGTTTTTTATCGCCCTAACGATGATGATTATGGGAACCCTTCTTTTTATAGCCGGATTCTTAGGCGAAATGATCATCAGAACCAACAGGGAACATAAGAATTATAATATTGATGACGTGATTTAATGCGTTAAACTGATCATCAACGAATAAAATCCTCAAAGAGTTCTAAACTTTTTGGGGATTTCTGTGTTGAACCAAGGTTTCTCCAAAAATAAAAATATTAGAACCAAAGTAAAAATTCAAATCTTCCTCTACTATACTATCAATTTTATCGTGGGTAAAATCTTCGCATCTTTAATGATTCTTTTAAATTAACAGTTTAAATGATGCAAAATAATAGCAGAAAACGTAACTACAGAATTATTTCTAAAATCATTTTTATTTATATTTGTATGTAATTTATAAGATTGATAACGCACAACAAGCCGGCAAACCTTATTTTAATCAGTTTTTCTCTTTTTTATTGTCTTCCTGCAGATCATCCAGCTTTCTGGGATCCTGTTGTGATGAATATTTCTTATTTAAGCAAAGATTATCTGCTGTTGGCAGCGGGGAAAAATCCCAAAACCTGGTTTTACAGGAGAAAATAAAAATATACAAATATTATAAATGAACCCAAAAATCTGTCTGAACTGCGGTCATAAAATCTCCGGTGAGTTTTGTTCCCATTGCGGGCAGAAGGCAGATACAGCAAGAATAACTCCTCGTTCATTGATTAAAACTGATGTTTTAGGATCAATCTGGCATATAGAAGAAAGATTTTTCCGGACCCTGAAGCATATTTTATTTGGGCCCGGCAGAATGGCAATGGATTATATTTCAGGTAAAAGAATTAAATACTATAATTTATTTTCTTTGCTGCTTATTTTGTTTGGATTCAATGTGTTAACAATGCATTTTTATTTGGATTTGAATCCGGACGAAATTCGGAAAGAAAGTTCAAAAATCTTTGAATTTTTCTCCCGGTACTCCAAAACAATCCTTTTTGTGATCATCCCGATACTAGGGACCAATGCCTATTTCATTTTCAAAAGAATGAAATTGAATATTGCCGAGCATTTTATCATCGGAACAGTAAGCCTGTTAGGAATTTTAATCATATTTTTGTTTAATGATATGATAAGTCTTATAGGTCTGTGGAAACCTGCAGCGAAGATTTTCGGTATTTTGGAGAAGGCTTCATTTGTTCTTTTCATTCTTTTCCCGGCAGTTACGTATTGGAATGCATTTAAAAAATCATACTCAAAACCTGGTCTGCTTTGGAGGGTATCATTACTGTATGTTTTGATGGGAATAGAGAGCCTTGGAATAATCGCGATTTTATATAGAATACTTTAAATTGAACATGAAAAAAATATGGTACGCATCCCTGCTGGTAGTGGCAGTTTCCTGTGGAAAAGTTTCTCCGAAAGGAAATATTGAAAGAAAAAACGTGGAGGTTTCAGAATTTGTGAATTTGGATCTGGAAGGAAAATTCCGTGTATTTTATGCAAGAGGAGCTAAGAATTTTGTGGAAATCGAGACTTACCCAAATGTAGCCAGTAATCTGGATGTAGATGTTAAAGATAAGACTCTTGTTATTAAAGAAAAAAGAGGAACAAAAGGTGTAGATTTCTATAATGTGACCATCTATTCAAAATATAATCTTGAAAAAGTTTCAGTGGCAGATTCTGTAGAAATGAATATTTCAAGTGAAATTAAGACTGATAATTTTAGGCTTAATTTAAAAAATTATGCTACTTTTATGGGTTCAGTGAACACGAGAAGAGCAGAAGTGGAAATGCAGAACAGAAGCCGCGCCAACTTTTTAGGACTCACCAAAAATGCGGTGATAAAGATCTCAGACACAGCAAGTCTGATCGCGCCATACTGGAAAATAGAAAACCTGAATATCGATTCTAAAAATGGAAATTATGCAGAAGTTAATGTAAAAGATTCTTTAAAAGGACATGTTCAGAATACGGCAAAATTTATCTACTATAATAACCCGATTCGTGCATTTAAAATTGATAAGACGACCCGTGTAGAGAATAAGAAATTAGAATAAAAAGGAAGATAGAGGCATTGCTTATCCATATGCTTCCAAACAAAAAACAGAACAGTAAATAAAAGCAGAAAATATGAATTTGGGCGTAGAATTCCTTCCATCTTCAGATTTCCTGCTTCCAAACCTAAATACAAATATGACAACATTAGAAAAAGCGAAACTTTGGTTAAGTGATACATTCGATAAGGAAACAAAAGATGCCGTACAGGTATTGATTGACAGTAATTCTCCGGATCTGGAAGATTCTTTCTACAGAGAACTTGAATTTGGAACAGGAGGAATGAGAGGTATCATGGGAGTGGGAACCAACCGCTTAAATAAATATACTTTAGGACAAGCTACACAGGGATTGGCCAATTATATGCTTGAGCAGTTTAAAGGAGAGGAAATTAAAGTAGCTATTGCTTACGACGTTCGCCATAATTCAAAAGAATTCGGGAAACTGGTTGCTGATGTTTTAACTGCAAACGGAATTAAAGTGCTTCTTTTCAAAGAACACAGACCGACCCCAGAATTATCCTTCACTGTAAGAGATAAAAAATGTAATGGAGGAATTGTATTAACAGCATCCCATAACCCGCCTGAATACAACGGATATAAAGTATACTGGAACGATGGCGCACAGATTGTTCCGCCTCATGATGAAGCGATCATCAATGAAGTGTATTCTGTAAAATTCGAAGAAATTAAATTCAACGGAAATGATGACCTGATCGAATGGATCGGAGAAGAACAGGATGACGTTTATATCGATGCTTGTATTGAAAATTCAACCTATCAGAATGTTGGGAAAGAAAATTTAAATATTGTTTTCACTTCCATTCACGGAACAACATATACCACCATTCCAAAGGCTTTGGAAAAAGCAGGATTTAAAAAAGTAGATCTGGTAAAAGAACAGATGATCCCGAGCGGGAATTTTACCACGGTAGCATCTCCGAACCCGGAAGAACCTGCAGCACTGGAAATGGCTATGGACCTGGCAAGAATTACCAATGCAGATATCGTTATCGGGACAGATCCGGATGGTGACAGACTGGGAATTGCCGTAAGAAACCTTGATGGCGAAATGCAGCTTTTGAATGGTAACCAGACCAATACCATCCTTACTTATTATATTTTAAATGAATGGAGAAAGCAGGAAAGGATTACTGGGAAAGAATTCATAGGTTCTACGATCGTAACTTCAGATATTTTCTTTGATATTGCACAGAAATTCGGAGTTGACTGTAAAGTTGGACTTACAGGATTCAAATGGATCGGAAAAATGATCCGTGAAGCAGAAGGAAGAGAGAAATTCATCTGCGGTGGTGAAGAAAGCTTCGGCTTTATGACCGGAGATTTTGTCCGCGATAAAGATTCATGCGGAAGTATCCTTGTTGCCTGTGAAATCGCTGCGTGGTGTAAAGCCAATGGAAGAACAATGTATCAGTATATGATTGAGATCTATGAGGATCTGGGAATGTATTATGAAGGGTTGGTGAACATTGTAAGAAAAGGAAAAGAAGGAGCTGAAGAGATTCAGAATATGATGAAAAATTTCCGCGAAAACCCACCGAAAGAACTGGCAGGATCATTAGTAGAAGAAGTGAAGGATTTTAAAGAACAGACCAGCTTCTCTGTTTCAAAGAACGAAACCAAAGTAATGAATGACATTCCAAAATCGAATGTACTGATTTATTATACCCAGGATGGAACTAAGGTTTGTGTAAGACCTTCAGGAACAGAACCGAAAATTAAATTCTATATTTCTGTAAAAGATACAGTTACTTCTGAAGCTGATTTTAGAGACAAATTAAAGTCATTAGAAGAAAAAATCGAAGAAGTAAGAAAAGATCTGAAGCTAGACTAATCTGAGCGCGAAAAAGATAGCGTAGCCCAAATAAGAAGAAGATTAATTTTTAGAAGATAATATTAGTAATAAAAATAAAAATAAAGTGAAAGTTTCAAAATTAGCGGCGAACCTGATTGGTTCAGAAATTGTAAAAATTGGTAATGAAGTAAATGATTTAAAAGCAAAAGGAGCGGAAATTGCCAATCTTACTATTGGTGATCTGAATTCTAATCTTTATCCCATCCCGGCACTGCTGAAGGAGGAGATTCAGAAGGCATATCAGAATAATCTCACAAATTATCCGCCGGCCAACGGACTTTTATCTTTAAGAAAAGAAGTTTCCAAAGACTTGAAAAACAGATGGAACCTGGATTATTCACCAAACGATATTTTAATTACTGCCGGATCAAGACCATTGATCTATGCAGTTTATAAAACAATTGTAGATGAAGGTGATAAAGTAGTATATCCTACACCATCATGGAACAACAACCATTACGCTTACCTTACTTCTGCAGAGGCTGTAGAAGTGAAAACCACTCCTGAAAACAATTTCCTTCCTACAGCAGACGATCTGAGACCACACTTAGATGGTGCAGTTCTTTTAGCGCTGTGTTCACCACTGAATCCTACAGGAACAATGTTTACAAAAGAGCAGCTTTCAGCGATCTGTGAACTGGTTCTTGAAGAAAATAAAAAAAGAGGAGAGAATGAAAAACCATTGTACCTGATGTATGATCAGATCTATTCTAATCTTACATTCGGTGCGCAGCACGTAGATCCGGTTTCTCTTTTCCCTGAACTAAAAGAATATACCATTTATATCGACGGTATTTCCAAATGCCTTGCTGCAACCGGAGTACGTGTAGGGTGGGGATTTGGTCCTTCTCATATTTTAGATAAGATGAAAGCCCTGTTAACGCATGTTGGAGCCTGGGCACCGAAGCCTGAACAGGAAGCTACCGCAAAATTCTTTGAAAACCCTGATAATGTAAATGTTTTCGTAGAAGATTTCAAAGGGAAACTGGAAGAAAGCTTAAAAGTTCTTCATGGTGGAATCCAGGATTTAAAAGGAAAAGGACTGGCAGTAGAAAGCATCGAACCGATGGGAGCGTTGTACCTTACGATCAGATTGGATTATATCGGAAAAACAAAGCCGGACGGATCTGTTATTGAGAACTCTTCTGACCTGGTATTCTACTTAATTAATGATGCCGGAGTTGCTTTAGTTCCGTTCTCAGCATTCGGAGAAGCAAAATCCGAGCCTTGGTTCCGTGCTTCTGTAGGTGGTTTAGCGGTTGACGAGATCAAAGTAATGCTTCCGAAGCTTGAAAATGCTTTGAATAATCTTAAATAGTTTTTAATGTAGCAGTACAACAATGTATCAATGTAACAATTCCGGTACTTACACTATTGGTAAACTGTTAGATTGATACATTGTTACGTTAAAATAAATAGAATCTGCTGTATTGGATTTTTTTCAAAGCCTTGCGTCTGGTATTTAAAAATTCAGGAAAATGTAAAGGGAATTTACTGAAAAGTCTTATTTTCGGATTGTTTTATTCCTTTCTGTATATCTCCTGGATCTACGGAATTATCTTTTTAGCGAATTATCTGATTCATAATTAATTAACTTATAACTTTAATAATAATAAATGAAAATCATAGCTGTCATTCCTGCCCGTTACGAAGCAAGCCGCTTTCCGGCGAAGCTGATGCAGATGTTAGGTGAAAAAACAGTAATCATGACAACCTATCAGAATGTTGTAGAAACAGGATTATTTGATGAAGTATTTGTGGCTACCGATTCAGAGATTATTTTTGATGAAATTGTGAAAAATGGTGGAAAAGCCGTTATGACCGGCCAGCATGAAACCGGAAGTGACCGTATTGCGGAGGCCGTACAGAACATCGACTGTGATATTGTGATCAATGTTCAGGGAGATGAACCTTTCCTTAAGTTAGAGCCTTTAAAGCAGCTGATCGAAGTTTTCAAAGAAGATGATAACCAGGAAATTTCTCTGGCTTCATTAAAAATCAGGCTAACGGAAAAAGAAGAAATTGAAAACCCCAATAATGTAAAAGTTATTACAGATAATAACGGGTTTGCCCTTTATTTCAGCCGTTCCGTGATTCCTTTTCACAGGGAAGTTTCCTATGATATAAGTTATTTTAAACACATTGGTGTGTATGCTTTCAGAAAACATGCTTTGCTTCAGTTCTCAAAACTCGAAATGAAGCCCCTTGAAATATCAGAAAAAATTGAATGCATCCGTTATCTTGAATACGGAATGAAGATCAAGCTGGTAGAAACCAATTTCATCGGGGTAGGAATTGATACACCCGAAGATCTGGAAAAAGCCAGGAAGTTAATTTGAAAAAACTGTAAGTAAGAAAATAAGTCCGTTCGGCTTTTTGCTTTCTTTGCTTTTTCGCCCAATTCCCCTTATATTTGAAATATAAATAAGATTAATGAAGAAATTACTTTTAGTATTCGTACTGATACTTTCGCAGTTGTCTTTTGCACAGACCGCAAAAGAAATTATAGAGAAAAATATAGAACTGTCCGGAGGATTAACGAATTGGAAGCTCTTGAATTCAGTACTGCTACAGGGAAAAGTGATCTTAGGAATCAAAGATGAATATCCTATAAAAATTTACCAGCAGCGTCCCAATCTTACTAAAACGGTGATCAGCATCGGTGGAAAAGAAACGGCAATTGAAGGCTTTGACGGGGCTAAAGGATATGCAATGAATTATGCCGCCAATAAACTTCAGGTGTATCCTGAATATGTATCTGAAAGCTTTGATAATGATTTTATTGACTGGGAAAATAAAGGTTTTGATGCCAAATATCTGGGAAAAGAGAAAGTAGGCGAGATCTATTGCCACAAAGTGGAGCTTACCAAAAATGTAAATAAAAACATCTATTATTTTGATGTAAAAACGTACATGCTTTTAAAAGAAATCAAGAAAGATGAAACATTAGTATATGCGGATTATAAGAAAGTAGGTAATCTTTCAATGCCTTTTAGGATTGAATCTTCAAGTACTAAAAAGGATGGTGACTTCGTTATGATCCTAAACAGGATAGATGCTAATAAAGTTTTTCCTGCCAATACATTTAGATTTTAATCGAAAGAAAAAATAATTACGGCAAAACTGCCAACTAAAATTGATAAGAATGAAAAAGATTTTCTTATGGCTGCTTTCTTTTGTAGCATTTTTACAGAGCTGTACCAATCAGAAAAGTGAAATTTCTCAAGCTAAAACCAAAGAACTTATGGGAAAAACAATATATGACTTCAAAGTTGAAAGCCTTGATGGTAAAGAGATCAACTTTGCAGATTTTAAAGGAAAAAAGATCCTTATTGTCAACACCGCATCAGAATGTGGATTTACACCACAGTATGCAGATCTGGAGAAAGTGTATGAAGAATACAAAGACAAACTGGTTATTGTAGGATTCCCCGCCAATAATTTTGGAGGTCAGGAGCCTGGAACCAATACCGAGATCGGAGCTTTCTGCCAGAAAAATTACGGAGTAACTTTTCCTTTAGCAGCTAAAGTTTCTGTAAAAGGAGACGATACAGCTCCTATCTTTAAATACTTAACGGAAAAAGATTTAAACGGGGTAAAAAACACCACCATCCTTTGGAACTTTACAAAATTCCTGATCGATGAAAACGGAAAGCTGATTGATACTTTTGTAAGTACTACAAAGCCTACTGACGAGGCTATTACCAAGTATCTGAAGTAAGATTAAAAGATAAAATAATACCTCGGCTCCGCTCAGCACGACATCTTTGATACTGATTTGTATTATTGAAACTGTCACGCTGAGCGGAGTCGGGCATTTAAATATCTGTAGCTGATGAGTTTCAAAGTATTTGAAAAAGGATAAAATAATATACTTTTGCAGAATAGATATATTCATCCGCTTTTTATTTAAAAACTATGAAAAAATTACTCATCTTATTTATTCTGATCCTTTCAATCAAAGGATTTTCGCAGGACAGTTATTTTTTAGGAAAAACAAACTACTGCACACCTCAAAAAACTGAATCAAAAAAACGTTTTGAAACGTCTATATTGGGATTACAGGTGCCCAAATACTATGGAGGAGTCACCAATCTTCTCATGAAGGTAGTAGAAGAAGATCCCGGATATTGTGATGCTTATTTTATGGCTGGATATTTTTTCAGATTGCAGGATATGAATAAGGAGGCATTAGCTTTATATTATATTGCAGACAGCCTCGCACAGAATAAAGCTCCTATATTCAAGCAGAATCTTGCTATTCAATTTATGAGATTTGGAGAAGTAGATAAAGCCAGAGAGAAATATAAAGAAATGATAAAATATTTCCCGGGTAATCCTGAAGGGTATTATGGAGTAGCTAATACTTCCATTGTCTTAGGAGATTATGATAAAGGACTACAAAATCTAAAAGATGCCGAACATTTATATAATAATAAAGGAGGGATAAAAGATGATGGAAAGTATATGTATGGAATGTTGTATTGTTTAAAGGGAGATTACGAAAAATCCTTACCTTATCTGGAAGAAGTGTATTCTAGTTACAGGAAAGATGACAATTATCTCGCTCTTTATGCACTCTCTCAAATAAAAGTTGGAAAAGCAAGGAATGATGAACAGTTAATAAAGAAAGCAAAAAAGGCTTACGATAAAATAAAAGACAAGCCACTGGTTGAAAATATTTCGAAGAAACTAAAAGAAGAATTTTCGTAAATTTCTAAAGAAGATACATACTTCGACTTGGCGGCCATTATATTTGCAAAGATAAATCAGTAGCAGAACTGTCACGCTGATGGGAATTGAAGTTTTTATAGCTGATTAACAGTCTGTAACTGTAACCAATTGATTTAATATATTTTATAAATTAATCATTTGTCTTTTCTGCAAAACAAAAAATATTTCCAAGCTTAATACTGGAATACCCATTGCTCTTTATTTTGGACGAATTAATCATAGCTTTGGCTAAAACATCTGTAGGTAAAGGCTTCTGACTTTCCAAAAGCCCCAGCTTATTGGCAAATTTTATAATTCTGCTTCCCAGAACTTCTCCGGTTCTTTCAGAGTCTTTTCTTTCCAGCATTCCGGGTTTGAAAATAGTGATCTTATTGAAATGAAGCTGCTTTACAGCCTCTTCCAGTTCACCTTTCATTTTAGAATAGAAGATTTTAGATGTGGGGTTTGCTCCATAAGCAGAAACCAGTATATAGTCTTCCACATCATTTTCCTTCGCTGCTTTGGCAAATTCATACTGATAATCAAAATCTACCTTTCTCTGGGCTTCTTTACTTCCGGCATCTTTCAGCGTCGTTCCCAGGCATGAGAATGCAATATCACCCTTCACTTTATCTTTCCATTCTTCCGGCTTTTCAAAATTAACCACATGAACTTTCAGCTTGTCATTCTGAATATCCACAGGCTTTCTTACAAAGATATCAACTTCCTCAAACTCTTTATCGTTGAGCAGCTGCTTTACCAGATCCTTTCCTGTAGCGCCCGTTGCGCCAATGACCAAAGCTTTCATAATAATTGTGATTTATATAGATGGTATTTTCTTTCTTAAATTTACTACATTTGAAATTAATATCAATAATCATTAATCACTTATCATTTGTTAAAATTCATGGATGCCAACGAAATTCTAGATTATTGCCTTGCCAAAAAAGGAGTTACAGAAACTTTTCCTTTCGATAACGAAACCCTTGTGATGAAAGTAGGGACAAAAATGTTTTTATTAATGGGGCTTGAAAGACAGCCATTGAGCGTCAACGTAAAAACCGACCCTGAATGGAGTGCAGAACTCCGAGAACAGCATCCGCAGATCACAGGGGCATTTCACATGAATAAAACCCATTGGAATTCCGTCATGGTTGATGGTCTGAAAAGAGATCTTATTTATAAATTAATAGATCATTCCTATGAATTGGTTTTTAATTCATTAACGAAAAAAGCAAAGGAAGAAATTATAAATAGCTAGAATTGAAACTCCTGGGTCAGCCTTTTATCTTCGTCCAACCTTTCGATAAGCTTTTCAAGACCTTCAAACTTGATCTCGTCATGAAGGAAATCCCTGAATTTTACCGTGATTTTTTCATCATAAATATCACCATCAAAATCAAGGATATAGACTTCAACGGTTAATTTTTCTCCGTTCACAGTAGGATTGGTACCAATGCTGAGCATTCCTTTATATTTATGACCTTTTACTTCAGTTTCTACAATATAAGCTCCTTTTTTAGGAAGAAGTTTAATAGATTCAGCATCAATATTAGCCGTAGGATAACCGATTGTTCTTCCAATTTTTTTCCCGTGAACAACAGTTCCGGAAACAGAGTAGGAGTAACCAAGCATTTCATTGGCTTCTTTAATATTTCCTGTCAGAAGAGCATTGCGGATTTTCGTGGAACTGATATTGTTTTCGTGGATATTGATCGCTTCCATCTGTTCAACAACAAAATTCAATTCTTTGGAAAGCTTTTGAAGGAGCTCAAAATTTCCACTCTTATTTTTCCCAAATGAATGGTCGTAGCCTATAATAAGGTATTTTACATTTAGTTTGTCAATCAGAATTTGGCGTACAAATTCTTCCCCTGTAAGATTTCTGAATTCTTCATCAAATTCTTTCAAGAATAAGTGGTTAATTCCGTATTTTTCGATCAACTGTTTCTTTTCATCCAACGTATTCAGAAGCTTGAGATCTTCATTCGGGTTAAAAACAAAACGCGGATGTGGCCAAAATGTAAGGATTGCTGTTTCCAGATTATTCTCTGTACCCACATTGATCAGTTCATCTATAATACTTTTGTGCCCTAGATGTACTCCGTCAAACATTCCTAGAGATAATGCTAAAGGTTTTTGGGAGGAATAATCTTTAAAATTCTTGAAAACTTTCAAAACGGAAAAATTTGACTGCAAATATAAAGATAATGTGGGAATGTACCAATTTACTGGTTTACCAATATTTTCACTCAGAAACATTGTTATTATTGCTAAATTACTACATTGATTAATTAATAAAAAGTATGATAAAAATCTTTTTTTTACCAATTGTAGGTTTATGAAGAATCATTATATTTGCACCAAGAAAAAATTTAGCAATGGCAAACCAAATTAAAGGTAAAATTTCTCAAATTATTGGTCCGGTAATCGACGTTGTCTTCACAGATGTGGAAGCAATTCCAAGTATTTATGACGCGTTAGAAATTACAAAAGGAAACGGTGAAAAAGTAGTCTTAGAAGTAGAGCAGCATATTGGTGAAGATACAGTAAGATGTATTGCAATGGATGCTACAGACGGTCTTCAAAGAGGGCAGGAAGTAATCGGATATGGAAATCCTATTACAATGCCAATCGGTGAAGCTGTAAACGGAAGACTATTCAACGTTGTTGGGGATGCTATCGACGGACTTCAAAATATTTCTAAAGAAGGTGGTCTGCCAATTCACAGACCAGCTCCAAAATTTGATCAACTTTCAACTTCTGCAGAAGTTTTATTTACAGGTATTAAAGTAATCGACCTTATCGAGCCTTACGCAAAAGGAGGTAAGATTGGATTGTTCGGTGGTGCCGGTGTAGGTAAAACAGTATTGATCCAGGAGTTGATTAATAATATTGCAAAAGGACACGGAGGTCTTTCAGTTTTTGCCGGAGTAGGTGAAAGAACGAGAGAAGGAAATGACCTTTTGAGAGAGATGCTTGAATCAGGAATTATCAAATATGGTGATGATTTCATGCACTCTATGGAAAACGGAGGTTGGGATCTTTCCAAAGTAGATTTAGAAGCTATGAAAGAATCTAAAGCTGCATTCGTTTTCGGACAGATGAACGAGCCGCCAGGTGCAAGAGCCAGAGTAGCACTTTCTGGTCTTACATTAGCGGAGTATTACAGAGATGGTGGTGAAAGCGGACAAGGTAGAGACGTACTTTTCTTCGTAGACAACATCTTCCGTTTTACACAGGCTGGTTCTGAGGTATCTGCACTTCTTGGTCGTATGCCATCAGCGGTAGGTTACCAACCGACTCTTGCTTCTGAAATGGGTGCGATGCAGGAAAGAATTACTTCTACTAAAAACGGTTCAATTACTTCAGTACAGGCGGTTTACGTACCTGCGGATGACTTAACTGACCCGGCTCCTGCAACTACGTTTGCTCACTTGGATGCAACTACGGTACTAGACAGAAAAATTGCTTCATTGGGTATTTATCCTGCAGTAGATCCATTGGCTTCTACGTCAAGAATCCTTGCTCCGGAAATTATCGGTGAAGAACATTATGATTGTGCTCAGAGAGTGAAAGAAATTCTTCAGAGATACAAAGCGCTACAGGATATCATCGCGATTCTTGGTATGGAAGAACTTTCTGAAGAAGATAAATCGGTAGTTTACCGTGCAAGAAAAGTTCAGAGATTCTTATCTCAGCCTTTCCACGTAGCTGAACAGTTTACAGGTATTCCGGGATCATTGGTAGACATCAAAGATACCATCAAAGGATTCAACATGATCATGGATGGTGAACTAGATCATTTACCGGAAGCTGCCTTCAACCTGAAAGGAACCATCGAAGAAGCTATCGAGGCTGGACAAAAAATGTTAGCTGAAAACGCGTAATTAAATTAGACATTAAGATATCAGATTATAGAC
Organism: Chryseobacterium lathyri; assembly: GCF_030812195.1. Classification (GTDB taxonomy): domain Bacteria; phylum Bacteroidota; class Bacteroidia; order Flavobacteriales; family Weeksellaceae; genus Chryseobacterium; species Chryseobacterium lathyri_A. The sequence goes on from NZ_JAUSSF010000001.1 coordinate 541,067, forward strand.
ATGAGACTTTAATGTCTGAAATCTGAAGTCTGAAATCTTCAAATCTAAATTAAAATGAATATAAAAATTTTAACACCAGAATACGTAGTTTTTGAAGGAGAAGTAGACTCTGTATTGTTGCCGGGAAAAAGTGGTGAATTCCATATTATGAAAAACCACGCAGCAATCGTTTCTTCTTTGATCGGAGGTAAAGTAAAGCTTTTCACATCTTCAGTTGGTGAAGCTTATGCTAAGAACTTTACTAAAGAAAATGAGAAAGACTCTGTTTTTTCTTACCCTATCAAAAGCGGTGTTGTAGAATTTAATCATGATAAAGGAATCATCCTTTGTGAATAATTAAATGAAAAGCTAAATATATTTTCAAGAAAGTGTAACTTTGGTTACACTTTTTTTATGTTGTGTAAAAGTCTGATTTTATGAAGAAAAGTACAATCATATTCTTTACCATTCTGGGAATCCTATGTAATGCTCAAAATTTTAAAACCAAAAGAGGTATCATAAGCCTTGATGGCACCCATGTTGCCAAGATCTCAAACAAATCCAGTATCTATACATTCATGGACCTGAATGATACCCCGATGTATACTATAGAATTCATAGATAAAAGTATAGTGGATTCTGTAAGAGACAGTTATATAAAACTGAACAGGGTTTACAACCGGGATAAAACAATAGAATTGGACTATATCTCTCCGTCAGCATTTTCTGGGGAGGAAAAATCGGCAGTATATACTTCTATAAAAGGACTGAAGATTATTGATAATAAAGGGATCAACATTAAAAATCTGGATGATATATTTAAAAATATTCCCAAAAGGAAGCTGGATACCAAAACTAAAGATGCCTATACTACCAGAAGTAAAATTGATAAGCTGAACATTGAAGTCAATAAAGTAGGAGAGATCATTAGCAACGGAATTCCTGTTGGATACTTTACCAATCTTCCGGTAAGTTTCGGTTCTGAGGATACTATTACAGATAAAACCTTCATAGATATTGAGGTGTATGACGCTAAAAGTAAATACATTGGAAAATATATTACCACTACAAAACAGATCAAAACAGCTAACGGAAAAATTTTTACCATTTACAGGGAAATGTCCGGTAGAGCTTCTCTGTTAAAATTCCCTACTTATAAAGCCATTGCAGAAAGAATGGCAATTATGGACCCGAGCTTTATTAAAGTTCAGGAAAAAGTAATTGTTGGTGACGTTGTGAAGGGAAATGCTGAAAAATAAAATTGTATTGACTCTAAATACTCATAAAAATCCCGGAGATGTAACTTTCCGGGATTTTTTTAATTTATTTAAAAAAATTACAAACTCAAAATTACTCCATTTTCTTTCAATTGCTGCATCGGCTTCGAAAACCAGAATAATTCGAAATCTTCAAAATATTCTTCAAACTGATTCTTAAGTTGCTGAGCTGTAACTTTTTTCGGATTCTCTATAGAATTTTCTTCCAGCACATTCATTAGCCATTCCGCTTTATCCTGCTCCAGATCTATCTTTACAATATTGGTTTTTAAATGGAACGTGAGAAGTGTATATGCACCGGAGTATTTCTTTTTATTTTTTATGCGATTCTCAGCGATTACGTTTTTGGTCAGGAAAACAACCTTTGAGTTGCCTTTAAAGCCGAATTGAGTATCATCCAGAAGACAGTCATGAATATAGTCAGGATGAACAGTTGTTCTTGGAATTTTAAAATCAAACCATTCCTGAAGTGGAAACTCAAAATTGATTCCGTGCATATAATTAAAAAGAGATTTTTTCAATCCAAAGCTGAACTGGCTGTGATCGATTCCAGTTTTGTCTTCAAAATCAATATCATTATTGGCAAACAGAATTTCCTGCTTCAGAGGAGTCACTCCAAATTCCTCAGGATTTATTCCGACAGGCGAATGCGCCGTCATGGCAAACTGATGCCAGAAAGCACTTTGAAGAATTCCCATCTCAAACATCTGCCTTACCATTTCCAAAGAGTCCACTGTTTCCTGGACAGTCTGAGTCGGGTAGCCATACATAAGATACGCGTGAATCATGATTCCGGCTTCGGTAAAATTTCTTGTTACCTTTGCCACTTGTTCTACAGAAATACCTTTATCTATCAATTGTAGCAACCGGTCACTGGCAACTTCCAGCCCTCCGGAAACGGCAACGCATCCCGAAAGTTTTAGCAGATAACATAAATCACGGGTGAAACTTTTCTCAAACCGGATATTGGTCCACCAGGTAACAACCAGATTTCTTCGTAAAATTTCCAGAGCGACTTCTCTCATCAATGCCGGGGGAGCAGCCTCATCAACAAAATGAAATCCCGTTTCACCGGTTGTTTTGATGAGTTCCTCCATTCTGTCCACTAAAATTTTAGCAGAAATAGGTTCGTAGATTTTGATGTAGTCCAGAGAAATATCACAGAACGTACATTTTCCCCAGTAGCAGCCGTGGGCCATGGTCAGTTTGTTCCATCTTCCGTCACTCCACAAACTGTGCATCGGATTGGCAATTTCAATCACTGAAATATACTGGTCTAGTTTTAAATCTGTATAATCCGGTGTACCGATATCTGCCTGCTTATAATCATGTCTTTTAGAATTATTTTTATAAGTAACTTTTTGATTTTCAATTAAAAATGTTCTCTTGTACTCTGCAGCTTCTTCTGAAATAGGTAAGCTGTTGTAAAGGAGTTCGAGAGGAAGTTCACCATCATCAAGAGTGATAAAATCAAAAAATTCAAAGACTCTCTGATCTTTTACTTCCCGTAATTCTGTATTGGGGAAACCACCACCCATCGCAGTTTTAATGTGAGGATAATTTTTTTTAATAAACTGTGCACATTTGAATCCGGCATACAGATTTCCTGGAAACGGAATTGAAAAGCAGACCAGTTTTGGCTGGACCAATTCTAATTTTTCCTGAAGAATTTTGAGGGTAAAGTTGTCAATAAAGGTTGGATTATTGGATAGTTTTAAATACAGCTCATCAAAAGAATTGGCGCTTTTTCCAAGACGTTCCGCATATCTGCTGAATCCGAAATCCGAATCAATATTTTCAATAATATAATCTGAAAGATCTTCTAAATATAGGGTAGCAAGATGCTTGGCCTTATCCTGAAGTCCCATATTTCCAAATGCAAAATCCATATCATCCAGCTGGTTGAAACGGGAAGCCTCAGGAAGGAAATTCATGCTGCAGATCTGTCTGGCCAGCGTAGGGGTCTTCCCCTGCAGAAAAGGAATAACCTGATCTATCGTTCTTAAATATTCTTCCCGTAATGCATAGATTCGCCGTGAATTCTCTGATATTTCCTGAAGATTGATTTTTGTGCTGAAAATTTTCTCGAGTCCGTTTTTCGAAAATAGCTCCAAAATAACATCAAGTCCCAGATCGGCCTGATAGCTGGAAATATTTTTGGTATTCAGAAAGCCTTTTATATAAGCTGTTGCCGGATAAGGTGTATTGAGCTGGGTAAAAGGCGGAGTAATGAGAAGAAGATCTTTCAACAGGAAATTTTTGCAAAGTTATTTTAAATTCATCTAAAATGAAAAATCTAGGTAGGAAAGTTTAAGCGGATTTTTTTTATTCTTAAATACCTTATTGATATCAGTCATTAAGTTTCCAGTGATAATAGGTCCATTTTATACCAAATAATCCGGGATAGGTTTCAATATCGAGAAAATCTCCTTTTCCGAATTGATGATAAGTTTTACGGTTTACATGTATGATAATAGGTTTTGGATATTCTTTTAAGTAATATGAGCGTAAATATTCATAATCGTTTTTATATTTTACAGGCTTCATTTTATTGGGAGGAATTTCATATTTCTTAATCTGAACAGTATTCATTTTTTCTTTTGGAATAGCCTTAAACTGATAGTCTGTGATTTTATAATAGCCTTCCGAATCCCGTTTTTCTTCTATAGGACTGGATTTATCGGTAATTAAATATCCTTTCGATGATGGTTTGGAAAAATCAAAAGATATATTGACCGCTAAAAAGAACGGAATACAATAGTAACTCATTGTCTGTAAGATGTTCTGAGTGTTGTTTGGAATATCTTTACTTTTCGTTTTAACAAAAAAACTTACTATTACCGGCAAAAGGAATAAAATTAGCTGGGTAATTAAACTGAAATGATACCATTCAAAAAATTTCCAGACGATAAAACCATATAAAAAAGGTGTGGTAAGAAACAGAAGCTTATAGCTAAGATACAGATCAATATTTTTCCTGTCAGTATCCTTCATGAAGAATCTTATCCAGGGAATACAAAAAATAATTACACATAGAAATCTGAATTGCCATGATATAGGTTCCGAAAACAACAAAGCTGTACATAATAATATTCTTGTAATAAGAGAAAAAAGGATCTTCAGAATAATTCGCATAGTGTATTTGGCCCATCAGTTTGCTGAGTAAATATAATATAAAAATTGTTATGGAATAGTAATTGTTAGCCAGTCATTTTTATGTGGGCTGAGTAAGTTTCGATTTCCTGTTGTCTGCAATAACATTAAAGGTTACCCCTAAAAGGATGAGCGTAATGCCGATAAGAAGATTTAAGGTAAATCTTTCATGAAACATAAGAACACTTACCATCACTGCAACCACAGGTTCCAATGCTCCTAAAATAGCAGTCGGAGTAGAGCCGATATATTTTATGGCATATACCAAACACAGACTTGAAATGACGGTGGTGAGAAAAGCAAAAACAATAAAATTTAAAAAGATGGATACGGAAGGAATGGCAAAAGATTCACCTTCGGCAGAAGCTTTTATCATAAAAAATGCTGAAGTGAAAAGCATAGAGTAGAATGAAAGCTTGAATCCCGATACTTTAAGGTCAGATTTATTAACGATCACCATATAAAGGGCATAAAATAATGAGCTCAGCATCACAATTCCAAGACCTGCAAAATTGACCTCCAGACCATTTTCTTTTAAACATAAAACAATAACCCCTGCAAAAGCCAGTAACAGAGATACTATAGACAGTTTTGTGAGCTTTTCTCTATAAAAGAAAAACATAATTAAAGCTACAATAACCGGATAAATAAACAGGACGGTAGAAGCAATTCCCGGCGTAAGAAAATCATAGCCAATGAATAAAAATTCTGAAGAAAGGGCATAGCAGACTCCCAGAACAGCAAGGATCAGAGCTTCTTTTTTGTTGATTCTGAAGCTTTCTCTGGAATACAGCAGATATCCGCCAACCATTGAGGCAGAAAACAAAAATCTATAGAACAGCGTAATGTCCATAGAAAAATGGGTCTGCTTCAGCGGCAGGATGAAAATAGGGATCAGTCCGAATGAAACGGACGATAATATGCCTAACAAATAACCCTTTAATTTCATTCCAGTTTATTTTTATAAAAAACCACTGAAAGTCAATCAGTGGTTTTTCTATTGTATTATATGACGATATCGTATTACATTTGCTTGTATTCGATATTCATTTGTTTTTCCATTTCTCTGTAGTGTCCGGAAGTTAATTTTTCACGGATACCGTCAAAAGCAGCCAGGGTCTCATTAATTTCTGAATCTGTGTGAGAAGCTGTCGGGATCAATCTTAATAAAATCATTCCTTTAGGAATTACAGGATATACCACTACTGACGTGAAAACTCCATAGTTTTCTCTAAGGTCTTTAGCTAAAAGAGTAGCTTCAATTGTAGTTCCTTCTATGAAAACAGGTGTTACACAGGTATTGGTATTTCCAAGATTGTAACCTCTCTCTTTCAGACCGTCTTGAAGTTTTCTTACGTTCTCCCATAATTTCGCTTTAATTTCGGGACGGGTTCTCAAAAGCTCCAGTCTTTTTAAACCTCCAATTACCATTGGCATTGTTAAAGATTTAGCAAAAATCTGAGAACGAAGATTGTATTTCAAAAATCGGATGATGGTTTCATCTCCCGAAAGGAAAGCTCCAAAACCTGCCATAGATTTGGCAAAAGTAGAGAAATATACATCAATCTGGTCCTGGCAGCCCTGCTCTTCACCTGCTCCGGCTCCGGTTTTACCCAAAGTTCCGAAACCATGTGCATCATCTACCAAAAGCCTGAAATTGAATTTTGATTTCAGATCACAGATTTCTTTCAGTTTTCCCTGCATTCCTCTCATTCCGAAAACACCTTCAGTGATGACCAGAATTCCGCCTCCATTTTCTTCGGCAACCTTAGTTGCTCTTTCTAAGTTCTTCTCTAAACTTGCAATATCATTATGTTTGAAAGTAAAACTTTTCCCCATATGAAGACGAACTCCGTCTACAATACAAGCGTGAGAATCAGCATCATACACAATTACATCATGTCTTGTAACCAATGCATCAATGGCTGAAACCATTCCCTGATAACCGAAATTTAATAAATAAGCAGCTTCTTTTTGAGTAAATTCTGCCAATTCTTTTTCCAATTGTTGATGCTGCTGGGTTTCACCGGACATAGCTCTTGCTCCCATCGGATAAAACATTCCGAATTCCGCAGCTGCTTTTGCATCAGCTTCTAAAACTTCCGGGTGATTACAAAGTCCTAAATAATCATTTGCACTCCAGAAAATTACATCCTTACCTTGAAATTTCATTCTTGGGCCAATTGGACCTTCCAGTTTTGGGAAAACAAAATATCCTTCAGCGTAATCAGCGAATTGTCCCAACGGACCTGGATTTTGTTTGATGCGGTCAAAAATATCTAACATTTTGTATCGTAATTTTTAAGTGAAAAAGCCTTTTCTGCAGAACACAAAAGGCTTAATTTGTATCGTGGTTTATTTAAATCTATTTAATAAATTCTGTCTTGAAAACTTCATCGTAATTGTGTACGCAGTTATTTACAAAACCCTGTTCGGCCATCCATTTATCACTGTATACCTTAGTAATATACCTTGATCCATGATCAGGATAGATCAGGACAATAATATCATCTTTGGTAAGCTCGTGTGATTGTGCATACTGAATCAGTGCCTGGGTAACGGCTCCTGTTGTGTATCCTCCCATGATAGCTTCTTTAAGGGCTATTTCACGGGTTCTGTACGCAGACATTTCATCATTTACTCTTACAAACTCATCTACTTTGTCAAAAAGAAGAGCAGAAGGGATTAAATTTTTCCCCATTCCTTCAATTTGATAAGGATGAACATCTTCTTTATGGATTTCTCCTGTTTCGTGGTAGCTCTTCAGGATAGAACCGTCAGCATCCACACCGATAATCTTGATATCCGGATTTTTTTCTTTTAAGAATTTACCCGAACCGGACAATGTTCCACCCGTTCCAGTGCAGGCAAAAAGGTGGGTAATCTTACCTCCTGTCTGCTCCCAAATTTCAGGACCTGTGGTCTGGTAGTGTGCATCAATATTCAATTCATTAAAATATTGATTGATGTAAACTGAATTTGGTGTTTCTGAAGCTATTCTTTTAGCTACTTCATAATAAGATCTGGGATCATCTGCAGCCACATTGGCAGGACAAATGTATACCGTAGCCCCTAATGCTTTCAAATAGGCAATTTTTTCGGGCTTCGTTTTGTCGCTTACCGCCAGAATACATTTATATCCTTTGATAATACAGACCATCGCTATAGAAAATCCGGTGTTTCCTGAAGTAGTTTCTACAACTACAGAATCTTCCTTTAATAAACCTTTTTGTTCAGCATTTTCTATAATATGAAGTGCTATTCTATCTTTTGTGGAATGTCCAGGATTATATGATTCTAACTTGGCATAAACGGTTGCAGGAATATCTTTTGTAACAGTATTAAGCTTCACCATAGGAGTATTTCCTATTAGGCCAAGAATATTATCGTAAACATTACTCATTATTTGTTATTTTCAATAAAAATCTGACCGCAAAAATACAAAAAAATAAATAATTACTAAACTTTTGTTTGATTTCAAGCCAGCGATTCAGCAAAATTTATTTTCTGATTTGCAATCTTAGCTGAAGTATAATCGCAAATACTACGCCAAAATTTTTAAATTTTGTTAAAAACACCACAGAATGGTATAAAAGCCTTATTTTCGCGTAATTGATTTAATACTATGAAAAATTGGACTTTTAGGCAATGGAACACCGTTTTAGGATGGGTGATTTTCGTCATTGCATTTTTCACGTACTTGTCGACCATAGAACCCAATTTCAGTTTCTGGGACTGCGGCGAGTACATTTCCTCAGCTGTAAAACTTGAAGTAACGCATGCTCCCGGAGCTGCTTTATTCCAGATCTTGGGTGCCGTGGCAGCCATTTTTGCTTTAGGGAAAGGTGAAAATTATTCAATTGTGATCAATGCGATGTCTGCATTGTTCAGTGCGTTGACGATTTTATTTTTATTCTGGACGATTACCCATTTTGTAAGACGGCTGTTGAACAAAGACTTTGATGAAATTACAAAACACCAGGAAATCTCCATTCTTTTTGCAGGAGCTGTAGGTGCTTTATGCTTTACTTTTTCAGATACTTTCTGGTTTTCTGCTGTAGAAGGAGAAGTATATTCCATGGCTTCCATGTTCATTGCGCTTCTTGTCTGGCTGATTACCAAATGGGAAAACGAATACCTGGCGAAAGACAGTGAAAGATGGATCATCCTTATTTTCTTTGTATTGGGACTTTCTGTAGGCGTACACATGATGGGGATGCTTGCGGTACCGGCTGTTTGCCTGGTATATTATGCAAGAAACTATAAATTTACCTGGAAAAACTTTATCTGGGCTAATGCGATTACCCTGGGAATTCTGATCATTGTTTTCAAAATTATTTTCCCGCTGATCATGACGATGTTCGGTAGACTGGAAATATTCTTTGTCAACGGACTTGGACTTCCTTTCCACTCAGGAACTATTGCTGCATTTATTTTAATGACAGCAGCTTGTTATTTTATCATTAAATATGCAAGAAAAGCTAAGAAGAACATATATCAGACTGCTGCTTTGTCAGTAGTTTTTATGATCATTGGATTCTCATGCTGGATGGTTATTCCCATCAGGGCCAATGCGAATCCCCCGATGAACCTTAACGATCCTGATACTGCCATCGGTATGCTGGATTATTATAACAGAGAACAGTACGGAGACTGGCCTACCATTTACGGTCAAAATTATACTGCTTTCCTTGATGCCAACGGGATTGAGAAAAATGAAGACGGAAGCTTCAAAACAAAGAAAACCGGTGAGATCTACGAAAAGGATGAAAAAACCGGAACCTACAGAAAAACAGGAGACCGGTTCAATTATACATTCAGCCAGTCTCAGATCAGCTTAATGCCGAGAATGTTTAATGAAGATAAGGATGTAATGGCGAACTACATCTCCATGTACGGAGCTCCTGATTTTACCTACAATTACGCTAATGAAGATGTGGCCGACAATCCACAGGCCAAGCAGATTTTTGATGAATTGAGAGCAAAATATGAAGATAAATCCATCACTGCAGCAGATTATCTTAAAGTGAAGCCATACAACCTGATCAATGTTCAGAAGCCTTCACTGGCCCAGAATATGGACTATTTCATTACCTTCCAGAATGGGTATTACTTTGTAAGATACCTGATGTGGAACTTCGTGGGAAGACAAAACGACCTTGAAGGAAATATGGAAAACACCAAAGGAAACTGGATCTCCGGAATTCCTTTCATCGATAATGCACTGCTTGGAAACCAGGATAAGATGCCGGCTAAATTCAAGAATGAAAGTACGGTTAAATTCTTCTTTTTACCACTGATTTTAGGACTGATCGGTTTCTTTTTCCAGCTGAACAGAGACTTTGGAAGATTCTATGCATTGCTTTCATTATTTATTTTAACAAGTGTCGGAATTATTTTCTACACAGGCGTAAAACCTTTTGAACCTAGAGAAAGAGATTATGCGATGGTGGGTTCCTTCTATGCCTTTGCGATCTGGATCGGGCTTGGAGCCGGAGCTATTTTATGGTTTATCCAGTCTAAGATAAAATCTAATGGAGCGAATATTGCTTTAGGAGTTGTTTTATTAGGGGTACCTTTTATAATGGGCTTCCAGAACTACAGTGTCCATGACAGAAGCAACAGATATACAGCTTATGATTATGCTTATTCAGTATTAAAGTCACTTCCTAAAAACGATATTTTGTTTGTTTACGGAGATAATGATACGTACCCTGTCTGGGCCATCCAGGAAACAGAACGATTCAGGGATGATGTGAAGGTGGTTAATTTTACCCTTGCTTCAACTCCCTGGAACTTGGATCAGATAAAAAGAAAAACATATAATGCAGCAGGAATTCCGAGCGAACTGACTCACGAGGACTACAGAGACGGTGTAAACGACCAGATCTATATGATGAAGAAAGAAGATTGGGAAGGCGTTTTCTCTATGCTGAAAGAACAGGGTGTTCCTGATACCCAATTTGGAGCTTTCAGAAAATATCTTACACAGGATTCACTGACATTGAAAGAGGCTGTTGATTTTATTAAATTCAAATCTCCTGAAAAGGATGAGCTTCTGAAAATGTATTTCGGGGAAGAAAAATTTGAGAAATATAATATTCTTCCGGTAAACAAATTCATTCTTCCGGTTAATAAAGAAAATGCTTTAAAAGCAGGAATCATCACCCAGGCAGATCTTCCGGATGTTGTGAACCAGATTATGATCACTTATAAAGGAAACACGCTTTATAAAAACAACCTGATCATGCTGGATATGCTTGCCAATTTCGACTGGAAACGTCCAATCAACTTCTCATCAGGAGGGATCTACGACAGTGAAAATATCTTTTATCTTGACGAATATCTTCAGTTTGACGGATTCAGTTACAGGCTGGTTCCTATTCATACAGCTCCTAATGCAGACGGAGATATGGGAAGAGTGGATGTCAATTCCCTTTACAATGTCGTGAAAAACTTCAGATGGGGGAATTTTAAAGACTTGAATACTCATTTTGACGAAACTGCTACTTCAAACATTATGAGCTACAGAATGTCAGCAAGCAGAGCAGCTTCAGCATTGGCATTAAAAGGAAAGAAAGCTAAAGCTTTGGAATTATTGGATCTTGCCTCAAAAGAAATTCCTGCTGAGAAGTTTAATGATCCCAGATCATTGAGCTCTATGGTCACCGGATACATTATTGCAGGACAGGAGAAGAAAGGCCTGCAGCTGGCAGAGCTTCTGAAAAAAGGTATTTTTGAGGAATACGATTATTACTTGAGTCTTTCACGAGCTGATCAGAATTTTGCAAGACGACAGATGAGATCTAAACCTATGGAATATTCCCTTGTGGTAGCTGCTGTTACAGATGCTTATAAGAAATTGGGACAGAACGAAAAGGCTTATGCTTATCTGGTGAAATCTATAGAGCCGATCGATAAGAAATTCAATGTTTTCATCAGAGAACTTCAACAGATGGGCAAAGAAAAGGCAATGAAAGAATCTGAAAATGTACAGAAGATCACTCCTTTCTACCAGTATTTATTTGATGTGATGGAACCTTTTGATTCTACCTACTCAAAAGAGAAAGAGGATCAGATCACTACAGCCATCATTAAAGCAACACAATAAAAATATTTAAAAAACGGAACTTCGGTTCCGTTTTTTTGTTATTGGGATTCATAAATTTTAAGATTATATTTGTGATATTAAAAATACATGATGACTCAAAATAAAAATAATAGACTCCCAATCTATGCCGTAATTTTTATAGTTGTTTTTAAACTTCTCTTTTTATTGACTCACTATATCCAGGAAGATGCGTTCATTACCTGGCGGGTAGCTCAAAATTTGTTGGATTATGGAATAATAGGTTTCAACGGAGAAACCAAGGTTTCAGCTTCTACCAGCCATCTCTATATTTTTGTATCCTGTTTTTTCAATCTGATCTTCGGAAAAGAATATTTTATTGAGCCCCTGCTGATCTTCAATTCCATACTTTTTACCATAGGAACATTGCTTCTTGCTCATCTGACCCTTAAAAACCCATGGCACAAAGCTATTTTTATATTTTTAATCAGCATATTACCACCTTCCATTAAAATTTCTATTCTTGGAACGGAATACGGAATACTTTTCTTTCTGGAAATGGCACTTCTGTACTATGGATTCAATAAAGATAAAAAATGGGTTCTGGTTCTTTTTCCGGTTTTAATCATATTTACAAGGATCGATACCGTCATTTTTCTGGGAATAATATTTCTTGTCGATGTTTTTTGGAACCGAAAAATCAGATGGAAATATGTACTTGGAGGAATTCTGGGCATTTTATCCGTACTTTCTTTTAATTGGTTGTACTTCGGAGAATGGTATGCATATACCTTCACTTTTGCGCAAAATTTTGATCATTTCCTGACAAACTTTGGAAATTTCTGGGGAATGCTGAAACTTCCCGGAAACTTCAATCCGGTAACCATTATTACACTGATTTTTGAACTGCTGTGTTTTATTTATCTTATCAGGCAAAGAGAAAAAAGAAACTGTTTTTTATGGATGATCTTTGTTTTCGGCTGGATGCAACAAATTATTTTCATTTCTCAAAATAGCCTATCTGGCTTATATTACTGGATACCGCAGCTGTTGCTTTTTGTTCCCGTTCTTATTTTTGTATTGGAGCAGAAAGAAAAACGGAATTTGTGGCTTTCCCTTCTGATTGTATTCTATATTCTTCCAATGGCTGTTTTTCAGACCATGGATTTTATCGAAAAAGGAAATGCAGAATGGAATCAACACAGGAGAACAAGTCTGTCTCCCAATACTAATACTTCCAACCCATCTAAACCCTAATCCCTAAAAAATGAAATACTGTGCTTTTCTCCGCGGCGTAAACGTAAAAGGAACCAATATGAAAATGGCTGATGTATGCCAGGTTTTTAAAGATGCCGGAATGCTGGATGTAAGTTCGATACTGGCCTCCGGAAATATTGTGTTCTCTTCTGATAAAAAGGCAGGAGATTTAAAGAAAATTTTAGAAAAAGCGATGTCCGACCATTTTTCTTATGAAGCCTTCTTATTCATAAAATCTCAGGAAGAAACGGAAGTTTTCTGGAACAGTATTCCTTTTGAGAAAAAAGATAATCAGCATATTTATGCCTTTGTAGGAAATCCCGGAATAGAAAATATTTTGAATGCAGAATTTGAAGCTGCTTCCAAAGCTGAAAACGAAAAAGCCGAGATCGTTGGCGAAATATTTTACTGGCAGGTCCCGAAAGGAAATACTTTAGATTCTTCTTTTGGCAAAATTCTGGGAAAGAAAAGCCTTAAAGATCAGTTCACCAGCCGCAATATCAATACTTTTGAAAAGATCCTGAAAAAAATGTGCTCCTAATACCCGACTGCTATTCTCGCTGATTTTGTAGCTCATTATATTTATTAAATTATAAATATGATTTAATCTTCAAAGACATGTTGCATTCCCTAAACCCTAAATCTCTAGAGTCTATTATCTGGGCTCTCGGTTCTTAATTCTTGATTCTCATCTTACATCTCAAATAATTTTCGATTCTGAAACTTTATAAGTATTTTTACTGAACTTTTTAATTTACATAAAAATGATCCAATATTTAGATAATATCCACCACAAAGATTCAAAAAATTTTTTCCTTATTGCCGGTCCGTGCATCATTGAAGGCGAAGATATGGCATTGAGAATAGCAGAAAAGGTAATTAATATAACAGACAAATACAATATCCCATATATTTTCAAAGGAAGCTTTAAAAAAGCCAACAGGAGCCGTGTAGACTCTTTTACAACTATCGGAGAAGAAAAGTCCCTGGAGATTCTTAGAAAAGTAGGAGAGACCTTTAATATTCCAACAACAACTGATATCCACGAAAATGAGCACGCTGCACTGGCTGCTCAATACGTTGATGTACTTCAGATTCCTGCATTTTTAGTGCGCCAGACCGATCTTTTGGTGGCTGCAGCAGAAACGGGGAAATGCGTAACGCTTAAAAAAGGACAGTTCCTTTCTCCGGAATCAATGAAATTTGCTGTTCAGAAAATTACAGATTCCAATAACCAGAAAGTAGCTATTATTGAAAGAGGAAATTCTTTCGGATATACGGATCTGATTGTAGATTACAGAGGTATTCCTACCATGAGACAGTATGCCCCGGTTATTTTGGATGTTACGCATTCATTGCAGCAGCCTAACCAGAGTTCCGGAGTTACTGGCGGAAGACCGGACCTTATAGAAACGGTAGCTAAAGCAGGAATTGCCGTAGGTGCAGACGGAATCTTCATTGAAACCCATCCTACACCCGAAACTGCTTTGTCAGATGGAGCCAACATGTTAAGATTAGATTTATTAGAAGACTTGTTACAGAAATTAACAAGAATTAGAGAATCAATTTTGTAATTGTTAAAAAATCCCTATTTTTAGAAATTCTTAAAATATTTCTTTTGAAAAAACTAGTTTTACCACTAAGCCTTATGGTTCCCGTGCTGATTTTCTCTCAAAACAGAAAAAAAGATACTGTGGATAGAGTAACCGATATTGAGGAAGTCGTTTTCCAGAAAAAAGTGATCGGGAAAACAAATGACATTACCAATGTAAAAATCTCAGCAAAAGATGCAAAAGGAATTGCTACCATAGGTGGAGGAATTGAAGGTCTGCTTAAAACACTTCCTTCCGTAAACTCCAATACTGAGCTTTCTTCCCAATACATGGTACGTGGCGGAAACTATGATGAAAACCTTATCTATATTAATGATATTGAAATCTACAGACCTTTCCTGATCAGAAACTCACAGCAGGAAGGCATGAGTATCATCAATCCTGATATGGTTTCAACTGTCAATTTCTCTGCCGGAGGATTTGAACCGAAATACGGAGATAAAATGTCTTCAGCATTGAATATTTACTACCGCGAACCTGAAAAATTTGAACTTTCAGGGGAAGCGAGCTTAATAGGAGGAAGACTGACTGCTGGCTTAGCATCAAAAAATAAAAAACTGACTGCTTTATTTTCAGGAAGATACAGAAATACCAATTTAGTTCTAAATACACTGAATGAGGATACGGATTTTAATCCTACCTATTGGGACTTCCAGTCTTACATCAATTATCATCTCAACGATAAATTCTCCATGTCATTCATTGGATACTATTCCAAGAACGATTATGAAATGATTCCAAAAGCCAAGAGTGTAACTTTCGGAAGCCTTCAGCAGCCGATTACTGTAAACATTGGCTATGGCGGACGGGAGCAGGATATGTATAAAAATATGATGGGAACTTTTTCCCTGAACTATAAGCCTTCAGACCAATGGAAGTTTACATTGGATAGTTTTGCCTATCAGAACAGAGAAAAAGAATATTATTCCATTGCCTCAAGCTATGAGATCCAGACTTTTGATCTTGTGACAGGAGCTCCAAATCCTTCTTTTGATGGTGGCGGGCAGATAGAACATGCGAGAAATGACCTGTTTGTAAGAACGTACGGAACCCAGTTCAGAGCAAAATTTTCTCCTAATATCAATACCGATATTGAAGTTGGATTTAAGTACGAAAAAGAAAATCTGAACGATAATACCAATGAATGGAAGTTGGTAGATGCTGCAGGATACAGCATTCCACGTCCTATTGATGATCCGAGAGGAGCATCAGGAGATCTGGAACTGTTTTATCAGATTGCAGGCAAAAATAAAATAACACCTTCAAGGCTTTCTGCCTATGCGCAATATTCTCAGAAATTTTACTGGGGAGCTAGTAAAGTATTCGTTAATGCAGGAGCCAGAGTTTCAAACTGGAGTTTCAATAAAGAAACCATCTTTTCACCGAGATTCCAGTTTGCAATAAAGCCTGACTGGGATACGGATATGCTTTTCAAGCTTTCCGGAGGAATCTATTACCAGTCACCATTTTACAAGGAAATCAAAGATCTTGATGGAAACTTCAATTCCAATATAAAATCTCAGCGTTCCATGCAGTTAATTCTTGCCAACGATTATGAGTTTTATATGTATGACAGGCCATTTAAGCTGACTACAGAAGCCTATTATAAGAAAATGGATGATCTGATCCCTTATTACATGGATAATGTAAGAATCCGTTATTCAGGGAAGAATAATGCTTCAGGATATGCCTATGGAATTGATACCAGATTATTTGGGGAATTTGTTCCGGGTGTAGATTCTTGGTTATCAGCAAGTTATGCCAGGGTATACGAAAGTATCGACGGAAGAGGAAATATTCCGAGACCTACCGATCAGAGATTCAGATTTGCGATGTTCTATCAGGATTATATGCCGAAATTCCCGTCCATGCGTGTCAATCTTACATTGGTATATGCAATGGGACTTCCGAATGGGGCACCCGTTTTCTCAGATCCATATCAGTACCAGAGAACATTGCCTGCTTATAAAAGAGTTGATTTAGGACTTTCAAAAGTATTTATTGATTCTAAAGACAAGAAAAAGCGTTATGGCTTCTGGGGTAATTTCGAAGAATTAACCTTAGGCGTTCAGGTGTTTAATGCATTCAATATCAATAATACCGTTGCCAATCAGTGGATCACGGATTACAACTCAAGTGTAATGTATCCGGTTCCGGTGCGACTTACGGGACGTTTTTTCAATGTAAAGCTTGAATTCAAACTGTAGAATAGAGGCTAGAAGTTAGAATTTTGCTAAACAATAAAAATCTGCTCAATCTGCAAAATCAGTGAGAGTACAAAATAAAAAAAGCTTCCGAATATTCGGAAGCTTTTTTTCATTGAGCAGAATTTTATAACAAGTATACAGAATTTTATAACAGCGGTTTCCGGGATATTTTTAACTTTGTCCTATCAATGAAAAAGATTCTTGCCATATTATTCTCTGTTTTCTACTTTGGATTCTCTTCCGGAGCAGCTTTCAGCGTACATTTCTGTATGGAGGAATTTGTTTCCGTAAGCCAGAAAACCACAGATATCTGTGAGAAATGTGGTGTCAAAGAAAAAAAAGGATGCTGTAAGACTGAAATAAAGGTCGTAAAAGTAGATGATTCTCAAAAATCCGATCTGCTGATGATTAATTTTTTTAGTCAGATCGCTCCGGCATTAACGCAGCACCGGTTTTTCTTTACGGACCAATCTTTTTCAGCTACAAAATTTACACAGATAAGAATCAATGGACCGCCTGAATACAGGTCTGTTCCTATCTATATCAATCATTGTAATTTTAGAATTTAAGATCCGTCTGTTGCCTGGTGTGAATCAGGTGATCATACCTTCGCAGGCAACACGGCCCGGCGCATGATGCGTTTCAATTATTCTTTATTAAAAATTAATTCTAAAATTTAAAACAATGAAAAAGTATATCATCACAGCAGCATTATCTTTATTCTCAATTATTTCACTTTCTGCACAGTCTAAAAAAGACGTCCAGGTTTCAAAATTATATCAGAATTATATTGCCATTAAATCAGCTTTGGCCTCTGATGACGCAGATAAAACCTCAAAAGCCGCTGCAGAGTTTATCAAGACAGCTTCAACCCTAGATTACAAATCGGTTTCTGAAGGTAACCTTAATATTTTAAGAAAAGATGCCACAGTAATCTCTGATGCGCGGAATATTGCAGCCCAGAGAGAAACCTTTTCCAATCTTTCTGAGAACATGATCGCTTTGACAAAAAAATTTAAGCTTTCAGAAAAACCGGTTTATGTGCAATATTGTCCAATGGCTGATTCCAGCTGGTTAAGCGATGAAAAGCAGATCGTAAATCCTTACTACGGAAAATCTATGCTTTCTTGCGGAAGTGTAAAGTCAGAAATGAAATAATTATTGTATTTAATTTTAAAACAATAAGTTGTATAGTTTAAATTATATTTTACTTTAAGCTTTACATCTTTTAAAAAGTTCGGAATATTATGAAAAAACTGATCATATTTCTGGTGCTTTTGTTCTCTGTTTTTACGTTCGCACAAACAACGAAAACTTATTATACCTGCCCGATGCATCCTGAGGTAGTATCTTCCAAACCCGGAGACTGTCCGAAGTGCAAAATGACGCTGGTAAAAAAAACCGTTGTGGTAAAACCGAAAGCTGTACCACAGCCTGAGAAGAAAACAGTACAAAAACCTGCAGAAATTAAGACCAATAAGGATAAAGTTAAAATTCAGCCTAAGGCTAAGGCAAAAAAGGTTAATGCAAAACCAAAAGTTCAGGAAGTCAGAAAAGATAAGCCTGAAACAAAACCTAATCTTCAGCCTAAAACTTTTAAGTCTCAGCCAAAATCCCAGTCTGATGCTGTTTACACTTGTCCTATGCATCCTGAAGTTACTTCAGACAAACCAGGGAAATGTCCCAAATGCGGAATGGAATTGGTGGAAAAAGAGAATCATCAGCATACAGTTTTAGAAGAACCGGAAACAGACGGATCCGTATTCAAAAGAAATTCTGAAAACGGAAAAGTTACTTTCGGTGGAAAAACAGTAAGGTATGATCTTTATGTAAAAGATACGATTGTCAACTTTACAGGGAAAAATCGGAGAGCAATTGCGATCAACGGAAAGCTGCAGGCTCCGACCTTATATTTCACGGAAGGGGACACAGCGGAGATTTATCTTCACAATATGCTTAAGGAAAACACAGGGCTTCACTGGCACGGGGTGATTCTTCCCAATGAACATGACGGGGTTCCATACCTTACCACAAAACCTGTAACACCCGGAGAAACTCATCTATACAAATTCAGAGTTTCTCAAAACGGAACGTATTGGTACCATTCCCATGAAGCTTTGCAGGAACAGATCGGGATGAACGGTATTCTGGTATTCAATAAAAGAGAGGGAGAGCCTAAACCGTCTTATACCAAAGAAATCCCTGTATTATTAGGTGATTGGAGTGATGAAGACCCGATGCAGATTGCGAGAAGGCTTCATATGGCCAATACAGACTGGTATGCAATTAAGAAAAATGCGGTACAGAGTTATTGGGAAGCCATTAAATCCGGAAATTTCGGGACAAAAGCTTTAAATGAATGGAAAAGGATGGAAGCTATGGATGTGAGTGATGTTTATTACGATAAATTCCTCATCAACGGAGTTCCAAGCTCTGCCTATTCCAATCTGAAAGCAGGTGATAAAGTGAGACTAAGAGTCGCCAATGGCGGTTCGTCCACGTATTTCTGGCTGAATTACGGAGGCGGAAAAATAAAGGTAGTGGGAAATGACGGAAATGATGTGGTTCCGGTAGAAGTTGACCGCCTCATCATTGGAGTTTCAGAAACTTATGACATTGAAGTTACCGTTCCTGAAAACAAAAGTTTTGAATTCCGTTCCACATCAGAAGACAGGGTAGGACACGCTTCACTGTGGCTGGGGTCCGGTGAAAAAGTGGAAGCACCTAATCTTCCGAGGCTGATGCTTTTTGAAGGGATGAAAATAATGAACGGAATGATGGAAATGAGCGGGAATATGAAACCGATGAATATGACGATGGGCAATCAGATGATGGATATGAATGAAGTGATGTATCCCGAACTTCCCGAGAGCCAAAGGAAAATGACGATGAAGCACATGAATGAAATGATGGGCGTTAAGACTAAGGAAGAAGATCATTCGAAGACCGGGCACGAAAATCATGCAGGAACGGATATGAAGGAAGAAAAATCAATCAAAAGACTTTCATACAACCTCTTAAAATCTCCTGAAAAAACTATTTTTCCGGACGAAAATGTAAGAGAGCTGAAGTTTACATTAGAAGGAAATATGAACCATTATCTGTGGACTTTAGACAATAAAACGGTTACGGAAACAGATAAGATTTTGGTTAAAAAAGGAGAAATCCTGAGAATTAAGATGTACAATAATTCGATGATGCGCCACCCGATGCACCTTCATGGTCATGATTTCAGACTGATCAATTCAAAAGGAGAATATTCTCCCCTGAAAAATGTGGTAGACATTATGCCGATGGAAACCACTACAATTGAATTTGCCGCCAATCAGGATGGTGACTGGTTTTTCCACTGTCATATTTTATACCATATGATGGCCGGAATGGGGAGAATATTCAGCTATGAAAATTCAAAGCCAAACCCACAACTGCCTGACAGAAAACTGGCCTGGAAAAATTTCCTGAAGGACAACAGGATGATCAGTTCTATGGCAATGCTGGATATTGCAAGCAATAAAGTGCATGCGGAAACGATGACAATGTTTGGACCGAGATGGGCCAACCTGAACGAATTTCATTCCAACTGGGATTTTGATCATTTTGAAGGAAATGTGAAAGTAGGAAGATTCCTTGGGAAATTCCAGTGGGCACTTCCATATGCAGGGCTCAGAATCCAGAAGAACCATGAGATCATGGAAAGACAAATGGCAGAAGATATGGGCATGGAATTTCACGGGGAAAAATCGTGGTTCGGACAGCAGAAAGCCTCAAAAGACAAATATGCTTTCATGGTTGGGGTACAATATCTTTTACCCATGCTGATTACAGCAGATGCAAGCGTAGACCAGAACGGAAAAGTATTGCTGGAACTAAGTCGCGAAGATATTCCGATATCCAGAAGAATAAGAGGAAATTTCAGCCTCAATTCTGACGGAGAATTCTCAACCGGACTGAGATATATTCTACAGAAATGGGTTTCTGTTTCAGGGAATTATGATAATGAAATGGGCTGGGGAGCCGGAATTACCCTGACATATTAGATAAAAGGAACTCAATTCGGGTTCCTTTTTTATTTTCATATCCAAAATATAATATATTTTTGTATAAAATGAGCTAATCATGATCAACAGGATTATTCGGACAAAACCGCTTCCGTTATTCATTTTACGTTTAATAACCGGGTTAATTTTCTTGTCAGAAGGATTACAGAAATTTATTAATTCCGAAAGTGTAGGTACCGGAAGATTTGCAAAAATAGGTTTTCAAAACCCTGAATTTTGGGCATCAGCAGTAGGTGTGGTTGAAATTGTGTGTGGAATTTTACTGCTTTTAGGTTTTATCTCCAGATTGGCGGCTTTCCCTTTGTTGGTTATTATGATAGTGGCTTTTATCACCACAAAAATTCCAACTTTTCTGGACAAAGGCTTTTGGGCTTTTGCCCATGAATACAGAACAGATTTTGTAATGACGATGCTTCTGATCTTTTTACTGTATTTTGGAAGTGGTAATTTTTCAATAGATAAAAATTTGATAAGCCGTGAACAGGAATAATGAACTGAAGACACTTGCCCGTGTTTTTCTTACTTTGGGAGTTACTGCATTTGGTGGCCCGGCCGCACATATAGCTATGATGCAGCAGGAAGTGGTGGTTAAACGAAAGTGGATGAGCGAAGAGCATTTCCTGGATCTGATGGGAGCCACGAACCTTATCCCGGGACCCAACAGTACCGAAATGGCAATGCATATAGGACAGGACAGAGCGGGCTGGAAAGGTCTGATTGTGGCCGGATTATGTTTTATATTTCCGGCAGTAATTATTACATTATTTTTTGCATGGCTTTATAAGGAATATGGACAGCTTCCTGAGGTTCAGCCATTTATTTATGGGATTAAGCCTGCTATTATTTCAATTATTCTGACAGCCATTTTACCGTTGGCAAAAAAATCATTAAAAAATATAAAGCTTGGAATCATTGGCTTCACTGTATTAATATTGGCTTTAATGGGCGTCAATGAAATATTGCTGTTATTTGGTGCTGGAATAGTGGCTATAGGATTATCATTGTTTTCAAACAGGAAAACGATCAATTCTTTTTTACCTCTTGGCATATTACAGATTTCAGATTTTAATTTATTTTCAGCTCTCAATATAAGTCTGTTTCTGACATTTCTTAAAATAGGGGCTATTTTATATGGGAGCGGCTATGTGTTATTTGCCTTTTTGGATGCCGAACTGGTAGAAAAAGGCTTATTGACAAGACAGCAACTTATAGACGCAATTGCTGTGGGACAGTTTACACCGGGGCCTGTATTTTCTTCGGTTGCATTTATTGGGTATCAGATCAATGGTTGGTCGGGAGCTACAGTTTCTACAGTAGGTATCTTTTTACCGTCATTTATATTTGTTGCATTACTAAATCCCATTGTAAAAATGATGCGGGATTCAAGTCTTTTTTCCAAATTCCTGGATGCTGTGAATATAGCATCTGTAGCAATAATTGTTTCCGTTTGCTATGTGATGGCAAAAGAAAGCATCAGTGACTGGCGGGCAGTTCTTATAGCGGTAATATGCTTAGTACTAAGTTTCGGATTCAAAAAACTCAATAGTGTTTGGATTGTTTTATTGGGATCGTCTCTGGGATATGTATTGAATTTGCTTTAATAGCAAGGCTTTCTGTTCCTATTGGATTTGGAAATTATTTTTTCCATTGGGCTTACATTTCCAGCCGGATAATCTTCTCTGCCAGTTTTTGATTAGTGAAATCCGGAATCAACCGCATAAAAAGATTACGTAAAGTATTTCCCTTTTCCCACTGTGAAATTTTTCCGATTCTCCAGCTGGTATTAACGATATAATCTACCTTTTTCCTTCTTATCTTTTGAAATTTTTCAAAAACAGCATTGAAATCCTTGCTGTCTTCCAGTAATCTTCCAATAATGTAGGCATCTTCAATAGCCTGGCAGGCTCCTTGTCCCATATTCGGAGTGGTTGCATGGGCAGCATCTCCGATCAGGCACAGGTTTTCAGAATACCATGATGGAATAGGAGACAGGTCTGTAATATCATTGAGAATGATGCATTCCTCTAAAGTGGTTTCAATAATATTTGAAACAAGAGGATGAAATTCTTTAAAATTTTCAGACAGACCCAGATAATGCTTATGCTTCTTTTCACTGATCAGAGCATACCAGTATACCTTTTTCTCTGAAATCTTCACAAAACCGAAGCGCTTTCCTTTTCCCCACAATTCAATGGCTTCCTGATCAAACTGTTCCGGTAAATCAAATGTTACCAGTCCGCGCCAGCATTTCTGTCCGGCATTCCGGATAGTTCCGGTATTCAAAATCTGGTTTCGGATCCTGGATTTTATACCGTCTGCCCCAAAAATGATTTTACTTTCTGCTTGAGTTCCGTTTTCAAAATATAAAGAATAGTTCCCGTTCTTTTCGATCTTATTTAATGAATGATTAAGCTTAATATATTTATTCCCGATATTTTCAGCCAGTATTTTCTGCAGTTCCGCTCTATGAATGGCTACATTGCAGGAATTATATTTTTTTTCCAACGCAGGAATACTGGTTTTTGTGATAGGTTTTAAAGATTCATCGGTTATGGAAATTCCATGAATCTTATTTCCCGCATTTTCTATTTTTTCTTTTAAACCTAGCCTGTCAAAAATCTGCATGGCATTAACGGCCATCATGATTCCGGCTCCTACAGGTTTTATTTCCGGAGCTGCTTCAAAGATGGTAAAATCATATGAATGCTGCTTCAGGATATTTCCCAAAGCCAGTCCGCCAATTCCGGCTCCTATGATTGAAATGGTGTTCATCAGAATTAGGATTTTATTTTTTAAAGGCTTAAAATATAGTTTTCAGATACTTTTTTAAATCCGTATTTATTGAAAAAATGATGGGCACCCGTATTACCGATCCCGCTTTCCAGCATCATAAAGCTGATATTCCAGTTTTTGGACTCTTCTACAGCCTTTTCCAACAGTGTACTTCCGAGGGACTGCCCTCTGAGTGATTGATCTAAAAGCATATCTTCCAGTACTGCATAATTTTTAAATCCGCGAATAATATTGAAAATCAGCATTCCAATAATTTTCCCTTTCTCATTTTCAGCAATCAGGATATTTATTTTTGACGTATGATCCACATCAAAACCTGAATTAAGCTGATGGGTCAATATTGCTTTAAGATCCGGATTCCAATGACTAGAATCTAAAGCTCTTCCGGAAATTATTTCGCCGTGAGAGATATAGGAATCTGTTTTATGGGCAATAAAAAAATCAACCAGTTCTTCAGTCCGCGTATTATCCGTAAGCCATGTTGTGGTGTAATTCATTTTTATTTTAAATTTTTCAGTTCATTCAGCAATTGATTCTGTTTGTTGATGAAACTTTCCAGACTGTCCGTTTTCAAAGGATGTGCCTTCTGGTATTTTTCAATTTCCGGAAGTGTTTTCCTGATTTTAAAAGCAGTATACAGATTACTTACGTTATCATTGTTCGCATTTACTTTGGCGATCAGTTCCTTTACTTCACTGATTTTAAGATGATACTGGTCGGAACTTATTTTAATTTCTTTCTCCAGCTGTTGTTTCAGAAGAGAATCTTTAATAGAAGCAGCCTGGTTGTGGGCATCAAGATAAAAAGATTCGGATTTTTGGAGGGTTTCGCCATAAACGGACAGAACTTTTCTGCTTTCTTCATTTATTTCTATAATCCTGTTATCGAGGGCTTTCAGGGCTTTATCGTTTTTGATCAGTTCATAATAAATCTGATCAACCATATCTCCTTTACGGTAGCTCTTTAATGAACCGGAGACAGATGATTCTGCATTGTCAACGGCATTTTCTACAGCCGGAGCATTTCTGGCTTCATTTTCTTTACAGGAAATTGTTAATATGGCTAAGGCGGAAGCGAAAAGGATTTTTTTCATAAGTTTTAGATTTGGTTTTATCTCTTATTAGTTGAAAGTACTTTAATGATTGTTACAGTATTTTATAATTGAATGTAACTCTTAAAATAACAGACAAAAAAACGGAGCCTGAAACAGACTCCGCATACATTGTTTTACGCTAAAATTATTTACCTAAATAAGATTTAAGGATCTTGCTTCTAGTATTATGTTTTAGTCTCTTAATTGCTTTTTCTTTAATCTGACGTACTCTTTCTCTTGTAAGATCGAAAGTTTCACCGATTTCTTCTAAAGTCATCGGGTGTTTTCCGTTCAGTCCGAAGTATAGTCTTACTAAGTCAGCCTCTCTTGGTGTCAAAGTATTTAATGCTCTTTCGATTTCAATCTGAAGAGACTCAAGCATCAGATCTTTGTCCGGGCTTGGAGATTCTCCTGAACGCAATACATCATAAAGATTAGAATCTTCACCTTCTACTAAAGGTGCATCCATGGACAGGTGTCTTCCGGAGTTTTTCATAGATTCTTTAATATCTTCCTCGCTCATGTCAAGAACTTCAGCCAGTTCTTCCGGAGAAGGGGGTCTTTCATTTTCCTGTTCAAGGTGAGCGTATGCCTTATTAATTTTGTTGATGGAGCCGATTTTATTCAACGGAAGCCTTACAATTCTTGATTGTTCAGCTAGAGCCTGTAAAATTGACTGACGAATCCACCATACCGCATAAGAGATAAATTTGAAACCTCTAGTTTCATCATACCTTTTTGCTGCTTTCATCAGCCCTAGGTTACCTTCATTAATCAAATCGGGTAAAGAAAGACCTTGATTTTGGTATTGTTTAGATACGGAAACTACGAAACGAAGGTTGGCTTTGATTAATTTCTCCAGTGCTGCTCTGTCGCCTGCACGTATTCTTTGTGCCAATTCTACTTCTTCGTCCGCAGTGATCAGTTCCACTTTACCAATTTCCTGCAAATACTTGTCTAATGAAGCAGTTTCCCTATTGGTAACCTGCTTAGTGATTTTTAATTGTCTCATCTATTTTTATCCTCAAAAAAGAGTTACTATATATTATACGTATGAAGTGGTAAAAAGGTTACACCAATTTTAATTATTTTTTAAATTTAGGTGTGGAGAGAGAAGAACCTAAAATCAGAAATCAAGATTCAGGAATCAAAATGAAGGATATTAGACATTTCAGATAGAGGAGTGTAACTTTAAAATTAATTGCCATCTTCCGGCTTTTATCCAACAAAAAAGCGGAACCGAAGCTCCGCTTATATTATGAAGAATGATTAATCAGGAATCAGCAAGTAAATTAACCTGAAACCTGTCAATCATTAAAACAGTTCATTCAACAGTTTGGCCAGTCTCAGCCCTCCGTAAAGAAGCTGTCTTTCAAGCGTCTCATTGAATTTATACTGATAGTCGTATGATAATTTTGAATCATTTGGAGTTTGTGCGTAGATTTTGTTAGCTATTTTATGAGAATCATATAGCCAGTCTTCTACAGTTCCGGCCTGGATCTGCTTTATTTCTTCCTTAGATTTGATGTCTAAAAGATTGGCATATTCCGTATAGCTGTATTTCTGTGAATCTACCAGTTTTCCGTCCCATACAGAGTGAAGATTGGTTTTATCTCCGAAATAGGTTACATTGATTTTGTTTCCTCCCAGATCTTCGGCTCTTCCCACGTGAAGAGGCTGGGAGAGGTCACCCATAATATGGATAAGAAATATCAGGGCAATTTTTCTGTCTTTTTCAGAAGTTTTTTCATCTTTGATCTGGCTGGATAAAGTATTTATCTGAGTATAAAGGCTTGGACCCGCCTGCATTTTCAGGTTTTGACCAAAAGCTTTAAAATCTGCCTGAGGATCAATATTCACGTAATGCCATGATGAAGCCTGTTTCCAGACCCCTGTAGTATCAGATTTGATGAAATCCGGCCAGTTTGCCCAGTAGGCAAGACGTTCCTTACCCATTATTTTTCTTATTTCTCTTCTTGCTTTGCCGGACAGATGGTTTTCTGCGATCTCTGCAATAACGCGGTGCCCGGTAAGCCCCCATGCATAAGAATAAAGTGAAGATGAAATGAATGCTAAAATCAGAATTTTAGAATAAATACTTTTCATTATAAATAACATTTTACAAGCTGCAAAGATACGTTCCGGTTTCCAAACCTGCATCAATTATCATCACTTTCTTATTTCAAGAAAATGTTAATAAAAATTAATCTGAATAAAGAAATACAGGATAAAATTCTAAGCAGCATCTAAAATGCTGATAAAACAGGCATAAAAGTCTGCATATCAGCTGATAAATTTAATTTTAAACTTTGAGTCACAAACATGCATGGACCGTTATTACCGTATTTTTACGGAATTTGTTATAGTATATTCCTTTTAATGTCAATAAATTAGTATTTTTAAGATAAAATTATAGCTAAATTATTTTTTCAAACTTATGAGATATATTATCTTTACAAGTCATAATCACAGGAAACACTATGTATGAGAATAATATTGTAGACATGTATTACAATAAACTGCAGACCGACTTCAAAGCTGAAGCCGTGGCGGTGAATCTTTTGAAATATCAGCGGGCAGTAAGCAATATATTTATAGAAAGAATCGGAATCAACGACCGGGCTTACCTCAAGGATATCAAAAGTATTTCAAGCAGCTATTTGGGATTTGATGAGGAAGTATTCACCATAGAAACCTATAGAGAAGGTATTTATGACTACCTCCCGGAAGGTCTGTTTCATCCGCCGTCTCTGGGAGCTTCCCGAAAGAATGTAGATTCTGTGGTACGTGAGATCCGCAAGCAGAAAAAAGTAGAAGAGGATGCCCGTAAATTTTTCCGTCCTTTCGAGCTGGAAGTTTTTTTTACGGAAATCAGTTCCCTGCTCAAGGAATCCGAATTTGATATTTCAAGCAGTACAGATACCCTTTTGGACACGGTAAGTGAGCTATGGCCCCTTATAAAAGTGCTTGATAAGCAGAATGCCTATATTTTTATCTACATTTTACCCTTTTTTCACCAGATCAGAGGTGATAAAAGATGGTTTGAAAGATGCATGACCGCTTTTCTTCAGGTACCGGTAGAAGTTACTTTTGCCCCGAATATTATTGACAGGATAGAAAGAAATGATGATTCAATGCTGTTGGGGAATTCCAAACTTGGGGTTACCTATATTCCCAGCGGAAGACACATGGATGGGCAGCGGAACTGGGTAGTTAACATAGGCCCGATTCCTTATACGGAAATGAAAAAATATATTTCCGGAAGCCCGTTCAGAAATATTCTGCAGGCTTTATATGATTATTTTCTTCCGGTAACGGTAGATGTGGAGGAAAATTTTATTACCGAGAAAGAAGAATATTCATTCAGTCTTGAAGACGATGAAAGAAATGCCAGCCGTCTCGGATACTCTACTTTTCTCTAAAATAATTTATTATATTTACAACTACCAACAAAGTATAAATTTGAAAAGAAACTAATGGAAATTTCTTCAGTAAAAGGTATTTTTTTAAGGTATATTCTAATGCCTTTAATCGCGGTGATTTTGATGATCATTCTGGGTATTATCAGGAGGAACAAACCTGCGATCAAAATTAAAGTAATTATTATATATGTTCTTCTGTGCAGTTTATGTCTGGCACTGCCGGGGATTTTCGGTTTTGCAGGAAACCTTTTTAATCCTTACTGGTACCTTATTGCACAGGTTATTTATCTTATTTTTGGTATTATCCATGTTAATTTGCTGCATAAATATTTCAGAAAACATATTGATTCTGTAGCAATGAGTATTTTGTTTGAATCTATACTTTCATTAACGTGTATTGCTTTTGGAGGATATTTATTTACACTGATCTTTAACTGGATAGGCAAAGGTGCAGGCTATGCCGTAATGGCTGCTACAAGTATGCTGATCTTTGTTGTTCCTATGGTATTTTATTACTGTTACGTACAGTTTATAAGCATTCCCTTTGATATCTATAAAACATGGAGATATTCTCCTGACCAGAAGCTTCCGGACTTTGAAGGGGCTGATTTTGACAGATTAATGGTATTGAATGTTGAGCTGAGTAAAAACCTTGAAGATTCAAACAGATTCAGGATCAAAGCCAAAACACTGCCAACCGGAGTCACTTTCGGAGATTGGTTTTACAGGGTTGTAGACGATTACAATCATAAAAATCCGAATTCTATCATTCATCTTTCGGATACAGAAAAAGAACCTTATTATTGGATTTTCTACACCAAAAAATCGTTTTTCAGCTTTAGAAAATATATTGATTTCGATCAGGATATCTCTACGAACAGCATTTCAGAAAATGAAGTGGTGATCTGCAAGAGAGTTATCCAGCATGAGGAAGAAGGAGTATTGAAAAAATCATAATCACAGAAAATTTAAAAAGTATTAACTATGATACAGCCTATTAAGCATTTTGCGATCAATTGGGTAGATGGGATGAAAGTTTCCCAGAGACACCTTAATGATCAGGATAATTTTTTAATTGACACGATAAGGGATTCCAGCTCACTGAGAATCAATACATATAATTATGGGCTTTTGCCTATTTCTAATGAATTTACGGACAAGACAATATTTGATGTTCACAATACCGCTACCAACGACGTGCAGCTTGTTATCAAAAGATGCAGCGCCGTTACCATGGCAGGTTACCGTATCGATCTGAGCGACAGGAGAGTAAGCGTGAAGTCACTGGCAAAATCTATGAGCGAGGAGCAGGCAGACGGCGATTATTATATCCTGATCTCTGTAAATCCCTTTGATAAGGTGCCTTTTGGGGATATTGACCCTGAGGAAATTCCGCCACGCCATCCAAACGCACAGCCGAATCATCACATTGAGCTTCTTCCGGTCACTTCATTGAACAGCAGCTATTCCGGAGGGAACTATCTTATTATCGGAAAAGTAGATTTAAAAGCAAATATTGCACAGGTAGATTCTAATTTTATTCCGCCGTGTACCTCCATTCAAAGTCATCCTGCTTTGATAGATTACTACAGCAGCTATGCAAAATCAATAGGAAATCTACAGCAGTACGCTTTTAAAATCATTCAGAAAGCATCTCACAAAAACCAAAATACAGCATTGGCACAGAATGTTAAATTTTTGTGTACAACAATGGTGAATACGTTTGGAGATATGTATTTCCAGTTCAGAAACATCATTCCGTGGCAACCGCCTGTATTTTTGATTGAGGCATTTGCAAAACTCGCCCTCCATCTTTATAATTCAACCCAACTTCTGGTCCCTGCAGAGCTTGAAGAAATGCTGAACTATAGCCTGGAGTGGAGTGAAATAGCTCCGCATACCTTATTGAATCAGCTTTCTATCGTAGCAGAAACCAATTATGATCACCATAATTGCGGAGAACCATTATTGTATATTCAGCAGATGTTACGCAGCCTGGAAATTATTTTCTCTAAATTAAGTGAACTTGATTATATCGGTCAGAGAAAAGAAAACATTATTGTTAATGAACAGGAAGTTTCTTCAAATACCAATCCGAAAAGAGGCTGGAGTGTTTTAGATTAATAAAAATGATTAAAATGTAAATCCCGGACTGAATTTTCGGGATTTTTTATGCATAAAATATTGAAAGGTGTAGAATATAATTGATTAGTTTGTCAGTTTACTGATCAAATAATAATCAATTCCAAAATAAAATAAAGCATGGATCTAAATATCATAAGAAAAGATACGGCTGGCTGTAAAGATAAAATATTCTTAAACAGTGCGGGAGGATCATTGATGACGGAAATTGTAGTTAAAACAATGACCGATCATATTTTATTGGAGCAGCAACATGGTGCTTATGAAGCTGCTGACAGGAATGCAGACGGGCTCAGCTTATTTTATACAGAAGCAGCAAAGCTCATCAATACCCGGCCTGATAATATTGCTTTTACGGTTAGTTCTACCGATGCTTACGCTAAAGCTTTGTCCAGTATTGAATTCAAAGATGGAGATTGTATTATTACAACTAATGACGACTATATCTCGAATCAGATGGCTTTCTTTTCACTGCAGAAAAAGAGGGGAGTTAAGCTGATCAGGGTGAAAAATCTTTCTGATCATGAGCTGGATCTGGAAGATCTTGAAAGTTTAATCAAAAAATACAATCCGAAGCTTGTTGCAGTTACCCATATTCCCACCAATTCCGGACTGGTTCAGAATGTGGAAGGAGTAGGTAAGATCTGTCGCCAGTATGATGTTTTATATCTTATTGATGCCTGCCAGTCCGTTGGCCAGCTGGTTGTAGATGTTGAAAAAATAGGATGCGATTTCCTGACTGCTACAGGCCGGAAATTCATGCGGGGACCCAGAGGAACAGGATTTTTATATGTTTCGGACCGGGTTTTAGAAAAGAATATGGCTCCGGTATTTTTGGATATGGCAGGGGCAGAATGGACAGACTTCGATGATTATAAGCTGCTTAAAACGGCAAAAAGATTCGAACACTGGGAAACTTCTATCAGTTCGCTTTTAGGATTTACAGAAGCCTTAAAATATGCAAATGGAATTGGTATGCAGAATATTGAGAATTATAATAAAAAGTTGGCGGAAAGCTTGAGGACTGGCCTTCATAATAAGGGTTTCAAAATATTGGATCAGGGCAAAAATTTATGCAGTATTGTTACCTTTTGTGCCCCGGACAGCAGCATTGAAAATATTTATAAAATACTGAAAGAGAACAATGTATATTTTTCAGTAAGCAACAAAAGCAATGCACTCATTGATTTTACATTGAAAAACCTGGATAGGGCAATTCGTCTGTCACCGCATTATTTTAATACTGCTGATGAAATTGAGAGTGTGGTAAAAATGCTGGAATATTAGATATGGTGGCTTTGCGCCCTAAGCCACCATAATGTCTTATTTCTTCACCAGTATTATTTCTGTGGCTTTTCTACTGAGTATTTCTTTAGAGTTTCCAATCTCAATGGTCATTGATTTATCAAAATCTTCAATTTTAACGACCTTAATCCTGGTATTCAGAAGCAATTTTCTGTCATTTAAATAACTTAAAAAGCCATCATCTGAAAGGGTAACTGAAGCAAATATTACCGTTTCTCCAACTTTGCAGGCACTCAGTTTTTGCAGATTCTGTGCAATAATATTTCCGTCTTTATCAGGAATAGGCTCTCCGTGCGGATCAAATTTAGGATGATCCAGGATTTCGTCCATTTTATCGAAAAAGATTTGTGAATGAACATGCTCCAGCTGTTCTGCGATCTCATGAACATTTTCCCAGCCAAAGTTCATTTTTTTTACCAGGAACATTTCGGTAAGCCTGTGTTTGCGGACTACCAGTGCAGCTTCACGTTTTCCGTTGTCTGTAATGACCAACGGTTTGTACGTTTCATAGACAACCCATTTTTTGTCGGCAAACTTCTTCATCATGTTATTGACGCTCGGCATCTTTACGTTTAAAAACTTGCTGAGCTCATTGATTGTCACTTTCCCTTCATTGTCAACTAGATGAAACAAAGCCTTCAGATAATTTTCTTCTGTTAATGTTGTTCTCAAAATGTTAGATGATTTTCAATACAAATCTAACAAAATATTATGTAAAATCGGGTCTTGTTATTTTAACTTTTTTTAATTTTACTCTATGAAATTTTCTTTTAAAAACGATTATTCCGAGGGATGTCACCCGAAGATTCTACAGGCACTTTTAAAATCTAACTTTGAGCAGCAGGCCGGATACGGCGAAGATGAATATTCTCTGCAGGCAAAAAAACTGATCAAAGAAAAAATTAATAATCCGGATTCGGAGGTTTATCTGGTTTCAGGAGGAACGCAGGCAAACCTGATTGTGATTTCTTCAGTTCTGAGGCCATATCAATGTGTAATATCTGCAGCGCCGGGCCATATTCTGAATAATGAAACGGGAGCTATCGAAGCCACAGGCCATAAGGTTTTAAGCATTGAAACAGCAGACGGAAAGCTTAAACCTTCAGACATTGTTCCGGTATTGGAAAGCCACAGCAACATTCCGCATCAGGTTATGCCAAAATTGGTGTATATATCAAATTCTACAGAACTGGGAACGATTTATCTGGCCGAAGAGCTGGAAGAGCTTTCGGATTTTTGCCGTCAGAACGGGATGTATCTGTTTATGGATGGCGCCAGGTTAGGACATGGCCTTACTGCTGAGATCAGTGATCTTACCCTGGAAAAGGTAGCTGAACTGACGGATATTTTTTATCTGGGTGGAACAAAGAACGGAGCATTGATAGGAGAGGCCATTGTCATTAATAACCCGGTTTTACAGCCGGACTTTGCATTTAATATCAAGCAGAAAGGAGCGCTGCTGGCCAAAGGGCGTCTTCTGGGCATCCAGTTTACGGAACTGATGAAAGACGATCTGTATTTTGATTTGGCAAGACATGCCAACCATCAGGCTATGAAGATTAAAAATGCTCTTAAGGAAAGGGGAGTAGAGTTTCTTGCTGATACCTATACGAACCAAATATTCCCTGTTATCAATAATGATCTTATTAAAATCCTGTCAGAACATTTTGAATTTTTTGTCTGGAAAAAGATAGATGAAAGCTCTTCTGCCATTCGCCTTATTACTTCTTGGAATACGGCTGATGAAGCAGTAGAACGTTTTATAGAGATCATCCAGAAAGAACTTTAGTAAAAAAGGTGGCTGAGAATTTCAAGGCCACCTTTTTCAATAATGTATAATTTTACTTTTTATATTATTTTAAAGCTTTTAAGACCACTTTGCAGTCGGCAGTTTCCAGTTTTTGCCCGTCCTTATAGCTGATCTTTTTTTCATCCGCATACTTAGACTGTCCGTCTTCCTCTTTATGATCCCCGATTCCCTCTGTTAAAGTATTGTCTTTCTGAATAAAGAAGATATCTCTTTTGCTTTTTGATCCTTCAGACTGAAATTCATAGGTTAATTTCAGGGTATCTCCTGATTTAAACCCGGTTACATCTCCTTTGGAACTGTCTTTTTCATGGTTTTTATAGACCAGTTTTCCGGTAATGGTTCCAAGATTATCATCAATAGAGGCAAAAACACTGTCTTTTCCTGTAACACCGATATAGCAGAATGATTTTGGCCCGAGTGTATCTACCACAGGCTCAATGACAGCTGCTGTATCAGTTTCAGTTTTTGGAGCTGGTGTTTCTGTTTTTTTATTACAATTCATCAAAAAAAACGATACTGACCCCAGTAAGATTAATTTTTTCATATCTAATGTTGTTATATTAAATTCAAATTTCAATGTACTAAATTAGGAATAGTATTTAGATATGAAAGAAAAATAGTTATAAAATAAAGCTAGTTTATATATAGTTGATGAAAAATTTAAACCATTAAGGAAGAATTAATTTAAGGAATAAAGGAAAGTTAATCCTTATTATAGCTTAATAGTTCAAAAAATAAAAATTTAAAACAAGCTCTGATTATAGATTGCTGTAATCAAAAAAATATTCTATTAAACTTTTAATGCTCCTCTAAAACCTCTTGCAGCATAATAAGAATCTGCTCCGTTGTGATACATGAAAACCGTATTATAACGACGGTCGCAGAAAATAGCTCCGCCCAGTTCCCTGATATTTGCCGGAGTTTTTACCCAGCTGGAAGTTTTCAGGTCAAACTTTCCGAGTTCCTGCAGCTGTCTGTATTGCTCTTCTGTTAATAATTCAATGCCCATTTCATTCGCTTTATCAATAACATTGCTTTCGGGTTTGTTGGCTTTCCGGGCTTCCCAGGCCTGGTAGTCGTAGCACAGGCTTCGGCGTTTTGGACTCTCCGGAGAACAGTCGAAGAAGATATATTCGTCTGTTTTTTTATCATAGGCTACCACATCGGGTTCTCCTTCCGTTTCTTCCATTTCGTTCAATGACCAGAGTTTTTCCGGGACTGTTTCCAGTTTTTCCTGGATCTTTTCCCAGTTCAGGTTTTTATGACGGTTCATATTTTTCTCAAAACGGGTTTTCAATACCTTTAAAAGCTCTGCGCTCTGTTCGGTTGTCAGTTTCTTTTTACTCATGTCAGTTTTTTTTAATATTTGATTAAATGTTTAGTTCTTACCGATCATTTATACCTGTTCCGAATAATTGATTACAGCTATTTTCCTGTCAGCAGGTCTGAAATACCATGAAATAATAACTAAAATCAGCAATAACAGAGCCGGAAAAGTTCTTCCAAAAGTATCTCCCACAATGATATGAGAAATGAGTGCTCCTGACATTACAAAGAAAAATCCGGCATAGGCCCATTCTTTAAGCAGTGGGCGTTTTGGGATTAGTATAGCAATAACGCCCAGAATTTTCCATACTCCGATAATCATCATCAGGTAAGCGGGATAGCCGAGATTGGTAAAGTTTTTGAGCTCATCCTCATTTTTCATAAGCTGGACAATAGCTGTAGATACCATGCCCAATGCCATCCAGATCGTGAAGATCCAGTAGATGATCTTTTTTCTTTTTTGAGATTTGTTCTGTGTTTCCATAAAATAGTTTTTGAATATTAATCGTTTAATCCTATTCCGTCCATTATTTGTGGGATGCATTTTTCAATACGGGCTTCACGGGTTGTGGACTGTTTTGCAGAGGAAAAGTGGAGCAGGTAGGCTCTTTGTCTTCCTGGAGTCAGTGCTTTGAAAGCTTCCTGTAAGGCCAGGTTCTGATCCAGTTTATTCTGAAACTCTTCGGCCATTTCAAACTCTTTTGTTTTTTTCATTTCCACTTTAGCACCTGATTCTTCAATTTCTACTGCTTCAAACATATAACTGCGAAGAACCTGCTCCAAATCATTGATCTGTGCTGCATCAGTAAAACGGATCTGTCTTGCAGCCTGTACGTTTTTAGACTGCTGGATCAAAATATGATCGGGATCTTTCATCAAAGTACCTTTAAAGAAAAGCAGGGCACAATATTCTTTAAAACCATGGATCAGGAAAATATTTTTCCCTTCGTAGGTATAGCAGGGACAGCCCCACTTTAAATCTTCTACAAGCTCGGTGCTGAGGGCAATGGTTCTTAATTTTTCAAATTCTTCCTGCCATTGGCCGGCATTTTCGAAGAAA
The DNA here is from genome assembly GCF_030812195.1 of Chryseobacterium lathyri. Classification (GTDB taxonomy): domain Bacteria; phylum Bacteroidota; class Bacteroidia; order Flavobacteriales; family Weeksellaceae; genus Chryseobacterium; species Chryseobacterium lathyri_A. The sequence goes on from NZ_JAUSSF010000001.1 coordinate 576,631, forward strand.
AAATTAACTTTTGGATTCATGATGGTGAGTGTTTTGAGTTTGAGATTTTTAATGTAAGAGTAGGAGAGCATATCAATTCCTAGCATCTGATATCTGAAAGCTTACATCTAATTTCTAAAATATTCCTGAAGTCGGTTATGAGCCATATTAAGCCCCTGTGCAAAAGGTAGTTTCAGCATTTGGTCTCTGAAATCAACAGATTTATAAACTGTATGGATGGTAATTTTGCTGGTACTGTCTGTGATTTTCTCAAATTCTAAAAATTCGATCTGAACAGGAAAGGGGGTATTTTCCATCTGGAAAGTCCTTGTGATCTTGTGTTCAGGAATAAATTCATGGATTGTTCCGTTAGCACTAAAAACTACATCGCCCTGAGGACTGGATGTCTGAAACTGATAGCTTCCATGCGGCCTGTTCTCCATTTTCAGGACTTTGGTGCCCATCCATTGTTCAAAAATTTCCGGTTCAGTGTAGGCTTTGAAAAGAAGTTCAACCGGAAGATCGAATTCCCTGATGATAAATATTTCCTGTTTGCCATCTTCAGCGTGAATTTTTGTTTTTAATTCCATGATTTTGAGTATTTTAGTATTTTGAAGAAATAGGAATTGATTATCATTTATTGCTATAGGTTTTCATGATGCTTTCTAGCTTGTTGAATCTGTCGTCCCACATCCTGCGGAAAGGTTCTATAAAATCGGCTATTTCTTTCATTTTATTGGGATTAAGGTGATAGATAATTTCTCGTCCGTTCTGTTCAGATCTCAATAATTCACATTCTGTAAGAATTTGTAGATGTTTGGAAACGGTAGGTCTTGCGGTATCGAAATTGGAAGCGATAGCACCGGCGGTCATAGACTGTGCTGCAACCAGCATCAGGATAGATCTTCTGGTAGGGTCTGCTATTGCCTGAAATACATCTCTTCTTAAATTCATTGTGTAGTTATTTGACTACAAATTTAAATGAAGTTATTTGACTACGCAAGTTTTTTTGTGAGAAATTAATCAATCTTGTCCTGAATAAAATTCTGACCTACCCAAATCGTTCCTTTAGGTATAGACAATGGCTTTGAAAAAATCAATAGACTATACAAAATATTAATTTATCATTATTATATCCATAATGTAGTATATTTATGTTTAATTTTTAATTTTAATTAAATCTTTTAATTTTTATCAAAATAAATTAATATATTTGGATTAATACTAAACCAAAATCATGAACCAAATAATTAATATGAAAAGTCCAATTCGGTTTTATTTAAGAGAGTTTTACGAACCTTTTGAAATAAAATGTAGCCCGCTTTATAATGAAGAAATGAAAGATGAACTAATCAACTGGGCTTTGGACAAAGGGAATTTTAAAACTCGTGAAGCAGCAATACATAGTACTGAATGTAATATAGTATATTGGGCTGCTCTATGTTTTCCTTTTACGAAAAATTTAGAAAGATTTTGTATTGTCAGTAAGTATTTTCAAGTCTATTGTATCAATGATGACCATGCTGATGAACCTTGGGGGGATGGAGGTGAAAATGTTGAAACTGGGAAAAAATACTGGGAAGGGGCTATTAAACTTTTAGAAACACTAAGAGATAACACACCGTGGCATAGAAAGTTTATGCGGAACATTTTAATGAAAACAGTCACCAGCCCTTATCAGCGGGCTACTTTTGAGTATATGAAAAAAATACTTAAAACTCAGTCTCCCGCTGCCCGAAACAGATATATTAACCGTTTTAAAGAATATATGGAAAGTGCTTCTATACAAATTCAGATGCGAGGGAAAGAAAAAGATCTGGATATTGAGACTTATAAAGCATATCGTATCAATAGTTTAGCGTCTATACCTTGTACATTGATGATAGAATATTTGTATGAAGTAGAAATGACAGATGAGGAATATTATCATCCCAAAGTACAGGAACTTGAAGGATTATGTACGTGGCAGGTAGCTTTAGTTAATGATTTGTTCTCTTTATTTAAGGAAGCAAAGGAAGGTGTATTGGAAAATGTAAATAATATTATTGCCATTTTGGTAAGTAATGGTAAAATGGAGATACAAGAAGCTGTAGAAGAAGTATGTAGTCAAATTGAATGGACACATCGTGAGTATATAAGGGTGAGAGATATTTGGTATAACAGTGGAGAGAACATTTCTAATTCTATTCAAACATTCATTAATGGGATGGAATATTATATGTCAGGAAATGTTTATTGGCATCGTCAAAGTAAAAGGTACCACGGTAAAAACTGGGAAGGAATAATTACGACAGGATTTATGGAATGGAGTCCTGAGGGAACAATTTATCATGAAGATAGCGGTAATAGTCCAGAAATAATATAGCCTTTTCCGCAGATTTTAAGGATTAAAGCGGATTGAGAATGTATGGAGATCTGCAACATCTGCCGGATTTGCGAAAGATATTAACTTATTGCCCTTACATATGGAATACATTAAACTTATGCCCATCAGGATCTGCGAAGACAAAACCATAATAATTGTTTCCGAAGCTTTCAGGTTCTGAAACAATGATACCGCCGGCTTGTACGACTTCCTGGGCCCACAGATCGGCCTGTGCTATGCTTTCTGCTGACAGGGTGAAGATGATTTCGTTGGGACTCTGTGCATCGCTGAATTTTACATTTTTGACATTGGCTTCCAGTATTTCTTTAAGGAAAAAGTGAATGATAAATTCATTTTCACCGAAGAAAAAGCTGACCAGTTCATTAGATGAGTTAGGATTATTAGGCTTGAATCCGAGTTCTGTATAGAATTTTTGGGTACGCTCAAGGTTGGTTACCCCAAGATTCGCCCAGATCATTTTAGGTTTCATATTATTCTATTTTTGGTTAGAATAAAGGTATTGATTTTTAAAACAACGGGTATTATTAAGAAGAGTTCTCAGAATCTGTTAAAGAATAATCTAGCAGGAAAATTTGAAAATAACGGAATCTGAAGAGGTTATACTTCTGTCTTTTTGGAATATTTTTTTTGTCCTATAATTTATATTATGTTAAATTTATCTTGCTAACCATCACAATTGTTTTGCTGTGATACGTTTAGTTTTTTGAATAGGTCAACCTGTATAGTTGTTTTGTTTCATTGGATTTTTACTCTATTTTTCTCAGTAATAATATAAATTGCTTTGAAGCCTTTTTTCGTGAGCTTCCTCATGGATACTGGACGGCATCTGATAGTTCAATAGGGTTATTATTTTGTTTTATTATTTCCTGTTTATTTTTTGCTAATTCGTTCCAATTAATGTTTTTAACTTCATTTCCTTTTTCATCAACAAAATTCATTTTTATTTTTCCCATTTTGGCTTCTTTGTAAGGATCAAGATAATTATTTAAATATATTTTATTAAGCTGATCCCCATTAACCTTTATAATATTATGATTTCTGAAATCGACTCCATCATATGGGTCAAAAAAAATTTTAAATAACTTATTTAAAAAAAAGTCATAGTTACCTTTATCATCATACATCCAAACAATTAAACCAGGTAACCCTTTAAATAAAAAAGGACCTTCAGAAATAGGAATATCTTGTGTAAACCATGCCGTCCATTGTCGATTTTTATATTTCAATGTTGCCTGCTGGCATTCATATCCTCCTATTTTTTTTTTTCCTGAAGCTATTTTCCACTCTAAATGAGGTATTTCAGTTGTTACTTCGTAAACATCTACGAGTAAACGATAATATTTTTTTAAAGTGTTATTGTTTTTAACTACAGCATTATTAAAATTTATAGAAAAGGATTGTGGCTTTGCCCCACTATTTCTAATTGAATCACTCTTATATAGGTTTTCAGCATAAAAACGAGACGAATTTGTATCATAAATATCTAAAAACATGATGTTTTCTTTAGTGGCAGTTTGAGTAGAATCGGGTTTACTCTTTACACTATAAGCAACCCTAATATTCTGGGCTATTAATATATTAATGGTACAAAATAAAATTAAAGTATTAATTAAAGTCTTTGAAATCATAATATTTTATTGCTTTTTTCTTTAAAGGATTTTTACTCCAATCTTCCCATATACCAATGTATGGATCATAGCCACATTTTAACGGTTTTGAAAAAATATTTTCGGGGTCTTCTCTATATACACGACAATCTGTACAAAAATACCTGTATTCACAATCTTTACAGATTTCTACTTGGTCTTTAGTAATAAGTCTTTCTTTTTCTTTATGAACTTTTGACAATAAGGTTTCTACAGAAACATTATTTATATTGTCTAAAGTTTTTTGAGTAGAAGGACAATTTTTTAAAATACCGTCATTAGATATAAATAATTTCCCGTACAAACAATTATTAACAGTTTTGCTTTTAGAAATATTCTTAATATCATTCAAGAAATAATCTTCACTAATTATACCACAATTTTTAGGGTTAGTTAAGTTTTTTTCATAGTAAATTATTGTGAATAATTGCTCATTATCAATAATAGATTTATTTTCATGAGCATTATAAAAATAAACTGTCATAATTCTAGAATTTTTCGCCAATAAGTCAATAACTTTTTTATTATGGGATAATTCGAGATATGGTAGTAAAACTTCTACGGTTCTTATAGATGAAAGCTCAAGCAAGGATAAAATTTCTTTAAGTTTTGAAAAAGAAAATTCTAAGAATCTAATTTGGATAAAGCTTGCAGAAAGATCTTCTATGATTTTGTATACTTTCTTTACATCAAAATTATCTTCAATTCTATGTTCTATAATTACCTCATTTATTTTACTTGCTGACCGCCATTTAAATTGTTTCCGTAACATTTTTGAAGAATAATTACTCTTAGTAGTTCCAAACCCTTCCTCCTCAAAAAAAGAAATTATTTCTAATAAATGATCTTCTACAGGAAAATAATACTCATCAATAAACAAGTTATAATAATCTGTAATATCCAATATTTTATTGAAATGAAAATCACAGAGAAGAATATTTTTAGCTCCTTTAATGATAAAGCAGTCCTGATACAATTCAAAATATTGTTTCATTTTTCAAATAATTTTAAATTTATAAAAGGAGTACAAACCTTGTCATAAACTTTTACTCTATAACCTATTGAGTTGTATTTATGGGATATTATGCTTTTTTGTTCTTTTTTAGATATAAATTCTTTCAATTTCTCTGCGAATTCATCGTCTAAAATGAAATGCATTAATGTTATGTATTTTTTATGTTGCATTGTTTGAGCATTTTTTTTAAAGCAAGCGCAATTTCTATTTCTAGATAAGTATTGTTAAATACAGAATGGTATGTAAATTGACCTACCGGATTTACTTCTAAAAAGATGTGTTCGTTTTCGTTAGTTACAATTAGATCTATAGACGCACAATTTAAATTCATCGATTCTAAAAGATTTTTTAATTTATTTTCGATTGCACTTGGAAGACTATAAATTTCAAATCTACATTCTTCATTAGCAACAGAAATTCGATGATCTACATTTGAATTATCAGTAGTGATAATTTTTGTTGAAAAAAACTTTCCTAACAAATAAAATGACCTAACTTCAAAGTTCCTTACAATTTTTTGCTGTAATAATGCAGGTTTAAAAAACTCGGGAATATTATTAAGCTTATTATTTACAGAAGTAGTTTGCATTGAAAGTATCTTGTTTCCAGATTTAAAATTCATTCCACTTACAATTGGTTTTGTAATAAGTTCTTTGTCTTCAGCTATTAAAATTTCAATTGCTTTTTTATTATTAATAATATGAGTTTTAGGAATTGAAAGGCCATGACTTTGGGCGATTTTCATCTGTATAAGTTTGTTTTCAGTAATAAATGAAGGATCAGTAAGCCAAGTAACATTCCTTCTTTTTAACTCAAATAACAAATAATCTCTTAAAGCTCTGGATTCAGTCAAATTATATTCAATCAAAGAGAAATATAAATTTTTTCTAATATCCGTTTTTTGACTTTCTCGTAAAGCATATGGATATCTCCTAAACCAAACTACTTTAAAGGCATCAATTGGATATTTTCCAATAAATATTGTATTTTTATTAAAATCAATATTTAATACATCATAAATATTATCATTTAGGACAAAAAAAGGAACTTTATAAGCAGTTAGCCAATTGGCAACCTGTTCTGTTGGTTGATCTCCAGATTTTGATATAATTAAGATCATGATTTAATTAATTCACACATTTAAAATTATCCAAATAGAACTGCCTAGTTTCTTTGTGCCCTTCCTTAGAAATTTTAAATGATAAAACTAAATTTCCACATTTTATACTTTTAGTAATAATTTTTTCTGATTCTTTTATTGGTGGAACATCTTTGTCATGAATCATTAATGCACAATCATAAGTTTTGGATGTAGAATTCTGTAAATAAAATAGTTTCTCTCCTTTAAATTTATGAATAGGTGTGTTCAATCCACTTCTAATGGAATCAAATTGTTTTTTATTTTGCGCCATTTTGAAATTTCCAAAAATTAACATAGTTACTTTAGCAGAGTCGTTTTTAAAACGATAGTAATCACCTTCTGATTCAAAATAATTATATTTTGATAATGAACTATATTTATTTGCACCACAACTATATAATAAAAAGATTAATATGACAATTATATATTTTTTCATACGTTTTTAAATATAACTACCTCAGATTTTTATCTGAGGTAGTTATTAAATGTGATTGTTTTACATACTAATAAGGACCGTCATTAGTATCGTCAATTTTCAAGTCGTCCTCAGATTCAAGGCTGTGAGGTTTTGGTACTGTAATTACGATTTCCGGAATTGAATACGTAGGAGCTCCTTCTCCTCCAAATACTTTTTTGCCAAATGTTTTTGTAAAATTGCCTAGCCCTTTTGCTGCAAGATTCTTGATAGATTTTTCTTTTTTCATAATTGATTTTGTTTAAAGGTTAAAAATATAAAATTTAAATTAAATAACTCTAATTGAGTGTGAGAAATTTATTATGTTAAATTGCTTGTACAAAGGCATATATGATAAGGGACAAAATCCGGTGTATTTTTTTATATACTTGGTATGGGGCGAAAATAAGAAATTATATTTGATAATTTTATAACGTACTTTTCTAATTTTCAGAAAAAAAACTTGATTTATAAAAAACGAAGAAAACAGTTTCAAACTGGAAGATTGTCTTTAATCAGCAACGACAAGGGCAACAATGCTGCAATTATCAATAAAAATTTTCCTGAAGAACTATAAAGAACAGTACGAAAAAGATTGTAAGAAAAAGATAAAAATATAGAGTAACTGAAAAGTGAGATCATTTTTTCACGAAAATATATAAAGCCCAAGGGATGAAAGAATAATAAACCATTAAGGTAACAAAAGATTTTTCCATAAAAAAACCGCTCTGAATGAACGGTATACTTTATATTCTTACTTGAATTAGCAAGTGGAACCACATGAAAGTACCTGAATGTGTACTACTCCATTGATTACACATTGTATGTTGCATAATATAGTTGTAGCATTTAGCATAAATGTTATTTAGTAAATATCATGATGTTTTAGATTATTTATTATACAAAAAATGTTATTAAATTTCCGTATATTTACGGAAATGTCTATTAATACTTTATAAAATAAGTTGTAAACATTCATAATTTTTAAATAATGTAAAATGATAAATGTTTGCCCAGACGATAGTAATGGACATAGTATCGGTAATATTCCGAGGAAATCCATCAATATTGCGTACTTAATTTTAGTACATCGTTTACCTGATCAATTCAAGCGGCTTTTTAAAGCCCTTTATGATCCTTCTAATTTTTACCTTATTCATATCGATAGAAAAGCCAATCAGGAAATCGGTGAAGAGATCGGTGTCTTTTTACAGAAATATCCGAATGTCCATATTCTAAAAAGTAAGAACGTTGTTTGGGGTGGCTACAGCATGGTTCAGGCAGAGCTGGACGGAATGAAATATCTGTTGGATATGGAAATGAAATGGGACTACTTTATCAATTTGAGCGGTCAGGATTATCCTTTGAAATCACAGGAGATTATCAAAGAATTTTTGTCAAAAAATAATGGGAAGAGCTATATAAAAATTGCAGATCAGAAGAAAAGCAGACCCGAAACGATGAACCGGATTGAAAATTATTTTGAAGAGTCAGAAGATAAAATTTCGGAGGAAACCTATAAAAGGGATTTTATGAAAGGGGTCATTCCCTATATTGGCGGGCAATGGATGATTCTCACCAGAAGCTGTTGTGAATTTATATGCAACAGTACTGAGGTGAAAAGGTTTGAAGATTATTATCTGAATACCTTAATTGCAGATGAGTCTTTTTTCCAGACTGTGCTGATGAATACTTCTTTTGATGGTATTTTGGTAGACGATGATAAAAGAGCAATTATCTGGATTCCCGACGGTGATATTAAGTTGAGACCAAAAACCTTTACTGAAACAGATTTGGATTTTCTGCAAACTGGGAATCACCTTTTTGCAAGGAAATTCGATGATAATGTGGACAGCAAAATCATTGGGTATATTAAAGATCAGTATAATGAGCCTTTTAAAACGCTTATAAAAATAATTGACATAAAAAGTATTGCCAACAATTTAAATCATCTCAATTAAAATTGTTGAATTGATGAGAACCTGAAAGTCTTTTCAATCTCAAGGTACCCTGACTGATACAGTCAGGTTTTTTTATTTGCCTTCCTTATCTGAACCATATTATCTATAACCGGATGTTAGCTTTTTCGTGAAGAAAGACAAGATCAACAACAACAACAACAAGCTAAAAATGTGGAAAAGCAGATCAACAGTGATCTTAAGGAAAAAAATAAGTTGATTCCATGAGATTTATAAGTTTGTACTGTGAAAACAGACGCTTTTTTAGTCGAAATGTGTATTTTTGTTGATATATTTTGTATCAATGTCGATTTTTTCAAACAATATTCGCTTTTTGAGAGATAAAAGAGAGCTCTCTCAACAGTCCGTAGCCAATGAATTAACAATTTCCCGTGTAAGGTATTCCAAATATGAAAACGGAGTCTCTGAGCCACCTATTGAGCTTCTTATAAAAATATCTAAATATTTTCACGTCAGTATTGATCTTCTGGTGTCCGTAGATATCCGTAAATACCCAGTTGAAGACATGCTGATGCTTCCGGACAACAGAATTGTCCTGCCGGTAGCTGTAGACGATCTGGGAAATGATACCATTGAAATTATTCCGCAGAAAGCATCAATGGGCTACCTTGAAGGCTACAGCGATGTAGGCTATATTGAAAGCCTGCAGAGAATTGCCCTCCCCTTCCTTACTAACGGTAAATATAGGGCCTTCCCGGCAGATGGAGACTCAATGCCACCCTTTAGGAACGGGTCCTATATCGTAGGGAAATATGTAGAAGGGATTGATGAGCTGAAGCCAGGAAAAACCTATGTTTTCATTACTTTAAATGACGGAATCACCTATAAACGTTTTAAAGAAAAAAAAGGAAATACTATCTGTGTAAGTGCCGATAATTCATTCTACGAACCTTATAACATTCCCTTTGAAGAAATTGTAGAAATCTGGCAGTATGCATCAGGAATCTTTCCTGAAGACTTTGAGCCCGGTGACTATGAAAACTATAATTTTAAAGAAATGTTCCGGGAACTGAAGCAGGATATCAAGCAGCTGGACCAAAAGGTTTCCGGGCGCCGTAAATTTAAATAAGCTGGCATCAACTGTATAATGGATCAGTTAAGTCTTTTTAGTTCAGATGAATATATCCGGTTCCCGAAAGAATTGCTCGAATATACCGAGCAATTTCTGCCTGAGGATGAAGCCTCAAAACTTGAGGAGATTCTGCTTCGTACAGCCCCGTGGAAACAGAGAACCCAGAAGATGTATGATAAAATGGTTCTCACCCCGAGATTGACAGTATGGTATGGAGATGCTGGCAGAACCTATCAGTTGGGTGGCAACTCTTTTAATGTCAATCCGTGGCTGCCCGAATTATTATCCTTAAAACAGCAGGTAGAAAAATCATCCGGTTATAAATTTAATTCTGTGCTGCTGAACTTATACCGCGACGGAAACGATTCCGTAGCATGGCATCGTGATAAAGAAACCGAGCTGGGAAACCGTCCTGTAATTGCTTCCATAAGTCTTGGCCAGGTAAGGAATTTTGATTTTCGGAAAGCAGATAACCATCGGAATAAATACAGCTTACCGCTTCAGCATGGATCCCTGCTGATTATGAAAGGAGATCTCCAGGTAAATTGGGAACATCGCATTGCCAAATCTGCAAAACCTATGAAACCACGAATCAACCTTACGTTCCGTCTGGTTCATGAAGTATAGACAGCAGGTATTTATTTCTCCAATTGAATCCATACAGGGGCATGGTCACTGCTTTTCGCCCAGCCACGGACATGACTGTCGACACCGCCGGACCGTAAGCCTGAATGAAGATATGGGCTTAAAAGAATATGATCCAGCCTTATGCCTGCATTACGGTCATATGCCTTATACAGATAATCCCAGAAAGTGTAAATAGTATCATCTGGATACAGTGTACGTATCGAATCCAGCCAGCCTTTATTTAACAGTTCTTTGTAGGCTTTTCTGACTTCTTTCCTGAATAATGCATCGTTTTCCCAGCGTTCAGGTTTATAAACATCTCTAGGTTCAGGAATAATATTAAAATCACCGATAAGTACTGCGGGAAGTTCCATGGTAATGAGTTCTTTGGCTCGGTTTTTAAAACGTTTGATCCAGTCTAACTTATAATCAAATTTTGGTCCCGGGTAAGGATTTCCATTGGGAAGATACAGGCAGCATATCACCATTTGATCAATAATAGCTTCAATGTAACGGCTCTGCAGGTCTTCGGGATTTCCGGGCAACGCTCTCTGAACTTCTGTGATCTCCAGGTCTTTGGCAAGTATGGCTACCCCATTCCAGCTTTTCTGCCCAGTCCAGATGGCCTGATATCCTGCAGCATTGATTTCTTTTAAAGGAAAGCGTTCTTGCGGCGCTTTTAGTTCCTGAAGGCAGACAATATCCGGTCCGGCTTCTTTCAGCCATTTAAGCAAAACCGGTAAGCGGCCATTGATTCCGTTTACATTATACGTTGCTATTTTCATATTGAGACGATTTAGAACTCTGTATCTGCATTTATGAGGCAATAATTATTCCATCATATCGGATGATAATAAGGTTTTTGAAGTTACCATTAAAATAAAAATTTGAATTTATATTGGCATAATTTATTCATTACGTTAAACATAAAATTTACCCCATGTTAAGTAAAAATTTCACAAAAGCAGAATTTGTATTGAATAGTGAAAATCAATACCAGATAGAATTTACCATTAACGAAATTGGTGAAGGAGCCAATCTAACCATTGAAAGAAAAAACGAAAATGGAGAATTTGAAGTCATTCAGCCCGCTATTGGCAGACTGAATGACCGTATTTTTATCAAATGGAGTGAGCCATTCGACGGCAGGATTATTTTTGATAAATAAAAAAAAGCTTATGAAATACAGTGAAGCCTTAGAATATAAAAAAGAAGCTTTAAAAAAAGCGGATACATCTGTACTCCAGAATTATCATATCATTATTACCCCTGCTGATACCGGAGAAAGTGCAAAGTATATAGAAGATTTCTCGAAAAACCCGGACGATTTCAACGACAGCAGCTGTAAAAAATACTGTTCAAATGATGAGTATGAAGTGATGAGCTTTAAAAAAGAAACGGAAGATTAAAAGGCTCTTCCCTATTGGATCATTTCAAAGATTTCCCTGTTCATAAATTTTTCTGGTCTGCCACATACATACCCGGAAATGCAGGCTGGTCCCATAATTGCAGATAATATGTCATCAAATAATCAATCACTAAATTATATTATTATGGAAACTAAAAAAACAACAAGAAAAGCAGTCTCGAAAACCGCAACCAAAAAAACAGGAAAAACCCCTGCCAAAAAAAATGCCGCCAAGCAGCTGAAAGATTTGTTTGAAGATTCACTGAAAGACATTTACTGGGCAGAAAAAGCTCTAGTAAAAGCCCTGCCTAAAATGCATAAGAATGCAACAGACAAAAAACTGAAAATGGCTATTGAGCAGCATCTTAATGAAACAGAAATCCATGTAAAAAGACTCGAAGAATGTTTTGCTGCTCTCGGCAAAAAAGCCCAGGCTAAAAAATGTGATGCCATGCAGGGATTATTAGATGAAGGTAAGAGCATCATGGAAGAAACTGAGGCAGGAGCCGTAAGAGATGCAGGGATAGTTGCCGCTGCACAGAAAGTGGAACACTATGAAATTGCCACCTATGGGTCGCTGGCTGCGTATGCCAAAGTTTTGAAAGAAAAAATATGTCTAAAGAACTTGCTGGCCACTCTTAATGAAGAAAAAAAATGTGATGAACTGCTAACTAAAATAGCGGATACTGCCATTAACAGTAAAGCAAAATAAGATTATAAATATATTAACAGAGGCCTGGAAACAGGTCTCTTTTATGTTTATTGATTTCAGATATCATTTTTAATGCTTCATAATAGGAATTTACCATGTGATCAGCGTATAAAATCCAGGAGGCGTTTTCTTGTGATCACCTGATTTTCTTTATAGAACCCTTCTTCATCTAAGCGTGCCAGCGATGCTGTAGATTGAGCAGAAAGCCATGTAACAAACAGATCCCTGGTTTCAAAGATCCTTGGAAAATTGAAATCGCCATCGTATATTTCTCCGTACATAAACTTCTGATCTTCATTTACTTTCATACCCATTCCGCAATAATCCCTGTGGCTGTAACCTAAAACGGCACCAGTCTGCAATTTATCTGCGACAAGATTGGCAAGCCTTTCTCCAAACACAACAGAGTCCGGTTTCGGTCTTTCTGAAAAAAGGTAATTGTCCATAAGTTTAAACTATTCAAATTAATAATCTTCTAAGTTAGACCATTCATATTTGAATTAATAATTTTTATAATCAATTTTGTTTTAAGTTTATCATGATAACAATAATTAGTATCAGTTTTTTAACTTTGTTTATCTTAAAACTACATAAACGGATTTGAAGCTGCCACTTTCTTATTATTTAAATCAGGATGTTATTTTCCTGGCTAGGGATCTTTTGGGAAAAATACTTTTCACAGAAATAAATGGGGACATTACTGCGGGGATCATTGTAGAAACCGAGGCCTATTTCGGTGTCATAGATAAAGCTTCCCATGCTTACGGAGGACGCCGCACCGGACGTACCGAAACATTATACACCCAGGGCGGTGTTTCTTATGTTTATTTATGCTATGGAATCCACCATCTATTTAATATTGTAAGCTCTGTTGAAGGTGAACCCCACGCGGTATTGGTAAGGGCTGTGGAACCATTTACAGGAACTGAAATCATGGAGCTCAGGCGGAATATGCCGGCTTCTAAGACCGCTATTTCATCAGGACCGGGTTCAGCTGCTAAGGCTTTAGGCATTGACCGTTCTTTTAATAGAAAAGATTTAACTGGAAACGAAATATGGATCGAAGACCATAGTATAAAATATTCTCCTGACGAGATTATTTCAGGACCTCGGATCGGAGTTGCCTATGCCCAGGAAGATGCACTGCTGCCATGGCGTTTTTATGTGAAGGGAAATAAGTTTGTAAGCAAACCCAGGTCCTGATAAATGTTGTTTAAAAATCCCAAAAAATTTTAATATCACCAATATTGGAAGATGTCCGTCTGTAATATTTATATCTGTGCAGCTTTTAACATCAGATAATGCAGGTCTGTATTTTTAATAAAAGGCGGAAGAAGTTCTTTTCCCGGACCGTAAAAGGCAGCTTCTACATAATCTCCTGAGTGGTCCATACTGATCCATCCGACAGAATTATGCTTTTTCTGAATTTCTGAGTAGGCTTTAAAAGGTAGTTTTTTATAATTGTAAAGTCCTGCTTCCTGCTTTTCGAGCTCTGAATAAAAGCTGAGCAAATGTTTGGCTTCATCATCAGCAAGACGTATTTTGTTGGTCTCATAGATCCAGTCTTTCATCTGCTGAATATTAAATTCCGGGTGAATGGCGTTCAGAATATATTCATTAGTATATCGGTAATCGGAGATGCTGTTAAAATTTTTGGTAGCATCCGGTCCGTAAATTGTTCCTGGATTGGCATTTCCATGATCTGTTGTAATGATGACCAGTGTATTTTGATCTTTCTCCGCAAAATCCATTACGGTTTTTATAGCTTCATCGAAAGCAAGCTGATCATGAATTAAAGCAGAAATATCATTGGCATGCGCTGCCCAGTCAACTTTTCCACCCTCAATCTGTAAGACGAAACCTTCTTTATGGTCTTTCATCTGATGAATAGCGGTTTGAGCCATTTCGGCAAGAGAAGGCATCTGTTGCAGCTCAGGAATACTCGTCCTGTCGATGGAATATGGCAAAGCACCGGAATTGAACACCCCTAAAACTTTCTTTCCTTTTTCTGCAGTCTTCAGGTCCGCTCTATTTTTAAGAACCTGATAACCTTTTTGCTTATAAAGGCTATAGATATCTTTCTTATCTTTTCTTTTTAAAGGATTAAAAAATTCATCTCCGCCACCCATCATCACATCAAAGCCTATGTCAGCATACATTTCCGCAATTTCATTTTCTGCATTTCTACTGTCTGAATTAACGCAGAAACCTGCCGGAGTTGCATGGGTAATCGTTACTGTCGTTACACAGCCTGTTTTTTTTCCTGTCTTTTTGAACTTTTGCCAGATCGGAACATATTTTTCTCCATTGGCTCCCATATTAAGAACACCGTTTTTCACACGGTATCCTCCTCCAAAAGAAGAGCTGGCTGCAGCTGAATCCGTAACAATGGAACTGGCAGAAGCAGTATCCATCAAAGCCCGGGAAACTTTATTTTCAAGGTACAGATTCATCCAGTTCCCGTTTTTACCAAGAATATTCTGAGAATACAGATTTGCCATTGCTAAAGTTCCTGAGCTCATTCCATCACTGATCATAAAAATTATATTTTTTGCTTTTTTCCCCGGATCCGGAATTTCTTTTGTACTGTTGGCTAAAAAATCTGACGGATTTAAGGTAAATAAACCTGACAGTAATGCTGAACCTTTTAAAAATTTGCGTCTGTTCATCTTGATAAGTTTCGTATGGCAAGTTAGAGGGTAATTCTAACTAATGAAATCATGTTGCGTTAATTAATTATGAATTTTCCTCTTCAATATCCTGCGCGGCCCTTCCTGCCCCGGAATCATTACGGTTAATGCTTATGATTCTTGAAATTAATGATATGGCCTGTAATTAATCCTGCTGCTCCTGCGTAAATCAAAGGAATATGGATTTCAAAGATCAAATCTGCCAGAACAGAAATTGAGATAAGGCTAATAGAAGCCCAAAAAAGAAGTTTAAGCCAGTTGCTGGTTATATTTTGGGTCACTCTGTAGACCACAACAGCACCAATGATAAGGAAAGCAAGATCAATATAAGGATTATGGGAAATTCCCAAGGGAATGATCATTAACAGAGGGAAAACAATACAATGGATAAGACATAGGACTGCTGCAGAAATTCCTACTGCATCAAGAATTTTTGATTTCATAAAGATGGGGATTTAAATTTCTTATTGTAACTTTGTTGCAAAAGTATAAATAAAATTCAAATAACGCAACTTTGTTGCATTAATAAATGAAGCAAACCAGAAATACCCAGGCTAAAACTGAAATTTTAAATGTCATTAATCATTCTGACATAGCTCTTTCACAATCAGATATTCAGAAAAAGCTGGGTGATTTATGCAATAGAGTCACGATTTACAGAGTGCTTGAAAGACTTGAAAATGAGGGCCTCATTCATAAAATTATTAATATTGACGGGGTTGTGAATTTCGCAAAATGCAGTGGAAAATGTAATGCAGGAAAGCATTTTCACAATCATATTCATTTCAACTGTAAAGAATGCCATTCAGTGACCTGCATTGAAAATGTGGTTCCTGATATCAGGCTACCAACGGACTTTATAGCACAGGAATATAATTTTATAGTAAGCGGAATATGTCCGAAATGTTCCAAAATATAAAATCTTGTGCAGCACCGCCTGATCGCCTGCTTGCTTTCCGGATGTTTATAAAGTTCAGGATCAGTTTTTTTCCTGTACCTTAAGCAGATTATGTTTGGTAAAGCAAATAAAAGTACTATTTTTATTTTCATAAAAGAAAACACCAATTATGCCGACTGAAGCTTCCCACAAGCTGATTCCGATGACAGATTTTGTTATTGAGTACTATTCTAACGAAGGATATGCTGATCTTCAGACATTACGTCTGATGAAAAACTATGCTAATTTTCTAAGACGTCCATTGACGCTTGGAATGTTTGTTCCCGTAGGCCAAGAAGGAAATGTATTAAAAGAACCCAAGAACTATACTTCCTGGAAATCACTTGATCATAATGCTGTAAAAAGAAATACTTCCGGATTTGAAGAATATACCGAATATCAGAACGCAGAAAAGAACTGTCTGTTTGAAGGCTTTATCATTGCCTATAATGGATATTCCGTGGTAAGAATTGTAGCTTCCTATGATGAGGCAGTTGAGCTGTCTTTTAATAAAAGCGATCTGATGTCATCTGCATTTTCAGATATTGAATCACTGACTGTTTTTAATGATATTTATCTGACGGTTAATGCTTTGGATTCTATCGGGATCAAAAAATAAGCTTATTTCACTTCGTTCAGTATTTTTTCCAGTTCGTCTATAAAAGCTGCCTGCGCAGGATTGATCCTTCTCTTAGCTTCTGCTGATTCAAACCATTCCCATTGATCTACCTCAGGAATTTCGATCATTTTGGAAGATCTTGGAGGCCATTCCATCTGTAATGTATTGCTGTAAAGCCCTGATGTATCAAGATCACTCTCCAAAGCCCATGCATAAACAGTTTTACCGCCTTTCTGTTTAACAGGTGATAAAGCGGTAAATTTTCCTTGTATGGTTTGGCCAGTTTCCTCTTTAAACTCAATTAAAGCCCGTTCCAGAGGATCTTCATCAGGAACAATCTCACCTTTTGGGATAGACCATGCACCTGCATCTTTATTTTTCCAATACGGACCGCCCGGATGAACCAGAAAATAATACTGACTGTTCTTTTCTCTTTTAAATAGCAAAATGCCGGCACTTGTTTTCATAGCCTTAAGATAAGGTATTTTTAAATTCCCTGCGTGCTTATAAATGCTTTGCTCATAAACAATTTAATACTTTCTGCAATACTATGATTATCTATTTTTATTTCTTCAGATAAATATTATAGGTACCACATTTTGAATACTATTGAGGATTTTCTTCATAAAGGCATAGAATATGTATTGAATAAAGAGAATAACATTAAAAAATTTAAGTCATGAGAAATTTATTATGGTTAGTAGCCGTCATTTGTATCGTTGTCTGGCTTCTTGGAATGTTAAATATCGTACCGGGAATAAGTACTGGTTACTTAGTGCATGTTCTTTTGGTAATTGCCATTATTGTAATACTTTATAATATCATTTCCGGTAAAAGGCCCCTGTGATAATGATTAGAGTCTTTATTGAATAACAAATGAAAACAGGTCAGAAAATCATTTCTGACCTGTTTTTTGATTTTAATAATATTTGATGACAGAATCTTCAGATTTACATCTGAAATATTTATATATTTATTATAGGATATACAATGTAAATAAAAGCAATTCAATACAATGGAAGAAAAATTCCAGCCTGATGTTATTATTGTGGGAACAGGATTAGCAGGATTGACTGCTGCTATGGAAATTACCGATGCCGGAAAAAAAGTACTTCTCTTGGATCAGGAAACTGAACAGAATATTGGTGGGCAGGCATTCTGGTCATTCGGTGGCCTGTTTCTGATCAATTCACCACAGCAGCGGAAAATGGGAATTAAAGATTCTTATGAGTTGGCTCTTCAGGATTGGAAAGGAACGGCTGGCTTTGACCGTCCGGAAGATTACTGGCCCAGAAAATGGGCAGAAGCCTATTTGAAATTTGCAGCCTATGAAAAATACGCCTATGTTTCTAAACTGGGGATCAAATTTATGTTTATGGTAGGTTGGGCTGAACGTGGAGACGGATCAGCAACCGGTCACGGAAACTCTGTGCCTCGCTTCCATGTCAGCTGGGGAACCGGGACAGGAGTTGTGAAGCCTTTTGTAGATAAAGCTTATGAGGCAAAAAGAAAAGGTCTTTTAAAGATGAAATTCAGGCATAGAGTGACTGAACTGATCATTGAAAATGGCAAAACTCAAGGCCTAAAGGGTGAAATCCTCGAAAATGATGATAAAGAAAGAGGTGCTGCTACCAACAGGAACGTGATTTCACAGTTTGAATACCATGCAACTCATATCATCATCGCATCAGGCGGTATAGGAGCCAATCATGAGCTGGTACGAAAGAACTGGCCGAAAAGATTGGGAAAAGCTCCGGACAATATGGTTTGCGGTGTGCCTGCCTATGTGGATGGAAAAATGATCGGTGTTGCAGAAAACTGTGGAGCACACATCATTAACCCTGACAGAATGTGGCATTATACAGAAGGAATACAGAACTGGAACCCAATATGGCCGAAACATGGGATCAGAATACTGCCGGGGCCATCCTCTTTATGGTTTGACGCGAAGGGAAACCGCTTCCCCGCTCCTTTTCTGCCGGGATTTGATACTCTTGGAACTCTGAAGCATATACAGGAAACAGGATTTTCTTACTCCTGGTTTATTCTGACCCAAAAAATCATTAAAAAAGAATTTGTTCTTTCCGGATCAGAGCAGAATCCGGATATTACCAATAAAGATTATGTCCTTTTTCTGAGAAGGATTTTTGGGAAAAAAGCACCGGGACCTGTGGAAGCTTTTAAAGAACATGGAAAAGATTTTATTGTTTCAGATGATCTGAAGAACCTGGTGGAAAAGATGAACGAACTGTCTGGATCTAAACTTTTGAACTATGAAAAAATTAAAGTACAGATCGAAGCCAGGGACAGGGAACTGGACAATAAATATTCAAAAGACACGCAGGTCAATTATATCAGGAATACAAGAAATTATTTAGGGGACAAACTTGGACGGGTTGCAGCCCCGCATAAAATATTGGATCCTAAGAATGGCCCTCTGATTGCTGTACGGCTCAATATTCTTACCCGGAAAACATTAGGCGGTATTAAAACGAATCTTAACGGGCAGGTTTTAAGAGATGATGATACGGTGATTGACGGACTTTATGCAGCAGGAGAAGCTGCCGGCTTTGGCGGTGGTGGAATGCATGGCTATCGTGCGTTAGAAGGAACATTTCTTGGGGGTTGCATTTTTTCGGGAATGAAAGCAGGAAAATATATAGCAGGACTTTAAATGCCAACACCAACAGTGAATTCTTTTCTGGGTGAATAGTTCATTTTAAATAGTAAATAAAACAAAAGTGAATACTTATTTTGATAATAAAGTGGTTTGGGTTACGGGAGCTTCATCAGGAATCGGGGAAGCTCTGGTGAAAGAACTGGCGGTGAAAAGCAGTGCGAAAATTATCCTTTCATCAAGGAATAAAGATCAGTTGAATACCGTTGTCCAAAAGGCAGGTTTGGATGCGAACCGTTTTTTTGTACTGCCTTTGGATTTGGAAGAGTATAAAAAAATGCCGGATATCGTGGCAGAAGCCATAGAAAAATTTGGAAAGATTGATATTCTGATTAATAATGCGGGGCTGTCTCAGCGTTCTCTGGCAATAGAAACTGATATAGAAGTTGATAAACGCTTAATGGATATTGATTTTATAGGAACTATAGCTCTTACAAAATCTTTGCTTCCCTATATGATCAGGAACGGCGGCGGGCATATTGCTGTAGTCTCCAGCCTGATGGGGATTTTCGGAGCTCCGATGCGAAGCAGTTATGCAGCCGCAAAGCATGCGCTCCATGGTTTTTTTGATTCGCTGCGTGCTGAATTATATACTAAAAAAATTATAGTAACCATCATCTGTCCCGGCTTTGTACAGACTAATATTTCTATAAATGCATTAACAGGAAACGGTTCTCTGCAGGGAACTATGGACGATGCTACGAATGAAGGAATGCCTGCAGATGTGTTTGCAAGAAAAATGCTTGCAGCTATAGGAAAAAAGAAATATCAGGTATCTATAGGTGGTAAAGAAGTAGCGGGAACCTATCTTAAAAGGTTCTTTCCTTCCCTTCTGGCGAAGATTGTCCGTAAGGCAAAAGTGGTTTAGCCAAATACAAAAAACCTCCCGTAAAGAGAGGTTTATTTTTATATCTGACTGGAAATAAAGTTAATAATCTAAATTTGTTTTAAGATTCAGGAACCTGCGCTTTTTCATAGATTAGTCCTTCAGATTTCAGTTCATTCCAAAAGTCAGCCGGAATAGTGGCATTAAGGCCTTCCATATTATCTTTAACCTGTTCTGGCCTGCTGGCTCCGGGGATAATAGAAACAAATTCATCTGAAGCCAAAACGAATTGAACCGCAGCATGTACAATATCCGTATTATATTTTTGAGCAATAGCCGCTATTGCAGCACGTTTTTCAGCCATTCCTTTTGGAATTACATCCTTATAATTGTATCTTTCTCTTCCTGCAATATATCCGGAATTATATCCAGCACCGGAAACCAGTTTTACTCCTGCTTTTTTAACAGCCGGAAGCAGTCTGTCAACAGCCTCTTCATGTTCCAGAATAGAATATTGTGTTGCGGAAAGGCAGATATCAGGATCAGCAGAATCAATACAATCTAAAATAGGTTCAATTTTATTCACTCCCATTCCCCATGCCCGGATAACTCCCTGGTCCCGTAGTTCGGAAAGAATTTTAAATGCTCCTTTCTTTGCCTGTTCCAGAAAATAAGGATAGCGGTCCCCTACCTGATCTTCAGACAGATCATGAATATAAACGATATCAATATAAGCCAGCCCTGTTCTCTGCAGACTGCTTTCTATAGACTTTTTGACTCCATCTGCTGTATAATCGTGTTTAAAATCATAATTCAGCGGTTTTTTCCACATTGTAGGCGGAACTTCTGATTCAGGAACTTCATGAAACAGTCTTCCTACTTTAGTTGAAAATATAAAATCGTTTCTATCTTTGTCTTTCAGGACGTCTCCGAATCTTTTTTCACTTTTTGTAAGGCCATACCAGGGAGATGTATCATAATAACGGATCCCAAGATCCCAGGCAGTCTGAAGTATTTTATAAGATTCTTCCTCACTTATATTTTCGAAGGCAGTTCCTATCGCTACCCCGCCTATTCCTAACCTGTGATTTTCTGTTAAAACGTCTGTTTTCATATGATTGCATTTAAGTGTTGGTAAGAAGTAAGATGCAAACATCGTGCAGAGTACAAGTAAAGGATATAAAAAATAACCTCTTATTTAGGAGGTTATTTTACTTTTTCTGGTATAGTTTATTGTTTTGAGCAAAAAAGAGACATTACTGCTCAACAATCGTTAAAACATTATAGCCTCCCGTATTGAGAAGAGGACGTTTGTCCGGGTCCCACGATACATTGATCCATACAAAAGGTCTTAGTTTGTCACCTGCATTCAGATACAGGCTTGCAGTACAGGCAGATCCTACTATCACAGCATTAGGAGCATTTCCTGTATCCTGAGGATAACCATTATTGGTTTTTATCCTCTGTATAACCGCATTGGAAGAATTTCTTACTTCCCAGATTGCCTCTGTCTGGTTCTGTCCAAAACTGGTATTAACCTGACTTGGTGCAAGGGCAAAAGTAAAAGTAGCATAATATACGCCCGATCTCGGAGCAATAAATTCCCCTGTAGCAGGATCAAAATTGGTTCTTGGCTGCCCGGAATCCGAATCCAGTTTTTCTGCCCATGAAGTGAGATAAGCAGAAGATCTTCCGGGAATTCCGTCTGTATAATTTCCTACAGGCCACAAACCGGTTTCAAAAACAGTGGAATTATTATTCGTTTTCTCGGCCATCACCACAATTCTCGGTTTTCCGTATGGCAGAATAGGAATCCATACCGTTCCATCGGAATATTCTATATATCCCTGAACTCCGATAGCTGGGTTTGGATTGTAACGCATGGCTCCAGCTCCGGCTTCAGCTGCAGTTTGATTTGTCATTCCTATAGCCATGGAACCATTGGCCCCGTTTCTTAGGTCAATCGCCATTTTTGGGGCAGCTACTCCAACCCCTATTTTTCCGGTTTTATCAATAATGACTTTTTCAGTAGTATTAATTTCAATGGAATTCGCCGGGCTCGGATTATTAATACCAATACCTATCTGGGCTAAAATTAAATTTGGGAGGAGTCCCAGACCCAGGAATAATATATTTTTTTTATTTAATTTCATCTTTGTTAGTTTATAATTCGTAAATACTGATACTGTTATTGGTTCCGGTGTTGGCGGTATTTATGCTTCTGTTGCCTCCGAAATTGTGGAATACCTTAAATTGGATTGTATTTCCTGCTGACAAATTAAAAATGGCTGTACAGTTACCTCCGACAATATTATTGACGGTATTAACGTCCCATGCCGGATATGAGTTTACACTTCTGTACGTCTGGATATTATTAGTAGCAGTATTACTTTCAATAATGGTTTCTATCCTTGAGTTCTGGGCGATATTCCCATCAGCTAAAGTAATGCTGAAAGAAACGATATAAAATCCGTTTCTGGGCGCAGTAAATGTAGTACCATTGAAATTAGACTGGGAATCTGTAACTACACTCCATCCGTTTACAAGGGTTGTAGCATTATTTGTTAAAGCCAGTGAACTGTTGTTATTTGCCAGTACCACTGCTTTAGGTGGTAAGGCCATAGGAAGGCTATGCCAGGATACACCATCAGAATACTGGATGATATTTCCGTTACTGTAACGGATAGCTCCACCACCGGCAGCCGCAGCAGTTTGTGTACTTGTTCCCAACCCGATAATACCTTTCTGATCAGCAGAGCGGACATCTACTTTTGTTTTGGGATTTAGCAGACCCACTCCTAGTTTGCCATCGGAGGTTACTACTATATCATTCAATATCTGAGGTGCAGAAGGCGGGACACTGCTGTTATCTTTTGCACCGTCTATATGAAATGTCTGCATTGGATCTTTGGTAAAGATACCCGTCTGGGCCTGTATAAAGAATGACAGGAAAAAAAACAGTAATTTATATAAATTTTTAATTTTCATTTTGTGTACTTTTTAATTTTCAATAATGGTCAGATTGTTAAAGCCTGCATCTGGATGGGTCCAGTCTGCATTTGCTCTTAAAGCTCTTGCTCCGGAACCTGTGATGTTCTGATTAAGCTGTGGGCGTACGGTCTGGTTGGCAGTTAAACTTACGGTAATGGCGGCAGATCCTCCTACCTGGGCATCTTCATTGCTCCGGGCAAAGGTTTTGTAAGAACGGGCAAGTATAGAAGCTGTACTTGGGCTGTAAAACTGGCTGGTGACTTCAGAGGAACTGGCTACCGAACCGGAAACAAAATTATACGTCATTAAAAACGTGTAAACACCGGCTCTAGGTGCGGTAAAAATTCCTGTAATAGGATCAAAACTGTTGGACAGATCTCTGACCTCGTTCCATCCGGTAATATTTACATCAGAATTGTACGCAACAGAGAAGGGGTTTGTCATTCTGGCAACCACTACAGCTTTAGTGGGCAGGATAATTGCTGCTTCCCAGACATTTCCGTCAGATACTTGAAA
The DNA here is from genome assembly GCF_030812195.1 of Chryseobacterium lathyri. Classification (GTDB taxonomy): domain Bacteria; phylum Bacteroidota; class Bacteroidia; order Flavobacteriales; family Weeksellaceae; genus Chryseobacterium; species Chryseobacterium lathyri_A. Next base: position 600,306 of record NZ_JAUSSF010000001.1, read on the forward strand.
TTTTGCCTGAGTAGGTTCATATCGCACTGCTCCAGCCCCCGCTGCATTGGCAGTCATGGTGGTGGTGCCTAGCCCTACCGCATTTTGGAGTCCGGCTGACCGCATATCAAGTTTTACAATTGGATTTAAAACTCCTGCTCCTATAAAACCGGTATTGGTAATAACCAGGTCATTGCTGATTTGGGCGGGAGTGGTCGAAGCAATATTGTCTTTTGCACCGTCTACATGCAAAGCTCCCAGCGGGTTGCTGGTATTGATTCCTATCTGTGCACCAACAAAAGATGATGCTATCAGAGCTAGGGATAGCAAGTTTTTTTTCATTTGAATTGTGTTTTTAAAAATGTCAGTTTTAATGGAACTTCTGATATTAAAATGCCTTATTAACAAATTTGATTCCAAAATGCAAATTTAAATTTTTTTATTAATTAATGTTAGTAGATTAATGCAAAAATTGACAAATTCTTTCAGAGTAAAAAGTATGCGGTGTAATGTTTTCTGAAAAAAACACATTAGTTTTTATTTGTAAATATTTGATATTTAATTGATTGTGTTTTAAATATATTTTATCTTGCTGTATTATTTAAATAAATTTCTTTTTCCAGCTAGCAATTGTATTTCTGCTTAATTTAAAATGCCGGGCCAGCTGTGCGTTATTATATCCATGTTTTTTCTGATAACTCAGTATTTCAAAAATGGATTGCTGATCGAAAAAGCGGTGCTTCTGATTAAAAATTAAGGAACTTTCATCTTCCTTATTCGTAAGAATACTGCTGCAAGCAATGACATCCAGTATTGAAAAGGTCTTTTTAGAAAGTATGGTTTTGCATGCTTCTTTTTTATCGGGATACCTTTCATTGATAAGGTCTGTATAGATTCTTTTATAATCTGGAATATTTTTCATTGTGTTGTAATATTTTATTTATCCTTTATCATATTTATGCAGCCATTTGTAAAGGGTACTTTTGGGGATTTTATATTCAGAAATTACATTGGATTTTGTCATTTCTCCCTTTTTGATTTTATCCAGAACAAATTCTACAATTTCTTTGGTGTAAAGGCTCTTACGGAAAGCCGGGAGTGATTCCTCTGTTTTTTTCTTTTGAATATAATTCATAGAAGATTGTGGAGAATACAAAATCAGGTGTTGAGAATACAGTCTGAAAAAATCATATTGGAGAAGTTTGGACCAGCGCAGCAGAACTTCCGTGTCAAAAGCAGAAGATTCATACATTTTGGTGATATCCTTCTCATTACAGTTTAGGAATTTACATATGCGGGACATTTCTATACCGTTTTTGTCAACCTTTTCTTTTATCATTGATCCAATGTGCAGGTTTTTTAAATCCATATATTTTTTTAATTATCTGTGTTTTACGAATGCAGGGAATCTCTACTGTGGAAGTTAATAGATATAAAAGGAAAAGCAATACGACAAAATTTCTAATTGAGGGAAATCGGAAATCTTGGCGGATTATTGCTTTTCATACCTGTGTTTTAGAATTTTTAAGCCTGATTATATTTTTATCATATGAACAGCATATGAGATTCTTAACGCAACATTAAAGATTTGTCCCGGTAAATGAAAATATGTGATGTTGTAAATTCCGAATATTTCACTATGATCGAATATACTCAAGCATGATCTTCATAATGCTCCTGGGATGGTATACGAAGAGCCAAGTCTGATTATTGTAAATCATTTCGGGATACTCTCCTATTTTTGCAAAGGAGTGCAATATTAGGACTTTGTCTGAAGATGAAAAAACTTAACATGAAACTAATTCTGAAAAAAAGCAGGTATTTTGCAGCTATTTTCACTAAGATTAAGAAACTTGTATTTGAAATGGTTATTTAGATTCAAATTATTTAAGATCAATTGGTTAAAAAATTCAATTTGCAATATAAATTCTGAAAAACTAACACTATTATTGAGCTATAATCATTAATATTGTCCTTAATTTGCTCTTTCAAAAAATACATGATGAAAAATACCGTTTTACTTCTATTCTACTTTATTTTCGGACTTTTTCATGCTCAGCTCAGTTCCGGATCTCCTACAAATTCAGAAATTGATTCCGAAATTGTCAAGGCTGAAGAGTTGTACAAAAGCAATCTGGCAAAATCAATAGAACTTTCTAATGAGATCTACCGTGCCTCTAAAAAAATAGATTACAAAAAAGGAATTCTGGAAAGCGGCACTATGCTGATGGCCAGATATTTTGATGCAGGAAACTATAAAAAAGTAATTGATCTCAGCACAGAAGCTGAAAAACTTGCGCTGGATGCAAAGGACAATGCAAAGCTGGCCAATATTTACAGGTTAAGAGCTTCATCCTATACGGAACTAGGCTTTAATAATGAAAGCATCAGAGAGTTTAGGAAGGCGTTAACAATATCTGAAAAAGCATCACCTGAAGACCGAAAGAATTATCTGAAAGCTCTGATATATACAGGGATAAGTTCGTATTTGGCCCATGTTAATGCGCCGCTGGATTCTATAATACACTATCAGAAAAAATGTTTGCAAAGTGCAGTTCATATTGGAGACAGCAAGGATTATACGTCAAAAAAATACCATCTTCTTGCCCTGTCTTATATGAATTTAGGGATGACAAGTGTTGCTGCCAGCCGCATTAATGATGCTGAGAATTATTTTGAAAAAGCATTGAAAATATGTCAGAACAAAAGCTATAGCGTACCGAATAACCTTGAAATAAGTGTTCTGAATGAATATGCCTGGCTGTATTATGATCAAAAAAAGTATGATCAGGCAGTACAGTATGCAGAAAAGGCAGAACAGCTGGAAAAAGTAACAAGCATACCTTACGTCCGCAGAGATATTTATGAAGTCAACTTTAAATCTTATGTAGAGCTTGGAGAAAAGGAAGCCTCAAAAAAGTATATGAACCTCTACACAAAACTGAATGACAGTCTTGTTAACGAAGAAAAGAAAAGCATCAATACTCCTGTAAAAAAAATGATGGATGAGCAGGGAGAGGTCCATACCGGAAATATTCAGAAGATTCTGATGCTTGCTCTTATTTTAATCATACTTCTTGTGGCGGGTGGTATATTTTTCTGGAAAAGAAATCAGAAAAAACTTCATGAAAGCTATGAGACAGTCATTAGTAATCTTAAAAAAACAAATGATTCTCCTACACAAATTATACAGCTGGAAATACCTTCTGATAAAAGCATTAATATCACCGATGAAACGGTAAAAATGATTTTGGCCAAGCTGGAAAAATTTGAAAAATCACAAAAATTCATTAAAAAAGATTTGAGCCTTACTTCCCTGGCCACTGACCTGAATACCAATACCAGATACCTCTCAGAAATCATCAAGCAGTATAAAAAAAACAGCTACAATAATTACATCAACGGTCTCCGGATCAGCTATATTACCAATAAGCTGTATGAAAACCCTATCTACCGGGAATATAAAATCAGCTATCTGGCTGAAGCCTGTGGATTTTCTTCAAGAGAAGTTTTTGCAGTGATCTTCAAGAAAGAAACCGGAGTAAGCCCTTCCTATTTTATCAACAACCTGAAAAAAGACAGTTTGGAATCGGCATCTTAAAATGGTTTAAAGTGTTTTTTAATTGGATTTATTTAGAATATCGGAGATTTTCAGATGAATATGTAACTAAAAATTATAAGAAATATTTATAATAACATAATATATTGAATCATATTGTATTATGACTGATTTCAACACTTTTCCAGGAATCCGGAACCAGACATTTCTAAAGATATTTTCATAAATTTACGAAACCATTATGGTTTTAAAATTGGTTTGCGAGTGAAAATTCACAATAAAAAAAAGTATTTAAGCTTTCTAAAATTTAAAAGAGACTTCCAGGAATACGGACTGGAAAAAGCCCGAAGCTATGAACTTATCCTCCACTGGCTTAATAACAGGCTCAGCAGGAATCAGTTTCTGGTGCTTTCCGGAATACTTGTGGGCTGTACTGCAGGTCTTGCCGGAGTGGTTCTGAAAACGCTGGTGCATACCATCCACAACTTTATTACACATAAGGTTCATTTTGAATATCAGATCTTATTCTATATTGTTTTTCCCTTTTTAGGAATTGTGCTTACTACAGCTATTGTTCTTACTCTGTTTAAGGGCCAGGACAGGAAGGGAATCGGTGCAATTTTGTATGAGATTGCACAGAATTCAAGTATTGTGGCCTCTGTAAAAATGTATTCCCAAATCATTCAGAGCGCAGTGACGGTCGGACTCGGAGGTTCTGCGGGATTAGAAAGTCCTATCGCAGTTACTGGCGCCGCCATCGGTTCCAATTATGCACAGACCTACAGGCTCAGCTATAAAGAAAGGACTCTCCTGTTGGCTGCGGGTGCCACGGCGGGTATTGCTTCAGCTTTCAATGCCCCGATTGCGGGTATCATGTTCGCTTTTGAGATCCTCCTAACGGGTGTGGTTTTTACAGACTTCATTCCTTTGGTAGTGGCTGCTGTCTGCGGAAGCCTTTTATCAAGGATTTTGCTCCAGGAGGATGTGCTTTTCAGGTTTTATACCAGAGAACCCTTTAACTATAAAAATGTTCCTTACTATCTTATCCTGGGGATTGTGACCGGCCTGTATGCGCGTTATTTTGTAGTGATTTCTCAAAAAGTAGAACATTTTATCAAAGGTTTAAAGCTTTCAAGGATGCGTAAAGCTATGTTCGGAGGCCTGGTGCTGTCATTGTTGTGTGTTCTGTTCCCGCCATTGTTCGGAGAGGGATATGAGACGGTGAAAGCTTTTACCAACGGAAGTACGCATTCCATTATCAGAAACAGCTTTTTCAGGTATTTTGAGATCGGAGACTGGACTATTATTATATTTTTGGTTCTGGTTTGTCTTTTAAAAGCTTTTGCCACGTCATTTACTATATTCAGCGGGGGGAACGGCGGTAATTTTGCCCCGTCCCTTTTTGCCGGAGGTACGGTGGGCTATTTATTTGCATTAGTCTGCCAGCACATCGGGTTTACGGATGTTCCGGTAACGAACCTTGTTCTGGTAGGAATGGCTGGAGCAATGAGTGGTGTACTCTATGCTCCCCTTACCGCTATATTTCTGATCGCTGAATCCAGTTTTGGATATGACCTTTTTATCCCGCTGATGATAGTATCCATCATCTCTTACCTTATTGCAAAATGGTTCTCCCCAATCTCTCCCGAACTGGAATCATTGGCTGATCAGGGTAAAATATTTACCAGCAAGCATGATAAAAACCTGCTTTTTGCCTTAAAAACTGAAGATTTTATAGATAAATATTCTGAAACGATTAATGAAAATGCTTCTGTCACTACATTATTTGAGAAGGTGAAGAATGGGAATAAAAACATTTTTGCAGCAATAGATGAGGCAGGAAAACTGAAAGGCATCCTTACTTTGGATGATATCCGTCCCTATCTTTTTAATAAAGAAACAGACAGCTCCATGACGGTTGTACAAATTATGAAAGCTCCGCCTGCAGCCATTCACCGGGACAATAAGCCGTTGGAAATTCTTCAGATCTTTGATGATACCGGTGTATGGAATCTTCCCGTAACCAGTGAAAACAATGATTTTATAGGGTTTATATCAAAATCATCTATCCTGATGAGCTACAGACAGCTTCTAAAGGAATATTCCGATTAATTTTCTAACCATAAAGTTCAAAATCAATTCATCATTTAAAAACATAAAAAAATATCCGTTCAGTAAACCGAACGGATATTTTTATTTTCAGATAAAATTAATGACTTGCCTGATCAAGCAGTTCAATATCTTCCTGATCTAAAATAAGTTTTGGAGCATTGAATAAAGTATCAAGCTGGGAAGTACTTGTGGCGCTTACAATAGGCGCCGTGATTAAAGGATTGGCCAGAAGCCATGCCAGGGCCGCGGTTCCCTGTGTGGTTTTATGCTTTTCACTTACCTGGTCCAGGGCTTTTAATACTTCAAGACCTTTTGAATTCAGGTATTTTCTTACACCTTCTCCTCTCTGGCTTTTGCCTAAATCTGCTTCAGTACGGTATTTTCCGGTAAGAAAACCCGCAGCTAATGACCAGTATGGAAATACACTCAACCCAAACTCTTCCACCAGCGGAGCATAATTTTTTTCAAAACCTTCTCTTTCCATTAAATTATAATGAGGCTGCAGGGCAACATATTTGGGAAGGCTATTTTTTTCTGAGGCTTCAAATGATGCTCTCAAACGTTCCGGAGAAAGGTTGGAAGCAGCAATATAACGTACTTTTCCGGCTTTGATGATCTCATCGTATGCCGAAAGCGTTTCTTCTACCGGAGTGGTATGATCATCAAAATGAGTATAATAAAGATCAATATGATCGGTCTGGAGCCTTTGCAAAGACTCATCCACAGATTTCAAAATATGCTTCCTGCTGATATCAAAACCATGTTCTTTGGTTTCAGAACCTACCTTGGTGGCGAGCACTATATCCTGACGGTTGGACCGGCTTTTCATCCATTTTCCAATGATTTCCTCAGACTGGCCTCCTTTTCCGTTGACCCACCAGGAATAGGTATCTGCTGTATCAATAAAATTGAACCCGGCATCCGTAAACTGATCCAATATATCAAAAGACTGCCTCTCGTCCAGTGTCCATCCGAAAACATTACCTCCAAAATTAACAGGCGCTACTGAGAGATCCGTATTTTTTATCTTTCTTTTTTCCATAAAACAGATTGAATTAAAATTTTAAGAAGTATCTAAGGTAAGGAATATCACGAAGGATTTCAGATTCAAAATAAGCATACCGCTTATAGTTATTATAAATAGAAAAACTTATTTAAGGGGAGAAGATAGCATCTGATTTTATCAGAATCAGTATAAAAAAACAGCCTTCACGAATGAAAGCTGTTTATCTATCAATTTAAAAAAATACTGTTACTTTTCAGCCTGAGGAATCTCAATGGCTGTAAGTATCAATTTATATTCCTGCAGCTGCAGTTCTATGGTTTTCAATCCGCTTTTAAAGAAATTGGATGTATGAAACAGATTGTGATAATATTCAATACCTTCCAATATATTCTTTTTGAATGTATTCCACTTTTTGGTTTGAGAATTTGTGATCTGTGCTGAAGAGTTGCTGATTTCTTTTTTAAGATAATCAATATACATTTTCAGCTCATTGATGAACATATTCGGACGCTGGTTATCAGAAAGAATATTGGTGTTCCCGTAGATGTGTTTTACCATTTCGGAAAGGGAAACTTCCTTATCAAAAAAAGCCAGATTAGGTCCCGGACATATGACAACGCCTTGTTTTTCGCCTTTTATTTCAAGATTCTGTTCCATATAAGCGGCATTTACCAATCCTACACAGAGACAGGCTTTATCTGTAATTTCGATTTTTCTCTTGCTAAATTCTTCAGCGGTAAGCTCAGGATCGGCCTGAAGTTCTTTCAGTTTAATATCCTGGTACTTCTTAGAGGCTGTACAGGTTCCCTGTGGTGAAAATTCTTTGCTTAGAGCCAGCAATTTTTTCGGACACGAGCTTCCGTACTTTCCGGCGGCTTCCTTCTGTCCTTTTAATACCTCATTGGATGTTCCTCTAACTGTATTGAAAGGTACTCCCAAAGGCGAAATATTACTCAGATAGAAATCTTTTTCTTCAGATTTTAACAGCAGATTCCTGGTTTCCGTATCTACAGAGGTAGCTTCAGGAACTAATAAGAATGGTGATCCCCATCCGACACTGTCCACATTATAATTCTCAAGCAGAAATTCATGCTCTTCTGAAGTTCCTACTCCACCCTGAACTGTAATTTTCATTTCGAGAGGCTCAGAAACGGAATGTTTTCCTTTTTGCTCCAAAGCGTTAATCATTAAGGCATGAGCAGACTGGATAAGGTCGTTCTTTTTCTGTTTAAATTCTTCCATGATAGGTCCCAGCAGCATGCCCTCCGTAGCGAATGCATGTCCTCCGCAGTTCAGCCCGGATTCTATTCGGTATTCTGAGATCCACAACCCTTTTTTAGCTAGAAAATTTCCCTGAATCATGGCTGATCGGAAATCGCTTACTTTCAGAATGATCTTCTTTTTTAAAATACCGTTCTGATCGGGAAAAAAATCGTCAAATTCTTCAATATAGCTGTATAAACGCGGATTCATTCCTGCAGAAAGTACCATTGAAGAAGATAATTTACTTTGAGCAAAGCCACGCAGTGAGGCATGGGCGTCATTAAATATCACAGGAAGCTGCTCATCTTTTTTATAGTTGTCTTTGTCAACTTTTGTCATGATGTTCACGTCGATACTTCCCGGCTTCAGATTGGTTTCAATAAAGTTTTTGATGTTTGAGCCAAAACTGTCTTTTTGATTCACAAGATTTTGAAGCCCGCTTTTCAGATCCGAAGTATTGGGAAGAATGGCCATAAAGCTCTTTAATGCTTCCTTGTTTTTAGTGATTTCATGTTTGAAAGATTCAAATTTTTCATTCACGATATCATCTACCATATCGAGGTAAGCTGTAATTCTTTTTGCCCTGTAATCTTCTGTTTTTGTTGAAATTCCTAAATAATTGAGATTGAATTTCTTATTATAAAAATTTTTCATTTTTTCCAGGATCTCATCATCAATAATGGAAATCACAGAAGAAATTCCATATTGGGCAACGCGAATGGGACTGTCTATGGTATAAGCCAGACCCATTACCGGAATATGGAAGTTGTGTAACGGTTTATGTGTCATTTTATTTTGATAAAAATTCTTTCAAGGAGAATGAATTAAAATCCAGGAATGTTGTATCCATATTGAAATGAGTCCTTCGGTCCAAAAACTTTAATTGACCTAAATTTATCATTTTAATATCAGCTATGCATTAAATAATACTTGTAATGTCAGAAATATGTTAAATATCATTTTTTTGTAATGTATTAACTGAATCCGGGATAATGATTAAAATTAAACGCTAGTGTAAGCAAGGCTTTATAAAGTTTTTAAGATAACAAAGCTGTTCACTTATTGGAACAATACAGAGAAGTATATTGAAACATTTTGTTTTCGTAAAAAAAAGAAAATTTTATTCAAAATCCAGAAAACCATCCGCCAGTTTTTTCCACTGGATCTTTGAGATTCCCATCATTCCTCCTATAGCAACCATAAGATTTCTCATGATATCAATACCACCGGCGTTAAAATTAGGAGTTTCATTCCGTCCGTAAACTGCGGCTTTCAGATGAGTCGGCGTTCTTGCAATCATAAAAGTAGAAGTCGCTCTGGAACTGTAAAAATGAGCAGTATGTCGATTTGTTCTGTCCTGAGGATTTCGGGACGGATTACATGTCATCAAAATGCTTTCTGAATAACTATCTTCCTGAAAACAGATATCGGTAACTTCCACCCAGTCATACCCTTTGGCTTCAGTTTCCCCAGGTCCGGGGATATCAATTCTTATGAAATCTCCTTTCTGAGGCGGTCTTTCAGTTGCATTTCCTTCGGAATCATAAAGTTTAAAGTCTGCAAATCCTTCACCACAATAGCTTTTCCACTGGCCGACTGAAAAAAACCGTTGTTTCAAAAGCTCAAACTTGAGGGGTAGAAGCTCCGGCTCAAACTGCTTCTGGCTTTCTGTATCGTGGAATCCCCCGGATTGTTGCTGTGGAACTCTGTTGATCTGCTTAGGCTTCATATTAAGTGATTTTATACTAATTTATAAAAACCGTGAGGTGCTTTTTATGAGCAGAATCATAACGACCAAAATAAAAGCCTCTCGGTGGAGAGGCAGATGTAAAACTTAAATGTATCGGGATGTATGGATTTTCAATTAAGTATATCAAAAATATAAGGAATGAGTGGAATATTTTATGACTTTAATCATGTCGTTATGAAAATTTGTCCGCATCTTGAAGTTTTATGATATTTTATTTATAATACCTATCTTACTGTTAAATTATCCGAAAAACTGTAAAAAAAAACATACTGGATAGCTCACGTATTTCTAATTAAAATTAATATTTTTTTAATTTTATGCTTATATAGAGTCTTGCATAATATAATTTTTGTTTATATTTGTGATTCGAAATAATTTTTTTTCATCATTTGTGTTTTTTTAAGGTCTCCTCCTTTAGGGGACCTTTTTCATTTAGCCTGTTTTTTTTTTTTCAAACTAAGTGAAAATACGGAATGGCAAATTTGGTATTTTCTACGCTAGCATATATCTCTTCAAAGTGACAACTTTGTAATGTTAAACAACTTAAAACATTACACCATGTCAACATTCAAAATTAATATCATTGCAGGTCCGCTTTGGAGCAATGATGAAGCACAAAAAATCGGAGGCCGTATTGCTGCGGCACATTTAGGAAAATTCACTGGACAATGGAGCACTATTGTCGAAGGTCAGATGAGCGTTATCGAAGTTGAATATGATACGCAACCATCCGGAAGTACAGAATATACTATGGACGTTTTGGCAGGACCTATCTGGAGCAACGAAGATGCAAAAGAAATATGTCCTTCAATATGCGCTTCTTACGGAGGTACATGGAACGGACAGTGGACTACAGTCGTTGAAGGCAAAATGAGCGTTTGCGGCTGTGTATTCAAGTTCTAAAAAATTTAGATAATGTGTGAATCTCCGGGGCTACCCGGAGATTTTGTTTTATCATAGTTTACCGGGTAATTTTTACAAAATCTGTCGGTCTGGACAGTATCACAGCTTGAAAACTTCTTGTAAAAGCCTGCACACTCTTATACCCTACTTTATAGGCTGTTTCCGAAATGGTAAGGTCTCCGGAACTCAGCAGCTCCAGGCTTTTAATGATTCTCAGTATCTGCTGGTATTTGGCAAGTGTCATTCCAGTTTCTTTTTTAAAGATGCGTTCTAGTGTGCGTAAGGAAAGCTTTGAAATTTCGCTCAGATCTTCCATTTTTACGTTTTCATGGTAATGATTGTGGAGATATTGAATAGATTCAGACAACCTTTTATCTTCAGGAAGGCTGATATGGAGCTTCAGGGAATGTTCCACAAAACGGGGCAGTTCATTAAAAAGTGCCTGTAAGAAAAGGATCTCGTCCGGGTCTTTTGAAGTACTTTTTGACCATCTTCCTGCATATTTTATCATTTCCTTCAGAACAGGAGGAACGGAAAAAACATTGATCTTATGATGAAAAGTACTGCTTTCCTCTACATCAGCGAACATGATCATCAATTTAATTTTTTCTGAATGGGAATTGGTTTTATGGATGGCACCCGGTGGAATCCAGGCTGCATGGTTTTGTGGAAGAAGATAAATTTTTCCATCGACTGTAATGTACTGAAATCCACTTTCCACATAAACGAGCTGCCCTTTTTGATGAGAATGAAGGATGTCATCATGCCGCCAGTCTTCTTCAAACCAGACAAAATACGGTTTCTTCAACTGATCAATATCTATAGTGTCGTGAGGGTTCATGTCGTTTTATGTTAAAACTTTGGCAAAATTAAATAAAATCGCTGAATTAATTTTGCATCAAATATTAATTATATGATGAAGAGTGAATCAAGAAAGAATGCTTCTTATGTTCTGATGGTGGTCAATGTACTGGTTGTAATCCTTGTATCGAGTAACCTGCGGTCTCCGATTATCGCTGTTTCGCCAGTATTGGGTAATATACGGAATGTCCTGGGTCTGGATAGTTTTCAGGTGAGTCTGCTTACTTCTATTCCACTTTTTATGTTTGCAACCTGTTCTGTTTTAGTGAGCAGATTTTCGCATAAATTCAGTATCAACCGGTTTTTGATGTATTCCCTGATTATTTTAAGTTTCGGATTGTTGCTACGGATTACAGGATCTCTGTGGACTCTTTTTGCGGGATCTGTGTTCATAGGATTGGGAATCTGTATCGGAAATGTGGTGACACCGGGTTATATCAAGAATAATTTTCCCAAACAGATCGGTTTGATGACCGGGATTTTTGCAGTTTCTATGAATCTTACAGCTGCATTAGCCTCAGGTTTCAGTGTAAGAATCGGAGAATGGACGGGATTCGGATGGCGGGGTTCGCTGGGAATCTGGCTGATCATTGCCGGGCTGGGGCTTTTTGTTCTTATTCTTGAACTCATATTCAATAAAAAGAATCCGGGGCAGGTAAAAGCAGCTTTGAGTGTTTCTGATTTTAATATGTTTAAATCTGCACAGGCATGGAATATCAGTGTATTTATGGGGCTGCAGTCTTTATTTTATTATTGTATGATGGCATGGCTGCCTTCATTTCTTACTGATTGTAAAATGGAAACTGAAAGTACGGGATGGATACTGTTTCTTACTCAGGTTACGATGATCCCGATTACTTTTTGCGCCCCGATTATTGCCGGCAAAATGAAGGATCAGCGGATTCTGATCGTACTTATCTGTAGTTTGATGTTCGGAAGTACGATGATGTTTGTATGGCTGCAGTCTCAATGGATCTATGCTAATGCTGTCATTATTGGTATTTCTAATGGTTTGTCTTTCAGTCTGTCTATTCTGTTTTTTTCAACAAGGACAAAAAATAGTGCCAATGCGGTAAAAATATCGGGAATGGCGCAGTCTGTAGGATATCTGATTGCCGCTTTCGGGCCTCCGGTCTTCGGAAAGCTTCACGATTGGGATATGTCCTGGAAAAGCTCTTTTTACTTTTTAAGCTTTGCTGTCATTCTGATGTTTTATTTCGGAATGAAGGCGGCCAGGAATAAATGTGTTGAGGATTAAAAATAAAATGGCTGCGCCGGAAAAGGTGCAGCCATTTTATCAATATTTTTTGTCTGTTTTAAGTTATTCTTTTTCTATTGCTGGCTTTTATCCATTCACTTTTTTTACATTTGGGACAGTTTCCGGCATTTCCTATAGATTTGTATTCTGTATGGCCACAAAATGTACAGGAATAATAGCCTTCTTTGTTAATGTTTTTCAATCTTTCTTTTAATGATTCTGGCATAATGGGAAGTCCATGCTTGACGTCTTTATCTTCATAGTAAAATACGCTGATTTCCCCGGAAATCTCTTCTATGGCTGTTTCAATCTGTCCAAGCTGTGAAATTCCCTTCAATCTGAGCTCTGCAAAAAATTCGTCACTTCCCAGATTTTCTTTTTTAAAATTTTCAATGGCAAATTCACCATCCTTGATCAGGCAGATGGAGCTTCCTTCCACCAGTTTCTCAAATTTTTCGCTTCTCCCTATAAAATAAGTGACAATGCTGTATAAAAGAATAATAACAATAAAAACCAGGATAGAAGAAATGATACCAACATCTTTATTAAACATAGGATCCCCTGCTGCAGAGCCCAAACCGATAATAACGACCAGTTCAAAAATAGAAAGTTGTTTGACTCCTCTCTTGCCTAAAATCCTCAGTCCGACAATAATAGCCAAAAACATAATTGCTGTACGGAGGATGATTTCTAAAAGAAAGGACCATTCTTCATGTCCCAGAAACAATTCTTTCCAGTTGAGTTCTAAAAGAAACGAGGATAGCATAAAATTAATTTATAGAAGGCATCCAAAAAATAAGCCATCCTCTGTTTAGAAAGGTGATTTCGAGAGCCTCGAAACGGTATGGTAATACATATTTGGTTATGAAAATAGGTATTCTTCACCATCCTGTAAAACAAAGCACCTTTTCTCCAGTCCGTTTTCAAGGATTTTCCCCTGAATAAATGCTCTGTCTTCTTTACAGTGGCTTACAGCTTCAAGATGGGTTACCAAAACAGCAGTGTCCGGTAGATATTCGCAAACTTTAAGGATATCCTGGCTGGTCATAATAATAGGATCTCCTACTGCAAAAGTAGCTGCACCGCCAGCAACTACAATATATTGTGGCTTGTGCTGATCGATTTCTGCCGCAATTCCGTCATACCAGATACTGTCGCCAACGATATAAAGGCTTTTATCCTCAGTTTTAAAGACAAATCCGTTTACTTTACCCATTTTCTCCCCTATTTCTCCGGTTCCGTGTTCTCCTTTTGTAATTGAGATGCTGATGTTTTCCCAAATGATGTTGTCTTTAATGGAGATTACATTTTTAAACCCGGATTGGGCAATCTGTTCTGAAATAATTTCAGGGCAGATCACGGGAATATTTTTATCCAGAAGCTCAATAGCTTTTCCGTCCCAATGATCGGGATGAAGATGAGTTACAGCCACTGCATCAATTGTTAACAGTTTATCTTTTAATTCTTCTTCACTGAACGGAAGATCAACCAGAGGGTTCTCCAGTTCATTATCAGTCATCGGTAATTTTCCCAAAGACCCTTTTTCTCCAAGCATGGGATCAATTAAAATCTTTTTTTCTCCGATCTGGAGCAGTAATGTGGCATTGCGCCATAATTCTAGTTTCATTTTGCTTAATTTTGTCGTTGCAAAGCTATTGCTCAATCAAGGTTAAATAATAGACGGTTACCAAAAGGTTAACCATATATATCTAAGTTACCGATGAATTTTGAAGAATTTAAAAACTGCGGGCTCAGGCGGAGCCTTGATATTCTTTCCGGAAAATGGAAACCACTGATTCTTCTGAATCTTTTTGAGGAAGATCAGGTACGGTTTATAGAATTATGGCGTAAAATGCCGAGGGTTTCAAAGAAAGTGCTTTCAGAACAGCTAAAACAGATGGAGGAAAACCATATCATTCAACGGATTGAAGTCTATAATTTTCCTCCGGAAGTATATTATAAGCTTACAGATAAAGCTCGGAAATTAAGTCCTATTCTTAATCAGCTGCATCAGTGGGGCAATGATCTTGATTCTTAAAAGTATCTAAAACCTCGAGAATATTCCGGTAAATAAAGTCCAGCTCTTCTGAAGCAATACAATACGGCGGAACTAAATACATAACATTTCCCAGTGGACGCATAATGATCCCACGCTGTAGAAATTTATCGTAAAGGACTTTGCCAATCTCATTAAAATAGGAAGTATTCTGACCGGTTTTATATTCAAAAGCCAGAATAGTTCCGGTCTGGCGTATGTTTTCAATATCCGGGTGCTTTGAAATAATTTTGGCAAAATCTGAATGCTGTTTACTGATACGGTCAACGGCTGTTAAAGTTTTTTCCTGTAACAAAAGCTCCAGACTCGCCAATGCAGCAGTACAAGCTAGCGGATTGGCTGTAAAAGAATGCCCGTGAAACAGAGTTTTATATTTGTCATCAGATAAAAAAGCATTGAAGATTTCCTGAGAACAGGTTGTGATTCCCAAAGGCATCGTTCCACCGGTCAATCCTTTGGAAAAGCACATAATATCCGGAATTTCTGTGAGATGATTGGCGGCAAACAACTTTCCTGTTCTTCCAAAACCTGTAAATACTTCATCCTGAATCATCAGAATTTCTTCGGTTCTGCAGAACTTCATCAGCTCATCAAGATATTCAGCCTCATACATCAGCATACCTGCTGCGCCCTGTACCAGCGGTTCGTAGATGAAACAGGCTACCTCTTCTGCTATCCTTCTGATTTGAATTTTTAAGCTTTCGAGGTTTTCTGCATTGGGGGTATCAATAAAGACCACCTCGAACAACATACTTCCGAAAGGTTTTGTCCAGATACTTCTTCCGCTCACAGACATTGCTCCAAACGTGTCACCGTGATAGGCATTCCTGAAAGCAAGAATTTTTGTCTTTTCTTTTCCCAGATTATAAGCATACTGAATACACATTTTCAGCGCTGCTTCCACTGCCGTTGAACCATTATCCGAATAAAAAACCTTTTTTTGATTCTCCGGAAGCAGTTTCAAGAGGTTTTCTGATAGCTGAACAGCCGGTTCATGCGTAAATCCTGCAAAAATAACCTGTTCCAAAGTTTTTAGCTGCTGAAATACACGTTCTGAAATATATGGATGGGCATGGCCATGCAATGTTACCCACCATGATGAGACTGCATCGATATATTTTTTCCCTTCATCATCATATAAATAAACGCCTTTTCCTTTAACAATGGGAATTACATCTCCTGCTGTTTTCATATGAGTGTAGGGATGCCAGTTGACGGCTTTGTCTCTCTCGGCGAGAAGAGGTTGTATTAATGTATTCATGTAAAATGTATTAAAGATTATTAGAAGATGGAAGTCAAATAATACGTATTAAATGCCGGCCACAGCTCGAAGCTCGTCACTAGCAATAAGTATTCTCCTTCAATCTCATCGGCTTCAGTCCCAGTTTTTCCAACATCTGCATGTCTTCGGAAACTCCCGGATTAGGGGTTACCAATAGTGTTTCTCTTTCTCCTGTGAAGATGGAATTCGCTCCGGCCATAAAGCACCAAGCCTGTTCTGTTTCATTCATTTCGATACGTCCGGCACTTAATCTTACCATTGATGATGGCATGACAATCCTTGCCGTAGCAATCATTCTTACCATTTCCCAGGTATCTACTTTTTCATTATCTTCAAGTGGTGTTCCTGCTACTCTAGCTAAGGCATTAATAGGAACAGATTCCGGATGTTTTGGCATGGTGGCTAAGGTTAAAAGCATTGAAATCCTGTCTCTATGCGTTTCTCCAAGACCTATAATTCCTCCTGAGCACACGGTTATTCCGGCTTTTCTTACATTATTGATTGTATTGATCCTGTTATCGAATGTTCTCGTCGAAATGATTTCTTCGTAATACTGTTCGGAAGTATCCAGATTATGATTGTAAGCATATAAACCTGCTTCCTGAAGACGGATAGCCTGTTCTTCGGTAAGCATTCCTAATGTACAGCAGACTTCCAATCCAAGTTCATTCACGCCTTTTACCATATCGATTACCCTGTCGAAATCACGGTTGTTACGGACTTCCCGCCACGCTGCTGCCATACAGAAACGGGATGAACCGCTGTCTTTTGCTTTTTGAGCGTGGGCAATAACGGTTTCTGTTGGCAACAATGCCTGTACTTTGATATTGGTGTGGTAACGGGCAGCCTGACCGCAATATGAACAGTCTTCAGGACATCCACCTGTTTTGATGGA
The DNA here is from genome assembly GCF_030812195.1 of Chryseobacterium lathyri. Taxonomy (GTDB): domain Bacteria; phylum Bacteroidota; class Bacteroidia; order Flavobacteriales; family Weeksellaceae; genus Chryseobacterium; species Chryseobacterium lathyri_A. The sequence goes on from NZ_JAUSSF010000001.1 coordinate 617,230, forward strand.
TAATAAGGTTGAGATCTGTACTTCTGATGGGTCGTGCCATTCACGGTGAACGGTTGATGCTTTATAGATCAGTTCCAGCAGAGGCTGGTGGTAAATTTCTTCTATTTCTTCTTTTGTCCAGTTGTTTCTTACGGTTGTTTTTTTGTCCATTATCATAAATTTGTTTTTGTTAATTGTTCTGCGGCAGCTTTAATACTGTCTTTTGTTAGTTGATCAATTTCTGGGATATGAATAATCCTGGTTTCTTTTTTAATAAAGGTGCTGATCACTCTTTCCGTATCCGGAGGAAAAGGCCCGTTCAGGATCAGGTATTCCAGTTTAAGTTTTCTTTGCTTTAATGCCATGATAGAAAGTAAAGTATGGTTAATGCATCCCAAATAGTTTCTGACTACTAGGGCTACAGGAAGGTTGAGTTTTTCTATAAGATCGGTCATGAAAATATCATCCGAAAGCGGAGCCATAAGCCCGCCGGCTCCTTCCACAATAAGTTTATTGTCCGTTTTTGGAAGTTGAAACTGATCTAAACTGATTTTTATATTTTCTTCCCTGGCAGACTGATGCGGAGATGCAGCCAGTTGAAGACGGTAGGTTTCCGGATGACAGACTGTATTTTCTGTCCAGGATTCTATTTTATAAGTGTCCGTATGATCAAGGTCTCCGGATTGCACAGGTTTCCAGTAATCTGCTTTAAAATATTGTGTTAAAACAGCAGAACATATTGTTTTTCCTACTTCAGTACCAATCCCTGTGATAAATAGTTGATTCATATCTAAATAAATTCTTTAATAATTCCCGTAAGTCCTGCAATGTCTTCTTCTGTATTGAAGCTGTGGAGACATATTCTGAGTCTTTCCGCTCCTGTTTTTACAGTCGGACTGTGAACGGCATAGGTTAAAAATCCATTGCAGGATAATGTTATCTGTAAGTTTCTTAATTGATGGTTATCCGGGACCATTATAGCCTGTATCGGGCTGACCTCTGAAGAAATTGTTTCAATATTCTGATCTCTGAAAATTTTAATATTTTGATGAAGTTTTTTTGACAGTTCCGGTTTTAGCTTTAAAAATTCATAGCCATTTTTAATACTTATCCATAAAAAGTCCTGAGCTGCTGTGGTATAGATAAAAGGAGAAGCAAAATTCACTAAATAGCATTTTACGGTTTCATTACAAAGAACAGCAGCCCCATGGGCTCCTAAAGCTTTTCCGTACGTCATTAATGCTGCAAAAACATCATTTTGCAACTGGTGCTTTTCTATCAGGCCATATCCGAAAACGCCAAAAGCATGGGCTTCATCTACAATCAGTGCGGAATTATATTTTTTTGCCAAAGTCGCAATTTCTTGAAGAGGTGCAAAATCTCCGTCCATTGAATACAAGCTTTCTATGGCAATATAGCTGGATCCGTTCTGCTTTTTCAGAATACTTTCAAGATCCTCAAGATCATTATGCCTGAATTTAATTTTTTTAGCATGTGACATTTTGCATGCATCATGAACAGAACGATGGATCTGCTCATCCACGATAATCGTGTCATGACGGTCCGGCAGTGTAGAAAATAAAGCCAGATTGGCGTTGTAGCCGGAAGAAAAAAGCAAAGCTGCAGAATATTGATGCTGCTCGGCAATATAATTTTCTGTTTCATCAGTTATATTGCTGTTTCCGCTGATCAATCTTGAACCGGAACTTCCTGAAAGAAGCACTGGATTGGCCTGGACCTTCATAAGTAACTGTGATTGAAGCTCTTCATTTCCTGCCAGGCCAAGATAATCGTTGGAATAAAAATCAATGCCGGATAATTTTGGCTTTAAAGTCCGCAATACTCCCGCTTCCTTTCTTTTATTAAGAGCTTCCTGAAATTTTTTAAGCATAATCTAATTGTGAAACTTCTTCAGCTATAGCATTGATCCACAAATCATGTAGTTCTTTTTCTATTGTCAGAATCTTTTCTGCATGTAATTTCCATTCTGCTGAAAATTCATTTAACTGATTAATCATTTCTTCAAGATGTCCCTCTTCTTCAAGAATAATAGATTTTACCATAATTTTTGAAGATTCTTTAGTCAGAATATCCTGATAAACCGGATATAACTCATCTGCACGGACTTCAATAGCATATGTTACAAAAAGATAAGCGGCATATTTCAGCTCTTCTTTGTTCAGATTAAACGCAGTCTGAAGATACCTGCAAGCCTTTACATCCAGAGAATGAAGATACTGCCGGGTGGCAATCGGAGCCAAAAGCTCGTCAGTCTCATAGGTTGTGCACAGTTCAGGATCTATTTTTCCGATTTGTTTTTTTAGGTAATATGCATGGCGGTGTTCTTCAGCTGCGTGTTTCAGCTGAATCAGAGTCACTGAAACCGGATGCTCACATTTAGAGATTTTTCTGGCTCCGGCATTTTCCATGAACGAAAGCGTATTGAGCCATTTGGCGTGGGTAATGCTATCCTGCACTATTCTTTCAAGTAATTGTTGAAATTCCATAGACTTTTATTTTGAACCAAAATTAGTATATTGCCGGACCATTAAAAGGTGCCAGTTTTGATATTATGGATAGTCCGGTTAAGATTCCTTATAAAAGTTTTATAGAAATTGATAGAAATTCAGAGACTTCGATCTATATGCAGATTGCAAATCAGCTTATTAATGCGATTCAAAGAGGATTTTTACCTTATGGTACAAAGCTGCCGGGAACCCGGATATTCAGTGAAATCTTGGAAATCCACCGGAATACAGCTGTTGCAGTTTATGATGAACTATCCGCTCAGGGTTGGGTAGAAAGTCTTCCGAACAAAGGAACATTCATTATCGGGGAAAATCAGGAAAATCCTGTGAAGGTTAAAAATTTTGAGAAGAACAGTCTCCAGAATTATCCTGAAACCACAGGTTTTTCTTTTAAAATTTCTAATATTTTGGATAATCCTTTTGAGCATTCAGATTGTGAGTATGCATTTAATGATGGTGTTCCGGATATAAGACTAACCCAGATCGGTCAGCATTCAAGATTTTACAGTTCTATTCTTAAGAGGAAATCCAACCAGAAAATGCTGGGGCATTACAATCATGACGGCAGTGAATTTTTTAAAGAACACCTGTCCCATTACCTTAATCTTTCCCGCGGATTACCTATTTCAAAAAATAATCTTCTCATTACCCGAAGCACAGAAATGAGTATTTATATCGTTTCCGAAATTCTACTGTCTGCGGGGGATACTGTATTAGTAGGTGCTTTGAGCTACTTTTCCGTAAATATGATCTTCCAGAAAGCGGGTGTCAGTATTCTATCCTTGCCAATAGATGAAGAAGGAATTATTGTGGAAAGCGTTCGGGAAGCCTGTAAAAAGCAAAAAATCAGGATGCTTTATCTTACACCGCATCACCACTATCCTACTACCGTTGCTCTAAGTGCACAACGAAGACTTGAACTGCTTGATCTTGCCGATGAATTTGGTTTCATTATTCTGGAGGATGACTATGATTATGAATTTCATTATGACAAAAGCCCTATTCTTCCGTTGGCAAGTGCAGATACGGAAGGAATGGTTATTTATATCGGATCTTTTGGAAAATCATTAGCTCCGGGATTCAGGACCGGTTTTATTGTGGCTCCGGAAAATCTGATGGCTGAAATGAGGAAATACCTTGGGATCATAGACCGCCAGGGTGATATTTTAATGGAAAGGGCCTTAGGGGAAATGATTGAGGAAGGTGAAATACACCGTTACCTGAAAAAATCCTTAAAGGTTTACCAGGAAAGGCGGGACTATTTTGCCCAACTGCTTGAAGGAAATTTAGATGGATTGATAAAGTTTCAGAAACCATCGGGAGGGCTTGCGTTCTGGCTGGAATGGAAGGTTCAGGTAAATCTGATGCAGCTAAGCCGAGATTGTGCTCAGAATAATCTTTTTATTCCTAAAACACTGCTCTATCAGACTAAAGATCTTACAGCGATGAGGTTGGGGTTTGGGAACCTCAACTTTGAAGAAATGGAGAAAAGTATCGAGATTTTGTCCGGAAATGTGAAGGAAATGCTTTAATGTGATAAATCTGCGAGAGAAAAAATGATAATCATACTGGCAATTTTTAATCTAAAAATAAAAGTGTAACAATTACGTTACACTTATCTAAAATTTTTGTTTTTTAAGAGTCAATATTTTGGCTTTCTTTTTCTTGGTTTCTTCTTTTTTCTGTTCAAATAAATAATGAATCCGGTGATGGGAAGTGAAGCAGCAATCATGCCTGCAACAAGGTATAAAATTCGGCCTGTCATTCCGAAGATACTTCCGGTATGAAGGTCATAATTCCTTTCTCTTAATGCAGTTCCGTAGCCTATATTTTTGTTTTTGTAGGATTGATGTTTTAATATTTTTCCTGAATACTGATCAAAATTGAACTGTTCATTCTGGTACTGCTTATTGCCATAGGTCACCTCAGCATAATAAGTTCCTTCTTCTGTTTTCGGAAAGCTGATGAGTGCTGATTTTTTATCAGCAAGGCTCTTTTCTACCCTGTTCCCCACAATATCTAAAATGTTTCTCTTGTCTGAAGATGCTTCGGAAGGGACTGTGCTTTTGGTTTTCTGCTCAGTTTTTGCTTTTCCGTTCAGTGTTTTTTTTACCCATTTATCTACATCTTCAAAATTCCATATCAAAGCAGCGTATGAAATAAGGCATAAAGGAATTACCGCATAAAATCCCAGGACATTGTGCATGTCATAATTGATCCTTTTCCATTTGGCTGATGTTTTGATCATAAACATCCCTTTGAGTGCTTTTTTATTCATTTTGCGCGGAAACCAGATCACCAGTCCTGAAAAAAGCATAACAGCCAATATTAGTGTGGAATATCCTGTAATCGTTTTACCAATTTTTTCACCTAATAAAAGCCTTCGGTGAAGGTCCATGATGATTTCAAAAAAATCATTTTTTGCATTTTCAACTGCCAGCACTTTTCCGGTGTAGGGATCTACATACACTCTGTAATAATGAATATAAGTTCCCCAATAGGTCAAAGCTTCATTGTCCATTTTCAGTGAGCGGAATGCATAGCTTCTGGACGGATCTGAGGATATTTCTACCCGGCTTACTTTTAAACTGTCCGGAAGTGCCTGTTCTGCTTTCAATTTAAGCTCAGAAAACTGCAGTTTTTCTTTTTTAATGATGTTGACGAAATATTTTTCAGGGTGTAATGTATGTTTCAGTTCTTTCTCAAAAGCAAGAATACATCCTGTAACTGCCATTATCACAACTATAAGCCCGGACGTTAGTCCGAGCCATAGATGTAATTGATATGCAATTTTTCTTAGTATAGCACTCATATTAAAATTTAAGAGTAACCTCTGCAACAAAATTACGGGGCATTTGGGCTACTACAACCCCTTGTCCCGCAAAATACTGCGCATTTCCTAAATTATTCATTTTAAATCCTAGTCTGTATCTTTCTTTTTCAAGAGATACAGAAGCATTTACTAAAGTATAAGCCGGGAATATAAACTGTCCCGTAGTTGTATTATCTACAGTAACCTGCTCTCCAACGCGGTTTACCCCAAAGCCTAATCCCAGCCCCTGAAGTCCTTTGATCGGCAATATGTAGCTTACCCAAGAATTGAATACATTAGCCGGGCCTGAAGATGACGGACGACGGCCATCTACATTCGCCGCAGCTTTTACAAATTTACTGTCGTTGTAAGAATATCCTGCCATAATATTCAGGCCATGAATAGGGTTCAGTATCGTTTCAATTTCTATTCCTTTACTTCTCTGTTCACCGTCTTGGATGGTAATACTATGGCTTTTTCCGTCACGGATTACTTCCGTTAATCTTAACATATTATCCACCAAAATATCATAATATCCTATAGTGAAATTCACTCTGTTTCTCCAAAGATTTCCTTTCACTCCTACTTCCCACTGATTAGACTTCTGTGGCTTGAAATCTCCACTGTAATCTGAAAGAGGCTGAGAAGCCGGAGGTGTGTAGCTGAAGCCGTTCATATAGTTGGCATATGCTGATAACCGGTCTTTAAAGATCTGGTAGGATACACCCAGTTTTGGAGATACCGCCGTCTGCTTGAATTTTGGTGAAGAAGGGTTAAGCGCATTAGTGTTCAGATCAAGCTGCCCGTTACTTTCATAATGGTCTAAACGTAAACTTAATAAAGTAACTAAACGATCCGTGATATAAACAGCATCGGAAATATAAGCGCCATATATATTACTTGAGAATGTATTCCTTTCCAAAGGTGATTTACCTGTTTTAATACTAGCTTCGATGGCAGCCTGGGTAAACGTCTGTATTTTTTGAAGTGCCAGGTCTTTAGAAATCATACCATACTTGGCTGTCAGATTTCTTCCATTGATCGTATCATACTTAACAATTGGAGAGTTATTGTTGTTTAATGACTGGTTTAAATAGTCTAGCCCAATAAGAACCTTATTTTTAATTTTTCCTATTTTAAATTCTCCGTTAAAATTCTGCTGGATACTTGTTGAGGCCCCTTCAGAATTCTGCCACTGTACATTACGTTCCAAAAGGGCATCGCTGGTATTTCCCCTGATAAACTGATACTGATACAATCCTTCTGTTTTTCTGTAGTTTCTTGAGATTAAGGTCTGTGAACTCCATTGATCTGAAATTTTGTAATTTACCTCAGCTTTTACATTAATGGAAGGTGCCTTTAAGCTCATATCATTATTGGAATAAGACCTTTTCCAGTCAAATCCAAGTTCATCAGGAGTGGTTGCGAAAAATTTTCTCGTTCTGGACAGGAAAATAATCGGCGTATTGGTTCCTTCGTAGCTATAAATCTGAGCTCCTAAATTAAACTTTAACCGGTCATTTACCTGGTAACTTAGTGTTGGAGCTACAAACATTGATTTCCTGAATTCAGAATCTCTGAACCCGTTCTGATACTGGTAAGCAGCATTCAAACGGAATAAAGTTTTCCTTGAATCGGTTATTGGACCGTATACATCAGCTGTCACACGGTTTAGGTTGTAGCTTCCCAAAAGATAGGAAACCTCGCCTCCAAAATAATCTTTCGGTTTTTTCGTCACCACATTAATCAGTCCTCCAAAGGAATTCACTGCACCACCGTAAAGCGTTCCGGAAGGCCCTTTGATCACATCGATACGTTCAATATCCGCAGGATCAATTTCTGAATTGGTTGTTGCAGGAACACCGTCTACCATAGAAACTCTGGTAGGGAAACCTCTTAAATTGTAGTAAAAGCTTCCGTCTCCCGCTCTCCCTGCACTTCCCTGCATTTTTACAATACCCGGAACATTTTTTAAAGCGTCCGAAACATCATAAACCAACTGCTCTTTCAGGATCTGCTGGTTGATGCTTGTATACATTTGGGGATTTTCAATATTTTTCAACGGCATCTTGGAAATCGAGGTGCTGTCCTTATCGAGAAATTTGTTTCTGCTTACGGCATATACTGTTATCCCTTCGATGACGTTGTTTTCTACTGAAGTGTAAATCACCGGAATTTCAAAGACATCTTTTTCAATACGGATGGTCTCACGCATCAGCTCAATGTCATTTAAAACCACCTGAAGAGTATACTCTCCAGGCGGCACATTATCAAAATAATATTCTCCTAAATTATTTGTTTTTGCCTGATACGGCGTATTAACTAACCTTAAAAGTGCATTTTTTACGGGCACCTTTTCAGACAGCATGACCTTGCCGTTAACGCGTTCACTCTGCTGGGCAGAAACAATAAACGGGAAACTGACAAGAAGTAAAAGTAATATAAGGGTTCTAAATGTTTTCATGCTGTAAATTTTGTAACAGTGGATAGTTTATTTTGCCGTTTTGTGATAATGGAAATGATTCTATGTATTCGGTGCGTACGTACTGCGGATTGATGCGCAGTTTATTTTTAATGGTTTCCGTAATAGTCTGGGGATCAATATTGAGGTTATCATACAGAACAATGATTTTTTTGTCATTGCCGTTCAGGCAGACCACAGTATTTCCTTCCAGTTCATTTTTAAGGATAAATTCTACCTCATCCAGGTTAAGGCGGATACCAAAAAGCTTCATGATCCGTTTGATTCTTCCTGTGATGTAATACAGTCCGTTCTGCCCTCTTCTGCCCGTGTCTCCTGTATGAAGAAGCCTTGGCTGTTCGTAGGTAGAAAGATCCTCAAGCTTGTTGGCATAGCCTCCGCTGATGCTTGAATGTAAAAACAGCAGTTCATCCGTCTCAGGATCAATCTGGAAGCTTCCCCCATTTACTGGGGTACCGATAGATGTTTCCTCTTCAAGAAGCCCGTCTGTAGTAAGATAAGCCATTCTTCCGCCTGCTTCGGTTTGTCCGTACTGAGCGAAAAACTGTTTTTCAAATTCAAGGCAGTAATTGAAGATGGTTTTCCTCAATTCAGCATTAATCACTCCTCCTGTGTGGGTCATGTATCTCAGGCTGCTGCTGTCTTTTCTGAAAAATCCGATTCTGTTAAGATTTTCGTATAGATACGGTACTCCGCCAAGTGTGCTGTAACCGTATTCTTCCATTTCGTCCCAGAATGCTTTCTGCATAATGTCTTTGTCGGTACAGACGATTCTTCCCGCGCGCATACAGTTGGTGGTAAAAATAGAAAAGCCGTACACGAAATTAATCGGTACGTTGAGCGGAACTACATCAGATTCCAGAATCGGCATGTACTGAAGGATGCTCACAGCATTCTGATAAAGGTTCTCATCTGAAAGCTTCACCAGTTTCGGAACTCCGGTGGTTCCGGAAGTACTTAAAAGGATCTTGATGTCCGGATGAATGGTCACTTCCGGCTGGTAATCTTCTTTAGCAAAGATTTTCACCGTTTCTGAAAACTCCTTTAACGAATATCCCTGAACCTCATCTCTTGAAGGGTCAAAGATATATTTGGGACGGTATTCCGCTTCCAGGCGTTCTTTAAATTCCGGATGCAGCTTCTGTCCCAAAACAGCAATGGCAAGTGCTGTTCCATAGAAATTGAGGAGCACCTCAATGCTGGGAACCTGATTGTCATTGTACAAAAAGATCAATCCTTTTTCTACAGGATTGAGGCCCAAAGACCGGTACAGTGTTCCAACCGGCGTGGTAGCACCGGTGGAAGCATCTGTAAACACCAAGTTCTTGTTGGCAATTACATTTTCTAAAATTTTCATATACTTAGTTTTCTACGAGGATATCGTATTTTTTCATTTTTTCGCGGATCTTTCCGACGGTTCCCATTTCAAGAATATCGTTAAAGTCGAACTTAACCTGATAGAACTGCTCCAAAGCTTCTACAATAAGCAGATGTGACATGGAATCCCATTCAGGAATTTCCTGATAGGTAAGGTTTTCGTCTACCAGTTCTTTTTTTACAGCGATTGCTGATGCGATAATTTCATAAAATTCGTCTGTTGTGTGCATTTTAAATTTTTATAGTTTTCCATTTACCATTTTTGAAGATCATTAAGAATAAAACAGCCAGTACAATTTCCGAGGAAACAATAGCCGTGAATATTCCTTTCAGCTCCCATTGAAGCCTTACCCCAAGCAGATAAGCCAAAGGAAGCTGAATCACATAGAACATGATCATGTACAGCAGGGTTACCTGCATTATATTGCCGGCCGCGTTAAGGGCACGGCTGATCACCATTGTAAAACCGAGTAAGAGATAAGCCATAGACACCACATGGATGTACTGTACAGCATATCTGGCTACCTCGATTTCCTTAGTGAAGAAAGTCACTACATATCCAGCGGCGAATTGCCAGAATATGGCAACAATAACCAGATAAGTCATATTAATTCCTCCGGCTCTCCATACTGTTTTCTCTGCGCGGTCAGGGTTTCCGGCTCCTAAATTCTGTCCTGTGAGAACTCCTGCAGCATTTCCTATTCCCCATGCAGGCATCGTTGCAACAGAAGCAATCCTCTGGGCAATAATATATCCTGCAAGAGCTGTAGTCCCGAAGGTTGCAATGATTTTAACCATGATCAGCCAACTGGAAGCAGGAACAATATACTGAACCAGCCCTCCAAGGGCAATTCTCATGATTTTCTTCAGCAAAGGGAGATCAAGATGAAATTTCACCAAGATATTGACACTGGTTTTGCGTGTAAGAAGAATAAAGAATTGATATAAAACCGCCAGTAACCGGGATAATACGGTAGCATAAGCCAATCCCATTAATCCATAAGCGGGAATAAAACCAAGTCCGAAAACAAGAATTACCGCAAAGACCATACTGGAGATATGACAAAGCCAAAGTGACTTCATTGCCAGATCTGCATCACCAGCTCCCCTGAAAAGACCATTGATAGACAGACGCAGGATCACCAGGCCGATACTCAGAAAGACCAGCCTGGAAAAAGGAAGCCCGTTATCTACAATCCCTGTATTGAATCCAAGGAAACTGATGATCTTGCCGGCGAAAAGAAATGACAGGCCGCCAATCAGTAATGCAAAGGCAGAGGCCAGCAATATGATATAATGGGCAGTCCGGCTCATACCTTCCTGATCTTTTTCACCGGCTCTTCTTGCCGTGAGTGTTGCAGCAGCGATACCCAAACCAATCGCAATCGCATTGGCAAAATTGATGTAGTTATCTGCAATTCCAACGAGCCCAAGGACCTTGTCTCCTAATTTTGCAATAATTAAAAGATTGATACTGACAAAAACAGATTCCATCACCAGCTCCATCACCATCGGAATAGCGAGGCTAAAGATCGAACGGTTGATACTTCCTGAGGTAAGTTCTACTTTTTTTCCCGCTAAAGCTCCGTACGCAAATACAGAGCCTTCTTTTACAAGATGCAGAAGCTTTCTCATACCGTTGCTACAGAGTTTTTATTGGCAATCTGATACAAAGGATTGGGCAGTGCGCCGTCTTTCTTTGGAATAGCAAATGCTTTATTTTCACTGTAGCCGTTGTTTTTCAAACGAAGACTGTTGATGTAGAATCTTTTAAAGGTAGGAACATACAGATCATATTTTTCATAACGTTCGTTCAGGTGAGGATTATGTTTTTTGTAATTCTCTATACAGTCATGAACAATCGTCCAGAAGGTTTCTTCCTCAAAGTTGGAATAGGTATGCAGAACATTGGATAAATATCTGAAGAACGCATCAAAAACTCCCAGAAGAATAGACAACGGAACATTTTCCTTGTTGGAAGACTGGATCAGCCCGTCTGCCAGATGATCAGGAAGTTTCTCCCTTGCTTCTGTGGTCAGAACAATATCATCTACAAAATCTTTGATGACAATCCTCTTCGGAACTCCGTTCTTCAATACGACCATAATGTTTTCTCCATGAGGGGTTACACAAAGAGAATGGGTGTAATAAATGTGAAGCAGCGGCGTAAGATAAGCCTCCAGATAAGCTGTGATCCATTGCCGGATACTGATTCCTGCGTGTTCTGCAAATGCCTGTACCAAAGGAACGCCGTTCTGATCTACAAAAAGCAGTGAAGCCATGGTAAACATTTCTTCGTCTTCCTGCAAATAGTTGGAAGCGCTTTCTCGCCACAAAGCTCCAAGAAACTCATTATACTGATAAGGAACACCGGCAATCGCACTGTATTGAGGATGCAGATAAGCAACAGAAGCTTCTTCTCCTAAAAATATGGTTCCTTTGGTTTCAAGATAAGCATCATCTTTGATCAGACCTTTCACCCAGTCTGTAATGGAAGGAGCTATTTTCATCTGCTTAGGTGACAGTCCTCTGATGTTTCCTGTGCTTAAAATAGAAACTGCAGTTTTCAGATACCTTTTTTCAGGATGATCAGTATTAAATAAAGTCCTGATGCTCTGCTGTGGGCTGTACATATCATTTCCTTCTCCTAATAGAATTAAAATGCCGGATACAATATCACCTGCAAAATGAATTTTAAGCTTATGTTCCCACTGCCATGGATGCACGGGAATTAAATTATAATCATCAGGAGACTTTCCGGAATCAATCAACCTTTGTTGAAACGCCTGATACAATTCGTCTCCGATTTCAGAACGGTAAAATCCTTCCTGATCAATAGGGTCCAGCGACTGGAACGCTGATCTGTCCTTATGGGCAGCCAGCCATAACACTTTTAAATCCTCTCCTGCTTCCGGAGCGAATGTTTCAAGATCTGTAGGAGAAAATCCTAACCTGCTTTTGTTGACGATGACCCACGGATGGCCTGTCATCTGGTGTTCTACGGTCTGGTAATTACTGGATGCGAGCTCTTTTGAAGACATAATGCCTCTCGATAAAATTAATGCATCACAGTATAAAGTATGCAGTAATTCTTCGGTATATCTTGCCAGCGTATTGGCATCTAAATCGAATACGGTTTGCATTTCAAGGAAAAACTGGGGAATATTCAGAGCTGAGGTTTTTACTCCATTCTCTATTTTTATGATACTGTCTGTATCAATATGCCAGTAATCCATCATTCTTTCCTGTCCGCAGAATCGGTACTCTATATTTTCAATCCCGGTTTCCAGTTTGAAGACCGTAAATCCAGCTTCATCCTCTATAGCAACAACAGGTTTTAAACGTTCCTCATGCATTAACTCTGCAATCGTTTTAGCCATAAGATTTCTGTTGGCCTGTAGCCAGATTTCCTGGCTGATGGTATTATTTTTTAAATTGGTGTTCATTGTTCTGTTATATTTTGACAGTTGGTAGGACAGCGTGCTTTTCTACATCAAAATCCTGGAAAGCGATTTTCTTTTCAATTTTATAATGTTCTCTTCCCAAAATGTCATTGATGATATAAGAATTACGGTAAGCTGCCATTCCAAGATCGGTAGATATGTAGCTGTGGGTATGCACTTCTGCGTGAAGCACATAGATTTCACCGCCGTTATGGTCTATGGAATAATTTCTGTTCACTGCAAATAATCCGGTAGAATCTCTTTTAATTCTGGACTGAATATTTTTCAGGAAAGCAGGTTCATGATAACGGTATCCTGTTCCTACTACCAGATAATCAGCTTCCTGCTCGTATGGAACATCCTGCTCCAATTGTGTAAATTCAAGAGTCAAATAGTCCGGATTGCTGTTGTCTACTCTATCCAGCTGACTGTTTGGAATGATGGTCAGCTTAGGATCAGCATTATCAATATTCAGGTCGTAGATGAAATCATAGATCTGGTTGATGAGGTCGTAATTGATTCCTTTAAACTGAGCCTGCTGCTTGCTTAATATTGATTTTCTTGCCACCTCATCCCTGCTGTAGAAATAATCTACATAATCAGGAGAAGTCAATTCCAACGTCAGCTTTGAATATTCCATCGGGAAGAAACGGTCCGGACGTGAATACCAGCCTAACTGGGTATCTTCGTCACGGCTTTGCAATAAATCATAGAAAACCTCTGCAGCACTCTGTCCTGAACCGATCACGGCAATTTTTTTACCCTGAGCTAAAAGTTCTTTCTTGCGGTACAGATAAGAGCTTGTGTGAAGAATACGGGAATCCTCTTTCGGAATAAACGAAGGGATATGCGGCTGTGTCCCTGTTCCCAGGATCAGCCTTTCTGTTCTGAAAACTTCGGTTTCCTTGGTTTTGGTATGAATTGTTGTAATTAAATACAACCCATCTTCATACACGATATCAACCACCTGCGTTGAAAAACGGCACTGCGGAAGCTGGCTCACTACCCATTGGCAGTAACGGTTATATTCCTTACGCGGAATGAAAAAATCTTCCCTGATAAAGAATTTGTACAGCCTGTTCGTTTCCTTCAGATAGTTCAGAAGGCTTAAAGGATTCGTAGGATCTGCCATAGATACACAGTCGCACAGAAAAGGTGTCTGCAGTGTTACATGGTCGATCATTAATCCCGGATGCCAGTCGAAACCGTCTCTCTGGTCAAGGAAAAGGGTTTTTAATTCAGAAATCGGATGGGATAAAGCGGCAAGTCCTAAATTAAAAGGGCCAATACCTATTCCGATCACGTTATATATAGTGTCGTTATTCATGTTCAGTGGTTTTTACGGTGAATTCTACATCTTTGTTCTGTGGGAATTTTTCCCAATACCATTCTCTGTAGCAGAAATTAAGGTTGGCTTTTTTGTGCGGCATTTCAATGACTTTATCTACTTTGAACCCTACATGGGCCTTGTTCATCATAGAAGCCAGAGAATCCACCGAACCTTCCCCTACCATTTTGCCAACCTCCGGCTGGGCAAATACATAATCTACCATAGACTGTGTGGAAGGAGAAACGTATTTCTTCTTCGGATCTGTGGGTGCGATAAATTGGTGGGTTCCGTAATCGGTAGGCAGTACATCGTAGTAATCACCGACAATATCCCTGCATGGCCAGTATACTTCAATATTACATGAAGGTTCACCATTGCTCATGACAATATAGCTGTGTGCTTCATCGCCTGGCAGCATTAAACGGTAATAGGTTTCCAATTCATCAATCGGCCAGTTCATCTGCCAGATTTTGATCGCGTGTTCACGGTTAAACCACTCATGAAGCATTTCAAGGTCCTCATCAAGATCAACAGGTCTCATCGTAACCGTGACATCATCTTTCTGGAAATAGCGCTTGAAGAAAACTTCCTTTCCTTTAGGCTGAATCAGCTGGTCTGAGAAATAATGATAATGAAGAAGGTTCGGGACTTTGGCATAAGAAATCGCTGCTGCGCTTGTAATTCCGTCAATTTCATTGGCAACGGCCTTAAAATTGGTTTTTGTTCCCCAATGACGGTTTTCAAGTGCATAACGGGTAAAATCTGAAGGCATTTCCTTATGAATCTGTTCAAATTCGTTGTGCAGCATATTGATCAGTGTTCTTTCTTTCACCCATCCCGTCTTTCCTAATGATGCCACAAGCGCTGAAAGATTGCTCACAAGAACATGGTAAGAGATAATATCTAAAAGACGTTCATCCCTGATGAAAAGATCTTCAATTTCAGGATAGTCTTTGGAAAGCTCTGTATACTGTTCTCTTGCGCTTTCTCTTAATAAATATCCCTGTGCATCTCTTACAAAAAGAGTTTTCGGAAGCAACTGATCATCCAGTTGAATTAAAAGATTCTGCTGGTGTGCTTCAGGAGCCATGCCGTATTGACTGTATAAATGGTTTAAAGGAGCAACCAGCAGTTGAATATACTTTGCAAACCAAATGGTAACTGATTCTTCCGGACTTGTTCCCAGCCTGTCAGAAACATCTGTAAAGAATTTTTGGATAAAATTTTGTCCGTCTGCAGGTTCATCCTGGCATAGTCTTGCCAACAGCAATATTTTATCTTCCGGCTGGAATGGATTTTCCCGGATCAGCAGATTAAGGCTTTCAATATTTTTATTCTGATGATAAACCCCTAATGTTACAGGTTCCAGAAGCAGTTTAAACTGATTAAAATCCTTTTCAAATGCTGCTCCTGCATGTTTTCTCCATAAAGCTGATGCATAGCCTCTTTTTAAATCTTTCTCCGTATTGATCCTTATTGAACCCGTTAAAAGAACATTTAAAGAAAACTTAGGCATCCACGGAATATGGGGACTGTACATACTTCTGATGGAAGAGGTTGAATAAAATTCTTCCCCAAACGCTCCGATATGGATTAAAGTACGGTCTTTGATCATTTCCGCCCCTTCTTTGATAGATAAAAGATAAGTAGCTTCCCATGGATGACACGGAACTGTATAAAAATCAGAAAGCTTTTCACCTTCGTTAAGGTACTTTGCTTCAAGATCTTCCGGTAATGAAACGATGCTTTTCAGAAATTCATTGTAAGGCTGTTCTAAAACTGAACTTTCCTGGACACAGCTTTTATGCACCAGGAAATACTCCAGCTGAATTCCTTTATTAAATTCCGGGCCATAAAGAAGCTGCTCTTCTCTGGAGAATCCCATTCTTGCTTTTGTGAAAGGATGAAGATTGTGTCCCACCGGAATCTGTTGTTCAGACTCCAGGAAAGAATAGGTTAAAGCGTCTTTATCCTTTAAACCGTTTTCCATGATCATTTCCAGGTTTCTTAAGCTGCTGTGAATTCTTTTTGTAAACAATTCAAGGCCTTTTTCACTGAACTGCTCAGTGAGCTCACGGTACACCAATTCGGTAAGCTGATCAACATCCGGTTCAGAAACCTTCTGATTTTGATGGTCAACAATCCATAAAGGCATTCCATAATCATGAAAAGCACTTTCGGAACGATAAGAAACCGGAGCGAATAAAAAGATTCCGCTTTTCTTCAGTTCAAATCTGATATGCAGTGGATACGTGCTGTTTTCCAGAGCCAGAGCCGTAAGCGTGTCATATTTCGGCACTCCCTGATAGAATTTTCCGTTTCCAAGCTCACGAAGCATTCCGTTGAGCAGGATTCTGACGGTGATTTCCTGTGCTTTTTCCGTAAGCTTAGTTTGCTGAACTAAAGTTTTCTCCATGCGATTTGATTGTATTTAAAATTTGGTGAACATCTTCTGTAGTCGTGATCGGGTTCAGGAAAGTAAACTTCAGGTAGAAATTTCCATCTACTTTGGTACTTGCCACCAGAATTTCCCCGCTGTAAAAAAGCTTCATTTTGATATGCTGGTTCAAAGCATTCAGGTCTTCAACATCCGGTCTGATATAACGAAAAACCAGGACGCTGAGATCTGTATCGGAAAGCAGTTCGAAGTGAGGATTTTCAGTGATCATAGACGCTACATCTTTGGTAAGGTCTATCACCGTGTCTGTATATTCTGCGAGTTGTTCTTTACCCATCATTCTTAAAGTAAACCACAGCTTCAGAGCATCGAATCTACGGGTACTCTGGATAATGGATTTATTGATCTGGGCAGGAATTTCCTCTTCATCCATCTCCGCAGGATTCAGATAATCTGCATGGTGCTTCAGGATTCTTAATTCCCTTTTGTTTTTAACGATGAAAGCACTGCTGCTGATCGGCTGGAAGAAAGATTTATGATAATCGATCGTCACCGAATCCGCTCTTTCGATACCGTTCAGAAGGTGACGGTATTTTTCGCTTAATAATAGAGCACAACCGTAAGCGGCATCTACGTGCATCCAGATATTGTATTGTTCTGCAACATTCGCAATATCTTCCAGAGGATCTACGTTTCCGAAGTCTGTAGTTCCGGCCGTAGCTACAATCCCGATAGGAATATTTCCCATCTGTTCTTCTCTCTTGATGTATTTTTTAAGCAAGGCAATGTCCATGCAGAATCTTTCATCTGTAGGAACTTTAACGATACACTTTTCTCCCAATCCCATGATAGAAGCATTCTTTAAGTTGCTAAAGTGAGATTTATCAGAAACAAAGATCCTGAAATGTCCGGCCTGCTGGGGAAGACCATCCAGCTTGATATTATGATGGTATCTCTTCTGGGAAAAGCAGTCGCGCATCATCACCAGTCCCATCAGGTTGCTCTGGGATCCGCCTGCTGTGAAAACGCCGTCGCTTGTTTCAACATTATATCCTAACTGTTCCGCGGTCCAGTCGATCAGCTTTCTCTCCATAAAGGTTCCCCCGGCACTCTGGTCGTAGGTATCCTGCGATGAATTGATGGCACTTACAAGAATTTCTCCTGCCAATGCAGGAATAACGATAGGACAGTTAAGGTGCGCCACATATTGCGGAAGGTGAAAAGCAGTGGCATGCTTTACATATATAGTATCTACTTCGTGAAGAAGTTCCTGGTATGAAGACAGTTTTTGGTTAAGGTCTATCTGCTGTACCATGCCTTTCATTTCTTTAGCTCCTATTCCGCTGAAGGGTTTGTCATTTCTGTGAAGAAAAGTTCCCACCAGGTCCAAAGTTTCTTCGACAGCGGAACGGTAATGATCATAATTGTGAGAATGAAAAATATTTTCAAAATTCCCCGAAATGTGAGGTAAGGAGGTGCCCAGGATCTCTCCGGCGGGCATTTGATTGTTGTTCATATACGTATTTATAAGGTGATTTTTAAAATCAATAAGTTGTGTATAGGTGTATAGCATACATGTGTATATGCTTGATAGTCAAGTTTTTATTTTTTACATTTTTTTTACTTTTTATTTGGTGATTGATAAATTATTCATAAATTTGAACCAGTTATTGTTATTTAGAATAATTAAAAACAAATATAAAAATTATATTCACACACCAAATATTTTTTTAATGAATTCGATAGAAATTTTAGATAACGACAGTATTACCGCGGTAAAACTGCTTCCTAGAGTCATTGAGGTCACGTCTCAGGAAAGAAGAATGATACAAGATGCAGCGGTGCATCTTCAGAGAAAATATGGCAGCTATGAAAACAGAGACTTCATTACCCACGTTCATCAGTTGGCTTCCTATTTTCTACCCGAAAGAATTCTACATATAGCGGCTGATTTTGCCAGTGATTTTTCGAAAGATCAGTACGGAGCCCTTGTGTTTAAAGGATTAATGGATATTGATCAGGAAAGTATAGGAAATACTCCACGGAACTGGCAGTCTGCGGATTATTCCAAATTTAATATCTATGGTTTTGCCTG
The DNA here is from genome assembly GCF_030812195.1 of Chryseobacterium lathyri. Lineage (GTDB taxonomy): Bacteria > Bacteroidota > Bacteroidia > Flavobacteriales > Weeksellaceae > Chryseobacterium > Chryseobacterium lathyri_A. The sequence goes on from NZ_JAUSSF010000001.1 coordinate 635,674, forward strand.
TGCTTTGATCCACGGAGCACTTCCGTCGAAGCCTGTACAATATTATTCGCAGCGTAAAGGAGGCGGATTAATGCATGCGATTATCCCGGATGAAAAAATGAGGGAAACACAGACCGGATCGGGATCAGCAACGGATCTTTATGTACATACTGAAGATGCTTTCCTGAAGCACCAGGCAGACTTTTTAAGCTTTATGTATATCCGTAATGAAGAGCAGGTGCCTTCCACCCTATATTCTATCCGTTCCCATGAATCTATCGGAGAAAGATTCAGGCCTCTTTTTGAACGGATGTATAAAATTCCGAAAGATGCCAATCTGGAGACCGGTGCGGATGAAGAAGAAACACTGGATGCCGTTCTGTATGGCAATTATGAACTGCCTTTCATGAGGTTTGATGCTGCTGAACAGCTGTTTAACCCAAGCATTCGGCAGACTGATGAAGCCCATAATCATCTGACTGAGTTTTGGGAAGAGGCAAGAGATCTGATCTATTCGGATTTTACACCGCAGGCTGGAGATGTTATATTGGTTAACAATCATTTATGTGCCCACGGAAGATCAGCTTTCAGAGCTGGGGTAAGAAATGTTGATGGTGTAGAACAAGAATGTCAAAGAAGAATTATGCTCCGTATGATGAGTAAAGTAAGCCTGATGGAAATGAGAGCGCACACGCTTACAGAAGATCCGTTCTTTGTGATTGAAGAGCATTTGGGTAAAAACTTTGAAAATATTTAAATATTTTATTTCATTATTACTTGATTATCATTATGATGAATCCTTTTAAGCTTTGCTTAAAAGGATTTTTTATTTTTAAAGAATGTTTTTAATATTTTTTTACTTTAAATAAAATAATTTAAAATGCTATAATTAAGATAGATATGTGTATTTATATAAAGCTGTTTTATGATTTAAAAAACAAGCCAAATAAAGTCAATTGCTCAGATAGTGATCTGCTCCAGTACTGCGGATCGTGAGCACCCGGAGATTCTATATAAAGATGTGGAATCTTAAGGTCGGTTAGTTTTTTGTGAAATTTCTTGTTCATTTCGATCATTTGTGTGTCCTCCGTACCACAGTCGAAAATATACTGCTGTTTTGCTGTAGCCATAGTCTTCACTTTATTGTCTGTAAGAAATTTAGGATCTAATGATATTGCAGGTCCTAATACTTTATCTAACTGATAATTAGTATACCCTTCCCCGAATGAATTGAAATCCAAAGCCCCGCAAGAACTTCCCACAATACCAAATGTATTATTGTAGGTCGTTCCAATATTGACAGCACCATAACCTCCCATGCTCCAGCCCAGAATACCACGAAATTTTTTATCATTTTTCACAGGATAATTTTTATTGACAAAATCTACAAGCTCCTGACCAATAAAAGTCTGGTACTGGGAATCTTTAGCCAAAGGACTGTCTACATACCACGAATTATAATTTCCGTCCGGCAGCACATAAATCATCTTATATTCCTGCGCTTTTTTAACCAGATCAGGAATATCCTGTTTAAGGGTACGTTCAGGATTTCCACTGTAGCCATGAAGAATATAAACCGATGGATAGGTTATTCCCTGCTGCACATCGGGTGTGATGATAATGGTTTTGATATTTTTATTCATTTTGGCACTGAAAACGTCTTGATGAATGATTTTCTGTGCGGAAAGCTGTGCAGATACTGTCAATACGCATACAATGCTTGCTAAATTTTTCATAGGATTGAATTTTAATGATGAACTATAGTACTATCTGTAATCAATTTATGGTTGTTTATTTAGGTGTACTATTGTTGCTATTTATACGGCAAAGATGCAGCTGAGAAAATAAAAAAGCCTCAACATATGTTGAAGCTTTTGTCAGTTTATTTCTTTTTTTATGCGGCTCAGCTGAGTGGGTGTAATCCCCAGATAGGAAGCAATATGATGCTGTTTCAGACGGTCATAGAGCGATTTGTTCTCCAGAAGCTGCAAATAACGCTGTTTTGCTGTTTCATGCTTTAAAGAAATCTCCAGCGGCTCTTTTTTCACCACCCAGTTTTTTTCCAGGTAATGAATGTGAAATAATGCCAGATCGTGATATTGATTGATTAACTCTCTGAAAGCCTTTGCCGGATATTTGATCACCGAACAGTCTTCTAAAGCAATGATATTGAATTCACTGGGCTTATCTTTGATAACAGCTGCCGTAGAAGCCACAAAACTCTTTTCTTCAAAGAAAATCTTATACACAGAATTTCCCTGCTCATCCATGGTATAATATCCTATCAACCCAGATTTTATAAAATAATAGTATCTGGCAGCAGCTCCGGCTTCCTGAAGAAGGTCATTTTTACAATATTTTTCTTCCATGCAGATATTCAACAACGCTTCAGCCGTTTCTTCTGAAAGCGGATAATAACTATTGATCTGTTCTAAAAGTTCTTTCAAAGCTGATTATATTTTAATCTAAAATTTTCTTCATCATCAGATCAGTCTGGTCTTCATCACCCAGCCTGAATGTATGGCTTCCGAATTCCTCAAAACCATTTTTTCTGTAAAAATTAAGGGCTCTCAAATTCTCTTCCCAGACCCCGAGCCATAGATAGCTTTTGTTCAGGCTTCGAGCGGTTTCCAGAGCCTGATTATAAAGCAGTTGGCCAACTTTCTGGCCGTGATGACTTTTTTTGACGTAAATCCGCTCTATTTCTAATGAAGTATCGTCCTTCAGCTCCGTTTGTGCCGCTCCGGAGTTTAATTTCAAATAACCAACAGGGATATCCTCTTCCCAGGCAATAAAGAAGTAAGAATCAGGGTTATTTAATTCTGACTTTACTTTTTCTGTGCTGAAGCTTTCTTCAAGATATGTTTTCATAGCTTCTTCAGAATTATTTTCTGCAAAGGTTTCTGAAAAAGTCTGCCGGCCTATATTTTGAATGATTTCCAGGTCTTGTATTCCACCTTTATGAATGATTATTGATGACATATTATACATTTTATTGCTCTAATTTATCGATAAGATTTTTTATTTCAGGTATGCTTAATTCTGTTTTTGTTTCTGTTTTTAAAATATTTTTTAAAATTTTAAGGTGAGCAGCCTTTAAAGCGTCTCCAGCTTTTACTTCCTGATCAGGAGTCACCCCGGTATGTTCCCAGTTTTTGTGACTTATGAAGGATTTTATCTGTCCAGCCGGAACCAACAGCAAATATTGATTTTGGATAATAAAATGATCTACCGGATTGGCAGCGCCCTCTGTTTTCTCCCCGATTACTTCGGCCAGCTTATGTTCCTGCAAAAAGTAAGCAAAACCTTCTGCTGCTGAAAAACTTTTTTTACTGGTCAGAATGTAGACTTTTTTATGAAGATATTTCTGTCCGGAAACTTCAGATTGGGTGCTGTTTATCACTGTTTCATCTTTATTTCTGAGGTATGTAGTATAAAGATCCGTTTTTTTATCAAAAAAATAACTGCAGAATAAAAGAAGCATTTCATTATCTCCTCCTCCATTTTCTCTCAGGTCAATAATCAATGAATGGGTATTTGCGATAAAATTCATGGCAGCAGCCAATGTTTTTTCACTGGATTGAGGGGATGCAAAACCTTTGAAATTAATATACCCAATATTACCTTCCAGCCGGAGAACATTCTCAAAGCCAAAATTTTCAAGCCTGTTATGAGAATTGTTTTCTTCTTCCCTTTCTTTCTCACTGACTGCTTTTTTCGGGCTGTAGTTTTCGAGATATTTAACGAAGAAATGTTTATCATTTATGTTTATTCTCAACTTTTGAGTGAGCAGTGCTGCAAAATCTTTTTTGCTCAAACTGTTGAAACTGCCTTTTTTAGATTCATTGTGAAATAAAGAATCTACTTTTTTATAGGCTTCCTTATCAATATAATAGCTCTTCACTTTTTCTGTGATATCAGACAGTACCGCTTTATTATGGTCACTTTGTGCATAAAAGACCAGAGAATGGAAAAAGGAAATGCCAGTCAGTATTTTTTTCATTGAAACACGATTTAATATTTCGGTAAAAGTATTTCAACAGAGCGCTTATAAATTGTAAAAATGGAAACTCAGATAAACAGCCAGATATTATTTTGTTCAATATCTACATTTTCAAAGAACTTCCGGGGGCTTATTTTAGTGAATTCCTTAAAATCTTTAATAAGATGGGACTGGTCGTAAAAAAGATTTTCATAAGAAAGCTCTGTGAGATTCCTTACTTTTTTATTTGAAGCCAAAACTTTACGGAATCTCTGGATTTTTCTGAATTCAGATGCAGGTTTAGCGAAATAACGTTTAGAGACTTTATTCAGATACTGTCTTGTTATGCCGTTTTTTGCTGCAATTTTTTCGATGCTGAGCTCGGTTTCAAAATCAGCCAATAGATTATAGGCTAATGCTAAATTTTTCTGCCTGAATTTTGAAAGCCAGTACGCTTCCAGCATTTCAATTTGTCTTTTCCTGCCGGATTCATTTAAAACAGTATTCATTATTTCTTTAAAATCTGAAAAATGAATGCGGCTTTGTAAAATTTCATTCTCATCTGCATCAAAAAAGTGATAGATTCCCAATGGCTTAAAGTAAACCGTAATTTCATTAACGGATTCCTGGTAAAAAATTTCAGTAGGAACAGAGCATCTGGAAACAAAGTCGATCACTAAATTTTCGGATAAAGATCTACGGATTTCCACCCATCCTCTATCCTGGATAAGAGCGACATTCTGGCATGCTGATACAATGAAATAGTTGTCAGGAAAAGTAAGGTACCTGACCGGCTCATCCCTATCATCTTTTTCTACAAAATAATATCCTTCAATATATTTTTTAAGTATAGGATGTACCGGTTGATAAAAAGTAATTTTCATACAATCGCAGGCTAAAATTCAGGATCAGGCTGAAAATAAAATTCTGAAAATTTTCCTCAAGTTTTATATTATGAGAATAATATTCTTTTAAATGCCTCAGAAGCCAGATGCACCTGAACTGCCCAGTCGTCTGCGGCATCGCTTCCTGCATCATCAGAAATATATTTCAAACAAAGAAAAGGAATATTTTCCTTCTTTGCAATCAGGGCAAGCGGATAAGCTTCCATATCTACAATATTATAATCTGTTTCGGAATGATTCATCTCAAAACTGTCGCCGCTGCCGCAAACTCCTTCTTCCAAGCCATTCATCTGAAGACCATATTCCAGAACAGGAGGAATACCGGACAAGGGAGTTTCATAAAGACTGAAACCGAGACCTCTCACATCCATGTCTCTTTGAATAAATTTTGTACAGCAGACTACTTCACCCTTCTGGAAGCTTTTACTCCCTGCAGAACCGAGATTAATAATCAGTTTAGGTTTTCTGAAATGAATTTCCCGGGTAAGTTCTATGGCCGCGTTTACTTTTCCTATTCCTGTTACCAGTTTGTTTTTCCCGTCAAAAGCTTTTCCGGCTTCCGAATCCAAAGCAAAGACAAACAGGGTTTCAGAAACCGGATATTGAGCTTCAGCATTGATTTTTATCATTGACCATAAATATTTTAACAAAAATAAGCATTGAAAAGATAAAACGGGAGTCATTTCCTTTTTATTGAACCAGATGGAATAAAAAAAACATCTCAAACTGAGATGTTTTTTACTGAATAGGCTGAATTTATTTCTTTCTATAAAAAAGGTTAGTGTCACTAATCCTTTTCACGAATTCTACGGATGTTACTGTTTTTCAGTAGTGATAATAGTGATCTATTTGTGGTTAAACTTATATTAATTAAATACTGCATCCATCCGTATCACACGATGCGCCTCCTTCCTTGGAAAGGTCTTTAAACGGACTTACTGTTTCTTTATAGGTCTGCTGAAGCGCATCAGCAAAAACTTCGGCAGGCTGTGCTCCGGATACGGCATATTTTCCATTCAGAACAAAGAAAGGTACGCTGGAAATACCATTGTTTTTGGCCTCCTGGATATCCTGACTGATCTCATAATCAAACTGATCGGATGTTAAGGCCTCTCTGGCTTCCTCTTTGTCCATATTTAAATTTTCCGCAAGAGAAACAAGTTCTTCAATATCTCCTACATTTTTCCCATCGATAAAGTGAGCTTTAAAAAGAGCTTCTTCCATCTCATTCGCCTTATCGTATTTTTTAGCAAGGTGAAGTAATTTATGAGCTGTAAAAGTATTGATTATCAGAGCTTTTTCAAAGTTAAAATCAATTCCTGCTCCTTTTCCCATCTGTGAGACCTGGCCAATCATTTGAGATGCCTGCTCTGTAGGAAACCCTTTTTTCTCCTTAAAATAGTCAATCGTATTCTGAGGTTGGGCAGTATCTAAGGTTGGGTCTAGCTGGAAGCTCTTCCACTCTACTTCTACTTCGTTTCTAAACGGCAGCTTCTCAAGAGCCTGTTCAAAATTATGCTTTCCGATATAGCAGAACGGACACATAATATCTGACCATATTTCTATTTTCATTCTTGTTTATTTTAATTCTGATGAAATTATCAGACTACAAAATTAATACAATTCTTAATTGTAACAAAATTTATTACAATATATTAAGGGCATGGAATAATCATTTTCTGATTTTCAGATCTTTTTTCAAGAATGTTTCTGAGAACGATCATCAGAAAAGCCAGAATACCAAAGACAAAACCTATCCATGGGTTGTATGAAGCTCCTTTGGCTACAATCATCCAACCTCCTAGTGTAGTTCCAAGCGTTACTCCTAAATTTCCGAAAGAAGTAGCCAGGCTGTTGGCAAATTCAAGAGAACCCGGAACAGAAGAAATCATATAGGTTGAAGCATTTTGAAAACTTGGAGAATACAGGAAACCCCAGATTGCAATGCTGATAATATTGGCGGGCAGACTGTCTCCAGAAAAATACAGCAGAAATGGCATGATGACCGTACCGGAAAGGAACAGAGCTGTTGTTTTTGAGACATTCCAGCTTAACATTTTTCCAGCCAGCCAGTTGGAAAAAACACCAATAATCCCAAACAGGAAAAGCATATAGCTAACCATGGTTCCGTCCATTCCTTTTGCTTTATTCAGATAATCTGCAAAATAACTGTAGGTGGAAAACCAAGCGGTTATCATAAAAAAATTCATGGCAGTACTAATAAGAAATATTGGCTGTGTCAAAATTTTAAGCTGGCTTTTATAAGATTTCTTCTCTTTCACAGGCATTGGAGGAAGTGAAAAATAAATAACCACTAAAGCTATTGTGCTGACTGCGCCTTGGATAATGAAAGAAGATTCCCATATCCATACACTGGCCAGCCATGTTGCAAAAGGGACCGTTGTCACCATGGCCAGAGCAACTCCGATAAATACAATTCCCATCAGTTGGTTCACCTGTTTTTTATCTGCACCGGATACAGCAACAGACAATGCTGTGGCAATATAGACAGGCTGTAAAAAAGCCGGAAGGATCCTTACCAGCATCAGCAGCCAGAATGGTGGTGACAGTGCAGAAATTACAGCGGTAAATAAAAAGATAGAAATTGCGGCAAGCATAACTTTTCTGCGGTCAAATTCTGACATCAATAAAGTCATGAAAGGTCCTGTTAAAGCTATGATCAAAGCAAAAGCACTAAGCAGCCAACCAGCTTTATCTATGCCTATCTGATAATGTTCTGCGATCTGTGGAAGAATTCCAATGACTCCGAATTCAGTGGTAATCACTGCAATGAATCCCAGGCAGCCGATATATGCATATTTTTTCATACTTATTTTTCATTATTTTCAAAATACTGCTTGGAAAAAGCTGACATTTCATCTACTGCATGCTGCACTTCTTTCAGGATCTCTCCCATATGCATAAAGCCATGAACCATATCTTTATAAAAACTGACATGAACAGGAATTCCTGCTTCTTTCATATGCTGTGCCAGTACTTCCCCCTCATCTCTTAAAGCATCATGTTCTGCAATAAGAACCAAGGTAGGTGGTGTATTTTTAAAATCTTTTATCAAAATAGGTACTGCTAATGGGTCCGGATTGCTTTCGCCTTCAGGGTGATACCATTTCCAGGCCTGGATACCTCCTTTTTTGTTTAAAACAGGTCCGGTTTCATACATTTCCCATGATTTTGTATTGAGTTGATTATCGGCAGCGGGATAGATCAGGATCTGGAACTTCAGGAGCTCTCCTATTTGCATTGAAACACCCGCTGCGAGGGCTCCGCCGGCACTGTCGCCAATCACTCCGATTTGATTCCTGTCAATACTAAGCGATTCGGCATTGTCAGAAACCCATTTTATTGTATCAATGCAATCATTTAACCCTGCGGGAAAAGGATGTTCGGGAGCCAGCCTATAATCAATGGACACCACTGCTGATCCTGTTTTATTGGCAAGTTTACGGACCACTTCATCATGAGTTTCGAAACCTCCGGCTATGAACCATCCGCCGTGTATATAAATAATAGCTGATGATTTCTGACCTTTTCCCTTTGGACGATAAATCCTGACTGGAATTGAGTGGCTTTCCATCTGTATATTCAGTTCCTCTATCATGGCAACGGATTCTTTTTTCCCGCTGAGCTGAAGCGTCATGGTTTCAAGATATTTTCTGGTATCATCTAATGGATTTTGTGCGTTAAATGGCTGTATTTTTTCCAAATGACTGATGATTTGGATGATTGGCGATGTTAGATTCATTATTCTTTGTTTTTTCTGTTAATACTATGTTTCTCGGGGAATGTAAGCGCTATTATTCCCGAACTGTTGTTTATTTTCAGTTTGTGGGGACAAAATTAATTTTCAAACCTTACATTTGTACTGTATACATCTAATTGTATGGTACTAACAAATTTGTAAGCTATGGGGAAAATAAAGGAAAATTCAACGAATAACATTAATAAAAAGTACATCCAGGAATGTGATCTGTCTTATGCAGTCTGTAAGATCGGCGGAAGGTGGAAGCTTTTGATTTTAAACAGATTAAAAGATGGAAAACTGCGTTTCAGTGAAGTTCGTGACCGGATCTGCGGAATTACTGAAAGAATGCTTACTTTACAGTTGAGAGAACTGGAAAAAGAAGGATTGGTAAAAAGAACCGTACATGCCGAAGTGCCGCCAAGGGTAGACTATGAACTTACGGATATAGCCCGGGAGCTGATCCCGATATGGGAAGAGCTGGAAAAATGGGGAAATAAGCACAAAGATTTAGTTCAGGGACATACGGTAGGGGCAGAAAACTAAAGTTGGGATTTATTCACTTTGTTGCAGAACAGTATATGAGCTATAATTGCCAGCAGCCCGAAAGATACTCCTACAAAGCATACTCCTTCCCATTGTGCATATTGCCAGGCTATAGAAGCCAGCCATGTACCGAGCGATCCGCCAATAAAATAAGAGACCATATAAACGGTGTTCAATCTGTTGACTGCATTAGATTTAATTAAAAAGTAATTGGTCTGGTTCATAATATGGCTGGACTGTACTCCAAGGTCAACCAGGATAACTCCAATGATCAGGCCCCAATACGTTTCCCCTGCAAAATAAGTAAACGCCCAGCTTCCCACCACTATGAAAAGTGAGTACAATATGATCCTATTGATATTCAGGTATTTCTGAAGTTTACCTACTTTTGCTGCTGCCAGTGCTCCTACAGCTCCGGCCAGTCCGAAGCTTCCTACTACGGAGGAACCAGCATTGAAAGGCGGTTTTTCCATATGAAAGACCAAGGTTGTAAATAAAGCACACATAGATCCAAAGGCCATCGCTCCACGGAATGAAGCGAGCTGTAAGATGGGTTGTGTTTTTGCCAAATGAACCACAGAATTCATCAGTTCTTTGTACGTTCCCTTGAAATTTGGCTGCATTTCCGGAAGCATTTTGTATATGGCGATCCACACCAGGATCATTAATCCTGCTGCAATTCCGAACATGGCTCTCCAGCCCCAGACTTCACCTACAATACCACCGATAAAGCGTGACAAAAGTATTCCAAGAAGGAGTCCTGACATTACAAGTCCAATATTGGAAGATTTTTCTTTATCCGAAGATAATTCTGCTGCAATAGGCACGAACAGCTGGGGAATGACAGAGGTTGCCCCTATCAGCAGGCTTGCTACGTACAACATCCATAATTCGGTGGCAAAGGTCATCCAAAGCAAGGATCCGAATACAAGAACCAGATCAAATAAAATTAATTTCTTCCGGAAAAATTTATCTCCCAAAGGAACCAGAAGCAAAAGCCCCGATGCATATCCTATCTGGGTAAGCACGGAAATTCTTCCTGCTGCACTTTCAGAAACATGAAGATCGTCGGAAATTAAAGCTAATAAAGGCTGGTTATAATAATTATTGGCTACCACAAGACCCGAAATGACAGCCATAAGCCAGATCACAGTACGGGAAATGCCAGAGGATAAGTTTGCCTGCATGATACGATTAGAATTATTCAAATTTACTATAGAATAGACGGATAGAAAAATTATTTTATAACTGTTAAAGATCTAATTATTGAAACAGTTAAAATAAGAAGTTTTTCTTAAGATCTGCAAAGATAATCAATTTAAAAAAGAGGCCGTTTATTAGAAACGGCCTCTTTCAATCAACTATGGCATTTAATCTTAAAATAACTTATCAGCAGGAAAAGTGGGAATTTTTTTCGTCAGTAATAGCTTTACAGAAAGTCAGCCATGTATTTTGTGTTATATCTCTAACGGAAAAATACCTTTGAATATTTTGTAGTTATTTTTAATTTTTAGCAAAATTTTTCAATATCTCTATAAAGGGTTTGATAAATTTTTAACAAAACATATTTCCAGACCTGTTCTATGGATTAGCTGGTAATCTGATTATTTTTTTCGATAAGATTCATTGAAAAAAAGGTTTTCAGGTTTTAGAAATATTAGGGAAATTTGCATAATGAAAATTATTCCGCTTAAAGAAGGCAATTTCTCAGCCAGCAGCACGAAGGACTTTACACTATTGACAGATGAAAATTTTGATACAGTGAAAGGGATTAAAATGTCTGTGCAGCCGTTTCTTATTGTTACAGAAGACGATTATATCCTTCTTGATGCAGGTATAGGATGGAAAAATGCTGAAGGAAAAACTGTGATTTCCGGGCTATTGGAAAAAGAAAATATAAAACCTGAACAGATTACGAAGCTTCTCCTGTCTCATCTTCATAAGGATCATATTAACGGCAGTATTCAAAATAGTGGGAATGGTTTTACATCTGCATTTCCGAATGCAGAAATCTATATTCAAAAACGGGAACTGGCCTTTGCCATGGAAAATAAAGAGAATTCTTCTTTTGATTTTGATACCCTTGAAAAGCTGGTTAGTCTGCCAAATATTGTCTGGATGGATGAAGATCAGGGAAGAATCGGTAACAGGATCTCTTTTGAAGTGGTGGGTGGGCATACTCCTTTTATGCAGGTATTCTGGATCAGAGAAAATGGAGAAACTGTTTTTTATGGGGCAGATGATCTTCCCCAAGAGTCTTATCTTAAATATCATCTTGCCTATAAAAGTGATTCTGATGGCAGAAAAGCTATGGAGTTAAGACAGAACTGGCAGAAAAAAGCTGCTGATGAGCAATGGAAAATACTGCTTTACCATGATCTGGATAAAGCAGTAATCCAAATATAATCTCATGCAAAAAATTGTTTAAAGATCATTAAACCACTTGTAGATATCCATTTCGGAAGGAATATTAAGTTTTTTCCGGATCCGGTTCTTTCTGTTCTGAATGGCTTTTGGGGTCACAAAAGTATAGGTTGCAATTTCCTTGGTGGTAAAGTTGAGTTTTAGATAAATGCAAAAAATCAGTTCAGAATTTTTGAGATTGGGGTGTATTTTAGTTATTTTATCAAAAAAGTCAGGATAAACTAACCTGAACTTATTCAGCAGACGCGGGGAGTTTTCTTTAGCCAAAGTGATAATTTCGTCCTGCATAAAAATCTTTTGGTTCAAATCTTCTAAATTAGATTGTGGTTTTTCGTTTTTCATAGTATTTTCTCATCTCTACTTATTTCTGATACTTTATATGTGCAGCACCAGTACCTACTCTTCTTCTCCTGCGAAGCTGTTTTTATGGAGCTTTATCTGGAATCTGCAGTTTGCATAATTATTCCATAATAAATTAATTTTGAGGGTTTTGGTATCTTCCTTACAAATCTTTTTTTGAATGTTCTTTTTAAGCCCCATTTTAAATGGAACAAAGAAAGAGAAAATGATTAAAATTTTGCAGAATTGAAATACCACATACATACCACGCTATGCCTATAAACAGCGTATTTATTCCATTTCATCTTAAGTTTTTAAGCTAAGCTGTCTTTTTCATATTCAAACAAATTTAGAGGATGTAAATTTGTTTTTTTATGATCTTAATCAATGTTTTTAAGGATTTTACGTTCTATTATTAAACATACATTCATATCAAATTTAGAGAACATCTAAATCTTGTGGTATACATATGGTATCTTTTATTGAGGAAAACTGACTAAAATTGGCCGTTCTTTACATTGTAAAAATCTCAAGCTTTCCTGCTTTCACTCTGTTGAAGCAACAATACTAGAGGTTGCTTAAAATTTGAATCAAAAAACCTTATTTAAACCATGATTATTGAAGATTTACTCATTTCGTTTGGAGCAGAAACTAAAGAATATAAAACGGAAGATATTATTTTCCGCGAAGGAGAATTTTCTATGTTTTATTATCAGGTTGAAGAGGGGCAAGTCAAGCTTAATAATTATACAGAGAGTGGAAAAGAATTCATTCAGAATATATTTTCAAGCGGACAAAGTTTCGGAGAGTCTTTACTATTTGTTGACCGCCCCTATCCTATGAATGCAATAGCCATGGTAGATTCCATCATTCTGAGGCTTCCAAAATCCCGCTTTATGGACTTGATACATAAAAACCAAGAAGTTTCTCTGGACGTATATAAATGTCTGGCAGAGAGGATGTATTACAGATATATGATGCTTTACAATCTTTCTGTCCAAAAACCTGTGCTGAAGCTTAAACAGCTTCTGGACTATCTTAAAAGTTATTATGAAGACAAAAGTCCTTATTCTTTTCAGGTCCCTATGACTCGGCAACAGCTTGCTTCCCTCACCGGACTGCGTGTAGAGACGGTAATAAGAACCATAAAGAGCATGGAAAAGGATAAAATTTTAAAAATAGAGAACAGAAAGATTATGTACTGATTGATCTGTAAAACTTCCTCCCGCTATAATTATAAAAGAATTATGGAACTTCATACCCACTGTCAAGCTGTTTCTGAAATTCCTCCAGATATCTTGCAAGATGAATCCCGTCCGCCAGACCGTGATGCGCTTCCACAGAAACGGGAAGATATTTTTTTCCTTCCCGGATACTGAATTTTCCGAATGTGATCTTCGGCACAGATTCTGAATTATTAAAACCGGTAGGATGAAGCAACGCACTGAATGAATTCCACGGAATAGTGGTATGCCTGATCAGGTCTTTGCCAAGCTCGTCATTATTTATTCTCAGTCCTGAAGAATGCTGTACTGCTTCTATTTCCTGTTGCATGATGTTATTAAAAGCATCGAAATCTTCCGAGAAAGGAATAAAGGCAAAGCCAAAAGTTCCGTCTGCCCTTCCAATCGTAGTTCCCGCATGGACAGTATCATACAAAACCACCTTTTCGTCTACGATTCTGAGCTTCAGTTCATCCACAGTATTTACAGCAACCATGGATCTATGAAGATAAGTAGCAAAAAAAGAATGACCGTTTTCCCTGGCATAAGCATAAGCTTTGGTACAGTCAACCTCCGTGGTAAAACCAAAATATGGGCTTGCCATTTTCGAAAAGAATTCAAAATGCTCTTTCCGGTTCCACGTTTCAATATCTATGATCCTCATTTATTTTATTTCCCGCAAATTTCAGTAAGTTTTCCCGGTTATAAAAGTTTAACATAAAAATATTGCAGAATAAAAACGGACCATTAAAAGTAAATTTCGGTCAGTTTTTTGATGCAAATATAAGTGGATTACATTATTTATCTAATTTCGGTAAGAAATGATGTGACCGGTATTATCAATTATCTCAAAATAAAATACGAAAGAATTCGGACATCTAAACATATTAATCTTAGCTGTAAATAAAATGGATATGCAGAATTTTAAAGGAAATAATTGGTCTGCGAGAAAGGTTGATCAGATCTATATTGTAAGTGTAAAAGATAGAGCAAGTATCGTTGATGCACTGACCGATTTTGTTAAAAGCCAAAATATACAGGCCGGAGAAATTACAGGGATTGGAGCAGTCAACGAAGTCACATTGCGTTTTTTCAAGCCTTCCAATAAAAATTATGTTGATAAAACATTTAATGAACAGATGGAAATGACCAACATTTCTGGAAATGTTTCTGAGATCGAAGGAAAACCTGTGCTGCATATGCATGTTACTTTAGGAAGAGAAGATTATACTGCTTTGGCCGGTCATCTTCTGGATGCTAAGATCCGGGGTGCCGGAGAGTTTATTTTTTATCCGCTGAATACAAGAATAGTGAAAATTAAAAATGAAGAAGTTGGGATCAATTTTTATGATTTTGAAAACAAATGACACAACGCCATCAGCAGCTTTATTTAAGTTGAATGCACCATGGGTATAGGTCCATATTAAGCTATTTTTTGCTGGAAATTCAATATTTTGGTTAGATTTTTGAAGGATAAAATGTAACTGACCTAATAACTGTGACAGTTATTATAAACAACAAAATATTTTCCATTGAAACTAATAACATTCACAAAAAAAGGAATTTACTGTCCGCAGGGAAAATTTTATATAGATCCCTGGAGACCTGTAGATTTAGCAGTGATCACTCATGGACATGCCGACCATGCCCGTTGGGGAATGAAAAAATACCTTTGCCATCATTATACAAAACCTATCCTGTACCAGAGAATCGGGATCGATATCGAATGCCAGAGTGTTGAATATGGTGAAACACTTATCCTCAATGGGGTAAAAGTTTCGCTGCACCCTGCAGGGCACATCATCGGATCAGCACAGATAAGATTAGAATACAAAGGCTATGTAACCGTTATCTCCGGTGATTACAAAATACAGGAAGACGGGCTGAGCACACCTTTTGAATTGGTAAAATGCAATGAGTTTGTCACGGAAAGTACTTTCGGGCTTCCCATTTATAACTGGCTTGAAGTTCCTGACCTCAATAAAAAACTTCAGACATGGGTTCTTAAAAATCATGAAAACTCAAAAACATCAGTGTTTATAGGATATTCCTTAGGAAAAGCCCAGCGCATTATGAAAGCAGTAGAAGGCCTGGGGAAAATATACGTTCATTATTCTATTGGAAAATTGAATGAAGCTTTTGAATCTGTTGGTATTGATCTTCCGGATTACACAATTGCCGATTTCAGAGAAAATGCAAAAGAAGTTCAGCATGAAATTGTTATTGTGCCCCCGGCACTGCTTGACAGCAATATCATTAAAAAAATACCGGATGCCGCAACAGCAATATGTTCAGGCTGGATGCAGGTACGCGGTGCCAGAAGATGGCGAAGTGCTGATGCAGGATTTGCCATGAGCGACCATGCTGACTGGAAAGGGCTTTTGCAGGCCGTAAAAGCTACAGAAGCCGAGATTGTACATGTCACCCACGGACAGACCGAAATTTTTTCAAAATACTTAAATGAAATAGGTATCAGGTCAGATGTTGTACAAACCCAATTTGGAGAAGATGAAGAAGAATCTGAAAAAGAAATCATTGAAAATCCCGGGCCATGAAACATTTTGCAGATTTGATTAACGCTTTGGAGACCACGAATAAGACCAATGCAAAAATAGACGCCATCATCGATTATCTGGAACGGGCCCCGGATGAAGATAAGGTATGGTTTATTGCTCTGTTTACAGGAAAAAGACCCAAGAGAAATGTCAATACCAATTATATGAAGGAATGGGCTCTGGAGATCACGCAACTGCCGTTCTGGCTGTTTCAGGAAAGCTATTCTTCAGTTGGAGATCTGGGAGAAACACTTTCTCTCATCCTTCCTCCCCCAGCCGAAAAAATTGATCATACTTTATCCCAGTGGATGCTGGATATTGTGCATTTAAAAGACAAACCAGAAGCTGAAAAAAAAGAATTTGTATTAAAATCATGGAACGGACTGGATTATACAGAACGATTAATCTTCAATAAATTACTGGGCGGAAGTTTCAGGATCGGTGTTTCAGATAAAACGCTCATCAATGCCCTAACCAAATTCTCTTCCCAGGAATCCAGTACGCTGATGCACAGTCTCATGGGAAAATGGGTTCCCGGCGAAGTATCATTTCAGGAACTGATTTCGGCTGAAAATGTAAATCCGGATAATTCAAAGCCCTATCCTTTCTGCCTTGCCTATCCACTGGAAAAAGAGCTGGAAGAGCTTGGCGATCCCGAAGACTGGCAGATAGAATATAAATGGGACGGGATCCGCGGCCAGATCATTAAAAGAAACGATGAAGTCTTTATCTGGTCAAGAGGTGAAGAGCTCGTAACCGATCAGTTTCCGGAAATAAAAAAGACCGTACAGGCGATGAAAGGGAATTTTGTTTTAGATGGAGAGATACTTGCGGTAAAGGATTTTAATGTTTTAAATTTTAATGAATTACAGAAAAGATTAAATAGGAAAACATTAACAAAAAAAATGTTGACAGCCATTCCTATAGAAGTCTTCGTCTATGATTTGCTGGAGCTTGAAGGGACCGACCTCCGTGAAAAATATTTAGCCGGCCGGCGGGCTATGCTTGAAGAATTACTTCTGAATGAAACCCCTGAAAATATTAGAATTTCAAAAGTTATAAATTTTGAGAAATGGGAAGATCTGAATAGAATACGCGAAGAATCAAGGGAGATCAACAGTGAAGGCCTGATGCTGAAACAGAAAAACTCTCCTTATCATGCAGGAAGAAAAAAAGGCGATTGGTGGAAATGGAAAGTGAGCCCGCTGACCATTGATGCCGTTTTAATTTACGCTCAAAAAGGAAGCGGAAGACGAAGCGCCTATTACACGGATTACACATTTGCTGTAAAGAATGGGGAGGCATTGGTCACCATTGCAAAAGCCTATTCCGGACTCACCGACAAAGAAATCATGGAAGTCAGCAAGTTTGTCAATAAAAATGCCATAGAAAAATTCGGACCTGTACGTACCGTAAAAGCTGAATTAGTCTTTGAAATTGCTTTTGAAGGCATTGGATTCAGCAGCAGGCATAAAAGCGGCGTTGCCCTGAGGTTTCCACGAATTGTAAGATGGCGGAAGGACAAAACCGTAGACGAAATTGACGAACTTGAAGAAATAAAAAAACTCATCCAATAATTTGAAAGCATTTGAAAACAGCAACGGATTCAGAGTCATTCAGCAATGGATGGCTGGTAAAGGTATTTCTCCTTTCAAATTTCAGATTGATACCTGGCAGAAGTTCGGAAGCGGATACAGTGGAATGGTCGTGGCCCCTACCGGATTCGGGAAAACTTTTTCTGTGTTCCTTGCCTTGATTTCAGATTTTATGAACCGTCCGGAAGAGTACAAAAAAGGACTGAAAATGATCTGGATCACTCCCCTCCGATCCTTGTCCAAAGATGTCGCTAAGGCCATGCAGGAAGCAATGGATGAAATCGGTCTCGACTGGACCGTTGGGGTACGAAATGGAGATACCGATCTAAAAATAAGACAGCAGCAGATCAGGAATATGCCGGAAATTCTGGTTGTAACACCCGAAAGCCTCCACCTGCTTTTAGGTCAGAAAAACCATACCCGGTTTTTCCAGGATATGAAATGCGTAGCTGTTGATGAATGGCACGAATTACTGGGTTCAAAGCGGGGTGTTATGGTGGAACTTGCCATTTCTCAGCTAAGAAAATATGTTCTGAAAATAAAAATATGGGGAATTACTGCAACAATCGGAAATCTGGATGAAGCGATGGACGTTTTAATCCCATATGATATCAAAAAAACAAAAATTACAGCCAAAGAACATAAAAAAATAGATATTCTTCCAGTAATTCCTGATGAGATTGAAATTCTTCCCTGGGCAGGACATTTGGGAGCAAAACTTGCCGACAAAATAGTTCCGATCATTCTGAATTCAAAATCCACCATTGTTTTTACCAATACACGAAGCCAGAGCGAAATGTGGTACCAGCTCCTGCTAAGTGCATATCCTGATTTTGCAGGCCAGATCGCTATTCATCACAGCTCTATTGATGCCCATCTGCGCATCTGGATTGAAGAAAATCTAAGTGCGGGAAAACTGAAAGCTGTTGTATCCACTTCCTCTTTAGATCTTGGGATTGATTTTAAGCCTGTAGATACCGTCATTCAGATCGGTTCGGCAAAAGGTGTTGCGAGGTTTCTGCAACGCGCAGGACGAAGCGGACACTCCCCTTTTGAGACCTCTAAAATTTATTGTGTTCCCACCCATTCTCTTGAATTGATTGAAGTAGCTGCGTTAAAGGAAGCCGTAAAGCAGAAAGTGACAGAACCCCGCGAACCGCAGGTTTTATGCTTCGATGTGCTGGTACAGTTTCTCATGACCCTGGCAGTTGGTGACGGATTTTATCCTGAAGAAACTTTTGAAAGGATAAAAAAAGTATTTGCTTTCCAGGAAATGACAGCAGAAGAATGGAAAAGCATACTGGATTTTCTGACAATAGGCGGAAGCGTTCTGAAAAGCTATGAAGAATTTCATAAAATAGTGGTTATGGAAGATGGTCTCTACAAGGTAACTTCTCGGAAGATCGCTATGCTCCACCGTATGAATATGGGCGTGATAGTAAGTGATGCCATGCTGAAAGTCAAATTTATTTCCGGCGGCTATATCGGAATGGTTGAAGAGTATTTTATTTCAAAGCTAAAAAAAGAAGAAAAGTTTATCCTGGCAGGAAGAACGCTTGAAGTGGCTATGATCAAAGACATGACCGTTTATGTCCGCGCGGCAAAAGGAAAAGCAATGGCTCCCAGCTATCTCGGCGGAAGATTACCTTTAAGTTCAAATCTAGGACATTTTTTAAGAGAAAAACTCTCCCATGCCTTAAATCCAAAAGCCTCAGAAAAAGAACTGAAATTCTTACATCCATTACTAGCCAATCAGGAGAAAAAATCCCACATTCCCAAAAAAGACGAATTTCTTATTGAACTCATCAAGAACCGCGAAGGCTACCACCTGTTCATGTATCCCTTTGAAGGCCGGCTTGTACACGAAGTGATGGCAGCATTGATCGCTTATCGGATTTCCAAGCTGACCCCTATATCCTTTTCTATGGCGATGAATGATTACGGTTTTGAACTATTCAGCGATAAAGAAATTCCTTTGAACGAAGATAATCTGGATAAAATCCTGACCAGGGAAAACCTGATGAATGATGTGATAGCCAGTATCAACTCTGCGGAAATGGCAAGACGGAAATTCCGGGATATTGCAGTGATCTCCGGAATGGTGATTCAGAATTATGCAGGGAAGCAGCGTTCCAATAAATCTTTACAAAGCTCGGCCGGGCTTATCTTTAAAGTGCTGGAAGATTATGATCCCAATCATTTCCTTGTCAGACAGGCATATACCGAAGTTTTTAATATGCAGCTGCAGGAACCACGTCTTGTAGAAGCCTTTAAAAGAATTGAAAAATCAAAAATCATTTTAAAATATTCCCATACCTTTACTCCACTGAGTTTTCCGATAAAGGTAGACAGCCTTAGACAGACACTTTCGAGCGAGAGTCTGGATGCCAGGATCAGGAAAATGGTGGAACAGGCCAGAAGAAATGATTAGGGTTCAGAGCTATAAATTATGAGTATGAAGTTGCATGGCTAACTAATAATCAATACATTTTACATCGTAGATTGTACAAGAAAATGAACATTGCAGTAAAAAATATTATCATTCATAACGACATTTTTACTTTGACCAATCAGCGTGCAGCATTTTGGGAAAAAGAAAAAGCTCTGATTTTATCTGATCTTCACATTGGAAAAACTGCCCATTTCAGGAAAAATGGGATTGCCCTGGCCAATCATATCATGAAAAGTGACCTGGAAAGGATTTCTGTTCTTATTGAATATTTTCAGCCTGAAAAATTCATTGTGGTTGGGGACCTGCTTCATGCTGGAGATAACTCAGATGTAGATGTGTTCTGCAACTGGAGAAATCAGTACCCGGACCTTCATTTTTATCTTATCAAAGGAAATCATGACCGTTTATCAGCTGCACTGGAGAAAAAATTATGCTTAAATTTTAGTGCTGATTCTCTTACGGTTGATGGTATTACTTTCGTCCATGATTTTGATAAAATGCTGCCGGAATTCCAGATTACAGGACATATCCATCCCGGTGTTATATTAAACTCTTCTGTAAAAAAAATCAGGCTTCCATGCTTTGTTCAGACGGCTAAGCAATTACTTCTTCCGGCCTTCAGTGAGTTTACCGGATTAGATACCAAAAACATTCCCAAAGGCGGAAAATTCTTTGTATTTACAGATTCTGAAATTCATGAATATTAAAATTGCGTGTAATTTTATTGAATTCAATGTGTAAATTTCCGTGGAATTATTTTTGTATTAAATAATTTACTCTATCCTCTTACCGGAATAACGATATCTTGTATTTTAAAAATTCCGTTTCTTTGCAATAAAGCAGTTAATTTCAATGAAAAAATCAGAAGCAACCCGATTGAATATTCTTCAGAAAGCCTTTGAACTGATCTATGTGAAAGGGTATCAGACCACCAGTGTTGATGAGATCATTGCGACCACTCAGGTTACAAAGGGTGCTTTCTATTATCATTTTAAAACAAAAGATGAGATGGGTCTCGCTATTATTAATGAACTTTTGATCAATAACTTCAGAAGCACTTTCATTGAACCGCTGGAAACAAGTAATCACCCATTGGAAAGTATTTATGACCTGATGCACGGCATTTTAATGGAAAATGATTTTTTAAAGGTTGAATACGGCTGTCCTGCCTCTAATTTCACCCAGGAAATGGCTCCCTGGCATATAGATTTCACAAAAGCATTAAATTCACTTTCCAGGCAATGGGAAGATGCAATAATAGCATGTATTGAAAACGGAAAGAAAGATGGAACGGTAAAAAATAATGTTGATGCCAGAGAAATAGCTGTTTTTGTCATGTCCGGGTATTGGGGAGTAAGGAATTTAGGAAAACTGGAAAATTCAAAATCAGTGTATCTTATTTATTTAAAAGGGCTTAAGTCTTATTTTAAATCACTGGAATAATTTTTTATCAAAAAACATACTATTTAGTATGTTTTTGTTATATCTTTGGAATGTTCAAAAAAATAAAAATGTACCAGACTCTTACATTTCTGCATTCCTTATTCCGGTGGGTGGTCTTATTAAGTCTTATTTATGCCGTATGGATGGCCTTTAAAGGATATTTTTATCATAAAACATTTACAAATAAAGAAGATTTGGTCAGACATTGGACGGCGACGATCGCTCACATTCAGCTGATTTTCGGAATCATTCTTTATACAAAAAGCCCAATTGTAAAGCATTTCTGGAATAACTTCGATGATGCCAAAGCTTCATTAGATCTTCTTTTCTTCGGGATGATCCACATCTTGCTTATGATCACGGCTATTGTTCTGATCACTGTCGGCTCTGCTTTAGCAAAACGGAAAGCTACGGACAGGGAAAAATTCAGAACGATGCTCATCTGGTTCACGATTGCTCTGGCTGTTATTTTTATTGCTATTCCCTGGCCTTTTTCTCCTTTTGTCAGCAGACCTTATTTCAGATAATTATGATACATTTATTAAAAACAAAAATCGGACGCCTGAGAATCCTGGCTATTTTGGAAGGAATATCTCTGTTAACGTTAGTTTTCCTGGCAGTTCCTTTGAAATACTGGCTGGAAAACCCAGCTCTTGTGAAAATAATGGGGCCAGTACACGGAACTTTATTCCTGCTTTTCCTGTTCAATACTTTAAGTGTTGGAATCGAACAGCAGTGGAAATTTAGGGAAACTACCTGGAAAGTCATTCTGGCGTGCTTTATTCCGTTCGGAACCTTTTATATTGATAACAAAATTCTGAGAAGGTTATAAAAAGAGGCTTCAGAAATGTGCACAACGGCGGTGCATGGAGTGATCTTCAGGGATTATCCTTCATCCAGGGTACTTTCTGTTCAGAATGATGTTCCCTACTGATAATCTCTCTGTACAGTTCCGGTCTTCTTGCTTGAATATATCTGTTCCCTCCAGCCTGATCCAGCTTTTCAGGAGAAATGGTAACAGTTTCAAAGCTGTCATTGAACGAACGGCATTCCGCAATAATATCTCCAAACGGATCAATGATCATGGAACAACCATTTTTAAGCTGATCATCATCCATCCCGATAGGATTTGAGAAAACCAGGTAAATTCCATTATCATAAGCTCTTGCCGGTAACCATTTCATCAGCCAGTCCCTTCCTTTCATCCCGTTGAATTCAAGACGGAGTGATGTAGGATCAGATTCCCTGTTCTGCCATAATTTTGGATCTACAAAACCTGCTCCCGGCCTTGTTGACGGTGTACACATGGTAACGTGCGGCATAAAAATAATATCTGCTCCCAAAAGTCTCGTTGCTCTTACATTTTCTATGATATTATTATCGTAACAGATAAGGATACCACATTTCCATCCGTGAATATTAAAAACACAGTATTCATTTCCGGGAGTCAGATGAAGGTTAATAAACGGATGAAGCTTTCTATATCTGGCTTTCAGTCCTGTTTTATCAACACAAACGTAAGCTTTGAAGATATGATCATTTTCATCTTTTTCGAAGAGTCCGGCGAGAATGGTAATATTATATTGGTAAGTCCGGTATTGCTTTTAAAATCTTTGATCAAATGAGACTGATCGGTATAGCCTGCATCATAAGAAAGCCCGGCAATACTTTCTCTGTCGGTATTTTTCTTCATGAGATTGATAAAATGATGAAGGCGGATGATATTTCCGTATTTTTTGGGAGTTAAGCCAATATAATTTTCAAATTTCCTTTCGAGATGCCGTTCAGAATATCCGGTGTACAGCTCCAGATCTTTTGAAGTTACCGAGCCTTTATTTTTAAGCATCAGCTGCTGAACAGCTTTGATCAGCTCATAGTCAGAACTGCTGCTTCCGGAAAGGAATCCGGTGAAGAAATTATTCAGCTTAGTAATAATAAATTCAGGATTTTTCCCTGCCAAAAGATTGTCCTGAAAAGATAACAGTTCACTTTTTAAAACATCTTCTACTGAAATAATCCGGTCTTTAACTTCTTTTGCTGAAATTTTAAGAAGAACATTCAAGAAGTAAGGCTGAAAAACTACTGCAATCATGGAGAATGATCCTTTTACCACAAAATCTCTATATCCGGTAACTTGTCCATAAAAGAAGGAAGAAGGCACCCGGTCTTTTGGAGCGCCTGCATAAAAATCCTGACTGCCCGACAAGATCAGCCCGGTACTGCCATCTGTAAACAACCTTAGCTTCTTACACTCATTTTCTGCATTTTCTAAAAAGATATAATGCCGGATATAGGATGATAAATGCTTGGGTGGCTTGATCTGCATGATGCAAAGCTACATAGAATAAAAACATTTTTATTTATGACCTATAGAATTTTTTCAACCACTAATACCACAAAAAAGTGATGTTTGGTCAGGTATTTGAATGTTTTAATGAACAAAATTCAATACCAAACACTAAAAATATAATATTATGTCAACACAGAATTTAACCCACCTCGAAGCCATTAAAAAAATTAAAGAACTGTCGGAAAAGGCAAGAATATGCATGTTCTGTACAGAGCTGGAAACCGTTCCTGTCAATTCCCGTCCCATGACCTTGCAGGAAACAGATGACAGCGGAAATTTATGGTTTATCAGCAGCGGAACAAGTAATAAAAATTTTGAAATAAAAGAAGACCGAAGAGTGCAGCTTTTTTTTATGAACAATAGCGATTCCCAGTATCTTTCTGTTTATGGTGAAGCCTCTGTCTATAAGGATAAAGCCACCATTGAAGAAAAGTGGTCACCAATGGCCAGGGCATGGTTTGACGGAAAAGATGATCCGGACGTAACGATTATCCGTGTAGAACCTAAAGAAACGTACTATTGGGATACAAAAGCAGGAAAACTTGTCAGCCTGTTCAACTTTGTAACCGCTGCAATAACCGGCATTAAAACCAATAATTCTGACGGTGTGGAAGGAAACGCAATTGTTTAAAATAACAGTGATCACGGTTCCTTGAGTAAGTTTTTACAGCATAAAATATTTACAATAACTAATTTTAATTAATACTGATCTGAAAAATTACTGGTGGCAGAGGTATCTCAGCCACCAGTGTGTTTATATTTTTTCTATCCAGTGTTTCAAAATTGACATGCAGAACATGCCTGTTCGGTTCTACTCTACTTCAAAAACAGCCTGTATCTCCACAGAGGAATTCACAGGAATAGATGAAGCACCCAGAGTGGCCCTGGCATGTTTTCCTTTTTCTCCAAAAATTTCTACAGTAAGATCGGAAGCCACATTCATCAGGTCTGCGTGTTTTGTGTAATCATCTTTTGTATTGAAAATTCCTGTCAGCTGTACACATTGTTTTACCTTATTGAGATCGCCGCCTACGGCTTCTTTCAAAACAGCTATAACATTGAGCATTGTAGCTTTTGCAGCCTCTTTTACCTGCTGTTCATTAACGTCAACTCCTAATTTTCCGGGATTTAAAATCTTTCCTTCTTTCAAAGCGACCTGATTGATGAACACGAGATTTCCCGAGCGTACAAATGGTTTATAATTTCCGGCAGGCTGTGGAACCTGTGGCAGAATAATATTTTTCTGCTTCAAAAGATCATCGAAATCCTGAGATTTTTCTGAAATTGTTACTGATGTCTGTTTTTTAGAGAATGTACCTTTCAAAGCTAAGGCTGTTCTGGCAAAATTTCTTCCTTGGAGCTCAGCAAGCCCACGTTCATCTTTAGTAGGTCGTTCTACATCTTTCAGTGATGCCATGCTTGTTATTCCCAAAACTGTATTTCCCTGTGGGATGGCTTTATTGATATCATCCGTTCCTCGGATTCCATTGGAAACCAGGACCATTCCATGAACTGTAAGACTGTTCCAGAAAGCCTGAAGTGCCAGTTCCTTTCCTGCTCCACTCCCAGCAGACATAAAAACGGTTGCCGGCATCCCTTCAAGCGTATGATTGGTCCATAAATTAACAGTTTTGGATAAAAACTCACTCATTCCCGTACTGATATTCCCAAAATAAACAGGCGATCCAAAAGCAATTCCATCATAAGAAGGCAGTTCATCCACTGTTGCTACAGGAATGTTTGCCAGTTTGGGATTGGAAGATCCTTTAACCTGCTTGATTACTGCAGCCACATTTTTATTGCTTTCAATACCGGATGCTATTTCTTTGGCCAGTTCATAGGTTCCGCCGTTGTCCGAGTGAATAAGGACCAGTATTTTAGCTTTAGTGTCTTGTGCCATGACCGTGGTGATTTTTAATAATAGAATTAATACAAAAACCGTACTTAGTTTTTTCATTTTTTAATAGAATAAATAATTACAATACAAAATTAGTACTGTCGTTTTTATTAAATTTGCCAAAAATTCTATGCAGAACGACATCATAAAATGTGGTTTAACAGAACAAACGGACAGCCGATTTGTAGATACTATTGAAAAAGAAGCCTATGTCTGGTGCGAAAAAGGCTGGAAACATGATGACCATGACCATGCTCACCAGCGTGCCCAGCTTACTTTTGTGGAAGAAGGATATCAGTATTTTCATATAGACCAGAAGATCTATCTTGTGCCGCAATACCATGTGATCTGGATTCCTTCCGGAAAAGCGCACAGGATAACTTCAGAAGCAAAAACGGTCAATTTAATGGTTTTTCTGTTTAAAACTGCTTTTGATGACGATTTTTATCAAAATGTTCACGTTTTTGCTGTTCCTGCTGTTTTGAAGGAAATGCTTTTATATGCTTCAAAATGGAATCAGCTGATCGAAGAAGATGAGGAACAGGATGTGTTTTTTAAGGCCATTTTAAGAAGTCTTTCCAATTTCTGCAAGGAAAACAGCTATCTTGAAATCCCTGTGCCATCGGATGCCCGTCTTATTCCGGTTTGTACTTCTATCAATTCAAATTTTAAATACAGTCTGAACACTGATGAACTGGCAGAAAAAGCACAGATGTCTGTAAGAAGCCTACAGAGGAATTTTAAGAATGAAACAGGAATTACCCTTCAGAAATACCTGCAGCTTGTCAGGGTATTAAAGAGCATAGAACTGATTGATACAGGACAGTATACTCTAAGCCAGATTGCCTATAAAGTGGGCTACCAAAGCTTGTCTGCCTTTACATCTTCTTATTATTCTATCATGAAAGCTAAACCCAAAGTGAAAAAATTAAGTTAAGGAGTTTCATCATAGGCCATATCTACAGGTTTGGATTCCGGTGATCCTTTTTCACGAAGCCAGATAGACAGGATGACTATGGAGGCAACTGCAAGAAATTCGCTCTGCCAGTTCTGAAAGGACTCAAACCAGAATCTGGATTCTGATATATATTGTACTGCTGTAACGGGAGGCTTGCTTTTTATGGACTGTTCTTCATTGAAATCCTTCATACTTCCATAGAAATGCATCGCGAAGCTCAGAATAAATAAAACTGTAAAAGCTAAGGATAAGGAATGCTTATAAATACTCAGCCATATTCCTCCCTTTTTTACCGGCCACGGAGCGTTTGCATGGACTTTCGGTTCCCTGTCTACGTCTTCTTTTCCTTCCAGGGATTTTGATTCACTGGACCCTTTTTGCCTCAGGGAGACCGTGAGTACAACATACAGCATCATCTGTAGAAACTCACTTTCCCAGTTTTCGAAGGTAGCCTGTATAAAATGTCCGCTCCGGACATAGGCGCCCAAACTGAGCATCGAGCTTCCTTCTTCTGCAAGGTCTTTATTCAGCGTTTTCCAGCCTGTAAAAAACTGTCCTATAAGACTAAAAAGCATTAATACAAGTAAAACAATACTTAAACTGTTACGGTAAAAGAAACTTTTTTTAGACATGATCTGGAGTTTAAAAATTAAAGATTCAAAATTTACAACCCAAAGCTGAATATTGCTGTAAGATTTTATCCGTTGACGATCAGACCGCCGTTCGGGTGAAGAACCTGTCCCGTAATCTGGGCGGCACCACTGCCGGCAAGGAATAAAAAGCTGGCTGCAACTTCTTCCGGAGTAGCATTTCTTTCAAAAGGGGGCTTGTTGGGATCTTCTTTTTCCTCTCCAAAGGTTTTTTGAGTAAGCGGCGTAGCAACCGGCCCCGGAGCAACAGCATTAATGCGGATGCCGTTTGGTTTTGCCTGTAGCGCCAGAGAGCGTGTGAAAGATACAATAGCACCTTTCGTAGCAGCATAGTCCAGAAGCTCGGGATGCCCCTGATAAGCCGCCGCAGAAGTAGTATTTATTACACTGCTTCCCTCTTTCAGGTAAGGAAAAACGACCTTTGTCAGTAGGATCATTCCTATAATATTGGAATCAAAGGTTTTTCTTATATTTTTTTCTTTGAGCTCTTGTATGTTTTCTGCCGGGAACTGCACGCCTGCATTGTTGATGAGGATATCAATTCCTCCAAATGCGGAAACTACTTTCTTCGTGGTATCTTCACAAAAATCATAATCATTGATATCCCCTTTAAAAATGATGCATTTCCTGCCTAGTTTTTCAATTTCTCCTTTTGTTTTTTCTGCATCATCATCATCTGCATAATAGATGATTGCAATATCAGCTCCTTCCTTTGCAAAAAGTAAAGCTGTTGCCTTACCAATCCCGCTGTCTGCACCAGTAATAAGAACGGATTTATCTTTTAATTCCTCCATCTGAAAATTACTTTAAAATTAGAAGTTGGTTAATTTCGCTTTTAAAACATCCCAAAATAAATTCTGTATAATATAACTGTGCATTCAGAGCCTGGGTTTTAGGATGGAGTTCCAGCTTTTTGGTAAGAACGATCTCACCTTTATAAGAAAAGGCAAAGTAAGCAAAGATCTTATAAGCTGAGTTTCTGATCGGCGTACAGTAGCCCGTTGTTGCAATTGACCAGTCAGATTCAAATAACTTTGCAACATTAAGGGCCATGGTCCGTGCAATATTTTCTGATACACAGTCGCATTCTTCAGCTTCCTGCCTGTCTACATTCAGTAGTTTTACTTTCTGAGGCAACGTATAGGCTGTCATACCACCTTTGTAAATCAGGGAGGCATTCGGCATCTGCGAAAAAGCCAGCTGCAGACATCCTGATGTAACGCTTTCTGCAATTGAAATTGTTTCGTCTGCAGTCATGAGGGACTGGCTTATATATTCTAAAAGGTTTTTTTGAAATTCCATAATTTTAAATATTTAGTGGGGTGAAGGTGTGTTGTATAGGTCTACATATTTCTTTCCATTTCAAGATCCCAGACCCTATGCCCGGCTATTGCTGTAATAAACTGTTCGTCAGAACCACCGTCTTTAGAAATAATTACAGCAGGATCTTCATGTTTTTTCATGGCTATATTACTGCTCATATACAGTTCTTCTGTGCCTGCCCCGAAATAAATGGCCTTACAATGCTTATAGGCTTCATTGATGAAACGAAGAGTAAGGTGTCTGTTCTCAGGAGCCATCAGTTCTGCTGCTGATTTTTCTCCGGCACCGATGTACAAAGCATCAAAGCAGACACTGGCTGTACTTGTAAGAGAGTGTTTTGGAATTAATGGTTTGTTATCGATGGTTATAACAGGAGCTAAACTCGGTGCAATAATTTCTGTTTTTGCGCCTTTATTTTCAAGTTTGGTTTTAAGATCGGTAAGAGCTGCTCCATCTGCACCATTGCTAATAATAAACCCGATCTTTCTGCTTTTGATAGTGTCCTTAACAGTATCTTTCATGCTTAGTGCCTGGGATATTTTCGTCTTTGGCTCTTTTTCCTCACTCTGAAGGTCTGCAATATTAGCATCAGCAGGAATGCTTTGGTTAGGCTGGTCCAATTTTTTAACTGTCACGCCCAATTTTTCAGCTACTGTTTGGGCAAGGTTATTATCAATAAAATTTAGCTGTCCTACCACTCTTTCTCTGATCTTCGGTATTGTTACCTTCGAAAGTTCAAAAACAAGGGCGTTCTGAAGATGGGTTTGTTCGGGAACCGACTGGCTGTTATAGAATAATTTTGCCTGTGAATAATGATCAACAAAGCTCTGGCTTCTTTTTCTTACTTTTTCACCCGAAACTCTTTCCTGGTGGGAAGTAAATCCTCCTTCTGACATCATGGCCTGGAAAGGACATCCGCCTCCGATGGAATTGGGCTCATAGCTTACTTTTCCTTTGGCAATCTGCTGTCTCATGTGCCCGTCACGCTGGTTATTATGGACTGTATTGATGGATCTGTTGATTGGTATTTCATGAAAGTTGGGCGATCCTAATCTTGATAACTGGGTATCGGTATATGAAAATAATCTTCCCTGAAGCAAAGGATCATTACTGAAATCTATTCCGGGAACCAAATGTCCCGGATGGAATGCTACCTGTTCTGTTTCTGCAAAAAAGTTATCCGGATTTTTATTGAGGGTTAAAGTTCCTATAATTTCTACGGGAACTTCTTCTTCAGGAACCAGCTTTGTAGGGTCCAGAAGGTCGAAATCAAATTGATGCTCGTTCTCTTCAGGAATCAGCTGTACGCCGAAATCCCATTCCGGATAAGCGCCGTTTTCAATGGCTTCCCATAAATCTCTTTTATGGAAATCAGGATCTACCCCGGAGATTCTCTGAGCCTCATCCCAGGCCACAGAATGTACTCCCAGCTTGGGTTTAAAATGGAATTTAACGAAATGAGCCTTTCCTTCTTCATTGATAAATTTAAAGGAATGAACCCCAAAACCTTCCATCATTCTTAAACTTCTCGGGATGGCCCTGTCGCTCATGAGCCACATGATCATGTGCATGCTTTCCGGCATCAGCGAAATGAAATCCCAAAATGTATCATGGGCAGAAGCGGCCTGTGGAATCTCATTATCCGGCTCCGGTTTCACAGCATGAACCAGATCAGGGAATTTAATGGCATCCTGGATGAAAAAAACAGGCATATTATTCGCTACAAGGTCATAATTTCCCTCTTCTGTATAAAATTTTATGGCAAAACCTCTTACATCTCTCGCCAGGTCGGTACTTCCTTTACTTCCAGCCACGGTTGAAAATCTTACAAAAACAGGGGTTTCCAATCCTACTTCTGATAAAAACTTAGCCTTGGTGTAAGCGCGAAGACTTTTGTTCAGTTTAAAAATACCATGTGCTCCCGAACCTCTTGCATGAACAATTCTTTCGGGAATTCTTTCATGATCGAAATGGGTTATTTTCTCTCTTAGAATAAAGTCTTCCAACAAAGTAGGTCCTCTCTCTCCGGATTTTAACGAATCTTGGTTATTATTGATTTTTATCCCCTGGTTGGTGGTCAGTTTTTTGTTTTCATTAGAAGTACTGTGTGCTTCCAGCTGGTCTAACTTTTTGTTGTTTTGGGTCTCATTTTTCATATCGATAAATCTTAATGTGGTGTGAAGGTTAAAAAGTCAAACTAAAATCTTTTACAGAATTATTCCGTTTCCATCCCGTCTTTTTCCAAAGTGCTTAGCAGTTTATTGAGGTATTCCTCTTCTTTTAATACTTTATAATATGCTGTTTTGGCATAGAGCGTAAAGTATGAATTTTCAATATTTATTTCTGTATTTGGATTTTCCGGAGGAATGGTCCTTGTCCCATGATACTCCCGGATATTCAGAATATATTCTTTAATATACGTGTCGATTACATTTTTCAGAATATCACATTTTGCATTATTTTTTATCTTTTCTAATGATTTGATCAGAAAAGCGGTAACTCCGTAAGAATTGATAACACTTGGGAAGAGAGATTCATTCTCTATCATATTGTTTTTATCATATAATCCGGAATGTTTTAAAGTGTCATTTTCAAATATCATATTCGTAACGGTTATTAGTTATCGGCAATTTTTAAATATTTCTCAAAATAATGGAGGTCTTCCTTGTCTTTGATCGAAAGATAGAACATGATCTGCTCGGGTTCTTTCAGACCTATACTGCCAAAACAGTCAAAATGGGCAATCAGAGCCTGGATATTTTCAATCTCTATGTCTTTCAGGATCACAAATAATAAAAAAATATTATCCTTTATTTCTTTGGCATAGATAGCCGCACCATTTTCAAACCAGTTTCCTTTATTGGATACTTTAATGAAATCTTTATGCTTCAAAGTCTTTACTATTTTCTGACAATCCATATTTGAGTAATTGTGGTTATTATACTTTCGGGAGAAGTTTCAACATCAATTTCTCTGAACTGCTGCTATTTTCAATATTACTACTGAACTTTATAAATCAATATGAGTGGCATATGGCAATCTGGTGCTGCAGAGCAATGACTGGAATTTTTAATCATCTGAAAACCCTGAAGCTTTAAACTGCCCTTACCTGGTTTTAAGAATTGTATTGAAACTTATATTTCAAATGTACGTCTGAATAATTCACTTTTTTATGACCTGAATCATATATAAAATAGCACTAGTAAATAATTTTTCTGTTTTCTATGGTAATGCTTCCTTCTTTTTCCATTTTTTTTAAGGCTCTGATCACTGTTTCTACCCGCAACCCTACCAGATTGGCGATCTGCTGTCTTGTAAGCTGTACATGGAAGCAGCTTCCACAGCTGTCGTCATGATAGCTTTTAAGATAATTGAGAAGCCCTGTAAGTCTTGAAGCAGGATTCAGTGAGGCCATATTCTGAATCATGATTGCTTTGAAATAAAGCCTGTGGGAAAGACATGCATTCATTTCCAAAGAAAGCTTTGGATCTGTCTTTATTAATTTCAGAAACTGATCTTTCGGAACTCTTATGATTTCCAAAGGATTGATACAGATAGCATTCATAGGATAAAACTTATCTAAAAAGAGCATTGAATCTCCAAAGCTCTGATTTTTTCCGAGAATGTTATGTATGAATTCTTTTCCCTCTTCATCATAATTGTTCAGTTTCACTTTTCCTTCTACGATCTGTAAATAATAAAGCGAATAGTCTCCCTCTCTGTATATAATCTCGCCTTTTTTATATTGCTTAGTTTCTCCTCCATATGAATATAGCACTTTTTCGTCTATATTCATGCAGCTTATTGTCTTCATAGTTTTTGTTTTAATATTTTCAATAAAAAATAGTGAAATTTATTATTGAAACCGTGTTTAAAATAAATTTTTCACAAAGTATTCAAAAAATTCATTTTTAGCCCTCTCTTAACTGGTTTTATGGAAAATGAGTTCAGAAAACCAGATGCAAATATTGAACCTTATTAATTTGTAAATTGTTAAAATGAGTTAAATAAATTAGCGAAATAAAAAATATGTTATTGAATTAATAAAATATAAGTTTAAATGTTGTAATCTTAATAATTGAAGGCATTAAAACCCGTTTTTAAAACAAAAACGGGTTTTAAAATCTATGAATGATAAAATTATTTTTTGGTAACCTTTGCTGTATCCGTTTTTTTTGTAGTTGCAGTATCTGCAGTACGCAAGGTATCGGAAGGCATCGGAGTCGTAGTAGTGTCTGCCGGTACGGTATCAATCATTACACTGTCTGTTGTTGTGGTAGAAGTGTCTACTTTTGTTTCTTTTTTGCAGCTCAATACAGTTAGGCCTAATAGCATTAATAAGATGGTAAATTTCATAATAGATATATTTTGTAGTGTGTTTTCAAAGATAATCCATTTACAAAATGTCCTTTTATGACTTGGATCATAATGCTTTATTTTTGATTATTTCGCAAATTTTTTAGTCCCTGCAACACATAAAATAACGCCAATGGTTACTCCCAACATTCCTATGCTCACTTGTTCATGAAGAAAATAAGCGGCAAGCGCCAATCCGAAAAAAGGCTGTAAAAGCTGTAGCTGACCTACAGTAGCAATACCACCTTGTGCCAGACCTTTATACCAGAATACAAATCCAATGAACATACTGAAAATGGAAATATAGGCCATCCCGAACCATCCCTGGAAGCTTACGGTCTCAATATGATCCGGAAAATAAATGAAAAATAAAGGAATCATAACCGGTAAAGCCAATACAAGAGCCCAGGAGATTACCTGCCATCCGCCTAATGTTTTTGAAAGTTTTGCACCCTCTGCATATCCCATACCACACAGAATAACCGCAAGAAGCATCAGAATATCGCCAACAGGTGAAGCAGAGATTCCCTGCGAAACAGCATATCCTATCACCAAAAGGCTTCCTATAACAGAAAAGAACCAAAATATGAGATGTGGTCTTTCCCCGCCACGGAAAACTCCGAATACAGCAGTTGCCAAAGGAAGCATTCCTAAGAATACAATGGAATGTGCCGAAGTAAGGTATTGAAGTGCCAGTGCGGAAAGAAGTGGAAAACCAATCACACAGCCAAGGGAAACTAAAAACAAAGGAATCAACTGTTTTTTAACGGGGCGTTTTTCTCTACCTATCCATAGGACTATAAAAGCCAGTATCCCCGCAATGGCAGCGCGAACTATTGTTACAAAGATTGGGCTCATTTCCATCACGGCCAATTTGGTGGCGGGCAATCCTCCACTAAACAGTACAACTCCTATAAAGCCGTTAATCCACCCGCTTATATTTTCATCCTTAGAAATTTTATCAGTCATCATTTCTATATTTTTTTGATAATTCAAAATTAAAGCGCAGAAATGAATAAACACAGTCTCAGTTTTGTATATTTGTATGAGTACAGTTGTGAAAAATGAGCAAAGAATTTATATATACAGAAATTGCTGACGGAATTGCTTCCCAGATCAGGAATGGTGTACTAAAGGCAGGAGACAGGCTTCCTTCCGTAAGAATGATGTGCCAGGAGCATCAGGTAAGCATGAATACGGCAAAACGTGTTTTCCTTGAGCTTGAATCACAGTCTTTAATTGAATCCAAACCTCAATCAGGCTATTTTGTGAGCAGGCTGATGTCTGTGAAGCTTCCTCTTCCTGAAGTAAGCCGCCCTTCCCTGATTGCCAATAATGATGAACCGGACGAACTGATCAGTAAGGTTTATGAAAATATGGGTAAAAAAGGACTGACATTTTTTTCTATCGGAATTCCTTCAGGAGATCTTCTGCCGCAGGCCAAATTAAAGAAGGAAATCATTAATGCAACCCGTGAATTAAAAGAAGGCGGAACGGAGTATGAGGAACTTCAGGGAAATTTAAAGCTACGGAGAATGATTGCGGTCCGTTCCCTTCAATGGGGCGGAAATCTCAGTGAAAACGATCTGGTTACAACAAACGGCGGGATGAATGCCCTGTCTTTCTGTCTGATGGCTTTAGGCAAACCTGGCGATACTATAGCCATTGAAAGTCCCTGTTATCCGGGTATTTTACAGCTGGCGAACGGACTGGGGCTAAATGTGCTTGAACTTCCAACCCACCCGACGACTGGTATTGAGATAGAAGCCCTACGAAAAGTGATTCCACAAATAGATCTGTGTTTGTTAATTCCTAATTTCAATTCGCCGCTGGGAAGTTGTATGCCGGACGAAAATAAAAAAGAGATTGTAAGAATTCTTTCTGAAAACAGAATACCCTTGATAGAAGATGATGTATACGGTGATCTTTATTTTGGGGCGAGCCGTCCAAAATGCTGTAAGTCATTCGACAGAG
Source organism: Chryseobacterium lathyri (assembly GCF_030812195.1). Taxonomy (GTDB): domain Bacteria; phylum Bacteroidota; class Bacteroidia; order Flavobacteriales; family Weeksellaceae; genus Chryseobacterium; species Chryseobacterium lathyri_A. Next base: position 670,385 of record NZ_JAUSSF010000001.1, read on the forward strand.
ACGGAAATGTGCTGTATTGCAGCTCAATTTCAAAGACGCTGGCTCCGGGATATCGTGTAGGATGGATTGCACCGGGGAGGTATAAGGATAAAATAATGAAGCTTAAACTGCTCCACTCCACTTCATCTATTTCTATTGTTAATGAAGCGGTGGCCAATTTCCTAAAGTCTGGAAGATATGAAAAACACCTCCACCAAATGCGTAAGGCACTTCAGAATAATTATCAGAATTATGTGCAGACCATCGCAGATTATTTCCCTGAAGGCACAAAAACAAGCCGTCCGCAAGGAGGTCTTTCCCTGTGGGTGGAGTTTGATAAAAACATCCGTACCACTGAACTCTATGATCTGGCCATTAAACAAAACATCAGTATTGCTCCCGGCAGGATGTTTACCCTGCAGGATCAGTTTGAAAACTGCATGCGTCTGTGTATTGGTCTTCCGTGGACAGAAGAAACCAGGTTATGTCTTCAGCAGGTTGGGACTCTAGCGAAAAAAATCTGATTTATCTGTCCGGAACAAAATTTTTCCGTGCCAGCTCTTTTCTTACCCTGCTCAGGCTTTCAGGCGTGATTCCGAGATAAGAAGCGATCATCCACTGTGGAACTCTCAAAAGAAGATCAGGGTACATTTTAATGAATTTCATGTATCTTTCTTCCGCGGTTTCACCCAATAAAGAATTGATCCTGTTCTGCAGGCTTCTGATGTGCTTCTGTAAAAGAAAGTCACTTCTTTCTATACTGTTGGGGAATTGTTCTACGAGATTATTGAAGAAATCAGGGTGCAGAAACAGAACTTCTGTATCTTCCACTGCTTCTATATAGTAAATTGATTTTTCGTTGAAGTAAAGACTGCTTCGGTCAGAAATCAGCCAGCTCTCCGGAGCAAACTGTATAATGTGCTCTTTTCCGTTCTTGTCAATGGAATACATTTTCAACAGCCCTTTTTCTACAAAGAATATATGCCTGCAGATCTCACCGTACTGTAAAAGAAATTGATTTTTAGGTATTTTCTTTACTTCATAATGTAAGCTGCATGTGTTCACTTTTTCTAAAGGAACATTTAATACTTTGGCTAAATACGTGTTAATATTCTTCATTATGCAATCTGGCTTATGGATATATCTTCATGCGATGCACTGTTAATGACCTTTCCTTCTTCAATTATGATCAGCTGCGGGCTTTCATGCCTGATTCCAAGGTCTTCAGAAATTTTATTGGAAATGGATCTGTATTCAAGCAAATCTAAAAAATATAAATCCGGCTTATTGTTTAAACCATCTATTTCCTTTTCAAAGTTTTTCAATACTGTTTTGCTGATGAAGCAACGTGTTGAATGTTTGAAAATAGCAACTCTATGGTGATAAGAAGCTTCAATGGCCTTGGCCAGATCCTCTTCAGATTCTATTTTTTTCCAGAAAGATTGACACTCAGGGTTGTTTTCTTTTCCTCCGAATATTTTATCAAAAAAACTCATACATTAAATTGTTTTAAATGGTGATCAAGATGTTTATACTCTAAAAATCCCCAGTCTTTTTCAGTCATTTTTCCGAATAATCTGTGACGGTCCGGAAGATCTTTATTTTCAGATGCTGTCCGGAAGTCTCTCAGTGTATTCAGCAGATTGGTTTTTGATTCATCAAAATCACATTCAAAATTAACGATTAGTTTTTGAAAAGTAGGCATGTTTCGGGGAATTCCGTTGTTAAAGATCTGCATTTCTATTTTGGTTATAACTCCTATGGCTTCAAAGAGGATATTAATCTTGGAAAGTTCAATTTTCCCTAAAGCTACCTGAAGAACAAAATCACAGTGTCTCAACATTTGGGAAACGCTCATTTTCCCCCATCTTTGTGGAGCATTTTCAGAAAGAAGAGAGATCCTATGCACAATTTCTTCAAAATAAACAGGATTATGCAGACTTTTATTTACCACCCTTTTTCCTTCTTCAGATTTTCAATGTGGGCAAAATGATGATTACAGTGCCATACATAAAAAGCAAGATAATGTCTTAGATCAAAATCTGTATTCTGTTCTGGATGCCGGAAGGTTCTTTCGAACTGTTTATTGGTAAGGGTATTAAGCAGAACCGTCCATCTCTGATGCGTTCCTTTAATCATTCTCATTGCAGGCTTTACAGGCATGTTGACACTATCCTGAAGTTCTGCCCATTTGGCTTCATCATAGGGCTTAATTACGGGATTGTCTTCTGTAAGGGCTAGCTTAAAACGTATAAAGCTGTTGATATGGCTGTCCGCAATGTGATTAACAAGCTGTCGGACCGTCCACCCTCCTTCTCTGTAAGGAGTGTCCAGCTGTTCATCCGTAAAGTTCTCAATCAGGTCTTTCAGCCTTGCCGGAAAATTCTTGATGACTTTGATATGTTCATCAAGCTTAGTGTCACAGATATTTTCAGACTGCTGAAATTGACCGATGGGAAATTTCTTTTGCTCTAAATCGTTCATTTTAATTATCTTAATAGGTATATTTAATAAAGTTTTCTGTTGTGATAAAATTACTATAAGAAAACCATAAAGTCAATAAAAAATAAATTTTTAAAGAGTGAAAAATAATAAAAAAGCCTCAATTCTAAAATTGAAGCCATATATTTCCATTTATCTACTAATAACCATGCAGATCAATTCCCTCCGTTCTCTGTAAGGTCACTTTCCTGCCCATTTTCTTTTGAATCACTCTGAAATGCTGTAATTCGTCATCCGTCAGAATATTAATGGCAGTTCCTTTTTCGCCTGCTCGTCCCGTTCTACCAATTCGGTGAATGTAATCTAAAGGCGAGCGCGGCAATTCATAATTGATAACACAAGGTAAGGATTCTATATGGATACCCCGGCCAATAAGGTCTGTAGCAACTAAAATCTGAGCCCCATTTACTTTAAATTCTTCTAAATTATTTCTACGGGCACCCTGCGATTTCTGACTGTGAATGGCTACTGCTTTAATTTTATTTTTTTTAAGTTTTTCCACTAAATTATCTGCAGATCTTGTAGATGAAACAAATATGAGGGCTTTTTCAACTTTCTTTTCTTTAATCAGATAGCGCAAAAAAGGGCCTTTATTTTCCGGAGAAACGTGATAGGCTAACTGCTCAATATTATCAATTTCTACTTCTTCTTTTTTGATCTCAATAATCACCGGATTAATGGATAAGCGTTCCTTCATTTCAGAAACCTTATCATTTAAAGTTGCTGAAAACAGGGTCGTTTGTTTCACTACAGGCATCATGGCGAAAAGCTTATTCATTTCTTCACCGAAACCTAACTGGAACATTTTATCTGCCTCATCAATTACTAAATGCTGGATTCCTGAAATACTCAACGCATTATGATCAATTAAGTCCAATAAACGGCCGGGCGTTGCAATAAGAATTTCTACACCAAACATTCCTTTCATCTGCGGATTGATAGAAACACCGCCATAAACAGCCATTGTACGGACTTCACGTTTTAAGTTTTCTGTAAAAGCTCTGAAAACTTCATCAATCTGAATCGCCAGTTCACGGGTAGGAACTAATATTAAAACCTGGACATTACGGTCTTTTTTTATTTCTGAATTCTGTAGTTTTTCTAAAATAGGCATCACGAAGCAAGCTGTTTTTCCGGAACCTGTCTGCGCAATTCCCATCAGGTCTTTTCCCTGAAGAATAACAGGAACAGCCTGCTCCTGAATCGGAAATGGTTTCAGATACCCTAATTTGTTGACAGAACGAATAATATTGTGTGATAATCCTAAAGACTCAAATGACATAAAAATACTTATTTCATGCAAAGATAAGCTATTGATATTTGACATATAATCCGAATGGGATCTTCTATAAAGCAAAAAGTCTAATTATTTTAGTTTCTAGGATCTTGCTCTATCTGTTTTTTTTAATTTTATCTTGCCGATTTGTCCGATAATTCAGTTTTGGAGAGTTTTTTGAGTAATTTTATCAAAAATTCGAGAAATCTAAATATGAAAAAAGCGTTAATAATCGTAGATGTACAGAATGATTTCTGTGAAGGCGGCGCATTAGCAGTTCCGGAAGCCAATGAGGTCATTCCCTATATCAATCTTCTGATGGAAGAAAATGAATATGACCAGATTGTTCTCACTCAGGACTGGCATCCTGCCGACCATAAAAGTTTTGCCAGTAACAACAACAGAAAAGTTGGAGAAAGCATTATCCTGAATGGAGTTCCACAGTTTATGTGGCCGGATCATTGTATCCAGGGTACTTTCGGGGCGGAATTCCACAAAGACCTGAACAGAGATAAAGTAACCCACATCATTCAAAAGGGGAAAAATACAGAAATTGACAGCTACAGCGGATTTCAGGACAATAATCACTTTATGAAAACTGGACTCGATGATTTTTTAAAATATCATGAGATCCAGCTGCTTGAAGTTGTTGGTCTTGCCATGGATTATTGTGTGAAATTTACATGTACGGATGCAATTGCAAACGGATATATCACATGCCTTCATTTCAATGGAACGAAAGCAGTTAACGTAAAGCCGGATAATGGCAGAGATGCTATTTATGAGATGATTCAGAAAGGAGTTACAGTTCTGGGATAGGACTTTAGCTATATAAATAATGAATTTTTGGCAAGCCCTACAATTGCTTTAATAAACCGATAAAAAAATGCGCGGAAATAAAATTTCCGCGCATTTTTTATACTTATAATTTTCTTAAATGATTCAATAAGCTGGGCTTTCAATTATGATCCGGAATCAACAGATTCACCAGTCGTCATAATTTATAACTCAAACTCGGTTAAAGCATTTTAAGATTATTAACTTCCAGATCTGTAAGGATCCTCCAGTGTCCACGTTTGATATTCTTTTTCGTAAGACCTGCAAACATTACCCTGTCTAAAGCTTCCACTTCATATCCAAGTCTTTGGAAAATTCTTCTGATCACACGGTTCCATCCGATATGAATTTCGATTCCTATCTCATTTTTCGGTTTTCCTTCAATAAAAGAAATCTGATCTACAACTGCTATCCCTTCATCAAGGCGGATACCTTCCACAATCAGTTTCATATCTTCATGGGTTAGTTTTTTATCCAGTGTTACGTGATAGATTTTTTTGGCATCAAAAGAAGGGTGAGTCAGCTTTTTCGTCATATGCCCGTCATTTGTTAAAAGAATAACTCCAGTTGTAGAACGATCCAGCCTTCCTACAGGAAACAAACGGTATGGTGATGCATTAGCAACCAGATCCATCACTGTTTTTCTGGCTTTGTCGTCCTTAGTTGTAGAAATATATCCCTTTGGCTTGTTCAAAAGGACATATACCGGCTTTTCCGGAGTAATACCCTGTCCATCGAAAACTACTTTATCAGTCTTCTGAACCTGATAGCCCATTTCATTCACTACTACTCCGTTTACTTCCACAAGTCCCTGGGTAATCAGTTCGTCAGCCTCTCTTCTGCTGCAGATTCCTGAGTTGGCGATATACTTATTAAGACGGATGGTGTCTTTATGAACATCTTTTTCAATTTTGTTTAGCCTTCTTTTCTGTACAAAAGATCTCGCCTTATCATCATTTTTGTCATCTCCGCCGGACGGTCTTCTTCCGTATTTCAGGCTGCCTCTTTCATACTTGTCTCTGGTATCAAAACTCTTTCCCCCTCTTTTAGGAGCCGGTTTGCCAAAAGTCTTTCTCTCACGTCCTTCGGTTGAATTCGTGATGTAAGCTCTGCTCTCAGTCTTAGCTGCAGGATCTTCATCTTTGCCGGCAAAACTTTCTCCGCTTTTCTTAAAAGGTTTGGGTTCAAACTTCGAATTGCTTCCTTTATAGTCGGAATTTCTTTCACCAGCTTTTGGAAAAGACTTCTTAAAAGGTTTTGATCCTGAAGAATTTCCAGATCTAGAAGCACGAGAATCATCAGAATTGTTTCTTGTTGAAGTTCTTGGTCTTTTTGGTCTTTCTGAATTATTGTTATCTCTGCTCATTCTAAAAATTTCTGCAAAGATAGTAATTTAGTTACGAGTTAAAAATTAAGAATCATAACTTTGCAGAATAGTTTTATTTTAATTTTATAGAAACTCCAATAATGATAACAATATTAAACGATGATTTTTCTCAATTAAATAACTTCCTGCACGAAAAATCTTTCAGTAAGATCTTTATTTTAGTTGATGAAAACACCCACGAATATTGTCTTCCTGTGCTTTTGGGCAATATGGAAACAAACTTAAACTTCGAAATTTTAGAAATTGAAGCTGGTGAAGAAATGAAAAATATCCAGACTGCCAACCAGCTATGGGAGATTCTTACCGAAATGCAGGCAGACAGAAAAGCACTTGTTATTAACCTTGGTGGCGGTGTGATTACGGATATGGGTGGTTTTGTTGCGTCAACCTATAAAAGAGGAGTTCAGTTCATTAATATTCCTACTACCCTTTTATCAATGTGTGATGCCTCTATCGGAGGAAAAACGGGTATAGACCTGATGCATTATAAAAATATGGTAGGAACTTTTGCATTCCCTGAACAGATTTTTATTTACCCTAAATTTCTGGAAACACTTCCATTTAAAGAATTACGGAGTGGTTTTGCAGAAATGCTGAAGCATGGCCTTATCGCCGATAAAGCTCATTGGGAAAGTCTTATTCAGGTCCACAAACTCGATGTAGAAGCGGTAGTTCCCCATATTCAGACTTCAATGGATATTAAACAGGAGGTAGTGGAAAAAGATTTTCATGAAAGAAATATTAGAAAGACCTTAAATTTCGGGCATACAATCGGACATTCCATAGAAAGTCTCTGCCTTAGCCAGGGAAATCCTATCCTTCACGGTGAAGCCGTTGCTATGGGAATGATTTGTGAGGCCCATCTGGCTTATCTTGAAGATCTTATTACCCAACAGGAAGCCGACGGGATTATTGAAAATATTCAGAGGTACTACCCTTACCTTGACATAAGCGATTTTACAGATGAAAGCATTACTGCACTTTTGTTAAATGATAAAAAAAATACGGACAGTAAAATTAATTTCTCATTAGTCTCAGGAATCGGTTCATGTACATATGACCACCAATGCAGTCAGGAAAACATTTTAAAGTCTTTGGATTTTTACAGAAAACTGAATAATGCTTAATTTTTTTATATAGAAAGAATCATCTTTCCTTATTATTTTCACGGATAATAATTTAGACTGTCTCTAAACAAATGTTTGATTTTAATCATAAATAATTGATAATCAGATAATTGCATTATCGATATCTACTTTTTAAACGTCTATTTTAACTGACTTTTATCATGTTGTTTGTTTTTGGCAAGCAATTTGAAAGATACTCTGCGTCAAACTCAGTAGTAAGTTTTTGACAGTAGTAAAATTTAAAATTAGAAATAGTAAAATATTAAAAAAATTAAAGTTATGAAAAAGTTAATTTTAGGATTAGCAGTAACTGCAAGTTCATTAGCATTTGCTCAACAGACTCCATCATCTTCTTCTAACCCGGTAACATTTGGTGTAAAAGGTGGAATGAACGTATCTTCTCTTTCTAAAGACGAAGGTTTAGATGATCAAAAATCTAAAATCGGTTTCAACGCAGGGGTTTTTGCTAATATTCCAGTAGCAGAATCATTCAGTGTTCAGCCTGAGGTATTGTACTCTCAATATGGTGCAAAAGCAGATTACACTTTATTAGGAACTAAATATTCTTCTTCAACAAAATTAGATTATATCGCAGTACCGGTAATGTTCCAGTACAACCTGATCCCTAATCTTTATTTAGAAGCAGGTCCTGAATTCGGATTCTTGGTGAGTGCAAAGAATAAAATCAAAAATGAAAATAACGGAAATTCTTCTACTTCCGATAACTACAAGGATGATTTGAAAACATTCAACTTTGGTATTGGTTTAGGAGCAGGATATTACTTCACTCCAAACTTTGGAATTACAGCAAGATATGTTGCTGGTCTTACAGATGTTGCTAAGGACAGACCTAACGGATCTGACGCAGTAAAAAACAATGTATTCCAGGTAGGATTAGCTTATAAATTCAAATAGTAAGCTTTAACATTCAGAAACAAATTTTATATTCAATAGAAAGCCGGATTAATTTATTTTAATTCGGTTTTTTTATGTGCATAATTCTTAATCTGCTTTTTTGGCAAGGAGTTTGCCTATAGTAGATAAGCGCTGAAAGCATTGCTATTTTGTCAGTGTCTACAGCCAAAGTTTCTTCATATATAAATTGATTTCAAATAGAAAGGGCCAGGTTTATTTATTTAAGCCTGACTTTTTCGCTTTCAATATGATATTTGTCATTTTATTCTCTTTGGCGGGAATTTTGCTGAAGTATGGGGAAATAAATTAAAACTTTATAATCATGAAAAAACTAATTCTAGGATTAGCAATGGCAGCAAGCCTTTCGGTTAATGCTCAGGAAAAAACTAAATCTTCTACGCCCGTTACATTTGGAGTTAAAGCTGGATTCAATGCTTCAACGCTAAGTAAAGTGGACCAGTATGATAATGACCAGACACTGAAGCCTGGTTTTAATGCAGGAGTATTTGCCAATATTCCGGTAGCAGAAAAATTCAGCATCCAGCCGGAGCTTCTTTTTAATCAGTTAGGTTCAAAAACTGAAGAAAGAGAAGTGTATTATATTAATTCTGACAGATACAAAAGAGAGGTAGATTATAAGAAAACACTGAACTATCTTACCATACCTGTAATGGTACAGTATAATATTCTTCCTCAGCTTTATGTAGAAGCTGGTCCTGAATTTGGGTTTCTGTTAGGAGGAAAAGACAAAGGAGATATTACAACTGTCAAAACTTCTGGAAATACTACCAATACACAGGCAACGACCTTTTCAGAAAAAATCGTTAAAGATTTATATAATAAATTCAATTTCGGAATCGGTATTGGTGCCGGATATTATTTTACACAGAATTTTGGGGTAACAGCCAGATTTACTGCCGGTATTACAGATATCTATAAAGAAAACAGTTCAGATGCCGTTAGAAACAACGCATTCCAGGTAGGTGTAGCTTACAAATTCAAATAATAATATGAGAAAATTATTTTTAGGATTAGCCGTTACGGTAGGCTCATTGGTATTTGCACAGGAAAAAACAGAAACAAAATCTAAATCTCCCATTACTTTTGGAGTAAAGGGAGGAATGAATATTTCTTCTCATACTGATGGAAACGAGGCTACTTATTATTGGTCAAATTATGAGCGAAAGGCAAAAATTGGTTTTAATGCAGGAGCTTTCGTCAATATCCCGATTTCGGGCAAATTCAGTGTTCAGCCGGAAATATTGTATAACGGACTGGGCTCAAAAATAGAAAGCACCATAAACTTTGATATTCCTGATGCCAGAATGAACAATAAAGAAACCTTTTCATTAAGCTATCTTTCAGTTCCATTAATGCTTCAGTATAATCTACTGCCTGAATTATATGTAGAAGCAGGTCCTGAATTCGGATTCCTTCTGGGCGGAAGATCTAAAGGAGATCTTACCCAAATCAGCAATCAGGATGGAGCAAGCAGTACTCAGAGTTATTCTGATAAAATTGTCAAGGATTTATTCAATAAATTCAATTTTGGAATAGGGATCGGAGCAGGATATTATTTCACTCAAAATCTTGCAGTTACAGCCAGATTTACAGCTGGAGTAACGGATATCTATAAGTACAATACATATGACGCCGTCAGAAACAACGCATTACAGGTTGGTTTAGCTTATAAATTCAAATAGAGGTATATATTTTCAAGATAATGTCGGATCATTTTGGTCCGGCATTTTTATTTTCCACCCCTGAAAAGGATACAGATTCAAAATTTCAATTGACTCTTCTTCCATTTTAACTCTATGTTAAATCGACAACATAAATTCAATTTTACTAAAAAACATTATTGTAAAACAAATTTCCATAATATAATTTTTCTTAAAAAACAGTTAAAAACACAAACCATGTAATATGGAAAACCTTCACTAAAGCCCTTTAAATAAGGGGTTTTGAAGTTTGGCAAGCATTTTGCAAAATACATCAAGTCTGATTGAAAAATCGGGTGAAAGTAAAATAGTAAAATTAAAAAATAAAATTATGAAGAAGTTATTTCTAGGGTTGGCAGTTGCTGCTGGCATGATGACGTTTGCTCAGGAAACAAAAACAGTAAGCACAGAACCAATCAAAAAAGAAACACAGCCTATCAGATTCGGTATTAAAGCAGGTGGAAACTCATCTTATTTCAGTGAGCAGAAATTGAGCCTTAACAACCAGAAAATCGGATTTCATGCAGGGGTTTTAGTTAATATTCCACTTTCTCAGAAATTCAGCTTACAGCCGGAAGTTTTATACAACCAATTAGGAGCCAAAAGTGTGATCTCTTCTACGGATGTAACTGTTGGTGATACCAACATTAAAACGAAAAGCGATTACAAAACTACCATGAACTATATTTCAGTTCCTTTAATGGTACAGATGAGACCTACAGAGAGATTTTACGTAGAAGCAGGACCTGAGTTCAGCTATTTTATCAACGGGAAAAATTCTGGAAACAGTACTATTTCTACCACTACAGGAGGTGTAACAAATACTCAATCTGTATCTAATTCAGAAGACATTGATAAAGATAACGTTAACAAGTTTAATTTAGGTCTTGGTTTAGGTCTTGGATATGATATTACTCAAAATATTGGGATCAACGCAAGATATATCAACAGTCTTACGGATATGAGAAACCAAAAGCCTGAGGGTACTGAGCCATTGAACCACAGAACATTCCAATTAGGCTTGAATTATAAATTCTAACAGAAGACAATCAATTATTTAACCTAGTAAAGCCCGGACTTAAATTTTTAAGTCCGGGCTTTCGTTTTTATGGATTTGGGAAAGATTTTAGACGGAGACATGAGTTTTTATATCAATCAGTAACTAAACTCTCAAACCGTATCCGGTAGCTCCAATTATTCAAATATTCGCGGATCATCACTGATCACTCCATCTATTCCCATATCTTTTAATTCTTTTAATCTTTTTTGAGTATTGACTGTCCAGGGAATAACTTTCATACCCAGCGCATGGCATTCCTGTACAAGTTTTGAAGTAACAAGTGTATGATCGGGACTGTAAATGGTTGGGACAAAACTCAGAAATTTCATATCTCCGGCTACGCCATTCAGATGATCTGGATACTGCCTGAATCTCGCTGCAGGTATATTTTCGAAATGAGTCTGCTGTTGTGCCAGTTTTTTATCATCAACTTTTTCCACCAGTAAAGCGGTCATGATCTTAGGATATTCCTTATGAATGATTTCCAGTGTTCTGGGATCGAACGACTGAATAATGACACGGTCCTGAATTCCTTTTTGTAGAATAATTTTCATCATCAACTCTACAAATTCCTTTGGTTCAGGATGAAATATATTGTCAGAGAAAGGACGTGTTTTGGTTTCTATATTATAAAAAGGTAAAGATCTTTTCAGTTCCCGGGAGTAAGCCTCACATGCATCTATTACGTCTGAGAAGAGCGGTTTTTGAGCCGTCATCTTCTTTTGATCAGGATAATTATTAAGCTTCTTTAAACCTACGTCAAATGTTTGAATCTTTGCATAAGGCATATCATAAATTTTATAGTAAAAACCGGAGTCTTTGGGAATATAAGTGCCATCCGGTTTTGTTACCAGCTCAGGAGAAAGAAAAGCATCATGGGAAAGGATTACTTTTTTGTCTTTTGTAATAGCCAGATCCATTTCCAGTGTTGTGATATTCATTTTTAAAGCATTCTTCATAGCCGGAACGGTATTTTCTGGATATAAAGATTTTCCACCGCGGTGTGCCTGCTTATCGAAAGACTGAGAGAAATATAACTGGGCAAATCCCAGAAAAAGGCCTGTTAAAAATATGTTTTTCATATGAAGCTTTAATCGTATAAAATTAAAACTTGCCTTTATATTGTATGATACAGGAATATTAAACTTTTGATACATTTATACAAACAAAAGAGCCAGATTTACAAACCTGGCTCTTCATTTATTTCAAATCGTTAGACTATTAATTGAATAATTCTACCTCCTCTCCTTTTCCTACCGGATATTCTTCTGTAAAGCATCCGAAACAGTGATTGGAAGATCCTAGAATTTCTTTCAGACTGTCCGTGCTTAAAAATTCGAGTGAATCTACACCCAGGTAATTTCTAAGCTCCTCGGTAGTCATGTTGGCCGAAATCAGATCATCTTTTGAAGGGGTATCTATTCCTAAATAGCACGGTGCAATAATAGGTGGAGAAACACTTCTGAAGTGGATCTCTTTTACGCCTGCATCTTTCAGAATTTTCACCAATCTCTTGGAAGTAGTTCCTCTTACGATAGAATCGTCTATGATCACTACTCTCTTGTCCTTGATCTCAGAAATAATTGGGTTAAGCTTAAGGTTCACTACCCTTTCTCTCATCTCTTGGGTTGGAACAATGAAACTTCTTCCGATGTATCTGTTTTTGATGAGAACCGGACGGAAAGGGATTCCTGAGGCCTTGGAAAAACCAATAGCTGCCGGAACTCCTGAATCCGGAACTCCAATTACTACATCAGCTTCTACAGGAGCCTGTTCCCAGATCTTTTCGCCGGATTTCTCCCTGATCTCGTATACATTGATATTTTCTAAGGTGGAGTCAGGTCTTGCGAAATAGATGTATTCAAAAGAACAAATCCTTTGCTTGCCTCTCGCTTCATTGACCATATAAGAATTAAGCTTACCCGGTTCGTTTTCATTTGTATAAATGATTTCTCCAGGAAGAATATCACGTACATACTGAGCGCCCACAGCATCCAGTGCGACAGATTCGGAAGCTACAACATAAGTTTTTTCGTCAACAGCTCCTAAAACCAACGGACGGATCCCGTTGAAATCCCTGAAAGCAAAGAATTTATTTCTGGTCATTCCTACTACGGAATAAGCGCCTTCAATTTTCTCCATGGTCGCTTTAATGGCTCCTCGAAGTCCTAAATCAAGATTTTTCTGGATCAATCTTAAAATGACCTCAGAATCGGAAGTGGCTCTGAAAACTACGCCTTCAGCTTCCAATTCATTTTTTAATTCTCTCGCATTGGTAAGGTTACCGTTATGCGCTATAGAAAGAATAATCTGGTCGTATTCGTTTTTCGCGAAGAACGGCTGGAAATTATACTTCTTTTTGTCTCCTGCAGTAGTGTAACGGGTATGCCCGATTGCAGAATTTCCCATAAAAGCTTCAGGATCCTGGATCTCTTTATAAACATCCAAAACCAAACCCTCATCTTTCATATTGGTGATTTTTCCGTCTTTTAAAACAGAAATACCGCACGCTTCCTGGCCTCTGTGCTGTAAAGCAAAAAGACCGAATTGCGAAAGAGAAAACGTATCAAGATCATTATCAGAATACATTCCGAAGATACCGCACTCCTCATTTGGAGCATCCAGTCTTTCTTCTTCTTGCGTTCTGAAAAGATTTCTTCCGTAGGTTTGAGTTTCAAACTGTTTTAAATATTCACTTTTATGAATGTCTAAACTTTTCATTTCTATTTTTTCTATTCTAGATCTAAGAAGTCAGATTTCAGATTTCAGACTAAAAACCAACTTCAAATTTTAATTTTGTTTGCTAACAGATCATTTTCCAGCGCTTAAAACTCTAGCATCTGGTATCTGACATCTGAAATCTACTTATTCAGTAAAGTTTTCAGTCTGTTGTAGATCTCCACATACGCTTCGGTAACTTCACCAAGATCTCTTCTGAATCTGTCTTTATCCAGTTTTTTCATGGTATCTTTATCCCAAAGTCTGCATGTATCAGGAGAAATTTCGTCTGCAAGGATGATCTCTCCATCTGCAGTTTTTCCTAATTCAATTTTGAAGTCAACCAGGATGATGTTCATCTTATCAAAAAGATCAATCAGTATTTCGTTGATGTCAGAAGTAAGCTCATACATTTCATCAAGCTCCTCATACGTTGCTGCTCCTAAGAAAACGGCGTGGTGATCGTTGATAAGCGGATCTCCCAATTCGTCTTTTTTGTAGCAGATATCGAAAATGGTAACCGGAGATTTAATTCCTTCTTCCACTCCTAATCTTTGAGCCATGCTTCCTGCAGAATAGTTTCTTACCACCATTTCCAATGGAATGATAGATACTTTTTTTACCAGCTGCTCTCTTTCGTTCAATTGTTTAATGAAATGAGTTTTAACCCCTTTTTCATTTAAGTATTCAAAAATAAGAGTGGTGATGGCATTGTTCATTTCACCTTTCAAATCAACAGATCCTCTTTTTTGAGCATTAAATGCTGTAGCGTCGTCTTTAAAACGTACTACTACTTGATCAGGATTATCGGTAGCAAATACTTGTTTTGCTTTACCTTCGTACAACATTTCTTTCTTTTCCATTTCTAAATTCGTATTAGTTAGATTTATTTTATATTACTTAATTAAAATTCCTGTTAAAACAGCCAATCCGAAACTCAGGAGTGTACCGATGAGTACATATTCCGTGAGCTTTCTCTGCTTGGCCTGTGCCAGATCACTGAATCTGAAAACCGATTTGGCAGCGACCATAAAACCTACTCCTTCCCAATGATTCACCATGATAAAGGTAAAAACAAGAAGACGTTCTAAAATTCCTATATATTTTCCGGCACTCGATAGAGATTCGGTCTGTAAGCTGCTTTGTGTTTCCGGGACCGGAGTCCAGGAAGACAATAATATTTTAATGAAAATAGAGGCAGGTGTTGATAGAAACAACGCTGCCATCACTATTTTTAAAACGTTCTGATTTTGCAGAAAACTGAAACTGAATTCTTTGAAATAAAACGAAATTCCTGCAATCACAAGAATATGCAGTATCTGATCAATGAAAAACCATCTTTTCTTATTCTTTACGTTTTGAAAGATCAGTTTTGAGGCATCAATCACAAGATGAGTGATCCCAATCACGATGGCAACCCACCACAGATCTGTATTCCATAGAAAAACAAAGCTTAAAACAGTATGGATCAGAACATGAAAATACAGGTACGGGCTTTTCAGTTTACGGCGTTCCTTATCTGCAACCCATGAATTTGGCTGAAGAATAAAATCTCCGAGTAGATGTGCCAATATGAGTTTAGTAAAGATCATGTTTACAGTTCTGAGATTTTCTTTCTAAAATATTGATTAGTTTCTACGATAAGATCGTAGTTGGCACGTTTCAGTCTCTGGCTTACCGAGGACTGTGAAATAGCAAATTTCTTGGCAAGATCTTCCTGTGTGATATCCTGGTTCATGATCATTTCGTGAATGATCTCTGCCGTAGCTACCGTCCAGTTGTCGAAATCTTTTGAAGACCATTTCAGGAGAATGTTTAAATCCCTGTCCACAGCTTCGTTCGAGGTTTTTATAGAAACGGTGTGACCGTCACTTTTAAGATCATTCAGCAGTCTTCCGGAATGTACATACGCTGTTCCGTTGGATTCTGTGATTTTTTCAGAGGAAAAATTCTCTTCACCGATACCTATGGCAATTCTTACATCTAAATTTTCCTGACTTCTGATAAGGGACTTAATGGCTAGAAAACGCCAGAACACTTCATCAATATTACATTTGAACTGAAACTCGTCGCCTCTGTAGATTTCCCATGCGAGCGGTGAACTTCCCCAGTTTTCCAGGAGATTCTTAAGTCTGGTAATCCAAACTTCTGTGTCTGCATGCTGTGAATTTATAATATCACCGGTTATGACCGCTATCATTGTGCAAATATAAGCATAATTACTTATAAATAAAAAATATAAGCAGAAACCCTTATAGATATTGATTATTAGTGAATCTGCTTATATCAATGATGCTTTAAACAGCAACTTTAACCGTCTATTTTATTTTTTGATGAACTGGTAGGTTTTATCATCCAGCTTTAAGAAATAGAAACCAGCCGGAAGGTTTTGTACTGAAATATGTTGCTTATTTCTGAACGGATTCTTTTCACTATAGATTACTTTTCCTGAAGTATCCAATACCTGAGCTGTTTTAATATTCTGAGTTTCTCCGCTTACGAAAAGATTATCATTAACAGGATTCGGGTAGATTTTAAATTCATTGTTTGGAGTAATCATATCAGTTACAGATAGGGTTCCACCTAGATTCTGACAGTAATTTACAGGATAAGAATCCCACTCACTGATGCTGAAAACAGCTGTTGGTTGGCTGACAGTACTTTTTCTGTAGAGTGAAACATCAGCCAATACTGAAAAATTGGATTGGCTTTTAATTCCTATTGCATCAACAGTGGTAGATTTATAGCGTAATTCAACATAATTATTCCCATTAAAAGTCATTTGCGGAGCAGCTGTTACAAATTTAGCCTGGCTGATTGAATAACATGAGAAATTAGCAGAAGGGTTCAAAACAACGAATGTCTCATTATTCTGAATAGTGCCTTCCATTTCAAAAGGTGCAGGAAAATAATAGGTCCCATTTGTCCCGGGAAGCTGAATGGATAGTCTATAATCATTCAGGTTTACAGGGTGACCTGTCTTATTGGTGATTTCAATGGCTCTATTATTAGCAGATCCTTCCAGATATTTTGAAATCCAAAGATCTTTAGCGTAAATATCTGAGGCTAAAGTGGTCACGGAAACAGTATTGCTGTCAGGAGAAAGCAGATAGCCATTGTCATAAGCCTTTACAGTAAAATTATAAGCAGTTGAGGGGTTAAGGTGATCAATACTTATAGACGTTCCTTTTGTAGTCGCCACCAGGCTTCCATTTTGATAAACCTTATATCCGGTAATATCCGCATCCGGACTTGGAGACCAGCTTAGAGTCGTAAAATAGGTACTGGTCTGTGTCGCAGTTAACCCAGAGGGCACCTGAGGAGGAACAGTATCAGGCGTCTGTCCCCAAATGGCAGCCACCCACTGAGGATTATCAATAAATGGATTTCTATTATTCTGAACAGCATACACTTTATTGTTTCTGTCAATTTCCCTTTGTGATACAGGATCCTGAGCATGCCACTGCAGAAGCATAGCAATATAGGAAGGCTCAAAAGCACGCTCTTCTGTTCCGTCCAATGGATTGCTGTCAGAAGCAGGATTAGCGTCATTGTTAAAATTAAATGCTCCCAGCTTCCCTTCATACCGCACCGCAAAATATAAAAGACTTCGTGCAACATCTCCCTTGAATTCTGCAATAGGCTCATATACACGTCCTGTGTAGACCCAATTTGGAATAGCACTGTTCCCTATTTTCGAAGAATTGGTGAAAGTATAATAGATAGTATTGTTAGCAATCCCATAAGGATAGTTGCTTCTCAGCTGATTAATTTTAGCATCAGTAGGAATGACATAAAACAAATCGGAATACATGGGATAGCTGCTGTAAAATGTACTTTGAGGCATCATGTGTTCCCTGTTCCATCCATCTCCCTCCGCTCCCGAACTTCCGATCATCTGGCCACTAACATATTCATATGCATCTGTCCCGGAAGGAATTTCAGAATAAATATCCAGTAAAAAGGTGGTGTTGGATGCATCGTGGTCATAATAGGTATCAAGATCGGTCTGATTATAAAGATTTTGTAAATCACCATAATGCCGGTTGACGTTTTTTTCAGAAATAATATCGTGCAGCTTAGACTTCAATGCATAGCCTGTAAGTCCCAATGTTCCAGCATAATATCCGGCTGGAGCCTGGGCAGAAACAAATGTAGAAATTAGAATAACAGGTAGTAAAAGTTTTTTCATTCCTTAAAAATTGGCAGACTAAAATAGTAAATTAAAACACTTAAAGTTCTGAAATTTTTATTAAAAAATCATTAATTATAAAAATATAAGAAATTGATTATTAAAATATTGCGTATATGGCCCTATGAGCTAAATAATTATTTTTGGCTTTCCGTCAATTTAATTATCTTTGGGAACTAACTATTTTATCTATATGAACACAGAGACTATTGACAACATTAAAATGATAGCGGAAACAGCAAGAGAGTTTGCTGAGAAAAATATCAGACCGAATATTATGGAGTGGGACGAGAGCCAGACATTTCCAAAAGATTTATTTCACCAGTTAGGAGAAATGGGATTTATGGGGATTGTAGTTCCTGAACAGTATGGAGGTTCCGGTTTAGGTTATCATGAATATGTTACTATTCTGGATGAGATCTCTCAGGTAGACCCGTCTATTGGCCTTTCTGTGGCTGCACACAATTCACTTTGTACCAATCATATCTATGAGTTTGGAAATGAAGAGCAGAGAAAAAAATGGCTTCCTCAGCTTGCTTCAGGAAAAGTTATTGGTGCATGGGGGCTTACGGAGCACAATACAGGTTCTGATTCAGGAGGTATGTCTACCACTGCTGTAAAAGATGGTGATGAATGGATCATTAACGGAGCTAAAAACTTCATCACACACGCTATTTCAGGAGATATTGCCGTAGTGATGACAAGAACAGGTGAAATAGGCGCTAAAAACAACTCTACTGCTTTCGTTTTGGAAAAAGGAATGCCGGGTTTTACTTCAGGAAAGAAAGAAAACAAACTGGGAATGCGTGCTTCCGAAACAGCTGAACTTATTTTCGACAGCGTTCGTGTACCGGATTCACACCGTTTAGGGGAAGTTGGAGAAGGATTCAAGCAGGCCATGAAAATTTTGGACGGTGGAAGGATTTCTATTGCAGCTTTAAGTTTAGGAACAGCAAGAGGAGCTTATAAAGCTGCTTTAAAATATGCTAAAGAAAGACATCAGTTCGGAAAGGCAATCGCTGAATTCCAGGCGATCAACTTTATGCTTGCTGATATGGCCACTGAAATTGATGCTGCTGAACTTCTGATCCAGAGAGCTTCAACATTGAAAAATGCTAAACAAAAAATGACTAAGGAAGGTGCAATGGCAAAGTTGTATGCTTCTGAAGCATGTGTAAGAATTTCCAACAATGCGGTTCAGATTTTTGGCGGATACGGATATACAAAAGACTTCCCTGCTGAGAAATTCTACAGAGATTCTAAACTATGCACCATTGGTGAAGGAACTTCAGAGATCCAGAGACTGGTAATAGGAAGAGATATTACAAAGTAATTAAATATAACACAAATGATTAAACAAGCCCTTTTAGGTGAATTTCTGTATGAAGCAGAAAACACGAGAAAAATTTTAAAAGCCATTCCGGACAGTGCTTTAGGCTGGAAACCGTCTGAAATAAACTGGACAACCGGGCAGCTTGCTTCCCATATTGCCGAAGTGTATAACTGGTATGACTCTACTTTTAATCTGGATGTTTTCGATATGGGAACTTACCAGTATGATAAGGGAGATATTTCCAAAGCCGGGAATATTGTGGCAAAATTTGAAGAAAATGTTGCCAGAGCTCAGAAAGCTTTGGAAAATTCTGACGAGAGCACTTATTTTAATGACTGGAAAATGGAAATGAACGGAAATATTATTTTCCCTCCTGCCCAAAAAATACAGGTAATCAGAGGGTTTTTGTACAATCACCTGTATCATCACAGAGGTGAGCTTGTGGTTTATCTAAGATCTACAGGAAATAAAGTTCCCGGACTTTACGGACCTACTGCTGATGATAAAATGTAATTGAGAATTATTCCATCAATAAATGAATAGCATACGTATTTTACGTATGCTATTTTCTTTTTTTGAGATAATGAGTTTTCAACTATGCGCAATGTATTGCATAATATATTAAATGTATACTCTAAATTTTTCTTAAATAATTTTGTTTTTCATAAAATAATTTTTATTAGCTTTGATATTCCACAATCAAAAAGAAAATTTAATATGAAAAAACAATTATCCATGATTGGAATGCTTCTTATTACGGGCATTTCTTTCGCGCAGACTGACCGTCTCTGGAGTGAAGGTTCAAAAAAAGCACCTTCAGACATTTTTGAAAACAAAACCCGAATTACTAACCCTAAAATCTATAGCTTAGATTTTGAAGGACTGAAAAACGCTCTCGCCAAGGCCCCAAAAAGACTTGCTCCGGGAGAAAAATCAGAAATTATTATTTCTTTCCCTAATTCTGAAGGGAAGATGGAAAATTTTAAAGTAAGGGAAAACTCAAACTTTGACCCTCAGCTTGCTGCGAAATATCCGGATATCAAATCTTATGTAGGCGAAGGCCTGAATGATCCCAATTCAACAGTCTATTTCAGTATTTCTTCACTTGGCCTTTCTTCTATGGAAATCTATGGTGATAAATCTGCCGTTTTTATTGAGCCTTACGCCAAAGACCTTTCTTCTTATGTAGTATACAGAAAGTCCGACAAAAAAGATGATCTCAATAAATTCGAATGTACCGTTATCGATGTAGCACAAAAAGGAGTATCCAATACCCTTGCTGCAAGGCCGAACGCAGATGATGCGAAACTGAGAACATTCAGACTGGCTCTTTCGACTACCGGAGAATATACTACCTATTTTGGCGGAACCAAAGCGAATGCTCTTGCTGCCATTAATAACACAATGACCCGTGTAAATGGTGTTTTTGAAAAAGATTTTGCAGCAAGAATGGTTCTTATTTCCAACAATGATGCTGTCATTTATACCAACGCCTCTACAGACCCCTATTCTGCGGCTTCCGGAATGAGCAGCTGGAATTCTCAGCTTCAAAGTACACTGACCTCTGTGATTGGAGAAGCCAATTATGATGTCGGGCATTTATTCGGAGCTTCCGGAGGAGGCGGAAATGCAGGGTGTATCGGCTGTATCTGTACAAACGGTTCAAAAGGAAGCGGGTACACTTCTCCGGCAGATGCTATTCCTTCAGGTGATAATTTTGACATTGATTATGTAGCCCACGAATTAGGACATCAATTTGGAGGTAACCATACTTTCTCTCACGGAAATGAAGGTACAGGTGTTAATATGGAGCCAGGATCAGGATCTACCATTATGGGATATGCGGGAATCACCGGGCAGGATGTGCAGCCCCATTCGGATGCATTTTTCCATGCTGTAAGCATCCAGCAGATCACCAATAATATCAAAGCTAAAACATGTCCGGTAAGCACTTCTACAGGAAATGCCATTCCTACAGCCAATGCAGGTCTTGATTATACCATTCCAAAAGGCACACCATTCATGCTTACGGGAACTGGAACTGATGCTAACGGAGATTCTTTAACTTACATTTGGGAACAGATGGATAATGCATCATCATCCCAAACCGGAGCAAGCTCTGCAGCAAGTGCTACCAAAGCATCAGGCCCCACTTTCAGATCATGGACTCCCACCACTTCTCCAACAAGATATTTTCCAAGAATGGCATCTGTCTTAACAGGAGGTACTACTACTGCAGGTTCAGAAATAACGGTGGAAGCACTATCCAATGTAGCAAGATCTTTAAATTTCAGATTTACTGTTCGTGATAACAGAGCCGGAGGTTCAGGAAATAATTCTGATGACGCTCTGATCACTGTAAATGGGACAGCAGGACCTTTCAGTGTTTCATCACAGAATTCAGCCACTACTTATTCCGGAGGAAGCTCACAAACTGTTACATGGAATGTAGCCGGAACAACAGCCAATGGCGTAAATGCTGCCAATGTAGATATTCTTTGGTCAACAGACAGCGGAAATACATGGACTACTCTTCTTGCCGGAACTCCGAACGACGGAACTCAGGCGGTAACTATCCCTAATTCATCTACGACAACAGGAAGAATTATGGTAAAAGGTTCAAATCATATTTTCTTCGATGTTAATAATGCAAATATCACTGTAAATGCAGGTTCAGGAGGTACAGATACGGTAGCTCCTACAGCACCTACCCTTGCGGCTTCCGGAACGACTTCTACTACAACCAATCTTTCCTGGAGCGGTGCTACGGATAATGTAGCGGTTACAGGTTACGATGTTTATCAAGGTGCTTCATTGATCGGTTCTACAGCATCTACAACATATACGGTAACAAGTTTAACGCCTGCCACTACTTACAGCTTTACTGTTAAATCTAAAGATGCAGCAGGAAATATATCGCCTTCAAGCAATACAGTGAGTGTTACAACACTTTCCGGAGGTACGGTGACTTACTGTACAGCTTCTGCAACCAATACGGCAGATGAAAGAATAGGAAATGTGAAATTCGGAACCATTAACAATACTTCAACAGGAACTGCGGGGTATGAAAACTTCACTTCTATTTCTACCAATGTAACAAGAGGAAGCGCTTATACCATCTCTGTGACTCCTACTTGGACATCAACGGTTTACAGCGAAGCTTATGCAGTGTACATCGATTATAATGGTGACGGTGATTTTACAGACAGCGGAGAATTAGCATGGTCTAAAGCGGGCTCTACCACTACTCCTGCAACAGGAAGTATCACTATTCCTGCAACTGCTGTAATAGGTTCTACTAGAATGAGAGTTATGATGAAGTACAGCTCTGCACCAACTTCTTCATGTGGATCTTATACTTACGGACAGGTTGAAGACTACACCCTGAATATCGTCTCTTCAGGAAAAAGAGATCTTCTTGATACCAAAGATCTGATCACTGATATCAAGCTTTATCCAAACCCTGTAAAGGATAGGTTGCATATCTCAAATACAGCCTCAGAAGATTATAAGATCTTCGATATGGGTGGAAAACTAATCAATTCAGGAAAACTGGAAAGAGGCGGTGTGAATGTAAGCGGACTTATTAAAGGAGCTTATATGATCCAGGTTGGAGAAGCTGCCAAGAGATTCATTAAAAATTAATAACCATTATTTAAACACTTTGAAGACTGCCTTACCGGCAGTCTTTTTTATTGGAAATAAGAGATTTCTGATGGCTCACGAAGCTTAATTTCTTTATAAATAATTTGTATAAAATCTATAAAACCGATTGATTAATACATTTAAAACTAACATAATATTTTATTGTTAAAAAATTGATTAATATTTGAAATTTTTGATTTAAATTTATCACTCAAATTATTTTTTTCATTGTATCGTTTGCCTAATCAGTATTTGAGATAGATCCGGACCGGATTATTGGCTGATGATGTGATTCTCTTTAATTCCAATTCTTAAGAACATCAACTTTTACACTGCCAAAACCACTGGGTTACAGAAATGCCTTTTTATAAAAAAGACGACCCTATCTCATGCTATAATTTTATCAAAAATAACAGAACCATTTATTCAGAAAACTAAAACCACTAAAACTTTTACCATGAAACATTTATTTAAGTACATCTTTTTATTGACAACCGTGTTTTTTTCAGTTGCCTGTAGTTCGGATAATGAAGAAACTGATAATCCAACGGGAGTCGTTACCCATGTATTCTATAAAAATTCGGATGAGTTTGCTTTAACTTATGACCCAGCCGGAACTGTAAGTCAGACAATCAGAAACCAGGCGTTTGACTTATATAAACTGGGAAAATGGACTGAACTGGAGGCTCTCTTTAATGCTAATAACCTTAATGGCGGATGGCCTCCTGCTAACGGTGGCTATAATATCGTTGATGATGTTCCTTTTCAGGCGGGACAAAAATTCGACAGATACAGCGGGGCCATTGGAAATTATGAAGGAAACGGGAATCCAACTTTGGGAGGAAGTTTCACAAGCCCGATCATTAACGGATATGTTTATACTTTTTCACAAAGAGCTTTAAACCAGCCTGAAAACAAATATGATTTCTATTATGAAATAGACGTTCTGAATAATTTATTACCTTTCAAGTCTCAAACAGCTGATGTAATTCCATGGTTTAATCAGATTGGCGGAGGAAAACAGACGATGTGGAAAATTCCGATCGATGTCGCAACAGGTTATCAGAAAACATGGAATAAACTGGCACAGGAAGGCTATATTAAAATCACCATCAAGAAAAGCCCAAGCGGAAAGTATAATAACCTGGTAGGAACCGTTATCCAGCAATAAATAAGCTCAGATGTATTCAATATCAAAAAAAATAACCCTCAATAAGCAGGCTCTCATTGCAAAGAATCATTTCAGCAACGATGAAATAATTCCGGCGGCTTTAACAAAATTCACCTGCTGTAATTGCGGCCATCAAAACACCGTTGAAATTTTCCCGTATGAAACCGGATTTCCAATCTTCCAGATCTATAATGAAGATAAAGTTTTATCTAAAAATGAATTATTACATAACCAAATTGTTACCGAAACCTCCCAAAGAATGGTTCATTTTGGAAGCTTAACGGTAAATGATTTACCGACATTATATTTTGGTACCGACTGCCAGGCTTGTCATTCAAAATATATCTGTGTATTCAGCTATGGTGAAAAGCAACCCGGCTTAACGCTTTTAAATATTTCAGGCATCTGGCAGTATGAAGAATTAAAATAATATTTTCTTTATGTTTTAAAATCAATTAGAAAGATTTTAACAATAAAAATAATCCACAGTTTAAGCTGTGGATTTTTAGTGAAAACATGTTTGTAACCAACGATTTTTAACCTTTTATCAGAACAGATATCTAATAGCTATTACACATTTTCCAAAATCGTTTTCTATCTTTGCTGTAAATAATAAAATTCATGGATAAAATTGACAGTCTGAACCAAGTTGCAGAATTCCACACCACTTTTAAAGCCCCTATTTTAGATACACCACAAATTCCTTCCCAGGAAAGATGCAACCTTAGAGTTGAACTTCTTCAGGAAGAATTAAATGAATTAAAGCAGGCTATTGCTGATAATGATATCGTAGAAATAGCTGATGCCCTGTGTGATCTTCAATATGTTTTAAGCGGAGCTGTACTGGAATTCGGACTTGGCAATAAATTTGTAGAGCTATTCAACGAAGTACAGCGTTCCAATATGTCTAAAGCATGTGATACTGCAGAACAGGCAGAGGAAACTGTAGCATTTTATAAAGAAAAAGAGGTAGAATCTTTTTATGAAAAATCAGGAGAGAAATTTAACGTCTACAGAAAAGCAGACCATAAAGTTCTTAAGAATAAGTACTATTCCCCTGCAGATTTAAAAACAATTATCGAAAAATAATATGAAAAAATTTATTACCAATATTATTGCTGTTTCAAGTTTTGTTTTTGCTTCCCAGCAGTTCAGTGCCCAAAAAGTGGTAATGAACCGTGAAGTAGACACTCAGAACGACGGCAAAATGCTTTTAGGGAACCAGTTCAAAGAACAGTTCTTAAAGGCTCCTTATGCAGACTGGTATGTGAAAGAGCATGACGAATATGCGGTTGACCAAAAAGCGATCAGCGAGCTAAAGAAAGCTAAGTTCAACACTTATTCTCTTGTTGTTTTTATAGGAACATGGTGTGAAGACAGTCACAGAGATTTTCCAAGGCTGATGAAAATTCTTGAGGAATTGAAATACCCGGATAATAAGCTGACAATCATCGCTGTTAACCGCAAAAAGGAATCCCCTACCGGAGACGAAGTTCGTTATAACATCCAGAAAGTTCCAACCATTATTGTTGAAAGATATGGCAAAGAAATAGGTAGGATCATAGAAATGCCTAAAACAGGATATATTGAAAGAGATCTGGCTGAAATCCTGAAAAAAGACGACAGTTCTGTAATCAAAGAAATTTTTAACAAATAAAGTTGAGAAATTACAAAGTAATCATATCATTTGCAGCGGGAATTTTCGTTATGCTGATTCTGTTCTTTGGGCTTAAATCATGCTTTAATCTAGGTGAAAAGACGGAGAAATCGGATTATTATATTCTGACCAACCAGATTTCCAAAATGAACAAAATGGTAGTCATGGAGCAGAATATATCCAGCATGCAGAAAACCAAGATGGGCTATGAGGTGTTCGGGAAAGAGGTGTCAAACAACAGCATTATTACCTATACCAAAACCAATGCGCAGGTTTCTTATGATCTTAACAAAATGAAGATAGAAGTAGATTCTATCAACAAAAAGCTGGTTATCACTGAACTTCCTGATGCGGAAATAAGAATTACACCAAGCGTTGAGATCCAGTCGCTGGACGATTCTTTTTTCAACAGAATTTCAGAAAAAGACATTAAAAATGTGACACAAAAGGCTAAAGAAACTGCGGTTAAATCTATTAATGAGAATCAGCTGAGAACGGAAGGCCGTAAACAATTAATGGAAAATCTTAACAATATTTTCGTTTTGGCAAAAGCTTTGGATTATACCATAGAAGATGAAACCGGCAAGCTCGGTGTTTTAGGACTCTAAAAAATATAAAGCTATGGATTCAAAAGACAACAAAAAGAAAGAATCTGCCAACAGTGCAGAAACCAAAAAACAGAACCAGGATTTCCAAAATATTCCTGCTTCGTCAGAAAAGAGCAATCCACCTGATATTGATAAAGAAGATGTTCAGAACTCCTCGAAAAACAAATCAGGAAAAACGGATAATACTAAGAAATAAACCAAAAAGGTTCTGCTCAAGCGAGCAGAACCTTTTTTACTGATAAGCTGTTTATAGATTTTCGGAACACCTAAGTTGGGTAAGATTACAACATATAAGCTTTAATACTATTTTTGTAATTTTAAACGAAAGATTCCGCCCCAGCGGGACAGAACCTTTCTAACTAATCTATTATTTATGTGAACTGTTAAGTAAAAACTATACGATCGTAGATTTCCCGATCTTGATATTTTCAAAATTGTAATAGGATTTCTCAGAATACTTAATATAGTCTGCGATAAAACTCCCTACCTCACTTGTAGAATAATGCTGCTCAGCATTAAGGTCTACTGTAACATATCTGTTTTCAATAGCATGCTCCACTGCTCTTTTTAATTTGTCAGCCGCTTCAGGAAGATCAAGGTAATCAAGCATCATGGCTGTACTCAGGATAGAGGCAACGGGATTGGCAATACCTTTACCTTTAGCCTGCGGATAAGAACCGTGAATAGGTTCAAATAAAGCATTTTCTTCACCTATTGATGCTGAAGGTAAAAGCCCGATAGATCCGCCAATAACGCTGGCTTCATCAGAAATAATATCTCCGAACATATTTTCAGTTAGAATAACGTCAAACTGTTTAGGGTTCAGGACCAGCTGCATGGCTGCATTATCAACAAATATATAATCCAACTGTACATCAGGATATTGAGAGGCAATTTTCTGGCAAGTTTTTCTCCAAAGTCTTGAAGTATCCAAAACATTGGCTTTATCGATCAGTGTAAGTTTCTTTTTTCTTTTTTCAGCTTCTTTAAAAGCCATATGGGCAATAGGGATAATATCTTCCGTACTGTATTTACAGACATCATAAGCATATTTTCCATCCGGATCTGTAAATTTTTCACCAAAATAAATACCGCTCACAAGCTCTCTGAAGATCTGAATATCCGTTCCCTCAATAATCTCCCTTTTCAGGGGACTTTTATCGATCAGCGAGGCATAGGTCTTCAAAGGTCTGATATTGGCATATAATCCCAGCTCTTTACGGAGCCTTAGCAATCCCTGTTCAGGCCTTACTTTTGCCTCAGGATTGTTGTCGAAAACCGGATCTCCAATAGCTCCAAAAAGAACGGCATCCGAATCTTTACAGATCTTTAATGTTTCTTCGGGAAGAGGATCTCCAGTCTTAAAAATGGCTTCGGCACCCATCAATCCATAGGAAAATTGAAACTGGCAGTTAAAAACTTCTGCCACGGCATCCAATACTTTAATACTTTCACTGACCACTTCCGGCCCGATCCCGTCACCGGGAAGAACTGCTATTTTAAAATAACTGTTGCTCATACTTTTGTGTTTTTAGTTCAAATTGTTTTATCACCTGTTTTTTGCTGATTAAAAAATCGATATCGTCATAGCCATTGATAAGGCATATTTTTTTATAGGAATCAAGTTCAAAAGTTTCTGTCTTTCCATTAAAACTGATGACCTGCCCTTCTACATCTACAGCAATTTCCAAACCAGGATTTTCTGTAACATTCTTTAGAATATCTTTTAAAAATGCTTCAGAAACTTTAACAGGGAGAAGGCCATTATTTAGGGCATTCCCTTTAAAGATATCAGCAAAATAGCTGGATACAATCACTTTAAAACCATAATCCGTCAAAGACCATGCCGCATGTTCCCTGCTGCTTCCACATCCGAAATTATTCCCGGCTACTAAAATCTCACCTTTATATTTAGTGTTATTCAGTACAAAATCAGAATTAGGTTCTCCAGTGTGGGCATTAAATCTCCAGTCCCTGAACAGATTTTCACCAAAGCCCTTCCTGTCAATACTTTTAAGAAATCTTGCAGGAATGATCTGATCCGTGTCTATATTTTCTGCAGGTAACGGTACTGCAGTTGATTGTATATAGGTTAATTTTTGCATTGTATAAATCTGTTTAGTTTAAGTTTTCAAAAGCTGAAATTCTTCCTTCTATAGCGGCTTTGGCGGCAGTAAGCGGACTGGCTAAAATAGTTCTGGCCCCCTGCCCCTGTCTTCCTTCAAAATTCCTGTTTGAAGTTGAGACGCAGTATTCTCCTTCAGGAATTTTATCATCATTCATTGCCAGACAAGCAGAACATCCTGGCTGACGGATCTGGAATCCCGCATCATTGAAAATCTTATCCAATCCTTCTTCGTAGATCTGTTTTACAACCTGCTGAGAGCCGGGAACGATTAAAGCTTTTACATTTTCGGACTTACTTTTTCCTTTGATATATTCTGCTGCTGAACGGAAATCTTCTATCCTGGCATTGGTACAGCTTCCGATAAATACATGCTGTACTTTAATGCCTGACACTTCCTGCCCTGCTTTCAATCCCATATAATGAAGCGCTTTTTCTTCGGATTCATTCTGAGGAACTGGAATGACTTCATTCACTGAAATCCCCATCCCCGGATTGGTTCCGTAAGTGATCATTGGAAAAATATCCGAAGCATCGAACGCCAGTTCTTTATCAAAAGCAGCGCCTTCATCTGTTTTCAGGGTTTTCCAATAAGCCAGTTTATCGGCCCATTCTTCTCCTTTAGGTGCAAATGTTTTTCCTTTTACATAATCAAAAGTAGTCTCATCAGGTGCGATCATTCCGCCTCTTGCTCCCATCTCGATACTCATATTGCAGACAGTCATCCTTCCTTCCATAGACATTTCTTCAAAAACATTTCCTGCATATTCACAGAAATATCCTGTTCCTCCATCGGTTCCGATTTTAGAAATGATATAAAGGATCACATCTTTTGCCTGAACATTATCATTCAGCTTTCCATTCACTGTGATCCTCATTGATTTGGGCTTATTGAGAAGCAGACACTGGCTGGCAAAAACCTGAGCAACCTGACTGGTTCCAATCCCGAAAGCAATAGCACCAAAAGCACCATGGGTAGATGTATGGCTGTCTCCGCATACGATACTCATTCCCGGTTGGGTAATGCCTAGTTCCGGAGCTATAATATGTACAATTCCCTGATACTGATGTCCCAGTCCGAATAATTCAATATTATTTTTTTTGCAGTTTTCAGTAAGCTGTTCCACCTGGTTTCTGGACAGTTCATCCCGAATGGGTTGTTCCTGATTGAGGGTCGGAACATTGTGATCTGCCGTAGCTACGATCTGCTTTGGCCTGAAAACGTCAAGGTTTCTGGCTTCAAGTTCTGCAAAAGCCTGAGGACTGGTTACCTCATGGATCAAGTGTTTATCTATATAAATGATTTGAGGTCCGTCGGGAATTGTTTCTACAACGTGAGCATCCCAAACTTTGTCAAAAAGTGTCTTTTTATTATTGTTGTCCATATTTTTCCTTGATTTTTAAATCAAATGCTATCCTATTTTTCGGCTGCATGTTTCCATGATCATGTACAGATCATCATTGTTTACTTCTTTTTTCCGGTCAGCGATCTTTAAAAATTCCTGATACAGGAAATCCAACTCATTTTTAGTGATGTCATAACCGATATGCTTGAATCTGTATGCCAATGCTGAACGACCGCTTCTGGCTGTAAGGATAATGGAGGAAGCATTCACACCCACTTCCGCAGGATCTATAATCTCATACGTTTCACGGTTTTTAATAACGCCATCCTGATGAATTCCTGAACTGTGCGCAAAAGCATTGGCTCCCACGATAGCTTTATTGGGCTGTACTGGCATTCCCATCAGATCTGAAACCATTAAACTCATTTCATTAAGCATTTTTGAATTGATGTCTGTATGGAAATTCAGGTTCTTATGCTGTTTTAAAATCATGACCACTTCTTCCAAAGCTGTATTTCCGGCCCGTTCTCCTAAACCGTTGATCGTACATTCGATCTGGCGGGCTCCGTTGATTGCCCCGGCAATTGAATTGGCTGTAGCAAGTCCTAAATCATTATGACAATGGCACGAAAGGATGGCTTTTTCAATGCCTTTTACATTCTCTTTCAGATATTTTATTTTCTGCCCATATTCTTCAGGAAGGCAATAGCCTGTTGTATCAGGGATATTCAAAACAGTAGCTCCGGCTTTAATTGCTACTTCGCAGACTCTTGCCAGGTAATCATTATCTGTTCTTCCCGCATCTTCTGCATAAAACTCTACGTCTTCTACATAGCTTTTGGCATATTTTACAGCTTCTGCTGCCCGCTCCAGAATATCCTCACGCGTTGAATTGAATTTATATTTAATATGGGAATCAGAAGTGCCGATTCCTGTATGGATACGGGGCCTCTTTGCATATTTCAATGCTTCAGCAGCCGTATCAATGTCTTTTTTATTGGCTCTTGTCAGTCCGCAGACTTTGGCATTTTTAACCAGTTTTGAAATTTCAGAAACAGATTCAAAATCTCCTGGGCTTGAAATCGGAAAACCGGCTTCTATTACGTCAATCCCTAACTTATCGAGCCTTTCTGCTATAATTAGTTTTTGTTTTGTATTCAGTTTACATCCGGGAACCTGTTCCCCATCCCTCAGCGTCGTATCAAAAATTTCGATTTTTTCGGAATTCATAATGAAGTTTTTTACTTAATTTTGATCAAAACTACTGCTTACAATATTTTTACATTTTTATATTTTCTGAAAATTACAATATTCAACAGCAGGAAAAATTAACACATTTAATTAATAATCAATTAATTACATTTTATAAATTTACAATGGCAGAATTGCAGAAAGATTTTTTGTTTGTACTGATTAAGTCATTAACCACTTCTGAAAAACGTCAGTTCAGGCTGTACGTAAACCGTCTCGGAATTAATGTTGATGCTAAATTTCTGCTCCTTTTTTCGGAACTGGATAAGATGAAGGAATATGATGAACAGATCATCATTGAGAAAAAAATTTCCACAAAACAGCAGCTTTCTAACCTGAAAGCCCACCTGTACAAGCAGATCCTCGTAAGCTTACGAATGAATCCAAGCCACCAGAACTACAGGATACAGCTTCGTGAACAGCTTGATTTTGCCAATATCCTGTACCAGAAAGGACTTTATAAGCAGGCTTTGAAAATACTGGACAAAACGAAACAGTCTGCACTGGAACTGGATGAAAAAAGCATTGCGTCAGAGATCATCAATCTTGAAAAAGTCATCGAATCACAGTTTATTACCCGAAGTATTGAGGGGCGTGCCGATGAACTGATTGAACAGTCTACCGAAATCAGCAGGCAGAATCATTATGCAACAGAACTGTCTAATCTTTCTCTGAAATTATACAGTGAAATGCTTACGTATGGCTATGTAAAAAATGATACAGACCGGGAAAAAGTATTGAATCTGTTCAATGATCAGATTAAGAAAATTAAACTAGATCAACTGAATTTTACGGAAAAGCTTTGGTATTTCAAAGCTCATGTGTGGAAAAATCAATTACTTCAGGATTACAAATACACGTTGAAATATGCCTACCAGTGGGTAGATCTGTTCCACAAAAAGCCGGAGATGATCATCAGTCATCCGGTATGGTATATCAAAGGAAACACTTACCTGCTGAAAATTCTGTTCCTTTATGGAAATATTGATATCCTGGAGGAGCATTTTGAGCATTTCAATGTGATGGTCAATTCCCAGAATTTTGCTCAGAATGAAAATCTGCAGGCACTGATCTTTCTTACCCATTACAATACTTTAATGAACATTCATTTTGTAAAAGGTGAATTTTTCACAGGGACAAAACTTATCCCTGAGATTGAACTGAAGATGGAAAGACTTCGGGAAAAAATTGACGAGCATCATTTTATGATCCTTTACCTGAAAATGGCCGCCATGTTTTTCGGAAGCAAAAAGTTTAAAAAATCCATCGAATATTCCATGAAGGTTGTGGAATGTAGGGGCAATGTTCAGGAAGATCTTCTATTCCACACAAGGATCCTGATCCTAATGGCGAAATATGAATCCGGGAATGATGAAGACTATGATGAATTCATCAATTCTACCCTTAAATTTGCCCGAAAAATGAAGAAACCGGAAGCATTTCATTTTGAAAGCATTCAGTTTTTCAAAAACATTAACAGTCTGGTATTAGATCAACACCATAAAGCTTTTGATGCTTTTGATGAAGTGCTTGATGGATTTTCTAAAAATGAATATTACAGGAGATCACTGTTCTATATTGACATCCATGGATGGGTGAAATCTAAGGTGAAAAATGTGGATGTAATAGAGATTATCAAGCAGAAAGTAAGGTACAAGAGAAAAAGTTAAAATCCGGGTGTGACTTCGAGACCTTAGCAACCCTATATTCTTTCAATAAAATCTAAAGCATTCTTATAACTGATCTTTTCCATGATTTCCGTGGAAAAATCGTTTTCAATTCTGCTGTTGGTGGTATTAAATAATGAAGCATTATCATATCCTTCAAAGAAAAAAGGATAACGGGATTTATCCGGATGGCCTTTATCGTAGAAAAAATCTGCACCATACGCAATAACATCTTCTGCTCCCAGATCAAGCCCATATTGGATATGTTCATATAACCTTTCAGGACTCTTTTCATCAAGCCATTCGCGGATAAGGTTGAGCCCGATCAGGCCGTTCCTTTTAATAACTTCTTTCGCCAGTTCATCCGGAAGATTTCGCTTTTTGTCCTGGATACTTCTGTAGTTGGAGTGGCTTGCCAGAACAGGAATTTTGTAATTTTTCTGGTCCATATAATTAAGGATATCATAAGCCAGCTGATCACTCGTGTGGGAGAGATCGATAGCAATCCTTCGGTCTGCAATATAATCGATCAGGATTTTTCCGTCATCTTTCAAGCCGGCTTCAGAATTATTCCCGCCTCCAAAACGGTTTTCAGTGTGGTGGGTAATTCCCAGATAAAGCACTCTTTTTGTGTTCCTGATGATCTCTTCCAGGTTTTTAAATCCCGATTCCAAAGCTTCATCTTCATCACAAAAAGCAGAGGCATTTTCGATGGAGGCCATAATGCCTACCCGATCTTCGTTTTCAGTATTTTTATAGTTCCCGTTTTCAAACAGAAAGAAATTTTCATTCTTTAAAAGATCTGAAAATATTTCACTCTGCTTTACTCCCTCAACAGTACTGTTTGCAGCGGTTGAAGCATATATTGCCATAACCTGAAGCTTTACATTTCCTTCTTTTAAATATGGCAGTGAACATCCCAATTCTCTGTCGTCAATTGTTGAACCTGCTTTCAATAAATAGCATAGTAAATCGCAGTGTAAGTCAATATTAAAGTTTTTCATATCATCGTACATTATCATTTCTTTTTTGAATTGCTATAAATTTACTGCGTAAAAAATCTCATTTTCACAGCATTATTACTACAAGACACCGAGAATTCCAATGTGCTTTACCGGATGAAATTTAAGTTGAGGATGAGTACATTTAAAATAACGAATCTAAATTTGAAGATTCAACAGCAATTCTTACTTCAAATATACTTTAAAAATAGCATATTATTTAAAAAATGCGTATTTTTGCAACTTAAAATTTCTTAGTAAACAATGATAAAAATTACACTTCCAGACAATAGTGTCAAAGAATTCGAAGGAGAAGTTACTCCTTTAGATGTGGCAAAATCTATAAGCGAGGGATTGGCTAGAAATACCATCTCCGCAGTTGTAAACGGCAAACAAGTAGAAACGACCACACCTATAACCACGGATTCAACGGTGCAATTGTTGACATGGAATGATGATCTTGGAAAGAAAGCGTTCTGGCATTCTTCTGCCCATCTTCTGGCGCAGGCTATCCTTGAATTTTATCCTGATGCTAAGCTAACGATAGGACCTGCTATAGAAAGCGGATTCTATTATGATGTGGATTTCGGGGACGAAAGTTTATCGGAAAAAGATTTTGAGAAGATCGAAAAGAAAGTTTTGGAAAATGCCAAAAAAGGTTCAACATTCTCTTTATATCCTGTTTCCAAAGAAGAAGCATTAAAAACATACGCAGATAATCCTTATAAAGTAGAGCTTATCTCTAATCTTAATGATGGAGAAATCACTTTTGTAACCCATGATGATTTCACGGATTTATGCCGTGGAGGACATATTCCCAATACAAGTATTGTAAAAGCTGTTAAGATTTTGAATGCAGCCGGAGCTTACTGGAGAGGAAATGAAAAAAATCCTCAATTAACAAGAGTTTACGGTATTTCTTTCCCTAAACAGAAAGAACTTACTGAGTACCTTGAAAAACTGGAAGAAGCTAAAAGAAGAGACCACAGAAAACTGGGTAAAGAACTTGGCATTTTTGCATTCTCTGAAAAAGTGGGTGCCGGTCTTCCATTATGGCTGCCAAAAGGAACTGCTTTAAGAAGAAAACTGGAGAATTTCCTTTCTGATGCTCAGAAAAAAGGAGGTTATGAGTTCGTAATGTCACCACATATCGGGTCAAAAGAACTGTATGTAACTTCCGGACACTGGGATAAATATGGTGCAGACAGCTTCCAGCCGATTAAAACTCCAAATGAAGGAGAAGAATTCATGCTGAAGCCGATGAACTGCCCTCACCACTGTGAGATCTACAAAACTTCGCAATGGAGCTACAGGGATCTTCCAAAGAGATATGCAGAATTCGGGACCGTTTACAGATATGAGCAGAGCGGAGAGCTTCACGGGCTGACAAGAGTTCGTGGATTTACTCAGGATGATGCTCACCTTTTCTGTACTCCGGATCAGCTTTCAGAAGAATTTGAAAAGGTAATTGATTTAACGCTGTATGTGTTCAAATCATTAGGTTTTGAAGATTTTGTAACTCAGGTATCCTTAAGAGATCCTGATAACAGAGAAAAATATATCGGTTCTGATGAAAATTGGGAAAAGGCCGAAAACGCAATCATCAATGCAGCTGAGAAGAAAGGTTTAAAAACTATTGTGGAATACGGTGAGGCTGCATTCTATGGCCCTAAACTGGATTTCATGGTAAAAGATGCTTTAGGAAGAAAATGGCAGTTGGGAACCATTCAGGTAGATTACAATTTACCGGAAAGATTTGATCTTCACTATATCGGAAACGATAATGAGAAGCACAGGCCGGTCATGATTCACAGAGCACCGTTCGGTTCTATGGAGCGTTTTATTGCGATCTTGCTGGAGAATACCGCAGGTGATTTCCCGTTATGGTTAAGCCCGGATCAGTTCATTATTCTACCGATCAGTGAAAAATATGTAGATTATGCAAAAAAAGTTTCACAATTTTTGGAAAATCACGATATTAGCGGTCTGATTGACGATAGAAATGAGAAGACAGGGAAAAAGATCCGTGATGCGGAATTGAAGAAGATCCCATTCATGCTGGTTGTAGGTGAAAATGAAGAGAATGACAGCACAATTTCTGTAAGAAGACGCGGTGAAGGTGATCTTGGAGTCATGAATATGGAAGATTTTGTTTCTTACTTTAAAAAGGAAGCTGCAATTTAAAATTTAAATTATTAAAAGATTTAAGGATTAAAAAATAAAGAGATTATTGAATTTGCATTAATCCTTAAATTGAGAAAGATAGATAAGTAATTAACCAATAAAATTATAATACAATAGCACAAAGATTTAACAACAGGGGCCCACAGAGACGTCCGGTACAGGAGGACTTACACTTGATCAACGATAAAATTCGTGTGAGAGAGCTTCGTTTGGTGGGCGATAACGTAGAGCCGGGAGTTTATCCGATTGATAAAGCAAGACAACTTGCCACAGAGCAGGAACTTGATCTGGTAGTAATCTCCGATAAGGCTGAGCCTTTCATTGCAAGAATATTAGACTATAAAAAGTTTTTATACGAGCAAAAGAAAAAGCAGAAGGAACTAAAAGCTAAGCAGGTAAAAGTGGTTGTAAAAGAGATCCGTTTCGGACCTCAGACCGATGATCACGATTATGAATTTAAGAAGAAGCATGCTGAAAAGTTTCTTGAAGAAGGTTCAAAATTAAAAACCTACGTATTTTTTAAAGGACGTTCAATTATCTTTAAAGATCAGGGAGAAATTTTGCTTCTAAAACTAGCTCAGGAACTTGAGCATGTTGGAAAAGTAGATCAGCTGCCTAAACTTGAAGGAAAGAGAATGATCATGATGATGAGTCCTAAAAAACCAGCTAAATAGTTTTAACAGACTAAATGTCTGTTTCCTATCATATAAAACCTCAAAATATTTTGAGGTTTTTTATTTTTTAAAATTTATTAAGTTATTATTAAATATTACCCTACATCAATATTTACTGAAAGATATAAATATACATTTGTATTGTAATTAATAAAAAACAATATTCAATATACAATCAATAACTTTTAAAAAATAAAGAAATGAGCACACTTACATTAAAAGACGGAACGGAGATTTATTACAAAGATTGGGGAAAAGGGCAACCCGTATTTTTTCACCACGGATGGCCATTATCAAGCGATGACTGGGATGCGCAGATGCTGTTCTTCCTGGAGCAAGGCTACAGAGTTATTGCCCATGACAGAAGAGGCCACGGAAGGTCTGAACAGACTGCGGAAGGACATAATATGGACACTTATGCTTCTGATGTTGCAGAAATTGTAGAAACTTTAGATCTTAAAGATGTTATTCATGTAGGCCATTCTACCGGAGGTGGTGAAGTGATCAGATATGTGGCGCAGCATGGAAAAGGAAGAGTTGCAAAAGCTGTTTTAATAAGCGCCGTTACTCCTATTATGGTTAAAAACGAAAATAATCCTGACGGTGTACCGATGTCTGTTTTTGATGATATTCGTAATAATACTGCCCATCACAGACAACAATTCTATATAGATCTTACCTTCCCTTTTTATGGGTATAACAGAGAAGGAGCGAAAGTTTCCGAAGGCATCCAGAGAAACTGGTGGAGACAAGGGATGAACGGTTCTATTAAAGCACATTATGACTGTATCAAGGCTTTTTCTGAAACTGATTTCACAGAAGACCTTAAAAATACAGACGTTCCTGTTCTAGTGATGCATGGCGAAGACGACCAGATTGTTCCTTTCGAAACTACAGGTAAAGTTGCCGCTACCCTTCTTAAGAACGGAAAACTGATCTCCTATCCTGGTTTTCCTCATGGTATGCCTACTACAGAAGCTGAAACAATTAATAAAGATCTTTTAGAATTTTTCAAGTCATGATCTTTTATTAAATACAGATAAGAGAACTGCGGACAAAAGTGCCCGCAGTTTTTTATTTATTTTAAAAATATTTTACAACATTCCCGAATAAATCGGACTCAGACAGTCCTTTTCCATTTATCAAGTCCTACTTAAATAATTGTTCAAAAATTAGCCGGCTTCATGTTTTTTTCGTAATTTTGCACACTATTATTCCTAGCATCGGTAGGAGTAATCAAAACAGATATTGATAACAAAACAATAAAAAAGCAGAACAATGCCAAAATTAAAAACGAAATCAGGTGCTAAAAAGCGTTTTAAACTTACCGGAACAGGGAAGATTAAAAGAAAAAATGCTTTCAAAAGCCACATCTTAACTAAGAAAGAAACTAAGCAGAAGAGAAATCTTACGCAGACTTCTTATGTTGCAGCTGTGGATACAAAAAGCGTTCTACGTCAATTAGCCATTAAGTAGTTTTTATAAATCTATATTCGGTTTATAAGAATTCAAACAAATTCAACAATTTAACCCTGAAATGGTGCCCACTAAGAGCAGTTCAACTGCCGCCCCTTTCAAAAAAACAATTTAAATTATGCCAAGATCAGTAAATGCAGTAGCTTCAAGAGCTCGCAGAAAAAAAATTATTAAGCAAGCTAAAGGTTTTTTCGGTAGAAGAAAGAACGTTTGGACTGTAGCTAAAAACGCGGTAGAAAAAGCAATGCAATATGCTTACCGTGGAAGAAAAGAGAAAAAGAGAAACTTCAGATCACTTTGGATTACTCGTATCAATGCGGGTGCCAGAGAGCATGGAATGTCTTACTCTCAGTTTATGGGAGCTCTTAAAAAGAACAACGTAGAGCTTAACAGAAAAGTTTTAGCTGATTTAGCAATGAATCATCCTGAAGCTTTCAAAGCAGTTGTAGATCAAGTAAAATAATGTAGAATTTTTTGTTATCAATATAAATCCCGGGCTATGTCCGGGATTTTTTTTATCCTATTATTCCATATAAGATGAAAAATTTAGTGATTCTGAAAGCGTATTGAAAAAAAGAAATCATATTGGAAAGTTTTCCTTTTGCATAAAATAAAATTGATTTTTATTATCTACATTTGCTGAATTATTAAATCTATAAATCTTTAGTTAAAAGTGAAAAAAATAACGACTATTTTACTGCTTTCCTTATCAGCCTATAGCCTTCATGGCCAGAATTTTATACAGGCTTATCAAACAAGGGTCGATAAGATATCCCAAGCCAATATTACAGCAAACCTACAGAGCTTTGGAGATCTTGGTATAAAGGCCACTGGTACTCTGGAAAATACAAACGCTCTGAACTGGCTTAAAACAAAATATCAGTCTTACGGGTATGATGTAAGCCAGATTACAGAAGATAGTTTCACCTATAACGGCAACACTTCAAAAAACTTAATAGTCACCAAAACAGGAACTGTCTATCCCAACATTTATGTGATCATCTGTGGTCATTACGATACAGTAGCTGGTCCGGGGGTAAGTGACAATGGCAGCGGAACTTCTATAATGCTGGAAGCAGCCAGAATTTTAAAAGATGTGCCTACGGAATATTCTGTGAAATTTATTCATTTTTCCGGTGAAGAGCAGAACCTTTTGGGAAGTACACACTATGTAAATAATGTTGTTTTCCAGAATAATGTACGCCAGCTTAATCTGAAAGTTGTATTTAATATCGACCAGGTTGGAGGAAAACTGGGGAATGTAAATAATAATATCAAGTGTGAAAGCGACCAGAGCGGACAAACCGGAAATAACGCAGCTTCATTGGCGATGACCCAACAATTAGCGGCCTGCACCACGTTATATTCTCCGCTTCAAACAACCATGTCAAATGCATACAGTTCTGATTATATGCCATTTGAAAATAAGGGAGATATTATCACAGGTTTTTATGAAACTATCAGAAGCTATAATGAACATACTCCAAATGATACTTTCGCTAATGTAGATCCTGTTTATGTATTTAATGTGGGGAAAGCGGCCTTAGGAGCATTACAGCACTTTGCAGTAGCTTCAACCACTACTTTGGCAACAGATGATGTACAGACTGAAAATTCATTAGAAGCAATCAGGATTTATCCTAATCCGGCCCGTGATGTTTTAAATATTGAACTGTCAGAGGGTCATACTAACTTTAAGGTAGAAATTAGTGACATGAATGGCCGCTTAATTTTAAATGCAGAGAACGAAAAGAAAATAAATACCTCCAACCTGACCAATGGAATGTATATGGTCACTGTAAAATCTGATCAAAATAGCATCACCAAAAAAATCATCATAGAAAAATAATCACACACCACCAAAATATTTAATATGAAAAAACTTACCACCTTTTTATGGGCTGCATTAGCGGTCGGAAATGTCAGTGCCCAGACTTTTATCCAGGCTTATCAGGACAGGGCCAATCTGGTTTCACAAACCAATATTACCACGAACTTACAGCAGTTCTCAAACCTGGGTACCAAAACTACGGGTTCACTCCAAAATGCCAATGCATTAACCTGGCTGAAAAATAAATACACATCATTTGGATATTCTGCCAGCCAGATCGTAGAAGATCCTTTCACATTTGGGGGGACAAGTTCCAAAAATCTGGTCATTACCAAAACAGGAACGGTTTATCCTAATAAATATGTGATCATCTGTGGGCATTTTGACAGCATCTATGGCCCTGGAGTAAACGATAACGGAAGCGGAACCTCTATTATTTTAGAAGCTGCAAGGATTTTAAAAAATGTTCCTACAGAATATTCAATTAAGTTTATTCATTTTTCCGGTGAAGAGCAAGGACTAAGAGGAAGTACCCATTACGCTAATAATGTAGCTTATCAGAATGGAATAAGGGTATTGGATATCAAGCTGGTATTCAATCTTGACCAGGTAGGCGGTGTCATGGGTAACAACAATAATACAGTATATTGTGATCAGGACATGGCAGGGCCTACGAGTAATAATGCAGCTTCAGCAGCAGTAACGCAGCAGCTCAGAAACTGTACGGCACTTTATTCTCCTCTTTTGACAGATGTGGATCCTGCAGAGGACACAGATTATATTCCATTTGAAAGAAAAGGCGAAGTGATCACTGGCTTTTTTGAAAGAATAAGAAGTACTTATCCTCATACTTCCAATGACACTTTTGCAAATACAGACCCTGTTTATATTTACAAAATAGGAAAAGCAACAGTGGGAGCGCTACAGCATTTTGCAGTTGCCACTTCTGTGGGTTCCATTGTGCTGGGCGCAAAGGAAACCGTTTCAGCTCAATCTCTTGAAGCTGTATCCATTTATCCAAATCCTTCTAAAGACACCATCAATATTGAACTTCCCGATACCAGTGGAAAAGATTTCAGTTTCGAAATTACAGATCTTTCAGGAAAATCACTCCTTAAAAAGGCTAACGAAAAGACGGTCAACATTTCGGGGCTGGCTGCTGGAGCTTATATTGGGGTTATTAAAGCCGATGGACAGACTGCGGTAAGAAAGATTTTAATTGAAAGATAAATCTGAAATTTAACAAGAAATATAAGCAGGAATTACTTCCTGCTTTTTTTGTAAAGTGGGGTTCATTTTAACTGTTTCTGCTTTGAAGAACTTTCTCAATATCCTCCATTGCAAATCCTTTTGCCTTAAGTAGAATCAGAAAATGGTAAAGTAAATCTGCGGCTTCATTCTTAAAAAGGTCATCATTGCTGTCTTTGGCTTCAATAACCAGTTCTACGGCTTCCT
This sequence comes from Chryseobacterium lathyri, assembly GCF_030812195.1. Lineage (GTDB taxonomy): Bacteria > Bacteroidota > Bacteroidia > Flavobacteriales > Weeksellaceae > Chryseobacterium > Chryseobacterium lathyri_A. Next base: position 711,523 of record NZ_JAUSSF010000001.1, read on the forward strand.
CTCCCACTTTCTGAGCCATTTTATTAATGCCGCTCTGATAAAGAGAATACGTGTAGGAACCTTCTGTCTTATGATCAATTCTTTCGGCAATTTTTGCTTCTAATTCATATAAGAAGCCCTTGCTTTCCTTTTCACCAAAACAGCTGAAACTTCCGGTATGACAGACTGTATTTTTAGGGATAGCTTGTACTAAAACCGTATCCTGGTCGCAGTCTATGCTTATATTTTTTACGGTCAGAAAATTACCGGACTCCTCTCCTTTTGTCCAGAGCCTGTTTTTGGAACGGCTGAAAAAGGTAACAATACCCTCCTTTTCCGTCTTTTTAAATGCCTCCTCATTCATATAGCCAAGCATGAGCACCTGTTGTGTTCTGCTGTCCTGGATAATTACCGGGACTAATCCGTTATTTTTATCAAAATCTATTTTCATCGTATGGGTATTTTTTGAGTTTTTAAATATTGTTTTAATTCCTGGACAGGAACTTCATTAAAGTGGAAAATACTGGCTGCCAGAGCTCCTGTAGCTTTTGTTTCATGAAATACTTGAACAAAGTCCTCTGCACTTCCAGCTCCTCCTGAAGCAATTACAGGAATAGATACAGCCTCTGAAACCAACTTTGTGATGCGAATATCAAATCCGTTTTTTGTTCCGTCCCCATCCATTGAAGTCAGCAGAATCTCCCCGGCTCCCAAAGATGCTGCTTCTTTTGCCCAGTCTACCGTATTTAAACCTGTCACCTGCTTTCCACCTCTGACATATACAAGATCTGATCCGTCTGTAAACCGGGTATCAACAGCTACAACAACGCATTGACTTCCAAATTCCCCGGCAAGCTCATGGATAAGCTGCGGGTTTTTAACAGCAGAAGAATTGATGCTGATCTTGTCTGCTCCGGCCTCCAGAAGCCTCCTGACATCTTCCACAGAAGAAATTCCGCCACCTACTGTAAACGGGATGCTCAATTCCCTGGCTATTTTCTTTACCAGATCTGCAAATGTCTTTCTGTCTTCCAGTGTTGCTGTAATATCCAGAAAAACCAGCTCGTCAGCACCTTCCATTTCGTATTTAACGGCAAGCTCCACCGGATCTCCGGCGTTTCGGAGCCCTTCAAAATTAATTCCTTTTACCGTAGTTCCGTCTTTAATATCCAGGCATGGAATGATTCTTTTTTTAAGCATTTTCAACAAATTTCTGAAGTTGTGGTAAGCTTATTTTTCCCTCGTAAATAGCTTTTCCAATAATAGTCCCTGAACATCCGATCTCCTTCATGCTGTACACATCTTCGATACAGGAAATCCCGCCGCTGGCCGTAAGTTTTACCGAAGTTTTATTCAATATTTCTTGATACAGATCTGTGGACGGTCCTTCCAGCATTCCATCTTTTGAAATATCCGTGCATATGGTTTGAGTAATTCCTTTTTCCTGATAATGAAGGAGAAAGGTTATGATATCTAAAGTACTTTCTTCCATCCATCCGGATGTTTTGATCTTTCTGTTCTCGCAATCGGCACCTAAAATAATTCTGTCATTACCATATTTTTGAATCATTTCAAGACAGAATTCCGGATTCTGTACCGCAATACTTCCAAGAGTGATCTGCTTTGCTCCTGCATTAAAAGCGGTTTCTATATCTTTCCCGGTTTTTAATCCGCCTCCAAAATCAATATGAAGCGAAGTTTCCCTGGCTATATTTTCCAAGACTTTTTGGTTCACGATATGCTTAGATTTAGCTCCGTCAAGATCTACAAGGTGGAGAAATTGGATCCCAAAGCTTTCGAATTCTTTGGCAGTCTCTACAGGATCTTCACTGTATATTTTCTTGGTGGAATAATCTCCTTTTGATAGGCGGACACATTTTCCATCAATAATATCAATAGCTGGAATAATTTTCATCATTTACAATTTTATAAAGTTTTTTAAAATCCTGCTGCCCGTCAGCCCTGATTTTTCGGGGTGAAACTGGACTGCAAAAAAATTATCTTTCTGCAGGGATGCACTGAACGGAAGGATATAGTCACATACAGCAACAGTAGACGCTGACTGTCCGCAGTAGTAGCTGTGAACAAAGTAAAGATCACTGTTATCCTCAATTCCTGAAAACAGCGGAGATTTCAGCCCGGAAATGGTATTCCAGCCCATATGGGGAACCAGATCTTCAGGAGGAAACAGCTTAACGTCTACATCAAAAATCCCCATTCCTTTGACATCGCCTTCTTCATTGTTCCCGCACATCAGCTGCATTCCCAGGCAGATGCCCAAAACGGGCTGCTTCAAACTGGGAATAAGTGTATCCAGACCTTTTTCCTTAAGGACTTTCATTGTTGAAGAAGCTTCTCCAACACCCGGAAAAATGACTTTATCCGCTTTTATGATCAGTTCAGGATCATCCGTAATGATGGAGTCTATACCCAACCGGTCTAAGGCATTCTGGACCGAACTTACATTTCCACCGTTATATTTTATTAGTGCGATCATATTATAAGCTTCCTTTGGTTGATGGTAAGTTAAAACTGCTGTCTGACTGGTTTACCGCCATTTTAACGGCTTTTGCAAATGCTTTGAAAACAGCTTCTATTTTGTGGTGCTCATTACTACCCTCCGCTTTTATGTTCAGATTAGATCTTGAAGAATCTGTAAATGATTTGAAAAAGTGAAAGAACATTTCTGTAGGGACATCCCCTATTTTTTCCCTTTTGAAATCAACATCCCAAACGATCCAGGGTCTGCCTCCGAAATCGATAGCAGCCTGAGCCAGACAATCGTCCATCGGAAGCAGAAAGCCATATCTTTCAATTCCTTTTTTGTTTCCCAATGCTTTTATAAAAGCATCACCTAAAGCAATTCCCGTATCTTCAATCGTGTGATGTTCATCCACTTGAAGATCTCCTTTAACTTTAATTTTAAGATCTAAATTTCCGTGTCTGGCGATTTGATCCAGCATATGATCAAAAAAATGAAGTCCGGTTGAAATTTCTGCATTTCCTTTCCCGTTAAGATCTATTTCAATATCAATCTCAGTTTCATTGGTTTTCCTGTAGACTTTAGCCTTTCTTGATTCCTGCTTTAAAAAACGATAGATCTCAGACCAGTCTGTTGTTGTAAGTGCTGCATTTTCATTAAAGCTTTCATTGATAAAAATAGCTTTAGTTCCCAAATTTTGAGCAAGTTGAACATCAGTAATCCGGTCCCCGATAACGTAAGAATTTTCAAGATCATAACTTCCGTAGATGTATTTTGAAAGCATTCCAATCCCGGGCTTTCTCGTGGGAAGGTTTTCATGTTCAAAACTTTTGTCGATCAGAATATCGCTGAAAATAATTTCTTCATTTTCGAAGGTCTTTAGCATTTTTTCCTGCGGTTTTACAAAATCTTCAGTAGGAAAACTTTCAGTCCCTAAACCATCCTGGTTCGTGACCATAACCAATTCGTAATCCATTTCTCTGGCAATTTTAGAAAGGTTCTGAAAAACTCCGGGATAAAACTCAAGCTTTTCCAGCGAGTCTACCTGAAAATCTTCGGGTGGTTCTATGATAAGCGTTCCGTCACGGTCTATAAATAATACTTTTTTCATGAGGCTATTTCTTTTAAAACACTGATTAATTTTTCATTTTCTTTGCGGTTTCCCACATTAATCCTGATACAATCCGGGATCGCAGGTGCTCTTTTACTAGTGAGAATTTCTTCTTCAAGCATTCTATTGTAGACTTTTTCAACATTTTTCATTTTGATCAGGAAGAAATTTGCATCAGTCGGGAATACTTTTTCTATACATTCAATGGTTTTAAACTGTTTTTCCAGCCAGACTCTTTCCTCTAAAACCTTTTCAACATTTTCCTTAAGCTTATCTTTATTATCCAAAAGGTTTAAAATAAGTTCCTGACTTAGGGAATTTACATTATAAGGAGCTTTCACCGTATTGATAAAACGGATGATTTCTTCGGAAGCATAAGCAGCTCCTACCCTTGCTCCAGCCGTTCCCCAGGCTTTGGAAAACGTCTGCAAAACAATTAAATTCGAATATTTATCCAACAGTTCAATTCCAGATCTGTTTCCGGAAAATTCAATATAAGCTTCATCTATGACAACAATGCCGTCAAAATTCCTAACAAAAAATTCAATGTCCTGTACACTGTTTCCTGTTGGATTGTTTGGTGAGCACAGGAAGAAAACTTTAATATCTCGTTCCTGAGTGATCTTTATAAAATCATCTTTTAGGATTTCAAAATTTTCATCCAGATCAAGCTTTAAAACTTCATTTTCATTCACTGCAGCATAGAATGCATACATTGCAAATGAAGGGTTCATCATCAGAATGGCATCTTTTTTAGGTTCGCAGAAGATTTTAATGATCAGATCGATCAGTTCATCACTTCCGTTTCCTAACGCAATTTTCGAAGGAGAAAGGCTTTTAAGTTCTTTTAATTTATTCTTAAGCTTTTTCTGTGACGAATCTGGATATCTGTTGAATTCCCCGAACGGACATTCATTGGCATCCAGCATTACAGGAGCATTGAACTCATTATGATCCCTGAAACTGATGTAAGGCTGTAGACTCAGTATATTTTTTCTTACTAAAGTATTGAGGTTAAATTCTTTCATTGTCTTATTTTAATCTGATAGATACTGCATTTTTGTGGGCAATAAGGCCTTCTGCCTCTGCCATTATTTCTATTGTTTTTCCTATTTTCTTTAGCCCTTCTTTCGAAAGATGCTGGAAGGTAACTTTCTTAACAAAGCTGTCGAGAGAAACCCCGCTATAGTTCTTTGCATAAGCATTGGTAGGAAGAGTATGATTGGTTCCGCTGGCATAATCTCCGGCACTTTCACAGGAATAATTTCCAAGGAAAACAGATCCTGCATTGCTGATCATGGGAATGTATGGGGCAAAATCTTCCAATGCGAGGATAAGATGTTCCGGAGCATACAGATTGCTGAATTCCAGAGCTTCATCTATAGAATTTACCAGAATAAAGAGACTGTGGTCCAATGCCTGACCTGCCATTTCATTTCTTGGAAGTTTTTTAACCTGCTTCTCCACAGCTTCAACGGTTTCGGTGAAAATTTTAAAATCTGTAGTCATAAAAACCACCTGGCTATCGCTTCCGTGTTCTGCCTGTGACAAAAGATCTGCTGCACAGAACTCAGGAATGGCCTTACTGTCTGCAATAACAAGAACTTCACTGGGGCCTGCAGGCATATCAATTGCCACACCATAACGCTGTGCGTATTCTTTCGCTGCAACTACATATTGATTTCCGGGCCCAAAAATTTTATATACTTTAGGAATACTTTCTGTGCCCAGAGCCATCGCTGCTACGGCCTGTGCTCCTCCGGTTTTAAAGACTTTCGTAATCCCGCAAAGCTTCGCAGTGAACAGAATAGCCGGATTAATGTCCCCGTTGCAATCCGGCGGCGTACAAAGAATAATTTCCTGGCATCCTGCTAAGTTGGCAGGTACCGCAAGCATGAGGACTGTTGAAAATAAAGGGGCTGTTCCTCCGGGAATGTAGATTCCTACTTTTTCAACCGCGCGGTTTTCTCTCCAGCAGGTTACTCCTTTTACAGTTTCAATTTTTTGGGTTTCCACGATTTGGGAAGCATGGAATTTTGAAATATTTTCTTTTGCCTGCTGAATGGCCTTCTTTAAGTCTTCAGAAATTTCTTTTTCTGCATTTTCCAGTTCTGCTTCCGAAACTATGATTTGTGGAGTTACTGCTTTATCGAATTTTTTATTAAATCCAATAAGTGCCTGGTCTCCATCTTTTTCAACAGCTTCAAATATTCCGGCAATAAGTCCGGATATTTCTTCACGTTCAAAAACCGGTCGCTGTACCAGATCCGGCCATGTTTTTGTTTCTGGATATCTGTATATTTTCATATTAAATAACCATTTTATCGATTGGAATAATGAGTATGTCCTGGGCTCCGTTTTCTTTCAGTTCATCGATCACGTCCCAAAATCTTTCTTCATCAATCACGGAATGGATGCTGCTCCATCCTTTTTCTGCTAAAGGAATAACGGTAGGGCTTTTCATGACGGGAAGAACTGAAGCAATATCGCTGATCTTATCATCAGGAACATTCATGAGAATATATTTGGAATTTTTTGCTTTTAAAACAGATTTAATCCTGAACAGGAATTTATCCAGGATGGCTTCTTTTTGAGTATCAAGCAAAGATGTTTTTGCTAAAACTGCTTCTGATTTCAGAATCGTAACGGTTTCCCTTAATCCGTTCTTAAATAAAGTGCTTCCTGAACTTACAATATCACAGATTCCATCTGCCAATCCAATATTAGGCGCAATTTCCACTGAACCGGAAATAATATGGATGTCGGAAATTATTCCTTCTTTCTCAAGGAAATTTTTAAGGGTATTAGGATAAGAGGTGGCGATTTTTCTGCCCTGAAAGTAAGATAGATCATCGGTTTCCACGTCTTTTGGAACGGCTAAGGAAACACGGCATTTTGAGAATCCAAGCTTCTGAACGATGTGGATATTTTTCTGTTTTTCAGCTAAAAGATTCTCACCGACGACAGCAATATCTACCACTCCGTCTTCGAGGTATTGTGGAATGTCCGAGTTTCTGAGGTACATAATCTCCATCGGAAAGTTATCTACAGAAACTTTTAGCTGGTCTTTTCCGTTGTTGACAAAAATACCGCAGTCTTTGAGGAGCTGAAGTGAATCTTCGTAGAGCCGGCCGCTTTTCTGAATCGCAATTTTTAATTTACTCATTGTATTATTTTAAGATAAATCTGAGTAAATGAAAACTGATCTGTTGGATACTTCCGGAGGAATCCGGGAAACAAAAAAACCGTCTGTTTACTCAGACGGTTTTAATTATTTTTGATTTTAACACATGTTTATATCAACAATTCCGTCTTAGCAGAGATGATGATAGTAATGATGAAGTGTTAAAAAATTCGGTTTCATTGTTTGAATTGTGGTACAAATGTAGGATTTATTTTTAAACTGCAAAGTTTTTTTACAGATTTTTTTTGTAGAGATTTATCAATTGCGCAGCAATAGGTCCGTCATTAAATTTCTGAACAAACTCGAAACTCTTTTCTGCACGGCGTTTTCTCTCGGATTCATTTTCCCAGAGAAATTTTATCTTGGCTCCAATATCGAGATAATTGGCGGGATCAATGTAAACGGAATCTTTTCCTCCTGCTTCCGGCAGGCAGCTGGCATTGCTGGTAATGGTTACTGTCTTTGAGAAAAGTGCTTCTATTACAGGAATTCCAAAGCCTTCGAAAAAGCTCGGGTACACAAAGATGTCTGCAAGTTTATAAATCACGGCCAGTTCATCCATGGAAACTCCTTCCAGAAAAATCACCTGTTTTTCCATCTTGCTTTTTTTGATAAAAGCTTCTATTTTTTTGTAGTAGGCAGTCTTTCTTCCAACGACAACTAACGGAATATCTGTTCCACTGATTCCTTTAACGATATTGAGAAGGTTCTTGCGGTCTTCGATGGTTCCAACGTTTAAAATATATCGTTCCGGAAGCTTGAATTTGTCTTTTACCTCCTGAATAAATTCATTGGACTGCTGTTCTTTAAAAGCTTTGTGACATCCCTGATAAATAACTTCGATTTTGCTTTCAGGAACCTTTAAATAGGTAATAATATCTCTTTTGGTCTGTTCTGAGATAGCGATAATCTTATCTGCGGAAGCTGCGGCTTTTTTAAATTTCCAGAGGTGTATTTTTCGATCAAAAAAGGAATAATACTGCGGATATCTCATGAAAATCAGATCATGGATCGTAACGATTTTTTTGATGGGTTCTTTGCCCCACTTCAACGGAAGTTCGCCGGAAAGACCATGGAATATTTCTGCTCCTTGTTTTTGGGCGTCTTTTCCCATTTTAAGCTGCCGGGAAAGGCTACCTTTTGAGGTTTCCACAAACCTGACATTTGGTTTTTCCAGAATTTCTCTGCCTCTTTCCGAACTGTTTTTGTTCAGCAGGAGGTATTCATTTTCAGGATAGTACTGAGAAAGCATCCTGACAAGGTCTCTTGAATAATTGCCCAATCCGGACGTATTGTGAAAAAAACGTTTTGCATCGAAGGCAATTTTCATATCAAAGTTTTTAATAAGCTTTTTAACTGTTTAAAGGTATAAATAAAATAAACCCTAAATGACTATTCAGGGTTTATTGTATAAATTTTAAAAATGAAACTTTAAAATTTAGAGAAAATACAGCTTATACGGCTACATTATTCTCTCTTAAAGCATCATTAAGAGATGTTTTTTTATCTGTGGATTCTTTTCTCTGACCTATAATCAATGCACATGGAACCTGGTATTCTCCAGCTGGATAATGTTTTGTGTAGCTTCCCGGAATGACTACTGAACGGGCAGGAACTCTACCTTTGATTTCAATAGGCGTGTCACCTGTAACGTCAATAATTTTTGTAGAAGCAGTCAATACAACGTTAGCTCCCAATACAGCTTCTTTTTCAACGTGAACACCTTCTACCACGATACATCTTGAACCGATGAAACAATCGTCTTCAATAATTACCGGAGCTGCCTGTAAAGGCTCCAATACACCACCGATACCGACTCCACCACTTAGGTGAACGTTTTTACCGATCTGCGCACAGCTTCCAACCGTTGCCCAGGTATCCACCATCGTTCCGGAATCTACATAAGCCCCAATATTTACATAAGACGGCATCAAAATTACTCCCGAAGCAACGAAAGATCCTTCTCTTGCAATAGCATGCGGCACAACTCTTACTCCTTTTTCAGCATAATTTCTCTTCAAAGGAATTTTATCATGAAATTCAAACGGACCTACTTCAATAGTTTCCATTTTCTGGATCGGAAAATACATTACTACAGCTTTCTTCACCCATTCATTCACCTGCCATCCGTTTTCCGTAGGTTCAGCCACACGAAGTTCTCCTGAATCCAATAAGGAAACAACCTCTCTTATTGCCTTCTGGCTATCTTCGTTCTGTAATAAATCTCTATTATCCCAAATGTTTTCAATAGTTTGTTGTAACGACATGTTTCTTGTTTGATTTTAGTATAAATTATCTCTGCAGCTTCCCGCAGTTCTGAAGGTCAAAAGTACAAAAGATTGTTATAGTATACAAGTTCAGTCACAGACCTTAAATTGCCGTAATTATGGTCATTTATACTGTTATTCACCAAAATAGTCTTGTTATAGTACTCTCTGAGCATGGAGATAGGCTTTATTCCAGTATTTTTCGTTCAATGAAGAGATTATGACTCCTTTTGAAGTGGAAGCATGGATGAATTTCACTTCTCCGTCTGCCCCAATATCATGAACGATGCCTACATGAGAAACCCTGCTTCCTCCGGCTGTTGCAAAAAAAAGCAAGTCTCCGGGCTTTACTTCTTTAATGTCTATCTTTTTACCGGCACCAGCCTGGTCTGTTGATCGGCGTGGAAGTGAGAAGTCATTTTCTTCAAAAACTTTTACGGTAAATCCGGAGCAGTCAAAACCTGAAGATGTATTTCCTCCGAATCTATAAGGTGTTCCGAGATACTTTTCAGCATCTTTCAAGATATCACTGATGGATCTGGAGATATTCCCATCAAATTTAGAATCTAATTTCCTGAGATTTTCAGCTTTTACAACAGTTTTTGTTCCTGTATTTTTTTTGGAAGACACATTCTTTGAAGATCCGCAGGAAACTGCAATAGCAGCAGCGATCATAAGAACGGAAAGCTGTTTTATTCTTAAGTTTTTTTCAAATAATCCCGGTATCATAGTCATCTGATTTTAAATGAAGTAACTAATTATGTTACAAATATACATTTTATATATTAATTATAAAATAACTATACTAGAACTATATAATAAATATATGTTAAAATTATAATTTTCCATATTTATTAGTATATTTGAATTTAATTTTGTGATATGGCAACGTACGAAAGTTTGATAAAGTTTAAAGGCAGCATAGGTGATCTGGTTTTTTACAGCCTGAATGGTAAAAATGTGGTACGAAAGAAAAGCGGATTCAATAAAACGGCTTTTAAAAAAAATCCTTCTTATGAAAAAGTAAGACAGAACAGCTCTGAATTTGGGCATTGTTCGAAAGCCGGAAAAACGATACGCAGCTGTATTGAAAACTATATCAAGGAATGTGATGAACCTTTGCTTTACCAAAGATTTGCAAAGTTGATGACAACAATCAAGGATTTAGATATAGTTTCAGAGAAGGGAAAAAGAACTGTACTGAACGGACTTCTTACCGAAAAAGGACTGACACTTCTCAAGGAATTTAAATTTGGAAATAAAGAGAATTTAAGTACTGGAACTTTTGCCTTTGAAGAAAAGGAAGATATAATCTTGAGTGGAGGTAATGAATTTTCAGCAGATGAAATCACGATGGTCTCTATACAGCCTGATCTGGAAGAATATTCTGCTGAATATTTTGAAGATAAGCTTTTGCTGAATCATGGAGGAGAAATTCGTTTTAAGAAGCATTTTTATAATGCCGGACTCCTGCTCTGCTTTTTAGTACTCAGAAAAAAGAAAAAAATTACCCATATGGGATTTATTGAAATAAAAAAGCCTGCAGATTGATCTGCAGGCTTTTTCTGTTTATTGTTTGTTTCCTGTCCAGGTTCCGGATCTAGCCGGTGTAGGAACAGCATTTGACCAGTTTCCGTTTCCATTTTTCTCTCTTGAAAGAGTTCCTTTGAATTCCCCATCGGAAGGAAGCCCGATTACAGCAGTAAGGTCTCCGGTATCAGTTAAGTTTCCGGAAATGTTATAATTTTCGTCATTGACCGTAGAATGCATTGTTCCGGTTACTTTTCCGTCACTGGCCACTACAAGATTCCAGGTTCCGTCATCGCTTCCGGTATATTTTCCCGACCATGTTCCTATATAATCATAAATAGTATCATCATCAGAGCTACATCCGATAAATAAAAAAGCTGTTAAAAGAAGTAAAAAAAGTTTCTTCATAGTTTCTAATAGTTTATAAGCTAATCAAATTTTATTGTTATTTATTCATCCCCTACTTTAGAAATAGAAAACTGAATCAGTGTTTTGGCTTGTTCCGTGCAAATCTACTAATTTTTTTCATTCAGATTATCTGAATTTTAATCAGCCGTTTATATTTTTATGAATAAGCTGCATATTTTGGCTAAAATACAATTATTTATCAAATGGAAACAAACGGCTACTCCTTAATCTATTAAAATATAATGTAAAATATCATGATTTTATATTAAAGCCCGTTGATGTGTTTATTTTTACTATTTATTTGGATTTTAATTGTTTTTATCCTCTAAAAGTAAATTAATAAAAATTTATTTTTAGAATAATAAATATTTCTTAATTTAGTGAAAAATCTAATAACCATTAAAATTCAAATAATAAGATGAAAACAGGAATGATATTTTTTGTTGCAATAGCACTTTCTGCAAGTTTGAAATCTCAGGTAGGGATTAATACTGAAATACCTTCCCACACTCTGGATGTTAACGGTCTGGTTAGGGTAAGAGGACTAGCCAATGCAGAAAGAAAAATAGTTGCAGCAGATCCGCAGGGAGTTTTAACGTTAGTTTCACCTGAAGAGATTTTCTCTCCGAAAGCATTATTAAACACTTCAATGTCTCCTGCTGAACAAAGGCTGACCGTTTATGAAGGAAAATGCTTCCAGCCAACTGATAATGCATCTTCCTGTACGGTTAAAGTAAATCATTACAGCTCGTGTGCAGGCTTTACGAGGGCTGTAGATACTCAAATCGTGGTAGGGCAAACCATCAATACGGCTACCGGACAGTTTTTGGGAACCTGGGCTTCGCGTTTTATCGACAATAAAGGCTATGTAGGTGGTCCTACAGCTGCGGAACAGGCAATTCCTGACTATCCCCGCATCTCCTATCCTTCTGCCAATTCAGCTAATTATTTGGGGAGCGGCAGTTTTTCCGGGCAATGTAATGCAGATCTGGTAACCACAATCAATCAGACAACAGGTGATATCAAAATAGAGTCTGTGAAAAGAAGCATGTTTGCCCATTTGGTGTATCTTTTATCTATATCCCGGTCAAGAAGTAACTAAATAATATTTTTCAGAGAAATAAGAGAAATAGAAGAACTGTTTTATAATGTGGCTATGCATAATCCTAGTTTATTTAGGCTTATAGATACTCAAAATATAGCCTATAATTTTAGCCATTGAGGTGCTGAAAAAGATTCTTCCTGTACTATTGCTTCATTTATAAAAATATGATTTCTGACAAGAATTTTCTATTCATGGTATTTGGTAATGGTTGTCGGGCCTATAACTCGATACTCATTTCTACACTGTAAGTATTGCAGAGATCAAAGTGAATCGTTTCACAGATTCTCCTTAATTTGTTTGCAATATACTTAAATCAAGAGCATAATTATACATTACTGTACGTTTCCGTTGAATTAGATTTTCAATTATCCCATCGCACTATATCAAATAAATTCGGAATTTCTAACAACTTCTGAAAAGTTCACCATGTTTAGACATAACTAAGTAACCATATTTGTATAGTATAAAAATTAAAAAAAAACAATATTATGTCAAAAAATGATTTACAGGGAAAAGTTGTATTAATTGCTGGAGGAGGTAAAAATCTTGGAGGATTATTAAGCAAAGATTTTGCAGCTAAAGGAGCAAAACTCGCAATACATTACAACAGCGAAAGTTCAAAAGCTGAAAGTGAAAAAACTTTATCAGAGGTTCAGGCTTTAGGAGCGGAAGCATTTTTATTTCAAGGGGATCTGACCAAAGTAGAAAACGTTACCAAATTCTTTGATGAAGCCATTGCTAAATTCGGAGGTATTGATGTTGCCATCAACACGGTGGGTATGGTATTGAAAAAGCCATTTACCGAAACTACCGAAGAAGAATATGATAAAATGTTCGGAATCAATTCCAAATCAGCATATTTCTTTTTACAGGAAGCTGGTAAAAAGCTAAATGATAACGGTAAGATCTGCACTATTGTAACTTCATTGCTGGCTGCTTACACAGGCTTATATTCTACTTATGCAGGTGCCAAGGCTCCGGTAGAGCATTTTACAAGAGCAGCTTCCAAAGAATTTGGAGCAAGGGGAATTTCTGTTACAGCTGTTGCTCCTGGTCCAATGGATACACCTTTCTTCTACGGACAGGAAAGTGAAGATGCAGTAGCCTACCATAAATCGGCATCAGCATTAGGTGGATTAACGAATATTAATGACATCGCTCCGTTAGTAGAATTTTTAGTGACTGACGGCTGGTGGATTACCGGGCAGACTATTTTTGCCAATGGTGGTTATACAACAAGATAAACCGGATTAGCAGTTAATCAGAATAATGGATAATCAGTGGTTATAAATCCGGTTATCCATTTTTTTTTAAATCAAAAATTATGATATTAAAAATAATTAATTCAGCATTTATTCTTATAGCCGTATTTATGGGGTTAAAACAAGGATATAGCATGTTTTCAGGAAAACCTGAAATGGTAGAAATGTTTAGTAAATGGAATTTTAATAAAACTGGACTAGCTATAACCGGAGCCGTTACAATGTTATCTGCCTTGTTAATTCTTTTTCCAAAAACGTTTGTCTGGGGAAATTTTCTTATGGCCGCAGGAATTTTACTTATTATATGCTTTCATCTTCTAGATAAAGACTTAAAAGGGGTTCTTATTGAACTGCCTTTTTTATTATTGAACCTGGTAATCATTTACCTTCAGTATCCTTTAAAAAATGAATTTTAAAGTATGAAAACATTGGCTTTTATATTATTGACAGGGTATTCACTGAGTTTCACAGCCTGTGGGCAGACAGTTAACCCAGGAAAAAAAACAGAACAAAAAAACAATAAAATGGATACAGATAAATTAACAAATACTAAGGTCAGGGAAGCTTTTGATGCATGGCAAAAAGGTGATAGCAGAACATTTTTGTCATTTTTCACAGCAGAGCCCAAATTATATGATGACGGTAATCCAAGGGATTTTCAAAAGTTTGTAAAAAGTGCCTGCGGTCACGAAAGCTTCACCACTATTGATAAGGTGGACAACGAGGGTAAAGATATTTACGGAAATTTTCATACAGAAAGCTGGGGAGACTTTAGAACTTATTTCAAATTTCATCAGAATGCAGAAGGCAAATTCGATAGATTGGACATAGGGCAGGCTCAATAATTTATTAAATAAAAAAACATCAAATTATGAACAAGTATCAAATATTATTCGATAAACAAAAAGAATTTTTCTATACTGACACCTCTAAAACTTATGAGTGGCGTATTGACCAGCTAAACAGACTGGAAAGAATGCTTACTGAAAATCAGGATGCATTTTGCCAGGCCTTGAAAACAGATTTCAACAAGCCGCCATTTGAACAGCTTTTTGAGATTACGGTGCCGCTGGGTAATATAAAGTATTACAAAGAAAACCTAAAAACACTGATGGCTCCTGAACCCGTGGCAATCCCTAAAGGACTGGAAGAAACAGGGAACAAAGGAATCATTTACAAGGAACCTTTTGGAGTAACTTTGGTTATTGGCCCCTTTAATGCCCCTATTTTACTGTTGCTTGATCCTGCCATTGCAGCACTCGCTGCCGGAAATCCTGTGATACTTAAACCTGCTAATACAACCCCTACTATTGCAGCTCTTTTTGCTGAGCTTATTCCAAAATATTTCGAACCGGAAGCTGTAAGTGTAGTAATGGGCGGAAGAGAAGAAATTACAGAATTATTGCAGTTACCTTTTGATTTTATTTTTTTCACGGGAAGTTCTGCCGTGGCCAAAGTAATCATGCGTGCTGCTGCTGAAAACCTTACTCCTGTTATTCTGGAACTCGGAGGGCAAAATCCGACGGTGGTGGATGAAACGGCTAATCTTGATATTGCGGCTGACCGTATTCTTTGGGGACATATGGCCATATCCGGTCAATGGTGCATTGCACCGGGTTATGTTTATGTACATGAAAGTATTGCCGAAGAATTTATTGACAAATTAAAGAAAGCAACTGTAAAAATGTATGGCGAAGATCCAAGTCAAAGTCCGGATTTTGCAAGGATGATCAGCGAACATGATACGGAAAGAGTCGCCTCCTATATTATTCCTGAAAAAGTGGTTCTGGGGGGCCGGTTTAATATTAAAGACAGGTATGTGGAGCCTACCATCCTGTATCCGAGCAGCTGGGAAGATCCGGCAATGCAGCAGGAAATATTTGGTCCGGTATTCCCGATATTGGTTTATAGTGATCTGAAAGAAATTGTTGAAATTATCAAACGCAGACCGAAAGCATTAGCTTCCTATTTTTTCAGCAAAAATCAAGCAAATATAGATTATTTCATGAATGCTGTTTCGTTTGGTGGAGGCTGCATCAATCAAACAAATCTGCATTGCTGGATAGACAGTCTGCCGTTTGGCGGAGTAGGTTACTCCGGTATGGGAAAATATTACGGAAAAGCAGGTTTTGATGCCTTGAGCAATACCAAGGCCGTACTGATTGGCAATCCTGATAAAGAACTTGATGTGTTTCCGCCATATGCAGGTAAAGATATTACTAAAAACCTGAGCGTTTTTGGATCGTAACAGAATTATGGAGGGATCAATATTTCATCAATTCAAAACAAGGAAATATGAATTATTGCTATTTGTATTAATCCAGCATTTATTTGTAGGCATCTTTTTATCTGACCTTAATTTTTACACCAGGATCATCTGGCCAATCAATATGCTATTGCTGGGGTTGGGCAGTATTTTTATTTTCACCGGTAAACACAGCTGGCGGCACTGGTTCAGAAATCTTCACTTTATTGTGGTGCTTCTTTTGCCTATCGGAATTCCTTTTTTTAAAGAGGTAACATGGTATTTTACTTTTCTCAATATCAATTATGTCATATTTTTTGCTTTTCTTTTTTTAGAATTACTGCGCTTTTTATTAAAACCGGGATATATCAACAGTGATATTATTTCGGCTTCTGCATGCGGCTATTTTCTATTGATTGAAATTTCAACCTTCCTGCTGCAGACATTCGAATATTATAATCCCAATTCTTTTAAGGGAATTGACAGCTCCTCTCCTGCCAGTATTTTTATAGACCTGGTCTATTTCTGCTCTATCACTTTTACCAGCATCGGTTTTGGGGATATAACACCAGCCACGCACATAACCAAATTAATAACAGCCTTTATTGGTATTGCAGGACAATTTTATACAGTAGTGCTGGTAGGAATTTTAATCAGCAAATTTTCATCAAAAAACAATTAACTCATATGAATACCGGCTCTCATTATAAGCTTTACCATTTCATTCCCTGGACAAGAGTGAAAATTTATAAAATGCTTTTACTAAGTATTGTTCCTACATGCCTGTTTTACTTTCTCGAATGGAAATGGCTAGCTATTCCGTGGGTTCCTGTAGCATTATTGGGAACAGCTACAGCATTCATTTCGGGGTTCAAAAACACCCAAACCTATAACCGAACCTGGGAGGCAAGACAGATCTATGGGGCAATTATCAACAATAGCAGGGCCTTTGGAATTGCAATCAGAGATTTTATAAGATCGGATGACAAAGCGGAGCAGGCCAACTTACACAAGGAAATGATGTATCGTCATTTTGCATGGCTAACTGCCTTACGGTTTCAATTGAGGGAAGTAAAGGGTTGGGAAAATGTAAAAACAAAAAGCTATAACCGCGAGTATCTTAAGTATTATAAAGTTCCGGAATGGGAAAGTTCATTAGATGAAGAACTGAAATTTTTTCTGACTGTAGAAGAGCTGGAGTACATTTTATCAACAAAAAACAGAGCAACACAGATAATTGCCTTACAGTCCTCAAAATTGAAAAAAATGAATGAAGAATCCAAAATTTCAGACTTTAATTTCGTTGCCCTGGAGAACCATCTGAAAGAACTATATGATCAGCAGGGTAAATGTGAAAGAATCAAAAATTTCCCTTATCCACGCCAGTTTTCAAGCATTAATCTGTATTTTACCAATTCTTTATGTTTTTTACTCCCTTTAGGTTTTATTGGAGAGTTTTCAAAAATGACAGAAAAATTCGGAGAAAATATTATTTGGCTGACCATTCCTTTTAGCGTGCTGCTGGGATGGGTATTTTTAGTATTGGAACAGATAGGTGAAAGTACAGAAAACCCGTTTGAAGGCAATGCCAATGATATCCCGATAACACAGATAAGCAGAAATATAGAAATAGATCTCCGTGAAATGCTGGGAGAAAAAGACCTGCCGGCTGGAATACAGCCTGTAAATAATATTATTTTATAAAACAATTATAATAAATGAACACTCAACATTTAGAAACAGTACACCAGTGGTACCCTGCTGCCAAAACTACGGAAGACACTGTAAACAGATTATTAGATGTCATCGAAGAAAATTTAGGACTCAAGCCCAACCAGTTAATGCACGCAGACAGCATGTGCTGTGATGATGTAAATGCCATTCAGTATCCTCCAAGAGCTTATGAAATGCTGGGACCTTTTCATATGGGAGGACTTAACGGTTTTCCTTTTGCAGGGATTACAGGAATGAACGCTTTTGCCCATCATGTTCCTGAAGATGGAGCAGTAATCATATTTTATGCTCCGCACATTGGCATTACCAAAGATGGAAGCTTGGGTGAGATAAGCAGAATAGGCCAGACTGGTCATTCACCCTGCTGCGGTGCGGCAAAAGGGGCTTTAGGAAAACTCGTGGCAGGACAGATTGTGGAAGGCAACATTACATCATTAGATTTTCAGATGAATACCATTGAACAGATCTTTCTGCATCATAAAAACAGGATCTTAGATGCTGAAAATCAAATTTTCGAAGCTACTGAAGTGATGTATGAAGCTATTGATGACAGAATAGAAGTTTTAGTAAAACAGACCAATTATCCCTGTAAATATGTAATTTTAGTTGGAGCAGTCTTTATTAACGGCGACCGGGACATGGGTTCTTTCTGTCAGTATAAGAAATTTGATTGTATCGACCTCGAATCTAATGAAAGAAAAAGTCTGATGAAAGAATATTACGGATAAAAAAATCTTCTTCGAACAAATATTTAAAGAAAAAAGGAATCGTAATTGATTCCTTTTTCTATAATTTTCATCTTATTTTTCATAAAGAGTCTTCATTTAAGAAGGTCTTTTTATTTCAGGGTTTCCAAAACGTCCATACTGTACCGTTATATACTGCTAGCTGTTTCTTTACAGTATCATAAGCCAACATTCCGGCACTTGGGTTGATAATATTTAAATGAGGGCTTGCTACTTTAGGCAGTATCATGGCTTTATCTGCATCAGCGAGTACCAGGATTCCTTTTGTGGTATCTGTTCCTCCTGCAGTGGTACTGATACAAACCTTAGCTCCCGGCTGCTCTTCCCTGTCAGTATCCTGAATACTCAGATCTGCGGTTCCTGATGAATCTATGCTCAGATCAAACCATGTGTTGGTATCTTTTAAGTATTTTACTTTATGATCTGCTGTATCAAAAAGGACAGTCCCATTTTCGGTAATTCCGGTTTTATCCGTAACATAGGGAAGAAGAAGACCTTTATTTTCGTTGTTTCCAAACTCTAAAGAAACCGAACCGTTGCTTACGCTTTCTGTGCTTATTCCTATTTGTGCCTGTAAAGAAACAGTCATTAAAAAACTGCTTATTACAATTATATTTTTAATCATTTTAATTTAAGTTTAATGAAAGAACAAGAGCCTGAATATTGAATGACATCATTCAGGCCCTCAGAAATTATTATTAATCAGGGCAGGTTTGTGTACTGACACAAAACCAGGCTAATGCATCTCCGTTCTGGGAGGTATACATTTTAAGACATTTATTGGTGGTATCGTACACCAGCATTCCTTCCACAAAATCAGCAGCCGGAATTCCTACCGGATTTCCTGAAGTGTTAAAAGGCATTCTGTTCACAACAAAACCTTTCGTTCTGGCTTCCAGAACCAGCCACGCGCCATTTCGGACTGCCGGCCAGTTATCTGAGTTCTGAATCCCAGCTCTTGTTAATGAACTGATTCCTACCTTACTGATCAATGCCGGATTTTCTGCTGTAGCAATGGCTCCAGGCTTGTAGCAAACAGCATTTTCAAGCGTTCCAAATGTGATATAACGTTTTGTGTTTTCTGTATTAAAATCATGATTAAAAACCCATTTACCTGCTGTTTTTGTACCTTGAACTAATATTCTGTTAACGGTGAAATTAGCATCATCAGCTATTATCATATAAGCTACGTTCGGGTTATAAAACTGACTTTCATAAGCTGACAGATCAGCCTGAAAATATACAGTATCCATAGTTCCTGTTCTCTGTAAAAGCCACTCTCTCTGGATAATTTTAGCATTGCCATTTCCCAGATTAACCGTCTGCATAGGAAGTGCAACAATATTATTATCTCCTGCAATTAAAAACTCCTGGTCATCAGAAATAGCTGTTCTTGATGCCGCAAGATTTTCCGATACGAAGTCATTATCAGTTGCTATGGTGAGTATGGTTCCACTGTTCACACTGTTTGATACTTTTTGATGCAATGCTGAGATATCATCACGCCCGATCCCAAAAATATTGTTATTAAAGGATGCATTTTCTCCTCCGTTCCATACCACTGATTCTGTTGAAGACAAATAGTGGTTTGTAGCTGTACGTCCCAAAGTAAGGCCATATTTAATGGCCAGATAGGAATCCACCCTTCTTCTTTCTGTTTCTGTCAAACTACCTGCTCCATAAATAATAGTCTCTCCAATACTTCCTCTAAAACTATCATTATCACTTCCATTACCTGAAAATATAGTGGACCCAAAGGCATGCCCTCCGTTCAAATATCCCATAGCATGGTGGGCACCGACTACCCCATTAGCCACTCCATTAAGACCCTTTGAAACCTCTGTATTAGTAAATCTATGATACATAATACTAGGAATGGTGGTTGAAAAATTAATATTTCCCGGATTTGCCAGGTATCTACCTGCATAAGCAGCGTCTACCCTTTCAATCTCATCGGGGTTGGGGTTAAATCTTTTATTAATTCCAATTCCATCCCAATATGCGATATTGCCGGATTGGTTTGCATTATTAACTAATGAGCTGAAAATCCTTGTATTAGTACTTCCGGGAAGAAGCCCTTCTTTAGTAAAGGTAAAAATATCGTATTCTAGTTCTGAAACCGTACGTACATTAGTGTTTCCCAAACTCTGATTAGTTGCAGTGAAATTGATTCCAGGATTAAAATTGAAGTAATTGGCTGCACCAGTTACATACTTCGGAAATGGATTTGTCCCCAATTGAGAAGAAACTGTTCCGGAAAAAAAATCTTTCCAGGAAGTAACTTCTGTGCCTGCACCGTTATTGGCAGCATCTTTATCTGCCCTGTACCAATAGCTTAATGAATTAGCTACCCCGCCAGGTGCATAAGCATAACCGCCAAATGTAAAGTAATCTCCATTATTAAAAGTGATTACTGCTGTATTATAAACCGTTCCGTTTACAGTCACTTCAGAAGTCATTGGAACAAATTCATCGGATGTATCAAAAGTTGGATCCGTAGAACGGATTAAATGTAAATTTGAGATCTTTTTTGGCCAAGCGACAATTACATTACCCGTATTTCCGATATTCTGAACTTTCCATATAGAAGCAAATCTATAATTAACCTGTGCTGCAGGATTTGACAACGCTACTGATAAGGATTGTCTTAATCCGTTATCTCCTGTCATAAGAAACTGGCCGTTCGTAAGACTGTTCGTATTAGCTGAATTCATATTAAATAATGAACTTCCGGCTCCGATAATTAATTTCTGATCTTCATTAGCACTTTTCGATTGCTTTTGATATAAAGCACCTGCATCATCACGGGCTATTCCGAAGACATTGTTGTGATATGTACTATTTGCTGTACCATTCCAGACATTAACACTTGTTGATGATAGATAATCAAATGTACCGGAATCAACTCCGCCTGTACGTAACGTAAGACCGTATTTAATGCCTAAATAACTATTAATTCTTTGGTTTTCATTCCCTGATTTTGGGTTTGTATAGGCAATAACTTCGGGAACCAGCCCTCTCCATGGCTGGCTTGCTCCTGTAATGCCGTCACTTCCAACAACAAAATTTCCTGCTGCGGAACTTTGATTTCCCCCCGTACGGGCAGCAAATCCGTTAAACTCAATACGAGCTGTACCAGCAACGGCATGTTGCCAGTGTCCTGACATTAGATAAGACTTTGACATGGTCATCGCAGGATTACTAGCACTCCCGTATAAACTGGTATACATCATAAAAGTGGCGTTTGGATAAGCTCCAAGGTGGGGATTATCTCCTGCTGTCCCTACTCCAATTAAAGTATTGGCTCCCGAATTTGTTTCAAGAGAGGCTACCGAATACAGCGATAAACTGTTATTCACTCCGCGGTTTGCTACCTGATTGTTACCCATCACCTTATTATCAAAGTTAACAGCCGGGTTAAAGTTAAATTTATCCGCGCTATTTGCTAAAACAGGCTGTAAGCCGGCTGTACTTTGTGTAAGATGATAATCATTTCCCGATTTATCTGACCATAAAGAAGGAGCAAAACCATCATCTGCTTTTACCCATAATCCTAAATCTGCCACTACCCCGCCCGGAGACTGTGCATAACCGGCCAATGTAAAATAATCTCCATCATTAAACGTAACCACAGCTGTATTATAAACTGTTCCATTAACAGTCACTTCGCCAGTCATCGGAATAAAATCATCCGATGTGTCAAATGTTTCATTTGTAGAACGTACTAAATTTAAATTTACAATTCCCTTAGGCCATGCTACAATTACAGTACCTGTGTTTCCTGTATTCCGGACCTTCCATACAGAAGCGAATCTATAGTTGATTTCCCCTCCTGCTGCACCGGGATAGAGTAAGGAAACGGATAAAGACTGTTTTAATCCGTTATCTCCTGTCACCAGAAACTGGCCGTTCGTAAGACTGTTCGTATTAGCTGAATTCATATTAAATAATGAACTTCCGGCTCCGATAATTAATTTCTGATTTTCATTAATGCTTTTTGATTGCTTTTGATATAAAGCGCCTGCATCATCACGGCCTATTCCTAAAATATTGTTGTGATAGGCACTATTCGCTGCGCCATTCCAAATATTAGCACCTGTTGACGAAAGATAATCAAATGTACCGGAATCAACTCCGCCTGTACGAAGTGTAAGGCCATACTTAATTCCCAAATAGCTGCTGATTCTTTGGTTTTCGTTTCCTGATTTTGGGCTTGTATAGACAATAACCTCAGGAACCAATCCTCTCCATGGCTGGTTAATGGAATTAATAAAGTCATTCCCGACAACAAAATTCCCTGCTGCGGAACTTTGATTCCCCCTGTCCGGGCAGTAAATCCATTAAGCTCCAGGCGGCCTGTACCTGCTGTTGCATGCTGCCAGTGTCCTGACATTAGATAAGACTTTGACATGGCCATAGCAGGGTTGTCAGCACTTCCGTATAAACTGGTATACATCATAAAAGTGGCGTTTGGATAAGCTCCAAAGTGCGGATTATCTCCGTTTGCTCCGATCCCTATCAAAGTATTGGCTCCCGAATTTGTTTCAAGAGAGGCTACCGAATACAGCGACAAGCTATTATTCACCCCACGGTTTGCAATCTGATTATTCCCCATTGCTTTATTATTAAAATCAACAGCCGGATTAAAATTAAATTTATCCGGTGCATTTGTTAAAGCAGGTTGTAATGTTGTAGTACTTTGGGTAAGATGGTAGTTGTTGCCTGATTTATCTGCCCATGATGATGGGGTAAAGCCATCATCTGCCTTTACCCATAATCCCAAATCTGCATTGACCCCGCCAGGAGATTGTCCGTAAGCTGAGACCGTACAAATAACTGAGACGACAAGAAATAGTTTAAATTTTCTCATTTATTTAGTGTTATAAAAATTGTTATTGTTGAAATTGTTCTCAACATTTTGGGATACCCCAAGAGTATACTGATAGAATCCAGCAGTATTCTCTTATATAGAGACATTTGTGTATTAAACTTTATAGAAAATAAAATAGCCGGATGTATCTGTTTTTACCATATCAGCCACATCCATTTTTTATCAGTGCAATGTTAATTACAAACATTGTAGAGGGCAAAAAAAGAGCTACTCACATATACTTCTTTGCCTACTTATATTTACTAAAAATCATTTTTATTTAAAAATCAACATGTTAAATACAATCAAATTAAAATGTAACAATCATATATGAATTGAGGTCTGTTTCAGAAGACAGCTTGAGCTTCTTCCGTATTCTGTATTTTTTATTTTCGACAGCGCGGACAGTGGTATTGGTAGCAACTGCCATATCTTTTGTGTTTAGGTTTAGTTTTAATAAAGCACAGATCTCCAATTCTGAGGCAACAAGATTGGGACAGGATTCTAAAATTTTCTCGAAATAATCCGGAAACTGAGATTTAAAATAGGTGATAAATAAAGAGTTCCTACTCATGGCAAGTTCATACAGAGTGTCAGAAAAATTTATTTTATCTGTCTTTTTAATCAGATCATTCATTTTCTCTTTTTCAAGATAATATTTAATGATCATTTTTTCCTTTCTGTGAATAAAATACATGCCGACAAACGTACAGAAAGCAATCTCCATTACCTTATAAACCCGAACGTACCATTGTTTTTCAGGGGAAAGGTTCTGCTGTAAAAAAGTGAGTACAGAATAATCCGTAATAATGTTTACTAAAAAAAACAGTATATATAGCCCCAAAAGCATAAATACGATGGCTCTGTCTTTATCATAATCAAAAAAAAATGCTACGGCAATTGATAATGATATATAACTTAAATAGTTCATCACTTCTCTTCCACTTACTGTATCACAATAAAAAATAACAATCCCCAAAAACATAAAAAGCAACATGAGTAAGTGTTTGTTGAAGCGCAACCTGTCCGGCCATAAAATTGTGCAGAGCATGAACAAAGCCATTCCCAAAAATATTGCGGCATAAATAGCTTCCTCAAGAAAAATAAGGTTCAATAAAAAATTACTGATCAAAATAAAAACAAGAACAATCGTATAAACATCAAATAAAATACTTTTCTCATATTCGATTTCATCTTTCGCCTGCTGCCTTTTTCCCGTTAAATGGGAAGAAAAAAATTTAAACATGATACTATATTTATTTTAGCTGATCTTTAATATAACCGGCAAAAGACTGTAATCTTAAAATTTCAGCCTTTCTATGAATGTAAAAAAGAAACAGAACCTTTTGGTCAACTCAAGTAGATCTTTTAATCAAAATATATAAGATTATCTATTTATTTGTTATCCAATCTTAAAAATCAGGTCGTAAAATTAACTCCTTTTTTAAGTCTATTTAAATAGTGTAAGTTGTAAATTCTGAAATCCTAACCTATAAAAACGAAAGTAACTCACTTATTACCAGTTAAATAAAATATTATTAATTGCAATATTATGAAACAATAATTGTTATGGGAGCTAGGTTAACAATAGCAAATAAACTGGGAAATCTGGAAAAACAGGAATTGGATAGCATGGTTGAAAACATTTTAATAATAATCCTAGTTATATCAAAAATAAAAGCCCTGTAATTACTGAGAATTACAGGGCTTAAAATCTTCTGTACGTTTTTGTAGAAAATATAAAGGCCGGAACTTTTTTGCAAATGCTTTGTTGTAGTCTAAAGCTTACATAAAAAAATTAATTCCATATTATAATTTCTAAACATTCTACTATTTACAGACCTTACCATGGGCTTATTTTTGTCTCATCTTCTATGTCATTACTGAAAAATTGTCCCGTTGGTGCATTTTCATCAGTAAGCGTGTGCTTAATGATAAAGGAAGCTGCACTTTCCACAGACCCATGGCCGCTGTGATGGTTAAAATCTGTCGCGGTATAGCCGGGATCGATGGCATTAACTTTAAAAGGCAAATCCTTCAATTCATAAGCCAATACAATGGTGTATGCATTTAAAGCTGATTTTGAAGGGCCATAAGCTGCCCCTTTTATGCCATAGTACTTCCAGGTAGAATCACTGTGCAGTGTTAATGATCCAAGTCCGGAAGTAATATTGCTGATTCTGGGACTATCCGATTTTTTGAGCAATTCCAAAAACGCTTGTGTAACGCTGATCGCCCCAAAGAAATTGGTATCAAACACTTCCCGAATATGTTCAATGGAGGTATCCGATGCAGTTTGAGGGTTTACTCCTAAGATTCCTGCGTTATTAATTAGAATGTCAAGCCTTCCTTGTTCTTTTTCGATGATATTCCTTGCTGCTGAAATTGAATGGGGCTGAGTAACATCTATTTCAATTGCTTTAATATTTTGGAATCCCTTTTTTAACAACTCTTGTACGGTCTCTTCACCTTTTGCAAGATCACGGCTTCCCAAATAAACTAAAAATCCTTTTTCTGAAAGTTGTTTTGCTGTTTCCAGACCAATACTTCTGTTGGCTCCTGTAATTAATGCTGAATTCATTATTCTTTGTTTTAATTAATGATGTAAAATTCCATCAATTAAAAATAGAATCATTTGCCATTTGGCAAAAAGTAACTTTAGCGGATATTTTTTCTAATTCTACTCAATGAAGATTGGGTAACACCTAAGTAAGAAGCAATATACGACAGTGGAATACGATTAACAACTGTGGGATAAATCTCCAAAAATTTAAGATAACGGGTTGTTGCATCTTCTGAAACCAAAGGACTCCTTCTTTCCACTTTCTGTATTAAGGCTCTTGAAATAATTTTATGGACAATAGCATCCCAGCCAACAATTGTCTGTAAAAGCTCCAGCCAGTCTTTTCTCGAAAAAACGATCATTTTCGCATCGGTTATCGCCTGAACATAAGTACTTGAACAAATCTCATTATCAAAACTTTCCAGGTCCACCACCAGATTATTTTCTTCTACAAAGTATTTGGTGATTTCCTGTCCCTCATTATTATAATAGCAAACTCTTAAAATTCCATCTACAATAAATCCTACCTGGCGGGCAATTTTACCTGCCTCTGAAAAATATTGATCTTTTGGCAGGGTAATCTCCTGAGCTTTACTTGAAATAAAATCAATCTGTTGTTGATTAAGATTTCCAAACCTTAGAATAAAGTCAAATAATTCTTTCATAATTGCAAGTTAGCTAAAGTAACCTGTAGGGTATTTGTCATTTGGTAAAAAATAAAAGAAACTTTAAAAACAAAATAGTTAACCTATTAAATTTAATTAAAGAAGGTATGCTGAAAATCCTTAGACTAAATTTTTAAATATTCACTAATTGTTTCTAAAACTCCAAAATCGTCATTTGAAAGGGTAGAAAAACTGGCTGCAACCTTTACAGAAGGATGAGCATTTTCCATTGCATAAGAATATTTTGATTTTTCCAGCATGGTAATATCATTCATGTAATCTCCGAAAGACATTGTCTGGGATGGTGAAATATTCAGTAGATTCTGCAGCTTTTCCAGTGCATTACCCTTGTTGATACCTTTATTCATTATATCAAGCCAGTATTTCCCGGATACAACAACTTCAAGATTATTGTTCCTGAATTTTTCCAGGTAAGGGTAAAGATTCTTTTCAGAACCCTCAGGATGATAAACTGCGATTTTGAACACATCGTCATCAACTTTTTCTCCCAAATCATTTACTTTTTGATTCTCAGTATAATATTTTGTAAAATAATCAACAAATTGTTGATCGTCACTTTCATAATAAGCTTTCTTCTTTGCGGACAAAACTGCTCTCGCACCAGGAATTTCACGGACAGCTGCTGTGATATCAACAATAAATTTATGGTCTAATTTATCCGCGAAAAGTTCTTCATTTTTGTAAATGACATATCCCCCATTTTCTGCAATAAAGCCAATATCATTTTTAATGTCTTCAAAATATTGGGTAATACCAGGCATTTGTCTGCCACTTGCGGGCACAAAAAGGATATTTCTTTTTTTCAGTTCTTTAAAAACAGCAGAAAAATTGGGGCCTACTTCATAATCTGAATTGAGAAAAGTGCCATCCATATCTGTGACAATCAGTTTAATATCTCTCATAATAGTTCTTTACAAAAAAGTTCAAGTGGAAATCTCTTGATCAGTTAAAAATTTACAATGCAAAGTTAAGCTCTTTTATTTATGGATTTTATAGTGCATAACCGAAATATTTTTCAATATTTCCGCGCTTTGTTCCGGTGTGATGTCGCGCTGCGGTTCCGCCAGCATTTCGTAACCCACCATAAACTTTTTTACCTCTGCATTTCGAAGCAGTGGCGGATAAAAATGCATGTGGAAATGCCATTCCGCGTGCAGTTTTCCATCGGTTGGTGATTGATGAATTCCCGCAGAGTATGGAAAAGAAATCTCAAAGAGATTGTCATAAATGGTTGTTACATCTTTTATTATCAATGCTAAAGAAAGTTTTTCGCTATCTGAAAACTCTAATAAATTTTCAGCTTTTCTTTTGCTGACGATCATTGTTTCGTAAGGCCAGACAGCCCAAAATGGAACCACCACTACAAAATCTTCATTTTGCAGAATGATTCTTTCATTGATTTCCAGTTCTTTTTTTATATAATCTTCTAAAAGAGAATTTCCGGTTTTTTCAAAATATTTCTTCAGATTCTCCTGTGTTCTCAAAACTGTAGACGGAATGGATGACTGTGCCCAGATTTGTCCGTGGGGATGCGGGTTGCTGCAGCCCATTACACTTCCTTTATTTTCAAAAATCTGAACGTGATTAATGTAATCTTCAGCGCCAAGTTCTTTGTACTGTTCCTGCCACACATCTACCACTTTTTTGATATCTTCTACTTCCATTTCCGGTAACGTAAGGCTGTGATTTTCTGAGAAGCAAATAACCCTGTTGATTCCCCGTTCCGGCTTCAATGAAAAAAAATCCGGCTGTTCATTGGAAAACGTTACCTCTTCTTTCATCAGAGAGCCAAAATCATTGTCAAAAACATAGACTCCTTGATAATCAGGATTTCTCTCACCATTAGCGCGGATGTTCCCTGAACATAAATAGCAATTCGGGTCGTGAGCTGGAAGCTGGTCTTCAGCCGTTTTTTCGGTTTGTCCCTGCCAGGGCCGGCTGGCTCTTTGTGGGGAAACTAAAATCCACTCGTCCAAAAGCGGATTATATCTTCTGTGAGGATGTTTTTTCTGATTAAATGACGAATTCATTTCTTTGGTATTCATTAATTCCATCCGATATTTTTACATGGTACACTTTCATCTCGATATCAAAATCTGCTTTATATTTTTCGCTGATTTTTTCAATCACATCCTTTATATTTTCATTTTTGATCAAATTGATGCTGCATCCGCCAAAACCGCCACCCATAATTCTCGCACCTAAAACGCCGTTTTCCTTCAAAGTTTCTTTTACCATAAAATCAAGCTCTTCACAGCTCACTTCATATTCAGTGGAAAGCCCGGAATGAGTTTCGGTAAGAAGTGTTCCCAAATATTCCACATCACCTTCTGATAAAGCTTTGGCAGCTTTCTTCACTCTTTCAATTTCTTTTAAAAGATACCTGCATCTTTTATAGGATATTTCCCCTATTTCAGCCCTCACTGCATCAAGCATGGAAAAGCTGAAATCTCTGTACTTTTCTACTTCAGGAAATTTTTGCCATAACACTTTTTTTCCGTTATCAACGTCTTTCCTCCTGTCGTTGTAGCCGGAAGTCAGATGGGTATGCTTTACACAACTGTCAAAAAGCACCAGGCTGTGATCTCCTAAATTAGCTTCAAAATACTGATGTTCCAAAGAATTGCAGTCCAGCATGATCACTTGATGTTCTTTACCGAAAACGGATGCGAACTGGTCCATAATTCCACAATTGACACCCACAAAGGTATGTTCGGACTTCTGACCAATGAGCGCCAGCTCTTTCTTGGGTAAATTTAAATCAAAAAGCTGATTGAGAATAAAGGCAAATCCACATTCCAAAGCTGCGGAAGAAGATAAACCAGATCCCATCGGAATCGTACTGCTAAAAGCAATCTGTAGACCTTCGATCTGTTTTCCGCTTTCCTGAACAGCGTTAAAAACACCCAGCAGATAATTCACCCAGACCTGTGAAACCGGAGTTTGTTTTTGATTAACATTAAAGCTGAAAGAATCATCAAAATCTTTCGCGAAAAAAGTGCAGTTTTCTGAATCATCCGCCTTTTTTACGGCAAAACAAATATATTTATCTATGGCTGCAGGAAGCACAAAGCCATCACTGTAATCTACGTGCTCACCAATAATATTAATTCTTCCCGGAGCAAGAAAAATATGATCCGGTTCTGTCCGGAAGAACGATTGAAATGCTTCTTTTGTATGATTGATTAATTTCTCCTTCATAGATAACTGCAATTTATGCTTTTTATAATATATCTGACTAAGCCAATTTTAATATTATTCGAATAATTTAAAATATTTATTATAAAAAACAATCAGCACATTCTACATATATTTATTTCATTTTCTGTGAATCTTTTATAAACTGCTCCAGGCCGCTGTCTGTCAAGGGATGCTTTAGCAAAGACAAGATCGGAGGTAATGGGCATGTTACCACATCGGCGCCTATTTTCGCACAATTTATAATGTGCATGCTGTGTCTTACGGAAGCCGCTAGAATCTCTGTTTCGAAGCCGAAATTGTCAAAAATGGTTCTTATTTCTTCAATTAAATTCAGCCCGTCGGTAGAAACATCATCCAGCCTTCCTAAAAAAGGTGAAACATAAGTTGCACCGGCTTTTGCAGCTAAAAGTGCCTGTCCGGCAGAAAAAATAAGGGTACAGTTGGTACGGATTCCTTTTCCTGAAAAATATTTGATCGCTTTGATTCCGTCTTTGGTGATGGGAACTTTTACCACAATCTGAGGATGTAGCGCCGCCAGCTCCTCTCCTTCTGCAATCATTTCGTCATAAGTAATCCCGATGACCTCTGCACTTACATCTCCATCTACAATATCGCAGATTTCAAGGTAATGGTTAAGGATATTTTCTTTACCGGAAATTCCTTCTTTTGCCATGAGAGAAGGATTGGTGGTAACGCCATCAAGTATTCCCAATGCGTTGGCCTCCTCTATCATCGAGAGGTTGGCTGTGTCAATAAAAAATTTCATATAAAATTTGTTTAAGTTATTCTTATAAAGATTTAATTGTGATGCCCCATGTTCAGTTTAATTTTCTTCAAATCTTCCATTTCATGAACCGGTTTTTCAATGTCATAAGGAATCGGCATTTTTGAAAAAGTCTGAAAATAAAGCAAGCAGGCATCTTTCCACCAAACAGCATCTTTTGCCTGAATTGTAAGCTTCGACCGGACTTCTGCAAATCTTTCTTCATCAATATAAGGCTGCATTTTGTCCCAGAATTTTTGATAATCACGGACATTTTTTACACCTGTATCGTATTTGTAAGAAAGTTCTTCCCACAAAGTTTTTCCGTCTTTCATTTTATAATCCCATGGAACATGATGGAACCAGAGAATCAGGTTTTCTGGGCAGGTCTTAATGTTTCCATACGTTTCATTTAATGGAGGAAAATATTGTGAAACCGCATTACTTCCTGTTTTTGTTCTGTCGAACCCGACTCCCTGTGCGTCGGCCCTATGATAATATACCGGCGACCAGTCCGGTCTTCCACCCTTGTAATCGCCCCAAGGTTCCGGGCCATAATGATGTCCTCCTGCAAAAATATGGTGTAAACCGAGCGGCATCATATAATCCACCACAGTTTCTCTTGAAGTGAGCATTATTTCTTTTACAGGATTGAGAAATTTTTCGTTATCGGTAAAGGTCATTTTGATCCATTCATCGGCAATCTGTTCTGAAGTCAGATCGTGGTTCCAGGCCAGACGCCCAAAAGCATACCAATTGGCCTGTGCAAAATGATGACCTGTCCAGTTTTTATCTTCCCCGATATTGGCAACAGCCGAAATAGCCGAAATTTTTGAAGGCCTTAATGTTCCGTCCGTAATTTTAGCAATTGTGGAACCCCTGCCATCCGAATAAGTATCACTATCTAAAGTTTCTTTAAATAATGGAGCCAAATAAACCAGGTGATTAGAATGTCCCAGATATTCCTGGGTAATCTGAAACTCAACCATTTCCGGAGTTTTCTTTAAAGCTCCGAAAAGTGGATTAAATGCTTCACGAGGCTGGAAATCAACAGGTCCGTTTTTGATCTGAATAATGACATTATCCCTGAATTTACCGTCAAGAGGAACAAATTCCAGATAAGCCTGCTTTGCACGGTCTTCTTTGCTCGGGCTGTATACAAATGCTCTCCACATCACGATTCCGCCGTAAGGTTTCAGAACATCTGCCATCATATTGGCTCCGTCTGCGTGGGTTCTTCCATAATCCTGCGGTCCCGGTTGTCCTTCAGAATTGGCTTTCACCAAAAATCCGCCGAAATCAGGAATTAATTTATAAATTTCTGATGCTTTTTCCTTCCACCATTTCTGAACATCTTTGTTCAGAGGGTCTGAATTCTCAAGTCCTCCCAACACTTTCGGTGATGAGAAATTCACGGATAAATATACTTTAATGCCGTAAGGTCTGAAAATGTCTGCCAGAACTTTTACTTTTTCAAGATAATCCTTTCGGAGCATATTCGGTGATGCGTTCACGTTGTTGAGAACGGCTGCATTAATTCCGATGGATGCATTCGCTCTGGCATATTCTTCGTATCTAGGGGAAATTTTGTTGGGTAAATCTTCCCATTTCCAAAGGGAGTGCCCGGCATAACCGCGCTCTATCGTTCCATCCAGATTGTCCCAATGGTTGAGAATTCTTACATCGTAAGATGGTTTTTCGATGATGTTAATATCTGTTGTAGTCGATTTTGTCTGCTGCAGCCGCAAAATATGATAAACCCCATACAATAAGCCGATTTCCTTTTCTGCAGAAATAACCAATTTATTCTGAACTGACTGTATTTTGTAACCGCCTTTCAGGTTTTTTAATGATCTGTCGGTTCGAAGTTCAATTTCCTGACCCTGCCAATGATTCATCAACTCTTTTCTGGCAATATTTAAAGTCGGATTATTTCCTTTGAAAATGATTTTATCTGCCGAAATTCCATTTTTTGCCGGAAACCGAAGCCAGAGCTGACTTCCGTCTTCTGCGAAAATTGCAAACGGAATCATCAAAAATAACAGAATGTAAAGTCGGAATTTTTGCATTGGTGAATTTTTCAAAATTATTTAGGTTTTGGCTGAAGCCAAATTGCATATTCTATTTTAAAACGGGCTAAAGCCCGTTTCTATTGATTTTCTTCCAAACCTTCAATGGTTTTAATTTTACCATTTTCGTCATATTCAAGCTCAATTACTTTCATACTTCTCAGCCAGGTTTTGCCTTCACTCGGTACAGAGTCGTGAAAGAACAAATACCATTTCCCTTTGAACTCCACAATGCTGTGATGGGTTGTCCATCCTATTACAGGCGTTAGAATCTCACCCTGAAAAGTAAACGGGCCGTACGGATTATCTCCTGTAGCATAACAAATCAAATGTGTATCGCCGGTAGAATATGAAAAATAATATTTGCCGTTGTATTTGTGCATCCAGGAAGCTTCGAAAAAGCGATGTTTGTCACCGTGAAGCAAAGGATTTCCGTTTTCGTCCAGAATCAGAACGTCTTTCGGTTCTTCTTCAAATTCCAGCATATCATCACTCAATAAAACGACTTTTGAAGGAATTGCCGGCTCATTATCATTAGGAAGAATGGCCGATTCCAGTGCTTTGTTGTTTCTGTAACGCTGCAATTGTCCGCCCCAGATTCCACCGAAATACATATAATGCTTTCCATCTTCCTCAAAAATACAGGGATCGATGCTGTAGCTTCCCATTATCGGATGTTTTTCGGGAATAAACGGACCGTAAGGCTTTTCGCTTACCGCAATGCCGATTCTGAAGATATCATTTTTATCTTTTAACGGAAAATACATATAAAATTTGCCGTTTTTATGGGCAACATCGCAATCCCACAACTGCCTTCCCGACCAGGGAATGTCTTTTACCGAAAGAACAGTACCATGGTCTGTGATTTCACCATTCTCTACATCATCCAGGGAAAAAACGTGATAATCATTCATATCAAAGTGGTCTCCGTTGTCATTTTCTTCTATTCCGCTTTCCCGGTCGTGTGAGGGGTAGATGTACAATTTGCCTTCAAAAACGTGTACGGAAGGATCTGCCATATAGTCTTTCGGGAATAGATATTTTGCTTTTTTCATTGTTTAAATTGGAAGTTAGATGTTAGAAACTAGATGTTAGACTTATTTTTCTTTTGTTAATTGAATAATCTTTTTCACCACAGGTTTTGCCTGATCATTCCTGTCGAAAAGTAACGGATAATCTGTCCTGCCTTTTACCGGGAAATCATTTTTCCAGGATTGATTATCAGTAACACCCCACAAAGTCACTCTTCTGATTTTATCCTGATGTTTTAGGAATAATCTGAAAAAATCAAGATAACGGTTTTCCCACTCTGCCTTTACATTTTCCGGAAGGCCTTTGGTGTAAGGATTCATTTTTGCCTGATATTCTACAGTGTCAGAAACGTTGGCGGAAGTTCCCCAAGGCGAAGGAAGCGCGCTGATTTCCATTTCAGTAACATTTACTTTGACTCCGGCAGAAGCATAATCAACCAGTGCTTTTTCGTATTCACTGATGGAGGGAGAATCCAGTCCGACGTGAGTCTGCATACCTACACCATCAACCCGTATTCCTCTGGACTTTATATTTTCAACCATTTTTATCACGGTCTGAACTTTTCCGGGATGCCATTCGTTGTAATCATTATAGTACAGTTCTGCGTTCGGGTCTGCCTCCTGAGCATATTGAAATGCCAGAGGAATAAACTCTTTGCCAAGGATTTCATAGAATTTGCTCTTACGGTAAGAACCGTCTTCCATTATGGCTTCATTCACAACATCCCAACCTTTTACCCTGTCTTTGTATCTGGTAACAACCGTTGTGATGTGGTTTTTCATTCTTTGTTTTAAAATTTCCGCGGAAACGTCTTTTCCATCTTTATCCACAAAAAACCACTTGGGAAGCTGTGAATGCCAAACCAGAGTATGACCGATGATAAACATTTTATTTTTCTCTCCGAACGCCACGAATTTATCGGCATCATCAAAGAAGAATTTGCCTTCTTCCGGCTGCAAAAACATTGATTTCATACAATTTTCCGCCACAATTGAACTGAACTGATTTTTAATGATCTCAACTGATTTGGTATCCGTTTCGTTAACCTGCGGAAGGCTCATTGCAGTTCCGATGTAGAATTTATTTTTGAACGCGCTTTTCAGGGTATTGTCAGAGCTGGCCGTGCCTGCTGTTTTGCAGGAGACGGTTAAGGCTAAAATTCCTAATAATGCTACTATTTTTTTCATAAGATTTATATTTTCATTTGGTTTTAGCCGCAACTTATAAATTTTGGCTAAAGCCTTTTTCCTTGTCTTTTATTGAACAGGTTAAAGCCCGTTCCTATTGATTTTTCCAATTAATATTGTCAAGATTTTTGAATTCGAATCGCACGCAGCTCGGCTTGAGCGGAGCTCTTTTTGTGGAGCGAAGCGGAACAAAAAAGCGGGAGCGGAAGACGGATAAAGCTGCCCAAAAATATTTTGATTAATCCTTTGATTTTCTTCTTTTTTTAAGATCCTGCTCTATTTTAATTTCCATCTTTTTGTTGATTTCATAGAACATCAGCAAGCCGCACGCTAAAAAGAACGGAATGGAAGGAAATACGCTGACCAGCATTTTTGCGCCTGCTGAAACGGTTTCCGGCTGTAAAACATTCACTGCCCCTTCGGAAGAAATATAACCGTACTGACCGATGATGTAGGCTACCAATGAGCTTCCGATGCTTAAACCGACTTTTAAACCGACCATCATTGCCGAGAAAATAATTGCTGTTGCCCGCCTGTTATTTTTCCATTCTGAATAATCGGCGACATCAGCAATCATTGCCCAAAGCAGCGGCGTTCCGATTCCATAGAAAAAACCGTGTAGAATTTGGGATAAAAACATCAATCCTACAGATTTTGGCGGATAAAATATGAATGCCAAAACAAATAATGTTGAAATAAAAAGTGAAGCGATGAATGCATCTCTTTTACCATATTTATCAGCAAATCTCTTGGAAAAAGTAATCCCAATGATCATCATAATGATCCCGCCTGCATTGAACAATCCGAAACCTGCTGAACGGGGATCTTCCCCAAAGAAATTCATTCCGATAGAATTGAAGAAATTGGTAATAGGTGATATAAACTGCTGAAGTGAAGCTTCGTCTACATAATTGTTAAAATAATAGACGTATGAACCACCTTTCATTGCTAATGTAATGAAAATCAAAGCTGTAACGATCAGCATGATAATCCAGGGCTTATTTTTCTTTAAATCTTTTAAATCTGCACCCAACGTTGATTCCTGCTCCGGTTTTGGAATGACTCTTTCTTTGGTGGTGAAGAATGTGATGAGCAACATTACCGTCCCGATAATGGCAAGCCAGGTCATTACCACCTCGATTCCGGCTGCTTTGTCACCATGTCCTGCAGATAAAATAATCGGAAGCATAAAAACCTGCACAAAAAACTGGGCAAACATCACAGCCACAAAACGGTATGATGAAATACTGTTTCTTTCGCCCATATCTCCCGTGATAACGCCGCTTAAAGCAGCATAAGGTAAATTATTGGCCGCATAAAGCAGCAGCAGCAATGAATACGTAACTGCCGCATATATCATTTTCCCTTTATAAGAAAAATCAGGTGTGCTGAAGGCGAAGAGTGCTGCTGCACCCAACGGAATTGCAGAAAGTAAAATCCACGGACGGAATTTACCCCATTTTGTACGGGTTCTGTCTGCCAGTGCTCCAACAAGAGGATTGAAGCCAAAACCGGCAATCAGGCCAACGGTGAGCGTGATGATGGATGCATCTTCTGCTTTTAATCCATAAATATCGGTGTAAAAGTATGCCAAATATGTTACGAGCGTCTGGAAGACCAAATTAGCCGCCAGATCTCCTAAGCTGTAGCCTACTTTTTCAACGACAGATATTTTTGGGGATGAGTTGTTCATATGTTTTTTATAGTTTGAATTTCAAATTGATTATTCTGTAGTAAATGGTGAAGCCGGAAGTCCTGATTTATTTTTCAGATTGCCGTCCGGATTGTCTGACCAGTCGTATCGTACTGAAACGGGATTTGAAATCGTGTCATTCCAGACAAGGATTTTATTGCCTTCGATTTTTGCCTTTGCCCATTCATATTTCCCGTCTTTTCCTTTGATGGTAAAGCCTTTTAATTCTGAAACAGATACAAAATCATCAGTTCCTTTTTTAAAAGAAAGAACAATTTTATTTCCTTCAATTTTCATTGATTGGTAAACAGGCCCGTCTGCAATGATATTTTTTTGGTATGCAACTTTTAACGCCTGCAACGCCAGCCTGTCACCCACTGTTTTCTTGTTTAAAGGATGAATATCATTCCAGTCTCCTGTATCGATAATCACAGCAAGTCCGGTATTCGGAACTTTCAGTGAAACCTGACGTTGCTGGTCTCTGAGTTCTGCCCAATTACTTTCTACAGGTTGTGCTTTGGGTTCCATAAAATTTGCCAGCTGTACGGTAAAGAAAGGTAAATCTTTCTGATTCCATTTGTTTCGCCAATCGTTAATCATTGTGGTCAGCAAATCTCCGTATTCTTTTGGTTTTCCGGTATTACTTTCGCCCTGATACCAGATTGCTCCTTTAATATTGTAATTAATAAGCGGATGGATCATCGCGTTGTATAATCCGGTTGGCTTCCATCGGATGAAGGTTTGCCCGGGAGCCATTTTTTCCATTTTGGCTCCGATTTTATATTTCCATTCGGTTTTTAAATCGATTTTATTTCCGTCAATTTCAAGGTAATAAGGCTTGTCAGCGATGAACTGTCCTTTCCCGCTTCCATTGGTAATTCTCACAGCAATCACATTTTTTCCTTCTTTTAAAACGCCGGCCGGAATATCGTACCAGCGAGGTGGATATTCGTAGGTTACATTTCCTACTTTTTTTCCATTAATATAGGTAACATCGGCGTCTTTTATTCTTCCTAAATTTAAAAAGGCTGCTTTTTGTGCCTGATTTTTAGTTAAATTAACTTCTTTCCTGAACCAAATTACGCCTTCGAAAGAACCTTCTTTATCTTCCCAGGAACCGGGAATCTGCATTGTTTTCCAATCGGAATCGTTTAAATCAAAACTTTCCCAATGCTGGTTTAATCCGATATCGCTTTGCTCGAGTTCTGCATACCAGGCTTTACTCGATGCCTGCTCTGAAGATTCTGTAGATTTTATCAATTCATCATTCTGCCATTTTTTGGCTTCATCTAAATATTCAGGATATTTTTTCAGGGAATTTTCATCCATCCATGCCTGAATCGGCGAGCCGCCTAAACTTGTGTGGATAATTCCAACGGCAACTTTATTTTTTTCACTCAACTGTTTCGCAAAAAAATAAGCAACTCCAGAGAAATTTAGAATAGTCTGAGGATTGGTAGCTTCCCATTTTCCGCTGTCAAGCTCAGTTTGAGGTAACTTGAAATTATATTTTTGAGGAACTGTGAAAAATCTGATATTCTGGTTATTTGCTTTTTTAATTTCATCGGCGTAAAGCGGTATCAATCTACGCATCGGCAGTTCCATGTTAGATTGCCCTGAAGCCAGCCAAACGTCGCCGATAAGAATATCTTTTAATGTAATTTCATTGATGGTCATTGTGTAAGGACCTCCGGCTTTCTGCTCGGGAAGGGTGATTTTCCAGTTTCCAGCCTGATCAGCTGTGGTTTTATAATTTTTATTGAGGAATTTCACTTCCACTTTCTCTCCTGCATCTGCTTTTCCCCAAACATTCAGCTTTTGGTTTCTTTGTAAAACCATTCCGTCTGAAACCAATGCCGGAAGTGTAATTTTTGCATCAATGAAAATGCAGAATGTACAGAGAATTAAGCTTAAAATTTTGTTGAGTTTATTGTTCATTGGTTTAATTTTTTCTAATAAGCCTTGTCAAGGTTTATTTAGTTTTATCTGGCATTTGGGTCAGCAATCTTACTTCGATAATTTTCGGAGTCATCGATTTTTCACCTGAATTAAACTTTACGTTAAGGATCTCCTTACGTATTTCTGATTCAGGAACTGGGATTAATAAAGATTGCGGGGAGCTGCCCGATTTTCCTTCGAAATTTTTAGCAATAACTTTTATTCCATTGATTTCTGCATTCAAAGTGCGGTTGTTGTTAGCATCAAAATAAAGAAGATAAAGATATTTTGCATTTTTATCTTTGTTTCTCATCTGGTAGCTAAACCAACCCTTTGCCTCACGAAAATGGCGGTCTTCCATATAACCTGTATTCGAGTCTTTGCTGTCGATGAAATGATCTGACTCCGGCTGCTGCTCACCCAACTGGATTTTGTCTGCAGTGAGTTTGTCCAGCTTTCTGATTTCTTCTTCTTCCTTAGCTTTTTGCTTTTGAATGGTTTCAATTTTATCCTGGCTGGCCTGCGGGAAATAAATGATGTACCGTTCTTCCTGAATTTTATAAAACGGAACCAATTCTAACCCGTTGCTAAATTTATTCTGAGGATATAAACCTGTTAATCTGAATGTGAAATCTTTTCCCTTAACCGTTTCCAAATGATTTAAAACCGAAGATGAGCTTCCTAAAATAGTCGGAATTTCATTCAAAGGAATCTGGGGTCCGTGAGCAATATGTCCGCCTCTGCTGTCATCCGCGAAAAGTCCGTTCTGATTTTCTTTTCCATATCTCGCGCCCAAAACAATCGGGCCGTATTTAAAGGCAAAATAATCTGAATGATCCGGAAGCTGTTCTGCGGAAAGGTGCATCGGCATTTTCATTTCGATGACATCGCCTTTTTTCCATTTTCTTTTGATCAAAAAATAACCTTCTGGATCAGCTTTTACATTTATATTTTTACCATTAATTGAAATGATAATTTGAGAGCGATCTGACCATTCCGGTGCTCTTAGTTTTAAATTTATATTTGATTTTGAAGCCACATCAAAAATCAATTTTGTTGATGCCGATTCCGGGAAATTGTTTTCCTGCCTTAGGATCAATTTCTTTTCGGACCATTTTAAAATAGAAGGGATGAACAGATTCACATACAGATCTTCATTTGAATAAGCATAAATCATTTCACCATATTTGGCATGATTTTCCATTCCGGAGCCCACGCAGCACCAAAAGCTTGTTTCCGGCTGGGAATACACCCTGTAATGACCGGGACGCATCGGTGTGAAATACACAAAACCACCTTTCTCAGGGTTTTGTGTGGAAAGAATATGATTATATAAAGCTCTTTCGTAATAATCTACATAAGATGATTTCGGATTTGTTGCATATAATTCTTTGGAAAGTTTCAGCATATTGTAGGTATTGCAGGTTTCCGGACCTTCGATGCTTTTAATCATTCCGCTGAAATCATTGATAGGATTGAAATGTTCACTTACACTGTTTCCCCCGATAACCGATGAACGTTTTTGTGTGACATTGGTCCAGAAAAAATCTGCCGCATTGCTCCATTCTTTATTATTTTCCAAATCTGCAATTCTCTTAAAACCAGTCACTTTAGGAATCTGCGTATTGGCATGGATTCCTGTAAGCTTATCTTCACCATTCAGT
Organism: Chryseobacterium lathyri; assembly: GCF_030812195.1. Classification (GTDB taxonomy): domain Bacteria; phylum Bacteroidota; class Bacteroidia; order Flavobacteriales; family Weeksellaceae; genus Chryseobacterium; species Chryseobacterium lathyri_A. The sequence continues at coordinate 751,242 of NZ_JAUSSF010000001.1, forward strand.
AAAGGGTTTAAAATGGCAAGATGAGAAAAACGGTGAGCAAGTTTTAAATATTTCGGATTTTTTGTAATGTCGTAAACGTCTGCAAAAACTTCATTCAGACCGCCGTGTTCACTGCGAAGCATCTCCTGAATTTGCTCATCAGATAGTCCGGAAACTTCATCAGCCATCCAATCTGTGAGTTTTATCAGCATTTTCTTCGCCTTTTCATTGTCTGCATACCAATAGGCATCACGCAAACCTGAATATATTTTGTGAATATTATACAAAGGAACCCAACGGTCGTTCAACCCGAAAGTTGCAGCACGGATGTTCCCGTCGGCAATCTCTTTCCAGATTTTTTTTCCGTTTGGAACGCCGGAAAGATAACCGTTTCCTGAAAGATTCTGGCAACGTTCCAATTCATCGATCATATAATCAAGTCGTTGCTTGATTTTTTGATCGCCTGTAGAAGCATACATCAGTGCCAAAGCAGAAACATAATGTCCGCCGATATGTCCGTCTAAACCTGTGTTTTCCCAGTTGGGATAGTTTTCTTTTTTAGGCTTAAGCCCAGCTTCTTTCAGATAAGGTGCAAGAAGCCGGTCAGCATCCATCGACAGGATGTATTTTTCATCTGTCTGCATTGCCCTGCTGAAAACACTTTCGGACAAATGAACTTTGTTAAGCGGAAAGTAGCTAACATTTTTCTTAACCTGCCCGAAAGCAAGCGAAGTAAAGCCTAAAAATAGTATCAGCGATTTTCGGTTCATTAATAAATGTTATTTCTACATTTCTAAAATAAAAGAAAGTATTCAAATAACAAACAATTTTCAGAATTTAGCGGTAGACTGTACTGAAAAAGCACTTTGGGACAGCGAGAAAACGTTTCAAAAATATTGAGCTTATCATAAAAAACAAGAATAGACAAATGATAGAATAACAGTCAAATAAATGTAATTTAGTCATTATCAAAATAAATATCGAATGTTTCTGAGAGGTGATGAAAACAGATGTCCGGACTTATCTTATTTTTAATAATATGCTGAATCAGTTCCGGGCTAAAACTCCGAATAAAACTTTAACATAATTTTAACATTCAGTTCATATACTATTCACAGCAATTTTAACAAATGAATCGATAAAATGATGAAAATAATTCCCCAAAACACAACCCGAAACCATCAAACCATCAAAAAGGAAAATTAATGAGGAAAATAAAGTGTTTAACATACATTTATTTGTTTTCATATTACAATCTACACTAAAAACATTTAACTTTGTATAAAATAGTTTTGATGGAAGAAAATTATCTTAATTATCCCAAACATCTGGTCGCTGTTGACTGCATTATCTTCGGTTTTGACGGCGAAAATCTGAAAATTCTTCTCGTACAAAGAAACTTCGAGCCCCAAAAAGGAGAATGGTCTCTGATGGGCGGATTCGTTGATGATAAAGAAAACTCTGATCAGGCTGCAAACCGCGTTCTCAACGCATTGACCGGGCTGGAAAATATCTACCTCGAACAGCTGAATACTTACACAGAAATTGACCGTGAACCGACAGCCAGGATTATGTCGATCTCCTATTATGCTTTGATCAATATTCAGGATAATATTCAGATTAATGAAAAGTACAGTGCTAAATGGTTTGACCTGAAAGACCGTCCCGAACTTATCTTTGACCACAACACGATGGTAAAAGATGCTGTTCTGAGATTGAGAAGAAGAGCAACGACAAGACCGATCGGCTTCGAACTTTTACCGGAAAAATTCACAATGAAAGATCTTCAGAATCTCTACGAAGCTATTTTTGATGAAAAATATGATAAGCGAAATTTCACCAGCAAAATCAATGCGCTGGATGTTCTCGTAAAAACCAACGAAAAAGATATGAGCTCTTCTAAAAAAGGATCTTTTCTTTACACTTTTGATGAAAAAAAATACAACAGGAAAATCTCAGAAGGATTTATGTTCAGGATTTAAACTAGAAGCTTCCGGTAAATTTCACTTTGATTCCCAGCTGAAAATTAACAATAGTCTTAAAGATTTCAATTAAAGTCACCCTTTCAATCTTGGTCAGCTTGCTGATTTCGATATAATTATCCGGATTTTTTTTATCAATATTGATTTGATTTGCCTGATTTTTAAGCCGGAGCGCCATCAAATAATAGTAAGACTGGTGCATTTCGTTATACTGCTGCTGCGTGAAAACTCCAATTTCATTCAGTTTTTTCATTCGTTCCCCTGTATTTTCTAATTCCAGCTGATTTCTCAGGGCATATACACGAACAAGATCTACAATCGGGGACATTGCCGTTTTAATATCAAAGACTTCTGATTTCCCGATCGTCTGCGTTTTAATCCTTTTAAAGAAAGTCAACGGAGGCTCGTACTGCAAGGCGTTTTTTGCAATATGTGCAAAGAAAAGCTGATGAGGCGAAACCAATTTGTCCTTGATAAAAGTCTTCAGCTCACGGACGATATTTTCGTCACCGTAAATAAACCGAAAATCAAAAAAAGTAGAAAACTTCATTGCACTTTCCGGTACAGATTCTTCTATCCATTGGCTATAGTTTCTTTTCCAGTGAGAAAGAGAATGGGTCCATTTTGGGTTGCTTGCCATAAAACCACCTTTGCAGTATTCAAAACCGATGGTATTAAGATCATCCGAAACTTTTTTGGCGAAATCCAGAAAATATTCTCTTACCATTTCCCGATGCTCATTGGCTTTGTCTTCATAAATAATCCCATTATCCTGATCCGTACTCAGCGTCTGTTCTTTTCTGCCTTCGCTTCCGGTGACAATGAAAGCAAATTTTGCAGGCGGCTTTCCTATTTCTTTTATAACTTTCTCGATGACTTTTATGGTAATGGTGTCGGCAATCGTAGTGATGACCTGGCTGGCGATCTCTCCGTGTACTCCCCGTCCCAAAAGCTGATTGATAATATCCGGAACCTGCTTCCATTTTTTTCGGAGCTCTTCTGTATTTTCTGCCTGCTTTACAGACTGGATAAAAACCAAAGGACTCTGCGCCTGCTCGCTCAGTAAACGGTTTCTGCTCAGAAAACCTACATATTCTTCTTTATTTTTTACTAAAAGATATCTTGACTTGGTTTTGAACATCATAAGAATGGCTTCATACAAATAAGCATCGCTCGAAATACTTACAATAGGATTATCCATTACCTCTGAAATGGCTATTCCTGCATCCATACGACGGGAAATGACGTTATCCCGCAATGTGATATCTGTGGCATAACCAATAATCTCCGTGCTTCCTGATTTTTTGATAAAAATACAGCTTACCTTATTTTCTGCCATCATTTTAGCAGCTTCAAACACAGGAGTATTTTCTTCACATGAAACAATGCTTTTGTAAGCAATTCCTTCAATTTTCCTCGAATACAGCTGATCGGCTGCAAAATAACTCTCCTCAAAAGTGGCGGGTGTTTTTACAAAATGAGAAAACTCTTCATCCAGCATTTTCTTACCAAAATCTGAAGTAAAATAGTGAAAAAAATCTTCGTAAGCATTGCACAATTCATAAAATTCCTTTTTAGGCAAGGTGTACACCACGGTTCCTTTTTTGGCTATGGCAGATTTCAGGGCGCGAACTCTGTTGAGTACCACAGACATTCCGCCAAAACAATAAGGCGAATGATGTCTGGTCACACATCTTTTATTTTCTGCCGCATCGAAAAAGAAAGTTTCATATTCTCCGGACGATATTATGTCTACCCCTTTCATCTCAGTGACTTCCTGGCGGTAAACTAACGTATCTTTTGAAAACTCGGTTTTTGTAAGGGTTTCAGAAATCTCTTCAAGAACCGTTTCCGGCAAAAGATGAAATGGTTCCGTAATTTTTAATAATGAAATAATTTTTTCTTCCATGCTGCTTATTTCATTTTACTGTTAAAAAACTTCAATTTTGATTCAATTTCATGATTGATATATTGAAACTCACCGTCTGAAATTTTTCCCCGCTTACGAATTTCAAAAAAACATTTTGCGGTCATTTCTGCATCAATCATGGCATCGTGAGAGGGTTCCATTTTTTCATTAAATAGAAAATTATAAAGTTGGGGCAGACGCAGATAATCTGCCTGAGGATTCACAACATAATCTCTACTTTTCAGCATTGTGCAGTAAAAATGGCTTTCCAGGAAAGGATTTTCCAAACCTGCTCTGTAATAATCACAGCTCAGCGTATGGATATCAAATTCTGTGAAATGCCCTGTAATCAGTGGATTATACTCCTGAATATCATTTGAAAGTTTTTTTAAAACAAAAGCTCGAGACTGTCCGTTTTTACTTAAAAATTCTTTACTGATTCCATGAACTTTAAATGATCCGGCACTTATTTTCAAACCCTCAACATCAATATAAAAATTCTCCCGCTTAATCTCATTCCCGGTTTCATCGTACAAAATCCAAGACACCTGAACTGCTGAAGGCCAGTTATCCGTTTCAGAATAGGGCAAATCCCAGCGTTTTGGAATTGCTGTTGTTTCTGTGTCAATGAAAAGGAGGTATTTTTTCAAACTTATTAAAATTACAAAATGTTGGGGATTAAACAAAAAAATAGGATGCCTCCCGACATCCTATTTTACTTACTTTTAAAATTACCAGAATCTCACATAAAGTGCGGTAAGTAAAAGAACTGTAACTACAATCATTGCTAATGTTCTGGAATCTACTTTAAACATTGTAGAATCGATCGCGAAAGCCTTTGGATTTACTTTCGGACCTGCTAAACTTATCAAAACCATAACAACAACAGTGAAAAAGAATGACCAACCCATATTAATTAAAAACGGAATTTCTGTGATGGTATGAACTACGCCGTTTTCTAATTTTTCATACGTGAAAGCCGTGTACAGCCAAGTTTCTTTCCCGAAAATATCAACGGCAAAACTGTTGAAGAAAATGGCCAGTAAAAAGCCAAGAAGAACGCCTACCAAAGCTGCCGTTCCCGTAGTTCTTTTCCAGAACATTCCCAAAAGGAACATCGCAAAGACACCCGGGCTGATAAATCCGGTATATTTCTGAATAAATGTGAAACCGCCTTCTCCTCCGATACCTAAAACATCGGTCCACGTAAATGCCAAAGCCACAAACATTGCAATAATAATTGCCCAACGGCCCGTTCTTACCATCTGGATTTCAGTAGCATCCGGCTTCAAATATTTTTTATAAATATCCAAAGTAAAAATGGTGGAAATACTGTTTACCTTACCCGCCAAAGAAGCAACAATTGCCGCCGTCAAAGCTGCTACTGCAAGACCTTTAAGCCCTGTCGGTAAGAAGCCTAGAATGGCTGAGTAAGCACCGTCTTTTACTCCGTTGAAGCCAGGAAGATGGCCTTTTGAATATAAAACATAAGCAGCAATTCCCGGAAGCATTACGATAATCGGCATAAATAATTTCAAAAATCCAGCAAATAAAATTCCGGTTCTTGCTGTTTTTAAATCAGCACCCAAAGCACGTTGGGTAATATACTGGTTACATCCCCAATAATTCAGGTTTACAATCCACTGGCCTGCAAAATACATCGCCAGACCCGGTAAAACCACATATTTCTGAACACTCAGATTTTCCGGCATTGCCAGAGTTGTGGTAGTGGTAGCTGGCTTGTCAAGAATTAGCTTAAAATGTTGCGGCGCTTCGTTTATTAAAGTCTGGAAGCCTGCAAAAGCATTTCCTACCGCTGCTCCGTTTATTCTCTGGTCAACAATCTGAAGAGCCATATAAACTGTGGCAAAGCCACCGATAATCAAAACTGCCACCTGAATCACGTCAGTGTAACCGATTACCTTCATCCCGCCTAAACCAATCAGTAAAGCCATCAGAAGCAATCCGATCATGATGATGTGAAGATTATCTCCACCCAACAGGGTATCGATAGCCAAGGCACCCAGATATAGGATTGAAGTTAAATTTACAATCACATAAAGAAAAAGCCAGAAAATTGCCATAATCAGAGAAACCGATTTATTATAACGGGTTTCAAGAAACTGGGGCATTGTATAAATCTTATTTTTGAGGTAAATCGGAATGAACCAAACCGCAATGATAATCAGTGCAATCGCTGCAAGCCATTCGTAAGCTGCTACGGCAATTCCCACGAAAAAGCCTTCCCCGCTCATCCCGATAAACTGTTCCGCCGAAATGTTGGACGCGATCAAACTAGCACCAATCGCCCACCATGTGAGTGAACCTTCTGCCAGAAAATAATCTTTACTGCCTGTAGCTGCGGATTTTTTCTTATTGTAAATCCAAATTCCGTAACCGGCTACCACCACAAAATAGATAAGAAATATGATGATATCAATAGTCGCTAAGTTTCCCATAATTTATTTTTTAACTGAGAATTTATAAATTGTTTTAGTTTGGTATTTCTGTCCCGGCTTCAGCTCTGTTGAAGGAAAAGAAGACTGATTCGGAGAGTCCGGAAAATGCTGGGTTTCGAGACAAAAACCTGTTCGGAATTCATTTTTTCCTCCGGTTTTGGTATCAAATTTTCCATCAAGAAAATTGCCGGAATAGAATTGAACACCCGGTTGATCTGTCAAAACTTCCATTATTCTTCCTGATTCAGGGTGATATACTTTTGCAATGCTTCTCAATCCGGTTCCGTTCAGAATCCAGTTGTGATCGTAGCCTTTTCCTTTTTTTAACTGATCGTCTGCAGCATTGATGTCTTTTCCGATTTGTTTTGAAACCGTGAAATCAAACGGACTTCCTTTTACTGCTTTTTGCTCGCCGGTAGGAATCAATGTCTCATTCACAGGTAAAAATTGATCTGCATTAATTTGTAATTCGTGGTCAGTAATGGTTTTTGTAAAATTTCCAGAAAGGTTGAAATACGAATGCTGAGTTAAATTCACAACCGTTGCTTTATCAGTTGTTGCTTCATAGGAGATCTCCAAAGCATTGTCATCTGTCAAAGTATATAAAACTGTTGTGGTTAGCTTTCCCGGATAGCCCTGTTCGCCGTCTTCGCTTGTGTAAGTAAGCTTCAACGTTGGAAATTGAGCATCTTTTACAGATTCTATATTCCAGAATTTGGTATGGAAACCTTCTTTCCCACCATGAAGACTATTGGGTCCATCATTTTTGTTGATGTCGTAAGTTTTGCCCTCCAAAGTAAATTTTGCATTGGCAATTCTATTCCCGTAACGTCCGATCAGTGCTCCGAAATAATAGGGATTCCCGTTGAAATAATCTTCAGGTTTTGTAAATCCAAGAACAACATCTTCATATGTTCCATTTTTGTCAGGGGCTGTCAATGAAGTGATAATTCCACCGAAGTTGATGATTTCCACCTTCATTCCATTTTTGTTGATCAGGGTATATTTTTTAATAGAATCGCCTTTTGCTGTCACTCCGTAGTCTGAAACCTGTATGTTTTCCATATTTTCTTTTTGGCTCTGATTATTATTTTCTTTTTTATTGCATCCGAAAATACATAAAAGCGCAAAAATAATCAGGTTATAACTTATTTTTTTCATAGTTTAAATGATTTTGCAAGTTTAACGATAATAGATCTCATTCCACCTAAGTGTATTCTTAAAATCACGGATTTTTGTATCTTCATCAATAACCAATGACTCAATACCTGCTATTTCTGCAAAATCTTCTAGCTGTTCTGCACTAATATTTTCACTGTAGCATGTGTGATGTGCTCCGCCTGCGAGGATCCATGCTTCTGCAGCCGTGTACAAATCCGGAAGAGGCTTCCAGAGAACTCTTGCCACAGGAAGTTTTGGTAATTCTTCCGTGATTTCCAGTGCTTTAGTTTTGTTGATTAGCAGTCTGAAATGATTTCCGAAATCCATCAGCGCTGCATTCAGAGAGTCAATATTTCCTCTTGAATTGAAGACCAGACGCACCGGATCTGCCTTACCACCGATTCCCAACGGATGAATTTCGCACGAGGGTTTATCAACCGCTAAAACGGGATCAACTTCCAGCATGTGGGACCCTAAAACTGAAGGATTTGAGGGATTGAGATGATAGGTATAATCTTCCATAAAAGCATTTCCGCCTTCCAGACCCTGCCCCATCGTTTTCATGGCACGAACAAGTGCAGCTGTCTTCCAGTCGCCTTCTCCGGCGAAACCGTATCCTTTTTCCATCAGCCTCTGAACAGCGATTCCCGGAAGCTGTTCCAGACCGTGTAGATCTTCAAACGTATCTGAAAAGCCTTTAAAGTTTCCGTCTTTCAGGAATTTTTCCAATCCTAATTCTATTCTGGCAGCAGCTTCGAGAGATTTTCGGTTATTTCCGCCCGAGAGAAGAGATTCTGCCATTCTGTATGAGGCTTCATATTCCTCCATCAAAGTTTTTACTTCGCCATCGCCTATGGAATTGACAACACTTACCAGATCCCCGATTCCCCATGTGTTTACAGAAAATCCAAACTTGGTTTCTGCTTCTACTTTATCGCCATCAGTTACGGCAACATATCTCATATTATCTCCGAAACGAGCGAATTTTGCCCCCTGCCAATCATCCCAGCCTGCTGCTACACGGCTCCAGTCTCCGATTTGTTTCTGAACCCTTTCTTCAGCCCAATGTCCTACAACTACTTTCCTGTTTTTACGGAGGCGGCTTACCATAAAACCAAATTCACGGTCACCGTGCGCCGCCTGATTCAGATTCATAAAATCCATATCCATCGTAGACCAAGGGATATCCTGATTGAACTGTGTATGAAGATGCAACATTGGTTTTTGCAAAGCGGTCAGCCCGCGAATCCACATTTTTGCGGGGGAAAAGGTGTGCATCCAGGTAACAATTCCGATGCAGTCTTCTGAATGATTAGCTGCCGTTAATGTTTCAAAAATTTCTTCTGTTGATTTTACAGTTGGTTTAATAATAACTTTTACAGGAATTAATGAAGACTGATTAAAAGCTTCTACAATTTTCGCTGAATGTTCGGCAACCTGAGCTAATGTTTCAGGACCGTATAAATGCTGGCTTCCGGTGATGAACCAGATTTCTTTTGTATTGAGAGGTGTTAGCATATTTATAATTGATAAATGATGATTGATCGTTTTATTTTTTCAAACTGATATCTTTTTTACTGTCCGTAATAGGCGTTTTTGCCGTGTTTACGCTCGTAGTGTTTTTTGATGAGAGAATCTTTCAAACGTGGTGCATTTTGGTTGATTTGTCTGGTGAGATAGGCCATTTCTGCGATAGTTTCCAAAACTTTACTGTTGTATACTGCTTTATCAGCATTCTTTCCCCAGGTAAAAGGTCCGTGATTTCCTATAAGAACCATTTCCACTTCTTCGTAGGAGAGCTTTTTCTCTTTAAAGCAGTCAAGGATCTGGATTCCGGTGTTGTATTCGTAGTTTCCTTCTATTAAATCATCACGCATTGGCGGTGCGCAGGGAATATCTGTCGTCAGATGATCTGCATGTGTCGTCCCGAAAATCGGAATATCCAGTTGAGCCTGCGCCCACGCCACCGAATAAATGGCGTGTGTATGAGAAATCCCACCAATATTTTCCCAGTTCTTATAAAGATAAGCATGGGTTTTGGTGTCTGAGGAAGGTCTTAATTTCCCTTCCACTACATTGGCATCATAATCTAAAATTACAATGTCTTCCGGCTTTAAAATGTCGTACGGAACACCACTGGGCTTTATAGCAAAAGTTCCTTTTTCTCGGTCTACGGCACTTACGTTCCCGAATGTATAAACTACAAGCTTCAATGCATCAAGCTGCATATTGGCTTCGTAACATTCTCTCTGGAGTTCTTTATATGTGCTCATTTTGTTTTTATTAAATGATTGAAAGGTTAAATAATTTAAAAATTAAACTCTTCATTGTGTCAGGCTTTAGCTTGATGTGTAATCTTCTTTTTGATTTCAACCGAAACAAATAGTCATGTCCCTATTGATTTTCTATTCCTTTTCTTTACGTTGAATTACACGCAGCCCGGCTTGAGCGGAAATCCTTTTTTTTGCATTGGCAAAAGCATTGGCAAAAAAGATTGGGAGCGGAAGACGGATATAGCTGCCATAAAAATTTAGCTGTTAGCTTTAACATTTTTATAAACTATTGATGATCAATTTCTTCTTTGATTTGATAGCATGTTCTGTAAAATCGGCAAGAATCTGATATTGACTCATCAGGTCTGCATATTTTTCCACCTGTTCTGCCTGCGGAAAATACTCGGCTTCGAAATCGGAACCCATTTTCTGGCTTGCTTCCTGAACATTAGGGTAGATTCCTGCCGCCACTGCTGCATAAATCGCGGCACCCAAGGCCGGAGCTTGGTCAGATGCTGCCACTACAATCGGCATATTAAGAATGTTGGCTAAAGTCTGCATGATGAATGGGGATTTTCTGGCAACACCACCAATTCCGATTACTTTTTTGATTTTTACACCTTCATCTTCGAAACGGTCGACTATTTTTTTCGCACCGAAGCAAATAGCATTCACCAGTGCTTTGAAAATATGCGGTGCTTTTGTACCGAGTGAAAGATTGCTGATAGCGGCTTTCAGCTCCTGATCGGCATCAGGGGTTCTTCTTCCGTTGATCCAATCCAGGGCAATGGGAACCGATTCGGAAAGAGGGATTTTTTCTGCTTCCAGAGTGAGATTCCGGATAAGATTCTGTTCTATTTCTTCTTTTAAAAGCTGTTTTTGATTTTCATCAATTACTTCAGAGTTCATCAAAATGTTTTGAGTTGGCCACATCAGGATGTCTTTGTACCAGGCCAACAGATCGCCAAACGCCGACTGTCCGGCTTCCAGACCCATCAGTCCCGGAATAACCGAACCGCTTACCTGTCCGCAAATACCTTTAACGGTTTTGTCCTGAATAATTTCGTTGGGTGCCACCATAATATCGCAGGTTGATGTACCCATAATTCTGATAAGCGTATTTTCTTCTACTTTTGCTCCAACAGCTCCGGAATGCGCATCGAAAGTTCCTACGGCAATTACAGTATGGGTCGTGAGTCCAAGCTTTTCTGCCCATTCCTGGTTTAGATTTCCTGCAACCTCATCGGAAGTATAGGTTTTATCATATAATCTTTCCCGAAGTTCGGCCAAAGAAGGGTCTAGCCGGCCGAGAAATTCTTTTGAAGGAAGCCCGTCCCACGATTCGTGCCACATTGCTTTGTGACCCGCTGCGCAACGGCTTCTTTTGAATGTTTTTAAATCCTGATTATCGGAAAGAAGAAACGTGATATAATCGCAATGTTCCATCCAGCTGTAAGCCGCATTTTTTACATTTTCATCAACTCTATTAATGTGAAGAATCTTGGCCCAGAACCATTCTGATGAGTAGATTCCGCCCACAAACCTGGTGTAATCTTCGCCGCCCCAGTTTCTTGCTACATTATTGATTTCTTCCGCCTCATTAATGGAAGTATGGTCTTTCCACAACACCATCATCGCATTGGGATTTTCTTCAAAACCCGGGGTCAAAGCCAAGGCAACTCCATCTTTATTCACCGGAAGCGGTGATGAACCTGTGGTGTCAATACAAATACTGACAATACTTTCCGGCGTTACCCCGCTTTCTTTTACAACATCGGAAATGGTTTTTTGCAAACCTTCAATATGGTCCAAAGGATGTTGACGGAACTGATTTTGTTCCGGCTGGCAGAATTTCCCTTCCTTCCATCTTTGGTAATAGCTTACAGATGTTGCGAGCTCTGCCCCATTTTCCGTATCAATCAGGACTGCACGGACAGAATCTGTTCCGTAATCTAATCCGATAACATATTTTTTCATTAATGTAAATAATTAATTTTTATAAATTATTTTAAACCACCTTTCCACCAGCTTAAAATGATATCTCCATAACTAAATATTACGGCTTATGCTCAATTATCAGAAAAAGTGATTCATTTTTAATCAGGCTTTAACCAATTCACAAATTTTTTATTGAAGAGATAAAAACAAATATAAGATTCTATTTTAAATAAATGTAAAAAACACACTTAATTTTATTTTTTATTTGTAAAGATTTGATTATGATTATTTAAGCTTTAAAACAATAAAGGAATTACCGGGAATAACAACCGAAATCTTACCTTTTTTTAATGCTGACCTTTCCTCTGCTGGTTTGATATTCTCTGTTTGAAAATTATTTTCGGCAGAAAGCTGTGATGCTGTTAAGGTTATTTTAGTGAGATTTTTTCCTGGTTTTATATTCTTTGGGCTTATTTCAATTAATTTTTCCCGAGAATTAGTATTAACTATCTTGATAATGGTTTCTTCATTTCCGGTGTCCTGAACTGCGGATGCAAAAAGCTGATTTTGTCCTTTTACAGGCTTTCCGTTTTCATAAATCCTGATTAAATCGGTTCCTTTATTGTTTGAGAAAAGTTTCTGAACATAATAATTTGGGGTTGCATACGACTGAAGGTTATTAAACCAAATCAGATCCGGAGTCCATTGCCATCCGTCTGCATAGGCAAAAAGCGGCGCATAGGAAGTCATTGTTACCACATCTGCGTTTCTTTCCAATCCCGTCATAAAAGCGGCTTCTGAGAGTGCGGTCTGCCAGTTATTCTTATTGTCAGGTTTTACCACTCCTACTGATTGTGCAGCATATTCCCCCGCAAAAACCTTCGGTCCGGAACGGTCATAATCATCATATCTTCCGGCATTTTTTGTAAACCATTCCGGTGAATTGTAATAATGTTCATCAACAATCTGTGCATTGAGTTTTTTAAGCTCTTTCCAGCCGTAATCGAAAAATTCTCCGTCCGGTGACGGTCCGCTTCCGGAAATAATTTTAATGTCAGGATATTTAGCATGAATGGCTTTTTCAAATATTTTATACCTTTCAATATAATCTTCGCCCCACTGCTCATTTCCCACGCCGATAAATTTTAAATTAAAAGGTTTTGGGTGTCCCATTTCGGTGCGAATCTTCCCCCATTTTGTGGCTGAACCACCGTTTGCAAACTCAATTAAGTCCAATGCATCCTGAACGTAAGGATTTAATTCTTCCAAATGAACCAATTCGCCTGTATTGAACTGACAAGCCATTCCGCAGCTTAGGATCGGAACGGGTTCTGCCCCCAAATCTTCGGAAAGCTGAAAATATTCATAAAAACCCAATCCGAACGACTGGTAATAATCCGGAGTGAGCCTGTGGGCAAATCCTGAGCTCCATTTATTGATAAGATATTCTCTGTCCGCCACATTTCCTAAGGTTTTTTTCCACTGATATCTTTCGGCAAGCGTTCTTCCTTCTACAATACATCCTCCAGGAAAACGGAGAAATCCGGGTTTCAGATCATGTAATTTCTGAACTAAATCTTTTCGCAGTCCACCTTTTCTTCCTTTCCATGTGTCTTGCGGAAACAGGGAGATCATATCCATATTTACCACTCCTTTTCCTGTAAAAGTGATTTTCAGCTTTGCTTCTTCCACTGTTTTTGAAGGCGAAAAAACGGCAGTATATTTTTGCCATCCTTTTCCTTTAATAAGCACGGGAACTGTAGAAATTACCGCCCCTTTTTCGTCTATGAGACTTGCATTGAGCGCGGAAATATTCCCGGAAACATTTTCCAGATCAAAGCTGAAATCATATCTGGAGTTCTGATGAAGCCCAATCCCTCGGAAACCTTCATTTTCCAGAACATAATTTTGATCGTTATTTATGGTAATTCTCGCATAATTTTTATTGGTTTTGGCATCATCCGAATAAATGGTAAGAAATCCTGAATCCAGATTATGGGAGAGGGTCTTTGTGTTTTGCTGTTTCCAGCCCGTCAATGGCTCATCAAATTCAAAGCTCCGGTTTTTGATTAATTCAGCGTAAATACCTCCGTCTGCGGCAAAATTGATGTCTTCAAAGAAGATCCCGTACATCGTAGGCTGGATTTTGATGCCGGTAGATGTTCCGTCTAACTCAAGAATATGTTTATCGCTGTTTTGAGCCGATAAAAATGCGGCCGTCAAAGAGAGTATTGCTGTGAAAAATTGATCTTTTATTTTCATTTTAAGTTGAAAAAATTAAATTTTGTTGGTAGACCTTTAAGGTTCATTAAAAACACATTACCTGATGTTTAATTCAATACTTTTTAATCCTGAATCTGCTGAAGTTCCACCGTAGAAAATGGTGTAATTCCCTGGTTTTGAAACCAAGTCATCGGCTTTTTCATCATAAAATTTAAATGAATCTTTGGAAACCGTCAATTGAATATTTTTTGTTTCTTTTGATTTAATTAAAACTCTTTCAAAAGCCCTTAAAGTCTTTACAGGAGCTAAAGCATCATTATTTCTTTTAACATAAACTTGAACTACTTCTTCCCCGTCTCTTTCCGAAGTATTGGTTACAGGAACCGTTATGGTGACATTTTCATCAGCATTGATGCTGTTTTTGTTCAGTTTTGCGTCGCCGTAAGTAAATTTTGAATAACTCAGGCCGTGCCCGAATGCATACAAAGGTTTTTCCTTCATATAACGGTAGGTTCTTCCCTGCATATCGTAATTTTCAAAGCCCTGATGCTTGCTGGTTTTTGAAAGCGCATTGTCTAATTGCTCCAGATTTTTGTAAAAAGTAACCGGCAATCTTCCGGAAGGATTGTAATCTCCAGCCAGCACGTCCGCAACAGCAGTTCCGCCAGACTGGCCGCCGTACCAGGCATTCAGCAATGCATCGTAGTTTTTTTCATCCTGCTCCAGACCAAGTGAGCTTCCTGTGCAAAGAACAAAAACAACAGGTTTACCTGTTTTTCTCAGCTCAGCCAATAATTCCCTCTGAACTTTTGGGAGCTCAATTGATGTTTTATCACCGCCTTTGAAGCCTTCTGCATTCACCAGCATTTCTTCCCCTTCCAGACTTGGGGAAAGCCCTCCTGCAAAGACAATTACATCTGCGCTTTTCACTTTTTCCTTTACTGATGCAAAATTAACGGGGTCTTTTCTATAAGCTTCAAAGCTGATGCTTACATATTTTCCTTTTTGGGTGTGTCGTAATTCTATCTGATATTCTTTTCCTTTTTCCATTTTCACAGGAAATTCAGATGGATGTCTTGCGTCCGGGCCTTTTCTGGTAGCGATTTCTTTTCCATCAACAAACAGTGTGTACACATCTGATGTGGAAGCAGAAAATATTACCTCACCTGTAAAGCTGCTTTTGAAAATTCCAGAAATTTTTGCTGAAGTATTTTCCCTTGCAACTCCCGGTGCAAGCTGAGTTCCGCCGAAACTGTTGTAGGTAATTCCTGTTTTATTTACTGAAATATTGGCCGGATTTCCTTTGAACTCATTATTATTAAAAAATTCAACCTTCATACCTTTCTCTCCATTTTTCTGGTTCAAAAAATTCTGATAAAGCGAGGTCCTGGAAGACGGATCGGCAACCTCAGTTCCCTTTTCATAAATAATTTCAGCATTCGGAAATTTGGTTTTAATTCCTTCCAGAATAGTTACTATGGATGAAGGTGTTCCATTGTAATTTCCTAATTGCATTATTTCGTCATCCGCATTCGGGCCTACAACCGCAATTTCTTTAATATTTTTATTGAAAGGCAGTATATTTTTTTCATTTTTCATGAGCACAATTGATTTTTGTGCCATTTTCAGGGCTTGCTTTTTGTGCTCATCCGAATCTACAACAGAATAAGGAATCTGATTCCAGTGTACGGAAGATTTAGGGTCAAGCATTCCGAGCTCAAACCAGCCTTTAAGAATTCTCCTCATAGAAATATTGATATCTTTTTCTGTGATCAGTCCGCTTGCAAGAGATTTTTGCAGATTGTTATAGGTATCTCCGCATTCCAGATCAGTGGAGTGTTTCAAAGCATCTGCTGCGGTACTTTTCTCATCCGGATGTGTCCCGTGGTATTTCTTCTGATAGAAATCTGCCAGAGCCCAGCAGTCGGAAACCACCATTCCGTCATACTGCCACTTACCACGAAGAATTTCGGTAAGCAAGGTATTGTTGGCGCAACAGGGCTGACCGTCAAAAGCATTGTATGCACACATCACTTCTCTTACATTTCCTTCCAAAACCAATGCTTTAAAGGCAGGCAGGTAGGTTTCATACAAATCTCTTTTAGAAACTTCTGCATTGTAAGAATGGCGGTTCCATTCCGGGCCGCTGTGAACCGCAAAATGCTTGGCGCAGGCGTGTGTTTTGAAATATTTAGGATCATTACCCTGTAATCCTTTTACGGCAGCAACGCCTAAAACAGAAGTAAGAAAAGGATCTTCTCCATACGTTTCCTGACCTCTTCCCCACCGTGGATCCCGGAAAATATTGATATTGGGTGTCCAGAATGTAAGGCCTTCGTAACGTCCGGTTTTGCTGGCTTCGGCAAAAGATTTATTGTATTTTGCCCTTGCCTCATCAGAAATCATTTCAAAAGTTTTAAGATGCTCCGGAACGTCCCAGGTCGCTGCCATTCCGATGGCCTGTGGGAAAACGGTAGCCGTCCCAGCTCTGGCAACACCGTGAAGCGCTTCATTCCACCAGCCGTAAGCGGGGATTTCCAGACGGGGAACCGCTTTGGAATTGTCCATCATCATTCCTATTTTTTCATCAACCGTTAATAAACCTAGAAGATTTTCGATTCTTTGTTCTACCGGAAGATTGGGATTCCGGAAGGGATATTTGTATTTCTGAGCAAAACTAAAAGCGCAGAATACAAGTGATATGGTTACTAAAACTTTGTTCATACAATTGATTTTAAAGCAGTTTTTTTATTTAAACATATTAAATATTACCATTGAATATTTCTTTATAATGGGGTAAAGACAAAAGTCACCGGAATGAACCGGTAACTTTATTAAAAAGCAAATCTTAATTAAATAGGATTAACATTATTGTTTTATAAATTTAGTGTTGATATTTTCTCCTGAACCAGAAATTTCAATAAAATACAGCCCTGCAGGAAGTTTTGAGATATCAATCCTGTTTTTGCCACAGATAAGTTCTGTGTTATAAGAAACTGTACTTCCTTTTGCATCAATTATTGAATAAACTGCGCCAGAATATTTCCAATCAATAAAAATTTCGGTTTTAGCAGGATTTGGATATAAGATGATATCATTTTTCGCTGCCATTACATTACCAACTTTAAGTGTAGTAAAGCTCAACGGAAGAAAATTATTCGTATATGCGTTATTTTCAGCAAGATATCCCTGGAACGAACTGATTACCGGTTCATTACCCGTTGTTACTTTATAAAATCCTGTAACCCCGTTTTCTGTTTTCAGCACATATCCACCCGCAGCCACTTTTATGGACTGATAAACCCCATTGATTTGATTCACCGTAATGGCTTTTGGTGTCGATACAGCACCTGATCCTGTGAAAGTTTTACTTCCGGTAGCATTGATTAACACAGGAGTATTCGCAGGAATTACCCCATTGGAAATCTGAGTACAAGCCACACTTCCGGAACCCGGCTGCATCATATACGCCGTAGCTCCCGAAGGAATAGCTGACTGAAAAGGTAGAAGAACAATCCCGTACCCACTAAAAGTTCTTGTGTATGTAGCCGAATTTGCAGTGAAATTAAACGGCACCTGAAAATCTTTACCCAGATCCGAAAGACTAAGATTCTGACAGGAATTGCCGGAAACTACATTTACGTTATTGTTACTCACACTTCCGTTCACATAAAAAATACTGTTACGATTAGCAGACGCATTGTTCCATGTATCTGCCGATGTATTTCCTGTAACATCTCTGAAATCTACGGATGTATAATATTCATTTTCAAGAGCATCCATAAGATTGCTGTCCGTAAGCGAATATGCTGCTGCAAATTTTGAAGCTCTTTCGTTGCCTACAT
Source organism: Chryseobacterium lathyri (assembly GCF_030812195.1). Taxonomy (GTDB): domain Bacteria; phylum Bacteroidota; class Bacteroidia; order Flavobacteriales; family Weeksellaceae; genus Chryseobacterium; species Chryseobacterium lathyri_A. The sequence continues at coordinate 769,011 of NZ_JAUSSF010000001.1, forward strand.
TAAAGTAAACATCGCCTAAAGTCAGGGTCAATATAGAACTGTAATTTCCGCTTCTTAGCCCGATAATCCCTTTGCAGCCATACGGGAGAACCGTTCTGGAAATATCAAATACCAAATTGAAACTTCCCGAACCCGGTGCAGGAAATCCTACACTGCCATAATTATGAGATCTTACCGTTCCGTTGGCATCAACGTAATATAATGTCGTATTGGAAGAAGTCGGCAAATTGCTTGTTGTATAATTTAATACATTAAAAATCAATTTATTGTAACGATCATCAAGAGATAAATATCCATTGTTAGCATCAATATTTGTGCTTATCAACGGGGTGGAATTGTAGAATGTAACGGTTTTTCCGCTAAGCTGATAATTAGTACCAAACGCCGAATTGGTCGGGACTTGAGTTTCAATTTTATTATAATGAACATCACCGCCTGTCATTAATGATACCGGTCTGTCGCCACTTTTATTAAACACAAAAGTCATTACACTCGAAGGGCTCACCTGAACTGTCGGCCGAAAACTCGCCGTACTGAAAGAAAAAGGTGATGAAGCCATATTCAAGGATTGTGATGTAGTTGTCTGTACTCCTGAAGCAGTAAAAAATGGCAGATCAACTTTAAGATCATATGTATTTGAAGAAGAATTGATAACAACAAGGGTGATCTGGTTTCCGTCCAGCGAAATATAAGAAGAACCTTCCAAAGTTCCGTTTGAGGTTTCCCATTTTGCATCTATTCTGGTTTTTCCTGTGGTATTTTTGGCATATTGGGATAGAATGTACCCTCTTTTCGTCATGTCCCCGGCAACTGTTCCGTATGAACCATCTCCCATCAGTCCGTAAAATCTTTTTGAAGCATAATGAATCCACGCATTTACATTTCCAAGCACTGCATTATTGACACTTTTTGCGAAACTAAATCCATCGGTATTCCATATAAAATCTCTCGGAGTCTGACTGCTTGAAGAATTCCAGTTAATCAGATATTCTGTCTGCCATATTTCTTTATTATAATTCTGAAACTGCTTATAAACAGACTGCATCGCACCGTACTGATGTCCTCCGTACACCTCAAAATTCGCCATTACCGCAGGGTCTAAGAATGCATTGGCAAAATTATCTGTAAAACCGACACTTTCCGGCGCTATTACCTTACAGTTGATAAGCTGACCGTAATTTTTAACAAAATTGGCAATTTGTGCCGGCGTCCAGATACATCCCTGATATTGTGCCATTTCGTCGGGCTCATTTTGTATGGAGATGTAATCCAATGTCACCCCATTATCTTGCAGATAGGTCACAAAACTGTTGAGATACAGGGCATAATCCTGATATTTTTCAGGCTTAAGATAACCGATTTGCTGTACACCGTTGGCATCAGTATATACTGCGTTCACGTGGTTATTGGTTTTCCAATCTGCGGGCATCGTCCACGGACTGGCGAATATGGTAAGTCCCATAGATTCAGCCAACTGAGCCGTTGCCAGAGCCGCACTCCAATTGCTGCTCTGTTCGGGAATATAAAGACGCATAATATTATATCCTGCTACACTGCCTGCACCCCAGAGTTTCTGGATTTCTGCGGTCGTCATGTGGTTGTAACCAAACTGCGGACTACAGACAAAACCGCCAAAACCCGTTATTTTCTGGTAAACAATACTCTTATCGATCTTTACTTTTGCCTGCACATTTTGTGCATTCAGCTGTACTGAAACTGCAATACCTGTAATCATTACAAGTATAAATTTGAAGATTTTTTCCATAGTAATAAGTTGTTAAATTATGATGTTAAATAGGTCTAATGAATAAGTTTAAGATTATTCTTAATTAATATTTCAGTTTCATCTTCTGAAAATTATCCCTTCATTAGATTCACCAACATCAATTTCCAACAATTATCCTCTTCATTTATTTTTCTGAATAATCACTTTGAGGAGCCCCCAGATAACTTGGTTTAAGATCTCCCGTATCAATTAGTATTTTCTCTAAAACAATTCCCGGTTCCAGAACCCTGAATCTCAATGTATGTTTGCCAGGTTGTAAAATCTGATGTTTTGTAGCTGATTTAATGATGTGCTCCGACTGCCATTTTCCCAGTTCACCTTTATAGTGGCCGTTAAAATTGACGGTTTGCGGTGTTCCGCCATCAAATGAAATTTCATAGCGCAATCCTTTATTGTGATTGAAGTTCAGTGTTGGGGCCAGCAGCAATTCTACTTCAAAATCACCTTTAGATTCAAAATTAATATCATATTCCAGATAGATGTTTTCCCCTGATTTTGGGTAGCCATTTTGCGGGAATGTAGTCACGCCTGATTTTGTTTTTCCGAAATCAGGGATTATTTCCCAATGAATCCTGTCCGAATTGCCCATTCTTGCAAAGTTTTCGGCTTCGATGGAAACATAGCCGTTTTTTTCTGCAAATATTTTATCTTTTGGATTGGCTGTTTCAGGAATATAGATTACTTCTGGCATTACATTCACTTTTCCGTCAAACCAGGCTTTGTATCCTATCTTCATCTGATCCATCATGTGTGTCCATTTTCCACCGGCAATCTCATTGTTGTATTTACTATCGAGATAAGCATTTCTTTCAAAACATTCTTTCACTTTATCTGCATAGAAATTCGCCTGAATATCATTTTTGGCTGCTAATACTTTGTTTTTAGCTACGGCATAATACATTTCATACAAATTACTGCACGCATCGATCGGGTAAAGAACCAGCTGATAATAAGTGTCCTGATATTCTGCCGGAATCTGCTCTTTCAAACGTAAAGCTTCCAGCGCCAACGCTCTGTAGTCATTCAAAACTGTCTCAAATTCATTATAATTTTCAAGACTGAATGTTTTGCTGTCCAGCGTTTCCGGAGTTACTCTTCGGTTGTATTTTGCATAAAGGTTAATCATCCTGGCAATTTCCTTAGAATATTTTTCACCAAACTGCTGTGAGGCCCATTTTTCGGTATATTCCAGTAGATTTTTTGAGTTGAATTGTTTCGGATTCCAGGCCATTTCCAGGAAAAAACTGATCGGGAATTCCATCGGCTTTAAATCTCCGACGTTAACCACCCAGACTTTATCCACTTTATGCTCGTACGACAGGTTCATCTGCTCCCAAACCCGCTGAATCGGACTGATATTAATCCATTTGGAATTTCTCGGCCCGCCTACGTAATCAAAATGATAATATATTCCGTAACCACCCTTGTGCAAAGGCTTTGAAAGATCCGGAAGCTTTCTCACGTTGCCCCAGTTATCATCACAGAACAGCAGAATCACATCATCAGGAACTTTCATCCCTTTGTCATAATAATCCTGAACTTCTTTGTACAAAGCCCAAACCTGTGGAGTTTTATCGGCTTTTTTACCTGTAACATCAGCAATAATTCTGCGCTGATCTTTTACAATTTTTTCAAGTAAAGAAATATTAGTGCCCTCTCCCATGGCTTCGTCGCCGTCGCCACGCATTCCCACAGTAATGAGCTTTTCCCAGCTTTTACTTCTTACGACTCCTGCTTTCCAGAATTCCTGCAACACTTTTGCGTTTTTTGAGTAATCCCAGACATTTGGAAGGTTATTTCTTTTAATGTATCTATGCCAGTCGGTTTGGGCCTGCGCCATAGGTTCGTGGTGCGAAGTTCCCATCACAATTCCCATTTCATTGGCTAAAGGTCCGCTTAAAATGTCATCATCATAAAATGCTTTACCCCACATGGCCGGCCAAAGATAATTGCCTTTCAGACGAAGAATCAGCTCAAAAACTTTTTCATAAAATTTAGAATTAATTCCTCCAAAAGTAGCTCTTGCCCAGCCTCCAAGAGACGGTTCTTCATCATTCAGGAAAATCCCTCGGTATTCTACAGCCGGTTCTCCATCAGTATAAATTCCTTTTTTGAAATATAAATTTTCTTTCGTTTCTACAGGAACATCTGCCCAGTAATACCAGGGCGAAACGCCAATCTGCTGCGACATTTCATAAATCCCGTAAATGGTTCCCCGTTTGTCGCTTCCGGCAATTACAATGGCTTCCGAAACTCCGGGAAACGGATTGCTGATATTTTGAATGATATATTTTTCACGTTTTCCGGCTAATGCTTTTTCATCGATCTTTTTTCGTCTGATCAAATCATCAATAACCGATTTTGTTCCAACAGTTCCGATAATAATTAAAGAGGAATTCATTCCGGAAAGTTGATTCAGCAAGTTTGGCTGATCCCCGGTTACTTTCTGAAAGTCGGATTGGAGGTTTTTCACAGCTCTTAATATTCCTGCATCCATTTGGGGGTCACCATACAAAGAAATCTTCACTGAATTGTTCTTCAGGAGAATGGCATCATCGGCATTTTGCGTTGTGATAAACCTATCGGTTGCTTGTACATGTAAACAAGCACCAAACAATAGTATGACAAAGAATAGTATGGGTAATCTGTTCATAATCTCTTATTTTAATCTGATTGAACCTTAATTTTTCAATACGAATCCTCCATTCGGCTGAATTTCTACTTCGTATTCTCCGTTTTTATTAATGGAAACCGTTTTTATAAAGGTGTTTCCTGTCTTATCATCATTGATGAGCTCTACATTTTTGGCTGTCAGCATCGGAAGATTCAGTGTAATCTTTTTTGTAGTTTTTTCTGCATTTATGCCTGCAACATACCATTTGTCCTGATGTCTTCTTGCGATGACAGAATATTTTCCGGGATAACCGTCAATAAAAACCGTTTCATCCCAAAGGGTCGGAATTTCTTTCATAAAATCCAGCTGAAATTTTGGTGAATCATTCAGATTGTTCGGCATTACGGCAAACATCTGGATCGGGTTCTGAAACAAAACGGCCGTGGCGAGCTGAAACCCGTCTGTGGTCAATCTTTTATTTTTTTCTTTATTGGATTTGGTTAAAAATTTATTCAGAAAAGTTCCTCCGAATTCCATGCTTCCGACTATATTTCTGATAAACGGATGTAATGTGGCAAAAAACGCTTCCTGCTTGCGGATATCTTCCGAAAAATAAAGCATTTCAGAAGCTAAAACGGCTTCACTTCCCGCATAGTTCGGGTACATCACTTCCCAGCCTCTCGGCAAAGTAGCACCGTGAAAAATAATGGTTAAACCAAAATCATTGGCATCAGACAAAATATCTTCATACAAATGCATGGTCTCCTGTTTATCGCCGCCAAAAAAATCGACTTTCAGTCCTTTTACACCTGCTTCTTTCAGCCACTTCATTTCTTTTTTACGCTCTACAGAAGTGCTCATTTTGTTTCTCGGTCCCATTGGCGCGTCATTGGCAGCTCCGTTGGAATTGTACCAAAGCATCACACCCACATTTTTGGATTTCGCATACTGAATAAGTTCTTTCATTCTGTCTTTCCCTATATTCTTATCCCAAAGCGCATCAATCAAAATAAATTCATAGTTCAAAGCAGCAGCAAGATCTATAAATCTTACCTGATCATCGTAATTCATACTGTTGTCCTGCCATAAAATCCAGCTCCAGGTAGATTTTCCGAACTGATATTTCTGCGAAGCCTCATAAAGCGGTTCTACTACATCAAAAGGAATGGTAGTTTCCACAATCGGTTTCAAGGAATCACCAATAGTAATGGTTCTCCACGGTGTTTTTGCGGGAAGAGAAAGTGCCGCACCGGAGCTCCCGAATCCGTTGTTTTCTGCCATATCCGGGAACGCAACCTGATATAGATTTTTTTCTGAAGTGGCGGTAAGATGAGAAGCGCAGTACAAACTGTTCACTCCTGTTTCCGAGAGTAAAACCCAGCCTTCATTTCCGATATGGAAAAGCCCAGGAAAAACGTAACCATAATCTGATTTGGCTCCTAATTCTGCATCGGCTTTGTATCCGCTTTCGTAGCTGGGTGCGGTGCGGGCAAAACCGGTCATGGGCTTCATCATCGGAGAGAGAAATGTGGTGCTCTGTGACGGAAAACGATATCCGGTAAGTTCAGACTGTACCACTACGCTGAAACGGTCTTTCATTGGCGGAATATCGTATCGGAATGCCACATTGTTATTGCTTACCTGAAACTCAATGCCGATATTGAACTGGTTTGCATTAATGAAATTGACAGTTAGCGTATTAGCTTTATATTCAACTTCGGATTTTTTAATTTTTTGGTTGGAATATTTTTTAGAAATATTGTCTTTTTTACTGTTGATGAACTTTAAATTTTTAGAAAAATCAGACTCATTCGTGATTAAGCCCAACGGGGATTTTTCGAGCATTATTTTTCCCTGAAAACTTACAGAGTACAACGCTTTTCCTTCTTCTGAAAATATATTCAGCTTCAATTTTCCGTCCGGGCTTGAAATTTCGGCAACCTGTGCTTTAATTTCCGATAAAAGACCGAAGCTTATTAATAAAAGAAATATAAATGTTACTTTTTTCATTCTGATTTATTTTGAAAACATCCAATAATCGAAAAACATAATGTCTTTTTCCGCTTTACCTTTAAACACAAAATAAAGATTGTGAATACCTGTTATTGTATTAAGCAAATTGACTTTAACCGTTTCAAAACGGTCATCTCCTCCGGTGAGCGGAACTTTCACAATCGCAATCACGGGCCCGTTAACACTGTCTGATCTTACTTCCATCGTTACATTTCCATTGTGCGTGGTTCCGACTCTTGCCGTAAAAGTCTTTGCGCCTTCTTTCCCAAAATCAATATTCTTTACATTGATGTGGGCGTCATTTTTCTTTGCTTTAATGAACACTCCGGCAACTTTATTCTGGTAAGATTTTACATTTTCTGACCATGAAATCATCTCCGCCTGGTTGAATGCATACGGATTGACAGCTGCAATGGCCTTCGTAATTCCGCTGGTCATTTTGAAAGGTGAAATGGAACCGTCTTTATTAAAGTTAAGCTCCTGTACGCTTACCGATCTTGTAAATCCGCTTCCACCGGGCAAAGCTCCGTTATGATAGAAGAAATAGGTTTTACCCCTGAAATCAATAACTCCGGGATGGTTGGTAAAGGATTTTCCTTCGGATGGCATTATAATTCCGCCGTATTTCCATGGACCTTGTGGGCTTTTGCTGGTAGAATAGCCAATAAATTCTGGAAGCGGACCGCCCGGCCAGAAGAGATAATATAAATCTTTCCTTTTGTAAAGCCACGGCCCTTCTTCGTATTTTGTGGGTCTTTCGGGATTTCCTTCCCGTTTTCCAAAAGATTCTTCTGTCATCGGAACCTCAACGATGTCGCCGGAATAAGAGATCATATCCTCATTCAGCTTTACATATTTAAGCTTCGGGTTTCCCCAGTAGAGATGCGCCTGACCTTTATCATCAATGAAAACCGTAGGATCAATATCTCCCCATTCACTTTGAACCAACGGCTTTCCAAGCGGATCATGGAATGGACCAAACGGACTGTCAGCAACTGCAACTCCAATCGCGCCTTTGTTATTGGTTTTCGAAATCATCGGGACGTACATAAAGAATTTGCCGTTTCGTTCGATGCACTGCGCTGCCCAGGCATCACGCTTTGCCCAGTCAAAATCGTTGTAGGAAAGAATCACGCCGTGATCTGTCCAGTTCACCATATCATTGGTGGAAAATACCTTCCAGTCGTTCATCGTAAACCAGGTGGAATCATCTTCATCATGGGTGGTGTAGACATATAATCTATCGTTGTAGACCATTGGAGCAGGATCTGCAGTGTAAGCCGTCTGAATGATGGGATTCTGGGCAGATAATGATAATCCGGCGGTCAGCAATCCGATATTTAAAATATATTTTATAAATGTTTTCTTAATCATTATTATTTTTTGAGTTTAACATGTAATAATTTATTAACCAAATACTTAATTCATAAATATTTTAATCTTTTCCCCGGAATAGGTTATTGTTTTCTGCTGGCCGTCTGGAAGATTTACTGTAAAAGTTCTTTTTTCAAGCATTCCCGTGTATTTTCCTTTGCGGTTGCCAATGGTTAGTGTACTGGATTTATTATCCCAATGCATTGGAATTTCAGTATAGTCGCCTTTTTCGTAGTTGTAATTGTCGAATTCATCTTCGTATAAGACAAAATCCGCATCCGAACCCGGATATATTTTCAGAATTAAATGATCCCATTTTTTCTCTGTAGCATATTGTACATCAGGCCCGAAAGGAATTATACTTCCGGCTTTTACATACAATGGAATGTTTTGGATATTGACTGTTTTTTCGATTTCCTGTCCGCCTTTGTGCTTTGTATTGGTCCAGTAGTCGTACCATTCAGAACCGGACGGAAGATATACTTTCATGGTTTTATTCTGTGTGAAATCAACGTTCTCAACAGAAGGTCCTTTTTCCTCTTTTTTGGCCCATCCGTTATGTTCATCGGTCTTCACTATTTTTTCCGGGGTGTATTGGGCATTCAGTACAGGAGCCACCAGAAAAGATTTTCCAAACATATATTCGTTGTTGATATCCCAAGCTTTTTTATCTTCCTTAAAATCCATTGCAAGCGCTCTCATAAAACTCGACTGGTTTTTGGAAACATCCCACGAAACGGAATAAATATAAGGCAGCAAACTATATCTTAACCTGATGAACTTCTCCACAGCATCATACACTACATCCCCTTTTTTTCCAAACTGATAGATTTCTCTAGGCACGTCGGTTCCATGCGAACGCATCATCGGTGTGAAGGTTCCATATTGCAGCCAGCGAACATACAGCTCCTGAAACATCGGATTTTTTGATCCCGAACTCTCGCTCCAGCCTTTTTTATACGTTCCGGCAAAGAATCCTCCTATATCAGAGTTAAAATTAGGATTTCCGGTCATAGAAAAATTTAAACCGGCCGGAACCTGATTACGCAATGATTCCCAGGAAGAATTGACATCCCCCGACCATGTATTGGCTCCATAACGCTGCTGTCCCGCGAATGCAGATCTTGTTAAAATAAAAACCCTTTTATCGATTGTTGTCGCACGCTGATGATCATAAACACCACCAACAGCCATTAACGGATACGCATTTCTAACCTTTCTGAACGAACCCAGATATGTTTTTGTATCTAAATCTTCCGGCTTCTGGCTCAGATGGTCTGGTTCGGTAGAATCCATCCACCAGGAATCTACACCCAGACTGAAAACTCCTTTATTCAGATATTTCCAGTAAATATCTCTGGCTTCGGGATTGTAAGCATCATAAACACGCACTCCGGAAGGATAATTCATGTCCGGAGGCCAGCTTTCCCTTCCGGATTCCGGCCAGGTTTTGAAATTGAAAAGCATTCCTTTAGGACCCATTTCACGATACTGGTTCGTCATTGGCCCGAATGAAGACCAGATAGATACAGAAAGGTGTGCATTTAACCCGTGAATATCATTGAGCATCTTTTTGGCATCAGGAAAATCAGGACTTATGAAATCCATTGCATTCCACTGGTAATTGTTCCCCCAATATTGCCAATCCTGAATGATTCCATCCAAAGGGACTTTCAGATCACGGTATTTTTTAACGACATCCACAATTTCACCCTGACTTTTGTAGCGTTCCTTACTTTGCCAGTAGCCGTACGTCCATAACGGAAACATTGGGACATTTCCCGTAAGATCGCGCATTGCTGCTATCACACCATCGGCATTTCCGCCATACATGAAATAATAATCCACCCCGTCTCCCACTTCGGAAGCAAAAGATGTTTTCTGATCATTATCCGTAAACTGAGTAGGAGAATAATTGTCCCAAAAAATGCCATATCCTTTTACAGACTGGAAGAAAGGCACAAAATCCCAGGTATTATTCTGTACCATTCGTATGTTCTGATTCCGTTGGGATAATTTTCCGTTCTGGAGAATTCCCAGCCCATAAATCGGTTCATCCTTTTCCAACTGAAAAGACTGAGTTACAGAATAAGCCGGATTTCCTGCATCATTAAAGGGTTTGAAATCACTTCCGTTTTCTTTGACAAGTTCTTTTCCTGATAATGTTTTATAAGCAATCTCTCCGTTTTTTGTATTGATAGAAAGTTGTAAACCATTGGTTTTTAACAATAAAAAATCTTTACTTTCTGTAACGGAGAATTTTATTTTCTGTTCTTGTTTGATAACAGACAGACTGTTTTTTACAAATGATTTTCCCGCAGGATATTTAATAATTCTTATGGTGTGCGATCCGTAAAGCTTCACTTCCACATTCATTTTATCCGCAGAAAAACTCACGCCTGTATCCGTCTTTTTGTAAGACTGCGCATTGATATTATTTTGTGCTCCGGATATTATTACAATCGTAACAATAAAAGCTTTTATGTTTATTTTTCTGAAATTCATTTTTGTGATTGATGGATTGAATTGAAACTTAAAGATCAGTTTCTGAGATTTCTTTTAATCTAATTTCAAAAAACTATTCATTTTCTCCTGATCCACAGGCTTAAAAAGCAACTGAGAAAACAGATATAAGTCATTTTTCCAGACTTTAAAATCATGGCCGCCGGGTTCTACGTAGAAAATGTGAGGTATTTTATTTGCTGTAAGATAAGCGTGGGTTCTTTTGCTGAAAGGCATCAAACGGTCCTGATCGCCGCAGGAAATCCAGAGAAGCTTTAATTCTTTGGCTTTTTCAGGATTTGGAAGCAATTGCTGAGGTTCTTTTGTATTCGGAGCAGATGAAAATCCTCCTACCCAAGCAAATTTGTCAATATTTCCCAATCCGAAATTCAGGCTTTGGCCACCTCCCATTGACAATCCGGCAATTGCCCTGTCCGCCCTATCCTTTTTAACCGGATATTTCTTTTCAATAAACGGAATAAGGTCGTTCAACAAATCTTTTTCAAAAGTTGCGAATGCTTCCACCTTATCTTTTGCCATAATATCTCCTGTTGCCCTGTCGTCTTTCATCGCCCTCCCATTAGGCAAAACGACAATCATTGGCGTTATTTTTCCCTGTGCATAGAGATTATCAAGAATAATCTGGGGCATACCGTTTCGAAACCATTCCTTTTCATCACCGCCGATGCCGTGAAGAAGGTATAAAACGGGATATTTATTTCCTTTTTTAAAACCGGGTGACGTGTAGACCAGAACTCTTCTCTGAGTTCCCACCGTTTTTGATTCATATGTTACAGTATCAATTTTCCCATGGGGAATCTCTTTTTTTTCAATATCAAAGCCCTGTGGCGCCTGTTTTTCAATTGTTTGGGCAGAAATAAACATTCCTGACAAAACAAAACCTAATGCTAATACAACTGAATTTTTCATAAATCTTTTATTTGTATTTTTTACACTTATTAATTTAGATAAAAAAATAAAATCCTTTGAAATTATTTTTAATAGTATTCTAAAATATTTATTTTATGGCTGAAGAATCTGTAATTCTGAAAAAATCTACATCTACAAAACCTCCTGTATTTTTGGCTGCATAATTGAAAATCGCAAATTTTGACCCCATAAATAACCTTCTATAATCGAAAATCATTTTATAGCCTTTTTCCATAACCGTCCAGTTCTTCTGATCTGTACTGTAAGAAAGATCCGCCAAATCTTTTCCAAGGTTAAAATCTGCCTCAATACGAAGAAAAACTTTATCCGAATTCAATGGAATGCGTTTTTTTTCTTCTTTTTTTACATTTGTGATAGCTTTTGTTTTATTATCAAGACTGACTTCATTGGTAGAAAACGTAATAAATTTTTGATTTCCTTCCTTTACAACAGCTAGTATTCCCGAGTCACCATTAAATGCACTGAATCCAGCAATATCACCGTCTTTCATCCCTTTTACATCTAACGCAACCACTGCTGCGGATTTCGGACCGGTCATTCTTTGGGTTAAAGTATTCGGAGCTGCGTAAATATTATCTGTAATTCTACTGGTTTTCAGCCTCAAAAATCCTTTTCTTTCAGATAAAGACCAGGCTTCATTCACAGGATTATGGTTCCATTGCCACTGGATTTTTAATTTTTTATCTGAAAATTCATCACTTTCCACAATATTATTTTTCGATTTAAACGGAGGAAGCGGAACTTCGCCATGTAAAGGTATTTTTCCGTTGTCACCCAAAACCGGCCAGTCATTTTCCCACCGTACAGGAAGGAGAATCGGGACACGCCCCACTCCGCCTCTGTCCTGGAAAATAAGCGAATACCAGTTACCTTTTTTATCATCAATCAAAGCGCCTTGCCCGGCATAAGAAAATCCTAAAAAATTATCTTCCAGAACTACTTTTTTCTCGTAAGGACCCGTCACTTTATCCGCTCTGTAGACTACCTGCCTGCGTTTTTCATTTCTTGGCCAGGAAATCATCATCATATAGTATTTCCCGTTTCTTTTGATGATCTGATTGCCTTCCAGTAAGCCGGTTTCGGAGGAATCTTTTTGAAAAACTTCCGTTCCTTCAGAATTTCCGATGACTTGCTTAAAATCAGGACTTAATTCAAAAACTTTATTGGAAGTAAAGACATACACCCTGTCATCATCATCAAAAAACAGAGAGGCATCATGAAAATGTCTGGTTCTGGTAATAAGCTTCCAGCCTCCTTTTTCAGGATTATCTGTTACGTAGAAATAAGATTTAAAAGGTTCGTCATTCGGGGAGAACAAAACATAATATTTTCCCTTGTGATAACGGATGGACGAAGCCCACTGTCCGCGACCGTAAACCGTACCATTCAACAGATCATATTTGGAATTATCATTCAGTGTATTAAAAACATAGCTTGCCATTTCCCAATGCACAAGGTCTTTGGAATGCATTACCGGTGCTCCCGGCATAAGATGCATGGTGGTGGTGATAAGATAAAAATCATTGCCGTTTCTGGTCACCGACAAATCCGGCGCATCTGCCCAAATGATTGGATTAGTAAACGCTGTCGTCTGCTGTTTCTGAGCAGGATTTACCTGGGCCGAAAGGAGATTCAGCCCGATAAATCCGCAAAAAGAAACTATATAAAATGTGTTATTAATTTTCAAAATCTCAATGTTTGATGGTTATTTAATTTTTACAATTTAAGAGACACTTCTACAAGCTCAGTGTTTTGGCTAAAGCCTGTTTTGATTTTTTCTTTATTGAACGGGCTAAAGCCCGTTCCTATTGATGATTTCCCTGTGATTATCATTATAAACTAACTGCTCGAACTACATTAATCAGGTACAATATCGTTAGACGAAGTGCTGTACAGCCCAATCAAGCTTCCGGTAAAACCTCCTGCCACATCTGTAGAAAGTATGTCTCCGGAAACAGGGCCTCCAAGATTTCTGAAGTTTTTACCATCCAGAGAGTAATTAAAAAGATGATCATCTTTTTCACCAACTACCTGTAATTTGACAGTTTTTGAAAGTGAAATTTTTTCACTGGCAATCAGTTTTGATTCTCCTTTTTCTGTTCTTTCCAAAACAATGTAGAACTCTTTATCCTTTTTTGTGATTCCAAAAACATAATTGAATCTTTCGCTCTGATAGCAGGTAATTCCGGCTAATTCTTTTTCAGATTTAGGCTTAAAATCCAGCGTTACAGAAGTTTCAAAATCTTCGTGCTGCAACCTATGAAATAAAGCTGAAATGGGAGCCAATGCTTTAATATTGGTGTCAAAGGGGGTTATTTTCACTCCGTTTTTTACGGTGCTAATAAAGTTCTCCCTTGGGCCTCGCATCGCAATCCATCGGTAATCCAGGTTTTTACCGTTAAGCTTGTCTGTAAAGGTAAAATTACCATTAGGGAAAAAGCCGTTTTGCCCAGTCTGGTTTTTTACACCTTCCGGCAGTTTTAATTTTGGTTTCATCGGAACCAGACCGTTTTCAAAAACAGGGTATTTTCCACTCCAGTCAGCGGGAAGAATGAAAGTCTCACGACCACTGTTTACCCTGTTGTTTACATTAGGGCGAATGGCCAAAAAGACACCGTAATATTTTCCTTCAGGAGTTTCCACAAGGTCTGCATGACCTGCCCAATCCACCTTATCTTTTCGATCTTTCGGGAAATATCTTTGGGTCAAAATCGGATTGTTGGATGCCGGAATGAAAGGACCTTTCGGAGAATCAGCCATAAAGATAACTTCGCTATGATTACCGCCGGTTCCGCCTTCTGCGCACATCAGGTAATACTTCCCGTTCTTTTTATACAAATGCGGACCTTCTATCCAGATTGGTTTTTGGGAAAGGTCTACACCGCCGTTTACAATAATTTTATCTGATCCTGCGACAACCTGATCTTTTTCCAGGTCATAATCCCAGATTTTAATCACACGGTGACCGTTGTATTGCTCGGTTCCCTTTGGAGGAGCATCATTGTGAACGATGTATGCTTTTCCATTATCATCAAAGAAAATCGAAGGGTCAATACCATCGAAATTCAGTTTCTGTACTTCACTCCAGCCTTTTGCCGGATCTTTGGTTTTCACAACCATATTACCAATTCCACTGGCAATCTGAGTGGTAATCATGTAAAAAGTATCGTTGTATTTGTTATATTTAATATCAGGTGCATAAATTCCCTGTGAAACACCGGATTTTTCTACTTTAAGCTGTGACGGACGATCGAGAACGTGCCCTACCTGCTTCCAGTTCACCAAATCTTTTGAAGTGAAAATAGGAACACCCGGAAACATTGAAAATGAAGAATTCACCAGATAATAATCTTCTCCTTTTCTGGTAATACTCGGGTCCGGATAACATCCCTGAAGAATAGGAGAATAAAATTCGTCTTCTTTTAACGGATTGTTTGTATATATTTTATCATTTCCACGGTAGGAAAAGTCTGAAAAAGTCTGTGCTGAAAAATTACTTAAGGAAAGTAAAGAAATCACCGTCACAAAATTGAGTTTATTTCTTAAAAAAATCGGATTCATTATTCTCTGTCTCATAGTATATTTTTAGATTATTATTTAATTTTTAATTAAGTTTTCCACATGAATTTTGATCTTTTAAACTGCTTTTCTTCTGTTGATAAACCAAATAATACTCCAGGCAGCAACATAAGAGATACCGGCTATAAAAAATATAATATTGTATCCACCGTTGATATTTCCAGCTTTCTTGAATGTGTCTAAGACAATTCCGATGAAAAGCGGGAAAATAATTCCGGCTGCTGAACCTAGCATACCGCCAAAGCCTATCACAGAACTTACATAATTATTAGGCAATCTATCTCCCACAGTTGTCATCAGATTGGCTCCCCAACCCTGATGTGCTGCCGTTGCCAGAGCAATGATAATGGTAATGAGCCACATATTGTCTACATATTTTGAGAACATTACAGGAACGACCATCAATGCAAAAAGCAGCATCGTGAAGCTTCTCGCTCTTCCGATTGCCCAACCTTTTTTAATTAAAAATGAAGAAAGATAACCGCCACCAATACTTCCAATCGTTGTTCCGCTGTAGATAATAATCAACGGGATGGAAGGTTTCGTTAAATCCATTTTGAACACATCTGCAAAATAAGCAGGCAGCCAGAACATAAAGAAATACCAGATCGGGTCTGTAAGGATTTTTCCTATGGCAAAAGACCAGGTTACTTTGTATTTTAATAATTCTGATAACGGAACTTTGGACTGTTCCTGTGTTTTCCCATCCTGATCACTTTTGATATACTGTAATTCTTCCTGGCTCAGGTTTTTCGTTTTTTCGGGAATTTTATAGAATTTCCACCAAAGGACAATCCATAATAAACCTAAAGCCCCAATCCATACGAAGGTTTCCCGCCATCCGTAATGTCCAAGAATGAATGGTACAAGAAGTGGTGCTAAAATAGCTCCCACCGTAGCTCCGGAGTTGAAGATCCCTGTTGCCAACGCTCTTTCTTTTTTCGGAAACCATTCTGCCACCGATTTTATTGCTGCCGGAAAATTTCCTGCTTCGCTGATTCCAAGTGTGCTTCTTGCAATTAAAAATCCAACCGTGCTTTTCACAAAACCATGTCCTATCGAAGCTAAACTCCAGACAATCAACGAAACGGCATAACCAATTTTGGTTCCTACCCGGTCGATAAATCTTCCCATCGCAAGATATCCGATAGCATACGTGGTGGTAAACGCCATGACGATATAGCTGTAATCTTTTTCGTCCCAGCTGAACTCTTTTTCAAGAACAGGTTTCAGTAATCCCATTACCTGACGGTCGAGATAGTTGATGGTGGTAGCGAGAAATACCAAAGACAGCATAAACCATCTTATATTGCGGTTTTTAGGAGCCTGCATTTAGTTTTGATTAAATTGTTTTAGTTCTGATGACGGAATTTTTCATTCTTTCGATGGGTTAATAATATTCATCTAAACACCACTAAATGCACTGAAACCACCATCCACAGGAAGTAGTGCACCAGTAATAAAACTTGCAGCATCTGAACATAGAAACTGGACGGCACCGTTGAGTTCATCAGCATTTCCAAAACGTCCCATTGGTGTTTTAGCAATTACCTTTTTGCTTCTGTCAGTTAAAGAGCCATCCGGATTTAATAAAATTGCCCGGTTTTGATCTCCGATAAAAAATCCCGGAGCAATAGCATTAACACGGATTTTATCTCCATATTTCAAAGCCAAATCGGAAGCGAGCCATTGTGTAAAATTGGTGATTGCGGATTTGGCTGCGGAATATCCTGCCACTCTTGTGATTGCGGAATACGCTGCCATTGAGGAGATATTCACAATACTTCCGCTTCCCTGTTCTGTCATTACTTTCCCAAAGGCATAGCTTGGGTAAACCGTTCCGTTGATGTTTAAATCGGTTACTTCGTTCCAGGCTTCCATTTTCAGGTCGAAAAAGGATTGGCCGGGAGCTAATGTTGCCGCAGGAATATTTCCACCGGCGATATTGAGAAGAATATCGATTTTACCATATTTTTTGAGGATTTTTTTTGATGCAGATTCCAGACTTTCAATGTTCATTACATTGGCTTCCACAGCGAATGCATCGCCGCCTAAATCTGTCAGTTCTTTTACTCTTGCGTCTAATGTCTGTTGATTCCTTCCCAATGCAACAACTTTTGCTCCGGCTTCAGTGAAACTTTTGGCCAAACTTCCTCCCAATACCCCAGAAGCACCTGTAATGACTGCTACTTTATCTTTTATGCTGAATATTTCGTTCATAATTTTATAATCGATCTATGTTGAATTATAATGATAGTATTTTACCCTTCAGACTCTTCTTCATTATTAATTTGAAAGTTCGTTTTGTACGGCTGCTATTACTCCTTCAATTTGTCCTAAAGCAAGCATTCTTCCTAAAAATGAATATCCGGGATTATAGCCTTTGTCAATATCGTCCGTTAATAATCTTCCGTGGTCCACGCGCATTGGTAAATCAGAGTTTTCTTTTTCAAAGATTTTGATTACTTCAATCAGTTTTCCTCTTCCACCCAAATGGTGCGCTTCTATAAAATCACCGTTTTCAAAAACACTGGTACTTCTTAAATGGACAAATTTTGTCCGGTGGGCATATTTTTGAGCAAGCTTTGGAACATCATTTTGAAGGCCTGCACTTAAAGAACCTGTGCAGAATGTGAGTCCGTTGTGAGGATTATCGACAGCGTTTAAGATCCAGTCGATATCTTCTTCATTGGTCACGATTCTAGGTAAACCCAACAATGAAAATGGCGGATCATCGGGATGCACACACATCTGGATGTTCCATTTTTCGCAGACAGGCATTATTTTTTCAAGGAAATATCTCATATTTTGGCGAAGCTGATGTTTATCAATTCCATCATATAATGATAATAAACTTTTGAAAATAGCCACTGGATTCTGATCTCCTTCCTTGATATTTCCATTAACAAACCCCTGTGTTTTTACAATAATTGAATCTATTAAATCATTATTATCTTCTTCCGTTAAAATATTCTTTAATTGTTCTACTTTTTGAAGGGTCTCTGAATTATAGTCGTTTTCTGCACCTTTTCTCTGCAGAAGATGAATTTCAAAATAAGCAAATTTGGCTTTATCAAAGTACAGTGATGACGAGCCGTCTTCCCACTGATAAAACAAATCTGTACGAGCCCAGTCCAGGACCGGCATAAAGTTGTAACAAACCGTTGTAATGCCTGCCTTTCCCAGATTTTCAAGACTTTTGATGTAGTTTTCTATTAACTGATCTCTGTTTTCCCCTCCATATTTTATGGCTTCACTTACGGCCAGACTTTCTACGACAGACCAGCGAAGTCCGAAACTTTCTATATAATTTTTATAGTCATTGATTGCATCTAATGACCAAACCTCCCCGTTCGGAATATCATGCAATGCGGAAACAATACCTTCCACACCGATCTGACGGAGCATATTTAACTGTATTTTGTCTTTTTTACCAAACCAGCGCCATGTTTTTTCCATAAATTTTATTTTTCATTAAAACAAAGCAGATGCAATAGATACATCTACTTTGTCTGTTAACATGAATGTGTATGTCTATTAATTGTAACCGGGATTTTGGTATTTAGCCTTGATATCTGCAGAAACTTCCATCGCATCAAGCTGTCCCTGCGGAATAGGTCTCAGATAATGGAATTTCTGAATATTACGGGTTACAGTCTGAGGATTATGATCCCCATAAGCAGTCCCTGCAATTTTGTAAGTAGCTGCATATTCTTCCCATTTCTGCGTGCGTACAAGGTCATACCATCTGTATCCTTCGCCATAATATTCCCGGGACCTTTCTGCCAGAATGTAATCTATAGTAATGGTATTAGGTGTAGCAGCAATCATTGCAGCACTGTTATCCTGTACTTTTGCCATGTTTCCACTAACACTCCAGACCCACTTTCCGGCTCTTGCTCTGATTACGTTAATCAGATCTCTGGCACTAACAGATCCGGAAGCACCTTTAACTGCTGCCTCAGCTGCTAAGAAATAAAATTCTGAAAATTTAGCAGCTACAAACGGACGGGTTAAACTCGGGTTTGGATATCCTAAACCATTGCCATTATCTGTACGGTATGTTCCGATTTTCCATATACCCGGATATACTACTCTGCTGATACCATTTGGTGCAATTACCCAGTCTGCTCTTCCCGGAAGTGTGCCTGCTCCAATATTACTATTTCCAGCGTTGGAGGAATATGTTGGTGATACAGAATCATCATTAAGGAAGGTTAAAATGGCTTCACCTGGATGCACGGGAAGATTATTGGCGTTATACAAGGTAGTCTGCGTCATTCCTGCCTTGTCCCAGTTTCCACGGTAAGTGGTAACGAATGTTCCGTCATATCTGGAGTCATTTGTTTTGTCTGCAAATGTGTTTTTAATCACTTCGATGGTAGGGGCCATACGTGTCCACGGGCGTCCTAGATCCTGAGCCGCTGCTCTTTGTACTGAGCTGACAGCAGACCAGGATGTACTGGAAGTACTGCTTCTGATATTAGGATAATTCCAAGTCATCATCCAGGCGGCAAAATTATTTGGAGACCATCCATCGCCATAACTTGCCTGAATGACACCTTCATTATAATAAGCACTTGTTTCTGTATGGTCTGCATAAAGCATACATTCTTTATTACGGTCATTTGACCCTACATTCAAATTGTAATAGGTAGGCTGCAAAGCATAAGGCCCAGGGTTATTGATCCCGTCTAATGCAATATCATAAGCTTTTTGGAAGTACCATTGGGCATTATGCCCGTCAGGATCTGTTCTTGCGGTTTCAGGATAAGTTGGAATACTGTTTGGGTTTTGAAGCCACCAGGCATAGGTTAAATATGCTTTTGAAAGATATAATCTCGCAACGTTCTTGGTAACACCACCGGTAACCCTTGGGCTTGCGGGAAGGTTATCAATGGCTTTGATTAAATCTGGAAAAATAGCTTTTGTATACACTTCTGAAACGGTATTTCTTACTGAAGTGGTGGTTGGAGAAATATTGAATTTAAGCTCTCCTGATCCCAAATCCAGCGGTGCACCGCCATAGGTCTGGACCAGTAAGAAATAATAAAATGATCTAAAAAATCTTGCTTCTGAAATCAGCGCTTCGGGTACATTGATTAAAGGTCCGTTTTGTATAACCCCATTTGCAGAATTGATGGCAGGAAAAACAGATCCCCACACCATGCTTGTTGGAAAAGTTGAACTGTCGATATTGCCATTATTAGACATATCCAATACTTTAAAATTTCCGTCTGCATCTTTTCCCCAGGTCGCCTCATCAGTACCCGTCATGGTAGAGTTTAAGAAGTATCCGTTCCCATAAAGCATTCGCATCTG
Organism: Chryseobacterium lathyri; assembly: GCF_030812195.1. Lineage (GTDB taxonomy): Bacteria > Bacteroidota > Bacteroidia > Flavobacteriales > Weeksellaceae > Chryseobacterium > Chryseobacterium lathyri_A. Next base: position 789,152 of record NZ_JAUSSF010000001.1, read on the forward strand.
TCTATACAATGCTGTTACTCCCTGTGTAATTCCTCTTTCTGTTGTAAAATCTTCCGGCGTATATATGCCTCTTGGCTGTTCATCCAATATCTCATTACATCCTGTACTGAATGTTAGTGATGCTAAAAATAGAGCAGCGATAAATTTTTTATTTAAATTGATCATGATTTTTCTTTTAAAAGGTTAGGTTTAGCCCCATCATATAGTTTCTTGTAGAAGGATTATTTGTACCAATTACTAACTGATTGCTTTTGTATGAATTTACGGCCTGATTCTCGTTTCCTCTTGAATTCGGCTCGGGATCCATACCTGATTCTCTGTAGTAGGGAGAACCGAAAACAAACGGATTCTGCACTGTAACATATAGCCTCAGGCTGCTTACTCCTAAATTTTCCAAAATATTTTTATTGAAATTGTAACCCAATGTAATCGTTCTGATCTTTACATAAGAACCGTCAAATAGGCCTAAAGTTGAGCCATATTTTGGATTATCTCCGCTCATCATTCCACCCGGCTTCGGATAGCGTACGTTTGGATTTTCCTCAGTCCAGTAATCAACATCCACATTGTTTCCTCTTCCCGATAGTCTGTTGAGATATCCTGATGAGCCATATAATGTGCTGATTAATACTCCCCCTTTCTGAAATGCTCCAACCACACTAAGGTCAATGTTTTTATATGCTAATCTTGTATTGAAACCTCCCATAAAATCCGGATTAGTATCAATAATCTGCCTGTCAGCCGGCCCGATAGCTCTAACGGGAGTTCCGTCTGCATTATATCCACCCGTGTATAAAACTTTGATCATTCCCACATTTCCTCCAGGCTCCAACACGTTCAGATAAGGATCTCCATGCTGCCATAAGCCTACATACTGGTAATCATACAGGGCATTGATATTATGGCCCACAAACCATAAATTACCCTCATTTCGATCAGTTCCGGAAGCTAATGATGTGATTTTATTCCTATTGGCATATAAATTACCTCCAACTTCCCAACTAAACCCGTCAGGATTATCGAAAATAACAGCATTAAGTGATATTTCGAGACCTTTATTTTCTGATGCTCCCACGTTCTCGGTCACGGACCCTAAACCGCTGGATGCCGGCAATCCTTTGCTTAATAATAATTGCTCTGTCTTCGTAATATAATATTCTACGGTACCATTAATTCTTCTGTTGAATAAAGTGAAATCTAACCCATAATTCCAGGTTTTTGAAAACTCCCAGCCCAATTTTGCATTTGAAGCCGTGTTTACATAATTCCCGATAACAAATTCATCACCGAAATTATAAGGAACAGTACTTAAGCTCCCAAAAGTGGTATACGGTCCTACAGACTGGTTAGAAGTTTGTCCGAAACCGGCTCTCAGTTTAAGCAGATTGATATATTTTGAATCTTTAAGGAAATTTTCATTGGCAATATTCCAACCAACAGAAATCGCGGGATAGGTATGCCACTGGTGTCCTTTGGCTAAAACTGACGCTCCGTCTGACCGTACGGTAGCTGTCAACATATAACGGTTGTCATATTGGTATAAGGCTCTTCCCATGAAAGACATAAGACCTCTTTTATAATATCCCTGGTTATTCGGATCTATTGTGACCTCTCCTTGTGCATGGCCTAAATTGAAGTATTGAAAGGCATCAATCGGAACATCCCTTGCTGATATGTACGAGCTGTTGTACTTGGTCTGTTCTGCAGAATATAATGCTGTTGCGCTAATTTTATGTTTACCAAAGGTTCTATCATAAGACAGGATATTTTCCAATACCCATTGTGTTGTCAGCGAGTTTCCTATTCCCGCCGAAGATTCTGTGTCAGGATTTACATTGAGTATTCCTGTTCCTGTGTAGCTCCCACTATTCGAATTTCTGTAGGTAAGACCAACATTAAGCCTGTATTTAAGACCTTCAACCCCTGGTATTTTTAATTCCCCATAAAGGTTATTGTAAGAGCTGAAAGCATTAGTACGGTCGGCATAAGCATCACCTAGATTTTCGAGAATACCTCTGGTCTGGAGAGCAGTCTGATCAATGGCACTATACATGACAGTCTTAGGGCTTCCATCGGCATTATAGGGACTCACCAATGGTGAATACCCTAACATAGGCGCACCGCTGACACCGTTAAAGTCATTGATAGAAAAGTTGGAGTTTGTGGAGAAGCCTACTTTTATAAACTTACTTATTTCCTGATCTAAGGAACCTCTGATAGAAAGTCTTTTATAGCTTTGCAAAGGGACTACTCCATTCTGCTGAAAATATGCTACTCCAAAGTTGTAATTTCCTTTTTCGCTTCCTCCTGTAACCCCTACATCATGGTTCATCATTAATCCTACACCGTAATATTTATCCTGCCAGTCTGTATTTATATCATTAAACTCATCCTGTGCGTTGGTAAACATTTTGGCATCTGCACGTAATTTGGCAAACTTAGGCCCATCCATTACCGGATATTTAGAGAAAATAGTCTGAAATCCAGTATATCCGTTATAGGTAAATCTTGCTTTCTGACCTTTTGATCCTCTGTTTGTTGTTATTAAGATGACTCCGTTTGCACCACGTGATCCATAAATCGCTGTGGCAGAAGCATCTTTAAGAATGTCTAAACTTTTAATATCTGACGGGCTGATATCTCCTAAAGAACCTACGAAAGGAATTCCATCCAATACGATCAAGGGATCATTAGAGCCGGTTAATGAACGTTCTCCTCTGATACGGATCTGTTGCACAGCGCCAGGTTTTGTAGAGGTTCTGCCAATATCAACTCCTGGGAGACGGCCTTGTATTGCATCAGTTATATTTGCTGAAGGAACTTCTTTGAGAGCGGTTCCGCCAAGGGATGATACGGACCCGGTAACTGCTTCTTTTTTCTGTGTACCGTATCCAATTACAATAACTTCCTCTATCTTATTTTCTTTGGCAACAGTATCTTTTTTACTTTGAGAATAAGCTAAGCTTGACGGTAACAGAACCATGGCGAAAAATATCGCGGCCCTATTAGTTTTAGCAAAATGAAATCTGTTCATAATTATTATTTTTAATATTACATTAATAGAAAGGCTATTAATAAATCCTTAGTGTTATAATGAAAGCCTTCTATAATTATTAGATATACATGTTCACAATTGCTTCAAACAATTCCTGTTTTCCGCTTTTGGCCTGAGGTTCACCAAGCTCATGAGCAATTCTCTGAAGATCTTCCAGTGTAAGATTCCCTTCTTCAAAAGCTTTTCCGTTACCACTGTCAAAAGAAGCATAGCGCTCCGTACGTAGTTTTTTATAATCGGAGTTTTCCAGTATATCTGCAGCAACTAATAATCCTTTAGCAAAAACATCCATTCCAGAAATATGGGAGATAAATAAATCCTCCGGATCGGTAGAATTTCTTCTGATCTTCGCATCAAAATTAACACCGCCATTTCCAAGTCCTCCTGCCGGAAGAAGTACCAGCCAGGCCTGGGCAAGGTCACGGTAGTCAACAGGAAACTGATCTGTATCCCATCCGTTTTGGTAATCTCCTCTATTGGCATCGATACTTCCCAATAAGCCTGCGTCAACTGCTACCTGAAGCTCATGCTCAAACGTATGTCCTGCCAGGGTAGCATGATTAACTTCGATATTAAGCTTAAAATCTTTGTCTAAACCGTAATGTCTCAGAAAGCCAATCACTGTTTCAGAATCATAGTCATACTGATGTTTGGTTGGCTCCATCGGCTTTGGCTCAATAAGGAATGTTCCCTTAAAGCCTTGACTACGGGCATAATCACGGGACATCGAAAGGAAGCGGGCCAGATGGTCTTTTTCTCTTTTCATTTCGGTATTCAGCAGGCTCATATAGCCTTCTCTGCCGCCCCAGAACACATAGTTTTCGCCACCAAGAGCGATAGTTGCATCAATGGAATTTTTCACCTGAGTTCCTGCACAGGCTACCACATCAAAATTTGGGTTGGTAGAAGCTCCGTTCATATATCTTTCATGGGTAAAAACATTGGCTGTTCCCCATAAAAGCTTGATCCCTGACTCTTTTTGTTTTTCTTTGGCATATTCTACAACAGCCTGAAGATTTTTTTCATAGTCTTTCCAGTTATCTGCCGGAGCAACTAGATCTACATCATGAAAGCAGTAATATTGGAATCCTATTTTGGACATGAATTCAAAACCTGCGTCCATTTTATGCTTGGCTCTGGAAACTGCGTCATGGCCAATATCCCAAGGATGATGAATCGTTGCTCCGCCGAACGGATCGCTTCCATCTGCACACAGGGTATGCCACCATGCCATTGCAAAACGCATCCACTCTTTCATTGGTTTTCCCATCACGATCCTATCAGCATCATAATAACGGAATGCCATAGGGTTTCTACTTTCTTTGCCTTCAAATCTGATGTTTTCAATACCTGGAAAAAATGCTTTTGTTTCTGTTAAAATGTTCATATTATTTGATTTTTATTTTTAGTTTGTTCTTTACAATTTGATATAAGGATCCTCTGCCTGCTGATTTAATAGGTCCGCAGGTACAATGAATAGGCTTCGTTGCAGGATGATTAAATGATTTCGTTAAGATGCTGTTTCCACCTTGAGTATGCTTCTAAGTATTGTTCTCTTTTTTCTGTTTCAGGTTCTATAACGGCTATTTTTTCGAGGGAAGAAAATGCCTCTTTAGAATCAGCATAAAAACCTATTCCAATTCCGGCGGCCCTTGCAGCCCCTACTGCTCCATCTGTGTCGTAAAGCTCAATCACCGCATTGCTAACGCTGGCAAGCGACTGCCGGAAAATTGAACTTAAAAACATATTGGCATTTCCAGCCCGAATCACCTGGATGTCCATACCCATATTCCTCATAATATCCATTCCATATTCATAAGAAAAGACGATTCCTTCCTGTGCCGAACGCAGAATATCTCCTTTCGTATGAATATTGAAATTAATCCCGTGTATAGAACAGCTGGTATCTTTGTTTTCCAGTACTCTTTCTGCCCCGTTTCCAAAAGGAATTATGCTTAATCCTTTTGATCCTATTGGGGAAAGAGAGGCCAGATCATTCATATCACCATAGGAAGACAGAGAGGTTGCAAAATTGTGCTTTAGCCAGGAATTTAAAATTCCTGTTCCGTTGATACACAGCAAAACGCCCAATCTGGTTTGCTCAGGACTGTAATTGACATGGGCAAATGTATTTACCTGCGACAGGGTATCATATTCCAGTTTATCCAGCACTCCATATACCACTCCCGAAGTACCGGCTGTTGAAGCAATTTCTCCGGGATTGAAAACATTCAGAGAGAGTGCATTATTGGGTTGGTCTCCTGCCCTGTATGAAATGGGTGTTCCTTCTTTTAGTCCTAATTCCTGAGCAGCCGGTGCAGAAACCGTTGACTGGATGCCGAAAGTAGGAATAATTTCAGGGAAAAAGCTCTTAGGAATTCCGTAATAATTAATGACATCTTCAGAAATACAGTTGTTTTTAAAATCCCAAAATATTCCTTCAGAGAGTCCTTCAATCGTTATTCCTATTTCTCCGGAAAGCCTCATAGCAATATAATCCCCCGGCAGCATTATTTTATCAATCTTTTCAAAAACTTCAGGTTCATTTTCCTTTACCCAGGCTAGTTTTGATGCTGTAAAATTTCCAGGTGAATTAAGGAGATGAGATAAACATTTCTCAGTTCCGATTTCCTGAAAAGCCCTCTCACCATAGGGCACAGCACGGCTGTCACACCAGATAATGGAAGGGCGCAGCAGATTCTGATCTTTATCCACCAGGATCAGTCCATGCATCTGCCAGGTAATGCCAATTCCTTTAATTTCTTCAGGGTGTATTCCAGATTCATGCATCACAGATTCATGGGCCAGCTTTAGGTTCAGCCACCATTCAGCAGGGTTTTGCTCTGCCCAGCCCGGGTTGAGTGCGGTGATTTTCATTTCTTTTTTTGGAGAAAAATCTGATGCAATAATTTTTCCACTGGATGCCTCAATGAGACAAACTTTAACAGAAGAACTGCCTATGTCATATCCTAGCAAATACATAATTTGAAAAAGGGGATTTACTTAATTAGTTTAGTATTGTTTTTTTTATAGATCTTGGCATCGAACCGGTAGTATCTTGCTGCACGGTGCGATACGTTTTGCTCTATCTCTTCTAAAGGAATAATATAATTGAATGATGAAATTTTTTTATGAAAATTCTTTATATCGATCTGTTTTTCACTTAACGCGCTGTAAAGCTGATACAATTGTCTTATGGTAAATTTTTTCGGCAACAATTCAAAAATAATAGAAAAATCGGTTTCAATCCATCTTCTTATTTCTGTTAAGGATTCATTGATGATCTTATTGTGATCAAAGGGCAATGTAGGGACCTGATCTACAGGATACCAGTCTACGGTTTCATATTTAGTGCTGTTAATTTTATGATCAATTTTACATAAGGAAAGGTAGGCCACCGTAATAATCCTGTCAATATGATGCATATACTCGGTTCCCATCCACTTGATATCACTCTGATTGCTTGCTCGAAATGGATCAGCAAAGCATTTGAACTGTTTGAGAACCATTTTTTTTATTCCTGTTAACTCATGAAGAACCCTATGGGCTGCATCATCCACATCTTCGTTACTGAAAATCAGGCTACCCGGCAATTTTCTTTGCCTATCCACTGGTACATCGTCTACATGACGCTGTGCAAGTAAGATATTGAGTCTGTTGTCATGGTCAAATCCAAATACCACGCAATCAACAGAAACATAGGTATGAATAAAATCTTGGTTCATCTATTAACATTTACGTAACATCACAAATATAAAAATTCAATTGAGAAAAAAAAATAAAATATACATTACCAGCTATATATCAATAGATTATATATCATTTTTTTATGATAAGAATGATGTAAAAATTATGATAAGGTTATCATAATTTCAATGATTAATATTTCAGAATACCTTAATTTATAGTCATTTAAATGTGAAATAAACACTTAAAAATTTAATATTTATTTTTATTTAATTTATGATAAGAAAATTTTAAATTTTGTTGATATTTTTTAAAAAAGTTATAAGAAAAAAAACATTTTCTGCTTAAACCCATATATTTAAGCCCCATGTTTTTTACAATTATTTAACCTAAGAGGTGAAAAATTACCATATCATAGATTTTCCTATAGATAATCAGAAGATTTTTTAACTTTTCCAGAAGGGTTTAAAAGGTTTTCATTATAAATCCATAAAAACATGCAGATGATTTACTTTAAGAAGATTTACAGTGCACAACCTTCTCATAAAAAAGTTCTGTAATTACTGCAATTTAAAATTGATATTAATTAGTATACGATTCCAAAATAGTGCTGTTTCTCTTCATCTTTATCCTTGCAATCAATAGATCTCTATGAATAAAAAGACTGATCAAAACGGTAATTTAATGAGAGTCGGTTTTCAGAAAATGCAGAAAGACTATATGATAATTTCATCTATAGTCGCCGCTTTTGTCGGAGTTGTAGATAAAAGCATTTCAGTCAAAAATGAATATCAATTTAATGATGTGATGATCCTTAAGTATTCTAAAGCGAGAAAAAAAATTTGATGACAAAAAGAAAAATCTTTCAACCAAATCCAAGCACCACACCCAATTAGGTAATGCATGCGAAAAAACATCAAAAAAACTAAAGCTATCCGTTTTACAGAATAGTAGTTTTTTTATTGATCACAAGTATTGAAATTAATTAAAATGGTAAAAAAACGTCAGATCTAGATATATTTTTATTATAGATTTAGAATTTTATCTGCCAGCGCAATTAGTTCACTTTGTGTGCCCTGATCTGCTTGATTAGACAATAAAACAATACCTGAATTTAAGTCGGGATACAATACCATATAGCTGCTAAATCCCAAACTACCGCCAGTATGCGAGACACTACGGCTGCCTTTTTCTGTTTTTTTGACTTTCCAATTCAATGCTATAGCACCATCTTCAATTTTTCCAAAAGTTGGTTCATGGCTCAATTTTGCAACAGCATTTCTTTCATTCAGATGAAAAGCCATGTACTTTAGCATGTCTGAACTTGAAGAGGCTATACTTGCGGCTACCTGCAAATCTTCCCAATCAATAACCGACATGATCCTTCCCTTTCCATCATATCCCGTTGCCATATTCAACGGCAATTTTCTGGGTTTTAGCAGATAGGTGTTTTTCATTTTAAGCGGGTCGGTGAAATATATTTGCAGAAGGTTTTCATAAGAATTGTTGTATACTTTTTCCATGATATAGCCCAGCAATTGCGCAGCTGTGTTACAGTGGCGCGAAATGGTTCCTGGCAAAACCTGTAGTTTTACGTAATGGAGGTCTCGATAAAGGTCTTGTCGGCTGTATTTTGAGTGAACAGAGTCTAAAATGTAAGGAATGGCATCCGGATCTGCCTTTCCAAAGATATCTTTATCGGGCATCCAGTTGGGTAATCCGGATGTGAGGTTAGCTAAATTAAGTAAAGTGACAGGTGTTCCATTGTAGTTCAGGTTTGGATAGTCTTCTTTAAGGTACTTGCGTATGTCGTCGTTGAGATTTACCTTTTTATCTATAACTGCTTTTGCCAGCAAAATTGATCCGAATGTTTTTGTAATGGATGCAAGCTCATAAACAGTATTGCCTGTCGGTAGTTCTGATTTCTCCCTTTTGATTGATCCGTAATTATAAAGGTGCGATTTTCCATTTTTAATAATGCCTATTGAAATACCAACTCTGGAACTATTTTTCATAAAATCAGAAACTGATTGTTCTACCAGCGAATCTAATTCATTTTCTAATTTATTATCTGTGGATAATTTTAGCTGAATTGTTTGTGCAAACCAAACCGATGTGCATGCTAGGATTGCAAAAATCAGAAGTAATTTTTTCATATAATTTTATTCGATCTTTCTAATAAGACATTGCAGGCACTCATTATGTTACATTATTTGTTTCATCTTCTTCTATAAAAGAAAGTGTATCGAAAAGTTAAGCGATAATCGTTTCCCTAAAAACTGTGTAGGCATTGTTTTTCAAAAGATTATTTTATTCTTTTAAATTTGATATTGTTGATATTGGATCCAGATAATACAAATCCGGTGATCTTATTATTTTTATCAAGTTTAAAATCAAGCTGCCCAAAATACTCTGTTGTTGAATAAAAGCTTATTCCGCTTAATGGATACAATTGAATATCGCCATTCATGGGATGTTTTGCTTTCAAGGTATTATTCTCAATAAATAATTGGTAGGTAGTATCAAATTCTTCATTCCTGTAAAATCCAACTATTTTATTTAAAATTACTTTATCCGCTTGGGGAGGGCACAACATTATTTTTTTTGCGGTGTATGTAAAATCAGCAATTCTAAATGCAACTGATCCGTTATGGAAGGTTAAATTTGCAGTAGGAATAGAATTAATTTTAAATTTACCGTCACCGATTGACTGTAATGGTTCTTTACCTTTCTGATTATATGTTCCCGCAAAAAGGGTTTTACCATCCGTTGATATCTCAAGATAATTTCCAGGATTAAGCTCATAAATTCCTTCAAATTTTCTGAATTCAGATGAAGTATAAGTTACTTTTTGTGGAAAGGAAGGAGGTATCTGCTGATCTCCAAGAAAAAAGTCGACCAACTTATAAGCAATCAACAAGCCCTCAAAGCTCTGTTTATTGCCCAACGTTACAACAGAGAACTGTTGTGAGGGAACATGAAGGATATAGGCACGATAGCCAACAGTTCCTCCACCATGAAATACAACATCCAAACCTTTGTATTTTTCGGTTTGCAATCCCAATCCATATTCAATTTTTTTGCCTGTACTTAGTATGGTATTCTTTTGCATTTTATTATAAATCTCCAAACTTCCCAGTATAGGATTCTGAAAATTGACTGCCCATTTACAAAGATCATCCAAAGTAGTATAAATATTAGACGAACCACTCACCATCTGCCCGATAGGAAGTTTTAAGAAAGTACTGCCTTTTTGTTGGTAAGATTCTGCTTTGTTTGGAATGATTTTATCAGGATCATCTATTGCTATGGTATTTTTCATATGCAAAGGGCTAAAAATATATTCCTTTGCTATTTGGCTGAAATCTTTTTTATAAATCCTATGAAGAATTTCGGCGAGTAAGGTAAAGCCTGTATTATTATATTGGTATTGTTCTCCGGGAGGAAAGTTCACACTTTTAATCCCCAAAAGGATATGTACTGCTTCATTATTGGTTACTTTAAATTCATCACCAAAACCCTGCAGCTTTTTAATTTCAGTAAAATTGGGCAATCCATTGGTGTGATTTGCCAACTGCCGAATTGTAATTTTATAGGGCAAATGCTGCAATTCCGGAAGATAAATTCTAATATCATCATCTAGTGATAGCTTCCCTTCCTTTTCAGCCAGAAGAGCAATAAACGCTGTAAACTGCTTGGAGACCGATGCTATATTAAAAGCTGTAGAATCTGTTATTAGAGTTTTATTCTCCAGATTAGCCAAGCCATAGGTTTTCTTATAGATTACTTTTCCATCTTTTATAATGGCTACTCCCATGCCGGGAGCGTTGGCCTGATTATAGGTTTTTAATAAAGAGTCTGATCTCCTACTTGGATCTTTTTGGTTAAACTGCCCGGAACACAGTCCGAAACTCAACACATAAAAAGAGAACAATGCCCATTTGATTTGTAACTTCATTTTGTTTTAATTTAATAATGAAGCAAATCTGAAACTTTGTACTGATTAAAACATCTGAATACCGAAAGTCGGACTGATTTTTAAAAATAAAATAGTCCGACTTAAAATCGGACAAAGCTTAAAAGGCTGATTTTCTGCAGTCTGTAGGCGTAAAATTGGTTTCCTTTTTAAAGGCAGTATAAAATGAAGATTTTGAGTTGAAGCCCACTTCGTACAATACTTCCAATACAGTTAATTGCGGCCGCTCCCTGAGAAGTACTTTTGCATCATGAATTCTAAACTGATTAATGAAATCAAAAAAATGTTTACCGGTATGCTGATTGATTAATAATGATAGTTGTTTTTCGGGCAGATTAATTTGTTCTGCCAATTTCTGCAATGTCAGTTTATCATCTAAATAAGGTTTTTCGGTTTCTACAAACTTTAGGAGATCTTTCAGTTCCCTGGGTTCCTCCTTCAAATCGTTTATTGATTTTAAAGGAAGCAGGTCTTTATTTATACCTGCAAACAAATTTGGCCGGTATAAAGCATTCAACACAAACCAACAGATCACAAATAATACAAATAGGGATGTAAAAGTGTACAGATAAATAAAAACAGGGCTATTCTCCTTTATGAATCCCCTAATAATCACAAAGAAGTTTCCAATTAAAAAAAGAACTGATGTTTGCATCAACCATTTATAAGTAAGATGGTAATCATTAGAATAATTTTCCTGATATATTTTCCTGAAGGTCCTTAGCACCCAAAATACAGCAATAATATAATAGTAATACTGAATGATAGAAATAATATCAAACACGCGGTAGCCCTGTTTCGAAATCCCTATAATACTGAATAAGCAGAAAAAGAATAAAAAAGGAAACGCATGTAAAAGATGCTTTTTATGAAGCCTGAAATTATAATAACATGCTGAGTTAACGTATAAATAATAGAGAGGCATCTGCAAAAGAACACTGGCAAGTTTTCCTCCTTTAATCAATGTATAGTCAGGAGTTGATAAGAAGAACCCGGAAAAATCAATCACCGACACCAGCAGAAAAGCAGCAAATAAATAATTAGGTAATTTTCTTTTGGATTTTGCTGTAATCAGAAAAACACTAAATAGTAAAAACAAAAAAAAGATAATCTTTCCTAAATCATTAATGAGAGCCATGTTTTCATTTTAATATTACAAAACTACAAATTATAGTTCCTCCTCGTGAAATTAATATCCTCGTCCGAGATAAACGTAATTATTAAGTTCCAATATGCTTATGCTGATCTGGGCGTAAAATAACCACAACTATTTTTCTCGGTTTATAAAATTTGAGGATCAGCTTCTTCCCAAAAGATATCTTAGTCTTTCTTAACCGCTGTACATTCAATTTCGATAATTGCATTTCGAGGCAAAGATGCTACTTCAATGGTGCTCCTTGCAGGGAAACGCTCCTGAAAATACTCGCTATATATTTTATTCACTATTTCAAAATGCTTCATATCGGTAATAAAAATGGTTGTCTTTGTGATATGTTCAAAATCGGAATGATTGTCCTCAAGGATTACTCTCAGGTTTTCAAAAATCTGAACTGTCTGTTCTTCAATTCCCGGTTGTAAGCTGTTTGTTTTTTGATCTAAGCCGATTTGACCTGAAACAAATATCAAATTTCCATAATTGGCTGAATGGCTGTAAGGGCCTATTGGTTTTGGTAAATTAGGATGGCTTACCGTCACAATTTCTTTTTTTATATTGCATGACAACAATATCAGCGAAAACAGGAAAAATATAAATTTACTCATGTTAATTGATTTTTACGAGATAAGAAAGAAGTTAGCTTTTACAAACTAACTTCTTTTTGTTTTTCACTTACTTTTTAATGAAGTTGAATAATTCGCTATTAAATTTTTCAAGTTCCTCAATGAAAAGTGCATGACCGCTTTTTTCGAAAGGCACTAAAGTGGCATTTTTAAGAAGAGCTTTCATTTGTTCAGCAAGGTCGTAGGAACAGATTTTGTCTAATTTACCATGTAAGATCAGAGTTGGAATTGTGATTTTCTTCAGATCATTACGCAAGTCGCTATCTCTTAAAGTTTTTAGTCCTTCAGCCATTGCGTAAGGGGATGCTTGGGCCTGAATATTCCCTAACCAGGCACCATGTCCTTGGGATACACTGGTATCATTAGCAGGGAAAATTTTACCGAATGTAGCGAATAGCTCTGGACGGTTTGTATTGTTGAGATTAATCAGTCCATCAACATCTTCTTTGTTCCATAAACCATAATTGAAGTCCGCACGCTTTGTCCAGATAGGTGCAGCTGCTCCAAATAATGCCATTTTGGAAACATGGGCTGCATTATATTTGGCTACATAATGAATGACCGTTGCACCTCCCATGGAAAATCCGCCGATTGTTGCATTCCTGATTTCCAGCTTGTCTAAAACAACCTTAATATCATCTGCAAAAACATCATAGTTATACTTTCCTCCGGGTTTATCGGACAATCCGAATCCTCTTAACGTAATCCCAATCACCCGGTAACCCTTTTGAATAAAATCGGCATATTGATATTCATACATGGCATCGCTCAATGGCCATCCGTGAATTAAAACAATAGGCTCACCCTCACCAAGGTCAGTTACATGAAGCCGCACATTCTTTTCCACTTCAATATATTCTTCCCTTCCAAAGGATGCAGGAGTTCTCTTAGTTTGTGAAAATACATGGCTTGAAATTAATGTTGTAAATAATACGATTGCTAAAATTAAATTTTTCATGATCTTTAAATATTTATTTGTTGTTATTTTTTGTTATTGCAAAGTTGGGGTAATTATAAGGGCATATCAATGGATGGTTTTCGCTTTGAATTGCACTTTTTACCTAATCAGATTTTGTGAAGATCCCAAGCTACACTCAGAGATTTAGGGGATATGAAAAAAGCACAACCTGACAGATTGTGCTTATTGGGTGCATATATAACAGATGGTCTTTTAAAACTGTTTTCTGAAGCTGGTAGGTGATATTCCTACATGTTTTGTAAAAAAGCGGACAAAGTAAGCATCGTCTTCATAATTCAGACTATATGCAATTTCTTTCACGTTCATTGCCGTATGGGCTAGAAGCCGTTTACTTTCAAGAATAATACGGTTTTTTATAATTTCATTGGGGGTATCCTTACTAACTAGTCCTATTTTTTTACTCAAATTTTTAGGGGTGACGCACAGCAAATCCGCATAATCTGCAACGGTATGAAGCGTTTTATAATGTTGCTCGACCAATTTGCTGAATTTTCTTAGAAACTGAACATCCGCCTGCTGCTCTTTGTCTGATAATTGATGCTGCTGTTTCCAGATGCGGGTAGATTTCAGAATAATTAGTTTTAGTAATGTCCTCAACATTTCTTCTGTACCGGAATCTTCATTTTTCAGTTCAGACTGAATATCCTTAATGATCTTTTGGATTTCAGCGGATTGTTCTTCGTTTAAATTTATAAAAGGGATTTCAAACACATTATTGTACAATATACCATCGCACGCCACTTCCTGATCATGAATTTCTACACAATAAAAATCACGGTTAAAATGCATTAGCTGACCTCCGATAGTTTCACAAGGCTTTAAAATAACGTGGGGATTAATGAATAACAAAGTATCTGCTTTCATTTCGATTTCCTGAAAATCCACCTGAATAATAGCATTTTGGGGAATAAACAGGACCTTGATATGCTCATTTATTGTAGAGAGAGAATCGTTTTGAATTGAGGCTTTACTGAACTCCAGGTTACCAAATTTTTTGTATGAAAATTCCTTTATCATTTTAGGATTGAAAAATTGTTGTTAATTTCTTTGCGTTAAACATCTGTTTGTAAAATTAATAAATTAAAAGCCAGTAATAAATACTGCTTTTTAAAATGAAATTAAAGTTCAACTTTAGCTGGCAGGATTTTGGTTAAAATCAGGTTATTTTTTAAATAAAAGCAGAGGTTTATCTTTTCTGACAATGTATGTGGCGAGTTCTGAGGCTTTCACTTTACCAATATTCTTTGCGGAATGGTTCCTTCCGGCCGGAACAAAAAGTACTTCGCCAGCTTTGAGAACTACAGGCTTCTCCCCTTCTAACTGGTATTCAAATATACCTTCCAGCACATAAATAACCTCTTCTCCGGGATGGGAATGCATACTGACAGATGTGCCCGGCTCCAGATCTATGCGTGCCTGAATAGTTTCATAGCCTGCAGCTTCAATAGTATGCCTTTGAAGATCTGTGCGCGTCACCCCTGATTGTTGCGCATATGCGGTTCCGGACATTAATGTTGTGAATAATCCGATGGTAAAAATTAAATTTTTCATGTTCTTTAAATATTTATTTGTTATTATTTTTGATAGTGCAAAGTTGACTTAATTCTTCACGCTCAACAATGGATGGCTTTCGCTTTGAATTGTACTTTTTACCTCTGTCAATTGTTCTTTTATAAATGATAAAATGTCTTCGTTAATTTTATCAACATTGATCGTGAGTGAAGTTGATTTATTTCTTTTATACACTGAACAAAAAAAATCCCCGGAAAATCCGGAGATAAAACATATATAATATTTTTAAAAAAATGTTAAGAGTTATAAACTTGCTATTTGACAGTTTTCTTTCTCAAAAAGCTTAATAAAGAAGCTCAACTGAAACACATTTAGGCTGAGCAGCATAATCCAGTTCTTGAATCACATATTCCAATAAATGGAGATCCGTCAACAGTACTGGTACATACACATCTAACTTCACATCCTGTGCGTAAAGATTGAAGAGTATTTGCAGCTCCTTTTACATACTTTAAATCTTGTCTTGAAATCTTTTTTAAATTTTTCATAATATGTTAGGGTTTAGTTATTTGCCATACAAAAATGAATGACTTTTTAATCAATACAAAGCTCCAATTAATAAGTGTTAATGGTTTTTAAGTAAGTGTGATAAACTCATTCCAAGTCCTACTGAAATTTTGATATTAGAGATCATAACAACTCTATTATTGAGAACTCTATTTATGATTAACTACAACTAACATTTCTGAATGTAAGATGTGCAAAGCATTTACGTTTGCCAAAGTACAAAATCGGACACTTATGTGATATATTAAAACTTAATATAAAAATGCACCAATTAACCTATTCTCTAGTCTATATTTGCTAATCTGAAATCAGTTAGTTCTAAACTATGAAAAAAATTACCTTTATCTCAAGTTTCTTTATTATTTCAATGTCTTTTTTATCTGCACAGGTAAAACAAAAAAAAGCATTAGTTACTCAAAAAGCAGCACAGGAGACCTTAAACCATGAGTCTATTAAACTTCAAACAGACAATATTTTTAACAAACTGGTTAAAATCAGGAGAGACTTTCATGAAAATCCAGAATTAGCAGGCAACGAGATACGCACTCAAAAAGTTATAGAACAATATCTGCTGGATTTAGGACTCGAAGTTGAAACAGATACCTATGGGCATGGTGTTATAGGGATTTTAAAGGGAGGAAAAAAAGGAAAAAAAATAGCCTGGAGATCAGATATGGATGCATTACTTCAGGATTATCCGGAGGAGGTGGATTTTAAGTCCAAGAAAAAAGGGATCCGGCACGGTTGCGGTCATGATATACATATGGCTATCGGACTTGGTATAGCAGAAATCCTTTCAAAAAATAAAGAATCTTTATATGGAACGGTATATTTTATTTTTCAGCCTGAAGAGGAGACCTTTGTCGGAGCAAAAGAGATGATCAGCCACGGCTTATTGTCCAAAATAAAACCTGATGAAATATATGGACTGCATGTAACGGCTTTACCAGTTGGGCAAATAATGGTTAAACCAAACGAAGTGTTTGCCTATCAAAAAAGAATAAGAATTGAATTAAAAAACGAATTGTCGAGGGAAGATGCAAACGAATTAGCAAAAAAGATTCACAGCAGCCTATCTCGTGTAAGCACCGATGGTAAACCCTGGGAGTTACAGCATATTAGCGACCCAAAAATTGGGCTTACCAACCCAAAAACAATTTTTAGGGACTATTTGATCATAGATGATACGTTTACTAACTATTCAAAAAGTAATAAACTTTTCTTGGAAGCTAATCTGTATGAGACCAATTCATCCAATCTTAAAAACATCATTCCTAAAGTTGTTCAGGTAATAAATACCAATGGTTATAAGGATCAGCTACTTTCTGTTTCATTTATCCAAGAAAATCCAACAGTTATTAATGATACAAAATTAACAGCTATTGCAACAAAAACCCTTGAAAGTATTTATGGGAAAAATGTAATCGTTACCGGTTATGGCCAGGTTCCTTTTTTTAATGATGATTTTGCCTATTTTCAACAAAAAGTACCTGGTGTGTATTTCCTTATTGGAGGTTCAAATTTTGAGAAAGCAATCGTTGCAATGAATCATGCACCGAATTTTCAAGTTGACGAAGAAAGCATCAGAACAGGGGTGCAATGTTTTTCATCTTTAATTCTGGAACGTCTCAATCTAAACTGAAAAAACTATATTTCAAAAGATCAGACATTCTGATGATCTGCTTGAATATCGCTACTGTCCAATCTGTAATTGCCCGGGCTATAATTTTTTATTATAAAAATTGTCCCGATACCGTTATCCCGAATGTCCTATAAGCAGTGAAACAAATTATTAACTTTAAAAGAAAAAATCATGAAAGAATTTTTATTGCTAATCAGGGAAAATGTAAACTATGGAAATTTATCGATGGAAGAAATGCAGAAAGACATTCAAAAGCATGTACAGTGGGTAGAGACTTTGATTGAAAAAGGACATTTCAAAGAAGGGAACCCATTAGATTCCAATGGTATTACATTGAAAAATGAGATGGTTACCGACGGGCCTTATATTGAAACAAAGGAATGTGTAAGTGGCTATTATTTTCTTCTTGCCCATTCATTACAGGAGGCAACAGAACTTGCAAAAGGTTGCCCGGATTTTAAATGTGGATCAACTTTAGAAATCCGGGAAATACTTAAGACCGATGAATAGGGACTTTGATGAAAGCATTCACACTCTTACAGACCATCTTTTCAGGGAAAACTATGGAAAGATGGTTTCCTATTTATCTCAAAAGTATGGCTATAAGGAAATAGAAAATATTGTAGATGCTGTTCAGGAATCTTTTGAAACCGCCTTAAACACATGGAAGTTTTCAGGTATTCCTGATAATCATTTTGCATGGCTCTATAGGGTTGCTGTTAATAAATTACTGAATAAGATCAAATATTCAGGTATCAGGAAGTCAAATGTAGATCACCTGGACATTGCTGAAGAAATAATATATGAGTTTAATGAAAAAGAATTAGAGGACAGTTTGCTGAAACTTTTAATCTTCTTTTCAAAAATTGATTTTTCGGAACGCAACAAATTAATTATTTCCCTTTATTTTTTATGTGGATTTGGTTATGAAGAAATCGCAAATGCACTTATTTTAAAAAATGAAACGGTAAAGAAAGTCATTTTAAGAAGTAAGGAAAATATCAAACAATTTGCTGAAAAATATGATGATTTTCAGATTGGCTCTTTTGATGATTGCCGAAAGCATTTGCTGAAAATTATGTATCTGCTTTTTAACGAAGGCTACAAAACTTCACAAAAGAAAGGTTCAATAAATTATGACCTGTGCTATGAAGCCATACGTTTAGCAAAATTAGTTCAGAGTTACGATGTCCGGAATTCGGAAATAAATTCCTTATTAGCCCTCATGTTCTTTAATTCGGCAAGATTTCCGGCAAGGATCGAGAAAGGTACCTGGGTCTCCTTGGAAGATCAGGACAGAGATCTTTGGGATAAAAACTTGATTTATGAAGGATTCTACTACCTGGAACTGGCAAAATACAATCAAGCAAACTTGAGCAAATATTATATAGAAGCTTTAATTGGCTCTGTACATTGCACTTCTGAAAGTTATGGAAAGACGAATTGGCAAACCATTTCCTTTTTATATAAGCAGATTGAAAAGATTGAACCAGATTCTATTTCCGTAAAACTAAACAGAATAATTTCGGAAAGTAATTTTAAGAATATCAATACACTATTGTTAGAGGTAAATATTTTAGAAGGTCTTATAACAAAAGAAAGTGCATTTACATTCTTCAGTTCCAAGGCTCATCTTTATTTCAAATTAAGAGAATGGAATACGGCTATTGAGTACTATGAGCTGTCATTGAATTACACCAAAAACAAAACAGATATCTATTACATTGATGGAAAAATAGCCCTTATAAGGAAGGGCTTATACCCCATATAAATCTTATTTGGTAGTACGTGTTCTATTCTTTTGCAGATATTTCAAAGCTTCAGTGAGCTGGGAATCATATTTTTGCGGGTATAAAACATCATTTAAATTCTGTTTCACAATGATTTCCGGTTTTATTCCTATACCTATAAACTCTTCATTATTTGGCAGTGTTACTTTTTTCGTGCAGATCCAAGCTGAGCCATTCCCAGGCAGTTCTATCTGGAGAGGCTGTCCTGTGCTTCCGTTTGTATAGTCTCCAACTCGGGTAATATTTTTTTCATTATACAGATAAATCAGGAAATCTTCTGCTGCCGATGCGGTATTATTATTTGTCAATACAATCGTTGGTACAATGAATTTAGTGTCAGAGCGAATTATGATAGGCTTATATTCAAATGCATAAAATTTAGATCCAGAATATGCCTTAAACTGCCTGGTTGCATCTTCTTTGGAGAGCCCCCATTGTGCTTTGCCGCTTATTGTATCTTGTGCCGTTAAAAATGAACCGATAGCACGTTCTGTGGGAATAATCTCCCTGCTATAACTTTTTGCGCCGTAAATGGTATCCCCTTTGGTAAAGTATTTAGCAATATTTAATGCATTTTTACCGCTTCCGCCTCCATTGTTCCTAATATCAAGAATGATTTTTTTAGCTTTTTTCAGCTCAGAGATATTTGCTTCAAAACTTTTTACAACAGATGCATCATTGAAAGTTCTTATTGCTACATATGCAACTTGATTTTCTAACCATTTGAATTCAAAAAATGCATTACGGGCTAAGGGAATGGAACTTAATTCTTTTTCTTCGGTTTTTGCGTGGATTAAATGTAATTTTTTGATTTCTCCTTTTGGTGTTTTTACTTCAATATCGAACTGTTCTCCTTCCAGACCGGCTAACAGCCCGAATGATGCTTTACTGTTCAGAACACTTTCTGTGGATGTTGAAATAAAAGGTTTCACAAATTTATTCTGATAAATGTCTACAGGAAGGTCATTAACTTTTAGAATTTCACTTCCTACGGGAATTTCTTTTTCTTTGCTCTTGTTGATATCATAAATGTAAATCCTACCGTTTACATCAGTCAGGAAAAGCCTATACGCTCCAAAATTTGTTGTCATCACCTGATTTTGGATATATTCCGGTAAATAAACCTGTGTATGGCCATCCTTAAGAACAGAACATAATTTTTGAAGCTCCCTGAAATATTCGTAATCATTTTTAGTTTTCTGAACATTTGCAATAGCTTCCTTATAGGCTGCATTCCACTTTAGCTGATCAACTTTATACATATAGACAAAATTGTAATTGACATCCGACCAGAATTTGGAAGCACCATAAAGTCTATCGTTTAAGGAGATTGAATTGGTAATTTGTGCTGAAAAGAAGCCAGATAAAAAAATAAACAGACTTAAAATTAACAGTTTTATTTTCATGGTTTTATTTAAAAATATTAGTATAGATGAATAAACGTAAAACTAGTCCTTTTTAGCAGTATTTATTGTGTAATTATTTAAATTTTCCTGTGTATCATTTTTTAAGATAGCTGTTGCTTAACCATTTTAAACCTGTGTAGGCCCAACTTCAAATAATAAAGTAGAAGAAAATTCTACGATTTGAAGAGAATAAAGTAATTTAATATCCACAATAATGCAACAAAAAGTAAAACAATTCCAAGATTGATGCTGTCTTAGTTGTGTAGCTGCTGTTTGATTATTTTACCACAACATCTTTCTAAATTTGTTATAAGAATTTCTGAGAGAAATGAACGGATCTGTGTAACTGCATCCGCTCGTGTTTTGATTTTTAAACATATTTGTTGTATTAATACAGGCACGATTTAGTACACTGTTAATACAATCTCAAGATATCTAAATTACTACGAAACCTTTATAGAAAGGGGTTTCGCCTTGTGGAGAATACGGGATTCGAACCCGTGACCTTTTGACTGCCAGTCAAACGCGCTAGCCAACTGCGCCAATCCCCCTACTTTCTTAAAGCGGTACAAAAGTAAGTATTTAAACTACATATCCAAATATTTTTCTCCCTTTTTTATTAGAATTCATACTAATTTTTTCCTCTGCTATTCAATTCTTGAAGAAATTCAGCCAGAAAAAACGAGTGTAATATTTAACAAATTACTGATATTCAAATGATTCAATCTTTTTTCTTCATCTGTATGGCACGTTGGTAAAAAGACTGTATTGCAATTTTTTCTTCCGCTTCATTAATAGCTTTCAAAAGATGATTTTCATTGTCTGCAATTTCTCCCAGTACTTTTGAGACCAATTCCCAAACCGGTTTCATCTTTTCAATGAGTTCAAGACCTTTTGTAGACAGTACAATAAGTCTTTTTCGCTCATCCTGTTTATCCTTTTTAGATTGAATGAGCTTCTGTTTTTCCAGCTCCTTTAGCAAACTTATGGTTGAAGGATGTGTGTACCCTATTTCGTTTGCGATCTCTACCACACTCAGCATTTTTTTGTGGTGCAGGGTAAAGATTACAGGGAACCACTTAGGTTCAAAATCAATGCCGAAGGATTTATAAATCATGGCGCCGTCTTTTCTGAGCTGCTCACTGAGGCGTTGCAATCTCGTTGATATGGCCAGAATTCCTGATTCATCTATTATATTCATACAGTCTGATTTACATTTAAATAATAAAAAACATTATCAGCACTCATCAATGGAAAGCGGGTTGGCAAATCTTCCTTTTTAACCTGTAAAAAATGATTTCTTTCATAAAACCGCATCGCCGCTTTCAGTATTGAAACTGTTCCTAAATATATAGCTTCTATTCCATTGTCGCGGCAAAAAGAAATCAAAACTTCCAGAAGTTCCTGTGCAATATTCAGTTCTTTTCCTCTGAATTCTTTTTTTACAAACATCTTTCTCACCGCTCCTTCCCTTTCATCAAATTTAACTAATGCTATGGAACCTACCAGCTCTTCTTCTATGAAAGCTCCCCAGAAGTTCCCCCCGGATTCTATATAAAAGTTCTCAATCTTTTTAAGATCCGGCTGATCTTCTATCGTAATCGGTACGTTAAATTCTTTCTGCTGGATAGTAAGGATCAGGTCAATAAGCTGATCAGAATAGCTATTATCTAGTTGCTGAATATGTATTTTCATAATTTTTTATTTTATAAAACAAAACTACGTAGCTTGCTACATATATGCAAATGAAATTATTATTTTATATTATTTTTAACTTTATTATCCAACCCTATTTCAATAAAAAACGTACACCAGTAGATGTACGTTTATATTATTAATCAAAATGAAATTATTATTTCCAGCCACCACCAAGGGCCTGGTACAGCTCTACAGCAGCTTTCATCTTATTGTATTCTGCATTGGAAATATTCAGTTCTGCATTCAATGAATTAACGCTAGCATTCAATACTTCAAGATAGTTTGCCATTCCATAGTTCACAAGCTCTTGAGAGTATTCTACAGATTTTTTATAGGCATCCAGTTCCTTTTGTTTTAATTCAATAAAGGAATCCTGAACCGAAAATACCCGAATTGCATCTGACACCTCTTTTCCGGCTGTAAGGACCGTCTTTCTGAAGTTCAGATAAGCCGTTTCCCGGTTCGCAAGACTTACATCATAATTTGTCTGGATCTGTCTTTTATTTAAGATCGGCTGTGCAAGACCGGCCACCACATTCGCAAACAATGAATTTACACTGAACAAATGATCAAGGTCTACCGACTGCAGTCCTCCGCTTCCTGTAAGCTTTAAAGTTGGATAAAACTGAGCTTTTGCAGAATTAGTCAGTTCAAAGGCATTCATAAGATTATATTCCGCTCTCATAACGTCCGGACGGTTAGCTAATAACTGTGCCGGATATCCTAATTTAAGATCAATCGGAAGCTTCTGTGTTTCCAGGGTAGATCTTGCAATAGAATGAGAAGACTCTCCCATCAGAAGGCTCATGGTATTTTCAAGCAACTGAGTCTGAGTCTCAATATCAATCAACAAAGATTTTGCATTAAAAACAAGAGCCTCACTCTGCTGTACAGCTACTTCTGTGACATTTCCTGAAATTTTTAATGCTTTGGTTGTTTCTAAATTCTTTTCTCTTACTGCAATTGTCTCATTGATGATCCTTTTTTGAGCATCAAAAGTTAAAAGCTGATAATAGGTAGAAGCTATAGAAGCAACAAGATCACTTTTAACCGCTTTGTGGGCAGCAACAGTTCCCAAATAAGTAGCAAGCTGTGCTTTTTCCTGAGCTTTTAATTTCCCCCAAAGATCTGCCTCCCATCCTATACTTGCCGTTATATCAAATTGGTTGACATACCGTCTTTCTCCGATGATCTGTCCAAACTGGGTATTGATAGACTGTGTCTGAAATGTATAGTTCGGACCTACTGAAAGAGTCGGCTGGTAGGCCGCTTTGCTCTGTTTCAGGTAAGCTTCTGCAGAACCAATGCTCTGCAGGGCAATCCTAATATCTAAGTTGTTTTCTAAAGCTTTGGAAATATGTCCCTGCAATACAGGATCCGTAAAAATTTCTTTCCATGAAACAGCTCCGATGCTGGCACTGTCTGAGGGCAGCATATCTGTACGGAAAAGCTTTTCGTCCACAACATTTTTCGGTCTCTCATATTCTTTTCTGGCCATGCACGATGTAATGGCGCCTAGTATGACAGCTGAAAAAGTTATTCCTTTTATGATGTTTAATAAACTTTTCATTATAAAAAATTAGAAATTAGATGTTAGAGGTTAAAAGCCAGACATGATATTAGATAATTTCTACTATCCAGCTTCTAACTTCTCTAATTAATTTTATTCTGCTAAATTGATGTCTTCTTTCTTGAGAGGCTTAATTTTTTCCTGCAGTGTTTCAAAGATCACATACAGAACCGGGATTACGAATAATCCTAAAATAGTTCCTATCAATAATCCGATCGCAGCACCTGTTGCAATAGATCTGTTACCTACCGCCCCGATTCCGCTTGCAAGCACCAACGGCAATAATCCGAAGATAAACGCAAATGAAGTCATAAGGATCGGTCTTAATCTGGCCTTAGCTGCATTGATGGCAGACATGACGATGGTTTCACCATGGTGTCTCCGCTGGACGGCAAATTCAACAATAAGGATCGCATTTTTTGCCAGTAATCCGACGAGCATGATCAGGGCGATCTGGAAGTAGATATTATTCTCCAGCCCCATGATCTTCTGCCCGAAATAAGCTCCCATTACCCCAAGAGGAAGAGAAATTACAACAATCAGCGGAAGGATATAACTTTCATACTGAGCAGAAAGGATAAAGTAAACGAAGATCAAACTTAATCCGAAGATCAGAACGGTCTGTGATCCTGAATTTAATTCTTCTCTGGTCAGTCCGGTAAACTCTACTGAATAATTTTGGTTCAGTGTTTCACCTGCTACCTGCTGTATAGCAGTAATGGCATCTCCTGAACTGTATCCTGCAGAGTTTCCTCCTGTCACCTTCACAGAAGTAAACAGGTTGTAGCGGCTTACAGACTGAGGCCCGTACGCTTTTTTCAGTGTAACGAACTGTGAGATCGGAGACATTACTCCTGAACCTGTTCTTACATAAAGTTCGTTCAGGTTTTCAATGTTCTTTCTGTTTTCAGGAAGTGCCTGAACCATTACCCTGAACTGTTTTCCGTACTTGG
This sequence comes from Chryseobacterium lathyri, assembly GCF_030812195.1. Taxonomy (GTDB): domain Bacteria; phylum Bacteroidota; class Bacteroidia; order Flavobacteriales; family Weeksellaceae; genus Chryseobacterium; species Chryseobacterium lathyri_A. Next base: position 813,766 of record NZ_JAUSSF010000001.1, read on the forward strand.
TAAAGTCAGCAGTATAGATCCCTCCGATATATCCCTGCATCGTAGCAAGAATATCGCTTACAGAAACTCCAAGCTGTTTGGTCAAGGGAACGTTGATCTCCATCAGATACTGAGGATATTTTGTATTGAATGAAGTCTGGGCAAATTCAATTTCGGGTCTCTCCATCAGCTTACCGATAAATTCATTTGTTTTATCATCCAGATCTGCATAGTCACCACCGGATTTATCCAGCAATACCATTTCAAAACCGGCGCTATTACCAAATCCGGGTACACTCGGAGGCTGAAAGAACACAACTTTAGCATCAGGAACAGATCCTACGATACCAAATAATTTTTTAGTGATATCTTCTGAATTCTGACCATCTTTTTTTCTTTCATCGAATGGTTTCAGCTTAATAAAGGCAAGACCGTTATTACTTCCATTTCCGGATAAGAATCCTCTCCCTGTGGAAATTGTTACGTTCTGTACTCCCGGAACTTTCATGGCTTTTGCCTGAAGTGTTTTCAAAACATTATAGGTTCTTTCCATAGAGGCTCCCGGAGGAAGCTGAACATCCGTAAAGATAATTCCTCTGTCTTCCGTAGGTACGAACCCTTTTTTCATGCTGCTGTTTGCCCAGAATAAAATACCTCCTGTAATAGCAAAAATAATCAGCGTTACCCATTTATGTCTTAGCAGGAATACAAATCCTCTTCCGTAACGTTCGGTCGTTGTTTTAAAAGCAATATTAAACTTATAGAAAAACTTCTGAAGAAAATTCAGGTTTTTGTACTCTTTATGATGCTCTGAGTGAGGTTTTAAGAATAGTGAACATAAAACCGGACTTAAAGTTAATGCATTAATTGCAGAAATAATGATTGCCACAATAAGCGTGATCCCAAACTGTTGGTAGAATACCCCTGTAGGTCCTGTAATGAACGTCACCGGAATAAATACCGATGCCATTACCAAAGTAATAGAGATGATTGCTCCTGTGATCTCGTCCATTGCCTCTACGGTTGCTTTTTTAGCATCTGAAATACCGTGCTCCATCTTGGCATGGACGGCCTCGACGACGACGATGGCGTCATCCACCACAATACCGATCGCAAGTACCAGTGCAAAGAGGGTGAGGAGGTTTAATGAATATCCAAACAGATTCAGGAAGAAGAATGCCCCCACAATAGATACCGGAACTGCAATGGCCGGAATCAGGGTAGATCTGAAATCCTGAAGGAAAATATATACAACGATAAATACAAGGATGAAAGCTTCGATCAGAGTATGTACTACTTTCTCAATAGAAGCTTCAAGGAATTCGTTCGTATCAAAGTTGAAGGTATACTTGATTCCCTGTGGAAAAGTTCCCTCTGCTGATTTCAGATATTCTTTAATATTTTCGATGATCTCCTGAGCATTGGATCCCGGAGTCTGGAAGATCCCCATACTGATGGAAGGATTGTTTCCGTTCTCCCCGACCCCGCTGTAAGACTGCCCTGCCAATTCTACTTTGGCAACATCTTTCAGCATTAAATTCTGTCCGTCCCCAAGAGATTTGATGATGATATTATCATACTGTTCCTTATCATTGAATTTACCTACATATTTGATGATATATTCAAAAGAACTTCCGCTGTTCTGGCCAATAGAACCCGCTGCCGCTTCTCTACTCTGCTCATTGATAGCATTGGTAACATCTGTGGGTGTTATTCCATAAGCTGCCATTTTTGCAGGGTCTAGCCAGATTCTCATCGAATAGTTCTTACCACCGAAAACGTTGGCATCCCCTACACCGTTGATCCTTTTAAGATTCGGAATAATGTTGATATTCAAAAAGTTCTGAAGGTATACATCATCAAGATCCTTGTTTTCGGAATAGAAAGACATATACATCAGGGCGCTGGTCTGCTGTTTCTGGGTAACAACCCCAGAACGTGTCACTTCTGAAGGCAGAAGCGGTGTCGCTCTTGCCACACGGTTCTGTACGTTTACCGAAGCGATATCAGGATCTATTCCTTGTTTAAAGAAAACCTGGATCTGGGCAGAACCGTCGTTCCCGGCGCTGGAAGTAATATAGTCCATTCCTTCCACCCCGTTGATCTGCTCTTCCAAAGGTACCACTACACTTTTCATCACCGTCTCTGCGTTCGCTCCCGTATAGTTTGCAGAAACACTTACCGTGGGAGGCGCAATATCCGGATACTGCGTAACCGGCAGCGAGATAAGTCCTAAAACACCGAGAATAACAATTAAAATTGAAATTACGGTGGATAAAACCGGTCTGTTAATAAAATTTTTAATCATTTTCTAAAATTTCGGTTTTATTGATTGAACAAGGCTATCCATTTTTACTTTTTTAGGCTTAACGGCAGTTCCTGGTTTTAATCCTCCAATACCTGCCGCAACAATGATTTCTCCTTTGTTTACACCAGATTTTATAAGCGCAAAATTGTCTACTCTGTCGATGACATTCACCACAACATTTTTAGCGGTATCCTTGTCTACTTTGTAAACATACACAATACCCTGCTGCTCGTACGTTGCACTCTCCGGTACAACCAATACGTTGTCATAACGCTGAGGAAATCTGATTGTTCCGCTGTTCCCATTACTCAATAATTTCTGAGCATTGGTAAAGGCTACCCTGAACTGAATGGTACCTGTTGTAGGATCAATCTGTCCGGTAATAGCCTCAATAGTTCCTTTTTCAGGATAAAGGCTTCCGTTGGCCAGCTGAAGTTCTACCATCGGAAGATTTTTAATTTTGTCCGGCATAGATGAACCAGGAGATTTTTCAAGGAAATCAAAATATTCTTTTTCATTCATGGAAAAATAGGCAAAGATCTGCGAGGTGTCAGAAATCGTCGTCAGTGCGGTCTGATCAGTAGGTCCTACCAAACTTCCCACTTTTAAAGGAAGTTTCCCGATTACTCCTGAAATAGGGGCACGGATGACAGAATACTCGATATTGGCTTCTACTCCTTTATAATTGGCAACAGCCTGTCTTTTTGCTGCATTGGCCTGTTGTAGCTGTGCTTGAGCCTGGGCAAGATTAGCCTGAGCCGTCTGCAGCTGTACGCTACTGATGATATTTTTCTGAACAAGAGGTTTCAGTTTATTGACCTCTACCTGTGCTGCATTTACAGAGGCCTGCGCTGCTGCAATGGTAGATTCTGCCGCACCGATACCTGCTTTGGAAGCAGCGGCATTTTCAGTCAGGATATTGGTTTCAAGACGGAATAATGGCTGTCCTTTTGTAACATACTGTCCTTCGTCTACCAGTACCTGAGTAATATATCCCTGTATTTTTGCGCGGACATCATTGTTTACCCTTCCCTGAATGGTAGCCGGGAAAGTCTGATAGCCCACTATATTTTTCGACTCCACAGAAACAACAGGAAAAGGTTTTGGACCATCCTGTTTTGGAGCTTCTTTTTTGCAGGCTGTTAGTGAAAACGCTGCAATAGAAAGTATAACTAGCTTATTATTCATTTTAAAGTTTATTAAGAGATTCCTGAATATTTTCTATGTTTTTATGTAAAAGTGCTTTGTAAGCTTCTATCCGTTCGTTGTATTCATTGTCATGATTCTTTTTAAAGTTGTTTAGGTCATCCAGTAATTTGAGTTCGTCCTCCATTTTTTGAACTATTTTTTCAAACCGGATCTTCTTGTACTCATCATTGATGAAAAAATATCGTTTCCGTTCATCCATTTTGTTGTGATCGATAATAAGCTGCGCGTTCAGCAGTAATGAAATACTGGTAGAAACAGAGCTTTTGCTTGCAGAAAGCACTTCGACAAATTCATCAAAAGTAATTCCCACTTTCTCATAATCGAAAAGCAGGTAGGCATAAATTTTTGACGCTAAAGGCGGTAGGTTGAAAACTGTGCCATAAAATTTTACAGCATCTTGAAAAATTCTCTCATCAATTTCTATACTTTGGTGCATAATATAAAAATTTTGACAAAAGTAGAAATTAGTTCAGAACTAAACGAACAAACCTGATAGAGTTTATAAATAAAGACTCTTTTAAAAATTCAATGAAAGTTGATTTAACTTTTAGCTTAAATTATAATCTTCTCATAGGCTTTTCTCATCCCGTCAGCCAGAAGTACTTCCCCACAATAGGAATATCCCTTACTTTCAAGGATCTTCAGCATGGCAATATTATCGTAATTTGTATCTACTTTTATACTTTGAATTTCCTGAGATCTTGTAAAATCTTCAATGTGGTCAAACAATTTTTTCACCATACCCCGGCCGGCAAATTTTCCATCGACTGCGACTCTATGTACAACAACAAACTCCCCGTCGCTCAGCCAGGCTCCTTCGATTGTGCTGTAAGCCGGCTCGTCATTCAGTATCAGAGCTGCATAAATTGCAATCTCCCCATCTACTGTAAGAACGTATCCAAATCCCTTTGCAATATCACTTTCTACGGTTCCTATATTGGGATATCCGTTCTGCCATTGTGTACTTCCGTCCTGCTTTCTTCTTTCAATGGATTGCTGGATCATTCCCCAAATAATATCCCTGTCCTCAATCTCTGCTTTTCTTAGTTTCGTCTCTGAATTCATTGTTGGTCCGTTATTGATTAAAGTATTGATTTTCAAATATTTTAATGGTCAATATTGATTTTTTGAATTAAAAAACCGAAAACTAATCAAAATTAATTTTCGGTTCGAAGTAGTAAAATTTAAAATTATGAAATTGTTTTTATTGATTTTCACTTTGCTGAAGATAAGCATCTATAACTTCAAATGCATTCTTCTCGTCTTCCAACTTTACCATAATTTTTAATGACGTTGCTGTAGGCGTTGTCGTAAAGGTAAGATAATTGTTTTCGACGCTGTTTGTAATTTGTGCATCATCCAATTTAGACTTTATTAGCTGGATTTCTGAAGGCTTATCACTTTCAAAAACCGATACTCTCGTGCTTCTTTCCATATTCTATATCGTTTGAGTATCTAAATGTACAATGTTTTTTTTAAAATTACAAATCTTTGAATTTAAATTTTATTAATATTGTTCTCTATTTTATCAAGAGCCAATTGAATTTCTTTCTGGGTAACATTCAGATGCGGTCTGAAACGAAGCGAGTGATCTCCGCACGGAAGAATAATCAATCCGTCCTTGAAAAGCTCGTTCATCAAACGGTTACGCTGTTCTGCGGAAGGAAGATCAATGGCACACATGAGACCTCTTCCTCTTGCGTTTGAAATTTTCTCAGGATATTTCTGAGCCAGTTCTTTTAATCTTTCCAACAGATAATCACCCACTACTCTTGCATTTTCAACCAGGTTTTCTTTTTCGATAACTTCCATCACCAGTTGGAAACGAAGCATATCAATAAAATTTCCTCCGAAAGTAGAATTGATCCTTGAACTTTCTCTGAAAACATTGTTCGGGATCTGGTCAAATTTTTCTTTATTCGCTAAAACTCCGCAAACCTGTGCTTTTTTACCGAAAGAAATAATATCCGGTTTTGCCGTAAAATGCTGGAACGCCCACATTTTTCCTGTGATGGCAATACCTGTCTGAACTTCATCAAAGATCAGTAATATTTCATTCTGATCACAGAGCTTTCTCAATCCCATTAAGAACTCATCTCTGAAGTGATTGTCACCACCTTCGGCCTGGATCGGCTCAATGATGATACATGCCACTTTATCTGGATTCATAAGGATAGCTTCTTCGATCTGTAGAAGAGCCAGCCTTTCATTCTTGATGGTTTCTTCTAAATTTTCTTCTGTGATTGGGAAAGATAATTTAGGATTTAAGATTCTTGGCCATTCAAACATCGGGAAATACTGGTATTTTCTTGGGTCTGAAGTATTGGTTAAGCTCAATGTATAGCCGCTTCTTCCGTGGAATGCCTGTCTGAAATGGATACAGATTCCGGCTTCCGTCTGAAGTCCTTTTTCAAAATTCTTACGGGTTTTCCAGTCGAAGCACGCCTTCATTGCATTTTCCACTCCCAGAGTTCCTCCTTCAATAAAGAAAGCATACTGCAGTTCTTCAGGAATTACTACTCTTTCAAAAACTTCCAGAAAGTGAGCATATTCCTCTGAATACACGTCTGCCAAAGTAGGCTTGTTCACAGCCATTCTCCCGAGCCACTCCGATCTTTCTACAAGATAAGGATGGTTGTAGCCTATGGACGCTGATGCAAACATAGAGAACATATCCAGATACTCTTTGTCCGTAAGTTTGTCATATAGCCATGATCCATGGGATTTTTCAATATCCATGACAAAATCAAAACCGTCTGCCAAAACATGTCTTCCTACAGTTTCTTTTACTTTATTTACTTTTATATCAATTGTTTGTTCCATAATTAAAATAGTTGTGTGATCTAATAATTGAATGATTAAAAGTCTTAAACATTCAGGTTATTAATTTTTGTTTTTTTGTTGAAAATGACTTAAACCAAATTTTTACAAATCAAATTTAATTCCCTGTGCCAAAGGAAGTTGAGCTGTATAATTTATAGTATTGGTTTGTCTTCTCATATAATATTTCCAAACGTCTGAACCAGACTCTCTTCCGCCTCCGGTTTCTTTTTCGCCACCGAAAGCGCCTCCGATTTCAGCACCCGAAGTTCCGATGTTTACGTTGGCAATACCACAATCTGAACCTGCATGAGAAAGGAACAATTCTGCTTCTCTTAGATTCTGGGTCATGATAGCAGATGACAATCCCTGAGGAACATCGTTCTGGATAGCAATAGCCTCCTCCAGTGTTTTATATTTGATTAGATACAGGATCGGCGCGAAAGTTTCGTGCTGAACGATCTCGTAAGAGTTTTTTACTTCTGCGATGCATGGTTTCACATAGCAACCTGATTCGTATTCTTTTCCGCTTAAAACGCCACCTTCAACTACAAATTTTCCTCCTTCTTTCTTACATTTCTTGATAGCCTCTTCATATTGATTTACTGCGTCCACATCAATAAGCGGTCCTACATGATTATTTTCGTCTAACGGATTTCCGATTTTCAGCTGTCCGTAAGCTTTTACCAATCTGCTTTTCACTTCATTGTAAACGCTTTCATGGATGATCAGCCTTCTTGTTGACGTACATCTCTGACCTGCAGTACCTACAGCACCGAAAACAGCACCGATGATAGACATGTCGATGTCTGCATCTTTGGAGATAATAATCGCGTTGTTTCCTCCTAATTCCAGGATCGATTTCCCGAATCTTTCCGCTACTTTAGAAGAAACCATTCTTCCTACTCTTGTAGAACCTGTGAAAGAAACCAGGGAAACTCTTTTATCATCAACCAGCTTCTGCCCGATTTCATGGTCAGCAACCAGCACGCTTGAAATACCTTCGGCAAGATTATTCTCCTTTAATACTTCAGACATAATGTTCTGGCATGCAATAGCGCATAATGGTGTTTTTTCTGATGGTTTCCAGATGGTAACGTTACCGCAGATCCATGCTAAAGCTGTGTTCCAGGCCCAAACGGCAACCGGGAAGTTGAATGCAGTGATGATTCCTACAACGCCAAGCGGATGATATTGTTCGTACATTCTGTGACCAGGTCTTTCCGAATGCATGGTATACCCATGAAGCTGTCTGGATACGCCCACTGCAAAATCACAGATGTCAATCATTTCCTGAACTTCTCCAAGGCCTTCCTGAAGGGATTTACCCATTTCATAAGAAACCAGTTTTCCAAGGTCGTCTTTATATGTTCTTAACTTCTGACCCAGCTGCCTAACGATCTCACCTCTTTTAGGAGCAGGAATGGATCTAAACTCCTGAAACGCCTTCTGAGCCGCCTCAATTACTTTGTCATAATCACTTTCTCCGGAAGTCTTAATTTTAGCGATTAGCCTGCCATCTACGGGAGAAAAACTTTCTATCGTTTTCCCCGAAGCAAAATATTTTCCGCCCACTGAAGTTCCCTTATTTTCTTCTTTAATACCAAGGTTTTTGAGTGTTTTTTCGATTCCGAAATCCTTTACTTTTTTAGACATAAAATGTTTACTTTTCGTTTCCTCTAAAGATAGAAATATTATGCGAACCTCAAAATTTTAATTTTTAACGGACTTTTTATTTGGACTAATTATAAACATGCTTATCTTTGTAGGGTAATCTTTTGACATTCAGACATGGAAAATTCACAGGAAAATAACAATTCGAAGTTTAAGAAGTGGTTCAAGCGCGTAGGCTGGGCAGGATTTGCTTTTTTCACGATCAAAGGCCTGATCTGGCTCGTTATATTCTATTTTGGAGCAGATACGCTTCAGAGTTGTATAAAATAAAAAAGCAGAGAAGGATCTCTGCTTTTCTTTTAAGTAAGGTTAATTGAATTGCTATAGCCCTATTATTCGTTACAATGCAAAGGCTCATTGTTAATGTTTTTACCCTCCGGCCTATTCTTCTTCTTTCTTTTTCCTTCCCGAATTGACCAGGCTCTGATGCAGCAGATATTCGATCTGCCCGTTCACACTCCTGAATTCATCATTCGCCCACTTCTCCACCAACTTATAGGTAGCTTCATCGATTCTTATGACGAAGGATTTTTTTTCTTTGTTTTCGGAGGGTTTTGAAGTTTTTTCCGATTTCATTCTTTTCTCTTTGCCTGTTTTAGTAATACTTTTTTAATAACGCAAAAGACGCAAAGATTTCGTTTAAATAAACTTTTATACCCAGTTCGCAAAAGCGTTTTACTCAGTTAAGTTTGTTATGAAATCTAAGTATTCATTTTCCTTTTAATTATAAAGAGTTCCTGCATTCAAAATGGGTTGGGCTGCTTTTTCACCGCAAAGCACTACCATTAAATTGCTTACCATAGCCGCTTTTCTTTCATCATCAAGCTCTACGATATTATCTTCCGAAAGCTTTTTCAGTGCCAGATCCACCATTCCTACAGCACCTTCCACAATCTTGGTTCTTGCCGCCACGATAGCTGTAGCCTGCTGTCTCTGAAGCATAGCTCCTGCAATTTCTGATGCATAAGCCAGGTGTGAAATTCTCGCCTCCTGAATGATAATCCCTGCTTTTGAAAGACGATCCGTAAGCTCTTGCTCCAGAATAGAATTGATCTTATCACCACCTTCTCTCAAAGTAATCGGGGCATGGTCATCTTCTAAATTATCATACGGAAAACTCATTGCCAAATGACGTACTGCAGCTTCACTCTGCATTCTTACAAAGTCCGAATAGCGTTCTACATCAAAAGCAGCTTTATAGGTATCTCCCACTTTCCAAACCATCACTACTGCGATCTCAATGGGATTACCCATTTTATCATTAACCTTCAAAGTCTGCCCTTGCAGGTTTTCTGAACGCAACGATATTTTTTGTGATGAATACAAAGGATTGATAAAAAATAATCCGTTATCTTTTACCGTTCCCACATATTTTCCGAAGAAATTCAGCACTCTTGAATGGTTTGGCTGAATGATCATCAGCCCTTTCAGGAAGAAACAGAACAGCAAAAAGCAAAGCATAGCAATAATCACAAACGTGATGCTCTGCTCAACTCCGGAAATAAAAAAATAAACCGCTCCGGCAAATAAAATGAGACAGAATACTAATGCCAGATAGCCCGACATGGGCTTTAATACTTTTTCCATAATTGTAATTTTAATTTGATATTGTTTTGATATCATAAAGATATGAATAAGTTTTGAATTATGGATATTGAATAATGATTTTTTTGATGCAGGATACGGGGTGCGGGTTTCGAATTATGGTGTGCATCCCGAAACACAAAAAAATCCCGGAAAATAAATTCCGGGATTTCAGTTGTTATATTGTAAATATCTTATTTCTTCGTTAAAACTTTAAACTTGAAGTAAGAAGCAGATGATAAAAGCAGCATTGTTCCCAATCCGATATATACCCAGGCCGGAACCGGAACCGGATCTCCTGCAGCATATGAGTGAAGTCCGCTTAGGTAATAATTAACTCCGAAGTACGTCATTACCATAGAACAGAATGCAAACATTGTGGCTACGTGGAATGCCCATCTGCTTCTTAGTCCCGGAACCAATCTCATGTGCAATACGAATGCGTATACCATGATGGAAATGAAAGCCCATGTTTCTTTCGGGTCCCAGCTCCAGTATCTTCCCCATGATTCATTGGCCCAGATACCACCTAAGAAGTTACCAACGGTTAAGGCAAAAAGACCAATCGTCAGTGACATTTCAGAAACGATAGTCAATTCTTTTAATGTTGTATCATGATGAAGTTTGTGAGTGTCCTTGTTGGCAATAATAAAGAATACTAAACAGATCACAGCAATAATCATTGACAGGGCAAAGAAACCGTAACTTGAGGTAATGATTGCTACGTGAACAATCAGCCAGTAAGATTTCAATACCGGAACCAGCGGCGTAATCTGCGGATCAAGCGCTGAACCTCCGTGCGCAAATCCCATCATGATAACCGCTACCATAAATCCGGCAGCAGGAATAAGGGCATTGGCATTTCTGTATAAAACAAGTCCTGCCGTAATACCTACCCATGAGATAAAAATAATAGCTTCATAACCGTTACTCCAAGGCGCGTGTCCTGAGATATACCATCTTGCTACAAGGCCTAAGAAGTGGCATAAATACCCTACTAAACCTACAGCAATGATTACTTTGATTATTTTATTTAAAACTTTATTGGATTTGAATAATTCTACAAATCCTAAGATCAGAAGAAGTCCCCCGATCAGCGTGTAGAAGATTAATAATTTAAAGTTAACATTCACTTTGTTCATGAAAACTTCAAGATCCACTTTAGATTTTGCAGGAACAACTGCTTTACCCCACTTCTGCTGATATTCTGAAAGTTTTGCCAGCTCGGCATCTGCTTTACTCCAGTTTCCTGTCTGCTGTGCGGAAAGGACTTCTGCAAAATAAGGACCCATCACCTGCTGAGATTCCATATCCGGTTCGAATTTCTGATCCAGCCAAGAATGCCATGTGTGGTTGGCATCGTTTTTCACAGGAACAATTCTCATAAACTGACCACTGAAAAATTCGTTGAAGATCTGCACCCTTTCGTTTACAGAAATTACTTCCTTATCATAATTGGTCTGCTCAGAAGGTTTTTTACGGAATGCTGTGTTGTAATCATGTTCCAGGATATAGGTAAGATTACCGTTGGCATCTGCCGGGAAAAGGTTCATCAGTGAAGTATACCCTTCATCATCCGCCTTCGTTTTATTTTTTAATTCGTCACCTCCTTTCGTTCCTACTTTGATCATAGGAACCATAGTCCAGCTCGGTGTATCCGTATTGATCGACAGGAACCACTGGTTAGCCGTAAGAGACTTCCCGTCCGTTCCCCTGAATTCGTCCTTCTTATATAATTTTCTTAAAACATCCAGTGCTTCTGTATTGATAGGAACGATTCTTCCTTCAAAGTTCTGAACCAGAAGATATCCGAATTTATCTGCATGCTCTTTGCTGATTTTATTTCTGGCAATAATCTCGTCTGCGGAGATTTTTTTCATTTTAGTCAGTGGTGCCGCCAGAGAATTCTGGTTTGGTGCTGTTCCCTGAGAAGATTGGGATGTTTCCGGTGCCGGTGCATGAGTGTGTCCGTCACCTTCTACGTGTACATGTTCCCTGCTTCCGTCAGTAGTCCCGTGTGTTTCAATTTTCTGTGCATTTAAGCCTAAACTTAATAATACTAAAAGTACTGCTGCTGTTTTCTTTTTGTTAACATCTGTCAGCATTTTATTCAGTTTCCAGAAGTGAGTTCCTTTCCAGAAGAAGATCACAAACATTCCTAAGAACAGAAGCCCGTATCCGATATAAGAAATAATTGTTCCCCAGAAATCATGGTTTACAGAAAGTACGGTTCCCATTCTGTCCGGATCAAAACTTGACTGGAAGAAACGGTAGCCTTTATGGTTCAGAACGTGGTTCATGTAAATCTTATAAGGGGTTTCTTTTCCTTCGTCAATGATCTTTACGTGGCTTTCATAAGCACTTGGAGAGGTACTTCCCGGATAAGTTTCCATCACGAAATCATCCAGCTTCAATGCAAAAGGTGTATTATATACTTTAGGTCCGAAACCTACCATAATATTCAAACCGTCCATTGTCACTTGCTTATATACATTTGGGTTTCCTTTTTCTACGGAAAGATCTACCATTTGTTTTGTTTTTGGTCCCTGAAGTTCTATTCTCATTACATCAGGTACCATGGCATCTTTCTTTTTATCACCTTCGAAAGCCATCAGTCTTCCTTTCTTAAGGCCTTCCGGAACAACCAGTTTCAATTCGTTGATAGTATATAAACTTCTCAACACCAAAGGCTGGAATTCATCTTTCTTCGTACTTCCTGTAGCCTGGGTTGCCATGGTCATAAAGGCTGCATCAACAGGTGTTTTGATGAACAGTTTTCCATCTTCTTTTTTGAACTCTACAGCACCTTCGATTGCCCTGTTGAACGTTACCAGAGTTCCGTTGATGGATTTTGTCTCTCCCGGTTTGATGTAAATATTCTGCCTTCCGGTGGTTCCCGTAGACACCAGGTGAAGATATTCTGCTCCGTTGGGTTCAGCAATTAAGCTGTCTTTTTTTCTCTGGATATAGTCTTTTGTAAACACCTTTACTTCCTTTCCGTGGAAATCATAGGTTGCCTTAAAGTCTTTATGTAGTGGAGACATCAGATAGGGAACATCCTGATAATTAAGAACGTCTCCTTTCTCTTCAATCTGGATTTTAAAGAAATTCTTATCAGTCACAATCTCGTTGGAAGTTTCCCCTTCTCTGATGTGCATTGTGCCTTCAAAACTGATGTATCTTGTAATAGCACCTCCTATAAAAATAAGGATAAAAGAAAGGTGAAATACCAGAACGGGCCATTTTTCTCTTTTCCAAAGGCGATACCTTGCGATATTCCCTATGAAGTTGAGAATGAGCAGAAACATGATTAATTCAAACCATTTTGCTTCATAAATTAGCGCTTTAGCTGTAGGAGTTCCGTAGTCGTTTTCTAAGAACGTTGCATAAGCCATCGCAAATGCATACACCAGTAACAGCACAGCCATTGTTCTGGTTGAGATAAGAATATCTTGGAGCTTCTTCATGATTTATTTTACTTGACATGCAAAAATAAGGATGATAAACAACAAAGAGGCTAAAAAAAGCTGTTTTTTGTCACTTTGAGGCCGATTTTAGTTATTTTGAATCATTCTTAATAGCAGGGAATTTATTAAAGAAAATTCAATTTTTAAGATCGTGAAATTCCGGATATAATATTCCTATCCCTGTGATTGAAGTTGTCTATTTCTAAAAATCCGTATATAAAATACAAGATATTGATATTCAATAAATTACTTATTCAGAGAGGTCTTTTTTCTGATCTTACTCAAAAATTCATGGGTAATTCCCAAATAGGAAGCTACCTGCTGCTGGGTAATTTTCTGTTCGAGTCCCGGATATTTTTCTAAAAATTCAAGGTACCGTTTATCTGCAGTCTTACCGGTTAAAGAAAGAATTCTTCTCTGCAAAGCCACCGAAGACTGCTGATTCATGATCCTAAAAAGTTTTTCTATCTGTGGCATCTCTTCATAAAGCTTCTCTTTGTCTTTCTTTGAGATCATCAGAACTTCACTTTCTTCAAGAGCTTCTATATTCAGGGTAGACGGAACATTATTGATCAGGCTGTCTATATCGGTTATCCACCACCCCTCCACTGCAAAATACAACGTCTGTTCAGATCCGCTTTCGTTCAGATAATACACTTTAAAACAGCCTTTCACCACAAATCCTTCAAAAAGGCAGTAATCTCCTTCCCTGAGGACAACATCTTTTCTTTTAAATGTACGAAGAGTGAAAGGTCTGCCGAACCGTTCAAATTCTTCACCGGAGAGTTCAAGGTATCTGCTGATATTTTTATAGAGGAGGTCAAACATTGTTATACTTATACAGCATAAAGATACCCATATTATAGATACCTTTACTAAAACGGTTTATAGCTTTGAAATTATTTTCTCTTCAGAAAGTCCGCCGTATTGACAATCTCTGCGTATAGATTTCCTAAAGCAGAAATCCCCGCAAGAAATGATTTTTGTATTTCTGCTGCTCTTACAGTTTGTCCGGAAAGCTCTCTGTTCCTCGTTGCTGTAGCGTCTCCAACCACTGTATTCTTAAATTCAAGATCGAAAGCTGCTCTTGTGGTGGAATCCACACAGACATCGGTCATCATTCCTGTAATAACCAGATTTTTGATGTCGTTTTTCTGTAGATACTCCAATAAATCTGTTTCGCGGAAACTGTTCGGGAAATGCTTGATGATTACTTTTTCATTGTCTTTGGGTAAAACCAAAGAATTGATTTCAGCTCCTGAAGTACCGGGAAGAAAAAAATCGGCCCCTTCATTCAAAGCAATGTGTTTGATGTGAACAACAGGAAGATTGTTTTTCCTGAAGTAGTCTAAAATCTTCCTGGCATTATCGCCTGCCTGTTCTGCTCCGTTCAGTTCCATCTTTCCTCCGGGAAAATAATCATTCTGTACATCGATAATTAATAAGGCTGTGTTTTCCATGTTTCTTTTTTGTTGTGCATTGATTGTTACTAATGAAATTAAAGTCAGGCATAATGCCAGAGTGTTTTGCAATAAATTTTTCATTTTTTTACGTTTTTAAACTTTATGGAACAAAATTAGTGGAGGAATAATTGCTGGCATTTGAACTAGTTCAAAAAGCACCTGCTGTAGCACATTTCAGTAAAAAAAATATATTAAAAACGCTCTATAATTTTAAAAAATAACCCTAAATTACACCATCTTTTTGAACAAAAAAAGATTCTATTAATGTTGAAAAAACATTAAATTTGCCACATTATATTATGGATAAAAAGACACAGACAAAACAGACCGAATCGCCTGATAAAGGCAGAATATTATCTAAGCCGCGCATATTTTTCGGGCTTACCTTTATACTTTTCTCTGTTGTTCTGGCATTTTCGTTCGTCTCCTATTTGATGAACTGGAAAGCAGACCAGAGCCAGGCAGGGACTATGACCGACAAAACTATAAAATCTTCAAATATCTTTGGGAAGGTAGGCGACTGGCTGGGAAATATTTTCATATTCGAAAGCATCGGAATCGCATCGTTCATCATTGCCTTCCTATTTTTGGTTGTGGGAACTCTTATCCTTAAAAAAAGGACCTTTAAACCCTGGAAAACCATCGGACATTCTTTGTTCTTTATCTGCTGGCTTCCTATTTTTATGGGAGCAGTAACCAAAGGACAGGGTGTTTTGGGAGGTGTTTACGGTTACCAGATTATGGATTATCTGAATGCCATCATCGGGCCTGTAGGACTTTGGGTGGTCCTCATTTCAAGTATACTTTTATATTTCATTCTTGAATTCAATCTTCGTCCAAGCTCTATTAAAGCAAAGCTGGAAAAGATTAATGATAACACGATCGGGAAAGTTAAATCCATGATGCCAAGCTCAGAAGAAAACTTTGAAGCAGATGAGGAACTTCAGGAGGAGGCTGAAGAAGCAGGCCTCAATGTTACCGTTACGGATGTTTCAAATAAGGCTAAAGCTAAAGAGCAGGAACCGGTAAGCGTTCCTAAAGGGTTTCCTGAAGTTCAGCCCGTAACAGATCTGGAAACTATCGTAACGCCTAATCAGACTTCTTTCGAAGAGGAAGAAAAACCTGTCAGTTTAAATCTGAATGCAAAACCGTCAGTTCCTACTTCAACTCCGGAACAGGCTTTTGATATAAAACCAGTGAGCCCGGCTATTAGCCCGGTTCAGCCAGTTTCTACCCCAGCGCAGGACAATATTAAATTTAATGTAGAGATCGCTCCGGTAATAGATGTACTGGATGATTCGGACAGAAAATCACAGGAACTTGTAGAAAAACACGGTCTGTATGATCATAAACTTGATCTGGCAGGTTTCCAGATGCCTACAGTGGAATTGCTAAAAGATTACGGCAGCGAAGAAATCTCAATCAATCAGGAAGAATTAGAAGAAAATAAAAATAAGATTGTAGGCCTTTTAAAGAACTTCAATGTCGGTATTTCCGAGATCAAGGCAACGATAGGACCAACAGTGACTTTATATGAAATTGTTCCGGAAGCAGGAATCAGAGTGGCTGCTATTAAAAAACTTCAGGATGATATTGCCCTGAATCTTTCTGCTTTAGGAATCAGGATCATTGCCCCAATGCCCGGAAAAGGAACGATCGGGATCGAAGTGCCGAGAAAAAACCCTACGATGGTTTCCATGCGTTCGGTTATTGCTTCCCACAAATTCCAGAATACGGACATGGATCTTCCCGTGGTTTTCGGAAAGACGATTTCTAATGAGGTATTCATGGCCGATCTTTCAAAAATGCCTCACTTACTGATGGCAGGTGCTACAGGACAGGGTAAATCTGTAGGGATTAATGCCATCCTTACTTCCCTTCTTTATAAAAAACATCCAAGCGAACTGAAATTCGTTATGGTGGATCCTAAAAAAGTGGAGCTTTCATTATATTCAAAAATTGAAAGGCATTATCTGGCTAAGCTTCCGGATGCGGATGAAGCTATCATCACAGACACAAATAAAGTGATCAATACCCTGAACTCTCTTTGTGTAGAGATGGATACAAGGTATGACCTGCTTAAAAATGCATTCTGTAAAAACTTAAAAGAGTACAATAAAAAATTCACAGAAAGAAAATTAAATCCCGAAAACGGTCACCGTTACTTACCATACATCGTTTTGGTAGTGGACGAGTTTGCAGATTTGATCATGACAGCAGGAAAAGAAGTTGAACTTCCGATCGCCAGACTCGCACAGCTTGCAAGAGCCGTAGGAATCCACCTGATTGTTGCTACACAGAGACCTTCTGTCAATGTAATTACAGGTATGATCAAAGCTAACTTCCCTGCAAGAGCTGCCTTCAGAGTAATTTCCAGTGTGGATTCCAGAACGATCCTTGATTCTCCGGGTGCAGACCAGCTGATCGGTAAAGGTGATATGCTTTATTTCAACGGGAATGAGATCTTAAGACTTCAGTGTGCTTTCGTAGATACACCGGAAGTGGAAAGACTTGCAGAATATATCGGCGAGCAGAAAGGTTATTCATCCGCATTCCTTCTTCCGGAATTTGTTTCTGAAGATTCTACCAGTACAGTAGGCGCTTTTGATCCGAATGAAAAGGATGCCTTATTTGAAGAAGCGGCAAGAATCATTGTTTCTACACAGCAGGGATCTACTTCTATGTTACAGAGACAGCTGAAACTGGGCTATAACAGAGCAGGAAGAATTATGGACCAGCTTGAAGCCACCGGTATTGTGGGAGGATTTAACGGAGCAAAAGCAAGAGAGGTGATTATCAGTGATCTTCATTCTTTGGAACAGTTTTTGGAAGATTTGCGTAGTTAAAGGAAAAATGCTTTATAAATTAAACCTTGAAGCATTAGAATGTTTAAAGTTATTAAATAAGAAAATGAAAAATATTATTTCAAAAGTTATAGTCGGAAGTTTTGTAATAGGTGCTGTAGGATTTGCCGATGCACAGAAAATTGACGCGAAAGCTAAAAAAATCCTGGATGATATCACAGCCAACTACAAGTCTAAAAAGAATTCTTACTTCAAGTTTTCTTTCGGAACCGGCGTAAACGGACAGGTGACCAAAACAGAACCGGGAATTTACTATTCTGCAGGAGATAAATACAAGCTGAAGATCATGGATACGGAACAGATCTTTGATGGAAGCAAAATCTACAATATCAATGCAGATGATATGGAGGTAACCATTGCAAAACCTAACGGAAGCAGCAGCATGTTCTCCCCTATCAATTATCTCTCAACCTACAGAAATGATTATAATGTAACTTATAACGGTAAAAAGAATGTAAACGGAGTAAATGCAGATTTCATTAAATTGACTCCTATAAAATCCAATGGAATTCAGCATGTCTATCTTTTTGTAGATTCTGCGAAAAAGCAGATGGTAAAACTAGAACAGCACGGAAATAATAAAGATGTAGCTGTAATTGCCATCAAAGAATATAAGGAAAACCAGACCCTTGATCCTAATATGTTTGTTTTTGACAAGAATAAATTTAAAAACTACGTGATCACAGAGCTTTAAAAGGTGAAAGATTGAAACAATTGATTTACTTTCCAACTGTTAAATAAAAAGTAATAAAAATATAAGAGCCACAAGTAAAACTTTGTGGCTTTTTGATTAATTTTGGCGCATGTTAAAAATACTAGACCGATATATCATAAAAACCTTCTTTGGACCGTTTTTCTTTATATTCAGCGTTTTGTTTTTCATCTTTATTGTAAACATTATCTGGGTTCAGCTTGGGCAGTTCATGGGAAAAGGATTAAGCTACTGGCAGATCCTTAAACTTCTTTTTTACCTTGGGGTAAGCGTTATCAGTATGGTACTGCCGCTTACGATCCTTTTGGCAAGCATCATGTCCTTCGGTGAGTTTGGGGAGCGGTATGAGCTCGCAGCAATGAAGGCAGCAGGAATTTCCCTCACAAGAGTAATGGCACCCCTGATGGGAGTATCAATCATACTAGCGGTCATGCTTTTCTTTTTCTCCAATAACATCATTCCTGATTTCCAGAAGAAGGCGAAGAATATGCTTTTCAATATTGCACAAACCAAACCGGCACTTAATTTTACCCCCGGACAATTCATCGATCAGATTCCTGGGTATATGGTAAAGTTTGATAAGATCAATGGTGAAAACGGTGAAAGCATTGAAGGGGTTTTTATACATAGAAAAGCCGGCACTTATGAAAATCAGCAGTCTATTGTAGCAGAAAAAGGAAAATTTGTACCTGCAGCCAATAAAAACTATCTGAAGCTGGAACTTTACAACGGTTATATACTTGAGGACGATTTCGCAGGAAAAGGTGAAAATGTAAGACTGAAGCAACCCGATCAGTCCATCAAATTTGATACCTTAGTTTCACATTTTGATATCAGCGAGATCATTAACAAAGCCATTGAAAAGGAGCAGATCACAGATGATTACCGTTTTCAGACGTATGGACAGCTTAATGAAACGGTTGCTAAAAATAAGAAAGAGAATGCTACATTCTTTTCGAATATTGGTGCCGATGTTTTGAGCCAGACCAATTCTGTGATCAACTATATGGATAAAACAAAATCCAACGCAATCGCAAAACAACAGATCAAGCTGGACACCGTGAAAGAACAAAAAAAGCTGGAAATCATCTCTAATGCCTACAACAGACTGGATAATCTGAAATCTACATCGATGGGTAAAAAGAGTGAATTCAGTTCAAATGTGAAATACTTCAGCAAGGTCGTTATCTACCAGCAGAGGATCATTTCTTATTCCGTAACATGTATCATCTTTTTCCTGATCGGAGCCAGCTTAGGATCCATTATCAGAAAAGGGGGAATGGGACTCCCGGTAATCATCGCAATTGTTATTTTCATCGTTTTTTATGTAATGAATCTCGGTATTGAGAACATTGCATGGGGAGGCGGAATGAATCCTTATCTGGCAGCGTGGCTTCCTAACCTTATTCTTCTTCCTTTCGGAGTGTGGATGACGTACAAAGCACTTACCGATTCCCAGTTATTTGATGCTGAAAAATATAAAGCACTGTTCAAACCGATCACAAAGAGATTTTCGAAAAATAAAGAGCATCAGAGATATCAATAAATTTAGTTGAAAGATTTAAGAATTTAATCATTAAAAGATATTTAGACCCGGAATTTCCGGGTCTTTTTGTTGAACGCTATGGCATTTATTTCATTTTGCAGTAAAGTATAAAAAGCTATATTTACAAAAAATGTAAAAACTATAATTATATGAAGAAAGTATTACTATTGGGTCTGTTTGCATTGGTTTCTGTGAATGCCTATGCACAGGAAGACAATACAGATTATGAATTGAGAACTGATGAAAAATATGGCTACATCGTTGATAAAGGCGGTAAAAAAATTGAGGGAATTGTAAGGCTGAACGGAGACGCCATGAACCCGTGGAGCAATCAGAAAAAAGTAAAATTCGTGGCGGTGTCAGATATCGATAAGTCCAAGAAGAAACAAAAGTTTAAGACCCTTGATCCGGACGATATTAAAGAATATGTTGCCTTTGATGAGAACAATGATGAGAGGCATTTTGAAATGATCAAATATACGAATACCAAAGAAGGCTTCAATACAGCTACGGGAGGTTTAAGCGGGAATATCAAAGCATTCAACAACCTCACAAAAAGCAATCAGTTTGCAGAAGTGGTAAAAGACGGCAAGATCAAAGTCTATAAATTATACGGCTACCCTACTACATTCTCCGCTGGCGGCCAGATCGCAGTAGCGGAAAAGGAAACAGAAAGAATGAGAAATTCCCCTTCTTACATCTATTCTAAAAAAGGAGGTAAGATGGAGGAGCTGAATGTAGCCAAAGCCAAAATAATTATTGCAGACTGCAGCTATGCAAAAGGCAAATTAACAAGCGGTTCTTATACCTCTCTTAAAAATGATGAAAAGAAAAGATCCGGATTGGGAAAACTGATCAAAAGCCAAATTGATGACGTCATGTCCAATGTACCGGAAATCGTGGAAGAAGTGATTACAGATTACAACGAGAATTGTAAATAAAAAATAAACAGAGGGGCTTTCCACGGAAAGTCTCTTTTTTTACCTTCGAACTCCCTATTTCCTTTTTCTGATTTTCATATCCCAAAGCGCTCAAAAATCTATAAACAGGATCATCCTTTTGAAAGAGTAAGAACTATTCTCAATTACCAAATGTCAATGAAAAAACAAAACTTTTAATTATATTTAATACTCCTTATTAATCATTGAAATGAATAAAATACTAATTTATCAGATAGACTCTTTTACAACAGAAAAGTTCAAAGGAAACCCTGCCGGTGTAATTCTTAATGCAGACGGACTAAGTGATGAAGATATGCAGTCCATAGCAAGAGAGCTCAATAATTCGGAGACAGCTTTTATTTTTTCTTCTGCGAATGCTGAAAGTGATTATACTATCCGTTATTTTACCCCATCCATAGAAGTTCCTTCATGCGGACATGCTACTATTGCTGCACTTTATGCTAAAGCACAGGAAGATCATCTCGAATCCTGTATTTTGCGCATCAGTACTAAAATTGGAATTCTTCCTGTTGAAGTGAAAAAAACAGATCATGATTACCAGATTACCATGACACAGGGAGCCTTTACATTAAGCCCGGCCTTTGACGATGACCAAACAAAAAAGCTACTTTCTGCATTACATCTGAATTCTTCTGATCTCGAAGAAAACTGCCCGATTCAAATTGCTTCTACCGGCCATTCAAAAGTGATGATAGGCATTAAAAGCAGAAAGACCCTGAACGAACTTCAACCTGATATGAGCGCCCTAATTAAGCTGAGTAATGAAATCGGATGTAATGGTTATTTTGTATTTACATTTGATTCTGATCATAGGGAAACTCTTACCTACGGAAGAATGTTTGCTCCTGCTATAGGAATCACTGAAGATCCTGTAACCGGAAATGCAAATGGTCCCTTAGGCGGATATCTGGTCCAGAATAAATTAGTAGATGTTCAGAAGGGATATTTTGAATTTAATGGAAGGCAAGGTGAACAAATTAACCGTCTGGGAACAGTGAATGTAAAAGTAACGGTGAGTGATGGAAAGCCAGAGCTTGTAAAAATTATGGGAAATGCAGTTACTATTTTCAAAACCTCTCTCTCATTATAAAAAGTAAAAGCACCTGTGAAGGTGCTTTATGTATTTGATAAATCTAAAATTATACTTTCATAATTTCAGCTTCTTTCGTCTTAAGATGTTCATCACAAAGTTTTACATATTTGTCGGTAAAAGCCTGGATCTCGTCCTCCACACCTTTTACCACATCTTCAGAAATACCTTCCAGCTTTTTAAGTTCTTTCAACCCGTCCTGTCTTGCATTTCTTACTGTTACTTTGGTGCTTTCAGCTTCTACTTTAGCCTGTTTTGCCAGTTCCCTTCTTCTTTCCTCTGTTAAAGGCGGAACGTTAAGAATAATATTTTCCCCGTTATTAGAAGGTGCAAAGCCTAAATTTGAATTGATGATCGCTTTTTCAATAGCACCAATGGCAGTCCTGTCCCAAGGCTGGATAGAGATAGTCATTGCATCCGGTACAGAAACATTGGCTACCTGGTTAATAGGAGTCGGAGCTCCGTAGTATTCTACCATTACATCCTGAACCATTGCCGTAGAAGCACGTCCTGCTCTAATTCTTTGAAATGCATGATCCAAGTGCTTTACAGCGGCGTCCATGTCGTGCTTTACAGATTCTAATATAAGATCTAATTCTTCCATTATATAGTTAAAATTTGATAAATTACACATTTATATAAGTGATGATCGATAAATAATAAGTAATGAATAATGAGCAATAAGTAATTTTTAAATTACCTTCAGCCTAATTATATGCTACCTCAGATTTATAAATCAACTAAAGTTCCTACATTCTCTCCATCCACAATTCTCTCTAAATTTCCGTCCTTATTCATGTCAAATACAATGATCGGCAATTTATTCTCATGGCTTAAAGTGAAGGCGGTCATGTCCATTACTTTAAGGTTTTTAGCATACACCTCGTCAAATGACAGTGAGTTGTATTTTACAGCATCCGCATTCTTTTCAGGATCCATATCGTAGATTCCGTCTACTCTGGTTCCTTTTAAGATCACATCTGCACCGATTTCGATAGCTCTTAAGGTTGCTGCCGTATCCGTTGTAAAATAAGGGTTCCCTGTTCCTGCCCCGAAGATCACTACTCTGCCCTTTTCAAGGTGTCTTACTGCCCTTCTTTTGATGAAAGGCTCAGCTACTTTATCCATTTCAATCGCAGACTGAAGTCTTGTTTTGATTCCGGCATCTTCAAGCGCTCCCTGAAGAGCCATTCCGTTGATCACTGTTGCCAGCATACCCATATAATCTCCCTGCACTCTATCCATTCCTTTTGCAGCGCCTGCTACTCCACGGAAAATGTTTCCTCCTCCAATAACAATCGCAACTTCACAGCCTTTTTTTACTACTTTTTTGATTTCTGCAGCATACTCTTGCAGTCTTTCATTGTCTATACCGTATTGTCTGTTCCCCATTAAGGCCTCACCACTCAGTTTCAGAAGGATTCTTTTATATTTCATCTTTAATTTTTAATAAGCTTTACCGGAGTAATTTTCTCCGAAATTTGATTTTGCAAATATAATCATTAAAAATATTGAATAAAGAAAAATATTTACGCAGAAATAATGTCAGAAATATTTTGATAAGTACGAAAAAGGATTATTTTTGCATTAATTATAAATTGAATTGAAGAAAATTGTCATTTTTTCATTATTTCTGTCAGGAATTGTTTCTTATGCGCAAACAGGAACAAATGTTTATCCTTTCTTAAACATCCCTGTATCTGCCAGACAGGCTGCCTTAGGTGGCGATGCAATTTCCATCAGAGATCATGATGTTTCCTTTGCTATTGCAAACCCGGCCCTCTTAAATAAAGATTCAGATAAACAGCTTTCAGTAAATGCCGCAGCTTATCTTGCTGACTCAAAATATGGGACTGTTGCCTATGCCAGAGACTTTGATAATGGACATATGGCAACTATCAATGCCAGGTACATGACCTACGGAAGCATTCCCAGAACCGATGAAAGCGGTGAACAAAACGGCGAATTCAAAGCTTCAGACGTAGCAATAGGCGCAGGCTATGCTTACCAGTTCGAAGAGGACTGGACTATTGGCGGTGGCATCAATTTCATTACTTCAAAAATCGACAACTATACTTCTTCTGCAATCTCCGGAACAGCAGGTGTTACCTATCATAATAAAAAAAATAAAGAGGTCCTTTCCCTTGTCATGAGGAATTTTGGGTTTCAGCTCAAATCATTCAACGGAACCAAAGAAAACCTGCCTTTCAGGGTAGATCTGGGATATACCAGGATCCTTAAAGCCATTCCGCTGGCTGTTACCATTACGGCCCATGACCTTCAGCAGTTTGATATTTCTTCGGAATATAATGTGAACGGTCAGGAAGTAGGCTTCGGAAGAAAGCTGGCAGACCACTTTTCTATAGGAGCAGAACTTTTCCCTGAAAAAAGCTTCAATATAAGGCTCGGATATAATGCGAAAAGAGGAAACGAACTTGCCGTGGCAGATCAGAGAAACTTTTCAGGACTTTCAGGCGGGTTCGGAATTAAATTAAGAAGATTCCGCATAGACTATGCCCATATCCGTTACCACAACTCATCCAATGTGAACCAGATAGGTGTTTCTATGGACCTTAGCAGCCACGCAGGAGAGTAATTCCAAAACGGAAATTTACATCACAATATAGATTTTTTTCTGTACAACCTTGATTTTTTAAAAAAATTCTTGAAATTTGCGGTATGAAAAAACCTGTAATAGCTATCGATGGGTACTCGTCTACCGGAAAAAGTTCAATATCCAAAGTCATTGCCGATAAACTGGGTCTTATACATCTGGATACCGGTGCGCTTTACAGAGGGATTACATGGTTTGCCATACAGAATTGTATGAATGAGGATAGCTCCATCGATCTTCAGAAATTATTCTCGTATTTAGATCAGATCGAACTTGAATTCAGAAACAGTGGCAATGAATTGATTCTTTACCTCAATCATATTGATATTTCAAAACAGATCCGCACCACAGAAGTTTCGGATAATGTAAGTATTGTTGCAAAACAGAAAGAAGTAAGAGATTTTCTTCTTCAATCACAGCGTTCACTGGCAGAAAAAGGGGGCATTATTATGGATGGACGTGACATAGGGACAGTAGTTCTGCCAAATGCGGACTATAAATTCTTTCTTACTGCCAGCATTGACGAAAGGACCAACAGAAGGTATTTTGAATTGGCAGGTATGGGAATCCAGGCAGACAGAGAGCAGGTCAAGCAAAACCTTACAGATCGCGACAAGATCGACAGCGAAAGAGAAATTGCCCCTTTAAGGCAGGCTGAAGATGCTATTGTTATTGACAATACAGAACTTACAAAGGAAGAAACCATAGACCTTATTCTGTCTCATATTCAAAAGATTTAACAATTTTTAATAGGTACAATGCCTCCTTTGGTATACAAATTGTAGATTTTAACACAGTAAAAACTAATATTTATTAACTATTAAAAAAGCTTAAAATGTCGAAAAACGGAAAAAATACAGCAGGTATATTGGCAGGACTTCTTGCAGGTGCTGCAGCAGGTGTAATCTTAGGGATGCTTTATGCGCCAGAAGAAGGTAAAGAAACCAGAAAGAAAATAAAAGATAAAGCAGGCGACCTAAAAGACCAGGCTAAAAACAAATACGGCGAGGTTTCTGAAAAAGTAAAAGATCAGTACAGCAATATATCTTCTACTTTCAAAGAAACTGCCAGCAGTGTAGCCCATACGGTAAAAGACGGATATGATAAATACAAAGATCAGATTGTTTCCAAAACTGCAGATGTAGTAAAGGATGTAGAAGCAGAACTGAATGATCTTAAAAAATAAATAGTTTATTTTTTGAGTAAATTATGGGAAGGAACTTTTTGCGCGAAAGTTCCTTTTTTTGTAACTTTAAAAAAAAACAATGATAGAGACTATTAAAGAATATGCATCAAAGAGAATAGATCTTCTGAAGATTGAAGCTACTGAAAAATCCTCTCTTTCTGCAGGGCTCATTACCTACTTTGTAGTGCTGCTAGTTGCTTTTACTTTTTTTATTATCCTTTTTAATTTTGGAATGGCATTTCTTATAGGCAAAGCACTGGATAACACGTCTTATGGGTTTCTGATCGTTGCTGGGTTTTATATTGTGGTAATGGGGTTTATCATTGCTTTTAAAAATAAGATTGTCAATGTGGTGGCAGATCAGGTTATTAAATTTTTAAATCATTAAGCTATGGGCAGAAATTACGAAAGCATCGAAGAACTGAGAAGAAAGAAAAAACTGCTTAAAAGCGAGATCAATGATCTGGAAAACCTTCTTACCTTTAAAAATACAAAAGAAAGCCTGAGCGCATTCACAAATGGCCTTACAGATCAATATCTGCAGGAAAAAGTAGATGATGACGGTGATGAAAAAGTAGTTCTCCGAAAAGATGTCATTGCCAGACATCTGACTTCTGAAGTAAAAGATATGTTCATCAATAAACAAACGGCTGTGGGAATTGCCAGTACTGCATTAGGTGGCAATATAACAGACAGCTTGATAAAACTGGGAATCACTGCCCTGGTTGGCAATTACGCTAAAAAAAATATGAAGAGTCCCAACTGGAAGAAAAAACTTTTGGGTGCAGCCATGATTTACCTTGCTCCTATTGCCCTTAAATATGTAAGAAAGAAAATGGAGGTATACCAAAAAAACAAGAGTGTTTCCAGCCTCGAACAGTTGATATAAGACATTCACATGCTAGATTTCAGATTTCAGAGATATAATTGGCTGATCACAATGTGTCACACAATATTATAGGTCTGAAATCTGATGTCTGATATCTAAAATCTATTTACTAAATAACTGTCCCAGAATAATTCCCGCTGCCATAGAAACATTCAGGCTTTCTGTTGACTGGGATTTCCCAAACCTTGGAATAGTGATGCATTTTTGAAGGCGTTTTTCCGTCTCCGGTCTCATTCCATTTCCTTCATTACCAAGAATAAGGTTGAGTTTTTCAGGTCTTTCAAAAGTATAGATGTTTTCTCCTTCCATATCCGTTCCGATATTGAGATTCTCCGTTTTTGAAAGATATTCTGCAAGATCAGTATAAACAATATTTACCCGGGTGAAAGAGCCCATAGTGGATTGAATTACTTTTGGATTGTAAACATCCACGGTGTCATCGCTGCAGATAATCTGTTCTATCCCGAACCAGTCTGCCAGGCGGATAATAGTTCCGAGATTGCCCGGATCCTGAATACCGTCCAGAACCAGCTGAACATCTTTATCCTCTGTTTTTTCTTCTTCGGGCAGATAACAAACTGCTACAGAATCTTTAGGTGTTTTAAGAAAACTGATTTTTTTCAGCTCATTTTCAGTGATCTGGATAACGGGTGTATCTGTCCGGTCCAGTTTTTGCGGATCGGTAGAAAATATTTCTTTAACTTTAAAATTAGATTCGGAAAGTTCGCAAATGATTTTATTACCTTCAACCAAAAACAAATTGTATTTTTGTCTGAACTTCTTTTTATCTAAAGACTGTAAAATTTTTATTGTATGAGCTGTAAGCATTATATGAATTCTCCTCAAAAATATTATAAAATTATCTCATTTGCAACATTTGTTGGTCTCCTTTATGCCTGCAGTACAACTAAAAAAGTTCCGGACGGTGAATATCTGCTTACCAAAAACAACTTTAAGTTTGAAGATAAGAAAGAATCTTTCGATGAGGAACTAAAAGATTATGTACAGCAGAAGCCTAATAAAAAACAGCTTCTTTTCATGCCGTTAGGTTTAGGATTTTATAATATGGCCAATCCTAAATATGATACTTTGCTCAATGAATACATGACCTATCCCAGTGAAATGAGAAATCAGAAACTGAGAGATTCTCTTTTCATTAAGTATAATATGAAAAACAGTGTAGGAAAAACACTGTTTTTGGACCGTTTGCTTCATAGCTGGGGAAACCCGCCTGTAATCCTCGACCAGACGAGAAGTGAAAAAAGTGCTGAATCTATCAAAAAAAGGCTTGTTTACAGAGGATTTTGGGATGCTGATGTGAATTTCAAGCATTCTCTGGATTCTGCTTCCAAGAAGGCAGCGGTTAATTATTTCATCAAGCATAATGACCCTACCTATATTAAAGATTATTACTACAATATTACAGATCCCACCGTTAAAGGCCTCTACTGGCAGAAACTTGACAAGAGCCTTATAAGATCCGGACAGAGACTTGACCAGACCGTTCTTGAAAAAGAAGTGACAAGAATTACCGATCTGATGCGGGAAAACGGATATTATAGGTTTAATAATTCCAACGAAGAGATCTATTTCGTAGCAGATTCCCTGAAAAGCAGAAAGCAGGTTCCCCTTACCCTTGAAATCCATAAGGATTCCGCCGATCACCCTTATAAAGTGGCAACCATCGGAAATATTGATGTGGCCATTGTGAACGAGGCAAGCGATTTTCCGAAAAACACCATTAAAGACAGTTTAAGAAGAATAAGATTCCATAAAATGGATGAAAGCTACAAAACATCTTCTTTATGGAGAGCCGTAATTGTAGACAGTAAGAAAGTGTATGACCAAAAAAGCCTGGATCTTACGAAGAGAAATTTCATTGCAATGAATAACTTCAGTATTCTGAAAGCAAGAGATTCTTTAAGAAGAGGTGGCGGCACTTCACCCAATGACAGCATCGTTGATGTTCTTTACGTCCTGAAACCACTTCCTAAATATGAACTTAAGCTGGGAACCGACATCAATTATTCCCAGATTCTGAACCTTGGAATATCCCCTTCTGTAGATCTTACCACAAGGAATGTTTTCCGGGGGGCTGAAAACCTTTCTACAAGCATTTCCGGAACATTCGGTTCGATAAGAAGTACAAAAGATATTGATAAGAGAGATCTCGCTTACGAAATTTCGGCGCAGGCTTCTCTTAATTTCCCAAGACTTCTGCTTCCATTCAATTATTATAAGCTTCTTCCTAAAAGATACACCCCAACCTCTTCTATCCTTTTAGGAGCTTCAATACAGAATAACATCGGTTTAGGCAGAGTGAATTTTAACACAGGATTGAATTACCAGGCAAACGTCAATGACCAGGTGTCACACAGGCTTACTCTTTTCAATACGCAAATTAGTCTTACAAAGAATAAAGATGCTTATTACGACTATTTCAGTAATGATGAAATTATAAAGAATGATATACTTGCAAGTTATTTTGCCTATGATCCTATTACTAAGCAAAAATACCTTTCCGGGGAACTCAGCCTTGATATTGTTTCGAAACAGATTGTTGAAGATACAAACTATCAGGGAATGCTTGACCAAAAGGGGCAGGATCTTCTTACCGCATTCAGAGGAACCCTTGTAAATAAAGACAGGCAGACTCAAGACGTCCTTATTTCTTCTATGATTTATAATTTCGTTTACAATGAGATTGGTAAAAAAGATTATCCCAATGCATTCTATTTTAATGGTAAAGTAGAGCTTGCAGGCAATATTTTAAGCATTTTCAATCAAAAAAGGGACGAGGGTGGAGTTGTAACAAGTCCGCAAAGAACCATTTTCGGGATTCCATATGCACAGTTCGTTAAATTTGATATTGATACCAGAAAATATTTTAAATTCAACGGCAATCAAACCCTGGTTTTACGCCAGTTCATCGGGGTTGGTATTCCTTTTGGGAACTCTACGAATATGCCTGTAATTAAATCTTATTTCAACGGTGGGTCCAATGATATCAGAGCATGGGTTGCATTCGGAGGATTGGGGCCCGCAGATTCTCAGGTCGATGAAAGAGTCCGTACATATATGACGGACAATGTAAAGCTTACTACCAACATTGAATATAGAATTCCTTTCAATGACATGTATGAAGGGGCATTATTTACTGATATCGGGAATACATGGAGCCTTAAAAACTACAATGATGGTTATGGTGACGAATTCAAATTCAATAAATTCTTAGGACAAATGGGGATCGGCAGTGGATTCGGTTTAAGGGTAAATGTAGCGTATATTACTTTCAGACTTGACCTTGCCTATAAGATCTATGATCCAAACAAACCTGATGGGGAACGATGGAGATTCAAGAATTTCCAGCCTTTCAAGCCAACATTGAATATCGCGTTCGGATATCCTTTCTAATCCGGAGAAATCCCCAATATAAAATAGACTACAGCAATCACTCTGGCGAGTATTTCCCTGAACTGGTTTCTGTAGTAGCTTTCCGGTTTGCTAACATCCTGCGCATCAAAACCCAGGGCATTCATCGTGTTATTCCTTGCAAAAAACAAGGCGCGAAGATTATGAAAGCCCTGTGATACAATAATCACATCTTTCTTTTTATAAACATCCTTACACCGCAGAATGCTTTTATAGGTATTGAATCCTTTCGGATCCTCAATAATAATATCTCCCGGAACTCCTTCCTGGTTCATCAGGTAATTTTTCATGGCAGCGGGCTCATTATAACCCCTACTTTTTTCTCCGCTTACAATAATCTTTTGGATCTTACCATGATGATAAAGAAGTGCTGCAGCATCCATTCTTTTCGTAAAATAAGGATTGGATTTGCCGGATCTCATCTTTGGAGAAGTTCCTAGTACCAGGGCAACTTCCCGTGGCGGAATTTTAGAAATCTTGGTATAGGTACGTCCATTGGTAAGCCCGAAAACCCATGCATTACAAAGACATATCAGCAGAATTCCTATTTCTGCTGATATAAATCCCAAGTTAAATATGTTCTTAATAATTCTCAACTAAGGTCAAAGTTAAGCTTTATTTTCTTACTTTTTACAATGGACATGCATGCCAGTATTTTACCTTGTGCTTCTTCTTTTTCAGTCAGGTATTCATTTTCAAGCAGCTCCACTTCTCCTTCTTCAAGATAGCATTCGCAGCTTCCGCATATCCCGGATTTACATGAATAAGGAACCGGAAAATTCTGAATCAGAAGCTGTTGAAGGATCTTTTCTCTATTATCAGGAAGATGGGTTTCGTATTCTTTTCCAAGCATTTTAAATTTAACTTCTACATTTTCAATCAGTGGAAATTCTTTTTCTACAGGATAAATATCATCATTATATTCTTCAAAAAGTTCAAAATGAATGTTCTTTTTCTGAATTCCATGGTGATAGCAGGCATTCGCTAAAGATTTAATCATTTCTCCTTTACCACATATTAATACTTCATCTACCGCATCCCAAATCGTAGATTCCTCATCCGTATCATCAAGATGAAGAATCTGGTTGATGATTAAGCTCAGTTTTTTTTCATCCAGCCTTCCGTAGAAAAACTGATCAGCCGTTTTTTCTTTTGAAAAAAAATAAAAAATCTGAAGCCTTTCACTGTGTATTCTGGCAAGATTATCCAGTTGTTCTCTATAAATAATTTCTTCAGAACTTTTGTTACCAAAAAATAGGAAAAGTCTGGTGCGTGGTTCCGTGTGAAGGATATTCTTAAAATGACTCAGGATCGGGGTAATTCCTATTCCGGCAGCAAAGGCAACAATCGTCCGGAATTCGCTTGGTTTGGAAACCAGTGTAAATCTACCTGAAGGTTCTCCTACCATCAGCTCATCCCCAACATTATAGTTTCTGAACAGCTCCGAAGTCGCTCCATTAGAAGAATTTACTTTTATTCCAAGACATATTTTTTTCTCATAAGGAGCTGAAGTCATGGAATAATCATTAATGACTTCTTCACCGTGAGCAATAAATTTTATACTTACAAATTGTCCTGCTTCAAACTTGAAATTTTCCTTCAGATTCCCGGGAATCTCGAATTCCAGAGAAAAAGTATTTTTGGTCAGTTGTTCCTTTTTCGCTACTTTTAACGGATGAAACTGTATCAGTTTCCCTTTATAGATTTGTTGTTCCATACTTCAATTCAAAAATAGTCAAAAAATAATTTATGAAGAAGATAATTTTATCCACGCTTATTCTTACGGCTCTTTACAGCTGCAAAAAAGAAGGTCACAAAATGGAGGATACAGCTGTGGCAGACTCAGTTTCAGTAACAGATAATACAGCTTCTGCAACTGGTACTTATACTTCTAAGGAGCTTTCTCCAGAAAATCTGGGAAAATATTTAGCTCAGAAAAATGACACTTTATATGTTACCAATTTTTTTGCAACATGGTGTGGACCTTGTATGAGAGAAATCCCTCATTTTAAAAACAAAATGGAGGAATTAAAAAATAAGCCGGTAAAATTTACTTTTATCAACCTTGATGATAAATCTGAATGGAATACTTCTGTGAAAAAATTTGCACAGGAAAATAATCTTGGAGCAAATATCATCCTTTTGGATGGCCAGAAACTAGACGCCAATTTTTTCACTAATAATTTCCAACAGTGGGACGGCGGCTCAATTCCTTTTACTTATTTAAGAAAAGGAGAAAAAACTGACGAATATTTAGGAATGATGACCGAAGAATTATTGAATTCTAAGGTTGATGCTCTTTTAAAATAAAACATCCAGATTCTTTCTGATCATGTCAAAAAAATTCAAGATCCTGTGTTTACTGCTGACGGCTGCTATTATTCTTACTGCAGTGATCAACCTGAACACAGGATTTTTAAGTTTAAACCTACACGATTTCTTTCAGAATACCGCTCAAAGCCAGATCGCTGAGATCCGGATCAACCGGGTACTGGTGATGCTTCTGGCAGGAATTTCAATTCCTACATCCGGTTTTCTGATGCAGGAATACTTTCAAAATCCTTTAGCAGGCCCGGATATTTTAGGAATCACATCTGTAGCCAGCCTCTCCGTAGCATTCTACATTTTCTGTTCTTATGATCTTCTAATTCCTGAATTTCTGCAGAACAGTTTCCTCAGCCTTTCAGCCATCGCGGGAAGCCTGGTCCTGATGCTTGTTCTTTTATCCATGTCGAATAAATTTCAGGACAAATCTTATCTGATTATATTTGGATTTCTCGTTTCTGCGTTTGCGGGGGCGGTCGTTTCTTTATTACAGTTCTATGCAGAAAATCAGAGTCTGAAAAACTATATTTTATGGTCTTTTGGAGCTAATAATATGGTAACCAGAAACCAGATCTATGTATTATCTATCCTGGTTTTCGTGGGAATATTTTTCTGTTTTAAAACGATAAAACCACTGATCGGAAATTCATTGGGAACGTCTTATGCACAGAGTTTGGGAGTCAATCTCAATCAGCTGAAAATCCTTATCATTGCAGCCTCTTCCCTACTTTCAGCTTCTATAACTGCATTTCTGGGACCCATTTTATTTATCGGAATTATTGTTCCTCATTTTTGCAGACTGATCTATAATCCATCCAAATTATGGCAGCAGTGGATCCTGAATATGGCGCTCGGAATGCTCATCATGCTAATGTTCTCTATCATAGCAGAAAAAACCCAGATTCCCATGAATGTAATAAGCTCAGTGTTTGGAATACCGGTGATTTTACTGATGCTTCTGAAGCAGAATAAGGTTTAAAGGTTAAGATGTAATTGGTCAATAGTTAATGGTGAATTTTTTAACCGAAAATAATACTCAGTGTAATCTGAAAAATCTTATGATTTATTTTTTTATGACTCGCTGATTTTGCGGATTATAAAGATTTTGAGAAAATTTAATAATTTATAATCCAATAAACAGATCTAAATTTGTTACTGATGAACCTAACAAATATTAAGATAACCCAGAAACAGTTAATTATTGCAAATATACTCCAATTTGTGATAAGCTTTGCATTCATGAGATTTTCTGACATATTTCGTTTGGATAAAGATCTCCACTGGATGTATAAATTTGGACATTGTTTGTATCTGATGGCCTCTTTGCCTTGGTTCTTTTGGGGATCCCTCTTTTTAGGAGGCTACACCCTTTGGAAAAATAAAACAAATAAAATTTTGTACCTTTTTTTCAGTCTTTTTCCTCTTTTATTTTTTTTAATAATTATATTTTTTGTCAATTAATATGCACCTAGAAATCAGACAGGCCAAAATAGGCTACGACAAAACCTTAATTTCAAATGCCCAGGCAGATCTGAAACTGGGTGACGTGTGCCTGCTGATTGGAAATAACGGTGTGGGAAAAACCACGCTTATCAAATCTATCCTGCATCAAGCTTCTCTTTTAAGCGGAGAGATTTTAATTAATCATAAAAATATAAAAACCCTCTCTGTTAAAGAAATTGCTGAAAATATTGCTGTTGTTTTCTCAAAATCAAATGTACCACAGCATTATACTGTTGAAGACCTTATTTCATTAGGAAAATACATCTATTATCCTTTTTATTTTGAGCTTAAAAAAGAAGACAGGGAAGAAATCTCTCATATTATTGATGAACTGGATCTTGCCCAATACAGACATACTCTTCTTAAAAACCTTTCAGATGGGAATTTGCAGAAAGCCTTTATCGGTCGGGCTATCGCTCAGAACTCTCCGGTTATCATTTTGGACGAACCAACGACGCATCTGGATGAAAAAAACAAACTCATTATCTTAAAAACCCTCCGCAGACTAGCTAAGGAACAGCATAAAATCATATTATTCTCTTCTCATGACTGGAGACTGTCCAAAGAATTTGCAGACAAAATCTGGTATGTAAAAAATAGCCTGCTTTTCTCAGGAATCGTAGAAGATGTATTACTTCAGCACGATGAGCTTACCAATGTTTCATTGTTTCAGGTAAATGAGAATTTTGTTCCCCCTTCTATTGATGCTCCGCAGGTTCACAAGGAAATGCTTTATTCTTTACTGCAGAAAAATTTCGAAAAAGACCTTTCTGCTCTACATTTTGGATACAGGAACGATTTTTGGGAAATTCTCACCGGCTCCTCCAAACAGCAATGTGAATCTTTCGAAGAAATAGTTAATTTCGTTAAAAACATTCATTAATACTATATTTCTATTAAATATTTCACATACTATGCATGCATAGTATTATGCTAATCATACAATTTAATCTATTTATTATCAGGCTATTAACAAAATTTAACGTTAATAAATACTATGCATGCATAATATTTACTAAATTTGGGTAACACCATTAGTGGATAAATGATGGATAATAATAAAGAAAAAATAGAAAACGTAGATTTAGTTTTGAAGCAGACCTGGCTGGCTGTTTCTAAAATGTACACAGAGCTTGCTCAAGAGCATGATTCTACTGCTGTACAAGCTCTCACTCTTCTTAAAATTGATCCCAAAGAAGGTACCAGAAGCACCAATCTGGGTCCTAAAATGGCCATAGAGCCCACCTCTTTGACCAGGATCATCAAGCTTCTGGAAGACAACGGATACATCTATAAGGAAAAGACCACTGCCGATAAAAGGGAGGTGATCATTAAACTTACGGATAAAGGTCTGAATTCAAGGAATATGTCAAAAGAAGTAGTGGTCAATTTTAACAAGAAAGTGATGGAAAAGATCGCTCCTGAGAAAATTGAAACCTTCAAAGAAGTAATGTCTGAAATCATGAAAATTGCAAACGAATTATTAAATAACAGAAAATAAATTATAATGAAAAGAAGAATCAAACATGTAACGGTTCTTGGTTCAGGAATTATGGGCAGCGGTATTGCGGCACATTTCGCCAACATTGGTGTGGAAGTGTCTCTTTTGGATATTGTTCCTTTTGAACTGACGGAAGCTGAACAGAAAAAAGGTTTGACCAAAGATGACAAGGTGGTAAGAAACAGAATTGCTTCCGAAAACTTTGAAAAACTGAAAAAAGCGAGCCCCGCCCTTCTCTATTCTCCGAAATTTGCGGATAGAATTAAAATAGGCAACTTTGATGATGATCTTCAGAAGATCAAAAATACAGACTGGATTATTGAAGTAGTGGTAGAAAAGCTTGATATTAAGAAATCTGTTTATGAAAAAATTGAACAGTTCAGAAAACCGGGAACATTAATTTCTTCTAATACATCGGGAATTCCTATCCATTTTCTAATTGAAGGAAGAAGCGATGATTTCAAAAAATATTTTGCGGGAACGCACTTCTTCAATCCGGTAAGATACCTTCCTCTTTTAGAGATTATCCCTACTCCGGATACCCTTCCTGAAGTAGTGGATTTCTACATGAATTATGGCGCTAAATTCTTAGGGAAAACTACAGTTTTAGCTAAAGATACTCCAGCATTCATTGCGAACAGAATAGGAGTTTTCTCCATGATGGATCTTCTTCACAACGTACAGAAATTAGGATTAACTGTTTCTGAGGTTGATAAATTAACAGGTCCTGTCATCGGACGCCCGAAATCTGCAACTTTCAGAACAGCTGACGTTGTAGGTCTTGATACATTGGTAATGGTAGCGAACGGTGTACGCCAAAGCGGTGCTGAAGCCAATAATTTCAATGATGTCTTTGCCCTTCCTGATTATATCCAGAAAATGATGGATAATAAATGGCTGGGTTCCAAAACGGAACAGGGATTCTACAAAAAGGTGAAAAATGCGGAAGGGAAATCTGAAATCCACGGACTGAACCTTGATACATTAGAATATGAGCTTCAGGGAAAATCTTCTTTCCCTACTTTAGAATTAACTAAAAATATTGATAAACCAATTGACAGATTCAAAGTTTTAATTGGTGGAAAAGATAAGGCCGGAGAACTTTACAGAAAGTCGTTAGGTGCATTATTCGCTTATGTTTCTCATAAAGTTCCTGAAATCTCTGATGAAATTTATAAGATTGATGATGCAATGAGAGCCGGTTTCGGATGGGAAAACGGTCCGTTTGAAATCTGGGATGCCGTAGGCGTTCAAAAAGGTATTGAACTGGCAAAAGATGCAGGCTATGAAGTTTCAGACTGGGTTAAAAATGTAGAGACTTTCTATAAGGTAAACGATGAAGGTCAAAGTATTTTTGTGGATAAAAATTCAGGAGAATACAATAAAATTCCTGGTCAGGATGCCTTTATTATCTTAGACAATATCAGAAAGAACAAAACGCTTTGGAGCAATTCAGGAGCTGCTATCGAATATCTTGGTGACGGAATTATCAATTTTGAGATCCGCTCAAAAATGAATTCCCTTGGAGGAGAAGTTCTTGACGGATTAAACAGAGCCATTGATTTAGCAGAAAAAGAATATGACGGATTGGTTGTTGGGAACCAGGGAGCTAATTTCTCTGTAGGAGCCAACCTTGCTATGATCCTGATGATGGCTATCGAGCAGGACTGGGATGATCTGAATATGGCCATTGCTTATTTCCAGAAATCCATGATGAGAGTACGCTACTCCTCTATTCCTGTAGTGGTTGCACCTCACGGAATGACCCTTGGCGGTGGTTGTGAAATGACCATGCATGCAGACAGAGTGGTTGCAGCAGCAGAAACTTATATAGGATTGGTAGAAACCGGAGTTGGAGTAATTCCTGGTGGTGGTGGTACTAAAGAGCTTACCCTGAGAACTTCAAGAGAATTCCACAGCGATGACGTTAAAAACAACAGACTTCGTGAAGCTTTTATGAATATCGCCATGGGTAAAGTAGCTACTTCTGCTTACGAAGCTTATGATATGGGAATTCTTGAAAAAGGAAAAGACATTGTATCCGTAAGCAAAAACAGACAGATCGCAGAAGCCAAAAAAGTTGCAAAACTACTGGCAGAACAAGGCTACACACAACCTATCGAACAGAAAGTAAAAGTTCTGGGAAAAGATGCCTTAGGAATGTTCTATGTAGGAACAGATCAGATGCTTACCGGAAAGTTCATCTCTGAGCACGATAAGAAAATTGCAGACAAATTAGCCAACGTGATGGTCGGAGGAAATCTATCTGAACCAACCGTAGTTACCGAACAATACTTATTGAACCTCGAAAGAGAAACTTTCCTTCAGCTTTGTGGTGAAAGAAAAACACTGGAGAGAATTCAGTATATGTTACAGAATGGGAAACCGCTTAGGAATTAGACTTGAGACTTTAAGACTCGAGACTAAGAGATAAAAACTTAAATCTGATGGTAATTTATGCACAATATTAAAAAATTGAAAATCTGGAACGATTCAATTAATTTATGTGTTGAAGTTTATAGGGCATTGGCAAATATGCCAAACGATGAAAAATATGGACTTTCTTCACAGATTAAAAGGTCTGCTGTTTCAATTTCTTCCAATATAGCAGAAGGAGCTGGGAGAGAAAGAGAAAAGGAATTTTATTATTTTTTAAATATTGCATATGGATCTTCTTATGAACTTCAAACTCAATTAATAATTTGTGAAAAATTGAATTTTATTTCAGAAGAAATAAATCAACCCTTACTACATAGGCTTGATGAAGTGCAAAAAATGATTTATGTTTTTAAAGAAAATATTAATAAAAAAATAATTTAAATGGCAAGAGTCTCAAATCTCTTGTCTAAAAATCTCTACTCTAAAATGAAACAAGCATATATAGTAAAGGGTTTCAGAACTGCCGTAGGAAAAGCTCCAAAAGGAAGTTTAAGATTCACAAGACCCGACGTGATGGCCGCTACAGTTATTGAAAAGTTGATGGCTGAGCTACCACAATTAGATAAAAACAGAATTGATGACCTTATCGTAGGAAACGCAATGCCGGAAGCCGAACAAGGGTTGAACGTTGCCCGTTTAATTTCCTTAATGGGATTGAATACAGATAAAGTTCCCGGAGTTACCGTAAACAGGTATTGTGCATCAGGAAGTGAAGCGATTGCGATTGCTTCTGCAAAAATTCAGGCAGGGATGGCTGATTGTATCATTGCAGGGGGAACAGAATCGATGTCTTATATCCCGATGGGTGGTTACAAGCCGGTTCCGGAAACAGATATCGCAAAAACAAACCCTGATTATTACTGGGGAATGGGATACACAGCTGAAGAAGTTGCCAAGCAATATAATATCACAAGAGAAGAGCAGGATCAGTTCGCTTTTGAATCCCATATGAAAGCTTTGAAAGCTAATGCTGAAGGAAAATTTGCCGGTCAGATCGTTTCGATTCCTGTAGAATATAATTTCCTGGACGAAAACCAGAAAATGCAGTCTAAGAAGTTTGACTTCTCTGTAGACGAAGGTCCTAGAAAAGATACTTCTTTGGAAGGTTTGGCTAAGCTGAGACCAGTATTCGCGAATGGAGGAAGCGTAACAGCCGGAAATTCATCTCAGATGAGCGACGGAGCAGCTTTCGTGATGGTAATGAGCGAAGAAATGGTAAAAGAATTAGGTCTTGAACCGCAAGCTAGATTAGTAGCTTATGCTGCTGCAGGTCTTGAACCTCGAATTATGGGTATGGGACCGATTTATGCGATTCCAAAAGCATTAAAACAGGCCGGTCTTGAATTAAAAGATATTGAACTGATTGAATTGAACGAAGCTTTTGCATCACAGTCAGTAGCAATCAAAAAGGAATTGGGCCTAAATCCTGACATCCTCAATGTCAACGGAGGTGCGATCGCTCTTGGCCATCCACTTGGATGTACCGGAACAAAATTAACCGTTCAACTTCTTGACGAAATGAGAAGACGCGGCAACAAGTACGGAATGGTTTCTATGTGCGTGGGAACCGGACAGGGAGCCGCTTCAATCTTTGAACTTCTATAAAAATGTGCTGATGTATTTATGTAAAATGTACTCATGATGCTCGATTCAAATCATTAATACATTTTACATGAATACTTTAATACAAAATTACTAATCGTTAAAAAAAAACAAAATAATATATGGCAACATTAAAGGGTGGAGAATTCCTGATCAAGGAAATTCCTGCAAATGATATTTTCAGTCTTGAAGAACTGAGTGAAGAACAAAAAATGCTTCGTGATTCTGCAAAAGAATTTATTGACAGAGAAGTAATTCCTCAAAAGGAAAGATTTGAGAAAAAAGATTATGCTTTAACTGAAGAAAAGATGCGTCAGCTGGGTGAAATGGGGCTTTTAGGAGTTGCTGTTCCTGAGGAATACGGCGGCCTTGGAATGGGCTTCGTTAATACCATGCTGGCATGTGATTACTGTTCAGGAGCAAATGGTTCATTGGCTACAGCTTATGGAGCTCACACGGGAATCGGAACGCTTCCTATCCTATTGTACGGTACAGAAGAGCAAAAGAAAAAATACCTCCCGGATCTGGCTACCGGGACAAAATTTGGAGCATACTGTCTGACTGAGCCTGATGCTGGTTCAGACGCTAATTCCGGAAAAACAAGAGCAAAACTTTCCGAAGACGGGAAACATTATATCATCAACGGACAAAAAATGTGGATCTCCAATGCAGGTTTTGCAGAAATCTTCATTGTTTTTGCTAAAATTGATGACGATAAAAACATCACAGGTTTCATCGTAGAAAAAGAAGGAACTGAAGGGCTTACTTTCGGTGAGGAAGAGCATAAACTGGGAATCCGTTCGTCTTCTACAAGACAGGTTTTCTTTAATGATATGAAAGTTCCTGCTGAGAACCTTTTAGGCGAAAGAAACAACGGTTTCAAAATCGCGTTAAATGCTCTGAACGTTGGAAGAATTAAACTGGCAGCTGCCAATCTTGACGGGCAGAGGAGAATCTTAAACCACTCTCTTCAATATTCTAATGAAAGAAAGCAGTTTGGCGTTTCTATCTCCACTTTTGGAGCAATCAGAAAGAAACTGGCAGAAATGGCAACAGGAATTTTCGTTGCTGAGGCTGGTTCTTACAGAGCAGCAAAAGATGTTGAAGATAAAATCAATGAATTGGTTGCCGGTGGAATGAATCACCAGCAGGCTGAATTGAAAGGTGTTGAAGAATTTGCGGTGGAAGCTTCCATTTTGAAAGTTTTCGTTTCAGATTTAACACAACATACTGCTGATGAAGGAATTCAGGTATACGGAGGAATGGGATTCTCCGAAGATATGCCAATGGAGGCAGCCTGGAGAGATTCCAGAATTGCAAGAATCTATGAAGGAACCAACGAAATCAACCGTCTTTTGGCTGTTGGAATGCTGATTAAAAAAGCAATGAAAGGAGAACTGGATCTACTTTCTCCTGCCATGGCCATCAGCAAAGAATTAATGGGTATTCCTTCATTTGAAGTTCCTGATTATTCAGCATTCATGAGTGAAGAGAAAGGCATTATCGCAAATCTTAAGAAAGTATTCCTTATGGTTTCCGGAGCAGCTCTTCAGAAATTCATGATGGATATTGAGAAACAACAACATTTATTATTGAATGCTTCTGAAATTCTTAACCAAATCTATATGGCAGAATCTGCCATATTAAGAGCTGAGAAACACTTCTCCCCTGAGTCTGTGGAAGCAGCAATGGCACAGCTTAACCTTTATAAAGCTGTTGAAAAAATCATCGCAGCTGCCAAAGAAGGAATTGTTTCTTTCGCAGAAGGAGACGAACAGAGAATGATGCTTTCGGGATTAAGAAGATTCACAAAATATAATAACCATCCGAATGTAGTGGCTTTAACTGAAAAAGTAGCAGCACACTATATTGCTAAAGGAGCTTATTAGTCTTTTATAACATAAATTTGATTTAAAGCGTCTCATCTTTTTTGAGGCGCTTTTCTTTTAGCTTGTATACTAAGAAAGACATAACAGACAGGAATGTAAACCGATATATAAAAATCTATGGCTCTTAAGAACTTAAAATTTCAATAATTTTTTATATTTTTATTTTAAATTAAAAAAACATGAAGATTTTATTATTTCCTCTCCTTTTTATTTCTATTACACTAACTGCCCAGAAAAAAGAAAGAAAGCTGATCCTTCCAAAGACAGATACCACAAAAATTGACAAATTTAATGATCCCGGAGAAATGCAGAAAAAGATTGGTACAGACCGGAAGGAACAGTATAAAATGCTTACTATAAAGCCAAAAGATACGGCTGCATATATGGCTTTGAAGGAACCTAAAAAGGATTATTCAAAGTACAGGATAATGAATCCGGATATTCCTGAAAAAATTACAGACACAAAAAAGGCTCAGCCTTCCAAATAATCAAAAAAGCAAAAAATTTATTACTATGGGAAAATTTGTTATCTCGAAAAGGGCAGACAATGAATTCAAATTCAATCTGAAAGCCGGAAACGGACAAGTCATCTTAACAAGCCAGGGATATGGCTCAAAATCCTCATGTGAAAACGGAATAGAATCTGTACGCACCAACTCGCAGGATGATTCTAAATTCGAAAGAAATACAGCCAAGGACGACCGCTGCTATTTCAATTTAAAAGCCGGAAACGGACAGATCATAGGAACCAGCCAGATGTACGAATCTGAAAACGGAATGGAAAACGGTATAGAATCAGTAAAAAGCAATGCTCCGGGTGCCTCTGTAGAAGATGAAACGCTGCTTTAATATTATGTAAAATAATCTTAATAAAAATGTCTTATTTTTTAAGGCATTTTTTATTTTTGTATTCTATTTTCAATTTGAAATGACAAAAGAAGAAATGCTCAACAGAGCCATAAAAATAGCTGATAAAGCACATAAAGGACAAACCGACAAGTACCACGCTCCCTACATTGCCCATGTCATGCGTGTGATGGAATATGGTAAAACAATGGACGAAAAGATCGTTGGTGTACTGCACGATGTAGTAGAAGATCACCCGGAAGAATTCAGCCTGGATTATCTAAGGACCGAGGGGTTTCCCGAATACATTATTTTTGCAATAAGCTGCCTGACCAAATTTGATCCCGAAGAGGATTATGATGAGTTTGTTAAAAGAACAGAAAGATCTTCTCTGGCTGTTGCTGTAAAGCTTAATGATCTCCGTGATAATATGGATCTCAGAAGAGTAAACAGGGAACTTAGCCCTAAAGATATCAAGAGATTCAACAAATACCTGAAGGCTTATCGTTATCTGATAGAGAAATATTAATCCGCCCCAGGGAAATCATATGTTTTTGTAGGATGGTCCGTACCGTCGATATTGATATTTAAGGCCAAATAGATAAAGTGAAGGTTTTTATTTCCTTTCGCTTCAAATTCACGCTGCCACAGATAACCTGTCAGGATCCCGAAATGGTCATCAATCTGATAGCCGAAACCGCCATATACCCTGTTTCTGGCAAAAGTAGGCTTCATGGGACTTATCAGGAAGATTTCGTCGTAAGCATTTGCAAAAATAGTTCCTTTTTTGACAGTTTTTGCATTCAGAGGAACG
The DNA here is from genome assembly GCF_030812195.1 of Chryseobacterium lathyri. Classification (GTDB taxonomy): domain Bacteria; phylum Bacteroidota; class Bacteroidia; order Flavobacteriales; family Weeksellaceae; genus Chryseobacterium; species Chryseobacterium lathyri_A. Next base: position 856,484 of record NZ_JAUSSF010000001.1, read on the forward strand.
CTTACATTCAGACGGTATCTGTAACGCATTCTTTGAGAACTTTTATCTATTTTAGGCTCATAGAACCAACTTTTCTCGGCACGGAAACGGTTTTCAAACTTGACGATCCCTTTTTTGAAATCGATCACGTCCTGCAGCCATACCCTGAACTCTTCTCTGCTCAGGCTGTGTTCTTTATAATTCACATATCTTCCAAGACCGATGAAAGGTTTATGATTTTTGGTCAGATTGTATCCCACTCCCCCTTTGATCTCGTAATAATCCGGGTAGGTATACTCTTCGTTTCCTCTAAGCTGGCCTTCTGCATAGAGGAAAAATTTAGGATGAAACTTGTAGGTTAGAGTCACTGCATTGAAGCTTGAAACATGTTCCTGGGCTTTGAAAAAGGTCATACTCAAAAGTAAACTCAGACTTAAAAAAAGTTTCATAAAAAATTTTTGCAAAAATAAATCATTTAACAATTTGTTAATATTAATTTTCATTCATTTAAAATTAACGTTTATTTAATATTGATCATATATGAGAGCCCTAAATGGAACCATCTCTGGGGCATTTCAACTCCAAAAGCTTCTGTGTATTTTGTATCTGTCAAATTATTGATCAGTACATATACAGAAAAATCTTTTTTCGCAAAGCTTAGCTTTTCATCAAGAAGATTATAACTTCCCAGATTCAGTCTTTCATTATACCTGTACACCAGCTCATTCGTGAAATATTTTAAAAATTTGGTTTCAAGCTTTGCTACAACCTGATGTTTCAGATTATCAAGGGTATACCTTGAAACAAACTCATTAGAAGCACTTATTTTACTGTCCAGATAGGTATATCCCGCTGTATATTTCAGCCAGTCAAAAACCCTGTGGCTTAATTCTGCCTCAATTCCTTTTGTATCTATTTTTCCTACATTCTGCGCGTACCAGACAGGAGCATTAAACTCCTTCTTCGTCCAGTCGATGGAATTTTCAGAATTTCTCATAAATCCGCTGATCTTTGCCAATATCCTTCCATCCTGATATTGGTACCCAATTTCAGATGAAACAGCATTTTCAGGAAGCAGATCAGGATTTCCCTGCTCCGTTTTACTTACATAATAAAGATCCGTAAATGTTGGAACCCTGTGAACTCTTGCAATATTTCCGTAGATCTTATTATTCTGACTGAAATTATATCCTACATCCAAACCGGGATAGAAAAAATTTCCTTCCTTTGAATAATTAGCCCATGAAATCCCCGGACTGATGTTCAGTTTTTTATCCAGTAATGAAAAATGATGCTCAAAGAAAACCTGCGAGACAAAGCGGTTTCTTTCTCCTAAATTGTTACTGGCAAGAAACTCCTTTCTCAGTTCCACACCGACACCGGTAGTTCCCAATCCCCATTGGTAGCTGGAATTCACTTCTCCACCTACATTATTCCCAATATGCATATTTCTGTAACCATCCGGCTTATTCCTGTCATACAGATACATATCCTGCCCTCTTCTCCAATATACATTCGAGCTTAGTTTCAAATTATCAAATTTTTGCTGATGCGCTAAGCTTACAATAGAAGCCTGTGTTTCCTCATATTGTTCAGTAGCACTTTTAGAAGCATAAAAACCATTAGCCCCGAATTTCTTTTCAGAAAACCCTGCCTGCAGCTTCAGATCACCGTTTTTAATGTTCAGTTTACTTTGGTAGAAGACATTTCGGATCTCGTAATCCGTATTGTACATATATCCCTGGGATGAGGCAGAATTAGCCTGAAGCGAGTTAGAAAACTTTTCATTTCCCAGCTGTGCATTGAACCCGAAGCCGTAGGTTTCGTAATCTCCGCCTTCAGCACTTACTTTAACTCTTTTTCCGGGAGTTGTCTTAGTAATGATATTGATAACCCCAGCATAAGCATTCTGTCCAAATCTTCTGGCTGCCGGTCCTTTGATGATCTCAATTCTTTCCACATCATCCATATCTACAGGGACATTCATGGAGTTGTGGCCGGTTTGGGAATCATTCATTCTTATGCCATTCAGCAACAGTAACACCTGCTCAAAGGAACTTCCCCGGAAGCCTATGTCACTTTGTACGCCATTAGCTCCTCTCCTTCTGATATCCATTCCGGGAACCTGCTGAAGAACCTCGTCAATACTTTTCGCAGGAGAATTGGCAATATCTTCTTTCGTAATAACCGTAACATTCTGATTGGCATTTTTATAAGGTGTAGAAATAAATTTCCCCTGAAATTCAATACTTTCAATATCTGTAGTCTTTTCCTGTGCATGAGCACAAAGCATTGAACCCAATAAAAATATACTTCCAATCTTCTTGATCATAATAGTTCCCTTTTTGTTCTTAGTCAGTTTCTTTAATAACGGACCCAAAAGTAAGGGAGTTCCCGAAGAAAGACAAATGATAGTTATCATAAAAAAAGATGCAGTAGGATATACTGCATCTTTTGAGGGTAGTAACTTCATCTTTTTCTCATTAAATGTGTAACAAGATCTCTGAATAACTTTCTCATTTCTATATTACATATTTATGAATACAATTTTAAATAATTTTAAAATACAAAACAATAGTTAAATGCAAAAACATAATGAAAATCATAAATTATTTTTTAAATTAATAATTATGAGATTGTTAATATAATCTTATGGCTGCTAATGGCTTACCTGGCTATTTTTTCCCGGCCACAAATGGAAATATTTTACTTTTGTTGATTTATTTATTATTGAATATAATTATCTGGCGACAAATATTTAAACATCTTATTTTCAGTAAAATTTTGTAATTTTGTGGGTCTTAATTTTGTGATGAAATAATCATCTTTCCAAACTTTACAGGCACTTTATAATGCTGAATTCCTGGATGGATAAAAAACAGTTATCAGAAGGCAGAATTTACGGCAAGAAAACAGTCACACTGGCTACAGATAATTCTCAGTCAGTATATACTTTTATGAATAAATAAAACATGACTAAAACAGTAGAAATAGATATAAAAAAACAGATCTTCGTTAAGAATGCCCATCTTAACAATCTGAAACATATAGACGTTCTGATCCCGAAAAATAAGCTGATCGTGATCACGGGAGTTTCCGGAAGCGGAAAATCTTCCTTGGCATTTGACACTATTTATGCAGAAGGACAGAGAAGATATGTGGAAAGTTTAAGTTCTTATGCACGTCAGTTTTTGGGCAAACTGGAAAAACCCAAAGTGGATGATATTAAGGGACTTGCTCCTTCTATTGCCATTCAGCAGAAAGTGATTTCTTCCAATCCCCGTTCTACGGTAGGAACATCTACGGAAATTTATGATTACATGAAACTTCTTTTTGCAAGGATCGGGAAAACTTTTTCTCCGGTTTCAGGCGAGGAAGTGAAAAAGGATTCCGTTTCTGACGTGATCGATTTTATCAAAGCTTCAAAAAAAGACACTTCGTTCCTATTGACTGCTCCTTTGGAATATGATGCAGACAATTTTAAAGAAGCACTGAATGTTTTAAAGCTTGCCGGTTTCACAAGACTTGAGATCAACGGTAATGTAGCCGGTATTGAAGACCTGGAAAGCTTCGGCTTTACCCCTGAAAAGGGAATGACCATTAATCTTGTGATCGATCGTTTTTCTTATGAAGAAGACGAAAGTTTCCTTCAAAGGCTGGCAGATTCTATTCAAATGGCATTTTACGAAGGTCATGGTTATTGTTCACTGAAAAATCCGGATACCGGAAAAGTAAAAGAATTTTCTAATAAATTTGAGCTGGATGGTATGGAATTTCTTGAGCCAAATGTTCATTTTTTCAGCTTCAATAATCCTTACGGAGCTTGTCCGGCATGTGAAGGGTACGGAAAAGTAATCGGAATAGATGAAGATCTGGTTATTCCCAATAAAACACTCTCTGTTTATGAGGATGCAGTGGTTGCCTGGAGAGGTGAAAGCATGAGTGAATGGAAAAAAGCATTCATTAAAAAGGCGGAAGACTTCCCTATCCACAAACCTTATCACCAGCTGACCAAAGAGCAGAAAAACTTCCTGTGGAAAGGTGATGGTAAAAGCAGTTTTCCTTCTATTAATAATTTCTTCAAAATGCTTGAAGAAAACCTGTACAAGATCCAGTACCGCGTTATGCTCTCCCGATACAGAGGAAAAACACTCTGCCCGACCTGCGAAGGCCTGCGATTACGTGAAGAAACGAACTGGGTAAAAATAGACGGACACAATATCCAGTCTATGATTGAGCTTCCATTGGATGAATTATATCCTTTAATAGACGGACTGAAACTTTCTGAGCACGATCAGGATGTTGCTAAAAGATTATTGTACGAAATTAAAACCCGTATTGAATTTTTATTAAAAGTAGGTTTAGGCTATTTAACCCTGAACAGAACCTCCAATACCCTTTCCGGTGGTGAAAGCCAGAGAATCAACCTTGCCACAAGCTTAGGAAGTTCACTGGTAGGATCTATCTATATCCTGGATGAACCTTCTATAGGACTTCACTCAAGAGACACCGAAAATCTGATCGGAGTTTTAAAAAATCTTCGTGACCTGGGAAATACCGTGATTGTCGTTGAACACGATGAGGATGTTATGAAAGCTGCTGACTATATCATAGATATTGGCCCGGAAGCGGGTTATCTTGGTGGCGAACTGGTGTTTGCCGGAGATTATAGCGATCTTAAAAATGCAGATACACTTACTTCAAAATATTTAACCGGAAGAATGGAGATTGAAGTTCCTAAAAAGCGAAGAAAAGCCAAGGAATGGATCCATATCAAAGGAGCAAGACAAAATAATCTAAAAAATATAGACGTAGATGTTCCTCTGGAAAGCCTAACAGTGATCTCAGGAGTTTCCGGAAGCGGAAAATCTACGCTGATGAAGGAAATTTTAACCAATGATATCCAGATCCAGCTCGGAATGGGTGGCAAAAAAGGAGATTACGACTCTGTGGAATTTCCAAAGAAACTGATTAAAAATATTGAACTCATCGATCAGAACCCAATCGGGAAATCTTCACGATCCAATCCTGTTACTTACCTGAAAGCATATGATGACATCAGAGATCTTTTTGCCAAACAGAAAGTTTCAAAAATGATGGGTTATAAGCCTAAGCATTTCTCTTTCAACGTAGACGGCGGAAGATGTGATGAATGCAAAGGCGAGGGCGTGATCAATGTATCCATGCAGTTCATGGCAGATATTGAGCTTGAATGTGAAGTATGTAAAGGAACACGTTTCAAAAACGAGATCCTGGAAGTGAAATTTGATGAAAAAAGCATTTCCGATATTCTTCATATGACTGTGGATGAAGCATTGGAATTCTTTAAAGACAACAATGAAGAAAAAATCGTCACAAAACTGAGACCGCTGCAGGAGGTTGGTTTAGGCTATCTGCAGCTGGGACAGAGCTCTTCTACTCTTTCCGGCGGTGAAGCACAGCGTGTAAAACTGGCCTCATTCCTTGTGAAAGGAGTTACAACAGATAAAACCCTGTTTATTTTTGATGAGCCTTCTACAGGACTTCATTTTCATGATATCCAGAAATTACTGAAATCCCTGCAGGCATTGATTGATCTCGGACATTCTGTAATCGTTATTGAACATCAGCCGGATATTATCAAATCTGCGGATTATATTATAGACATTGGTCCTGAAGCTGGGAAATATGGTGGCGAGGTTGTTTTTGCCGGAACTCCGGAAGACCTGGCAAAAGATAAAAAATCGCATACCGCGAAATACATCAAGGAAAAGCTTGAAAACTAAATATCAATAGAGAGCCAGATGGCTCTCTATTTTTTTATAGTCATGTAAATTTTCTTAATCATTCACTTACAAAATAGCTTTACTTAATATAAGTTTCTCTAAATTTTAATCAAACGTTATTCAAACATAATTTTTATCTTCGAAAAACAACTTTCTTTAAAATATGAACGAACAGTATGAACTATAAAATTTTATCCGCTCCTATTCTTATTCTGTCATTGTATAGTTGCACATCTAAAAAGATGATCAATTCTAATGTGACCTATGGAACAAAACTGGATACATTGACCTTATTTGATAATAGCCGGAACCGAAAAATTCCTGTTGCAGTATACAGCCCGAAAACAGATAAAAAAATCCCCTCACAACAGATCATTATCTTTAGTCATGGGTATGGAGCCAATAAAGGTCACGATTATTTTGTTTATTCTTATTTAACTGAAAAACTGGCTTCGAAAGGATATTTTACAGTAAGCATTCAGCATGAGCTTCCAACTGATGAACTGCTTCCTGTAGAAGGAAATCTTCAGGCAGTAAGAATGCCCTTCTGGGAACGGGGTTCTGAAAACATTTTATTTGTTTTGAATGAGCTTAAAAAGACCCGACCAGATCTTGACTATAAACACCTGACGCTGATCGGGCATTCCAACGGCGGAGATATGACTGCTTTATTTGCCAGCAAGCATCCTGATCTTGTCTATAAGATTATTACTATGGATAACCGGAGGATGTACCTTCCAAGAACTTCTCACCCTAAAATATATACTCTGCGCTCTAATGACTATCCCGCTGATAAAGGCGTTCTTCCGTCACCTGAAGAACAGGGAAAATACAAAATCACAGTACAGCTTACCGATATCAATCACGGGCATATGGATAATAAAGGAAGTGATAAGGAAAAAGACTATCTTGGAAATATCATTTTAAAATATATTGAATAACAACCAGTTACAAACTTATCCACAAAAAATTGTGGATAAGTTGTGAATTTTAACATTAAATTTATGTTTTGTATTAAAAATAGTACTACATTTACTATGTAATACAACTGAAATGAAATCATTTTTTGCTTTTTTCAGCTTTGAAATTGCAATTAAATTTGAAATAAAAATTTAAGCACAGCATTGTCGGCTGTGCTTTTTTATTGTTGTCTAATTAAAAAAATGAGATGTATTTATCTACTGGATCCGCTCCTAAAGAGCGGATTCTTTTTTATACCCATCTGTTCCTAAATACAACCATTTGGAGCCATAACTATGAAAAATTTTTATTTATTTAAATTAATTAGTATTTTTATTTTTTCCATGGCCTCATAGTTCAACGGATAGAATAGAAGTTTCCTAAACTTTAGATCCAGGTTCGATTCCTGGTGAGGCCACAATATTTGAATAATTTCGGACGCTGAAAGCCGGATAAGCTTTATCATAATTATATGCAACCTTTAAGCTGGACAAGTAGCAAACTTTCCAACTTTATTATTTTTCAGGTATTTTCATCACGTTTATAAAATCCTCCCGCATCACTTTAGTCATCTGTTTTGCAATAGTAGTACTAGGCCAAAGTAGGCGGGCACCGACAGCCGAGTAATCCCCGGCATTACTGCAGCTGGAGTATGCGAAACCCGACCCTCCGCCAGCTCCATCATTCAGAGTACACATCACTTCATATTTGTGCTGATAAACGTTCCGGTCATAATTATTGAAGTCAATTACTTCACCATTCCATACAGCTTTATTTGCTTTCCATAATCTGAACATGGAGATGACAGCCTCTCTATCCTCCTCGGCATAAGCAGATACATCCGGTTCCAGATCAGTATCTATATTCAGAATTTTACAGATATCCTCGTAGCTGTTTATTTCTGATTTGAAATTCATTGAACTTAGTTTTAATGATCCATTATCTGTTTTTATTATTTTTTCAGGTATTTTCATTACATTCATAAAATCCTGCTGCATCACCTTAATGACATGTTTTGCTATGGTAATACCTGGCCAAAGGAGACGGGCACCCGCATGGCTTCTGCTGCTGACAGGACGGTAAGTAAAGTACATTAAACCCGAATCCGGATCAGTCTCATCACCCAGATCACATAAAGTTTCATATTTCTCCTGATCGTCGTTATTGAAATCAATTATTTCACCATTCCATGCTGTTTTATTTGCATTCCACAATCTAAACAGAGAAACAGCCGCCTTTTTATCCTCTCCGTCATAGGCAGATACATCTGGTTCTAGCTCTGGATGTATATTCAGAATTTTACAGATATCTTCATAACTGTTCACTTCTGCTTCAAAATTCATATTTAATTAGCTTAATGGTTAAAGTAGCCTGTTTCTTTTCTCTCAGTATTCCCCCAATTATTAATAATCACCGTTATTGCTCACACTATGAAATATATTTCAATTAAATGACTCTCTGTAGCTTAAAGGAGTTTTTTCTGTTTTCTTTTTAAACAGTTTATTAAAAGACTGCGGATGCTCAAATCCTAAAGCATAAGCTACTTCGGACACAGAAAAGCTCGTTGCTGTAAGATATTCCTTAGCTTTTTCGATCAGTTTTTCATGAATATGCTGTTGGGCATTCTGTCCCGTAAGATTCCGGAGCATATCACTCAGGTAATGGGGTGAAAGGTTCATCTCCGAGGCCAGGAATTCTACGGTGGGAAGACCTTTGTTCAATGTTTCCTGCCTGTTAAAATAATTATCCAAAATGAGCTCCATTTTAGATAAAAGATCACTGTTGACTGTTTTTCTTGTGATAAACTGTCTTTTATAAAAACGATTGCTGTAATTCAGCAGAACTTCAATATAGGAAACAATAACATCCTGGCTCATCTCATCAATAGCTGTATTCAGCTCATTTCTGATATTATCCAGCAATCCGGTTATGATTGTTTTTTCCTGATCAGATAGATGCAGGGCCTCGTTGGTATCATAAGAAAAGAACCCGAACTTTTTGATATTCTTGGCCAAAGAATAGGTCCGTATAAAATCCGGATGTACCAGCAGCGTATATCCACAGTATTCCGCATCTGCATCCGTATTGGTAGAAAGAATCTGTCCCGGTGCCGTAAACATCATTCCTCCTTCATTGAAATCATAGTATCCCTGTCCGTACCCGATTTTTCCATGTTCAGAAAATTTATAGGAAATTTTATAAAAGTTCAGATGAAAGCTTCTGTTCAGGAATTCCTTATTCACAATCATTTTTGTATTATCTACCAGGCTTACTAATGGATGAAGCGGTTTGGGAAGTTTCAGCAGATTGTGAAGCTCCGATATGGACGAAATTTTCATAGGTGTATTATCTTTCTTTTCCATGACATAAATGTATTAAATATTTAGCTTAAAAGAAAAGACAGCACAAATAAAAGCTATTTATGCTGTCTGATATTTAAAATTATCTTAGATGAACTGCTTCCCTAGCTGCTCTCTGAAAATTTCATCTCCCAATTCAAGACGCTGTGCATATAATGCTTTGGCATCCTCTCCTGCTACATATCTTAACTGTTTCTTACCGTCTGTAGCTGCTTCATATACCACTTCTGCAATCTGTTCCGGTGAAGAAGCTGTTTTCATCATTCCTTCCATGCTTGAAAAAAGAGAATTGGTAATTTCTTCATAGGCCGGACTCGTTGCCATATCTAAAGAACGGCTTACAAAATCGGTCTTAATTCCTCCTGGAGATACCGTTTTGATATCGATCCCGAATTTGTTTAATTCATAAGCTAAACTCTCGCTCCAACCTTCCAAAGCCCATTTGGTTGCATGATAAGTTGAGCCCAAAGGAAATGCAATCAGTCCTCCGATTGAAGTGGTAGAAATAAACATACCATTATTTTTTTCTCTGAAATATGGAATAAAAGCCTGCGTTACCCGGATTACCCCCAAAAGATTGGTATCCAGCTGTTTTAAGATCTGCTCATCTTTTAAAGCTTCTAAAGGCCCAATAAGTCCATATCCGGCATTATTGAAAACCACATCTACATCACCCAGTTCAAGGGCCTTATTAACAGTTGATTTTATCTCTTCCAGATTGGTAACATCCAAAGGAAGCAGAGTTACATTGTCCAGGGTGGCAAGCTCAGAAGCAGCTTCAGGATTTCTCATGGTAGCAATAACGTTCCAGCCTCTGCTTTGGAATAATTGGGCAGCCGCTTTTCCCAATCCCGTTGAAGCGCCTGTTATAAAAATTGTTTTCATTTTGTTCTGTATTAAATTAACAGGACAAAGGTCAGCAATAGAATAAAGGCTGAAGTTGCCAAATTGGACTAACGTGTAGCCAAAATGGATTTTAAAATAATTTATATTTTTCGGAACGACTGATCCATAATGAAAGACCCGGATTATAAAATCCGGGCCTTTTTTCAAAAGAAGAGAAATGAGCAGCATAAAGCTGTGATTCTCGTTCCAGTAGGTTTATCTTAAAATTTACAGACAAATGAATTGATATTCATCCCTGCTCCTACAGAGGCAAATAAAACCACATGTCCTTCTTTAATTTCATGGGAAGGAAGTTCTCCATTCAGAATCATCGTAAGCAGACTCGGAATGGTAGCTACACTGCTGTTGCCTAATTTATTAATGACCATAGGCATGATATTTTCCGGCATTGGCAAATCATAAAGCTGGTAAAAACGTTTTACAATTGCCTCATCCATTTTCTCATTAGCCTGGTGGATAATAATTTTGTCGAGCTGGTCTATAGAATATCCGCTTGCATCCATGCATTTCTTCATAGCATCCGCTACATTCACAAGGGCAAATTCGTAGATTTTCCTACCATCCATTTTGATGTATTTCGTATCAGGACAGCTGTCATTATTGTATGACTTTCCAAAGAAAAGGAAGTCTTTTTCAGTTAAAGTATAAGAAGCAGATAAATGGGACTGTATTCCTTTGTCATCTTCACTGATTTCCAGGATAGCAGCTCCTGCACCGTCAGCATAAATCATACTGTCCCTGTCATGAATGTCAACTACTCTTGAAAGGGTTTCAGCTCCAATAACAAGGCATCGTTTGGCAATACTGGATTTAATGAATGCATTAGCCTGTATCACTCCTTCAATCCAGCCCGGACACCCGAACAGAACATCATAGGCCACACAGAAATTATTTTTGATTTTCAGCAGATGTTTTACCCTTGAAGCGAGACTGGGAACACTATCCGATTGAATGGTACCAAAGCGGACATCCCCGAAATTATGGGCAAATATAATATAGTCCAGGGTTTCCGGATCTATTTTTGAATTTTCTATTGCTCTCTGGGCCGCAATCAGTCCCAGATCAGAGGTCACCTGATGTTCAGATGCATATCTTCTTTCTTCGATGCCGGTAATTTCCTTGAGCTTTCTGGCAATAATATCATTCGCTTCCTTTAATGACTCTCCGTTTTTATTAATAAAATGATGCTGGTCAAAAAATAAATTTGTAATTGTTTCCGGCGGAATATAATTGCCGACTCCTATAATCTTGCTTGTCATTAAAAAAAAATTATAATCTTCTTAAATTCATTTTGGTTTTTTCATGAATTTAAATATTGTACAATAATAACGATAAAATTTTTATTAATCGTATGATAAAATAGAATTGAATATTTATATTGGTATTCAGAGCATACAATGAAACATCAGCATCCCTCTGATCGCTGTCTGTCATTAGATTTTCACTTCATCCTCAATACGTTGGATTCTTGTCATCCTTTTTTGTAAATTCGCGTGTTTATGGCAGCATATATTCTTGAAAATACAAATATCAGCACACTTTCTGTGTATGACCTTCTGAAACATACTTCTGGCAGTGCTTTTCTGGAGATCAGAGATTTTCATGATGTTCATCCTACTGCCATTGAAAACAATATCGGGGTTTTTACTAAAAAAACTCCATTAAAGGATTTTCCTGACGTTTCTGTAAGCCAGATAGGCAGTTCCATCGTAAGTACCTGCACCTGCAACAGTTCCAAAGACATACTTTGTGAGCATCAGACAGAAATTATACACAGTATTTTAGAGGAGAAAAAATTCAGGACTTTTTTTGATCCGTTCCTCCGTAAGAAACTGTTTATTGCTAAAGCTAAAAGTTACGGCTTAGAAAATGCCCCTGATCTTGATATGTATTTCGAACTGGAGTACGTTGATGGCAAAGTCGAGGTACGACCTAAGATCAAAGAAATGTTGCCTATCGATGAGGATGTTTTTAAACAGCAACTTCTTCCCCAACGCTCATCTGTAATCCATGAATTAGCATTGCAGGAGAACGGGAAAAGGAAGATTCTGGTTATTGGAAGGCACCGCTATTACAGCCATCTGAATTTTTCCCTTATGGAAGCTGAAACCACACAGGCAGGAAAGCTCAAAAATCCTATAAATCCTGTTGACGCCATGCAGCTTATCTGGAAAGCCGAAGAACCGCAGCATATTAAATTTTACACTGCAGTTTCAGCATTTCAGAATAATTATAATGAAGATTACAATACAGCCGAACTGGAAGCTCTAAAACTGATCGTACAGAATCCGCTTGGGCTGGAAACCTATTATCATGACCGTGAGCTGTCCGAGACCGTTTCATCAAAATCTCTTGTTGCCGTACATCTTGAGGTTTTACAGGCAGAAATACAGCTTAGCGTATTCAAAAAGGAGCCTTTTTATGAGGTAACCGGAGCATTGGAATTCAATGATGTATCCATTCCTTTTAAAAATATAATGATCAGGAATGAATATTTTGTCTATAGCCGGAATATTTTCAGCTTTGCAGATGATCCTGATATGCTCCGCGTGATTAAGTTTTTTAAAGCCAATAATGAGATCCTGCTTGTGCATGCCTCAAAATATGAAGCGTTCATGAAGAATGTTCTCTCTTCGCTGGAAGAACGGATTCACATCAATTACAGTTACATACAGCCTGCAACGCCAGTACAGCTTGAAGAAAAAAACCACCGGAAAGAACGGATCATTTATCTCCGCCAGCAGGGAAATTATGTTGCCTTGACTCCGGTTATGAAATACGGACAGGTAGAAGTTCCCGTATATTCCAGAAAGCAGCTTTTTGATACGGACCAGAACGGAAATGTATTTAAAATTGACAGAAGTGATGCAGAAGAAGCCCGTTTTACATCTCTCATTATGAAGCAGCATCCGGACTTTGAAGCACAGATGGACGGCTATGATTATTTTTATCTGCATAAAGATAAATTTCTGGATCAGGACTGGTTTCTGCACTCATTTGAAATATGGAGACGTGAAGGCGTCATCATTCTTGGTTTCAATGAGCTTAAGAACACAAAACTCAACTCCCACAAGGCAAAGGTCAATATTCAGATTACCAGCGGACTGGATTGGTTCAATGCTAAATTAAAGGTAAGCTTCGGCCAGAAAGATGCTGCCCTGAAACAGCTTCACCGTGCGATCCGCAACAGAAGTAAATTTGTACAGCTGGATGATGGCACACTCGGGGTTCTCCCTGAAGAATGGATCAACAAAATGAATGAATTTTTCCGGATCGGAGAAATTGATGCTGAAGATCTTAAAATTCCAAAGATCAATTTCACTGAAGTCTCCAATTTGTTTGAAAAAGACATTTTAAGCAACGAGGTACAGGAAGAGCTTTCTTCTTATTCACTTCAGTTCTCATCCGTTAAAGATATTCCTCGGATCAGCATCCCTTCCGGGTTGAATGCGGTGCTGAGGGATTATCAGCATGATGGGCTGAACTGGCTGAATTTTTTGGACGGTTTCAATTTCGGCGGATGTCTGGCTGATGATATGGGTCTTGGAAAAACGCTTCAGGTGATTGCATTTATTCTTTCCCAACGCGAAAAAAGAGGGCATGTTACCAACCTCGTGGTAGTGCCTACTTCCCTGCTCTTCAACTGGCAGGAAGAAATTAACAGGTTTGCTCCTTCCATAAAGGTAATGACTCATTATGGAGCGGACAGATTGAAAACTACAGAACATTTTTCTGAATATGAGATGGTCCTTACCAGCTACGGAATGTTACTTTCGGATATCCGTTTTCTTAGAAATTTCCGATTCAACTGTGTTTTCCTTGATGAATCACAAACGATTAAAAATCCTAATTCGGAAAGATATAAGGCAGCACGTCTGCTGAATTCAAGAAACAGGATCGTTCTTACAGGAACTCCTATTGAAAATAATACTTTTGATCTTTACAGTCAGCTTTCTTTTGCATGTCCGGGGCTTCTGGGAAGCAAACAGTATTTTAAAGACATCTATGCTGTTCCGATTGATAAATTTGAATACGGGAAGCGTGCTCAGGAACTTCAGCAGAAAATAAAGCCTTTTATTCTCCGCAGAACAAAAAAGCAGGTTGCCAAAGAGCTTCCTGAAAAAACAGAGATGGTAATCTACTGCGAAATGGATACCGAGCAGCGTAAGATCTATGATGCTTATGAAAAAGAGCTCCGCGAATTTATTGCAGCCAATGATGATGACGATCTCAATAAAAACAGCATGCATGTTCTGACAGGGCTTACCAGACTCAGACAAATTTGTAATTCTCCTGTACTGCTAAAAGAGGGATATTCCGGTGATCATGCCGTGAAAATAGAAATACTGATGGAACAGATCCAAAGTAAGTCTAAAGATCATAAAATCCTAGTGTTCTCACAATTTGTAGAGATGCTGGATTTACTTAAAGCTGAACTTGAACGTAAAAATATTGCTTTTGAATACCTTACCGGACAAACTAAAAACAGGAAGAAAGCCGTTAATAATTTCCAGGAAAATGAAGAGGTCCGAGTGTTCCTGATCAGTTTGAAGGCTGGTGGTGTAGGTCTTAATCTTACGAAAGCAGATTATATCTATCTGGTAGATCCGTGGTGGAATCCTGCGGCTGAAAATCAGGCTATTGACCGTAGTTACCGGATTGGCCAGACTAAAAATGTAATCGCGGTCCGGCTGATATGTTCAAATACTGTAGAAGAGAAGATTTTAAGTCTTCAGAAAAAGAAAAACGAATTGGCTCAAAACCTGCTCCAGACCGATGGAACCGGTATTCAGAAGCTCTCAAAGCATGATTTACTGGAAATACTGGAGTCAAAACCTTTATAAAAAAGCATTTTTAATACAATATTCAGCTAGATCGGTTCAAAAAAGAAAACCGACAGATAGAATCTGCCGGTTAAAAAACAAAAATTGATATGGATATGATTAGATAAGTGTTTATTTTTTGATGATCTTTTCAGTGATGCTTTTTTTATCTTTAGTGTAGATCCTGATCAGGTACGTTCCAGAGGTAAAGCCGTTCATATTAACAGTGCCGGATGTTCCTTCCAAAAGCTTCTGCCCTGATAAGCTGTAAACTTCATATTTTTCAAGTCCTTCTTCTGTTTGTACTGTTACGGAACCTGATGTAGGATTCGGGTATATTTTTGCAGAAGCTTTCTTTGTGACCTCCGATGTAGCCAGATTGGATGCCAGCACATTTAAAATATAATCTTCGGCCTGCCCTATGAACCATCCTGAAGGACATGGCAGATTTTCCAAGGTCCCCATCCATGAATTAGATTCGTAAGCTTTGACTATTCTTAAACGGGTCTGCCCCAGCATTGCACCGGCAGGAATTGTTATGGTTCCGGATGTTACTCCCGACTGTTTGCCGGGGATAGGATCAGAATTGTCCAGATAGCCCAGATTAAATACTTCATCAGGATCAAATACATTATTATGATTAAAGTCGATGTAAGCATATGCAGAAACACTGGCCTGGCCCTGAGTTCCTCCTGTAATCGTTATAGGATAAGAATTACCTCTGTTCACATTGAAAACAGTATTGGTAAAATTTTCGATCACATCTGAAGTACCATCTATATTACTTTCGCTGGATATCCCTGTAAATTCTACTTTTGTAATTTCGCTAACAGTCAGAGTTGTAATATTTTCAGCTCCACAGTATGGTGATGGGAAAACCCCACTATTTCCTGCAATATTAACGGTGTAATCTTCGGTTTGTCCCGCTCTTAAGCTGGTATCACATGCTGTACTGATGGAATTCGGTGCATTGGGATCAGAATAAGCTGCGGTATTAGTATTTTTCAGAACTCTCATTCTTGTGGCACCGGATGCTGCATTCGCGGGAACTGCAATGGTACCGTTAACCGTAAAGGCATTAAAAGGGTTCGCTGCTGCCAGCCTACCGATATAGAAACTTTCTCCCGCATCATCAAAATTACCATTCCTGTTAAAGTCAATAAAAACAACAACATCGCTTGGAAAAGTACTGGAAGGACCTTTTACAGAAATCTGATAACTGTTTCCTGCCTGAAGATCTGCAGACAGTGAGGTAAAATCCTCATAAGGCTGTGCATTCCCTGATTGTGAAGTTGAGGTATTATTGATATTTCCAAAACTAACGTTGGTGATCATATTGCTATCTGTTCCATATTGAAATACAGGAGTACAGTATTGTGCGTTCATCAGCATATAGAATACCACAGCAGAAAGAGTAGATAATTTCTTCATTTATTCCTTTATTTTGTTGATACAAATTTATATTTATTTAGAATTAATAAAAATAAGAAACGAATGATATTTATCACCTTTTGCAGAATAATTTAAAAATCAGGAAGACATTTGAGCCAAAACTACTGAAAATCAATAGTATATATATTTGTAATGCATATAGGAAATCTGTAGGATCTATGGGTGTGTAAGCAACAATACTAAGCTCGGGAAAGCTGATCGAGCTTTTTCAACAATGCAGGTATTCTGTAAGATCCGTACATCTGCTCTACTTTAGGAAGTATTTCATCAACATCGGCTCCTTTTGCCGTGAGAAATAACGGGGTTTTGCTCTCTCCTCTTAAAACATTTCTTCTTTGGGAATCCGGTGATGCAAATTCATTTTTAGCAATTCCAATGATTGCATACTTCCGGTTCAGAGCTTCATAAAGATATCCTCCAAGTCCAATTTTATTATCATTATCAAGGGTAACATATCCATCAACTATAATAATATCTCCTTCCTTTAATTCAATTGTATTTAATAAACTCAGTATGCAGGGAAGTTCTCTTTTGTAGAAGGCACCACTTTCATATCCGGAGGAGACTTCTGTTTTTTCGGTAAAGATATCAGCCTCATTTTCTGAAGTCCAGTCTTCAAATGCAATACATACGGTGTTTGCATGGTCCTCATAATAATAAGTATCAAAAGCGTAAATCATATTTTCTTTCTAACATTAAAAAAACTCCCCGAAATGCCACAAAATCCCTGACGGGTCATGTACAAAACATTCTTTTCCCCACTCCATTGTTCGTACAGGGGTAAGCTTTACTTTTTCATATTTCTCAGTAAGATGTAAAGTCTGAAGTTCCTTCCAGAAATCATCTGTATTCTCTACTTCCATAAAGACCATGGTATTGTCTACCCAATCTTTGGCATAGTAATCCTGAAGATAAAATCCTGTTTCCTGCCTTTTAAACAAAGATAATTTAGGTTCAAGAATTATTTCCTCAAACCCAAGATCTCTGTAGAAATTCCTACTTATTTCAAAATTTTCAGCGCCGATAAATGGTCTGATCGATTTTACACCTTGTCTCATGGTTTTCTGTTTTTCCATTTATTATAGGTCATTTCAAACTTAATTTCGCTTTTCCTATGCCTACCTGCTTCCTGCCATCCGGACTTTCTGTAGAATGTTTCAGCTCTGGTCCCCGGTGCAGTTCCCAGCCATACATCTTCTTTGGTTTGCCCAAAATACCAGTCAAGCATAATATCGTGAAGTTTCCTTCCTAATCCAAGATTTTCAAAGTCAGGATGTATAAAAAGGGCCCAGATGTTATTTTCCTTCAGATCTGTGATGGAAAAACCTACAATTTGGGATTCTATTTCACCAACCCAGCCTTTCCCTCTTTCAAACAGAAACTCTTCACAGTCTGCATTGGTTACCAATGCGGGATCAGAAAGAGTGTTCTCCTTTACAGCGTTTCGGACGATCTGGATCTGCGGAATGTCTTCCAATCTGGCTTCTCGGATGATTATATTCATTTGATTTGAATTAAAACCTATTATCAAGGTAAGGCGCAATTTTTATCTGTCTGATGTTTATTATGGAAAATAGCAAACATTTGTTTTACTTTATTTTAGATATTCTTATTTAAAGTAATTTCCTTTTTTATCTTTGCTTTAACCCAACAATAAATTATTTCTTATCTACTACAATTCTTTCTGCCCTGTTTGCAATTTCCCAGGCAGTGGCAAAAATCAACTGGGCTCTTTTTTCCAGCAACGGATAATCAATTTTCTCAGGATCATCGGTTGGTTTGTGATAATCCTCATGAATACCGTCAAAGAAAAAAGCTACCGGAACATTGTTCTTTGCAAAATTATAATGATCTGAGCGATAATACAGCTGTTCCGGATCTGCCGGATCATCATATTTATAGTTTAATTCCAAATTATTTGTCTTTTTATTGGCTGCTTCATTGACAACTTTAAGCTGGGAGCTCAGCATTTCAGACCCTATCACATATACATATTGTTTTCCTCTGTTGGCTGCATCATCACGCCCGATCATATCAATATTAAGGTCAACCACAGTATTGGCCAATGGAAATACGGGATTGCTGGTGTAGTATTCAGATCCGAACAGGCCATGCTCCTCTCCCGTTACATGGAGGAACAGAATTGATCTTTTGGGACCGTTCCCAGCCTTCTTAGCTTCCTGAAAAGCTTTTGCAATCTGCATAACGGCTACAGTTCCGCTTCCGTCATCATCAGCTCCGTTATAAATAACCCCGTTTTTAGTTCCAACGTGGTCATAATGGGCAGAAATCACTATTATTTCTTCAGGCTTATCGCTTCCCTCAATGAACGCAAGAATATTTTCAGAATCCGGAAGATTTCCACCGCCTCTTTTTTTCATAAACTCTGCAGGAACCTTTTGATAATAGGAACCTAACGCCTTTGGAGGAGTAATTCCCAAGCTTTTATAATAATTGATCATATACTCACCCGCTTTTTTCTGTCCCGGACTTCCGGTATCTCTTCCCCCCATCTCATCGGAAGCAATCACATATAAGTTTTTCTTTAGCTCATCAGCTTTAATAGTCTTATAGGCAGAAAGAAAGGCTTTATCACCTTTTGCTACAGATGTGGAGTGAGTTGAAGCACCTTCAGAAGATTTCGCTGTTCCGCAGCTGACCACAACAGCCAGGCTCAACAACGGGAGAAGTATTTTTTTCATATGATAATAATTTGCTTAAAAATAACAAATTTTATTTAATCTTCAACGAATGTCTATTTTCCTTATATTTGATATAAATGCAACATAGATGGATAAAATTTATGGATTTACACATTATTCCTTTTTCACTGAAATGTCTGAGCTGGCTACAAAGCATAATAGTTTTGACCTTTCTTTGGGACTTCCTGATTTTGATATTGATGAACGGTTAAAATCATTTTTAAAGGAAGCTGTAGATTCCAACAAGCATCAGTATGAGCCACTTGCAGGCAATCCTCTGTTGATAAATAATATTATCGCATACAATGCAGCACGTAAAAACAGCATCAGCCTTAAAGAAAATGAGGTAACTGTTGTTCCATGTGCAACCTTTGCTTTACATACAGCCCTTAAATCCATTTTAAGCCAGGGAGATGAAGTAATTATTATTCAGCCTTCCTATTATACTTACGGTCCTTCTGTCGTTCTTAACTGCGGCACTCCTGTTTATTATGACCTTGATAATGATTTTACCATTAATTGGGAGAAGTTTCAAAATTGCATCTCTGAAAAAACAAAAGCCATTATTGTCAACTCCCCACAAAATCCTACAGGAACCATCTGGAAACAAAAGGACTGGAACCAGCTCTATGAACTAATAAAACACCAGGAAATTTATCTCATATCGGAAGAAATCTATGATACCTACTGCTATGACGGAATCGAACATTACAGTTCTTTTCTTCATCCTGAGCTGAAAAACAAGACTTTCTGCATTTTTTCTTTCGGGAAAATGTTTCATACTTCCGGCTGGAAGGTCAGCTATTTACTTGCCTCAGAACATCTTACTTCAAAATTCAGATGCCACCAGCAATATATTTCCTATAGTGCGAATGCTCCCGCCCAATATGCCCTTGCCAAATATCTGGAAGTATTTGATTCCTGTGAAAATAAAAAGAAGATGCAGCGAAAAAGGGATATATTTAATGAAATGATTGCATTTACACCTTTAGAAGCAACTAAAAAGGCTGAGGGAAGCGTTTTTCAAATTGTTAATTTCAGGAATGTTTCTAATACGATGACAGATGTAGAGTTCTCAAAATGGTTAACAGTAGAGAAAGGAACAGCATGCCTTCCCCTTTCTGCCTTCTATAATTCACGGCAGAATTCCGATTATGTACGGTTCAGTTTTGCCAAAAAAGATGAATTGATCATCCAGGCCCTGGAACATCTGCAGAAAAACCTGTAGATAAGGCATCAGTCAATCTAAAAAACATGCATAGCCATGCACTTGAAAAATTCTTTTTATCAATAAAAAAGCACCGCTTGAGACGGTGCTTTGAATATTTAACTCTGATTTTAAAGAGCAAGAACTCTTACATCAATTCTTCTGTTCTTTGCTTTACATTCATCGGTGTCATTCGCTTCACAAACCGGATGCTGAGAACCATAGCCTTCTGCTTCTACCCTGTCTGATGAAATCCCTAATTCCAAAAGCTTCAGTTTTGCTGTCTGAGCTCTCAGATTTGACAATTTCTGATTGCTTTCTTCATTGCCTGTATTATCCGTGTATCCTCCTAATTTGATTTTTAAATCAGGATAGGCATTTAAGATTTCAGCAAGATTATTAAGCTGAACATCTGAACCGGCTTTCATATCACTGGATCCTGTTTCGAAATAAAGATTTTCCAGAGTAAACCAGTTATTAGGATTTATGACAGTCTGATCTTTTTGATTTACTGAATTGTACAGCTGGAACAGTCTGCTCCCTTCTCCTAAAGTGATTGTTTTTCCACCTTTTAGTTTAACCTCCTGAATATTTCCTGTTTCATAAACAAAATCCCCGTTTTCATTAAGGTGTCCTTTGATTTCCTTTGGAGCTGAAGGAAGCGTTTGAATATCTGCATGTGTTGTCGCTGAACCTGCATTGTAAGCTCTTGTCAGACTCTCCAGTTTCGCTTTTCTATTGGCTTCAATTTTATCTTTATGCAATACGGCCAACGTCGGTGCAATCACTAATGAAACAATGGACATCAGCTTGATCAGAATGTTCATTGATGGTCCTGAAGTATCTTTAAACGGATCTCCCACAGTATCTCCTGTTACGGAAGCTTTATGAGGTTCTGAGCCTTTATAATAAGTCTGACCGTTGATATCAACGCCTTTTTCAAATGATTTTTTGGCATTATCCCAGGCACCGCCGGCATTATTCTGGAACATTCCCATCAGAACACCACTCACGGTAGCTCCGGCTAAAAAGCCTCCCAAAACTTCAGGTCCGAAGATAAATCCGATCAGCAAAGGTGAAATAATAGCAATAGCTCCCGGAAGCATCATTTTTCTGATGGATGCATCTGTGGATATGGCCACACATTTTTCGTATTCAGGCTGTGCTTTTCCTTCCAGGATTCCCGGAATTTCGCGAAACTGTCTTCTTACTTCTTCTACCATGGCCATCGCAGCCTGTCCTACTGCAGTAATGGCAAGTGAAGAGAATATAAACGGTATCATTCCCCCTACGAATAAGCCAGCCAGAACATCTGCCCTGTATATATCAATTCCATCGATTCCGGCAATTCCTACAAAGGCGGCAAATAAGGCTAATGCAGTCAATGCTGCTGAAGCAATTGCAAATCCTTTTCCCGTGGCTGCCGTAGTGTTTCCTACAGCATCCAGGATGTCTGTTCTTTCACGTACTTCTTTTGGGAGTTCACTCATTTCAGCAATTCCCCCGGCATTGTCAGCAATCGGTCCGAAAGCGTCAATAGCAAGCTGCATGGCAGTAGTTGCCATCATTCCTGCTGCTGCAATAGCTACTCCATAAAGTCCTGCACACAAATAGGATCCGTAAATACCTCCTGCCAATACAAGTATTGGAAGCAAGGTAGACTCCATCCCTACTGCCAAACCTCCGATAATGTTCGTTGCATGACCTGTAGAAGACTGTCTTACAATGCTGGAGACCGGCCTTTTACCCATCGCCGTATAATATTCTGTAATGATACTCATTAAAGTTCCTACAACAAGCCCTACCATTATAGCTCCAAAAACGCCCATTTTGGTAAATTCATGTTCTCTGAGTGTCATTTTTTCAGGAAGAAGGTAGGTAACCAAAAAATAAGAGGATATGGCAGTGATTACAATACTTCCCCAGTTTCCTAAATTCAGAGCATTCTGAACGCTTGAAGTGGATGAGCCTTCATTGTCATTAATTCTTACAAATAAAGTTCCTATCATAGAAAAAATAATGCCTGTCCCAGCAATAAGCATTGGAAGAAGGATAGGTGCAAAGCCTCCGAAGGAATCATCAGACATTGTTTCTCTACCCAAAACCATTGTTGCCAGTACTGTTGCCACATAAGACCCGAAAAGGTCGGCTCCCATTCCAGCCACATCTCCTACATTGTCACCTACGTTATCGGCAATAGTAGCTGGATTTCTAGGATCATCCTCAGGAATTCCTGCTTCCACTTTTCCTACAAGGTCAGCTCCAACGTCTGCAGCTTTAGTGTAAATTCCTCCGCCTACTCTCGCGAAAAGAGCAATGGATTCTGCGCCCAAAGAAAATCCTGTAAGAATTTCAATTGTTCTTTCCATTTCATAGGAATCTACTGTTGCATCAGGAGCGAAGATCTGTTTAATGATCAGAAAAAGAGCACCTAAGCCCAGAACTGCCAGCCCAGCCACTCCCATTCCCATAACTGAACCTCCTGTAAAGGAAACTTTTAACGCTTTGGAAAGTGAAGTTCTTGCTGCTTCTGCTGTTCTTACATTGGCTTTTGTTGCAATCTTCATTCCGATAAATCCTGCCAATGCAGAAAATATGGCTCCAACGGCAAAAGCAACTCCAATGCTCCAGTGGGAATTGGAATTACTGGATCCCATTACAGCAAGTAGTATTGCAACTACAACTACAAAATAGGTCAAAATCTTGTACTCGGCCTTTAGAAAAGCCATTGCACCGTCAGCAATATGTCCGCTGATTATTTTCATTTTCTCATTTCCGGCATTCTGCTTACTTACCCAGTTACTCTGCAGGAAAGTATACAATAAGGCTACAACACCAAAAACCGGAATTAAATAGAACAAATCCATAGTTTATTATTTTTATATTAATAAATAGTAATTAGTTTTATAAATATAACAAAAATTCCAATGTTTTATTAAGCCGGTTCTATATTATATTTTTCCGAAAAATTTAAAGCGTAAAAGGTAATATTCCGGGAAAGTATTAATTTATTTATGAAAAAACATTTTTTACAAATAAAAAGGCAGATGAAATTCATCTGCCTTTATTATTTTGGAACGCTGTTTCTTAGCCTCCGAATTTTTCTGCATAATCTTTTTGGGAAGCTTTGATCACTTTTTTAGCATGCTCAGCTCCGTATACCTCATGAATTCTACATTTTGCAGGTTCATCCGGTAAGTTCTTATAGGTTAAGAAATAGTGCATCAATCTTTTCACTTCAGCTTCCGGAAGTTCAGAAATATCTCTGAAATGTCCAAAAGCATGGTCACCAATCATTACAGCAACAATTTTATCATCTGCTTCACCTCCATCGATCATTTTAAATCCACCGATTGGAATAGCTTCCATTAATAGTCCTCCTGAATGAATATTGTGGGAGCTTAACACACAGATATCAAGCGGATCATGATCACCTTCTGTCACATCATCAGCACCAGCTTCTACAGCCAGTTTCATGACTTCATTATGGCAGTATGTTCTTGGAACAAATCCGTATAAAGCGGGAATAATATTAGAAAATTTCTGAGGCCTGTCTACCTTCAAAAATCCTGTTTCTTTATCTACTTCATATTTAATAGTATCTGAAGGAACGATTTCCACGAATACGTTTACAACATTTGGCGCATCTTCTCCTGCAGAAACTCCATGCCATGGATGTGCTTTAAAATTTGGAATCATTATTTATCTGTTATTTTTAAGTTATAATTAAAATTTCTCTTCTAAGGTCTTCTATGGTAGCAGCGATATAATCCTCACCTTCCATATAATTCATAATGAAAATGGTTTTGAACTCCTCCAAATCAGCATTGTCATTCAGCCCATCATATGTTTTATGAAGTAAATCAATCAAAGCATTTTTTGAGTCCACGATATTCTTCCATGAACTTTTCGTAATATACAGCTGTTGTGAAGAATTATACTCAAACTCTTCATTGATGGTCTTTTCTGTAAGGAAGATAAACTCATGTACTGCCAAACCTTTATCAAATTTCTGGATGATATTCGATGGCTTTATTCTTTCTAAAAAGAGGGTCATCCTTTCATAGGAATGTGCTTTATTTTCAGAGTTTGATTTCACGGAAAGAAGCTTGATCTCCTGATTTTTAAGGGTAATGTACGAATGTACAAATTGTCTCAGCAAAACCAAAAAAGGAATTGCTATAATCAATGCAAAAGCATACGGGAGATATCCTGAAAAACTTGCCATAATTTTAGACCGCAAAATTACTAATTATTTTCCGGCTTCTAAAGAGTTTTTAAATATATCAGTCTTAGAATTCTGAATATAGATCAGAGACAGAATAATGATCAGGTAAAAACCAATCATCATTCTGTTGGCCAGACTTGGAAAAACCAGATATCTTAGAAAAACAGCGGCATACACAGCGCCAAAAAATAAGCACTGAGCCCAGCTTTTTTTACTGTTCAAAGAAAATTTGTTTGCAAGAATAACAACTATAAACAATAAAAGTAATGGGAAATATGACCCGTTAAAGTCCAGCATAATTGTTTTTTTTATAAAATTCAGATAATCCGGAAAATAGAATGGATCTGGATTTGATATCGGATAGATCTGGACTTTTGTAAACTGGTTCATGAATAAAACAGACCATGAAATCTGGTTGAAGTACTGGATCAAAAAGAAGGAAAGGAAAATATAGCCGTAAGAAAGAAATACTTCCGCCGTTTTAATCTGAAGAGTGTTTTTATAAAAATAAACCAGAATATAAAGAAACGAATATAAAATAAAATATTCAGGTCTTGTTAAAACACAGAGCATTGCAAAAACCGTAGCTGCAAGATGATTCTTTCTGACTACAAAAACATACAGACTCAGCAAAAGCAATAAACAGGATAAACTGTCCGCCGAAGCATGCCTGCTTGCCTCCAAAAGTGGTTTAAATAATGAAATTAGAACTGTTATGATAAATGCTAAGGGATAATTTTTTAAAATCCTGATCAGAAAACTGAATATTAAAATCAAAATAGAAACATAAGATAGTATGGAGGTTAAAAATATTGCTGTTGTGACTTTAAAACCTAATTTAAAGAACATCAGGTTCACAAAATTATAAAATGGTTTTACGGAAAACAGCTGAAGTTCTTCTTCATACGCTTTGGGGTTTTCTGACAGAATATAATAATAACTGTTTTCACCTATTGCAATTTCTTCATCATTGGTGGAGATTTCAGAAAGTTTCGGGTTTATATTTTTTAATTCTGTATATACTTTTTTATGAATATCTTCTATTTTAAGATCGGAATATTCAGTTTTATAAATAAGACCCATGTAGGCTTCCAAATCTGCATTATAATACTGATGGGTGTACAGATAGTAAGACATCAGGCATAAATAGATCGAAAAAATAAAAACAAGAATATTTTTAGTTTTCTTCATTTGCGTTTTAGTTTAATTCAATAAAGAATGCAAAAGTAAAAAAACTATTCTCTTGGTCATTATGATTCAGCTTATTTATTCTTTTTATGAGAGCTCCTATGGAGGATCAGCAGATTATAACTGAAATAATGCCGGTCTTTGTGTCACCTCATGATAACATACACTATTTTCATCAAAGAAGTGATAAACCAGGCTTTTTCTGGTTCTGTTTTTATCTGTGTGTGGTTCGCCACCGTGGAGAATATTGGCATGCCATATTAACATATCCCCTTTTTTTGCTTTAAAAATCTCTTTTTTCAGACCTAATTCTTCAACCTTGGATTCCAAAAACTCTTCATAGGCCCGGTAACTTTTTTTACCGATTTTAAATGTACCCCCTTCATTATCATAATCAGAATTAAGGAAATAAGGAAGTTTATGGCTTTTGGGAATATAATGTAATGCACCATTGGTCTCATCCACATCCTCTAAGGCAATCCATACTCCCAGAAGCCCGC
Source organism: Chryseobacterium lathyri (assembly GCF_030812195.1). GTDB lineage: Bacteria > Bacteroidota > Bacteroidia > Flavobacteriales > Weeksellaceae > Chryseobacterium > Chryseobacterium lathyri_A. The sequence goes on from NZ_JAUSSF010000001.1 coordinate 882,554, forward strand.
CAAGCGGATAGGTCGTCATATGAATACTGTCTGAATGTGTTTTCTGCTGGCTGCCATTAATGAAGTTAATGCTCTGAAAAAGCTTGGCCTTACCATCTAAAAGGACAGACAAAAAATCCAGCAGGTTCTTATCGTTTCCAATATTTCTAATGATCTCAGAATGATGGATAGCAAACATCAGCTTGCCGCCGTAAATAAACTTCAGCGTGCCGTTTTCCATCAGTTTTTCAATTTCGCTATTGATCCTGTCGGCAGCATCTGCAGTGATGAAATTCCTCAAAATCATGTATCCATTCTCGTCATACCGAAGAACGCTTTCTTTATTTTCGGTAGTAAGTCCTTTGAAAAATGCAGTATCAACAAGCTTATCCTGATCTATTTTTCTTTCGGCAGCCGGAAGATGGGCAAAATCGGCACTGGAAATACTGGAAAAGTAATTTTTATTGAGCCCATACTTTCTATACAACGGAATATTATGCTGTAATTTCTTCTTATTAAAAAAATTATAAATAATATAGGGCAGTTTATAATAACGGATCTGCTTTAGCATGGCTGGATTATTGGATAAATACTTTATAAAGGTACGGAATAATATTTAATTAAAATCATTCTAAATAACGAAATAAACATGATATTGATCTTTAAGAAAGCTTGCCTCTCATTAAAAACCGGGCAAAATCCTTAATCAATGTTTTTTTAGAATTTTCTATGACAGCATAATGTTTTAATTCTGGTCTGAAACCTCTGAAAAACTCTTCAATACTCGGAAGATTACCTCCTTCAAAATCAAAAATAAAATTTTCTATATTTTCTTTGATTACATGATCAATAAGCGTAGATGCCCCGGCCATTTTAATGTATTTTTTATCATTAAAAGTTCCTAAAAGGGCAATTGTATCGTAATCTGAATAAATAGCAATCATATTAGTGATCTCATGATGGTAGTAAAAAGCCAGAAATTTTAAATGTTTTGATAAATAAAATGCTTCGAGAGTTTTCAGTAAAGTATCTGTATCGCCTTCTTTATCCAATCCTATCACATTGTTTTTTATGAAAGTTTCTGCTTCTTCGTATTGTATTTCCTTAAGCTCTGAATTTTCTGTTACTTCATCATACAACCTTAATTTTCTTTTTCTTTTGGGCGAATATTTGGCATACACTTTAGCATACTCATCCGGATACAAAAGAAAATTCTTTTTTGTTTTTAACTTTGAATCAAAGCTATTGGTTTCATTAAAGTGATAAGCTCTCACCAGATAATTTTTCTGAAGAAAATACAGGAATTGTTCATTGATCTTTTTATCATCTTTATCTGAAAAGACTCCAAGTTGCTGGCATATCAGCGGATTATGCACAATTTTAATCCCTTTTTTGAGGATAAAAGGAACTGGCATTACCGCCTCATAATCATTATAAACCAAAACATCCCATTGCCTGTCTGTAGTTACATCTAAAAAACTTTTTGATGCTGAATACTTCCTCTGTTCTGACTTTTCCAGGCAGTCTGCATATTTTTTAAAATCAATCTCGTTATATTTCAGTCTTCTAATCATAACAATCCTTCATCTGAGAAACTAAAGTAGGTGTCCTGTGTAACAATAATATGGTCTAAAAGCTGTATACTCAATGTTTTTCCTGCCTCATGTATCTTTTTTGTAATGCTGATGTCTTCTTTGCTGGGTTTCAGGCTTCCCGACGGATGATTGTGAGCAATAATAATTCCTGTTGAAAAATGGTCAAGGGCCGTTTTAAACAGAATTCTTACATCTACGATTGACTGGCTTATACCACCCTGTGTCAGCTGTGAGATATGAATTACCTTATTGCTCTGGTTCAGGAATATAGCCCAAAATTCTTCAGTCCTTAAATCGGATAGTTTGTTTTTAAGAATAAAATATGCATCATCGCTATTTGAAATCACAGCTTTCTCAGGTATTTCCTGAACGGTCCTCCTCTTTCCTATTTCCAATGCAGCAATGATGGAAACAGCTTTTACTTCACCAACCCCTTTAAATTTCATAAGCTCTTTATTGGAAAGAAGGCTTAACTGGTGCCAGCTGTTATTTACTGATGCAAGGATCTTTCTTGCTAATTCCAATGCGCTTTCGTCCTTACTTCCGCTTCCCATAATGATCGCCAGAAGTTCAGAATCAGAAAGTGAACTTTTCCCTTTTAACAAAAATTTTTCTCTAGGTCTATCGTCTTCGGCAAGGAATTTTATGGTCATTTGTGTATTATAAAGTTATAAATAAGGATTTCAGAATTTAATAAAATGCATACATGATCACCGGTTGTCTTGACTGATCAAGATATTTTGCGGTCTGCTTAAATGCATTGGCAGAGAGCATCGGACATCCTAAGCTCAAGCAGGCGGGAGCCGGAGATTCCTGATCTTGAATGCATCCGAAAGAATGCAAGACTATTGCCCTTTGCATGGCATTGCTGTTACCTTTATCCAGACCCTTCAGCCTGTAAGCTTTTCCAAATTTTCCGTTATAGCTGTTCAATATTTCATACTTCCCGAGTGAAGACTGATATGACCCTTCTATATTACTGAAATTCAGGCTATCAGAATTTTGAATAACTGATCCTGAGCCATGAGAAACAATTGCTTTCTGCAATATTTTATTGTTTTTCAGATCATAGATAAAGTAACGATATTTCCCGGAATAAATCTTAAAATTAATAAAGATAGCAATATCCTGATTATAGCTCTTTCCCTTCACAAAATTTTTAATTTCCAGAACCTTTGCCGCAGGAAGAACACCGGAAGCACTATTTTCCTGGCACATAACTCCAGAGCAGGAAAGAATAAAAAGGAACAGGAAAATATTTTTTTTCATGAGGTAAGGTTGTTTTTATTCGATGATCATTCCATCTTTCATGACCAGTTTCCGGTCTGTTATTTCGGCAAGATTTGGGTTGTGGGTTACAATGACAAAAGTTTGGTTGTATTTATCTCTAAGATCAAAAAATAACCTGTGAAGATCATCTGCATTCTTTGAGTCTAAGTTTCCTGTAGGCTCATCCGCAAAAATAATTTTAGGCGAATTAATCAAGGCTCTTGCTACAGCTACTCTTTGCGCCTCGCCTCCGGATAATTGGTTGGGCTTATGATTTAGTCTCTGTTCTATTTTAAGGTCTTCAAATAATGCATATGCCTTTTCTAAAGCCTCTTTTTCATTAGCTCCACCAATTTTCGTGGGAAGCAGAACATTTTCCAAAGCAGTAAATTCCGGAAGAAGCTGATGGAACTGAAATACAAAACCAATATTCTGATTCCTGAATTTGGAAAGCTGTTTATCATTCATATTAATGAAAGATTCGCCTGCAATACTTATTTCCGTATTGTATTTATTGGAATTGCTGGGATGATCCAGGGTGCCTAAAATCTGAAGCAGCGTAGACTTTCCCGCTCCGGATTCACCTACAATAGAAACCACTTCACCTATTTTAATATGAATATCAACTCCTTTCAGTACTTCTAAATTTCCATAGGATTTATGGATATTACTCGCTTTAATCATGATTCAAAAATAGTGATTTCTCTAAACAAAAATATAATTAATTAAAAATTTTATAGATGTACAGAACAGATATTTTAATTAATTAAAACAAAAAACCTCTCAAAGCGAGAGGTTTTAATATTTACAATCCGGACTGTTACAGTAACAGGGTTAAAGGACTTTCCAGATATGTTTTTAGAGTCTGTAAGAACTGAGCTCCTGTAGCACCGTCTACCACTCTGTGATCACATGCCAGCGAAAGCTTCATAATATTTCCTACCACAATCTGACCGTCTTTTACGATCGGCTTTTCGATGATCGCTCCTACTGAAAGGATCGCTGAATTCGGCTGGTTGATGATACTTGTAAATGTTTCGATTCCGAACATACCCAGGTTTGAAATTGAGAATGTAGAACCTTCCATTTCATTAGCTTTAAGGCCTTTGCTCTTAGCTCTGGAAGCCATATCTTTTACCGCTGCAGAGATCTGAGTGTAGTTCATCTGGTCTGTATTTTTAAGTACAGGAACCACTAATCCGTCAGGAATAGCTACTGCTACCCCCACATTGATATTTCCTCTGTGGATAATCTTGTCTCCTGCCCAGCTTGAATTTACCTGAGGATGCTTTCTTAAAGCAACAGCTGTTGCTTTAATGATCATATCGTTGAAAGAGATTTTAGTATCCGGTAAAGAATTGATTTCTTTTCTGGCCTCAATCGCTTTATCCATATTGATCTCCACCATCAGATAATAGTGAGGAGCAGAGAATTTACTTTCAGCAAGACGTTTTGCAATAATATTTCTTACCTGAGAGTTTGGAGTTTCTGTATCTTCACCCTGAACAAAGCTCAATGCAACCTGAGCTGCTGCCGGAGCAGAAGCCGCCGGTTGAGCCTGTGCCTGGGAAGGCTGATAGTTTTCAATATCTTTTTTAACAATTCTTCCGTTCTCTCCTGAACCGTTAACGCTGTTGATGTCAACCCCTTTGTCCTGAGCCATTTTCTTAGCTAACGGAGAAATCGCTACTCTTTCTGAAGATGAAGAACTTGCTGCCGCAGCTGCTTTTTCTTCCGCTTTCGCCTCAGTTTTCTGTTCAGCCGATTTTTCAGAGGTCTGGGCCGCTGCTTTTGGAGCACCTACCGCAGAAACATCTGTTCCTTCCGGACCGATGATTGCTAATACTGAATCTACCGGAGCTGCGCCACCTTCTTCTACACCCTGCTTCAATAATACTCCGTTGAATTCAGATTCAAAATCCTGAACAGCTTTATCTGTTTCGATTTCAGCAAGAAGGTCTCCTTCTTTTACTGTATCGCCTACATTTTTATGCCATTTCGCCACTTTACCTTCCGTCATAGTATCGGAAAGTCTTGGCATTGTAATAATTTCTACACCTGCAGGAACTTCTGCAGTAGTCTGCTCAACACTTGTAGCTTTATTTTCTGTTTTTGATTCTTCTTCAGACTTCTTCTCTTCAGAAGCACCTGCAGCGGAAGCAGCAGCTCCGCCAGTCAGCCCTGAAATATCTTCTCCCTCATTCCCAATAATCGCTAAAACAGAATCTACAGCAGCAGCACCGCCTTCTTCTACACCAATATATAAAAGAGTTCCTTCTATTTCAGATTCGAAATCCTGAACAGCTTTATCTGTTTCAATTTCGGCTAAAATATCTCCTTCTTTTACTTTATCTCCTACTTTTTTATGCCATTTTGCCACTTTCCCTTCCGTCATAGTATCCGAAAGGCGGGGCATCGTAATTACTTCTGCCATAATTTATTGTATTATTTTTTCAATATGATGAGTAATGATAGAAACCTGTGATTTTTCACATCATCTATCATTGGATCAGCAATTATTTTAGTTTTCTAATTTATCTAAGAATGGATAGTCTTCCTGAGCATAAACATATTCATACACCTTATCCGGATCAGGATATGGAGAATTTTCCATGAATTCGATACATTCATCTACAAAATCTCTTGATTTATTGTCGATCGTTTCCAATTCTTCTTCTGTAGCCCAACCGTTTTGCAAAATTCTGTGTTTTACCAGTTCCATAGGGTCATCATTTTTGTGAATCGCTACTTCTTCTTTGCTTCTGTAAGGCTCGGCATCGGACATCGAGTGTCCTCTGTAACGGTAAGTTCTGGCTTCTATAAAAGTAGGCCCGTCTCCTCTTCTTGCTCTTTCAATGGCTTCGTAAGCTGCTTCAGCCACTTTCTCAGGATCCATAGCATCTACGGCAAGGCAAGGCATTTCATATCCTAAACCTAATTTGTAGATATCTTCATGGTTGGCTGTTCTTTTTACAGAAGTTCCCATTGCGTATTGGTTGTTTTCCACTACAAATACTACAGGAAGTTTCCAGTTCATCGCCATGTTGAATGTTTCGTGAAGCGATCCCTGTCTTGCAGCTCCGTCTCCGAAGAAGCAGATGTTTACAGCTTTTCTGTCAAAATATTTATCTGCAAAAGCAATTCCGGCTCCCAAAGGAATCTGTCCGCCTACAATACCATGTCCGCCATAAAAACGGTGCTCTTTACTGAAAATGTGCATAGAACCGCCCATACCTCCGGACGTTCCGGTAGCTTTACCACAAAGTTCAGCCATGATTCTCTTTGGATCTACTCCCATCGCCATTGGATGGATGTGGCATCTGTAAGCAGTAATCATACTGTCTTTTGTTAAATCCATTGCATGTGTGAAGCCGGCAGGGATAGCCTCCTGACCGTTATACAAATGTAAAAAACCTCTGATCTTTTGTTTTAGATAAAGAGAACGGCATTTGTCTTCAAACCTTCTCCACATAGTCATATCTTCATACCACTTCAGGTATACCTCTTTAGAAAATTCTTTCATGTGCTAGCTCTTGCTTTTTTATGATGAATATTTGAGCAAAATTATAAAAAAAACTTTGTTTTTATCGTATACATAGTAATTGTTTTTTTGCTTATAGTGTTATATTTGAATTTTAAACTTGAACATGGAAGAAAAACAGCCTTCAACAGTACATAAAATCTCAAAAATCATCTCAGATTTTTTCAATCCGCTAATTTCTTTATTTATTTTTTTCATTTATATGAGTATAAGTGAATATTCACTCGAAGATTCTCTTCTTTATTTTGTTCCTATATTATTAATGATTATTGTACCGGTCGTGATCTGGCTGGTTTGGAATGTAAAAACCGGAAGATATACCAATATAGATGTTTCAGACCGTATTCAAAGGAAAACGCTCTATATTTTTATTGCTGCCTGTGTGGTCACTTATCTTATTTTCAACTATATAAGAAACGGGTATATTGATCTTGTCATGCTGTTTATCCTGATCCTTGTTTTCACGATGCAAATCAGTAACCTCTTTATTAAAAGCTCGATGCATACGGCATTTAATGTATTTGTTGCTGCATTGTTTTTTACATTGGACTGGAAAGCAGGACTGGTATGGCTAGGAATTGCGGCTTTAGTGGGAATTACGAGAATCATTTTAAAAAGACATACGGTAAAGGAAGTATTTATGGGTGCAGGAATAGCATTTGTGGTATCTTTTATTTATCTTTATTGCAATATACAATTTCAACATTAAGAATATTCTATGAAAATAAATCATCTTACCGGTGCTGAGGAGAATTTTATGAAGCTGTTTTGGAAGCTTGAATCTTTTTATCTTAAAGACATTATGGAGCAGCATCCTGAACCGAAACCGCACCAGAATACTGTTTCTACCTACCTTAAAATATTGGTGGAAAAAGGTTATGTCGCCACTCAAAAGGAAGGAAGAATCTTCAAATACACTGTAGTTGTCCCTATGGAAGAATACCGTAAATTCTTACTGAAGGAGCTTGCCCATAATTTTTTCAATGATTCCGGAAAGGAAATGCTGGAGTTTTTATTCAATGAAAAATTAATATCACAGGATGACCTGAAGAATTATTTTGATCTTAAAATTGAGATTATTCCTGCAAAAGTTGAAGAACCGAAATTTGAATATGCAGATGAGATCTTAAATCCTAAAAAAGTTAAAAAGAGTAAAACAAAAGATAAGGATAAAGACAAGAAGAAAAAAAAGAAAAAAGACTAAGCACAAAATACACGAATCATGAAAACGAAAATCCGGGAAATAACAGGAAAGGCACAGGATGTCCTGTCGCGTTATCCGATGGTTTTATTAATGGGGCTACTCTCTTCTGTGGGAGCCATCCGTGTGTTGGACAGTAAGTACGATCGTGAATCGTTATTCATCCATTCCAAATTTACGATTTGCTGCTGCCTCGGCATTTCCCTCATGTTTGCTTTGAAAATCCTTTCCCAACGGATCGGAAAAAGACTGTTGCTGGAAATACTGGGTACAGCATTCCTGATCGGGTTTTTCTTTGTTCTGCCTACAAAAGAGAGAGATTTTACCGAAGTACATGGCTTTATCATAGCTATTACGCTTCTGCTTTCTCACTTACTGGTTTCCTTTGCTGCATTTCTGGAAAAGAATAAAGAGCTTAATTTCTGGCAGTATAATAAAAATCTTTTCGTTAATATTTTCCTGACTGCCGTTTTTACGGGAGTGCTTACAGGAGGTGTAGAACTGGCCATTCTAGCGGTTGACAAATTATTCGATTTTAATTTCAGTGACCATCTATATGCCGATACGTTTTATGTCCTGGCTATTTTCGGAAGCAGCTTTATCTTTCTTCTTTTCAATGAAACGGGGCTAAGCTATCTTGAAAAAGACAGTACCTATCCGGTGATCTTGAAGTTTTTCACACAGTTTGTCCTCATTCCGCTGCTTTTTATTTACCTGGTCATCTTATATGTTTATTCATTTAAAATAGTAATCAATTGGGAACTTCCGAGAGGATGGGTTTCTTATCTGGTCCTGGCTTACAGTATCATTGGTATCCTTGCCTTACTGCTTGTATATCCGCTTAAAGAGGAAAAAGCAAAATCCTGGGTCAAAGTATTTTCAAAGCTGTTTTATTACACCATAATTCCTTTGCTTGTTTTATTATTTACAGCTATATTTACAAGGATCCTGGAATACGGTTATACAGAACCCAGATACTTCGTATTGCTGCTGGCATTATGGCTGCTGAGTGTAGTCTCTTATTTTGTATTGAATAAGAAATCAAGCATAAAATTTATTCCAATCAGCTTATTTGCGTTTGGCGCTTTTTCATTGGTCTTTCCTTATTTAAATGCATTCAGTGTAGCCAAACGAAGCCAAAAAAATCAATTGATAACTCTTCTGGATAGAAATAAAATTCTGGTCAACAATAAAATAGATTTTCAAAAGAAGATATCAGATACGCTTGTTGATGAAATTGCCAATAAATTTGAATTTCTGGCAGAAAGAAAGGAAAAGGAATTTTTACTGAATCTGGTTGATACCAAAAAACAGAAAATCATAGCGGATGATTTTGAAAGACCTTACTATGGCTTAATAAGCAGCAATCTCAGAGAGGCATTTACGAATGTGAATAAAACTTCAAAGACTACAGGTTTTGAACGGTTTGTATTAGAAGCCGAGTCTAAAATAGTTGATATTCGGGGGTATCAGTATTTAATCAATTTTAACAGCTATAATCAGGAGTCGAAAGATATAAACGGAGATACGTTCCAGATTGATAACCAGACGGAGGTTAATAATATGCGAACAATTAAGGTCATCCTCAATTCAAAGGAAGCTGTGGATTTCAGTTCTGCAATGGATAAACTATTTGAGAATAATGCCGGCAAAAATAAAACGGTACAGCTTAAAGAAATCTCTATGGAAAGTGATTTGGGAAAATACCATATCAAAATAATTTTCCCGGATATCTCAAGAGATAAAGCCCCCAGGGAAAACCAAAAGAATATATTCTACGACAATGCAGCACTGCTGATCAAAGAAAAATAGATATAATAAAGCGGCATTTTAGCCGCTTTATTTATTATTATGTTGCAGAATAATAAACTATCAATAATAGCCTGTATTAGCGCTGAGAATCTATTTATTACTTTATAGCCAAAACCTATCTTATTATGTAGTATAGGCAGCAAATTATTATCCCTTCCTGATAAAATCAACAAAGTCAATTTTATCAGGAAGGGATAATAATACATAAAAAAAGCGGCTAAAAAAGCCGCCTTATATTTTTTACCAACGATTTCCGCCGCCGTTACCACCACGGTTATTACCACCGCCGTAGCCACCGCCACCATTTCCACGGTTGTTACCTCCGTAACCTCCGCCTCTGTTGTTGTCAAAGCTTCTTCTTGGCTTTTCCTCTCTTGGCTTAGCTTCAGATACGTTTAATTCTTTTCCGTTAAATTCTTTCTGATTAAGAGCTTCGATAGCTTGCTTTCCTTCTTCATCACCCATTTCTACAAAACCGAAACCTCTTGAACGGCCAGTTTCTCTGTCTGTAACGATTTTAGCTGATGATACATCACCAAATTCTGCGAATAGATCATGCAACTCATATTCTTTAGTTGCGTAATTGATGTTTGAAACAAAAATGTTCATTTTAAATAAAAATTAAAAATTAATAAAAATTTGGTATATAAAAGAAAAACAACATAAATTAATGAACAAATATTGATTCCAAATATAAACGTATGCAAGATACAATTAAAAATTTTAAATCAAAGTTTTTTTTAAAGTATTTGTCACATTTTGAGGAATTCGAAGCTGTTTTTTATTGAATAGCAATAAATAGATATTGTTTTTCACTAAAATTTTGTTGAAATTTACCAAAAGTTAAAGTTAGTTAACATAATAAAAAAACTATTCTCCAAAAGTGCAAAATACAACCTTTTTAAAGACAAAATATAACCCATGCCTATTATAATAAATCTTGATGTGATGATGGCTAAGCGAAAAATGTCACTGAACGAGCTTTCAGAAAAAATAAATCTTACCTTATCCAATCTATCCAATCTAAAAACCGGAAAAGCAAAAGCAATCCGCTTCAGTACGCTTGATGCCATATGCAAAACACTGGACTGCCAGCCCGGTGATATTTTAGAATTCAAAGAGTAACCTGAATTTAAAAAACCAAAGTAATATGATAGATCACTCTTATTGATAACATCTTTATCTTTATGAAACATACTACAAATTATACCAACACCTTTATTGAAGTTGCCGATGACTGCCCTGTTTCCCAAGCCGAAGTACCGTCTGAAAAGAAAATAAAAACATTGGCAGAGCTTCAGTATAAACAGATCATGAAACATCCCTACCGCTATACTTCTGATGATATCATATTTGAATGTTATGCTCTGAAAAATGATATCCCGGAAAGCGAAAGACAGCAGGCAAGGATACAGTTTTTCTCCAAAGGACAACCCTGCCTCAGGTGTTCCCCGCTATCCAAACGTTATGGATTCGGAATCCATCACAATGAGGAAGGAAAGGTAGCTATCTTCCCTGTTGAAAGTAAAGAATATCAAAAATTTTTAAACGATAGTACCATAAAAAAAGTAAAGGCGATGCGTTCCAAGAAAATATAATTGAGAAAATGAATCATTTCCTTCAGATAAGTAAATACTGTTTCTTTGATAAACCCAGTTTTTAACACTAAATTTGTGAAGCAAATTATCAAAACATGAACTATCATACCAGAAAATGGGTAAAGCCCGAAGACCTGAATCCCAATCATTCTCTTTTTGGAGGAAGACTTTTACAATGGATCGATGAAGAGGCAGCGCTTTACGCAATCATTCAGTTGGAAAACACAAAAGTGGTTACAAAATTTATTTCAGAGATTAACTTTGTAAGCTCTGCAAAACAGGGAGATATCATAGAAATAGGGATTGAAGCCACACACTTCGGATCTTCGTCTGTTACCTTAAAATGTGATGTAAGGAACAAAATGACCCACCAGACAATCATTACCGTAGACAAGATCGTAATGGTAAACCTGGATAATGAAGGAAACCCTGCTCCACACGGAAAAACCCAGATCGAATTTGTAAAAGACAGATTAAGCAAGCCATGAAAATTTTCATTAAGAACATGGTGTGCAACCGCTGCATCTCTGCAGTGGAAAAAATATTCAGCGAGGCTGGTATAGCAGTAAACTCTGTTGTGTTAGGAGAAGTAGAAGTCGACACTGATATTTCAGCAGAAAAAATGCTGGCTGTGGAAAAAAGTCTTATGGAGACTGGATTTGAAAGAATTAAGGACTCCGTTCACCAGCTTGTCGACAAGATCAAAAATACCATTATTATCAAGATCAGTGAGCTGGATATTGATGAAAACTTCCTTCTTTCCGAGTTTTTAAGCTCAAAAATCCCCAAAGATTACAGCTCTCTTTCTAAAACCTTTTCTCAGAACGAAAACATTACCCTCGAACAGTTTTTTATTCTTCACAAAATTGAAAAAGTAAAAGAACTGCTTCTTTATAATGAATTTACCCTCACAGAAATCGCAGGGAAGCTTGGCTATAAAAGTGTTCAGCATCTTTCCTCCCAGTTCAGGAATATCACAGGCTTTACTCCTACGGAATTCAAGAAGCTGAAGGACCATCAAAGAAAGACCCTGGATAGTCTTTGAGTTTGAGGGTTGGAAGATTGTGGATACTCAAAACCCTCCTATTTTAAAACTCTCAAACACCTGTAAGCAAAATTCTATAACTATTATCCTTAAATTTATAACAGCCTTACCAATTCGTTTTGGAAATTTGTAGTATAAATTCAAGGATCATGAACAGACAATATAATATACTCGGAATGACGTGCTCCGGCTGTCAGAAAAAAATTTCTGAAAAGCTCAACTCTGTTGAGGGAGTTACCGCTGATGTAAATCTGGAAAACAATACCGCAACCATCACTTCCGATAAGGAAATTGAATTGTCGGTTCTAAATAACGCTTTAGAAGAAATCGGAAAATACAGATTGGAAGACCCCAGTCAACCTGAAAAGACATTTATAAAACCTCAGGACAGGGTTTCTCCTTCTTCAGTATATTACTGCCCGATGGAATGCGAAGGCGAAAAAGTATATTTTAAACAGGGTGAAAGATGTCCGGTCTGCAATATGTATCTGGTTCCCATCGAGGAAAAACATGCTAAAGATCCTAATCATAAACCTGCCTACTCTTCTTCAAATCTGCCCGAGAATTTCAAAAACAGTATAGGAAAGCACTATTGTCCTATGTTCTGTGAAGGAGATAAAGTATATGACGAGAAAGGCGACTGCCCGGTTTGCCATATGCATCTGGAAGAAATTACAGAAGATCTTGCAAAAAATGCAACCTCTCAAAGCCATCAGCATGCTCATTCCCACCATCACGATCACAGCCATCATCATGAAGCTCCCAAAGTGACAGATGATATGGCCGGAAAATATTACTGTCCAATGTATTGTGAAGGCGACAAAACCTATGATTCTAACGTAGGATGTCCTGTCTGCGGAATGGATCTTGTAAAATACCCGGAAAAGAAAACTGCAAAATACACCTGTCCCATGCACCCTGAAATCATCCGTGACGAACCGGGAGACTGCCCGATATGCGGAATGGACCTGGTAAGAATGCCAGACAGTGGCGAGGGTGAAGAAGATGAAACATACAATATTCTGAAAAGGAAATTCATGACTTCCCTTGCCTTCACCATCCCGGTTTTTATTCTTTCAATGGGTGGAATGTTCATCACCTTTCCTTTTTCCCACACAATACAGGGGTTTATTGAACTTGCTTTAACGCTTCCCGTGATGTTTTATTCCGGATGGTTCCTGCTGAAAAGAGGCTGGGTTTCTTTCAAGACTTGGAATTTAAATATGTTCAGCCTGATTGCTTTAGGGGTTGCAGCAGCATTCATCTTCAGTATTGCCGCATTGTTCTTTCCTGATATTATTCCTCATGAAATCAGAGGTCATAATCATGAAATCCCACTGTATTTTGAGGCGGTCTGTGTCATCCTAACGTTGGTAATTTTAGGACAGCTGATGGAAGCCGCCGCTCATAAAAAAACGGGGAATGCTATCAAGGAACTGATGAATCTTTCTCCTGACGAAGCCAATCTTATTGTAAACGGAGAAGAAAAAAGAGTATTGCTTTCCCATATAAAAATCGGAGATCTGCTGAAAGTAAAACCGGGTGAAAAAATTCCTGTTGACGGTAAGATCACAGAAGGAAGCTCTTTGGTCGATGAAAGTATGATCACCGGAGAACCTGTACCTGTAGAGAAAAACATCGATGATAAAGTTTCTTCAGGAACAATCAACGGAAACAAGGTATTCATTATGAAAGCTGAAAAAGTTGGTGATGAAACCCTTCTTTCGCAAATCATTAAAATGGTAAATGAAGCCAGCCGGAGCAGAGCCCCAATACAGAAACTGACCGATAAGGTTTCCAAAGTCTTTGTTCCTGTTGTAATTCTGATTGCTGTTCTTACTTTTGTTTTATGGCAGTTTTTCGGGCCGGAAGGAAAAAGAAGTTTATTTGCTTTTGTGAATGCCGTTGCCGTTCTCATTGTTGCCTGTCCTTGTGCGCTCGGGCTGGCAACTCCGATGTCACTGATGGTGGGAATCGGGAAAGGAGCTAAAAGTGGAATACTCATCAAAAATGCAGAAGCGTTGGAACAAATGCATAAGGTCAATGTTCTGATCACAGACAAAACAGGAACTTTAACGGAAGGAAAGCCTTCTGTAGAACATATTGAAATTACAGGGAACAGAGATAAAAATGAGATCCTGAAACTTGCCTTTTCTCTAAACCAAAATTCAGAACATCCATTATCCAATGCCGTGATCAAAAGAGCAAAAAATGAAAATTTAACTGCTGAAAAGGTGAACCACTTTGAAAACATCTCAGGAAAAGGAGTTCAGGGGAAAATCAATGGAAAAACAGTTTATTTAGGAAATGAAAGCCTTCTGGTCTCCAACAGCTTATCTATTCCTCAGGAATTAAAACAAAAAGCAGTCGAAGTACAGTCCAAGGCACATACCATCTCTTATATTGCACAGGATAAAACAGTGTTGGGCTTCATCAGCTTTACCGATAAAATTAAGGAAACTTCCAAAAAAGCGGTTCAGCGTCTGATGAATGAGGGAATTGACGTGATCATGATGACCGGTGACAATGAACATACGGCCAAGGCAGTTGCCGACGAATTAGGAATCAAACATTATAAAGCAGGCTGCCTTCCGGAAGATAAGCTGAATGAGGTAAAAAAACTTCAGCAGCAAGGCAAGATTGTTGCGATGACCGGTGACGGGATCAATGATTCTCCTGCCCTTGCACAATCTAATATAGGAATTGCGATGGGAACCGGCACCGATGTTGCCATGGAAAGTGCAGAGATAACGCTATTGAAAGGTGATATTTTAGGTGTAGCAAAAGCTAAATTATTAAGTGAAAAGCTTCTCAAGAATATTAAAGAAAACCTGTTTTTTGCCTTTATTTATAATGTGCTGGGTATTCCCGTAGCGGCAGGATTATTGTATCCTTTCTTTGGAATACTATTGTCACCCATGATTGCTGCAGCAGCAATGAGCGTCAGTTCACTCTCTGTTATTCTGAACTCACTGAGGCTGAACTCTGTAGATCTGGATGCAGATATAAAATAATGTCATGAAAAAAGAAAGTCTTTACATTGGATGTTCGGGATTTTATAATAACGACTGGAAAGGGTCGCTATATCCTGAGAATGCCCAAAGTAAAGACTTTCTTACCTTATATGCCAAGGTTTTCAATACAGTGGAGATCAATTCCACTTTTTACAGGAAACCAACTGCTAAAACGCTTTTAAAATGGTATGATGAAACACCCGCTGATTTTAAATTTTTCATTAAAATACCAAAAGTCATTTCCCATGAAAAACGGCTGAAAGATGCTAAAGAAGATATTTCAGAGTTCTGTAAACACATCCAAATTCATTTAAAAGAAAAGCTTTCCGGGTTTCTGTATCAGTTTCCTCCTTCTTTTAAAAACTCACAGGAAAACATCGATCTGATCTTGACAAGTCTTGATTTTAATTATTTAAATGTTATAGAATTCCGTCATAATTCCTGGTGGACCGACGACATTTTCACTGTTTTAAAAGAAAATAATATTATTTTTTCCGGAGTCAGCTTTCCCGGTGATCTTCCGGAAGGAATCATAATCAATCATCCTGAAGCTCTGTATTACAGACTTCACGGAAAACCAATCCTCTATAAATCGGAGTACAGCTTGGATTTTCTCGATGATCTGGCTGAAAAAATCAGTCATTCAGGAAAAAAAGCATTTATATTTTTCAATAATACATGGGGCACTGCTGCCATTAAAAATGCGACATATCTTAAGGGGACTTTAAAATAAATCTCTACATTTCCGTCATACAATCAACTCTCTTTGCCTATTCTAGGATATAGCAAAAACAAATCATTACTTTTTATTGTTCAATTAAGATAATTCTCCATAAAAGGAAAAATAATTTAATCTCAACAGAAATAGAAAAAGACTATTGTTTTTACAATTATAAATGTTAAAATAATAGAAAAAGGAAAGATAATTCAAAACCTTTTAATCTATTAGGAATGATATTTAAAATAAGAACTTAAAATAAAATTAAAAAGCAGTGTTTTAACAAATACTGGCATATAATTTGTTAACATTTAAGCGATAATTTAACATTTTTTTAACGATTTAAATCTCCATTATCTTTATGAGAAAAATTTTTGGGGGAAAGTCAAAAAATATGACTTTTCTCGGGATGACTGCATTGATGAGTGCGGCCTCAATTGTATTCAACGGCTGTAATGGCAAAACTGATGTGAAAGAGTTTGAAAAAAAAGTTTCACTGGAACATCCCACCGTGAAAACGGTCCCGAAAATAGATGATGAGAATATAGAATCCGATAAAAGAATCATTTACCTTACTTTTGATGACGGCCCCAACCAGGGAACGGAAAATCTCCTTAAAATATTAAACAAAAGGAATGTGTGTGCTACTGCTTTTCTAGTGGGAAAACATGCTTATGGAAGTAAAAGACAGAAAGATGATATGGAACTTTTAAAAAGCAATCCTCTGATTGAGCTTGCCAATCACAGCTTTAGCCATGCCCATAATAAATACACCGATTTTTACAAGAACCCTGAGGCTGTAGTCCATGATTTTGATATTGCCAAAGACAGTCTTAAACTTTATGATAAGATAGCAAGAACTCCGGGAAGAAATATCTGGAGACTGAACAATATTAACGTTACCGATATTAAAAGTTCAACCGACGCTGCAAACGGCCTTAGAAAAGCAGGCTATAAAGTGATCGGCTGGGATCTTGAATGGAGACCTTCTCAGAAAATGACTTTAAAAGGAAGCCATGAGGCTATGATCAAAAAAGTGGACAGTATCTTCCTGAATGATCTGGAAAAAACATCAAGACACCTGGTTTTTCTTACGCATGACCAATACCTCAGAGATGCCGATTCCATCAATGAGCTGGACATGTTTATAGAAAAGCTTCAGAAAAGCAATAAATTTGTCTTCAGAAAGATTTCCCAGTACCCGGAGATCAATGATATTCTCAATTAATGTAACAGTGTATCAGTACAATTTAATAATGCACTGAATAAATTATATTGATGGTAACCGATAACTAGCAACTAATTAACCAGTAACCTGCACCCCCAACAACAATTTTACAGATTCATTAGTTTTTTGCTTTTAAAATTCAGAAATTTGCATTTATGGATATTAAAGAAAATTATCATGCAATAAAAAATCAGCTGCCTGCGGGAGTTCAGCTGGTTGCCGTTTCCAAAACACATCCTGCTCAGAATGTTCAGGAGGTTTATGACCTGGGACAAAAAGTCTTTGGTGAGAACAAGGTTCAGGAACTTATGGAGAAATACCCTCTCCTACCCAAGGATATCCAATGGCACCTGATCGGGCATCTGCAAACGAATAAAGTAAAATATATCGCTCCTTTCATTGATACTATCCAAAGTGTGGATTCAGAAAAACTTCTTTCAGAGATCAGTAAGGAAGCCGGAAAGAACAACAGAACTATTAAAGTACTGCTTCAGGTAAAAATTGCAGCAGAGGAAACCAAATTCGGATTTGAGATTGCTGAAGCTAAATCATTATTCCAACAGTATATTGACGGAAAATTCACCAATGTTGAAATTACCGGCCTGATGGGTATGGCCACATTTACAGACGACAAAGAACAGGTGAGAGAAGAGTTCTTGATTTTAAAAAGACTTTTTGATGAATTAAATCAATTAAAAACACTCGAAACTTTATCTATGGGAATGAGTGATGATTTCCCGGCTGCCATTGAATGTGGTGCTAATTCCGTAAGGGTTGGATCAGCTATTTTCGGGAGAAGAGATTACTCAAAATAGTATATTTAGGTATAGTTTTTGCTAATAATTGAATCAAAAAATCTAAATTTGCAACTATGCAAAAAATCCTTATTGTAGAAGACGAAAAAGCAATCTCGGGAGTATTACACAGTATCCTTTCTGATGAACTTACCGATTACGAATTTGTTATCGCTGAAGATGGCCTTGAAGGCTACAAACAGATAGAAAAAGAAGATTTCGCATTGGTGATCTCTGATATCAAGATGCCTAAACTTTCAGGAACAGAACTTTTAAAGCAAAGTATGATCTTAAAGCCTGAAAGCACATTTATCATGATCTCAGGTCACGCAGATATTGATTCTGCTGTTTCCTGCCTGAAGGAAGGTGCATATGACTTTATTTCTAAACCGATTGACATCAACAGGCTGATCACAAGTGTAAAAAATGCTCTAGCTAAAGAAAGTCTTAAAAAGGAAAATAAAAATCTTCAAACTGAAAATAAAACCTTAAAGAAAAAGGTTAACAAAAAATACCAGATGATCGGTGAGTCTCCTGCTTTGAAGAAGATCCAGGATATGATCGAAAAGGTAGCTGTTTCTGATGCCCGTGTTTTGATTACGGGACCTAACGGAGCCGGAAAAGAATTGGTAGCACACGCTATCCACAATCAAAGTGAGCGTGCAAGAGGCCCGATGATCGAAGTAAACTGTGCTGCGATCCCTTCTGAACTTATTGAATCTGAACTTTTCGGACACGTAAAAGGTTCTTTTACAGGGGCTATTAAAGACAAGCAAGGAAAATTTGAGCAGGCGAACGGAGGAACCATCTTTTTAGATGAAATTGGAGATATGAGCCTTATTGCCCAGGCTAAGGTTTTGAGAGCATTGCAGGAAAGTAAAGTGTCTCCTGTAGGAAGCGATAAGGAAATAAAAGTTGATGTAAGGGTAATTGCTGCTACAAATAAGAACATGCAGAAGGAAATTGAGGAAGGAAAGTTCAGGGAAGACCTTTATCACAGGCTTTCTGTAATTGAAATCTATGTTCCGCCGTTGGACGACAGAAAAGAGGATATCAAATTATTGGTAGATCATTTTTCCGGATTAATTGCCGATGAGCATGGTACTGCCGTAAAAAAGTTTGATGATAAGGCGATTGAAGCGCTTAAAGTTCTTTCATGGACAGGAAATATCAGAGAACTGAGAAATGTTGTAGAAAGATTAATTATTCTTGGCGGAAACACTGTTTCTGAAGAGGATGTTGCAAGTTTTGTAAGGAAATAATTTAATAGAACATTAAATATATGATAACAATTTGCAGTAGCCTTACTGCAAATTTTTTTTGCCCTATTTTTAAATATTAAACTATATATGAATCATAAAATACTATGAACTTTTTAAACAAAAATTATACGAAAGAATGCCTTACCCTGGCTCTTCCTGTCATGCTTACGCAGGTTGGGCAGGTCTCGGTGAATCTGTTCGACAATATCATTGTCGGAAAACTTTTAGGAGCGGATGCGCTGGCTTCCGTTTCATTGGGGAATGCCGTATTTTTCTCGGTGTTTGTACTGGCACTGGGTTTTTCATTTGCCATACCGCCTCTTGTTTCTGAGGCACATTCCAAGCAGGACCACGGAACTATTAATTCCGTATTCAGCCACGGATTTGTGATCAATATGGCTGTAGGGATTATTTTAATGGCAATTTTACTTTTAGGGATGCCGCTACTCTATCATTCCGGGCAGCCGGAGAAGATCATTCCGAATACGGTAGATTTCTTGGGTATTATGGCAATCAGCATGATCCCCTTCATGGCTTTTCAGACGCTTCGTGAAGTCTCTGAAGGTCTTTCTTATACTATTGGTGTTACGAAGGCAACGATTATTGCGAATGTTATTAATATTGTCCTGAACTATGTTTTCATTAAAGGACTCTGGATCTTTCCCGAAATGGGTGTAAAAGGATCAGCTTTAGCCACACTGATCTCCAGAATATTCATGGTGGTTTTCCTGTATGCTGTACTGGTGAAAGAGAAAAAAACAAGAAGATATATTAAAGATTTTTCCTTAAAAATTCAGGTTTTCTCCAGAAGTATGTTTGATAGAATGGTGAAACTGGGCCTGCCTACTGCCTTACAGATGTTCTTTGAAGTTACCGCTTTTGCAGGTGCAGCATTTATCTGCGGGCTGATTTCGGCTCACGATATTGCTTCTCATCAAATTGCTTTAAGTATGGCCTCATTTACCTTCAACCTGTGTGTAGGATTCAGTGTGGCTTCAACGGTTATGATCGGAAGAAAGCTTGGTGAGCAGAACTTTGTTGAATTAAGAAAAGTCGGGATCAACAACCTGAAAATCGCCTTTATTTTTATGTGTATCTGCGGATTGGTCTTTATTCTGGGAAGAAATATATTACCTACTTTCTTTACTAAAAAAGAGGAAGTTGAAGTGATTACCCTTGCATCGAAATTAATGATTATCGCTGCTTTATTCCAGCTTTCGGACGGAATTCAGGTAACGGCTTTAGGAATGCTCAGAGGACTTCAGGATGTAAAAATTCCATCGATCTATACTTTTATTGCTTATTGGGTGATTACTATTCCTTTAGGATACTTCTTATGTGTCACTTTAAAAATGGGCGCTTTCGGAATGTGGATCGCTCTAGGACTGGGACTCACGGTTTCTGCAGTTTTCCTGGTGAAGCGGTTTTTAAATATGTCTGCGAAGAGAATAAAGCAGAAACATACACAGAATATAACAATAGATCAATTGGGAGATTAAAACTCCGGTTATTGACTAAATTTAAAAAAGCTGCGCGAAGTCTTCGACTTCGCGCAGCTTTTTTATCCAAGAATAAGAACTTGTATATTTTGGAGAAATATAGGGAAAATCATCAATATTAATTGATTTAAAATCACATCATATACAAAATTATATATGATTAATATTGAATAATTAAAATAAAATTATATTATGTATAATAAATTCTTATTTTAGTATTCAAAACTAAACCAAAAACATCACAATATGAACAATGAAAATCTCAACACACTTGAGCTGTTTTACAAACAGTTTAAATAACCTTTCCCAACATTAAAAATTCCCAACCTGATTACTTTTTCAATGAAGTACAATCGGTAATCAAAGACGAGGCAACCAGATGGCATGCATTATCTTAAAGTAATCCAGCATGAACATCCAATGTCTCTGAAAGAAGCCTGTCTTAAAGATTGGTGCTTGCACAATAAACACCTGAAAGAATTTGTGAGCATAACTTAGAAAATAATCACATAGTGAGTATGAATACAATTTTTTATCATTTTAAACTAAAACCATATTATTATGAAACAATTTAATGTACCCAAGCCGGTATACCCTTGGGAAACCCTCTCAAGCCCCTTCGTTGGAACTTTCTATGAAGAAGAAACCCGTTGGTATGACCAGGATTATCAATTCTTATCAAAAGAGGCAATGACCAGGTACAGAAAAATGAGGTTAGTTGATGTAGGGCCCTTTATGGTACCTGCAGCTACCGAAAAGGACAAAATCCTGCATGCAACGCGTTTTGCTATTTATATGACAGTAACTGATGATTATGTTGAACTTTTGCCCATAAAGGAAATTGCAGCTTTCAGAGACCGTATTTTTGAGATAATGATGGGAGATGATCCAAAACCGGGAGAAATAGGAATGTTCCGTCAAATGCAAACAAACAGAAAGGAATGGATTGCGCTTGGGATGCCAGACTTCTGGCTTGAGCGGATTGCTAAGAATTATAAATACCGTTTCGTTACTGATGGAATTATGGAAGAATCACCATATAAAATCAGTAAAGACATTCCCCCTATTCCTCTCTTTCATTTAATCCGTGCAAATTCCATAGGAATGATTCCATTTGTTGATTTGATATGCCCTTCAACTGGTTTTGCTTTACCTGACTACATTTATAATCATACCGTTATCCAGCGTATTATTATGCTACAGTCAATCATTGTTGCTCTTCAGAACGATTTTGCAACTATTGGCAAAGAGCTCGCAATAGAATCAGAGATTTTCAATATCATCAAATTATTACAGCATCACAATAAAATTTCTTTTGATGAAGCCTGCAAAGAAGGAATGAGGATTCATGATGAGCTTGTAAACGAATTTGTAACACTATCAAACCATCTACCGGATTTCAGTCCATACCAAAAGGAGACAGAGGAATTTATTTATTACATAAAACAAATGATCAGTGGATTAAATAATTGGTATTATAAAAGCGGAACAGAACGATATGAACCTGATGGATTTGCTGTGCCGCCCAATGGAAAAGGTGAGACAATGGACAGAGTAGAAATTAAATATTTCTAGGACTGATATAGATAATATTTTACAGAATTTAAATCTTACAGAAGAATATAATTCAAAAGATTACATGCCATGTAGCCATTACCCCGGCCCGACTTTATCCATCCACATGCAGAGCAGATGAGGAAAGATATGGATGGATAATGGCTACATCTGACCTGACTTAACGCTTCAGCAATTTTTTTATCCAAGAATAAGAACTATACAAACTTAAACTATAATTCCTCCATATCAGTAAGCTTTGTTCCCTTTCCGCAAATTCTTTAAAGCTTGTATTTTCATCTGCATTTTCATTTTGAAGTTAAAACCGGGATTCATCTTACCTCTCAGAACATATGTCTCAAAAAAGATTTAACTCACTCTTTTCCCTAAAATCATCAAGCTCCTTTCAATTCCATCCAGAACCGCTACATCAGGAAACATTCCCCATTCTTCAAACCCGAAATTCCTGAAGAGTTTCAAACTGGCTTCATTATGTGAGAAGATAAATCCGAGCAGTGTTTTTATCCCTAAACTTGGTGCCTTATCAATACAGTATTCCATTACTTTTTTCCCATACCCTTTTCCTCTGCAGGATTCATCGAGGTAAATACTCATTTCAACTGTTCCATTATAGGCAGGTCTTCCGTAAAATGAAGAAAAACTTACCCATCCTATCGTTTCATGATCATTATTTTCAATGATCCAAAGCGGCCTTGTCTCTGGATTATGTTCGTCAAACCAATTTTTTCTGCTTTCCACAGAGACACTTTCTGTATCGGCAGTAACCATTCTTGAAGGAATGGTAGAATTATATATCTCAACTATTTTTTCTAAATCTTTCAGTTCAGCATTCCTGAATTGCAGCTCTCCCATTTTTTATATATTTCTCTGCAAAAATAAGAAGCCTACAGCTTTAACTTGCAGAAAGTTCGTCTGTAATTATAATTTATTTTACTTTCCTAAATTCCTTAAAGTCCGGTTCAGACTTCTCACCGTAATTCCCAAATAGGCAGCCATATCTTCTTTTGAAATCTTTATCCCTTGTTGCGCCTGCAGTTCAAGAAGCTGGGACAATGTATGTTCAGCCGCATACAACTGTTGATATGAGGCTCTTTTTGAAGTATTGACAATACGTTCAGCAAATACGTCCAGCAACAGATTATTCAATGCGAGATCAGCTTTTATCAAAGACCTGAAATACGGTATAGCAACAGCATACACAGTAACATCTGTAACTGCTTCAATGCTGCAAAGGCAGGGGATATTCCGGATCAATTCTATTTCCCCGGTGACCTCCCCTTTTCCCAGAAACTCAACAATATACTCTTTACCATTATCTTCAACGAAAAAACATTTGGTAATTCCTTCTTTGATCAACATTACTTTAGAGAGTTCCTCACCCTGCGCGAATATTCTATCGCCTTTGGAAAATGATCTTACCACGATATCTTCTTTGCGTTCCTGCTTTTCATATAAACCTTCCAAATGGTTTAAAAATAGCTGATTGGTCCGTAACATATCTTATCCGGGACAAATGTCCTTTTCTGTTTGAATTTTTATATTGAATTTTGTCACGAGAAAAATACAAAAGTAAAATGAATAATCATATAATGACCATCGCTTTTGATGCAGATGATACGCTTTGGATCAATGAACCTTATTTTCAGGAAGCTGAAAAGGAATTCTGTGCACTTCTTGAAGATTATCTGCCCCAGCATTCTGTTTCTCAGGAATTATTCAAGACTGAAATGAAGAATCTTCAACTCTACGGTTACGGCGTAAAAGGTTTCATGCTCTGTATGATAGAAACCGTCAGCAGAATTTCAGAAGGTACAGCATCCATGCAGTTGATCAACCAAACCATCGAGATCGGTCAGGACCTGCTGCAAAAACCCATAGAACTGTTAGATGGAGTCACAGAGACATTGGATGCTTTAAAAGGGAAATATAGGCTGGTAGTGGCCACAAAAGGCGATCTGCTGGATCAGGAGCGGAAACTTAAGAATTCAGGACTCCAGGAATACTTTCATCATATAGAAATTATGAGCGACAAGAAGGAAAGTGATTACCAGAAGCTGCTGAAACATCTGGATTGCAAACCAGAGCAATTTCTAATGCTCGGAAATTCTATAAAATCAGATATTTTACCGGTACTGGAGATCGGAGGTTTTGCAGCACACATTCCTTATCATGTGACCTGGACCCATGAACAGCATGAGCATCATTTGGAACATAAAAATTTTATGGAATTGAAGAGTATTGATGAAGTGCTGAAGTATTTATAAAAAAGCCCGTTCATTGTTTAGAACGGGCTTTCTATTTAACCATTTTATTTCTTCAAACATTTCTCAAGGAACTGATCCTGTTCCCATAAAAGGTGTAAGATGTTTTCTTTAGCTACATAACCGTGAGATTCTTTCGGAAGCAGAACCATTTTCACAGGAGCTCCTAAATTTTTAAGAGCCTGGAAATATCTTTCCGTCTGCAAGGTAAAAGTTCCCGGATTATTATCAGCATCACCATGAACCAAAAGCATTGGTGTTTTCATTTTGTCAGCATTCATGAATGGAGACATCGTATTATAGATTTCCGGAACATCCCAGTAATTTCTCTGTTCACTCTGGAATCCGAACGGAGTCAAAGTTCTGTTATAAGCACCACTTCTTGCTATACCGCACGCATAATCTTTGGAATGGGTTAGCAGGTTGGCCGTCATAAATGCACCGTAAGAATGTCCTCCCACCGCTACTTTTGTTCTATCAATATAACCTAACTGGTCTACAGCATCTATGGCCGCTTTTCCATTAGCAACCAACTGTGGAATAAAGGTATCATTCGGTTCTGTTTTTCCTTCACCGATGATCGGGAAAGCAGCATCATCCAGTACGGCATACCCTTTTGTAGTCCAGTACACGAAAGATCCGTAGTATGGGAATGTAAAATCGTTCGGGTTCTGGGTATTCTGCCCTGCTGTGTTTTTATCCTTGTATTCTGTAGGATAGGCCCAGATCAGTAAAGGAAGCTTTTCTTTTTTAGCTTTTCTGTCGTAATTGGCAGGCAGATAAAGAGTTCCCGTTAAAGTAACTCCGTCATTTCTTTTGTACGTAATTACCTCTTTATAAACGTCTTTAATACTTTCAAAAGGATTCACAAATTGAGTTACTGCTTCTGCTTTATTGGACTTAATATTCTTTTTAAAATAGTTCGGATACAGGCTTGGAGACTGCTGAGTCGTGAGAATTTCACCTTTTGAAGGATTCAGGATATCTATGATCTCTTCCTTACCATTCTTCATATTAGATGTATACAGTCTTTTCTTTTTAAGTGACTTTACATCCATTTCGTCGATGAAGGGATGTTGCCCATCTTTCGTAAATCCATCTCCTATGAGGTAGGTTTTTCCTCCTTTCATATCAATAACATATCTTCCGTACTGATTTTTCGTAGTACTAAAGTTCCCCGGATCACTGTAAACATCCTGGTAATTTCTGTCATCAATCACTTTTGATTCACCATTATTAAGGTCTACAAGGAAAGATTTGGTATTTCTTGTATCATACCACCCTTCGGAAATTATGGCATAGTGATCATTGGTCCAGCTTACGCCTTCATATCTCTGTTTTGTTTTAAAGAATGATTTTGGAGCAGCGGCAAATGGCGCTTCCCATGTAAAAATCTCATCTCTATACTCAGCAGATTTAGACTGGTCGCCTCCATCCAGCGCTTCAGCAAATATTAAAGTAGCCGGTGCGTCATTTCTCCAGCCCATGCTTCTTTTCCCTGTTCTTACAGATGAAAATCCTTTTGGCATTATTTCATTTAAAGGAACATCATTTACTATTTTCACTGCATTCCCTTTCATATCGTATACCGTAGTTGTCAGAGGAAATCTGCTTAAAGGAACAATGTATGAAAAAGGCTTTTTAATCACCGTTGCCATTAAATAATTTCCGTCCGGAGAAAAGCTTAAACCGGAATACATATCCTGATCTTTTACTTTTTTAAGATTCCCGCTCAGGTCTACATTATAAATTTCTGAAGCAGTAAGAACCTCAAAGTTTTTTTCATCCTGAGGATTTTTCAGAAGATCCTGATAGGTTCTGTTTTGCGAAACCTTACCATCAGCCGTAGAAACGATGGGTCCGGTGGGAAGATCCTTGCTGGCATCTATAAGAGCCGGTCTGTTTTGAGGAAGTGTTTTGATCAGAAGGCCTTTAGAATCATTGTACCAGGTATAAGGTGTTCCTAAGTTGGCATTCAGGTTATCACCGGTAATTTTTTTGGCAGAAGCAGTTTCCATATCTACTGTCCAAAGTTCAACTCCTTTATTGGTTGTATTGGTAAATGCCAGTGTTTTTTCGTCCGGTGAAAATGAAATATATGTGATTTTGGCATTGGCAGGCAGATTTTTCACCTGAATCTCGCTTTTATCATTGATCTTTCTGACCTTCAGATTATCAGAGTAAGTTATGCTGCTTGAAATATTAGTAACAGGATTGATTCTTAAACCTGCAAGTTTCATTTCCTGCTGATTAAGATCTCCAAGTGTTTTATAGGTAGGGCGGTAAGTGAAAACCACCCAGTCTTTTTTGCTGTTCATCAGAACACTTGGCGGTCTTTCGTAATCTGCAAGCTTTAGAATTTCAGCAGATGGTTTTTGATAAGTAATATTCTCCTGTGCATCATAGAAATTGAGAAATGCCAGAAGGCAAATGGTCAGTTTTATCTTCATATAAATTCGTTTTCCACGAATGTAGTGATTTTTGCGTATAATTAAAATGATAATTTTACTCCCCTTAGTCGTGATATAATTAAATAATTCTATATTAGTAGTACCAAATAATTTAAAATATTTATTATGAAAAATCTAAAAAAATTATCCAAGAGAGATTTAAAAACTATTATTGGAGGACATGTGCCATCATGTCCTTCCGGATACAAAGCATGTGTAGCAGGTGAAGATGAAAACGGTACAATTATATGGACCTGTGTATGGTCCTCGCTGCCATGTCAGCCATAATAAATAAAAAGAGCATTCAAATTGAATGCTCTTTTATCTTTTATCTTTTATCTTTTATCTGAACCGGACTACCAATCCGAAGCTCTTTTTCTTTTTTCTATCATATGGTCTACCGATATTTTTCCCGCACCAAAAACCATGAGAAGCAGATAAACAGACAAATAGATCAGACTCATTTCTTTTTTATCAAAAGGATCTGCTCCATGAACTACAAAAGCCGCAATGGTCATGGTAAAAATCAGAAATCCTAAAGAAATCCTTGTAAAAAGACCTAGAATAAGAAGTATTGAACAAACAAATTCAGCAATAACCGTAAGAACCAAGGTCACTGTAGGACCTAATCCTATAAAGTCGAAAAATTCAATTTTACCGCCCTCAAGCAGCATCTGAAGTTTTGGAAACCCGTGAGAAAGCATGGCAAAACCTACAAATACTCTCACTGCTAATAAAATAATATCTTTAGGCACTGAGCTGGAATTTGAATTAAAATAGTTCATTTACTAAAAATTTAGACTAAAGTTAATAAAAATCTTTTAATAGAACGGAATCGAGGGCATTTTTAGTTTATCTGTATCCGAAATTTTTAAGATCCCTGTCGTTTTTACGCCAGTCCTTTTTCACTTTTACAAAAAGATTCAGATGAATTTTCTTTGAAAAGAATTTTTCAAGATCCAATCTGGCTTCTGTTCCTACTTTTTTAATAGCTTCTCCTTTATGTCCAATGATAATTCCTTTCTGGGTATCTCTTTCTACATAAATAATAGAATCAATGAAAATAATCCCCTCTTTTTCTTTAAACTGCTCGGTAACCACTTCTACAGAATAAGGAATCTCTTTTTCATAGTTTAAAAGGATTTTTTCACGGATCGCCTCATTCACAAAAAATCTTTCCGGCTTGTCTGTATACTGTTCCTTGTCATAATAAGGAGGATTCTCCGGTAACAAGGATCTTAGTTTTGGCAGAATAATATCTGTATTGAAGGCATTAAGGGCAGAAATAGGAAGAATCTCAGCTTTCGGGATTCTTTGGTGCCATTCTTCTACCAGTTTTTCAAGTCCTTCCTGTGTAGTCTGATCTACTTTATTCAATAAAAGCAATACAGGGACCGGGATCTTGTTAAGTTTATCAATTAAAAATTCCGAAGGTTCAGCTTTGTCAGTAACGTCTACAATGAATAAAAATACATCGGCATCCTGTAAAGAATCCTTCACAAAATCCATCATTTTTTCCTGAAGACCATACTTTGCGTCTAAAACTCCGGGTGTATCTGAAAATACAATCTGTAAATCCTCTTCATTATAAATTCCAAAAATCCTGTGGCGTGTTGTCTGTGCCTTTTGTGTTACGATAGCCAATTTCTCCCCCATTAACTGGTTTAATAAGGTAGATTTTCCGGCATTAGGCTTTCCGACTATATTTACGAATCCTGCTTTGTGCATATAATAATTTTTAGGCTCAATATTGAGCCGGCCTGCAAAGTTAGTGAAAACAAAATTTAATTGGGTTTTGTTTCTATGAAAAGTAAGTACAGCCTTTGAAAAAGTAATATATTTATGGGAAAATTCATCTATGACCGAAGCAGAAAAGCATTTTGCAGAATTAACAGATTTGAAGACAATAGGGAAAACCTTTAAAAAGTAATTAAAACTCATGGATATAGACCAGATCCTTGACCGTATTTATGTTTTGCCAGAAGCTTCTAAAAACGCTTTGAAGCACCACATTCAAGAAGTATCACATCCAAAATATTTCTGTCTCATGGAAGTGGATAAGATTATCCCGCATATCTATTTTATCAGGAAAGGGATTGTACGTGCCTATGCCTCTACAGCTGAGAATGATATTACATTCTGGTTCGGAAGTGAAGGCGAAACCATAGTTTCCATGAAAAGCTATGTGGAAGACAGGCCGGGCTATGAAAGTATTGAGCTTTTGGAAGATTGTGATCTTTACATTCTGAAAACGGAAAGCCTGAAAAAACTTTTTAATGAAGACATTCACATGGCCAACTGGGGAAGGAAATTTGCAGAAAAAGAGCTTGTGAAAACGGAAGAATTAATAATTTCAAGACAGTTTAAAACTTCTTTGGAACGATATAAAGACCTGATGACCAACAAACCTGATCTCTTAAAAAGAGTCCAACTCGGCCATATTGCGTCTTATCTTGGAATTACTCAGGTAAGTCTTAGCAGAATACGTGCAGAAATAAAATAATTTTTTAACAAATGTATAATTTTTTTCCTTTCTGAAAGTTGAAATTTGCAGGAGAGAAAATCAAAAAAAATGAATTGGATTATTTTAATCGTCGCCGGATTGTTTGAGGTTGCTTTTGCATCCTGTCTGGGAAAAGCCAAAGAAACCTCCGGATCTGAGATGTACTACTGGTATGCCGGTTTTCTGGTGACCATGACGATCAGTATGGCATTGCTGATCAAAGCTACACAAACACTTCCAATAGGGACGGCTTATGCTGTATGGACAGGGATAGGAGCTGTAGGAACAGCGCTTATGGGAATTTTCTTTTTTAAAGATCCTGTAAGCTTTTGGAGAGTATTTTTTATTATAACCTTAATTGGTTCTGTAGTAGGACTGAAATCTGTTTCTCACTAAGATCAAAAACAATTTCTATCTATATTAAATAAACCCGTCTTCTATAGAAGGACGGGTTTATTCTTTATTTTTTGAAAACTACAGGTAAGATCTCATTTTGTCTCAACCCATATTTTTTGATTTCTTCTTCTGAAAAATTCTGGGAGTAGAAGTTCGGTTCTGTTTCAAAACCGGCCTTTCTCAAGCGGTCGAAATAATCCATTCCGTACCAGCGGACATGATCGTACTGCCCAAAATGTTTCTGGCGTTCTTTCGGATCTCTTATTGAAAAATCTTCATAGGTCTTTTCCATAGAGTTTCTCATGGGAACCTGAAAAATTCCCCAGCCTCCGGGCTTCATTACCCTGTACAATTCGCTGATAGCCTTCGCATCATCTTCGATATGTTCCAGGACATGGTTGCAGAAAACAATATCAAAACTTTCATCAGGAAAAGGTAAATCCAAAATATCCGCCTTCACATCTACAATGGGAGAAAAAAGATCTGCAGAAATATAATTCAGATTTTTCATCATCTTAAATTTTCTGAGGAATTCCTGTTCGGGAGCAATATGAAGAACTTTTGCATTTTTAATAAAAAAATCGGTCTCATTCTGAAGATACAGCCACATCTGGCGGTGTCTTTCCAAACTCAGGGTTCCGGGAGAAAGTGCATTTTCCCTTTGTTTTCCATAGCCGTAAGGAAGGAATTTCCGGTAAGACCTTCCGTCGATAGGGTCATAGAATTCTTCTCCTTTAAAAAACTGATAAATAAGCGGCCTCGCCCAGATACTCATTTTAATAAGCATTGGGCGAGGTATTTTATTGAGTAAAAGTTTAGTTACTTTTTTCATTAAAAATCCAATTGGAAAGGCTTTTCTTCATCACTTACGATCCTAAGAGCCTCATAAACATATTTGAATGTTGAAAGCAGCACCGGTTTCCCGTTGATCACCGCTACATCGTGTTCAAAATGGGCAGAAGGCAGGTTATCTAAAGTAGTGACCGTCCAGCCGTCATTATGGAATTTCACTTTTTCAGTACCAAGATTCACCATCGGTTCGATAGCAATGGCAAGACCGTCTTTAATGACTTTTCCGCTTCCCTGTCTTCCGTAATTCGGAACCTGGGGATCTTCGTGCATTTTTCTTCCAAGACCATGTCCTACAAGCTCTTTTACCACCCCATATCCTTCTTTTTCACAATGGGTCTGAATCGCATGGGAAATATCCCCTATCCTTTTTCCTCTCACACACATTTCAATTCCTTTGTAAAGAGATTCTTTCGTTACCTGAAGCAGCTTTTTAACTTCAGGTTTCACTTCCCCGATCTCAAATGTGTAGGCATGATCTCCTACAAAACCATTGAGAATAACCCCACAGTCTACAGAAAGAACATCCCCTTCTTTGATAATATCATTATTGGGAAAACCGTGAACAACCTGGTCATTTGGAGAAATACATAAAGAATTCGGGAAACCGCCATATCCTAGAAAAGCAGGTTCTGCCCCATGATCCTTAATGAAATCGTGGGCCAGCTTATCAAGGTGTAAAGTATTGATTCCCGGTTTTATTTCTTTTGCAAGCATTCCCAGTGTTTTCGAAACCAGGTGTGCACTCTCCTTCATCAGGCGGAGCTCCTCTATTGTTTTTAATTGAATCATTGTATTAATTTACCAATGTATTAATGTACCAGTGTAACAATTTATCAATACGTCATTGCTACATTGTTATACTGTTAAATTGTTATATTATACTTTTCTACCAGAAAAGTCCTTTTTTCTTCTCTTTTTTAAGTTTTGAGTAAGCCAGAACTTCTTTTCCTTCTACACGGAATTCTATTCTCTCTTGGATAATATTGTAGATTTCACCCCAACCAGGAAATCCTCCCAAATTCCTGTCATCAATGAACCAGTCTGCATCCAGCTTTCTTGACTGATTTTCAGGATCGAAAACCTCTCCTTCAAAACTGGAATTTACTGCATAAAATTCTACACCGTTATTTCTGCAAAATTCTACAGCTTCATCCAAAGTTTTTCCATGTCTGTATGTCCAGAGAATTAATCTGTACCCTTCTGCCTGAAGTCTTTTTAATGTTTCGAAAGCAAAGATTTTTGCTTTACCAATTGCCGGATATGCATCATCAACGATAGTTCCGTCGAAATCAACAGCAATTTTTTTGTTATTTAACATTTTGTCTTTTTTTAGCTTTGCAAAGATAAGAAATAAAAAGAGTGCCGAAAACGATGGCACTCTTAAGTTTTATAATTTAGTGTTTGTAAAGTTAGCCTTTTACCCACTTGAACTGAAACTGTAAATCCGGAGTTGAGATTCTGTCTGTGATTTTCTGAAGTCTCGAAGGCAGTTTCATCAGGTATTCCTGAGCTTTTTCAGCTTGCTCAGTAAGTCCTTTTACATGCTCTATCTTCCATTCATCCAATAGGTCTTTCATTATATTGATATAATCCTGACCTGTATATACCATGCATCTTTGTGCTGCATCTGAGAAATGTCCCCAAAGCTCTCCGGCTTTTTGTCCGGACTGTCTCATCATATGAGCAGGCATTACGATCTTTTTACGCATCATATCTTCAAATGCAAGGATCATTTCTGATGGGTCTATTTCTAAAATTTTGGCAACGAAATGTTTGTAAGCTTTTGCGTGTCTGGCTTCATCTGCAGCAATTACCCCACACATTTTGGCCAGTTTCCCGTTTCCGGACTGTTTTGCCAATGTTCCTACTCTTCTGTGAGAGATATTGGTTGCAGTTTCCTGAAAACTTGTATAAACGAAGTTTCTGTATGGATCCATGCTTGTTCCTAAATCAAAACCGTCGTTAATTAAATATTGAGTGGTCACTTCCAGTTCTCTCATATTCACTCTTCCGCACAGATAAAGGTATTTGCTCAAAAGATCTCCATGTCTGTTTTCTTCACCAGTCCATGCTCTTATCCAGTTGGCCCAGCCTACTTCTTTCTGCTCCTGATCCACTCCGTCTACTCCCATTAACCATGATTCATACGATGGTAAAGCTTCTTCTGTGATACAGTCGCCAATCAAAGTTACAAACAAATCATAAGGCATTTCACGGGCAAAAGTCTGGATTTCTTCTAGATCATATTTAAAATCAGAGCTTGACGGATCCGGAAGGTAATCGGAAGGCTGCCAGATTTTTTCAATTGGCGTTAAAAATTTATCCAGAAAAGAACCTACTTCCTTTTCCAAAATTCCCATTACTTCTTTTCTGACAAGCTTTTGATACATCTTATTATATAGATTTTAATTTACAAAGATATGATTTATTTATTATTTGTGGCATAATAACCTATGCAACTCATACGATGACTGACATAAATCATACAAAAATGCCGCCATCAATACAATAACGGCATTTTTCGGACAATATTATTGAATTTTTAACTAACTAAGATATCTCCGGTCATTACTTCCGGAATTTCCACTCCCATTACTTTTAAAATTGTAGGGGCTACATCTCCGAGTTTTCCGGGCTTTAAATTCCATGTATGGTCTTTATCCATCACAATAAATGGTACAAGGTTCGTGGAATGCTGGGTATTTGGGGTACCGTCCGGGTTGATCATTACATCTGAATTTCCATGGTCG
This sequence comes from Chryseobacterium lathyri, assembly GCF_030812195.1. Classification (GTDB taxonomy): domain Bacteria; phylum Bacteroidota; class Bacteroidia; order Flavobacteriales; family Weeksellaceae; genus Chryseobacterium; species Chryseobacterium lathyri_A. The sequence goes on from NZ_JAUSSF010000001.1 coordinate 915,896, forward strand.
GCCAAAATAAATACGGCATAGCCATGCTCATACGCTGCAGTTGCCACTTTTTCAATACATTTATCTACTGTTTCTGCTGCTTTTACGGCTGCTTCAAAAACTCCGGTATGGCCTACCATATCAGTATTGGCAAAATTCAGACAGACAAAATCCGCTGTTCCGTTTTCCAGTTCGGGCACAATGGCATTGGTAATGTCATAAGCAGACATTTCCGGTTTAAGGTCATACGTCGGAACATCTTTCGGACTTGGGCAAAGCAGTCTTCTTTCTCCGTTGAACTCTTCTTCTCTGCCTCCGGAAAAGAAAAACGTTACGTGAGGATATTTTTCTGTTTCAGCAATTCTGATCTGTGTTTTACCGTTTCTTTCAAGAATTTCACCCATTGTTTCCTTCAGTACTTCTTCATCAAAAACAACCTGTACATTCTGGAAAGTCTTGTCATAGTTGGTTAAAGTAATATAATGAAGGTTCAGCTTACGCATAAAATACTCCGGAAAATCTTTCTGGCAAAGGACTTCTGTGATCTCACGCCCTCTGTCTGTACGGAAATTAAAACAGATCACCACATCACCGTCAATGATTTTAGCTACAGGCACTACATTTCCTGTTTCTGTGCTGTTGATAAGAATAATAGGCTTCAGAAACTCATCGGTCACGTTATTATCATAGGAAGATTTAATAGCAGTCAAAGCATCTGTCGTCTGCAGTCCTACTCCTTCTACCATCGCATCGTATGCCAGTTTTACACGTTCCCATCTTTTATCACGGTCCATCGCATAATATCTTCCGATCACCGTTGCCAGCTTACCCACGGTAACCTCCATATGATTTTGAAGCTCTTCTATAAACCCAAGCCCTGAATGTGGATCACAGTCTCTTCCGTCTGTAAAGGCATGTACAAAGACATTTTCATGCAGCCCAAATTCATGCGCGGCGGTCAGTAAACCTTTTAGGTGATTGATATGCGAGTGTACACCACCATTGGAAACCAATCCGATGAAGTGCAGCTTTTTATTTTCTCTTTTAGCATATTCAAAAGCATCCTGAATGACCTGCTGCTGTCCCAATGTACCATTTTCCACAGCCATATTCAGTTTTACAAGATTCTGATAGACCACTCTTCCTGCTCCTAAATTCATGTGTCCTACTTCAGAATTCCCCATCTGTCCTACAGGAAGTCCTACAGCCAATCCGCTGGCTTCAAGTGTTGTATGTGGAAATTTTTGGTAACAGCTGTCTATAAATGGAGTGTTTGCTTTATCTAAGGCAGAAACTTCAGGATTTTTTCCCAGTCCCCATCCGTCAAGGATTGCTAATATTGCTTTTTTTGACATTTCTTATAACTTTTTGTTACACAAATTTACCTAATTTCCGATGAATGGAAGAATTTGAAAAGTTTATTTTGAAAACATTGGGGTAAAAACATTATGCAAGTACTTTTTTGATCTCCGCAGATTTCATCACTGATGACACAGATTATAAATAATGTCTGCATTCTCAAATTTTCCTATATTTTTTTGCGTTAAATTATCTATTGATCTGATCCACTTTTATAAATTATTATTTAATTTTGCTTAATGGATTTACGAGATCAGTTAAAGAACCTTTTCCCTGAACATGAAGAACAGGATTTTGAAATGCCTAAAGACGAATTTAAGCAACAGGAACCTTTGGTATGTAAATTTGAGAAAAAAGGCAGAAACGGTAAGCCTGTAACGATTGTTGAAGGCTGGGAAGGCAGTGAGGAAGATTTGAAGAAAATCTCAAAGAAAATAAAAACCACCTTGGGAATAGGCGGTTCAGAGAAAGATGGAACGATCATTATTCAGGGTGATAACCGTGACAAAATAATGAATATCCTTAAAGAAATGGGATATAAAACCAAAAGAGTCGGCGGATAGGTCTAGAAATAGATCTGGGTTTCCGGCATCAGGCTTTTCAACCGTTCAATCTTAGTTTTCTCGATAGGGTTTCCTGTCAGAATAAGGGTCTTTAGCTTTTTCAGCTGTCTTATTTCAACAGGAAGATCTTTCAGGTTATTATTAGCCAGATTCATACTGACTATATTTTTCAGTCCTTTTATGTTAGGGGATATTTCTGTGATATGATTACTGCTTGCATTCAAAAATTCGAGATTCTGAACTTTGAACAGGTTTTCCGGCAGCTTTACAATAGCATTCTGCTGCAGTTCAAGATATTTTAAATGTTTAGGGAAAGAAAGATTCCCCAAATCATTAATCTGATTTTCAGACAAGTTCAGAAATTTTAAATTTTTAATTTTGTATAAACGGTCCGCAATACTACTGATCTGGTTTCCCTGAAGGTTAATTTCTTCCAACGCCGGTATTTCCATCAGGGCTTCGGGAAAAATATTCAGATTATTGGCATCAAAATGTACTGCCTTTAAATTCTGAAGTTTTGCAACATTGGGATTGATGCTTGTCAGGCCATTGAGGTTCATTGAGAATGTATTCAGCTTTTTCAGATTTCCAATTTCGTCAGGAATATACTTGATACTGTTTTCATTCACATTCAAGATTTCCAGCTCTGTTAATGTAAAGATCTCCTGATCCATTTTTTCAAGCTTATTCCCCATGATGTTAAGGAAAAATAAGGATTCCAGTTTCGAAATTTTGGGAGGCAGGTTAAAAAGCCCCTTTTCCCTGAAGCTCATGCTGTAAACCGTTTTCTTACTGTTTAGAGCTTCATCAATACTGGTAAATGTAGGATATTTCACAGGATCTATCTGTGCCTTTGCAAGACATAGGGAGAGAACAGAAATCAATAGAACAAATTTTTTCATAGAGATAAATTTCGGGCGGCGGCTTTGCCGCCGCCCGAAATAGATATTAATAATTTATTTTTTTAATAGTTTCACGGTCTTCTGGAAACCACCTTCCGCTTCAATATTCAGAACCAGAATACGGGATGCTTCCAGCTGATGGGTAAAGTCAAGATCCAATGATTTGTTGATCCCGCTGAATTTATTCGTGTAAACGATTTTTCCATCCATGCTGTATGCTGTTACTGAAATATCTTTTAGGCCTTTTGGAGAATTGATCTTAACGATTCCTGAAGTAGGATTCGGAGCTACTTCAACCGTATTTTCCGCATTTTGGTTTTCAACAGTTCCTAATGCTCCTGCAGTTCCTAAGTTTTGTTTTAAGGCAATAACGATGGTAGCTGATTTTCCTCTGTAATCAATTGTATTCCCGGTAGCATCTACATCCGTAGAAATCGTAGAATTCGGATGCTGAATTGAGAAGAAACCAAATTTATGATCCGGTGTAAATGTCAGTCCTGTAGGCTCTGATCCCGCTGGCATAGAAGCGAAAAGCCTCACTTTAGGATTAGCCGCTGTATGATCCGGAGCAATTACCCAGATATAATTTTTTCCGCCATCCTGAAGCACCCAAAGATTTCCAAGTTCGTCAAAAGTAAGGTTGTCGTTTCCATCGCCCCATGCTTCAGATTTTATTCCTTGTGCTGTATTGAATGAATAAGATGTAGAAGCACCTCCCACAAAAGTTTCTACCTGAGAAGCAGTTGTTCCGTTATCCTGAAGACGGTATATTTTATCCAATCCTTTTGCCGTAAAATAAATCTTTCCATCTAAAGGACTGATCTCTACATCTTCCACTCCATTAAAGCTCGTACCTCCCAATGACTGAGCAAGAGCAGTTGTATTATTCTGGTCTGCTTTCACTTTGTTCGGAACTTGGATCCATGTCGCTGTAGTTCCTACAGGATCTCCGGAAGTACTTAGTCCCTGATCAAGCTTTAATACATAAAGGTTTCCTGAAGCAAGATTATTCGGTGTATCCATTACATATTTGTAGACCATGTGTGTTCCACCGTCTTCTCCGTAATAGGCTGTAGTTCCTGCATTATTTACCACTACATTTTCGTGACTCATAATTCCCATCTGCCAAAGTTTTCCTTTGGATCCGTCTGCATTTTTGGAAATGACTTGTGCTGTGGCCGGGTCAATTTCCACTAACCATCCATAGTCTTTATAGCCGTCACTGTTCACATCATTGGAAGTAACAGATTCTTCTGCTGTAACAACGGTTCCCCAAGGAGTAATCCCTCCTGAACAGTTTCTGATCGTCTGAACCAGGCTCGGATCTGAGAAGCTTACAGCTCTGGATCTTGTCAGCTGCCAAAGTTTGGTAGAAGCATTGTAATTAACCTCAGCAATGGTAACACCTCCGGGATTTGTTTCGTGATTCACAGAAAGATATCCGTTCGTACTGCTTCCTAATTTTGCAACATAGGCTGTAAAGTCATTCAGACCTCCTACCATTCCACCGCCTTCAGTATAATTGTCACCTTCTTTTAATATAAGCTGGTATTTATGCTCAGCCGGGATAATCAGTTTACTGGTCTGAACAGTCGGAACGATGGAAGTAAAACAACTAATGTGTGTTCCTGTACATGCCGGAGGAGGTGTAACAGTAGCTGTTGTCTTTAAATAAGCATCAATTCTAAGATCTGAACTGGCTCCGGTTCTGTTGTGAAGCTCAATGGAAATCCTGTTGGTTCCGTTTACAAAGCTAGATTTCGGAATAGAAAAAATATTATAAGCACTCTCTGCTGAACCATCTATCGTGGTACTTGAAGGGGTACTGAAAGTAATGTTACCGGTCGGCATATTGTCTCTCACCACTTCCACTCCGTTAAGATAAACTACGATTCCGTCGTCTCTCATTACCCCTAATTCCATATTGTCTGACAGGGTTGACAGGTCTGCTGTGAAATCTTTAGCAAAATAAGCTGCTGTAAGACCCGAGCTGATAGTAGTGGTTACAGGATCTCCATAACCAAGAGGCCCGTTGCCTGCTGCCCACGTTGAGATATTAAATGTCTGGTCTTTCCATGAATCTGCCAGGGCTTGGTTGTTATCTTTATAATTCCAGGACGAGTTTTTATTGAATAAAAAAGTTTGTGCCTGTACACTAAAGCCAGCGACCATTGCCAGCGCAGCAATTGTAAGTAATTTTCTCTTCATTTTTTAATTGATTTATTAGACTCTACAAAGCTATTTTTTTGGCGCGGCACCTTTGTTAATAAGAGTTTAAATATATAGCGAAGAATATTAATTAATTCATAACCCAATGTTAAGGGAGTTAAATAATCATTAAATAATGTAGTCTTTTGAGTGGAGGGTTTGGATAAAGTAGGATATAGAGATTTATTAGACTGGAATCATTTACTTATAAAAAGGATTCTGTATAAATGCATTATTGATGTTTACGGCTCTCTCTCCGACTCTTAAACTCTTCCACCTTATCTCGCCTTACTGATATCCGTCAGGGAATTCAGGAAAGCAATGACCTGCTTGATTTCTGTTTTTGTTAAATTCAGTTTATCCGGTGGCAGTGTTTGGTTTTTCATCTTTAAACCGAGGCCTTCTCCTCCACCTTCATTATAGAAGTCCATAACTTCTTCCAGGGTATTGAAAGCTCCGTTATGGAAGTATGGCTTGGTAAGGGCAATATTTCTTACCGTAACGGTTTTGAAAGAATAATCATAGATCCATGATTTTTCTTTTTTTACAGGGCTGTTTCCCCTTCCCAGATCAGAATCCAGTTCAACAGGAAGCTGATTGACAGGTTTTGCTGTAATTCCTAAGACTTCGGATTCATTCTCATTGAAAAACGGCGGTACAAGGCCTGAAAAATGTGGCGCAAAGTGGCAGGTTGCACAGTTGGCTTTTCCCATAAACAGGTTGTATCCTTTTTTAACATCTTCAGAGACTTCTTTTTCGTTCCTCATAAATCGGTCAAAATCACTGTCAAAAGAATACAGGGATGCTACATAAGAACTTAAGGCTTTGGAAAAATTCTCTTTGTTTATTTTACCGTCTTTAAAAGCAGTACGGAAAGCTTTCTTATACTCAGGTTTTGTTTTTAATTTTTTGATGATCTCTTCATAGCTTGTATTGAACTCATCATCATTGTAAATCACATGTTCTGCCTGCTGTTCCAAATAAAAAGCGCGAAGATCATAGAAAAACCTTTTGGCAAAAACAGCATTGTACAGAGACGGAGAATTTCTCAGAACTGTTTTTCCTTCTACGTTGCTCTGCGATTTTACTTTAAGATCTGTAAAAGCATTTTCCTGAAGGTGGCAGGCAGCACAGCTCATTTTACCATTTTGGCTTAAATTCTGGTCATAGAAAATAGATTTTCCGAGATTTCGGAGGCCTGCATTATCTTCTGATGACTCCAACAATGTATAAAAATACGGATCCAGAAAATCACTGTTGAAAAGATTTTTGCTCTTCACATTCCAACCGGAAAATTCTTTAAGATCATCGGCTCTTCCGTCCCATTTTCCAAATTCTTCATACAGCGGCTGAATATATTTTTTGTAAAATGCAATTCTGTCAAAAGTTTCAAAATCTTTGTTCACAGAAACATAATTGATTCCTTCACTAAGGATTTGATTGGCTTTCTGCACATTATAGTTTTTAAAGTAAACATCATCGTTGATGTATTCTTTTATTCCTCTAAGGGCATGGCTAGCCTCTTCGGAAATATTCAGGGAACCCGGTGTATCAAAGCCTGTAACTCCGAGGGTATAAATTCTTATCAATTCTATTCTTAATGGCAGTGTTTTATTGTTTCCACGGCTTAATCCATTCTTTATGGTACTCAGATAAAAGCTTGAATAGGAATTGTACAGAAAATCTGTCATGGTTTTGATCTTTTCTTTTTGGTCCCCGGCTTCATCGGAAAATATCAGTTCATCCAAAACCTGGAGCCCTTCCGGTGGCAGCGTAAAAGCAGAGGTTCCCGCAGCTTCAATATGAAACAGAGGAGCAGCATTAAGATGTGTTTTTGTAAATTCCGGATAGTGATAGGCAATATAAAATTCGATTTCTTTAAATGAATTTCTTGTCTCTCTCAAAGAATTTCTAAGTTCTTCAATAGAGATCTCGTCTTCTGAGAATTTATAGACATCCGATTTCAGCCGGTCCAGCCTGTTTTTAAAATCTGATAAGCCTTTATTGACAAAGGTATTTTCGCTTTTTTTTCCCTTATCGACCGGGTTAAAGGACATAACAGCCAAACCTATCAAAACAATCACAGCTAGCAGCGGATATAATCTCATGAATTTTTAGCGACAAAAGTAGCGTTCCGATGTTATCTTAAGATTAATTGGAGATTAAAAAATGTTTATATTTTAGGTGAAATATTTTTATTAATTTTAAACCCCGAAATCAAATTCATTATACTTAACGACGGCTGATTTCTATAGGCCGGTTCAAAAAAAGGTGACGAAAGATATTGGGAGAGGACTTATAACATCATTTTCAGTAAAATTAAAAACAAAATATTATTATGAAAACAAAAGTATTATTCGCTTTTGCGGCGAGTTTCCTTTCGATTTGTGCATTTTCACAGAAAAAGAAAGAAATGGCCGTTTATGCAGAGAAAAAAGGCAACGATTATTACCTGATACGCCTGGAAGAAGGCAAACAGGTTCCAAATGTTTATGTGTATTCAAATGGAATAACTAAACCTTATAAGAACTATACCGAACTTAAGGATATTGTTATGGATTTTCCGGGAATGATGGACTCGAGCAGTTCAACAAAGGAAGAAATGGTCTCTGTTCTAAAAAAAGGAGATAAGCTCTACGAAATAACAACACAAAGGAAAGATCCGAAAAACTTTGAAAAAACCATTATTACGGTCTATGAGATTTTCCAGGGACAAAAACGGATTGTAGAAGAATATGATACCATCTATGATCTTTCCGGATCACCTTACAAAGAAGCCATTTTCATTAATTAAAAAAACAAAAAATATAAATTATGCTAAATAAACTTGCTGCCTCAGAGCTGGTACTGAATGATGACGGAAGTGTATACCACTTAAATCTTTTACCTGAAGATATTGCTGATAAGATCATTCTTGTAGGAGATCCGGACAGAGTGGCAAAAGTTTCAAAATATTTTGACAAAGTAGAGATCAAAAAAAATAAAAGGGAGTTCTATACCCATACCGGAACACTGCGCGGAGAAAGAATTACCGTAATGTCTACAGGTATCGGAACGGAAAATATTGATATCGTGATGAACGAGCTTGATGCCCTGGTGAATATTGATCTTAAAAACAAAGAGTTTAAAACGGAACATAAAGCACTTGAGCTTTTCCGTATGGGAACTTGCGGAAGTGTAAATCCGGACGTACAGGTAGATAATATGCTGGTCACCCAGAATGTTGTAGGTCTGGATGGGCTGATGCATTTCTACCAGGATTACAGCTTCGAGAATGAATTCTCCAAAAGCTTCATGGAAAAATTCCCGTATGAGAAGATCAAGCCAATGCTTTATTTCTCAGACTGGGCAGAAGAAATGGCAGAATATTATAAAGATGCCAAATACCACGGAAATACAGCTACTTTCCCGGGATTCTATGCTCCGCAGGGAAGACAGCTGCGTTTAAAGGCGGTTGATGATAAGTTTCTAGAAACATTAAATGACCTTGGAGTGACCAACTTTGAAATGGAAACCTCAGCAATCTATGCCCTTTCAAAACTATTGGGTCACAAGGCAATTACAGTGAATAACGTTATAGCCAACAGAAGACGTGGGGAATTCTCTGCAGATCACCATGCTTCTGAAAAGAACCTGATTGACTGGGTATTAGAAAGAATCATTAAATAAAATTCCAAAAGAAATTTAAGTCCAAATATCTGCGTGATCTGCTCAGTCTGCGAGAAATTAATATTTCCGCATGCAGATCACGCAGATTTTTAATTCAGTGGAAATACCTCGGATCCGGATATTTAAAAATAAAATCAAGTTCTGAAATTAGCTTTGAAGAGAGGATAATTTTCCCCTCACCTATTATTCCTTCAAAAGATTTCAAATTTTGCTGAGCATTGATCACCTGGGCTTTTGACGGATGTTGTGGTGCAGAGACATTGTACAGTTTTCCTTCTGATCCTCTTTCGATCATTTTTTCGATCACCCTGCAGATATCTTCATAGTGAATGTGATTCACAGGAGCTTCAGAATTTGAAACCGTATAGTTTTTAAGAAGCCTGTTATCTCCCATGAGTCCTGATAACCTAAAAATATTAACCTGCGGATATCTGTTTTTCATCATTCTTTCACCAGGAACATTATCCGTAGAAAGATTTTCTTCTGTATATTCTCCCGGAATATCCGGATATACACCAGTAGAGCTCATCACAAACATCTGCCCCTTAAAATCGCCGATAAATGAAAATAAATGCTGAATCCTGTTATATAGTGAACTTGCACAACAGCTTTTACCGGAAATCGGAATGGTAATGATGAGGATATCGATATCTTTAATCTCAGTCCATGGGGTAATCTTTTCTTCCAGCTGAAAATCCGGAAAGCTGGCAACAATAGTATTAAACCCTTTAGTAGACAATTCATCAGCCTTGTTTTTTGTAGTGGTGGTAGTGTATATTTTATACTTCCCGGACATTGAACCGGCAATCCTTGACCCCAGCCAGCCACAACCTATAATTCCTATTTTCTTCATAAATTTTCAAGTGTATGCATTAATACTCTAAATCTTTCTCCTTTCTATAAGCAGAACATCAGCAAAATTAAATCAATTTATATTGTCTGCAATTCTTTCATCCTCCTCACATTCTTCCCATACAAATTGATGTATTTATGCATCAGTTTTTTTGTCTCATCTTGGACCTAACAACTGTTAGTAGTAAAACTACGACAAAAAGAAAAATAGCCTTTCTTTTTTTTCCTATTTAAGTCTTTGCTTCTTATATTTGTTTCACGTGGATGTGATTTTAATAACAGCATTACAAAACTGTAATTCAGAATATTAAATTCATTAAAACTAAATATTAATTATATTTTAAAATTTAAAAATATACAGGGATCTATTCCCGGCATCAGGTGAAAACAGAACGATAACTCCTCACAAAGATACTATTCTGTTGACATTAACCAGACAGTATTTTGATCTGCAGTGAGTAATAAGAACAGCCATAATGCAGTCTGGTATTCCGGACTGCTGTTACATACACTAACCAGAAAAAATATGTTATGTTCCAGGACAGCAAATCATCAAAAAACCAGATTTCAAAATCTAAAAAAGATCTGGACAGTATAAAACCGGCAGATCTAGGCTCAGGTCAAGAAACTGAAAAAAAAACTGAAAAAATAAAAAAAACAGTACAGACGGCCGGACAAGCTCTCTCCTATACCGATAATTTCATGAACAAAGCTGCACAGCCTAACACAGCTCTGGTTTCTGAAAATAAAATTTGGAACGAGCAGCCTACTTCCAAAATATACAATGCCGGATCAATTCCGAAAAGTGAACTTTTAGGAATCAATCGTGTGGTTAAGCTGGAAATCGTTATTGAAGGTAAAATAATCAAGCACTTCAAGCATTTTAAACTGACCCAAAGTGCTATTAAACATCACGAGTTTAATCTTATGCTTGCGCATGATGCTTTGGGTGGCGCAGAAAACCACAATCTAGAGCAGGCACAAAACTTTCTGGGCAAAAGAATCACAGTAGTATTTAAATATAAAGATGTAGAAGAAAGTCCCGAACGAAACTTTGTGGGAGTTATTACAGAAGTAGGATTCAGCCAGGAAAAAGGTAGTCTGGGAAATATTGTTCTTACCGGAAACAGCCCGACTGTACTTCTTGATGCGGCACCACACATTCAGAGTTTTGGTGGCACAAAAGAGATCAGCCTAAACAGCATTGCAGACTGGGTAATAAAAGAAGGACTGGGTTCCAATAAATTTGATTTCAGAGTAGATTCCCAGCATGGAAATGTTTCCTACAGCTCACAATATGACGAAACCCATTACAACTATCTCGCAAGAATGGCCGAAGCTTATGGAGAACAGTTTTATTATGATGGCGAGGTTCTTCATTTTGGGAAATTGCCTCCACAGGAAAAACCTGTTCAGTTGGTTTACGGAAGCAGCGTACATGATATTAAGATCAAAATGAGAGCTCAGCATGTGAACCCTGTTTTTTACGGTTATAACAGTAGCAAAAATGAAAAACTTACAACTGGAAGTTCCAAAATAAACCATCAGTCAGACATTGCGAAACGTGCCTATGAAATATCCAGGGCAACCTTCACAACACCTTCATTAAGAGTAGCTCCAATCAAAGCATCTACATTTATGGATATTGATGCCTCACAGAAAGGTACGGCGGGAAGTAAAGCTGTAGATGTTTTCATCACTTCCGGGAGCACTTCCGTCCCGTTTTTATATCCGGGATGTACTGCAGATGTAGAAATGCGAAAATCTGAAACCAACCAGACCACCTATTTTACCAAACTTATGATCACAGAGGTCAGCCACGAGGTAGATGCAAGAGGTCATTATACCGGAAATTTTGAAGCAATAGCAGCAGATACCGGATTTATGCCACGTCCCGAATTTCAGATGCCTAAAGCAGATCCTCAGTTCGCTAAAGTTATTTCAAATACTGACCCTCTTAACCAGGGCCGTATACAGGTTCAGTTTGACTGGCAAAACGGACAGGATACCACAGAATTTATCCGTGTCATGACTCCCGATGCAGGCGGAAGCGATAAAGTAAGTAAAAACCGCGGTTTTATGGCTATTCCTGAAGTTGGAGATCAGGTGGTTGTCAATTTTGTACATCAGCATCCGGACCGTCCTTTTGTAATGGGGGGAATGTTTCATGGAGGTGTTGGCGGCGGCGGCGGACAAAACAATAACGTTAAAAGCCTGAGCAGCCGGAGTGGTAATAAACTGGAACTGGATGACGGTGCTGGATCAGTATTCTTAACTGATCAAGGAGGAGCCAATATGAAATTTGACGGTGCCGGAAATGCAATAACGAATACCAACAATGATAAAACAGTCACTGTAGGAAATAATAATACGGTAAATGTTGGAAGTCTAAGTTCTATCAATGTAGGAGGAAAAGAGGGCGGAGGGGCCAATTCTATGCTGAAAATGGATAATGGCGGAAATATTACTCTGGAATGCGACACAACCATTACCATCAAAACAGGGAGCAGCTCAATAACCATGACTACAGGAGGAGATATTACTATAGAAGGGCTCAATGTAAAGGTTATAGGAAAAACAACTACAGAGCTTGGAAAAGCTGCTGCCAATCCTGGAATTAAGATTGATAGTGATATCAATGCCAAAGCTGCCAAAATTAATACCTCATCTTCAGGACCTACCAATATCAAGGGGGCTGATGTGGAAATCAATAAAGGATAATCATGCAGGTGAATATAGAAAACAAGGGTGAATACCGGAAGTATACTTTTCTCAGAGAAGAAAGGTATCAGTTCCAGGGCCTCAGAAATGAAAACTATATTGAAGCTGAACTTAAGGTTACATTAACTTCTATTGAAAATGAAAAGCCAGTTTTTACCGTTGAAATGCCATTTTATAAGCAATCCAATAAAGACGGCATGTACAAATGGGTTGGAGATCTGCATCAGTTGAGAAAAAAAATAGTATGTACCCTCAATGAAAACGGTCAGCTTGGAAAGATTATCAATTTAACGGAAGTCCAGAATCAATGGAGAGAAATAAAACCCAAAATCATCCTGAAGCACAGAAGTGAAAAATACCGTGAACTTTTCATTAAGGGCGTAGAAGAACTTTTGGAGGATGGTGAACGTCTGGCTGAGGCTCTACGTTTCGCAATGCCCTATCAACTGCTTTTTCCCGGCATCCATTTCAAAGAGTTTAAAAAAAACGAGATCATCAACGGATATCGCGAGCTTCCCAACTTTATTGCGGCCAAAAGTGTTCCCATTACTACAGAAGAAAGAATTTCAAAATTAGAAGACGGCAGGTATCAAATTGATGTGAAAGGAAGCATAGACGAAGACAATTTTGAGCAGGATAAAGTAACCGCTATGATCCGTATCTTAAAGAACCGACCCCGTGTACCGACTCTTCTGCAACTTAATTATATAGAACGCTATCTTCTGGAAGAGTGGCCATGGTCTGAACAGAGCATGTGCATGAGCCTGGCACAGATTCCCGGCACATTATACCGTGAAGAAAAAAATATTTTAAAAGCTGCAGCCCATGACCATCCCACTGCTTGATATTGTATTTCAGAATGACCGATATTATCTTCTCTTCGATGATGAGAAGATCCTGGAGCCTCCGGTTACCAGAGAATGGCATATTTATGCAGACGGAGAATATACCTGCTCTATCAACAATTGTAAGGTTTCGGAGCTGTTGAAAGTTCCGGGTAAGATTTTTCTGGAAACCCGGGAAAACCTTAATAAACTGGAAAATAGTTTCAGAAGATTGAATCATGTAATCCTGAGCTCAGATAAAATTAACCTCTAAATCATCGCATTATGGCAAAAAAATACGTGCCCGAAGGTGCCTTTTTAGCTTGCGACAAAGGAACAAGCCCCTCTACCCTGCGGGTGAGCAACAATAAGAACACGACCATATACAGTGTTCCCATGGCCTCCGAACTGGATTTTCTTCCTTTTTTCAATATCAAGCCCATGGGTTTTTGTACCAACCCTTTAAAATGGGCAACAGGGGCTTCGTGCCTGCCAACCATTCTCACTGGATGGCAAGCGCCAAAGGACGGGGTAAAGATCAATGGCAGCCGGATGCTCTTGGAAGATTCTTTCTGTAATTGTATATTTGGCGGAAAGATTAATATCTTCTTTGACAGAGCTGCCGCGGTATCCTATGGCGTCGGAGAAGGAAAAATGCCCTCTGATTATATAAAGGAAGGTTTTGACTGGATCGCTGAGCAAAATAAAAAAGGCCGGGAAATGCGGGACCAAATGCTACCGGACTGGATGAAGCCTGTAACAGGTGTCGGAGACTGGTTCAGTGATCTGGGGACAGGACTGGTAGAAGGAGCCGTAAACGGTGTTGTAGGTTTAGGCGAAACAATTTATCAGGTGGGTCAGGATCCCGTGGGCACTGCTGAAGCATTGGGAGGAATGGTAAGTGACGGATGGAATGCAGCTACCGAAGGTGTTGGAAATGCCTGGGACTGGGCCAGCAAAGGAGATAACTGGAGCAATGCAGCAGAAGGAGCCTGGAACTGGGCCAGTGACGGACAAAACTGGGCAGATGCAGGAAGCGCAGCCTGGGAAGGCACTAAAGATGCTGCAAGCTGGGTTGCTGAAAACCCCAGAACAATAGGAACCACTGTTGGGGAATTTATTCCTGATGCCGCTGCTGCTGCATTTAGTGGGGGATCTTCCTTAGCATTGACTGGTGCTAAAGTTGCCGGAAAAGAAGCACTTGAAGAAGCTGGTGAAAGAATAGTTCGGGAAGGCGTAGAAGAAGCAGGTGAGCGGGCAGCAAGGGAGGGTGGAGAAGCTGTAGCTACCAGAACAGGTAGAGAACTTATAGAATCTTTAGGTGATGATGCAGCTGATATTGCCCGAGTAATTACAAGAACTACGGATGATATTCAAGATGATATTATAAAACAGGTTAAGGATGGAGATATAGAACTTAGTACTTCCGCAAGAAAAGGTAATTTTGGTGAAATGACTGCAGATAGAGATATGATGGATAAAGGGTATGAACCTTTACATCAGAGGCTAACAGACATTGACGCCTCGACTCACCAAGGAATTGATGGAGTATTTAAAAATCCTGGACCACCACCATCATATGTTGTTGTAGATGCTAAATATGGTCAAGCCGGACTCAGTACACTAACAGACGGAACTAGACAGATGTCTGATAAATGGATACAGGACAGATTGGGTAATACTGTTTCTAGACAAGAGTTGCGTAATATAACACAATCAGGTTACGAGAGAGTTGTTGGAAAAGTTGACGCAAATGGAAATATTGTTTATAGACGTGTTGATGCAAATGGATATATAATTAGAGGAAATGCAGGAAAATGGCCATAAACCAATAAAAAAATAAAAAAAATATGAGAACTAGATTTAAGAGCCCTGAGTATTTTGAAAACTATATCACATTAAATAATGAAGATATTGAATTTTATGAAGACGGATTAAAATCTGGAGCTACTAAAGAGGATCGAATCCCCGCTGTAAGCAGACAGATTTTTACAACAAGTATTCATACCATCATTGCAAAATATTCTGCCGGAGCTCCTATTCAGGAAATGCAAAATGACTTCTTAAAAGTTATTGATAATTTAAAAACCGGGTGGCAGAGTGATACTCCTACTATTCAGTTTGATGATTATATATTAATGCTTTGGATGCTTTCATTAGGTGTTTTATTGGACATTTCGGAAGATGATTACAAAAAAATAACAACCGTTCTGGATAATAGTAATCACAAAGATTATATTTATGATATAATTATTTCGTCCAAAATATCCGACAGAAATATAGATTCAAATATATATTATCCTGACGAATTTGGTTTTTTAAAAGATCTTTATGACGAAAAAAATATTGCTGCATTAAAAGATTATTTAAATGATAGCTGGTACAAAAAAATGAAATCTACCTATTGGTACGATAATGATAAAAACAAAAACGATGTTTTCTTTGGATACTGGAGTTTTGAAAGCGGAGCTTTTGTGAAAATCTTAAGATTGGATGATTCATCTTTAAAAGAACAGCAATATTACCCTTACGATCTGGTTCATTGGAAATCATAAAATATGGAAAAATATGTAGAAATTATTAAACTCCTTGTTTCAAATGAGGACGATAGGAATTCTATTATTGATAGACTTATTGAAATTAAAAGTAACTCTTCATTATATGAAGATACTTTCTTCAGAATGCCGGATGATGGTCAAGATATAATCTGGTTGGCAATGGTAGATATGCTTATTGAAAGCGGACATGCATTTGAGATCGATTGGAAAGAGGATTACAGCACAGCTAAAAACCAGACAGAAATACTGTTAGGAAACAAAAATGCAGCTGTAGAAATTGAAAAAGATGAAGATCTCTATAATTTGGAAGCCGAATCCTTTTTTCCCCTTCTTAATAAAAAGATAGAAAAATCTGGTTATCAGCTTTTAAACTTAGATATTGACAGCGACAGTTATGTTAGCCTATTAGCCAATTATGAATGCATACATAGACTTTTATCTTTAGATAATCGAATAAAGGAATATAGATAAGATTTTCAATAATATTCACATTAAAAGGTTTCAGATTGGGACCTTTTAATTTTGATATCCACAGCCAAGTATTCTGTAGACTTAAAACTTGAATGGCAGGTTCCTACCCCAGCAGGTGAATTGGCAGATTTATTTGATGATGCTAATATGGGATATTAAAGATTTATCAAAACAACCGCCTTGGGGTAGTAATATTGCTGAAAGAATAACGAGCTTAGCCAATTATTTTTATGATGGTGAAGATCTCTTCGCTGTATTCAAAAAAGCTATGGATGTAGCAAAGAAAGTTAATAAAGAATTATCAGTTCAAAGTTTATAAATAGCTATAAGTTTTTTATATAATCAATCGCTTTAAGGCGGTTTTTTCATTTTAATACTAGTTAAAAATGTCAATTAAACTGTATATGAGAATTAAATAGAACAACCTATACCTCTTTCCAGGGTTTTGATTCTAAAACTCATTGATCATTATATAGAAGTGCCCGGAATATAAGCTTTCAGGTCCTCCGGAGATGTTAGTAAGGTTAAGCGTAATACTGGAAACAGAGGTCATTCTTGGATTCGATATGGAGAAAGAACTATTTCCGGCAAAATCTCCTGCAGGAGAAACTACAATCACAGCTCTTGCAGATCCGGGCTGCATATTTGTTGGGACCGGAATTTCCATGGTGACAGATTTTCCGGGAGATAAATTGTTTACGGAAACTGATGGCCAGACTTCAAAAGTAATTTGATTTTTCTGTACACTCCCCTTTTCACCCAATTTGTATGAACCATTTACATCCAATTTAGCGGAAGTATTGGGAATTCCTGTACCTATTCCAACATTAGCATTGTTATTTCCGAGAACAATTGCATTAGCCTGGGAAGTCACGGCCCCATATCCTATTGCTGTAGAAAACTGCCCCAAAGCATTTGCCCCCGACCCTATTGCTGTAGAATTCTGGTGATTGGTCACTGCATTATACCCTACAGCCGTTTCACTGTTGGAACTTGTTTTTGCATTATATCCTACTGCAGTAGACTGAAATCCTGATGCTGTTGAGTTTTTTCCTAATGCTGTTGCATCATTTGTTGTTGTTTTAGCATTATATCCTGCAGCAATAGATTGAAAACCTGATGCTTCCGCATTATTTCCTATTGCTGTAGCTTCGTTCATTGTTACTTTGGCGTTGAAGCCTACTGCTGTTGACTGGTACCCGGAAATTTTAGTATTGGCTCCCAAGGCCACCGATTCATTGGCCGTAACGGAAGTATTTGTTCCGATGGCAATTCCCTGATAAGCGCTGCTGGAATTCCCCAGGGCAATACCATTCTGGTCCGCATTGGCCGCCATTCCAAAACTTATTGAATTATTTACCCCCAATCTCCCAACTGTAGTAGAATTTACTTTAAAGATAAGGTCGTCCGAAGTATTGGTTCCTAAAGAAAGATTGGTATTAGCCCCGCCTGAATTACCGCTGTTTGTTGCCGTGCTATTCCATGCTGAAAGTGATGAAGCACTTCCTCCATTCGTTCCATTTCCACTGGTTCCTGAACTGATGGAAAGCATATTCCATTTGGATTTGCTCCAGTAATAAAACCCCTGTTCCGTTAAACTTCCTTTCCCATTATTCCAGACAATAAGACCTTCTGCCGGATTTTGAATGGTTACCTGATCTATATTTGATGCTAAAGACACACTTGGTAAAAGCACTCCTTTGTTTTTTGAACTGATATGTAACATAGCAGAAGAGTCAGGCTCATTTAAACCAATCCCCACCTGTGCGTTAATAAAATTAGTAGTAAGTAAAAAAAGAAGAAAGAGTTGAAGTTTGAATTTACCCTGCATCGCCTTATTGTTCATAGTTATTTTTTTGAGGCTGCAAATATACGAATTTATAATAAAATAGCTATATTTTTTATCAAATCAATAAATAAACACCTGGCAGTGATTAAATCAACACTTAATCACTTGTAGTTGAAACATTACCGGATAGTAAAGAAACTAAAAACATAGTATTTATGCGGTATAAGAGAGTCTTTATATTCTATTTTCGCTAATAATAAATTACATTATCTATAAAAAATATCACATAAAAATGAATAAAATAAAATTTAAATCTGTCTAACGAAACAGTTTCCAATATGATCATTTACCATTCCGGTGGCCTGCATATGAGCGTAAACCACTGTAGATCCCATAAATTTAAAACCTCTTTTCTTAAGATCTTTGGATAAAGCATCAGAAATATCTGTTACAGCCGGAACATCAGCCAGAGTTTTAGGACAATTGTCCACTGGATTTCCTCCTACGAAACCCCAGATATATTTTGAAAAGCTTCCAAACTCTTTCTGAATTTCCAGGAATCTCTGCGCATTGGATACTGTAGCGCTTATTTTAAGGCGGTTTCTTATAATTCCCGCATCATTCATGAGCTCTTCAATTTTATCTTCCGTATAATCCGCAATTTTTTTATAATTAAAATCATCAAAAGCTTTTCTGAAATTTTCCCTTTTAGAAAGGATAGTATACCAGCTCAGCCCTGCCTGAAAGCTTTCAAGGATCAGAAATTCAAAAATAGTTTCATCATCATAAATAGGCCTTCCCCATTCTTCATCATGATATTTTCGGTAAAGGTCGTCTTTATCACACCAGCCGCAGCGTATTTTCTCCATAACAGTAATTTTTTATACCATACTAAAGGTAATACTGATTTGTGAAAGTATAACAAAAGATTAAGAAAAGTTTAACAGCAGTTCCGGATTTTAGGAATGGTTATTGTTTATTTACTGTTACACAACAATAAAATATTATATTATGAACAATTCAGAATACAACAAAGCCGAAAATGCAGTAAATAACACAGAAAACTCTTTAAAGAATGCAGCAGACAATGCTAAGTGGAAAATTGAGGATCTGGCAGCCAGAGCAAAAGATTATATCAATGAAAAAAGAAACAATGATGAAGAGGCACAGCAGGAAGACTGGTTTGAAAAAGTAAAGAATAACGCCGCTGATGCATGGGATGACATAAAAGATAAAGCCAATGAAGCCTGGGAAAAAACTAAAGATGCTGCAGAAGATGTAAAAGCAGAATGGAACAAGAAAACCAATTAAAATTTCCGTCATATAAATATTTTCAAGAAAATGGAGTCTTAAATCAATAAGGCTCCATTTTTATGATGTCAAAAACACAAATTATTGCTACATTTGTATTTAAATAAACATTAAAAAATTATGTCATACGGTTTACTTAAAGGCAAAAAGGGAATTATTTTTGGAGCCCTTAATGAGCAATCAATCGCATGGAAAGTTGCAGAAAGATGTCATGAAGAAGGTGCTGAATTTATCTTATCAAATGCCCCTATTGCTTTGAGAATGGGAGAACTTAATGGTTTAGCAGAAAAAACAGGTTCTGAGGTAATCGCTGCAGATGCTACTTCTATTGAAGATCTTGAAAAACTTTTTGATGCTGCGACAGCAAAATTCGGGAAAATAGATTTTATCCTTCACTCTATAGGCATGTCCGTAAATGTAAGAAAAGGAAAGCATTATACTGAAATGAATTATGACTGGTTGGAAAAAGGCTGGGATATTTCAGCGGTTTCTTTCCACAAGGTAATGCGTGTAGCCTGGGAAAAAGACTGCATGAACGAGTGGGGAAGCATTTTGGCACTTACCTATATTGCAGCTCAGAGAACTTTCCCTGACTACAATGATATGTCTGATAATAAGGCTTATCTGGAAAGTATTGCAAGAACATTCGGAAATTACTGGGGCGAGAGAAAAGTACGTGTAAATACAGTTTCCCAATCTCCTACACCTACTACAGCAGGTAGCGGTGTGAAAGGTTTCGGCGGCTTCCTTGGATACGCTGAAGATATGTCTCCACTGGGGAATGCTACAGCGCTTGACTGTGCCAACTATTGTGTAACGTTATTCTCTGACCTTACTAAGAAAGTAACGATGCAGAATCTATTCCATGATGGTGGTTTCAGCAGCTCCGGAGTTACGCAGAAAGTGATCAGCAAATATGATGTTGAATAACAGCATTTAAAATATATTGCAAAAATAAACCGGCGGCCTCTACGAGGCCGCCGGTTCTATAAAAATGTTAATATGAAGTTACAGGATAACAGTCTGTATAGAATGTGCCGGCGCAGATAATTTCGCGGCCATTCCTTCGATCCACAGATTTGTTTCAATATCATTCCCGGAATCATTCATGATCACAGTAACCAGCTGACCGTTCTCATTCATGAAAGTGGTAGATGTAAGAGCAGCTCTGTTTGAAGAACTTCCGATCCTCTGTGCATTAGGCTTGATAAATTTTGAAACATGGCCTACATAATAATATTCATAGGTATAATGTACTTCTCCGGTTTTGGTATCAGCTATGATTGGGGCAAAACAAAAGTTCCCGACATGGTTCGGGCCTCCGGTTTCATCCAGCAACACATTCCAGTCTGTCCACAAAGCGGTTCCTTTATTGAAATCGTTAAGCATATTTCTTCCGTAAAGTTCACCCAGGCTCACATCATAAATTCCGGACATATTGAACTGCTCTTTACAGCCTTCGGTAAAAGCCAGGAACTTATCAGGGAAAGCTCTCTGCGTTTCAGCTAAATTATCGAAAAGCTGGGTTTTATTATTCCAGGTTTCATACCAGTGATACCCGATTCCGCTTGCATATTTCGAGGTTTCAGGATCGCTTAAAGTTGTTGTTGCTCTTTGGTAGATCAAATCCCGGTTGTGATCCCAGATCATTACCTTTTTGTCTTTGTAGCCGTTTTTCCAAAGCGTCGGGCCCAGATTGTTCTTAAGAAATTCACCTTCTTCTTCAGCTGAATAAATACAGGACTCCCAGGTCTGTGTTGCCATCGGCTCATTCTGTATAGTCAGCCCCCAGATGTTGATCCCTCTTTTTTCGTATTCTTTAATGAATTTAATGTAATAATCTGCCCAGGTCTGATAAAATGCGTTTTCCAGACGGCCTCCTTTCAGCATGCTTTTATTGGATTTCATCCAGGCTGGCGGACTCCATGGGGAGAAGTAAAATGTAAAATCTTTTCCTATCGCTTTCTGGGCTTCTTTGATCATCGGGATCTTATACTTTTCGTCATGGGCAATATTGAAAGTCTTTAAAGCCGTATCATTATCTTCCACATACGTATAGGAATCGCTGGAAAAATCACAGGAGTTCATATTGGTACGAACTACTGTGTAGCCTAATCCATTTTTCCCAAAATAAGCCTCTATAATCTCTTTCTGCTTATTCTTCGGCATTTTATAAAAGGTTTCTGCTGAAGCATCAGTGATGGCTCCACCTATTCCGATCAGCTTCTGATATTTAAAATCCGGATCTACAAATATACAGGCATCCGTTTCTTTAGGCTGTCCGAATTTCTCAAACTTAACAATCCCTTTATCGGCCATTTTTTCATTGGTCTTGGAATTGGTAAGAATGACCTTCGCTGTTTTCCCTGCATTCTTTTTCCAATAGTTCTGTGCATTAGCATTCAGAAACGCTCCTACTGCCAAACAGCTTACAATTAGTTTTTTCATAATTTTTCTTTCTGTTATTGGACGCAACCGCCCTCTCTTCATTATTTATTTTGATAAACCCTTACATAGTCTATATAATATTTCTGCGGAAATATGCTGTCATCTATTCCTTCTTTTCCACCCCAGAAACCGCCTACCGCCAGATTTAAAATAATAAAATACGGCTTATCGAAAGGCCATGCTTCATAGGTTTTTTCTTTATTTTCATAGGTGAAAAACCTTTGTCCGTCAATGTAGACATCTATTGTCTCTGGTGTCCAGTCTGCTTTATACACATGAAATTTTTCACTTGCATCTTTTACAATCAAAGTATCCGTTTTCTGTGTCCCTTGAACATGATTGTATTTCTTAGTGTGAACTGAAGCATGAATAAATCCTTGATTAAAGCCTACATGTTCCATGATATCCAGCTCACCGTCATCAGGCCATTTCTTCATACCTTCACTCATCATCCAGATCGCCGGCCAGGTTCCGCGGCCTTTGGGAAGTTTTGCCCTTACTTCTACTGTTCCGTACTGGAAAGAGAATTTCCCTTTGGTCAAAAGCCTTGCAGAAGTATATCTATTCTTGTCCCAATTTTCTTTTCTGGCTTCAATGACAAGATTTCCACCTTCCATTCTGGCGTTTTCAAGTCTTTTCTTTGTATAAAATTGAGCTTCTTCATTTCCATATCCGTCTCCTCCTACATCGTAATTCCATTTTAATGAATCAGGAAGCCCGGTTCCGTTAAATTCATCACTCCAGATCAATTTTTTGGTAGAGCTTATTTTATTTGAGGTACAACCTACTGCAGAAAAAATCAGAATTCTTCCTATTAAAAAGTAAATACTGTTACTGATTTTCATTTTCTAATTTCTATATTTAATATTTTGTAACACAAATTGATTCAGTCAAAGATTTTTCAATCATTTTCAAAAATGAAATCTGGATTTACTTTGAAAGTATATTCATCTTGATTAAATTCTAAAAAACCAATTTTTGACAACTCTAATAATATGTTTCCCAGTGCCTTACTTTTCTCACTACTTGTCCAATAACAAGATTTAAACCTTGGAAAATCATCCTCAGGTATCATTCCCAACTGTAATGCTAATTGATGCATTGCAATATCAGCATCCGTCCATTCCTTCATTTCTTCTTTTAATGTTGTCATTGCTTATCTATTTTACCCAATTGATTCTTTTCGTCTGAACATCCTGGGAATTGGTTCCAACCATGATATCAAATTCGCCACTTTCCCAATCATAATTCAGGTCATTATCGAAAAACTTCAGGTCTTCCGGAGTCAATTTGAAATCAACTTTTTTACTTTCCCCTTTTTTGATGAATATTTTCTGAAATCCTTTAAGCTCTTTAACCGGTCTTACTACTTTTCCGAAAAGATCCCTGATATAAAGCTGTACCACTTCTTCTCCATCATATTTCCCGGTATTGGAAACCGTTACACTGATATTTAAAGTCTGGCTTCCTTTAAGATTGACTGAACTTAATACCATGTCAGAATATTTAAAATCCGTATAGCTTAATCCGTATCCGAATGGAAATTTCGGATCATTATCAAGATCAATATAAGCTGAAACATAATTCCGGTCCATATTATTTTTCGCAGGTCTCCCTGTGTTGTAATGATTATAATAAATTGGGATCTGCCCTTCAGTTCTTGGGAAGCTCATTGGAAGTTTCCCTCCAGGATTCACTGTTCCGAACAGAACATCGGCAATAGAATTTCCGGCTTCAGTTCCCAGCCACCAATTATAGGTTATTGCAGGGATATTATCTGCTGCCCAATTGAATATCAAAGGTCTTCCAGCATTAATCATTAAAATAACAGGTTTTCCTGTTTTAGCTATTTCTTTCAGTAAGTCTTCCTGTACGCCGGAAAAACCGATACTGCTTCTGCTTTTTGCTTCACCACTCATTGCATGACCTTCTCCTAAAGTCATGATCACTACATCAGCTTTTTTCGCAGTTTCCACTGCTTCTGCAAACATGGATCTGTCCTGATCATCTACATTACAGCCTTTTGCATATAATAAGGTTGAATTTTTATCGAGCTGATTTTTAATTCCGTCAAACTGAGAAACGATTCTTTGGTTGTCATCTTTGAAGGCAATAGACCAGAAACCGTGGTTGGCTACTGTTTCTTTCCCAAAAGGCCCGATCAGCGCAACGGTTTTCACGGTTTTTGAAAGCGGAAGAATATTTCCTTTATTTTTTAGGAGAACAATACTTTTTGAACCGAACTCTCTCCCGAATTTTCGGTGTTCCTGATTGTCGGTCTGTTCCTTTTGTCTTTTTTCATTACTGAATCTGTAAGGATCATCGAAAAGCCCCATTTCAAATTTCTTGGCTAAAATTCTGCCTGCTGCATCATCTACCAATTTAATATCGATTTTTCCTTCTTTAACAAGCTTTGGCAGTTCCGTCATATAAACCCGGCTTTCCATATCCATATCGCTACCACCTAGAATTGCTCTTTCAGCAGCTTCATGAGCATCTTTGGCATAACCGTGAGGAATCATTTCCCCAATGCTTCCCCAGTCTGATACCACAAAGCCTTTATAATTCCATTTTCCTTTTAAAAGTTCTCTTTGAATATATTTATTAGCCGTAGCAGGGATTCCGCTGATATCGTTAAATGAATTCATAAATGTGGCCACTCCTGCTTCAGCCGCCGCTTTAAACGGGGGTAGATAGGTTTCATTCAATTGTCTTAAACTCATATCGACAGAATTGTAATCTCTTCCGCCGACAGCTGCTCCATAGGCTGCAAAATGTTTGGCACAGGCCATCACAGCATCAAGGCTTCCCAAGCCTCTTCCTTGAAATCCTTTGATTCTTGCCAGACCAATCTGGGTCCCCAAATAGGTATCTTCCCCGGAGCCTTCCATTACCCTTCCCCATCTCGGATCTCTCGCTATATCTACCATAGGCGCAAAGGTCCAGTGTATACCGTAAGCAGAAGCTTCTGTGGCTGCAATTCTTTCTGATTTTTCAATCATTGCAAGATCCCAGCTTGCCGCCTGCCCCAGGTTAACAGGAAAAGTCGTCCGGTAGCCATGGATAACATCCTGCCCAAAGAGTAAAGGAATTTTCAGCCTTGACTGCTGGGCTAGTTTCTGAAAGGCCCTGGTCTCATCAGCACCCGCTACATTGAGCATGGAGCCTACTTTTCCTTTTTTTATTTCTTCTAAAACCGCAGCAGAATTGGACTGCTGAGGTCCTGTAGCATATTCAAATCCACTATACTGGACCATTTGCCCCACTTTTTCTTCGAGTGTCATTTTAGACAGCAGCTCAGACACTTTCTGATCAACCGTTTTCTGTCCGTGGACATTCATTCCCAATGCTGCAATTGTAAGTAAGAAATAAGCTTTTTTCATGATATTAAATTAAAAAACATAAGTCGCTGCCGAGTTTCCTGAAAGGGTAACCGGAGCGCTCTTTCCGTTATATTTGATATTAAAACTTTCATCTGCACTGTTACCATTCTGGATAATAAGCACTGTTTTTCCGGCAGGCGTTTTAAAGGCCGCCGTAGAAAGTGTTTCTGTCTGTGTGGAAGCAATACGCCGGGAACCTGCAGGTACAAATTTAGAAGCGTGTGCAATGATGTAATAAGAAACATTTCTGGTGAAATTCTCACTGTCGGAAACTGTTATTGCCCCTTTACATTCCGTACATCCGCCGTCTGTATGCGGTTTGTACTGCGGATCATTCGCTACGTTCCATTCTAAAGCAATCTTGCTCCAGTTTCTCATGGAACCGATGATTACATTTTTAACATGCCAGTTCAGGTCTTCACTAAAAGTTCCCTTCGATCCCGTCCACTGCTCGGTAAAATACAAATTTTTATCGGGAAATGCGTTGTGAACTGTACTTAACGCCGAAATATCTCCTTCATATAAATGGAAAGCCGAACCGTCAATATATTGATACGCTTCGGGATCTTTCAGAATATCAAGAACATATTCCGGTTTGTTGCAGTTATGATCGTAAACAACGATTTTTGTTTTGATATTATTAGCTTTAAATATTGGGCCTAGATGGCCTTTGACAAAATCTCTCTGCTGTTCAGACGGCATATACAAACTTGGGTTGTTTCCGGGATGAAGAGGTTCGTTCTGAGGCGTAATGGCATCAATGGTAATACCTTCTTTTTTCATTCCCTGGATATATTTTACAAAATATTCTGCATAGACTTTGTAAAATTCAGGCTTTAAACTTCCTCCTTTTGATTTTCCGTTGTCTTTCATCCAAACCGGAGATGACCATGGAGCAGCAATAATTTTGATATCGGGATTGATGGCTAAGATCTCTTTCAGCATCGCAATCAAATCTTTATCTTTTGCCAGGCTGAATTTTGAAAGTGCCGGATCTGTCTGGCCTTCCGGAAGATCATCATAAGAAAAAACCTCACCATCGAGATCGGAAGCTCCGATACTGAGTCGTAAATAGCTTATGGAAATTGAATTCTTACCTTTTCCAAAAAGCTCATTCAGAAGTGCTTTCCGTTTGGAAGATGAAAGCCTGTTGATCACCTCAACGCTTCCTCCTGTCAGGGTATATCCAAAACCGTCAACATATTGAAACTTTTGGGTGTCATCAATTTCAATATTCTGCCAGTTATTGACATTTGTTGTAAACCTAACCGGGCTCTGCTGCTGTAATTTTACACTTTCATTACCTTTCGTCAGCCAGAACTGAACATCACTTTCTTTATCCCCATTTACCGATGCACATGATACAGGAAAAAGTACCGCGCCGCAAAGCAGCGCAGTACCTTTAAAAAAGAAACTATATAAACTGTGAAACTTCATGTTTTAGTAGCCTGGATTTTGTTTTAAAGCAGTATTCGGCAATTCATTAAACGGAATGGGAAGAATTTCATTTTTATTTGCTTTAAATCCTTTGAATGCAAGCTTAGAAGGAGCATCTCCCCATCTGACAAGGTCAAACCACCTGTGTCCTTCTCCTGCCAGTTCTCTTCTTCTTTCGTCTTTAATAGCCTGTAGAGAAACAGGAATTGACGCTAACCCTACTCTTGCTCTTACGGCATCCAACAGTGCCTGAGCTCTTGCTCCTGAACCTCCTAATGCCTCAGCTTCCATCAGATAGGTATCTGCCAGTCTTATGGCAATATAGTTTTGTTGGAAGTTCAGCTCAGCATTACCACCACCGGTTGTCACATCACTTGTTCTAGGAAGATATTTATTGAGGAAATATCCAGAATCTTTATATCCCGGAGAATATACAATCTTATTTTCTGCCTTTAATTTTTTAGCATTGAAAATGGTGGCATCAAGACGCGGATCGTTCTGCATAAAATTAAAAAGATCATCCGTTACTGGGTTGAAGCCCCAGCCTGAATAGATACTTGGTGCATCGTTATTGGGTATATTGGTATTACGGCCGTATGATATAATTCCCAGCATTACGTTGATTGAATTTCCTTCATCTTTCCCCTGCCCCCAGAAATCCCACACGGAATTCCCTGTATTGGTATGCATTACTTCAAGAATAGATTCTGTTGTAAACTTGTTACTTACTTGCCATAAATCTGCAAAATTCTGAACCAGTTGATATCCGTACTGATTGACCTGTCCCGGAATTCCGTTGACCATCTGCAACTGTTCAGCTGCCAAAGCGTATTTTTTGTCATAAAGGTAGATTTTACCTAAAATAGCTCTTGCCGAACCTTGCGTAATTCTTCCGGTTTCTGCTTTATTTGCTGGAGGAATGGAGACAGGTAGATCATTTATAGAGGTAAGAATATCAGTTTCTATCTGGTTATATATTACTTTAGGATCCTCCTGTTTAATATTATAATAATCTTCATTAAACTGGATGGGTTTTAAGATCATCGGTATATTCCCAAATATCCTTACAAGCTCAAAATAATAGAGAGATCTTAGAACTTTAGCTTCTGCAATAAATCTTTTTCTTTTCTGATCATTCATATCAGCATTGGGAATTCTTTCTAACAAAAGATTAGCTTTTGCAATTCCTTGGTAATAATCTTTCCAGTAGCTGGGAGGCATGATCACAGCATTGATTGTATAGTTCGAGAATCCCTGGATTCCTGCTCCATCTGTAGAACTTCCTCCACCGGAATAAAAGTCATCTGATGCAGCATTGAAAAAGGTCACTTCATTCTCAAATCCACCTGAATATTTCCTCAGCATATCGTAAACAGCAATAAGACCGCTGAAAGACTGCTCTTCATTTTTGAAATAATTATCTGTGTCAAAGGTCCCTGTATTTTTTACATCTTCAAGATTGCTGTCATTACAGGAAGCGGCTCCGAAACTAATTCCGGTTAGCATTAAAACAGATATGCTTTTATAGATAAATCTTGTATTTTTCATTTTTTCTTAATTAAAATTGAATGTTAGCACCAAAAAGGAATGTTCTTGCCTGTGGATAATATGCTCTGTCTACACCAAATGTATCATTTCCGGCAATTTCCGGATCGTAGCCTGTATATTTTGTAAATGTAGCAAGGTTTTCACCTGTAACATAGAATCTTACTTTACTTGCTCCTATGGTCTTGGCAACTTCTACCGGAAGTGTATAACCCACCTGCACAAGTTTCAGACGAAGATAATCACCTTTTTGAAGATAGTAATTAGACATTCTTGTATAATTCTGGTTAGGATCATCCTGAGTGACTCTGGCCACCGTGTTCGATGTCCCTTCACCAGTCCATCTATCCAGGATTGTTGTTTGGTAATTGGCATCCTGGATATCTAGTCTTCTCAACCCTTGAAAAATTTTGTTTCCGGCTTGTCCCTGTGCAAATATCATCACATCAAAGTTTTTATAATTCATATTTAGGGTAAGACCAAAAGTATATTTCGGAACTGAGTTTCCAAGATTCACATAATCATTTTCATCGATCTTTCCGTCTCCGTTAGCATCAAGACGTTTAAAATCTCCAGGTTTTGCATTGGGCTGAATCAGGTTTCCACTGGCATCCTTGTAAGCATTAACCTCTGATTCATTCTGGAAAACACCTAAATTCTGAAATCCATAAAATGCTCCGTAGGAAGATCCTACCTGCAGCCTTGAAACAGCACCCATTGACTGGAACGATGCAAAGGGTACATATAACTTGTCTCCTTCCAGTCGGGTAATTTCATTTTTAAGATAACTGAAGTTTCCGTTAGCAGAAAATCCGAAATCGCCCCAGCTCTTTTTATATCCTAAAGTAACTTCTACCCCATCATTGTTCATGTCACCAATATTTCTCCACGGATCTTTTACAAGCCCCAAGTAACCGGGAAGTTCAATTCTTCTTAAAATATCTGTACTTTTCTTTCTGTAAACATCTACAGATAAATCAAAATCTCTAAAAAGCTTAATATCAGCTGCTATATTAATTTGTGATGTCTTTTCCCATCGCAGTTCAGGATTCTCCAATGTACTTGGTGCATATCCGATATGAATAATATTGTCACCAAAGGTATAGTTACTTCCTGGAGACAGGAAGTTGGCAAACTGAAAATCATCAATAGCGTCATTCCCTAAAATTCCGTACCCACCTCTCAGCTTGAAGCTGTTGACAACTTTATTTTCAGGCCAGAAGCTCTCGTTTGATACATTCCACCCTAAAGACATTGCCGGGAAGTTCCCCCAGTGATAAGCTCTGGCAAATTTTGAGGACCCATCTCTTCGTATTGTTCCTGTAAATAAATATTTATTATTATAGTCGTATACAACCCTTGCGAAATAAGAAGTTTTATGGGTTTCTTTTCCGTCCCAGGCATTGGTTAACCTGTCTGTCTGAGGAATTTCAAAGTTAAATGATGCATCTTCCCAGTTGTTGGTAGGAAGGTTTTTATAGGTTGTATTCTGACCTGAAGAGATATTGTATTCATAATATCCCTGCCCTAGCAGTACATTTAAATTGTGATCACCGAACTTATTCTGATAAGTAAGCGTATTTTCGGTACTCCACTCAAATTTTTTATCGATCTGTCTGAATAAATTATTAAAATCAGTCTTATTCGCAGGTCCTAAGTAATATTTAGGAGTAAATGCCTGTTCACCCCAATAGGATAATTTCCCGTTCATACTTGATTTAAAAGTGAAGTTTTTGTTGAATTTTAATTCAGCAAATACATTCGCTACAATATCATCACTCCATTTGTATCTTCCCAGCTGTGTTTTTTTAAACGCAATCGGGTTAGACATTTCCTTATTTACACGACTCGAAATTCCATATGGATTTCCATTTTCATCCCGTACAAGAGATCCCATAATATCGGGATTGTTATATGGATTTGTAGCCAGCATAGCAGGATCGGTAACTACTACTGGTGTAAGCGGATCCATATTTATAGCCGAACTCAATGGACCTCCGAATTCTCCATTTTCATTAATCCCTTGGGATTTGGTATGTGTATAAGCGAATGTCTGTCCTACCGTTAGAAAATCAAATATTTTATGGTTTGAATTCAGTCTGGCATTCAGTCTTTTGTAGTAAGAGATATCTCTCATCACTATACCTTCCTGATCATAGTATCCGAATGAAGAATAATAGGTAGACTTATCGTTTCCTCCACTGATGCTGAATTCGTGAGAAGTACGCTGTGCCGTATTAAATATTTCTTTTTGCCAGTCTGTTCCTTGCCCATATCCTGAAGGGTTTGCGAAAACAGGATTACGTCCGTCGTTTACGTTTGCTTCATTAATGATTGTCGCATACTGAGTCGCATTGAGGAGGTCTAGTTTTTTAGAGGCACTTCCAACACCGAAGAATCCATTGTAAGAAAGGTTAAGACGACCTTTTACCCCTTTTTTAGTTGTGATCAGAACTACCCCTTTTGCGGCAGAAACTCCGTAGATTGCGGCAGAGGCTCCATCCTTAAGAATTTCCATCCCTTCAATATCAGACTGATTCAGCCATCCGATATTATCCACAACAATACCATCCACTACCCATAAAGGGTCATTACTTCCTGCCCCAAAACTGGTAATACCCCGGACACGAATGGTCGCTTTTGAACCGGGTTGCCCCGAATTTGAAATCACTGTAACACCTGCTGCTCTTCCTTGGAGAACCTGCTCCGGCCTTCCTGCTGGAGCATTTTCAATATCTTTTGCTTTAATACTTGCAATAGCTCCAGTCACATTACTCTTTTTCTGTGTACCGTAACCGATCACGATGACTTCCTCTATTTTATTCTCTTTCGGAACAGTGTCCTTTACACTGGTCTGTGCACTGAAATTAGCTGTAAAATACATTACAGCAACCACCCCCAGGCTTCTTGATATTCTTATATTCATATACAGTTAGTTTTTAATTCTCAAATTGAGACAATAAAAATATATTTTTTTTTAATTAATTAACATTCTATTCATAATTATTTTAATTTTTCGTTTATTTTTGGGAGTTGAAAGCCCTAAATCTTCTTCATAATTCATAAAATTATTATAAAAAATCAATAAAAAAGTCCCCAAAATGACAGCTAAGCTTTCCAAGATTTCGCTTCCCTTAAAACTGACCTTCCTTATTTTTTCAATGGTCTTGAACTGTATGGGTATTGTGATTCTTCAGCTTTCTGAAGCAAAAATAACTTACGAGAAGCTTGGCTTTTTGGAATCGTTCAAGGATCTTCCCATAGCATTTATTTCACTTTTTGCAGTGAATTTCATAAGTAAAACAGGAACAAAAAAAGCATTAATTTCAGCTTTAGTCATTGTTGGAATCTGTTCATGCTTCCTACCTTTTATAGAAGATTTCTGGTTCTACAAAGTTTGGTTTGCTATTATCGGAACCTGTTTTGCTGTCGGAAAGATCTGCGTTTTCGGAATTATCCGGAACAATGTTTCAGATGAAAAATCTCTTGCCAAAATGATGAACAGTGTGGAAGCCTCATTCATGGTCGGTATTTTTATAGTGAATACCGGTTTCGGATGGCTCATTTCCAGCCGCTATTCCGAATACTGGAAGTTCGGATTCCTGTCTATAACAGTACTTTGCGCAGTAACGATATTTCTGTTTTCAAAGCTGAGTATCTCGGAAGCAAAAAAAACGGAGAATAAAAGTCTTATTGCCGAACTTTCAGCATTCACAAAGCCTGCAACAATCATGTTCCTTGCTGTAGTTTTTTTTATCGTTTTTGTAGAACAGGGATTTAATTCATGGCTGCCCTCTTTCTATAAAAACCATCTGAATGTGAATTCATTTTTTGCTTTACAGGCCACTTCTTTCCTTGCCCTTTTTTCTTATGCGGGCAGGACAGCAACAGCTAATATCATTCAGAGATTTTCTTTATCAAGATATTATATTTTATGCATTTTTTTAATTATCGTTGTCCTGTTAATTATTATAGGAATACAGTATTTTGATTCTGTGAACTCCGGCATTATCCTGTTCTTATTTCCGGTCATCGGACTTTTCCTTTCACCGCTCTACCCTGTGATCAACTCAAAAATGATTGCACAGATTGACAAGGAAAAAATCAACCTGTTTACATCCCTAATTGTAATTTTTTCATCGCTTGGAAGCTCTGTCAGTTCAATTATTATGGCTGTCCTGTTCGGAAAACAGCTGCTAAACTATTATCCGCTATATATATTACTTGCTGTTTCTGTGCTTTTTACGGTGAGTTTAATATATTTTAGGCTTGCAGGAAAGAAATTATAGAAAATAATTTTATTTTTACTCCCATGAAAATCAAGGATACCAAAAACAAAGAAACCCTCCAGGAACTTATTGATACAAAAGATTTTGTAGCACACGTATCTGTTGACTGCACGATATTTGGTTTTCACAATAATATTTTGAAGGTTTTGCTCCTGAAGTACCACGATCTGGATCTGTGGTCGCTTCCGGGCGGTTTTGTTTTCAATGATGAAGACCTTCGTGAAGCCGCTGCGAGAGTACTGTATGAAAGAACCCATCTTCAAAACCTTTTTCTAAAACAGTTTCACACTTTTGGGAGAATCGACCGAACGGAGAATAATGTCCACCAGATCCTTCTTAGCAATAAAGGAATTGAAGTTCCGAAAGACCACTGGATCTTCCAGAGATTTATTACGGTAGGTTACTGCAGCCTTATTGATTTTTCCGTTGCCAATACTTTTCCGGATGCATTCAACGAAAGCTGTGAATGGTTTGAGGTTAATAAATTGCCTAAGATGGCCTTCGATCACGACAGAGTCATAGAAACGGGCCTTGAATACCTTCGTATGAATATCAATACCGAAGTGGCTGCCAGCAATCTTCTTCCTGAAAAATTTACAATGAAAGATCTTCAGTCGCTGTATGAAACTATTTTAGGGCAGAAATTCAGGAGAAATAATTTTCAACGCAAGATATTAAGCTTAAATATTCTGGACAGGCTGGAGAAACTGTATGACGGATCTGCAAACAAAGCTCCGTATCTGTATAAGTTCAAAAGCAAGGTACACAATGCTGCCAATCAGTATCCTATTTCCAATGATGAGGAATCTTAGGAGGCTGTATTTCTACTCAAATCCTTCAGGCTGTGATTTATCTCACTGAAAATCAAAGGCAATAAAGATTTACAAAAAAATTTTCCAAACCAGCGAAAAGTGTTACTTTTAGGCAAATCAAAAAATCATGTCATATTATCCTCTTACAAGCATTCCAGACTACTACGGAATTGATGCTTTACTTACTGAAGAACACAAACTGATCCGTCAATCGGTAAGAGATTGGGTGGAAAGTTTTGTAATGCCGCAGATTGACCAGGCCGCGCAAAATCATACTGATATTCCGGGCTTAATGAAAGAATTGGGAAAGATTGGAGCTTTAGGCCCATATATCCCAGTTGAATATGGCGGTTCAGGGTTGGATCAGATTTCTTATGGTCTTATTATGCAGGAGCTTGAAAGAGGCGATTCTGCGGTGCGTTCTGCTGCTTCGGTACAGAGCTCGCTGGTGATGTTCCCTATCAATGAATTCGGTTCTGAGGAACAGAAGAAAAAATACCTTCCTCACCTTGCTGCAGGAGAAATGATCGGTTCTTTTGGACTGACTGAGCCTAATCACGGTTCCGATCCAAGTTCTATGGAAACTTATTTTAAAGATATGGGCGACCATTATCTTCTGAACGGAGCCAAAATGTGGATCACGAATTCCCCGCTCTGCGATATTGCAGTAGTCTGGGCTAAAAATGAAGAAGGAAAAATACAGGGACTGATCGTTGAAAGAGGAATGGAAGGCTTTACCACACCTGAAACTCACAATAAATGGAGCTTAAGAGCTTCAAAAACCGGAGAACTGGTATTCAATGATGTAAAAGTTCCTAAAGAAAACTTACTTCC
Source organism: Chryseobacterium lathyri (assembly GCF_030812195.1). Lineage (GTDB taxonomy): Bacteria > Bacteroidota > Bacteroidia > Flavobacteriales > Weeksellaceae > Chryseobacterium > Chryseobacterium lathyri_A. Next base: position 949,850 of record NZ_JAUSSF010000001.1, read on the forward strand.
TGGGGTAACAGGATTAAAAGGACCTCTATCTTGTCTGAACTCAGCAAGATACGGAATTTCCTGGGGTGTAATCGGTGCAGCGATTGACTGCTACTGTACAGCTGTTCAATATTCTAAAGAAAGAAAACAGTTTGGCAAGCCGATCGGCTCTTTCCAGCTTCAGCAGAAAAAATTAGCTGAATTCTTAACAGAGATCACAAAAGCGCAATTGCTATGTCTTCAGTTAGGAAACCTTAAGAATGATCACAAAGCAAGTCCGGCACAGATCTCAATGGCTAAACGTAACAACGTGAAAATGGCTATTGATATCGCCAGAGAATCGAGACAGATCCTTGGCGGTATGGGAATCATGGGTGAATTCCCGATGATGAGACACGCAGCCAATCTTGAGTCTGTAATCACGTATGAAGGTACACATGATGTACATTTACTGATCACCGGTTTAGATATTACAGGAATCAACGCTTTTTAAATAAAAGCTCAAAATATAATGAAACAAGGAGTCCAGCCGAATGGCCGGACTCCTTGTTTCATTCACTTTACAGGGAACTTATATTCAATGAATAATTATTGATGTATTAATACTATTGACATTTTATTAAAAAATATTAATTTAATAACATTAAAAAATATTAATATGAAAAAATTATCGACACTTTTATTAAGCTGCACTGCTCCATTCTTTTTTGCCCAACAGGCAGGAGACGTTGTTAGTTTTGAACAAAAATTAGATCTGACCCCACAGGGAGTTACCAATTTCATCGCCAACAGTCTGGGCGAACAGAATGCCCCGGATTTCGTCAGCTATCTCAATGGGTTCAATGTGGGACTTAAAGGCTATAAAATTACTTATTACACCAAAAATGAGAAAAGTGTCTTAGTAAAAGCTACAGGACTTCTGATGTACCCAAATGTAAATTTTAAACTTTCAACGGTTGTATCTGATCACGGAACGACTGACAGCAGAAATAATGTCCCCTCTAACTTCAAAGGAGCCTTAACCGCAGGATTTGTAGTGGAACTATCATATGTACTCAATGGATATATCCTGATGGCGCCTGATTATGTAGGGATGGGAGACGGAGATGGTGTTCACCCATACGTAGACGCTGTTACGGAAGCTGGTGCAACGATAGACTTTGTAAAGGCAGCCAATAAGGTGCTGGGTCAATTAGGAATAAAAAGATATGATGAATACTTTCTCGCGGGCTATTCACAGGGTGCCCATGCGGCCATGTCAACTTTAAAAAGCCTGAACACCTCCAACCCTACCAATCTGAAGTTCAAGTACGCTTATATGGGAGACGGACCTTATGACTTTTCAGGGGTTACTTTGAACAAAGGAGTGCTGGAAAAAGATTTTTATCCGTTCACTTCTTTCCTTGCCAATGTTCTGCATACCTGTAACAATACGGGCTATAAAACCTATAATACCAGCATTTCGGAGGTTATTTCACCGGAATATCTGGATAAATACAATTATCATGTAATTCAGGACAATGGAGGCCTTCTTTGGGGGCCGGTGATCTGGAGAAATCTTTTCACCCAGAATTTCGTTAATGATGTTACCAACAATCCGAATAATAATCTCAGACGGTGCATGAAACCTAAAGATGTGTATGACTGGTACAATAAAACACCAATGACTTTAGGACATTCTTCAGTTGACCTCGCCATTCCACCTGAAAACACCACTAAAACTATTGATGTACAGCGTGGATATTATGCCTGGTGGGATCTGAACAAATATAAGCTGGAATCTTTATTTTGGGGACCTTTAGGCCATGTAGGAGGAATTATCCCTTTTACTCTTGCATCTAATGCCAAATTCAACACCCTTAGAAGCGGCGGTCTTCTGAACCAATGGGCAATACTCACTTCAAAACAGCAGGGAAACAGCCAGCCTGAAGTTCATTCACTCTATTCTTCCCAATTAAAACCGGATCTTGGCAATATGCAGCTGGTTGAAATTACAGATTTCAGTCAGGATAAAGCGGTAAGTAAATCAGGGACACAAAGCAGTTTATCTTCATTGAAAGATGGAGTTTATCTTTTGAAAGTACAGGAAAACAATGATCAAAAGTTAATTCCGTACGTTAAGAACACTCCTATAGAAGTATCTGAAAATGAGATCATAAAGTCTGAAAACAATGGAGTTTTAAAACTGAAGATTCCTCAGGAAGAACTTATTGCTGTCAATATTTTTGATGATAAAAAGAATCTTTTAAAAACAGTTTCCGGGAAAGATTACAGCGAGAACAGTGGAATTAATGTAAAAGACATTGGCAATCAAAACAATACTTTCGAAGTTGTCACTCAATTTTATAATCTTCAGTTCAGGAAAGCATTGGCAGACAGCTCACTATCTCATAAAGCTGAAATATTTACAAAAAACCACCAGATCATCGTCAGAGCAGACAATGGTATTAAAAACATTAGCATCTACCATATTTCAGGTGCATTAATTTTCCAGCAGGAAGTCAATAAATCAGAATTCGAATCAAAAAGCTTAGAATCAGGAATTTATGTAGTCCAGTTCACAGGCAACGACGGAAGAACTGTGCATAAAAAAGTAAAATTATAAAGACAATAGTACTCGTATATTCTTCATTTCAAATTGAATGCACTTCAGCAATGAAGTGCATTTTTACTTGGAATAGGGCTGGATATTTTCAATAAAGCTAAGATCAGGATTTAATATTTCCAGAATAAGATTCTTTACAGACTGCATGGCATCATCAATACTGCCTTTATCAAACTGCAGGGAAACCACTCCTTTTTTAGCTTCTGCAAAGCTCCAGATACCTGTTTCTATAGGAAGCCCCCAGAATTCAGGAAGATTCTGTACCACATAATGATAAATGCATAACTGAAGTGCCTGTTTCCTTTCGCTGTTATGGAAATATTCGGCAACGTTACCTTCATCTATTTTTACTGTGAGATTCTTGATTTTTGCAGTCTTATAGTCAATGATTCTTAAGGTTCCGTTCAGGCGGTCTATCCTGTCAATAAATCCAAAGAAAGAAATTTTGTCACTCCCGTCAAGATAGAAATCCACATTTTCGAACCTTTTTTCGATGTCTAAAATCTCCAGGGTATTGCCGCTTCTTACCAATTCAAGATCATGGTTAAGTACATTTTCAATCACCTTTTTAGCAATGGCCCTGTGAATAAAATTCATCCCTTTTTCATAGAATTCAGGCTGGTGTTTCAGCTTTTCAATGGCAATATTTATATATTGATCTATTTCTTTAATTGAATTCTGTAAATCCTTTTCTTTTAAAATCTTACCCTTAAGTAATTCATACACTTCTTGAAGTGAATAATGAACCAGATTTCCATAATTTTTAACAGATAATTCTTCTTCTATTTCATCCGTTTCAGAGGTCTTCAATATCTTGGAAAGATAAAAATCTATCGGATTATAAAGATAACTGGTAAGGTGCGAAGCAGATACTTTTTCCTTCCATTTCTGAAGCCTCTCCATGACGATCTCGGTCTTCAGAATTTCTATCGGCTGCGAAGCAATAGGTTCCGAAGAATTTTCAATAATGAGGTGTTCTATCTTGTGGGAACTCTCCATTTCGATCTGCGTGATAAACCTGCTCTTTTCACCGGTATTCACTCCGGAACTGAGTGCATTATATAAAAGATGGACATTCCGCGAATCCTGAATCAGCCTGTAAAAGTGGTACGCATAAATACTATCGTTTTCCAGGAATGTATGAAGATCAAAATACCTTCTGATATCAAACGGAATATAGGTATTCTGCGAATTTCCCAAAGGAAGTTTTCCTTCATTCACAGAAAGCATGATCACATTTTCAAAATTCAAAAGTCGGGTTTCAAGAAGTCCCATGATCTGAAGCCCGCGGAGCGGCTCACCCTGAAAATCTATACTTTCGGAATTAACATGCTGGTTGATCAGGATCTCCAGCGTTTCCATTTTGATCTCAAAATCATATGGGCTGAGCTGGTTTTTGATAATCCTGAACGCATTCTCAAAATGGGAAACATTTTCATATTGGATGTCATCTATTTCCAGCCATTTGATCCGTTTACAGAAAGCGATAAGCATATCCAGGTAAACGCCCGTATGATCGGCCTTTTTAAGAAGTCCATAATAGGAAAGCCCGCTCAGAAGTTCATCTAAAAGCTTTTTTGATATGTAAACGATATTCCTTTCCTCTATTTTTGTTCTGAAATTACTGATAATCACCTCATCCTCAGCTGATTTTGGAAGCTCTTCAAGGATCGGGAAAATATCTCTGTAATAATAGGAAGATTTATTTTTCTCCAGCTGTTTCTGAAGATAGAAAAGCTGTTTTACGGCATTGGAAAAAGAAAGATTCTTTAATGGAAAACCCATAGTAATATTCAGATTTTCAACACCATACATTACATCCAGACTTGCCGGAAGAAGGTTTTCATCCAGCAATACCACAGCGGTGTTGGAATAGGTCTTATTTTCAATTTCCTTAAATATTTCAGGCAGCACTTTAGTCTGCGTCACATTTCCGGAAACTTCATAAACTCTTATATTTTTCGGCTGGTTAAAATCATCTTCTATCCACTGAAAAGCCATGTTATCATCAAATTCTTTCCATGTTTTGTGGTTTCTGAGGAATTTTCCGGCTTCCTGTCTTTCATCATCAAAATAATAATGATCTGCCTGAAAGAAACACTGTCCCTTATTCCGACGCAGCAAGCTCCTCACCAGCTTCTCTTCCACGGGTGTAAAAGCATTGAAGCCACAGAATATAAAATTCTCGGAAGTATTCTCAGCAAAATCAGCGATTCTTGCTTTAGCAGTTTCGTGGATCATTCCGGAAGTTGCCCAATTCTTTTCCTGCAGTTTTTTCTTTAGAACTGGAAGAAAAACATTCATATTCTGCCAGAAATTAAGAAATTTTTTACGGGGAACATCATCATCTTCACCCAGATCCTGAGCCCATTCTTTGATCCTTTCTTCATCAAACATATACTGCAGAACGGCCTCATCACTTTCAGAGAACTTCAGGATATCATCCCAGTCCTTCTGAAGGGTCGGAAACCACTTTAAGAAGTCTGCAAAATCATCTTTCGGAATAAGACCAAGGCTCCGGTACACATCAAAGGCAAAAAGCCACAGAGAGATTCCCTGTACAGGCTGTTTGTCTGCAATCCTGTCGATCAACTCTTCTATGGTAAAGAAATTGGGAAGAAATCCTGAGTAATTGTTTTCTTCTAAGATTTGCCTGATGAATACGATAGGACGTTTTCCGGGCAGCACGATATTGAACTCCGAAAGGTCTGGGTTCTGGGCCAGCAGTTCGTGGATGATCTTATTGAGAAATTTCAAGAGGCTTTGTAGCTTTTTAAGTTGTTCAGTTCTTCAGCAATAATGGCATTGTATTCTGCCTGTTTTCCTTTATTCATTCCATGCTCTGTAGCTCTGTCATAGGACATCTGGAAGTTTTTGTAATCGTTTGATATTTTGCTGTAAATTGCATTAAAATTTTTATCGTAATCACCGGAAGTTTTGATCTTCTCTTCTATTTCTTTCCTGAATTTTCTGACAAACAATTCTGCAATATCAAAATGCTTCTGCTCATGGAGCAGGATATAATCATTTATTTTTTTGACATCTTTCCAGGATCTGTCTTCATTAAAAATAGCAATAACCTCAATTTTAACCGGGGATTTCGGATTGGTAGATTTCACTACAGAATATTCCCAGCCGCAGTGGGTATAAGCAGCTACATTAAGCATATTCCCTCTGTTTACGGGGCTTTTAAAGTTGTCCCAGATCAGCTTCCGATCTTCCTGCCAGATAATTTTCTGCCCAAAAAGAGCATTGGCAAAAAGAAAAAAGCAAAGTGAAATCCATTTCATTATTATTCAACTACAATTGTTTTGGTGATCCAGCTGTTGCCGCCATTCCAGAATTTAAAAGTATAAGTTCCTGTCTGGCGCGGACTAAAATTGATCTGATTTGCTCCCACATGAGTTTCCTGTGTACAAGGCCCATCTGTAGTATATTTATAAGCGGTAACAGATCTTTCCAGGCTGCTGTCATGAATATAATCATATCCGTAGAACCCCTCACATTGGGACGAATAGGTAGAATACGTCTTAATACTCTGTATCGAATATACATCCATAGTATCCTGCATGATCTTCACACTGTCGATCTTAACTTTTTCTACAGATTGTACAGTTTGATAATCATCGTCTTCACAGGAAATAAAAACCATTCCTGAAAACAATACAGAAAATCCAATAATTAAAAGTTTTTTCATAACCTTAAATTTACTGATTATCAATAAAAATTCAGCAAAAATTATTCCTAAATATTAAAAAATTAAGAATTAAAATTACCTTTTGATACATAAATTACTTTCTTAGTATCAAAAAACTCTTCATCAAAATAATTTTTAAGGTTGAAGATTTCACATTTAATTCCGGCTAATTCTTCAGCAAGATCGCCTCCTTTTAAATATAAAACTCCGTTATGTTTGGGATTAATCTGCTCTTTTTCAAACTTCCCTTTCAGCCATTTCAGGAATTCCGGCATCTGGGTGACAGCGCGGCTCACTACAAAATGGAACTTTTCTTTTATTTTTTCAGCTCTCCCATGAATAGCCGTTAAATTTTCCAGCCCGATTCCTTCTGCCACTGCTTTTACTACAGTAATCTTCTTTCCGATAGAGTCAATTAAAGTAAATTGTGTTTCCGGAAAAAGGATCGCCAGGGGAATCCCCGGAAAACCTCCGCCCGTTCCGATATCCAAAACTCTGGTACCGGGTGCAAATTCCATTATTTTTGCAATTCCTAAGGAATGCAGAATATGCTTCTCATACAGCGATTCCATGTCCTTTCTTGAGATCACATTGATTTTTTCATTCCATTCATTATACAGTTTTTCCAATTGGGAAAACTGCTCGATCTGCTTCTCCGTAAGATCAGGAAAGTATTTTAATAGTAACGATGCTGCCATATGAATTATTATAATCTACAAAAATAAGTTTTATTTCTGTTGTATTCAAATGAAGTTGCCCGGATCATATTTCAAATTCCAGCTTCATTAAGGTAATATTATCTTGCAATACCCGGAATAACGGGTACGCTTAAATTTCCGTTCTGATTAACTGCCTGAACGGCAAAAATATAATTATCCTTTGAAAGTGGAATTTTAATGGAAAGTTCTTTCGTAAAGATCTTTTTTTGCCAAACCGGGCTATCTGTTTCTCTTACAAGAATATAGTATCCCACCGGTGTTCCTGATTTTGGCCTTTCCCACTGCAATGAGGTGGAGTTGGTAAGTTCTTTAACTTTTACTTCTGCGCGTTCAGGTTTTGAAGGAGCTTTAGCAAGGCTGGCCAGAACAGCAATATTCGCCGCCACATTCCTTTTCAGATAATTAAAATCTATAAATTCTGGAAGGTCTCCATATTGCTTATTATTTTCAACTCTTACATCCTGATGCTGGTGGTCGTAGTTTTCATAATATTCAGTAAGTCTTACAGAAGGAAATCCCTGACTGACAAAACTGGAATGATCCCCTCCACGCAGGAACCTGTCATTTCTGTAGATCAGCTTTACTTCAAGCCCTTTCACATATTCTTCTGCAATTTCTTTAATATACCGGGCCAGCTGCCGGGATTCACTATCGTTTTCGAATCCCTGGTTTCTTATACCCATCGCTTTTTTATCCAGTTCTGCATAAGGAAGCCCTTCACTGAAAACTCTCAGTATCCGGTTATTGATCTCTCCTGTTTCTCCTTCTTTAGGATTTCCGATCATATCATTGTTCAGGACCGCTTCTATCTGCAGGTTTTCTTTTTTAGCTTTATCTGCCAGAAGTTTAGATCCAAGCAGCGACTGTTCTTCTCCGGAAAAAGTAACAAAGATAACAGATGCGGGAAAGGAAGATCTGCTCAAAATTCGAGCAGCTTCTATAACAGCAGCTACTCCACTGCCATCATCGTTGGCACCCGGTGCGAATGAAGTTCTGTTCATTACATCAGTAACCCGCGAATCCAGATGCGCAGAAATCAGGAAAATCCTTTTATCATTAGAGTCTGTACCTTTCAGAAAAGCTATAGGATTCCCAAGGCTGGTAACTTTGTCTATTCGTTTTCCATCCGGCTGAATGTCTTCCTGCTGTAAGTAAACATCCATTCTTCTTTCGGAATTTTTTGCATAGTCTTTAAATTTTCTGAGTACCCAGGTTCTTGCGGCTCCTATTCCCTGATTCTTATCATCAACGGAACTTAAAGTATGCCTGGTATTAAAGCTTACCAGCTTACCGATATAGGATTTTAAAGAATCCGAACTTACTTCAGAAACGTATTTCTTTATTTCATCATCTTTTGTCTGTACCTGAGAAAACCCGACAAAAGGAACCAACAGTAAAAAGAAAGAATGTTTCATACCAACTGAATAAATTTAGATAGTTAAATATACAAAAACATAAGATTGGGAGCGGCTTTTCATTTCCATGTTTTCAGAACCGAGTATTTCAGGAGAAAAGTATGAAAGGAGTCCATACTTTAATGATTAAAATTAAAAAACCTGACAAAAATCTTTTTTCCTGCCCTACTTTTATTTCCCGGCGAAACGTTTTTATTATATATTTGTTAAAATTCAAAAAGACCCACATGGATAAACTTTCAGATAGAGTAAAAAGATTAGGTTACTCACAGACTTTCGTAATGTCCAACAAAGCAAGAGAAATGAAGGCCGCCGGCATTGACGTGATCAGTCTTACTCTTGGTGAACCGGATTTCGATGTTCCGGACAATATCAAACAGGCTGCTTTTGATGCGATTAACCAGAATTACAGCCACTACTCTCCTGTTCCTGGGTTTCTTGAACTTCGTGAAGCAGTAGCTTTTAAATTAAAAAGAGACAACAACCTTGAATATAAGTCATCACAGATCTGCGTTTCCAACGGTGCAAAGCAGGCAATCTTAAATGTGCTTGCCTCCGTTATCAATGATGGTGATGAAGTATTGCTTCCTGCCCCTTACTGGGTAAGCTATGATGAAATGGTGAAAATGATGGGCGGAACTTCGGTGATGCTTCCGACTTCTTATGTTACAGATTTCAAGATCACTGCCGAGCAGCTTGAAGAATCCATTACAGATAAAACGAAAGCCATTCTTTTCAGTTCTCCGTGTAACCCTTCAGGTGGGTATTATACATACGATGAATTAAAATCGATGGCAAAAGTTATTGCCAAATATCCTCATGTGACAGTTATTTCAGATGAGATCTACGAATACATCAATTATGAAACAAAAACAACATCCATCGCTCAATTCCCGGAAGTATATGAGCAGACTGCAGTAATCAACGGAATGTCTAAGGCATTTGCAATGACAGGATGGAGAATCGGGTATTCTGCCTGTCCGGAATGGCTGGCTAAAGCTTGCGAAAAGGTTCAGGGACAAATGACCAGCGGAGCGAATACAGTGGCGCAGAGAGCTTCTATTACTGCCTTAAAAACAGACCCTTCTGAGTATAAATACATGATCGATGCTTTCCAGAAAAGAAGAGATCTTGTCTATGATCTGATGAAAGAAATTCCAGGATTTAAAGTTGTGCTTCCAAAAGCTGCATTTTACTTCTTCCCGGACATTTCCTACTATGTTGGAAAAACACTGAACGGTACTGAAATTAAAGATTCAGATGATTTTGCGATGTTCTTACTGGAAAATGCTCATGTTGGATGCGTAGGCGGTGTTTCTTTCGGAAGTCCCGAATGCATCCGCTTTTCTTATGCAGCTTCTGAAGAAGATCTGAGAGAAGCAATGAAGAGAATTAAAGATGTGTTGGCGCCGTTCAATTCATAACTAAATTGAATGAAAATCAATATAAAGTAAACAAAAAGCTCTGGTTTCAGGGCTTTTTTTCTTTGGATCCATTAAAAACAATTATAGATTTTATTTATCGATACTCATTTGTTCAATAGATAGAATATTTATATATTTGCACAAGAAAATTTAATATAAAAACAGAAAATTATGTCTTTAGTAGGAAAAAAATTCCCAAATGTAACAATCGATGCTATGTCTGAAATGGGTGATGATCTTAGAATCAACGTCCTTGAAGAAGCTACTTCTAACCAACAAAAAGTAATTTTATTCTGGTATCCGAAAGATTTCACTTTCGTATGTCCTACAGAGCTTCACGCTTTCCAGGATGCTTTAGGCGAATTCGAAAAAAGAAACACTAAAGTAATCGGTGCTTCTTGTGATACTAACGAGGTACACTTTGCATGGTTGAACACACCAAAAGATAACGGAGGTATCGAAGGAGTAACTTACCCGCTTTTAGCTGATACTCACAGACAACTGGCAAACATCTTAGGAATTGTAGATCAGGATTTCGAATACAATGAAGATGGAGAGGAAACTTTCACAGGTTCTAATGTAACGTACAGAGCAACATACCTAATTGACGAAACAGGAAAAATTTTCCATGAGTCTGTAAATGATATGCCTCTTGGAAGAAACGTGAAAGAATATTTAAGACTTATCGACGCTTACACACACGTTCAAAAACATGGTGAGGTATGTCCTGCCAACTGGGAAGAAGGAAAAGATGCAATGAAAGCAGACAGAACTTCTACAGCAGAATACTTAGCTAAGAACTAAAATTTAATATAGCAATGTAGCAATTACAGTAATGTAACAATATAACAGTGTAACAATGTAACAATATTGAAATTCAATGTTTAATTGTTAAACTGATACATTATTAGATTGCTACATTGTTTATTTTTCTAAAAATAAACTTATGTACACAGAATTAACAGAAGATACTTTACAGAATATCGTGAATGACAATGAAAAAGTAGTTGTTCAGTACGGTGCAACATGGTGCGGAAACTGCAGAATTATGAAGCCAAAATTCAAAAAACTAGCATCAGAAAACGAAGAAATTCCATTTTTATATGTAGATGCAGAAAAACTTCCCGAAAGCAGAAAATTAGCAACCGTTGATAACCTTCCTACTTTCGCAGTTTTTAAAAACGGTGAATTAGTGAACCAGGTACAGAGCAACCAGGCTGAGAGTTTAATCAATCTTTTTAAAGAAATACAATAATGAAGTTACCCGTAATCCGACAGTTTTATCAGAACCAGACGCCTGAGAATCTTGAAAAAACATTAGAGGTTTTAGAAAGCTTCTGCGAGTTCAGAGGAACCAGTGAAGAAGATCTGAATGTAGCAGGAGAGCTGATCACAAATATCTGCGGTGCCTTGGAAGTACATGCCAGCGTTCAGAATGGAATGAGCGAAAAAGACGCTTTAAATTCTTTTGCACAGAAGGTCTTAGGATCCATTGACAAATAATTTCTTCATTAAATCACTTAAGGTTTAATAGTAAATTATAAAACACAGTACTACTGAGGCTTTCCTCAATACTATATTTTCTCAATTCTTTAATTTCAACTTGAACATACGCTTGAAAGCTTCTGTAATATGCCATTGCTGATGCTGTTGCTGCTGTTTATATAAATTAAAGAATCCATTAAAGTCCCGGTGACATTTCATCAGGATTTTTTGGGCTCAAATCGGTAAATGGGAGTGATTGAAAGATTGGAAAACATAAAAAAATCCTGATGAAATATCACCAGGATCATTATTTATAAAAGATAAATCTGATTTTTATAATTCTTCACCTTTCATTCTTTATTTTAGCTTCTTCTGCTCATCAAGATTCTCAGAATATACCAGAATAGAAGCATAATGGATGCAAAAAGCTGCAATGAAGCCCCTACATACTGCCCTGTTGTATAGACATTTTTAAGTTTGCTTGTTTCATACAAGATGCTTGCGGAAGCCAAAAGCACCATTCCTACAGAGAACCAAAGCCCAAGATTAAATCCAAAAATCGCTCCGGCCACAATCAGCCCTATTGAAAGAAAACCTCCAATCACGATAATATTTCTTAGGAACGAAAAATCTCTTTTAGAAGTAAACGCTACTGCCGAAAGGCCGGCAAACATAGCAATCGTAAGCATAGCAGCCTGGAAAATGATATTTCCTCCACCCTGCATTCCTGCTGCAATATAAATCATAGGCATGAAAATCACGGCTTCCAGAATGATATAGAATCCTAATCCAAAATACTGTGTCGTTCTGCTCTGCGAAAGTGACCATTTAGAAGCCAGCATCGAGGCCAGCCAGAAAATACCGATAACCAATAGCCATGTGTATTTCTGTCCGAACATCATAGCAATGATCTCTACTGGGACCGTTTTCAGCAAAATAGTTTCAACCCCGATAAACGCCAGGATTGATAAGGCAACATGCAGGTAAGTTTTTCTGTAAAAAGCTGCTTTTTCCACATCGGAGGAGTGAGCAACTAAAACATCTGTCATCATAGTTAGTATTTTTTATTGTTTTAAATTATTTGTCTTTTTTCGCCGGCATCACCCCAATGATCTTTCCATCCTCTTCAAACACAGCCATAATTACCTCTTTTGAAGAAGGATCTCCTGCATATTTGTAGTTGATGCTTGGCAAACTGGAACCATCCATTAATCTGTGGTATCCTGTCTTTAAAATTTCCAGCTTTTTATTTACATCAAAGCCTTCTTTTACTTTTTTAAGAACATCGTCTGTAACTATTTCTTTTACCTTATCGGAAAGAAGCACATCAACACCTGAACGATCCGGAGCTTTAAGTGCTTCAACAAATTTGAGGAAGTTATCATTATACAGATTAATCTTCTCTTTGCTCAGTTGGGCAGGAATCTCTTTCTGAACTTTTTCAACCTTCACTCCTGTTACTTTCTGAGCAAACATCAGCTGTGTGGCAAGAACTGTAAGTCCTAAAAATATTTTTTTCATAATCTTTTTATTATTGGTAAAATAAGTGAGTTAAGATACGAAAATCAGACCATTTCCAAAAACTTCATCGTATCCACATTATCCGCATAGGTATCCAGAGCAGGATGCTGTGCCTCCCCAAAAGGAATAGAATCTAATCCAAGCTCGCTTTTTGCTACAATACACTGAATATCCTGCTCATTCTCAGCGATGAAACTTTTCACTTCATCCAGAGACGAATATCGGCTGAAATTGATCACGGAAAGCGGACTGAAAAGCTTGTCATCCTCTTTCATCATCACAAAATTATTGTCCCAGAACTTATCCTGGTTTAGAAGATATACCGCCCTGTTGTAATCATAATTGTTGGCATATTTGTTATGATTGATGATATCCTGGAATCTTACGAAACTCTCAAACAATCTGTCGATAATAAAGTCCTCCGGAATAAAAACCCTTGTTACATTTCTGCACCCAAGTCCGAAATACCTGAAAATGTCTTCCGCCAGAAGCTGAAGCTCTTCAGGAGTTTCATCCCCTTTCAAAACAGCTACAGAAGTTCTGTTCTTTCTGATGATGCTCAAATGGTTTTTGAAATAATATTCAAGATATCTTGCTGTATTGTTACTTCCTGTCGCAATCACAGCATCAAAGTTTTCCAGTCTTTCAACAAATTCAAACTGTACGGCTCTGCTTGAAAACTCATTCCATTTTTTCAGCAGGAACGGAATCATCCGTTTATCTTTTGAGGAAAGCTTGATCAATGGAACATGCCCGCTCAGAACGACCGCTATCACATCATGAAATCCGACCAGAGGAATGTTTCCGGCCAGGATCAATCCTACTCTTTTTGAAGTTTTGGAAACGGAATAGTTTCTAAGCCAGTTATTTATACTTTCTTGGGAAAGCAAACCAGCCCACTCTGCAAGAGCAAATTTCTGATTCTCAAGGGTAAACCATGGATTTTCTATTTCGGATCTTTTCAGCAATAAGTCAAACTCGGTATCATGATCATTATAATCTGCCGATTTTTTTGCTAAAAACTCTTTTATATATGCACTTAACTTAATAAGTCCTAAAACTTGATTTTCAATATTCATAATTACTTTTAAATTGGGGAATATTTTGTAATTTTGTGCAAATTTAAAAAAAATTAGCGATGGCTATTAAAATAACTGATGAATGCATTAATTGCGGAGCCTGCGAACCGGAATGCCCAAACAATGCAATATATGAAGGGGCCGTAGATTGGAAAGCTTCTGAAGGTACCGCTCTTGCAGGTACTGTGACTATGCCGTCAGGACTTACTATAGATGCGGATTCTCCGCAGGAACCGGTAAGTGATGATGTATATTTCATTGTAACAGATAAATGCACTGAATGTAAAGGATTCCATGAAGAACCTCAGTGTGCAGCTGTCTGCCCGGTAGACTGTTGTGTTCCTGATGAAGACCACGTAGAATCTGAAGAAACCCTGCTTAATAAAAAAGCATTCTTACACGGTGAATAATAAAGGCTCCGTCTCAGCATAATGAGGCGGTTTTTTTAACCATAAATTTGAAGAATCTAGTAAATATCAATAATAAACCGCAAGTCCATAAAATTCTTGCACAACCAAAAAAGTAAAAATATGAGCAAAAAGCACAACTTCAGCGCAGGACCATGCATCTTACCTCAGGAGGTATTTGAAAAATCAGCAGAAGCTATTTTAGATTTTAACGGAATCGGACTGTCTCTCCTTGAAATTTCTCACAGAAGCAAGGATTTTGTTGCTGTAATGGACGAAGCACGTGCCATTGTGAAAAGACTGATGAACCTTGGTGATGATTATGAAGTACTTTATTTAGGTGGCGGTGCAAGCCTGCAGTTTGCTATGGTTCCCTACAACCTTCTGAAAGTAGGTGGTAAAGCAGCTTATCTGGATACAGGAACATGGGCGGCAGGAGCTGTTAAAGAAGCAAAAAAACTGGGGAATGTAGATGTGGTAGGTTCTTCCAAAGAAAAAAACTATTCTTTCATTCCTAAAGATTATACGGTAGGATCAGAATACGATTATTTCCACTGCACATCGAATAATACAATCTACGGAACACAGATGAAATCTTTCCCTGAGGTAGATACTTTGATGGTTTGCGATATGAGCTCTGACATTTTCTCAAGACAGCTGGATTTTTCTAAGTTTGACCTGATCTATGCAGGAGCTCAGAAAAATATGGGACCTGCAGGAGTTACTTTGGTGGTTATCAAAAAAGAAATCCTTGGAAAAACAGGAAGAGAGAACATGCTTTCTATTCTGGATTATTCTCAGCATATTTCAAAAGAGTCGATGTACAACACACCTCCGGTTTTCCCTGTGTATGCTTCCCTTCTTACTTTACAGTATCTTGAAAAGAACGGGGGAATTGCCGCAGCAGAAGCAAGAAATGAGGCTAAGGCAAAACTTTTATATGACGAGATCGACAGCAATCCTCTGTTTGAAACATTCTGTGTAAAAGAAGACCGTTCTTTAATGAATGTTTCTTTCAACATCACAGACGAGAGCAAAAAAGAAACATTCGACACGG
This sequence comes from Chryseobacterium lathyri, assembly GCF_030812195.1. Lineage (GTDB taxonomy): Bacteria > Bacteroidota > Bacteroidia > Flavobacteriales > Weeksellaceae > Chryseobacterium > Chryseobacterium lathyri_A. The sequence continues at coordinate 965,238 of NZ_JAUSSF010000001.1, forward strand.
CATGGAAAGCTGCAGGAATCAGCGGATTAAACGGACATAGAAGTCTTGGCGGCTACAGAGCAAGTTTATATAATGCTTTACCTATTGAAAGCGTTCAGGTTCTGGTAGATGTTATGAAATCGATCAAGTAATTAAACCCTAAAAAATTCAAAGGTTGAAAAATTTAGAGCAGTTAATTAAAATTTATTAATTTGCGACCCGATTTAAAATTTTTAAATATCTAAATTTTTCAATCTTTAAATCTAATATAACACATGAAAGTTTTAGCAAACGACGGAATCTCGAAAACAGGAGAACTGGCCCTTACGGAAGCAGGATTTGAAGTCCTGCCGAACAGAGTGGCTCAGAATCACGTGATCAATTTCATTAATGAAAATAACGTGGATATTCTTCTGGTAAGGAGCGCGACGAAAGTAAGACAGGACATGATCGATGCCTGCCCAAGCCTGAAAATCATTGGACGCGGCGGTATCGGAATGGATAATATTGATGTGGATTATGCAAAAAGTAAAGGCATCAAAGTGATCAATACGCCTACAGCATCTTCAAAATCAGTAGCCGAGCTTGTTTTCGCACATTTCTTTGCACTGGCAAGGTTCCTTCACGAATCGAACAGACTGATGCCATTGGAAGGAGAAACCCACTTCGACGCCATGAAAAAGTCATTCAGCAAAGCGTATGAACTTTCAGGAAAAACCCTTGGAGTGATAGGCTTTGGAAGTATCGGCCAGGAAGTCGTGAAAATGGGGATAGCATTAGGAATGAAAATTAAGGTGCTTACGAAAAATCCGAAAACAAGAGTTCTTACTCTGGATTTTTTCGACGGACAGAGTCTGAATTTTGAGATCACTTCCACCAATGATATGGATGCTTTCCTTAAAGATACAGACTTCATCAGCATCAATACTCCAAAAACGAATGAATATATTATAGACACGCCTCAGTTTGAAAAAATGAAAGACGGGGTCTACATAGTAAATACAGCAAGAGGTGGCGTGATCAATGAGGTTACCCTTATAGATTTCATCGAATCTGAAAAAGTAGCGGGAGCCGCACTGGACGTGTTCGAAAATGAACCGACTCCGGAACTTCCTTTACTGATGAATCCAGCATTGTCTCTTTCTCCTCACGTAGGTGGAAACACCATAGATGCACAGGAAAAGATCGGTGCAGAACTTGCAGAACAAATTATTAAGCTACAAAAAGAAACCATAAGATAAAATATGCCTGTTTTTAAACCTTTCCGTGGAATAAGACCTCATAAAGACTTTGAGAGCACTTTCCCTACCCACCCGCTGGACAATTTCACCCAAGAGGAGATTGCAGAGAAAGCTCAAGTTGAAAATACTTACATCAATATGATTAAACCTTATGTTGTAAGTAAATCTAAAGATATTGACCGGAATTTAAGGAAGATCCGTTCAACATTTGAAGAGCTCCTGGAAGAAAAAAAGCTAATCCAGGACAGTTCATCATATTATCTTTATGAGCAGATCTACCCCAATAAACAGGTTTTCAGAGGCTTGCTGGGATTAGCGAGCATTGAAGATTTCTGGAACGGAAAGATCAAAAGACACGAAAGTACCATTCCGCAAAAAAAGGAAAAGCTGGCTCATTATCTGGACAAAGTAAGTCTTCAGGCTGAACCTGTACTTCTTACCTACCCCTCCAATTCAAAGATAGAGCTTCTGATGAATCATGAAGAGAAGAATGTTCCTATTTTCAACCATGTCGATTCTATCGGGATCAGACATAAAATCTGGAGGATAGACAATCGCCTGAAACTTCAGCAGTTCAAGGAGGTAATTGACCAGATCGACTCGTTCTACATTGCAGATGGTCACCATAGGATTGGTTCCACTGCATTGAATGCAAAGCACCATAAAGAAAAGAACAAAAGGCACAATGGTACTGAAGCCTACAATTTTGTGTATAGCTTCATCGTTTCCAACCAATCGATCAAGATTCATGATTACAACAGAATCCTGTCTGATCTTAATGGTCTTTCCAGCGAAGAGTTTTTAAAAGAACTGGACCAGTATTTCCTGATCCACGAAAAAGGAGAAACCTCTTATTTCCCTTCGCAAAAATTCCATATCTCGATGTATCTGGATGGTAAATTCTACTCACTTCATGTGAAGCATGACCTCCGTTCAACGGAAATGTCCCTTGATAACCTTGACCATCATCTTTTAGATAAATATATTTTCAAGAATATCCTTAAAATAGAAAATTCAGACAGTTCTGAGAAAATTTCCTATGCAAAAGGAACCTCCAATATTCAGGGAATTAACTATTTAAAAGAAAAAATAGATAATGGTGAAGGAAAGGTAGGATTCGGAATCTATCCGGTGAGTTTCAACGATATGATCAAAATTTCTGACCTTAAGCTCAGCATGCCTCCAAAATGTACATTCATTGAACCGAAATTGGTTACAGCACTGTTAATGTACGATATGAAACCTTAATAAATTCCTAATTTTTCCCTACTTTTATCGTTGGAAAAAGAAAGGTAAATAAAAAATGAAAAAAATCTTCATTATACTTCCACTCTTTTTGAGTGGATTTTTATTTTCTCAAAAAAAGCCACAGAAAAAACCGGTAAAAAAGACAACCGTGGCCAAGTTCAATTACCATGATGAGTTCAGGAAAATTTCAGATGAGGTGATGACCAACGGTACAGCCTATGAAAATCTGGGTGAGCTTACCAAAGGTATCGGCCCGCGATTCAGTGCAACTCCCGGTTATATAAAAGCCGTGGAGTGGGCAGAAAAAAAACTCAAATCTATCGGTATTGAAATGATCTGGAGAATGGAAGCCAAAGCTCCGGTCTGGATAAGAGGAAGGGAATCTTTGCAAATAAAAACAGCAAATGGGGATTGGAAAAATATCAGAATGCTGTCTTTCGGGAATTCTGAGGGAACAGGAGGGAAAGATCTTACAGGCGAAATTGTTTTAATCAATTCAACTTCTGAGCTTAATGCTATGTCAATCGGACAATTGAAAGATAAAATCGTTTTCGTAAATCTTCCGATGGACCCGAAGATCATTAATACAAATGATTCTTATTTATTGACCGCAAAATCTAAATTAATTTCCGCTTCCGTGATTGCTAAAACAGGAGCAAAAGCTTTAATTATAAGATCTTTAACAACAGCTATGGACGATACACCACACGCAAAAATGGTGTATTACGAACCTGACGACAAAGTAAGAATTCCGGCCCTATCCATTGGAGTAAAATCCGCTGATGAATTGGAAAAATTATTAAAAAATCAAAAGGTTACCGCCAAACTAAATATGACGGCACAATCAAAAGGCGACACTACCAACCCGAATATTATTGCTGAAATTCAGGGTAAAAAAGATTCTAAGGTGATTGTCTTAGGAGCTCAATTAGACTCGTGGGATTTCGGTGAAGGAGCTATTGATGACGGAACCGGTGTTGCACAGTGCATTGAAGTTTTAAGAACATTCAAAGCTCTTGGTATCGAAAATAATCATACAATAAGAGTTGTTTTTTATGCGAACAGCGAAAACGGAGGGCAAGGCCGTGAAATGTATGCAGCCTATGTGAAAAAGAAACAGGAAAAGCATGTTTTTGCTTTAGGAACAGATGCTGGAGGATATTCACCAAGAGGATTTTCCTTAGATATGCCGCCACAAAGACGAAGACAGATCTTTGAATGGAAAAATTATTTCCTTCCTTATGGCGTCTATGATTATGACCAAACTGAAGCTATTCAGGATATTTCTCCATTGAAAAAGTTAGATATTCCTTTAGCCGAATTGGTTGTAGATACCCAAAGATACTTCGACTACCACCACTCTGAACAAGATACTTTCGACAAAGTGAACAAAAGGGAACTACTGTTAGGCGCTACCGCAATGGCACAGCTTATTTTTATGATCGATAAAAACTGGTAAACTATGAAAAAGATACTCGGAACTTCATTATTATTCCTGGGAATGGCTGCTTTCGGACAGTCTAAGGAAGATTCAATACAGTTCAGTAAAATTTCCACAGAAATACTGAACAACGGGAAAAGTTATACGGAATTAAGGGATTTAACCCAAAATATAGGCCACCGCCTCAGCGGTTCGGATGCTTACGAAAAGGCTGTAAAATGGGCCGAACAGAAGCTTCGCGATGCAGGAGCAGATAAAGTATGGCTACAGGAAGTAATGGTTCCGGTCTGGATCAGAGGAAAGGAGTCCCTGCAGATCAAAACAGCAGATGGAAAATGGAAAAACATGAAGATGCTTTCTCTTGGAAATTCTGAAGGAACCGGAGGAAAAGATGTTTCCGGTGAGATCATTATCGTAAAATCTATGGAAGAATATGATAAGCTTTCTCCAGATCAAGTAAAGGATAAGATCGTGTTCTTTAACTACCCTTTCAGCCAGTCTTTTGTAGAGACATTCAGAGGCTATAGTGATGCCGCAAAATACAGGGTAACCGCAGCTTCATTGACCGCTAAAAAAGGAGGGAAATTTGCGATCGTCAGATCTCTGTCTTCAGCTTTTGATGACGTTCCGCATACAGGAGCGATGCGTTATGAAGATAAAGTTTCAAAAATTCCGGCCATAGCCATCGGAACAACAGCTGCGGACGAGCTCGAAGCACTTTTAAAAACCCAGAAGATTACCGCAAAACTGAATTCCAACTGCGGTATGAAAGGCGAAAAACTATCCCACTCTGTCATTGGTGAAATTACCGGCAAAAAAGACCAGAGCATAATCGTAGCCGGAGGACATCTTGATTCCTGGGACGTGGGTGAAGGAGCTCATGATGATGGTGCCGGAATTGTGCAGAGTATTGAAGTGTTGAGGACATTTAAGAAATTAGGAATTAAAAATAACCATACTATCAGGGTGGTCTGCTTCGCTAATGAAGAAAATGGTGTAAAAGGCGGTATCCAATATGGAAAAACGGTCAAGGAGAAGAATGAAAAACACCTTTTTGCTATAGAATCTGATGCAGGAGGCTTTGCACCAAGAGGAATTGCTCTGGAAATGGATGATGAAAAGAGAAATCAGATCAAGGGCTGGACCAGTTTATTCATTCCGTATGGAGTTTACAATTTTGAAGGAAAATATTCAGGAACAGACATCTATCCGCTTCATGATATGGGAGTTCCTACTGCAGAGCTTGTCCCCGATTCCCAGAGGTATTTTGACATCCACCATACGGAGGAAGATACATTTGATAAGGTTAACAGAAGAGAGCTTTTGTTGGGGGCAGCAGCTATGACACAGATCATTTATATGATTGATAAGAACTGGTAGGATCTTTTAAGCCGGTTTTAAAACAAAATATCATCAACAAGTTGATTCCGAAATGTAAAATGATAAATTCAATTTTTATTCTTCTTCATTTTCCGGAATCAACTTGTTGACGTTTTATATAGGGAAAAACAACTTTTTATAATCTCCCGCAGATTTTTCAAATTACACAGATTTACTGTAAAAAACTGTGATTTTTAAACTTATATAAATTTTCACCGTTAAACTTTGAACCTGAAACTTTTAAAGTATTCTAAAACTTTTGTGACTTTTGCGGTTAAAAGAAAATCTTGAATTTCACTCTCTTCATTTTTCAAATTCTTTTATTCCCTGTCTAATCTACAAACTTAAAACTACTTAGCGCTAAAAATAAGCTGGAAAATTCACTTTGGCATGAAATTCGCAAGCTAAATCATTGAAAAAAATTTATTTAAAACACAGACGATGAGAAAAGGTTACCGTGGAAGCTTCAGTTTCCGCTGAGCCAGATAAAGGCGTTTCATATTTTAATATGGCCCTTTTTTCTTTAGATACCGTATGCAACGGAAAAGATAATCCCTTATCAATTCCATTTACGATGATGATTGTGTACGGTGTCATAAAGCTCGTGAATTCCTTCCGGGATTCAATACTGTTTTTTAATTAAAACTTTCTGGGCAGCTTAAAGCATACCCTGATGTAAGCAATCAAACGGCCATAAGATCATAACCTTAGCCAAGTTAACTATGATCCGTGTGCCATTTAATTTATATCGGAAAATGATTCCGGACCGTTCTATTGGAGAACGGAAAACAAATGTATAACCCTTAAAAAGTGATTAATGATGAGAGACTTTTTTGAAATGATTTTTAAGAGAAACGAAGATGCTGCAAAAATGAATATCTGGAGCCTTATGCTCCTGTTAAGCTTTGCTGTTTTTTCCGTGCTGGTGTATTTTATATATGCCTCAAAACCAGATTTTAACAGCTTAATTGTATACCTTACCGCATTTGCGGCATACCTCGGCTTTGGAATTGTATTTATCAGCTCCCTTGCCGGGAAAATGAATTCTTCCAACACAAGGAAGAAATCAAGACACGCATAACTTTAATTTCTACTTTACTAGAAAGCCGTTCAATATTTGAACGGCTTTTTGTTTATACTAAATTTCTTTAAATCACACACAAATCCTTAAACCCCGACTCCCAAAAACTCCTTTTTCTCCAGCTTCACCTGCATTTCCTTCCCGTCTCTCCTTATCTTAAGATCAACTGTATTCTGTCTGTTCTCTACTCTATTAAGAAAATAATGACAGGCACTTTCTTTGTTAAGGTTGTCCAGATTAATGTTGTTGATGCTGATAATGGCATCTCCCACTTTCAATGGAAAATTTTCTTCCTTAAATACGAAGGCAACTGTTGGCTTTGCCTCTATAAAACGGTATCCGAAGCCAAAAGACTCCAATCTGGCAGGCTCGTTTTTGATCCGTTTCATATAGATCTTATTTCCTGTCCAATCGAGGATGAATATAAAGTTTTTAAAGAAATCATTCCCGATCAGGTCTGCACCTCCAGTAGTAATTATTTCATTAAAAAAGCTTTTGTTGCCTAATGACAGGGTTGCAGTCCTGAAAATATACCCTGGCGCCGGTTTTCCGGCCCCGTAAGCACCGACAGAGTTCGTTCCGTAGACTTCGATACTCTTTAAGGCTTTTTCGGCATTATACGTATTGTCTGCTATCTTTAATCTTCCGGAAAATCCTGTATCAAAGGTGAGCTCTATTTTTTTGCCCTGCAGATCGGTTTCTACAACGGGTGTTTTTTGTGTTCTGGGACTGAAAGGAATGACAATATCATAATCTGCCGGATTAAACTGTGCAAGATCTTTTGAGGCTTCGAGTGAGTTTTCCGAATAATTGATTTTCCAGAAAAGTTTTGCCATCTGATTGGCTCCAAGAATACCGTCGATTTTGAAGCAACTGAGCTCAGAAACACTGAAATCCATCACTACAGCTCCCACATCTTTGAAAACGGCTTTATCAACGGTCATTTCCGGTAGAATCGTAAAGATCTGTTCCTGCTTTTTTTTCTGGGAGTCCTTTACTTTACTTTTATATTTTTTCTCCAGTTTCAACTCTGTGTACACTGCTGTAGAGATCACCGTTGGCGCACCGGTATCAAATAAAAAATTATAGGGTTTTCCATTGATGCTTACCTGTACAAAAGGCAGATCATTGGCATATCTCAGGTTGATCTTTTCTACTGGATTCTGCAGCTGTACTTCACCACTTTTGAAGAATTTCTTTCCCTGAGCGGAGATAATGGTTGCAGAGAGAATAAGAAGTGTATAGAGGATTTTTTTCATATGGATATTTTACACGAAAATAGGGAAATTACATTAAACTAAAAATATAAGCTTTTACCTGAGCTGAATCCTTTTCTATATAATTTCTAAATCTCTAGCAATAAAAAAGCCATCCTTACGGACGGCTTTCAAAATATTTTGAATTTCAATTACTTTACTTTCACAAGCTCAACATCGAAGATCAACCAGGCGTTTGGCGGGATAACACCCCCTGCTCCTCTTTCTCCGTAAGCCATTGCCGGCGGGATCAGTAAGGTAGCAGCTTCGCCTTCCTTAAGCAACAGGATACCTTCGTCCCATCCTTTAATTACTCTTCCCATTCCGATTGGAATTTCGATTGGTTCATTTCTCTTAAATGAAGAATCGAATTCCGTACCGTCGATCAATTTACCTGCATAGTGTACAGATACATTATCACCGGCCTTAGGTGCTTTTCCAGCCGCAGCTGTTTTAGTGATCTTGTAATATAATCCGGATTCAGTTTTCTGCATTCCGGCTTTAAGATCTTCAACCATTTTCTCCTGCTTAGCTTTGAATTCCTCTTCTTTTTTCTTTCTGTCAGCTTCTTCTTTAGCGATATAAGCTTTGTTATTTTCTGCGATCTTAGCTTTTCCTTCTGTGAAAGTTTTTGCTGCATCGTAATTTTTGTATTCGTCACCTTTGCTGAAAACAGAAACTTTTTCTAAAACGATATCAGTCTTAGGTTTGTCCTGAGCTCCTTTTTCTACGTTAGCAATTGCATCAATTACATCGTTACCTTTTACCACTTTTCCGAAGATCGTGTGCCTTCCGTCTAACCAAGGCGTAGCTACTTCAGTAATAAAGAACTGAGAACCGTTCGTGTTAGGTCCTGAATTTGCCATAGAAAGGATTCCTTTTCCAGTATGCTTAAGGTCGTTTTTCTCGTCCTCGAATTTATATCCAGGGTCACCCATTCCCGTTCCCTGAGGATCACCTCCTTGGATCATGAAATCTTTGATCACTCTGTGGAAGATAGTTCCGTCATAATAAGGAACTCCTTTCGCCTTAGCTTTGTTATCAATTTTCCCTTCTGCAAGACCGATGAAATTGGCTACAGTTACCGGTGCTTTTTTGTCTTCGAATTGCACAATCAGGTTTCCTTTAGAAGTCTGAAGATTTGCATAAAGTCCGTCATGAAGACCTTCGTAAGTTTCTTTGTCTACGTTCATTTTTTTATAGATTGGGGTACAACTCATCAGCGAGATACTTGCCGCTGCCAGAATTATATTCTTGTTAAACAATTTCATTATTTACAGAGCTTTTAATTTTATGATTAATGGTATATCGTTGTCTATATTCTTTTCGTCTCCAAAGGTTCCGTAGGCCAGTGAAGAAGGTACCAAAAGCGTCACCTCCTCTCCATCATGCATAAAACGCAAAGCATTCTCTACCGCTTTCAGTTCATCAAAATGCCCGAATCTGGCATCTCTTCTTTCAAAAGGTTTGTCATAGATCTTGGTTTCATCAAAATCATACAAATCATAAGAATAAGAGATCGTTGTATTATCCGCTCTTCTTTCTCTCTGATCAAAACCTTCAACAGTTACCCAATAATTAAGCTGTGTAGGATAATACTTCACGGGCTGACCGTTGATCCAATTCTGGATCTGGCCTCGCTCTATGGTATTGAGGTTTCTCATCCTTTCCTTCGAAACATCCAAGTCTTTCTGGCTCAATACTCCGCCTACAGGAGGATGCGCCGTTGGTGCATTCCGGTTACAGCTTAACAGGCTTACTGCTGATATGAAGAGTAATTTTTTCATAAACTTTTGCGAAAATACGCATTTCGGAGAAATATTGTTCAATAGGTTTTAAAAAATTTAGCAGATAAACATGAAAGTATTTCTCATGAATGGTGTGATAGGATATTTAAAGATTTAAAAGTTCAAAGATTCAAGGATTTTAAAAATAAAATTCTATGAAATTTTGAGCAATCTAAAAAACCTGTAAAATTATTTTCTCTTGCAGATTATGTAAACTTTTTATTAGTAGAAGTCTTAAACCGTTAAGGGTTTTAAAGTTTTTAAGAATATTAAGGTAAGCTTCATTTTAAATAGTAATATTCAATATCATTTGAACTACTGGTTTAAATAATTACTTTAATCACATAAAACAAAAAATCACCCCGTGAGAGGTGATTGTATATATTGATCTCAAATATTATTGAATAGTCACTTTAATCATCTGCGGAAGTGAAGGAAGTGTGTTGAACTGATTTGGGTTGGCAAGCTGCTGTACCGGCTGGCTTTCAGCCTCAGCCGGCTCCGACCCTATATGGGCACCAGGAAAAGAACTTTGTAAGGTTCCACTGTCAAACAGACCGATGATTGAAGAGATATCACCCCGTGTTGAGCCGTCTACACCGTTATTTGTGGCAGCAATAAACCAGTCATTAGACTGTCCGTACATCGTTGCCAGTACAATACGGTCTCCTTTACGTGCAGATATCGTCTGGGAAGCCTTACCGCCGTTATTACCATTTATTCTGGGCTGTAAAATACCTGTCGCCGGATCTTTAAGGACAAATACTTCTTTTACTCCAGGCTTGGTTTTAAGAAAAGCAGCCAGAACATCAGCATTTCCTTGTTGAGAAAGTTCCTTCAAACCTTCTCCGCGGTCATTCTCCCCTGTTTTAAAAATAGGGTTATCGTTACCACTGTATATTACGACCAATACAGGTGAAAATGCAGAATTAGGCCCTGTGATGCCCGTTAGATATTGTTCAAGAGGCGTTGTTTTTCCCAATTCAGCAAGGTCTGTTAATCCGTTGGCTGACGGTTTTCCCGGCGAAAAAATAGGATCCTCTTTCAAAAGTGCTGTTCCTGAAATGTGGGAAACAGCCCAGACTCCTGCACTTATAGGTGTTTCATTGGCTGTGCCGCCTGAAGTATTGGTTAATTTCAAAGTGAACTTGGTTCCTCCCTCATGGGTCAGTTCTGCTTTCAGCAATTGTGAAGCAGGTGTTGCCAATGCAATCTCAGCAACATTCTGTTGAGGGGATTCTGCTGAGCCTGGATGAGTAACGCCAGGTCCTGTCGGTTCATTTTTACGTGTCCCGTTATCCCAAAGCCGGATCTGTGAGGAAACATCTCCCGTTACCGGATCACCGTTATTCTGGTAAAGTTTGATTCCCGGATTGGAAGGAGCGAAAAACAGGTCATTACTATTTCCGTACATAGCTGCAAAACTTACAGCCTGTCCTTTTCCTGCATAAAATGTAAATGAAGCTGATTCTCCGGGATTAATGACAGGCGATGATCCCGCATTCTGGAATGTTCCGAACTGTGTGAGTGCTTTACTTTCAATTATATTTTCTACGGTTATTGTGGCTGCATCGTTTACCAACATTGCTCCGTCATCATCTTTACTGCATGAGGAAACAGCTAAAACACTGATCATAGAAAGCAGACCAAGAGGTAATTTGAACTTTACGAATTGCATAGTATTCTAAATTTTGTGAAAAATTACCAATAATTGGCGAGAAAATAAAAAAACCGGCAGAAATTTATTCTGCCGGTTCTATTATTGAATCAAATAATCTTGAATTTAAACAGTTTCCAGAACGTTTTTTTCAACCATAACTCTCCATCCAAAAGGATCTTCGCTAAGATTGTTCTGAAGGTCTGTAAGATCCTTTTTAAGAAGAGCTGCAAAGCTTTCTTCATCTGACAATGCAGGAAGCTCCAGCTTCGTACCTTCATATCCTAAAGCCTGAAATACAGTAGTTACAACAGCTGTTCCCACTCCCCAAACTTCTTTCAGAGTTCCGTTCTTTTGAGCTTCTACAACAGTCTTCACAGCAACAGGCTCTATTTTCACTTCAATTCCTCTTTTCTTGGCAAGCTGGATAAAGCTGTCTCTTGTCACCCCATCAAGGATTTTTTCAGAAGTAGGCGGTGTATAGATTGTATCATTAATTCTTACGAATACGTTCATTGTTCCACTTTCTTCAAAATATTCATGAGTGGAATCATCAGTCCAGATGATCTGTTCATATCCTTCTTCGATAGCAAGCTGCGTAGGATAGAAAGAAGCAGCATAGTTTCCTGCTGCTTTAGCAGAGCCCACTCCTCCGTTAGCTGCTCTTGAATAATGATCTGAAATTTTCACAGAAACCGGTTCTGAATAATAGCTCTTCGCTGGTGTTGCAACGATCGCGAACATGTATTTATTAGCAACTCTTGCTTTCAGAGCTTCCTCTGTAGCAAAAATCAATGGTCTGATATATAATGACATTCCTTCTCCCTGCGGAATCCAGTTTCTGTCGATATCTACTAATGCCTTCAATCCGTCTAAAAACATTTCCTCAGTCACTTCAGGCATAGCCAGACGCTTTGCTGATTTATTGATACGTTCAAAATTCTTTTCTGGCCTGAAAAGGAAAACCTGCCCGTCTTTGTCTTTATAAGCTTTCATACCTTCAAAACAAGCTTGTCCATAGTTTACACCCATCATGGCTGGTGTAAATGGTATTGGACCATAAGGGACCAATTTCACATCACCCCACTTTCCATTTTCATACTCACATATAACCATATGGTCGATAAAAGTATTTCCAAATGAAAAATTGTTCGGATCAAAGTCCGAAAGTCTGGAGTTTTCAGTTTTTTGAATTATCATTTTTAAAAATTTTTACGATGTTCTACAAATTTAACATAATTTTCTAAATATAAAAATTTTAGAGTAAATTTGACAAAAAAATAGCTTGAAAAGAGAAATTAAAACCACAAAAGACGGTAGTAAAACACTATATATCAATACATTGAATGAAAACTATCATTCTCATCACGGAGCGCTTCAGGAAGCAGAACATGTGTTTATTAAAAATGGACTAAATCAGCTAAATGATTACGAAATTAATATTTTAGAACTCGGTTTTGGAACAGGTTTGAATGTTTTGGTGACAATTAATGAATATTTAAAAACTGACAAAAATCATGTCATCAATTACTTTTCCCTTGAAAAATACCCGATAAATGAATCCGAGATTAATGAGCTCGCCTATTTTGAGCATTTTGATAACCCGGAATTCAAAAATATTTACCAAAAAATTCATCAGGCAGAGTGGGGAAAATCGTCAGAAATCATTACAGGTTTTAACCTTAAAAAGATCGAATGTGACTTCTTTGACCTGAAAGACATAGACTTACCTAAAATCAATCTTGTCTATTATGACTGCTTTGGGGCGAGAGTACAGCCGGATTTGTGGGAAAAACCTCTGTTTGAAATGGTTTCCGACAAAATGTCCGTTAACGGTTTATTAACAACCTACTCTTCTAAAGGAAGCGTAAGAAGGATTCTTCAGGAGCTGAATTTCAAAGTGGAGAAAAAACAGGGACCTCCGGGAAAAAGAGAGATGATCAACGCGCTGAAGATAGGAGGAGAAGAAAATCCGGAAAGCTAGAAAGGAAGAAAACAAATCATATAAAGGCAAATTTGCAAATTGGCTTATTGCCTCTTTCCACTTATTTCTTTATTTTAGCTATACAAAATATTATATATGATTGATAAGATCAACATTAGAGTATACGCGTGTGCAGTAAAGGATAAAAAGGTACTGACCCTGTTTGAAGAATATGCCGGTGAGCCTTTAATGAAATTTCCCGGAGGAGGGCTGGAATTCGGTGAAGGGCTTACAGAATGTCTTCACCGTGAATTTGATGAAGAGCTGAATGTGAAGATAGAAATCGTAGAACACTTTTATACACAGGAAGATTTCCTGGTATCCCGTTTCAGAGAAAATGAACAACTTCTTACCATATATTATATAGTCAATATTACTACTGAGGAAGATTTCCTGATCCTTGATCCGTGCATTGAAAAAATTGAATGGATCGACATCGACAGACCCGATAATCCTTTTCCGCTTCCGGTAGATAAAATTGTATTTGATAAATTAAAAGAAAAATTCCTGTAAGCTATTACAGGAATTTTTTTCTTTTATTTTCTAACTTTAAAATCGGAAGCACCGGGATAAGGCTGTAAATAACCGGAATTCCAATTGGATTGAAGCAGTGATTCTATAAACTCATCGGTTCTGTTTTTATGTGGATTGTATTGGTCTTTCAGATCTATATCTGCCATTTTGCCTTTTACATTCCACCAGAAAGCGCTCCATCCGCCTCTCATCTCTTTAATGATCTCATAAACATTTTTTCCGGTTGCCCTGTTCATTAGCTTGGCAAAAACCTGGCCTTCTGTTGTGGTAAGATCTCTCAGCTGCTTTTCATATTGATCTGCAAGTATATTCTGTCTTTCTTTTATAAATTTCCTTTTGGCTTTACTATCCATATCTGTCATATCTGCCTGGATGCCTCTGTACTGTTCAAGTGCAGTGACAAATAATGGATAAACTCTGTTCAGTTTTTTATTAAGGAAATAATAGTAATTCTTATCCAGCTGATTATTAAACCTCGGTTTATTAACCAAAACCAGTTCATCCAGCACAACCACAGGTTCACCATTTATCTCATAAATCTTTACCTTTTGACCTTCGTCATAGTAGTATTTATTACCAAACTCATCAGTTTTTAAAGATTCAGCGGGATATTGGTTAAGGGGTTTTGCAATGATAGAATCCTTTTGACCAAAAACACTGACTCCAAAAAAGAGGATAAAAAGACAGACAATCTTGCTAAAATTCATTATTTTTACACTTATAATAACAAAAATTACCCGCAAAAATCATTCCCTTTTATGAAGTTTGAAAAGAAATCTTTGAAATTTTTAGAAAAATACTTAAACACTTCTTCACCAACAGGTTACGAACACAGAGGCCAGGAAATCTGGATGGACTACATCAGACCGTATGTAGACAAAATTGAAGTGGATCATTATGGAACATGCTATGGGATAATCAATCCCGATGCTGAATTTAAAGTAGTGATTGAAGCCCATGCTGATGAAATCTCATGGTATGTCAATTACATTACCGATGACGGATTGATCTACGTAATCAGAAACGGAGGCTCAGATCAGACGATTGCCCCTTCAAAAGTTGTCCATATTCACGGTGAAAAAGGAATCGTAAAAGGCGTATTCGGTTGGCCTGCAATTCATACAAGAAGCAACCAGAACGAGCCAGCCCCAAAAATTGAGAATATTTTCATCGACTGTGGCGCTATTTCCAAAAAAGAGGTTGAGGAAATGGGAATTTATGTAGGATGCATAATCACCTACCCTGATGAATTCTTTGAAATGAATAACCGATATTTTGTCTGCAGAGCCCTAGACAACAGAATCGGAGGTTTTATGATCGCAGAAGTGGCAAGGCTTTTAAAAGAGAACAAAAAAACGATTCCATTCGGACTATATATCACGAATTCTGTACAGGAAGAAGTAGGACTTTATGGGGCAGACATGATCGCTGACACCATTAAGCCTAATATTGCCATCGTAACAGATGTCACCCATGATACCACTACTCCAATGATCGAAAAGAAAAAAGAGGGTGACCAGAAATGCGGCGACGGACCTGTGGTTTTCTTTGCCCCAAGCATTCATCATACCATCAGAGAACTGATCATTGACACAGCAAAAGCTAAGAAAATTCCTTTCCAGAGAGCTGCAGCAAGCAGAGCAACAGGAACAGATACCGACGCTTTTGCCCATTCTAACGGCGGGGTACCAAGTGCATTAATTTCCTTACCTTTGCGCTACATGCATACAACGGTGGAAATGGTCTCTAAGGAAGATGTAGGCAACGTCATCCAGTTGATCTATGAAACGCTTCTGAAGATTAAGCCGGAAATGAAGTTGAAGTATCATTAAAATGAAGAATATCTTTTATCATTTAATCCGAAAGCCCACTTTTATATCAATTTTAACTGCTCTTTTTTTTATTTATATAGCTTTTTTAATTGTATATAAAATATTTGCCCCTCCCAAAATTGGGTCAGCATATAATATGATTCTTGAAATGTCATTGATTTTCAGTATTGTGCCTTTAGGATTATTTATAATTGACAGGTTATTAGTTATTAAAATTAACTATATCAAATTAATAATCATAGAAACAATTGTATTTGGAAGTATTTTCCTATATTATTTTTTGTTTGTTAACCCATTTTAAAAGATTGAAATCTAAGTAAAAGTATAAAAAGTAAAAATGAAAACGAAGCTTATTGCTCCTTCCCTTCTATCCGCAGACTTCGGGAATCTGCAAAGAGACATTGAAATGCTGAACAATTCACAGGCAGACTGGTTCCACATCGACGTGATGGACGGAAGATTTGTTCCCAACATTTCATTTGGCTTTCCTGTAATGAAGACCGTACAGCAGCATGCCAAAAAATTTGTGGATGTCCATTTGATGATCGTAGAGCCTGAAAAGTATGTAGATGAATTCATCGATCATGGTGCAGACCTTATTTCCGTACATTATGAGGCGTGTACACACCTTCACAGAACCATTCACCATATCCAGAGCAGAGGAGCAAAGGCGGGGGTTGTTTTAAATCCTTCCACTCCGGTACTGATGCTTGAAGATATTATTGCCGATGTGGATCTTGTTCTTTTAATGAGTGTAAACCCCGGATTCGGAGGCCAGAAATTTATTGAGAATACATACAAAAAGATTGCGGAGACTAAAGATCTTATCCTGAGCAACAACTCCACCGCGCTAATTGAAATTGATGGCGGGGTTAATCTTGATAATGCTTCAAAGCTTTTTGAAGCGGGAGCAGATGTTCTTGTGGCAGGAAATGCGGTTTTCTCTGCAGAAAGCCCTGAAAGAACGATCGAATTACTGAAGATCTAATCTCTTCACTTATCTAATATAAAAGGCAGCTTATCGGCTGCCTTTCTTTTTTTAAACTGATCTTTCCCTTAACATTAGAGGAAACATCAGTAAAATACTCTTTGAAGAACAGCCTAAAAAACAAAAGACAGCCCTTGGGAGACTGCCTTTCTTCTTGCGGAATTTGAGCTTATGTGGTTATTAGTTTTTTGTCGTAAGACTTTAAAATGCTTAAGATTCCTTGTGTTATTGCTATGTAAATTTGCAAATAAAATCACATATGACACATCCGTATAAATACTGAATTTGCCATTAAGTATTTATACGTAATGAGGCTTATCCAGCCTATCATCCAAAGGGATATTTCCGACAGTCATTACTCCCAAAAAAATCTATCAAACAAGCAGCCGATGCCAACAAATAGAGAAACAATATTTAGAGCCTGCAATTCCAGACATTTTGGCACAAAAAAACCAGAGAAATTCTCTGGTTTTATATTTTTGAAGTGGGTTTTCTTAGAAAATTTCTCTTCCTGAAAAATGGAACTGAGCCTCGATAAGAGCGTTCTCGTCAGAATCTGAACCATGAACTGCATTTTCACCGATGCTTCTTGCAAACATTTTTCTGATCGTTCCTTCTGCTGCATCAGCAGGGTTTGTAGAACCTATCAATGTTCTGAAGTCTTCTACTGCATTACTTTTTTCTAAAACAGCAGCAACGATAGGACCTGAACTCATGAATTCTACCAACTCACCATAAAATGGTCTTTCCGCATGTACTTCGTAGAATTTTTTAGCATCAGCAACCGTAAGTTGAGTTAATTTTAATGCTTTGATTTTAAAACCTCCTTCAGCAATCTTACCTAATATAGCACCGATATGTCCGTCTGCTACTGCATCAGGCTTAATCATAGTGAATGTAATGTTAGACATAAATGTATATTTTTTAATGCCGCAAAATTACAAAAAATATCTTTGATTTTTATTTTAATTTTTTTTTAACATAAAAATAACTTTTATTAAGAAATGGAGCAAAAGTTTTGGCACAGTAATTGTTAATTCTATTACGATTCTCATGTTTAATTTGAGTTTTCATGGTTATTAGTTTTTACCCAGCTTCGGCTGGGTTTTTTATTTGCAAAAAAACCAAGTTTACATTGCGGATTTAATAATCTGAAAAACCAATTAAAATCATATTAATAGATTATTGCTTTAATTTCAACCGATGAGATAAAAATAATTTTTTAATATTTTTTCACGACTGCTTTTGGAACAAAATTTAAATTCTTCAAAATAGTCGTATTTGGCAAAAAAATTAAGACAAAAAGTAGAGTTATTCTAAAAGTGGAAGCATTTTTTATTTCAAGGAAATATTATTTGAAGAAACAATCTTTTTGATGGTTGGCGAAAAAGCAGATTTATTATAATGCTTACATTATTTCAAAGTACATGATTTGAATTAGCAAAAAGTATCTTATACGGCAAAGATCAGGACTACAAAAAATGGAATCAATTTTTGGACTGATTAATTAAGCGTATTATCTAATTTTAACATGCTTTTGATCAAAATATGATATGATAACACTGAATAATCCGGCAGTAATCTGAGGGAATTCTATTTTTGGGAAGCTTCTTCCGCCTCTTCCATTAGTTTTACGTAGTTGGCATAGCGAGAATATTGGATTTCTCCAGTTTCAAGGGAAGCAAGGACGGCACATTTCGGTTCGTTGATATGAAGACAGTTGTGAAATTTACACTCTCCTCTTTTTTTGAAGATCTCAGGAAAATAATGCTGTACCTCTTCTTTTTCAATATCGATCATGGCAAACTCACGTACACCGGGAGTATCAATAACATTACCACCAAAATCCCAAAAGTGCATCTGGGCAAAGGTTGTGGTATGCTTTCCTTTGAGATGGGAGTCTGAAATTTCAGAAGTTTTTAAATTTAAGCCGGGCTGCAATGCATTAACCAACGTAGATTTTCCACATCCCGAATGTCCGAAAAACACAGAAGTTTTATCTTTAAGAAGCTCCTGAAGCTGATCAAAATTGAGTTTGGAATAGGATGAAATTTCCAAAGTATCATAGCCAATTTCCTGATAAAGGAATTCGATATCTTTCACAAGCTCTATTTCTTCTTCGTTCAGAACATCAATTTTATTGAACAGAATCAATGGAGTAATATTGTAGGCTTCACAGCATGCCAAAAAGCGGTCAAGGAATCCAAGCGAAGTTTCCGGATGCTTCAGCGTAAAGATAAAGCACGCCAGATCTATATTGGAAGCAATGATATGCGCTTCTTTTGAAAGGTTAACGGATTTTCTGATCAGGTAATTCGTACGTGGCTCAATTTTCGTGATCCAAGCGATGTCATCCTGTTCTAACTGAAATTCCACAAAATCTCCTACAGCAAGCGGATTGGTAAGTCTGGTCTTGATTAATTTAAATTTGCCCCGGATCCTGGCTTCGAAAACTTTATCTGTTCCGAATTCCATAACCTGGTACCAGCTGCCTGTAGATTTGATGATTTTCCCTTTCATATGATAATTGGATACAAATATAAGCAATTAGGGCTTAGGATTTGAGCATATGAGCAAACTCTTCCCTATTTCCCAAGCCCTTTACTTATTTTATCTTAGCATTATCTGTCAATCATAATACTATTCTGTACCTCAATAGATTCTTCGTGGATCGCTTTGAAAACTTTCTCAATAAATTCCTGAGACATTCCGGTTTCTCTAGCTTTCTGTGTAGCGTATTCTGTAATCACTTTCCATCTTTCAGGCTGGAAGATCGCGATATCATTTTCCTTTTTGAGCTTACCAATCTTTTCAGAGATCTTCATTCTTTGGGAAAGAAGCTCGATCAGCTGAAAGTCGAGATCAGAAATCAGCGTTCTATGTCTTCCCATCTCATTATCAAAGCCTGCCAAACCTGAATTTCTTACTTTTAAGTTGCCAATCAGTTCTGCCAGTACTTCAGGAGTGATCTGCTGTGAAGCATCACTCCACGCTTCATCGGGATTGCAGTGGGTTTCAATAATGGCTCCCTGGTATCCTACGTTCAATGCTTCCTGTGTAATATCTGCAAGACCTGTTCTGTTTCCGCAGATATGGGAAGGGTCTATCAGCATTGGAATATTGGGAAACTGGCTTTTAAAATCAAGGGCAATCTGCCAGTTCGGGTTGTTTCTGTATTTTGTTTTCTGGTAGGTAGAAAATCCTCTGTGAATCACTCCCAGGTTTTTAATATCCTGCCCTAAAAGTCTCTCTAACGCGCCGATCCATAAAGCAAGATCCGGGTTTACAGGGTTTTTAACGAATACTGGCTTATCAGTTCCTCTTAAAGCCATTGCAATTTCCTGAACGGTAAAAGGGTTTACGGTAGAACGTGCCCCAATCCAAAGAACATCAACATCTGCTTCTAAAGCTGCAAATACGTGGTGGGCGTTTGCTACCTCTGTAGCGGTCTTGAATCCGTATTCCTCTTTTACTTTTTTCAGCCAATTCAGACCAATAACTCCTACTCCTTCAAAACCGTTCGGC
This sequence comes from Chryseobacterium lathyri, assembly GCF_030812195.1. Taxonomy (GTDB): domain Bacteria; phylum Bacteroidota; class Bacteroidia; order Flavobacteriales; family Weeksellaceae; genus Chryseobacterium; species Chryseobacterium lathyri_A. The sequence goes on from NZ_JAUSSF010000001.1 coordinate 985,171, forward strand.
TTGGTACGCGGCTTCCAGATTCCTGCACGGAAAATAGGTACCTGAGCATTGGTTTCTCTTATCCTTCTAGCGGTTTCAAGCATCTGAGCTTCACTTTCCGCACTACATGGCCCCGCGATCATTAATGGCTGTGAAAGCTCGTTGATCCACTCGTTTTTTACATCTTTTAAATTCATATTTTTAAATTTATTGTTTTTATTTTTCTTGAATTAACAGCAATAGTCCTTTGATTATAAAATTTATTTTTATAATTCTTTTCAAAAAATGCCGTTCAAAGTTTTTTAAAGGAATCAGGAAAATAAAAGGACTTTAATCCTCCTGTATTTTTTGGAAAGAAATTCAGTTAGTAATACCAGTAAAATCGATAATACGTTCTGAAATTTCTATAATAGAAAGCAGAAAAACTAAAATAACCGCTAAAGAAATTAGCGGGTACAAAATGAGACAGATATGGGATGAATAATTTTTCCACTTTGGGTCTGAAACTTCTGTTGTCTAGTTTTTTAAATCTGATTTGTTTTTGTCAAAAACTTATTTTTTACAAAAATCTTTGACAAAGATATAAAAAAACTCAATCTAACAAAAAAAAACTGCGATAAATACAAAAATTATGTCAGATCAAATTTCATTAAATCATCAAGGTCTTTTAGAAGCGGATTTTTTTCGATGAATTTTTCGAAAATTTTTCTTTTGGTCACCACTTCAATTTTAAGACTGTCAAAATCCCGCTGATAATCTATTTCAATTGCATAGTTGTGAACCTTAGTTTTGAAATGGTTGAAAAATTCTCCTGCGATCTTGTCGAATTCAACTTTGGCAGAATCGGAAGGATATAGAACTTTGATTGTATTTTCCCCTGCCTTGATCAGCTTGAATGTTTTTACAGCGTTAAAGATAAAACTGTTTCTTTTCTGAAGCTGTTTGAGCATGAGGTTCCATTCCATCTGCAGATCCGTTTCTGTAAAATGGTTTTGGGGAAGGTGTTCTGTTTTTACGGCTACAGCTTCTTCTTTCTCTACTTTTTCTTCTTTATTGAGAAAAGAATTAATGCTGAAGCCAGAAGAAATTCCCTGTCTTGATAAAGGTTTTGTTGTTTTTGCTGTGGTTTCTTGGACGGTTTCAAGTTGTTGAGCAGACTTTTCTGCTATGGCTTCTTTTTTCTCGGGAGTTTTTACGGGGATATTCACTTCCTGCTTCTCACTGAGAAATGGAGCCAGTATTAAGAACTTTTTTTTTTAGTATCACCTAAATTGGCTGTCAGGGAAGACAGCTGCATTAGTGCAATTTCTACTGTAAGTCTTGGATTTTTGGAATTTTTATAATTAATATCCGCATGGTTACAGATCTCGATGGCGTCGATGAGCTGCTGGGCATTCCATTTCTGGCTTTGCTCCACGAATTTTACCTTGGTCCTCTCTCCCACTTCAATAAGTTCTATTGTCCTGGCATTCTGGGCCATCATGAGGTCTCTGAAATGGTTCCCTAATCCTGCAATAAAGATATGAGGATCAAAGCCTTTTTTCACAATTTCATTAAAAGCAAAAAGTGTTTCGGGAATTTTGTTTTCCTTCGCCAGGTCCACTATATTGAGGTACTGGTCATAATCAAGGATATTGAGCACTTCGGCAGCTTTAGCCAGCGTAATGTTCTTCTGCGAAAATGTGGAAAGCCTGTCAAAGATAGAAAGCGCATCTCTTAAGGCACCATCAGCTTTTTGGGCAATCAGATACAGGGCATCATCTTCATACTGTATAATTTCCTTTTGAGCAATGTTTCTTAAATGTCCCTGAATATCTTCTATGGTAATTCTTTTGAAGTCATAGATCTGGCAACGTGATAAAATGGTAGGAATTATTTTGTGCTTCTCTGTAGTCGCCAAAATAAAAATAGCGTGTGCAGGCGGTTCTTCAAGTGTTTTAAGGAAGGCATTAAAAGCAGCAGAAGACAGCATGTGCACCTCATCGATAATATAGACTTTATATTTACCTACCTGAGGCGCAAAGCGGACCTGATCTATCAGTTCCCTGATGTCATCCACGGAATTATTGGATGCCGCATCCAGTTCATAGATGTTGTAGGCAAAGCCGTCTTCTGAAACTGAACCATCCTTTTCATTGATCTTCCGAGCCAGGATTCTGGCACATGTAGTTTTGCCTACACCCCTTGGACCGCAGAAAAGTAAGGCCTGAGCCAGCTGATTTTCTCCAATGGCATGTTCTAAGGTATCTGTAATATGAGATTGCCCTACTACAGTGTCAAACTGCTGAGGGCGGTATTTTCTTGCAGATACTATAAAATTTTCCATTGGTCAAAAATAAGAAATATAGTTTTAATCTGAAAATTAAAAGTTTTCAAATTATCAACAAAAATTTATTTTCGGAAAACTGGAAAACTTTTAATCATTATTTTTTTGCTTTTTTCGTTTCGTAATAGTGTTCTATAATCTCAACAATCACTTTCTCCACTTCGGCTCTTCCTTCATCGGTTCTCATATCAATACCGCAGAATTCTGTTCCGTTGTATGCAGGAAACAAGTTCAGATAATAAACTCCTGCCGCTATTAAAGCTAACATAGCTCTTACATTTGTAGCGTTTTCCCCGAAATAAGGATCTGTAACATTTTCAAATAGATTGGCTGCTACATCTTCTCTTTGCTTTAGTATATTTTTAAGTATCGGCTTGCTTTCGGAAAGTTCCCAAAGAATAATTTTCTGTAATTCTTTATTTTTTCTCAGACTTTCAAACTGCATGATAATCCCCTGGATTAAGACTTCTTTACCTTTTCCAACCTGTACTTCTTCCTCAATATCCGGGCTGAATTTGCTCCAGTAATCCTGGGATTTTATATACTCATCAATTAGCTTATCCGTACTTCCAAAGTATTCGTAAATAAGTTTTTTGTCGAAACCGGCTACTGCTGCGATCTTACTTACTTTCAGACCTGAGTAACCTTTTACTCTCAAAATTTTACCAACTGCTGCGAGCAGTTTCTGCTTTGTTTTTTCCTTGTCCCTAATGGGGCCTTGTACTACTTTTCTGGGCATAATTTATTATTTTTTTGCAATATGCAATTTTTTATTAATATCATCAAAAACATTCAGTGTTTTGTCAAGATGTTCTTTTTCGTGTCGCGCTGTTACAGTCATCCTAATACGGGCATCCTTTCTGGCTACAGCAGGATACATAATAGGGTTTGTATAGACTCCTTCTTCAAGCAATATTCTCCCAATATCCCACATTTTATTCTGATCTCCAATTTTCACAGGAATAATTGCTGAACAGGTAATACCAGTATCTAAACCAAGATCATTAAGCCCTGTTTTAAAATAGTTGATATTATCCCATAGTTTATCCTTCCAGAATGGTTCTTCATCAATCAAATCAATTGCTTTTAAAATTCCGAAGGAAGAAGGGGGTGCTGTTACTGAGAAGATATGCTGTCTGGACTGGAACTTGAGAAATGATGTTATTTTCTTGTTAGCGATCACATATCCTCCTAAGTTACCAAAAGTCTTGCTACATGTTCCTGTTATAAAATCTATCTTATCCAATAAACCGTCGTCTTCAAGAGCTCCTCTTCCGGTTTTCCCCATCACTCCTACACCATGTGCATCATCTACCATGAGATAGGCATTATATTTTTTTACAAGATCATATATTTCTTTAGCTCGTGAAGTGTCCCCTTCCTGAGAGTAAACTCCATCTAATATAACCAGCTTTGTACGGTACGTATTCTCACATACCTTCAAAATATGTTCCAAAGCTTCTAAATTATTGTGAGGAAATGTTTTTTTATTTGTAAAAGCACATCCTTCATGTACACTTGCATGCACTCCCATGTCTAAAATAGCAATATCTTCCTTCTGCATTAAAATCTGTAAAGTAGCACTATTAGCGGCATATCCGGTGGTAAACAATATGACTTCTTCCTCATCTCTTCCAAAAAAATCAGCAATCTTTTTTTCTATAGCATTATGATAATCAAAATATCCACCTATCAGGGGTGATGCTCCTGTACCTGTTCCATATTTTTCAATTCCTTCAATCGCTGCCTCTTTCACTTTAGGGTGCTGTGTAAATCCTAAATAATCACTGGAGACAAAACTTACATAGTTTTTATTTTGACTTGCAATATCTATATTTAATGTTGCATTGCTTCCTGAAGTGTTCTTCAGTCTGTAATTCATATGACCTCTGGACTTCATATGGTCAAGGAATTCATAAAAATAATTTGCTCTTTGAGCAATATCATAATCTGAAATATTCTCAAAGTCTTTAAAAGTTGCTGTTTCAAAATCGATACTCATCCTTAATATTGTTAGTGTTAATTGTTAGTGTTAGTGTATATTTTAGTTGTTTGAAGAAACAAATATATGATTATTTAAAGCTTGCGAAATCCATCGATTATGTTAAATATTATACATAATATAAGACGTTTTACCTTATGATCTGATAATCAAATCACTTTACTTATCCATATATCTATTGAGTATTTCAAGGGTTAGTTATTTTTTTAATGAACCTAAATTTAACAAAAAAAAAGACAACAATAAATTACTATCTCCAAATAAATCACAAAAAAAAGACAAATGCTTCGCAATTGTCTCATTATTAAAATATTATTTTTAAAATTTAATTTTTAGGTGTTAAAATTTATTAAAATTCAGGAATTTTATAAAAAAGACTTTTATGTTATTGTGGTTCGATTCCGGAAAAAATACTGAATTTATAATCACAGCAATCTGCTGTTTTTTCTAAATTCTCCCGGTGTTATTCCAGTCATTTTTTTAAAGAATTTGGAAAAGTTGGATGGGTCATAGGTAAATAGTCTGGCAATTTCTGCAATAGAATAGTCCGAATCCGCTATCATTGATTGGGCTTCGCTAATAATTTTCTCATCATAGAAATAGCATGGATGATGTCCTTTCTCTTTTTTTATAGTATCTGTCAGGTGTTGATGGGAAACAGCAAGCTGGCCGGCAATTTCATTAAGCTCCATAAATTCCGGAACAGCTCCGGTAATTACATCCTGAATGTGTTTTTCAAGAAAATCAAAATATTGTCTGGTGATCTCTTCACTTCTTTTCATTTGTTATCATCATTTATTTATAGTAAAAAATTAATCTATAAAATTAAAGATAAGAATAAAAAAAAACATGGTGAACTTTTCTGTGTTCACAGGAAAACTGAACTAATAAAAGCTGTCTTTAAATGCCTGTACAGAATTTTTCACTTTCAATTTTTCAAGGATATTCTGGCGGTGCCTGCTTACTGTATTGATGCTTATGGATAGAATGCCTGCTATTTCTTTGCTGGCATAGCCTTCACCTACATATTTTAAAACTTCCAGTTCTCTTTTCGACAGAATATTCTGATAGTTAAGCTTATCTTTTACAATAATTTCACCCTTAGCTGTATTAATGATCATAAAATCGGAAACCGGGAGCTGCGTCTGGTCCAATGCAATATGATAGAGACAAAATGCAAATCTCAGCTTACCGTTATCGGGAGAATAAATATAAAACATACGGTGTTTTACAAACCTGTATTCATCATTTTTATCTTTCATCCTGATTTTGGAGAGCACAGAATAGTCTGCCCGAAGTTCTGTATCCATAGCATCCATCATTTCATAAAACCTCAGTTCATGGATATACTTTTTGAGCCTGTCATCCGGATGTATCTTTTTGATAATCTCTTCTTCCCAGATAGAATTAATTTCTGATGGATTTTCCTGCATGCTTAAGCCCAACTCCCACGCAGCTTTAGATTTATACACATAACTTCTGCCTGCCTGCATGTCGCTCAAAACAGATATAGCACCTTCCATCTGGGTATATACCAATGCTCTCTGTTTATATTCCTCTATGTCAAGCTTGCATTTCTGAGATGATCTATCCAAAAGCCGGCTGTTCAGTTTTTCTACGATTTCCATAAATGGTTATTTATCAGTATTGACAGAATATAGGTATAGCTATACTTTTGCTAAAATAATAATTTACACCCAGCTAAAGAGGATGAAGAGATTGATTTTAAGTTTTTGCATTGTTTTTATGGTCCAGAAAACATTTTCGCAGACCTTGGAAAAGATGAATTGGTTTAATGAGCCCGAGAAATGGGAAATCAAAAACAAGAGTCTGATCATGACCGTCACTCCGCAAAGTGATTACTGGAGAATTTCCCATTATGGATTTACAGTGGACGACGCTCCCTTTTATTACACCATCTATGGCGGAGAGTTTGAAGCAAAGGTAAAGATCAGTGGGAACTATAAGGCAAGATTTGACCAGATGGGACTTATGCTACGGATTGATAAAGAAAACTACATAAAGGCCGGCATTGAATTCGTAGATGGAAAATATAACCTAAGCACTGTAGTTACGCATAAAACAAGTGACTGGAGTGTTATTGCACTGGACACGATTCCTTCTGCAGTCTGGATAAAAGCTGTAAGAAGACTGGATGCTGTAGAAGTATTTTATTCCTTTGATGATAAGAGTTATACCATGATGCGTAACGCCTATTTACAGGACAATACTCCTGTAATGGTTGGCTTAATGGCTGCCTGCCCGGATGGAAACGGCTTTACTGCAGTCTTTGAAAACTTCAGGATAAAACATCTTCCAGACCAACGTAGGCTGAAATGGCTTGAAAACAACAAATAGCGATTGAATTTTCATTCAATATATAGTCAATTTTTATTCGCCTCCCATTTTCGGGAGGTTTTTTATTTGTCTCAAATCCCTTCTGACCAATCATTAAAGGTATTCCACAAAATAAATTAAAAAAGAAAGATATTATTTCACTTCCTGAAGATAAAAAGTTATAAAATCCTGCTTAATGGGTCTGGTTACTAGATAAATTTATATCAAATAGCCTTCATTATGATAATTTATATGCATAAAATTAGTAATTTTATGGCCCAAATCCAACTTGCTCAACGGCAAGATATCAAACACAAACATATTAATGAAAAAAATGTATTCAGTATTCCCAACACTTAAGAAAACTTCGGCTTGTATAATGACTATTATTAATAAATTCCCGCTCTAATCAAGCGGGGAGCATAGATCATTTATGTATTTATGAAAGCCTGGACACTGTTTTTTGTAATTTTGTTTTCGAACATTTACGAACAGCATCATATTTCCACATGGTTTATCACTGGCAACGGATTTTTGCAGAACAGCACAAAACCCATTGTCAAGGATCATCATAATTTTACGCGGAGCTTTACTGGAACTGTTCAGAAAATAGCTACAGCCACTATAAATGCACTAGAAAACGGAGCCTCCTGCTTTCAGACTTTTGAAAATAATAAAAAACTAACTACAACCGGTACAGGAACGGGAATATCTGCTCAAAAAATCAATAGCTGCCCATTGGCTAAGATTAAATCCAAAGGCAACTATCCCAAAGAAACTATCGCTGAAACAACTCTTATTAAAGCCAATCTTATATGAATGAAAGAATCTTAATAGCTGATGATCACTATGTAGTAAGAGCAGGAGCTGCTTTGGTCTTAGAGTCGGCCTATCCAAAGCTCAAAATAGATTTTGCAGAAAACTATGAACAGGTAAAAGAACAGGTATCTGAGCACCATTATGATCTTCTTCTTCTTGACATTGATATGCCCGGAACGCAGTATAGGAAAATGATCCCTGAGCTTAAAAGCATCCAGGAAAACCTGAAGATCCTTGTTTTTTCCGGACATGGTAAGGATGTAGCCATACAGTATATCCGTGAAGGGGCTGAAGGCTATCTCAGCAAACAGGGCTGTGAAGAAGAGATCAGGGAAGCAGTAAGATCAGTCATTCAAAAAGGTTATTACTACCCAAGCGAACTGATCGGGCTTATTATACAGAATAAAAAAAGTAATCCTGCGGAAAAGCTGTCTTCGCGGGAATATGAAATCTTTAAGCTCCTGGCCAAAGGGTCCGGAAATCTTGAAATCGGGAATAAACTGGATATCCAGATGTCTACCGTAAGTACTTACAAAAAGAGAATTTTTAAAAAGCTTAATGTTTCAAATATCGCAGAGCTCATCAAAGTGCATGAAATGATGCATTAGGATCCGGAAACTGCTGTATTTGAAGCTGGAACGAAATTCATGATACTACATCCGGACTTATAGATTTTTTGTCTGTCTTAAATCTGCAACACATCCCTATATTCTCTATTTTTTCATTTTAATTTATACTTGCTTATTTTAAGGCTACATTCCTCATGCCTTTCCATGTCCTATTATACCCTAGTCTTATTGAATGTTTGAATTTCTTTGTGTCTGCTCTTAAAAAACAGAAATTAAAGGTTATTAAAACTCATTAACAAACAATAGATACCACACAGATACCACATTTAAAATCTATTTTTTTAACAATTTAGCCAATTTCAGCATTATTTTAACATATAATTGATTATTTATGTTAAAATTTAATAAAAACTATAATAAAAATAGGATATTTATTATTGCTCTGGGCATAATATTTGCAATTAAATATTTACCAACACACCTTTCTAAAACTCAAAATATTATGAATGCAGCAGATCTTAAAATTAAAAACTTAGTTGAATACAAAAATCAGATTTACACCATCACTGAAATATTTCAGGGGGCAGGTCGTGATTATTTTGTAAAAATCGAAAATGACACCCAGAGTATTTCAGTTCCGGCAGATTCTCTCAAACCCATTAAGATAACAGAAGAATGGCTTGAAAAGTTTGGTTTCTTGAGAACATACAGTTCAAATGAAAGAATCCGTTATGAAAGACCTGAAACATTTATTAAATATGATATTGATTTGAGTTCAAAGAAAATCCTTGAAGGGCTGAAAATATATGGTAACTCGATCAAATGCAAATATATCCATGAGTTTCAGAACATCTTCTCCTGTCTTTTCGGAAAGGAGCCTGCAACTTCTAATTTTGGACTGTTAAAGACAGAATCTTAGTTTATTATTATGTTGATTATAAGGAAACCGCTGCAAAAGAGCAGCGGTTTTTGTATATTATTTTATTTTTATTAAAGTCCTCTTTTCTGTGCCTGCTTTTCCAATTGTTTTTGATGCCGCTTATTTTTAGCATTTTCGCGCTGTTTTTTACGAAAATCCCACGGAGAAACAGCTTTTTTATCCTGCCACAGACCCAATTTGTTATTTTTTGCCATTTCCTGCATCTTTCCCAGGTCAGCATTTTTAGAATAGGAGTAGTACCACCATCCGTAGCCGGCTTTTATAATCTCTGCTGAAAGATACTTTCCATTGTCATAATATACTTTAGCTACTGAGCGTCCATAGCGATCTTTATTGGTTTCTGTAAACCTGATCTGCCTTGCAAAAACCTGATCTGATGTAAATTTTTTAGCATTTTTTCCAAACGGCTGCCGGTTTTCGGGACAGTCTACTTCTGCCAGTCGAAGTTTTTTCTGTACATTTCCGTCAAGCAAAACCGTGATAGTATCTCCGTCTGAAATTCCAATTACTTTAGCCGTTGTCTGTGAGAAGAGTAAAAAGGGAAAACATAATAATGCTGAAAGAAGTATTCTCATGATGCGAAATTATGTATTTATTTCGGAAACCCGTTACCAGACGGAGTTTTTTTTATTATTCTCCAGGGAAAGGAGGGCAATAATAAGACATGAGTTGCTTTAGGAATTCCGTTCAATACAAAAGGAGGCCTATGGCCTCCTTTTGTATCAATGGTCTACAAAGATCAAATTAGCTTCTTTATATTAATTTTGTGTTTTTTTAAGTCGAATTCAAGAAGCTATTTAAGATCGTTCATATCCCCAATATTTATTTCATCATTTGTGTTCTAATAATATCTACCATATGTATTAAAGACTTTTCAGCTATATCGTCGGGTAAATTTTATTAAGACAAAGTAACAACATTACTGAATAATACGCCTCATAATTAACATCGATATATATCGATAACCAGGTAGATGTTTATCAATAAAAAGTCTATCTGTTTCATTTATTCTATAACCGGTATATTCATTTAACCCTGACATTATCCAATAAAAAAGGAGGCTGTTTGCCTCCCTTTTTTCTGTATAAAATGACCTACAAAGACCAAGTCAACTTCTCTATATTAATTTGTGTTTTTTTAATAATTTACTTTCAAGAAGTTCCTTTTAAGGCCAAGTATACACTATATTTATCTCATCATTTTTGTGTGTTATAAAATTACCGTTTGTACTAAAATCAGAAAGTATCTTTGGTTATTTTACTGAGACAAAGTAACAACATTACTGCGTAATATTTATTATAATCAGCATCGATATATATCGATAAAGCAGTAGATGTTTATCGATAAAATGCTTTAACGAAACGAGAAGAAAGGACGAACGGATTGGGAAAATCCTATATTTTATGATGAGTATTAATGAGATCGATCAATTCGACAAGATTTTCTATTTTTAATTTATCAAAAATATTTTTCTTGATGGTGCTCACAGTATTCTGTTTTATATCCAGATCATTTGCAATTTCCAGGTTCCCATATCCTTCTGCATACATTTCTGCAATCTGCAGCTCTCTTTTGGTTAAACGACTAAGCGGGTTGATTAAATCCGGATTCTGAACCAGCTGCAGCATCAAGTTTCGGGAAAGTGGAGAAAAGTATTCGCCTTTATGTACAATATCTGAAATGGCCTGCCTTATTTCTTCCTCTTCACTTAATTTGCTTACATATCCGCTGGCCCCTGCTTTAATGAATTTGAGTACATGCAGATCTTCTTCAAGACCCGTAAAGATTAAGATTTTAATATCCGGATTCACACTTTTCATCAACGGTAAAACATGGAGGCTGTTGCCGTCCGGAAAATGAGCATCAATAATCGCTATTTCCACTCCTTTTGACTGTATCAGATCTACGATCTGCTGTGAGGATGAGGTTTGATAAACTTTAGAATTGGGAACAATTTCATCAATCAGAATAGCAATTCCCTGACGAACAATACTGTGATCATCCGCTAAAAGAAATATAATCTCTTTATTTTCAATTGGTGCTTCCATTATGATTAATACTTAAATTTATTCTGAATGTTACTTTTGTTCCTTTATGCAGCTTACTTGAAACAGATATATCCCCGTTAAAAAGCTCTATAATTTCTTTGCAGAGATTTAATCCCAATCCGGCTCCAAAATTATCAACCTTATCAGAAACCATCCCCTGATAGTAAGGTTCAAAAATGTTTTCCAAATCAGACTCTGAAATTCCTACACCCGTATCCCCTACTATTGTTATCAGAGAAATTGTATTTTCATTTACTTTCTCGGTTGCCATTGAAAGGTCTATCTGGCCGTTTTCTGTAAATTTATTGGCATTTCCCAGAATATTCATAAATATCTGGTTAATTTTTATGTTGTCTGAATTTACAACTATATCTGCAGGAATTCTGTTTGTTACCAGAAATTTATTATTTCTGGTTTCTATATAAGGTGTAATGGCTGTTACAATAGAGTCAATTTCATCTTTAAGATTAAAGACGGTTTTTACCAATTTCTTTTCAACTTCCTGATTTTTTGTATACTCCAGAATCTGATTGGACTGTATAAGCAAGGTGCTGTTGGTAAATTTTATTGATTTAAGGTAGTCTTTTGTGGTTTCATCTTTTGTGGTCCTGTTGATCTTATCAATAAAGATATTGATAATCTTCAGAGGAGACATCAACTCGTGGCTCAGCATTCCAAGAATCCTGTTTTTGAAATTAAGGCTCTTTTTAATCTCTTTATTCGCAGCGTTAAGTTTCAATTCATATATGAACGCTATTCTTGTGAAATACATGATCAAAATGGAAACAATAAACATTAAGACCATTAATCCCAGTACGAGATAAGTCCTGATTCTGTTGTTATCTGAGCTCTGTTTGTTATATTCTTTTTCTAATTCTGACTTAAATTCTTTGATAGCCTTTTCGTAAACATTGATCAATCCGTTGCTGTACACCAATAACTTACTGAAATTACTGTAGAACTTTAGATTTTCCCGTTGGTTTTCTGCCATGGATTGCTGGCTTTGAACTGTAGACCGCTGGATTTTTTTAACTTCGGTGGTATAATACTTATCCATAGATTTTGCCAGGCTATCCATCCTCAATTTTATTTTAGAAAAATTGGCCGGTTTTTTATTGGTCATGGTAATGACGGTGCTTTCCTTTTGCACATCTACCTTACCTGATATTGCATCTTTTAAACGCCCCATCAAGCCTTTCTTTTTAATGGTATCAGAATAGGTCTGGGTTTGTATTGTCAGATCTTCAAAGTTGTCAGTATTTTTATACTGTTCCAGCTCATAATGCTGGTCCGGTATGTTTTTTACAGGTGGTTTCAAAGAATACTGATATACAGAATCTATAATGGTCTGCAGCTTTGTTATTTTCAGCGTATCCTTTTTTTGCTTTGCCAGCTTATTTTTCAACCCCGGATTTGTGTCTCCATAATCATTTATCTTTTCGAAATTGCTATTAAGCTTTTTAAGGGCTTCAAAGTATAACTTCAGATCCTTATCATCCTGGCTGACCACATACTTTTGAAAGTAGGTCTGTGCATCCATGAAGTCCTTCCTTGAATTATCCGTTAACCCGCCCAATGCTTTACTTTCGTCCAGTTGGTTTTTAATAAACTGAAGTTTCTTTTCATTGACAAATTCGTTGTAAAAAAATATGGCTATAATAACCTGTATCAACAATATGCACAGGATCAATGAGTAATGAACAACTTTTCTCAATTTAAAATCTAAGAATTTATATTTCATATCTTTTTATCAGCTAAATTAATTTTCTGATTATCTAAGTCTGCCGGTATTAGTTTTTTAACGCCATCATCACATTACCAAAATCATGCTAATGTTTTTTATATCATTCCTTTGGCAAAGTTAAAGTAATTTTTGTCTTTTCATAACAGTAAACACGTGATAAATACAGAGAATTTAATTTTATTTCAAATTACAAAACATAACAAAACTTCAGAATTCCTCTAAGTCTAAGTATAATTTTCGGCTCAGACATGCATATTGAAAACAATAATCATTAGTTTTTTCCAACTACATAATTTTTCACGGTAAAAAAAGTTTCAATTTCCATGTTATACATAGTTTTAATGGAGGTTTACGACTCATTTAATAAAAACACATCTTATAGATGGGAAATATACATTATAATCCGGAATATTTGTTTTATCTTAACATAAATCTTTACCATGAAAAGTATAACATCTATATTTCTTTTATTTTGCTTTTTATATATTCCGGCACAAAAGCAATATAACCTGGAACTGAATTTTCTGACCGACAGCAATGAACGTGCATCCAATGTCAGTGTGATTTTTATTAAAGACTCCAAAGAAGGCGGTGTTTTAGTTGAGAAGATTGCCGCTGACAACAAAGGTGTTTTAAAGCATAAAATTTCTGAAGATTATTTTAATGAAAACGGATTACTGATTGTCGAAGCCTCCTATCACAATGAAAACACCTATTATTTCGATTATCATGAGGAGCTTTCAAAAAAACAGTTTCCTTTTAAGAAAACGGTTATCCTGGAACATATTGTTCCACCAACCCTTGAAGAAATCAACAAGATGAATCCGCCACCGCCACCGCCGCCCAGAGGTAATTAATAGAAGCTACAAACTGCTAAATGATACTGAAGCCGGAAACAATATAGCCAGTACTCTATTGTATTTTTTTTTGCCAGATATTAAAAAAAAACCTTTTATGGATATTGTTTTTACAAATTCAGTAATAACTTTGTCATCAAATTAAAAAATAAAAGATTTGTGCAAAAATATACTTCCGCTTTTCTTCTCTTCTTTTTTTCTCTTATTTATACCCAACAATATAATATTCAGTCATATAACACAGACAACGGGCTTCCACAGAACAGTGTAAAGGATATCATAAAGGACAAATACGGTTTCATATGGCTGACAACCGAAAACGGAATTGTAAGGTATGATGGAATGAAGTTTGTAGTTTATAAAAATTTTCCACTAAACAATCAAAGGTTTACATTTTTCTACGGCTACCCTGAAAAAGACAGCATTTTTACCACAGGAGATTCCGGAAAAACTTTACTTATCAGCAAAAGATCTCCAAAAGTCACAAAAACTTCAAAAAGGAATGTTGATTTTATATCCAGGGACAACATCAATTATTTTTTATACAGCTCCAATTATATCTATACCACATCGCCCGGCATAAGCCTTTATTTTCCATGCCAGGAAGGTATTTATTTTATAAGGGAAAATTCCATTAAGTACATTAATAATCTTTCTAAAGCAAAAGAAAATCTGAATATAAAAGCGAAATATAAAAATATTGCCAGAATATTCGTGATCGATAAGTCCGTATTCTTTATTGATTATCAGTCAAAAAAAGTTCAGAAAATTGAAAGGGGAAAAATCGTTAGCTCTTATAATGAACCGCTATTAACCGATGATAAAAGTAAAATCTACTGGAGCAGGGTCAATAACCAGGTTTTTATATTCAACGGAAACAGCATTTACCGGTGCGAGTATGAAGACAAACGGTTCAAAATATCAAAACTCGTGCAGCTTGAGGATATTACTGAAAATATTATCAGCGTATATTATGACAAAACTTATAAAAGACTTTATCTGGGGAGCAGTACTTATGGCCTTCAGATCGTCAGCTTTACAGATTTTACTACTGTCCAGAGACCTCCTTCTAAGCCTGAATCTGTTTTTTATTCTACTTTACCATATGGCGGCTCATCTGTAATCAATACTTACGGAGAGGTATACAACCGGAACGGGCTTGTAGAAGATAAGCATTTCAAAAGTAATATTCCATTCTTTTTGGCTTATGATCAGGAAGACAACGTTATTGCCCGCAAAGCAAGTGACCTGCTACTGTATCAGAAAAAGAAAGATTATGCAAAAATTGTTTCCAAGCGGAATACTATTTTAATAGACTTTTTTTTCGATGCAAAAAGATACTATGCCTTTGAAGCTCTTGAAAAAACGGACGGAACCATTGGATACAGCGGAGTTCTTATGGTATACAATGACCTTTCGTTCAAAACTGTAAAAAAAAGGTTTTTCTTTAATGACGAACCTACCAAATTCCTGAAATTTGATAAAGATTATCTGCTGGCCGGCACAACGAAAGGTTTATACAAAGTCTCATTAAAGACGAATAAAATAATCAACTTAAATCCGGATACCGAATTATCTATCCGCAACATCATACAATCCAGCGATGGTAATTTCTGGATCACCACTTCGGGAAAGGGATTTTATCTGCTGAAAAACAACCGTCTCATCAAGATGCCTTATGATGCAGACAATAATATCTCCTCTCCTCATACTATTCTGGAAGACCAGAACGGATTTTTCTGGATTCCCACCAATAACGGGCTTTACAAGGTTCCGGAAAGTAAGCTGCTCCGATATGTACAGGATAAAAAAACAAGGGTTAATTATTACAGATTTTCAAAAGTTTCAGGGTTTGAAACCAATGAATTTAATGGCGGCAGTAATGTGTGCGGAAATAAATTAGGAAACGGAGAGTTCGTACTTCCTTCTCTTGACGGTTTGGTTTTCTTCAATCCTACAGAAATAAAGAGCTATTATCCTGAAAACATACATATAGAAAGAGCTTTGATTGACGGTAAAGAGCGGTTTTTTAATCAGATATTAAATATAAAACAGGAATCCAACCGTATAGATATATTTATTGATACTCCTTATTATTCTAATCCTGATAATCTTGTTATAGAAACCAAACTAAGTGGAACAACCAATGTCAAATGGGAATCGATAGGAAAAGACGGGAAATTTTCCATTTCGAATCTTACGCATGGAAATCATTCTTTTGTTGTGAGAGTATTAGTTTCCGATACAGGAAAATACATTTATAAAAAAATACATATTATCATTCCGCCTTATTTTTATCAGACTCTCTGGTTTAAAATACTGATCTCCTCTGCCCTGTTGCTTTTTATATATTTTTTGGTCAGATGGAGATTAAGCTTTCTGAAAAAGAGGAATCATGAATTGGAAGAGATTATCAACTCCCGCACAAGAAGCCTCTCTGATACCGTAGAAAAGCTGGAGATAACAAAAAGAAAGCTCCATAAAGAAATCGAACAGCAAAAAAAGCTTATCGGAACGATTACCCACGATATTACAACCCCGGTAAAATTTATTGCGCTCACTGCAAAGGAAGCTTTGAACAAGGACGACTTTAGTGAACAGCATAGCGAAAAGATTCTTAACTCTATTTACAAATCCTCGGATCAGTTATACAATTTCACTATTACTCTGAAAGAATATTCGGATATCTACACCCATCACCAGTCCGATAAAACAGAACTTTATTCTCTGCACAAGCTGATAGAAGAAAAGAAAATACTTTTTAATGCCATCGCAGAGAACAATAATACAGCAATCATCAATAATGTAGACAAGGCATTGTGGGTATGGATCGGCAAGAATATCCTGTCTGCAATTGTTCATAACCTGCTGGATAATTCCGTGAAGTTCACAAAAGACGGCTTCATCACAATAGAAAGCAATGTGGAAGGAAATACCATTACTCTGCTGATAAGAGATACCGGAATCGGAATGGATGAAAAGAAGATAGAATATTATACAAAACTTCAGGATAATATTGAAAATGAAAAGCTGTTACTGCAAAAATACGGGATGGGACTTCACCTCGTGTTACAGCTTCTGCAAATGATAGAAGGGAAAATTGTCATTAAAAAAAATAAATTAAAAGGAACTACATTCAAACTGATTTTAACGAATAAAAAAAATGATTAAGAATATTCTTATTGCCGATGATCACGACATTGTTCTGGTAGGAACAAGCATGATTTTAGAATCAAGGATCAAAGGAGTGGCTATAGACCAGGCCGGAGACTACCCGGAAGCCCTTGAAAAAATTTCAGAGCGGAAATACAATCTTGTTATTCTGGATATTAATATGCCGGAGAGTAAAAATAAAAAAATGATCTCCGAAATCAAAGCCCTGGATCCTGATATAAAAATACTGATATTTTCCGCCTATGAAGAAGAAGTAGCCGTACAATATATAAAAGAAGGCGCCAACGGGTACATCAGCAAGCTAAGTAAATCTGAGGAGATCTCGGATGCTGTAAACAAAATATTTTCTGACGGCTTTTATTATCCTCCGTCTATTGTACAGCAATTGCTTCAGGAATCTCCATTGGATTCTATAAAGAATCTATCGATGAGAGAATATGAAATTTTCATTTTAATGGTAGAGGGCAACGGCAATCTGGAAATCTCCAATAAGATGGGAATACAGATGCCAACCATCAGCACCTATAAAAAGAGAATTCATAATAAACTCAAAACCAAAAATCTAGCTGATCTGATCAGGTTATATCAAACCTATATTGCCTGATTTCCATCAAACTTTATAAGTCACATGATGTAGAAATTTTTCTACATTTTATTTTATTTTATTCTACGAAGCACATTGTTTTTTGTAGTAATATTTCTATATTTTTACATTATTAATATTTTTAATTTAAAAAATAAGTTAAAAAACAATCAAATTCATAATATTTTAACCGTTATTTAATATAGAATTAATAAATCAAGGAAATACTCTATTGATATATTATGCTACCCATAACTACTACTCAAAAACTAATGATTTAAAACTGAAATAAATGCTAAAAAAAATTACAAAATTAGGACAACTATTAGGGCTATTCGCTTCCTCCTTTGTCTTTTCGCAGGCAGGAAACATAGGAATTAATACCCCAAACCCCGGATCTACAATAGATATTAACGGATCTCTGGCTGCTAATTACATTGCTATAAATACAGCAGCTTACAATTTGAACTCAGCAGATTTTCATGTCTCCTACAATGGAACTGCCAATGCTGTATTCAACCTTCCGGCAGCCATCAGCGGAGTGGGAAATTTTAAGGGTCGAATGTATACGATCAAGAATAATACAAACTTTACCATAACGGTAAATTCTGCAGCACCTGAAACAATTAACGGAAGTGCAAGTATTACAGTACCGGCGAATCAGAGTGCCCAACTGATTAATACCGGGCTCACAGGAGCCAATTCTACATGGGAAGTAGTCTCTATGGGATCTTCTTCAACAGGAGATTATATCATTGTAAAACCTAACGCAGCTCAATCTGTTTCTACAGGATCAGATGTAACATTTGGATCTGTAATTGCTTCCAATAATATTACCTACAATGCCGGCGTTTTCAATTTAAAAGCAGGCAAAACCTATGTACTACGCTGCCAGCTGCATGCTACGGACTTCTCACTTGCAGGCGGTTTTTTTGTGTACGAATGGGTTGATGCTTCCAATAATTCTGTGCTTCCATCCAGTACCACCGGAGTTGTTGACGCAATAAATAATTATCCTGCGACTACAATAGGAGGACAACCAGAAGCATATGCCATTTATAGACCTACTGTTGATACATCGGTAAAAGTAAGGCTGGGCGGTGCCGGAACAGCTCAATTAAATCCGGGTATAGGATTTATGTCAATTACAGAGCTTGAAGGAGGCAGCGGCAGTGGAACTACCATCATCAATAATAACATAACAGCCAGTAATGGTTTATCTATGTCGGGCACCGATGTTAAATTAGGAGGCACCCTATCCCAGGCAACTAATATTGCTACTGCCGGAAATAACCTGAGTATCGACGGAACTGGAAAAGTTTTGATCGGAACCAATACGGTACCTGCGGGAGCTGCCAATTCTAAAATCGTTATAGATAACGGTACCACTAACGGTGCACTACAGATTAAGGATGGCACCCAGCAGCTGGGTTATGTACTGACCAGTGATGCTAACGGTCTTGCTACCTGGTCTTCTACAACTACAACAGCATTTGCCGACAACTGGACATCATATTCAGGAACACTGGTTAATCCTTTTACCGGAAACTCGGGAGCAGATAATCTACCCACAGGAATCTCTGTGAACATTCCGGCCAAAGGATGGTATTTTTTCCGTTCCGGAATTACAATCACTTCCACATGTAATGATTATTGGTTTTACATTAGTGGTATAGGAGAAGTTTGGAAAGCATATTGCGGAACTGCGAGCCCTGATCCTATTAATTTTGTACCAAGAGATCAGACCCGAGTATTGTACTTTGCAGCTCCCGGAATTTATCCTGTAGTTGCTCACAAAACAAATTTCGTAGTTCCGACTGGATTTAATGGTGGTAACCCTGTATTTTATCTGGATTTTGTAAAATTCCAAAATTAAGGAAACCGCTATAACCATGATTCTAAATACATAAAGCTGAAAAACCGAACTGCTACAGGAAATCCCTCATTCCAATAGCAGTTCATCAATCCTTGTTCTTAATTAATATTGTATAAAAGATGACCAAAAAAATATTTTTTCTCCCGTTACTTCTTGCATTAAGCGGAAATTTAATGTATTCTCAGACAGGAAATATAGGTATTAATACCAACGATCCGGGCAGTAAGCTAACCGTTAATGGTTCATTTGCCGCAACCTACAAAACCACAGGAACAAGTGGACCTGTTGATGCCAATGATTACTATATAGCCTATAATGGCAACAGCAACGGTACTTTAACACTGCCTGCTGCCGTGACCGGATCTGGTAATTTTATTGGAAGAACTTATCATTTCAAAAATACCGGAACGGCAACATTATCTATTGCCGCCAGCGGAACAGAACTGATTGATAATCAAAGCGGGGCGGGAGTAGCTTCTATCAGTGTACCTCCTGGTTACTATGCCTTTTTCATAAGCAAAGGAACAGTGACCAATACAACATGGGAGCTTATTTTACTTTCAAGCTCCAACAATCTGCCCGCAGCAGCATCCACTTATGCCTTTTCAACAATAAGCACGACAACCAGACAGTCTCTACCTGCTACAGTGAGCGGACCTTATATCAACGGTGAAATTAATTATCCGCAAGGAACGGTCATCAATACAGGAAATGTGATGAATACGGCCAATGGAAGGTTTACTGCCGTTACCAGTGGATACTATATGTTTTACGGCTCTACCCAGTTTGATAATGGTGCGATTGCCGGTGCTCCTAATTTTGCGTGGGCCATATTATATCTTGTAAAAAACTTCAGCACCACCCCCAATAATATCTTGGTTCAGTCTTATCAGGCAAGCCCTGGTATATTGGTAGGAGCAAACGTTTCATGCATCACCTATCTGAACGCAGGAGAAACCGTAAGTATGGCTTCCGCAGCAGCCGTAACCAGCGGGACTACTTACCAGGTGGTAGTAAGTTCTTTTTACGGTTATAAAATCGCTAATTAAACAGTACCATATATAAACCAGTTAATCCCCCTCCTATCATTACATACCATCATACATGATGAGAAAGAAGCAATTTGTTCCCAAACAAAAAGGGGGATCCTGGTTTATATTTTCCAATCAAAAAATTGTTATTCAGATTGTTGAATTTAACTATCTCTGCTGATCCAAAGGGCTTTAAGATAGTATCTGTTTTTTTCCTGAGCACTTCCTGGATCATTCCTGGAGGACATTTTCATTATTTCCCGTCCTGATCAGTACTTCCGGCCATAAATCATTTCTTCTAAGTAGCTAATACTGTGCGAAAAAGCTATCGATCAGTAGTTATTAAAAAGTTAAATTTTTATTTTACTTTGATTCTTTTAAGCTTCTGAGTAAATTTGTAAAAAAATAAAATAATGAACTATACACTTGAGCTCAATACTCAGGATGCTTACTCTACTGTTGTTTTTAACACAATCGTATTCGACTCGTTCAAGGTTAATATAGTTGAAAGATATACAGGGCGAATGAATTTCCAACCAAAATTATCATATGCCTTATTTAAAGTCAGAACCCTGGATAATGAAATTATTAAAACAAGAGACGGTAATGGAAGAGTCAAAATTAAAGGAGATCATTTTGAAACTTACCAGAAACTAATAAAAGTTCTGAATTCCTATGCTTATAAAAACAAACTGATGAATGTAAAGGAGGCTCAACAGGATTATGTCCATTTCATTTTGAGCTTAGTAGTTGTTAACTACCAGCTTAATTAGATTTTGTCCTTATTTCCTACCTTCCCGATTAGCAGACTGCTAATCAGGTAGCAGCAGCATCTTAAACGGCTAATCTCAAATTAGTCATCTTTATTGGTTATTTAAAATATCTGACTCATGGATAATAAAACTGTTTTAGAAAAAGCAAATGCCGCCATATCAAAAGGTGATCATGAGACCTTTCTTTCGTATTGCAGCGAAAATACAAAATGGATATTTGTAGGAGACCAAATTCTTTCAGGAAAAGAAGAAGTGCAAAATTATCTGGCGGATACCTACAGAGAACCTCCAAAATTTGATGTAGAATATATGATAAGTGAAGGAGATTTTGTCACGGCAGTAGGCGTAATCAGCCTGCTGAACAAAGATGGCCAATGGACAGAGTATGATTACTGTGATGTGTGGAGATTCCAAGATGGAAAAATGGCAGAGTTGAGAGGTTTTGTTATCCAAAGATAATTCTTCGGCTATTAAATAATCGATTTTGATAACATTCTGAAAAATATAAGCTCCTCTAATGAAAAGAGGAGCTTATGCTGTAAGTACCGTACATTATTTTACGGCATTTTTTGCTTTTTCAGATTCCATTAAATGATGCTCCAATGTTGGCAGGGTTTTGCTTGCAAAAGATTTTAAAGACGCCTCCTTACCTTCTGAAGCTTCTTTTTTAAATTCTTCTATGTCTTTTTTGTGATCACTGACCATTAAATTGGTATATTTCTGATCAAACTCAGCTCCTTTTTTTGCCTTTAGATCATCATATTCCTTTTGCTTTTCGGCATCCAGACTGGCTGGTAGAGTGTAGCCTGCCGTCTTAGCCCATTTCTTAAGCTCATCATTAGCTTTGCTGTGATCTTTTACCATCATTTCTCCCAATGCTTTCACTTCTGCATTAGAAGCATTAGTGGCTGCAAGCTGACCCATCATTACCTCCATCATCCCTCCTGTCGCTGCAGCATCTGCAAATTTTTTGTCCTGATCACTGAGAGAGTTTGTAGTGGCCGTGGTATCTGCCATTTTAGTAGAATCAGTAACCGTCATTCCGGATTCAGCCGGGGCAGATACAGTAGGGGTACCTGTAGATTCGTTTACAGATGTAGTTTCATTTTTTTTGCAGGCAATCAAAGCAGCAGCTGCAAAAAGTGTTAAAACAGAATTTTTCATAATAATAATTTTAAAGTGATGATAAATAATGAAGTATACAAGCACTTCAATACAAATACAACAATTTATTTGCCAAAATTCACATTTCATGATATCAATACATTTCTAAACATCATATAATGAGCTCTTTATAAAATTAAGCTGAACTTTACCTTCTTCTACAAGTGCAATTTTTGTAATTAAAATAAATTTCCTGTGAAATTTCTCCAACCTTAAACGGTAAAATTAGAAGACCAAAAGCTTTGAATAAAATGAGTGTAAATTGTTGATTTAACTAATATCCAGAATTTTACGCATTTAATACCGGTGTTTGTATTTTTTGATATATTTGTAATGTACAACCTACCAGTTTTAACCAAAATATTATTGTTATGAAAAAAAATTACTATATCATAGCTTTTTTCCTGCTTTTTTCTGCAGCTGGCGCCCAGTCATTCACGGTTGAGCAGAAAGCCCAATTTAATAAAAGTGAAACCATACAGTTGATGACAGGGGGCAAGTCAACCATTAAAGGGCAAGCTTTTGCTAAAGATAACCAATCGGGCATCAAAGGAATTGCTGTCCTTAACATCAACAAAAGACAGTATGCACCCAAAGGGACTTCTATTATTGTAATGCCACAAACTGCCTATTTTAAAGAGTGGCTAGAAGTAAGCAAAAAGTATGAAAAAGAAGGTAAGATAGTAGAACTGCACAAAGAGGCTAAAGCCTGCATTAAAGTAATACAGGTAAAGGATGATAAAGGCAATTTCGAGATCAATAATCTCATGCCCGGACAATATTTGCTGATCACCGGATTCAACTATATACAGGATAAACAGCAGAGTTATACTTTGGGCTATGAGAATACCTATATCAATAATACTCTTCAAAGTTCAAGAGAAATACAGGGACATCATTACTTTAAGATTCTCAGTGAGGCAAACATCCGGAAATCTGTTACCATTAAAAAAGAGGGCGATGTGGTAGACGTCAATTTAAGGATGACTCTTTAGCCTCCATTAAAGTCAATAAGATATATCTATACTTTAATCCAGACGCTTACAGATTGTGAACTGACCACAAATCTGGCTTTGCCATTTTCATCGGTTTTAATTTCATCTTTCCTTTGCCCGGTAAAATCGCGGTATACGGAATCTGCGTTTTCTTTTCCAAGCTCTATGTCTTTATAACCATTTTCACCGTTGGATAGGATTACAATACAGCCGGGATATTCATTATTTCCTTTTCTCACCCACGCAATGCAGTTGGGGTGATCAAAATAGCTGATCTGCTCGCCATAGGCAAACTGCTTCCTTGCTTCAAGCAGCTTAGGCAGAATTTCCACCTTGGGCATAATGACTTTTATTTCTTCACCATCTTTTGTATCCGTATATTCCGCACCGAAAAGATCGGGATAGAAAACACAGGGATATGCCTCTTCCGATAATAAAATAATAGCATAAGCCAGAGGTTTGAACCAATCCTTTACAGCTGATTCCAGGGATTGCAGCTTCTGTGTGTCATGATTTTCAACAAACGATACGGAAAGAACGGGCTTTTTTTCCAGAAAACTGCCTTTTAAAATCTGGCTGAGATCATAATTCCGTCCATCCTTTGATGCCCTGAAAAAATTGTAATGGAGAGGTGCATCAAAACAGGAGATCATATCATTGATTTTATCGGAAAAATCAGATATTTTTTCAGATTCCTGCTTCCAGAATTCACCCAAAATATAACAGTCAGGTTTCAGCTCTGTTTTTATATAGGTAATCCATTCCTGTAAGAAATCAACCGAGAGATGCTTCAGGGCGTCCAGGCGTAATCCATCCACATGGGTAGTTTCCAGATACCATTTGATCCAGTTTTTCATTTCTGTGACAACATAAGGATTACGGTATTCTACATCAGCTCCCATCAGATAATCGTAATTTCCGAACTGATGGCTTACCGCCGGGTTCCATTCTGTTCCATACTCATTATGGATTTTGAAAATCCCTTTTATCTCTTCCTGGTCTTTCTGAATGCTATCTATTCCGCTAAAACAGGTATAATCCCATATGAAATCAGAATATTTTCTGTCTCTTCCCGGAAAAAGGAATTTTGTGTAAGCTTTTGCTGTGAAGGGTTCGCCAATAGTTTCATTCCGGTTTTCTTCATTGACCTGATGTACGGTAACAGTTTCACTTTCATCGCCGCCCATTCTGTGATTCAGTACAATATCAGCATAAACGGATATACCTGCTTCATGGGCTTTTTTAATGGCGGACAGGTATTCATCTTTTGTTCCGTATCTTGTGGGAATACCTCCTTTCTGATTAAATTCTCCCAGGTCATACAAATCATAAATATCATATCCTCTTCCCTCCTGTCCTAAAACGCATTTTGTTGCAGGCGGAAGCCATACCGCCGTAAATCCCAGATTTTTAAGATCGTCAAGTTTTTTCGTAAATTCATTCCATAAATTTCCTTCATGATACCAATGAAAGAATTGTATAATAACTCCATTCATATCTAATTCTGTTAGACATTCACAATTAATTTTAATCTGCATGCGAGCTCTCTGCTACTGTATTGCAGAGCTCGTTATTTCATAGTAAACAGCCCATCCAACGAATAAGATAATGATAATCCAGATCCAGAAGGGTATCGTCTGTGGGGTTTCGCTTCCGTTGATGAGAAAACTTTTCTGGTTTCCTTTGTCATAAGCATTGATCATTAATGATAATGTACCGTCTACTACATCTTTGTTTTTCAGACCTTCAATTCTTATGGATGGCCCGTTGGCAACCGTAAAATTGATTTTTCTTATCCCTTCTTTTCCTGATGGCGACTGGCTGACAATTTTTAATACATGTTCCCCATCGGTCAGTTTTTTAGTATCCAGGTCAAATACAATAGGAGTCTCCAACTCTGCAATGGGATGCAGGTCATCATCCAGGAAAAGAAAAACTTTGCTCCTGTCTTTTGTCATAATGTTAAATTTTCATCTGAAAAAACCGAATATTTAATATGCTTTTTATCTTTTTCACCCGGTTTGATCAGATATTTAACTGAATATATAAAGGCTAAAACTGTTATCAGGATAACAATTCCTACAATGAACCAGTCCCAATTACTCTCAGGTCCAGTACCATGCGTGAGATCTTTAGTGACTTCCGGCTGCTGAAGCTTACAGGCATCACACGCCAGCGCATAATTAACTAATAGAATTAAAGTCACAGACAGTATTTTTTTTAATCTATTTTTCATTGCTATTTTTTTATTTTATCATAGATTACTTTTATTTCTTCCAAGGTCACTTTTTTTGAGTTATTTCCCCAGCTTGTCCTTTCATGATTAATGATGGCTGTAACATCTTCTGCCGTAAAATTGGCATTAGTTCCAACAGGCGGCATCGTTGCAAATTCCGGTCTGGGGTCATAGCCTTTCATAATAATCGTTACATACAGTTCCAGATCCCCGCCACTTACTACCGGGCTGCCTTTAAGGGGTGGGAATGCTCCGGGCACTCCTTCCCCGTTCGCCTGGTGGCATGAAGCGCAATTAGCCGTAAAAAGCTCTGCACCGTCTGGTAAGTTTGTGGCTCCCTGTGCTCCTTCCGTCTCTTTTTTCGTCTGTTTATACAAAAATGGCGGAACAATAGATTTATCTGTGTAGTCGGTCTGTTTTAAAGATTTCAGATAGGCAACCAGTTGAAGCGCTTTTGTTGTAGCTACTATTTTCTTTCTTTTATTTTTAAGAAATTTTTCCGGCACTTTAACTTCTACATCACCCGGCTGCAGATAATCTCTTTCTATGAAAAGGAATTCATAAGAAGGCATTATTGATGCTTCTACTGCGGCTCTTGGCTGATAAAGATGGATCAGATGCCATTCAGCGCTTGGCTGTCTCTCTCCTATACTAGTAAGATCGGGGCCAGCTCTCTGCGTTCCCATTAAGTTGGCTGTATTTCTCCAGAAGTCAGTTCTTCTGTTAATCGCAAAATCTGCCGGGATACTTGGTCTTTTACCAAATACATTGTCCATCTCAACATTTCTCACCTGCTGGGTATGGCACGCTACACAGCCGTTTTCGATATATACCATTTTACCTGCCTTCTCCTTTGCGGTTAACACTTTGGATTGTCTGGGTAAAGGTTTATTGATCCTCTGATTGTCAAGAGCCGGAAGCACGGCAATATAAAGCGTAAGAAAAACAAAAAGACAAAGTGCCGACCCGAAAAGTATTCTATGATCATTCAATAGTATCATCAGTATTTTTTTAGGTGTTAAATTCATTATGGCTATTCTGTTTCTTCGCAGCCAGTATTTCGGCTGGCGTTCGTGGAATTCTGATATTCCTGTCCGGTGTGATCATTCTGTAAAAATTATAGGCGAAAATAAGATGGGCTACCCACATCATGGTTCCTCCTATCGCTCTCCAAAGCCAGAAAGGAAACATATTGATAACACCATCTATGAAGGGCTTTTTTTTCATCCATAACAATCCGGTCTGTGTTCCGCCAATCATTAATGCAATAACATAAAACAGCAGCCCAATTAATGCCAGCCAAAAATGCATTCCTACTAATAATTTGGGAGGTTCTTTTCCGGTAAGCCGTGGAATAAGGGTATATGAAAATCCCCATAACATAAAGGTGATAATTCCATACATGGTTAAATGAGAATGAGAGACGGTAAAGTCTGTAAAGTGCCAAAGCAGGTTCGTATATCTAAAAGCTTCCACAGTACCCTGGAAAGACCCGGTAAAATAGAAAATAATCGACATGAAATAAAAAGGAAGCGTATAGCTGTTTTTAAGTTGAAACCAGGCTCCGTTAAAGGTCAAAAGAAAATTAGTGGTTCCGGCAGCCACTGGAATCAACATCCCGACGCTGGCAACAATAGCTGTCGTCTGCAGCCGCCAGGGTATAGCACTAAAAATAAAATGATGGGTTCCTATTAATGTATAGAATAAAATATGGGTCCAGAAAGCCAATGCTCCCAGACTATAGGAATAAATAGGCTTATTAAGCTGCTGAGGAAGAAAATAATACATTAACCCCAGATTAATCATCATAAACCACATACCAATCGCCTGATGCATATAATAACCCTGGGTAATTGTTTCTCCCACTCCGTCCTGCCATATAGGGATATAGCCCACAATAATGACAATTATAATAAACATGAATCCTGAAATAATATACCAATTTGAAATATAAATTTCTTTTACAATTCTTTTTACAACAGGTTTAAATAAATTATGAGACGATAGCGCAATACCGGCTCCAAAGGTGATCATAATAGGCCATATGTATTCCCGGTACTCTCCGCCACCATTATTAACTCCTGCCAATAAAGATATGGTCCCTGCCAGAACCGCAGCATTGATGAGAATTAGAGAAATATAACCCTGCTTGATATTGTAATTTTCTACATTACTCACTCTTGTAACAACGTAATATGAAAATCCTACCATTGCTAAAGAAGCCCAGCCCCAGAACACGGCATTGGTATGGGCAGGGCGCAGTCTGCCAAAACTCAGCCAACTGGTATGTTCAACATCAGGGGCCACGTATTTTATCCCGGCATAGAGCCCAAAACTGGTTCCTATAATAAGCCAGAATATGGCGGTCCCCAGAAAATAAAGAATAAGCCGGCTCAGTTCAGGGCTTATATATTGCTGGAAAGATGATGTCCTTCTTTTGGTAGGAAACACTCTCAAATCTTCTACAGAATTAATGTTCCGGATAATTCCTTTTTCATCGGCAGGCGGTAAGGTACCGGAGAGTTCGTTTTCTGCAGGATGGAAATTCAGTTCGTTTTCCCTCTGTTCATATTCTCTGAGTTCTTCAGAAGACATCTCTTCTATTTTTTTCCGGGCTTCCTGAAGTTCTTTCCGCTTTAATATCCTTCCGTAGATGGATAAAAATTTAAAGATAAGGATGACTAATCCGGCAATAATCACCATTAGCATTAACAGTATCGTTATCTGGATACCCGTCTGATTGAATAATGACGATTCTCCCATAATGAAATTTTAGGGTTTAATATATGGTAGTGTCTATTGAATACATTATCAATTTCTACAGAATCTATATTGATCACCTTTCCAAGATAAAAAAGTGTCAATTCCGCTTTTCTTAAAAGAAAACGTATGACAGAAGCAATTTAAAAACTACTTACTGTTTTTAATGGAATCTACATTATAAGCCGTACTGTCCATAGGAAGCGTATTGTCACCAGCATCCGGCGTAACCTGTGCGGTACCTGTAACGATACTGTCTCCGGTATTTAAGCTGTCGATATGGGTAGGTTGTGGTTGAGACTCTTTTTTGCAACTGACGGCAAAGAAGCCCAACATTAAAGTTATTAATATGGTTGACTTCATAATATTCAATTTTGTGCTGTGTATAACAAAATTATAAAAACTGATGTTTGCTTTTTTATGACCCATATCATAAAGGCAGATATTTAAATCCACTTACCGTAACAATGGCTATCAATGATAATCTTGCAGAGGTCAGAAATTATTCTTTCAGAACTCCTCAAAATATATAACGAATATAATGCACTAAAATTGCCACCGACTGTTTCGGTAATATTAAAAAGCCTCCCATAAGATGAGAGGTAAATGCAGCATTTTAGATAGTATAAGTGTATTAATCAACTAAAATCTAAGCTGTATTCTTCACCGGTATGATGATCGCGAGACCATAACTATTATATTTATTGGAATCTAATATATTTACTTTTTAACATTCCTGCTGAACCCTTATAAAAAAGATCAACAAGTATAGCCTTTCCTTTAGTTAAATATTATGATTCTAATCATAATTCAACAACTAGAGATTTATTATATTTGTTATAATTCTTTCTGCTATTATTTATCAAATCCATCTTATACAGTTTGAGTTTATCGATAATACTTACCAATCATACACTTCTGGCCACAGAAAGCCACAATCTTACTATAATAACCATAAATTAATTAACCATGAATACAATTATTATCCGCTATTACCAGAACTTTTTATTGCTGTTTTTCTTACTTATGATCTTTACCGGAAAAGCCCAGATTGGAATTGGAACTCCAACTCCCGATGCAAGTTCTATTCTCGATGTAAGTTCCACAACTAAGGGAATGCTTGCCCCAAGGATGACCACAGCCGAAAGGACCGCCATAGTCTCTCCTGCAGACGGACTCATGGTATACGATACTACATTGAAGTTATTTTATTATTATGTAAATTCTACATCATCATGGTCTCCACTGGCAAGCAGTGTAACTGAAAGACTTAACTTTAAACGCATAAAATCTACTGATGTGCTGAATACAGTTTTAGCCGATGAACTTGCTGCCGGAGGCGGGGGGAAATATCTTATGGACTCCAATACACTTTACGAGATTAATGGACAGGTAACATTCGACCTGCCTATTGATATAAATAATTCTTACATTACTGGCCATGACAGCAATAACGACATTATCCGGAGAACTTCGGGCAATATTTTTGATGGCGCCACAGGTGGTAGTATCAGAAGTTTAACGCTTACGGCACCGGGCGGAAATGTTTTCAATTTAAACGGATCTGCTGCGCAAAACCTAATATTCCGGGATTGTGTTGTTGCCAACTCGAATACCGTGGGAACAATCTCTGGTTTTGGGCTGGTATTTTTAAGTATCATTCAATTTACAGGAAACAGTAACGGTATAACGTATAATAATATAACGCAGCTGCTACTTAGCAATATAGGATGGTTTGGGAATAATTCCGGAACGTACGAACGGTTGACAGGTACTTTCACATTAATAGAAAAGCAGGGCGGATTCAGCCAGGTGAACGGGTCAGCCACAGGATTTGACGTATCAACATCCGGTCTTACAATAACCGGTGATGCTGTTATGGAATCTGTTGTTTTTACGGGTACCAATACTGCAGGTTATATCAGACCATATGCTACAGGAACTTATCCAGGATATAATTTTAACAATAGCTGGACAGTAAGAGCTGCCGGAATACCCACTGAATCTGATACGAATGCTGTTGGTGATTTTGCTGTAGACTATGCTGTAGGAACCGGCATTGGCGTCAGTTTTAGCAACGGTACTAATCCCAGCAATATTGTGAAGGTTGGTAATGCAAGTTCATCTTCCATCTCATCAAACTTATTCAGGTTTTCAACAGACGGTGTTCCCAACAGATTAAGATATTTGGGCAAAAAGAAAAGAATTTTTCAAGTAACAGGATCCATTTCTTTTCAGGTTCCCGCAGCAGGAACTTATATAATATATATTGCCAAAAGCGGAACTGTTTTAAGTCAATACAAGGTATACGGCAGAGGATCAACTACCAATGACATTGTGGTATTGCCAATAAACGGAACTACCGAGCTTACAAATAATGATTATATTGAAATATTTGCTCAGAGATATTCAGGCTCTAATGGCGATATCATAGTTCCGAATATGACTGTCACAATCAAGTAATCGAAATCAATTCTATGCAGTTTTTCAGTTCTTGAAAATTGCCAAGATCCTTAATAAGATACAAAGCTGTAATCTAATGGTTACAGCTTTTTTAATATTATTTTGGCATTTCCTGTACATTGAAAACTGTACCTGCCGGATCAGTAATCCAGTGCATATTTTCAGGAAGTTCCTCAATTTCGTCACAGGTCTCTACACCATTCATATGTAAATATTTTGTAACCTCTTCTATATTGGGAACGGTAAGCTGTAACCACGTTTCAGAATGGGTATAGTTGTCCACACAATCCAGCCATATAATATTGTTACCGAATTTTACTTCGTGTGTTCTGGAAACGGTAGGATTGACAATCGATTTTTCTTCAACATCCAACTTCAGAATATCCCTGTAAAAAGCAACCGTTTTTTCATATTTGCTTTTTGGAATTTTTATGGCAATATTAATTCCTGCTTCAAATTTTGTATTCATATTCAAGGCTTTTATCCAAAATTACCAAGTCATTATGAAAACTAACTTGCCACAAGACAAGTTTTTTTTCGGGCGAAGAATTTTTTACAGATTCTCTTAAAAAGTAGGCTTAAATATCCTTCATACTCGTTATATTTTTACTTTTTTTAAAATAGTTTAAAGTAAAATATGATACAACCATGCTCATTAAAGATAAAAATTTTTATAAATAATTTCACTGAATTGAAGAAAATTTATTAATTTCGGTTAGAACTAAACCTAATTTTTATGAAAAATTTAAAAAAAATCGAAAGACAGGAAATGAAGTCAATTACAGGTGGCATTAACTGCCCGGGTGGTCAGCTATGCTTAATCAGCGGAAAATGGCAGTGCATGCCATACGACGGATGTGGCGGCGGAAATCAGCCCTAAATCTTAAACTTAACCAAATTCCTTTGTTATGAAAAATTCTAAGAAAATTTCAAGAGATCAGTTGAAGAATATCAATGGTGGAGCATTGAGTTGCTCCGAAGCATGTTGCCCGCCTCCGGGAATAAAAAGATGTCCCTGGATAATTTGTGTAGCACCATGTGATATATTAAGTTAATTTAGTTATCAGAAATAAAAAGCCTTAGAATCAAGAATTCTAAGGCTTTTTTGTAGGGATAAAGGGTTATTGTGGCAATATCTAATTTCAATTTTAGATCTGTATCATATATCAGGGCCGGTCATACCAATAAAACTATTCAACCCCTTTCAATTGGAAATATGCTGTAACACAGCCTCTATTTAATAGCATCTTCACCAAATGGAAAATCTCTTCCCATCCCAAAGCACTCCATGAAGCAATTAATAAATTCTATACCGACAGTGCAGGATAATTTTTAATCATAATTATTTTAGATTGCGATAAAGAAAGAGATTTTAATATTGATGTTCTTTCTTAAACTAATATATCTCTCTAATATTATGAAAAAATACGCTTTAATATTTTTTGCATTAATCATGTCAGTTGCCGTTTCGGGGCAATACAAACCCTGGACTTCCTCGGAACAGCCTTTAAAGGAAATCAAGACATTAAAAAAACAAATTGTAAAACCCAACTTCAGAAA
Organism: Chryseobacterium lathyri; assembly: GCF_030812195.1. Classification (GTDB taxonomy): domain Bacteria; phylum Bacteroidota; class Bacteroidia; order Flavobacteriales; family Weeksellaceae; genus Chryseobacterium; species Chryseobacterium lathyri_A. The sequence goes on from NZ_JAUSSF010000001.1 coordinate 1,017,407, forward strand.
AAAAGACTATATCATTACCGATTTTGGTGCCATTGGTGATGGAAAAACAAAAAATACGGAAGCTTTTAAAAATGCCATTGAAAAATGCAATTCAGAAGGCGGAGGAAGAGTTGTAGTTCCAAAAGGTATCTTTTTGACAGGGGCTATTTATTTAGAAAGCAATGTGAATTTACATGTCAGTGAAGGTGCAACGATCTTGTTCAGCCAGGACAGTAATGACTACCCTATTGTTTTCACAAGATGGGAAGGAATGGAATGTATGAATTATTCATCGTTGATCTATGCTTATGAGGAAGAAAATATCGCTGTGACCGGAAAAGGAACACTAGACGGAAACTCTGATAACGACCATTGGTGGTTCTGGTGTGGTGCAAAAAAGTATGGCTGGAACGAGTCCCGTCCGGGAAGACAAAATCCGGCCCGTGCAAAACTGCATGAATACATGGCGCAAAAGAAAGATCCGAGAGAAAGAATATTCGGTGACGGATATTATTTGAGACCTAATTTCGTTCAGCCTTATAAGAGTAAAAATTTCTATATGGCGGATGTTTTGGTAAAAAATTCTCCCATGTGGAACCTGAATCCTGTATTGTGTGAAAATGTTTTGATTGAAAGAGTAAAAGTAATCAGTCACGGTCCTAATAATGATGGCTTTGATCCTGAAGCATGTAAAAATGTATGGATCAAAGATTCATATTTTGATACGGGAGATGATTGTATTGCCATAAAATCAGGAAGAGATGAAGACGGAAGAGGTATCGGGAAACCGGCGGAAAACCACATCATCGAAAACTGTGAAATGAAAGACGGACACGGCGGCGTAGTGATCGGAAGCGAAATTGCGGGTGGAGCAAAAAATATTTATGCCATAGGAAATGTGATGGACAGTAAAAACCTTGACAGGGCACTTCGTATTAAAACCAGTTCAAGCCGTGGTGGAATTATCGAAAATGTATTCTTCTACAACACAAAAGTAGGCGCTTATAAAGAAGCCGCGGTTCGTTTCAATATGCATTACGAAAAACCAGGCAACTTCATCCCTACAATCAGAAACATCTGGGTAGAAAATCTAGTGGTGGAAAAAGGCGGCAAATACGCCATCCTTTCTGATGCCTACGAATCTTCTCCGGTAACAGATTTTACAATGATCAATGCTAAAATTAAAGGTGTTGAAATCCCATATAAAGTTGATTTCCTAAAGAATGTAACCCTGAAAAACGTGACTGTTAACGGACAGCCATTAACTGACTTAAAAAAATAAAATGCGGAAAACATCCATTTTAGCAGGCTTTATCGTTTTATCTGCATTCTCACATTCTTTTTCCCAATCCAAACATTGGCAAAAAAATGAAAGAGAACTGCATTACAAAGAAGACAATGGTGATTTTTTGTTGGTTAACGGAAGATACCGGTTCAACCGTGCTTTGTATGGCAACAACCGCGCCTCAAGAATAGAAACCGGAGATTTGCCGGAGTTTGCGCTGTATCTTCCCGGAATGGGCGGTAATCTTCAGTTTGTTATTCAGAAAGGAAATTCCATTAAAAAATTAATCCAGGCTGATAAAATTGAAACCCGTTATCGTGCAGGATCGATGCTTTATACCATTAAAGATCAGATTCTTGGAACCGGAAGTTTAAAACTGACAGTTTTGGCACAATCTAAAGAAGAAGGCTTAATTTTAAAAATGGAGACTGAGAATGTAGATTCCAATACAAAAATCTATGCTGTTTATGGCGGAGCAAGCGGAAAAACATTCAGCAGAAACGGTGACATTGGTGCAGATCCGGAATCAGGTTTTTATTTGCTCCCGGAATATTGTGAAGGCAATCAGTTTCAGATCAATAAAAATCAATTTGAGCTTACTTATTTAAACAAGAAAAAAGAAAATCTGTTTATCAACGGAAGCTTTTCAAACGCCAATTCATTACAACTGACCGATGCGAAAACGTTGGAAAAACTAGCTGATTTTACACAAAATAAGGCGGAAAAATCTCCAATAATTTACGCAACGTATTCAACACAAAAAAATCCTGTTTATATTCAAATTAAAAAGGGAAAATCAGATCAAAACTTTTCAGATGAACAACTTGCAATCATTTTTAATGAAGCCGAACAATCACGTTTAACATTAACAAATCGAGTTCAATTAAAAACTCCCGATTCAGATTTAAATAATTTCGGAGCAATTTTAGCTGTCGCCGCAGATGGAATTTGGGAAAGCCCGACGTTTCTTCATGGCGCAGTTGCCTGGAGGATGAGGCTAAATGCCTGGCGAGGAGCTTATGCAGCCGATGTTCTCAGTTGGCACGACCGCGCAAAAGAACATTTTGAAAGCTATTCAAATTCTCAAGTTTTAAAACCTGATTCTGCACCTGTTGAAATGGATACGCTGTTGCACTTAGCAAGACATGCAGAAAAAATGGGAACTTCGGTGTTCTCAAGCGGATATGTTTCGAGAAACCCCAATGACAATTCAAAACCGCATCATTACGATATGAATCTGGTCTTTTTTGATCAGATGTTTTCTCACTTCAACTACACCGGAGATGTTAATTTTTTAAAGAAAATGTGGCCCACAATGGTTCGCCACATGGATTGGGAAAAACGAAATTTCAAACGGGGCGACCTTTATGATGCTTATGCTGCAATCTGGGCAAGTGATGCTTTGCAGTATTCAGGTGGAAAGGTAACCCACACTTCTGCCTATCATTACAGAGCCAACCGTGAAATGGCAAAACTGGCGAAAATCATTGGCGAAGATTCCAACCCTTACGAAAAAGAAGCTGAATCCATTTTAAAAGCTATGAAAAACGAGCTTTGGATTAAAAACAAAGGGTATTTTGCTGAATATAAAGATGCCCTGGGTAATCAAATTCTTCACGATAAGCCTGGAATCTGGTCGATTTATCATGTTTCGGATGCTTATCTTTTAAATGAATTTGAAGATTATCAAAACACGCAGTACATCAGCAACCATACTCCGAAAATCCCTATAACAGTAAAAGGTAAGATCAATAAAGATTATTATACACTTTCCACCACCAACTGGCAGCCTTATGACTGGTCGATCAACAATGTGGCGTTGGCAGAGAATTTACAAACTGCTTTAGCGTATTGGCAAGCAGGAAGAAATGAAGATGCCTATCGACTTTGGAAAGGTAATCTGGCTGAAAGTATGTATTACGGGATCAGTCCTGGGAATTTTGAGCAATTATCTCACTATGATGCTTTTCGTGGGGAATTGTACCGTGATTTTGCAGACCCGATTGGTGTGGCTGCAAGAACTTTAACGGAAGGGCTTTTCGGAATTTATCCAAAATTGTTAGAAAATAAAATCAATATACAGCCAGGGTTTCCCAAAGACTGGAACTTTGCAGAACTGAAACTTCCGGATTGGGAATTTAAATTTAACAGAACTTCCAAAAAAACAAATTATTGGTTTAAATCAAAGTATACAAATGCGGTTTCGCTTGATGTATTGATTCCTGTGAATCATACCAAAATAAGATCGGTAACCGTAAACGGTAAAAAAGTGCAATTTGCGATACATCCAAATTCTATTTCACAGCCTTTTGTAAAGTTAGAAACAGAAAAAGGAAAAGAATTTACCATTGAAATTACGTATTCGGGAGATGAATTAAAAACTGAAAAGACAGATTATATCAATTATATCTCTGAAAATCTCCAGCTCAATTTAGATTCAAAAAAGAAGATTCAACAGGTTTATGACCCGCAGGAATTGATAAAAATCCGAAACGGAAATCAATTTGGTTTGGTGAAAGAAGAAAGAAAAGGAACTTTTTTCGTTCAAGTGGAACAAAATGGAACGAAATGGTGGCAACCTGTAAATGTTGATATTCAATATCCTTTGGAAATAAAATGGGTGAATAAAAAACTTCAAATTCAGTCCAAATCATCCAGTACAATCAATGGAAAATTGAGTATCAATAATTTAAATACAGCTTTTTCAATTCAAAAAAATCAAAATACATCAATTGAAATTCCAACAAACGATCTAAGCAAGGGAACCAATTTTATTCAGCTTGAATACAATGAAATCAGGCAAAATATAGAAATAACAGATTGGGAAATCGAGAATAAAGGCGAATTCAATCCTGTCTCACTGGCCTCAAAATATAATGAGAGAGTAACAGGAATTTTCAATCAAAAATATCTTTCTCCACGGCTCAATGTCCCTACTCTACAGCTTCCGTGGCAAGGAATCGGGAACTGGTGCTATCCGTTGACCACTACTCAAATTGATGACAGCGGACTGATGAAAAAACGAAAAGGCGGGAAGCTCGAATTTTTAGGAATCCCCTTTTTAATGAATAACGAAGAGAAAAATATTGTCTTTACAAGTCAGTGGAATAATTTCCCGAAATCGGTTGAAATTCCTGTTACGGGAAAAGGAAGAAAAGTCTATTTTCTGATGGCAGGTTCTACCAATCCGATGCAGTCGCAAATTACCAACGGAACTATTACAGTTCAATATTCAGACGGTTCGGACACAGAATTAAAACTAAAAAATCCTGTGAACTGGTGGCCCATTGAGCAGGATTTGTTTGACGATAATTTTGCTTTTGAAATTCCGGATGATAAAATTCCGTACCGGGTTCAGCTGAAAACCGGAGAATTGTACAAAGGTGGAAGTTTAACGAAATATGCAGAAATTAAAGGGGTAAGCAACCGTGCTGTTGAAGGCGGTGCCGCAACCATTCTGGATCTGCCGATTGACCCGAACAGAGAATTAAAATCAATAAAATTAACAGCAGTGAGCAACGATGTCGTTATCGGACTGATGAGTGCTACTGTTTTAAAATAAATTAAAAAAATGAAGAAAATTGCAATATACCTGAGTCTTTTTTGCATTGGAATTTCATCCTTAACTGCTCAGAAAATAGACCGGAAAAAAGTGGTCCAACGTCACAATGTGGTTAATACAAAAGCGGATACCTTATCTACTTTAACGGTTGGAAACGGAAAATTTGCTTATACGGTCGACATTACCGGAATGCAGTCATTTCCTGAATATTACAAACATGGAGTATCCCTGGGAACCCAGTCGGAATGGGGTTGGAATAGCTTTCCCAATACTAAAGATTATAAATTTGAGGAAACATTAAAAGCATACGATTTCAACAATGAAGGACGTAAAGCACTGTACAGTGTACAGCTGAAAGAACCTGAACGAAATAAAGGAGCTGTTGAGTATTTCAGGGTCAATAAACATCGTCTGCAATTAGGAAATATCGGTATTGAACTGCTTAAAAAAGATGGCCAGAAAGCAAAGATTTCGGACCTGACAAACATTAATCAGAAAATTGATCTTTGGACGGGAATTATAACAAGTGAATTCTCATTGGACGGCACACCCGTAAAAGTCTGGACGGCTTCTTTTCAGAATTCTGATAAAATCGGAGTTAAAATTGAGTCTGACTTAATTACTGAAAACAGGTTAAAAGTTTTCGCACGCTACCCTTCTCCTACCGGACAGTTTTTGGATGATGCTGCTTTTTATGGCAACGAGAACGATCATACTACAAGAATTGTCTCTTCACAATCAACGCAAGGTGTGATTCACCATCAGTTGCAGAGTGCGGATTATTATACTCAGTTTTATTTTACGGAAGGAAAATTACGTGAAGCGGGAAAACATTATTTTGTATTTGAACCGTCTTCAAAAAACAAAAAAATAGAATTAAGCATTGAGTTTTCAGCTAAAAATCCGAAAAGCGGGAAAACGTTATTTGCTGATGCCGAAAAAGAAAGTATTTCAGGCTGGGAATCTTTCTGGAAAAGCGGTGCAGCCGTTGATTTTGAGGAAAGTACAGACCCAAGAGCGAATGAACTTGAACGCAGGATTGTTCTGTCAGAATATTTAACCAAAGTACAATGCGGAGGAAGCAATCCGCCACAGGAAACAGGACTGACCTTCAACAGCTGGTACGGAAAACCACATACAGAAATGCATTGGTGGCATGGTGTTCACTACGCTTTATGGGGAAGACCTGAGATTTTAGAAAAACAGTTGGATTATTATTTCAGGACTTTTGAAAAAGCAAAAAAATTAGCAGAAAGGCAAGGTTACAAAGGCGTAAGATGGATAAAAATGTCTGATAATGAAGGAAATGAAAGCCCGTCTTCTGTGGCAGCATTCCTGATCTGGGAACAGCCTCATATCATCTATATGACTGAACTTCTGTACCGCGATAAACAGGACAAAAAAGTTTTGGAAAAATATAAAGACCTGATTTTTGCCACCGCTGAATTCATGGCAGATTATGCTCATTATGATCAAGAGAAAAACCGTTATAATCTTGGGAAAGGGGTTATTCCGGCACAGGAAGTTTTCCCTGCAAAAGACACCTACAATCCGACTTATGAAGTAGCCTATTGGGATTGGGCACTGAAAGTTGCTCAACAATGGAAGGAAAGACTGGGGCAGCCGAGAGATAAAAAATGGGATGAGGTTATTGCAAAATTGGCACCACTTCCGGTTCAGGATGGCGTTTATTTGTCAACCGAATCTGCAAAAGATTCTTTCACTTTTCCCAAATGGATGACCGATCACCCTGCTGTTTTGGGAGCATTAGGAATGGTTCCGGAATCTCCGAAACTGGATAAAAAAATCATGAAAAACACGCTGGACATTGTTTGGGAAAGATGGAACTGGGAACATACCTGGGGTTGGGATTTCCCGATGACGGCCATGAATGCTGCAAGACTGGGGCTTCCAAATAAAGCTCTGGATGCGCTTTTCATGAATATTCAGACTAATACCTATCTTAAAAACGGTCATAATTTTCAGGATAAGCGTCTCCGCATTTATCTTCCCGGAAACGGAGGGGTTTTAACGGCTGTTGCCATGATGCTTGAAGGCTGGGACAGTTCCAAAGGTGAATTTCCGGGTTTTCCAAAAGACGGTTCATGGAAAATAAAAGCGGAAGGTTTTAAAAAGATGCCTTAAATTTCAGTTTCATATAGTAGTAGTTAGAGTCTGCCTTTAGGCAGGCTTTTTTATGCCCTGATTTTAATTTTTCAAAACCAAATAAATAAAGACAGACAAGTTCTGATTAACGGTTCACCGAAAGTACAGGACAGTCTGTTTATATGTTTATATTAAATTAGCAGTAAATCAAAGATGAGATGGACAAGCCCAGACATTTTACACGCAGAGAATTTTTACAGACTTCAGCCCTTGGGATCACAGCTGGGGTTCTGGGGCTGTCATTTACAGATTCATCTTCCGACAAACCTTATTTCAGCTTAAAGCCAATCGGGCGAACCTTTTCATTGGAGAACTATTACATTTGGTGTAATTCTCCGATTTGGGGCGAAGACGGTAAGGTTCATCTTTTTTATTCCAGATGGAGAAAAGAAAAAGGAATGGGTGGCTGGCTCAACGGTTCTGAAATTTGCCGTGCGGAAGCTGATTCCCCCTATGGAGAATTCAAGCATAAACAAGTTATTCTTGCTCCGAGAGGAGGCGAATTTTGGGATGCCACAACTTGTCATAATCCTTTAATTACAAAAGTAGAAGACGAGTATTATCTTTTCTATATGGGAAACCAAAACGGAAAAACAAATACTAAAAGAATAGGGCTTGCCACTTCAAAAAGTCTTGACGGAGAATGGGTAAGGCCTGAAACACCACTGCTTCTTCCCGGAAAAAAAGGCTCATGGGACGACCATTGTACTACAAACCCAGCCTTTATAAAAGGAAATGACGGCAAATTTTGGCTTTTTTATAAATCCTGGAACACTGAAGAATATGAAAATCAGAAAGGCCCGGTAAGGGGAAACCGGAAATATGGACTGGCAAAGGCTGATCATCCTTCAGGTCCTTACGAGAAAATAAAGGAAAATCCTGTCATTGACTTTTCATTGTTGCCTGACAATGCCCAATTGGAAGATGCTTTTATCTGGAAACAAAATGGAAAATTCCATATAGTAGCCCGTGATATGGGATTTTTTAATCATGAATATGGTTTACACTTAACCTCCATGGATGGCCTTAACTGGTCCAAACCGGAAATCGCTTATCTTAATATGAAGAGCTATATTAAGGAGCCTGCAGCACCTAATCATTTAAAACGATTCGGGAGGTTAGAACGCCCCATGATTTTAATGGACAAAGACGGTAAGACCCCTAAATTCCTATTTGGAGCAACGCAGGGAGGAAAGTTCGAAACTTCTACATCTTTTGTCTTTGAAATTACAAATACCGGAATGTAATTCTCAAATCCATTTTTACATTTTTTGCTTTACCAAAACCAGACTTCCGGTTAAGCATAATCGGACAGCTTAAGGTATACTATCAAATTTTTATATATTGTGTTTAACTTTGTATACTAAAATTGCATTTTTCCGTTATAATATATACCGGAACAATCACCATTACAATCAATATTTAACATTTACAATCATTAAAAACATATCAAAAAAGTTATTATAAATTTTTGTAACTTGCCCTACGCCGTTCGTTAACTTTTGAATTATTTTTAAACTGAAATAAATATCTCCTATCTCAATATCATGGCAGAAACATTTGAAATAATAATCAATGAGCATTCCAGAGTTCCTAAATACAAACAGATTGTAGATTCTATTCTTAATGGAATTGATAGTGGAGAGATTAAGATTGGTGAAAAAATCCCTTCCATAAACGAACTCAGTGAATCATGTTTTCTTTCAAGAGATACTGTAGAAAAAGCTTATAAAGAGCTCCGGAAAAGACAAATCATCGAATCTGTAAAGGGAAAAGGGTATTATATCTCACGTATTAACAAAAACGACGTGATCAACATTTTCTTTCTGATCAACAAACCGAGTACCTATAAAATGATGATTTACAATTATTTTGTCAATGCAATCGGTACCAAAGGCAATGTTGAAATGTATATTTACCACTGTGACGAAACACTTTTCATTAATTCCCTGAAAAAGAACCTGGGCGGATTTGATTATTACGTAATCATGCCTCATTTTCGTGATGAACAGTCTAAACATACCAGCTCAACACAGCAAGTTTTAGATATGATTGAACAAATCCCGAAAAACAAGTTGTTGTTATTGGACAATACCAAGCCTAACATTTCCGGAGAATACGGCTCTATTTTTCAGGATTTTGAACATGATATTTACAATGCTTTAAAGGAAGGTTTAGACAAGATAAAGAAATACGAAAAAATTATTTTAGTTTATCCCGATAAATCCATTCACCCCTATCCTTTTCGTATTGTCCGCGGTTTTGAGAAGTTTTGTAAGGATTTTAAATTAGATTATGAAATTCTTGACGAAATTTATCCCGACATGGAATTGCAGGATAAAGATATTTTCATCACGATTCGGGAACGGGATCTGGTGAATCTGGTTAAGCAGATCAGACAGAAAAATCTTGAGTTGGGCAAAGACATCGGCATTATTTCCTATAACGAAACGCCTCTTAAAGAGTTACTTGGAATTACAGTAATTACCACAGATTTTAAAGCTATGGGAGAATCTGCAGCCTACATGATTTTGAAAAATAAAAAGGAACAGGTGAATAATGTTTTTAAGTTTATTCAGAGGGATTCATTATAGATTTTTTTTAAAAGAATTAACGCAATCGATTACATAGTTTTCAGTTAAAATTCTAATTATGTTTAAAAAATTACTTTTCGCATAAATTTTTAATAGGCTCCGTTGAGTGTAACTCTGGATATATTATGTAAGTTTCGGCTAAAGCCAATCGGATTTTTACAATGAAAAACGGGCTAAAGCCCGTTCCTACTATATTTGTTTTGCTAATTACTTCACTCTAAAATTCTGCAAATCCTCCGGTTTTTCACAGCAAAGCTGCTCCATCACCTGTCTGAACTGCATTTTAAGCATTTCAATAATATGATCACCGCCTTTGTCACCTAAGGCTCCAACCGCATACATAAAAGTTCTTCCCATAAAGGTAAATTCTGCACCACAACTTAAAGCGCGGGCGACATCCGGGCCGGTTCTTACACCGCTATCCATCATTATTTTGATCTGATCTTTATATTTTTCGCTGATTTCTTTCACAACTGCAATCGTAGATTCACCCGCATCAAGCTGTCTTCCGCCGTGGTTTGAAATAATCATTCCATCGAATCCTAAACGAACTGCTTCTGCGGCATCTTCATCTGAAGCAACACCTTTAATGACCAGTTTTCCTTTCCATTTGTCACGGATAGCCTTAATTCTGTCTGAATTCAATCTGCCGGAAAATGTAGAATTCATGAACTGGCCCAGCTGTTTCACATTCATGTTTTTATCCATATACTTATTCATCGTTGCAAAACTCGGAACTCCGTGTTTCAGCATCTCTAAACACCATTGAGGCTTTGCCAAAGCTTGGGAAACGTTTCGGAAATTAATTTGAGGTGGCATTGATAAGCCATTTCTTATTTCTTTTGCTCTGTATCCAAAAGTGGGAACATCAGCTAAAACAACGAGTACATCGTATCCGGAAGCTTCACAGCGGTCGAGAATATCATTGCGCAGCCATTCTTCTCTCGGATGGTATAATTGATACCAGGCTTTTCCCTCTGTTAATTCAGAAATTCTTTCAAGACTGCTTGTTGTAACTGTACTTAATATGAAAGGAATATTATGTTTAAAAGCCGCTTTTGCTAAAATTTCGGGGGCATTAGGCCACATTAATCCCTGTAAACCGACAGGAGAAACCCCGAAAGGTGCGGCATATTTAACTCCAAATAATTCAGTTTCCATATTGGCTTCCACATAATTATTGTTCAGGTATTGCGGACGAAGCAGAACTTCTCTTAATTCACTCGTATTTCTGTCCCGGTTGATGTTTTCATTACAACCTCCGTCCAGATATTCAAAAGCAAAGCGGGGCATCTTTTTTTTAGCTCTTTCGATCAACAATTCAAGCGAAGCGTAACGGGTATCAAATGGAAATGACATGTTTTATAAATTAAGAATTAACGGTTGAAGCACTTTCATCTGATAATGCTGCTGTAAAAAAGTTTCGTCTATTTTTTTGTTCGAAATCACCATAGAAGCGCCCAATGCAGAACCCAACGGAGAATGTGTAGACATCACATTGTAATGCTGGAAATGGTGAGACATAAGCTTCATAAATACGTCATTATCAGTAAATCCTCCATCGATGTAAATGTTTTCAATATCTGAATTTCCGATTGCGTTTTTAATCGTATGAATCTGTAAATCCATCAGTTCTATCATTAATTGATGGTAAGCTTCTTCAAAAGTAGCAAATGATTTTAAATCTGTCTCACTGATCATTTTTCGTTTTAAAATAATTCCTTCAAAGCGAAAATAGATATTTTTATTTTTCATTAAACGCAGATACAGATCCTGATCAAACTGCACTTCTCTGTGGAAACCATATTCTTTTCCGTAATAAGCACATAATTTTTCAACCTGAATTTTGTATTCATTTCCCATGAAAAAACGGGATGCTTTTACACGTTTCCCATCAATCCGCATATAATTCAGGCAATTATTTTCTATATCTTCATCAGTCAGACTTTCATCATTAAAGGGATTTAACGAAATACTCCATGTTCCTGTAGAAAGCAATAAAAACGGATCTTTTTTGCTTAAAATATAAGGTAATAACGCTGAAGAACTGTCGTGAATCCCAACGCCAATTTTTATTTTTTTATTTCTGTAAGAAGTATTGATACTCGCTGAAGTCGGCACAATTGGAGGTAATAAAGCATCTATTTCTTCCTCATACACCCAGTCATGATAATCAGCTTTGTCATAATCCCACAAATTGGTGTGGCAACCTATTGAAGTAAATTCCGACACACAAATTCCGGTAAACAAATACGATAAATATTGAGGTAAATGAAGACTGTAACGGATTTTTCTGAATATTTCCGGATGCTTATATTTCAACCAAAATAATTGCAGACCTGAATTCAGCATTCCCGCCTGAGGTGATGCTGTTTCACGGGCAATTTTCAGTTTGCTTCCATGTTTTTCATAAAATAAATCAAGGATTTCCTGATCCATCGGTTTGGTGTAATTGTACAAAGGAGTCAGAACATTTCCTTTCTGATCCAGATGCACAAAACTTGCTCCATATGTGGAAAAATTGATTGCTTTTACTTCATATTTTTCATTATCAAGAATGGCATTAAAATTATCTTTTATCCAATTTTGCAGGGCTCCAAGGTCTTCTGTAGGATAACCGTCTTCATCAGTGGTGAGTGGTAATTCTGTATATTCCCGGACGACTTCTTTATAATTCTTATCGAATAAAAAGAACTTTTTATTGGTTTTTCCAATATCAAATACTATGGTTACCTTCTTTTTTTTGGACATTCTTGCGATGAATTAAATTGAGTTTTATGAAATAAAAAAATTATTTTTAAAAATTTCTGTTTTGTCTTTGCCAGGAACGAAACTATCTATTTTAGCGTAAAGTTCACAAAGATTTTTTTACTACTATACAGTTTTAAGGCTGCAAAGACTGAACTGCGTTCTTGAACCTTCAGCTTATAATCAGCAAAGTAATATAACTATAAATTAGATTTCCACCATTAAGGAGTGTTCAGATAATAGGATGCATTAAGAAAAAATCCACTTACTTCTTAAGCAGCAAAGCCAATATCCTACATCCAAACACTTTCAACCTTAATGATAAAAATATAAGGATACATATAATAAAAACTTTCGATTGCACTCAAAAGTTGAAATTATCAATTTTAAACAGGATTTTATAATCCCGTTGCTTTGGTTTCTAAGCCTCTTTCGGTAATTAAATTTTCTCTTACCTTTAAGTTTCTGTAAGCAGCAACCGGATCTAATGCTGCACCAGTCTGCAATCTTGCAGCTCTAAGTAACGGCCGAACATCTGTTCTGTACGCATTCTGCAAAATATCCTGTGCACCAACGACATCATTGTTTAATTGGGCTGTTTTTAATGCTTTCTGATCAACCAGAAGTGCCTGTGCATAAGCAATTAAAATAGCTTCCAGAGATTGTAATAAATCCTCCAACGGATCTTTGATGTTGTGGCTTGCATCAATCATCCAGGCCGGATAAGGATTTTGAGGATTGTTTTCCATCCCGTACACCAATTCATTGAAAATCAAGAATAAAGCATAAGGTTTAATGGAACCCACCGTCAAATCATCATCTCCATATTTGCTGTCATTGAAATGGAAACCTCCTAATTTTCCTTTGTACATCAAGGTTGCAACAATCTGCTCAATATTGGTATTGGGTAAATGATGACCTAAATCTACCAGTGTATAAGCTCTTTCGCCACAAGCATTGGCCAACATAAATGAAGTTCCCCAATCCTGAATTGTTGTTGAATAGAAATTTGGTTCGTAAGGTTTATATTCGATGAAAAGTTTCCAGTCTTCCGGCATTCCTGCATAAATTTCTTTTAAGCTTTTTTCAGTATTGGATAATGCTGCCTGGAAGTTCAATTGTCCCGGAAAACTTGCTCCGTCTGCCAACCAAACCGTTAAGCTTTTTGAACCTAATTCTTTTCCGATCCTGATCACTTCTTTGTTGTGTTCCACAGCATAAGCTCTTGAATCTTCATTTACAGCATTCAGAGAACCGAATTTATAAGAGTGTTTAGCTCCGGCTTGATCCTGAAATGTGTTGGAATTCATGGCATCAAAAACAAGTCCGTGAGAAACTGCTTTTTCTTTAATTGCTTTTACGTCACTTGGAATATCCCATGGAATATGCAATGAAACAGCTCCCGCAGAATGTGTTAAAGCATGAATCAAACCTACATCATCTAATTTTTGCTCTAAAGAAGAAGGTTCGCCACCGAAAGAAAATCTTCCAAAGCGTGTTCCTCCAGCTCCCAAAGCCCAGCTCGGAATTGCCACCTGAAAATCAGCAATTTTGTTGACTATCTCAGCAACATTTGCGCCTGATTTTGTTAATTTATTTTGTAGAAAATCGAAATCTGCAGTAAAGTTTTCAATTTCCGCTTTATTGTATTGTTCAATGATATCTTTTCCTATAATCATGATTTGATTTTTAAATTTATTTTTACCACAAAAATCACAAAAGCTTTTGATCATTTTTAAAGCTTAAAATTATTGAAAACAAAAGTTCAAAAAAGAAGGGTGAAATCAAAGATCTTTAAAACCTTTTTCTCTTTTCTAAATTTGCCTAAATCACTAATAACTTTTGTGACTGTTGTGGTTAGATCTTCAAATTTACCTTGGGAATGCATTTGCCATTCCTCCGTCTACATTGATGATGTTTCCTGTTGTTTTATCTAAAATAGCAACACAAGCAAAAACTCCGTTGGCAATGTCTTCGGGAAGAATAATTTCGTTTAATAAATTTCTTTTTGCATAAAATGCGGGCAACTCTTCAACAGAAATTCCGTTTGCTTTTGCACGACCTTCTGCCCAGGCTCCTTCCCAGATTTTGCTTCCTACGATAACTCCATCAGGATTTACCACATTAACGCGGATTTTATCTGCTGCCAATTCTGCTGCCAGTAATCTTGTCATGTGTTGTTGCGCTGCTTTTGCAGTTCCATATGCCACATTATTTGGACCGGCAACTAAGCCATTTTTACTTGCAATATTGACAATATCTCCTCCTAAACCTTGCTTTTTCATGATTTCCACTCCATTTTTTGCCATCAGGAACTGACCTTTTACCAAAACATTTTCAAGCAATTCCCAGTCTTTTGTGGTAGTATCTTCCAGTGATTTAGAAATCGCCAAACCTGCAGAATGAATGATAATATCTATTCCGCCAAATGCCAGAACAGTTTCTTTAAAAGCGTTTGCAATCGCCTCATCATTAGTCACATCGCAAGTAACTGCTACAGCTTGATCTTTGCTGTATTTTTCTGTCACGGAATTTAAAGCTTCCTGATTTAAGTCTGTGAAAACAACTACTGCCCCTTCCTGAACCATTTTGTCAGCAATTGCCTGCCCGATTCCGCCTCCCGCTCCTGTTACGATCGCAACCTTTCTTGACAATGGTTTTTCTTTTGGCATTCTCTGCAATTTTGCTTCTTCAAGCAACCAATATTCGATGTCAAAGGCTTCCTGTCGTGGTAAAGATGTGTATTCGGAAATGGCTTCTGCTCCACGCATTACATTGATTGCATTTACATAAAATTCGTTGGCAACACGAGTCGTCTGCTTATCTTTCGAGAAACTGAACATTCCCACTCCGGGATAAATGATGATCACCGGATTCGGGTCACGCATTGCAGGGCTGTTTGAATGTTTGCACGTTTCGTAATATTCTTTATATTCTTGTCTGTATTGTTCGAAAAGAGGATTTAATTTTTCTAAAATAGCTTTAGAATCGCTTAAATCTTCATTTTTATCTAAAGTCAAAACTAACGGTTGGATCTTAGTTCTTAAGAAGTGATCCGGACAAGAAGTTCCCAATGGTGCTAACCGTTCCAAATCATTACTGTTGATGTATTCCAAAACGACATCGCTGTCTGTGAAGTGACCTACCATTCTGTTTTCAGAAGAAGCCAGGCCACGTAATAACGGCATCAATTGAGCTGCTTTATTCTTACGCTCGTCAGCTGGAAGAGATTCAACTTTTTGCCCGCCAAAAACCTGTCCTTTCTCTTCAATCTTTTTAGCAATATATTCAGAAGCCATTTCGATAACTTCCAAACTGTTGATATAACATTCGTAAGAAGTATCCCCCCAGGTAAACAATCCGTGACTCCCTAACACAATTCCTCTGATTCCTGGATTATCGTTTAAACATTTTTCCAATTGTAATCCTAAATCAAAACCCGGACGCTGCCATGGAACCCAGCCCATTGTATCACCCCAGATTTCTTTTGTAATTTTTTCACTGTCTTTTGCGGCTGCTACTGCAATTAAAGCATCCGGATGAAGATGATCGATGTGTTTGAATGGAAGTAAACCATGTAAAGGTGTATCAATAGAAGGAGCTTTACTATCCAAGTCAAAAATACAATGATTGAACAGGCCCACCATTCGATCTTCATCTGCTAAACCCTGGTATACATTTTTCAAGTTTCTTAGTCTTTCTGTATATAATCCTGCAATTCCTTTTCTTGTCAGTGTTCCGATATCACCACCTGAGCCTTTTACCCACATAACCTCAACATCTTCGTTGGTTAGCGGGTCTTTTTCGATGGTTTTGCAACTTGTATTACCTCCTCCATAATTGGTAATTCTTAAATCTGCCCCTAATATGTTTGAGCGGTATAAAAATAAAGCAACCTGATCATTTCCCAAAGACGCCGCTTTGTTTTCATCCCATAAATAGTCTACGTATTTGAATGTTTTAACTTTTTCCATTTGTTTACTTATATTTCTGAATTTTTATCCAAAATTAGACTGTAATATCTTTTACAGCATCCCGTACTATACTGGTAAATACTGTATTTAAAGATAAATTAACATTTGAATCTTTGTTATTTAATTCATCTTTATAAAACAATCCGACTGAGGATATTTTATAGTTAATATTTTGTGATTAAAAAAGGCTGGTTTAAAAATTTAACCATTAATAAAATGTAAGCAGTTAAAGATTAATTTAATTAATGGTTAAAATATATTTAAGTGTTAATTAAAATTAATATCCGGGTAATTGACTCAGATTTGGATTATCAACTAAAGGATGTCCCGCTGACTGCGCAGCAAAAGGCAACAATTCTGTTTTATTCGGTACAAATCCGTAGAAAAGACCATCTCCTCCACCTTCGATCCAGTTTGGATACGTTCCTCCGTTTTCTGCTGAACCGGTTGGTTTTGTGTAGATAATACTCCCGATCTGGAGCTGACCCGCAGCGGCTCCTATAAATCCGGCTGTCCTTTTTGCATTGCTGTTAAATGTACTGTTATAAGCCTGGAACATATTTGCAGGATACCATTTGTCATCTGTTGTTGTGGTTTGTCCGTGTGCTACTGCAATAGCTCTTAATGCAGTCTGATAATTCGCGAAATCAGCAGTCGGAACATTAGTAATTACTGCAATTTCTGCAGGGCTCGTAATATCAATATATTTTAATGCCAAAAACGGATCACCATAAATCTGAGCATTTTTTTCAAGTTTATAAAGTCGGTAAACAGGTGTATTTGCATAGGCTCCCGTTCTATTTGACAGGTTTTTCATCGCCTGTTTTGTTGCATCAATTTCACTTGCTAAACGATTCATACGAATCAAATCTGTACGAAGATTAAACTCTCCGGCAAACTCCCATTTACGCTCCTGAACAATAGCCGCTTCAAATGCCTGCTGACCGGACGGAACCGGTATAGCCCCGATTCCTGCACGGTTTCTTACCTGCATAAAAGCAGCAGTTCCTGCAGCAGTAGGTCCTCCGTTGAGATAGTTTTGAGTTTCTGCATACATTAATAAAACATCTGCATATCTTAAAACAGGAATATTTAAATTACGTGCATCTGCCGCCTGAGGCGCCACACACCATCCCATTCTGAATTTACCTGACAGGATGCAGGAAAATGTAGTTCCGGCATTCACCCAGGTATCACCGGGTAAACCATTATTTAAGAAATATACACTGTAAGAAGTACAAGAAACATCTCTACGTGTATCTCCCTGATTAAAAGACAAATAATAACTAGGAAGAATGAACTGTAATGCCTTTCTTGATCCGTACGTTCCTCTATGAGAACCTTCATTGGCGTACACTCCAAAAGCTGAGTTTGTATTTGCCCCGTACTCAGCAATTTGCCAAAGAATTTCTGAGTTTGTCACTGAAAATTTTCTCTGGCAGAAATTGAACCACAAGGCTTCAAAACCACTTTTGCCACTCTGAGCCTGAACCAAAGAATTGGTTCCTCCGTTAATAATAGTGGCACAGGCATTATCCGCAATCTGATACAATTGCTGAATTCTGCTGTTATCACTGCGACGCGACATCATTGCCCCGCTTCCGGTATTCAGGTCCCAACGAAGGGAATAACCTGCTGCATAAAGAGCAATTCTTGCCAATAAGGCATTGACTCCCTGTTTTGTTAAACGTTCTGTTGTTGCGTATCCACTTTGCCCAAAGCTTGGAACGTTGGTTACGGATTCCTGAAGATCCGCAATGATACGATCGTAAATTTCATCTCTTGAGGTACGTTTTGGATATAATGTATTCGGGTCATTCGGATCCATCTCATCAAGAGGTTTAAAAACCGAAGGGACGTCTCCGTAAACACGAATTAAATTATAATAACAAAATGCACGAATGGCCTTCACTTCAGCCAATAAAGCATCACGTTTTGTACTGGCTTCCATTTTGCTTAATCCGCTCACCGCAATATTTGTTCTTTCAATAACCGCATACATCGCAGAATAAATCCCTGTTACTGTATTCGGGGTATAAGCATCATATTGATAGTTGGCAATGTTATATTTGGAATTATTTGTAGAGCCATCTTCTGAAGAGTGGGTTACTGTGTCCCCAGCTCCTAACTGATAATACATTTCAGTTGGAACTACACCTCTGTAACAGCCCAGAACAAACATCTCTGCAGTATCTATATTTTTAAATACAGATTCTGTATCCAATGAATTGTAGGCGGGTTGGTCCAGAAAATCTTCACTGCATGAATTCATGGCTAAAACAGCAACGAAAATTGAGGGAAGAATGACTAATTTTCTTAGAAATATGGGAGTATTATATATATTTTTCATGATTTTAGATATTATATATTAGAAAGTTAAATTAAGACCAAGAACATAGCTTCTTGAACGAGGATATGTAGAACTGTCATACCCAGGTGTAACAGTCACCCCGCTTGCCGCCGAAACTTCAGGATCATAACCTGAATACCCTGTAATTGTCGCCAAATTATTAACGGTAAAATAGATACGCGCATTGGTGAGCATCACTTTATTTAAAAATTCTTTAGGAAAAGAATATCCTAATGTTACCTGGGCAATTCTCAGATAAGAACCGTCTTCCACATAGTATGATGATGGGTAGGCAATATTCGAAGTGTTTGTATTGCTTAAACTCCAAAGGCTTGAGCCTTCATTCGGATTCAGTTCTTTTAATCTTACTAAATTTGTTGTTGCCTGCCCCGTATTAGGATCAATCAAATGATAATAATTGTTTCCGAATTCCGAAGGAACATTCTGGAACATCGCATATGGACTTAAACTTTGTTTAGTAGCATTATAAATATCATTTCCAACGCTGAATTTCATAAATACAGCCAGGTCAAAGCCTTTGTAAGAAAAATTATTACTGATGCCCCCGATAAAGTCCGGAGTACCGTTTCCAATCTTCCGCATTTTTCTTGTAAACTGGTCTCCTGCTTCATTATCGGCAGCAAATTTCATATCGCCCGGTTTAGGAGTTCCGGTTGCAGGTTTTACAACGCCTGGGTTTAAGGTTAATGATCCGTCCGGATTTTGAGTAAAATCATCCGTAGTATAAACTCCCTGATAAATATATCCGTACATATCGCCTAATTCTTCTCCTACAGTTGCATAGTAGGTCACCATTCCCGTTCTGCTGCCTCCTACACTGAATGTTTTATTCAGTTGCCCGTTTTCAAGAGAAAGAACTTTAGATTTATTGAAAGAGATATTAAGATCGGTTGTCCATCTGAAATTTTCTGATTTTAAATTCACTGTATTTAGCGTGAATTCCATCCCTCTGTTTCTCATGGAACCGATATTCTGATATTGTCTTGAATATCCTGAAGAAACGGGAAGTACACTTTCGAAAAGCATTTTGCTTACGTTATTGTTATACCATTCGGAGGTTAATTTAATTCTATTGTTAAAAAAAGCTAAATCTACACCAATATTGGTTGTTTTCAGCTCTTCCCACTGAAGATCACGATTTCCCCAGTTTGTACTTGTAACGTATGCCGGATATCCCTGAGTATTATTTATTGGGTAATCTGTCAGTAAAACATTGGTTCTCCATAAGTTATTAGCGACCCCATTGTTACCGGTTACCCCATATTCAATTCTTAATTTGAAATCATTAACGATTTTATTGATCTTATGATCCTGCCAGAAATTTTCCTGAGAAACACGCCAAGCACCTGCTACAGATGGAAAATATCCCCATCGGGAACCTTCTGCAAATTTTGAAGAACCATCCGCACGGATTGTTCCTGTAATTAAATAACGATTATCATAATTATAATTCGCACGGGCAAAATAGGACAGTAAGCTGTTGCTTGATCTGTCTGTATTTTTATCGGCTACTGTTGCGTTCGCAATATCATCCAGTCCGAAATTCGGGTAAGGGAACTTTGTAAGTTTCATGCTGCTTCCTTCGGATTCTTCATACCAGATTTCGTTCCCGATTAAAGCATTTACTTTATGCTTTTCACCAAAAGTTTTATTATAATTTAAAGTATTGGTGATCTGATAACGGAATGTTTCTGCATTGGCAATACTTCCGTTGATTCCTGTGTTGATAGGATCTGTAAGAAACGCACGGGAATTCCGGTCTGAAAATGATGTTGATTTGCTGTTTGTCCAGCTATACTGTCCGGCGGTTCTCCATGTGAAGTTTTTCAGGAAGTCAAATTCGACACCTGCATTGGCTACGAATGTTCTTGTACGTTTGTTTGAAGTTGAGGCCTGGGTTTCTATGTATGGATTTTCTGTATCGAAACCAGAATCCAAAGCTGAGAAATCCGGGAAAGTTTGAGTGTTGAACAAACGATCCTGAGTAAATAATGTACCTCCCGTAATAGGCTGAAGAAGAATTTTTTTCATTCCTGAATAAGCACCTCCACCGTTCACAGAATTGTTCGTAAACATGGCATTGAAATCTACTCTTACCCCTTTATACAATTCTGAATTGATGTTGGCACGTAATGAGTTTCTTGTCTCGCTAAAGTTTTGAAGCAATCCATCCTGTTTATTGTAATTATAACTGATGAATGCCTGTGTTTTATCATTTCCTACAGAAACGTTTACGTTGTGGTTCTGAGTTAATCCTGTTCCTCCCAACATTTTTTCCTGCCAGTCTAATGCAGAAGCAGATCCGTAGCGATTGGCAATTCTCTGATTGGCTCCGGAATAAAATCCTGGTGAATCTGTCCCCAGATTATTGTCAAAAACATTACTCCACGCTGATGGTTTGGACTGAAGCACTCCCAATTCGTACTGATACTTTACATATTGTTCCGGATTTGAGAGCATATCCAGTTTTTTTGAAAGCATATCAAATGACATGAAAGTATTATAGGTGATAACCGTTCTTCCTTTTTTCCCGCTTTTAGTTTTAATAACAATAATACCGTTGGAACCACGGGCCCCGTAAATGGCAATGGCAGAAGCTCCTTTTAGTACATCGATACTTTCAATATCATTAGGATGAATCACATTCAAAGCGTTATCCAATTGGAAACCGTCTACAATATAAAGCGGATCAGAACTTTGAGTAATAGAAGAACCTCCCCTGATCGTAACATTTGCGTTGGCTCCCGGAGCTCCACCCGCTGTCACGATATTCAGACCTGCAGCTCTTCCCTGCAACGCCTGTAAAGCGTTCATTGCCGGCGTGGCCGCTAAATCTTTTGCCGAAACTGAAGAAACAGATCCTGTTAAATCTGACTTCTTAACTTTACCATAACCAATAACAACTACTTCTTCAATATCTTTTGTACCATTTTTCACAGTATCATTTACCGTCTTTTGCCCCCAGACAAAACTTGTTGAAAGCATAAATGCCGGAAACACTATTCGCTTTATATTTTTGTGTTTAACTATCAAAGACATATATTAATTTTTATGTTACCAAAATACACCGTTACAAAAATTCGGGCATCCTGCAATATCCTGTATTAAAATATTCGTAATTTATCATAATTAACCGCAAATATTTAAATTATATATTAAAATAGATCATAAATAACTTATAAATCATCAAACATTCAGTAAAATAATTAACTAAACAGTGAATTAAAAATTCCTGTTTCAAATAGACTAGAGTTCTATTGCTTTTAATAAAAAGACACTGAAAAAATCAGTGCCTTTTAAAAGAGCTAAAATTTTAACTCTGAAACTATATGAACGGATAAATGTGAAATCGTAAATGAAATTTATCGCAAAGAATTTCCGTATCCTACAATCAAAATAGAGACAAACATCACGATCATTCCGACAGAAATGGTTATAATTGTTTTTTTGGAAACTCCTTTCCATTCTTTGATAATAATACCCCATAAATTGGCAATAAAAATAATAAAGGCCATGTGTAAAATCCATGAGCTGGCTCCATTCCCCATTTTACTTTCACCCATTCCGTAAAAGAAGAACTGTAAAAACCACATGGTTCCGGCAAGCGCACAGAAAATCAGGTTGCGTACAACCGGTACATTTCTTCTGGTATAATCAGTGTAAGATTTATTTTTAATGGCTAAATACAAACACCCAATTAGATTGACTGCCATACCGCCCCAAAGAACAACAACGTAGGTTACATTATTTTGAAAAAGGAATTCTCCTTGATTCGGATTGGCTATTTTCCAGGCTTCATTGGCTACTATTGCCATTGGTTTTCCAGCTTCCAGCCCGAAGTTGAAGCACGCACTTAAAACACCGGAAATGATGGAAACAATTAATCCCAGTCCGAATTTATATTCCGTTTTTACTTCTACGCCGTGAGGATCTATTGAATCGGTTTGCAACTCTTTTTCCTTCATCATTCCTGCTTTTCCGCTGATGATGATTCCGATAACACAAACCAGAAGCCCAAGTAACACAAACTGTCCCCATTTGCTGCTAAACAGCAAACCGATATTGTCTTTTCCTGTTTGTGGAGAAAATTCATAATAAATAGAGGGAACCAGTGAACCAAACACCATACAAAGCCCCAAAATAATGCTGCTTCCGAGCGCTACTCCCAGATATCTAACTCCCAAACCATAAGTAAAACCACCAATTCCCCACAAAGCACCAAACAAAAATGTCAGCCCCAATATGGAAGAACTTTCGTTCTGAATAATTCCCCAAAAATCAGGGATGGTAAGAAATGCCGCAAGTGGCGGAACGATGATCCAGGAAAAAACTCCTCCTATTAGCCAATAGGTTTCCCAGGACCAGCCTTTTACTTTTTTATAGGGTAAGTAAAAGCTCCCTGAAGAAAAGCCCCCTAAGAAGTGGAAAAAAACTCCTAATAATGCATTCATAATTTTATCTTATGGATTGAATTTGAAAATTAATACTATGAAATCGATTGCGCATCTTGTAGTGTCATGTTACAATAATAATTTTTTTGTCCTGAAACAAAAGTTTAAGACCTGGAATCATCCGCTAAAAATTAACTCAGTGAAAATTAAACAATTTTTGAATATTGATTTACTTTATTTTATAAACTTCACTTGCAGCAAGCAACAGACAGCCTAAACCATAATCTTCAAAATCAGGTTGCTTGTCAATGGCAAGCGGCTGACCGTCTTTAGGTTCCTTTCCTGTTCCCTGTACCCAGCCTAAAAATCCATTCGGCTGGACAGAATCTTTTACAATTGCATTCCAGGCTTTTACAACAACGGGTAAATATGTTTTTTTATCAATCAACCCTTTATTAATTCCATACGCCATTCCATACACAAACAGAGCTGTGCCCGTCATTTCTTTGCCTCCGAAGTTGGCAGGATCATGCAGACTTACATTCCAAAAACCATCTTCCCTCTGAATGGGCAGCAAAGCCGATAACAGGTCTTTGTAATCCTGTAAATATTCCTGATAATGCGGATCAGATTCCGGTGTATCTTCCAATGTCCGAGCCAGAGCTGCAACTACCCAACCGTTTCCGCGGCTCCAGTAGCAATCTTCGCCGTTGGGTTCTGTGTAAGGTGGAACAAAGCTTTTATCTCGCCACCAAAGCTTGTCTTTTGGGTTGTATAAGCCATTTCCTCCATGCTTATATTTCGTAAAGGCATACATTTCGTAATTTTTATCGAAATATTTTTGTTCACCTGTAATTCTGCCCAGTTTTGTAAAGATGGGCATTCCCATTTGAAGAGCATCGATCCACCACCAGTCATCTGATTTTTTGGAAGCAATCATACTGTCCATTGAGGCTTTCACAAATTTTATTCTCTCCGGATTTTTTTTTCCATCAATTTCATAAAGATCCAGATACGTCTGTCCGCAAGCCTGATTGTCTGCATTACGGGTATAGGTACCGCGCATCATGTCCCAGTTGTGTTTTTGAGACCAGTCGATGGCATAATCGTAATATTCTTTTTTAGGATCTATTTTATACAATGCCATTAGTCCTTCATAGTAAACAGCCCGTGTCCACAAATTGCTTGGCCACACTTTTTTGCCGACAACTTCTTTTCCCGCATCCGGCCATTTGTTCATGAAATATTGATTTGCCCTCCGTGAAACTTCCAAAATTTCTTTTTTATCCGGAAGATTAACTTTTTCTGCCGCTGTTGGTTTCTGAACCGAGCAGGAGGATAAGATTCCAAAAATCAACGCAAAAAAAGCGCCTCTCATTAGTACTTTCTTCATAATTATATATATTTTTTATTTACAATCTTTTAGTTTTAAAAATTTCAACATTAAGAAAATTAAAGGATTAAGGTTTAACGGTATGAATATTTGGTGCAGGAACCTTCAAAACCGATTCGTCCAGATAATAATCTGTATGCGGAGGCTGGTTGTAGCCTACATTTTGCCAAACAATACTCAATCTGTACTGTGGATTGTGCATCAGTGTATACAAACGATGCTTTGTAGGAATTGTTGAACTGAAAATCCGAAGCTCCTGATTGTCTGAAGTTCTGTAAATCACTTCTTCCCGCCAGTCTCCAAATAGATCAGCAACCAAAGAAGGGTTTTTCTTGGTGCCGTTGTTTGATTCACACTGAAAATCTTTAGCGTCAAAGATTAGACTCGATTTTTCTTTCATCCAATCCCATTTTGACACTGAGGTCCCGTCTAAAATTTCACTTAAAAAATCTCCATCCCAATAAATTCCCATATTACAGGCAGGATTTTTATCACTTATTTTTCTTCCTTTAGTATTGTAAACGCCTTTCAGACCAGCTCCCGCAGCCCAAGATTCTGAACCTTGATAACGGGGATCGATATTTAAAGACAATCCTCTTCCCGGTCCCTGAAATTTGCCTTGTTTACTATAAATTAAAGAAGGTAATTTCCATAAAACTTTACCCGTTGCACCCGCTCTGAAATGAGCACCCGCATCGTCAAACCTTTCCTGAATATCGAAAATTTCCAATCCGGGAGATGAGGGATCCAGGTCACCAACATGCAATGCATCACCGTGGCCAAAGCCCGTGCTGTTCAAGACTTTTCCGTTATCATCAACCGTCATTGCACCAAAGATAATTTCATCTTTTCCATCATTATCAACGTCGGCAATGCTCAGGTTATGATTTCCCTGACCCCGATATTTTTTATTTTCTTCCGGGCTTTCCGTATCGAAAAGCCATCTCAAACTGAGTTTTTTATCTTTATAATCCCAAGCTGCGATTGTCGTCCGGGTATAATAACCTCTCGACATAATGATGCTCGGCGTTTTACCGTCCAGATAAGCAACTGCACCCAAAAACCGGTCGATACGGTTTCCTTTCGCATCCCCCCAAGTTTCAGTCATTTGTTCAGGAGTTGGATTTAAACTGCCTGCAAATCTGGGAACTTCATAATGAACTGTATTAATTTCCTCACCTGTTTCACCATTAAAAACAGTCAAATATTCAGGCCCGGAAAGGATAAATCCGTTTTCATTCCGATAATCTTTGTCAGGGTTTCCAATAAATTTCCCTTTACCATCTTTGCTTCCGTCTGCAGTTTTCATCACCACTTCTGCTTTACCGTCCTGATCTAAATCATACACTAAAAACTGGGTGTAATGCGCCCCTTCCCTGATATTTTTCCCTAAGTTAATTTCCCACAACAACTTTCCGTTCAATTTATAAGCCTGAATAATGGGCTCATCTGTAAAACCTTTCTGACTGTTGTCCTTGGATTGCCCCGTCTGATGAAGTATAATTTCATACTCACCATCTCCGTCCAGATCGGCCACAGAAGCATCGTTGGGCGTATATCCAACCGGTGTTTTTAAAGGAATTGAAAAATAGGGTTTTTGATTAGTAGCATATTTCGCAGAATCTTGATCAATCTCCTGATCTTGGGTATTGGATCTTACGAAATAGGTGTAATTCTTTGTTTTATCCGCCGTTGTATCTAAAAAACTGGTTTCGTTAAGCAGTGGTTTTTCATTCAGTTTTTTGCTTGAGTTATTTTCAACACGGTATAAATCAAACTGAATATTCTGCGTTTCTGTTCCCAACAAACGCCAGCTCACAAAAACCCCTGATTCTGAGGGTATCGCGACAATTCCTCTTTTCAGATACTCCATTTGCCTTTGTGCGGAAAGAAGCTGTGAGAAAACGATTGTCATTAAAATAAGGTTATATTTTATATTCATAATTCTGAACTATTCAAATTAACATAATTCAATCGATTGCGCAATTATTTTGATATCCTCTTTTTCATTTTTGTTCTATTTCGAATAATACAATGGAAATAGCAGAATTTCCCCATCCAACCCGGAAGGCTGAACTTTCCATTTGGATGCATCAAAAGCTTTATAATCAATATTTACAAAATTGATCTCGTGGTAATTACGCCACTGAATTTTATTCTGGTCCATGTAACGGATTCTATTGGCCATTAGATTGCAAACTTCAATCTGAATAGTGTTTTTTCCTTTTTTAAGATATTTCCCGATGTTAATTTCAAAAGGAATACTCCAGACAATTCCCGCTTCCTGTCCGTTGACAATCACCTTTGCACTTTCATACAGTTTATCGAATTTTAAAAGATAATCGTTTGCATTTTTCTTCTTCAAATTTAATGTGGTTGTATAAACACCAGTCCCAGAAAAGCTCTGTGTTGCAGGATCTTCTAAAAAATTAGTCCAGGGTTCTAATTTCTTTATTTTTTTTGATTTTGGAAGTTTGGGGCCGCCTTCTTTGAAAGTCAGCTGCCAGACTTTATTTAAACTGATAGGAGAATCTGTCTTTTCAATATATTTCCATTTTGTGATGGAATGATCAACAGTTTCACTATTTTTTAAAATTAAAGATTGTCCGGGTTTCAGCTGGATTCTTACGGAATTATTTTGTGTTTCCGACACTCCGGAATTTCCGTTTTCCGGATTCATGATCACTGCCTGCTTTCCTGTATAGTTTAGGGGAATAAATTGATTAATGTCCTTTGCAGTATGGTTAACAATGAAATAGTATTTCCCTCCGGCAAACTGTCTTCTTACAAACTTCAATTCGGTTTCCGTTAATTTTTCTCTTTGTATTTTTAAATATTCCAAGCCTTTTTCAATATCAGAACTTAAAACAATTTTTCCTTTTCCGAAGGTTGCTATTTTCATATTTTCACTCTGAATCTGAAATGGAATCTGAGCCCACAACGATTTTAATTTTGCTCTCCTTTTTTCGACTTCAAAGTTTCCGGGAATATCTTTTGGCACGTTCTGAAAAATAACCGAAGCACCATTTTGAGCTAATTTGAGAATATTATTTAAAGTAGTTTCCTGCAAATAAGTTAATTCAGGAATTATTAAAACCTGATAAGAAGATCCTTCTTTTACAGTCTGAATTTTTTGATCTTCCGATGTCGATTCGCCAATCATCTTGTCAGAGATCATATCTAGAGAATAGCCCATTTTGTTAAGTTTCGTCAAATTCTCATACATCGGCGTTGGCTGCAACCATTTTTCCACGTTATGAACTTTGAAGGTTACATCCTTCCCTTTCGGATTGGCCCATTGGTCATAAATCGGCCAGTACATCAACAGTTCGTTATCAGATTTCCCACTCTGCAGAATACTTTGAGTACGTGCCACATAAGAATTTAATCCTGTCAAATGTGGCCACAAACTATTTTCCGAAACAAAATTAACCGATGCATAAAACAGCCAGCCCGGAAAAGAAACATCGGCAGGTGTATAAGTCGTGCCATGGTAAAAAACGTGATTGATCCCCGATAAAAAAACCTGCTCTACTTCGGGTTTTGCCTGTGACCACGAAGTTTTAAAATGTTCTGTAAGCCAGGTAAAAGTTTCGTTTGAAATTAATTGCTTGCCCGACACATTTGCAGCTGATGAAGCAAATTTTAACATGTTGAAATCAGGAATATCAGATTTTTGAATATCTGCGCTATCTCTTCTCAGCCCAGGAATATCAAAAATTGAGCTTCCGAAAGTTTCAGACTCCGGAATATCAACTGCAGCATACAAATCCAGTAAATTTCCTGGCGATCCGTGAGCCTGATTCGTATTTTTTGAGTTTTTGGAATGAGCCCAGTGCGTAAAATTCTTAGTAAAATTGTCCAAAATCAATTCGCTTAGGGTTTCCCTGTAATCTGATTTTATTCTTCCGGAAACTTCATTTTCCTCATTGCTCACTAAATATTTAATGTATGGACTTAAATCATATCCGCGTCTTTTTTTAAACTCAAATTTAAATTCCGGCGTCCAGTCAGCATTATAAACTTCATAACTATCATTAAAAAAAGAACGGATTCCATAGTTGGAGTTTCCAAAAGCTTTATCGAAAGTATTCAGATAATCCTTCACTGCATTTGGTGAAAAATGGTCTAAAGTATACCCTTCTCCACCCGGAGCTGCACGCTTTACTTTTTGTAAAGTTTTACCTATAAAAACGGCGTAAATCGTCCATTTCCCAGAATCCGGGTTCCAATTAAGAGAACCGTAGTTTGTTATTTTATCGGTTAAGACAACTGCTTCATTTTTTTCGTTGTAAGCAGTTACAATATCTAACTTTATTGTTTTTAAATCCTTTTGTTTTTGATCTTTCAGAATAATTTTCTCAGAAAACTTTTCACCTGATGAAATCGTATATGTCTGGACAATCATTTTTGTGGCAGCATCTTCTTCACCAACCTGCGGCCCGCCGATTGGCCAGCCTGTCCCGACAGCCATATCAACTCCCATATTCAAACTTTTCGCCTTGTTTGTAGTGAATTGAAGCATTTGCATCCATTCCGGGGAAAGATATTTGATGTATTGATTTTCAAAGCTTTTCACTCCGTAAATTGGAACGATTTCTACGCCTCCAAAACCTGCTTCATTTAAAGTTGTCAGCTGTTTATCCAATCCTTTTTCATCAACTGCATTTCCCATCCACCACCATCGTGTCCACGGCTTTGCCGTTTCAGTGATTTTTGGCCACGGATTTTGAGCGGAAAGATTTCCGAACGTAAAACAAAATATGCCTATCTTAAATATAGATTGAATTTTCATTTTCTTACTTTTTAGTTTCCATCCGGCTTTAAAGATTCCATAAATACACTTTCCGGCCAATGAAATTTTTCGAAAGGATCAGGTTTATTTAAATCAAAACCTTTATAATTTTTAGAAATAAATTTACTCAAAGGTAGCTTCTGATCGACCATACTTTTTACCACACATTTTGCCAATTCATAAGCACCATATGTATTAAAGTGAGTATCATCTGCCAAAGCATCCGGTTGATTGGGATAAGAATTTGCAGGATAATATACAAATGCTTTTTTAGAATTTTCCGGTCCCATTGCTTCAAACAGTGTTTTACTCATTGCATTCAGGTCAATTAAATATACATTTTCTTCTTTTGCAATTTCCCGCATTGCATCAGGAAAATCATCCAAGGTATTGACAATCTTATTATTTTTATCAAAAACTCTTCGATTCATTGAAGTAACTAAAACCAGCATCACATTCAATTGTTTTGCATTATTAATCCATTCTTTAAGTCTTTTTCTATATCCGGATTTCGTACTATTCCCAGATTTTTGATCATTATGCCCAAACTGGATAAATAGATAATCTCCAGGCTTTATCTTGTTCCAAATCTTATCGATTCGGTGGCGGTCTTCAAAGGCTTTCAGTGTTTCTCCGCTTTCGGCATAATTGGCAACAGCAACTTCTTCCGGGATAAAAAAATACGGCAGAATCTGTCCCCATGATGCCCAAGGTTCGTAGAGCGCATCTACTACAGTAGAATCTCCAGTCAGATAAATGGTTTTCGCTGTTTTGTTGGGTTGAAGGATTATTGCACAAACTTTTGGAGCTTTATCATTAAATTCAATCGTCAATAAATTGTCCCAATGTAAATATTTTCGTTCTCTTGGCTTTAATTTCACAATTCCAATTTCAACTCCCTCCTGATTACGAAGTATACTATCTTTAATGTGAACGGTTATTATTTTTTCGACGACTTCGCCTTCTTTTGTTTTTACATCATCCAGCATCAGACGGCGGTTTTCCACACGAACTGTTGTTTGAGAAGTTCCTTTAGAATCACCTAAATTTAACCTAATATCGTAATTTCCTTCCGGAATTACCACTGAAAAATAGAAAGGTTTGTCGCTGGTAATATAATCTCCCGTCAAAGCATCTCCTCCTCTGTCAACTGATTTTAAACCGGAAATATCCATAAATCCATAACCCATTTTTCTGTCAAATTTAGAATGTTCTGTGATGGGAATAAAACCCTCCTGAGTTCTGCTTCCACCAAAATCAAATTTGAAATTGGTTTGTTGGGCAAACATTGATGAACAAATAAAAATTGCTATAATTCCTATCCAATTTTTCATAATCAGTCCGTTAAAATATTGACTTCCGGCATTGTAAACTGCTTTACTTCATCACCCAAATCCGGTAACCCAAAATAAAAATACAATGTTCTTTTAAAAGTTTCATTGAGATGATTCAACTCACTTTCTGGTCCAAAAGCTGAAGTTTCATTATTAATATTAAATGCTAAAACAGTTCCTAATGGTGGAATTGCATCCAAAAATGAAATATTTCCTGTTGGTAATTTGGGAAATCCTTCCGCACCATAAATTCCATAAAGATCAAAGAGCCTTACAAACATTTTTTCTTCTTTTGTTCCAATGGTAATTTTTCCTTCTGCTGTGTCAAGTTGCAACCACGAAACATCATCAAAATATCCTTTAAATTCCGGATAAATCCACGGTGAAAAACCTGTTCTGGTTGAATTTTTAAGATTTTGCCAAACATTATAAGTCTGTCCCTGAGTACGGTTTTTCCAAACATGATAAGGTCCTTTGCCCAACCATTTTGCACTGATAACATAATTTTCAGGATAATCAAAACTTACTCCTGCAAACAGATAATCGCCCGAAAGAGAGTATTCATAATTTAGTTCTAAAATTCCGTTGGAATTAAGTTTCCAGTTAATTTTTTTTCCGTCTTTGTATACAACTTCAATGATTTGATTTTCCGCTTCTGCAAAAGATTTTATGGCTGATAATTCAGCTTTTCCATTTATGAAAACTGGCCCGTTTCGGAAGGTCATTTTTTTGCCTTTTTTATCAAGAATTACTGATTTTAATAATCCATCTTTCTTACTGATTGAAAATTCTTTTTCTTCTGATTTTAAAATAAATAAAGAATCATTTTCTCCCACAGAAACCGAAGATTCCTTGGTTAAAATTTTCTGAAATTGTTTTGAAATTTCATGATTAGACGAGATTTTCCAGATCCAAGTATAAATTTCTTTTCCAAAAAGATCAGTCGCCGTTAATGATAAAGCTTCACTTTCTTTCCAGTTTGCAGGAAGATTAAGTTTGATATTTCCTTTTTCCGTTGATTTTATATCCGGAGATTCTGCTTTTCCTTTTTGAAGAACATCAAATCCGGATTCGGAAGAAAATGGAGTTTTAAATTTCATCAATTTCCACTCAAACTGACACTCATTTAAATTGGTAAAATGGTAGCGATTCTCAACCGGAATGATTCCGTTAAAATTCTTTGGCAATGTTTTTAACTCAATTTTTACCGGACTGTAGATTTCCCGAATCGCATAAAAACTTCCTTCTTTTTCGCGATGCGGACCAACGACTCCATCCGGAGCATTGATAGCATTCACGTCAATTTGATTATTAAAATCGGTTCTCACCAAACCTTCATCTGCAAAAGCCCAAATGAATCCTCCGGCTCCTTTTTTGGAATTCCAGTGCAGTTCCCAATAATCGGCTAAAGAAGTTCCACCGCCGCCATCGTCCTGCGCGTGCAGAAATTCAGTCGGCATATAAATACTTTCTCCATCAAGGATTTTTTTTGTGCTGTAATAATCTTCGTAATGATTGCAATCGATTCCGTTGAAAGCATTTCCAGGTTTGTGATGAGCGTGAATTACAGGACGATTTGACAAATCATATTTTGCAAATTCTGTGTCCAAATCAAAGTTATGCCCGCCCTCGTTTCCATTGCTCCAAAAAATTATTGACGGATGGTTTGCATCTCTCGTAACCATTTCTTTCACAAGCTTTTTGCCAACTTCCGTGCTGTACTTTTTTTGCCAGCCAGCAAGTTCATTCAAAACATACAAGCCCAATGAATCGCAAATCTGAAGAAAAGATTTATTCGGCGGATAATGAGCACATCGAACGGCGTTCATATTCATTTCCTTGATGAGCTGAACATCCATCAAATCGATATTTCTGTTGACTGCTCTTCCTGTTTCAGGCCACCAAACATGACGATTGATCCCTTTCATCTTGATCTTAGTTCCGTTGATGTAAATTCCGTCACCTTTTCGGATTTCAATGGTTCGGAAACCGAATTTCTCTTCGGTTTGGTATATATTTTTTCTGTTTTTATTTAAGCTAAATTTAGCTTTGTATAAATTGGGAGTTTCTGCTGTCCAGAGTTTTGGATTTTTAACGGAAAATTGAATTTGTTTTAAAGTATCTCCTTTTTGAATTGTAATCTGAGATTCACCAATCAGAATATTTTTACCATCAAATAATTCTACTTTTAACTGATTGGCCGCTTCAATTCCTTTTAAATGTATATTTGAACGAAAAGTCCCGTCTGCCGCGGCTTCAATGACTGTCCACGAAATATTTTCTATCGGAGTTGCTTCAAGATAAACGGGTCGGAAAATCCCTCCCAAAACCCAATAGTCTGCAAGATGTTCTGCATTATTAACGGATTTATCGGCAGACATTTTGGAAACTTTAACTTCAAGAATATTTTGTTTTCCGAACTTTAATTTGTCGGAAATATCATATTTAAATTCATAAAAAGCACCTTGATGAATTTTGCCTGCGGGTTGTCCGTTGATTTTCACGTCGGTATCAGTCATTGAGCCTTCGAAAACAATGTTGATTGATTTTTCTTTCCATGAATTTGGAACAAAAAACTTGTGTTTATAAAGACCTACTTCGTCATTAAATTTGAATTTTTTACCATAAGTCACATAATCTCTTCCATAATTATAGGACCCGAATCCCTGCTGTTCCCATTGTGACGGAACCTGAATTTTGTTCCAGCTTCCGGATTTCCGTCCTCCAGTGATCCAAAAATCCCATTCTTTTGTATGCTCAGAATCTGTCCCGCTCAAGAACTGAATTTCCTTAGATTGGGAATGCAATAATTGGGAGCATAAACATAACAGAACGAATATTTTGGATAAACAACTCATTTGGCAGCAATGTCGGAATCGTCTTTTTTGTCGTAAGATTGGCCTAAAGAAGCAACTTGGGTTACATTTACTTTAATTTTTTTCAAATTTTTAATGGCGTCCAAATTTTCTTCTTTAGGTTTTAGCGCTTTTATCTTTAAGTTCTCAAATGTGAAATCTGTCAAATCGTACAGGTCTGATTTTTCAACATCAAATGCTATTTCACAACTGATATCAATATTTTTTATCAGAATATTATTTGCTAAAGATTTTCTAGGTCTTTCTTCCCCTTTTAAATCAAAAAACTGATTCCAGCCTTTTACATACAGGAAGGTTTTTACATTGCCCGTGATATTTTCAACCGTAAGATATTCGTAATGCTGAGGAGTATCTGGTCTCATTTTAAGATGTAACAATCTCGAAGCATCTTTCACCTTTGAGTTACGCAGAATTACATTATAATTGTGGATAGATTCGCTGCCACAAGTCAGGACGCTGTGACAAAACCCAAAGCTGTTATCTTCGATGATGATATTTCTGTTTTCTCCATTTTCAGGCGCTTTATCTGCTTTCGGGCCTTTTCCGCCTTTTAATGCGATGGCGTCATCATTCACCGACATATAGCAATTTTTAATCAGGAAATTTGTGCAGGCATCGATATCAACAGCATCTGTACTTGGTGCTTTTACCGGTTCTTTCGGCGCAAGAATTGTCAAGTTTAATAATTTTACAAATTCACTTTTATAATAGTGGGTACTCCAGAAAGGGGAATTTTTTATGGTAATTCCTTCAACCTGAACATTTTTAGAATTTGAAATATAGATGATTCTCGGTCTCATTTCGTCCATATTGGTACACTTAGGGTTCCACTGGCGTCTTTTCCAGAATGCTTTCCAAAAGCGCAATCCGTTTCCATCCAGCGTTCCTTTTCCTGAAATGGTAAAGCCATCCAGCCCGTCCGCGTTGATTATTGCCGGAAAATATTTTACAGTCTGTCCCTCCATTCTTGTTTCTACAACTGGAAAATCACTGATATCATCACTTCCTTTTAACTTTGCACCATTCTCCAAATGCAAATGTGTTCCCTGTTTGAAGAAAACGGAACTGACCAAGAATGTCCCTTTTGGCACAATGATGACACCGCCGCCATTTTTAGCCGCCAGATCGATGACAGCCTGAACCTGTTTTGTCTGAAGAACCGTACTGTCATTTTTCACTCCGTTATCGGTAAGAATATATTTTTTACCAAGTTTATTGATGTCTGTAGATTTATTTTCTTTAAACCATTTGGGAATTTTGGTGCCGTCAGGAAATTTATCCTGGCTTTTTACTCCTGGTGAAAACAATAAGAGTACAAACAGAGATAATAAGAAGTTTGATGTATTTTGAGATTTCATAATTTATTTTTACTATAGATCCTAATTTTTTATTACTAAAAATTAGCACTCAAAAAGAATGGCAAAATAAAGGAATATCATTTAAATAAAACTTATTCGATTTCCTTTCATAAAAACAGCAAATAATTCTCAACTGTATAACGAAAATTATTCTTTTATTTCATTTTCATAAAAATAGACATTTTGGGAATGTACACTATCCTGCTCTTTCATGTTGACAGGTTTCCGAATGATTTCAGTTGCAGGAAAATTTCAGTAATTTTTAAAAACCATCCGTTTTTCAAACTTTCTTTTTTTTAACCCAAGGCAGAACTTCTCCGATTATAATCATTCATAATCTTATATAAAATCATAAAATTTCCTTTTTGATAGACATAATTTGATTAAATTTACGACTATAATGTATGTTATTTTGACATACCGAAAAATTTCAGAAAAAGTACGTATGAATAAGAAAAATGCCACAATATATGACATCTCGAAAAAGCTCAGCGTAAGTGTGGCAACTGTTTCTAGAGCATTGAACGATCATCCGAGAATAAGCCAGGCAACGAAAGATTTGGTGAAGAAAACCGCCAAAGAAATGAACTACAAGCAAAATAATCTTGCCAAAGCTCTGAAAAGTGGGGAAACAAAAAACGTAGGGATTATCGTACCTTATATTAATACCAATTTCTTTTCATCTGTGATCCGTGGAATTGAAGAGGAGCTTTCTCCGCATGGTTATCATGTCATTATCTGCCAGAGCCATGAGGATGTAAATATTGAGAAAAGACACTTAAATACCTTGCTTAACGCTCAGGTTGACGGAATTTTCATGTCCGTTTCCAAGACGACAGTTGATACCGAGCATATTCAGAATATCCTGGATACAACCAATACCCCCATTATATTTTTTGACCGTAAAAAGGATATTTCAGGAATCAGTACGGTGACTATAGATGACTATCGTGGCGGTTATTTGGCGACTGAACACCTGATTAATGAAGGTTACAGAAATATTTGTCATTTTTCCGGGGACTTAAATTTAGAAATTTATGAGAACCGTCTAAACGGTTACAAACAGGCTTTAATTGACAATAATTTAAGCATAAAGGAAGAAAATATTATCACAACCGGCAGTTCGATCGATGAAGGAATTGATGCAGTTAAAAAACTTTGGGATCAGAAATCCATCCCGGATGCCATCTTTTCATCAAGTGACTTTGCTGCGTTGGGCGCTTGTCAGGAACTGAAAAAACGTAAAATTAAAATTCCACAGGAAGTAGCTATTATTGGCTTTTCAAACGAACCTTTTACCCAATTTATGGAGCTTCCGATGAGTTCCGTTGACCAGACTCCTGTAACGATGGGGAAAATGGCGGGACAGGTTTTTATTGAAAGCGTAAAGGAAAATGGTTCTGGTGTTTCTATTGAGAAGAAAGTTGTGCTGGCACCGCAACTTTATATTAGGAAGTCTTCTAAGAGAAAATAATTTATAAATTTCTTTTGTCTTGAAACAAAAGAAACAAAAATTCAAGACTTGGAAACTTCCGCTAAAAAATATTTTTGTTTTCTAAAAATCCCAAAACTCGTGCGAATTTGATATTTGTTCTTCAGTTTAATATTTGTCTCGCACTCAAACAGTGGGATTTTCTTAACGTTCACAAAATTATTTTTCTTAACGCTCCATTTTCCTATGTCGCCGTGATAATTCAATGTATATGTCATTGTGGCAAAGGAATAATCTCAACTCTGATAATAAAAGACTCTAAACATACTTAATTTTTGGCTAAAGCCAATTGATTTAATTATTTTGTGTAAACGGGCTAAAGCCCATTGCTATTGATACAGAATTTGTGTTTATTTGTGAAAAAAATTGTGCTATTTGTGGTTAAAAATCAAGCTTAATTTAACCAAAAGAAAATGCTTCCCACAAATGTAGAAAGCATTTTCAGCCCTAATATTAATATAATTAAAACAATTATAAACTTACTCCTCTTCTCCAGGGAATAAAATCGTTTTGATTTAAAATTGCGGCTTTTGTTTTTACCTCTCCGCTTGCGACTTCGATGATAAATTCTAAAAGCTCTTCTGCCTTTTCGTCGATTGTTTTTTCACCTGTAATCACGTCTCCTGTGTTGAAATCGATGATGTCGGGCATTCTTTGGGATAAAGCAGTATTTGATGAAATTTTTACCACAGGAACAACCGGATTTCCAGTCGGAGTTCCTAAACCTGTCGTAAATAAAACCACATTTGAGCCGGAACCGACCAAAGCAGTCGTACATTCCACATCATTTCCAGGTGTGCACAATAAATTCAAACCTGGTTCCTTGATATATTCTGTAAAATCGAGAACGTCATTTATTGGTGATGAACCGCCTTTTTTAGCTGCTCCTGCGGATTTCATGGCATCAGTTATCAATCCATCCTTAATATTCCCCGGTGACGGATTCATATCAAAACCTGAACCTGCAGCAACGACTGATTCTTCGAAATCTTTCATTAACTGTAAAAATCTTTCGGCATCTTCTTCTTTAACACAACGGTTTACCAATTCCTGCTCTACTCCACATAATTCCGGGAATTCTGAAAGGATCGTTGAACCTCCGATTCCTGCCATTAAATCTGATAATTGTCCTAAAACCGGATTGGCAGAAATTCCTGAAAAACCGTCTGAACCACCACATTCCAATCCTAAAACCAGTTTAGAAATTGGTGCCGGTTTTCTTTCGATTTCATTGGCTTTTTTGATTGCTTCGTAAGAATCTTTGATGATTCCATTCAGCATTTCATCAACCGTTCCTGATTTTTGCTGTTCGTAAACAATGATCGGTTTTTTATTATTCGGACTGATTTTTTCCAATGCATCTTTAAAAATCTGAACCTGTAAATTCTGGCAACCCAGGCTCAAAACCGTTGCTCCGGCTACATTCGGATTATTCACATAACCTGCCAGTAACCTTCCTAATGCTTCTGCATCCTGACGAATTCCGCCACAACCGCCCTGATGAGTGATGAATTTAACTTCAATATTTTTAAAAACTCTTGAATCCTGCTCTTCATCAACAGCAGTTTCCGCCTCAGAATTATTGATTAATGATCTTAATAATAACTGGTGTTTTGTTACTTTTTCAAACAGCAATTCCTTTTCAAAAACATCTTTTAAAATCTCAACATTTCTGTTTTCACAAAAAACCAACGGGAAAAATAACCAGACATTTTCTGTTCCAACCTGCCCGTCTTCACGGTGATAACCCATAAAAGTTTTATCTTTCCATTTGTCAACATTCGGAGCGGTCCATGAAGTTGTTTCAGTTTTGCCCTCTACCTTTGCACTTTGGTGTTTAACATTTTCAGTCGTGATAACCTCTCCTTTTCGGATCGGCTGACTCGCTTTTCCCACCAAAACCCCATACATAATGATCTCGTCTCCAATCGTAAGATCTTCGGTCACGAATTTGTGTTTTGCCTTCGTGTCTTTTATAATGTCATACGTAAGATCGCCCAAAGTAACAGTTTCCCCCTGCGTGAGATCAACCAATGCCACTGCTACATTATCTTTGGGATTTACTTTCAGCACTTTCTTTTGCATAATTTTTTAAGAATAAAATTGTATAAAGTTGTAATATGCAGTTTCGATATCATTATGGTCAATTTCCCACAATGCTTTTGCTACTGCAGATTTCAAACCGCTAACCTTTGTAAGGTCTGTTTCCCAGAAAATGGTTTCACTTAACGCCAACTCGGTGACTTTATCGTAATTTTCGTTTGCCCAAATTTCTTTAAATCGGTTTACTATTGCTTCCTCATCATTTAAAGGTAGAGACTTTTCATCAAAATTCCCTTGGTAGAATCTGATTAAACTTGTCAATGAGAAGGTTAAATTAAGTGGTAATTTATGGTTAATTTCCACATATTTTAACAAGCTTGGAAGAATTCTCACTTTAAATTTAGAAACAAAATACAACGCGATACTTGCCTGATAATGCTTGATAAAAGGATTTCTGAATCGGTCGAAAACTTCTTCAGCAAAATCCGTCAGTTCAGTTTCATCTAAACCTAAAGTTGGATTCACTTCATTGAATATCGTTTCACTTAAAAATTTACCTAAAAACTGATCATCAATAGATTCTTTTACCGTTTCCTTTCCTGATAAAATCGCCGGAGCCAACATCAATGTATGACCACCATTCAAAATTCTTACTTTTCTCAAACGATATGGCTGAATATTATCAACAACCAAAATCTGTTCGTCAATTTTATCGAAAGGAATTCTTTCTTTTAAATTTGCCGCATCCTGGATCACAAAAAGCAGAAATACTTCCGAAACTACCATCATCTGATCCTCATAATCCAACTGATCTTCATATGTGTCTGCATCATCTTTAGGATAACCCGGAACAATCCTGTCTACCAATGTGTTATGGAAATAATTATTTTGTTCAATCCATTGCACAAAGTTAGCTTCTAAATTCCAAAGTCGGGCATATTTTAAGATCATTTCTTTTAAAGCTAAAGCATTGTCTTCGATCAATTCACAAGGAATAATTCTCAAGCCTTTATCTTCTGCTCCATTGAAATGTTTGAATCTTTCGTGTAATAAAACCGTTAGTTTCGCAGGAAAATTTTTGTGCGGACCAGTGTAATCATTTTCTGATTCGTCGTAAGCAATTCCTGTTTCTGTTGTATTGGAAAAGATAAATTCTAATTCTTTTTCTTTTGCCAACACTAAGAATTCGTCGTAGTTTGTATAAGGATTGATTGACTTCTGAATCGCAGAAATCACCTGTTTTGTATCAATAATCTCCCCTTTCTTAATTCCTCTTGAAAAAAGTGTGTATAAATTATCCTGCTCTTCCAATTTATGAACCGAACCGCCCGGAGTCGGCTGAACGTTTACGATTCCTGCATTAAATCCTGCTTCTTTATTTAGTTTATCAATCACATAATCTGTGAATCCTCTCATGAAATTTCCGCCTCCAAATTGTACAATTTTGATGGGAAGCTTTTCCTGAGAATCAATTAATTCACGATTTAATTTTTGTTTTGTCTGATTTTCCATCTTTTTTAACTCGATGATTTTATTTTTTAACGCAATGGGCACAAAGTTTTTTTGTAATTATTGCTGTTGATTTTTAAGTTCGCAAAGGCGTTTGACTCAGCGAAGAATGTTAACTTTTACAAAGAACTATTTTTACTTACTTATCACTTTATATTTAGGAACTAATGATTTCATTACGGTCCAAGCAATTAAATATGCCACTGCACAGATTGAAAAAATAATCATGTAACCTTTGTCGATTCCGTCTGAGATTACAGCCCCTGATTTTTCTAATTGCTCAAAAAAACCTTCCGGTAAACGTTCGTTGATGTATTGAGGATATTTTTCTAACAATGGAATTCCGTCAACTGTCGTCCAGGCTTTATGAGCATGATCAAACAATACGCCAGAAGATTTATTGATTAAAAATGATCCGATTCCTCCCGCCATTCCACCAATTCCTGTGATGGTTGCAATGGCTTTTTTAGGAAACATATCGCCGACTGTCGAGAAAATATTTGCCGACCAAGCCTGGTGCGCTGCTCCAGCAATTCCGATAATCAACACCGGAAGCCAATAGGTAAATGTGCCTAAAGGTTGTGCTAAAAGCGCTAACAAAGGGAAAAATGCAAAAATCAACATGGCTTTCATTCTTCCTGCATAGGCGTTCATTCCTTTTTTTTCAACGAAATATTTTGGAAGCCAACCTCCGATAATTGACAGTAAAGTAATCATATAAAGGACGAATAAAGGTAATGCACTTTGTGTGGAATCCATCTTGTAGACTGAGCTTAAGTAAGCCGGTGTCCAGAATAAAAAGAACCACCAAATCCCGTCTGTCATGAATTTTCCGAACGCAAAAGCCCAGGTTTGTCTGTAGCTGAAACATTCTCTGAAAGTAAATTTCTTCTCAGGAATACTTGAATCTTCATTCGGTATATCATCCTGGTCCTGTTGAATATATGTTAACTCATGTTCATTAACTTTATGATGTTCGTGAGGCTTTTTGTAATAGAAAACCCAAAGTCCCATCCATACAAACCCCAATGCTCCGATAATGATAAATGCCCATTCCCAACCCATAGATTTAGCAATAAAAGGAATGGTAACCGGCGCTGCCAAAGCTCCAACCGTTGCCCCTGCATTAAAAATACTTGTAGCTAAAGCTCTGTCTTTTTTAGGAAAATATTCTGCCGTAGTTTTGATTGCAGCGGGAAAGTTTCCTGCTTCACCAACCGCCAAAACGAAACGTGCAAAAATAAACAACGTTACACTCGTACTGATGATTGCACCAACATTGTCAACCCGACTGATAATTTCTTTAGATTCAACAAAACCTACCAGCCAGTTTCCTGTTAAAACACCTGAAGTTGCAATTCCGCAAAAAGCGTGTAAAACCGCCCCAACAGACCAAATTGCGATTGCCCAAAGGAAACCTTTTTTGGTATCCATCCAATCCACAAATTTCCCAGCGAAAAGCATACTCACCGCATAGAAAATAGAAAATAATGCTGTAATATTTCCGTAATCGTTATTGTTCCAGTGAAATTCGGGTGCGATGAAGTCTTTCCATGTCAATGACAATACCTGACGATCCATATAATTGATGGTCGTGGCAATGAACAGCAAAAAGCATATCGTCCATCTGAATGTACTCGGTTTAAGAGACTTAACTGAACTCATATTAATTTTAGAATTAGTTATTGTTTGAATTTTTTTTAAATAATGATATTCGTTTTTAATGCAAAGTCGCAGATATTTTTTGGATACTAACTATTCTTAAGTTCACAAAGGTGCTCTGCTAAGATTACAAAGTGTTCAGCTTATGGAATCATTATTTTAAAGTCTGAATAATTTCCAATACTTTTTTAGTTTCATTTTCTATAGTTGTGTAGTCTTTAGCAAGCATTAATTCTTTACTTACCAATTTGCTTCCCATTCCCACGGCAGAAACACCGGCCTTGAACCAGCTTTCAATACTTTCTTTTGTAGTATCAACACCGCCGGTCGGCATAAACTTCAGGTTCGGAAAAACATCTTTGATCGCACTCATAAATCCGACTCCTAAAGCATTTCCGGGAAATAATTTAATGAAAGTTACTCCTGAGTTCTCGGCTTCGATAATTTCTGTCGGAGTCATGCAGCCCGGACTGTAAAGCAAATCTTTTGGAATTAAAAATTCTGCAACTTCTGCCACAAAGCCCGGACTGATGAAAAAATCTGCACCTGCTTTATCATATTCTTCAGCTTGTTGTACATTCTTGATTGTTCCAATTCCCAAAAGCATTTCCGGCATTTCCGCGTTACGGATTTCTACCATTTTTGTGAAATTACTTAATGCTGCTTCGCCACGGCTTGTATATTCTACCGCGCGGATTCCGGCTTTGTAAAGTGATCTCAGTATTTCTAAAGTTACCGTTTCATCAGCGTTATAATATAAAGGTAAAACGCCCTGGTTGATGATGGTATTTGTAACGAATTGAATCTTTGTCATGTTTTTGACTTTTGTGTTAAGACTTCGGCTAGCTCAGTCTGACAATATTTTATAGTTTAGGTTAATTGCTAAAAGCTAATCGCCAAAAGTCATTTACCTTTTTATTCTTCCTCCTGAATTTCCGTTCATTACTTCCAGAATATCTTCTGCGCTGCAGTAATTGATGTCTCCCGGAATCGTATGCTTAATTGCACAGGCTGCATTGGCAAATTTCAATGCTTTTTCGTCATCAAAATTGATTAAACCATAAATCAGACCTGCTGCAAAAGCATCACCTGTCCCGATTCTGTCCACCACAGGACTCACTTCTAAAAGTTCTGTTTCAAAATAACTTTCGTTGATCAGGGCTCTTCCCTGCGTTTGCTGAGAACTCGCCGTAACGCCGATTCTTATCTTGTCAAAAATCTTATGTATAGAAGGAATTTGTTGTTTTAATTCATTACAGGCTTCAATAAAACCTTCTTTATCCGGTGAAAACCGGGTTCCGAGAATTTCATTAATTTCATTCACTCCACCGATGAAAATCGTAGAATATGAAACCAATTCTTTCAAAACTTCGTTTCCGTTTTTTCCGTATTTCCAAAGGTTTGAGCGGTAAGCCGGGTCGGTTGTAACTTCAATCCCCAACTCACGGGCTGTTTGTAAACCTTCTTTCAGACTTTCATAAGCCGATTCGGAAATTCCGGGGCTGATACCTGTCCAGTGGAAATATCTGCAGCCTTCAAGGGCTTTTTTCCAGTCAATTTGTTCAGATTTAATATTCGCGAAAGAACCGTTTAATCGGTTGTAAGCGATTCTGCTGGCGCGAACTGATGAACCCACTTCCAAAAAATATAAACCTAAAGGATATTCATTTTTGTTGATGAAAGTCGTGTCAATCCCAAAACTTTTAATGAAAGAGACCGCTGATTCACCCACAAAATCATCAGAAACACTGCTGATATGTCTCACATGGCAACCCATTGTTGCCAATGAAGATGCTACATTAAGCTCTGTTCCGCCGAAAAAGAATTCCATTTCGTGGCTTTGCTTCATCGTTCTGTTTCCGGGTGGCGAAAGTCGCATGATGACTTCTCCGAATGTGACTATTTTGCTGCTCATAATTTTTTAATTAAAAATCAAAATAATTTTTAGCATTATGATAACAAATATCTGAAATTATTTTACCTATCATTTCAATATCATCAGGCAATTCACCATTTTTCATCTCTTCACCGAAAAGATTACACAATACTCTTCTGAAATATTCGTGTCTCGGGTAAGAAAGGAAGCTTCTGGAATCCGTTAACATTCCAACGAAACAGCTTATTAATCCCATGTTGGAAAGGGCATTCATCTGCTTGATCATTCCGTCTTTCTGGTCAAGAAACCACCATCCTGAACCGAACTGTACTTTTCCTTTGATGCTGCCGTCGTTAAAATTTCCGATCATTGTCGCAAAAATCTCATTGTCAGCAGGATTTAAGTTATATAAAATTGTCTTTGTTAATTTGTCTTTCCCGTCTAATGCATTTAATAATTTAGACAGAGTTTCAGCCTGAACGAAGTCACCGATAGAATCCCAGCCCGTATCCGGACCTAAAATTCTGTGCATTCTTTCATTATTATTTCTCAAAGCTCCCAAATGGAACTGCTGAACCCAGCCGAATTTGTGATACGTTTCGCCCAAGAACAATAAAATAGCCGTTTTGAATTGATTCACCTGCTTTTCAGCAATCACTTTTCCTGATAATTTATCATTGAAAATGGTATTCACTTCCACTTCTGTATATTCTTCGAAAGAAATATTGTTCAATCCGTGGTCGCAGAGTCTGCATCCGTTTTCGTGGAAATATTCAATTCTTTTCAATAAGGCGTCACACAACGTCTGGTAAGAATTAATTTCAATTCCGGCTGATTCTCCTAATT
This sequence comes from Chryseobacterium lathyri, assembly GCF_030812195.1. Classification (GTDB taxonomy): domain Bacteria; phylum Bacteroidota; class Bacteroidia; order Flavobacteriales; family Weeksellaceae; genus Chryseobacterium; species Chryseobacterium lathyri_A. Next base: position 1,061,661 of record NZ_JAUSSF010000001.1, read on the forward strand.
TCGAAATATAATCTGCAAAGTTGTGGTTTTCAATTAAAATCGCTTTATCAGGACGGAAAGCTGTGCTTACTTTAATGCTGAAATCGCTTTTCGCTAAATCCTGGTGATAATTTAAAATATCTGTAGGATCTTCTGTTGTACACAGAGATTCTACGTTCATCATTTTCAATAAACCTCTTGTCGATTTTTCAGGAGTCTGAAGCTGAGCGGTAATATTTTCGTAAATTTCTGATGCGTTGTCTGCATTTAATAATTCATCAATTCCGAAATATCTTTTTAATTCCAGATGTGTCCAGTGATACAAAGGATTTCTCAATGTATAAGGAACTGTTTTTGCCCAAGCTTCAAATTTTTCTTTATCTGAAGCATCTCCAGTAATGAATTTTTCGTTCACGCCTAATGTACGCATGGCTCTCCATTTGTAATGATCGCCGGCAATCCAAACCTTTGAGATATTTTCGAAAACAGTGTCTTCTGCAATATCTTTAGGAATCAAATGATTATGATAATCAATGATGGGTTGCTTTTCCGCATACTTGAAGTATAATTCTTCAGCGTATTTATTTTGTAATAAAAATTGATCTGTAATAAAAGGTTTCATTCTAATCTAATTCTGTTGTTACTCATTAGCAGGTTTTCCGATGGTCGCCAAAATTCCGCCATCAACGTAAATAATCTGTCCGTTGATGAATCTGCTTGCATTCGAAGCCAAGAAAATTGCTGTTCCTGCAAGGTCTTCAGGGTTTCCCCATCTTCCTTCCGGCGTTCTGCTGATGATAAAATCGTTAAAAGGATGTCCGTCAACTCTGATAGGCTCTGTCTGAGAAGTCGCAAAATATCCGGGACCGATTCCGTTCACCTGAATATTGTACTTTGCCCATTCTGTCGCCAGATTTTTGGTAAGCATTTTCAGTCCGCCTTTTGCAGAAGCGTATGCTACTACATTGTCACGACCCAGCTCACTCATCATCGAGCAGATGTTGATGATCTTTCCGGATTTTCTTTTGATCATGTATTTTCCAACTAATTTGGACATGATAAAAGGTCCTGTAAGATCTACATCGATTACTTTTCTAAAGTCTTCAACTTCCATTTCAATGGCCGGAACACGTTTGATGATTCCTGCATTGTTGACAAGGATGTCTATTTTCCCATGAGCGGCTTCCATTAAAGCTACTTTCTGAGCAGCTTCCAGCTCATCCGTCACATCAAAAAGATAACCGGTTGCTTTATATCCTTTATCGTGATAATAGTTTAAAGCTTCCTCTAATTTTGAAGGTGTCGTGCTTGTGATCGCCAGTTCAGCACCTGCAGCGGCAAGACCTTCAGCCATTGCCATTCCTAATCCGTGAGTACCGCCAGTTACAACGGCTACTTTACCGGATAAATCAAATAAATTCATTAGAAAAAATTACATTAGTTCGTTAGTTTTGATTCCGTCCATATCGCCGTAGTCCATATTCTCCCCGGCCATACCCCAGATAAAAGTATAATTAGAAGTTCCGACTCCTGAGTGGATTGACCATTCCGGAGACAGCACTGCTTCACGGTTTTTCATAAAAATATGACGCGTTTCCTGAGGCTGTCCTAAGAAATGACTGATTGTCTGCCCTTCTTCCAAATCAAAATAAAAATACGCTTCCATTCTTCTGGTATGAGTATGCGCAGGCATTGTGTTCCAAACGCTTCCAGGTTGAAGTTCTGTCATTCCCATTTGAAGTTGACAGGTTTCAAGAACAGAATTTACAATCAGTTTGTTGATCGTACGTTTGTTGGCGTATTTTTCTTCCCCTAATTCTACAATTTCGGCTTCATTTTTCGTGATCTTTTTCGTCGGATAAGCATGATGCGCGGGAGCTGAGTTGATGTAAAAATAAGGTTGTGCATCGCCTGACTTTTCAAAAACCACTTCTTTAGCGCCTTTTCCGATGTATAAAGCTTCTTTGTTGGCAAGCTCATATACTTCGCCGTCTACTATTACTTTTCCGGCACCGCCGACATTGATGATACCTAGCTCTCTCCTGTCAAGGAAGTTTTCAGCTTTCAAATCATCTGTTGGTTCCAGTTTTAAAGCTTTTGATGAAGGCATTACACCTCCTACAATAAGCCTGTCGTACATAGAATAGACTAGTTTTATCTTATCTTCATTAAATAAATCATTGATTAGAAACTCCCTCCTAAGATCTTCAGTGGTATACTTTTTTGCATCTTCAGGATGATGGGCGTAACGAAATTCTGACTGTGTCATACTGCTTGATTTTTATACTTTTCTTTTGCGGTTTTATCAAAACCTATTAAACATTGCGTAATCGATTGCATAAAATTACACTAAAATCTTATAGAAATACTTGCTGTTAAATATATAATTATTCTTTAATTAGTTAACAAAAAATTAATTTAAATTTATAAACAGCTTGTTTACAGACTATTAAATTTAAAAATAACATGGAAAGTAAGAGCGCATTCAAGGAATTGAAAGAATAATATTAACCAAAATTAATGCTTAAACAGTGTTTAAATATAAAATCATGCCAAAACAAAACAACCAAATTTCAATATTGATTTGACAACAATAAAACAAAACAGCTGTATATATTACACACAATAAGAATAATTAATATGAAGTAAAAAATAAAACTGAGAAGATTGACCTGGAAAGATGACAAAAATCAGGAATATTGTAAAAAAAATAATCCTGGCCATCCTTTTTGGGAAATTTTTAAGAGTAAAAACGGATAAATTTTAAGCAAATTTTAAGTTTTAAATTAATTAAGAATAAAGAGAATTGATTTTTTATACATCAATATTCAAGCTACATTTAAATTAACAAATTGTTAATTTACAACACTTTACAACATTATAATGATTTGAAATATTACAAACCAATCACCTTTCAACAGTCAAATTAATGAAAAAATAATATTTTTTTCTTTGCATATTGAAAAATAATATTAGTTTAGAAGCCAAGATATTTATCATGAAAATTTACGCAATCGATTGCACTCTAAAATGTGTAAATCTTTCAGAAAATATTTGCCACTAAAAATCAGTAAAATACTTACAAATCCACACAAGACAAGAACGATTGAAAAAAAACTTTCAACCAAAAATTAAAATTATAAGGATACAAAATGGATAAAAAAGTACAATCAATAAAGTGGTTATATCTAACTTTCTTTTTATTTCCTGTCCTGGCAATGGCTCAAGAAAAGGATAAAGAAACCAATATCGATGAAGTGGTTTTGGTAGGTTATTCTAAGGTTTCCAAAAAAGATGTTACCAATGCCGTTTCTTCTGTAAAAGCAGAAGCCATAAAAGATATGCCTTCCAATAATGCTGCAGAAGCAATCCAAGGAAGAATGGCCGGCGTTCAGGTTTCGTTAAGTGAAGGCTCACCTGGAGCGGACGTAGATATTGTAATCAGAGGAGGTAACTCAATTACCGGCAGTAATGCTCCGCTTTATATCGTAGACGGTGTTCAGATGGATAATGCACTATCTATTTTATCACCTAAAGAGATCGAATCTATTGAAGTTTTAAAAGATGCTTCATCCACAAGCATCTACGGAGCGAGAGGTGCGAATGGTGTAGTTCTTATTTCCACAAAAGGAGGGCGTAAGAAAGCCAAGACATCTATTAACTATAATGGATTTTTAGGCGTAAGATCAATACAAAATACTATTGATGTTTTAGATCCATATCAATATGTGCTTTATCAGTACGAGTTATATAACAAAGCTGGTATACAAACAGATATTGATGCTTTTAAAACAAGATATGGAACTTTTGAAGAGCTGGGAAAATATAAGGATATCAAGAAAAGAGATTGGCAGGATGAAGTTTTCGGCAGAGAAGCATTCAATTTTACCCACAATCTTTCTCTTACAGGGGGAACTGAGAAATCATCTTTTTCACTGTCTTTAAATAATGTTCAAGAAGACGGAATTATGATCGGCTCAGGCTTTAAAAGGAATATGGCCAATTTTAAATATGATTATGATATTTCAAAAAAATTAAGTCTTATTTTAAATGCAAGATACAGCAGACAGACTATTTTCGGGGCCGGAACATCTTCTACAGGTTCACAGGGCACTAACAGATTAAGAAATGCTGTAAGATATCAACCATTTGAAGGAGGCTCAACGGTGAATGTTGATGAGTTTGATCCTCTATTTGCAGATCAGACCAACTTGGTAAATCCAGTTTTATTGGCTAATAGTGAAATTAAGGAAAACGGTAGAAACGACCTAATGCTTAATGGAACTTTAGAATATAAAATTAATAAAGATTTTACGTTCAGAAGTGTTATAGGATATGTACAGAGAGACGAATTTGTAAATCAGTTTTCGGGAACAATAACCAGCCTTGCAAGACAGAATAACGATCAACCAGTGGTATTCCTGAGCAAAGCCCAGACAAGAAGAATCACCAATACCAATACTTTAAATTTCAGAAAAACATTTGGAAAACATAAATTAGACTTATTGGCCGGACAGGAAATTGTAAAAACTGACGGTGAATCATTAGCAATTAATATTAAATGGTTTCCAAAATCAATAAGTGCAGAAGAAGCATTTGCCAATATTCAATCAGCTTCACCACCAAACGGATTGGTTCAGGATGCTCCAAAAGCAGGAAGGGTTCCGGACAGATTAGCTTCTTTCTTTGGAAGAGCCAACTATATTTTCAACAACAAATATATTGTTACCGCTTCTATGAGGGCAGACGGATCCAGTGTATTCGGGCCCGGAAACAGATGGGGATATTTTCCGGCAGCTTCTGTAGCCTGGAAAATTGCTGAAGAAAATTTCTTAAAAGACAGTAAAACTATCAGCGAATTAAAGCTTCGTTTAGGATATGGTTTATCCGGAAACAACAGAATTGGTTCTTTTTTATATGATACATTCTTTATTACCTCCTCAGACTATGGTTATGCTTTTGGAACTAATGTAACGCCTGGTGCTACTACAGGTAATATCATGGCCAACAAAAACGTGAAATGGGAAACTGCAACTTCCAAAAATGCAGGTTTGGATTTCGCGCTATTTAAAGGAAGAATATACGGTACTCTTGATGTTTACCAGACTGATACGAAAGATCTTTTGCTTTTGGCAAAAATTCCCCAAACTACGGGTTATGAATATCAGTATCAAAACTCCGGAAGTACTACCAATAAAGGTATCGAATTCTCTGTGGGAGGTACTGTCATTAACAAAGAAAACTTCACTTGGAAAATTGATGCCAATATTTCGTCCAACAGAAATACAATTAAAAGTTTAGGAAATAGTGCCTCTGCAAGTGCTAATTTTTACTATTATCCGTCCGGTTGGCAGAATAACCTGAATGATTTTTTAGTACAGGTTGGCAAGCCGGTAGGTACTTATTGGGGATATGTTACGGCAGGAAGATATGAATTAAACGACTTCGATTACAATCCCACAACACAGATATATACATTAAAAGCCGGTATTCCAAGTGCCTCTGCTGCTGCCAACGGAGCAAAGCCTATACAGCCCGGAGATCTTAAACTTCAGGACCTTAACAATGATGGTATCATTGATAATAAGGACATGACAGATTTGGGAAATGCCCAACCTAAATTCTATGGAGGGTTCAACCAGACTTTCAGATATAGAAACTGGGATATGAGCTTAATGTTTAACTTCTCCGTAGGAAATAAAGTTTATAATGCCAATAAAATAGAATATTCTACGCAATATCTTTACAGAGATAACAACATGCTGGCAGAAGTTGCCGACAGATGGAGATGGTTTGATGATACAGGTATAAAAGTAAATGATCCAACTGCATTGGCTGCATTAAATGCCAATACAACCATGTGGACTCCCCCTGCAGGTGCATACTTCTTACATTCTTACGCCATTGAAGACGGATCATTCCTGAGATTAAACAACGTAACAGTTGGTTATTCCCTTGGAAAAGATTTCACGAAACAGCTGGGATTTTCAAATTTCAGATTGTATTTTACAATGAACAATGTATTTACAATCACAGGATATTCCGGATACGATCCTGAGGCAAACACAAGAAGAAACCCCTTAACACCTGGCGTGGATTATGCAGCTTATCCACGTAGCAGATTTATATTATCAGGGGTTGATATCACTTTTTAAACCTAATATTATGAATAAAAATAAATTTTTAACAATTCTATTTTCCGTTGCGGGATTACTGTCCGTAGCTTCATGTGAAGATTATTTGGAAGTAGAAAGTTTATCCAATACCGCAGAAAAACAGCAATTTGATTCTGTTTCAGATACATTTTCCGCATTAGTGGGAGTTTACAACAGTACGATGGGTGATAATACCTATGGCCAGAGAATGAACCTTATTTTAACACAGTCCGGTGATGATTTAAGAACTTCCGGTGATTATAATGCCAATGACAGAAGAGGTATAAGTTGTTTTGGGGCAATTCCCACCAATACTGAGCTTATAAAACCTTTTTTAGATACATATGCCGGCATCGAAAGAGCAAATCTTGTTATTAAAAATATTCCGCTTTCTCCTGTATACCAGACAGGTTCGGAATCTGATAAAAAATTAATGGACAGATATTTGGGTGAAGCTTTAACACTGAGGGCCCATTTTTATCATGATCTTATAAAAAACTGGGGAGATGTGCCATTTCAGGAGCTTCCATCTGCTGATCTTCCTAACCTGTACCTTGCAAAAACAGACCGGGATATAATTTATGATAAAATCCTTGATGATTTATTAAAAGCAGAAACTTTTGTTCCCTGGAAATCAGAAGGAAATACAACTTCACAAAGAATTTCAAAAGGGGCTGTAAAAGGTTTGAGAGCAAGAATTGCTTTGGCAAGAGCAGGATATTCATTAAGAAGAAATCCACAGCAAATGATACAGGGATCCAATCCTCAGAAGTATTATCAGATTGCATATGATGAATGTAAAGATATCATCAACTCCGGGCAGCATCAGTTAAATCCAAGTTATGAAGGACTGTTCAGATCCCTGCACACCAACAGCCAGGATGCAACGAATGAAGTTATATATGCTATTGGAGCCTTCGGAGGAAATTCAAAAACAGATAGTAAAATTGGTTATTACAACGGGTTACGACACGATGATACAGACTGGAAATCTTCAGGAGGGATCAATGCAATCCCTGTTTATTTTTACGATTTTACAAAATATGATGTAAGAAGAGACGTTAGTATTGCCATTTTCAGAGTAAATACTACAAAACAGCAAGAACTTCAAACTGCAATTAACTGGAATGACGGTAAATTTAGAAAATCATGGACGTCTATTACAGGAACATCTCAAAACCTGGGTATTGACTGGCCGTTATTAAGATATTCTGATATTTTATTAATGTTTGCCGAAGCAGATAACGAGCTTCACAGCGGTCCGTCACAAGATGCAATCAGTGCTGTTTTGGCTGTTAGACAGAGAGCTTATGCAGGGAATTTGGGTCAAGTGGGCACAATCCCAACGACCAAAAACGAATTCTTTAATTTTATTGTTAAAGAAAGACAATTAGAATTTGGAGGAGAAGGACTTAGAAAATATGACCTGATCCGTTGGAATTTGTTAGAAACTAAAATTAACGAAACCAAAGTGAAGCTTACGCAGTTCATGAACGGTACAGGAATGTATGCCAACGTCCCTGAATATATTTTCTATAAAAAAGTACCGTACACACCTGCAAATACAGCTCAGCAAAATGTATTGGATATTGACTTTTATACGGCAAGTGGAGTTACAAAAGCTGATGTTTTCTATAACCCGAATCAAAGTGTGGCGACACCTCCCGGATACACAAAAGTAAACTGGAGACTTGCTATGACACAGCCGTATATCAGTGGGGATCCTATCAAGAGCTATGCATATTATTTTCAGCCAAACAGAAAAGAATTGCTGCCAATAGCATTAGACGTGATTAATTCCAACTACAATCTTACACAAGATTACGGTTATTAGAGAAAAAGTTTCATATTCATATCAAAGAAATACAGGCTTCCTGCCACAAGAGAAGTCTGTATTTTAACTCAAAATTTATTTAATGAAAACTTCCACTTTTATTAAAAATTTTAAAATATTTTCAATTCTTTCGATGATATTCTTAAATCTTCTTTCTTTTAAAACCAATGATAAAATAATCATAGTTTCAAAAGACGGAAAAGGTAATTTTATTACGGTACAACAAGCCATCGATGTTATTGAAAATGATTCTGAGACAAGAACAAAAATTTTAATCAAAGCCGGAATTTACAAAGAAAAAATTATTATTCCGGACACAAAAGGGCCAATTTGTATTGAAGGGGAAAATCCCGAAAATACAATTATCACATACGATGATTATGCTTCAAAAAAGAATTCGGAAGGAAAAGATATCGGAACAACAGGCTCTTCAACGGTTTTTATTTATTCAAATGACTTTATAGCAAAAAATATTTCGTTTGAAAACAGCTCAGGAAGAGTCGGACAGGCTGTTGCAGTTTTAACTTCGGGTGACAGAATTACCTTTGAAAACTGCAGATTCTTAGGAAATCAGGATACTTTGTATTTGAAAGGTGCTCAGGATTTAACAGATAAAACAAAACCTTCAAGAAATTACTTTAAAAACTGCTACATCGAAGGTACCACAGACTACATTTTCGGAGCCGGAACCGCCGTTTTCGAAAACTGTACAATTTATTCTAAAGAAACAGCAAGCTACGTTACTGCCGCTTCTACTCCACAGGAAAGCGAATTCGGATTCGTTTTTATTCAATCTAAAATTATCGGAAATGCCAAAGAAAATTCCGTTTATTTAGGAAGACCCTGGAGACCTTTCGCCAAAACAGTTTACATAGATTGCGAAATGAATTCAACCATAAAACCGGAAGGATGGCACAATTGGAACAAACCCAATGCAGAAAAAACAACATTCTATGCAGAATTTAATTCAAAAGGGTCCGGAGCCAGTCCTGCAAAAAGAGCTTCGTGGGCGCACCAACTAACAATACACGAAAGAAAAAAATACACAACTGACAATATTCTTAAAGGAAAAGACCACTGGAATATGAAAACAAGTTTAAAATAATTTAAATCAAAAAGTAAAAATATCAAAGAATTTTCAATCATGAAAAAACACTTCACAAAAATAATGGCGATAGGAATCGTATGCGGAAGTTTTACTTTTGTTGAAGCTCAAAACGTCCTAAGTTTCCCTGGTGCAGAAGGTTTCGGAAGGCACACAACCGGTGGACGCGGCGGAAAAGTTTATTTCGTGACAAAATTAAGTGATGATGGTTCAGAAGGCACCTTGAGACATGCCTTAGATCAGAAAGGACCGAGATATATTGTTTTTAAAACCGGCGGAACGATTTACTTAGAATCACCCTTGAAAATAAAAGAAGGCGATGTCACCATTGCCGGACAAACCGCTCCCGGAGACGGAATTACCGTTGCCAATTACGAAACTTTTGTAGCAACAGATAACGTGGTTATCCGCTACATGAGATTCAGGATGGGTGATCAGAAAAAATATCAGGGCGATGCTTTTGGTGCAAGATTCATCAAAAATCTGATGGTCGATCATTGCTCAATGAGCTGGTCTACGGATGAGACAGTTTCCATTTACGTCAACGAAAACACAACACTTCAATGGTGTATAATTTCTGAAAGTTTAAGAAATTCCACCCATGAAAAAGGTGCTCACGGATATGGCGGAATCGCGGGCGGAAAATTTGCCTCTTTTCACCATAATATGTATGCCCATCACGACAGCAGAAATCCAAGATTAGGGGAATATGCGGGAAGTAAATTTGCATTAACCAATCTTACCGACTTCAGGAATAATGTGATCTACAATTGGGGGCACAATAATGTATACGGCGGCGAAGGAATGAACGTAAATATTGTTAATAATTACTACAAACCCGGTCCTGCGACCACAACAAAGCAACGGATTGTCGCCATAGATAAAAATAAAAAACGAGAAGCCGAAGTGTACAACATTTGGGGCAAATATTACATCAATGGAAATGTTGTGGAAGGAAGCCCGGAAATCACAAAGGACAACTGGACGAAAGGTGTTTTCGGTCAAATGAAGGCCTATAATCTGACAGATAAAGATAAAAACTCTATTAAAATCAATCAGCCACATGATATTCAGGACAATGTAAAAACTCATTCTGCAAAAGAAGCCTATGAGAAAATTTTACAGTTCGGAGGGGCAAGTCTGGTGAGAGATGCCGTTGATTTGCATGTTTTAAAAGATGCAAAAAATGGAAGTTTCACCTACAAAGGTTCAAAAGGAAGCACCAACGGAATCATTGATTCTCAAAATGATGCAGGCGGATTTCCAAATTTAAGCTCTGGCAACCCCCTTCCCGATGCAGACAACGACGGAATGCCCGATGAATGGGAAATTAAAAATCAATTAGACCCGAAAGTTGCCAATCCCAACGGACGGGATTTGGATAAAAATTACGATAATATTGAAGTATATTTTAACGATCTGGTTAAAAAAATAACCGAAGAACATCACTCCTAATAACCATGAGAACTTTTAGTTAAAAAACCAGTTATCTAATAAAAAAATATTATGAAATTCAGTTTGTTTAAAATAATAATTGCAGGAACATTTTTGAGCTCAACATTTTCTCTGGCTCAGAATTCCGTGATTGAAAAAATTAAGAAAAACCCAAAAGCTCCCTTTTCTTATGCGGAACTTTCCGTAAAAGAAGGCGGAAAATGGGAAGGCAATCAATATGTTGGAGGAACCTTTAAAAATATTAACCAACTTGTTCTTCCTGCCGAACATACAGATCACTCTTACTATATCAGATATGAAGGTATCGGTCTGGAAAACAACCAGATCGGATATAGACTATATCTGGATTGGAGAAATGCTACAGATATTTTCGGTAAAAAAGTAAACACCTTGGTTTTACCTGAAGTTGGGCAGGACGGCTTTGAATCCTATCATCACGATGCACCGTGGGGGCAGGATATTTTGAAATCAGGCCGTACCATTGGCATTGGTTCTTACGGAAGATATGACGAGCAGAATGATTTTATTGAAACCTTTAAAGTCGTAAAAAATACAGCTGTAAAAGTAGTTAATGAAGAAGATCAATCCTATGCAACCATTGATTACAAAGGCTGGAAAACCTGGGGCAACGCGATAGATTTGCAATCAAAACTGACGATTTTTAATAAAGACCGTTTTGTAAAAGTAGATTTAAACCTAAACAATACCATTTCAGGATTATGTACAGGAATTGTTGCCATTAAAAATATTCCGTTAAAACAGGGAATCAGTAAAAATAAAAAATGGGGCTACATGGCTACTTACGGTAATCAAACAGAAACCAAAAAAGATGACAATCTGGGAATGGCAGTCTTCTATCCTCTTGAAAGTTTTGATAAATATGTTAAGACAAAATCCACTCATACTATAGTTTTCAAGAAAACAAAGAATGTTTCTTATTACTTTTTGGGGGCCTGGTCATTGGAGCCAAATGGTTTGATAACAGAAGAAGCATTTTACCAGGATTTGGATAAAAAACTGGATATTTTAGATAAAACTAATCAACTTTAAAGTTTAAAATAATGAATTTCATTAATCACAATATAAAATTATTAGCATTTGCCGCTTTAGGTTCAGGAATGTTTTTAGCTTGTGCACAAACAAAATCTGTAACCGCTTCAAAACCTTCAGCAGAAATTTCAAAATCAGGAAAAGCAGTTCCTACAAATCTCAAATGGTCTGAAAGAATGATGCTTTCCGAAATGCACCGTTTCCCGGAATCCTGGATGCTCGATTTCAGCAAAAGCCCGAAATGGACCTATCCATCGGCAATTGTTTTGGATGCTGCTGAACAACTATACACAAAAACAGGTAAAAAAGAATATTATAATTACATCAGCGAATTCGGAGAAAAACTAATCAAAGAAGACGGTACAATTCTTACCTATGAGATTGAAAAGTACAATATCGACCTTCTGAACAGCGGAAATGTTCTGCTATATCTTTACGAAAAAGAGAAAAAAGAAAAATACCTGAAAGCCCTTCAAACCCTCCGTTCCCAGATTGATGGGCAGCCACGAACTAAAGAAGGATCTTTCTGGCATAAAAAAATATATCCGTACCAAGTCTGGTTGGATGGCCTGTACATGGGAATGCCGTTCTACACACATTACACTAAGGATTTTGTAAAAGGCCCGGAAGCAGCAAAAGCGTATGATGATATTATTTTTCAGTTTGATTCGGTTCAAAAGAATCTTTTAGACAAAAAAACCGGATTGCTTTATCACGCATGGGATGAAAGCAAAGAACAGGCCTGGGCAAACAAAGAAACCGGGCTTTCCCCGAATTTCTGGGGAAGAGCGATGGGTTGGTACGGAATGGCAATGGTGGATGTTTTGGATTATTTACCTAAAGATCATCCGGGAAGAGCAAGATTAATTTCTTACATAAAATCTTACACCGATGCCATCATCAAAGTCCAGGACAAAGATAGCGGACTTTGGTATCAGGTTTTGGATAAGCCATTAGCAAATGGTAATTATGAAGAAGCTACAGCATCGGCAATGTTTGTTTACACAATCATTAAATCTGTCAACAACGGTTACCTTCCAAAATCTTATAGAGCTTATGCTAAAAAAGGCTACGACGGAATCATCAAAAATTTAATTACCGTTGACGAAAACGGAGTTGTAAACTTAAATAAATGTTGTGCAGTAGCTGGCTTAGGTGGAAAACCTTACAGAGACGGCTCATATGAATATTATGTGAATGAGGAAATTCGTTCCAACGACGCAAAAGGAACAGGACCGTTCATTTTGGCAAGCCTGGAATTTGAAAAATAATTAATTCAGTATCTGTTGAATTCTAAGCATAAATTTTCTCCTCTTTGCTGGGTGAAATGCCTTTGCAAACGAAAAGTATGCAGGAATATTAAAAAATATTTGCGCCTATTGCATTAAAAAACAGATTAAAATCTGCTTATGACAAACAAAATTTTAAATATACTTTCAATCACAGTTTTTTCTGTTGCATCAAATTATTTGAATGCCCAGGAAAAAAATTATGTTTCCGAAGTTTGGACAGCCGATCAGGGGAAAAATTACAGAAATCCGATTTTGTATGCAGATTATTCCGATCCGGATGCGATTCGTGTCGATGAAGATTATTATATGACAGCCTCAAGTTTCAATGAAGCTCCGGGACTGCCTATTCTCCATTCAAAAGATATGGTTAATTGGAAATTAGTGAATTATGCACTTCCGGATGTTCTTCCCAATGACCATTTTTCAACTCCCAAAAGAGGTGACGGAGTTTGGGCACCAAGCATCAGGTTCCATAAAGGTGAATTTTATATTTATTGGGGTGACCCCGATTTTGGAATTTATATGGTTAAAACCAAAGATCCGTTGGGAACTTGGGAAAAACCGGTTTTAGTGATGGAAGGAAAAGGTCTGATTGATTCTTGTCCGTTTTGGGATGATAATGGAAATGCATATTTAGTTCATGGCTGGGCAGGAAGTCGCGCAGGTGTGAAAAGTTTACTTTCAGTGAATAAAATGAATCCGGAAGGAACAAAAATCTTGGATAAAGGCGTTCATATTTTTGATGGTCACGATGCCCATCCAACCATTGAAGGCCCGAAATTTTATAAAAGAAATGGTTATTACTACATTTTTGCTCCTGCAGGCGGAGTGGCAACTGGTTGGCAACTGGTGCTGAGATCAAAAAATATTTATGGTCCTTACGAAGAAAAAGTTGTACTGGAGCAAGGTTCAACGAAAATCAACGGCCCTCATCAGGGAGCTTGGGTGGATACACCTTCAGGTGAAGATTGGTTCTACCATTTTCAGGATATTGATGCAGGTGGAAGAATCGTTCACCTGCAGCCTATGAAATGGGAAAAAGACTGGCCTGTCATCGGAATCGACAATAATAAAAATGGAATCGGCGAGCCGGTTTTAACCTATAAAAAGCCAAACATAGGACAATCCTACCCTACCGCTACACCTCCTGAAACGGATGAATTTGATGGTGAAAAATTAGGCATTCAATGGCAATGGAGCGCGAATGAAAATATCGTCTGGTCATCAAAACTTCCTGGACAGAATTTTTTAAGATTGTTCTCAATGAAAGTTCCTGAAGGTGAAAAAAATCTCTGGAACGTTCCGAATTTATTAACTCAAAAATTCCCTGCTCCGAATTTTGCAGCTTCAACGAAGGTTAAATTAATTCCCGAAGACGCCAAAGAAGGAAAAACCGCAGGACTTTTAGTGATGGGATTAGATCATGAATCCATCATAATTACCAATAAACCGGATGGATTTTATTTACAGTTAAGAAGGGCCGAAAAGGCTGATAAAGGCGGGGAAGAAAAGGTTTTATTTGAGACAAAATTAAAAGGGAATGAAGCTTATTTAAAAGTAAATGTGAACAAACCGAATGGATTATGCCAGTTCAGCTACAGCGAGAACGGGAAAAATTTCACAAAAGTGGGAGATGTATTTCAGGCAAAACCCGGAAAATGGATTGGTGCTAAGGTCGGTTTATACAGCATAAGCACAACCAAAGCACCTCGCGGTGGATATGCGGATTTTGATTGGTTTAGGATTACTAAGAATTAAAATTATGGTTGGTAAATCGCAAAGACCCAAGGAATATTTAAAGGCATATGTTTTAGATGCAAGGATTTTATCTTCGATAAAATTTTATACTGTAAAACGTCTGTCATCTTGATACTTCTACAAACTCAGCATGATAGCGTTCAAACTAGCAGCTAGTATCAGGGATGTCACACTGAGCCTGTCGAAGTGTCTTGCGTCTTAAAAACAGATTAAAAATAAAGAAATCTTGAGCCTTTGCGATTTACAACAAGATATAATATGAACAAAAAAGTCTTTAATATAGTTTCATTTTTATTCGTTGTTTTGCTGTTGTCTGCATGTCAATCACAGAGCAATGCCCAAAAGGCAACGGCAAAACACAATAAAAAAGTCACCCATATCTACCTTATCGGAGATTCAACAATGGCAGACTACACTGGAAATTATGAGCCCGGAAAAGACTATATGAAAGTCCGTTATCCGATTACGGGTTGGGGACAGGTATTTCAGGCATTTTTTATGAAAGACAGTTTGGCTTCTTTGAAACCTGCAATTACAACAGATTCTGTTGCAATTATTGACAGAGCGCATGGTGGAAGAAGCACGCGAACTTTTTTTCAGGAAGGAAGATGGAGATATGTATATGAACATTTGCAACCAAATGATTATGTTTTTATGCAGTTTGGCCATAATGACGGTTCGGAAAAGCACACAGAACGATATGTAAATATTGAAGGATATAAAGAATTTTTAAGACTATTTGTAACTCAAACAAGACAAAAAGGTGGAAATCCTATTATATTAACGCCAGTTGCAAGAAATTATCCTTGGAAAGATGGAAAACTCGAAAATGTACATGGAGATTATTGGCAGGCCCCGATTGATATTGCTAAAGAAATGAATGTTCCCTACATTGATTTAAATAAATTGTCAATGGACTATTTTACGGAAAAAGGACAGGATTTTACCACAAATCATTATTTCATGAATATTCCTGAGAATGTCTATGAAGCCTATCCGAAAGGTCAAAAGGACAACACCCATTTCCAATCTGAAGGAGCAAAAGTTGTGGCGTCAATTGTTTATCAGGAATTTAAAAAATTAATTAAAACTCAAAAAAAATAGAATGAAGAAGTCTCTCAAAATTATCGGTTTAGTAGCAGCCATGATGTTTTCAGGCCAAATATATGCACAGAACCTGGATATTTACAAAAATATTGAGTTTAAAATGCCTCAGGTTGTAGAAACCTCTTTTCCTGCAAACACAGTTTCCATCATACAATTTGGCGGAGTTGCGGGCGGAAATGTAAAAAATACAGAAGCTTTCAAAAAAGCAATCGATGACCTTTCTAAAAAAGGGGGCGGAAAATTGATTGTTCCCCGCGGAATGTGGTTAACAGGACCAATTGAATTGAAAAGTAATATCAATCTTCACATAGAAGAAGGTGCATTTATCATATTTAGTAAAGATAAAAACGATTATCCTTTAGTTGATGTAAGCTTTGAAGGATTAAATACAATCCGTTGCCAATCACCTATTTCTGCAAGAAACGCAACTAATATTGCCATCACGGGTAAAGGAGTAATCGACGGAAGCGGTGATGCCTGGAGAGCCATTAAAAAAGGTAAAGTATCTGAATCTGAATGGAAAGAGATTGTAAAATCCGGCGGAATTTTATCTTCAGACGGTAAAACCTGGTACCCCTCAGAAAGTTATAAGAAAGGATTTGAAAGCAGTTCGAGTTTCAACGTTCCTGATAAAATTTCCAAGGAAGAGCTAAAATCAGTTAAAGATTTTCTTCGTCCCGTAATGGTAAGTTTGGTAGGTTGTGACAAGGTTTTGCTGGATGGTCCGACTTTCCAGAATTCTCCCGCCTGGAACCTTCATCCGTTGATGTGTTCGAATGTAATTTTAAGAAATCTTACCGTTAGAAATCCTTGGTTTTCACAAAACGGCGATGGTGTAGATTTAGAATCCTGTAAAAACGTTTTAATCTACGATAATACGTTTGACGTTGGTGACGATGCGATTTGCATTAAATCAGGAAAAAATGAAGACGGCAGAAAAAGAAACATGCCGACTGAAAATGTAATTATTAAAAACAATATCGTGTATCACGGTCACGGAGGTTTTGTCATAGGAAGTGAAATGTCCGGAGGAGCCAGAAATATTCACGTTTCCGACTGTACTTTTATCGGGACAGACATCGGTTTACGTTTCAAAACAACCCGTGGAAGAGGCGGAATCGTTGAAAATATTTACATAAAAAACATCGATATGATTAATATTCCGACACAGGTAATTGGCTTCAATATGTTTTATGAAGGCGCTTCACCGGTTTTGGAAGACGGACAGAAAAAAGAAGGTAACAAAGCACCGGAAAAGGTTTATCCCGTAACAGAGGAAACTCCGATTTTCAGGAATATTTTCTTTAAAAACATCAATGCAGTTAATTCTTATGAAGCAATCACATTATTCGGTTTAGCCGAAATGAATCTTAAAAATATTGTGATTGAAGATTCACAGTTTGACACAAAAAAAGCTCTTACCATCGTAGATTCAGATGGAATACAATTAAAAAATGTGAAGCTGAAATATTCTGAAGGAATGGGAGCAACAGTTTACAACAGTAAAAATATCAACCTTGCGACGGTAAAATTTGAATCTCAAAACAAGCCGTTCATCAAGATTTTAGGAAATAAATCGGGACCTGTATTGTTACCAAGGGAAATTGCAAATGATAAAAACGCAATTTCTATCGGAACTGATGTAGCTAAGAATTCAGTTAAATAGTTGGAAAATCGCAAAGATTTTTAATCTTAATGATTTTTTAAGGCACAAGAAAATCAAAGATTTTCAGCAAAGTTTGCAATGTGAAATTTTATCTTAGATAAAATCCTTGAGCCTTAAAACGTAAACATTGTAACTCTACTTTGCGCCTTTGCAATTTTCCAACATATTAAAATAAACAAACAGCATTAAAAAAATTCCACAGGCGAATGATTTTTAACAAAAAACATACTTATATTTCTATTTTTTTAATGGGAGGAACATTAGCATTCGGCCAGATTCAACGGCCGAATGCAACTCCTTATACCAACGAAGCGACCTACGAAAAACTAAAGAAAAAGCATACTTTTATTACTCCGATTGATCGGCCGGTTCCGCAAAATATCGGAATTGATAAAGATATAGAATATGCAAACAGCAACGGAATTTCTTTAAAAGCAGATGTCTACTATCCTCTTGATAAATCCAAAAAGTATCCCGGAATTGCAATGGTTCACGGTGGTGGCTGGATTTCAGGAAGCAAGGAAAATGAAAAGTTCATGGCTATGGAATTGGCTTCAAAAGGCTATGTCGCCATCGCAGTCGGTTATCGATTGGCTGATGTTGCAAAATATCCCGCCGGAGTTGAAGATATTCAGGAAGCTATTAACTGGTTAAGGAAAAACAGAAAAAAATATTCTTTAGATCAAAATAAAATGGCAGTTTTAGGTGAATCTGCAGGTGCTCAGATCGCAACCTTAGTTGGTGTAAGATCAAAGAATAAAATTAAGGCAATCATCAATATTGACGGAATTGTTTCGTTTATTCATCCCGAAGCTGAAGAAAGTACTTATGCATCTTATTGGCTGGGTGGTGACAGAAATGTCAATTTAAAAAACTGGACAGAAGCTTCACCCTTGGAATTTGTCAATAAAAATACCCCTCCTACCCTTTTCATCAACAGTTCGCAACCCCGTTTCCATGCCGGTCGGGACGATATGATGAAGAAGCTGAAGAGCTATAATATTCTAACTGAGTTTCATGAAATTAAAGATTCTCCTCATTCATTTTGGAGTGCAGATCCCTGGTTTACGGAAACCCTGAATTATACTGTTGATTTTTTAAACAAAGTTTTGAAAAAAAAATAATGATTTTAAACGCGAAGATTTAATTAATGCAATATGTATTTTAAGAAGCAAAGATGAATCAACAAATTGAATTTATGAAGTTGTTGTCATAGCCTCGCAAGGCAAATTTTATTTGCCTTTGTTTTCTAAAAATTAGAAGTTTTGTAAAATAAGTCTTTGCGCCAAAAAATAACAAATCATTTTATGAAAAAATTATTCTTAATTCTATTCATTTCGATTACTCAGTTTCTCTTTGCGGGAAATGATCCATATATTAAAATGACCGTGGCTAAAGACGGAAGCGGAGATTTTACATCCATTCAGAAAGCGATCAATTCTATAAGAGATTTAGGACCTGCGGAAGCATTGATTTTTATTAAATCAGGAACTTATAACGAAAAAATTATAATCCCTTCTTCAAAACATAAAATCACGTTAGAAGGCGAAAATAAAGACACTACAATTATCACCAACAATGATTTTTCAGGAAAACTGGATTCGTTTAATGAAAAAATGACAACTTTCAATTCTTACACTTTGTTGGTAATGGGTGATGATATAAAAATAAGTAATGTAACGATTCAGAACTCTTCATGCAATGAAGGACAAGCGGTTTCCCTTCATGTTGAAGGTGACCGTTTTATTATTAAAAATTCTAATATTCTGGGTTGCCAGGATACGATTTATTCTGCAACCAATCACAGCAGACAATATTTTGAAAACTGTTATATTGAAGGGACGACAGATTTTATTTTCGGTCAGGCAACAGTTATTTTTAAGAATTGTACCATTAAAAGTTTAGCCGATTCTTACATCACCGCAGCCGCAACGGAAGCCGGAAGGCAGTACGGTTTTGTCTTTTTCAACTGTAAATTAATCGCCAAAGAAGGCATCACAAAAGTCTACTTGGGAAGACCCTGGAGACCTTATGCAAAGACAGTTTTCATTAATACAGAAATGGGAAAACATATTGTTCCTGAAGGCTGGAATCCGTGGAAAGGTGATAAAATGTTTCCTGATAAAGAAAAAACCGCTTATTATGCAGAATTCGGGAGTAAAGGTGAAGGCGGAAATGTTTCAAAACGTGTAAGCTGGTCGTATCAATTGACGAAAAAAGCCTTGAAAAATTATACAATTGAGAAAATTTTTGATGACTGGAATCCAAATAAATAATGAAATAATTAATTGAGATGCTTCGATAAGCTCAGCATGACCGTTCTAATACTAGACGTTTGATCTGTAGCTATGTCATGCTGGGCTTGTCGAAGCATCTTAAAAGTTTAAATATCAATAAAACGTAATTTAAAAATGAAAAAAATTCTTTTAATAACATCCGTTTTTTTATCAATATTTACATTTGCACAAAAGCCAACATTATTTTTAATCGGCGATTCCACTATGGCAAATAAGGAAAACCCCGATAAAAACCCTGAACACGGCTGGGGACAGGTTTTACCACAATTTTTAACAACAGGAATTGAAGTTCAGAATCACGCGATGAACGGGAGAAGCTCAAAAAGTTTCAGAACGGAAGGAAGATGGGATAAAGTTGAAAAACAACTTAAAAAAGGAGATTTTGTTGTTATTCAATTCGGTCATAATGATCAGAAATTGAAGGATTCTACAAAATTTACCAATCCGTATACTCAATACAGAGCCAATTTGGAAAGATATGTAAATGAAACCAGAGCAAAAGGAGCAACTCCGATTCTGATGACTTCTATTGTGAGAAGAAATTTCACTGAAAACGGCGTTTTGGTTGATACTCATAAAGAATATCCTTTGATGGTAAGAATGGTTGCTAATGATCTGAAAGTTCCGTTTGTGGATTTACAGTTATTGACAGAGCAAATGGAAATTTCATATGGCCCGGAAAATTCTAAAAAACTGCATCTTCATTTTGTAGAAGGTGAAAATCCATATTATCCAAAAGGAAAAGCTGATGACACGCATTTATCAAAATTAGGTGCAGAAACTGTTGCAAAATTAGCTTTGAAAGATTTGAAGAGCTTGAAAATTGGCTTGGAGAAGTATACGAAATAATAATTTCTCACAGATTACACGGATTTTCATAGATTAAAAAAAGACCTGCATAATCTGTGAAATCTGCGGAAGAAAAAACACTCTTTTTTATTACTCTGATAAAAAAGAATTCCAATCATTAAATGAAATAAAAGAACAGAAAATATGAAATTCAAAAAAGAACCATTCTTCGACGGTAATTCCGGGTGGGAAGATTTAGGAGGCGGAGTTTCCAGACAGTTTGTTGGGTACAATTCTCAAGTGATGATGGTGGTCGTAAAGTTTGAAAAAGATGCGATCGGAGCTTTACATCAGCATTTTCATTCGCAGATCACTTATGTTGCTTCGGGAGAATTTGAAGTAACAGTGAATGATGAAGTGAAAATTTTACAGAAAGGTGACGGTTTTTTTGCCCAGCCTAATATTTTTCATGGTGTAAAATGTCTGGAAGAAGGGCAGCTGATTGACGCTTTCACGCCGTTTAGGGAAGATTTTCTTAAAGATTAATTTCTTTCTTCTATTAAAACTTACTATTCAAACCTAACAGATTTTTTGAAACCTGTTAGGTTTAGCAAAATACACTTTACAGTAATTTAAAAATTAACCAGCCATGAAGAAATCTGTTTTCATCTTAATAATTTTTCTTTTCGCTCAGTTATCCGCACAGGAAAAAATCACCCTTTGGCCCAAAGGCCAGATGCCTAATTCCAAAGGGTTGCAGTTAAAAACTGAGGAAATAGACGGCAGAATTGTACAGATAAAGGAAACGGAACTTTTTGCATTTTTACCTCCCAAGGAAGATAGAAAACAGATGGCTATCATCATCATTCCCGGTGGCGGATATTACAAACTTACCTATGATCTGAACGGCTTCCAAATTGCAAAATGGTTTAATACATTAGGAATATCTGCTTTTGTTTTAAATTACAGGCTACCGATTTCGCCCGATGTCAACCAGAGAGAACTTGCTCCGTTGCAGGATGTTCAGGCGGCTATAAAGTACCTTAGAAAAAATGCTGGACAATATGGTATTTCATCCGATCAGGTTGGGGTTATCGGAACTTCTGCAGGTGGACATTTGGCTGCAATGGCAAGCAACATTTCTACAGATTATACAGAATTAAAAGGCGATTGGGAGAATATTTCTACTATTCCGAATTTTGCGATTCTGGTTTCTCCAGTAATCGATCTAGGCGAATTTGCACACATGGGAAGCCGCAACAGTTTGCTTGGTGAAAGTGCCTCTCCGGAAAAAATCCGCGAATATTCTATGCAAAACCGTGTGACAGAAAAAACACCGCCTACAATGTTGATTCATGCACAAAATGATAAAACAGTCCCTGTGATGAACAGCATTCTGTATTATCAGGCAATGATAAAAAATAAAGTGAAAGGCGCGTTGTTCATTTTTCCTGAAGGTGAACATAAAATCGGAATTATGAATAAAACCGAACTGACGGATAACTGGAAAAAATTATGCTCAGACTGGCTGAAAACGACCGGTAATAAGTAATCACCTAATAAAATGAAAAATGCTAAAAATCATTCAACATAAAATATTTTTACTGGCTTTTGGAACTTTGATTTCGGTTGTAGCTCAAGCACAGAATTTAAAGCTTACCTACAACAAACCCGCAGAAAATTGGAATGAAGCACTCCCAATAGGCAACGGAAAACTAGGTGCAATGGTTTTTGGCGGAGTTTCACAGGAACATCTTCAGCTTAATGAAGAGACAATCTGGGCAGGAGAACCCGGAAATAATGTTCCGAAAAATACGTTTGACAGTATTCAAAAAATCAGGAAACTGTTGGATCAAGGTCAATTTGAAGAAGCGCAAAACCTTTCCAATAAAACATATCCGAGAAATGCACCAAAAAATCTGAATTACGGAATGCCTTATCAGACGATGGGCGATTTGTTTCTGGATTTTAAAGGTCATGAAAATTTTCAACATTACAGCCGGACTTTAGATATTGAAAAAGCCATCAGCACAGTTTCCTACGAGGTGAATGGCGTAACTTTTAAGCGTGAAATATTCACTTCTTTTGCCAGTAATGTAGCTGTCATTAAATTATCTTCCAGTAAAAAAGGAAGTTTGAATTTCTCTATTAATGCTTCTACCCCACATTTGACAAAATCAATTTTTACGGAGAAAAATCAATTAGTAATTAATGGAACAAGCGGTTCGGTTGACAATAAAATCGGGAAAATTAATTTCAAAATGGTAGCTTTTCCTGTTTTAAAAGGTGGAAAGTTAACATCAATTGAAAATCAATTATATGTTTCCGGAGCAGATGAAGTGGTCATTTATGTCTCCATCGCTACCAATTTCAAAAAATACAATGACATTTCGGGAAATCCTGATGTAAAAGTTTCGGAATATTTAAAATCAGCTTTAAGCAAAAAATATGATGCTGAATTAAAAGCTCATATTCAAAAATATCAGAAATATTTTAATCGGGTAAGCCTAAATTTAGGGACAACAGGCCAGGCAAAAAAAACAACGGATGTCAGAATTAAAGAATTTGCCCATTCAAAAGACCCTGATTTAGTGGCTTTATATTTCCAGTTTGGCCGTTACCTTTTGATTTCATCTTCACAGCCGGGAACCCAGCCTGCCAATTTACAGGGAATCTGGAATTATCAGTTAAATCCTGCCTGGGACAGTAAATACACGGTGAATATCAATACAGAAATGAACTATTGGCCTGCCGAAAGCACGAATTTAAGTGAAATGCATGAACCGTTGTTGGACATGATCCAGGATTTGTCGGTGACCGGACAGGAATCTGCTAAAGAAATGTATCATGCAAGAGGCTGGAATATGCATCACAACACCGATCTTTGGAGAATTACAGGAATTGTGGATGGTGGATTCTACGGAATGTGGCCGATGGGCGGTGCCTGGCTCACACAACACCTTTGGAATCATTATTTATATACCGGAGACAAAGAATTTTTGAAAAAATATTATCCGCCTTTAAAAGGTTCGGCTTTATTTTATCTGGATATTTTACAACAAGATCCTTCCCAAAAATATCTGGTCGTTTCGCCTTCCATGTCACCTGAAAATACATATAGGAAGAGTGTCGGAATTACGGCCGGAACAACGATGGATAATCAGTTGGTTTTTGATGTCTTTAATAATTTCATTAATGCTTCAAAAATTCTAAATGAAGATAAAAACCTGTCGGATGAAGTAAAATCAGCTTTAAATAATCTTCCGTCCATGCAGATCGGGCAACACGCCCAGTTGCAGGAATGGCTTAAAGATATGGACCGAACCGATGATAAACACAGACATATTTCACATTTGTACGGACTTTTTCCTTCGGGACAGATTTCTCCTTTCAGAAATCCTGATTTAACAGAAGCTGCAAAAAATTCAATGATTTATCGTGGCGATAAATCTACAGGCTGGTCGATGGGTTGGAAAGTGAATTGGTGGGCAAGGTTATTGGATGGAAACCAAGCTTTTAAACTAATTTCAGACCAATTATCTCCTGTTTCTATGGATGCAAAAGATCAATCCGGAGGAACTTATCCGAATCTTCTGGATGCACACCCTCCGTTTCAAATCGATGGAAATTTTGGATGTACTTCCGGAATTGCAGAAATGTTACTCCAAAGTTATGACGGCTATCTTTACATTTTACCGGCACTTCCAGATGCTCTTCCAAACGGTTTTGTTAAAGGATTAAAAGCAAGAGGTGGTTTTGAAGTTGATATAGAATGGAAAAATTCTAAACTGACGAAACTGGTTGTAAAATCTGCTCTGGGAGGAAATGCGAGAATCAGAATCGCGAGAGATATTCAGCTTAAATCTAAGATCAGTTTAACCTCAGCAACAGGGGAAAATTCAAATCCATATTACCAGGTGAATGCTATTAAAACGCCATTAGTTTCAGATAAAGCTGAATTAAAAGGTTTCTCAATTCCTGAAACGCAGGTTTTTGATTTTGATACTGTAAAAGGAGTAACCTATATTTTTGAATCGAAATAATAATCAATAATAAACAGAAAATTTCCTGCAGATTTCAAATTCAGTAAATAATCTGTATAATTCAGGAATCTGCGGGGAAAAGCCAGTTAATTAAAATGTTTTAAATTAATAACAAAATGCAACCGATTGAATTAATGATATAAATAACATTATAATTATATAAATATTAATATATCAAATTATAACACATTAAAATATTAAATATATAATTTTATAACCGAATCAAATAACAATAAATCAATTACTATGAAAACAACATTCAAAGCTGCCTTTCTTACGGTAGCTCTAAGCTCGACTTTTGCCCTGACTGGTTGCAGGCAGGAAGACCTTAAAACAGATTTAACGGAAAATCCAAACGAACTTAATCTTGGAAACAAACTCGTCGCCAATGCCATAGTTCCTTTAGCAAGCTGTGTAGCTCCGGGATGGGCTTCTCAAAACGGAGGAACAACCGGTGGGGGAACAGCAGCAGAAACTACCGTGACAACCTATGCGCAGTTAAAAGCTGCGATCGAAAACACAGCGGTAAAAGTCATTAAAGTGACCGGAACGATCACCATTACGGCCCGTCTTTCACTTCAGGATCAAACGGGAAAAACACTTTACGGAGCAAGCGGTGCAAAGTTGGTTTCTACGGATCAGACAGCAAGCGGATCTGGAATTATCAATATTAAAAGATGCAACAATATCGTTATCAGAAACCTGATTTTCGAAGGTCCGGGTGCTTATGATACAGACGGCTGGGACAATGCCATTTTGGATGACTGTAGAAATGTATGGATCGATCATTGTGAATTCAGAGACGGTGTGGACGGGAATTTTGATATTAAAAACAAATCGGATTTCGTTACGGTTTCTTACACGAAATTCCATTACCTGAAAGCTCCGAAACCCGGTGGTTCAGGCGGAACGGATGACCACAGATTTTCCAATCTTATCGGATCGAGTGACGGCGCAACAGCCGATGCAGGAAAACTGAATGTAACATTCGTTCGCTGCTGGTGGGCTCCGGGATGCAAAGAGCGTATGCCGAGAGTAAGATTTGGTAAAATACATATTGTTAACAGCTATTTCAACAGTTCTGTAAGCAACAAATGCATTGCAGCAGGGCTTCAGGCGAATATCCGTGTCGATGGAAACGTATTTGAGAATGTAAAAGAGCCTATTAACCTGATGAGCGGCTATACAGCGGTTACCGTTACTTCCAACAATACATTTACCAACGTTACCGGAAACACGGCAGGAAGCGGTACGGCATTTACTCCTCCTTATACGATCCCGACGCTTTCTTTATCTTCCGTAAAGTCTGACGTAACAGCAAATGCGGGAGCTACATTAACAGGGAATATCTGTAATTCATTATAATTGTAATTAAACAAATTGAAATAAGAAAGACTGAGAATTTCTCAGTCTTTCTTTAGAGATCAAAAATTATTATTCAGAAATTTTATTTTTCTCAAGCCATTTCGGATATTCTTTATTAATCAGCTTATCAGCAAAATCTCCAAACCAGCTGTAGCCGTTTCTCCTTTCCTCAGAAACCTCGTTGTAATCGTATTTTACACTTCCATCACGATCACCGAAAAGAGGTTTGTTGCTGTTAATATCATAAAACCTTGCCCAGATTACAGAAGTTTTGTCTTCAGCCAAAGTCCGGACAGCTTTTCCATTTATCTTTGAAACATTGTAGCTATATCCTTCAATTTTATTTTGCTTAAACCAGTTTACAGCAGATTTTATTGACTTTTCAATTTCGGGAGTGACAGGCTGCAACATCAAAAATCGTACGATTCCCACGGATTCGCCGGTTGCCAGAGAAATAGGTTCAAAGGCCCGTGCTTTATCCGGTTGAAGAGTAGTTTCGTTGTATTGATCAGCCCAGATTGTCGGAATTCCTTTTTGCAAAATCTGGGTTTTCAAAATGCATTCAATTCCTTTTTGTACGGCTATTCTTGATTTTTCTTTTAATTTAGAATCAACAACATCAAAATCATTTTTCCCTTCGCTCACATTATATAAAACTGTTAAAGCGTTAATCATTGCATTGTCATTGTAGGTCACCTGCTTTCTGTATAATCCGGAATTCGGATAATATTGTGGAAAACCTCCGTTTTTATACTGCATCAAAAGAAGATAGCCAATTCCTTTCTCTGCAGATTTCAGATATTCTGGATTTTTTGTCTTGGAATATGCCTTTATTAAAGCATTGATTTCCCTTGATGTTGCGTTGTTATCAATCGTTGCGTGATCGTCACCCGTTGCCTTTATCTTTTTCAAAAGATCCTTATCGAGCGGTAAATTATAATTCACTACAGATTTATCACCGAGCTGTTTGCCCCAACCGCCGATTGGAAGTTGGTACACCAGCATTTTTTCGGCTAAAGTATCTTTGACCTGAGCAGAAAAAACAGCTGTTGTTAATGAAAAGACAACTACTGAAAGATTTAGTTTCATTATTATTTAATTTGAATAATTAGTGGATTTGCAATAATCTGTGATTGTTTTTGCAATAAGGTTTCCCAATCTTTTTGTGTCTGAATCTGCCCGCTCTTCTGCCACGCAAATCCGGCATAATAAGTCAGTTTATTTTGAGGTTTTGTCACAACTAACAGGTTGCTCTGATCCGGAGTTTCGGATTTAAAAGCAACAGATTTTTCAACAATTTTAGGATCTACAACCACTCCTTCCCCTACAAAAGCATCATCAATTTTTTCCCAGTGGAAATAATATCCGTTTTTGTCGTTTAGTTTTGTTTCGCCTTCGTTTTTATGCAGGGTAATTCCGATCGTGTAATTTGGGACCTGCTTTTCAGCCTGAAAACTGGATTCAAACTTTGAAAAATTGGAGCCCAGATCCAGAGAAATCCGTTTTGTTTCTTTCACTCCGAATTCACTCCACGGATTGTAGGTTAATTCAAAAACCGTTCTTAAAGGGCCTTCCGCAATGGTTTTAGAGCTCACAAAATTTTGTGACACCTGAAGCTTTTCATTCACCCAAATTCCGAGTCCACCCGTTCCGCGACTATCTCCAACGTGGTAAGGATCATACCCCTCGTCTCTCGTATCTTTGTGATAGTACAACGGATCGGTCAGATAGCCTTTATACCATTTGTTGATCACTGGTTTGTCGGTCCTTTTTAGCCAGATATCAACTCCGCTGGAAAGTGTGCTTCCTTTTATCCCTTGCAATGCTTCTTTCTGACCTTTCGGGCCATAGACACGGAATGCTATTTTATCATTTTCCCAGGCATAGTCGTCTACTCTTTCAGGAACTAATCTTGAATATGTTGAAATTTTGCTTTCAGGAACTGCAACTTTGGCATCTGCAATAATGGTATAGGTGTTTGTTTTTTTTGCTTCAATATTCACCTGAAAAAGGAGTTCGTCGCTTTTTCCGTCTCCATTATAGTCGATCCATTGAATCGGTAAAACATTTTTACCATTATCACTTATCCTGAGATCAGATTCGCTGCTTCTACTTAGAAAAGAAGTTAAATGAGCAACGGGTATTGATACGACTTCATTTCTTGAAAAATTCAATGTATTTTTTACCTGAATAGAATTTTGTGCCTTTAGAAAAGAACATGCGCAAACGATTGCACACATACATCCGGAAATTAAAAATTTTGTTCTGAACATAATTATTCAATTGAGTTGTAAAATCAAAAATAATGATAACTTTCTTATGAACATAAAAAAATAATCAAATTTTAAATCTAAAAGGTTAATTAAAAAAAAACTTAAACAAATCAAAATTAATTGAAATTCAATTTTTTTGCTTCAGGTGTCTGATGAATCAGGATCATATTTAAAATATTTACAGCTAAAAGAAAAATCCCTTCAAATGGTTTGAAAGGATTTTTTTTTAAATATAAATGAAATTAAACTTTGGTAATAGCTTTTATTTAATAATAATTTTAAAATTACTATTCAGATTTTCTCCTGAAACATTGAGTATATAATTTCCTGAAGCTTTCTTGTCTGCAATATTTAGTTTAAAGACTCCGTTTCTATCAGTATTAATCTTTTCTTTGACAACAATTTTTCCTGTCAGATCAATAATTGTTGCTGTTAAATTAGATTTTTTATATTCGGGAAGCATAATGAAAATCTGATCTTTTGCAGGATTTGGATATACTGTTCCAACATTTTTGCTGACACTGAATTCATTATTACTCAACACCATCTGATTGTACAAAGCAGATATTTCCGTTGGAGATAAAGCATAATTGTACAACTTAAGTTCATCGAATGCCCCCTTATAAGGAGCTGGGGCATTGGCTGTTGATAAAAACTCAAGCTCACCAATATTCCCGATAATCAGATCACTTGCTTCACCAATCCCTGTAACCGCAGTTTCATCTCCTTCAGTACTTAAAACGCCATTGGTATAAATTCTCATTTTATGCGCAGCAATATCTCTTTGAATCACAACATGCACCCAGCTATCAGTAAAATAATTGGCAATAGGTGATGTGATTTCCTTTTTCGTAACATCATCATCAATAGCATATCGCAGCTGACCTCCTTTGATTTCTACATTGAAACGTTTACCTGTAGCTCCTGTTGAAGTATTTTTAGTGAAAGAACCTTTACACAATACATAAAGACTTGTAGATGAAGATGTTGGAATCATGCTTATTGGAGCTTTCATCCAAAAAGAAACAGTGAACGAATGATTATCAAATAAAATATGATTCTGATGAGGAATGCTGGCAATGTACATATTACTAGATGAAGTTGCCAGATTAAGGGCGTTATTTTCTTTTCCCGGTACTCTTACATTGGCATTATCATAAGCCGTATCTAATATTCCATGATTAGCAAAAGACGTTACGTCCGCAATTTGCGCACCCGCGGAAGGAGCCTCTGCAAATGGCCAGTTGCCGACAAGACTTGGAGTCAATGCACGGAAACTCCACACATCTCCTGCAGTAATACCAAGAGCATTAGCAGCATCAATTCTCCAATAGTAATTTGTTGCCGGATTTAAATTATTAAGCTGATATGATGGTATAGCAGAATAAGGTACGGTAGCAACATTGCTTAAATTTAGGGGATCTGTTCCAAAATAAACTGTATACGCAGTTGTGTTTGAGCTTCCGTTCCATTTTAAAAGCAGGTTTCCACCGCTCAATTCAACGTTATTATTGCCAGTTGCGGGAATTGGGTTATTTGCTTTTGTGGGAGCTGATGGAATTGGAGGTGTGGTTACTGATGTATTTGATGTATAGACTGAAGATTGTGACACATTTGTTGCTTTAACTCTATAATAATATTGAGTATTGGGCGCTAAGCCCGCTTCATTATAGCTTGTTACATTTGCCCCTAATGTTGCAATGACTGTAAAATTAGTACCATCGGTAGAACGCTCTACAACATAATTAGTTTCATTCGTAGCATTATCATTCCAATTAACTGTTAAAGAACTTGAAGGTGAAGCTCCTGTAGTTGTGACTGTATTGGTGAAATTCACATTGGTTGGCGGAATAATGAAATCCGGAGGAGCTGTGTTGGGTAAACCGTTAATATAAACCTCAATATTAAGATACGGAGCATGTGTAGGGCTTACTGCCAAAGCATCGAAGACATTTGGATTCAGTCCGTTGGCAGTTTCCCATGCATCAGGCATTCCGTCATTGTCCGTATCCAATGGAGCCGGCGCACCATAAACATGTCCGGCGCCACCATTGGTAAATCCAAATTGAGCCGTTAAATCAGATTGTACATAAACATAAGTGGCTGTTGTACCTTTCGACATTAAATCTGAAATCATTAAACCATCTACCTGATCGCGTCTTGGATATGATGCTCCTACATTGGTAACAATTTTATCGTATGCCTGCTGAGCGGTTAATGTAGGGGTTTTCATCGGATAATCATACGGACTAGCCATTATTGCTGCCGGATCTCCTACAGGGTATCCCGTTAAGTTTTGAGGGACTGCAGCTCCATCTAATATTCCATTTTTATTATTGTCAAAATAATTCCCGGAACCGTATAAATTGAAATTGGCATTTCCTACGCTGAAAGGCGTGGTAACCGTACTGCTTGTATTTGGGCCTCCGATAAAATAATTGTTGATAATATTAGCAAAAGAGCTTCCCGCCGAATCTCCTCCCATGATGTACGCCTCCCCGGATTGGGTATGACCATACGTATTTCCATAGTTTCCCCAATTGTAAACGACATTATTGATAAACTCGTTGATTCCTTTTATTTTATTGTTACGGGTTTTATTACAGATATATAAATTCCCTATTAAACTGATCTTTCCCCCCGGCGGAGGTTGCATTAATCCTCCCGCAGAATGATTATGACGGTGCATTCCTTGTCCTATAATAGAATTCTGAATCGTTATATTATCGGGACTTGTGCCATTATTATCCCAGTTAACTGAAAATACTTCATCCGTACCCCAGGTAAAAGTCATATGATCTAAGATGATATTTGCCCCGTTGGCTATTCCTGATGCGTCCTGATTTTGAGATGTTCCGCCATAACGGATACGAAGATATCGGGCAATTGTGTTATTGGCTCCTGTAAATGATACCCTGGGGCCCAAAAATACAATTCCTTCTCCGGGAGCAGTTTGCCCGGCAATCGTGGTATTAGCCGCCACAGCAACAACCGATTGCAAATTAACAATGCCTCCCACTTTGAATATAACAAACCGCCCCGGCTGGCTCACTGCATCCCGGAATGAACCTGGGCCGCTGTCATTTAAGTTGGTAACTAGATAAATCTGAGGGTTTGAGGAACCTCTTGCCCCCGTAGTATATCTGCCAAAACCAGTAGCTTCCGGAAATGCTAATGTCTGGGCACTCAAATCTATAGTAGATAACGCTAATCCACAAAACAGTAAAGATTTAAGTTTAAATAGTAAAGGTTTATTTTTCATAAATATTAATTTTGTGTTAACTAATCTATTCACAAAACTAATAACGAGTATCCTGCTCCGTCCTGTCGATCTCTATATCAATCAATTACAAAAAAAGCTGGTTTAAAAAATAATGGGTAAAAGCATCAATAGATCCACTAAAAAATAATTTAAATTTATAGGACAAAGTGGAAAATTCTCCATGAATCAATGACAACAGAAGATCAAAAGCCTGTCAACCGGCTTAAAAAGATGAGGATAACTGACAACTATACCATATGAGATCTTAATGGTGGTAGGTAGCAATAAAAAGAGCAGATAATAAATTATCTGCTCTCAATATATCCTTTTATATTTATTAAATGAAGTTACGCTATCTTAACGTTAACTGCATTAACACCTTTGTTTCCATTTTGTAAATCGAAAGTTACGACATCGTTTTCACGGATATTATCTACTAAACCTGATGTGTGTACGAAAATGTCTTGACCACCTGTAGATGGAGTAATAAAACCAAATCCCTTGGCATCGTTAAAGAATTTTACTGTTCCTTGTTGCATTGTATATGTATTAAAAATTATTGTATTCTATTTTGTAGGATCAAATATCCTGTGCTTTGATCAAAATCAAAACGATAATAAATTTTTGAGAGAAAAATATGGATGTATAGAATTTAAGAGTGAAAATCGAACTTCTTAAAAGGTAGTGCACCTAAAATATTTATGACAAAATTGAGCGTAAGTATCAGCAAATAAGAAATAAACAAAATTTCAGATATGCTTAAGCATTAGCCTTATTATTTTACAAATATAGGTAAAATAATTGGATTCTGCAAAAAATGTTATTTCATTGACCAGTCAATACATTTAGTCAGAGTAGAATCCCTGACTAAATGATCTGTTGCGCAGCGCATATTCTCAGTAAGATTTTTAAATTTATACAAAGGCTATAAGCTTGATTCATATGATGTATCATATAAATTATAAAGAAATTAAATATTAATTAGAATAATTTTCCTTTTTCAGCGTTATATAACCATATTAACTTATAACCAATCAATAAATTCATCATTTTCAGCACCGTTTACCGTACTTTCCTGTATAAGCACTTGATTCCGGCACGGATCCAAAAAATCCCTTATGAAATTATATTCAGCATCAGAAATCAATACCTTACTACAGGGTTGTATCATAGGTAGTACTTCACATTCTGTATCCTCTCCGGAGCAAATAGAACGTGCCAATAATAACCAAATTACGTTTATTGGAAGTAAAAAATACGAGAAACTTTGGGAAGGCAGTAAAGCCTCGATAGCCATTGTCAATAACGACATCTCTATTAATCCTGGCGAAAACAGAGCATTTATAAAAGTCAATAATGCCGACCTTGCCATGTGCCAGCTTCTGGAATTGTTTGCACCTGTTAATCCGCAATTTGATATAGAGATCCACCCTTCTGCATCGATCCACCCCAGCGCTATTGTTGGGCAGGGTACCCGTATTGGGGCAGGTGCATACATTGGCCCTAAGGTAGAATTGGGCAACAACGTAACTATTTATCCTAATGCTACCATTTTAGATCAGAGCACCGTCGGCACAAACAGTACCGTATGGAGTGGTGTTGTGATCAGGGAAAACTGCCATATTGGTAAAAACACCATATTACACCCCAATGCAACGATCGGCGCTGATGGTTTCGGTTTTAGGCCCTGCCCGGAAAGAGGATTGGCAAAAATTCCACAAATTGGTAATGTTATCATTGGCGACTGGGTAGAAATTGGAGCCGGTTCCTGTGTAGACCGAGGTAAATTTAGTTCTACTATTATTGGTGATGGTTGTAAGATCGATAACCTTGTGCAAATAGGTCACAACAGTGTATTGGGCAAGTTTTGTATCATGGCAGGCAATAGCGGACTTGCCGGGAGTGTTACCCTGGGTAATGGTGTTATTATTGGTGGAGGCGCCTCTATTAAAGATCACACTACCATTGGTAATGGGGCTATTATAGGCGCAGGATCCGGTGTTGCGGGTGATGTACCCGCAGGTAAAACCTATCTTGGATACCCAGCTGCCGAAGCACGCATCACCCTAAAACAATGGGCTTCTCTTAAAAGGCTTGCTGCAAATAGTTAAGACAAAGTCTGCATGTACAAATAAATCCCAGATAGATAACGATATACTATGTTATACCAAATAAACTAGTATATCGTTATGTTAAAAATTTCAACAGTCAGCATAAACAAAAAACCTGCAAATCAATGATTTGCAGGTTTTAAATATTTTTTGATGCTTTTTATAAAAGCTTTTGGGCGGAGACAGAGGGGCCACAGTCGAACATTTAATACCACTTTTAACATTTTTAGATGGATTAAATAAATAGGAGACCAATGTTGGTTTTGTAGTATCATATTACCTACTTCTTTAATCTATTACCGCATCAGTCTGGTATTTTTTATTAAGGTCCTCTCCAAAAAGAATATGCCCATCTGTAATAAAATAAGGAAATACGGCCTGATATTTTTCACGAAGATTCCTGAAGATTTCTATTACGACTACCTGATAACCATCTGATTCGCCATGAAGGATAATTGCAGATGCATTAATATCAGGATCTCCCAGATCCAAATTCACTGTATTAAGCAGTATATCATAAATGATATCGTCAGTTAAAGTTTCGGATTCGCTAACAGTGTCTACTACTTTACCTTCTTGGAGAAGGACCCTAAATGGTCGAAATGTCCCTCTTTGTAGCAAAAAGAAGCCAGCCCGTTCTCGCAGGGCTTCCAGAAATTCTTCCATATTTTCTTTAAATTTGTGTATTTGATAAAAGCTACCTTAAGGTAGCTTTTAATTTAGTTTCTATTGTATTGTTTTAGCACCTTTCGTTCATTATTATCACTTTTCCATAGCTCAATTCGATAATAATCAGCATCTGTATCATGCGGTTCGTCATCTTCTTCGACGCTATCCAAATTCGAAGAATAAACTCTTACTCTGTAATTCCCAGGATTAACATTAACAGTCAATTCCACATTATTATCCGGTGAATTCAATATTTGTAACTCCCCAGATGGTATTTGGATTCCTCCTTCAACAACATGATCATACTTTTGTAAATCAACATTGACGCTTGGTTTTTCCAAAACTTCTATTTCTCCCTTAATATTGCCATAACTTTGCGTGCTTATTCCTATTATGTCGTGTTCCAAAGCTAATCTTGCATTAAAAGCTTTTTCATCCCAGAAATTGAGCGAGCCTGTATTACCAGTTGCAGTTTTATCTGCAACATAAAATTGGTTATACTGTGTATAAAACTTAAAAAGTTGAGTCTTCATAGTTGTTTTCTTATTATTAGAGCATGAAAAAAATATGCTGCAGATTAATAAAAGGATTAAGTTTTTCATTGTTTAATTTATAAAAATTATGGAACGGCTGTAAATGTCCTCAAAAGAATAATTGCTGCAGTTACTATTGCGGCTCCGGCAGCAAGACTCTCTATTAATATTTGCCGAAATGAACTTTGGAAGTTCTATATTGGGATAAAGTTCCAAAGCTTTAGGAAAGTAGAACGCCAAAATTCGACGCTCTACTTATTATCAATTATTATAGTCAAATTATAAATCTCCTATTTCTGCCTGCGTTATATTATATTTTTTTAATAAAGAATAAGCCCGATCGGAAATAGCTAGGATGATTTTTTCGGTAATGAAAAAATCATCCTTATAGGGCTCTCCATTTATTTTTGCCCAAAAGAAATTTGGAAGTTCTTTATTGGGATAAAGTTCCAAAAAAGTTTCTGATTTAGAAATTAGCACTTCATTAAAATAAATTCCTGTAAGATTTTCAAATTCTATTGCTTTTCGCAATGTCTCAGTCATTACATAACAAGGAAAAGATTCAAGAATATCATCTCCCAACCATCCATCAAATTCATAATGAAGATTTTTTATTAGTGGAGGAAAAAAAGAAGTGTCCATTTCAGTATTGTCTCCTAAACCTCCGGCTACTTCAGGTTCTATAACTTTATACATGCATAATCTGATTTAATCTATTTCCATATTAATCTTTCGAATTTTTATTTAAATAAACTTCTAATAAATCAATACCATGTTCATTTTCCAGGTCATAATACTTATCATCTAATTCATTTAATTTATTAAATAGAATTTCGTCGAAGTCTACAATTTTAGACAGTTCCCTATTAAAAATTAAATGTCTAAAAGTATCCTCTATCAAATATTCTTCATTAACAAGATGTACCGCTGTATCTAGTAAGTCTACTCTTTGAATATCTCCTATTAGCTTTAAATTTTTAATAGTTAAATAAGCAAATTGACCATAAGAATTGAAAAAATACTGATGAAAGCCACCATTTTCAACTTGCCAATTAAGCAATTTGATAGTGTAGGTAACTTGCTGATTTATGGGTAAATTTACAATATAATTATACCAGGCATCACAATCCTCTAATATTTCTTCATCTAGTCCTTTTACAGCTTCATTATAAGTTTTATCAATTATATTTTCCATATTTTAATTACTAAAGTTATTTCCACACACAAAAATAAATTCAAATAATAACCAACAAAGTACCGATTAAGTCCTAATGTTAAATATGTCCTAACTTCATCAAATGGAATTTGTTCATACAATGATATTGTAACATCATATTTTTTATCGGTAATATTTATTGCATTAGATATTTCACCAATATACTTTCAAGTGTTCAACTGTTTTCATTTCTGACTAAAAAGCCGCCTCAAAATAAAGAAGAGACGGCTTTAATTAATTATTTAAAGATTAGCTTGATGTGTTTCAGAAAAACATGCTTCTTTATAGTCAAAAACATTATCACTCAGCATTTTTTGCAAATATTCCTGAATGTCAGAGTAATTTACGGATGGGGGAACATCAACAGCTATGATGGTTTGACCATCCATGCCTTCCCATGAACAACCAAATTCTTCTAAACTCTTTAAAACATCCTCTATCTTTGTGTCATCAAACATTACAATTTGTATTGTACTGTGTTCTGATGCTTTAATTATATCTTCAAAATAAAAATCCCCATCATCATCTTCTACTGAAATGATGTCGTTAAATGCAAGATTAGGT
The DNA here is from genome assembly GCF_030812195.1 of Chryseobacterium lathyri. Taxonomy (GTDB): domain Bacteria; phylum Bacteroidota; class Bacteroidia; order Flavobacteriales; family Weeksellaceae; genus Chryseobacterium; species Chryseobacterium lathyri_A. The sequence continues at coordinate 1,098,184 of NZ_JAUSSF010000001.1, forward strand.
GCAAAAAAGGGTATATTTTTTATTTGATATTCTGAATCACTTTTTTGCTCAATCCACAGCCTTTCTTCAGCTATTTTTTCGTCTACATCATAATAAGTTACAATGACTTTACTATTCATAAGACTATAATATTCATGTTCTAAACAAGATTCTTCATATGTCCAGATATTTCCTTCGCCTTCATCTAAATACTTTTTTATTGGTGCATATGTGACATCTTCGGGAATATTGACAGCAATTATATTTCTTTCCAAAAGAACTTCACTATTGCATCCTCTTTCCTTTAGCCAACTTCTCACTTCTTCTATCTTATTTTCATAATCATTGTAAATGAAGATTCTTACCGTTGTATTTCCTGAGTTTGCAACAAAATCTTCAAAATAATAAAGTCCATCATCTTCGTCTATTGTTGCTTCAATGGTATCTCCAAGCGAAATTCTTTCTGCAATAAAAGGAATATTGTCAACAATGAAGTTATCCACATCTGCTTTACACCATAATGATTCGGTCTGGTACTCTTTTTCGGCAGTTTCTTGCACAAAAAACACTTTGATTCTATTTTTCATGTTTTTTATTGTTGCTTATTACTCTTTATATCCTTCTATTTTCCAATTATCATCTTTACTAGTTCTCCAAGCATGATTTTCATTTTCCATAGTCAATATTTCATTGATACTGGAATCTATTTATAGGATCTCTTCTAAACTTACTACTCTGGCTTCATCTTCAGAAATATTTTTCTCTGGTCCGAAGAACTACCAGTCTCCTTCAATATCCTTAAAAACAGAAACAATTGGGGAATTATTTTCTAATACAAACTTTGTTGTTATAACTGCTAAATTGCTCATATTTAAAATTTAATTAAAAGGTCACATTTTTTGTGACCTCTTCTCAATTTATTCAATCTTATCTAATTCCTCATTGAGGTCTCTGCTAAATTCTTCAAGGTTCACTACAAATCCAGATTTCCCATTGACTGGAAATACATTTATTAGATAATTTTCGGAATTAATAACATCAAATATATTATCTCTCAAATCATCTAAAGTCAATTTAAGGGGGGGGGGTACAATCCTCCCAACCTTCCTGCAGATCTAAAGAAACAAATTCTTCGGCAGGCCAAAATGATATTAGGCTAAACTTATCAACTTCCGAGACGGCATAATCGCCATCCTCGTCAACAATTGTCCAAAGCTGTTCAAAATCTGCAACTTTCTTAATGAAGTATTCATACCTTTTGAAAGGTTCTAATTTTAAGACATTTTCAATTTCTTTACTATTCATAGTATTCCTATTTTATTAATTTGTTCTAATTGATCTATAGGAACTAATTCGAGATATCTGTTTTCACAGTATATTTTAAAGTCTTGCAAATTATTCAAATACGTTATATAATAGTCAAGCAATTCATTTTTATTATTCAATTAATTATAATTTTTAAAACGTTTACTTTTTTTCAGAAAGTTCTCCTGGAATACTAGGATGCTGGGATTTAGGAAATAATTCAAGATATCCGTTTTCTCAGTATATTGGAAAGTCATGCAAATTATTCTTCTTCAACCAATTCTAAAAATAAATCTTGTAAATCTCCATTAATTTTATTGTTATCATTTTCAGTTGTTAGACTAAACTCATTTTCTATCCCTTCGGCATAGGTAGTTCCATCAATTATTCCTAATACATGTGATAGTGTGTTAATTTCTACAATTTTCAAAAATTTTAAAAAGATTTCCTTTTCTTCCTTGGAAAAATTTATATAAAGGGGTAAGATACCCTTCCAAACAGGATCTGTGGCTTCATTTGTTGTATCTAATAAATTTTGATACAATTCCAAATTCCCGTTAATTACATCTCTATTGAGAACTTTTACTAATTCTTCTGGTTTCATATTATTTTTTTAACTTTTTATTTTATAAAAGCATTAGGATACATTGTTTTTTTATTTGAAATAATCCCAGTAATATACTATTAATACCTTTTTGATCCTTGTATCTTGTCCAAGTAAAATAATATCTTTGATCTAAATTTAGATTAAAAAATGATAACATATATTAATGAAGGTGATGTTTTTAGACTAGAGGGTGTTTCTAATTTTGCACATGGCTGTAATTGTGCAGTGCTATTGGAAAAGGGATAGCATTGCAATTCAAAATGAAATACCCTAAAATGTATAAAGAATAAAACATTATGCCAAGAAGGTTTGTTTTTATTAGGAGATATTTTTATTTATAAAGGCCGCCTTTGAAAAAATGTTATTGTATTCAAGTTCGAATAATATTAATAAAATATCATTGCCTAAAATTGGTGCCGGATTAGGTGGATTAGATTGGAATGATATAAAAAGAATAATTGAAAAATTATCTGAAAAATATCCCCAAATAGATTTATTGATTGTTGAAAACTATAAGATTAAATAAGGCCCCAAATGGGACCTTATTTCTATTATTGATCATTCCAAGCACCTTCAAAATCTTCCTTTGTAATAAAGTCAGAATCCTGCAAATCAAGTTCTTCAAGAGATTGATCGTATAGCATAGATTCTCCCTGCTGTGGAATTTCTGGCGTTAAAAACACTTTTCCTTTAGAGCTAATCTCAATTTGCCTGATTGCTTCTCCGTTTTGAAAATGTACATAAAACCATATACTTTCTTCTTTCCAAAATTTTTTCACAAATAGTTCATGTATGTTTTTATCCATAATGTTTCAAAATTTTGTTTTCATTTTCAGTTTGAGACAAATCCCAATACCACCATTTACCCGGATTATTCCTTTCTTTATTAAATCTTCTTAGATAAGCTATTCTAAACAAACTCATAAGCAATATTAGAACTTTTTGTTGTTCATTATTAGGTAAACTAACAAGTTTTTTTAAGTTCTGAGTTGCGACACCTCCTTTTTTTAATAAAATGCACGGTGTGTAAGTGGGTCTTAATTTACTTTCTTCAATAGCTTGCTCTATATCATCATTATTAGGTTTTGATTGTAAAATAAGATGAAGTATTTCTTCTAGATAATTCTTCTTATTTTCTATATCTAAGTTATTAAATAAGTTTACCAAAAGGTCTATTGTAATGATCCCTTGTCCGTATTTATTAATCAAAATTTCCTCAGCGATATTTAACATATTTTATATATTACTCGATCGATACTATTTTTAATATTTCTATTTCGCCAATAGGTGTTACTCCTTCTGTAAAGATTAACCTTTCTCCAACTTTAAACTTTTCTCCTAAAAGTTCTTTCAATAAAAAATTAATTTCTACTTCATCAATTTCTCCTGGAAAAAAAGAATCTTTTCCATTAGGAAGTACAATCCTTCCAGATGTAAGACCCCTTCCTAGATCAAAGGCTGGTCTGTAACCACTTTTAAAGGGTACAGTTCTTACATTTTCATACAAGTGTAATTTTGCTTTTATTGTTATCATAATATAAATTTTAAGGAATTGGACTATAATTTAACGGAGTAATTATCTTAATATCTTGTAATATATTAGTAGGTATTGCAATTGTTTGAATTCTATCCATTTCAAATCTAGTTGCCTGTTTCATAATACTATTTGGAATTTCTGCTTTAATTATAGTATTTGCTGTTTTATCCCATGGATAAAATGTTTTTGAAAAGTAAGAAGCATCCTTCGGATTTGTTGTAAAAAGCTTTTCAAAAAAATATCCTCCATTAGGATTTGCCCTTATTCCATTTTTAGTTATATCTGCTAATTCTACAGGAGAGACAGATCTGTAAAGAGTTGTCATTTCTGCTCTTTCTATTTGTGTTCCAGCTTTTATAATCCCCGGAGCAGCTCGCCCTCTTATCAGAATTATTGCTAAAGCTGCAACACCTAATGCCTGGGTCTGGGTCTCAGGTTCAATATTGTTAACAATTAAGATACCCAACACATCAAACATACTGTCAAGCATCATCGCCTTGCCAGGCTGTCTCCACGCCTTATCCAATTCCTTCATCTTGAAGCCCTGGCTATCGACGTGCGTTATTTTTGTCCTGGTAAAAACAATCTCCTGAATATCGGTAGGGCTGTTTCCTTTAGCACCATCACCTATCGTAGTCGCATAAACAGTTCCACCAGCTGAATTGGAAGTAGAACCACCCCAAGCGCCCCAAGAGCCAAAATAGGACCAAAAATCGCCACCACTTTCTTTATTTCCCCAGGCAGTTAAAGCCCCTGCCAACCTGCTTACATTACCACCAGATTTCAGATAGCTAAATAGGCCCTGTATATCTTTTCCAGTAAATTCCCATCCTCCAGCAACTGGGTTTACATCTCTACCATCTGGATCAATAAATGATACAGGATTGTTAATCACATAAGCATAGGGACTAGCCGGATGGTAAGATTCTGCCAACTCCCTAACTTTGGAATATTACTAAAATATTATTTTACACAATGATTCATATAGGAAAGTCCAAGAAAAGATTTAAGATCTATTATTGGAACTCCCTTATTTGAGGGATCATCGAGCTTTTGAACAGTACCATCCCTCCAATGAGTAATAGAACTTTTTAAGATACTCATTTTTGTATTGCAATTAATCTGTACATAAAATTCAGTAAATGCTATTCCAGGATTATTTTCTATAGTTTCTTGTATTTTATGCCATAAATATACTTCATTTCCATCCTTACTATCCGACTTTTCATATATTTTACTATCATATTGTCCTTTAGCTAGAAATCTATACTCATTTTCTTTTTGAGCATACATGGATATAAATGTAAAAAAGCTTATTACAAATAACTTATGCTTGCCTATCATATAACTAATATTTTCACTCATAAAAAACTATTTAAATTACTTGTCTAAAATTAAACCATTAATTTCTGTACTATCAACCTTTATAGGTAATTCATTGATTTTCCATCCATTTATAGGAACTGAGGAAAAATTATTTATAGGATAAATATCTAAAAGAACACTATTTTCAGGTACTATCGAATCAAAAACTAAAAGATATTTTTGTCCCTTTCTTAAATCTAAATTTATAGTATTAGAGTATTTCCTATTATTTACAAAATATTCATAATCTACACCTACTCCATTAGTATCTTTATGATGCCAATCACTTATTACCAACGCTGTCGTATATTTTTGTCTTTTCGCTAAATTTTTAAGACTACTTAAGGAGTTTAAATACCAATAGCCAATTATAATAGCGAGTATGAAAATCAAAATCAAATGGAAATTTTTATTAATTATCTTTTTCATTTTTTTATTTTATTTTCTATAACAATATCAGTTGTATTAAAATAAACCCCAGGTAATAAAGTGGTTCCAAAGTAACCACTTAAGTAACCATTTGTCAAGCCATTATAATTTCCCACTCCCATTCCAAAAATACCAGTTAATGCTTTTGCACTATTCATACCAATGTCTTTCATAAAGGCTTTTTCCCACCATCATAATAGGAAGCTCCAAAGTTATTAAGCATATTACCTCCGTATTTTTGCTTCCATTGATAGAACGTAGCAGCTGAGAGCCCATGCTCTCTGCAGATATCCTTTGTGGCCTTTCCTGACTCATATTCCTTGAGAATATTGACGATTTGATGTTATGAAAACTTGCTCTTTTTCATAATATATAACAAACTAATTTAATATTTTTAATTTGTCTGAAAAACAGGTAAGTCTACCTAGCCACTGTAATTTCCTGAAGCATCAGTAACGGTATTGAGCCTATTTCCCGTATAAGTATAGGTAAGATTGTCAATAAGCTGCGCTGTTCCTGAACTACTTTTCCCGTTTCTCTGCAACGAAGTCATATTTCCGTTCAGATCAGATAGCGTTGCTTTCCATAATTAGTTTTTGCCATATTTTATAAAATCATCACCAACACATTTGACACTTGAGTAAACTTTTACATGCATAAGGATTCCAATTTTCTATTAAAAAACAAATAGAGTGACCAAACGATCACCCTATTCTATAAAATTATTGTTGATTATTCTTCACTAACATCCATTAATAAAAAAAACAACATTTGTGAAACGTTACCCATATTTGGTACATTATCTATTATTTTCTACAATAATTTTGATAAGTAATTCCAGCTATTGAGCCTGATTCTGTTATTGCAACTATTTTAGGGATACCACCTGGCGGATCTATTTTTTGAATTGTACCATCTCTCCAATAAGTAGTTGATGTGTTTAGCATATAAGTTTTTTCCTCACAATTAACCTGTAAATAGTATTCCGTAAATGCAACTCCCGGATTATTTTCTTTGGTTTCTTCTATCTTATACCAAAGTTTTATTTTATTACCTTCTTTACTTTCAAACTTTGAATATATCTTGCTATTATGCTGTCCTTCAAACAAAAATTTATACTCATTAGTATTTTGAGCGTAAATTAGAGATGATAAAAAGAAACTTATTATAAATAATAATTTATATTTTCCCATTAATTTATTTATGTTAAAATTTATTTGTCAAGTGATTCAAATTCTACATGGATATTATTTACAGGCAATTGTTCATGAAATCCTTCGCAATAATAAAGCGTGTCATTTTCTATTTTTGTAAGATATATTTTTTCAAACTTTTCTTTTGAAATTTGATAATCCATATTATTCTTATTGATTCGTAGCACTAAAAAATAATTTTCTTTTTGCTTTTTAGATATTTTAAAATACTTAATAAAATAATAGAACTCATTATCTTCTAAATAATTGTCAACAATTATATTTTTACTAATTTTAGTGTCATTAATAGCTAATTCACCTACCCAAGGTCCTCCCATATTTATTATTTGATCGGGATTTTTAAAAATTATATCATTATTCATATTAAAAAAATTTAAGGAATAAAAGGTATTCTTTCAGGACTATAAAATTGAAGCCATGTGCCTAACCCATTGTTTGGCTGTAGGCCAACTAATCCAACTCTAATATTTGTACCTTTTGGAATCACTTGGCTTGACCATTTTCCTAAAGTAGGTTGGAATTCAGGAGTAATTTGTAACATATTTCTTCCAAACCATTCATATTTTGTTAACGCTTTAGGTGCAATTGTACTCCATTTAAAGGTTTCATATTTTAATGTATTTTCAGACGCATATAATCCTACTCTAAGATTAAATGGTAGTTTAACTCCAATAGAGCCTCCCAAAAACCCATCAGCTGTAGTAATTTTACTTAAAGCATTACCTATATATCTTCCAGCACCAACAGCTCTCCAACCAGCTGAAAAGAAAGCACCACCAGCAAATTGTGCAGGTAATTCTAAAAACAAGAATCTTTCAAATTCTGCAACTTCTCTTGATGCTTTAGAATTCAAAATATACTGTCCCATATTACTACTGTTCTGATCGTAGTTCCACTCCATTAAAGCTCCTGTGAGCTTACTCATCATAAGATAACTATTGTAGCCGTAATTCTCAGTATTATTCCATGTATTAACCGTTCCTCTTGCATTGATATTAACAGGTGGAATATTAAAATACATTCCATCCGGTCCGCCACCTATTCCTGTAGATGCTCCACCAAAAGAGAAATTAGTAGGAGCTCCTTCATAGCTCATATTACCTCCCCAGTTGCTTACAAAGCCATTTCCTGTATTGGTCCAGATTGTGTTATAGCCACTCTGAGAATTTTTGTAAAAGTTCATCACCCAATCTTCACTTACTCTTCCATCCGGGTCATACATATTAACCGGGTTATTCATCACGTAAGCATAAGGAGAAGCAGAATGATAGCTCTCAGAAAGCTGGTCCATTCCATTCCATCTTCCCAACTCCGGCATATACTGTCGCCAGCCGTAATCAAGGTTTCCGGTACTTTGAAGCTCTTTTCCGTTGTAAAGATATTTAAATTTATTGTTGGTTGTATCACCTGTATTATACCCTGCATGTTTTGACCCAAACGGATAGTAGTTATTTTCTTCCAATATAGTTGCTCCTCCGTTTTGTCCTTTCGTATATGAAATTCTTACGTTTCCTAGATGATCTCTATATTGATATACATACCTGCTGTTGGCAAAATCATAATATCCTTCCTCATTGGCAAGAATAAACGAAGTATCTGTTCCGGTAAGGCTGTTAGAGGTGTACTGGAAATTTCCAAGGTAATCTGTAACTTCTGTACCATGTCGCATCTGTAGTTTTGTCCCATCAGAACCATAGATATAATTTAATGATCCTCCCTTATTAGATGAAGCAATTGAAGAAGGAAGATTGAGGAAATTATAGGTGATTTTTGTGTGCCCTTTATCAAGATGTTCTAACATATTTCCGTTAGTATCATATTTTATGATTTGCCCTACACCTGCTGCCAGAGGGTATCCACTGGTTCCGTTTCCACTTCCTGTTTCTTCAAGATATTGAAGCTGATTGCCACCGTTAAGGTAATTATACTTAAGGTCATCCATCACCTCCGCTATCCCGTTGATACCCCCACCAGTCCTGTTAAGTGTTGTAATATTACCATTCAGATCATAATTGATGACCTCACTGTACTCTTTAGAGTATGGATTACTGCCATTCTGGAAAAACCCAGCACGCAGTCTTTGCGCTCCATCATAAACATACCCATATCTCCTTATCGGTTCATTGGAGCCGTAAGCTGTCTTCCAGTCAACTTCAGCAATACTGCCGTTGTACTTAGGTTTTACTTTCAAACTGCTGTGCGAATTGTTCGGGACTTCAGGACCTTCTACTGTATTATATTTGATTTTGTATACAAAAAGCCTGTTAGCTGTAATGCTTAAATCCGCAGCATTAATTCCGGTTAGCCATCCTCTTATATTATACGAGTAATCAATGCTCTGAAGGCCTCCACCTATTTTTTTATTGATGACCTGCCCCAAATCATTATAGGTATAATCCGTTAGCAATTCTTCAGGTTTGGAATTAATCTGCTGGTAGTGTTTCGATAAAAAACTCTGTGGGCTATAAACAAACCTGTCTTTAACTGTGATTTCTGTTGATGTTGTTTTTTTCGAATGATAAGTAAAAGTTTCTAATGGTCTTCCTGAAAAATCTAATAGAGATTCTGTTCTTGTAAAACCTCCTAGTGGGTTCTTACTCTCACTTCCAATTGGTTGGGCTAATTGATCATACCAAGCGACATCCGAAGACCATTTATCATTCTCAATATTCCGCACATAGCTTACCGTAGGCATTGTTTTTAAACTCCTAATGGAAGAATGTCCGTTGGAGACAATGGTTAAGGGAGAAGCTCCCAAAACTGGTTGAGTCAGTATCTGCGAAGGAAGAGTTGGAGAACCTTCAGGATAGTCATCATAATAATTGGCACTCAATACAGTTATATTTACGGTAGGGAATGCTTCTTTGGTGTAGTAAATATTGAGGCTATTCTGTACAAACGGAGCAGTACTTCGTTTCTTGTTGTTGAGAATATTTGCAGACATATTATTCAGAGCTGTCTGCGTGCAGACCCGTACTTATCTCGAACCTGTAACTACCTCCCAGTCCAGCGCAAAGCAGATGCGTAAAATTGAATATTATGATGGAGTAGGAAAATTAAAACAAATTGTAAACGTAAAAATAACCCCACAAGGTAGAGATGTTGTGATCCCAGTCATCTATGATGGCTTTGGAAGACAAACAAGAGAATATCTTCCTGTACCTCAGTCAGGAACACAGGATGGGCTTATCTATACTCAAAACCCAGGGCTGGTTCCGTTTCCTGTAGGGGATCCACAAAACCTTTATACGAATGAAAGAGTTTTTTCAGAAAAAGTATTGGAAAATTCACCGCTGGACAGGATCCAACAACAGGTTCAGGTAGGAAATGACTGGACTTCAAAGCCCGTAAAATTTGATTACGATACCAATATAGCTGGTGAAGTAAAGAAGTATATTGCTACTTCTTCAGGTGCCACTTCTTCCGGGATAACATTATCAGGAACCTACGGAGCCAACCAGCTGTATAAAAATACCATAACTGATGAAGACGGCAATAAAACCATAGAATTTAAGAACGGACAAGGCCAGGTATTATTAATCAGGAAAGTGATAAGCAGTACAGAAAATGCGGACACTTATTATGTATACAATGAATACAACCAACTGGCTTTTGTTATTCCGCCTAAAGCATCTGCCACTGCAGATCTCACCACGGTGCTCGGGAGCTTATGCTATATGTACCGGTATGACGGAAGAAACAGGCTTGTACTTAAAAAACTTCCGGGAAAAGGCTGGGAATATATGGTCTATGATAAACAGGACAGGCTGATCATGACGCAAGATGCTGTAATGGGAGCTTCAAAACAGTGGCTCTTTACTAAATATGACCAGTTTGGAAGAGTAGCCTATACAGGAATATATACCAGCTCCCAGGCTTATGGTGTGGCAGGAAGAGCTGCAGAACAGGCCTTAGCAGATGCCAAAGGCAGTAACAATGTAACCAGAGCCTCTACAGCAGGCTTTACCAACAGTGGATTGGATGTATATTATGATAATGGTTCTGCCAGCTATCCAAGTTCTGTTACTAGACTGTTAAGTGTCAACTATTACGATACCTACCCTCTTTACAGCTTCAATCCAGCTTTTCCTTCCACAATTCAAGGAGAACCTGTATTAACTCAAACTCCATCAGCCGATGGGAGAAGCACCAAAGGATTACCTGTAATGAGTTTGGTTAAAAATATCGAAGATGACAGCTGGACAAAAAATTACATCTATTATGATACCAAAGGCAGACCTGTTGGAAGCTATTCCATTAATCATCTGGGAGGCTATACGCAAACCGACTCCAAACTGGATTTTGCAGGTGCTGTTCAGAATACTATAACCAAGCATCTGAGAAGAGCAAATGAACCAGAGGTAATGGTAAAAGAACGTTTTGATTATGATGCCCAAAACAGGCTTTTAAAACACTATCATCAAGTTGATTCCTGGCCAGAACAATTATTGGCAGATAATACCTATAACGAATTATCTCAATTATCCAGTAAAAAAGTGGGTTCAACAAATGGCGGATCCCCATTGCAAAGCATTGATTATGCTTATAATATCAGGGGTTGGATGACTGATATTAACAAAGAGCAGATGGCTGTTCCCAATTTAGGAGGAAAATTATTTTCGTATAAAATCAAGTACAATCAGAAAAATGGTATCACCAACCCTGATCCCGTTTTATTTGCAGGAAAAGACGTAAAATCAAAATATAACGGAAATATTGCAGAAGTAGATTGGAGAGCTGTTGAATCTCTGGGGGCCAACCCTCCCATAGAACCCAAAAGATATGGATATGCCTATGATAACCTAAACAGATTAACAGCAGGATATTACCAGAACCCCAATAATGCAGGGAGCAAAGAAAACACAGAATCATTGGATTATGATTTGAATGGGAATATTACCAATCTTTACAGAACATCTGTGATGGAAAACGGTAATACTACTGCCACTGTGATTGATAATCTGGGATATACCTATTTGGGGAATCAGGCTGTAAAGATTAAAGACAACAGCAATAACAAAACCGGATATGAAGGTACCATGGGCTCTGCTATTAATTATGATTTGAATGGGAATATGAAGAGTATGATGGATAAGCAGATTACAGGAATCAATTACAATTACCTGAATCTCCCCAATACTGTGGATATTGGCCTTGATCCGATTACTACTCAGATAAAAACAAAATACAGGGCTGATGGCATCAAACTAAGAAAAGAAAGCACAAAAACCATGATAGGAGTTGCTGGAGCAACCTGGACAAAGGAAACGACAGATTACCTTGATGGGTTTCAGTATCTGAATAAAACCTCTTCGGATGGTGGAGCTATTGAAATGTTATCTACGGTTCCAATGGAAACAAATCGTGCATTGGAAATGCAGGCCTTTAGCCTGATTCCTATTGAAGTTGATCCTATCCCTATAGATCCGATTATTACAAACCCTCATAATCCTGAGCTGCAGTTTTTTCCAACAGCAGAAGGGTTTTATGATTATCAGAGAAAAATGTATATTTACCAATATAAAGATCATTTAGGGAATGTACGGGTAAGCTATACAAGAAATAATACCACAGGATCGCTTGAAATAACGGATGCCAATGACTATTATCCTTTTGGGATGAATCATTTAAAGACTGGAAATGCTATTTTCGGGGCTGGAAAGTATCAAAATTACAAGTACAACGGAAAGGAAATTCAGGAGACTGGAATGTATGATTATGGTGCAAGGATGTATATGCCGGATATTGGAAGGTGGGGCGTTTTGGATCCACTGACAGAGAAGATGAGGAGATGGTCACCTTATAATTATACAGTAAATAATCCCATTAATTTTACAGATCCTGATGGAAGATGGGTTAGAGGTGCTGGATTTTGGAATAATCTCACAAAGTCAGATGCTAGAATTTATGCAGAAAGTGGGCAGATAAATTAGGTTCAGGTTCTTATGGTATAGCTGTTAATAAAGGTAATAAAGGCATATGGAATGTAAGTTCTCACACTACTAATTTAAGCATTACTGATACTTTTAATTCAAAAGGATATGTTAGTTCATTTTATGTTGGAAGTGCTGAAGGTGGAGGGATAGGTGCTCCACCATCATCTATTGATCCGTGGGGAGCTACCATTGGCTCAGTCCCAGAACCCCGAGGGAAAACTGATATTCAGATGATGGTTGCTGAAAACCCTTTGATTCAGGGGGCAGCATTAGATCTTTTGACTGCTGAAACAGGAAAATTCATGAGAGGATTAATGCAAACTGAGAGTGAGATTGTAAGAGTAGGTCATACCACACCATGGGCAGAAATGGCAAAGGCTGAGCGCCGCGCTTTTCAGCATAGTTACACAAGACATGCTTCGGAGTTTGATCTTCCCAACTGGTCACAATCTCAAGCTGATATCTTACAAGAATTATTTAATAATACTGTAACAAATGTTCGAAGTGCTGGTGCAAAGAGTTTTTTTAATTCAAAAGAATTAGTGAATGGAGTTAAAACCACAGTTAATAGAACTGAGCCTATAATTCATGGTCAAAAATATTTTTACTACGAAACCCTTCAAGGTAAGTTTATTAGTGCTGGAAAAATACCTTAAATATTAAAATTTTAATTATGCCACAATATATAGATTCATATTATCTTGTTGATACTAGAAAATTAGAAATTGTTTATGATTTTTTTTCAAAGTATTTTCCATTAGGAGTAAAGGAATTAGCTATAGATTATCCATTTCCTGAATTTTCTGATTTGCCAGAAAAAATTTATCACTCAGTAAGAGAGCTATTGGTGCATTTGGAAGATAATATAGATTATGAGTATACAATCTATTTTGATAATAAGGATAGATCAGCAACAATTAAACAAATAACATTACAATATACTGATGATGGAAAAATAATTTTTGGGGTGTCTATTATTGGAAATGATCCATCGTTAATTCAAGAAATTAAAACTATTAAGGACATTAAAAATTATTTAAATTCTAAAAATGCTTGTGCTACAGTTGAAGAACTTCCTCCTATAAATTCAAGTGAATTTGTTGAATTTTGTAATGAAAGATATAGAATATAGTAACCTACTGCCCATATTCTATCACAAAATCCAAATAAATCTGTTAAATAGAGGGTATAAATACTTTATAAAAAAAGTAGCTGATTGAGATATTTTTATACTCTCACAGCTGATAATGGAGGTTACGTAGTTTCAAGAATTGACAAGGAAAAATTGTTCCCTTTATGGAGTGCGTAAGAATACACATAACTTTGTAAGGTTAATGGATGGAAGAATTGTGAAATTAAAAAGTTAGACTTGGCCCCCCACTCCCGCACGATTGCATCCTGTGGAGATAAAAATAAGAGGCTGTCTCAAAAGTCCCCCCTTTCTTGGAATCCTGTCTGACAACTTTTGTTGTTTAGGAGATTTTCAGAACGTCAGCTTATCTTTTGAAACAGCCTCTTTGCTATACTGGGGTATTCTGTTGGGAGGGATTATAATGTCAGATAAGAATACATGCAATGTTAAATATTTGCTTTTGTCAATAAATTTCACTATATTGATATATGAAAAAAATTGAAAATCAAGGTATAACACATGCAAGTAAAGTTAACGAACGAACAAGAGCTATGGAAGTTCTTGAAAAAGCAAAGCAAACACAAGGGAAAATTACATTCTTAAGGCAAGGGGCTGGTAGAAACTTTAAGCCAAAAAATGAAGAGTTCTAAATTGATTTAGCTTATATTAGAAGAATAGTATCATTGCCTACAGAGAAGAGCTAGAAAAACAGGTACTCGAAATAATAAAAGCTGGACTCATCCACACCGCAGTTCACAATGGTAATCTATTCAGCGATTTTAATGAAGTTTCCCCCGGGTTGACGACAAAAGAAAAGTTTGAATTTTTAAAATAAATGGCAGATGAAAAGGAAATAGCTATCCGGGAAGGAGCAAATAATATACTTTTTATGATGTCGAAATAAATCAAGGCGTAGGTCAAAACCCCACGCCTTTTTATTTTGGGATATGTAGATCATCCCGGGTAAGGGAGTATTTTCAATAAAGTCATAAAGCAAGGCCGCTGCCGGAACCGGAAGGCTGTCTGTATAATTTAGTTTAGAAAATGCAGCTAAGGAAAAAGTTCAAGCTCGTATGATTCAACCACGTTTAGATAAAGATTACATATATGTCTTTATGCCACTATCTAATAAAAATTGGGACTTCAAAAAAGAAGAATTACTTTTACGATGTGATGTTGCAAGATACTTAAATCCACAAATTCAAAAAGTTATAGGAGTTGCTGTTGGAAAAATATTAATCAATAATACAGAAGCTCCCATATTTGACATTTGCTATATTGATATTCCAGAAATAACAAAAGACTTTGAAGATCATGTAAAAAAAGTACAAAAAGAATTAGGATACTTTGTAAATCCAAGATTTTCAGAAATGTAAAAAGAAACTTAACTCTCCGAAGTTTTCTGAATTTGAAGCCATTTTAGAAAAATTTTTTTTTTATTAACTCAAAATCGGAAAGCTTTCCTCAATTCCAAGCCAAATCATTTCCCGAATCATTTTATTTATAAATTTGTGTTAATTAATTATCAAATGTTCAATGTATGAAGCTTTTTAATGTTATTAATTCTGAACAAAATTATGGAAAAATTAAAATTCAAAAGGATATTTTAAAAACAAATCCAAATTGGCAAAAACATTTCAAAGAAATTGAGTTAATTGATTATCAAAATGTAAAAGTCAATATTTACATTCATACTTACATAGATTTTTTAAAAATTTTCAAAAACTTGGAGTTTAATTATTACCTAATAGAAAAAGAAAAAAACAAATTTTTAACATCGGAGAAATATATTGAAAAGAATTATTTTGGTGACATTAAAATTTTAGAGACCATTCTTTTTTCAAAGAATGGTCAAGAAGAGCATAACGGACAACTTACTCGGGATGAAGAAATATCTCATTTCCCAAAACATTTTGAAGTTATATCAGGTGATTTAATTTATACTTATGATAAAGTACAAGAAAAAGTTATCGATTATGTTTTCATAATAAGTGGAAGAGATTTCTATCAGTACAATAAAAAAGATTATTTTAATAATTTATATAAATTTTTGAAAGAAGATATTTACTTATTGTTCAGTGAATTAGAAAAAAATCATCTCGCAACTCTAGAACGACAATTAAATGGAAACAATCTTATATCTCAAAATAAATTTTCAGACTTTATAAATGAAGTAGAAGTTTTTAAAGCTACCGCATTATCAGATTTCGAAATTAATATTACAAAAAATGGAAATCACGATTACAACTATTTTTTGAATTATATAAACTCTTTAGAAAATAAATTTGACAACAATAATTTAATCAAATATATAATAGTTTCTTATTTCACCGAAGATGATGTAATTAATTATCTCCAAAATAGTTTTAAAAATTTTAAGGAAAAATATATTTATGCAACTATATCTGATTACTTTAAAAAAGATGAAAATTTCAATTTTTTCGCCAGTCGACTAACAGAAATTGATTATCATATCCTAGGAAACAATCTGTACGAAGATTTCTATTCTTTTAGACCTAAAGATAAATTTGATGAATGTGGTACATATAAAAATCATTTAGTATACTATTATGATAAAACTTTCTATTTTTTTGAATCAAAATATTTTGATTCAGATAATATTGACATGCACTTTAAGCATATGAACAAAATATTTAATAGAGACAGGGAAAATCTCTTACGACACAATACTACTGGCCATAAAGGTGATGGCTTAGAAAAGAAACTTACCACAAAAATAGAGTCTCTATCTTCAAAACCTATGAATATTTCAGCTCCGCAGAAAATAAAAATTAAAGGTAGTTTACAATCAATTGGGTTTCTGTTTTCTGAATTAATCGAAAAAGGGTTCATTGAAGCTCCTAAAAGAAACGGTAAGGATAATACAAGCGCAATTTCTAGAATGATTTTAGACCATTTTGAATTTATAGATAAGGAAGAACAACCAAAACCCGAAGATATACGCAAAACTCTTTTTACAGAAAATAAACTTTCATCTGATAAACAAAATCAATTTAAAATTCCTCACATTAAAATTATCAATACGGATTAAAGAAGTAACATCCTAATTTACAAATAATTATTATATTTCCTGGATAAACTGGATACTCGTTTGGATAACATTTATACTCAACAATAATTAATCTTTGCATTATCAATTAACAAATATTGCAAATGAGTATAATTACATTTACTGAAAAAAATCAGACAAAATTTAATGAAGAAATCTTAACAAATTCCCATCAAGAACACCAAAGTAGCAGTATTTTTAGAGATACTTCCGAAATACAAATCATAGTAGCTTGTTACTTAATTTTCAAAATGTTTCGAAAAATCAAAATGAATTTTGAAATAAATTTCAGAATTTCTGCAAGAAACAATAAACTAAAGTAATTATAAAACCTTACTGTAATTAAAATGTAATTGACTTAAAAGAAATAAATTCTCAAAATTGCAAGAAAAAATTATGATTACAGATAATATTTACTTTACACAAAAAACTTATCTAATTCTTCAGCAAATAGAAAATGAGATTAATGATGCAATAATCGCCGAAAAATTTTTATTCTCAAAATTTACCCGAGAAGAAATTTATCCCGTATACTGCTCTATTTTTTATGAATTTCCATATAGAATAATTCCTAAAAATGACTTTATTGGTATATCTATAAATGCACTAGAAGTATTAGATGGTGGCTATTCGTTTGATCAACATAAGGATAAAAATATACTATATGATTTCCAAATTCAAGAATTTTTAGAAAGAAGGAAATCTTTTGATCCAAAAGAATATGCAGAAACTGTTGACTTTTTTATGGATGAATTTTTTAATAGGCTAGTATTTCATTTTGATAAGTTTATAGAAAGTTCAAAGAAATTTCCTTTTTTTCTTGGTATAGATGATGAACATATTATATTATTGAATTTGATAAAACATTATAAATCCACACTTTCAAACGAAAGTATTCAGATCGATTTTTTTTGGGCAATACAATTGCCTAAGAAAATAAATGATCAGTTAGTACTATTACTTATTGAATACTTAGAACAGCGAGTAGCAATTTTAAATGTAAAAATAACTGATATAATATTCGAAAATAAAAACAGTATTTTCCCAGAGTTTCAAAATAAAATAATATGGAACGGTTCACAGCAACAGCTTTGCGAATTATTTTTAAAATTGAAGGACAATAAGTGGATTGAGAATTTTGAAGTAGGTAACTTGAAACTATTTGTGAGCTCACTATGCAATTTATTTGATATAAAAAAGACTAAGAAAAAAGAAACATCAGATGAAATAAATTCTCTTTATCAAATTTTTAAAGGGGAAATAATTGATGGAAGGAAGGTCTATCCATTTTTAGATAAACCTCGATATAAAAATGTTATTGAGGAGATGAATAAAAACTAGAACTTAAAGTATTACATATTATACAAACTTGAAAATTAATACATTATTCGGATTTTTTGCTTTATGGGAAACCATAAATATATGTGCACAAAGGTTTTGTATATTTGGTAAATAACAAAATTTTATGAGAACTGAAAACCCAGAATTAGCAAAGATTTTTACCGATTGTGCAAAAAAAGCAAAAGAACAGGTAAATCTATGTATGTACCCTGGATGTAATGAGAAAGCAATAAACTCTCATATTATGCAAAAAAATGGAATTCTATCATCATTAGCAGATGATCAACATTTATGGGAATCTGCTGTAGACCATTTCAACGCAGAATATATTGGATTTAAAAGAAAGGGCATTAATAAAATATATACATTTTTAGGTTTTTGCAATAGACATGATACTTCTGTTTTTCAAAAAATAGAATCAAAAGATAAAATTGATTTTAATGATTATGAGTCATGCTTGCTATTTGCATTAAGAACAGCTTGCAATGAATATCGTATTAAAGAAATAGTTATTAAACAGCAAGAATGTACTTTAAATCATCCTGATACAATTTCAAATGGAATGTTAGAAATTTCAATTAAACAAAGTAAAATTGGCCTTTGTGATTTATCTTTTTTAATTGATTCCATGTGGAATGATCTACAAAAAAATACTGAAACATTTGTTTTTGAACATAGAGAGATTGAATTATTTGAATTATGCCTAAATTCAATTTATACTTATGATACATCTCAAGAAATACAGGATCACATAATTAGGTATGGAAAAGATATGGACAGAACTTCAGAAATTTTCATTTCATTATTTCCCTATAAAGGAAAATCAGTTTTGTTAATGGGTTACCATAAAGAAGATCTATTAAAAGTTAAATCTTTTGTTAATTTATTTTTCAAGGAAAATGAAAAAAGATTAAGAAGAAGACTTTCGAGCTTGATTACTTTTAATTGTGAAACTTGGGTATGCTCTAATAATTTATATAAAAGTAAGTTTGAAGGTTTAGATTCTGAATTTTTTAAAACAATGCTTTTTTCAGGACAAAATGGAAATGAACGCAAAACTTTTAATGTAAATATTTTTGCGAAAGGTTTTAAAGAGGAATTTAAAAATTTTGTAAAAAAAAACATAGGCTAATATTCTATATTGCCAGGTTTGCTGAATAACTAAACCATTGAATTATTATGATTGAATTTTATTTCTTATTACCACGATTTGTATATTATAATATTTACAATTGCTTTATTAACTTCAAATTCCATCCTCAATTATAAATAGCTATGAGATTTGAACTACAATTTAAAGTTTATGGAAATTTGAAGATCATAAATGATTACATTGAAATAAAGCGTAATCCTTATACAATTAAACTTTTCAAAGACAATTTTCAATTTTACATTTCTATTTCGAAAAGAATTGATGAAAATTCAGACTGTCTTCCTAAATTACATTTTAACAATAGAATCAAAGAAGTTATTTTACCTAGAGAGGCTTCTTATAGTGAAATGCTTGAATATATAAATCACATTGAATCTTTTGCTGCAACAGATAATAAAATTGAATACATTGACAAAGGAAATCTGGAGCTAAAATGGATACCTGAAAATGATGAAGACCATTTTTCTCCTATTACAAGTTGTAAGAAAACTTTAGAAACTGAACAAGAGCTTGAAGCTCTATCGCAAAACTGGTTAGTTCAAACTGTTTTGCATAAAAGACATTTAGGTGAACTATTTATTCCATTTTCTTTTTTCAAAGATGCAAAAAGAATGTTCTATTTCGCAAATTACCAAACATCATTCTGCACATTTTATTTGATGCTAGAATATTTTTTTCACGATAAAAAACGAGGTTGGGCAATCAACAATAATGCGTACAAGCAAGATCTTTGCTTGCGTAGCAGTCTTGATAAAACACTAAACCAAATCAAATTGTATCCCGACCATCTAAGATGGTTATACGACGAGCTAGAACTAAAAAGAAAGAAGTATGATGAGGAAGGTTTACTGACAATTCTTATTGCATATAGAAATGACTTTTCACACGCATCAGATAAAAATAAAAATAGAAACATTTTTAATGAAAATAAGTATTTTTCATTAGCATTTGTAACGTTAGTCCTAAGCAATTTTGTTGTAATTAAAAAACGCCTTGCTCCATTTGTTAGTCCTTCTGAGCTCGATGATTTTTACAATAAATAAACCGAGGAATAATGATTTTATATTATTATTAAATCTTCAACAGCAATTCTGATATCTCGACTTTTAGAAAAGTGCAATAAATTAAAAAGATCTGTATTTCAAATAAAGTATAATAATGATAATCTACCTTGATTTAAACATCTTTGACCGATTAGAAAAAATTAATCTGCTTGAAGAAGAAGAAAAGATTGAGTACACCAATTTGTTAACTTTAATTTCTAACGATAATGTAGAAGTTCCTTACTCAAATGCACATCTAAATGATTTATTGAGAGGTTGGAAAAAAAATCCTTCTTATATTGACGGTCATTTAAAAAACATACAAAAACTCACTAAAGACTTGTGCATTTGCCAATACTGGGGAGAAAAAGATATTTGGTGGCATAAAAGAGATATTTTTGAATTTTTTAATTCTAAAAAAGATGAATTAGATATTTTTGATGAAACTCTAGATGAACTTTTTGATTTTGGCTTGGGTGATAAAAGCCCTATCCACTTGACGAAAAAATTGCCCCTCCCTAACGAATGGGTATCAAAGATCACTAAAGATAAATTTGCTCAATTAATGTTCCCTACAACAATTCTTGAGAAGTCATTATATAGCTTGTTTGCTGACCTATATAGTTTTCAAATCAAACTCAAGTCAGACTACAGTTTTTATAAATTATTTAAGGCTCAATTATCCAAAAATATTTCATCTTTAAAAGGCAATAAAGATGTTGTCAATTATATGAGGAATAATGATCAAATTCCTAAACATTTAAAAAATGATTTCTTTGCAATTGCTGATACCTACAAGCCAAAATTTGAGATTAAAGAGAATGACAACGAATCTTATTATAAAGTAATTGAAACATTTTATACATTCGATTTACAAGGATATAAAAGTGATGCAAATTTTAATAATATGTTTGATGATGGTCTACATACATTCTATGCTTCACATTGTGACGTTTTCGTGACCAATGATGATAGATGTAAATATAAAGCTGAAAAAACATTTGAAAAACTTAAAATAAATACATTGGTATTAAAGTCGAATGAAATAAATCAAATTAAAAACCTCAAATAGAGGTTATGACAATTCCAAGTTTTAGTAAAAATTGAATCTCAATATTAATCATCTTAATAACATAAACTGGAGAGCAATGGGGTTTCTTTTATAGCTGCATTATTGGGAAGCAGTCAGAATAAAAAAGAATTCATCAATACTCAGACCGAAATCCCAGATTTATCAGATTTTAGATTAGAGGAGGAACAGGAACAATCTCTTATGCAATCTACCACCCTTCTTTTTACTGAACTTGCTGAAAAGTTGGAATTAAAGAATGAATTGGCTTTACTCAAACTGGAAATCGATAAGATCAAAACAGAGCATCATCATTTTACAGATGATGTCGCGTTGATAACGGAAATCCGTTTTAAAAAGAATGTCAGTTCAGATCAGCTGCTTTCTTTATGGATTACGTTGGAAGACTATGAGAAAACAGGTAAGAGATTTTACTGGTGGCGAAAACTCATATTTTCTTTTCTGTATGGGGTCAGAGATAAGATTTTTTACACCTTATCATATGAAGAGATGATCAGAATTGTCCAGGCAAAATACTATGGTGTAAAAATTTCAGAGCTTAGTCTCAGAAAGCAGGAGCTGCAAAATACATTACAGCATTTTTACTTCCATGATAAAATGAAAGAATATACGGAAGGATCGATGCAGCTGTTTAAAAACAAACTCTACCAAAAATATAAAGGAGAAAAACGTTCAGAATATACCGAATGGGATCTTCGTTTTAAATCAGAAGAATTTATTAAAGATTATCCTGTCATTATGAGTACGACGTACTCTCTAAGAAGAAGCCTTGCTGAAAATGTAGTTTACGATTATGTAATTGTAGACGAATCTTCACAGGTGGACCTTGCAACAGGTGTACTCGCATTATCCTGCGCAAAACAGGCCGTCATTGTAGGAGATTTAAAACAGCTTCCAAATGTAGTAGATTCCGAGACAGCAGAAAATACAGATCAGATCTTTAAAAACTACGATATACCGGAACCTTATCGTTATTCCAGTCATAGCCTGCTTTCTTCTATCATAGAAGTATTTCCGAAGGTACCTAAAACACTGTTAAAAGAACATTACCGCTGTCATCCTAAAATCATTGATTTTTGTAACAGTAAGTTTTATAATGATCAGTTAATCATACTTTCGGAGGGACAGACGGAAAGAGAGCCTTTATTAGTCTATAAAACAACTGAAGGTAACCATGCTCGCCAGAGAGAAAATCAGCGGCAGATTGATGTGATTATTCAGGAAATCATTCCACAACAAAAGCTGGAGGGTGTGAATCTGGGAATTGTAACACCTTACCGTAATCAAACCTTAGCACTGCAAAGAACATTTCAAGGAACAGATATCAAAGCCGATACGGTAGATAAATTTCAGGGAAGAGAAAATGATGTAATCATTCTCTCTACAGTAGATAATGAAATCTCAGAATTCACAGACAATCCAAACCGCCTGAATGTAGCCATTTCCAGGGCCAAAGACCAGCTTATTCTATTGGTAAACGGAAATGAAAATGATAATGACAATAACATCTCAGATCTGATCCGTTATATTGATTACAACAATTTCAAGACCATTAACAGTGAGATACATTCAATTTTTGATTACCTGTACAAAGGGTATGAAGAAAAAAGAAGAGCGCTTTTATCGGATCAAAAAAAGAAATCTGTTTTCGACAGTGAGAATCTAATGTATGCGTTGATCAAGGAAGTTTTGTCCGACGATCAATTTTCGAAATATGGTGTTATTCTGCATCATCCATTGAGAAATTTACTTTTAGATTTTTCCAGATTAAATACTGAAGAAGAAAAATATGCTAGACATCATGCCACACATCTTGATTTTCTGATTTATAACAAGCTAGGCAAAAATCCTGTGTTAGCTATAGAAGTTGATGGGTATGAGTATCATAAAACGGAAAGCCGACAAGCTGAAAGAGATCGTATGAAGAATGAGATTTTGGAAAAGTATAAGGTTCCTTTAGTAAGATTTTCTACAACGGGAAGTGGTGAGAAAGAGAGGTTGATCAAAGCTTTAAGAAAGCTGCAATCGTAAGATGTAAGAGACTATGGAAAACCTTTCTTTGGTAAATTCATATCTTATCCGTCATACCTACCACCTTTTTTAAGATGTAACATCTTAAACTCTAAACTGTAATTTTTCTGATCTTTTTCATACTATTAAAGGCAAAAGGGTATAAGAATCGTGTCCAAAAAAGGCAGTAACTCAATGTTGACAATATTTCAAAATTTTAAACAAATAAGTAGTTATAAAAAAATAAAACCCTCGCTTCCAAGGGTTTTATTTTTAATAATCTGCACAACAAAATGCAGAATAATATTTATATGAAAATCTCTTCTTGATTGTTAAGATATATATCTGTAAAATCTTCAAAATTATTAGCAACTACTTTATATTCTTCTCCACAAAAAGTAAAAATGCGATTTGTCGAAGGTAAAGTATCAAATAATTCTATTCCAAAAGAGTAAAGATTGAATTCATAATTTCCAAAAATAAAGACATTCTTAAGTTTTTGAAAATCCAATCTATGATACTCTGGTATTCCGTCCCAATCTTTAAATTCATTAAATACAGTATTGATCCTGTCAATACTATAAAATTCATATAGATTCTCTAATGGACTGCCCCCGCTACCGTTTATTAATAAAAAATACTGCTTGAGATCTGAAGGTACTAATACCTTGTTATTATTTTCAAATTCTTGTATTTGAAAATTATTGGCGACTGTAAAATTATTTACCCCTTCATGTTCAAAATGATCTCTAAATAAAATCAATCGGTTTTGTTCTTTATCGTCCATATTATTTTAAGGCTTTATTAATCATTTCTAGTCTTTGAACTTGAACTTTAAGAGCTGTTTCAGTAGCTTTACCAGCAGGAGCTCCTCCAGTCCCATTAATTATCCTCGTGGCTAATTCTTTGTAGGCTTGTAAAGCTTTTTTACTAACCATTTCTTTCCCTCCAGATTTGAAAAAAACGTTCATTTCAGTAGAATAACCTTTTACTACAACTTGTAATTCTTTAAATCCTATTTTTTTTAAATTATGTACGAATAATTTTTCAGTCAAAATTCTTGTTCCTGCTTTTCCACCTACTCCGCCAATAAAGTATGATCCTACTTCTGCTCCGGTTTTAAGTTCATTATCTAGTACTGGATTATATTCTTTATGCTCTATAAAATAATCATCATCACCACCTGCTAAACCATTCAACCAATTTAAGGCTACACTTCCAATATTAGTAGTATTTTTATGATACTTCTTTCCATCAATAGTGATAATTTCCTTAAGTGCATCCTCCTCAGTCATACCCGCGGGTATAGATCCTGCCTTTCTTGCATTTTTCTTCTTAGGGTCGTCCTCACCTCCTTCAAAAGTACCATTCCCATTGTTTGTCCAAGTACTGGAACCTGAAGTATTATCCCACATTTCTTGCAAAGAACTAACAGATAACATCCCATCTGGATCAATAAAGTGTATAGGATTATTATAGGCGTAATGATATGGTGTCCATTTTCTCGAAACTTCAGCAAGTGGATCAACTACACCCCATCTACCAAGGTCAGACATATACATTCTCGCCCCGAAATCATGCCAGCCTGTTTCCTGCATTTCCTTTCCTCCAAACTTATAGTTATAATAGCTTCCAAAGTTTGAATAATTTGATCCTCCAATATGGTTTAATCCAAATGGATAATAATTATTGACATCCATTGTCTGAACTACCCCGGCATTATTCTTTCCAAAACTTGCTCTTACATTCCCTAAGTGATCCTTATAACTGTAAATATAACGGTTTTCTGCAAAACTATAAAATCCTTCCGAAGTATCTACAAAATCTAACTTCCAAGCTGCACTAGGAGGAAATACAGGTTTAAATGTTGAATAAGCCTGCTCTTCATAGGCTGTTTCTGTTTTACATGTGATGCAGATCCCACCATCATCTTCATATGAATATTGAAACCCATCCAAATAATCCGTCATACGAATTGTTGGTAGCCCCATATGAGCTTGCTGACCATATGTTTTACGAAGTTTCATTCCATCAGCACGATACAAATGACTTATATTGGTTGTGCTTATATTTCCAACAGGATTAGTAAACTGCATACTAATTGAAGCAGCCAGATTCATATGATTATAAATAATGGATTGGATTCCTTTATCCTTCATATCGGTCATATTTCCATTGAGGTCATAGCCAATAATATTGTTTCCGCCTTCATATCCTGATGGGTTGGGTGAGTTTTCTACCACCTGATTCAGACGATTTCCTGTGTATTTATACTCAAGATCATCTACCTGTGTTGCTGTAGTTCCTGATACAGGATAAGCATTCCTTTTCAAGGTCATAATATTTCCATTTAAATCATAAGTCAGATTTTCATTGAAATTATTATTATAAGGGTTGGTAGCTCCTGGTTCTGTATAGATGGCATCTTTCAGCCTGTTAAGAGGATCATAAGTATAAGAGTACCTTTTCAGAGCACCCTCTGAAGCGTTTCTCCAATCTACTTCTGTAATATTTCCATTATATCTTCCCGAAGACAAGTTTGTATACACAGGATTGTTATATCTGACCTCATACCCAAATAGTTTCCCATTCAAAGCCGATGGATCATTGATCTTGGTCAGCCAGCCTCTAACATTGTATTGGAAATCTACAGATTGTAATGGATTCGCAAGATCCGTTCCACCTACTTTTTTATTGGTAATCTGAGAAATTTCGTTATAGGTATTTTGGGCTAAAATCTCTGTTGGGTTGCTATCTACCTGATGTTTTTGTACCAATAACCTGTTTTGGTTATCATATTCAAACATTTCTGTGATGACTCTTTCAGTATCAGTATCTAATCGTTTATGCTTTGTTACAGTCTGCTTCGTAACCCCTGCAAAATCCAGTTTGGATTCAATATGGGTATAACCTCCCAAATGATTGATAGAATGATTTCCAATCACTCGTCCTTTCTTATCATAATAGGTGTAATCTTTCGACCAGCTATCGTCTTCAATATTCTTTACTAAACTAAGGACAGGTAGACTTTTTGTACTTAAACCTTCTGCGCTAGGAATAGCATTTAGTGTAGGTTCTCCTAAAATATCTGTTGGAAAAGCAGGATTAAAAGTATATCCTGCAGGATAGGAATCATAATAATTAATGCTTAACACCTGTGCCAGACTTCCCGGAAGCGCCCTGTTCGTATAATAAATTGGCATTGCACTTACCGTAAAGGAGTTGGCGCTTCTTATCTCAAATGTATAAGCAGCCCCTGTAATAGTGGTCTGTAGAGATTGTCTTGTACCCGTATTATTGGTAATAGCTGTAAATGCCACTCTTCCAAACTGATCATATTTGGTTACAAGCCATTTGCCCTGAGCTTTAAGATTCGCATCCTGGCTCATCACCAATTGATCGGCCTTATTATAGATCATATATTCCCATCCTTTTCCTGGAACCCTTTTTTCTACCAATCTGTTCTTCTTATCATATTTGTATTGATAACACAAATTGTCAAGAGTTACATCAGGAAAGAAACCGGTGGTCAGGCTTTTAACTTCATCTGAAGCTAGAGGAGGAATAACATAAGTAAGGTTTCCATAAATATCATAAACATAATAGGTGTCAGCTTTCTTTCCATCTACATATTTTCTTTGTAAGATAATTTTTCCCTCATTATTAATGAATTCTTCTGATGTGTTGTTGTTTCCGCTTGTGGGGGTCCAATCTTCATCCTTGGTCACTTTTTTTATTAAGTTTCCTGCGTTATAATTGGAACTGAATAATAATTTAGGATTATAAATATCCTGAGTAAATGTCAGTTCAATATTATATTTTTTTACTTCGTCAGATGTTGAATTTACATCATCAGTAAATTTTATTTCATGTCCACTGTTTTTCTTCCAAGCTGTTCCAGGTGCTGACTGCATCAAAACTCTGTTTAACGGAGAGGCTTCAAAGACTTTTTCTGAGAATGCAGGCTCACCATTATAAAAAGATGAAGCTAAACCTGACACCACCGCAGCATCAACCAAAAGACCATTATTTTGTGCAGTTGGAACAGGTAAAAAATCTTTCGATTTCCTTCCAAAGTTATCATATTCAAAAAGAGTCACCAAATCCTTCCCTAAAGGTGTTGCTTCCTTGGCAACGCTCTGCAACTCCCTTCCCAAACCATCATAGTACACGATGGATGTCCTTTTCTTTCCGGAATCTCCCAGGTCTGTAAGATAACTTACCGACATTACCTTATTCTGTGAAGTCCAGTTAGAAAGATATGTTGAAATATCTGTAGGGATGGAAACCGGAGTTGTTAAATTCACAGATATAGTTCCTGAAAACCCTGTTAAAGAAACAGGACTGGTATGATAAATGGCCAGTTGATTATCCACAATGAAAAACCGGTACCCTTTACCAGCAAAAAAATTTCCTGCCGGAATAGGAATTTCTGTATTGGGTAGCGTTCCCGCATAATCAGTTGGTGCTATTTTACCTTGTTTTAAAGTGGTTTCCGTAAAGCCAGCACTGAAACTAAGACTGAGCACATTATTGGTGATACTCAATGTTACCCCACCACCACCACCATTGGAGTAGGTGGTAAGCAGATTCCAATTGTAAGATTTAGAATAATTCGAAAATTGAGCTTTGATTATTGAGGTACTAAAGACAAGTATCAATAATACAATTTTATATGTCGATTTCATCAGATTATCAGTTTTTAATTTCATAAGTATAACTCTTTACAAGTTTTCCACTCTGATCCTTCACATTCATCAATCGTCCAATATTATCATAGTTATAATATTCAATCACACCTGATGAATTCATAATACTGCTAACCCCAAACTCATTTTTGTAAGTGTACAATGTACAAAGATGATTAGGCAGAGCGTTGATGATATTCGCTTGTTGCTGAAGTATTTGGGTATAATCAGGTGAAATTACATTAAGCAATGGCTTTAGTGTCGCCAAATATCCTAAAACAGTACTTTCATCTGTAATTTCAACACCTTCTATCTTCAATATCGGATATTTATTATCGTAACCATAATAATAGTAGGTATAGTTTCCAGTTGGTAGGTGTGCCTTCAAAATATGCCCGTCAGTATCATATTTATCAACGATCAACTTTTCGTCAAGTGCATTATTGCCCTTAGCCTCCGATACTTTTTGCGGGAATATTCGGGAAGCCACGGCAGTTCCATTTGCTGCCACAGTAGATACAAGTGCATAGTCTGTCTTCGTTTTGTTTAACAGCTCCTGATTGGCAAGTTTGCTGGCTTCCACAACAGGGTATTCTCGTCGACTGACCATGGCAGTATATGGATCAGTACCATTTTTATCAAAAGAATATAGGTAATTATCCGATATTGATTTTCCATTAGTATCTATGTAGGATTTACTCTTCAGGAAATTATCCCCAAAGTTTCCATAATCTATAAAATTATTGCTTTCGGATTTTTCAAAAAACTGTCCTCCATTTCCATAAGTTCTGGTCTTTTTTGAAGTCAGGTTAAAGTCAGAATAATATAATTCATAAGCGGTTCCGGCAATAACATATTCCAGAGTCTGCCCATTAGATCCGGGACAAGCAAGAAAAAATTTACCACTTAGGCCTCTTGCTGCTTGAGGAGAGGTTTCACTATAAGTGAAAATTTCTTCTTTTAACAGACTATTAGCTGAGTTATAATACTTCTTCTCTTTCGGAAGACCTCTTTTATAGCCAAACTCCGTATGGGGATCAAAAATGGAATTATTCTGGCCTAGTTTTCCACTATTGGGTAAATTTGGAAAGTCTGAATAATTAGTAAAATTATTAACTGTATATCCATTATTCTCTGTTTTTTCAACCACTGTTGAATACTCAATCTGCGGTCCCATCAAGTTGGAAAGCTGTACTACAGATCCTATACTGAACTGGGTTTGATAGTAAGGAATACCATTCTCAGTAGGGATAAGAAAATTCTTTACGTAATATACATTTTTTTGAAGAAGTATTCCAGAAGATACTGAGGAATTCGCATCAACGGTGTAACTGCACTCTTTTACAATCTTATTTTGTGAATCACTAAAATCAGACATTTTCTTTATCCTTACCCCTCCGATAATTCCACTTCCAGAAACCAGACTGCTGTTTGAATCAAGATACTTGGAATACGTATGAGGCTCATATTCAAACATGGTATAGCCTTTCAAAGGATACGTAATTTTTGATAATGTTCCAAAATATACTTTTGTAGGATCTGTTTCCCTTGAAGGTTCGTGAATAGTTGGCGAATTATAATCCAGAGAAAAGGGAGTAGACTTGTAATATCCGAAATGGTCTACATTAGTCGAAAGCAGACCTGGAAGCTGATTAAAGTTATTGTATTCAAAGCTATGATTAAATTGATTGTCAACAATCAGTTTTTCCAGCTTCAATCTCTCAGTGGGAATATTATTATAACTGAAAGAAACCTGTTTTAAGACATTACTTTGGCTGTCTCTTGCTACAAAACCATCTAATTTCCTCCATTTCAATGCATTGATATACGAGTCAAAGTGTCCTGATGTTACGTTGGGATTTGGGGTAACTCCATTCTGTAATCTTTTTATATAATAGAACATCGCATTTTCATGATCTCCCGGTAAAGCAATACCAGCCAGATAGCTTAAGATATTAGAGAAAGCATTATCCAGAGTAGGATCTCCATTATTATATCTGTATTTCAATGAATTGGTAACTGATGATGCAAAATTGATCGTTGTTGAAGATTTTGTCGTAATGGATTTCAAATAGGTAGGAATGATAAGTTGTCCAGCAGCAACGACCTGATTGCTTATGCTGCTTCCACCGCTACACCCCACCCCCGGGACGAATATATTACCATCAAACTGTTTACTATATCCGCTAAACGAATTCGTATTATAAAAGGATGCCATATAGTCACCTCTTTCATATTCAAAGGAATAAATCTTTGTTCCTTCTTTATCATACACTTCTGACAGATACCAGGCATTTGCAATAACCGGATTAACCAGTTGATTATAAAAATCGGGAATGGTATATTCTACATTATCCTGTATACCTCCGAATATATATTTATTGCCCTGATCATCAATCATTGTAATTTTACCAAGAACCTTTAAAAATGGCCTTTGATTGAAATTATTGGTAGCAGGAAAGTTCATTGGGGTAATCTTATCATTCATATTGATCTCCACCTTCATATTATCTTTTGATGATACTTTCCAAACTCCATCAGAGCCTAAAAAGAACTTACCCACATGTCCCATGAAATTGAAAATAAAAATATCAGGTTCCAGATCTGCTGCTGGAAAATCAGCATTAGTTGCCCCTCCATTTTTTATGACCGTTGTCATATTACTAACACTATTCCACTGGCTCCCATTAAGTGCGGGAGTATAGTAATAATAACCGCTTGCTATTCCCCACTGGCTGGAACCCATGGGAACATCATTGGTGTATTTTTCGTCAAATGAAGTTCCTTTAACCACTCTCGCAATCACACCGCCTGCATTGAATGTCCAGTTTTGTCCAACCCATCCCGGAGTATCCCCTACTCTCACCCCACCTGTATCATAGCTTACACTTATATCTAATGGAATACCATTTTCATTTAGGGAATATAAAGGTATGTTCACATTAGCTCTCCC
This sequence comes from Chryseobacterium lathyri, assembly GCF_030812195.1. Lineage (GTDB taxonomy): Bacteria > Bacteroidota > Bacteroidia > Flavobacteriales > Weeksellaceae > Chryseobacterium > Chryseobacterium lathyri_A. Next base: position 1,129,036 of record NZ_JAUSSF010000001.1, read on the forward strand.
GGAGGAGAGATCCATTGGGATATCACCATACTTTCCTAGAGAAGCAGCATTCGGAGATTGTATATTTTTGGGTAGTTGTAATGTTTGTGCCCATATCGAAACATTGGATATCAATGGCAATGCCATTAGTAAAAATATCTTTTTCATTCTTATTTCTTAATTAACTTCGCATTCGCCGTTTTATTCGTATCAGTTTTTATAGTCACCAAATATGCTCCCTGAACCAAAGCCTGGGTATTGATTTTTGTCACTCTGTTCTTAGTTTTTATATTTTGAAGCTGTCTTCCACTCATATCATACAACAAAATATCTGCATCCTTAAAATCGAAACCGATTTCTACATAAGCATAATCAGATACAGGGTTTGGATAAATCTTGATATCATATTGAGGAAGAAGCTCACTTACTTGCTTGTCTCCTAATTTTACAATCTTCCAGTTTTCTTTACCCAGCTCTTCTGCACTGGTTCCTGCCAGAATAATAGAACCATCTCTGTTGAGCTTCAGATCTGAAAGCCTTTCCTCTTTCTTTCTTGATTCTCCACCCACGTGTTTTCTCCACTGCTCATTTCCATTCTGATCAAGATACAGCATCCAGAAGGTTTCATCATCAGTTTCTATTCTTCCCTCAGCCTGAGTATAGCCTCCTAGTAAGATTCCCTTAGAAGATTTATCATCTGCTGAATGAAGAACACTCATACTCATCAGAATGTCTCTATTTTTGAAATTGTAAGATTTCTGCCACTGCTCATCACCTTTTTCATTTAAAGAAATCAACCATAAGTCTGTACCCTCCTCTAATCCGACAGTTTTATTGCCTGATCTTTCTGATCTGGATTCACCACTAATGATAAAGCCATTTGATGTCAAGGCCAACGTTCTGATATGATCATCGTCTTTTCCTCCAAAGTTTTTCTCCCATTCTACTTTTCCGTTCTTGTCTAGTTTCACAATCCAGTAGTCGCCCTCACCAAAGTTTTCCGTCTGTTTACCCGTCTTATCTCCACTTACAACTCCACTTCTGGAGTAAATTCCCAGCAATGCACCGCCGTCTTTCGTTGGGATCATCTTTTCAACTTCATCAAGTCCGCGTCCTCCCAATGTTTGTTCAGATAATATTTTCCCATCTTTGTCGAGTCTTACAATCCAGACGTCCTTAGAACCATAACCTTTAGAGGAATTTTGTACATTCCCCGCAACAAAGAATCCCTGATCTATAGTCTGGATAACTGCTTTAGCTTCTTCATTCGAAGAGGTACCTAATGTTTTCTGCCACAATTCATCACCAAACTCATTGATCCGAATGAGCCAAATGTCTGAGCCTCCCTTAGAATTTTCTTTTTTATTAAGTCCTTTTTGTGAATATGACGTCCCAGAAATCAGAAAACCACCGTCCTGGGTAGTGACAGTTGAAGATAAATAGTCGTGATTATTTCCTGATAAATATTTCTCGAAAACCTGTTCTCCCTGCTGATTCAATTTTATCAGGTGAAAGTCATAACCATTGTTTTGCTTGCTGTTTTGTTGGAGTTTATCCGTTTGGATACTGCTTCCTGTAATAAGGTATTGCCCATCAATGGTAGTAGTAACCTGGCTTAAAAAATCCTGCGAACTGGACTTTATATCTTTCTGCCAGAGTACCTCCTGAGCAAATATCCCCATAGTACATAAGAATAATGCACCCATGTAGAGTTTTTTCATGCTTAAATTGTAATTAACGTTAATGAATAGTGATTTATAATCGTGTATATTAGAAATACATAAACTGTATAGTATAATTATTGTTCATGGTTATGTTTTTAATGCCTGCAAAATTAAGATTTTAAAAGTTTCGCTCAAAGGAAATTTATTAACATTCTTGAATAAGACAAAGATATATCGGCAAAGCGACAAAATATGTCGTATTATATTTTTGCTAAAAAAATATATTTTAATAAGTTTTTATACCTCCTATTCCATAGGAGGTCTTTATTTGGTGGAGTTGTCTTTTTGAATTCTTAAATGATTCTGAAAGAAGGAATAACTGGGAAGTGTCACTTCCTGCCGGGGCATACGACGACAGCTCATCGGTATAGCAGCTTACATAGCTTTGTGCTCCACCGGATGATCCGGAGAGAAAACCGGATTCTTCCAGTGAGCGGTAAATTCCGGCCATGGCCGCCTGGGCCAGTGCTTCATCTTTAAATACCATATCTCTTGTGATCTGATCCTGTGGCAAATCAACCTCAGTAAACCGGGAACATGCGGAAAGCAGAACGGCCATTCCAAGCATTATTCCTATATGTGTATGTTTCATTTCTTTATTCTTTATTCTTTATTCTTAAAAAAGTTAATATGTCATACTGATTCCAAAGGAGATCACCCGCAAAGGGCTGACATAACCTGCCAGGTTAAATTCGGGATTGATGCCTTTGTAATTGGATAGGGTGAGCATGTTCTGTCCCTGTAAGAAGATTGTTGTATTCAATCTTTTATTGGAGTCATTAGGTACGGTATAGCTCAGGGATATATTCTTAAGGCGAAGGGTAAAGGTATCGGATACGGTGGCATCACTTTCCATAAAAAGGGAATTGGCAGTCAGGGACTCATTATCATATCCGGCGGAAGGTTTTTGAAGCTGTGCCCCGGGATTTTCAGGGGTCCAGTAATCGAGATAAGCACGGGATTTATTGCCCATGAGTCCTACATAGCCTTCACTGGCATATATATTGGAAATGTTCTGATGAGAGAGCTGGATCAGCATATTAAAAGCCCAGTTTTTATACTGCAGGGTATTTTGGATGCCACCATACCAATACTGTTTAAGCTCTTTAGTGATCTGCTTATCCTCGGAATTAATGATTCCGTCTTTGTTGAAATCCTCAAAGGTATATAAACCTGTCACGGGATCGATCCCATTATAGCGGTAGAGCTTACACAGGGATGTTGATTTGCCGATTTCAAAGTAGTTCTTATAGGAGGAGTTTTCAAGATTAGGAAAGCTGAGCAGGCGGTCCTTGGGAAAGGTGATATTGAAACCTGCAGACCATTTCCAGTTCTTGGTGTTAAGGATGCCTGCCTGCATGACTACTTCTGTTCCGGTATTAAGAACCGTGGCATCCATATTCCCAAGCACGGAAGCAAAGCCTGTGGTGGCAGGAAGTGTAATGTCCAGTAATTGGTTGCTTCCGGTGTTTCTGTACCATGCAGCACTTAAAAAAAGGCGGTCTTTAAATAAAGACCATTCCATAGCGGCTTCGAGCTTTCGGATCACTTCCCATCCGAAGTCTTTATTGTAAAGCCTGTTGGGGAGCATTCCGGTATAACCGTTATACGTACCACTGGTGGAAGAATAGGTGTCAAAGAACTGGTAATCCCCGATCTGATCGTTTCCGGTCACTCCATAACTTGCTCTTAATTTCCCCAGCGTCAGCCAGCTTTTATCCTTCAGGAAGTTTTCTTTGGAAAAAAGCCAGGCCATACCCACAGCGCCAAAGTTGGCAAAGCGCCTGTCGGGTCCAAAGCGGCTGGAGCCGTCCCTTCTTCCGGAAAGGTTGATAAAATAACGGTCTTTGAGCCCGTAATTCAGCCGGGCATAGACGGCCTGGTACCTGTAGGTAAACTGATAGGCATTTTCAGCGGTAACGCTCCCTGCGGAAGAGAGGTTATAGATGAGTTCATCGGAGGGAAAATTCCTTCCCATGAGGGTCAGGTTTTCAGATCGCTGATCCTGGACTGAAGCGCCAACCAGAGCGGTCCAGTGGTGGACTCCTGTCTTTTTATCATAGTTAAGCTGGGGCTCTACGATCCCGCTCTTATTGAGCATGGAGGCTTTTCGAAGGGCTGAACGCTCACTGCCGATATGATAGGCTGGGTCATAGTAGGTCTTGGGATAGATCTGCTGCTCCCAGGTTTCGTTATTAACATAGCCTGTATTAAGGTTAATGCTGAGCCCTGATCCCAGCTTATAATTTAAAACGACATTGGCACTGAGGTTTTCATTTTTTGAGGTATAGGTTCTGGTGGCAGCAGCCATCGGATTCTGGAAGGTGTTGTTTTCCCAATTCAGAACGTTGTTGTTGTTGTTGTTGTTGTTGTTGTACAGGTCGGGAGCATTGGGACTCAGTGAGGCATAGACCTGATTGAAGTCGCGTGGTGGCAATACGTTATTTTGCGTGGCATAATAAGCCGTGAAGGTCAGTTTAAATTTACGGTCAGTACTGGTATGCTCCATACTAGCATTGAAGCCGTTTTTCTTATAGCGGTAGTCTCCGGGAAAAACGGTAGTTTCTTCGTTATGGGAACCTGCCAGGGAAAAGCTGGTATGCTCTCCGCCTCCGGATAGGCCGAGCTGAACATTGGAATACTCTGTCCTGTTTCCTACAAAGTACTTCTGCCAGTTGGTGGATCTATCGGGACTCCAGGTCCCATTGATATCATATTCGTAAGAGGGATAGTCTGAGATCCCGTCGTTACTAAAGGCAAGCTTTCTCATCCTGATATACTCCTCGGTGGACATCATTTTGGGAAGATGGGCAAACTGCCCGATTCCCCAGGAACTGGTCAGCTTAGCGGTGGTTTTGCCCTTACTTCCTTTCTTGGTGGTGACCAGAATTACCCCATTGGCACCTCTGGATCCATAAATGGAGGTTGCATCTGCATCTTTCAGGACTTCAATAGAGGCAATATCATCGGGATTCATGAAATTAAGGGGATTGGTATCTCCATAGGGAAGAACGCCATCGGAAAGCCCTGATTTGTATTCATTCAGGGAGGGAACGGGAACGCCATCGATTACATATAATGGGCTGTTTCCATCAAGTCCTGTAGTCTGGTAGGTCCGTAAACTGTTCCGACCCCTGATCCTGACATCAAATCCGCCGCCGGGGGTCCCGGTATTCTGAACAATATCAACTCCTGCCATTCTGCCGGCAATAGCTGCCAGTACGTTATTTACAGGCTGGTTTTTGATATCTTTTGCGGTTACCCTGGCAATACTTTCAGTACTTTCCCGCTCTTTGACTTTGTAATAACCGGCATTCAAAACTACTTCGCCTACACTGGTAGTTTTACCAGCTAAAGACAAGGAAACATTAAGAATTGATTTTTCTTTAACGGAAATCCTACGCTCCCCATAGTCCGGATGACGGAAAATTAAAACAGGATCATTTCCTGAAACCTGAAGTTGATATTTACCTGAAGCATTGGTCAGCGCTACTGCATTACTCCCCTGTTGAAATACGGAAACTCCTTTAACAGGCAGATTATTCTCTGTGACTGTGCCTGAAATCTCGCGCACTTGTCCTATTGCTACGCTGGAGACGAGCAATGTGAAGCCAAAAGCCAATTGAAGATAGCCTAGGCTGCAAAAGTTTTTTTTCATACTTTTGAAAAGTTTAATTTAATTAAGCACTTAGCTCTTTCCTGCCTCAGCGGTCAACTTTGCGGAAAGGGCTTTTCTTTTTTTCTATGGTTACCTGTACTCTACACTTTCTGTTTCTTAAAAATCTATTATTTTAATTAGTTCTTAATCTCTGATTGATGAAGGCCCGGGAGGAAGCTCAAGCACACAGCATAACCTCCTGCCCTAAGCCCATCAATTGAAATATGAATGAAATTTGTGTCCCGTGAAAGCTGTAAAGCCGCAATGGATTGTACATGTCCATTGTATCGTGTCTTGATACTGTATTTTGTGGAAGCGGCTTAGGATTAATTGTAGAGCGAGCGAACAGCATTAGAAATAAAAACGGCATGGGAACTCTACATTATCTGATTCGAGGTACTGGTATACCCATCCCAAGATAAGAGAGACCCACGCCTAGGTCGTGAGCCGCTTACTTATCATCTCAGGGATTTAAAAATTACCAGTTTTCGAACCGAGACTCTAAGCAATAGCTTCTATTATTCATTGAAGTATCGCAAAATTACATTTTTATGTAACTCATTTAGCAAATATAATAAATATTTTTCAAAACGATATATAAATCTTCATGAAAAATATTTTAATTCCTAAATTTTACAAAATGTATAAATGGAATGTTGAAGAATTAAAAATTCAAATTGGAATTATTTTTAAGCTAAATCGGCTAAGGAAAGGGCTATCACAATTTCAAGTAGCAATTGAGGTAAGTCTCTCTAAAGATTATATTGGACGGATTGAAAGAGGTGAAACCAATCCAACAATTGAGATTATTGTTAACATTTGCAATTTTCTGGAATTAGATATAAATCAAGTGGTCACTAAAGAAAACGAAAGTCAACTCGCGACAATTAAACTTGAAATATTAGAATTAGAAGCAAAATTAAAAAATCAAAATAAGAAAAAATCTTAATGACATTTAGGATTTTTTCTTTAATAGCGAGTCATAATAATTGGAAATATATGTTTTAATATTTGAGAATTAACAGAAATTTCTTCTCACGATTTGAGTGCATGATATACAATAATTGAGAATACAACTGCAATAGTGAAATTATAAAACTAGTTATTAAAAACTCTCATTTTATAATATCTCAGTAAATAATCATAAATCACCATCTCAAACAAGCGCTGATTGGAGACAAAAAGCCTGTTAATATTCATATGAAAAATGCTTTGAAAGAATCTTTGTAAAGATATTTCTAAAGATTCGTTTTCATCGTGACAAATTATATTCTGTAATAACGAAATACTTTCTTCAATATTGGAAATAACAGCCTTTCTCTCTTCCAAAAATTCTTCTGATTGAAGAAAGTCTACGAATTTTGGTTTAAAATCCCGATATTTTTTATCTAATTGTGAGTTAAGTTTTTTATCTGCATTAAATTCGTGTTTAAAAGCAGTATTAAAATCTTTGATCCAATCCAGCTTTTCCTGAGCTGAAAGGTTGAGTTTGTTTAGAATTTCATCAATGTAGAAGAGAGTAATAATAATTTTCTCTTCATCGTCGTAATGCAAGCATTGCAAGGTAAATTCACTGTTTTTATGGAATAGAGTTTCAGCTTCTTCAATGGTGTTTTCCCCATAACGTTCGATTTCCCTGTTGTAAGTATCAATTACAATATTTGAAATTTCACCACTTTCAATATATTCTTGCAAAGCCTCATTGGTTTTGTCAAAGATTCTGCTGTAATCATCGGTATTGCTTAATTTAAATCTTACTCTTACATGTGGTTTCGGATCATTATAGCGGATGAAAAACCATTGTGAAATATAATTATTTTCCTGAAAATTTTCAACTAAAGGTTGTAAAGCTTTTTCCAAAATAATATCAGCAGTTTTTACTCCTGTATAGATTTTAAGATACAGCCATTTACTTCCGGGAATAAATTTTCTTTTTTCCATCGTCATTCATATTCTTTCTTTAATATTAACTCTTGATTCCGTGCCTGTTCTCTTTGTACATAGGAAAAACAAACTCACGTTTAAAATCGTCGTTCTCATTATACAAAAACTCTTCAATAAATATGAACTCTTCATTTTTCACTGAATCTACAAACATTTTTACCAAATCATAGTTTTTTAAATTGACCGTAAGTTTATTATCAGATTTTACCCATTGTATCCATTGTGGGATTTGCTTTAATTTTCTCCAGCTTTCCAATTCTGAAAAAAGTTGGTCTTTATTGTTTATCAATAATAAAAAATTCTTTATTTCTTTATCTGTGATTTTCCAAGATGCTTTTGACAGAATAATATTTTTATATTCAACTCTTGGTAAGAAATTATAAATATGTTTTAAATCACCCCAATTAAAATAAAGGCTCGATCGAATATTTTGTGAATAAAGATCACATAAAAAATGGTAAACAGGCAACGGATTTGCAGAATATTTATGGGCATTGGTCAGATAAGGCTTAACTTCCTTGTTAAATCTTTTGGAACGAAGCACTATTCTGTTGTTTTTTAAAGAGAGATAGAGATCATCTACCTGTATTTGATTTTCCCTAGGTAAAACAGATTGCGCGAGATATGGAATTTCATATTGTCGCAATGTTGGTCTTCTAATTACATTGCCTATTCTTGCATCAGGTAAATGAATAATTTCGGCCAAAATGTAGTCAGTGCTTAGCTCTTCTTCTTTTTGAGCTATTACTTTTGAAAGGTTTTGTACTTCTGATTTTTCAGAGCAAAATCTACCGAGCAGATTGGCAGCACTGCATCCGCCTCCGCCATCTAAAAATAATTTTTCATGATTACTCTCAGAAATAATTTCAGCCATAAAAGAAATGGTATCCGGTAAATCATCCCAGTTTTCTTTAAAATCCTGGAAGTCTTCATCTGATAGCTCAATCTTATATTGACGATGCAATAGAGCATCCTTAATTTTTCTGCTTAAAACTTGCCGGATCGGATCAAGTTCTATTGCTAGATTTTCTTTTTGGAATGTGGGAAGTTGCAGATCTTCAAGATATGGATGCAGCCCTTTTGTGATAACATCTTGTCTATATCCTACTCCTACTTCTGTATCTAAAGCGTAAGTTAAGGAAACTTCCTGTGTTTCAAATCTTTCGTTAAATGCTTTTTTGAATTTCTCTAAATGAGTTTCTTTCTTAGAGGAACTAATTCTATTAAGAAAACTAATTCCTTGTTTTAATTCTTTTTTCCAAAAAGTGGAAAGTATTACTGAACTGTTACTGTATAAATCAGTTTGAAAAAGATGATTTGGTTTAAATTCAACATTAAAAGATTGAATTAAATTTTCGATTTCAGTATAGTCCAAAATGGAGTTTCCAATGTTTTGATCCAAATCATTTAATTTCTTTTTTATAGATTTTAATATACTTACCTCCTTTTTTGATTTTATTCTTTCAAGAATTGAAATTATTTTTTCTAAAAAATCTTTTCCAGATACAAGTGGCTCTAATTCACTTATCAAAACTTGATTATCAATTAATTCTTCAACAAACTCCCTGGCTTCATCTTCTGTTATTTCCTCATTAATAAGAATTTCTGCAATTTGATCAATCGTTTTACCTTGTGCGGAGAAATCCAATATCTGCTGCAATTCCTTAGATAGATAAGCTGAAGAAATGATGTATTCTCTTTTTTCTTTAGTATACTCGTATTCTATATATCTAATATTGCTTCCAACCTTGTAAATACTGTTATTAGGGAAAAAAAATAATTGATTTCTAATTTTCGGAGTTTGAATAAAATATTGTGCTAAACCAACAAGATAGTGCATATCTAGTTTGGTGTCTCTTATTTTTTTATGATCATAATTACAGTTTAATTTTAGCTCATTGCTGAAGATACCCAAACCAACTTTTGAAAACAACCCAAAAGGAGTACATCTGGTACTGGTTCTGCTAAAATATTTTAAAACAGTAGTTTTTAATTTCTGAAATTCATTTGCTGGAAATTCTTCTTTATAATTTACCCATATTGCCAATTTATTATAGAGATAAGGTGAAGCCAAATAAATACCTTCTTGAAAAACAGGACTATTACAAATTATTCTTAGTTCCTCGTTAGTAATTTTATCGCTATTTGTTTTTTTCAAGAATTCTTTAAGCGAAAATAAAGGAGTACGAATTACATATTTGTCAAAAAATTGATATGGGAAGCGAGACATTATTTTTCATGTTTATTTAGGTTGGTAATCGGGATGTCCTAATTGCCAGAAAGTAAAAGTGAAAATATCACTTAACCCAGAATATCTTTGCGAAATAGGAATATTATTACCATGCCCTCCCTCATAATCAATTTTTAATAGTATAGGATTCTTAGAAACATTACAGGCCATTAATTTTGCGGCAAATTTTGTAGGCTGCCAAACAATAACTCTATTATCATTAATGCCTCCTGTTATAAGTGTAGCTGGATATTTAATTCCTTTTTTAATGTGATGATAAGCATCCATTTCAAGTAAATTTTTAAATTCATTTAATTTTTTAACGGTACCAAATTCTTTTATGTTGCCTTCACCATTTGGAGTATTTTCAAATCTAAGCATATTTATCATTCCAACTTCAACAATGGCTGCTTTGAATAAATCAGGTCTTTCGGTCATAGCTCTGCCAACTGTAATTCCTCCTGCACTTGTACCCCAAATAGCTGTTTTATCTTTTGATGTATAACCTTCTTTAATTAAATACTCAGTGCAATCAATGAGATCATGCCAAGAATTAAATTTTGTTTCTTTATAGCCATCTAAATGCCATGTTTCACCTTTTTCTCCCCCACCTCTTACGTGAGCAATTGCTACAATACCCCCTTGACTTGCCCATAATAGATAACTTTTAGCAAAAAAAGGACTTCTTGATATTCCATATGCACCATAAGCATCAATTAATGTTGGATTTAATCCATCTTTTATAAAATTCTTATTGTAAATCAGTGATAAAGGAATTTCTTTTCCATCTCTAGATTTTATGCTTAGTTCTTCTACAGCAATATCTTTGAATTCAGGATATTCAATAATTGGGGATAAATTTTCAGGGGTAAAAGTGCTATCATTAAGATTATATCTGAAACGCTGTTCTTCATTAATCCATCCAGAACAAGTTATCCAGATATCTGAAAAATCTTTACCTTTAGATTGTAAATTAACACTTCCTGAAACGTATGGTAATTTAATTGGTATCTCTTTTTTATCTTTTTTTAGATACAGTTTTGCCTCGACACCATTTTTTATCGTAGTAAAATAAATCCCATCCTTGTTGATTACATAACCTCCAATAACTTCATCTTTTTTTTCTGAAACTAAAATTTCAGGATTTTTAAAGTCAGGATTTTTAATATTTGTTTTACACAATTTAAAATTGGGAGAATTATATCCAGATAAAAAATATAGATCGTCACCAAATAATCTTATATAAAATACTTTATCATTTTTTTTATATAATTTTTTCCAATTCTTTTTATTATTTAATAAATTCTTTTTTTCAATAATAAAGGTTTCTCGAAAATCCTCTGCATCAACTAGCATTCCGATATAATATTGATCATTAGAATTAAATGTTAATATAGCAGGAGCAACATCATTACTAATTCTTAAATCTGGATTATTTGTGCTAGAAAAAATATCATTTCGTTTATTTGGGTCATCTCCAATCTTATACAGAATGGATTGAGTATTCTTCCCAAATAAATTAGAGGTTATGTCAACAATAGGATAATAAATATAAAAAAAACCCGAATTGTCTCCTAACCATTTTATACCTCCAACAGAACCTGCATTCGTTTGGTTTATAACTTGTGGATAAACGTGCTTGCTTTCGACATCCATTATTATGATTCTAGAAATTTCTTTACCTTTTTTAGATAAAGAAATAGCGAGTTTATTTCCATCCCAGCTAGGACTTATTAGGGTAACTATATCATTGTCTCCGGCGCTAAAAGGGTCATACAATAATATTTCCTGTCCATGGAAAGCATTTTTATAATATACCTTTGCCGTTTTTTCTTCCGCATTTTTTTTAAGATAAAAATATTTATTGTTGTTAGTAATTTTCAAATCTGATATAGAATAACCCTGCTTTTTATCTAATTCTAATCTTTTCTCTACATAATAATTTCTATTAGGAATTTTATTAAGTAGGGAATTAGTATAGCTGGTTTGTGATTGCATCCATTCTAATACTTTAGAATCTTGTAGGTTTTCTAGATTTCTATAATCATCGATAACTGTATTACCAAAGTATACATCAGTAGTTGGCTTTGATGGAGCTAAATTAGAAAACTGAGCTTGTACACCAAAGTAGAAAAAAATAACAACAATAAATATTAAATGTTTCATGGTTATAGATTATCTTCCCGTATCAAAACCTGATTGGTGATTACTTGCTCCATTTGGATCACCACAATCATTAATATTTTGTGACCCTCCAAATATTTTGCCAGGATTTGTAATTTTAGCAATTTGAAGCTTTTTTAAAGATAATTTTTTTTCTTTTTTGATTTCTTTTTTCATCATTTTAAAAATTTAATTTTTAGAATACAAAGGAAATAATTATTTTTTAAATAAAGGAAAAATAGATTATAAATTCCGTGAATTTATAAATTGACATCAATGTAAATAACTCATAAACAAATAAATACACTCTCAACTTATATTTAAATTGATAATTTCATTATTAAGAAAAATAAATAATAATTTTGTAAATCAAATGAACTCAAAATATGATGAAAATCACATTCCTTTTATTATTTCTATCTATCGGATGTAATTTACTGTATGCTAAAATAAATAATAGCATAGATTCTTTAAAAAAGTATACGTATAAAGAATTACAGGAAAAATTCTATAATTATAATTATGATGGAAAACCTGAAAGATCAAAGCTGATTGCACAATATTATTTATCCAAAGCAAAAAAAGAGAATAATAACTCACAAATGGCTGAAGGTTATGCATTCATGTATATTAATGAGGATAAAGAGAATGCATTAAAATATATAGACAGCATGGCTACAGTAGCCAAAAAATTAAACGAAAACATTTATCCCACCCGCATTTATCTATTGAAAGCCAATGTATATTTTAAATTCAATAATCAAAAAGAAGCTTTAAATAATTACATATTAGGATTAAAATACGCAAAACAAAATAATAATAAAAGGCAAATTGCCCTAGCTGAAACCAATATTGCTTATTTGAACAGCTATATTGGAAAACATTATGAGGCAGCAAAAATATTGAGATATTATATGGATAATGCAGATTATCTTAACGAAAATGAAATAGAAAAGATAAGAGTTAATCTCATTGATGCATATATAGAAATTAATAAATTAGACTCAGCCAACACGTTGATAAACAACGGATTAATTGCTTTCAAAAATAAAGACCCTTATAAATATAATCAGTACATAGCTTTATCAGGATGTTACAATTTGAAACTTAAAAGGTACAATAGTGCCATTAATGATTTATCGAGAGCAAAAAAATATTTTTTTACATCTGATGACGAAAGAAATAAAAATTATACATTATTATACTTAGGAGAGTCTTATAAGGAAAATCATGAAAATATAAAAGCTGTACAAAACTTTGTACAAATAGATTCTCTTATCCAAAAAAGTAATTACATTTTCCCTGAACTCCGGGAAGTATATACTTTTTTAGTTGATTACTACAAAGAAAAAAAAGATAAGGAAAAACAATTATATTATATTGAAAGGTTTTTAAAAATTGATCAGCTATTGGATTCTCAATTTCGTGATGTTTCAAGAGAGCTTCCCAGAAGATATGACAAACCAAAATTGTTGTTAGAAAAAGAGACCATAACAAATGAATTAAAGAAAAATAAAATAATTTTAATTGTTTCTGTCGCAGGTTTGTCAATAGCTCTTCTCATATTTACATTACTATATTATAAATCCAAAAAAATTGAAAAAAAACACCGAAAAATTGCACAGGAATTAATGCAATCGGTTCAAGAAAATAGTAAAATAAAAGTTAATAGTAAGTCTAAAGAAGATTTCTCAGATAAAATTATACAGCAGGAAAATATAAAAGATAAAACAATTAATATTGTTTCTGAAGATTTGGTACAAACTATTCTGAAAGAATTGGAAACCTTTGAGGCTAGGGAACTTTTCTTAAATAAAGGAATTACTTTAAGTAATGTGGCAAAAAAAATAAAAACAAATTCTAAATACCTGTCTGAAGTTATAAATGTTCACAAAGGAAAAATTTTTGCAGCTTACATTAATGATCTACGCATAGATTATGCTATAAACAGATTAACAACAGACAAAAAATTCCGTTCATATAAAATACCATTCATTGCAGAAGAATTAGGGTATAATAATGAACAGGCATTCACGCTAGCCTTTAAAAAAAGGACAGGTATTACACTTTCCACCTATTTGAAAGAAATTGAAAAAAACATGCAGAAATAAATATTAAAACACTCATTATAAGCATTTTAAATATAAAAAATCATTGATTTTATAGTAATAGTTTCATTGAATTTATAAAGTAATTACTTGCATACTTTTATATTATTCCCGCATCTTTGCTTCAGGTAAAAACACAAATATTTATTTTTTGTATGTGTACAGTACAAAATGTAAATAAAGATGCTGATCAGCAAAAAACCCATGTCAGGGATTGTATGGCAAATAATTATTTAGTAATTTAAAAATTCAAAAAAATGAAAACATTAAATGTTTCGCAAATGGAAAATTTGTTAGGAGGAACGGGTCCAATGGCAACTTGTGGACAAGCAGTAGTTATGGGTGCTATGATAGGTGGCATGTTTAGTCCAGCAGGTGCTTTACTAGGAGCAATTGTTGTAGCTGGATTTTCAGAAAATTGCAACAACTAATATATTTTAAAGATACTACCTTTGAGTGATCAGAGGTAGTATTACTAAACAACAAATTATGGATATTCTATTTAATTATTTAGAGAAAAAATATTTGGAGAAAAAATATGAACCTTTAAAATTAGAGTTTTGTAAAACTAGTGACCAACTCACCATAAAAAACTCTTTTTATTATTTCAGACTTAACAAATTAAATGACCGATATGTTTTGTCACGCTTTTGGAAGAGAGGTTTTTTATTTCTATTATTTAAAAAACAAAATATGGATATGACCAATATTTATGAGGATATAAAAGAATTTGCTCAGAAAGAGAATATTATTATTGAAGAACTCTTTTACAACAGTTCCGCTATTAGGTAGATTTCAGAACTACCAGTGAAAAGCATTTAAGAAAATGCCCGTTAATGAGATCAGATTGTATCGTCATAAGCTATGGTTTCAGTTGGAGGAATTACTCTGAACTTTCTTTGTTATATTAGAAGTTCCCGTGAGGCTGGCTATTGGAAGCGCTTGACTAATCGGAACCGCAGTATGAGCAAGGGTAGAATTTTATAGAATAATAATTGCAGCACTAGCAATTTTTTTCACGTGTGTGAGAATAGATTTATAGTAAACCCCTGCTATTTCATAAAGTAATTATGTTGTTTTTGTAAAATCAAAAGACAATTAAATTTTCAATAATCGAAAAAGAGATGTTAAAACCTCTCTTTATATAACACGAATGAATCTTAAAGCAATACCACTATCAAGCTGAATAAGCATGTGATTTACAAAACACATATAAACAATAATTTAAAAACCCTTAGCAGCTTAAGGATTAATTTAAGGGTAAAATATTTTGAAGTTTTCTGCGACCATCATAAGTTTGCTTAAAGTAAAACACAAATGTTTACTTTTTGTATGTGTACAGTACAAATGTAAATATAAAACGCTGATCAGCAAAACTCCCATGTCAGGGATTGTATGGCAAAACAAATTTTATTAAATTTAAAATATTAAACAGAATGAAAAAATTAAATGTTTCGCAAATGGAAAATTTGCAAGGTGGGACAAATAGACAATGTCTAATAGATGGTATTCTTACTACAGTAGCTATAGCATGTGGAGCGGGTCTTTTAGGTGCTATTGGAGGTTTATATGCTGCTAATTCAAATGGCTGTTTTAATTAAAATAAAAAAATTATGAAAAAGCTTACTATCAATCAAATGTCTGAATTCAAAGGAGGAGTGAACGGTACAGGTTGTTTCCTTGCAGGATTGCAAGCCGCCACTGTATTAAACCCTCTTACATGGCCATACTCTATTGCAGCTGCACACTACGCAATTGGATGTTGGAATTCTTAATTTTAAATTGTAATTATGAACAAAAAAATTATAATAATCGTTTATATCGTAATTGCTTTAATCGTATTGTTTTTAGATATTTTCTTTAAAATATTAAATGACTCTACAAGAAAATTATTTATGATTATTACAGTTTTTGTCTCAATTATAACAGCTGTTAATAATTACAAAAAAAAATAAATCACTTACTTTTTGAGTTTAAAAAGAGAGGCCTAAAAAACCTCTCTTTATTTAACACTCAATATAAAACAGATTAAGCATTATCATGGGCATATTCATAATGAGTTTGGTAATGATTTGTTGTTTAATAATCCTCACATTTCATTTATTAACCACGTTCAGTTTATTTCAAGATTATTTGCCCATTATTTTATTAGGACTATCTTTATTCCTAAATGGAAGGAAATATTAATTTCTTTTAATACTACTATTATTTTAACTTTTACACACAATTTCCTTACTTAACTAATATTTAATTTTTTCTCATATTATGAAAAATTTAATACTTTTCGTAAGTATTGTCTTGTGCTACTTTTCACTTGCTTACTTAGACAAAACTTACATTACAACCAGTTCAAAAATATTTGATTTCCTTGCTAAAGACTATCCTAATGAAGTAGTCAAAAACTATATGGACAGCCAAAAAAAATGGTGGTGGATAAGTTATGCGGCAACACCATTATTTATTGGGATCAAGGTTCTGTTGGTTGCGTTCTGTCTTAATTTTATTAAACTTTTTGATTTACCGGGATTAGACAAAGTAAAATTTTCAGATATAATAACCCTTGTTTTAATAGCAGAGTCTGTTTTTATCATAGCAGGCTTTTATAAGTTTGTTAATTTTTATTGGATCGATACAGATTATACGCTTGAGAATCTGCAAACTTATTACCCCATCTCTTTATTAAATATAAAAGAATACATTTCAACTGAGAAATGGTTGGCTTATCCTTTACAATTAGTTAATCTATTTGAGTTATTCTATTGGGGAATTCTCGCCTGGGGAATTTGGGAGCTTTCAGATCAAAAAATCAGTTTTCCAAAATCTTTAGGTTTAACAACAGTCACTTATGGGATTGGCCTGCTCTTCTGGATGGGTGTGGTTTCATTTTTTATCCTAAACGCTCAGTATTAATGTATGAAAAACAATAAACTTTTAAAAATATCAGCTGTTATTTTTCCAATTCTGCTGATTGGGATAATGGCATATTTATTTTTAAACTTTCAGAAAAAGAAAGAAAAAATAGATGCATTGAAGAATGTTCCGGCATTTAGTCTTACAACTATTGATGGGAATTCTTTCAACCAATACAATTTGGCCAGCGGACAGACTAAAGTCATAATATATTTCAATCCCGGCTGTCATTTTTGTCAGGCAGAAGCAGATGAGCTGTCTAAAAATTATCACATTTATAAAAACATACAGTGGATTTGGGTTGCCAGTGAACCATTAAATGAGATCAAAGAATTTGCAGAAAAATATAACCTGAATAACTATAATAATATATTTTGGTGTCACGATGAAATGGCTACACTTTACCAAAAACTAGCGATGAACAGTGTCCCTTATTTTTTAGTATACGACAAAAACAACCATCTTATAAGAAGAAATTCGGGAGCCATAAAACTAGAAAAAATCATAACCAATCCTGATGAAAGAAAATAGACACATAAAAAAAACATTCTCTCTCCAAAAGGATTTAACCGATTGCGGAGTTGGATGTTTACAATCCCTGGTCCAGTATTATGGGGGCCATATTTCATTAGAAACTCTCCGTGAAAAAAGCGGAACAGGCAAAACAGGAACTACACTTTTAGGATTGCATCAATGTGCTAATTCTATAGGTTTTGAGGCAGAAGGATGTGAAGCCGATGTAGATGCTCTTATTGAACATGGAGAACCTGTTATTTTACATACTATTATAGATCAAAAATTTGAACATTATGTTATATGCTATTACTACAATCTTTCTGAAAATCATCAATTTCTTATCGGAGATCCTGCAAAAGGTTTAGAATACTGGACAAGGGAATATCTGGAAGAAGTATGGCAGTCTAAAACCTGCCTTACTCTAAAGCCTAATACACAGTTTCAAAAAAAAGAACAAACCGATACAGAGAAAAAAAAATGGCTCAAAAATCTTATCAAAGAAGACCAAGAGGCCATTTATACCATTATTTTTCTAGGCCTTATTTTCTCACTATTAGGTATGTCAATGTCTATTTTTTCACAGAAATTAATTGACGATATCCTACCAAAGAAAAAAATATCCGTTTTATTGTTAAGTATTTCATTTCTCGGATTTCTCCTTTTTGCGAAGGTAATTATTCAGGCGTTGAGGGAACTTTATATTATTAAGCAAAGTAAATCATTTAATGAAAGGATTAATAAAAACTTCTACTCTTCTCTTCTTTATCTTCCAAAAATGTTTTTCGACAGCAGGAAGGTGGGTGATTTTGTCGCAAGGCTTAATGATACACAAAGAATACAAACTGTCATAAAACAGCTTATTACCAATACTGTCGTCGATGTTCTGGGCATTTTAATATCTACAGGCTTTCTTTTCTTCTATTCCTGGAAACTGGCTATGGTATGCATCATTATTTCACCTGTAATCTTCTATATCATCTTCAGCTTTAATAAAAAAATTATTGATGCCCAAAGGAACGTTATGCAATCCTATAGTATAAACGAGGCAAATTATATTGACAGTATAAGAGGAATAGAAGTTATCAAAGGCTTCTCCAAGCAGCATATGTTCATCAAAAGAAATGAAACTCTATTTGGTTTTTTCCAGGCAAAGATTTTTGAGCTTGGAAAACTTAACTTAACCATAGCATTATATTCAGGAATGGTTTTGGTTTCCTTTCTTATTATCATTCTTGGTTTTTCTTCCTATAATGTTTTGAACGGGGAAATTAAAACCGGAGAATTAATGGCGGTTATAGGAATTTCCAGTTCACTGCTCTCTTCAATCACTAATCTGGCATTGATAACCATTCCAATACAGGAAGCCAAAGTGGCCTTTGACAGAATGTTTGAATATTCTTCATTAGAAAAAGAAAAAATGGAGGGCCTGGAAATTACAGAGATTAAATCGATTGACATTGACCATATGGACTTCAGGTTTAATGGAAGAAGCAGGCTCTTAAATCAAATCTCTTTTTCTCTTCAAAAGGGAAATATAACGTGTCTTCTCGGAGAAAGTGGAAGCGGAAAAACCACACTGACAGAAATATTACAAAAAAATTATCTCCCTGAAAATGGAGAGATTATTATCAATAAAAACATCTGTTTAAAAGATATTTCTATAACTAATTGGCGGAGTTTGACCGGCATTGTCCCACAAAACATACAAATTTTCAATGGGAATATTTTGGAAAACATTATTCTTGAAGAACAAGTTGACGAGCATAAGCTAAGGAAATTAATTTCTCTTGGTTTTGATCATTTTATTAACTCTTTACCTCAGGCTCTTTTAACTTTAGTAGGTGAAGAAGGTATAAATTTGTCTGGCGGACAGAAACAATTACTTGGCTGGATGCGTGCTTTATATCATGATCCGCAATTTTTAATTTTAGATGAGCCAACTTCTTCGTTAGATAAGGCAAACAGAAAATTCATTTATGATTTAATACAAAAATTAAAAACAGAAAAAATAATCTTAATAATTAGCCATTATTTGGAAGATCTAAAAGAAATCTCTGATGAAATATTAACAATAAAAGATACTCAAATTTCTGAATTGCTATCTTGTTAAATTGAGTAACTCCAACCATTTAATTATGGTTTCTTGTTGAAAGTGTTTATCTTACTATCTTCAGATTGATAAATACTTTTCTCAAAACCTTAGTAATGAAAAGAAGTGATTGCTGATTTGAAGATTAATTTTTTTTTCAAATGCAGATCAGGAAATATCATTTCCATAGATACTTTTATCTCAATTTCTTTTAATGATGAGCTTATATGTGGTATGATCTTTTTTTATTAGGTTTGTCTTTATTGAAAAAACAAGTAATGATTTATGAAAATGCTAAATAGAGCCCTGCTCATTTCTTTTCTAATTTGTATAGCTGTTATAATACTTTTATACATCAGTCTTACAAATGACGTTGGGAATATTGCAATGAATAGTAGGACAGATAATCCTAATTTTCATACAAAAGGAATAATCACGTATCAGTATTATCAAGCAAGTACAAAATATAAAGGCGAGAGAAAAACTATTAGAAAGGCTCTTATAAATAAAGTGCCCAAATTAACAACTATAAAAAAAGGATGGATTGTCATAAGATTTATTGTTAACTATCAAGGCTTGACGGATAGATTCAGATTTTTTTGCATTGATGAAAAATATGGAGATGCTAAATTGAGTAATCAGGAAGAAGAAAACTTCTTAAAACTCATTCGACCATTACACAATTGGGAAATTGGAAAAGTTAACGGAGAAAAAGTTGATTCGTATTATCAGATAACATTCAAAGTTGAAAATGGAAAAGTCATTGATATATTTTAAGATAAAGATTATAATAAAATCTTTCTTTTTGATTTTATTCACAGGAACTATTATTTTGTTGATTTTCATCATATTTTTTCTTAATAAGGATAGAAGATTTGCACTAGCAGAAGATTTACAGGGAACTCAGCTTTCGCAGTTTATGTTTAAAATTTTGACAAAACAAAATCCTGAATATTCTGATGCTTATCATGAGCAATCTGTCGCCTATAATAAAAGAGGATTATATCACGAAGGATTTAAATTACTTGATAATGCTGTTATGCTAAATCCCAAAAGACATTTGGGCTATAGAGGGTGGATGAAATTAGAAAAGCTCAAAGACTATAAAGGAGCGATTACTGATTTAGAAAGACTGAATACCTTAACTCCTAATATTATAAATGATGTACAAGGAGAGAATATTAGCTATCTTCTTGCAATATCATATCAGGGATTAGGTAATTATGATAAATCTAAACATTATTATGAAAAGTTCTTTGAAACTACAGATAGTGCGACTATAAATTTAAAGTCTATAGTTTATGTAAATTATGGCACATTGTTGGAAAAACTAAACCTTAATCAAGAAGCTTTAAAACAGTATAACAGATCACTAAAGGGGCATTTTAAATTTTCAGAGGCTTACTTTCATAAGGGAGAAATATTTGAAAAATTAGGAAGGAAAGATTCTGCAATCTTTCATTACAAAGAAGCACTGAAACATTATGACAAAGGATCAAAACTGAAAGATGTTTATAATGAAGTTTTCAATGAATTGTACAGAGATGATATTTTAGAAAAACTTAGTCATCAGAAATGGCTTGAAAGATAATTTTAAGTCAAAATTAAAAGCAATTTTTGAAGTCTGTAAAATTTTTTCTTAAATAGAAAATCTAAGGACAGTAAAAGGCGGAAATTGTAATATGATTTAATAGACAATATATAAATATTTAGCACCTAAATTAGCACCTTAAAATTAAAAGTCCCTGTAGACAATTATCTACAGGGACTTTTGCGGAGAGAGAGGGACTTGTATCTTTTGTGCTATAACAATAGGAGACCTTTTGGGTCTGGGTCTCCCTTTCCGTATATCTAAAAGCCTATTGCTGGTAGGTTGCTCCCCAGCAGAGCCTACTCCCTCTTTGGCTTTGAAACTAAATTAATATTTTTTTGTTTTATATAATTTAAGTAAGTATAATTTCTTGGCAATATTACTTCATTCGAGTCCCAAAATGTTGCAGTAAGACCAGAATTCGGATTTGTCAGTCTGTTGGGTTCTTTCTACTTTACCATTTAAATGAGGGGATCTGGGCTTGATGGGTCTGTATTTGATAAAATGCTCAATGCAATTCGTATTGAAAGGAATAATTAAAAAATTCCGTACCCCAATCGGTTTGAATATGCTGTATAGGAAAATAGAATGTATCCAAAATTTCACCTAAAAAATGTATCGTACTTTCTGCTTTTTTATTAGAGTAGATCCTAATAACTTTCATTCTTGTACAGTCATCAATAGCTGTAAATTGATAAGCCTTATTTCTGATTTTAGTAACATCCAGCTGAACTCTATCCCCTGGAACTTCTTTGCTGTATCTTTTGTAATCAGATTTTTTACGCCTTTTGATTATAGGATTAACTTTGTGTTTAAAGAGCACCCTCCAAACAGTCATTGCAGAAAGCATGATTCGTTTTCGAAGCAGATGAATTGAGATTCTTGCAGTTCCCCATCTTTTTTTCTCTCTTAGATCAAGGATAATAGATTCAGTTTCTTTTGTAACCTTAGTATTGGTGAGGGTTTTAGGACGTCTTGACTTATCTGACAGTCCTTGTTCTCCTTCTTTTTTATACCTTTTTATCCAACGGTGAAGTGTTGATCTTGCAATTCCACAGCGTAAAGCCGTTTTCGTTACAGACCCCGATTCTAAATAGATTTTAAGCCAATCTTTGCGAGCCTTGACTTGCTGTTGCTGTTTATTCATGGATAAGAGTTCTAAACTTTACACCATAAATTTAAGTCATTTTTGTAGCGGATCTATTGATACTTTACAGATAATCAAGTAGATGAAACACATCTGAGCATATAATCCCATTCAATTTGTTCTGTTTTTTTTGTTACTTTATAGTTAAAGATTATTTAATTCTACATTTTATCTCTCTATATATAGTTATTTCCTATAGTACCAATGGAATACAAAAAATTTCCTCGAAAAAATGGCGAAACGGCGAAGGTTTAAAAAAATATTGAAAACCAATATATATGGTAATAAACTACTAATTTCTCTTTCGGGTGAAAATAAAAAAACATATTTGATTTTGTCTTGGTTTATAATTTTTTTCCAACTTACCTTTATTTTCTATATTATAAGTCCAATATCTAATTTTATTTATCTATTGATGGGATTACTTTTCCATCTATTTCTTGCTATTTTCATGAAGTTAAGGGATTTTTTCTTTGCATTTTTATCAAGCTATCCTATATTATTTTTCACATTTTTGGAAATTCATGAAATCTCATTTGATAAATTAATTATGCATTTTTTTTAATCTTTCAATGTATGAATATATTACTTCAGTAGTTAAGTCCTCAAGATTTGGCTCTTGGCTATTAATTAGTATGGAAATAATTAAATTATATTTGGGATATATTCTGAGAATTGCTCTAGCTCCATTTTCTAATCCATTGTGTCCTAAAAAACTATTATTATAAAAATCTACATTGGACATAATTCCAATACCGTAACCTGTTTTACTACCTGAGCTCAATACTTGTTGTTTTGCCATAATCTGAACTGGTCTATAAGAATTAAAAATTAGATCAGGCTTAAAAAAAACATTTCCTAGCTTAATTAAATCTTCCGAGGTAGAAAGATGACAACCTTGAGCATATTTAAATTTACAATCCATATAAGGGGATTTTTGAATGGTTCCTCCTTTATTTACATAAAAATTGGCAATTTCTGGTTTATTCAAATTATAATCTGGAATTGTATTTGTCATCCCAATTTTGTTGATAATATACTCTTCTTGGCATTGAATAATTGTCTTTCCGCATCTTTTTTCAATTAATAATCCTAATAATTTATAACCATAATTGCTATACTGAAATTGAGTACCCGGCTCAAAGTCTAAATCATCCTTTTTTAAACTATTATAAAATTTTTGTTCAGTATAATCATTATATTGGTCCCATCTTTCGCCAGAAGGATTTCTTTTTAGCCCGGATAAGTGACCTGATAATTGTCTTATTGTAAAGTTATATTTTTCACGAGAAATACTATCTAAATAAAATGAGGGCTTGTTATCAATATTTATTGAATCCAGTTCATTTAATTTCATTAATGTGAGAGCTGTAATTATTTTGGAGATGCTGGCTATTCGAAATTTTGTGAGAGAAGGATCAACCTTAATTTTATTATCAATATCCGAATAGCCAAAACCTTCTGATAAAATGATATTCCCCTCATAAGAAATAGAAACAGACATTCCTGGAATATCATTTTGTTTTAAAAAGCGTTCAAGTTTCTTCTTAGTATTACTATTCTCTTTCGCGAACAAATTATTTTGACTAGATATATAAGTAGGACTTAAAACAGTAAAGAGTAAAAATAAAAAGTTTCTCATTTTTAAATGTGTTTTCCAAAAGGAATTTAATAGAAAGTATTTTATCAAAATTATAAAATCTTTTAATAAAGTTTGATATACAAAAGATTTTAATATTATTACCTCATAAAACATTTCAGTCTAACTTATCTTTCTTGTATCGCAAGTCTAATATTTCCACACTCCAACACCTGTATGTTATCACATTCTACTATGTGCCGACTAGAGATATTTTTGATGTTATAAAATTTCGTGTTAAATTAGTTATTGGATTATATCAAAATAACTTATAATAAAATTTCCGACGAATGAAATTATCTACTGAATTAGGAGATAAATATGTAAACACAGTTCTTTCCAATCTTTCTCTGAAAGATCTTCAGAGTGAAGAGTGGAGGCTAATAGAGGGCTTTGAAAATTATGCTATTTCTAATTATGGACGGGTAAAAAGTCTAGAACGAAGTTTTGTAAATTCATATGGAGGAGAACATAACCTCCTCGATAGAATTATGAAACTACAAGTTTGTAGATATTTTAATAAATATCTACAAACTCATTTTTATAGTGTGAGATGTAACCTTTGTATTGAAGGGAGGTCATACGGAAAATCAGTAGCGCGCTTGGTGTATTATCATTTTGTTGAAAAATTTAATATGGATGATCATTCATTTCTTATGTCTTTTAAGGATAATAATAGGTTTAATGTACATTTTAGCAATTTGGAGAAATTAACAGTGAGCAAACTGCACAGCAAGTCGCTGAGTACCGGTAGAGGAAAGAAAGGGAATTATCAGCAGGCCGTGAGCCAATACACAGTTCATGGTGATTTTATTGCCAGCTATGAAAATATTTATGCAGCAAGCGAAACTTTGGGAATTTACCCTCCTCATATTCTATCAGTACTCAATAAAAAAAATATTACCGCAGGAAAATTTCTATGGTTTAAAAAAGAATATAAACCTAGTAAAAAAGATCTTATACCGGAGAGAAAAAACAAACCGGAAAAGATACTCAATACAAGTCTGTGGAAAAGACTCGGGCAGCCACTAATTGATGAAAGCAATCCTCCGGCCTGTATGAATTTATCGCTAAAGGATCTTCCCGGAGAAAATTGGAAACCGTTTCCTGATCTTGAGCCATATTTTGCCATTTCCAATAAAGGAAGAGTAAAACGGTTAAACACCTGGACACAGAATGTAAGCCAAACTTTTTGGAAAGAGCATATTATCTCGCTCTTTGTACAAAAGTCTGATAGTGAAAAATATTTTCTTTATACTAAGTTAAGTTGTAATGGAAAAAGCTATAATATAGCCATTATCCGAATGCTTTATTTTTGTTTTATAGAAAAATTTGATCTTAAAGACAGAAATCTGGTCATCGTAAACAAAAATGATCCACAATGGGATTTAGATATTTCGAAATTAAACTTACAGTCTGTTACTAACATCCTTACTGAAAGAAATAAACAGTATGCTACTAAGGTAAGGAAGGTACTTAATTCCAAAGAAGTATTCAACACTTCTCTTTGGGAAAAACTAGGTAAACCCCGGATTAGTAAGAAGAGTCCTCCTCCCATTTTCGATTTATCTTTAAGAGACTTACCGGATGAACACTGGAAGCCATTACCCGGCTTTAAAGATAAATATGTTATATCTAATAAAGGCAGGATAAAGCGTTTGATTGGATGGAGATCTGGTGCTGAATTTTATGGAGAGGAACAGATTCTATCTCTGAAGTTCAAAAAATCGGATTCTCCTTATCTTTATTTTAATCTGTGTACGAATGAAAGACGATTTGAAAAAAGACTTCCAAGAATGCTTTACTATTGTTTTGTTGAAGAATTTGATCTGAATGACAGAACACTATGGATAGTTAATGAAAATGAGGCTCTATGGGATATAGATCTATCAAAGCTATCCTTACGCTTAATGGCAGATGCATTTAATAAAAGGAAAATTAAAACGTAGAATATTAGAGTCAAAAAAATCCCTTACAATCGGAATACCTACTTTTTTATACGCGATACACTGTCAAAGAATTTCTCGAACCTTGTTTCATTGAGCTTATTGTAAGCAGAAAGTCTTACAATTTTGAATAAAACCCAATTTAGTTTCAAAAAAACTTTAATATTTATTCCTTAATATACAAAAGAAGTTGTTATATTTGACTTGCAAAACGAATCAAAAACCTACATTTTCAAAGTGAGTATCTTTCATAGTTAGTAAAAAAGTCTCCTCATAAAGGAGACTCAAAAAATGATATATGTATTACTTTGAAATATCACATATAATCCGATGAAGTTCATGGCACCTATGTTGTCTTCATGGCACATCTGGAACAATATTAGCTGCTGCTTCAAACACCTCAGGGGCATTATATCCATCTTTCCAATACCTGTCCGATTCTATTAATGTTGCAGATTTCCATCCATTGAAAGGCATGCTCAGGCAATGCACATAATATTCAACATCCTGCTGCCATACTCCAAAATCAGGAAGATTTTTTTGCAGGTATAAAAACTCATTTACGTCTTCATTATTAATACGTATCACTTCATCTATTGCTTCTGCTCTTGTTATACCTTTGAAATTTTCCAACACTTTTACTAGGTTAACATAAAAATCGCCCGTAGCCTCCTCTTTAAGTAGAGATTGGATATCATTAAAATATCCTGGTATACGACCGGAAACCCTAGATAACTCCCTGATAACAGGATGCCTATGTATTTTATCAGGAAGCGTAACACCAGTTTCCACTTCCATAGATTCATTAAAGGCGCGAAGCATCAACGTCTTTTCCCGGATCGTTCGTTGATTTTCTGGTGTAGGGAATCGTTTGTCTCTTTTGAACATAGTTTCTATTTCCACACCATCGAAATAAATATTTATTTTATCTGCAATGCGAACGACAGACGAATGGGGTATAAATTCCAGAAATCCATGCCGCATTTGCTCGAGAAACGCCCCGAGTGGGATATTGGCATCGCTGGCACTTAGGGTTCCTTTTAGAATGGCAACAGTACATTCTTGTGCATTACGCACCTCATCGGGCGTACACTGTTCATAGATATCATCATTATACATAGACCATAGCATAAGGCGCGCCAATGGTATCAATCTTTCATAAGTTGGAATAAGAGGCCACCATCTTGCAGACATATAACCAGTACGTACCCGTTTATAATTTTCGCGGGCGGCATCGGGAAGCAAACTTCTAAGTTCACCATCAATCCATTCCTTGTCAGTGTGTTTCTGTATAGCTTCGGCATACGGACTTATCAAATCAGGAGTAGGATAGACAAGCCTTGTTTCAAGAATTTCACGAATGTTCATAATATAATTTTTTAAAAAGATTAATTGTTTAAAATAAAAATTGGATTATTTTAATGTTTTTATGCATAGCTCAGCTTCTCCTTTGTTTTTTAAACCTCGGGAAGCTCTGTTCCATGGTAACGAAACAGTCCATACAGACAGAGATATTCCCTATCAATTCACTGATTTCTATAATCTCTCCTATAATTAGATCGGTATTGTAATTTTTAATATCGGAAAAGGATACATACACTACTTGTGTAGCAGTTCATGAGTATTAAATTTTCATTTTTCATAATTTCATGGATTTGGGTTAGTTTTATAAAGGCTAATATAAAAACAATCAATTAATAAATAATCATCATAATTCACTTTTATTTGACTTTTAAATAAAAAATATATGATTTATTATTTAAATAAAAAAAAATTGAAAGAAAATTAAATTATCATCACATTTAAATATTATTCTTTGATAGCAATGTTGGAGGTAATTCTTTTCATCAATATCTCTCTTTCAACTCAATTTAAATATCCTTGCTTATCCGAACAATCATAATAGCAAAAAAACAAGTCATTAGTAAAGTATAGGTCAATGCTTGAAAACTACCGTAGATAAGGAAAGTTCCTGATACTTTATCATTTAGCTTGCTTGTCATATAAAAAATTCAATTAATTTTCTGGTGCTGCAAAGTGAAAATCACTGCTAACCCCCTCAATATTTAACATTTTCAGTTAACTGAACTGCAACGTCAATACTTACTGATATCTTTCAGAAGTAAATTCAAATAATTCATTTATTTCTAAATTTCTCCTTTATAGACACTACTATTTGTGTTCTACTTATATTTTGTAAATAAAACTTTTAAGAAACTAGAATTATAATTCTTGGATATGTTCGGTTTCAGTATTTGATCAAAATCAGAAAACAAGTTTACTTATTGAAAGTAGATATGAAAAAATATATCCAACATTATAAGTTAGATCATAGATGACAAATCAGAACTAAATGAATACTTTCTTACTTAAAAAATGAAACATTATCTTTATTTATAAAATTGGGCAGAATATTTTATTCCTTTAAAAACATGATAGATCTATTGAAATGAAACAAAAAAAATCAAAAAAAATGTTTATAAAAATGATAAAAAAGGAGATTCACTTATCTGTTTAATATGTAATATCCTTGAAATTTCATCTTGCTTTTTTATTTTTGCACAAGATATTTTTCAACAAGGACATATCCGTACCAATTTTTTTATCCTGAATTTTAGCATAATGCTGTGTCATTCTAATATTAGTATGCCCAAGCATCTTGCTGACTGTTTCCAATGGTACACCATTATTAAGGGTGATTGTAGTAGCAAACGTATGTCTCGCAGTGTGAAAAGTAATATCAAAATCAATTTCACATAAATCTCCTATTTCTTTTAAATATTCATTCATTTTTTGATTACTCAACACGGGCAAAACAGTATTTTCATTTATACATTTTGGATAACCTTCGTACCTTTCTAAAATTGCTTGAGCTTCAGCTAATATAGGAATACTGGCTTCGACTTTTGTTTTTGTCCTTTTAATTTTTATCCATAGTCCTCCATCAATACCCCTTATTATTTTATAGTTGGTAAGATTTTTAATATCTATATAAGCTAGACCCGTATAGCAGCAGAATACGAAGATATCTCTTACAATTCGTAATCGTTCAGAAATGAATTTCTTATTTCGGAGTCTTTCTAACTCTAAATCTGTTAAAAATCTTACATCAACTTTGATTATTTTAGATTTATAATTGGTGAAGGGATTTTTACTCATCCACTCGTTATCAAGGCAGATATTGATTATTTTCTGAAAATTCTTGATGTATTTTACAGCAGAATTATTAGAACAGTCTCTTACGGTTCGCAGATAAAACTCATAATCTGCAACAAATCCTGGATTAATATGACGAACATCAATATCCGAAATCTTAAATTTCCATTTCATAAATGCTTGGGTATGCCGTAAAGAAGTTTCGTACCTTTCCCAGGTTCCTCTGGAAAATTCTTTTCCTATCAATTCTTTCATCTTTAAATTATGATCTTTAAAGACTTCGATAAGGGTAACTTTTCTTTCTTCAATTCCCAGATATTTATTACGAAGATTTTCGCAGGTTATCTCCCTGCCCTCATTAAGCAGAGTATTATAGCATTCAAATAATTTGGCTCGTGAACTTTCCAGTAAGGAGTTTAATTGTTGAGCTTTATGGGTATTCCCTGTGACCCTTCCCGATTTTATGCTCCATTGTGAAGTTTTTACCTGTTGTCCGGTTGAAATTTCTGTTCTTTTACCGAAAATGGTAATTCGCAAATAAATGGTGGACATTTCAGAATTGTTCTTTGCTTTTTTTGGATAGAACAGTAAGCTGTAGGTTTGCATAACTTTAAATTTTAAAGGTTAGTAATTTATTTTTGAACCTTTATACCTACAAGATGTTCAATCGATGAACAGGCTGTTTAATGAGAATTCGGTGAGTCAAAATATTATCCGAAAACGACTCACCGAATGACTCACTTTCATTTTGTAATTCTTTGATCTGTTTTGATAACTCCAAACAACAAAAAAGCCCTTAAACACTAAGATTTAAAGGCTTTTGATTTTATTTGTTTCTCCAACTTGCGGAGAGAGAGGGATTCGAACCCCCGGACCTGTTACAGTCAATAGTTTTCAAGACTATCGCAATCGACCACTCTGCCATCTCTCCTGAATAACGGTTATACCGTTGTTTTCAGTGGTGCAAATATATAAAGTTTTTTAAAACTGACAAAATATTTTTTCAGCTCTTTGTAAAAATATTTGAATCCAATAAACACTTTTTTTAAATAGGAATCCATTAAGGGGCAAATATCCATCCTACTTTTATTCTCCAAGCCGTATAACCAGCATCTTTTGTATCTAGTTCAGGAATATTTTCTATTTCGGGAATCCTGTCTATCTCTTCTTGGGAAAAAGGTTTCAAATTGACTTTCAGGCGTTCTTCATTCAGATGTCTTTTACTTTCCACCGGATAAGGTACTCTTTCTTCAGTCAACTGTGTGCCGTATTTTTGAGGTCTGCTCTGAAAAACCTGGATCCTGTCATGTAGATAAGCAATGTTTAAAGGATTGATATCGTTTTTATTTTCAATCATCATTTTATAGCATTCTTTCATAAATTCAGGCTCACCAATAGAATGCTGAATAACAAGCCATGCTGCGTCACTAGCCTTCTCCCCCACTTTTGAAATCGTAGGAAAGCCTATCTTCCCGATGATTTCCTGAAGCCTTTCAGCATTTTGCCTGTGAATCTGTTCCATCTCCGGATGATAACCGTTGGAAAGCTTACCCTCAGAAGCCAGTTTCTCTCTAACTGACAGATCTTTTTCAGCAAGCTCAATTAATTTTTTAGAAAATACTTCATTCATATTTTTAATGAATCTATTTAAGGGCTCTTGTCATTTGATCCGGAATTTGTTTAGTTGACAGATAGATACTCTTCTATTCTATGATCAATGGTGTTCAGGACTGCAAATTGCCAAAAAAATTCCAAATATTTCGTCTTTGAGAGTTCATTTAATTAAAAAATCTAACATTTTTGAAAAGAGCTGTCACATTTTATTCATTAAGTTTGTCTTCAAAAGAAATATCATGCAGGAAAATTACAGCAGGCTGCTTACCTATGCTTACAATATCACAGGGTCTTATGAAGACTCACAGGATCTTGTTCAGGATGTGATAGAAAAATATATTTCTTTAGACAAATCAGGGATCAAAAACGAGGTTAACTTTCTGATTAAAAGTACAGTTAATCATGCAATCAATTTTAAGAACAGGCACAGTAAAAAAATGATTTACGGAGAATGGCTTCCGGAACCCCTATCCTTTGACAATGCAGAAAATAAACTGATCAAGGAGCAGACGGCTCGTTACACACTCCTTGTACTTTTAGAAAAACTGAATGCTAAAGAAAGAGCTGTATATATTTTAAAAGAAGCTTTCGATTATTCTCATCAAGAAATTGCTGAAACCCTGGATATTTCCATTGATAATTCACGCCAGCTGCTGAGCCGTGCAGGAAAGCAGCTGCAACATATAAAATACGCTCCCGATACTGCAAATTCTACGGATACCGATATACTCCACAGATATCAGAAGGCATTGAGTGAAGGAAATATTTCCATGATCGAAGAACTTCTGATAGATGATATCAGGCTTTCTGCAGATGGTGGAAAACGTATCCGTGTCATCAAAGCTGTGGAAACCGGCAAACCAGCAACGGCATCTCTTCTCGCTTACGTGCAACAGCAGTTTCTTTCAGGGAAATCTTTTACTTTTAATGTTTTCAATCATCAGCCTGCTTTGTGCTTCTGGCAGGGAGACCGTATTTATAACTGCCATATTCTGGATATCAATGAGCATGGTCTGATCAGGGAAATCTATTCTATTGTAGATCCTGAAAAATTGAAAAGAATTAATTAGTTTAAGGTTCAATTCTCAACTTTCCACCCATCTCTGTCACGTTTTAAAAGTCAGGTGTGTCTTTAAAGAAAAAAGTATGAACACACTCCTCCGAATCGACAGCAGCCTTAGGATTAAAGATTCCTATTCACGCCGTATGGGCGATTATTTTGTAAAACAGTGGATCCTGAAACATCCGGAAGGATCGGTTATTGAAAGAGATACCGCCAGAAAAATGACACCTCACCTTACCCAGCAGACTTTCGATGCATTTTCAAATGAAAATCTTTATACCGAAGATCTGCTACTATCTGACAAATTAATTGATGAGCTTTACAAAAGCAGTGAAATACTGATCACCTGCCCTATGTATAATTACGGGATTCCCTCTTCGCTGAAAGCTTATTTTGACCTTGTAATCAGGACTAAGAAAACGTTTACCTATGACCATGGCATCAAAGGACTGCTTTCAGAGAAGAAAGCGCATATCATTTCTGTCATGGGCGGTGTTCACTCTTTACCCGGCGGAATGAATCCTCTTGAAATTCATTTAACCAGCATCTTAAATCATCTGGGAATTACTGACATCAGCTATTTTCCTTTGGAAGGCACTGCTACCTCTGATCAGATTTCAAAGAAAACAGAATTAATAGAAACCTCAATTTTTAAATATTTAAATTAATCATGGAAGAGATCAGGCAAGCTATAGAAACCTTTATCAAAGGTGGTGATACTGGTGATATCAGCCTTTTAGAGCAGGCTCTTCATCAAAATTACCAAAACATACAGGACGGATTTTTTGACCAACCTGGAATTTTCATCATTTCTAAAGAAGAGTATATTCAACTGGTTCACGATAAAATTTTTGGTGGGAAACCGAGAACAATTCTTTACCATTCTTTGAAACAGAAAAATAATATTGCGTACGCTCAGGTTTCCCTGGAAAGTTCGGCTCTCAGATTTTCATCGCTTATAACCTGTGTCCGGGAGAACGGGGAATGGAAAGTAATCACTAACGTTCCTTTAATAGAACAGAAATAAGAAATAACAGCAAAAAGGCTGTGTCAAAGGATTGATACTTTTGATGCAGCTTTTTTTAATATAAAGATTCTGCCAGTGATGTTTTATCACTTTACGGGAAAGCAGTCCTCATGTATCTGTTCATAAATCCTTAAAACAATCGTAATCTACATTTCCGGTTAATTTCCAAACAGACGTTTAATTTTGTTCAAATCTAATATACTGTATAAAGTGAAGAAAATATTTACCTCTGTTTTATTTTGTGCATCCATCTTTTTTTATGCACAAACCGGTACTCTTTCCGGAAATATCAATGATGATTCCAAACTATCCCTTCCGGGCGCCAAGATCTCTCTAGCTCCGGGAAATATCTATACAACTTCGGACGATCATGGTAATTTTGTTTTCCTGAATGTTCCTGCAGGAAGTTATACCATGACAGTAGATTACCTGGGCTATGGAACCAGCGAATACAATGTAACAGTTGAATCTGAAAAAAATACAAGACAGAATATCATTTTTGCAAGAAAAGAAACAGCAATTGCAGAAGTAGTTGTAAGCGGAGCCACACTAAAAAACCAGGCAAGAGCATTAAATAAGCAGAAAAACAATGCCAATATCACCAATGTGATCTCATCCGACCAGATCGGACGTTTTCCTGATGCCAATATCGGTGATGCTTTGAAACGCGTTCCCGGTATTACAATACAGAATGACCAGGGAGAAGCCAGGAATCTTATCATCAGAGGTCTTGCCCCTAATCTAAATTCTGTAACACTGAATGGAGACAGAATTCCGTCTGCAGAAGGTGATAACAGGAATGTTCAGATGGATCTGATTCCTTCAGATATGATCTCCACGATCGAAGTTAATAAAACCCTGACCCCGGATATGGATGCTGATGCTATCGGTGGTTCTGTCAACCTTATCACGAGGGCTTCACCTAACGGGCAGAGAATTTCTGCAACTCTGGCCGGGGGTTACAATCCCATCCGTGAAAAAGGCAATTATACAGCAGGCTTTGTGTATGGAAACCGTTTTTTGAATAAAAAGCTGGGGGCTGTTTTCAGTTTTTCCTATAACAATAACAATTTTGGCTCGGATAATATTGAACCGACATGGAGCATTGCAGATGATGCCGCACAGACTGTTTACATCAGCAAAATGGGAGTCCGCTATTATAATGAGCACCGCATAAGACACAGTTTTGATCTGAATATGGATTATGAATTCAATTCTAAAAATAAGATCTATGCTTCAGCAATGTACAATTTTAGAACGGACAAAGAGAACAGGTTTGCATTAGGCTATAAAATAAAGCCGGTCTATAATGATGATGAAACGGAAATTACAGGCTGGAAAGGCAGCATCACAAGACAGAATAAAGGCGGAGATGCGGATAATGACAACACACGTCTGGAAAGACAGAAAGTACAGAACTATGCTTTAAGAGGGGAACATCTTCTGGGTTCGAAGATTGATCTTGACTGGTCCATGAACTATGCAACGGCCAGCGAAAAGAAGCCACATGAGCGTTATATAGAGTTTGAGAATGGAAAGATGAATTTCTCTTCAGACCTCAGCGATCCGGAAAGACCGATGATCACTCCCCTTTCTGCTGATAATTTAGGAGTTTATGAGCTAAGTGACCTTTCAGATTCCAACAGTTTTACACAGGAAAAAGAATTTGGGGCGAAGGTCAATGTCCGTTTTCCGTTTTCCGTGATCGAAAACCAGAAAGGCAGACTTCGCACAGGTTTACGTCTTCGTTTAAAGGAAAAAGAACGGAACAATGATTATTATGCTTTTGAGCCTTTGAATGACATGGGAAGCCTGTTATCTATTCCTACTGTTCATTTTGACGGTCAAAACTTTCAGCCGGGAAATTATGTTCCGGGAACTTTCGTAGATCCTTCATACATTGGTGGTCTAGATCTGTTTAATTCCAATTTATTTAAAGGTGAGCTGAAGCCGGAAGAATTCCTTTCGAGTAATTATACAGCCAAAGAAAATATCTATGCCGGATACATCAGATGGGACCAGGACTTTAGTGATACCTTCTCAATGATTGCAGGAGCCCGTATTGAAACCACAAAAATTGACTATACCGGAAATTATGTGCTGGACGAGGAAGATCTGGCAGGAAAGATCAATCGTACGAATACCTACACTAATGTGCTTCCGAATTTATCCTTCAAATATGTCCCTGTTCAGGATTTTATATTGCGGGCAGCATTTACAACAGCTTTGGCACGCCCGAATTATTATTCACTGGTTCCCTATCTTAACGTTATTTCCGGGGATGAAACCATTGCGGCGGGAAATCCGGATTTAAAGGCAACGTATGCCTATAATTTTGATTTTATGGCAGAGAAATACTTTAAATCTGTGGGTATTCTTTCAGGAGGTATTTTTTTTAAGAACCTTAAGGATTTTATTTATACCTATTCGAGAAGAAATTATACATCGGGTGATTTTTCGAATGATTTTGCAGGCCAATCCAATCCTATTCCTGCCGGAGAAAATAACTGGAGCTTTACACAGCAGCGCAATGGTGACCATGTAGATATTTACGGTTTTGAAGTGGCCCTTCAACGTCAGCTCGACTTTATTCCGGGAGCATTCTGGAAAGGTCTTGGAGTATATGTCAATTATACGTACACCAAATCAAAAGCGAAAGGAATCACAAATGAAGATGGCGTGGAAAGAACAGATGTAGGACTTCCGGGCGCTGCACCGCATATGTTCAACGGATCTCTTTCTTGGGAAAATAAACGTTTCTCGGCAAGGGTTTCTATGAATTACGCGTCCGATTATATTGATGAACTGGGTGGAAAATCATTTGAAGACCGTTATTATGACAAGCAGGTTTTCCTTGATGCAAATGCATCTTATAAAATTACAAGCCAGCTCAGGGTTTTTGCCGAAGCCAATAATCTGACGAACCAACCGTTACGGTATTATCAGGGAATCCAAAGCAGAACTGCACAGGTGGAATATTACAAGCCGAGATTCACTTTAGGATTGAAATTTGATTTTTAAACGTATGAAAAAGTTACCATTTATTATAACGATATCAGTTTTACCTCTTGTGGTGAGCTGCAGCACGCAAAATTTAGGAAAAAATATAAAACCTTCTGTTATTACAGAAACGGTAGTTCACGATACTGATGATCCTGCCATCTGGATCAATCCTGCGGATGCTTCCAAAAGCATTATTATCGGGACAGATAAAGATACTGACGGCGGACTGTACGCTTTTGACCTGAATGGAAAAATCGTCAATAAAGTCTTAGGATTAAAACGTCCGAACAATGTAGATATTGAATACGGCTTTATGCTGAACGAAAAAAAAACGGATATTGCTGCGGTTACAGAAAGAGAAACCAATACAGTAAAGCTTTACAGTCTTCCTGACCTGAAGGAAGTAGGTAAATTTACAGTATTTGACGGTGAAACGGAACGCGATCCGATGGGAATTTCCATGTACCGAAATCCAGCATCAGGAGAAATCCATGCTGTTGTGGGAAGAAAATCCGGCCCGGCGGATGGGTATCTGTGGCAGTACAAGCTTTCTGAAAAAGAAGGAAAAATAACAGGCAAGGTCATCCGGAAGTTCGGAAAATACAGCGGACTGAAAGAGATTGAAAGTATCGCTGTAGATGATGAAATGGGCTATATTTATTATTCTGATGAGCAGTTCGGGGTGCATCAGTATGATGCAGATCCGGCCAAAGGAAATGAGGAGCTTCTCGTCTTTGGAAAAAATGATTTTAAATCTGATGTGGAAGGAATCTCTATTTATCCTACTTCAGAAAAAACAGGATATATTCTGGTTTCCAACCAGCAGAAGGATACCTTCAACGTGTATCTGAGAGAAGATCCCGCCAAAGGAAGAATTGCTGAAATTCCGGTTTCCACCAGTGAAAGTGACGGTTCCGAAGTAACGAATGTGAATCTAGGACCCAATTTTCCGAAGGGGGTATTTGTCGCCATGAGCAATGGCAGGGTTTTCCATTTTTATGATTGGAAGGTGATTGAGGAAAGGATTAAAAAGGCTCAGAATACTGGAAAGTGATACTGTTTCTATAAATAGAGTAATTCTTAAATATCAAAAATAAAACCATTGTTCTGCCAATGGTTTTATTATTCACTGTTGACATGTGCCAATTTTAATGAGTATTTTGTTAAAAATCACCTCTGTTTTACCTTTCTTTTCAATTCCCGGACCCGCAAGGTCAGTTGTTTTCGCAGATCATTGTGATACTGTCTGTAATTTTTTATGCTTCTTTCCAGTTGTTTTTTTTGAGCCAGATAATCTTCATACAATTCACTTAATTCCGAGACCTTTGAAATCATATCGGAAGGCTGAATATCCGGATCTCCGGCTGCTTTTTTCAACAGACCACGGTAATATTCCATACGGTCTGTAATGCTGCTGTGAAATTTTGGTTCTATTCCCTGCATAGCTGTTGGTATGTATTAAAAAATTAAAAAATGGTCACTTTCCGATGGCTGCAGAAGGCGTATCACTCTGAAATAAAATCTTAACACTTTTATCCAAAGCATTCTTGCCTGCTGATTTTGAGTAAATATTGTTCAGCGCGGATGAGATCAAGGTTTCTTCCGGATCTCCCAGGGGAAGCAGTGGCAGCGAAGCATATTCACTGGCTGCAATCTGTGGAGAAATTCCATTGCCGTAAGCTCCTTCCCCATTCGCATTGAACACTTTATAAATAACCGGATGAAGCTGCCACGATATTTTTTTAGGATTCCTTTTGTCTTCCACCATAAATCCGGCCATATCTTTCCCCAATGTCACACCTCCCACCTGAATGACCTGCATATAGGGTTTAAGGTTATTGATCACGATCTCCGAGGCTGATGCCGTACTGGTTGAGGTAAGAATATAAGCTTTACTTAATCCCAAAGCATTCACATGCAGAGTATTAAAATCAAGGGCATTAGAATCATAGTTGATCTGCTGGGCAAATGTCCGTTTGACTTCACCTCCGTTTTTATTTCCCTTGTAGATAATAAATGGTGAGGATGAAGAAATTCCGGAAGGGATCAATGAGCAAAGTGCCGCTGCTGAAGCCACGGATCCTCCATAATTGTACCGGATATCGATAATAAGTTCCTGTATTCCGGCTGCTTTGAATGCGGCAAATTTCTGATTCAGGGCAGGGGTCATTCCGTCCGGAAAATCATAAATGTAAAGATATCCTGTCTTTTTTCCGTTTTTTTCAAATATTTTAGATTCCAGAGGCTGTTCAAAGGAATACCCGTAATAGACTGTGATGTTCTTTTCATTTACAACAGTATCATTTTCCCAGTTCCCAACTGTTAATTCTATGACTGTCTGATCTTTAATTGATGATGTCAATTCTTCTGCATTAGCTGCAGTAATTGCTTTACCGTTGATCTTCGTGATCATCATCCCTCTTTCCAGACCGGAATTGAATGCCGGAGAGTTTTTCATAACAAGCTTTACGGTGGTTACAACACTGCCATCAGCGAGCTGTATGACTGTATAATCAAAGCCATACATATTCCGGACAGAACGCGGATAAGAAGAAGGATCCTTGCTATCTACAGCAAATGAAAACCTGTCCTGTGAGGATAAAAGGCTTTTAAAAAAATCCTTCACCGGTAAATGGTAATCCGGTTTGGCGGGCATTTGGTCTGCCCAGTAATAGTATCTTTTCATGCTGTCCTGCACCCATTGGTTTACAGACTCCCTGCTTCCTTCCGGAAAACGCGGAACACCCTCATCATCATTCCGATTGCATGATAAGATCAAGACAGATGCTGCAGCAAACAGCAATAGAAAATTAAAATATTTTCTCATAAAACCGGCTTACATTAAAGATAATCTGCCACATCAACCTCTCCTTTAACAGTGAGAATACCATTTTCCATTTTTTCCTGTAGAATGATAAGATTGGCTCCTATATCCTGCTTTAATTTTACTTTAATGATTTCAGATCCGGTATACGGGGTATTGCTATCCGGCTTATACAGTTCAAGGTATACAGGAGCTGTATTGCTGAAAAAATTATAGATCTTTACCTCAGTAAAATTTTTCTTTCCGATATCGGCAAATTCTGCAAGCACTGCTCCATTTTCTCTTTTCAGAATCCCTTTCACATTAGTCAGTGAACTCCCTGAGTATTCTCCTAAATTGGGGAAAATGAATTCAAAACCTACTTTTCCCAGATTGATCTGCGGTTTAACAGCAGATGCCTGAAGAAAAATCCCCGGAAGATTGAAAAAATTCAGGGTTTTATAATCACTGACATTGTCGTAAGTGATATTGTAATGGGCAATTTCAGTACCCGTTTCATTATTGTAGATCCCAAGTCTGTTTGTTTCTCCTTCATCCAGAACAAAATCAAGTCTGGTCTCTATTTTATTGGTATAAGAAGTGTTTCCATCGATAGATATAGGGCTTCCGTTAAGTCTCAGCTGGATAATATCCGGTTTGGAATATCCTTTTATGTTAACCTCAGCAGGCTTCTGTGACTTATCAAACGGCTGCATAATGCTGCTGTCTGAACAGGAAATAAGTAATGTAAAAAATACGAGTGCAATGAACTTATTCATTTATATTATTTTAAATTAAAAAATCTAACTCAGAAATGTTGTCCTGTCCGGTGAAAGTACAGGACAACAGGATAATTATAAAAAACTAAGTTGGATATGTTTATAATCAAACGGTTTTGCGGAAAAGCTTTAAACCTGTTTTGATCGATTAAGTTTTCATGGTTAATTCCTGCAGAATACTCTGAGGGCTAAGTGGATATACGGTGTGATTATTTTTTAATAAATTTCAGTTTCTCCGTTGTTTTTCCGTCAGAAACTTCAGCAATGTACATTCCGGCCTTCAATAATGCTACATTGAAAGATCTGGTGTATTGCGCTGAAAGTACTTTCTGCCCGGCCATATTATAAATAGAAACCACAGTCATAGGTTCTTTAAAACTTGGGTTTAATTGTAGCTGAAGAAATTCCTTTACCGGATTTTCTTCGATTTTCGTTAAATTTTCTTTCTTCTTTATTTCTTTTGTGTCCAGGAACGTGGAAGCATAAATCGCCATTTCATCGATATTGATATTCTGCAGATTATTACCGCTTGGTTTTCTGTTCGACCAAATTCCGATATAGATCTTTTTACCCGCAAAGGCTGAAATATCAACAATACTTTCGTTAAACTGAGTCAGATCATTAGGAAAAGGGTTAGCCACAGTTCCTGCAATGATGCTGTAAGGACTTGGAATATCATTCCCGCCTGCATCCACGGTCATAGCCTGGAAATCAGCCAATTCCGGAACCGGTTTCTGAGGGGTGCTCACATAAATAAACAGATCACGCCCAACATTAAAATGGGTTGTTCTCTGTCTTCCGATATAAGCGGCCAGACTGATTGTTCCTGCTGCTCCCTGCAGATCAATCGGCGGCGAAATAATCCAGTCGTTTTCAGTAGCAAAACCGGCAACATTCCCAGTTGGAACCAGACTTACTGAATACCTAAGAACTCCTGCAGTTCCATAAGTAAGGGCATTGGTCCCGTTAAAATAAATATTCTGTCCCTGAACCCATCCGTTTCCATTATTGTTCAGATCATGGGTAGTCCATCCCTGAAGATCAGCAGGGGTATCAAAAGAATTGCTCCATACCAGAGACTGCGCAGCAGCCGCCTGTGAAAGCAATGCAACAGATAATAAAAATAGTTTTTTCATAATACAGATTATTAGAGATTTAAAAAATAAAAGCAGGGAAAGACATGGAAGCTTTCCCTGCATTTAAAATTATTCTACAATAGAGAAGTTATATTTCGTCCAAGTTCCCTGGAAGTCTCCACAGTTTCTAGGTGCCACGTTCCATGGTCCTACATTGAAGAATGGCTGAGTCATTCCCCAAGCTGAAGCTGTACTTCCTACCAGTAGGTTGGCAGCAGGGATTCCCGCAGTTCCTGTACCTGTAACAGAAGTTGTAAATCCATGTACCTTGATTGTGCTTAAAGTAGAAGCTGAAGACAGTTCAGAACCTGTACCTTCTACTTTGATTCCTACAGGATATCCTGTTACAACAGTGTTATTCAACGTTAGCTTTCCAGTTCTTCTGATGTGGATACCATTTTCATATAATGATCCTGAAGGCGGCGGCGTAGGGTTGGTATACAACACATTAGTACGTGATCCTACGATCGTAAGATTGTTGATCACAGGATTTGTAATAAGTGGCGTAGCCGTACCCGTTGAATTGTTATCCAATTCGATACCGTTGGTATCAGAAACACCACCACTAAGACTGTGCGTAGAATTGTTGTCTGCTAAAGCAAGTGCACAAGTAATTGTTCCCGTGTATCCGTTGTCAAAGTCAAAGTTATCATCATCCGGAGCAAAAGAAACAAGATTAGATGCATTCACAGTACCTCCGAAGAACTCAAAAGAGTCATCTTTTCCGTAAGATACCTGGATGTGATCTAATGTAGTTCCGTTTCCTACAGCTCCTAAAGTAAGACCATTGATCTCATTTCCTGAATTTGGAGCTAAAAGATCAAATCCTGCAAATTCAATACGAACATATTTCAATATACCTCCGTTGTGAGCAGAATTAGTACCTCCGTAATAAAAATCAGAACCACTTAATCCTTCGATAGTCTTAGTATCAGCTGTGTTTGCCGGGGCATCCCCTAACATAATAACACCACCAAAATCACCAGGAGCAGCCGTTGTATTTTCGTCTCCGTCTAACAGTTTATAACTTGTAAAAATAATAGGCTGTGTTGCTGTACCGGTAGCATCTATTTTACCGGTTTTAGAAATCACAAGAACTCCTGTAGGTGTATTCGTAGTGTTTGGTTTTGCTTTAATGAAAGTTCCTGGCTGGATTGTTAATTTAGCACCATTCTTTACTGTAACGATACCGTTAAGTTCTACCACACCGCTCCATGTAGTGTTTGTAGTGATGTCACCACTTACGGTTGTTACCGGAAGTGAAGAAGCCGTAATATATTCAGCAGAAGCAGACTGCATTTCGAATGGTGTAGAAGAATCCGCTAAATGATCATTTTGGCAAGCAGTAAGGGATAATGCTGCAACAGCAATTAAAGTTAGTTTTTTCATTGTTATAATTTTTAGTAGATCCAGTAATGTTATTTTTATAACCGGAAATTTTAATATTTAGGAATATCCGCCTCTATATTCCTTCGATTTGGTTTTATTTTCACCCTGCATTTCAGGAGGAGCTGTCCTGCCGGGGTTTCCTGCTTATCCGCTGCTGTCCGGAAAAAAACAGCAACGTCCGGTTTTTATCTGATCCGGTACTGCTGTGCGCATCATCAGTATTGATCCGGGTCGTATTCAGGATTCCGAAACCTGTACATTGCATCAATGAGCTCTTTTATTCTGTTTTTTATAATGTCTTTAGAATGTATAATTCACACTTAACCCGAATATCCTTCCGCTATAAGCCCGGAATGTAATCTTGTCGATATCTTTGTCATATTTGTCTGTGGCTCCCGGCAGAAGCTTCCATGCCTCCCTGTCTGTAGATATGTTGCTTCCTCCGGATCCATTCGGCACTGAATAGGAATTGAAATTATTATAAAACTCTTTCACTCTGTTGAAAAGGTTTTTGACATTAAACTTCACTTCCAGATTCCTATTTCTCAGGAATTTATAGGAAATCTGAGCATCTGCAACGGCATATGGGCGCTGTATTTCTTCCCCGTTATAGTCATACCCTACCGTGATGTACTGATCGCCCTTGGCATTGTATAAAAAGCTGGCACCTAAACGTCCTCCATCATAGGTCATTCCTAAATTGTAGGCATAAGGAGTCTGCCCGTACAGCGGTCTTTCCACTTCATAGGTTTCTCCATTCTCTCCTGTTTTGTACTGATCTTTGAAGGCAATTATCTTTGTCGTGTTATAGGTGAAATTTCCACTTACAAAAAGCTTTTCCAAAAAAGATTCTTCAGCAATAAATCCCAGGTTTTTCCGGACTTCCACTTCTACCCCTTTCAGCTTTGCATTTTTAGAGTTTCCATTATACAGGAAAAGATTTCCTTCGTTCGAAAGACGTCCTTCACGCTCAATAGGTCTGTCAATATCCTTGTAATAAAGTCCGGCGGAAAATATTTCTCCCAATCCGGGAAACCACTCAAATTTGAAATCATAGTTTTTGACTACCGATGAGGTCATTTCCGTGTTATAAATCAAACCGTTTGCTACCGGATCAAAGTAAGGCAGCCCTGTTCTCTCATTGAATTGAGGGCGGATTACCGTTTTATTGTAGGCAAGTCTTATGTTGATCTTGTTGGTAGGGCTGTATGTGAAATTTACGGAAGGCATCCACTGCCACGGTTTATCATCTATGGGCTCTTTTTTAACCGTTTGATTATCCGAAAGGTCTAATTGTTGAGAGATAAGATCATATTTAAAATATTCTGCACGAAGACCCCAAACTAATCTGAATGTATTCTTCCAGCGGTTGTCAAACATAACATAAAAGGCATTTTGGGTTACTTTCCCTTCATATTTGTTATCCTTGTACAGTGGCCTGGTTTGCCAGCCTATTCCTCCCGGAACATATTTGGAGCCATCAAACCACTGGGACAAAGAACCATACATCGTTAAAAGGCCTTTTACATTATTCGGAACATCCCTGTTTTCATCCACTCTTAAAAAAAACTTCTCCTGTTGATTGGTATTATTTTTTATGACACCGGCATAACCGGCTTTAATATCATTTTTAAAATTTCCCTTATCTATATTCCATTTAATGGAAGCTCCATAGTTATAGTCTGTTTCTTTATTGGCGATATATCCCCTGTAAAAATTAGATGCCGAATTGTATATATTATGATATTCAAGAATCTCACTTCCAATGAAGTCATATTGGCTCAGGTACTGCGTATAGTCTTTGGTATCAGATTTTACTCCTGTCCTTGCTGCAAACCAGTTAATTTCCGCATTTCCAACTTTGTGGTTTCCTTCGAGCTTGTTCTGCAAAAGTGTCTGATAAATAGGATAATTGGTATTATCGGTATAAGGTCTGTCCAGATCCTTGATCTGTGCAGGGTTATTATTAGGAATAATTCCGTTATAGAAATAATTATAGGATGCTTCAGCATTGGCGGCCATTCCGCTTCCTCCTGTGTATTCATTCCATCCGGTTATTCTTGTCAGGGTATTATCATAAATATGAGTGTAGGAATTACGGAAGGAAATTCTGTTTTTCCCGAGCTGTAATCCGAAATTAAGCATTCCTGCTACTGTTGAGTTATAATTGTATGAA
Source organism: Chryseobacterium lathyri (assembly GCF_030812195.1). Lineage (GTDB taxonomy): Bacteria > Bacteroidota > Bacteroidia > Flavobacteriales > Weeksellaceae > Chryseobacterium > Chryseobacterium lathyri_A. The sequence continues at coordinate 1,172,826 of NZ_JAUSSF010000001.1, forward strand.
GCTCCTTTATTTTTGAAATTGTAAAATACAATCGGGCTTGTTCCATTCTCCTGCCAGTTAGGGTCATACGGTGCTGTGGTGTCCAGCCAGTTTCCCCTTCCTGTATGATCGATATCTAACTTATTCTGCTCATTTCTTACCGTAAATGCTCCGGCAAAACCCCATTTGTTATTATTTTTGAGTGCAAATGACCTTCCCAATGCTACCTGTATATTGGATCCCATATCCCCTGTCGTACTGAAGGTGGAAAAATTATCATTTGTAAATCTTTTGGACTGCTCAAAAAACAAAGGATTATTCCAGTCTGTAGCTTCAAGACCTTTGGGAAAATCTCTTGTTCCGTCATCATATCCGAAATAATCATACTTTCCACGTTTGCGGGTCAGAAATTCTTTAAACGCCGACTGGTCATTATAGGAAGTTCCCATGCTTACCGTCGTAAAATTTTCATTGGGAATATCTTTGGTTCTTACCTCAACATAGCCTCCTGCAAAGCTGGCATTCATATCCGGTGTTGCCGTTTTGCTGACTACAATGCTTTCCACCATGGCGGTAGGAATAATATCAAATGAAAAATTCTGGTTGTAAGCCTCTGTACTGGGAAGGTTGATTCCGTCCATAGCTGCTGTATTCCAGCGTTCTCCCATAGACCGGACCACTACATATTTGTTGTCTATGGTCGTTATTCCTGTTACTCTTTTAAGGGTTCCTCCCACATCACTGTCAGGAGTTTTGGAGATTTGCTCAGCTGAGATCCCGTCACTCATCTGGGCTGCTTTTTTCTGTTGGGCAAGAAGTCCTGCCTGGGTATCTGCTTTTCTGGTTCCGGTAATGACTACTTCCCGGATGTCCGTTATTTTGTCCGGAGCCTGTTTCATCGCAAATGAGACCGTATTGGTTTCATTAGTATTGACTGAAAGTTTTTCTACCCGCAGCGGACTGTATTTTGAAGCTTTTACGGTTAAAGTATATATTCCGGAAGGAAGATCTACCACGAAATCCCCGTTATTATCTGTAAGTACAGTCTTTTTAGCAACCGTCACCTCAGCTCCGGCCACAGGATTCCCTACTTCATTCACGATCTTTCCGCTGATCCGTCCGTCTCCCGTTACAGAAATGCTTGTTCCTTCATATTTTATTGAAATAAGATCCCCATGAAGGCGAAATGCCACCGGAAGCCCGTTTGTAATATCTTTAAGACAGTTATTAACAGAAGTATTCTCACATTTTACGCCTTTTACCTTCAGCTCTTTAATATCCACCTTAGAATAGGCCAGTCTCATTCCCGTTTTTCCGGCAAAATCTTCCAGAACCTCAATAAGAGGTCTGCTTGCCGGCACTGAAAATGATACTTTCTGAACCAGTTCCTGAGCTTCAGCTGCTACTGTAAAGAATACTGCCGCAACGGTAAGACCGCATTTCAATCTTTTCATATGTTCAATTTCTCTTTTAAAAGTTTTATTTTTTTAGTGTTAATTCTATGTAGGTAGGTTATTTCAGGGTGTATATATGATCTTCTTTATGTACCTCCAGTCCCAATATAAAGGCCAGCGCTTCCATATTTTCATCGGCTGAGCCTCCTGTGAAATCTGCTGTGATCCTTTTTTCTGCAGTTTCTTTGGGATACATGATCCTGATCTTGTAACTATTCTGCATCACATCTGCCACTTCTTTAAAGGACACATCGTTGAAGCTTAATGACAACAGTTCTGTTTTCAGTTTTCCTGGTTTTTTTTCTGTAACAAGTGAAATTACGGCGGCGGTATGGGCTATCCCGAAATTTGTCCACTTCTGGTTAGGCTTCAGGTAAGAAACAGGAACGCCGGCATAGGAAACAGCAACTTTTCCTTCATAAAGCTGTACGGATTTATCTTTTCCAGACTGTGAAATTTTAAAAACAGTTCCCAAAACTTTGGTACTGAAACCATCCGCATGTACAATAAATGGGTGGTTTTTTGATTTTGCCACAGAAAATATGGCATCTCCTTTCAGGTTCACTATTCTTGTGGAAGCGGGAAATGACTTATCTACTATGAGTTCTGCACCGTTCAACAATGTTACCATGGAACCGTCTGCCAGGTAAACTTTACGGTTTTCCGGGCCTGAAGTATAGATATCCGGTTTAAAAAAAGCAGTATAAAGGATTCCGCCTAAAGACAGCAGAAGTATAATTGCCGCTGCCACTGTGTATACATATTTTTTCAGTGAATGATGAGGAGCTTCTTTGGCAGGTTTGATAAAATACAGTTCGAGTGCAGATAAAACCCTTTCTTTGGATTCATTCATATGGGTTATGTCCAGGTCTTTTTCTGTCCGGATTTTCCACAGTTTTAAAATTTCATTTTCTTTTTCGGAAATTTCCCCTTCAGAAACTTCTCTTTGCCAGAGCTTAAAAACAAAAGCTGCAGTATTCTTATTTTTTTGGCTTTTCATAAAATATTTCATGTATTCACAGATACTTCTATCTATAAGACTGTGAAAATGAAAAACTTCCCCAAGCAGTTCTTAATATTGTATTCATATTAAGACCAGCTTGTTAACAATTTTAACTTATTTTGCTGTTTTCTCAACATTTGATTCACATTCCGGGGATATCTTTCAGAAATAATTAATCTTAGAATCCCCAAAGTTCATAAAAAGTTAATTTTCCTTTAGGTAATTTTGTCACAACGATATGATGCTTACAGACTATACGATATTAAAGAAGATAAAATCAGGTGACCGTCCTGCTTTCATGCTGTTCTATGAGCGGTATTGGGACAGTCTTTACCGTTTTGTTTTCATGAGGACGAGAGACAAAGAGATGTCTGAAGAACTGCTGCAGAATCTCTGGATAAAGATCCTGGAAGATACGGCCTCTATACAGACCGACGACACAGAAAGTGCAAAAGGCTACCTCCTGCGTTATCTTCATTACCGGATTATTGATCATTATAACAGCTCGAAAAAGATACCATCTACGATTAGTATTGATGAATTTGATCCTACCGGAGAAATGAATATATCCGACACAGAATATTTCGAAATTCTTGAAGAAAACGAGATTTCCGCTTTATTATCTATGATTGATGAGGTAGTTTCTCAGCTTCCCACGACGGAGCAAAGCGTGTATGATATGAGAATCAGAAGAAATATGTCTGTTGATGAAACTGCTGAAGCTCTTGGCATCAGCAATAAGACCGTAAGTAATAAATTAAGCAAAGCCTTGGGAGAAATAAGGGAACAGCTGAATCCAGAATACCAGTCTTCTAAAAAACTGGTATCTATCCTAATGCTGATGGAAATACTGACGAAGTACTAAAGGCTACAGTTATTCATAAACTACATAATTTACTTTATCTACTCCTGTATTCCCAGATTTCTCGTGGTAGGCATATAAGGTAAGTTCGTAATTTCCGGGGATATTCAGCATATCACTTCCTTCAAACAGGTTGGTAGATATGAGTGATAAGGTAACCTCTTTGATATATTTACCGTCTTTTTTAAGAATTCCTTTTACTTCAATTTCGTCGGAATTCCAGACACCACCTTTTTCAATGACACATCCGCACATCATGACAATATTGGCCTGAAACTGAAAAGGTTTTCCTTTAATGGTATTTAAAGGAATGTACTGGTGGGTCCTGGGTTTCAGTATGTCAATAATAAATCCGGGAACTTCTAGAATAATTCCGTCACCCAGAATATGTTTTCCGGGAATCAGCCATAGCTCCGTACTGATAGCAGCTTGTGCCTGTTTATTGTTCAGCGGAGAGATCATTTCAATGGTGATGAAAGTAGGTTCATGAATATCTATGGATGCAAGAAAACCAGCGGTCTGGGAGTCGGTGATGGAAGCTCCCCTTGCTTTAGCTACTTTCATAATCAGATCTGTATTTCCCGTGCTTCCTGTTGTATTCCCTTCTGCCAGGATCTGCCGGTTTACTTTGTTCCGTACAATAATATGGGCACCTCCCAGAGAACTTCCTATAAATTTGGCATCTCTTGCTTTTGCCCTGATCATAATTTTGGTCTCTGCTGCAGAAACAGTCAGGCTGGAGAAAAGAAGTGCTGCAATAAAAATAAGTGCTTTCATATGATATTTGTTTTTAAGTATTCGTTTTTAAACCTTTCGTGAAAAGATTCGTTTTTAAGACGGGAATCTATACCGTCCAGATAAGTAAAAATTGCCAGATCATCGGAAAGAATCTGTAAGATAGCTTTCTCACAGCTGTCCCAGACCTTCTCTAACTGTGGAAGCATTTTAACTGCTTTTTCTGTAAACGAGACCATCTGTTTCCGTTTGTCTGTAAGGTCTTTTTTAATAACCAGATAGCCTTTATCTGCCATTTTTTTTACAATAGCGACTACTGAAGGATGAGAGTATCCTAAAGGCTCTGCAATATCTATAATGGACATTTCTTTATTTTTTTGAAGCAGCATAAAAACAAGATACCAGTTAGGTTCTACATCTATTTTCTGCTCTTTATAGAATTTCCTGACATCATGGGACATCCGGTCGCTTATTCTTTTTAATCTGCTGTCCAGTGCTTTATATCCTAATTCTTTAATAAAATCCTGATTCATTTCTTGATGGTTTGAATGCAAATATATAAATTATAAAGTCAACTATATAGTCAACTTTATATTATTTCAAATGAATGGTAATTAAAAAAATGGAAAGAGAAATTTTGAAGTTAAAAAAGAGATCCTGACCAATTTTCAAGATAATCTGACTTTTAATGATCAGGCTTATTTAAAATACTCTTTCTGTATTCTTTAGGCGTCATATTCCTGTGCTTCTTGAAAAGTTTTGAAAGATGGCTTTCATCACTGAACTGAAGTTCGTACGCAATTTCGCTTAACCGGACACTGCTGTATTTTAAATAGGTCTCAACCAATTTCAACCGGTAATCCAGCAGATAATCCTGGTAAGAAATGCCAGTATGCTGTTTGAAGTATTCTCCGAAATAATTCTTTGAAATCCCGAAATGATCTGCTATGGAATGAATCCTGGTCTTTTCTTTATCCTTTACATGCTCCTGAATATAGGTGATGATCTTCATGATGGAGAAAGCTGTTCTGTTTTGCTGCAGATTTGAGGTTTCACTGTCAATGATATTCCGTGCGATAAGATTCAGCAGGATGGAAATACAGTTACGGATAATCAGATAGTCATCAGTTTTACGCTTATATTCTTGCGCAATTTGTACAATAAGGATTTCAGCAAAACGTTCGTCATCCTTATTACGGAATACACACCCTGCCCTCGCATGGTAATTATTACTGATATATTGCAGTTTGTAAAGATTCTCGCAGCTTTCTATACGGTCAGCTTCCAGTCTTATTTTATCAATGAATTCAATGGGGCATTCTATAACGATCAATTGGGCATCAGTACTTTCAAAATGGTACAGCTGGTGTTGTGGAATGATAAAAAGCTTCGATTCCCCGAATGTAATCGTACGTTCGTCATAAGTGAGTGTTCCGTAACCCTTCAGAACATAGATCAGCGAAAGAAAAGCTTTTGTTTTGAGAGCTATTCCTCCGTCGCAAAGCTTGATTTCCTTTACATTAATACGTTCAACCTGTAAGATTTTCATGCTTTAGTACTTATTTTTCCTTCAAAAGTACAATTTTAAATGTACAATAAGCGGTTAATTTTGTCAAAAAAAATTATGAATATCTATCCCAAACGATGGCAGGCACTGGCTTATCTTACTGCAGGAGCTTTTCTTTCGCCTCTGGACTATTTCATCGTCAATATGGCATTGCCGTCCATCCAGGAAGCTTTCAATGCCAGCGATTATCAGCTCCAGATGGTTGTTGCTATTTATGGGCTTACTTACGCTGCACTTGTGGTTTTTGGAGGACGTTTGGGAGACCTGTACGGCCGGAAGAAAATATTTACCCTGGGATTGTATCTTTTCTTATTTTCCTCTCTTGCCTGTGCTTTTTCTCCTAACATTACATTTCTTATTATTTCCCGGATGTTTCAGGGAGTTGGAGCTTCTTTTCTGGCTCCGCAGGTTTTGGCATCTATAAGGGTTTTATTCAACAGCGGCGAGCAGCCTAAAGCAGTCAGCATATTCAGCTCTGTTTTTGGACTGGCCTCTGTTGCAGGGCAATTGTTAGGTGGTTTTCTTCTTAACCTTCACTGGGCTTCATTTTCATGGGAAACGGTATTTTTAGTCAATGTTCCCGTTACGCTGCTTTGTATCATAGGTATTCACTTTACCATGGACAATAACCGGGAAGAAAAGAGACAGAAAACTGATGTTACCGGTGCATTATTACTAATCATCTCATTATTAATATTTATATGCCCTATTATTTTCGGACGGAAATACCATTGGGCGTGGTGGACTTTTGCAATTCTGTTAACAGGAATCTTACTGCTGATCTTATTTTATAATTTTGAGATCCAGTCAATGCGTAAAAATAAACCGGTACTTATAGATCCTACCCTTTTGCAGAATCAACCGTTTGTTTTATGCCTGCTTATTATCTTTTTTTATAATTTCACATCAGGACTGTTTATCTGTTATCCATATTATCTGCAGCAGTTTCTGAACCGGAACCCTGTAGATACAGGCCTTGCTATTATTCCTTATGGACTGGCTTTCTTTATTGGGCCATTGCTTATTTCCAGAATAAAACGTTCTTCACATATGATGATCTACATGGGCTTGGGACTCCTGATTTCAGGATTCTCAATGGCTTCAGTATTTATTTATCTTCAGGAAAAGCCTTCAATAGGAATGGATATCAGCTTGTTTTTGGCCGGACTGGGCCATGGTATTATCATGCCTGTGATGATGCGTGAAGCTATTGGATTAATAAGCAGAGAAAAGGCAGGGCAGGCTTCAGGATTGATTAGTATCAGCATACAGATCGGGAATGTAACAGGTGGTACCATTATCGGAACTGTATTTTTCAGTACAATTGAATTTCTGGGGTTCCCGAAAGCTTTTGCTCTGGCTGTTTTAATGGTTGCAATCGTTCAGATCGTGGGAGTTTTCATTAATAAAAAGCTATTGAAGCACAGCAAATTATATTGAATAGATTTTATTCGTTTTAACAACAACAATTATACATTTAAGCTTATGAATAACACAGAAAAAATCATTACAGAAATCAAGGAGTTTCATAGAGATATTGAAGCATGGTTTCGTGGAGAAAAAGATCAGAGCGGGCTTTACAAAAAACTTATGTCCGGATTTGATGTAGATTTTAACATGGTCACCGGCAACGGTGATACTATCTCTTTAGCTGCATTTTCAGAATGGCTTCCGGAAGCATATGGCAAATTTCCGGAACGAAGCATCATTATTGAAAATATTGAGGTTCAAACTACAGAAAGGCATGGACTGGCTTCGTACATTGAGATCCAGACAACCGGAGCTAAAGTAACACGCAGAAAATCATCAGCGGTCTTTATCATCCGGGAGGAAAAAGTATTATGGCTTCATCTTATTGAGAATTGGATCTGATTATTTATGACAGGATTCTTAATTTAGATTTTGGCTAAAGCCAAATGATTGAGATATTTGTTTTGAGCGGGCTAAAGCCCGCTCCTATTGAATTTAGCTACAAAATCTTTTATCTTTTATCTAAAAATCACTCACTAATCTTATACACACACCGCTGTCCGCCAGAAAGAATATGGTTTACTCTTTCCACTTGATACTCTTTACCGATCAGGTTCCGGAAATTGGAAAGCTCGGCACGGCAAAATCCTTGACATTCGGTAGCAGCGGCACATATCGGGCAGTGATTTTCTATGAGGAAATACTCATTGCCTTCTTTTGTCCATTCTGCCATATACCCTTCTTCGCTTCGGACCTGCACCAGTATTTCCAACCGATGTTCTAAGGATTCTGCCTCTATCAAAGCTTTTTCATAGCGTTCGTACGTATTCTTTTCTCTGTCATTGATCAGCAGATCCAATGCATTTTCTCCCAAAAGATTTTTTACAGACCTAAGGATCTGTACAGTTACATCGGCATGGGAATCCGGAAACTGCGACAATCCTTTTTCAGTAAGAATATAGTAGGTTGAGGGCCTTCCGACTCCTTCACTTTTTGCAACAGAACGGATGAGCCCTTCCGCAGCAAGATTCAGTAAATGCTTTCTTGCACCCTCCTTGGTTATGGACAGCTCTTTAGAGATCAAAAGCGATGTCGCCTCTCCTCTCATCTTTAAAAACATCAAGATTCGGTCTGCTGCCGGTTTTTTCATTTGACAATATTTAAGTTGTTTTATTTCTCACAACAAATATAGGCATTTTCTATAATCTTTAATTATAGATATTAAATCAATGTTATTCAAGTGTTTAAAGTAAAGTACGGACATTCAATAAAACAACCTTATTGTTGTTTTATTGAAATATATGATTACCTTTGAAACACATTAATTAAAAAAATAAAGCGATGAGCACATTTACACTACCTCAGCTTCCTTATGCTTACGATGCACTGGAACCATTTATAGATAAAGAAACAATGACCATTCATCATCAGCGTCACCATCAGGCTTATGTAGATAACTTGAATGCAGCATTGAAGGCATCGGAAGAAACCTCTGACGACCTGGATTCCATATTACAAAGGATCAGTGAATACAGCCCTGCAGTAAGAAATAACGGCGGCGGGCATTTTAACCACTCATTGTTTTGGGAAATCCTCTCTCCACAGCCTCAATTGAGCCCTGAAGGAAAGCTGGCAGAGGCTATTAAATCTACTTTTGGCAGCCTTGAAGATCTTAAGGCTGAAATGAAAAAATTAGGTCTTGGACAGTTCGGATCAGGCTGGGTATGGCTGTTCGTAAAATTCAATGGTTCGCTGGCTCTATCTTCTACGCCCAATCAGGATAACCCAATGATGGATATCCAACCAGCCAACAGAGGACTTCCGATTCTTGGGATTGACGTATGGGAACATGCCTATTATTTAGCTTACCAGAATAAAAGAGCGGATTATCTTGATTCATTCTGGTCTGTTTTAAATTGGTCAGCTGTAGAGAAAAAATATGAAGAAGCTCTTTCAAAAATTAAATAACTAATTTTAATATTGATTACAAGATCAATTATGGATCAGAAAATTTTCATCAATAAGGCAGAGGCCTCCGGAATCATAGCTCTTGATCTCTCAGACTTCAAGCCAACTACAGAAATCGTGGAACTGGACATCAAAGACCATCTTTTCATGGGGCTGATCGTGAAGGAGAAGGAGTTTAAAGAATCCATTGCAGCAGTAGATTTTTCTGTATACAACGAGAAAGCTGTAGGAATCATCTGCTCTACGGATGCTATTATCCCGCCATGGGCATTTATGATGCTGATGGAGAAATTATCTCCGTATGCCGTTTATGCAGATTTAAATGATGCTGAAACCATTTTGCTGGATCTTTGGAAACGCCGGCTCATGTATGCAGACCTGAGATCCTATAAAAATCAGAAAGTTGTTGTCAGGGCAAAGGCAGATCACGATCCATCGCTGTATTTATTAGCAGCCGGGCTTCTGAAACCTTTGGTTAAGAGTCTGATGTATGGTGAGATAGGCTTACCGAAAGTAATTTTTAAAAGCTAGAAAACAATGAAAGCACTTATATTTAATGGTTCTTTAGAAAAAAGATCTGAGTCTACTTCCGGACGTATTTCCCAATATTTTGCGGAAAGGCTGGAACAATCAGGTTTCCAGACGGAGATCTTTACATTGGCAGATTCAGGCATTCCACTTTTTGATACTACCCTTACTAAGATTCCTTTGGCCGTGGAACGTATGACCCAGCTGTTTTTAGAGGCAGATGTTCATTTCTGGATGGCTCCACTTTATCACGGAAGTATTCCTGGGGTCATGAAAAACTGCCTGGACTGGCTTGAAATTACAGCCAGCCATTATCATCCTTATCTTACGGATAAAACGGTTGGATTGGTTTGCTGGGCAGATGGTCTGCAAGCTATGCAAGGTATCAATACGATGGACACAGTTGCCAAATCCCTGCGTGCATGGCCAATTCCTTTCAGTGTACCGATTATAAGGTCAGCATTATTTGACCATGAGAATCCAACTAAGGTATCCGCTCTGTATTCTGATAAATTTGATAAGCTGATCAGCATTGCAACAACAAAAAAGATAAAAAGAATATAATAACACGTAAATCAACGACGGATTAATGATAATGAAGGAAGAAATTACAATCACTGTGAAGGATCTGGACGGAAATATCCATCAACTGATCTGCCCCCTAGAAATGGGACTCAGCCTTAAAGATATCTGTAAAGCTTATGAACTGCCGATGGAGGCGATGTGTGGCGGAATGGCAATGTGTGCCACCTGCCACTGCTACATCCTCAGTAAGGCATCAGCACTTCCTGAAAAAGGAGATATTGAAGAGGCCCTTTTATCTGAACTTTTTACGACTTCTGCGTCCAGCAGGCTGGCCTGTCAGATACAGATTACTGCGGCAATGGATGGACTTTCTTTAGAAATTGCACCTAATTAATTCATAAAAAAACTGTCTAAGTATTGATCTGGTCAATGCTTACAGCCTATTGTTTTTTTCATTTAAGTTATGTTTAGACGGAGGGATTTCCCAGGCTTTTAGTCGAAAGAAATCCCTTTTTAAAATGATCTTGTAAAATATAATATATGGCTATTATAATAACTGATGACTGCATCAATTGTGGTGCCTGCGAACCTGAATGTCCTAATTCAGCAATCTATGAAGGCGCCATTGACTGGAGATGGCAGGATAAAACAAAACTTTCCGGTAAAGTTACCTTACCGGATGGAACGGAAGCAGATGCGGAGGCTTATCAACAGGCTTATTCGGATGATGTTTATTATATTGTTCCCGGAAAATGTACGGAATGTAAAGGATTTCATGAGGAACCACAATGTAAAACAGTCTGCCCGGTAGATTGCTGTATAGATGATCCTGAACACCGTGAAACCGATGATATTTTATTCAGCCGGCAGAAATTCCTCCATTCTTAAGATGAATGAATTGATAATTAGAAACAAATATAAAAGCGGGAATAAACCCGCTTTTATTCTCTCATTGCCTTTAGCTAAGCTCTGACGGCAATTTACAAGGCTTTAATTCATTATAAATTTTCTGTGTGAAAGGCGTCTGTATGCTCAATTCTTTTCCAAAATTCAAAACGGCGCCTCCCAATAATTCAAGTTCATTATTTTCTTTTCCGGAATTGATGTCGAGCTGTAAAGATGTTGGAGTTTCGAAAGGAAATGTAGCAGCTTTTTCAAATGTTTTCTGGATAATATCTTCATCCAGGGCAATTCTTTTTTTGTCAGCGATCATTTTTATTTCTTTCATAATTTCTGAAGCTTCAGTTCTCTGCCCTTCATCCCTGCATACCGTTCCAATGGAAGAGTTATGTTTAGCTGTTACCAGGCCAAAACTGGCAATGAAAATGTATTTCGTCCATATATCCGTTACTGAATTATCTTTAAAATCAAAGTCAATTTTACTTGTTTTCAATACATCCACGATCCAATCCACATCAGCAGAGAAATGTTCCGGATCTCTTCCTACAATCATTTTCCCTGCTTTTCCTTTATGCTCAACAATCCCTTTTTCTTTGATGTGGGAAGCAACATACAGACAGGTCGGAAGAATAATATTACCGGGGATTATTTTTCTTATTCTTTCATATATATCTGCTCCGTTCATCATAGGAAGCAATACCGTGTCTTTGCTGATAATTTCTTTCAGCTGCCGGCAAATATTTTCAAGATCATATTCTTTTACACAGATCAGGACAAGATCCGGATCTTTTACATCGCTGATATGCTGCTCAAGAGCATCAGGAAAAGTATGGTTTACAGAATGTTCGGGTGAGAGAAGAACCAATCCGTTTTCTTTTACTTTCCGGTAAGTTTCCCCTCTTGCCACAAAACTAATTTTATAATTTTTGGAGGCTTCATTTTCCTGGTTTATTTTAAATCCGAAATAGCCGCCTACTCCACCAAGTCCAAGCACTGCAATATGTTTCTTGCTCATAAATTTATTTTTAACAAAGATGGTTCCCAAATTTTGAACTATCACTTGACAAATGAAAAGAAATTATATTTTATTGGGTTGTCTCCTGATACGGCTTAATGAGCTGTCTTTAATTCCAAGGTAGGACGCAATGATCTTCAGAGGAACAAACTTGAAAATATCGGGGTGCTTTTTCATCAGATTAAAATACCGTGTGGAAGCCTTTTGGCTGGCCATTTCTATCAGCCTGTCGTGAATGCTGTAATAATTAAGAACAAAAAGAAGCCTGCTGAATTCCCTGAATTCCGGGATATTATGAAAGTTATGCTGTACATTTTCCAGACCTGTTTCCCAGAATGAACAGGCAGTAATAGTCTGGTAGGTTTCTTTCGCAGGCTGCTGTCTGAAAAACGACAGAAAATCATTGACAAAGCATGGCGCTGCGTAAATATTCGTTGTAATTTCTTCGTTATCCTCATTAAGAATAAAAGAACGGACATATCCTTTTTCAAGGAAAAATGTTTTTGTACTGATTTCACCTCTATTCAATAAAACTTCATTTGCTTTTAACTCGAAGGAGTTAAAGGTCTCTGTAATATTTTCAACAATCTCTTTTTTAATATCGAATAAGGAATGAAAATAGGTATTAATTGAAGATTTGTCCATCATGATTCAATGCGTTTTCAGCAACTTCCAAAATTAGAAAAAATCAGTGAGAATTGTCTTGAATAAAGAGCTTATACAAAAGATAAAATTTAAATACTGACAACTGATATATCTATAGCTAAAATTCTTCCCAGCCGTCGTTCTGTGGATCGTACTTAGCGAATTCACCTGTATCGGTAAATTCAGAAGCAGTCATTCCTACCTCAAAAATAGAACTTTCGCTCAGGCTTGCATTGAAATACAGTCCTTTTTTAGTAAGCAAGGCCATCCCAAAATCTTCGTCGGGATGATCGAAATGAATTCCGGTATCATCCTCTCTTACAAGTTCATACTTATATCTTAAAAGGCGTTCTTTTAGTTTCGTGATCTGCTCCTCCGTTAACGGAACAAGATTTTCTTCACGATCGAAAAAGCTGTCATTATCAGCTGCCTGTTCTTTTTCTTTGGTTTTAATACTGAATAGCTGGATATTATAGCTCATGAGATTATTGATTATTAATGGGCCAATATAATACTTTTATAGGTATCTGTCCGGCCTTTCTCTCTATACATATTAAACTGGTACACCATTCTGCTTTTCTAAAGATCAGAGACTTCCAGCTTATCAAAGTCTCTGATCTCAGAAAGGGTCATCAGTTTTGTTGTTTTTACTTTTCTCCAGGTATCTTCAAATACTTCGCCGTCACTTTCCGCCCCTTCATTGACGTTTGTTTTGTCAAGTTGCTTTCCGGTTAGAAAATTAATACTGGTTGTGCTGTTTACCCTCGGGCCGGTATTGGAACTTTCATCATAGCCAATCAGTTCAAAATCTGATAGTCCGTATCTGAAGGTGTAGGTCCAGTAACCATATCTTCCGTGAGCATAATGAATATATAATTTTTCCTTTTCAGCATAAACACTCAGTTCCGGTGCATAATAAACACCGCCGTTTTCGTTTTCTGAGGAGAAACATGTTTCATTTTTGGCAGCCAGTTCATAGCCATCATTTTTCTTAAAGAGAATGATCAGGCCACGACGGTTCCGGTCAAGTTTTCCACGGGATTCATCCGTAATGATGTTACTTGGATCTACTTTTTTGATGATCAGAATGCAGTCCTCTGCTCCATCTTTATTTAAATCTCCGAAGGATTTTTCAAAAACTTTATAGCCTTCCGGGATAAAGTCAGAAGGGTCTTTTTTAGTTTTAATTCCCGGTTCAGCCTTTTCAGATCCTGAGACTGCCGCAGCGCTGGCAGAACTCTTTTCAGTGGGTTCAGGCTTCTTTTCCTCTTTTGAGCATCCGGCCACCATAAGAAGCGGAAGGAAAAATAACCATTTAAAATTCAGTACACCGTTTATATTTCTCATAGGAATGATGTGTTAAAACTCAAATGTAAGAAATTCTCTCTATTATTTTGTTTCTCGTTCTAAGATATTGTTTTTAGATATCTCAATCAATGAGTTACCTCTTAATTAATTTAAAATCAGAAGAATCTTCCGGTGAAAAGTTTTTACATATATTTGAAATCATGGAAAAGCACCAATCAGCTTTCCGGCCAGGCTCAACATTTTAACAACTAAAAAATTAGACATGAAAAAAGTAACAGGAATTGGAGGTATCCTTTTCAAATCGAAAGATCCGAATGCTATGAACGATTGGTATAAAACTCATCTCGGCCTTGAAACAACCCCTTACGGAACCAGTTTTGAATGGCGCGACAGTGAAGATACTGCCAAAAAAGGGCTTACCCAGTGGGCTCCTTTTTCGGAAACCACAAAATATTTTGAACCTTCTGAAAAAGATTTCATGATCAATTACAGAGTGGAAAATCTGGAAGCACTGGCAGAGGAACTAAAAAAGGAAAACGTTACGATTCTGGACACTATTGAGACCTATGATTACGGGAAATTCCTTCATATTCTGGACCTTGAAGGAAACAAGATTCAATTATGGGAACCCATTGATTAAGAAAAAACAATCATATAGAGAATAAAAAGTCCGGTGCTGTTCCGGACTTTTCTATTGTTCAAAAGCATTTATCGGGTTACTTCGATCATAGCCCTCGTAATCTGATCCTCTTTCTCTTTTGAGTAGGTAGAATCAAAAGGTTCCATTACATCAAATAAATACTGGTAGAAAGGAGTGATCTTCTGTACATTTTCAGATTCTTTCATCGCCTTTTCTTTGCCCATCTGTTGAAGTTCTCTGATGAAAACATTGAATTTCTTATCGATCGGCTCTATAGATTTCACCAGATAAGCATAAGCCTTTTCGTTCTGTCCCAATTTCTTATAAGCATCTGTAACAGCAGCTACCACAAGGGAATATTCCATTGGCTTCACTCTCATCTGCTTGGCTGACTGTCTCTGGAATCTGGGGGAAAGACTCAGATAGTAATCGTATTCCTCAAAAATCTCTTTTTTCAGAAGCTCTGCCAGCTGCAGGCCTTTCTTCTCCTGTCCTGCAATAATATATCCGGTGACCATAAAGCTCAATGATCTGGGATCATTAAACTTCTCAGCAGGAATTTCTTTTGAAACAAGATCCAATAATTCCAGAGCTTTAGCTTTCTCTCCTTTTAATGCCAATGCTGAAGCTGCTCTTCCGGCAGTCATTCTGTAGCCCATAATGTTTGAGGTTGCTGCTTCATCATAATGAATACCCAGGTCTTTAAAATTCCCCCATTTGAAGTTTTTCACGACATTGTAAAGGGAATTGACATCCACCCTCCCCATATCACCGTCTGCATTAGGAGCTGTATGAATAGGAACTAATTTGTAACTGAAACCTTCAAACTGAAGATATTCATCAAGATAAAAGATATTTTCACTGTCGTAGATCCCTCCTGATGAGAAGTTGATTGGACGTTTCCAGTCGAAATTGGCAAGCATATCCAGCATGATCAGGTTGTTTTTATAAAGTGTGTTTCCTTTATAAGTGATCATAATCTGGTTCACAACATCCGGAAGATCTGCCTGGGTGATGATTCCTGCTTTTAAAGCATTTTCTTTGTTCACCGGAAGAATGAATTTGTTCACCGGAAGAATATTATATTTCTCAAATTTTTCTTCTCCGAAATACATTTTCAGAAGCTCATCCTTTTCAGGAGATTTGAATTTAATAAAATCAACAGCCTCTTTCAATGTCAGCGAATCCTGTGTAAGGTATTTTCTGAATGCCTGAAACTCTGTATCAGGAACACCCTGCTCTTTCAGCATAGAGAAAACTCCTTCCCAGTCTTCTTTCTTCATCATATAGATCTGGTCGTTTACACCGTCTCTATAGTCCTCATGAGTCAGTTCGCTTGGAATTCTCGTTGCATTGTATGTTTTCCTCTTTACCTGATCAATATACCATGGAGTCGCCAACAGGGTGAAATTTACAGTTTTTACATCGTCACGGAACCGCTCTGTTTCCTGGATAGCCCATACCGGAAAGGTGTCGTTATCTCCGTAAATAAAAATAATATCATCTTTAGACAGTGATTTCAGGAATGAATAGGCATAGTCGCGCGCCGCTGATTTTTTGCTTCTGTCATGTACATTATAGTTCTGGAAGCCCATCATAAAAGGTACCCCTAATAAGACCACTCCCAAAGCGATATTCGCTCCGTTCGATTTTATCTTAGACTGGATAAACCATAAAATAGCTCCTGCTCCAAGCCCGATCCAGATCGCAAATGCATAGAAGGAACCCACCATCGCATAATCTCTTTCTCTAGGTTCAAAAGGTTTTACACCGGTATAGAAAATAATTCCGACACTTGTTAAAATAAACAATGAAAGCAGTGCATAGAATCTTCCGAAGTCTCTGTTCAATTGAAAAAAGAAACCGATCAATCCTAAAATTAAAGGTAAAAAGAAGAATTTAACCGTACTTTCATTCTTGAATTTAGCCGGCATTTTATCCTGGTTTCCAAGCAAAGCATTATCGATGAAAGGGATTCCGGAGATCCAGTTCCCTTTTGTATTTTCCATATTCCCTTCAAGATCGTTCTGCCTTCCCACGAAATTCCACATCAGATACCTTACAAAGTAATATCCATTCTGGAAGGTAATGAAATAGTCCATATTCTGAGCCAGGGAAGGCTTCTGAACATTGATCAGATTGTATGGCTTCACTTTCAGATAATCTGATGCTGTAATGGATTTGTCTTCATATTTTACTCTCAGCTCATCAAAGATCTGCTTGGCCTGTGGATTGTCTGCCACCTCTTCATTGGCATAGTTGAAGGTAAAATCCGGAGCTCCGTACATGGATATGTAGTTCGCCATCACATCTTTATCTTCATTAAACATTCTCGGCATTAAGCTGATCTGAGACTGACTGAATGTATAATTGAACCGGTCGCCGGTTTTTCTGTAGGTTCCGGTTTTTTCATCCTTTTCGTAGATCTCGCCGGTTTTTTTGGTTTTGAAGCTTCCGTCTTCATTCTTCTCTATTCCGTTTGCATCAAGAAAGGCGGTATAGTTTTGACCGTAAATAGTCGGCCAGTCACCGTATTGCTCCCTATTGTAATAATCCAGCATACCGATTGCGGTATCAGGATCGTTAAGGTTCATTGGTGGATTGGCATTCGCTCTGATAGGAATAACCATCCAGCACGAGAAACCAATGATCATAAAAACGACCGACAATGCGGCAGTCTGATATATATTTTTCTTTGCTCTTCTTGCATATTTAATGATAAAATAACAAGCTGCTGTCATTAGAATAAAGGCTACTATCGTTCCTGAGTGGAAAGGAAGCCCAAGTCCGTTCACAAAGAATATTTCCAGCCTTCCGAACATCGTCATGATCAAAGGGAAGATAATTTTGAAAACAATGATCAGGATCCCCAGTGTGATCACATTGGCCCAGATAAAATTCTTCCAGGTGAATTTGTAGTTTCTGGCATAATATACCAGGCAAACGGCCGGTACTGCAAGCATTCCCATCATGTGTACTCCTACAGAAAGTCCCAATACAAAGAAAATAAGGATGATCCATCTTTCACTGTCTTTTGCCAGATATTCGTTTTCCCATTTGGTTATCAGCCACACAAGAAGGGCTATAAACATGGAAGCCATGGAATAAACCTCTCCTTCTACGGCAGAAAACCAGAAGGTATCTGAAAAAGTAAAGCATAAAGCCCCTACAGCTCCAGCAAAAAGAATGGAAATTTCCTGGTGTTTTGTAATTTCTTCAAAATCTTTGTTCAAAAGCCTTCTTACAAAATGGGTAATCGTCCAGAATAAAAATAAAATCGTCAATGCACTGAACAATGCAGACATTGCATTGATTACGATAGAATAGTTTTCACCTTTTCCTAAAGCAAAAATGGCTGCCACAGCACCCACAATCTGGAATAAAGCAGCTCCGGGAGCATGCGTTACTTCAAGTTTTACAGCTGAAGAAATGTACTCGCCACAATCCCAGAAACTGAGATAATGTTCCATGGTGGAGAAATAGGTAATCAGTGCGATGACGAAAATTACCCATCCTAAAACGGTGTTCCATTTTTTAAAAGACCAGTTTTTCATATATGATGTAATTCCAATACATAGTAAGACAATCCGCGATAGGGAATTATTACATGATCAGGAAAAAATATGAATTCGAATCAGAGAAAACATTAAGATAGTGACCCAAAAGATTATTCTACTCTGAATTTTCTGTTTTTACAGTCTAGTGTCAGTTTATGGTTCAGGAAAAGCTTATTTCCTATCATTCCCTGCATGCCGGAAGTTTTCATTAAAAGGTTCTGCATCTTTGAGGTTCCTTCTATATAGGTGACCTCCGAAAGCTTAAGGCTGCGGTTTCCAATTTTGATTATTTGTTCTGCAGGTGCAGAAATAACAGTTAAAATGTGTCCCCAGGAATTTCCTTTTTCTTTTTTGACCGTTCCATTTGCAGTTCTGTATTTCTCCCATTCTTCCCTGTTGGTAATGAGCTCGTAACCGCTGGTCCCTGAATCATAAAGCAGCTTCAGCTTTTGATTACCCACTTCTGAAGGAAACAATATTTTGCGTTTTTTGAATTCAAAGGTTTCAAATCCTTTTTCATCTGTATTTCCAATGAACGAGCATACTGTGTTTTTAAAATCCAGAATCATAATGCGTTTTTCCAAAAGGTCTGTTCCTATGGTTCCAATGATATGAACTGCCTCGGCATTATCGGAATCTATTGCGTTCCCATAATTTAACAGTTCAAAGCTGTCAGACGCTACACTCATAGCTCCTATGCTGAACTGCATTGAAATCTGGTTTTCCTGTTTATGGGATGGAAGCTGGTTCTGAAATTTTTTCCGGAGAGATTCTATCGATTTTTTGTAAAACAGCGTCGTTGGAGATCCGGAATCCAGCTGCATATAAAATGTTCTGTCAATACCTTTGAGTTGTACAGGAATAAGAACTGCCGCATGAGCATTTCCTTCAGCGGAATCCCATCGCATATCTATGTTTTGTACAATACCCGAAACGGCAAGATTATTTTCCGGCGGGGTAAATTTTTTATCAAAATATAAATAACCTGCGAATAATAACAGGACAATACATACAGCAATAGATAATGCTATTTTCTTAAAGATTTTCATGCTTCAATTTTTCTTGCAAGATTCAGCATTATCATTTGATTTTCCTGCAAAAACAATATGACAAGTTTACGACATTTTTACGACAGCATTTATAAAAAACTGGTTTTCAATTTAATACATAAATCGTTTTTTGTATTTAAACAGATCCCATTTTTGATAATTACAAACAGTTTGACACAGAGAAAAGCAATTAAAAAGACCAGAAAAAGCGGAATTTTTACTGACAACAATCTTTGGATGAACGGACTTATGATCATTAAAACAGAGACAACCGCCACCAGAATGATCTGAACGCTTACTATATTTTTCCCGAGTTCTTTATTGACCGGATCTTTGGTTTTATAAGTTAAGATCAGAGGGAATATAACTCCTCCAAACGGAATGACAAACCCCAGCAAGGCAGAAAGATTAATGAATTTCGCTCTGTCAACCGAGGATTTTTCTTCTTCATCTTCAGAGAGCAGGTTTTCGGGGTCTGTTTCCAGAATTCCGGCAATAGCTTTCAGGGTAAATCCTTTAGGAACAGTTCCTGCTTCAATACGCTGAACCGTCCGTAATGAAAGGCCGGATTTTTCGGCAAGTTCGGTCTGGGTCATATTCTTCCCTTCTCTCAAAATCTTAACCTTGTTTTTCATTGGGCTATTAATTAATTGCTTTATCAGGCTTTAAAGTTAATTGCTTCTTAGCTCGCCGATTTCTTTTACCAGCTTTGGATACATTTGCTGTAAATCCGCTCCTCCCTTCGGTTCCCGGTTCATACTGCGTTCCATGCTGTCGTAATCGTTTTCAGGATATAATTCGTATACGGTATCTTTTATGATGGATTCTTCATCGTCGTGATTTTGGGCATATGCTTCATCAGCTACATACAGCAGACCTTCCGCCCAGCAGTCTCCGATATTAAAACTGTATTTTCCACTTACGAACGACTGAATGTCCGCCTTTATCTCTTCAAAAAATTCTTTCCCCTTCAACAGCAGCCAACATCTGAAATAGATAAATCCGTCATCGGAAAGATAACCATCAAATACATATGTTCCATTTTCATTCTTAAAATCACATTCAAGGATAATGGAAAGCTCAGCAATTTCAGCGGTATAAAGCTCACTCAGTTTTTCCTGAAGCGTTTTTTCGAAAAGTATCATTCTGTCCTTTCCAAATTTGGATAAATAATCGGTCAGACTTTCAATATGCTCATCAATGTCATATTCACTCCAGTGGGCTTTTTTATATTTATTGGATTTTTCAATGGCTTCCCAAAAATAAATATCAGCTTTTTCATTATCCGAAAGTTCTGCTTTTTGTGGAATTTCATCATTTTCCTGAATTTCCGTATAGCCTTTTTTGATTTTCTGAGCAATCAGCTTTTCAGACTCCTGGGTGCACTCTTTTCCGTCTGCATATTCTTTAACCGTTTCCCGGCCCTTGGTTCCGGTTTTTCCAAAAGATATTTTCTGTATTTTTCCGGAATAGTCGATATTCCAAAATTTGTCGGATAACTCTTTTTGGTTGATAAAGTTCCTTTTCATAAGAAATTGTGGTGGTATTTTTGTTAAAAGAAGTGAAACTACAAAAAACCCATGAAATTTAAAAGCAGGATGCCCTAATGATAAACGTTTTCAGTGAGTTTTAGTAAATTATTCATCTGAATATCTTCCTTAGAATTAATAGGTATTGTTCAGCCCTCCATCCAAAGGAATACTGGCTCCGGTAAGATAAGATGAATATTCTGATGCCAGAAAAGCAGCCAGATGACCATATTCTTCGGTTTTGCCCAGCCTTTTCATCGGGATTTTATTTTCTCTGGCTTTTTTTATTTCCTCTTGGGATTTGCCCGTCTGCTGTGACTCGTGGCTGATCAGGTTCTGAATACGTTCCGTATCAAAATATCCTGTCAGAATATTGTTGACTGTAATCTGATGCTGTGCCACTTCATTGGATAATGTCTTTGCCCAGGCAATCACCGCTGAACGGATAGAATTAGAAAGGGATAAATTATTGATCGGCTCTTTTACAGACAGTGAAGAAACATTGATGATCCGTCCGTTTTTCTGTTTTATCATATGCGGCAAAGCCAGTAAGGTTGTTTCACAAACCGTTTTAAAAAGCAGGTCAAATGCTTTCTGGTAATCATCAACATTCTTATCCAGTGCCATTCCCGGTTCCGGACCATTGGTATTGTTAACGAGAATATCTATAGAATGGTTCCTGAAATATTCGGAAATAATGGTTCTGTACTCTTCAAAATTGGAAAAATCGGCCACCAGATACTGATGCTTCTGACCGGAATTGATTACAGGTAATGAAGACACCATCTTTTTAAGCTTTGCTTCATTGCGGGCCATCACAGTTACATTAGCACCACATCTGGCCAGCTCCAATGCTATTCCTGCGCCTATTCCCTGGGTAGCTGCACCTACCAAAGCATTTTTTGAAAAAAGTTCAATATTCATAAGTGGTTCATTATTGAGGATTATGGGTATATAAATGTAGCAAAAAAGCTTGACATCCTGAGCCACTAAAGCATTAATTACTGATTATGCGAGGAGTTTTTACCTGGGTAATGCAGGAGGCAGCACTCTTTCCGGCTTTGTAGATAAGGTCCTTAGAAATGCTTCCAGCTGGGGCGTTTCCTCATCCGTAAGATCCAGTAGTCTTACAAAACCAGATTTTTCAGAAGCCAGTGTTATTCCCTGATGAACCGTCGACCGTTTTTGAGAATGCTCAGGATTTCCTTTGCTGTAAAACATTATCACTTCCGTGAGGGTTGTCATAGAGCCGTTATGCATCCATGGCCCTGTCCTTGAAACTTCACGCAATCCCGGCACTCGGAATTTCCCGGCATCTTCCGGATTTTTAGTGACTAAATACCTACCCAGATCTTCTTCTTTTGATCCTAATAAAGAGGTTCCTATATTTTCGAAATGGTTATTGGAAAAATAGCCGGAGCTGTGGCAATTCATACATTGAGCTTTGGTCCGGAAAAGATGTAAGCCCATGAGTTCATCATCAGAATAAACATCTGCTTTACCATCAATAAACTGATCAAATTTAGAAGTTCCGCTCTTTATTGTTCTTTCAAAAGTGGCTATTGCCTTGGAAATTCTGTCCTTTGAAACCATTTTATCTCCAAAAGCTTTTTCAAATAATATTTCATAGCCCTTGATCTTTGCAATTTTCCCGGCTGCAAGATCAATATGTCCATTCATTTCTCTTTCATCACGAATCGGCATTTCGGATTGTTCTTCAAGGGATGCAGCGCGGCCGTCCCAGAATAATGACCTAGCATAAGCTACATTCAGAATGCTCATTGCATTCCTGGTACCCAGCTGCCTGTCGTGCCCGAAAGAGAAGGTCCGGTTATCACACCATCCCAGTTCAGGATCATGGCAGGAAGCGCATGCAATCTG
This sequence comes from Chryseobacterium lathyri, assembly GCF_030812195.1. Classification (GTDB taxonomy): domain Bacteria; phylum Bacteroidota; class Bacteroidia; order Flavobacteriales; family Weeksellaceae; genus Chryseobacterium; species Chryseobacterium lathyri_A. The sequence goes on from NZ_JAUSSF010000001.1 coordinate 1,195,441, forward strand.
GTTGGATTGGGAAAGTCGCGGATCATAGAAAAGTGTTTTTCCCAACAGTGCTTTATCTTCGGAATAGGGATTATCCGCAGGAAGCTGAATTTCCGGCAGATGTCCTATTTCAGAAAAGTGAGGTACAGCTTCGGGATCAAGGATCGGTTTCGGCCATTTTGAAGGGTCTCCGGAAGAATATAATTTCCTCAGTTCAGCAAGGAATGAAGCTTTTTCCCTGATCTCCTTCTGAATGCTATTGCTGAAGCAGTTATTCAAAAGAGACACCGTAAGAAATGCAATTAATATCCAGCTCAGGACATTCTTCATGGATGGTAGGATTTTGACAAAAATAGGAAATCTGGTCAATACATTTTTAAAATTAGTGCGGAAGATCCGGTTCTATTTGATCATTTTGAATCTCCCTATAAAAACCGCTATAGGATTCAACCAGATCATCTAAGGTAAATCCACGGTTCAAACCGCTTGTATTCGGTAAAACCCAAACCCTGGCACCACAAAAATCTTCGGATTGCGGACCCCAGGGGATCTGTTTCTTTTTGGAGAAAGCCTGATATGCTGCTTTACCGAGAAATACGATATATCTGGGCTGAAATGCTGTCATTTTTGCTTTAAAAAGCTCCAGCGAACTGTCGAATTCATCTTTTGAAAGCTCATCAGCGCGGGAGGTTGCTCTTTCTACAGCAGTCGTGAGCCCATATCCGAAATCTAAAATATCCCTGTCGTTCTCAGCTTCGATCTGGTATGGGGTAAATCCGGCTTTATGCATTACTTTCCAAAAGCGGTTGCTCTTTCCGGAAAAATGATGGCCATTTTCAGCAGATTTCAGCCCGGGATTAATTCCACAAAAAATAACAGTAAGGTTTTTGGCAATGATATCTTTTAACATGTTAAAAGCAGATAATTTATCAGTTCAGGATCTTCTACAATTTCTCTGAATACAAGATACTATTTATTTTAAAATATCCAATGTTCATCTTCATTGTTGCTGATTTATCAATTAAAAAAAGAAAAAAACAACACTATGGCATAAATATTATTGTATACTATATAAATACACCAGGATGGAAAACATGTTACAAAATATAGACCTGATACACCGGTATTTGTCTATGAGTATAGCAAACCAGTTTCGCTTAAACGTTGATTTGAAGGGCGAATATACTTTTACCCAGAATATTGTATCTAAAAAGACCATCATTGCGACCACATTTACCAATAAAATATTTTCTTATCCTGAATTGAAATTATTTTTATCCGCACTGATTACTGAAATCAATAACGGAAAATGCAGTGTTGATCTTATCCGTGAAAGGATGAGATATTTTGAGAAAATCAGGCGCCGCCCTTTCAGAAAGATTATATAGGTGAAAAATCCCTACAAATAATGTAAGGATTTTTTATCATATAAAAGGCTTCGGCATCATAGGAGTTTGCCCTACTTTTGCAAATATTTAGCTACTTTTTCTTCGAGATCATCCAGATTGAATGGCTTTGCCACATAATCATCGGCCCGGGCTTCTTCTGCCAGTCTTACGATATCATTGTTAGCCGTTACATAAATAACCGGAATGGACCTGAATTCTTCGTGACTTTTCAGAAGCTGGGTTGCCTGAACTCCTCCAATTTTTGGAATCCAGTTATCCATGAGAATAACATCCGGCTGAAACTGGGAAACTTTTTCCAAAATATCATGAGATGTTTCTGAAATTTCGACCTGATACCCATTCTCTTCGAAAATGATGGTAATGATCTCTAAAATAGTCGTATCATCATCAAAAATCAAAATTTTCTTTGTACTCATATTTGTTCTATTTAAATCTTTTAAGGTTGTTTTATTTATTATTTAAAGCTGATTGATATGGTCTGGCAGATTATTCGGCTTAATGATTAAATCGCAAACAACCTCCTGCAAGGCATGTCTGGGCATAAAATCTACCTCAGCTGTTTCCGGTTCCTGGATCCATACTTTCCCTTTATGTTTTTTGATAAATCCCAGGCCTTCCACTCCATCGGCATTAGCACCTGACAGCAGAACCCCCACCAGGTTCTTACCATATACTTCTGCAGCAGATTTGAAAGTCACATCAATGGATGGCCGCGAATAGTTCATTTTCTCTGAAAAATCCAGGGACATCATATGTCTGTTCTCAAAAAGAAGATGGTAATCTGCAGGAACTACATACACTTTATTGTTCTGAATTTCTGTTTTATCATCAATTTCCACCACTTCAATGGAAATAAACTGCTGTAGCAGCGTCTGCAGGATATTGGTTGAATAAGCCTTTCGGTGCAATATCAGGACAATAGGGAAACTGAGCCCTTCTTTTAAATTTTTAAGCATTTCAAGAATGACCTGCAAACTTCCTGCAGAACCTCCTATCACCACTAATTCTGTTTTTGCGTTTTCTGTTTCCATAATCAGTGTATTATATATGCTCTGCTTTCTTCCAGATGCGCTGGTCATCTATCTGATGGTAATTCCTGTCCAGTTTGGAAAATCTAAGGGTTTCTTTTGCTCCCAGAGCGAGATAGCCCAAATTTTCAAGGCTGTTATCAAAAAGTTTAAAAACACGCTCCTGTAATCCTCTGTCAAAATAGATCAGCACATTTCTGCAGATGATCAGCTGAAAGCTGTTAAAAGAACTGTCTGAAACCAGGTTATGAGTAGATAAAATGAGCTTTTCCTGTAAACTTTTATCAAATCTTGCACTGTCATAGTTCGCAGTATAATAATCTGAAAAGTCTTTTTTACCGCCGGATAAGATGTAGTTTTCCGAATAGGTTTTCATCTGCTGTAAAGGAAAAACTCCTGAACGTGCAGTTTCCAAAACGGATGGGTTGAGATCCGTGCCATAGATCAGTGATTTGTGGTACAGATTGGCCTCTTTAAGCAATATAGCCATGGAATAAGCTTCTTCACCGGTAGAGCAGCCTGCCACCCAGATTCTGATCAGCGGATAGGTGCCGAGCTGCGGCAATATCTTTTCCCTAAGCGCTTTAAAGAATTGCGGATCACGGAACATTTCTGTAACGTTCACCGTAATTTCTTCTACAAAACGCTTGAGGTATTCCGGATCATTGAGAATAGTATAACGCAGTTCTGCAAAGCTTGTAAACCTGTCAATCAGGCAGATGCGGTTTACCCGGCGTTTGAAGGATGCTCTGCTATATTCTGAAAAATCATAGCCATACATCTCATAAACATCTTTTATAAGGTATTCCACTTCTTCATCTTTTACAATGCTGGGCTCTAACATTATGAAAGTTTTTCTATAGCGGTAATCAACTGATCTACATCAATCGGTTTGGATACATAATCCTGAGCTCCTGCATCGAGACATTTCTGACGGTCCTCGGGCATTGCCTGTGCTGTCACGGCGATTACAGGAATACGGCTGATAACCGGTGTATTTCTGATCATTTTTATAGCTTCATAACCGTCCATTTCAGGCATCATCATATCCATAAGGACAATATCTGTTTCATTTTCTTTTAAAATCTGAATGGCTACCTGAGCGCTTATGCAACTTTCAATCTGATATCCACGGGATTTCAGGGTCAGCTTGAGTGCAAATATATTGCGTGGATCATCGTCCACAATTAAAATTTTCTTTTTCATCATTTAACTTTCATATAACCAGACACGCAGTAAGGACAATAACTGATCAATATCCACAGGTTTCGAGATATAATCTGATGCTCCGGCCTCGATACATTTTTCACGATCTCCAATCATAGATTTTGCTGTAATGGCGATAATGGGAAGCCTGATAAAGGTCGGCATTTTTCTGATCTCTTTTATAGTTTCATAGCCATCCATTTCTGGCATCATCATATCCATTAAAATAACGTCTATATCTTTATGCTCTTTAATCTGCTGCAGGGCATGCTTTCCATCCATAGCAACAACGACCTCAACTTTATATTTTTCCAGGGCTTTTGTCAGAGAGAATATATTTCGGACATCGTCATCGGTAATCAATATTTTTTTACCACTCAAAACTTCGGTTAACGATCCTAAAACTTTGTTTCTTGCCGTTTCCACAGAGTTATTTTTTTCTTCCACCAAATGCAGGAATAAACCTACTTCATCTAAAATCCTTTCATAAGAATGGGCAGTTTTTACAACAATGGAATCTGCATACTGCTTGATCTTAAGTTCTTCGGATTTGGATAAACTGTGTTCTGTAAAAATGATGATGGGCAGGTTCTCCAGTCCTTCATGACTTTTAATAGATTCAATAATCTGGTATTCATTACCTTTGGAAGTTTCTAAAATAACACAGTCCACATGGGATGCCGTCAAAGCTTTCACACTGTCTTCAACATTATTTTCTACAGATAAGGAAATATTGAAATTACTCAGGAAGTAAGCAAGGGCACTGGCATGTTTAGCATTGTTTTCTACAATTAAAACCTTTTGCGGAGATTTCAAAAGGGCTTCTTCAATTTTTCTGAAAACATCAGTCATTTTATCAAGAGCCATCGGCTTATTAATGAAATCAATAGCACCCTTCATTAGACTTTCTTTCTCAAGCTGCAGCACGGACATCATATGGACGGGAATGTGTTTGGTTGACACATTTGACTTAAGCTCATCCATCACCTGCCAGCCGTCTTTCACCGGTAACTGAACATCGAGTAAAATCGCCTGTGGATGGTACTGAACAGCTGCAGATAATGCATGATCACCTCTTACAACCACTACTCCTTTATATTGGTTCATCCGAGCGTATTTGAGGAGCGCTTTTGCGAAATGGATATCATCTTCCACAATTAAAATCACCTTATCCTGTGCAGTTATTACGTCCCGATCATCGTCTATAGCTTCCGGAATCGGCAATATTTCAACAGGTAAGGTCTGCTGCAACTCTGTGTCTTCCAAAATATTCTGAATTTCTTCAACGTCTTCGCGGATAATATCTACCAAATGCAGGTCTGTTTCTGGCAGAACCGCTTCAGATGTGGCTTTTACAGGAATTATAAGGCTGAACTCACTGCCTTCATTCACTTTACTCTTCAGGGTTAGTTCTCCTCCAAGCAGTCTTGCAATTTCACGGCTTATGGACAGCCCCAATCCGGTCCCTCCAAATCTACGGCGTGTAGAACCGTCTGCCTGCTGGAATGCTTCAAAAATAATGGACTGCTTTTCTTCCGGAATTCCTATTCCGGTATCTTTTACAGTGAAAAGAATAAAGTCTTTATTTTTAGGGTCTTTTGCTATATTCAGATCAATGCTTCCTTCTGATGTAAATTTTAAAGCATTCGATAAAAGGTTCCGTAGCACCTGATCTACTCTAAGCCTGTCGGTTTCAATTGTTTTTTCAACATCACTCTCTATCTGAATATCAAATTTGAGTTTCTTTTCCTGAACAACCGGATTAAAGAGGTTTTTGAGATCTCTCACCACATCAGCTATGGCTACATCCTGATATTCCAACGACATTTTACCCGATTCTATTTTGGCCAAATCTAAAATCTCATCGATAAGAGTCAGAAGGCTGCTTCCTGAACTCTGAATAACTTTTGCCGATTCTATCTGATCTTCATTCAGATTTTCATCAGGGTTTTCAGCCATTAGCCTTGAGAGAAGAAGAATTGAATTTAGCGGAGTCCTCAGTTCGTGGGACATGTTGGCTAAAAATTCGGATTTGTACTTGGTACTTAAGGCTAGTTCTTCTACTTTTTTCTGGATTTCACTGTTTCTTTCTGCGATCAGGTGGTTCTTTTCTTCGAGCATTCTTGAGCGCTCTTCCAGTTCCGCATTAGCCTGCATCAGCTCTTCCTGCTGTACTTTCAGCTCTTCTTCAGACGCCTGAAGCTTCTGGGTCTGGGCTTCCAATTCGGTATTCAGATTTTCCAGTTCGGCATGTTGTACCTGTAATTCTTCTGACTGAGCCTGGGTTTCTTCCAGGAGCTGCTGTTCTTTTTCACGACCTTTGGCTGCATTTAAAGCAATTCCGATATTGCGGCCAGATTCAGCAAAATAATTTATCCTTTCTTCATCAAAATCTGTTGTTGAGCCTAATTCAAGCACACCGATACAGTGGCCATCTGCATGAATGGGAAGTAACAGGATTCCATTGATTTTTATTCTGCTGCTGGCAAAACTTACAACAAAATCTTCTTCATGAAGGTTATTGTACACCTGCATATGTTCACTGACAAAAGCCTGACCCACCATTCCTTCTCCCGGTTCGAAAGTTTTTTTCATTGTGCTTTCCAGACCGAAAGCTGCACTCATTCTAAGCATTCTTTCATCAAAGAGATATAAAGCACCATTGATGCATTTACCGTATTCTACAAGCTGGTTTAAGGATATATCAGAGACTTCCTTCACGGATTTATTGCCTACCAAAGATTCATTGAGTAAAGCAAGGCCTTTCTGGCGCCAGTCACTTTTATTGATCTTATCAAAAGATTTCTTCAGGGAATCGGTCATATGATTCAGGGAATCTACCAGATCTCCAAGATCATCCTGTGAATTATCTACTACTTTTTGACTGTAATCTCCATTGGCCACTCTGTTTGCAATCTGCTGAACAGCGCTTACACGTCTGCTTATTTCAAGATCTTTTGCTCTTAATTCTTTTTCTAATTTGTCTCTTCGGATCAAATCTGCCCTTAGCTTTACATAAAAGAATATAGTAACGACTACCGCTGCTACCGCCGAAACAACAATAAACATGACGGTTGTACTGGATGACCGGTTGAGATCTTTATTTTTAATTTCAAGCTGGTTTTCTTCGTACTGTACAAAATCGCGGACGATCTGGCGGCATTTGTCCATGTAACTTTTGCTCAGCAGGATCTGCTGCTGGGTCATTATAATACCGTTCCGCCTGTTCTGAACGAAATGCTTTAAATTATCAATATTGCTGTTAACATTTTTTTCCAGATCATTTAAGCGCTGCAGCTGTTTCTGATCTGAAATATCTAAAGATTTTGCCCGCTCTATCGCCTTAGAAAATTCGCTTAAACTTCGGTTATAAGGCTCCAGAAAGCTTTCTTTCCCTGTAAGCTGGTAACCTCTGTTTCCTGTTTCGGCATCCAGCAGGGCAACAAGAACGTCTTTTACGGCCGTTATGGATCTTCTGCTCTGAGAAAGACTTTCGCGATGGTCCATCTGTCTTTGAATACTCAGATAAGATGCAACTGAACTTGCAATCAGGATCAGCAAAGATAATCCGACCCCAAACTGAAGATTTCTGATTATTTTTTTCGGCATGAGAATTAGTTTAAAGGTAAAGTAAAATAGAAAGTAGAACCTTCTTCTACTTTACTGGATACTCCTATGGTACCGTGATGCTGTTTGATAATTTCCGAACAGATAAACAACCCGATGCCCATTCCCTGGAACTGCAGTGAAGATTCTTCTACACGGTAAAATTTGTGGAATACGGCATCTTGCTTAAAGTCCGGAATTCCTATTCCGAAATCGGTGACGCTTACTTTTACTTCCTTTTTTTCTTCGTCTACAAATGTAGTGACTATAATCTGGTTATTATGAGGAGAGTATTTAATGGCGTTGGTAAGGAAGTTAATGAGAACCTGCTCTATGCGTATTTCATCTAAAGGAATCAGGATATCTGGACTTATACCATCCCGTTTTATCTTGACTTTATTTTCGTCATGGGTCTGAATAATGGTTTCAACCGCATTGCTTATAATATTTTCAAGGCTGGTTGGTTTTTTGTTGATTTTAAGCTTTCCATTTTCTATTTTCGAAATATCAAGAAGGTCGGCGATCAGCGTGTTCAGTTTTTCTATCTGATCCTGAACCTTGTTCATGAAGCCTGCTTCAGCGCTTTGTTTATCTAGTTTTAATTTACGGTCCAAAAGCTGAACATAAGCTTTTATACTGGTTAAAGGTGTTTTCAGCTCATGGCTGGCGATACTCAGGAATTCATCCTTTTCTTTTTCAACTTTTTTCTGATCATCAATATCTGTAAAGGTCCCTACCCAGTTTTTAATTACTTTTCCGTCATTCACAGGGGTTATCCGCAAGAGATGGTATCTGTAGTCTCCGGAATCCACTTTTTTTATTCTGACCTCCAGCTCAAGCGCTTTATTCTTTTTTCTGCAGCGTTCAAATTCTTCTCTGATGTTAAGATCATCGGGATGAACTTCGGGAAAATCTACATCCGTATCTGAATATTGGTACCATTTGCAGTTGACAAATTCTATATTTCCGTCTTCATTAAGTGTAAATGCAATCTGCGGAAGGGATTCGAGCATTAGCTGGAAATGATCAATCTGGGACTTCATGGTCACCTGTGATTCACGTCTTCCTTTAACTTCCAGTTCCAGACTCTGCTGGGTCTTTTTCATGGCAAGATTTTGCTCCTGGAGATTGTAGAAGGTTTTCACTTTAAGCAACAGAATTTCCGGATCTACAGGTTTTGTAACATAATCTTTTCCACCCGAAGCATATCCGCGGGTTATAAATTTCTTTTCGGTATTAACTGCGGATAAAAATATAATGGGAACTTCCTTTGTCTTACTGTAATCTGCTAATGTTTCCGCCACTTCAAATCCATCCATATCAGGCATCTGCACATCCAGAATAATGAGTGCATAATTATTTTTTATTGCTTTGCCCAATGCCTCTTCTCCTGAATTGGCTGTATCTACCTGAAAGTCTTTAGATTCCAGCAGTTTTTTTAATGAATAGAGATTGCTTTGGTTATCATCAACAATTAAGATCATAAGATGAATGAGTACTTAGGGTTTATTTTACATTTAAATACTGCCAAAAATACTTACAAAATTTCGAAAAACATTTATTTTTTTAATCATTTTATGCCTACATACCACACATATATGCTTATAAATCAATTTTTAAAAAAAATATTGCAAAAACTTATTATACCCAGAAAAACACTCAATCTGTTCATTAAATAACAGTGAATATATAGGGAACTGATCCTAAAAATAATCTAGGATTGTAAAAAGGCCAACCATTCCTGTAATACGTCTCTGACATCTGCTAACGGAAATGTCCCTGGCTGGACATCAATTATGAATTCCGGGTAATGAATCTTGAGATCCGCATGCTCCAATACCAATGAATGATAGGGAGCATAATCCGGAGCCTTCATATTATACAGGAGCAGGTGGAAATGTGTGAGCCTGATTTTTTCCTTCCGACAATTGATTGCGGACTAAAAACTTAGGGTTATCAATTTCCAAAATTCACAAAATGAGGAATCTCTGTCGCAAGGTCGCTCATCGGCAAAATATTATTCCGATTACTGTTAAAATCAAAAACTGAATTATTATCGAAAGGAACGCGGGGGTAATAAGTAAAAGAAATTTGAATTCTATTGAAGACCAGATATGGGTTATTTATCAAAACACCAATCCCTATCTTAGTGTTACTTTTTGTTTTCAGTAGTTTATCATCGGGCATTCCTAACCAGCCAGCTGCTGCGGTTAGATAAGGGCTGAAATGAAAATTCTTCCAGGTTTTATTAATGAAAAGCTGAAGCTGATATCTCAAAACCAATTTTTTAGTTCCTATATAATCTGAATTGTAAACAGGAAATTCATCTGCAGAAGAAAGATTTATCCGGTCTTTATAAGAATAATTGTGCTGCGGATTTCCTAATGCTAAAGTCGGAGAAAAAAAATGTCTTGCTTTGGCAAATTTCCAATCCATAAGGTTAGTAAAATAAGTTCCATCCAAACGAAAAGATTCGCGGTTCTGGCTGTCTTCATTAAAAAATCTTCCAAACTGAGCTTTCAAATTGAAATAACCTATCTTTATAAAATTCCCATACGATGCAGAAATTCCCACATAAGGCTTCACGTCATTGCTTCTTGATAAAACTCCAGCTGTAAAATTCATTGAATTACCATAAGCAATATCTTCCGGCAAATCATATTGAAAGATATTCTTCTGAACTGAAAAATTTCTGTGAATAAACCCTACAGACATCAGAAAACTGCTGTAAGAACTAAAATATTGATACTGATTGATTCCGGGACTGTCTTTGTATTGATAATTTTGAAATCTTCCTATCACAGCAATATTACTGTTGATTTTTTCATTTGAATCAGGTGAAACGGGAATTTGATAACCACCCCATAAATCCTGGCTGTACACTTTGATTTGAACTTCCGGAAAGGTGGTGCCCGTTTCTGTCGGAAGTGAAACATTTCGCATGAAATACTCGAAAGTAAAACCGCCCGCCCATTTCGTCAGAGGTGAAAAAAAATCTCTTCTGACATTGAAATTAATCCTTTCATTTTTCAAAAAATCCCGTTCCCCCAAAACCTGAGCGTTGATATAAGAACCTAAAAGGTTATATGCAGTGTAGCTTCCTAAAAGATAATCCTGCTTTTCTTTGGAATCATTTCTGTAAAGTAGGTTCAATTCGTGTCCTAATCCCAGTATATTTTCTTCAGTAACCCCCAAGCCAATTCTGCTTCCTGAATAACTGATTCTGGGCTTTAGACTCCAGGAATCGAGAACTTTTACCACAACATCAATAGAATCTTTGCCGGAAGCACTGTCGGACACACTAATATTCACCCTGTTTATAAAAGGCATTGTTCTTAACAAACGTTCAGATTCATAGAGTTTCTGGGCATTATATTCTTCCCCTTTCTGAAAAAGTAAATAATTATTAACGGTAGAATTTCTCGTATTGGCATGAAGATGATTTGTGAACCAATCATACCACTTGGTCTTTTCTTTTTTCTCTTTCGAACCGTATCCAAACGGGTCAATTGTTTCTATCCGAATATTTCTGATATATTTTCCCTTATGAGTCTCTTGTAAAAGTTTCTCAGTTCGTGTTTTAACAGATGCTGAATCTGCTTCTCTCCGAAATATAAAACGATGAATAAATTTGGTAACTTTTCTTTTATCCGAAAAATTTTCTATTTTATAATAAAGCGAATCTTTTCTTTCCTGTGCATTTAAAAAGAAAAAACAATTTAAAAAGAAAATAAAAATTACGATCGATCTGTTCATCAATAACTAAAAATTGGATAAAATTCAATATCAATTAATAAGCCAATATACAGGTAATATCATAATTTAGCTGAATCTTTAATTATCAATACAATTAGGCATTCCCCTTTCTTAATAGATTAGTATTTTAATAGATTATTTATTATTTTTAGAAGAATTTATGGGATTACATCTTGCTGTTTCTCCACCGGGTAAAGTTACATAATAATCTGTTCCATATGTGTTTCCCTTTTTGAAGAAGTCAGTGGAAACTATTTGCGCACCACTGCTAAAAGCTGCTTTTTCCCTGGTCCTGTCATTTACCTTTGCTTCATATGTTTCTATATCCGAGCGGGTTCTTACAAGATATCCTTCTTTTACCAGTTTCTGGATTTCATTTTGTCTTACGATTGCATTATCATACAGTACAAAAGCAGAATAATCTTTTCCGGGAGCAGATTCTATAAACATCATCCTGCCTTTCAGACTTGGATGGCCTGCCAGATAGGGTGATTCATTATTACTGATTCCTGCACTGGAGGGTAAGAGGACAAATACAAATTTTCCTTTCGAATTGTTTACTGTTGGCCAGTTATTATGAAGAACCGCTTCGTTTAAGGTTTTATACTTTCCTTTAACATCATCAGGAGTAATGATCTTTTTTCTTCCCAAGACAGAAAGTACCTCCTTATCAAGATCATCGAATGCTTTTTCATCAAATTTCAGCACTTCAGATGCATTGGGGAAAATAGGAATCCCGGAATCCTTAGCTTCAATCTGAATAAAGACCGGAATATGATTAGGATTTTTATCAGACCAATCTTTTAATGCCTGAAGCGCTTTTTTAAAAGTTGTATAGTGCGTTCTGAAGTCAATATCTGCAATATGCATCACTTTGAAACCGGGTTTATCCAGATCTTCGGCAGAATAAGGTGCCAGATCTGTTATTCCTTGGTTTTTCAGAATTTCATACGCCGCAGGTTTATTGAACCTGTTCCCTGTAGGATCGTAATAGACATCTATTTCCAGGTTTCTTAAACCGGCATTAAGCTGCTCATTAAAATCAGGATGATCATAATTTAAAGCTTCGGCAAAATCCAATCCGTTGGGGTGATATTCCTGAAATTTAGCTTTCTCTTCGGCAGTCATCTTATCAAAAAAAGAATTTTTTAATTTACCCATAATTCCTGTGACCAGTTTAATAACTTTGGGATCTACAGGTCTAGCATAGCTATTATGTGTTCCCAGCACCTGAATCTGATTGATTTTTAAACCTTCCGGATAGCCGCTGAATTCTTTTTTATTCTGTGCCATAGTCATAACGGATAACAATCCGAACATGGATAGTATTGTTTTATTCATATTGAAAAATTTAGATTAAAAGTTTAATGAAACACCCATTTGTCCACGGAAGCCTGTATAAGAAACGCTTTCTGTCCTTGCCGCTTCTCCGTGATAGAATCTGTTGGGTTCGTTTAAAAGGTTATTAAGCTCAATAAAGAGTCTTATTCTTTTTGAAAGGGCATAAGAAGCCGTAGTATCAAGCGTGAAATTTTTGTCGAACCACTGGTAGTGTTCCGGCCCGGCCATAGAACGGATTGCATTAAGATATTTTCCTTTATAATTTCCGGCGAGCCTTATCATAAATTTATCTGTTTCGTAAAAAACACTTATATTGAAGATATGTTTTGCCTGTTTTGGCAGCGCAGTCTCAATTTTATCTATAGCGTTTCCATTCTGATATACTGGGATTTCAGTTTTTGAATCTACAAAAGTATAGTTTCCTTCAAGCCCGAAATGTTGCAGTATGCCAGGAAGTTCTGTAAAACGTTTACTGAAATTGGCTTCCAGCCCAAACAGCCATCCCTGCTCCAGATTATTCGGTGAAGTTTTAAGATAGGTAAGCCCATTTCTCTGTTCTGTTGTCTGATCCTGATAAATAATATTGCTAAGTCTTTTATAAAAACTTCCTACAGAGATGATCCCAAGATTTGAAAAGTATTTTTCGAACATCACATCAAAACTGTTGGCATATGTTGGTTGCAATCCTGCATTCCCTTCTGTGATGGTTTGGAGGGCATCGTTGATCTGTAAACCGGGATTCAGATCGCTGAAATCAGGTCTTGCAAATGACCGGGTGTAGGAAGCTCTTAAAATCGTATTTTCATCCAGGTTATACTTCATATTGACCATCGGTAAAAAAGCATTGTACTTATTTTCTCTTTCAACAGGTTCTGCATTTGCTGTATTTCCCTGCTGGACTACTCTATTCCCTTTAAAATTCGTGACATTATATTCGTTTCTTATTCCTCCAATAACTGTAAATTTATCAGTCAATCTGAAATTTCCCATTACATAAGCCGAATATACATTCTCTTTTCCAGAGTAAGAAGACGCAAGATTGCTCCCTGTACTGGCTCCCTGTATATTTAATATTGTATTGGCAGCCATAAATTCCGGGGTATAGACCTGATCAATCTGCCCATTTGTAATCTGATTGATTAAAACACTGTTGAAAGGATTATTCAAAGGATTAAGAAACCCACCATTATAGGGAAAATCTTCCGTTTGCAGCTGATTAAGATACACAAGAGGTGCAGATCCGGGTATTCCTAAAAGTTTTGAGGGCATCCATACATAAACGCTTGATGCAAAATTTTTATCTTTATTAATCAATTTTCCTCCTGCCTTTAGATTAATCTTGTCATTGAGCTTATAATTAAAATTAAGCTGAGCCCTATAGTCTCTTTCACTGTTTTTATTTCTGCTGATAATGGTTTGATACAAATAAAGCCGGGAAGGATCCAATGCACTTAAATTATGCGGCAATACAATATCCGAAGCATCTCCGATACCATCCGGTGAATCCATGGCTAAATATTTAAGTCCATCACCGGAAAGATTTCCATACGTCATATCCTGTCTGAACAGTACGATTGGATAACCTCTTTCATCTTTACTTAGATTTTTAGGGGAATTGAATTCAAAGCTGGATCTTGAGTTTACCAATGACCAATCCATCTTTAATTTATCTGATAATTTGTGCTCACCTCCAAGGTCAAAAGAATATAGATCAGTGATATAATCCGCATGTCTGGCCTGCAGCTGAACATTTTTTGTATTAAAATTAAAGTAAGATTCTCTAACATTCTGGCGGTCAATATACTGACTATATAAACCCTTAAAGTAAAGCTTATTGTTTTTATTGATTTGATAATCCAAAGCCCCATTGAAGCCTAAGGTTCGTCTCTGTGCAATATAATCACGTAACTGCAATTGATTGATCGCAAAAGATTTTCCTTTATTCTTATTGTTGAAATCATAAACCATCTGGAAATTATCAATTCCGGTATCTCTGTTCCAGATCACGGCAGATGTGATAAATTTCAGCTTATCTGTAATCTTATTCCCATAGACTACTGAAGCATTGTAACTTGATGATTGCGACTGATTCACATATCCGCCCGCCAGATTTACAGAAAAAGTTTCTTTATTCACGGCTGTTTTCGTAATGAAATCTATAGTTCCACCAATGGCATCTCCATCCATATCAGGAGTAAGCGTTTTGGATAATTTTACATATTGAATAAGCTCTGAAGGGAAAATATCCATCTGTAATCCCCTGTTAGCATAATCACCACTTGCGCTCGGCATTCTATTCCCATTAAGTGTAGAAGAGCTCCACTGTATAGGTGTTCCTCTCACAGCAGCAAATCTTCCTTCTCCCATATCCCTTTCAATCGTTACTGCGGGTAATCTTTGAATCGCTTCTGCAGCATTTCTGTCAGGTAATTTCCCGATAGCATCGGAGGCTAAAACATCTGAAATAGTTTCTGAATTCTTTTTAATATTCAGTGCCCTTGCTTGGGAAGGCTTGTATGCTGAAGCGATGATTACGCCTTCAATACTTTTTACTTTTTCTCTGTTTTCCAATACAATAACTCCTAAATCTGCAGTTTTTGGGTTGGCTGAAAGATCTATGTCAATCTTTTTATCAGAATAGCCTTCATAAGTCACAATAATAGATGTAGAACCTTCAGGAATTATAATTGTAAAGTTTCCCTGATTATCCGTAAGAACAAAGGTCTTGTTGTCGTTGGTTAAAATTTTTGCCTGTGGAAGCCTTCCTTGTGAATCTTCCACTTTCCCACTTACCTGAATCTGGGCAAAAGAATGAATGGAAGCACAGAAAAGAGCAACAGCTAAAGTAGAGGTTAGTTTTTTCATTTTACAGTACAGTTGATTTGCTGCAAAACTATTTCTACTTTCTTTTTTAAAAGTTCATCTGTATTGAGATGAACTTATTTCCGACAATTGAACCTTTAACAAATTAAATACCAGTACATTACCGTATCTTAATTATTTATTAACAGATTTGTGTTTGGGATTAAGCTTGTTGTAATACTTCTTTTTCTTCAAGAATTTTTTTTCTGTAATCGTTTGGAGTTATACCGGTTTGCTGTTTAAAATATTTGTAAAAGGTGGCCTTGGATCTAAATCCACATTGATAGTAAAGCTCACTGATCTGCAGGTTAGGATTCAGATTGATTTGTTCAATAAATTCTTCGATTCTATATTTATTAATCAGATCATAAAAATTAGTTTGAAGGCCTTCGGAAATGCATTGTGATAAATGATTTTTTGAAACGTGAATCATATTTGAAATATCGTCCATGCTCAGATCTTCCTTGATATATATTTTTTTATTTTTCAGGAGCTCAATCAATTGATTATTTGTGTTTGAAATATAGTCCCTGCTCAAAACAGACGTTTTATATTTTATATCTTTTTTAGAGTTTATTTTAATATTCTGAGTTTCAATTACAAAAGGCTCATCACTCTTTTTGGCAGTTATTGAAGACTGCCTGTCTATTTGATTTAACCGTATTAAAAAAGCAAACTGAATAAAAAAAGAAAATGCATATATAATTCTTAATAATTCCCTTTCCACCAATTTCCCATAAGCACATATGACATATATGATCACCAAAGTAAGAACAAAGAATAGAAATCTGATAAACAATTTCTGAAATTTATTTTCCGGATTCCTGTTTTTAATCTGTTCAGCCAAAGCAGCTATTAAATAACAACACCAATATACCGGGTAAATTTTAAAGATCCATAAATAAAACTGATGAAAACTCTGAGATTCTGTACTTATAAAAATAACAATAATATTAAAAATGAAAACAATAAAGAACGGGAGGAAATGGAGGTATTGCTTCCAAGTGTTGGTACGCTGCAGTAAATATTTACCCGTTAAAAATAATAACGGCCCTTTCAGAAGTCTGAAACTAGAAGGATATTGGTCTATCAGAAAAGTACTTTTATTCCCCAAATTAAAAATAAAATATTCCCAGAGAATATCTAAAGTAACCGTTACAATATAAAGGATTAAGAAAATATTTTTCTTTGAATTTTCTTTTTTAAATAAAAAGTAAGAGAGAATGGCTTCCAGTATCAGAGCTAAAAAAACACCTGAAATTTCCATAGATAGATATAAAATTTTACCGAAATGTAAACTTTTTTTTTCTTAAATAAAATTACTGTTGATTACGATATTGTTAACGACATGAAAAGTTAAGTTTCACCATCTTTATTAAAACTTGGTCCATAGGCAATCCTGCACTATACTGTCCTGTATCAAACTAAATAAACGTTCATTATGGATTCTAGCTATTAAGCCTTCAATCCCAGATAAAAGGCCTTTCCACTCCCATTGTTCTTAGATAAGATAAAAACTGTCCCGCATGTACAGATTCATGGTATGCAATTCTCAGAAGATAATTGCCAAGAAGTTTTTCAGCTCCGTTTCCAGGGTGGATAATGATGGTATTGGAAAGCTCTTTTTCCGAGAATTTTCTGACACTTTGTAAAAAATTTTGGCGATAAGGTTCTGCAAATTCAATTTCATCCTCAACATTGCTGTAGGACCGGTCCTCCCAAGGTGTTTGATAATTGCTCATATCTTCTTTATTGATGATCATATTCCAGCCATAGTCAGCCTGCAGAACATGTCTTATCATCTGAATAGCAGTCATGGCTTCAGAATCCGGTTTCCAGCCATACAAGTCCTCGGGCAGTCCTTTCCATAAGAAAACACTGCGTCTTCTGGTTTCGTTAAGGTAATTGATGATCAGTTCATTGTGGGTCATGGAAAAAGTTTATAAGCTAAATTAGTATTTTAATTGAATCTCTTCTTAAAAACTTTTAATAATTACATACAACAGCAAGCTGCCGTACCAGATTTTAGCCACGTGAAAATGATATAAATAGCAAGAACCGAATTTTAAATAATAATGAGATTCAGTGTTCTACTATTTTAGAATAATGGTTTCTAAGTGATTCAGCCAGTTTTCCCTGTAGCTGGTTCCAATGGGAATTTCTATGGAATTTATTTCAATTTCGTTTTTAGTATAAGCAGTCAGTTTTTTTGTCTGAATAATAAAGGAACGATGAATTCGAATAAATTCAGAACTCAATAATTTTTCAAAAACCGAGATATTTTTTTTTATATGGTGTGATTTTCCATTTTCCAAATGGATGGTTATGTAATCCTTCAGGCTTTCAATATACATAATTTCCTCAAAGATAATTTTAATATTTTTGTTGCCAATTATGAGAATAACAGCGTACACCAACTCAATTTAGATACCAATACAATTTCGCTGCTTTGGGAAAATGACAATGCAGACGGCTCTGACGGAAAACTGGATAACCCTTGTGAAACTATTATCTATAAAGGGAAATTATTAGTAGTTAATTATGATACATTTCAAGGAGAAAAAAATAAAGAAATAGATGCCTTTCACACTATATCAAGCTTTGAACTGGAAAATTGAATAGTAAACTGTTGAGCGTTGCACGTAGATTAGTAATTACTCTTCCGCTATGAAGAACTTTTTTGATATAATTTCAAACCCGTAAAGCGGTTGAGTTATCAATAAATTTGTGAAAATTATAGATCCCAGATTCTTACTATCAATTTATTTAAGAAACAATGCCGTCAGGATTACCGGGATTCTCTTATCTTTATTCACTGCCAAAAATAATTATGAGCAAATCTTTTCAAAATTTAAAGTTTGAATTTCTAGATAACATTGAATTGTTTTCTTCTGAAGATGAGACAGAATACTTCCCGTTTCATGTTCATGATTATTTCTGCATATCCCTGATATGCAAAGGGACAGAACTCCTACAAACACCTGACGGAGATCATTACGCTACGTCTGGCCTGGTCAGTATTACCCAGGCAGATGAAGTTCATAAAAACAGTTCAGTCGATACGTCACCCTACAGTTATAAAACCTTCTATGTAAATCCGGATGTATTAAAGTATTATAATAATGGTAAAAATATACAGCGTCTCCAGCGGGTTATAGACGACAGGGCTTTATACACCGGATTTAATTATTTGTCCTTAGGCGGGGAAAACAGATTGCAGGATTTTCAAAAGGCTTTAAAAAGACTTACCGCCTATAGTGAAAAAGAGGAAGAAAAACAGGCAATACCTTCTTTTTCTTTCATTGATGAACTTGCAGGTACTATCCCATATGTCCCCATAAATCTTGAGGACCTTTCTAAAAAGTTTTTCATGAGCAAATTTCATTTTGCCCGTGAGTTTAAAAAGGCCAAAGGCATTTCTCCCATGTCTTATATTATGATTAAAAGACTTAACAATTCAAAAAGGATGCTACTTCAGGGAGAGGATATACAAACCGTCTGCTATTTAATGGGCTTTTACGATGCTGCCCATTTAAATACTGCATTCAAACGTTTCTTTGGGATTACATTGAGGATGATAAAAAACAGCAATATTATACAGGATATTTCAGTGAAAGGAAAGTAGTTTTGTGTAAATGATTTTTATGGGAAAATTTTTAATAGCCTTAATTCTTTTAGTATGTCTTACCACAATTGGGAAAGCTCAATACACCCAGCGGTTATCTCCAAAAGTACAGGTTGGGGTAAATACAAATATTGAAACCTATTTCTTTGCTGAAAAATTGGCTGTAGAACATATTGGAAATTATGTTTTTGATAATAACACAACAGATTACTCTCACCAGCCGGTTGTCTATTTTGGATTTCAGCATTTTAAGAAATACAAAAACGAACCTGTAATACTCCGTATTGCAGAATTACTAAGACAGATCAGGGATCTTCTTCATGACAACGGCCCAATTTTAGATCACTTACTCAACCAAAAGGATTTTCCTGAGGAAGGACCTCTATATAAAGATATAGAAGCTAAAACTGATCCGCAGGTGGAAGAACATCCTGAAGTAAAGCCTATGCTTAAAGAACTGACGGATAGCTTAAGGAGCTTTTACTCCTATGCAGACGTTGCAGGTTTTATGAAAGCTAATAGAATCTTTTATAAAAAAGCAACTCAGGAAGCCGCAAAAGATATAAAGCCAGATGGCTATCAATATATGGAGAGATGGTACGGACAGGTATTTCCAAATTATATGCTTTATATTTCGCCGGGCATGCCCATTACTCCGGGAGAAGGTAATTACAGAGGTTTTGGCCCTAATATTCTGTCACCTAAAGGTAAAATTCCAGCTATGGTTATCAGCTCCAGCAGGATGCTTCCCTTGGAACAGAACTTAGCTGCTTATGGCCATTATGGGTTTGACAACCCGGCAATTACCTCTTTTATTACCGGGCATGAAATCGGGCACACTTTTGTCAACCCATTATTAAATATCTACAAAGACCGACTTCAGGCAAACTCGGCTCTATATACGCCAGAGCTTGCAGCTCTTGTAGAAGAAAATAATATCAGAGGCTGGTATGTATGCTTAATTGAACATTTGGTAAGACTCGGTGAGATTCGCGTTGCTCTTGCCATGAAAAATCCGAATGAAGCAGACCGTCTGAGGCGTCTGCACATCGGAGAATATAAATGCGTTTTAATCCCATTATTGGAAGCCAAAATAACCGAATACGAACAAAACCGGACGCTTTATCCAACTTTTGAAAACTATTTACCAACACTTTTAACCTATTTATCTTCATTAACGCCCGAAGACATTAATAATCAGGTTTTAAAGTATAAAAACTACACAATGTGAAGAGTTCCAGCATCGCTTTTGACTCAGGGCTGAAAAATTTTGTACTATAAATAAGAATCCTAGTAAAATATTTTACGCTCTTTGATCTCCAGCATGTGCTTCTGCTCCATTTTCTTCACTATTCGTACAACAGTTTCTACCCTCAATCCTATCATATTTGCAATTTCCTGTCTGGTCAATGGGACCTGAAAAACGTTGCCCAGCTTAATTCCGTTCAACTCTTTATAGTAGTCAAGCAGGCCTTTTATTTTTGAAACGGGTTGTTTTTCTGCAATAATCCTTTGCATACTATAATAGTAGAAAAGATCGGAAGACAGCCTTTCAAACATACGTAATCCAATATTATAATCACTCTTCACTAAAGTTAGTAAACTCATTTTATCCAATTTCAATAAAGTACAATCCGTTTTTGCAATGGCATTCATTGGATACGGATAATCGGTAAAAAGCAAGGACGCCACGAGACTGTTTCCTGCTGATAGTATACCGACAGTTACCTCTTTACCATAATCAAGATAATCATAAAGTTCTACGCTTCCTTTGGTAATTTGCATATAGTATTTAGGAGTATCACCTGCAAAAAAAATGTGATTTTTTGCCTGATAATCCTCATAAACTGCTCCATGACTGAGCAACAAATTTTCATCAATCTTCATAACTTTCTGTTTTAGTGATAAGTTGTTCAAGATCTTAGCAAAAAAAGGTATCAGAATAAATACAAAATTTAGACCACCTAAGGTATATAATGCAACGGTACGTACCAAAATCCATATGTACAGGCATAAAGATATGGAATGAAAAAATATTTCCTGATAAAGCTATTGATGTTAGAGTAAAGCCTATATATAAACACAGTGAATTAATTATCAGCATAATATAAAAAATGACGTGCTTTTGAAGTGCGGCGAGAAGCTTAGTATTTTAAATGTTTACTGCATTTCCTGGAAGTCGGAAGAAGGATGCAGAAAGCACTGGGACAGGCTGCATAGAATTATTTACAACGTAAAACTCATCATGATACAGATAAAGCAAGTATCGGGAAAACTACGCTCTCACTCCAGGAAGAAATATCTCAACTTTGAAAAATCAATACCCAGAAAATATAAACCGAGCAATTTTGTTTTAAAATTGCTCGGCTCCTTATCTTTTTATGCTTAGGAAATCCTCACTTCTCTATATTTTACGAATGTGCCTAAACGAACTCTTAGTCTTAGAAACTAAAACCATCCATGAATGAAAAATAATTGAATAAAATTTAAAATACTATGGAGTTATTTTAACATAACTAACAGAAGACCTCCCATTTATATTATTAATTATTTGAGTATCTCTAAGAGAACTGCGAACTCCCACATAATATGTAGTAGGGTTTGCAATCGTTATTACTAAAGTTCCTGTTCCCGTTCCCCCGTCCTGAGCGGCGCTAACAGCATAAAGTAAAATTTCGGTATTAGGTACTGCATTTCCTGCAGAAGGAGCAGTACTGAGAAATCCTGTTGCAAACCCTTGACCTGTTTCCCCTGATGTATTAATCACCTGTGCTCGTAAACTATAAGTTATAAGGTATGTACCACTTGTTGGTAAAGTAAAGCTGAATACATTGTAATTAGTTGTGCCAGCTGTAATGTTTATATTTGCACCAACCAATAACTCTCTTCCAAAAGCGGGTGTAAATGAGGAGCCTTGAACAGTAACTATATTCCCAGAATCATCTACCCCTAAGGTAGCCCCACTTGATACAGGAGATGTAGAAGTAAGATTTGTGAATTTAAGTCCTGATACATCTGCATTTCCTGAGTTTATTTCTAATTTCGATGTAGGAGATAGAGTTCCTAATCCTATATTTCCAGCAGCATCAATAACCATATCATTTTCAGTTTGTGCTAAAGAGGGTATCCCTCCTGATGGATTATCTTTTGCCCCGTCTACGTGAAATATTTGTTGAGGATTTGGAGTATTAATACCTATCTGTGAAAAAACCAAACCAAAACATAGGACTGAAGATAAGGTAATAATTTTTTTTTTCATTACTTTTTAATTTGAGATGTTAAACTTGACTATTAATTTGTGTATTTAGAATCATTTCCTATCTAAAGACTTGCGAATATACAAAAAAACCATAATATAAATTAAGATTACTAATGTCATATTAAAATTTAATTGCTAATAATTTTGCATAATTAACTTAATGCTGTATTTTTTATTTTCTTCTGATTTTACAGATTCAGTGGATAATTATTCGTAAATCAAATCAGCGAGGTTTGCAAAATCAGCGAGGAATAATATTTTAATACAAATTTAAACAGGTTCTAAGGAAAATTATGTAAAAACATTCTTACCAGGTATTAAACTTTACGCAATTGAGTAAAATTGCATAAATAATTATTTCAATTACACATTTTCGCTTGCAGAAATCCAAAATTATGCAGGCAGACAACATCAAAGCGGAACAAATAGGACGATTCTATCAAGTCAACCATTTTGACTTGATGAATGCTTTACACGAAGTGAAGTCACTCAAATATAGAAGATAAACCGTTCAATGTGTTTATCCGAAATATTATTGTTCAGCCTTTCCGTATTTCTATCAGTGAAAAGAAATTTGCGGCGCCAGGATTAAATCCTAAGACAAAGATGTCCTTAGACTTGAATTCATATCAGAGAGACTCAGAAAAATTGGCCACAAAACTCTTAGTCTAGCTCCTGTGATCAGTAAGTTTTTCATATCTTTTGTTTTAATTGTATAATCTCTTTATCTTAATAGATTCCCCACTGCCCCAAAGCCTGTATCTTTTCTACAGTGTGGTGATAGATGGAGAATAAAGAATCAATTTGGCATGAGTCAGAGACTGGTAGCCATATTTTCACCATAATAGTTTTCGATTCCTGATGCACGACCTCCCCCAAATGAAAGAGAATGGATCAGACGATCGATATTCTTCTGATCGCTGCTGAAGATATACCCTGCAAGTGCCTTAAGCAAATTTTTGATCAAGCCTGCTTAGCAAGATTTTTTTTAATTTTCATCATCAAAAAATCCGGCATAACTCTGGGAATATTGGACAAAAACCAGTTCATAGAACCAACGATCTTCTTGCCTTTTCCATATAATAGAAGTTTCACACCTGCTTCTGCAACCACTTCGGGATGAACCGGCTTATTGGTTTTCATCATATTGGCTTTGAGCATTTCTTCGTTATAAAATCCTGTGTCGATCGGTCCGGGACAAAGTGCAGTAACCACGACACCTGTTCCTTCCAGTTCGGCAGCAAGCGTTTCTGTGAAGGCCAAGACAAAACTTTTTGTAGCAGAATAGACAGAATAGTATGGAAACGGTAAAAATGCCATCAGCGAAGCAATATTCATGATCCTGCCGGATTTTCTTGCTACCATATCTTTCGCAAAAAGTTTGTTAAGCACCACAAGACTGGAAATATTCAAATCGATCATTTTCAGTTCCTCCTCCAAAGAAGTTTCTATAAATTCTCCATAAGTTCCGACACCGGCATTGTTGACCAATCCGGAAACTAATAAATTTTTCTGCTGAATTTCATTGTAAAGTTCAAGGGCATTATCAGCAACGGACAAATCCTTGACGATGTAATGAACAGTAACATTATACAGGGTCATTAATTCTGTCTGTACCTTCTTCAGCTTTTCCTCATTTCTAGCAACCAAAATCAGGTTCTGATCTTTCTCGGCAAGCTGGATGGCCATATGGTAGCCTATTCCGGACGACGCTCCGGTGATCAATATATATTCTTTCATTTCGTTAATTTTTAATGTTCTTCTTCTTTTTCAATATCCAGACTTGGAGGAATCAGTTTATACATCACAGGTGTCACAATTCTTGACAGAATCGTTGAGCTTATCAAGCCTCCGATAAGTACAATCGCCAATGGTGCAATCAACGGATTTGAATTCAACGCTAACGGGATCAATCCGCAGATCGCTGTGATGGAAGTTAAAACTACCGGAAGAAAACGTGTCTCGCCGGCAATGGCAATGGCTTCATCAATCGATTTCCCTTCCAGTCTGAGCTGATTCGTGAAATCTACCAATAACAGAGAATTTTTAACCTGAATTCCCGAAAGTCCAATGAAACCGATAATAGCAACCATTGACATCGGGCTTCCGTTAATCAACAGTAAAATAACACCACCTAAAATTCCCAACGGAATAATTGACAATACGATAATGATTCCTTTAAACGTTTTGAACTGTAGCAACAAGACCGCAATGAAAAGAAATGTGCTCAAAATAATGACCGAGATAAAATTTCCGCCCAGCGCATCGCCTTCAGACTCCTTTTCGCCTGCCAGTTTGTAGGAATAGCCTTCCGGCATCTTTAGCTTGTCCAGCTGCGGAATGATGTCTACCAGCAGATCATTGGCATAATACCCCTTTGCAGACATTGCAGTTACTTTTGCAAAACGGGATTTGTTGAAATGATTGATTGCCGTAGGCGAAGTCTCAAAGGTAACTGTCGCGATCTGATTTAATGCGATCGGCGCACCCTGAACGTTGTTGACATACAAATTCTTCATGGCATCCAGATTGGAGAATTTTCCCCGTGGCAAGGTTAAAGTCACAGTTCTTGCATCTCCACGGTCATCGATATAATCTCCAACAGGAAGTCCGGCAACGGCAAGACGGATCACTTTGTCCACTTCGCTCGTCATCACACCCAAAGTTCTTGCTTTTTCTTTGTTGATTTTCACTTTGACATCCGTTTTGTAGGTATTCAGCTCATTGTTAATGTAAACCGTGCCTTCCTGTTTCCTTAAAATATTTTCCACCTGTGAAGAGAGTTTTCTCAACACCGCAGGATCTTCCCCAAAAAGACGGACTACTATATTTGCCTCTATTGGCGAGCCTTGCTCAAAATCTTTAACCTCTATTTTGGCGTAAGGCATTGTCTTGAATTTCTCTCTAAGGGTTTCGATCAGTTCGGTTTTTGTAGCTGGTTTTGCTTCGTCATCCAATTGAACAAAGATCTGGGCAAAATCCGGTTTTCTGTCCTGCGGATGCACATTGTAATAGATCTGCGGATTTCCCTTGCCTACATTCGAAGTATAATAGGTAATTTCCTTGTGCTTTTTCAGTTCAGACTCAACGATCTTCGCCACACGGTCACTTTCGGAAATGTTGGATTGAAGAGGCATTTTAATATTGATCAGAAACATCGGCTTTTCAGAGGTCGGGAACAGTTTAAATCCTGTAAAACTGAATAACACAAATGCCAAAACACTCAATGCCAATGAAATTCCGATCGTAATTTTAGGATATTTCAGAGCTTTAGGCATAATGCCTTTGTAGCTATTGGTCAGAAATTTCTGAAGGTATTGAAGAAAAATATTTCCGCCTTCATGGTCGTGGGTTTTCAGGAATTTACTCCCCAGGAAAGGAACGAGGGTAAGCGCCACCAACATCGAAGCCAAAACACTCGTGATCACCGCCATCGGAAGACTTCTCATAAATTCTCCTGCAACATCCGGAAGGAATGCCAAAGGTAAAAACGCAATGATTAATGTCGCGGTACAGCCTACAACCGCTAAACCAATCTGTTTGGTACCTTTCAGAACCGCATCTTTTTTGGAATGCCCTTCCCGAAGCCATCTTTCAATATTTTCAACGACCACGATACTGTCATCGACCAGCAATCCCAAAGCGACCACCAACCCAACGATACTTAACTGGTTTAATGAAAATCCTAATGCGTTCATGGCGATCAAACCCAACGCCAGTGACAACGGAATCGAGATCATCACAATTACTGAAGCGCGTGTCCCCAAAGGCAATAACGTAATAATAACTAATATGATAGCCAATCCAAAATCAAAGCCCAAGTGTCCCAGACGTTGCGAAACCATATTCGCCTGATCGAAATTTTTAACCAATTTGATATTTTCAGGAAGATCTTTTGTAAATTGTTCAAGAATCGGCTCAAATTCTTTCTGAACATCGGTAATATTCACATTATCCTTCATCCCGGCACTTACCAAAACGCAGCGGTGACCGTTGATCCTCGTGATATGATCGACCGTTTGAGATTTGTAACCCACCTCTGCAACATCTTTCATATACACAATTTTTCCATTGGCATTGTAGATGACAGTGTTGGCAACATCTTCCTCATTTTTAAACTTTCCACTCGTTTTTACATTGAAAACTTTAGTGTCCATATCAATGCTTCCCCCCGGAATATCAGCCGCCTCGCTCTGTAAACTTCCCATCACAACATTCAGAGGAATTCTTAACTGTGCAAGTTTATCCAGTTTTAAATCTACTCTGATCTCCTGCTCCGGAATCCCAGAATAGATAACATTCTTTAGATTGGTAATTTTCTCCAATTTAGACTTCAACTTATCGGCTTCGTCGTGAATTTTTTTCTCAGATGCATTTTCAGAGACCAATGCCACCTGTAGAATTTTTACGTCGGAGGATGATATTTTTTCTGTTTTGATCTGATAAATATCTTTCGGCAATTCACTGTTTTTAAGCGCATTGACCTCTGTCGAGATTTCCTGATATTTGTTGTCCACATCAACGCCATATTTGAATTTAACTTCAAACGCAGCGACACCATCTTCAACAGTGGTCAGAATTTTATCGATATTCTCTAATCCATAGATTTTATTTTCAATCGGTTTTACAACCTGTTCTTCCATATCTTTTGGGCTCGTACCTGGATAGATGACCGTTATCAAGTATTGTGGCGGATGCGTAGACGGATCTTCGGATCTTGGCATTGTAAATAGCGTCAACATTCCGACAACAGCCACCAAAAGGAATATGATCAGCGTGAACTGATAGTTTTTTACGGCAAAATTTGTAATTTTCATCAGTTCTTATTTAATGATTTTTATGGTCGACTGCTCGTTCAGATACGCACTGTTAGAAATCACGATTTTATCGCTTTTCTGAAGTCCATCCTGAATGAAAACTTTGCTATTTTCAAATTTGGCAATCGTGATCGGTCTTTTCTTCACCTTATTATTTTCAACAACATAGACAAAGGCTTTGTTTCCGTCTGCTTCTAAAAGAGAATTGTATGGGATCACGATAAAATCTTCTGAATGATCGGTTTTGATCTCCGCCTTTCCGAACATTCCCACGGCGGGTTTGCTGTCATTCATCGTCAGCTTAAGCTCCACCTGAAAAGATCCGAGAGCCATATCAGCCGACTGTGATTTCCTGAACACGAAGGCATCGAATTGTTTATCAGGATAACCATCCAGCGTGACAACCGCTTTTTGTCCGATCTTTGTTGACGCCCATTCGGTATCTGTCAAACCAACTTTCAATAAATAATTGTTGTTGTGGGAAGTTTCATTGATCAATAAAACCGGAGAGCCAGGACCAACAATCTCGCCCTTGTTCGCTACCTTTTGCGCAACAAAACCGTCGGCAGTGGCGTAAATTTTTGAATATTTTACATTGAAAGCAACCGCGTCTTTCTGTTTTCGGGCAATGTCAAGACCCGTTTTGGTGTTCTGAACCTGCTCCAAAGTGTACACACTGTCTTTGTATAAATTGGTGGCTCGTCTGTAATCCCGTTCATTTTTTTGAACATTCAGATCAGATTGATTCAGTCCAGCGCGGATCTCAGTTTCATCTAGGGTCGCCAGGAGCTGACCTTTTCTGAAAAACTGACCTTCCTCTACAAAAACTCCGCTCACTACTCCACCGATCTTGAAGGAATAGGTCGTTTCATTTTCTGTTGTCACCAAACCTGATGCGCTGATGTTTCCGGCAAGAGCCAAAGAACCAACCGATGCGGTTTTCACGGGAATAACCTCGGTATTTTCAAATGGTTTGACTTCTTTTCTCTCTTCTTTGCAGGACATGATGAGGAAAAGGGAAAGCAATGATATTGTGATCGTTTTATTCATAATAGTTAGTATTTTATTTATTAAAATTGAAAGTGGCATTAGCTCTCTCCAGCTCTGCAAAAGCAATCCAGGAATTATAGAGGGAAATATTGGCATTCAGCTGAGTATTGACCACCTGATTTTGGGCATCCAGCAATTCGATGTAGATCGCCATTCCTTCTTTGTACAGTTTGGTAACATCACCATTGTATTTTTTGGCTGTTTCCTTTTGCTTCTTGTCCGATTCATACTGTTCCAATGCTGATTTCAAATTGTTTTGGGAAACCTCGAACTGCAACAGCAACTGCTGTTTTACATTGTCGATCTGGGAATTGATCTTTTTGCTGTCCTCATCAACCTGTTTCAGCTTATATTTGTTTTTGTTGCCTGAAAAGATGTTCCATTCCAGACTCAGACCGGCGAAATAGTAGCGGGACGATTTATCAACTTTAAAATCAAAATCCTGCAACCCCAGATCTGCAAATCCGCTTAATTTTGGAAACCAGTTGGACTTTGTCAATTGATAAACATTTTCATTGATCTCTTTCGCCTGTCCTAGTTGTTTCAATTCTTCTCTGTTGCTGGTATTTTCTGCAATCAATTCAGTTGGCAATTCCATATTTTCATCGATTTCGATTTCTGAATCAAGCTTTTGATTTAAAAGAAAATTGAAATAGGATCCTGCGTTTTTGCTTGTGTTTTTTGCCGTTTCAAGATTCGCCTCGATTCTCGTTACTTCATTATCACTTCTGAGAACCGCCGTTCTGTTGATTTTGTCATTATTAAAAAGCGATTTGTTCACTCTCTGATTTTCTTTGACAATGGCCAATGCGTTTTCATAAATTCTGATACCTTCCACCGACTGCAGATATTTGTAATAGGCAATTTTTATTTCTTTGACCAATTCGCGCTGATAAATTTCCAATTCGATCTTTTGTAAAGTCATTTGTTGAGCCTTGATCTTTTTATTGTAGATGATTTCATAATTCAAAAGAGGCATCGTCGTGTGAAGCTTGACATCATAGAAATTATTTGGATTGATCAGCACCGACTGATTCTGCAATTGCGGAAAGGCGTTGGAATTCGTGATCTGATTTAACGTGCTGTACACAGGATTCAGCATATCCCCGATCGGAATATCAATAGTTCTCCCACCGTCTGCAACGGTGTAATTGGTGACAAAAGCGACATTCGGAGAAAACAGTGACTGTGCTTCCTTCAGGGCATAAAGGCTTTTATTGATGTCAAAGTTTTTCTGTTTGATAACTTCGTTATTTTCGAGACCGATTTCTATGTATCGGTCGAGATGGCTTTGACCAGACCCAAGAAACCCGAGGCATAACAGAACCATTAATGATAAATTTTTCATTGGTAAATACATTGTTTATATTTTGAACATTGTTCATATATTTAGTAAAAAAAATAGCTTTTAGCTTTCCTTTATTTTTGTTAGAATCTAGGCTTCAAGAGCATCCCGATTTTTTATATTTTCTTCTCTCATAATTTCAAATCATCTAAAACGTTTTCTCACAATTCATACAGTTACTACACAACCACAATATCAAAATCATCAACCTCCACAAATCCACGATGAAATCTGCAGGAGAAATTATTTTGATCCTATAACAAAGCAAGATTTGATTATACTTTATGATTTCCATCTAAAGACGGCAATTAAATCTTTCCGGAGGAAATAAGTCAGGAAAGAAATTGATTAGAGAATAGAATGAAGAGAGCCCGAAAGACATTTATCATATCAAATTGTTTAATGAAAGTTAATCGGTTGATCTATAAAAACATTTCAGCTGATAACTCAGAATTAACTTTAACTCCCGCAAGCGTTCCAGAAGAAACGGCTAATGAAACTGCTCTTAACGGGTTACAGTTGTCACCTACAGCATAAATATTATCCACAGTGGTCTTTTGAGAATCATCGATTTTAATCAGACCGGTATCTGTCATCTCGCATCCTAGTTCCTGTGGAATGCTACAATGTTGTCGGAATGGAACCGGTGCATACATTGCTTCAAAACTCTCTGCTGTACCATCAGAAAAAATGATTTTATTGACATATCCATTATGGTGTTCTATTTCCGAAATTTTTTTCTCAATTATTTTTATGTCATTTTTCTCAAGCGTAGCAATACCATTTATATCACCGGCAGTTTTACCTGACGTGATTAAAGTAACATCATCGGTCAGGTTCTTAATTAATGATGTAAAATGTATTAAACGATCACCATCCGCTAAAATTGCTGTTTTTTTGTTTCTGAACTCATATCCGTGACAGTAAGGACAGTGTATAACGGATATACCCCAGCATTCTTCGAAACCTTTGATATCATGCATGGTATCTAAAATTCCCGAAGCAAAAATCAGTTTTTTACTTTTAAATGATTTGCCATCTGAAGTCTTGATTAAAAAGCCTTCCGATATTTTGTTTCCATTAACTGCGAATCCACTGTAAAATTCAATGGTAGGATATTTAGAAACCTCTTCTTTAGCTATTTTCGCAATTTCTCCCGGAGGCATGCCGTCTCTCGTTAAGAAATTTTGCGAATGAGGGGTTTGTTTATTACAAGGATTTCCACTGTCAATAATTAAGACATTTCTCAAAGAACGTCCGAGTGTCATGGCAGAAGAGAGTCCTGCGTAGCTGCCACCTACGATAATTACGTCGTACAATTTTTCATTATTGAGTCCCATATCAATGCTTTTAAAAAAGACAGAAGGCGCGGAAATCGCCAAAAATGCGATGGATCCGTTTTTAATAAAAAATCTTCTGTCCATAATTATTATATATTTAAATGTGTATGTTGAAAATTTTCTCACAAGAACTAATAATTTCTTGTAGCCAACACATTGTTTTTATTTTGAATATTGTTCATTTTCAACAAAAAAAAAATTACAGTTTTTCTAATATTTTTAAGTACTCATTATAACCTTCCGCCAGGATGGTATCGGGACTGCTGAATTTAACTCCTTTCGTTCTGTGACGAATTTCCAGACAGCACATACCGTGTACCAAACTCCAGATCATAAAAGACAATGCTTCAGAATTATGACCGTGAAAATATCCCTGCTTCATGCATTCCTCGACCGTGTTTTTTAAGTAGCCGAATGTTTCAGTTCCTTCTGGCCAAAGGTTATTTTTCTGTTCTTCGAGATATTCCATTGGAGCTTTCAAGTTGAACATTAAATCGTACATTTCAGAATTTTCCATGGCAAATTTCATGTAGACAGACCCCATTCTTCTAAGCCTTTGCATAGGATCATCTAATTTGAAAAGGTCTTTAAAAACTTTTCCCAGTTCTTGAAAACCAATAGAATGCAAGTCGTGGAAAATAGCATTTTTATCCTTGAAATACACATAAACAGTACCCACGCTATAATTAATTTCGTCCGCAATATTTCTTATCGTAGTGTATTCGATACCTTTTTCCACAAACAGCTTCTTAGCACCATTTAGAATCAACAATCTCAATGCTTCCTTCTCTTTCAGTTTTCTTTCTTTGATACTCATACAAGAATTTATAATGCAAATATATAAACTTTTTTTGAACAGCGTTCACTTTTTTAAAAAAAATATACCGATTGGTATATTTTTTTATATATTTACCTCATCTAACATTTAATATATAATCAATGAAAGACATTTATATCATAGCCGCAAAAAGAACACCTATCGGCAGTTTAATGGGCAGCCTGTCGGGATACAGTGCAACGGAATTGGGTGCCATTACAATTAAAAATGCATATCTAAGTATAAATTTAGCACCTGAAATTATCGACAGCGTTTACATGGGTAATGTTCTCAGTGCCGGAGTCGGACAGTCTCCTGCAAGACAGACAGCCATATTTGCTCATATTCCTGAAACCAGCGATGCCACTACTATTAATAAGGTTTGTGCATCCGGCCTAAAAGCGACAATCATAGGTGCACAACAGATCCTGACCGAAACTGATCATATTGTTGTTACCGGCGGAATGGAAAGTATGAGCAATGTACCTCACTATTCTTATATCAGAAAAGGAACAAAACTGGGTGATATACCAATGACAGATGGAATGACTAAAGACGGTCTGTGGGATGTCTATAATGATTTTCATATGGGAAGCGCGGCGGAGCTGGGCGTGAAAAAATACGGACATACAAGACAGCAGCTTGACGAATATGCATTAAACTCTTACAGAAAAGCTCAGCAGGCAACCACTGAAGGTAAATTTAAAAATGAGATGATCAGTGTTCCGATACGCAGTAAAAAAGAACTTTCTGAATTCACACTGGATGAAGATATCTATAAACTGATTCCTGAAAAAGTTTCACAGCTTAAGCCGGTTTTTGAAGAGGATGTTTTTTTGACGGCAGCCAATTCGAGCAATCTTAACGACGGTGCAGCAGCTTTGATTCTGGCTTCTGAGGAAGCGGTGAAAAAATATGATCTTCAGCCAATGGCAAAAATAATATCCTTCGCAGATGCTGCACAGGCGCCGGAATGGTTTACCACATCACCATCACTTGCCATTGAAAAAGCTTTGAAGAAGGCTTCTCTATCTCTATCCGAAATAGACTATTTTGAAATTAACGAAGCGTATGCATCCGTGATTTTGTCCAATCAGATGATTTTAGGTTATGATTTAGACAAAGTAAATGTATACGGAGGTGCTGTTGCATTGGGACATCCGATCGGGGCGTCCGGAGCAAGAATTATTGTCACACTGCTCAATGTTCTGAATCAGGAAAAAGGAAAGTATGGAGTAGCCAGTATTTGCAATGGTGGCGGTGGTGCTTCTGCAATTGTTGTGGAGAATTTGATGTAATTTATACGGTCATTAAAATAAAATCTATTTCTAACCTTTTTGCAGGAACAACATTAATGCACTGCCTCTTATAAATAGGTGCAGCAATATGAAATCCTGTTTTAAATATGATGATATATGAAACTGATGCTAAAAACAACATATCATCAGTGGGAAGCCAACTCTCTTGGAGTGATGCCAAATTCCTTTTTAAAGGCGTAGGAAAAATGAGACAGATTTTCAAAACCCACTTCAAAGTAAATGTCAATCGGTTTCCTTTTTTGCTCGGTCAGCTGAAATCTGGCAAGCTCTAGCCGCTTTTGAGTGAGCCATTTCTGCGGGGTAGTATTAAAAGCTTTTTTAAAATCCCGTTTGAAGGTTGTCAGGCTTCTTCCCGTAAGGTAGCTGAACTTTTCCAGTGGCATGTTGAACATAAAGTTCTTCTGCATAAACTCCACGAGATTGATCTTATGGGGCTCGGAAAAATCAGATAATATGGAATCTACATCACCATTAACAGTTCGCAGGATCGTGACAGCCTCCCTGATCTTTAATTGTGAAAGTTCCGGTGGAAGCTGGTATTCAAGGTTGAAGTAAGGAATCATTGAGTCGAAGAAACTGTCAAAAAGAGGACTTTTCCCCAGCCTTACGATATGGTCCGTTTTGGATACAGAATTGACTAGACTTGGATTAGCTTCGTAAAATGACCTTAGAATATTGTGGCTAAGTTTCACAACGATGGCCTTGTAAGGCTCACCGTCTTTATCAGATTTTACTAGGAGTGCCAAACGGTTTCGGGGAAGAAGGTACGTATCTCCTGCCCCGAAAACATAGGTTTTGTCTGACTGAATCACCTTTAGCTCTCCTGACAGGACGCGTACCACTGAATGCTCTTCAGCTGTCAGTTCCGTACTATGCTTCGAGGTTCCACTGCACGTAAAGACGATGCTGGCGTTCTCGTTGGTCTGTTTTGTTATCATTATTACAAATTTTAAAAAAATACCAAAGCTCCGATCGGGAGCCTTGGCCAATTAATTATTTAACATCAAACTTCGTTCCTATCAGTTCTTCACTCAGGGTCCAAAGTTTCCGGGCAGCTTCCGGATCGACCGCAAATGAGGCCACACCTCCCGCTCCCGCCGGACTTTCTACATCCTTATTACTGGCGGTATAATCTGCCACTTCAACATCCTGAAGATAAACCCCGCCGATATTCTGAAGTTTAGGATTTGTTGCTGCCCAAACCGTGGTTGCCGCACCTTCCTCTATTGTCTTTTCGATCTTTTTCATCGCCTCTTGGGCCTCAACGTTCGGAGTTCCGTCCGGATGTACTGCACCAATTGTTACGAAATCCTCAAAGGTCAAAAATCTGGAGAGGTTTGTCGCCATTATCAGACCCGGATGAATTGCGTAAGAACGGACCCCGAATGGCTGCGCTCTTTTGTCAAGCTCTACAGTGAAGAGTACGTTGGCTGTCTTGGATTGTCCGTATGCTTTAAACTTGTCATATTCTCTTTCATTGTAATTGACATCGTCAAAATGAATGGGCGAAGTATGGTGGGCCGAAGAGGAGACATTCACTACTCTTGCTCCATCTGCTTTTTTCAGAGCTTCCCACAAATTAGCAGTCAGTTGAAAGTGGCCTAAGTGATTGGTCGCAAACTGCCCCTCATAACCACGCTCATCGCGCTGAAACGGTGTCCACATCACCCCTGCGTTATTGATCAACATATGGAGTGGGCTTCCGGAAGCATTGAACTTTTTGGCAAAAGCGATGATCGTTGCCGGCTCCGTCAGGTTCATGTGTTCCACTTCGACATTGGAAATTCCCTCAAGGTTAGCCTTTGCCTTCTCAGTATCTCTTGCCGGTACAATCACCTGAGCACCTGCAAAGGCCAGTGTTTTGGTGATCTCCAGTCCAAGTCCGCCATCTCCACCGGTTACGATGGCAATTTTACCTGTAAGATTAATTCCTTTAATGACATCTTTGGTCGTTGATTTTGCGTTGAAGCCGGAGCCTATGGTATTCTGTAATGCTCCTTTGTAATTTGTCAATTCCATTTTCTCTGAATTTTATTTTTACAAAGATACAGGCATACAGTAAAATCAATTTTGTTCAAAGGTCCTACTTATTTTGTTTTAAAGGTCATTACAAATCCGAAATATTAACTTTAATTATTCTCGTGAGAAAAACCACTTTTAATTTTGTTGATAATAAATAGTAGAATCATTGTGCACTTTTAAACGTACACGTCCACCAATTTTAGTCTAAAAAAAGTCACAAACAGCTAAAGAGCTCCAATTGAAGTCAATTAGCACCATTTTATTTTTTAATGTTCAAATAAATTTATCCTAGATTCAACAGACTATATTATAAAAGAAAGCTCCCTT
Organism: Chryseobacterium lathyri; assembly: GCF_030812195.1. Lineage (GTDB taxonomy): Bacteria > Bacteroidota > Bacteroidia > Flavobacteriales > Weeksellaceae > Chryseobacterium > Chryseobacterium lathyri_A. The sequence continues at coordinate 1,230,549 of NZ_JAUSSF010000001.1, forward strand.
TTTTAGGGAGTTTCTTTGGCTATCGGAATACTGGAGATTAATTATAAATCAAAAAGCGTTCTGCTTCAGAAATATCTCTATTTCAGAATTTTCAATCTTAGGGTTTGCACCGGAATAACTTGCGACCAAAGCACCGACAGCGCTGGCAAAATTTAAAGCTTCATCAGGATTTTGATCTGAAAGCAATTTTGCAATCAGGCTGGCCAAGAAAGAATCTCCTGCACCTACTGTATCTGCTACTTTCACGGGATAGCCTTCGTGTCTATATAATTGATTATTCCATAGCAGTATAGATCCGTGTTTTCCTAAAGTTACACAGATTGCTGGTGTGCTTGTTTTTTCTGATATAAATTTGATGTTTGACTCCAGGTCCTCGGATTCAAATTTCATTCCGGCAGCAATTTCCAGTATTTCCTCATCATTAAATTTGATAAAGTCTGCCCTGCTCATAAGCTTTTCGATAAGTTGAATATTGTAAAAGGGCTTTCTGAGATTCACATCGAAAACTTTAAACATTTTATCATTGGAATCTAATAGGGAGAAAAGTGTTTTTTGGGAAACATCATTTCTGCAGGCAAGGCTTCCATAGAAAAAAACATCGGCCTTCTTTACGGTATCCATTATTTTTTCGTCAACAGTAATAAAATCCCACGCAGAAGGAAATTTAATCTCGTACGTTGCTGAACCACGTTCATTTAAGGAGACCTGAACAATTCCTGTCTCATATTCCGAAGAAACAATGATTGCGGTATTTTCAAGAGCATTTTTTTGAGTATAATTGAGAATTACTTTGCCATCTTCATCATTTCCTACGGCACTGATCATAGTTACCGGAAAGCCATACGAAGCTGTTCTGAGAGCCAGATTGAGAGGAGCACCCCCGATTTTTTTCTCTTCTCCGAAAACGTCGAAAAGTACTTCTCCAAAACTTATTACATTAATTTTCTTATTGATAAACATTAATTGGGATTTTTGATATTGATATTATAGAATAGTCTCTGAAGAAATAAAAATACTTCAATTTCTATTAATACTATTAAATTCTGTTGGTGAACTTTATTTTTATAAATATAGTTCCCATTTGTGCATTGTTTTAATATCCATTATTTTGCTTATAAAGTCCCTGACTGAAATTGATCTGTGCCAAAGGAATCGGACAGTATTCCTCAATTCCGTGGTCAAATCCAGCCTGGGAATAGAAAGTTCTTTTAGTTTTCTCAACAGAATAATAGCTGTTCATCGTTCCTTCTGTAATACCCCATCTCACGAGGTCAAAGAAACGGCTTCCTTCCATGGCAAATTCCATTCTTCTTTCCCATCGCAACGCTTTCCTTGCAAAATCCTGATTCCAAGTGCAGTTCACTCCTGGCTCATATTTACTGATAAGATTGTTGGAGGTATAACTTCCTGTAAGAACCGTACTATTGGCAGCACGCTGTCTCACCTGATTGATGAGTGGTAAAGCATCGTTATATTGTCCCATTTCTATCAGCGCTTCGGCTTTCATCAGCAAAACATCGGAATATCGTATGATGATTCTATTTTTTGAATTGCCGTAAAAAGGGTCTACATTCACGGTACAGCCACATCCTACAGGCACATTTTCCTTTAATGAAGAATAAAACCCATAAGTTCCCGGACTTCTGCTCCAGCTTTCCTGAAAGATTTTGTTTTCTTCGTATTTCCAAGGCAGTCCCGGCAGGGCAACGGTGTGATATAATCTAGGATCTACTTTGTAACTGTTCAGCTGGTTGTAATTCAGATCTGCATCGTTAAAAGTATCAAACATCGGTAGTCCCTGTGATGTTGTTTTGAATGCGTTCACCAAATTCTGGCTTGGCTTATGAAAATCGCAGCATCCCAAACCTTGTGGCACAGAAAGCATATCTCCGAAATTAAGTCTTCCGAAAAGTGTTCCGTCATTATCTGAATATTGAATGGAAAAGACTGCCTCCGGGCCGTTCTCGTGTGTTCCAGGAAGGAAATTATACCCAAAATCCGACTCCAGTGTGTAATTTCCGATTACCTGATTGGCCGCGTCAAGAGATTTCTGAAGCGTTACCGGATTTACCTGCGTTACCGTATAGTTATCATCCTGCTCATACGCCTGATATAGCCTGACTTTAGCAAGATAAGCATAGGCCGCGCTTTTCTTTGGCCTTCCCACTTCCGACTGTGTCGTAGGCAGATTAGCAGCTGCGAATTCAAAATTAGAAGCAATAGCTTCCCATAACTGCTGGTCGGTCTTTGCCCTGTTCGAGATTTTCGGATAATCTTCAATCGGTGTATTTTCATCCACATAAGGCACATATTTAAACAATGTTTTCAGTAAAAAGTAATAATGTCCTCTTACGAAATTCATCTCGGCAATCCGCTTTTGCTTGTTCGGATATTCTGAATCTGAAAGCTGCTTAAGTGCGGCAATCGCTTTGTTACATCTGGAGATCCCTACATAATTGAGATACCATAATCTGTCTAATTCACCAAAATCCGAACGGATGTTATTTGAAATTTCAAAAAAGTGAAAGGTCTGGATATCATTGGTTCCGCTCCCCCCTTTGTACGCATCATCAGAACGGACGTTTCCATAAGGCCAAAGGCTGAAAGGGGTATCATAATGATCATTTCCAAGGGATGCATAGGCTGCAACCACAAAACCATCCACATTCTGAGGCGTTACTACATCAGCTTCCGACAGGACACCTCTCGGCTCATTATCCAAAAAATCGTTGCAGGAAGTGGTTCCAAGCAAAAAGGCAAAAGCTATTGTTAAAAGTATATTCTTTTTCATTTTTTTATTATTTAAAAATTAAAGGGAAAAATTAACTCCAAAATTGAACGTCAGCGGTAACGGGTAACCGAATGCCGGTGTTTCAGGATCTATACCTGTAAAGCTCTTGGATTTTATCGTCCAAAGATTCTGAACACTTGCATATATCCTGAAATTGACAATGTTATAATGCTCCATTAAAGATTTCGGGAAAGTATAGCCCAACTGTAAAACCCTCAACTTCAGATAATTTCCACTTTCCACATAATACGATGAGAATCGGGATTCTGCGTTGCTGTCAACCGTCGTAAGTGCAGGAATATCCGAATTGGGATTCTGTGGTGACCACGCATTCAGGAGCCTTGTTCCTTTATTGGAACCTACATCATCCACACTCCAGAAGTCAGTCTGGTATTTTTTTGAATTAATGACATCCACGTCGCCTATGCCTTGCCAGAATGTTGAAAGATCAAAGTTTTTATATGAAAAGTTGAGGTTGATGCCATACATAAATCCCGGATTCGGATTACCAATCCACGTTCTGTCTTTGTCATCAATCATTCCGTCACCATTTAGATCCGCATATCGAATCCTTCCCAAGCCTTTACCGGATTGAATTGCAGAATTATCCACCTCTGCCTGAGTCCTGAAAAGTCCATCGGCAACATAACCGTACATTGAGTTAATGGGGCGTCCCAGGATATTATCTGTTGTTCCGTTTCCACCGTAATTGTTAATAACGGATTGCGGAAGTTCGGTAATTTTGTTACGGTTCATCGAGATGTTCCCTGAAACTTCGTAGCGGAAGCCTCCTGCGGTTTCATTCTGATAGGACAATACAACTTCAATCCCTTTATTCTCCATAGATGCACCATTGATCCATCGATCTCCTCCTTCTCCGATCACACCCAGATAAGGTGGTAATACCAGGATATCTTTTGTTGCTTTTTTATAAACATCAACACTACCCGTCAGTTTCTGATTAAAGAATCCGAAATCCAGACCAAGATTGGTCTGTGTGGTGGTTTCCCATCTCAGGTCGTCATTTTTTGTCTGAGTTGCAATAAAACCTGATGGCAGCAATCCGCTACCGACACCGGAAATATCGTAAGCCGTTCCGTAAGATGTTGCCCAAGTTGGATTTCCTCCTGCATAGTTTGCTATATACAGCGAATAAACCGCCGAATTGCTGATCTCCTGGTTTCCGGTCTGCCCCCAACCTGCCCTTAATCGCAAATCTGAAAAAAACGGGATCAGATTTTCTGCAAAATGTTCTTTATTGATCCTCCATCCTGCCGAGAATGCAGGGAAGGTTCCAAAACGGTTATTTTTACCGAATCTTGAAGAGCCGTCATAGCGCATTGTTGCAGAGAAAAGGTATCGGTTGTCATAATCATAAGAGAATTTTCCGAAGTAGGACAACAGGCTGTAGTGGGTGGAGCTTCCGCCGTTGAAAGCATCTCCTGTTCCCGCATCGGGATACATATAATCTGGTGTTTCTATCAGGAATCCTTCTTTTCTCAGCCAGGTATTTTTATACGTATCCCGATACATTTCCATTCCGCCCAAAACATCAAAATGGTGTTTTCCTGCTTTTGCGGTATATTGTGCCGTGTTAGACCAAGTCCATTTTTCTGTGTCTGACTGGTCGATGTTCACTGCATTGGTTTTATTTTGCAGGTAGCCCGAAACATAGCTTCTTTGCAGCATTCTTTTGTAATAATTGGAAAGATCGATTCCGAAGCTGGACTTTAAGGTCAGATTTTTCACAGGCTGCAATTCGGCATAGACATTTCCGAAGAATCTTTGGTACTGATAGCCATTGTCCTTATTGTATTCCAAAAGCCGGACAGGGTTCTGTCTGTCATTCATTCCGCCAACTGGTCCGCCCCACCCGATTCCGTCTACAGTATGAACCGGAATGATAGGCAAAGCACGTAATGCAGGGTCCAAAACGCCCGGATCCATCAGCTCATTGGTTTTATTGAACGTGAAATTTTCCCCGATTTTCAGCTTTCCGTCGAAAAAGTTATAGGAGGTATTGATACGGGCTGACAATCTTTTAAAATTGGTGAGTTTCACGATTCCATCATTGTTATAATACCCTAGAGAGAAAAAGTAAGAACCTTTGTCCGAAGCGCTCGAAGCAGAAACATCCAAAGAATTGGCAATACCCGCCTGCGAAACTTCATCATACCAGTTGGTATCGGCTGACTTTATGGTTTTTGCAGCATCCAGATATTCCGGAACGTTGCTGTTGTATAAGGTTGGAATGCCATTTTGAACACCCCAGTCAAAACTGTAGCTAAGATTATTGCTATTCGGATTAAGTCCGTCATTGATGTTCGCCTGCCAAAGTACCTGTCCGAATTGTTTTGCGTTCAGAACCTCTGTTTTTTTGGTATATTGTGAATACGCCGTATAGTAATTAAGGTCGATTCTCATCTTCCCTTTTTTTCCTTTTTTGGTAGTGATAATGATAACACCATTGGCAGCCCTGGAACCGTAGATACTTGCAGAAGATGCATCTTTCAGAACCTGCATCGATTCGATGTCACCTGGATTAAGTTCGTTCATTCCAGCTTTTGTGGGAACGCCATCGATCACATAAAGCGGATCTGTATTATTTAACGTTCCTACACCACGAATCAGCACTTTTGTGTTACTGCCGGAAGGCGATCCGTCGGCTGTGATATTAACACCTGCTACTCTTCCCTGCAAAGATTTGATCGGATTCGGTTCGGTTTGCTTGTTCAGGTCTTTCATATCCACTACGGAAACCGCACCGGTAATGTCCGCTTTTTTTTGCTTAGTATATCCGGTTACGATGACCTCATCTATACTTTTTATTTTCTCTGCAGCTAAAACGATGTTAAGAATTGTCTTTTCATCCACGACCACTTCACGGGTGGAATAATCCGGATAAGTGAAAATTAAAGTATTTCCTTTTTGCAGGTCATTAATCTGGAATGCACCGCTACTGTCTGTTGTGGTATTGGCTCCTGTTTCCGAAACGGTTACGATAACCCCGCTCAACGGTTTCTGATTTGAGGAAACTACCTTACCTTTAATTACTTCCTGCGCAAATACATACGAAAAAGGAAGAAGGCAAAAGGCGATGGCTGTTTTATATTTCTTCATAATATAGTTTTTTATTTGATATTAATCTGATGAGCATTGATGTTCAGAGTACTTCCTTTGGTATCTGTGGATAAGCTCAGCTCCGAAAAGTTTTCATTAGGGAAGAAGATTTCGGTCATTACTTTTTCGCCGTTATTGAAGAAAATTTCGATGGAAGTTTTATCCAGTACAATTTTGAACGTTGCGTTTTGGTAGCTTTTTGATAATGGCGCCTTTGAAACCCGGTTTGCAAAATTATCCTTAAAATCAGTTTTACCGGATTTGGTGCGGTCAATAAAAAGTTCCTGCCTGTTATTATCAATTCCGAAAATTACCTGTTCTCCCAGTGAATTTTTCAAAGTAAAAGTGTAAACTCCTTTGGTCATTTTTTTGAGATCAGCATCGATAACTGCTTTGGAAAGATCTATTTCTCCTTTGCTGATAAGTTTTTTATCAGAAACAAGACTGATTTCTTTTCTGACGGTCTTCCCATCGTAATTTTTGAGCTGGGAAACAGGAATATTTTTCAAAATGTAACCATCTTTTGACCTTTTCAAAACCACTTCACGGGGAATAGTAGAACTTCCCCTCCATTTTTCCGTTGGTACATCCGGTGAATAATCCCAGTTTGACATCCAGCCTATAATTACTCTTTTGTTATCCGGAACATTATCAAAAGAGACACTCGCATAATTATCGCGTCCCCAATCCAGCCAGACCACTTTTTCTTTTTCAAGCTGCTTTGTAAAAACATCGTCCATTTTGAAAGTTTTTCCGTCAAAATCTCCTACAAAATACTGTGCAGCAGAACCTCCGTTCGGACCACCCGGATTGATATTGACGATAAGCACCCATTTTTCTTCATTGGTTCCTTCTACTTTTATCGGGAAAAGATCCGGACATTCCCAAACGCCGCCGTGTCCGCCGAAATCTTTACCAAATTCTGAAAGAAAAGTCCAGTCTTTCAGGTTTTTTGAGGCATAAAAATGCTGTCTGTCCTGTACCGCCAATCCCATTACCCATTGTTTTCTTTTGGCATCCCAGAAAACCTTGGGATCCCTAAAATCTTTTATCCCGGGATTTTTCAATACAGGATTGTTACTGTATTTGGTCCAGGTTTTTCCGTTATCTAAAGAATAAGCGATTGCCTGAGACTGCGTATCAATTTCTCCGGCTTTCTCTTTCTTCATATCATGGTACGTAAAAATTGCTACCACAGGAACATTTTTTCCATCGCCAAATCCCGATGTATTATCTTTATCCACAACAGCACTTCCTGAGAATATTGCACCCTTTTCATCATAGGCAATTGCAGGAGCCAGTTCTTCCCATTTGATAAGATCTTTACTGATGGCGTGTCCCCAATGCATCTTACCAAAATCCGGCACACTTTGAAACGGCGTATACTGGAAAAACAAGTGATAAGTTCCATTGAGATAAAACAGTCCGTTCGGATCATTCATCCAGCCTTTTTGAAGGGTGAAGTGATAGTTGGGCCTGTAGAGTTGCTCTTCAGACGTTTTCGAATCCGACTGTGCATTGAGCACGGAATAAAACGTAGAAGCGAGGATTAAAGTTGATATGATTTTCTTCATTATGATTATTTAATAAGAGATTTTGAATTATTTAAAAACACTTTATTCAATTTATAGAGATGTTCTTCCCGATGATTATATTGATTCTTTAAATCTATTTCGTCAGTGTTTTGCTTAATTTTTCCAGTGATATACCTTTGGTTTCCGGCATCATAAACATCACAAAAAATAACTGGAATACCATTGCAACAGTAAAGACCAAAAACACGGTCCCGGCTCCGATGGTGGAAAATAATGTAGGAATCAATGATGGAATGATCGCTGCCAGAAGCCAGTGTGTGGAACTTCCGAAAGCCTGTCCCGATGCCCGGAGATGATTCGGGAAAATCTCAGAAATGAATACCCAAATCACCGTCCCCTGACCAATAGCGTGGGAAGCAATGAAGAGGAACAGGAAAATTGGAATCGCCAATCCCGACCAATGGAAATAAAACGCTATAGAAACCAGCCCTAAAGAAATGATATAACCTACAGAACCCAAATACATCAGTGTTCTTCTCCCGACTTTATCAATGAGGTTTACCCCAACCAGAGTGAAAACCATATTCACAACACCGATCCCGATACTGCTGAGAAGTGCCGTTTTCTCACCCAAACCTGCTTCGCCAAAAATTCTTGGTGCATAATACAGGAATGCGTTGATTCCTGACATCTGATTGAAAAAGGCTACAAGAAAAGCCAGCATCAAAGGAAAACGGTATTTTTTCATAAAGATATTTTCCTTTGGCGATTCTGCTTGGTCATCTTCCATCTGCGTGATCAAAGTTTCAGAATCCTGGTCCGGGCTCAGGATTTTCATCACTTTTTTTGCTTCTTCTATTCTGGATTGGGAAACCAGCCATCTCGGGCTTTCTGGAATGGTAAGCACACATAATGTATAGATCGCTGCGGGGATTGCCTGCACGCCAAGCATCCATCTCCAATCGTTGTCGCCGATACCGCTTAGTAAATAATTTGATAAAAATGCAATTAAAATCCCCAGAACAATATTGAACTGATACAGGGACACCATCCTGCCGCGGTCTTTTGCAGGCGCAATCTCTGAAATATAAGCCGGTGCAGCAATTGTAGAAGCACCAACGCCCAAACCACCCATAAACCTGAAAAATGCAAACAGATAAGGATCATTGGAAAGTGCCGTTCCTATCGCAGAAAACGCATATAAGACACCAATGATCAAGAGTGTTTTTTTCCGCCCGAATGTATTGGTCGGGATTCCGCCGAAAATAGCACCTATCACTGTACCCCATAATGCCATTCCCATCACAACTGCTCCGTGAAATGCATCTGAGCTGCCCCAGAGTGTCTGCAGTTTTTTGTCTGCGCCGGAAATCACAACCACATCAAACCCGAAGAGAAATCCTGCCAAAGCTGCCGTGACAGACCACATAAGAATTTTATTCATCTGTTAAAATATTTATTTGTTTGTGGCTAATATATCCTGGGACGGCAATCCGAAGGTCTAATTATGTAACTAAATATTTCGGCAAGGTTAATTATTTATTAATTAATTTCAATTAACTGTAAATCAATAATTTATTAAAATATAATTTTATTAAAGTTTCATCGGGTTATAAAAATGTAACATTGTTTTATAAAAATGTTACGTGTATTTTGTGTTTTTAAGATCTAAGAACAATTTATGATATGAAAGTTTTAACCGAAAAACAGGTCAAGGTGTATGGTTTTTGGGGCCAGTAACTTTAGGAATTATAATTCGTGCGGAAAGCTGTTTATTGTCCGAATGAAGGCGCGTTGTTGAGAACGTGTAATAAAAAAGCAGCAGTTTGATTTGCTGCTGCTGAATATGGTAAAAATATCAGATGTAAAAATTGATATCAAATATAGATTATAGCTTCAGAGTTTGTTATTATAATGTTACATTCAAATAGGTGACCATTTGATTTCGTACATGCTTTATCACTCCTTTGCAGACTTTCTAAAAGCATTCGGCGATACGCCAAACTTATTTTTAAAAACAGTAGAGAAATAGTTCGGTGAAGAAAAACCGGTTTTGTATGCAATCTCAGAAATCGTCAGTTCAGGATTTTGAAGCATTGATTTGGCCTGTTCCAGACGGAAATTGTTAATATAATCGCTCACATTCACATCAAACATCGCTTTTATTTTTCTGTAAAGCTGAATTCTTGAAATATTGAGCAGGTCTGCAAGATTTTCCACGGAAAAATCGGGATTGTCGATATTGGTTTTGATGAGCTGGTTCAGATTGTTCACAAAGGTTTGCTCTATGCTTCCGAACGACTTGCTGTCCACAATTCTGCCGATATTATTAGTATAGTAATAGCGTAGCTTTTCGCGGTTGTAAAGCAGCGCACGCAGCGACTGTATCAGAATCGGGTAACTGAAAGGTTTTGTGAGATAAAGATCAACGCCCGATTTCAAGCCTTGCAGGTAAGATTCTTTATTATCCAAAGCAGTAAGAAGAATGACTGGAATATGCGATGTACGAAGGTCGTTTTTTAGAATTTCACAGATTTCGAAGCCATTTTTTTCAGGAAGATTGACGTCACAAACGATAATATCCGGAATTTCACTCAAAGCTTTATCAATTGCATCTGTACCGTCAGAAACCATAACTTCAAACTCATTCTGAAGCTTTTTGCTTAAAAAGAAGGACAAATCCGAATTATCCTCCACCAAAAGAAGCGAATACCGTTCGCCCTGAGATCCCTGATTTTGGGTAATCGTCTCATCTTCCAATCCCGTAAAAACAGCATCTTTTGCAAGACTTTCAGCATCTGAAAGACTATGCTCTTTTACCATTTGGTCTTCGTTGAAATGCTTGTTCCCCTTGTAAAGGCTTATGGTAAACTCCGTTCCCTGAAAAGAGCTCACTTCTATCTTTCCAAGATGAAGCTCAATGAACTGTCTGCTAAGATGAAGCCCGATTCCTGAACTGTTTTTTCTGTTGTTGGAACCTTTGAAATAAGCTTCAAAAACGTTGCTGATTTCTTTTTCAGGGATTCCTATTCCATTATCTTTGAAACTGATGACCGCCTGATTTCCTTTTTCCTGAATCGTGATTTCAATCTTTCCATTATCCGGTGTAAATTTGAAAGCGTTGGACAAAAGGTTGAAATAGACTTTATCCATCAGATTTCTGTCAATGTAGAGCTCAAGATTTTTATTCTGTGAATGAATTTCAAATTTGATATTTCTTTTCTTCGCTTCATTTTCAAAATCGCGGAAAATTGCATACGTAAAATCGTAAATATTGGTCCTGGAAACTCTTAGGTTAAAAGTTTGGTTTTCTATTTTTCTAAAATCCAGCAGGTTATCGACCAACCGCAACAATCTGTTGGAATTTTTATTAATCAGCTCCAATTCATAGGATGGTTTAGTTCCTTTAGTTTTGCCGGAATCCATCAAAGACTCCAATGAACTGAGGATAAGTGTAATAGGTGTTTTAAATTCGTGAGATAATCCTGTAAAAAAATTAACCCTCGCTTCATTGCTCTCTTTCAGCTCATCGGCAATGGTTTCAATCTGGTTTCTCTGAATGGTAATTCTCTCGTTGGTAAGCGTAAGCTGCTTATTTTTTGTCTTGATGGCATAAATTAGATAAATAGCATAGGCAACCAGGCAAAACATCAATATCAACAATATTATAGACCATCGGAACAATTCTTTTTGTGAAGAATAAAGCTCGATCTGTTTTTTAATCGCCTGTACCTGATTTTCTATAACTCCCTGCTGCTCAATAATTTTATCAAACTGATTGCGCATAATTTCTGCATTCATCCGATCAATAATCGTTGTACTGAGTTTAATGCGTTTCGGTACAGCAATACCGTTATGAATTTTAATTGCTGTCTCGATCGCTTCTGCTCCGCCTGTCGGATAAAGTAAGGTGGCGTTCAGTTTTCCGTCCAGAACCATCTGTATTCCTCCGTCTTTTGTATTCAGTCCGTCAACGCCGATAAATTTGATTTGATTTTCCAAACCGGCATTCCGTGCAACCTGCCACGCATTAGTGGCAAGCTCATCGTTAAAGGCAAAAACATATAGGCTTTGGTTTCCCAGGGAATCCAGTGTTTTTCTGAAAGCGCCTGTTGGAAGGCCTCTGAATGTTTTTATCAGATCTGTGTTGGGATTGTTTTTGACGATTTCCTGAAAGCCAAGACTTCTTTCTATGGTGGGAGAAGAATGATCATCCCCCTTAATTTCGATTACTTTTTTATAATTCTTGGAATCTGAAAGAATATAATTTGCCGCTTCTTTACCAATTTCCATGTTGTCAGCACCGATATAGGTCGTATACTTTTCTGAATTGATCTTCCTGTCGAGCAAAATAACCGGAATATTTTTGGCAGCTGCTTTTTCCACTAACGAAACCAAGGATTCGGGATCAATTGGTGAGATGATAATCACATCCACATTACGATCAATCATTTTTTGTATATCCTGAATCTGTTTATTAACAGAATTTTCTGCTTTCTGTATATTAAGCTCTACTTCGGAATGAAGTGATGCCTGTATCTCCATAGAATGGTTCATTGCCAACCTCCAAGGATGATTCCCCAAGCCCTGTGAAAATCCGATACTAATTTTGTCTGAAGTTTTCTGCGATTCTTTACAAGAAAAAAAAACAAGGAGTAAAAGAAGTAACGTTCTGTATACCTTAGGAAAAACCAAAACTTCCAAAAATTTAATTTTTGACATATTAACACAATATTAATAAAGTTGTTGCAGACAGGCAATTTTTAGTGATAATATTTGCATTAATCTGCTCTTTTATTACGTATATATTTGATTCTGATATATCGCAAAACAAAAAACGCTGTAAACATTGATGTTTACAGCGTTTTAGCTTATTTGGTTTCCCAAATTGCGGAGAGAGGGATTCGAACCTAATAATAGAAATAACTGAAAATAAGCTATTTATTACTTTTAATCCGATGGTTGCCATGAGTTTGCCACAGCTCCGCATTTATTATTAACCTACAGAGGATCAAGATTTATGAAGATCTGATTTGACAAACAAGATAAGAAATTATATTTTACTCAGAGATACAGCGAAAAGAAAATTCCATTTCGTTATCTGCAACTAATTCAATTGCTGAAGCATATCAAATGACAATATATCTGAAGGAATACTTATGGCTGAATCACCAGAGGAGTTTTAGCTAAATATCCATCTTTCATTAATTATTTAAAAAGAAAAAACCTCCAACTATTATTTAAATTGCAAAATTAACTGACTGTTCAAAAAACCCTGTAAAAAATAAAAATTATAAAATTATCACAAACATACCCTGAGGTAAAAAAAATACGATATAGACACAACATTTCCATATCATTCCCTCTTTCCCAACCATAAATACAGTGGTGGAATTAAAATCGGTGCAAAAACCAAAGTACTTGTCAAACCACCAATGATTACTGTGGACAGTGGACGCTGCACATCAGAACCAATACCTGATGAAATAGCGGCAGGAACAAGCCCTATGATAGCTACTACCAATATTGAAAGCAGTGCCCGCAATTGTTCTTTAGAAACCTGAGCAACTGTCCGGCTGTTTACAGCATTCTGCGTGCCTCTATTTAAAGCTGAGACTAGCAATACACCCGCCATTACGGATATTCCGAAAATGCTCACAAAACCAACTCCAGCTGAGACATTAAAATAATACCCTCTTAAAAGCAAGGCTACAATCCCGCCTCCCAAAGCAAATAAAATACAACTCATTGTAATTAAAGTATATCTCAAATTTCTGTATAGCATAAATAGAAATAAGAAAACCATCAATAGTGTAAGTGGAATTGTAAATAATAATTGTTTTCCGGCACGTTCTAAATTTTCATACTGACCGCCATAAATTATATCATACCCTTTGGGTACCTGAACACTTTTTTCAACTTTGGATTGAAGTTCTTTTACAAAACTTCCCTGGTCACGTCCTTGTATATTAGTACGAACGGTTATCATTCGTTTGCTACCGTATCGGTAAATATTAGTTTGTCCCTCTACAAAGTGAATATCCGCCAGCTGGTCCATCGGAATTAAAGCTCCGTTTGATGCAGAAACTAACAGGTTTTTGATGGCATCAATAGAGTTTCTGCTTTCAGGTAAAAAGCGAACCACAATATTATATCTTTTGGCTCCATCGTAAAGTGTTGAAATTGATTTTCCGCCAATAGCTGCTTCTATCATATTTTGAATATTGGCAACATTGATCCCATAACGTGCTGCCGCTTCTCTGTTTACATTGATCGCTAATTGTTCCTGTGCACCTTCCTGTTCAATATTTACCCCCTTTGCTCCTTGGATCTTTTTGGCAATCGCAGCAATACTATCCGCTTTTTGTCGCATCAATTTTAAATCATCCCCAACTACTGAGATTGCCAGATCAGCGGCACTGCCATTTACAATCTCCATTACCTGATCTATAATAGGCTGTCCTGATGAAAATTGTACAGAAGGCAATTGATGTTGTAAATCGGTCTTTATTTTTTCAACCAAATCCTTTTTGGATATAGTATCACTCCATAGTTTATAATCTTTAAGACCTACAAGAATTTCATTTCTATTGGCTGGAAATGGATCTGTACCATCGTCATTCCGTCCTGTCTGAGTGATTACATAAGAGATTTGAGGATATTTTGATACAATACTTCTTATTTTGGGGGCATACTTTGCATTTTCCTGGATGGATATACCTGCCGGGAAATTACCCCGTAAAAAAATAGAACCTTCATCTAAAGTAGGTAAAAACTCTGTTCCTAATTTTATACCACAAAGAATTAATATAAGCACAACGGAAAACCCAATAAGAGTTGTTTTCTTATATGATTTTAAGAATAAGTCGAGTGTTTTCCCATACATTTTTGTAAGAAAATCCAAAACGAAATTTTTATGCTCCTTAATTGGCTTATTTATATCTGCTAGGCTTTTTCGGTAGGCGAAAGAAATGAGAACAGGAATAAACGTAAGTGCTGCCAGCATAGAACCAATCACTGCAAAAGCTAATGTTAAAGCCATTGGCGAAAACAATTTCCCTTCCACTCTGGTCATCAAGAGAATAGGCATATATGCTAAAATAATAATCGTTACCGAAAAGAAAATCTCCCTTCCGACTTCCTGTGCAGCCTGCAAGGTAATTTTTACAATACCCTCCCGTTTTTCTTCCGGTGTGGCGGTTCGGTATTTTCTAATCAGATGTTCTGCCATCACACAGGCGCCGTCTACAATAATTCCAAAATCTATGGCACCTAATGAAAGTAAATTGGCTGGAATACCTGTAAGCCGCATCAATATAAATGCAAAAAGTAAAGAGAAAGGAATAGTTAAAGCAACAACCAATGCACTTCTTATGCTTCCCAAAAAGAAAATCAGCAGGATAATAACAATGGAAATTCCTTCAAACAAAGTATGAGCTACAGTTTCCAGGGAATGGTCTATCAGGAAACTCCTGTCGTACATTGGGCGTAAAGTTACACCTTGAGGCAAATCGTTTTCCTGAAGTAACGCCATCCTTTCTTTCAATGCCTTTAATACTTCGCTTGGATTTTCATATCTTCTTAACAGTACAATACCTTCTACACCGCTGTTTACATCCTTTTTTTCTTTGGTTACCGTATAGCCCAAAACTCCGCTTGGCGGTGGCGGTGTAACTTCAACAGTAGCGACATCACGTACAAAGACGGGAATACCACTTTCTGATTTTAATACAATATTCTGGATATCCTGCTCAGTTTTAATGGCACCTAAACCACGAATAGCAAAACCTTGTCCGCCTCTTTCAATAATATTTCCGCCTGTATTTTGGTTATTTACATTAACAGCATCCATCACATTTTGCAGAGTAAGGCTATATTTTCTTAATTTTTCAGGTGAAGTAATGATGTGAAATTGTTTTAAAGGACCGCCGAATGTGGCTACATCAGCAATTCCATCTACCTGTAATAGCGCAGGCTTTATAACCCAATCCTGTAGATCCCGCAATTGTGCCTGGCTATAAGTAGGTGGGGCTTCCACTACGTATCGGAAAATTTCGCCTACTGCTGTTGAAAGGGGGGCTAATTCCGGTGCAACGCCTTCAGGTAGTTCTGCGCCAGCAAGGCGTTCAGTAACCTGTTGGCGGGCAAAATAATCATCCGTCCCATCTTTAAAAGTAAGCTGTACAACTGCCAGTCCAAATATAGTTCTGCTTCTGCGGTCTAAGACATTAGGTGTATTTTGCAGAGCTCTTTCGATAGGAATAGTAACCTGCTGTTCTACTTCTTCCGCTGCACGTCCTTCATATTGGGCAATGACAATGACATTGGTGTCTGCAATATCCGGATAGGCTTCTATTTTAAGCTGTGTAAAACACCAAAATCCGATAGCCATTGTAACAATGCTAGCAGCAATTACCGCCCAACGGTTTCTTAAACTGAATATGAGTAAATTCTTGATCATTTTTTTACCATTTTTCTACCTGATGGGTAACAATAAACCCTCCTTTATACTGATTTCTAAGTTCACTTAATACAGCTTTCACCTTTTTTTCTTCATCAATAAAGGTGATCATCATCGGTGTTTCGTCAAAACTAAACAAATCGTTCGGACGGTTAAGACGCTGATTTTCACCATAGCCTAATCTGCCTCGAAATACGGTTGCTCCTTTAATATTTTGTACAATTAAAAATTGCAAAATGAACTCGTACACTAATTGTGTTCCTTTTAAATCGTCAGCGTCTATAAATATTTGTACTTGTATCATAATTTTTGAGGTTTAAAGTATTGTTCCTTTCAGAATAATTGAGGCGATTGTAAAATAGATCACTAAGCCTGTCACATCAACCAAAGTAGCTACAAATGGAGCGGATGACGTAGCCGGATCTATTTTGCATTTTTTTAAAACAATGGGTATCATAGAACCGCTAAAAGTTCCCCACATGACAATTCCAATCAGCGAAAAGAAAATGGTTACAGCCAATAAAAACCAATGCTGTCCGTAATCGTACCAATGCAGGTTTTGCCATACTGCTATTCGGATCAATCCTATTGTTCCCAGCATAACACCTAGTGATAGTCCGGATAAAATTTCCCTCCTCATCACATACCACCAGTCTTTCAGTCCAATTTCTTTTAGTGCCATAGCGCGAATAATAAGAGTAGCAGCCTGTGATCCGCTATTTCCACCGCTTGATATGATGAGTGGAACAAACAAGGCCAATACAACTGCCTTTTCAATTTCTCCATCAAAATACCCCATTGCCGTAGCCGTAAGCATTTCTCCCAGGAATAGGATTACCAGCCAGCTGGCCCGCTTCTTTAATAACTCAAAAAAGGGAGTTTCCACATAAGGGTAATCTAGTTCTTCAACACCTCCTATCTTTTGAATTTCCCTTGTATTGGCTTGCTCTTCAACATCCAATATATCATCAATTGTCACCACGCCCAGTAATATATTTTCGGCATTTACCACAGGCAGAACAACTCTGTCATATTGCTTGAATTTTTCAACGGCATCTTCTTTAGTTTCTGTAATGGTCAGACTGGGACAGAAGCCATCTAAAATATCGGTTATTTTTTTATCTGTATTATTCAGGACTAATCTTCTGACAGGAATGTCATCTATTAATGTATTATTAGTGGCTACCACATAAATTACATTGGCAGTCTCATCATCCTTATGGTTATTTTTCAGGTGTTCAATGGCATCTGCAATAGTAATTTCTTGATGGATAGTCGCCACATCAGTATTCATGATCCTGGCAACACTGTTTGTGGAATACCCCAATGCTGTTTGCAGGTCATCTTTATTTTTTTCATTCAGCAGGTTAATGAAATGGGTCTGCTCTAAACTTTTTAAAGATGAAAAGAATATGATCCTGTCATCTGAACTTAGCTCATTTAAAATACGTCCCTGCCCTTTAGGAGATATACTTTTAAGAATATTTTTCTGTAAGAAATTATCCAAATAAGTGAAAACAATAGCCTGGTCTGAAGCAGACAAAGCCTGAAATGCCTGTAGAGCATAATCAAAGGGAATTTCAGTAAATATTTTTGCAATATTTGATGGATGGACATAATTTTTCTCATTTCGGCTATATAAAAGATCAGAAAAATCCCCATTTAAAATTTTTTCTTTAATTGACATGATTTCTTTTTTTAATATCCAAAGGATAGTCCCTTTAATTGCATTATACCTTCCACAGCTACTTCATCTCCATTATTTAAACCACTATATACAATAGTTTTGTCACCCACCTGACTGCCAACATGTACTTCTCTGCGTTCAAAAACATTATTACCTTTTTTCACAAAAACATAATTTTTGGATTGTACCGTGACCAAAGAGCCTTTGGGTATACTGATAAAATCGCCTTCGTTAACCCCAAATGAAATGTTAGCAAACATCCCAGATTTCAGCTTATTATTTGTATTATCTATACTTATCCTCAGTTTTATCATCCGGGTCGTATTGTCTATAACATCGGCCATATCTTCAATATGTCCTGTGAACTTTTCATTCGGAAAGGCATTGAATACTATTTTACAAGTGCCCCCTTCTTTAATCTTTCCTGCCTGGCTTTCAGGAATATCGGCAATAATCCAGGCTTTCCCTCTGCTTGCACGAAGCAGGGCATCTGGGTCAAAACCTGCCATTTTTAATTTTGACTGCTGTTCCAGAATAAGGCTCTGTTCGGTTATCAGATCTGTTTCAGCAGCTGCTTTTTCAGCAATGGCAGCATTCTTATCACTTTCAGCGGCCATTTTATCCACTCTTGCATCGGCAACTTCTTTACCTGTACTTGCACCATGCGCAAACAAATCCTGAAATCGTTCTATTTCCACCTGTTTTTGTCTGATGATCGCTTGTTTTTGTCCTACAATAGCTTGTTTTTGGGCAATAATGGCTTTCTTCTGCGCAATATTTGCTTTCCGGTTCATTAAATCGGTATAATTTGCACTCAGTTCAGGATCGTTGAATAAGATGATCCTGTTCTCAACAACTGTGGCTACAATTTGTGCAGGTGCTGCAACATCTGCATTAATATTACCCGAAGCTATTTTTTCTGTTTTGAAGAAGGTAAAGGTTTTGGCATCCGGAAAAGTAATCGTTTGTCCACCGTTACTTACAGTGGGTGTTATGCTTTTTTCTGGTTGTTGAGTTTCTTTACTACCACAAGCAGTTAGAAATAGCATTGCTGAAATTATATAAATGCTTTTTTTCATTATTTTGCCAATTGATTAATTAATCCTGTTGCGTACAGCAATTGAATGTTACTTTGTTTATATTGTTCTAAAGCCTCAAAATATTGTTGCTGTGTTTCGAGCCAGCTTCTTTGTGCTTCCAGAAAATCTATCATCGTAGTTCCGCCCCGCAGGTAAGCATACTTCACATTATTTAAAATAGTTTGTGCCTGTATGTTTATATTTTTGAAATTTTCGAGAGTTTGTTTTTGCAGTTGATAATTTGCATAAGCATTGGCAACTTCTGTTTCTATCTGGCCATGAATTGTATTTAGTTGCTGCTCGGCTTGTTGTTTTAAAAGAACTGCTTTTTGCCTTTCTCCCTGATTTCGCGAGAAAAAAGGAAGTTCAAAAGTAGCATAAGCTCCCACATATGGTATTGTATTCTGTGGATTATAAACAACGCCTAGTTCGGGACTTGGGATGGATAAAGATTTTTGCAGTCTGATATTGGATGAAGCGGCTTCAATAGCTAATTTGGACGATAAAATATCACTTCTGTTGTTTAATGATTGCTGCAACAAGCTATCTATATCCGATGGTATTTGATATAAAAAATCATCAGAAATGTCCGCATTTACATCTTCTTCTGTTCCCAGCAGAAACTTCAGTTCTTTTTGTTTATTGATAATTTCCTGTTGGGCTGTTTTTGTTTGAAGTGTATACTGTTTGCCTAATAATTCGGTACGGTATAGATCAATTTGGGTGATTACCTGTTTTGCATAACGATACTGATTGATGTTTACCAGGCTGTCTATATTGCTTTTGGCAGTTTGAATTAGAGCCAGCCTTTTTTGTGCAGACCATATTTCTATCCATTTATGGGCAACTTCAAGATATAGGTTTCTTTCAGTTTCATTATAATTTTTTTCGGATGCAGCGGCCGTTTTTTCGGCAAAGTCAATTGCATTCTTGCGCTGGCCCGCTATTTGGAATGTCTTTCCTATTTGCAGATTGGTTTGTGTATTTGCTGAATTAAATAAACCAGTATTCTCAGCATAATCCTGTTTTCTAATAGTACTGATATAATTTACTCCCAAGACAGGATTAGGTCTTAGTTTTGCAGTCGTGATATCGCTTTTCGCAATTCCGATATTGAATTTTTCGGTTCTTAGAACAGGGTTATTTTCCCTGGCTGCCTGTAATGCTTTTTGTAAAGTAACTTGGGTTTGTGAAAAAATACTACCCGAAAATAAAAAGTTTAACAGGAGGAAATAAATATACTTTTTTCGCATCGCTCCGTTTTAATGAATTACTGCGGCAAAAGTAGAAAAAGATGTTTCTGGATTTTATTAGAATTCCATTAGAATTTATAGCAGATTGGGGAGTTCGACACTGAATGTTGTGCCTGTATTCGGTTTTGAAACAACTGTAATTTTACCTTTATGCAACAGGACTATTTTTTTTGTAAGTGACAATCCGATACCATTTCCATCAGTAAACTGTTTGTTTTCACCACGGTAAAAAGGGGTGAAAATGTTGTGCAGGTCATTAGCAGAAATGCCAATTCCTTTATCTTTAAATTGTAATAACACTTCATTATTATCAAATGAAATATAGGCTATACATTCTTTATCTCTGGAAAATTTACACCCGTTTTCAAACAAATTGGCAAAGGCTACTTTTAATAAATATTCATTTCCATTTATTGAAATTTGATTTTCATTATCAATATCATGTTCAAAGTGTAAATCAATTTTGTAATCTGTATTTGCCTGTTGTACCTGATGTTTTGCGTCCAACAAAACTTCATCAATACGGATTACTTTAAAAGCAATTTCAGAAGGATCATAGCTGGCTTTTGCAAGGTCCAACAGGCTGTTGGATAAACGGACTATTTTTTTTGCATCATTTAATGAGCTTTTTATGGCTTTTTTATAGGCTTCATTATCCTGCTCTTTATCAATTGCTAGTTCGAGTTCTGAAATAATTGCAGAAAGTGGTGTTCGTAATTCATGTGAAATATTGGAAACAAAATTCTTTTGTGCATCGAAAGAATTTTCAAGCCTGTCTAGCATTCCATTAAATGTGTTTCCCAATTCTGAAATTTCGTCTTTATTATTTTTCGTATTTAAGCGTGAGTAAAGATTGGTAGCTGAAATATTATTGACTTTATCGGTCATTTCTTTTACAGGCTTGAATACTTTTTTTGAGAAGATCCAGCCTGCCATGAATATAAATAATATAGAAAGAAACAGTACCAGTAAACTGTTTTTCAGGAGATTGTTTAATTTGCTGTATCCGTATTCATCATAAGCGGCTGCAGTTACAATATAGTTTTTCCCTTCAAAGGAATATCTAAGTCCCACTACCTGCCAATCTTTCTGATAAAACTGAGTTTCTCCTTTTTTTTCAATTGTATTAATCATTTCTTTTGTTTCTTTTACAAAATCAATGCTTACAGCGTCGTGATATAATAATTGAAAAGATGTATTATAAATCGCTACTTCTACCTCGTTAATAGTGATTCGATTATTTTTATAAATATTTTGTAAGGTCCTGGAATCTACCTGAGCTTTGAAAAATAGATTGGCTTTCGTTTCTGCTTCTTTTTTTAAGACTGTATAGAACTCCTGTTCTCTGTTTTCTTTGGCTGAAAAATAAATAATAGCTGCAAACAGCAACAAAATTGAAACTGTAATAAGTGTGAACAATAAGGTAATCTGCGTTCTTATTTTCATTTTTCAATCAGTATAAAGCCCATTCCGGGCTTGGTATGAATTAATTTAGGCTCAAAATCTTTGTCAATTTTTTTTCTTAAATAATTAATGTACACATCGATAAAATTGGTTCCCGTATCAAAATAAGTATTCCATACTTTTTCAGCAATCTCTGTCCTTGTCAATACTTTTTCAGAATTTTGAACCATATAAGTCAAAAGATCAAACTCTTTGGGAGTAAGGTTGATCTCTTTAGTGTCTCTCTTTACTGTTTTGGTTTGAAGATCCATTTCAAGATCAGCATATTTCAAGAAAAAATCTTTTTCAGAATTTTTTGGAACCCGTTTTAATAATGCGCGGATACGAACAATTAATTCCCTCATTTCAAAGGGTTTTACCAGATAATCATCGGCACCGGCATCAAAGCCTTCCACTTTATCATCGGTTGTCCCTAAAGCTGTAAGCATAATAATAGGGATGTGTGGTTTTATCCGTCTGATTTGTTTGCAGAAATCAATACCATTTAATTTCGGCATTAGAATATCTGTGATAATTAGATCATAAGATTTATTTATAACTAATGTCTTTCCTGAAAGTCCATCAACAGCCAATTCAGTAGAAAAATCATGTTCTTCCAATCCTCTCTGAATGAGCTCTGCCACTCTTCGATCATCTTCTATAACTAAAATATTCATTGTGAAAATTAAAGGGTATTATTTTACATTCTGGATTTATCAATTCTTCTTTCAGAAATGTTTTGTCCAATATATAATATTTTTCCTGCAAAATAAGTCAAATTTTAATTATCGATTTATGAGATTTTAAAAAAAATCCTTGTTAAGCTCAGCCAATTGCCAAGAAATTCATCATCCAGTCTTTTCAACTGTGTCTGACTTATTGTTTTCTTTTTCCATAATTTAATGCCATATGAGATCAAGTTATCAGGCATTACGTCTCCTTGAGATAACAGGCTGTGGTCTATTGGTTCTGGTTACTCTTTGTGGTTTTGGATTGCAAAACATAGTGATGGACTCAATAACGCAAGAGCAAATTATGCAAAAAGAAAACAATAAGTCAAAAATTGAAATTCCTTATGCCACTCTGGTTTTTAAAATTTGGAATAAGATTATTCAACAGTAATCCTTTGCTGATTGACCTTATCCTGAATACGAAGTATCTTCTACTAAACTTCCACCATCCTCTGTAGTAACGGTTGGAAATAGATAATCATGGTTTTGTCCTGAGAAATACTTTTCCCAGACTTCTTCCCCGCTGATTCAGTTTGATTAGGTGAAAATCGTAACTGTTGTTTTGCTTCTGTCTGCCAGCGGCTGGCTTTTGGACTGTATAGAACTTCAGTACTACTGATCAATTGTTGTGGTAATCTGACCCAGGAAATCCTGAGTGGAATATTTGATGTTTTTCTGCCACACTCCTTACTGAGCTGATATACTAAAACCCTGCGTATATTACACATACATTCATGAAGAGTCTCCGCATTAGTTTTTTTGTAATCGAAAGTATTACATTATAAAAACAAGATAGAAACAAAATGTTATTTATTTTTAAGTAAATATGAACATTTATCAACTCAATCACTGTATAAAATCCCATTCTAGAAAGCAGCATATTGAAGTATAAAAATACCACATCTAAATTCTTTTTAATTGAGTTGTTGCTATCAGATTTAGATACTACATCTGTTATTAGCACAGATGTGGCCTGAATAAAAAAAACTATCTTTACTATTTGGAATTAAAAAGGCAACAGAATAAAATCCCCAATCTTGACCATGTATTTTTGTGATTATATATTTGAAGGTAGCAGGTGCTACTTCATGACTTTTATACTAAAAAGTGAAAAGGAAAAATTAAATAGATTATTTTATTGTTGGAGAAAGAATATTTAATTCGTAGAATATTGACACAGGTACTTATTCCGGTTTTGGGTTGACAGTACTTAAAAATGATCAAGGCAATATTAAGTAAAATAAATGTAAATACTAACAAAAAAGACATCTAACAAATAGTGAAAGAAAAAGCTTCACAAGTCTCTTAAGGAGCACTTGATTTGAATAACATTAAATAAATAATAATAATGAAAAAAATAGGATTGGTTGGGGGAATAAGTTGGACTTCTACTCTTGATTATTATAAACTCATCAACGAGTATACAAATCAAAAACTTGGCGGATTACATTCTGCAGAAATTATAATTTACTCCATAGATTTTGATGTTTTTGAAAATCTACTGATAGCATATGATTGGGAAGAACTCGAAAAATATTTTTCAAAAATTGTTCAAAATCTAATTAATGCCGGAGCTGAAATCATTATGCTGGGAGCCAATACAGCACACATTATTGTAGACAAGTTAACAGAGAATTTTCCACAGGTTGAATTGATACATATTGCTGATGCAACAGGAGAAAAAATAATAAGTCAAAACCTAAGAAAAGTTGGGCTTTTAGGAACTAAATACACAATGGAGCTGGATTTCTACAAAAAAAGGCTTCAGGATATGGGAATAGATGTAGTTGTTCCCAAATCAAAAAAAATCAGAGATTATATAGACTATACCTTAGGCCATGAACTCGGAAAAGGTATTTTCAAGCAAGAAACAAAAGAAGAATATATAAAAATAATTAATCAACTGATAGAAGAAGAGGATGTGGAAGGAATTATTTTGGGATGTACAGAAATCCCTTTAATCATTAATGAAGAAGATTTAAAAGTTCCTTCATTTAACACCACGAAAATTCATTCGCAAATAGTTGTTGACAAGGCTATCGGGAACAATCAATTGCTCTATGTGCACAAATAAAAATTCAAGAAATCCAATATTGTATTTTCAATTGCATGTCGAAAGCCAGTAATGTTTGGCATTATTTGTAGAAATATCTTCATCATAGTAAACAGAGAAGATCCTTCTAAAGAACCTATGAATATAACGACTCAAATTAAAAGTTGATTTATACTATCATAAATTTTGTAGAATAAAAGAGATAGTTTTTTACAGTATTCCGTGAAGCAATTATTATTGTATAAAAAAACCTCCAAAGTAAGTTTTGGAGGTTTTAAGGTAATCAACGGGTTATCCTGTTGTAGAAATGCACCGGTTACTAGATATAATGTTTGTGTTTTTTATTTTTCCTTAAAATTTTCCGACCACCCAGTAAGCATTTCCATCATCCAGCAATACAATACCGGAATAAGGCTGGCTAATTGAAATATCAGACTGCCCGTCAATCGGACTGGAAGACTGGATCAAAACCGGGTTACCGGAAGCTTCCGTTTTCTTTACCGTAATTTTTCTCCCTTTTTGAGAAGCAGCAGGCAGCGTAAGATTTAAACCCGAAGATGCGGCATCTGCTAAAATAATTTCATCGGATCCGGTAATGGTATAACCGGTATTCACTTTTCTTACAGAAGACTGTATTTCTACAAGGTCCCCTTCGTTATTGGTTCCCAGTCTGCTGATCCCTTTAAAATTGGTAAGCCGCAAACCTGAAGTATTGGGTTGCTCACTTTTCACTTCCAGACTATTGCCAGGTGTGTTGGTATTGATTCCTATACTGGCAAAGGTTCCTGCTCCGGCATTTACATTATTCCCATAAATACTGTTTCCTATATTGAGCTGATTATCTCCGGTGGTGCTTTTTAATTCGGTATTGGAACCGATCACAATGTTATTGGATCCAGAAGTCTGATTCCTGGCAGAATAAGTTCCAATGATGATATTATCATTTCCAAATGACAGTTGTCCTCCCGAGTAGGCACCCAATGCAACATTCTGCTTTCCTATACCGTGATTGGTCAGAGAAAGGAACCCTACAGCTGTATTTTCCATTCCGTCTGAGTTATTGCCTAAAGCATCTTTACCAATAGCAATATTATGGCTGCCTGTTTTATTTCCTATCAGACCTCTGTACCCTATTCCTATATTCCATTTCCCACTTTTATTATATTTCATGGCTTCATATCCAATGGCGGTATTAGCTTCCCCATCATAATTTGAAGTTAAGGAATGGCTTCCGACAGCCGTATTGTCATGGGCAATCATATTTCCATTCTCTCCTTTGAGGCTTTCATATCCTATCGCTGTATTCCATCGTCCCTGAAGACCTGTATTTCCTTTGTATGAACCTACTCCGAAAGAGGTATTGTAATACCTGAACCCACTTAATCTCCCGGCTATGATCCCTTCTCTTTTGAATATCAGATCCTGATTATCTGTTGTCCCAATAAAGTTTACATTAGGGTCGGTCCCGTTGTTTCCGGAAGTTCCCCAGGTATTCCGGGTATCTCCGATCAGGGTCCAGCTGCTTCCGTTCCAATAGTAATATCCGGGTACCACAGCATTTGTACTGTTGCCTGCTATGGATTTATTATAGATTAAAAGACCGGCGGCCGGGCCGGCAATGGTAACACTGTCATTAGTACCCTTCAGCGCTATTCTCGGGGGTAAAAATCCCTTATCGTTTCCTGCAACTTCTAACGCTGCCGATGCATGGGCCTGGGTCGTATTTATTCCTATCTGGCTAAACATATTTATTGGTATCAAAACATACAGTATGCATGTTATCATCATTTGTTTCATCTTATTTTTTGCTTTAATTATATATTATTTTTACTACCGATCGTGAAAACTTATCCTAATTCAACAGTTATTCAGAATAACAATTCATGGGACTATTATCTTTCAAAGTTTTGTACAAATTCCAACCTGAGATAAAGAAGAAAAAAATTATAAGTATTTGTTAGTGGCGAATGACTTTTCAGAATTCATAATATTCATCCGGATCGGTACCCTTGTTTGGGATGACAAAAGTAAAAAGGTAAGCTTCCTTATGCTGAAAAAAAGGTAAAAATCTCTACTGACAAATCAGCAATCTTTATTTATCATTTTACAAAATACTGATTAACAGATTATTAAAAAAAAACAAGCCATTACTTAATGGATTTAAAGATGATAAAAAATCAGATGATTTATAAAGAAAAAATAGACTTTTCCATTTTGAAACAGTCTATACAATTTTGTTTATAGTCTCCTGATTATGCTGTCTTTTTAAGTGATCTTAATATTTTCTCACTCCTTTTAAGACTCTGATAGCTTCGGAAACCGGAGAGGTATACCAATTCTTCCTCCTCGGCATTTTCATATTCGGGCAGATTTTTTAACCGTTCAAACTCTTCCAGCCTGAACCGGTTGATATACATGCTGAAATTGAGCCCGTAGGTCGTATTGATAAAAGCAGACAGATAAGTACGGTTGGTCCCGAAAACCGTTGTCAGCTCCGTAATTTTAAGATGCGGATTCAGGAAAGGTTTATTTTCAGTCATATAATGGTTAACAGCCTCATGGCTCAGGGGCTCCCGCACCTTTTTTTCCTGCTCAGAAAGTTTATCTGCTATAATATCTTCCGTGAGCAGCATAAAGTTCTGCCTGAAGATATGATAACATAGCGTTACATTCAGTAAGAGGATCAGTAGCCCCGGGATCAGCAATCCTGCTAAGCTGAAATAAGTTTTCATGTTGATAAAATAGATCAGCACAGGAAGCGGAATAATGAGAAAAAGCGCACCAAAAATCTGGTAAAGCCATCTCAGGGACGTTTCCTCAATATTGGAAGAATACTGTACAATTTCCTTTTTGTACCGGTACATTCTCCTTATCGCCAGATACAAATAAATAATGCTGATTACCATCCTGATATAAAAACGTCCGTAATCAAAAATAATAAATGCCTCATATCCCGTCGACCAATGTAAAGTTTTATCATCAGTATTCTGCCGGATATGATCTGGGATCATCATAAACCATATCCCATATACTGCTGCCAGAATAAAGGGAATCCCATAATGCCAGAATGAGAATTTCTCGGACGTACGGAGCCTGGTCAGTTTGAATACCAGATGATAAAACATGACCGGAAGTAACAGCATCGTTAAAAAATTAACGGCCTTGGTCTGAACAAAGGCTTCTTTATTATAGATAAAAAAGAAAACGGTAATCAGATAGACAACCTCTACCCCATAACCTCCTATAAGAAGTATAATAACCCTTTTTACAAATGTATCCTTGCTTTGAGTCAGTCTCATCAGGAGTAGCACACTGCAGAAAAAAGCAGAAAATACAGCAAAAGAGAAAGACATCGTTAAAAATAAATCCTTAGTTTCCATAGTCTTCTTTTTTATAATTTTCTTCCGCAGATTTCTTAGCCCGCCAGTAGGATCTGGGATTGCTGAATCCTGCCATCAGAGCAAGTTCTTCCTGGTTTTTATCTTCATTCTCTGTCTTTTGCCGGAGGTATTCTACTTCTTTCAGACGCCAGAGGTTATTATATTGTGAGAAATTTACACCAAATGTTTTATTGATAAATCCCGAAAGATAGGTTCTGTTGGTTTCGAAATGTTCTACCAGGTCATTCATTTTAAAGGCTGCATTCAGATAAGGTTTGCTTTTTTCATAATATTGTTCCAGTTCTTCCTTACTGAGAATCGGCGAAGTACTTATCTCTAAATGGGCCTGATATCTTTCATTGCTGGAAGCCATTGAAATAATATCTCCTCCGGAGATCATGACCGTATGGTTTTCGTTAAAGGACAGTATCATATAGTTTCTGGCCAGCATATTATAGACAATGATTATATGCTGCACCGGAATAAGAAGTATCATGACCCATAATATATTGATATTCCAGGCTCCGTTAAAAACAGACAGAATGGTAAATAGTCCGCGCAATGACATCCAGAGTTCCATCCAGCGCGTTACCCTGCCTTTTTCTACTCCATAATTTCTGATCAGTTTCTTCTTATACCGGTAAATCCGTATACTCCCTGCTATTGTATAAATCAAAACAGAAAAAAAGGCAGAAGCATATACATAGGGCATAAAAAATGTTGAAATAACATCATCTGACAGCTGCTGAATTCCGACAAAAGATCCCATAAAGATTCCTGATACCAGCAGTAGCAGCAGAGGGATAATATATTGAAATTTTATATGATGCAGATTTGCACCTTTTACTGGCGTCAGTATACATATGAAATGGTATAAAAAAACCTGGCTTGCCTGCAACAGGAAACATCCCATTGGGATAAAGTATTTCAACTGATCTTCATATACGGGATAGAGCTGTGCATAAAACCAACTGAGAATCATAAAAGCAAAGTAAATGATCAGTATCTTCTTAGCCTTATGCTCAGCCCTGGTCAGCTCCTGTCCGTAAGCGATGCTAAAGAGCATACCGCAGGTAAGCGAGGATATCATAGGAAGAGAAATATATATATTATTGAATAGCTCTACCATGCAGATATATGTTTAAATAGTTATTAGATTGTACAAAAATATAACATTCAGGTCTATGTTTTAATAAAATAATTTTTTCTAACCGGATTCTAATACCTTTATAAAACAGGATTCCCGGAAATAAGCATCACCGGGCACTCGGGATTTCCAGGTTGAACATCATCACAGATCAACACGTTATCATTCCGTTCCAGGTCATGCTATCCCGCCCTTCAGGTGAGTAATTTTTCACCATCCATTTCTGTACTATCTCAGGTAAGTATATAACTGTATATACTACAAAGCGTAATGCCATGTAGTAAAAACGGTTCTGTTTATCTAAAAGGGGGGATGGATAGGAGAATCAGCAGAGGTTTCAGGTACTTCCGCTAATTGCTTTAGAGCTATGTATTATCAGAAAACAGCTTCTATCCTGATGATGGAGTATAAGCCATAAACCGGTAACCTTTTAAAAAATTTTCTTCCATTTGGCTATGGTATTGCGGCTGATTCCCAGTTCTCTTGACAATTCAGCATTCGTCAGATCATTTTCATACTGGTATCTCAATATCTTTGCAATGGAATTTTCGTCATAGGACCTGTGGGTTCTTTTGACCCTGTTCCTGCCAAATATAATCCTGTTGATCTGAATCACATCAAGAGCCGAAATCTGTCTTTTTTCAAGAATCTCATGGCAATATTGTTTTTTTTCAGGATGCTTCATCTCCAGGATATCAGCATAAATGCGCTTATAATCAGGAATTCCGTAGATGGTTTCTTTTTTACTTTTTTTCATCGTTTTTCTTTATATTGAATCTTCTATAGAAGCGATGCTGATACTTTTAATGTTATCCGTTCTTTTTCTGATCAGCTTACCCAGGTAATATCTGTAAATAAATGTCTCATAAATCCGGCCCTCTTTAAAATACAGGTACAGGACCCTTGAGCTTTCCCATCTTGCTGCCTTCAGCGGATAGGACCAGTACCGGGACGGGAAAAAATTGAATCCGCAACCCAGGATATTCTTCGTTTCCTCCTTAGTCATTTCTAAAAGACTGATGATGGAATCCTTGTTGGATCTTGTATTTCTCATATCTCATTTTTTTAATCATTTATCCGGGAGCCTTATCCTGAGTCCCTAAGAGCTTATCCTGTCATGTAGGGTCAGTAATTGAATTGGTAATAGTTTACCCGACAAATTTTAATTTAGCAGGTCAAAGGATTTTTTTTTGCAGCATAAAAACTACGTTCATCATTTGTTGTAAGAATCGTATTTCTCTTTGACCTGCATAATTTCATGATATTCGGAACTCCTTATTATCGTATTTTCCTGATCTCTATGTAAGTAGCATTAGGATTACCATAAATAGGGCTTGATGTATTAACATTTGTATTATAATCTACCTTACGAAGATCAAATCTGGTAAGATAAGCAACTTTTAGCATATAAGATTGCCCTGCAATCAAATTCCGGACAATTGCTTTGGTACTACTCGTATAATAATGATTTGATGTCTCAGAAGTCGGAAACTGCCTGTCTACTATTCTGCCCATCCATTGTCCGTTAAGATCTGTTACTCCTAATAATCTCATTCCATAAGTACCCCCAGTTACAAGATTGCTTTCACAAAAATTAAAATTAATTTCATAATCTCCACTCTCCGGAACTGTTATCCTTCCTGTATAAGGATCATAGGTATAGCCTGTATGAGGTTTTATCCCGTTGTCAGTAAAATTTCGTATCGGAGTTTGCACTTGCATTGCTCCATTTCCTGTGTTAGGATAATTATCTATTGCCTTGTTCAAATACAGAACATAGGTTCCAGCTGCCCCACCGCTTCCTCCGTTGCTTCCAGAAGTAAGCAAAGACCTCCAGCTCGTACCATCCCAGAAACAGTACCCGATATCTAGGAATAGCTGTCCTCCTACCTCTACTTTATTCGTGTTATATACGAGGGTTCCTTCCTTGGGATTAGCAACCGTTACATTATCCATATGATGTTGAAGGTGTACTTTCGGGAGTATAACGCCTTTGTTGGAAGAAACAATTTCCAGGGCGGCAGAAGCGTGTGGGGTATCCGTGCCTATTCCTACCCTTCCATCGTCTTTTACAGTAAAGTCAGTTCCGGTTGCCCTGGCACTTCCATCAGAATTAGCCCCTAGCTTTACGGCTGTACCGGCTGCATCATCTACCCAGGCATCTTTGGTAGGATCTCCTCCGATAAGTGTCCATGCGGTACCGTTCCAGTAATGAAATCCGGTATTGATCAGATAGACCAGCTGGCCTTCTTTGGTACCGTTAGCCGTAAGGTCGTTTACCCTCGGGACAAGGATCCCGTCATTTCCCGTAACGGCTCCCAAATGATTTTTTGCATGAATATCAAGCGTTGCTTCCGGATGGGCATTGTTAATCCCAACCTGCCCATATGCACTTAGTACAATAAAAGAGATGACCGCTGTCATTAATCTTTTTTTCATAATGCTGTGTTTTTTATTATGTTATTATTATTTGTTGGTAAGCCCAACTATTATTTAGTTCAGTTTTGTTTCAGTTATTGCCTGAAAGCCATCTCGCCCATCAATACATAAGTGTCAGGCATACTTTCAGGTCTCTTTTTTGTTTTTTAAAGGGAGTTCATATATGCATGTTGATGACAGGTGGCTGGCAACATCATTTTCAAACTCGATACGTAACAATGTTTTCCTGATCCGCCAGGAAATATCCACTGTATAGCACCATAAGCTGTTTTCTTTTTGATCCGGCAGCCTTCCCATGGCCTTATAGATTTCCTTCCTGGTTTTTCCCAGGAAATTATAATTGACAATCTTGTTCTTTATTTTTAAATACATTGTTTTTTTATTAGCTACAAGAAAATAAAATATTGATTTTCAGAAGACTAAGATTAAAAATGATGTTAATAATCTTATTGCACCTGGTATTCAGCATCTTAATAAGCAGACCTGATGGGGAGAAACCCTCCCCACCGACAGACTGTAATGGTATTGTAGGGTATTTTTTCATCATTTTTACGTTATCCGTATTTTTTAAAATACCATCAACAGTCTGTCGGGCCTGCATCATAAAAACACTTAAGTTAAGAATGTATCATATTGAATAACAGTATCCTTCCTACCAGGAATAGTTTTTTAACAATCCATGTTTATTGTTTTCCTGCTCTTACCTGCCCATTGTATTTGGTTAGCCATTTATATAAGGTCGTCTTGGGAATTTTATAGTCTGCCATGACATCCTGTTTTGTTTTTTTCCCGGTCCCTATCAGCTCCAGTATAAACTGAATGATCTCAGGGGTATAAATATTCTTTCTGAAAACAGGTAATGAAGTAAGAGTATCTTTCGGCGTTTTTTCACTTGTCATATCTCTGCTGGCAGGGGCATACAGCATAATATGCTGGGAGTACAACCTGAAAAAGTCATACCGCAGCAGCTTGCTCCAACGAAGCAATATGTCCGAACTAAGCGAAGAACAGGTAAACATTTCCCTGATCTCTTCTTCTGTAGCTCTCATAAATCCAACAATCCTGTCCATATCCAGATTGGATTCAATCACTCTCCTTCTGATAAAATCTCCTATGTGAATGTTTTTTAAATCTTCCATAATGTGCTGTTTATGCGTTATAATACCTACATTGGTTATTTTTATATTGATCATCTGCATTACCGGACACCTCTTTTATCTGAACAGACCTGATGAGGAGGAAACCTCCCCATCGGAAAACTGCCAGCATACTCATCATTTGTGTTTGTTTTTTCATCAACCGTGTTTTTATTGTATGCCTTAGAGTTTTCCCGTCTGTACAAAAAAATAATAAAGGGATGTATTATTTAATCTTCATTTTCAGAACAGATAAAGGTTTATAAAAATTTTTATCCTGTTCTAAATTTTAATGATCAGCAGTATTCCGAATTTTGATGAAGCAAAACTAAAGCTTCATTAGGAAGCATAAAGAAAAAAAGGTAAAAACCATAGCTGTCATTTTGTACATTACTATTTACAATTTAAGCAATATACTGATTTACAGTAATTTAAAATAAAACAGAAAATGAAAAAAAAATTTTTTGATTATTTATCCGAAAAAAGATGAATTATCTGAATTCACTTGAATCATTTTATATTTATTCGAGAAAAAAATTCAAAAATAATCGAAAAATATTGAACTATTTTTCACCAACCTTTGATATTTTCCATGATAAAATTTCATTTTTATTGTCCGTTATCTGACTGGGTAGGTGTTGGAACCGAAAATTCAGTTGGTTCCGGAGATTCCTTCGTTACCCTATATTAGTCAGCCTGTTTTTTTCTTCCCATTGTTCGGCTGAGAGGCTGGTGAAATCTGTTCTTTCGATATTCATAACTGTGATTTTTGATGTTAAAATGTTGTGAACAGTTGATCAACTTTTATTGGGGTAAAGTTGAATAATGCATTTTATATAAAATCACTACTTGTTCGTAGTACTGAAAGATTTATTTTATTTGCTATAAATATTTTCTATGAAAAATGCTTACGGATAAAATATAAAAGTATCATGGGCTTAACTGACCAGTTTTCCGGAAGTGGCACTACCTGTCATAGTAGGGTTCGGTAGATTTAGGAGTAGATTTCCGGTTCAGGCCAAAAAGATACATTATAATGACAGAATCTGTCGCTTTACAGCAATATTTTTTACATAATATAAATTAAATGCAAATGATAAAAAACATTTCTTAGTGATAAACTACCATTTTGTCTGAGACATCTTCAGATGTTCCAGATAATAATCAGAGCTATGATGACTATTCAATTTTTATAGAGGTAGCAAGTCGCTGAACCTCATTTCCTTTATGAATTTATTTTCCTCTGAATACTACCCATTTTTACTACTGAGAGTTTTTACAAGTGAAACTTATCTATTATTGAAAAGAGCATTTTTATTTCTTCTCTTTCTTCAATTTTTGATATTGTTTAAAATAATTGGTCAGCGATTTACTTTCCTTCGGATTTGATTTCTCCCATGCCTCTAATGCCTCACTCTGCTTTTCATAATCAAGTAATTTTTGCCCCTCTATTATCACATTTCCCTGTGCTTTTATTTCCTGCAGAACTTCAGTTCTTATTTCCTGCTTTGTGCGAACACTCTCCTTATACCATTTCACTCCAGAAAGAGCACTAAAGATTCCTAGCCCCCACCCCGATATAATAATAAAAAAGGAGACGTATAAAAGAGGTTTATAGTGATTGAAGTAATCTTTGTATGTTTCAAGCTGTTTCAGATCTTCTGGAGAAATTTCTACCTTGATATTCCCTACTTTTTCCTTTAGCTCTTTCAAGTTTTGCTCAATTAAGTTTTCTGTTCGTTTTAGCTTTTCGTTCATAATAGAAATTCCAGAACTTAGACTTTGAAATTCCTTGTACAGAGATTCCGTTTCGATCTTGAGTTTTTTCATTAACTCTATAGGGTCGGGCCCTGCTGTATTAAAATTTTGATTTTCTTCCATAATTGATCTTTTAAAGGCTTCTTTCTTTGACTTCTAAAACAAATAATCTAGTTCTATAATGCTTCTGCTTATGAAAATTAAAATTAAGAAACTGGCTGAAAAAAATATCATAAATGACTGAATATTATTAAAATAAAAACTCATTGACTTTACAAAAGTAGAGCATAGTTTATATCAATCAAATTAATATTAATTTTTTATATTTTGTTTATAAATTTTTGTAAAAATTTATAATTTAATATACATAGGTTAAAATATACTTAACAACTTCTGTATTGGTATGCCTCCCTGTTTTGATTGACATAGAGTGAAGATTGTAGTATAAACTTAACACGAAAATTAAAACAAAATATCTTCTTTATTTATGAAAGTACCTAAACAACTCAACGCTGCCAGAAGAAAATTCATGCATAGCATTACAAAAAACATAGGCAAGTCAAGTTCCTCTACAATACATGTTCAAAATACAGACATAAAAAAAATATTAATATCACGCCCAAATCATAGATTAGGCAACATATTATTGCTTACACCCATTGTACAGGAGGTTACCAATACCTTTCCCAATGCCAGGATTGATTTATTTGTAAAAGGCAACATCTCTCCCACTATTTTTAAAAATTATGAAAATATTGATCGGATTATCCAACTTCCCAAAAAGCCTTTCAAAAATTTGTTTAAATATGTAAATGGCTGGTTTATGATGCGTTGGAAAAAATACGATTTGGTAATCAATTCAACCCACGGTTCGTCATCAGGAAAATTATCCACTCGGCTGGCCAATGCTAAATACAAATTTTACAGTGAATGGGATGAGGAAATTCATCTGAAACACTCCGATTATCAACACTCAGCCAAAAATGTAATATACAATCTGAGAAAATTCCTGACCCAATTGGGATTTGAAGAAAACATAAGCGAAATTCCTTATTTAAATATAAAATTAGATAAAGATGAAATTGAAACCGGTAAAAGAAAACTAAGCCAAATTTTCAATAACAATAACAAAACAATTTGTCTGTTTACAAATGCTACGGGAGATAAATGCTATTCCGAAAACTGGTGGAATTCTTTTTACATACATCTGCAATCTGAGTTTACTGATTATAACTTTGTAGAACTCCTGCCGGTGGAAAATATTTCTAAATTAAATTTTAAAATCCCAACTTTCTATAGCACCGATATCCGGGAAATGGGTTCATTCATTGCCAACGCCTGTATTTTTATCGCTGCTGATAATGGAGTAATGCATTTAGCAAGCGCATCGGGAACGCCAACATTAGGTTTATTTTCGGTTACTAATGAAAATATGTACAAACCTTACAATGATAAAAGCTTTTCTGTAGATACCAACCAGATCAATGCAGATGAAATACCGGGTCTGATAAAAAAATTACTTCAATAATGACTTGCAGGCCAATCTTGAGCCCACGTGAACTGAATTAAATTTGAATATATTAATACTGCCCCCCATGTTACTATGAATCTTATTGTTGCATCAGATTATACCCATTATGCAGATGATATACTCCGTATTATAAAGAACTTTCAAAATGAAGGGAACTTAATAGGACCTGGAACCCGAAATATTGTGAAGTGGATTATCATCAACAAGATGACACTTAATTTTAAATCATTTAAACAGCATAATTTAATTAACAGGCATGTTTACAAATATTACCGGAAATCCAAAGCAAAGCGTTCTTTCGAATATGCCCATTTGTTGATTGCTAAAAATTTCTTTACTCCAAAACCTATTGCTTATGTAGAATTTCATGACTGCATTGGGTTAACAAGTAGTTATTATATAAGCGAGCAGCTGGAAAACGCATTTACATTGGAAGATGTATTTCTTAATAAAAATTCCTTTGAAGACTGGACGGAAATTGTTAAAGGATATACTTTATTAATCTATCAATTACATGAACAGGGAATTGAATTCATTGATAATTCTCCCGGAAATTTTTTAATAAAGAAAAGCAACAATGAATATCGCTTTTTTCTAGTAGACTTAAATAGAATGAATTTTCACGAAAGATTTGAGATTCCTGATAGATTTAAAAATTTTTCGCGGTTAACCAATAGTCTTGATATCCTTAAAATCATAAGTCATGAATATTCATTGTTATCAGGAATTTCCCCGGAACACTGTCTGGAACAAATCGTCAAGGCTACAAACAGACAAAAAACCAAGCGTAGAATAAAAAAAGTATTGAAATTTTATAAATACTTTCTAAAATAGCAATTGCTTAATCAAAGGTTTTTCACAGCTCTAGCTAAAGCAGTTGATCCTATTGTAATTCTTCTTCATTTTTTCAATATTTATTGTTTAAATTTTCTAATCAATACAAAGCCTGTCAGCAGACATATGGAGCTGATGATCCACAGGCTCAGCATTGTATACATAAAATATGGGCAGTAATATACTTAAGTGTATCAACTAAATTACAAAGATCAATTTTGGATGATAATCTTTAATTTATTGTATAGCAGTTCTGAAATAGAGCTTGAAATTAATTCACCTCTTTTTGTACATTCAAATATATTAAAACCAAAGAAAATAATGATTATAATGCTTTATGCTGGGAAAAATACCAATTTCTTATGTTAAAAAGATGTAAAGTATTGAAGTTTATTTAGTTGTAAATTATTATATTTGACAATATAAAAACAGGCTGTATCGTAATGCTTTCAATATTATAAGTAGAAGGAATATAATTCTAAATATAATCAAACAACCAAATCAACAATTTAAGAAATGGAAAAAAATGTCATTATTTTATCGGCCATGTTATGTGCATCCCTCGTTTTCTCCCAGGTAGGGATCAATACTTCTAACCCGCAACAAAGTTTCCACGTAGACGGAGCAAAAGATAATCCTGCAACCGGTGCGCCTACTGCAGCCCAGCAGGTCAATGATTTTGCTGTTCGAAACAACGGGTTTGTTGGAGTAGGAACCTCCGTCCCGGCGAGTAAAGTTGATATCACTGTAGACAATCAGGGAGGCGGAGCAGCTAACAGCCTTGTCATGACAGGGTATGGTAATTCCAAAGGATCCTCGTTACAGATCCGTGCAGCGAATGGTACAGCAGCAGCACCCACAGGATTGGTAACTGGTGATAACATCGGAATCTTACATTTTATTCCCCGACATGATGGAGGATTTAGTGGGTATACTTCTTCTATCTATGCAACCTATAAAGGAAGTGGTGTAACTTCACTTACAAACCTGAATTTCAATACTTCCGGAGCACCCAGAATGACAATTGATGAATTTGGGAATGTAGGAATGGGAACTGAAGCACCTCAGGGCAAGCTTGATGTTGTAAGCACCACCTCCGGATTTATCCCACCAAGGCTTACTACTGCACAAAGGGATGCTATAGCTGCAGGCAGCAGACCTCCTGGAACTACAATTTTCAATACCACAGATTCAAGAATTCAGGTTAATACAGGAACAGATGCCACACCGGTATGGTCTAGTATGGAAAATACCAACATTTATAATGCTAATGGTGATCTTACAGGAAACCGTACTGTAGGAATAGGTACCAATACCCTTTCTTTTACAGGCACTACAGGTGCTGTCTCCATTGTTGGAAACAACGATGGCCTTGTGCGTACCTCTTTAAGAAATACAAATACAGGAACCAACACCCGTAATGATATTCATATTGGGGCGGCGGCCTCAAATATTTACCTGGGTACCGATAGAGGTTCAGGAATCTTTGGATCCGGAGCTAAGGCATATCTGGATAATCAATCCGGTGGCCGTATGGTATTTGGAACTGTCGGAACAGAACAGCTGACTATTACTACCGGAGGTAATGTGGGGGTAGGAATAAACGCACCTACAGACAGGCTTGATGTAAACGGAACGGCCAGAGTAAGATCTCTGCCTGTTGCTGCTGGCCCCACTGTTATCACTCCTGTTTATGCAGATAATAATGGTGTTTTAAATAAAGCAGTAACTGCTACATATGGAACAATTATTAATAATGCTACTGCTGCTGTACAACCTAATGCTACCGCTGCATTGGTTACTGGATTAACTGATGGAGGAGTTTATAAAGCTACAGTTAGATTAAATAACGGATGTAATAATGTCTCTATTGCAGAATTTTATATCATTAACAATAGTTTTAGTAACCTCTATTCAATCAAGGGAATCGACGGGCTTGCAGGGGCAGGGACAGTCACTTTCACCCAACCTAACCGAACGACAGCCCAAGCTGTATGGAGTGCAATGTTGCCTTGCCAGGACGGAGGAGATGGCACAGGCCATAATTATACTTTAACGATGCCGGCAGCAGGTACAATAAATGTTACCAACAATGGAAATGTCCCAAGAGGTTATTCAATAATTGTTACCAGGCAGTTTTAATTTCTGGCTGATTATTGGAGCCAGTACATTTTTCCTTAAGATTGTTTAAAACAAAGGATATTTAAAACACAAATGATGAAATTTTTTTTTCAAAAGTATTTTCTGTTTTAATTGTAACAGTTTCTATGAATGTGCAGACCTCCGAAAAGTATAAAGACTCTTTGGATGGTATTGTACTGCTTTAAAAAATCTCGGGTGCTCTATATGATATCAAAATTCATGAAGCTTTGTTGTGCTCCGCTCATATTAAATCAATTAAGCACATTAGATACAATCGACGAAAATGTAGTATGCGAAAAGACAACACTTCGATTTCATTATTAAACCAATTATTTTCAAAGTGGGTATGAGTATTACTTTTTATAAGCCAAAATCACATCTACTAAGCCAGTATATTGAGGGCTTTTATTTCTGAGGATGTTATACTAAAATCAAATCAATACTGGACACTTTCCAGTAATTTTTGCCTTGCAACGATTTGTCAGGACATAGAATTAATTCCCGAAAAAACAAAATCACAATAAGGAAATCAAATATTAAAAGGACTGACTCATTTCTTTTCAATAACATTTCCAGGCCCGTTCAGGTTATGTACGAAGCGCCGAGAAATGAACTCACAATATACTTCAAGCCACTTGCTATTTTTTCATTTCTTTTTATCACCAAATAAAGACCATCTGGAGAATTTCAACCCATATCCTGATTACCTGCCTGAAATTGAGGAAAATGAAAAACAGGGATAAACAAGCAAATATTTTAGAAATTATCTTATCTCCAAGCTTTATAGTCCCAAGCTCGAAGCGGTTCAAGGCATCCTACTTGAGTGAAGCTTATAGATTATCCCACCAGACCGAAAAGGCCATCAAGTCTTTGAAAATCTATTTGACAAAAGAGCCAACGGATATGGAAGCTAAGGCACAGTATGAAAATTAAAAAAACAGCAACAATCATAAGTGTATATCTTGATCATAGCAGTACGTTACATCAAGTATTATTGAAAGTTTGATCTTAAGTGTTTTGATGACGGGTATTTCACCCTTGTTTTTTTATTTTATAATTCATTGATCCATTTATTCAGGTCTGTAGAAACTTCCAAGCCTAATTTCTTTTTAAGCCGATATTTTGTGGTTTCAACACTTCTAAATGTCAAATTTCTAAAAACAGCAATCTCTTTATTACTGATATTAAGTTTCATATAT
Organism: Chryseobacterium lathyri; assembly: GCF_030812195.1. GTDB lineage: Bacteria > Bacteroidota > Bacteroidia > Flavobacteriales > Weeksellaceae > Chryseobacterium > Chryseobacterium lathyri_A. Next base: position 1,270,268 of record NZ_JAUSSF010000001.1, read on the forward strand.
GCACAGAACCTGATATCATTGTCTTTTAGATTTGGATTATGAGTGATTAATTTTTCACAAAATTCAGGATATATTTCTTTAAAGTAGGAAAGAAAAAACGGACTATCTTCCTGCGCCATTTTCATGACTTTATCAAAAGAAGTGCTATCAATTTGCTTTTTTAATTTAAGAACTTTTAGAGTTTGTTCTTCAAGAAGACGGTCTTTTTTTAACTGGTTCGAAAGATTAATCCTTCGAATGAAATAAATGGAAATCACAAATAAAATAATAATACAAGAAATTATCAGGTACATTTTATTTTTCTCATATCTTTTTTCTTTCACCTCATCTTCCGAAAGTTTACTTACAACAATATTAATGGCAGTCTTTTCTTCATTTTTGATACTATCATTTAAAACTTTGTATTTTTCCAGATATTCCTTAGACATTTTCTCATTATTCATAGCATTATAAACACTTGAAAGTGAATCATAAGCTTTCCTGATAAGAGTTTTCGACTCCCCTTTTCTGAAAGCATCCAGGGATTGCAGATAATACTGAAGTGTCTTTTCATGATCTCCTTTTATGGCATACAAATTTCCATAACTGAACAACGTAATTCCTTTAATTAATATGAAATTTCTATCCGGAGCAGTAGTCGCTTTATTGAGATAATATTCTGCTGAATCAAGACAGATATTATTTTCCATAAACCTATCAGCTATTTTAGTATAGGTAATACCGCTAGGTAAATTGATAAGGGTCTTTCGCTCAATACTTTTTAGTGAATCCGGTTTATTCAGAAAGTTGAGCCGTTTCCAAGTATAAATATAGAATAAAAGATATTTTTTTTGCTTTTCTATGGGGATATCCTCTGTATACTGAATAGCCTTATCAAAAAAAGTGTTCGACTTATCAAGCATTCCCAACCGCGTATAATTTTTAGCATATTCACTGTAAATTCTAGCCCAAAACAGAGGGGTATCATTACCTCCCATTGCCTCTTTGGCTTTATCTAAATAATCAATACTCTCCTGAAGTTTATTATAAGAAAAAAGCAAAAATCCTATATTGGTGTAGACAGTTACCATGCCATCTTTATCACCGGCCTTTTCATATTTCTTCAGGGCATTGAGATTAAACTCCATTGCTTTTACATGCTCTCCTTTATTATAGTACTCAGCTGTCTTTTGTATGGTCTCGGGAAAAAAAGAATAATCCTGAGATTTATACCGGGCGGTTTGCAGCAGAAAAAGAAAGATTAAGGATTTTATGACAACATGATGAAGAGACATACAATATATTTTGTTGTCCGAATTTACGAAAATCAAAAAAATAAATCGTGAATTAAAATAATTAACGAAAATTCATGATAGTATTTCAATTATTACAATACTGCAATTCTACTTCACGTAGTTAGCAAATCACTGATTTACAATCGACTAAAAACGTGTTGTGTTATTGTAGTGCTTTTATTTAATCTGCTGGTGATAAATTTGCAAACACAATATGACATCGAAATACTTTTAATAATACTAGTCAATTTTAAGTATTGAGATACGATTCTAAAAACATAAGGATAAAATTCTAAGCTCCAAAAACAATTAAGAAATGAAAAAAAATGCAATTATTTTATTTTCTCTGCTCAATTCTGTTTTTGCTTTTTCCCAAGTTGGTATTAATACCACTAACCCAAAAGCAACATTTGATATTACAGCAAAAGAAGCAACAGGAACTTCCAGAAATGTGGATGGTCTTCTTATTCCCAGAGTAGACAGGCAACGAGCCCAATCGATGATGGGGACACCTGTGTCTACATTAATATATGTAAATGACATCAGTAAGGGTTTACAAATGGGCACAGCCATTAATATCGATAATATAGGATATTATTATTTTGACGGAAGTTTTTGGGTAAAGCTGAATACTCCGTCTCTTGTCAATCCAATGGTAAATATTTATAACACCAACGGTACCCTTGAAAGTGACCGTACCGTAAATCAGGGAGACAAGACCATCGCTTTTACAGGAACGAGAGTAAACTCATTCTCAGTAGATGGAAATACATTCTCAGTAGACGCTGCCAACAACAGTGTTGGAATTGGCACCAATACACCCGTTGCAAAATTAGATATTGTAGGTAACCGAATGGGTATAAAAGCTGCATCGGGAAGCGGAAGCTGGGATAACCTTTGGTTTAATATAGATTCATATTCACCTTCTATTAATGCATCCGGAGCAGAAAGAGGTATACTGTTTAACGTGGGGGCAAATGCTACCGGTACTTATGGTGATGGACAAACCCTTACTACCGTTGCTGCAATGCTACCAAACGGAAATATGGGTATCGGGACCGCTGCTCCAAACGCCAATGCAGTATTAGAATTAAATGCTACCAGTAAAGGATTTCTACCTCCGAGACTCACAACTGCCCAAAGAAATGCCATTCCGGCAGCTACTAAACCGGCGGGACTAATGATCTATAATACCACGACCAACTGTATGGATTTTTGGAACTCCTCTGCATGGGTATCTACCTGTGCTGTCACCTCCCCTCCTGCAGGAACTATTACAGCAGTTACCTGTGCAAGTGCCACCAATAATGGTACTTTAACCACAGGAATAAATAATTCTGTTACTTCATCAATTCCATATACAGGAGGAAACGGAGGTTCGCACGGCGGACAGATTGTAACCTCTACAGGCGTAACAGGGCTTACTGCAACATTGGCGGCAGGAAGTTTTGTCACAGGGAACGGAGCCCTTATCTATACCATTACAGGAACACCAAGCGCAGTGGGAAATGCAAATTTTGCCATTAATATCGGCGGCCGTACCTGTACTTTAACAAGAGCTGTCACTGCTCCTGTGGGAAGTGTGGCAACATTAAACTGTGCAGGCGCTATTAATAATGGAACTTTGACAAGAGGAATAGCCGCTTCTGGTGTAACATCTGTAATTCCTTACACAGGAGGTAACGCAGGTACTCATGGAGGTCAGGTCGTAGCTTCTACAGGAGTTACAGGACTTACAGCAACCTTAACTGCAGGTACTTTTGCCAACGGAAACGGTACACTTACCTACACGGTAACAGGAACTCCTGCTACTTCAGGGACTGCCAGCTTTGCCATTAATATTGGAGGAAGAACTTGTACGTTAACAAGAAACGTTGTAGTAGGTCCTCCTCTTCCAGGGAGTGTTTCTGAAACATGTACAGGCTGGACTATAGGGGGATTATATCAAAATAATACTTCTGTAAGTGGGACGGTAAACGGATTACCCGTTACTGCGACTGTGAGTAATCTTTTCAATGCAGGAGGAAATCCAGGAGGACCTACATACGCACTTATGGTTGGTCCAACAGAGACAAGCTCTCGCTTAAAGTTTAAATTTAACAGAGCAATTTCAAACTTTAAAGTAAGCCAGTCTGCTACCAACAGAGGAGAAGTCTATCAATACATATTAAGAAGAAACGGAGTAATAGTTGGATCTCCTACAATTTTAGGAAGCAATACTACCTATTTTACAATTACTTCAACATCAACTGGCGGTACAATTAATGCAAACAATGCTCCTACGAATGGAGGATATTCAATTATTTATAATATTGGCGGAGTATGGTTTGATGAGATCGATATTATAGGATCTCAGCCCGCCGGAGCTGCTGGTTCCCTCATGATATTTTGTGTAGGAGATGCTCAATAATCGATTTTATTATTTCATTTAGTGTTTGTTTTTTTTAGAGCAGGGTTCCAAATTTTTCATTTTCCCTGCTCTTTTTCAAAAGAAAAATTAGTTTAACCTATAAATTTATTTACAATGATTACATTAAAAAAAGTTTTTTACCTGTTTGCTGCATTTGCATTAACAGCTAGTTTTGTTGCTTGTTCAGACAATGATGACGAATTTGTTATCGTAGATCCTGCACTTACTCCGTCACAAATTTTATCTTCTACCCCTTGGGCTACTACAGGCGCGAAAGATAAAGACGGGAAAAGTATAGCCTTAAACGATCCTGCTGTAGCCGGATTTGTAGGGTTTGCCTACTTTAAAAGCGATGGAAATTTTGCTATCTACGGATTGAATGATGTATTAAGATCCATAGGTACATGGTCTGTAGATCCTCAAGGAAAAACAAGAACAATTACTTCACTTCGCCCTGACAGAACACCAATTTTCACCCGTGATGTAGAAATTCTTGAACTTAATAAAAAAGTATTCACTTATAGAATTCATACAAATCCAAGCGATCCTTCCATATTTTATGATATTATTCATGAAAGAGTAAACCATGCTGAACCCGCAAACGGACAACTTACACTAGCTTCAACTGCCTGGAAAACAACTGATGCTCTTGATAACACCGGAGCCCATGTTGACCTTAACAATCCGGCAGTAAACGGTTTCGTAGGATATGCTTATTTCAGAGCAGGAGGACAATATGCGATCTATGGATTAAATGATGTATTAAGGAATCAGGGGGACTGGTCTATTTCCCCAGACGGAAAAACAAGAACTCTGGTAGCCAGAAATCCTGACGGTACCATAGCCTGGACCCGTGTTACAGAAATTCTTGAATTAAATAGTAACATATTTACCTACAGGGTTATTCCTAATGCAGCTAATCCTTCAGTATATTATGATATTGTTCATTCCAAAGTTGATCATAAGGAACCTTAATCAGGGTAATTAGTCCTCTAAAAATACACAAATGATGAAATTTTTTTTTACAATACTATTTTCTGTTTTAATAGCAACAGTTTCTATGAATGTACAGATCTCTGAAAAGTCAAAAGACTCTTTGGGTGATATTGTACTGCTTAAAAAAATCACGGATGCTCTTATTGAGTTTTCGCAGGATCATATTATGAAAATTGGAAAAGCTCTTGCTGGGGTGAATGACTTTACTGTTCACCGGACCAGAGCATAATTCCCGTCCCTGAATCAATCATGTAAAAGAAGTTATGAAATTTAAAAATGAAAAAATAAAATTAAAATTAAAAACGCTGGGCGTTATTTTACTTACAACAATAGGGATGCTTATACTCTTTATTTTAATTGCAGGTAGCAGTACCTATGCTCGAAATAATATAAGTAAATGGGTTGGGAATATCATTGTTTCTCTATTGCCAATTTCTGTATTCTTTTATGTATTAATCTTCAATAGAAAATACAATCACTTATCCGGGAAGGCCATTGGGTTTTATCTGCATAAATTTTTTAAAAATATAGCTATTGGAATAACATTGGCTTTCGTCATGATGGGAGTTGGAATTTTGGTTGCCTCAATTGTATTTGGTGTCCAGTCCGAATGGGTGGCATTAAAACCTAATTTTGGAAAAACCCTGTTTGGGATTATGGCAACTTGTGTAGTAGTAGGTTTTTGGGAAGAATTTTATTTCAGAGGATTGGTCTTAAATACTTTAATGAAGAATAATTTTGGCTTTCATACCTCTGCCTTAATTTCATCAATATTGTTTTCTGTGGTACACTGGAGCAGTTTTGATATGGAGGAGACTTCTTATTTCTGGTATATTGGTATTGTGTTTTTTGGGTATATTTTTGCCATTGTATATGTTTATTTCAAATCTATCTGGGTGGCAGTCTCTTTGCACTTTTTTTGGGATGTTTTAGCCTATACAGTGCTGGAAGATCCGGAAAATAATAAAGTAGGTATAATGGTAATAAAAGATTATGCTCTAAATGCTAAATATATTGATAATGCGCTTGTTCTTACTTTAGGAGTATTTCTTATTTTAGCTCTGTTCATAATAAAAAAACACGACGGAAGAATTCGGTCTTATGTAGCAAATTTAAATCCAATAGAGGAAAAGGAACGGAAATTACGAACACTTTAATTCCTTACTGTGATATATGGCGATTCGAAGATGGAAAAATCGCAGAGTTGAAGGCATTTGTAATAGAAAAGAAACCTTAATCGATTTTATTAAAAACGGCTTATCAGAGTGAGCAGAAGCAAGCTGCTGAGATACTCACGCATTAATACAATTACCAGCTATCACAAGTATTTTAAGCAACTTCAGCAATTTGGCTACATTAACTACACTCCATCTTATCATCCAGATTATCGCAGCACAGTAGAGAGGAATGCCATCTACCGTTATCCGTACATAAATATAACGATCTTTTCATTTTTTGAGCTCTTTAAAAGAAAGTGAGCCCATAGCTTTGTTCTACTAACATAATTCAACATTTTAAAGGTTATAAATGTCAAACTAAAAGTTCCTCAAATCAAGATGTTTATACATTCAACATGTTCATTATAAACCAATTAAACACATTTTCACAGCTTTTAAATTTGTTTTTTGTGGCAATTTTTAAGTAATTTAAAAACCGCCACAGAATTGCCACAAACTTTCCGAGTATTTTTGAAAATTACAGCAATTGCCATAAATAAAAAAATCCTGCAAATCATTGATTTTGCAGGATTTTTTTATTTTTTGATGCTTTTTGAAAACTTTCGTTTTTGCATCTTGCGGAGAGAGAGGGATTCGAACCCCCGGACCTGTTACAGTCAATAGTTTTCAAGACTATCGCAATCGACCACTCTGCCATCTCTCCTGAATAACGGCTATACCGTTGTTTTCAGTGGTGCAAATATAAAACGATTTTACAGTTCTGCAAAACTTTTCCGAGAGAAATTTTAACGAAGCTTAATAATAGACTTAAAATCAGGCGAATTATTTTCTAAAGCGCTTTAACTTCTTCTCTCTCTACTATGGCAATGAAGCTGTTTTTTATAAGATCGGACGGATACACAAACTGATCTCCATTTTCTCCTTTTACTACAATAGCCGCTTGTTCATCGTTCAGACATTTGTCCAGCTGGCTTTGCATTTCATTAAGCCTTCCATCTTTGATTTCAATGATATAGGTTCCTGTAACGTGTTTTATTTTAATGATTTTGTTGTGCATATTATTTTTTTTGATTGGAATTTAAATTTAAGTATTTTCTCTGAAAATATGTAGTTGTTGTAAGCAATGTTACAAGTACTGTATCTGACAAGCATAAGTAATTACTATTTAAATAAAGTATCAACATAACTAAAAATAACCAAATAGAATTTACTAGTATTGCCCATTTCGAAAGCCATCTACGAGCTTTATTAACATCTAAATACCTTTGCATTTTTGCAAATTTTGACAATTGGGATATTTCCTCTCCTCCAATTTTTCTTTTTCGTTTTCCCATAATGATATTAATTTAAAAATTTAATCAAAAATAATTACTCATTCTTCTAGTGATGGCGAGTATAAACCTATTTTTTAAAAAATATTATTCAGTCTACTTTTTAAATACTTAATACAAAATCAATTAGCTAATGCTACCTCGTTCTATTATTTAATCATAAAGGCACAAAGCTTTAAATTATTTAAATACTTTAGTTTGAAAAGTTTTACCAGACTGGATCACAAAAACAGAAAATCAAAAATTTTCATAAAAACTTAAATGTACTTCCTGTACGCAATACATTTAACTTAAAATAACTAAAGTGTTTAAAAAACTTTTGTAGCTTTTGTGGCTGATATAGATCTTTTTAAACCACCCCGTCAAAAATTCGTTGAATTTTCGCCACCCCTCCAAAGGAGGGGAATGTGATCCCACCAATTAAAACTTTGTGGTAAGAAATGGATAAAATGAAATAAAAAAAAGCGCACCCACCGGGTACGCTCTGTATTGTAAAAAACTGAATATTAATGTAATTCAGCAAGATATTTCTCTGCATCCATCGCAGCCATACATCCGCTTCCTGCAGCGGTGATCGCTTGTCTGTAGATATGATCCTGAACATCTCCTGCAGCAAAAACTCCCGGAAGATTCGTTCTTGTAGATCCTTTTTCAGTAAGGATATATCCGTTTTCGTCAAGATCAATTTGTCCTGCGAAGATATCCGTATTCGGTTTGTGTCCAATGGCAATAAAGATACCTTCCACGTCAACAGTAGAGGTTTCGTTTGTTTGGTTGTTGATGATCAGGGCTCTTTCTACAAGGCTGTTTTCACCCTCAATACCAATCAGCTCATGATTGAATTTTACTTCAATATTCGGAGTATTTTCCACTCTGTGGATCATCGCTTTAGAAGCTCTGAAAACATCTTTTCTTACAAGCATCGTTACTTTTCTGGTAAGTTTCGCAAGATAAGTAGCTTCCTCAGCTGCCGTATCTCCTGCTCCTACCACCACCACATCTTTTCCTCTGTAGAAGAAACCGTCGCATGTAGCACATGCCGAAACACCTCCTCCTGCATATTTCTTCTCATCATCCAGACCAAGGTATTTTGCCGTAGCTCCTGTAGAGATAATCACTGTTTTAGCCAAGATCTCCTTATTTCCTGCATATAATTTGTGAACACCGCCATTTTCCTTAGAGAATTCAGCTTTAGTGATCATTTCATAATGAACTTTAGTGTCGAATCTTTCCGCCTGCTTCTGTAGATCCATCATCATTTCAGGTCCTGTAATCCCTGCCGGATATCCTGGAAAGTTATCAACTTCCGTAGTTGTTGTTAATTGTCCGCCCGGCTCCAAACCTGTATAAAGTTCAGGTTTTAAGTCTGCTCTTGCCGCATATATTGCTGCTGTGAAACCAGAAGGTCCAGATCCAACGATCACACAATCTAAAATGTTTTGCTCCATAAATTTACTTTGTTCAAAAAGATTTTAATTCAGTCTGCTAATTTCGTAATTTTAAATGTTTTATTAAAGTATTTTTAATGATACTTGTCAATATCAAATATGTAAACTGTCGATAAATTGTTTGCATTTCAGAATGCAAGATTCGGAATTGATTATAAGATTTTATTCTTCACTCCAACACTCCCAATCAAAAACCGCCCTCACTACACCTTCATTTTAATCTTATCCACATTGATAATCTTATACACCAGTTCTTTAATCAGCTCTGCCTCTCCCATATTCACAGCGCCAAGCCCCTTCCCTTTCATATCAAACTCTCTTAAAATAGAAATAACTCTTGTCGCATGCTTTAGAGGATACAATCTTGCACTTTCTGCATAATCTTTGATAAAATAAGGATTAACGCCCATCTGTGAAGCAATAACCTGTGGTGGCTGGCCAGCCATCGTCTGGTAAATGATCACATTGGAAAAGTAGCTGTAAAGACTTGCAAGCATCATAACAAAAGGATTGTTTTTTGGGTTTTTACCCATAAAATGAGCAATCTTAAAGGCCGCATCAGCATTTTTGGTTCCTAAAGCCTTCTGAAGCTCAAAAACATTGTATTCCTTACTGATCCCGATATGGTTTTCCACGATCGTCCCGTCCAGTATTTCACCTTCTTTAAGGATGATCTTCAGTTTATTCAGCTCGTTGGCAATTCTTGAAAGGTCGTTTCCCAGGTATTCTGCAAGCAAATGGGAAATATTCGGAGCTGTTTTAATTTTAAGGTGTGTACATTCGTCTGCAATCCATTTCGGAAGATTGGTATCTCTCACCGATTCACTTAAGAAAAGAGCTTTTGCTTTGTCCAAAGCTTTTGTGGCTTTTTTTCTGCTGTCCAGTTTCTTATGTTTATGAGCAAAAACCAACACGGTAGACGGTACAGGATTTTCAACATAGGTTTCCAGAACCCTGTTTTCCTCTTCATTAAATTTCAGATCCTGAGCTTCTTTTACAATGATCACCTGCTTGTCCCCCATCATCGGGAATTGTCTTGCCAGGGAAAGGATTTCCTGATAGGAAGTATCTTTTCCATATACGACGGTCTGGTTAAAAGCTTTTTCATCTTCCTCCAGAAAGTCGTGCTCAAGCACTTTGACAGCGGCATCAATAAAGTAAGGTTCTTCTCCGTGGAAAAAATAAATAGGTAAAACTTCTTTATTTTTAATATTTTTGAGGATTAAATCTAATTCTTTCATCTTAATTAATGGAACTTCCAAAACTGAATTTTCAGGAAACTTTTGATTTTAAATTCAAGAAAGACAAAGATAAGTTTTTTATTTATGACTTAATCCGTAAAACTTATCTTCTCCTCACCCCTGAAGAATGGGTGAGGCAGCACTGGGTACACTATTATCTTACCGTAAAGGCCTATTCCCGGTCAGCAATTATCACTGAAAAAAAAATCCTTCTGAACGGCCTTACCAAAAGAATCGACCTGCTGGTTACTGAGAAAACAGAACCCATTATCCTGATTGAATGCAAGGCGCCACAAATTAAGCTGACAGAAAAAACATTTGAACAGACAGCTCGGTACAACTCCATTATCGGAGCGAAAGAAATTATCCTTACCAATGGCCTGCAGCACATCAATGCATATTATGAAAACGGGCAGTACCAATTTTATAAACCTGAGTGAAGATTTTGAAGTGTTAAGAATTTTGACTTTTTTGAAAATATTAAGTTGAGCTATGCTTTAAGCTAATCCTAAATGGTTTAAAATTAGTAAAAGAACTGTGCTATCTGAGGGAATCTACAGTAAATATTATAACAGCAATAATAAACAATGAATATGGAAATTAAGAATATAATATTCGATTTTGGAGGTGTACTAATGGATTGGAATCCTAGATATTTTTTCAAAGAATATTTCAATGACGATGAAAAAATGGAATACTTTCTTGAAAACATTGCCCAGTCGGAATGGAATGAGGAACAAGACAGAGGAAGAAGCCTTGCAGAAGGTACCGAGCTACAGGTGAAAAAATTCCCTGAATGGGAAAAGGAGCTCAGAGCTTATTATGATAACTGGACCGTGATGCTGAAAAGTGATATTCCGCAGAACGTAGAGATTTTAAGACGTTTAGGAAATACAAGTTATCAATTGTTCGGGCTGACCAACTGGTCTGAGGAAACTTTTCCTTATGCGCTTGAAAATTATGACTTCTTTAAGCTTTTTAACGGAAAGATCGTAGTTTCAGGAACAGAAAAACTGATCAAACCGGATCCTAAAATCTGGCATATTCTGCTGGAAAGATATAATCTTAAGGCGAGTGAATCTGTTTTCATCGATGATAATCCAAAAAATATCGAAATGGCCAATTCACTGGGATTTATGACCATAAAAATCAACCCGGATACTGATCTGGAAAAAGAGCTGGCAGATCTGGGAATTCAACTCTGACCTCCTTTGGTTTTATAATATTTACATCCTCGATATAAGTTATTTTCTGTAATTTAGTTGAAGATTTTCTATTCATAGTGAAAATTGTTTAACAATCTACTAAATTACAGAATATGATACGCAATCTCTTATTAACAGCGTGCATGATAAGTGCAGGAACTGTTTTTAGTCAAAAGTTAAAACCCGTTTCCTATCAGGATGGTTCTCAGAAACTCAACGGGCTGGTCACTTCGAATGCAGGGAAAAAGCTTCCGGGTGTTCTGATTCTTCCGGCCTGGAAAGGTATCGATGATGAAGCCAAAACAGCGGCTGCCGAGCTTGAGAAACAGGGTTATATCGCCTTTATTGCTGACATTTACGGTGAAGGAAATATTCCCGCTGATAATGCTTCTGCCAGCAAAACATCCGGATATTACAAACAAAATTATGATGCTTACCAAAAACGGATTTCTCTGGCTTTAGACCAATTGAAGAAAAACGGGGCAAATGCCGGTAAAATTGCTGTAATCGGCTACTGTTTCGGCGGAACGGGAGCCTTGGAATCTGCAAGAGGAAGTCTTCCGGTTGTGGGAGTTGTTTCCATTCATGGAAGTATAGGAAAAGATCAGACCAGAAAAAATGGACCAATTTCCGCAAAAATCCTTGTTGAAAATCCGGCTGATGACCAGGGAGTAACCCCGGAAGATTATAACAATTTAATTAAAGAAATGAACGAGGGCAATGCAGATTGGCAGATCATCACTTATGCTCATTCGAAACACACATTTACCGATCCGAAATCGCCGGATTACAATGAGGTAATGGCCAAGAGAGCCTGGAACCATACGCTGCTATTCCTGAAAGAAATTTTGAGATAACTTTTTAATATAACAATGTACCAATCTAACAGTGTAGCAATACCTAATCCGGGAAATAGAAATTGGTAAATTATTACACTGTTAAATTGTTACATTATTTAATCCTCTTCCCTGTTCACCAAATCCATAGAAAACGCCGGAAGGCAGATGGCTATATATTCGCAAGGTTCCGGGAAAGGGTTGCTGTAACGCACTCTTGCTCCTTTTTCTATTAAAATACTCTGTCCTTTTTCAAGAATGATCACTTCTCCCTCTATCTCAAACTGCTTTTTTCCTGAAATAATCAGGGTAAACTCATCAAAATCCGGAGTCTGATGCGGCTCACTCCAGTCCGGTGGTGCTACCATATGGGCAATGGAAATATCTGAATTTCCTGTAGAATTTCCCCAGTGCTCTTCAATCAGTTTTCCGTCTGTGGTAGGCACTACAAACGGTGATTTCTGGATCCTGTACTTTTTCATGAATGGTCTTCTTTTTTCATTTCATACACAAAATTGGTTCGTGTAGGCTCTGCAAAATAAGCCACTTCCTCTTCCGCGATCTTCTTTCCACCGATTCTTTCCAGAGCCGTCTGGGAACGAAAATTCTCTTTCCCAATATGGAAATGTACTTTATCCACATACTGGAAGATATAATCTAGCATCATTTTTTTCACTTGAGGATTGATCCCTTTTCCCCACGACTTTGTTCCATAGAAGGTATAACCGATAAAAATACGGTTCTCATTTTCATCAAAATCATAAAAGCGGGTACTGCCTAAAACATCACCGGAAGATTTTTCTACGATTTTAAAAGCTCCTCCGCTTTCTATAGCACCTCTGAAAAAGCTTTCAAAAACCTCTCGCTGATATCGCTCTTTATTGGGGTGCTGCTCCCAAACTCTGGGATCGGAAGCAACTTCATATAAAGACTCAAAATCCCCTTGCTGTAAGGGGATTAATTGGTATTCCTGATTTTCTAAAACGGGCTGAATTGAAAATTTCATTGCTTAGCTTTTTGTTTTTGCTGCGTCAGATTCTATTTTCTTAATTTCTTTCAGCTTATCTGCAATCTTGATAACAGCATCTGGTTTTGCAGGTTTTAAAGCAACTTCTGCCTGAGCCATATCCCATTTAATAACAAGATTTCCTGAGTTTTCATCAGTTGGGTTCAAGGTGATTTCAAACCACTCCTGCTTGTCAGCCAGTTTGTTTACCGGTACGGTTACATCTACTACATCCTGCTTTGGATCATAAGTATAAGCGCCCCACTGCTGGAAATCTTTATTTAATATTACTTTCCATTCTTTTTCTGTAGGAACGATAAAAAGCCCGTATGTTCCTGCCGGAACTATTTTCCCACCGAAATTAACAGACTGTCCGAATGTGATTTTTGTAGATGAGTTAGCGCCTGCTCTCCAAACCTGTCCGTAAGGAACCAGTTCCCCGAAGATCTTACGCCCTTTCACTCCCGGTCTTCCATAATCAATGCTGATTTTGGACATAGAAAACTGCTGTTCAACCTTCTGACGCGGACTTGCTGCCGGTACTGAGTAATCCTGAGCAAAACTTAAAGCCGAAGCTGATATGCAAAGTGCAAATAGTAACTTTTTCACGTGTAAATTTTTGCCTAAATTTACAAAAATCAAAATAAAATAGCCTTTTCTAATTCCAATAATTTTTGCTTTCTCCAGATTCCTCCTGCATAGCCTACCAGCTCACCATTTGAACCTATTACACGGTGACAGGGTATCAGAATGGCAATTTTATTGATCCCGTTTGCTGTTCCCACTGCACGTATTGCCTTAGGATTTCCTAAAAACTCTGACTGCTGTTTGTAGGTTCTGGTCTCTCCCATCGGAATTTCACGCAGAAGCTGCCAGACCTTTTCCTGAAACTCGGTTCCGGTAATGTAAATGGGAACATTGAAGACTTGTCTTTTCCCTTCAAAGTATTCTTCCAATTCTTGTTCAAGCTGTATGAAATGTTTGTGATCCCGTTCTTCAATATTAGCTTTTAATGCTTTTGATAAGGAGATAAACTGCTTTTCAAAATTCTTCCGGTCGGTAAACTCAAGCAGGCAGATTCCTTCTTCAACGGCGCAGGCTGCCATTTCTCCAAGCGGAGTCTGTATTGTTTTACGGTAAATGATTTCCATAGACCTAAAATTAATAAATATTTGGAATCTTTGCCACAAAACCTCAGCTCACTGAAAGAATATTTTCTGCCTGACGAATATGTCTTAGGTTATGATAAACCACAAAACGGAAAGTGTCTCCAAGCTTAAGCCTGATGAGCTTTGAAATACTGATGCTGATCTTAACGGTATTAAGATCAGTCTCTTTTGCTTTTTCCAGCAGTTCTATTAATTGACATTGCTGCTTTATAAATTCTTTTATGACTTCTTTATCCAGCTGGCTGTGTACCGGATTCATATTTTTGAAGGTTTTCATTTTGTTAAGCTTTTCCTTGGGAAGCATGCTTTGTGCAAAATAATTCCCAAGCATTCCTGGCTTAAAAACAGGTGTGGGAGAAGTTTTTGAGGAAGAAATTCTGTGGCTGATTTCCGAAATATAAAAATTCCCGTAACGGTTAAGATGCTCCAGGCATTCCAATACGCTCCAGCTTTCATTTGACATTCTTGAGTTGAGCTTATCATCGGATTGCCGAAGTAGGTTCTCTGTGTATTGCAGGTGTTCCTTAGTGAGTGTTTTCAGTTCATCCAGTAGTTGTGAGGCAGGAATTTTCATTGATGATTTTTAAGCAAATTTCGGGATCGTTTTTTTCTTAAATCTTGACTGAGCTCAAGATTTTTTAAGCCTGGACAAAGTTTCCGGAGTCATCCTGAGATAGTTGGCAATGTATTTATTCGGGACTTCCTGAAACAGTTTTGGGCTTCTTTTCAATACTCTTTCAAAACGTTCCTTTGGCGAATGGGTCAGCAGGTCTTTTTCCCTTTCAATCTGCTGCAGGACAAGATCCTCCAAAATACCAGTCCAAAATTTTAAGTTCTCTTCACCAGACTGAATGAAACTATAGAAATCTTTTTTTGTGGCTATTTTTACAGTTGATTTTTTTATCGCCTGAATATAAAAATCTGATGGTTTCCCTGACAGAAAGGAATCCAGCGAAACAATAATATTTCCTGTATATCCGAAACGGATGATTCTTTCCTCACTTTCGTCCATCATAAAGATCCGGACGCTTCCGTTTTCTACAAAATAAATATCGGTGTCTGTACTTCCTGAAACCTTCAGAAAGTCATTTCGTTTGAATTCTTTTTTCTCCCAATGAAGGCCACTATTAAGCAATTTTTGAATCATCGGATTTTAGTTTTTGCTGTTCCAAAGATAATGGGTAATTTTAAGATTCCGGAATTTAACCTCTAATCACATCAGAATGTTCAGAAAATCAAGCATTATCTCACTGCTTTCTGCAGGTTTTTTTACCATCAATGCACAGCAGATGATCCCGTTCAGAATTACAAAACATAATAATATTATTGTAAAAACACTGGTGAATAAAAAGGACTCTCTGGATCTGATGTTCCAGATCGCTATGGAGGATGCGTCAATTTCTCCGGAAAGACACCACAAAGCAGATCATATCATTTTTGATAAAGATGATATCAGTAATGATAATACAGTACAGATCGGGAAGATGAATTTAAATAATGTCCGTTTTTTCAATAATGAGCTGACCGGCCATGAAGCAGATGGAAAGATTGGAACGGGAATGTTCTCTGGAAAAACTTTTAAAATAGATTATGACAACAACAGGTTTGAAATTTACGATAAAGAACCGGATTTAAATGGCTATCAAGGTGTTACGCTATTCCATGAGAATGGACAGTTTTTTATCAACGCAGATAATGTCATTGATGGCAAGCAACAGCAGGAAGCTTATTTTCTGCTGCAGTCCGGATATTCCGGAGCTATTCTTTACAGCAGCGCTTTTGCAGAAGAAAAGGAGCTGGATAAGCTTTTAAAAGTGACTTCGGAAAAAACCATGAGGAATTCTGCCGGAGAAAGTATTGTAACCAAACAGGGAATCCTCCCGTTCTTCAAACTGAATAACTCTGTTCTGAAGGATGTACCTGCAGGCTTTTTTGGAGGAAAAAATAAAACACAAACGGTTAGTTATTTGGGTGCAGACATGCTGAAAAGGTTCAACTGGATCTTTGATGTTGATAGAAAAAAAGTATATATCAAACCGAGTAAGTATTTTTCGGACGCTTACTATAAAATGAACTAACGGAGCTATTAAAACAGAATAGCTCCTTCCAATTCCAGGAGTTTTTGTTTTCTCCAAATTCCTCCGGCATACCCTACCAGGTCGCCATCTGAGCCTATCACTCTGTGACAGGGAATAATGATCGCAATTTTATTGATTCCGTTAGCTGTTCCTACGGCACGTACGGCTTTAGGATTGCCCAAAAATTCGGATTGCTGTTTGTATGTCCGGGTTTCTCCTATGGGTATTTCAGTTAAAAGCTGCCAGACTCTTTTCTGAAAGTCTGTTCCTGTTGTAAAAAGCGGTACATCAAATGTCGTCCTTTTTCCCTCGAAATATTCATGAAGTTCATCTTCCAGTTGCTTGAAGTGCTTATTCTCACCCTGAACAATTTCTGCATTCATCGCTTTAGACAGCTGGCTGAACTGTCGGTCTATATTTTTCCGGTCAGTAAATTCAAGCAGGCATATTCCCTCTTCGCATGAACAGGCGAACATGGGACCTAATGGTGTTTCCAGCCTTTTCAGGTCAATAATTTTCTGTCGGATTGTATTTTTAGGTGTCGTCCCAATTACATCTTTAAAGCGTTCATTAAAGCCACTCAAACTTTCATACCCTGATTCCAGTGCTGCCTCCATAATACTTCCGCCATTTTTTATTTTCTTAAATGCTTTATTCATTCTGAATTCTCTCTGAAAGGCCTGAAAGGTTATTCCATGGTTTTTCAGGAACCAGCGCCTGATAGTTACCGGTTCAATGTTTCTTTTCAGAAGGTCTGCATCTTTGATTTTTAATGATTCGTTCTGCTGAAGTTCATCCAACAACTCCTGAATATACCGGGGTGTTTCATTCAGCTTTTCAAGCGGTCTGCATATTTTACACGGTCTGTAGCCGTTTTCTATTGCTTTTTCTGTATTAATGAAGAATTCTACATTTTCTCTTTTAGGTTTTCGGGCTGTACAGGTTGGACGGCAGAATATGCCCGTAGTTTTTACAGCCATCCAGTAAATGCCTTCAAATGAGGAATCTTTCTCTAAAGATGCCTGATACATTCTCTCTTCTGTAAGCTTTATCATGTTTAAAAAATTGGGGAAAAACTCCCGGTCTCACCAATGTTTTTTAGTGCAGTTTCTAATTGTCCATAAATATAACCATTTAAGAAATTTCCGGATGAAACTCTTTTAACGCCCAGCCTTTTAAGGGTGTTAAAATCCGGAAGTTCAGGCATAGCCATGACACTGAACGGAAGTCTTGCAGTACCGGTAAGGCGTTCAATATCCTGTATTTCAGTGATGCAAGGAACAAAAATCCCGTCCGCTCCCACTTCTTCTATGATCTTCATCCGCTGCAAACTTTCTTCTGTTGCATTGTCTACACCGAGCAGAAACGGATCGATCCTGACATTGATGAAAATTTCAATATTCTGGTCTTTTAGTTTTTGGATAACTGCATTTAATTTATTAAAAAAATCGTCTGGACTTAATAATTTTCTTCTACCGTCAATAATGACACTATCCTCAATATTGATCCCGACAACACCAGCTTCTGCCAGCCTGGAGATGTTTAGTACAATCTCGTCAGCAGTTTTTCCATATCCACCTTCCAGGTCTACGGATAACGGAATTGATATGGATTTTAAAATTCTTTCAATGATATAAAAATATTCATCAAAGCTTATATTCTCGCCGTCTTCATATCCCAAGCTGAATGCTACAGCCGAACTTGAAGTTGCTATTGCTTTATAGCCCAATTTTTCATAAACCTTGGCGCTCTGGACATTCCAAACATTTCCTATCAATAACGGATCATTCTGCTGATGCAGCTCTCTGAATTTCTGAATTGCTGTCATTTTAATTTTTTATCAAAAGTAGTATGGATCCTGATTTTATGCAACCGAAAAACGGACAAGTATTTTTATATGATACAGCTCCGCAAGAAAATTACGGCTTAAAAGTTTTGCTCATATCAAATTATCCTTTCCCCAGTTTTCTTAAAATTGATTTTGCCCAGGCAGCATACATTGGATTTCTCATATCATCTTTCCAGTTAGAGCCATTGCAGAGAATTACCAGACCGCTTTTGGTGGGCATATGCAAAAACATAGAAGCGCACCAACCGTCGTTTTCACCTGTGTGACCAACAGTCTGAAGATTTTCAAGATTGAAGAACCGATATCCGAGACCGCTTTCTCCTTCACTGGAGCCTGGTTGGACACGTTGTTCCATCAATCGTATCGTTTCAGGTTTTAAAACTTTATTTAATTCTTTTGGATCAGCTGTGATGGATAATTCAGCAAAACGGGCAAAATCTAAAATTGTTGTCTGCAATCCTGCAGCAGCCTGTTCGGTAAATATTCTGTTTTTTATAGGTTTTCCCAATGTATCATAAGCTGTGGCGGAATTTGCTTTCATTTCTTCTGTCCATTCATAGTTACTCTGATTTAATCCCAAAGGCTTAAAAACATGTTTTTTCATATATTCGGCGAAATTTTCTTTGGTTCTTTCTTCAAGTAAAAGCTGTGCAAGAGTGTATCCGCCTCCGGAATATTTCCATTTTGTTCCGGGTTCCATGATAACGCTTACACTTTCCCTGTTTCTTTTTGTTTTTCCCGACAGGGATTCTTCTAATGATAAAAGTTTAGCTCCCTGTTCAGAACCTCCATATCCATGAACGGAAAGCCCTGCGGTATGGCTTAGAATCCGTCTAAGGGTAACTTTTGAAATATCAAATGAGGATTGTGGCAGTTTCCAACGGGTTAAGTATTGATTAACAGGGTCATCCAATTTAACCAGCTTTTTTTCTGTTAATTGCATGAACCCCCACGCAGCGACTACTTTTGAAACAGAGCCAACGTTAAAAATCGTCTGGTTTGTTACTGGTTTTTTGCTTGCTACATCAGCATATCCTATGCATTGTATCCATGCAACTCTTCCATTTTCAATCACTGCAACAGCTACTCCGGGAACATTACTTTTTTGGGTATACTCTAAACCGAGTCTTTGGATTTCTTTATAGAGCGAGTCTGTTTTTTCAAGCATACCGCCAGTATTAGGCTCTACCGCAATACGCTTTGCAGAAGCACAGGAAAAAAGAATTCCAATACATGAAATAGTACATAAGAAATTAGATTTGATGTTTATCATTTGGAGGGTATTTATTAATATTCAGACGCTTCAATTCTTTAGAATTTTGCTAGCATTCCATATATATGCAATGTACACATTTCACCTATAACCATCTTTCTAATTCATACAAATTTCTATAATCAGCTGATATTTAATTTTTTCAAACAAAAACCCCGCAAGAAAACTCACGGGGTTCGAATATATTTTTTGGTTCCGAAATTACATCGTCTCCATTTTGAAACTCATACTTTCAATGACTTTCAGGATAGCTTCTACCGTGTCCATGGATGTAAGACAAGGTACGCCGTTTTCCACACTCATTCTTCTGATCTGGAATCCGTCTCTTTCTACCTGCTTGCCTTTGGTCATGGTATTCACTACATACTGTACTTTTCCTTTTTGGATCAGGTCGATAAGATTCACATCGTCTTCTCCTATTTTGTATCCTATTTTACAAGGAATCCCTTTTTCTTCAAAGAATTTAGCAGTTCCTTCCGTTGCCCAGATTCTGAAACCCACTTCATGGAATCTTGACGCTAAATCCGCAGCTTCCTGCTTGTGTTTATCAGCAACTGTGAATAAAATTGATCCATGCATCGGAACTTTTCTTCCTGCTGCGATCAATCCTTTGTAAAGGGCTTTTTCCAGAGTGGTATCTTTCCCCATTACTTCTCCTGTAGACTTCATTTCAGGTCCCAGAGAGATGTCTACTTTCGTCAGCTTTGAGAAAGAAAATACAGGGACTTTTACATACACTCCTTCTTTTACAGGAACAAGACCGTTTTTATAGCCTAAATCTTTCAGTTTCTGTCCTAATATTGCTTTTGTAGCCAGATTAGCCATCGGAACTTCTGTGATTTTAGATAAGAAAGGAACTGTTCTTGAAGAACGTGGATTCACTTCGATCACATATACATTTCCTTCAAAAAGAACGTACTGGATATTCATTAAACCAATCACATTCAGTCCTTTAGCCAACCTTTGGGTATAATCTACCAGGGTATCGATTTCCTGCTGTGAAACATTCTGTGTAGGATATACTGCAATTGAGTCTCCGGAGTGTACTCCAGCTCTTTCGATATGCTCCATGATTCCCGGAATCACTACGGTTTCGCCGTCACAGATGGCATCGATCTCTATTTCTTTTCCGACCATGTATTTGTCGACCAAAACAGGGTGCTTAGGGCTTGCATCTACCGCATGCTCCATATAGTACGCCAATTCTGCTTCTGCATAAACGATTTCCATCGCACGTCCTCCCAATACGTAGCTTGGACGTACTAAAACCGGATAGCCGATCTCGTTGGCAATTTTTATTGCTTCTTCTTTTGAAGTGGATGTTTTGCCTAAAGGCTGTGGAATTCCCATTTCCTGAAGTGCCTTTTCAAATTTGTCTCTGTTTTCGGCTCTGTCAAGATCTTCCAGTGAAGTTCCAAGGATCTGTACACCGTGTGAAGCCAGTTTATCTGCAAGGTTGATCGCCGTCTGTCCTCCGAACTGAACGACAACTCCTTTTGGTTTTTCAAGCTCGATGATGTTCATTACATCTTCTTCCGTTAATGGCTCAAAGTATAATTTATCTGAGATGGAGAAGTCTGTAGAAACGGTTTCAGGGTTGTTATTAATGATGATGGCTTCATACCCCATTTCTTTGATTGCCCAAACCGAGTGAACCGTCGCATAATCAAATTCTACTCCCTGCCCGATTCTGATAGGCCCTGAACCTAAAACGATGATCTTTTCTTTATTGGAAACAACACTTTCGTTTTCTTCTTCGTAAGTTCCGTAGAAGTATGGTGTTTCGCTTTCAAACTCAGCGGCACAGGTATCTACCATTTTGTAAACCGGCATTACCCCGTTTTCTTTTCTGAAATTGAAAACTTCGCGCTGCTTCACTTCCCAAAGGTGGGCGATGTTCATATCTGCAAACCCTAATTTCTTAGCCTGAATTAAAGTTTCCTTATCAAATTTATTGGCAGCGATCACTTTTTCGAAATCAACCAGCTTCTTTAATTTCCAGATGAAGAATTTATCGATTTTGCTCCATTCCACAATCTGTTCCCAGTCGTATCCTTTTCTTAAAGCATCCCCGATGATGAATAATCTTTCATCGTCGCACACTCTGATTCTTCTTTCTATTTCTTCAGCCGTTAATGCTTCAGCCTGTTTTGTTTTTAATCCTAAATGTCTGATTCCGGTTTCAAGGGAACGGATGGCTTTCTGTAAAGATTCTTCGAAATTTCTTCCGATGGCCATTACTTCCCCGGTTGCTTTCATCTGTGTAGACAGTCTTCTGTCCGCTGTTTCGAATTTATCGAACGGGAATCTCGGGAATTTCGTTACTACATAATCAAGAGCAGGTTCAAAACATGCGTATGTTTTTCCTGTTACCGGGTTCATAATCTCGTCAAGCGTTAATCCTACTGCAATTTTTGCTGCAATTTTCGCAATCGGATATCCTGTCGCTTTACTTGCCAGCGCTGATGAACGGGAAACCCTAGGATTCACCTCGATGATATAGTAGTCGAATGAATGGGGGTCTAAAGCCAGCTGTACATTACATCCTCCTTCAATTCCCAAGGCTCTGATGATCTTTAGGGAAGCGTTTCTCAGTAACTGATACTCTCTGTCAGAAAGTGTCTGGGAAGGTGCCACTACGATAGAATCTCCCGTGTGAACTCCTACCGGATCTATATTTTCCATGTTACAAACCACAATTGCATTGTCGTTGGCATCACGCATTACTTCGTATTCAATTTCTTTAAAACCTGCAATTGATTTTTCGATAAGACACTGTGTAACAGGACTATACTTCAGTCCCAATTCTGCAATTTCTTTCAGTTCAGCTTCCGTAGAGGCGATACCGCCTCCAGTTCCTCCCATCGTAAAGGCAGGACGAACAATCACCGGATAACCGATCTCATCAGCAAAACGGATCGCTCCTTCTACTGTAGTCACAATGTCTGATTCCGGAACCGGCTCGTTCAGTTCTCTCATCAGTTCACGGAAAAGGTCTCTGTCTTCTGCTCTGTTGATCGCAGAAAGTGTAGTTCCTAATACTTCTACCTTACATTCTTCAAGAATTCCTGATTTTTCCAGTTCTACCGCCATATTCAGACCCGTCTGACCTCCCAATGTCGGTAACAAGGCATCCGGACGTTCTTTTCTGATGATGTGGCTTACAAACTGAAGAGAAATCGGCTCGATATATACTTTATCCGCGATTTCTACATCTGTCATAATGGTAGCAGGGTTTGAATTAATCAAAATCACCTTGTAGCCTTCTTCTCTCAAAGACAGGCAAGCCTGCGTTCCTGCGTAATCAAATTCAGCTGCCTGACCGATGATGATGGGTCCTGAACCGATTACTAAAATTGTTTTTATATCGTTTCTTTTCATAGGTTTAAAATGTAACAATTTATCAATCTAACAGTGTAACAATGTTTACAAACCGTTTTCCTTTGATAAACTTGTGCTTAAAATTTTATAAATAATTTTTCCAATTTCTATAATCTGCGTTTCCAACTTATCGTCAAAGGGATAATTTTTGGAGTGTTTACACAGATATAACCAATATTTTGTTTCTTCAAGTTCTTTGGCTGCAATTTTTATTTTATTCACAAAATCTTTTTTACTATAAGGATTCTGCGCTTCAAAAGAATTTGCACCGATACTTGTTCCTGAACGTAATAACTGTTTAGCAATGACAAATTTCTTATGTTGCTCCAATAATTCGCAAAACTCAATAATATCTAAAGAGAATTTCACTGTTTTTTCAATTAAAGGATTGTTTTCGAAATTGATCATTTAATTATTGTTAAACTGTTACATTTTTAAATTGGTACATTAAATGGATGAACTCATCAAACAAATAATTCGCATCTTCTGGGCCTGGGCTTGCTTCCGGGTGGTACTGAACGGAGAAGCAAGGGTGGATCTTGTGTTTCAAACCTTCATTGGTTCTGTCGTTTAGGGCGATGTGGGTCTCAATTAAGTCTGTTCTTTTAAGACTTTCCTGATCTACCGCATAGCCGTGGTTCTGAGAAGTGATGGATACTTTGTTTTTTTCAAGATCCAGTACAGGGTGGTTTCCTCCTCTGTGTCCGAACTTCAGTTTGAAGGTTTTTGCACCACAAGCCAAACCGATTAACTGATGTCCTAAGCAGATTCCGAAGATGGGAACTTTCCCTAATAATCCACGGATCATCTCTAATGCCTGAGGGTTGTCTTCAGGATCGCCAGGACCGTTTGAAAGCATAATTCCATCCGGATCCATTAACAAAATTTCTTCTGCTGTGGTGTCGTGGGAAACTACAGTGATATCACAGTTTCTTTGAGACAGCTCTCTGATAATCCCTAACTTGGAACCAAAATCCACCAGCACTACTTTAAATCCTCTACCAGGGTTAGCGTAAGGAGTTTTAGTAGAAACCATTTCTACCTGGTTGGTAGGAAAAGTTGTAGATTTTAGCTCCGCTACCACCGCATTTTCGTCAGCATCAACATTTACAATCTTTCCTTTTACCACTCCGTAATTACGTAGAATCCTTGTTAGTCTTCTGGTGTCTATTCCTGAAATTCCTGAAAGATTTTTCTTTTTAAATAACTCATCTAAAGTGATCTGAGTACGGAAATTGGAAGGAAGATCGCAAAGCTCTTTTATGATAAGCCCTTTAATAGCCGGCTCGATACTTTCATAATCATCACGGTTAATACCATAATTTCCGATAAGCGGATAGGTCATGCAAACAATCTGACCGCAGTATGACGGATCGGAGATCAACTCCTGATACCCTGTCATTCCGGTATTGAAAACTACTTCTCCGGCAGTTTCCAATTCTGCTCCGAAACCTTCTCCATGAAACACTTCACCGGACTCCAGTATTAATTTTTTCTTCATTTTATTTATCTCTTTATTCTATTTTATTCTGTATAACTTATTTGTATAATGTCGGTTGTATAAAGTATTTTACCTTTTACAATTCCTTAAAGGTATATCCTTCTTTTTCCAGGGTTTCTTTCAAAATCGCCATTCTTGCGAATACACCATTCTGCATCTGTCTAAAAATTCTTGAACGTTCACATTCTACAAGGTCTGTATCAATTTCAACACCTCTGTTAATGGGAGCGGGGTGCATAATGATGGCGCCCTCTTTCATTGCTTTTTCTCTTTCTTTCGTAAGACCATATTTTCTGTGGTATTCGGAAGCGGAGTAACTCATTTTTGCATCATGTCTTTCGTGCTGGATTCTTAATAACATTAGCACATCTACCTCAGCGATTAACTGGTCAACCGGCAAATAAGTTCCATTAATCAAAGCACCTTCATCAAACCAGTCTTCAGGCCCGGAGAAATATACTTTAGCTCCTAATCTTCTCAGTGCTTCTGCATTGGAATTCGCTACACGGCTATGTTTCACATCTCCTACGATTCCTATTTTCAGACCTTCGAATTTTCCGAATTCCTGAAAAATCGTCATCAGGTCCAACATGCATTGGGAAGGATGGTTTCCTGTTCCGTCTCCTCCGTTGATTACCGGAATATTGATGTTTTTTAGCTCTTCAAAATACCTGTCTTTTTTATCTCTGATCACCACCAGATTTACACCCAGGCTTTCAATGGTTTTTACGGTATCATAAAGACTCTCCCCTTTATTTACAGAACTGTGGGAAGCATCAAAAGGTATTACCTGTAGACCAAGTTTTCTTTCTGCAATATCAAAACTTGTCTTTGTTCTTGTGCTGTCTTCGAAAAAAAGGTTTGAGCAGAAAATTTCTCCTTCAATTTTTGCAGTTTTCCCGTTGGCAAAAGCCAATGCTTCGGTCAGTATACTGTTGATTCTCTCTGTGCTTAGTTCTGTAATCGTAAACATAATTCTTAATTTTTGAGCATAAAAAAAGCGAAGACAAGATCTTCGCTAATAATAATAAATATCGTAAAGGGCGCTTTCGCCCGGTAAATCTAATGATATAAACACTCTTTTATTCATTAGGTGCAAAGATACAAAAATTTCACGAATCTACAAAACCAAAGTTTCAAATAAATTAAAACCTCTTTAATCTTCCCTTACTTTCATTTATAATTGATATTTTTGTTAAAACTCAAACTATTCTATGGATTTAAAAGACAAAATGATCCTCAGCATTATTCAGGAAGACTCTACTTTATCTGTTAAAGAAATTTCAGAAAAGATCGGTCTTACGTTTACTCCTACTTATGAACGTATCAAACAGCTGGAAAAACAGGGCATCATTGAAAAATATGTTGGTCTTCTAAACCGTGAAAAGCTGGGCCTGAATATTGTGGTCTACTGTAATGTCCGTCTTAAGGAGCAATCCCAGAAAGTACTGGAAACCTTTGAGAAAAACATTATGAAATATGATGAAGTCCAGGAGATCATCAGTCTTTCCGGCGAATATGATTATATGCTTAAGATCATTGCAAAGGATATTAATTCGTATAATGATTTCGCAGTGAATGTGATCTCAAACATTCCCAATATCGGGCAGTATCACAGCTCTATCGTGCTTCACGAGGTGAAAAAATCCACTAAATTTAAAATTGATCTGGAATAAAATTTATTAAGGTAATCTCCAATATCATTTACTGTTTCTCAATTGGGTAAAGCAAACCATTAAGACAGCTTTCCGGTTAAGATAAAATAGAGATCTCAAGGTAAAAGTAAGATTACAGGCTTACATTATCTTTTGATTTTTCTTAACTGCAGTTAAAAGTTTATATATCATTAATGGTTGATACGCTAACCCAATAATTTATTCTTCAGCTTGTTGAACTGATATTCTATTTTATCCAGACAAAGATTCCCTATACTTCCCTGATGACTATGATCAAGATTTTTAGCCTTAAACTCAAATTCATTATTTTCAATCTCCTGCCCTATTTTTACATAAGCATCACGGAATGAGCTTCCCTTTTTCACTTCTTCATTGATCTTCTCCACACTGAAAAGGTATTTATACTTCTCATCTTCCAGAATTCCATCTTTCACCTGAATATTCGGAAGGGTATAACTTAAAATTTCCAGACATTCTTTCAGCGAATCAATAGCCGGGAAAAGGATTTCTTTAGTCAGCTGTACATCTCTGTGATAGCCTGACGGCAGATTGTTTGTTAATAATATTAACTCATTCGGTAAAGACTGAATTCTGTTGCATCGCGCACGAACCAGTTCGAAAATATCCGGATTCTTTTTGTGAGGCATGATGCTGCTTCCGGTGGTAAATTCTTTTGGAAAGCTTATAAAATCAAAGTTCTGGTTTAAATACAAACAGACATCATAAGCAAACTTCCCAAGTGTTCCAGCTAAAGTAGCCATTGCCATCGACAGCATTTTTTCCGATTTCCCGCGGGTCATCTGTGCGTACACAGAATTATAGTTCATCGACTGAAAACCTAAGTTGTAGGTTGTACTTTCACGATCAATAGGAAAAGAGGAACCGTATCCTGCTGCTGAGCCTAAAGGATTCTTATTGATGATATTCTTCACCGAAAACAACAGTTCAACATCATCTAATAATGCTTCAGCATACGCTCCAAACCACAATCCAAATGAAGACGGCATTGCAATCTGAAGGTGGGTATAGCCCGGAAGCAGTATATTTTTATGCTGATCAGCTAATTTGATTAAAATTTGAAAAAATCTATCAGTCAGAGCTGTTATGTCACGAATCTCATCCAGCAGATAAAGTTTGATATCCAGTAAAACCTGATCATTCCGTGATCTTGCCGTATGGATCTTCTTTCCGGTATCGCCTAATTTTTCAATTAATATCGCTTCAACCTGAGAATGGATATCTTCCGCTTCTTTATCAATCTCAAATGTTCCGTTCTCGACATCTTTTAAAATATCTGCCAAAACAGAAAGCATCTGTTCTGATTCTTCACCGGAGATAATTCCGGTTTCTGCCAACATCTGACAATGTGCCATGGAACCTTTAACATCATATTTTGCTAAACGTTCGTCAAAGTCAAGATCTTTCCCGACTGTAAATTTGTTGACAAGTATATTGGTGGCCAGGTCGTCCTTCTGCCATATTTTTTTCATATTCTATTTTTTACAATATTCAATTCGTTTCAACCTGCCCAGCAGAGCATCCTTATTAATTAAACTATAAAAAAACATCTCCACATTCAAAAGCCTTTGTCTTTAATTTTCTTTTTTGCATAAATCTTTATTAAAAACTAAGCTTTATTGCCTGCTGAGCCTGGTTAAAACATTATTTTTAGATTAATAGATTTCAGACATCAGATATCAGACTGTTGAAAATCTGGTGTCTGGAATCTGATATCTTTATAAAACTTTTTCCAAGATCCTGATATAGACCTCAATTCCTTCTTCAATCTCTTTTATATAGATGTATTCATCCGCCGTGTGGGAACGCCTGCTGTCACCGGGACCTACTTTTACGGATGTGCACGGAATAATTGCCTGGTCAGACGATGTTGGCGAGCCATAAGTTGTCCTTCCAATTTCCAGACCTGCCTGAACAAAAGGATGATCCATTTCGATTTTTGAGGAATTTAACCTGAAAGATCTGGCTGCTAATGAAGATTTCATCTGTGACTGAATGATTTCAAAAGCTTCCTTATTGGAATATTCATCGGTAACCCTTACATCCAGGGTGAATGTGCAGGCTTCCGGAACTACATTATGCTGAACACCGGCATGAATACCTGACAATGTAACCTTAACTTCACCTAAATAATCTGAAACCTTAGGAAATTTAAAATTCAGAATATTCCGGAGATCTTCCATACATTTTACAATGGAGTTATCGTCATTCGGATGAGCAGCGTGAGAAGGAGTTCCTTTCATTTCCCCGTCTATGACCAAAAGTCCTTTTTCCGCGATCGCCAGATTCATCTGCGTGGGTTCTCCTACAATGGCGAGCTCTATGTTCGGAAGCTGTGGAAATAAGGCCTCAATTCCATCAAATCCTGAAATCTCCTCCTCAGCCGTCAAAGCAATAACTAAATTATATTTTAAATCTTCTTTCTCATAAAAATGTAAAAAAACCTGGACCATGGAAACCAGAGAAGCTCCGGCATCATTACTCCCCAATCCGTATAGTTTTCCGTCCTGCTCAACCGGGAGAAAAGGGTCTAATGTGTACGCTTTATTCGGCTTTACGGTGTCGTGATGCGTATTCAGCAGAATGGACGGCTTCAATGTGTCAAAATTTTTATTGACTGCCCAGATATTGTTTTTAAATCGTTTTGCAGGAATATGATGTTCCTTAAAAAAATTCTCAATTTCTACAGACGTATTGTATTCATCTTTGCTGAACGAAGGAATTGCAATCAGTTTTTTAAGCAATTCCACTGCCTGAGTCAGCAGCTCTTCTTTACTATAAACAGATTTCAGTTCCTCCATGATGGCTTTCTATATGTTTTTTTAATCGGTTTTCTTTAATTAAGAATACCTTGTTTACATTATTTTTTACTGCTCCGAGAGCATTTTCAAGTTTCGGCAAAATTCCTTTGTGCAGTTTCCCTGCTTCTTTTAATACAGAAAATTCTTCTGCGGATACACTTTTTATAACGGATCCGGGATCTTCAATATTTTCTAAAACTCCCTCTTTATCAAAACAATACAATAATTCCACATCATATTTTGAAGATAAAGCCTGAGCAATTACCGAAGCAATCGTATCTGCGTTTGTATTAAAAAGATTTCCTTTTTTATCATGGGTAATCGCTGAAAAAACAGGGACAAGTTTAAGTTTAATCAATTTTGAGATCAGTTTCCTGTTTACACTTTTCTTCTCAATATCTCCTACAAATCCGAAATCTATTTCTGCATGTTCTCTTTTTTTGGCTTTAATCAAATTCGCATCAGCTCCGGAAAAACCGATTGCCCTGCATTTTTTCTGCTGAAGTTTTGCCACTATATTTTTATTGATACTTCCTGCATACACCATTGCCACAATATCCAGCGTATCTTTATCCGTGATTCTCCGCCCGTTGATCATTTTTTGTTCAACGCCTAATTTATCAGCCAGAGTGGTTGCCAGTTTTCCGCCACCGTGAACCAAAATTTTCTTTTCCTTAATTTCAGAAAACTGTTCCAAAAATTCGTTCAATAATTCCTCATCATCAATTAAATTACCGCCGATTTTTATGATGTATAGTTTTTCTTTCATTGTAATCATTTTTGAAAATTCTTACCTCTTATCCTTGACGAGGGCTGATTTCCGTTATTTAGAATTCAATTCATCCAGAATCTCTGAAAAAACCGCCTGGGCAGAAAAAATCCGGTTTTTGGCCTGCTGATAGATGATTGAGTTATCTCCGTCCATCACTTCATCACTCAGTTCTACATTACGACGGACAGGAAGACAGTGCATTACTTTTGCCTGATTGGTATTTTCCAGTTTTTCTCCAGTCAGCATCCAGTTGTCTTTCACTTCCGGCATGGCTGCGTATTCATCAAAAGAGGACCAGTTTTTTACATAGATAAAATCTGCATCTTGTAAAGCTTCATCCTGATTATGGATAACTTTCACATCTTTTGTAAAGTTCTTATCCAAATCATAGCCTTTAGGATTAGCGATCACGAAATCAACATCCATTTCCTGTATCCATTCTGCAAAAGAATTTCCAACGGCCTGAGCAATAGGTTTGATATGTGGTGCCCAGGTCAGAACTACTTTCGGCTTACGTTCTTCCTTCCAGTTTTCTGTAATGGTAATACAGTCTGCCAGACTTTGCAGCGGATGTCGTGTTGCTGATTCCAGAGAAACCACGGGTACTTTTGCATGCTGCTCAAACTGGCTCAGGATACTTTCATTAACATCGTCTTCTTTAGATTTCATTCCTGCAAAACAACGTACTGCAATTATGTCACAGTATTGGTTTAATACTTCAATAGCATCTTTGATATGTTCAACAGTATCGCCATTCATTACGGCTCCGTCTGCAAATTCAAGGTTCCAGGCTTCCTGGGCTGCATTTAAAGTCAGAACATTCAATCCCAAATTCTGGGCTGCGATCTGGCTGCTTAAACGGGTTCTTAAACTTGAATTTAAAAATACAAGTCCTATGGTTTTCCCCTTTCCTTTTTCTGTTTCGGAATGAGGATTTTCTTTAATTTGTAAAGCTTTTTTTATGATTTCCTGTAAGTTTTCTACATCGCTTACAGAGGTGAATTTTTTCATTTGATGATTTTTTTCTTGTTAATTGAATTGTATAATCTCAATCCTATTTGTGATTTAAATCTTATCTAAAACCACTTTTAAGGCACTGACAAAAAGATCTGTCTCTTCTTGTCCGATATTAAGTGCCGGAAGGATCCTCAATACACTTTTATCATTGGAATTTCCTGTAAAAATGTGATGATCGTACAATAAACTTTTCCGCACTTCTGAACAGTCCTGATCCAGTTCTACTCCAATCATCAATCCTTTCCTTCGGATGGACTTGATATGTGGAAAGCCTTTCAATTCGTTTTCAATATAATTACCCATTTTCTGAGCATTTGCCATGAGATCTTCATCCTTCATAACATCCAGAACAGCAATTGCCGCTGCACAGGCTAAGTGATTTCCGCCGAAAGTTGTTCCCAGCAAACCATTGGTTGCCTGAAATTTTGGATGAATCAAAACACCTCCAATTGGAAAGCCATTCCCCATCCCTTTTGCAGTAGTGATCATATCCGGCTCTATTCCAAACTCCTGATGAGCAAAGAAATATCCGCTTCTTCCGTATCCCGACTGAACTTCATCAAGAATCAGTGCTGCATCATATTTTTCACACAGATCCTTAATTTTGGATAAAAATTCTACTGTTGGAATCATAATTCCGCCTACCCCCTGAATTCCTTCAATAATAACAGATGAAATTTCATTTCCCTGTGTTTCAAAAATCTCTTCAAGCTGTTTGATATCATTCCATTCAGATTTGATGAATCTTTCAGAAAAATTGACAGGGGCAACAATCTTTGGATTATCTGTCACAGAAACCGCCGCAGAAGTTCTGCCGTGGAATGATCCTGAGAAATAAAGCACTTTGCTTTTTCCGTTATGGAAAGAGGCCAGCTTCAATGCATTTTCATTGGCTTCAGCCCCTGAATTGCACAGAAAAAGGTTATAATTCTCATATCCTGAAAGCGTTCCCAGTTTTTCAGCCAGTTCAGTCTGTAATTCGTTCTGAACAGAATTTGAATAGAATGAAATTTTCTCCAGCTGCTGCTTTAATTTATTTTGATAATGCGGATGATTGTGTCCGATGGAAATCACGGCGTGACCACCATAAAAGTCAAGATATTTTTCTCCTTTGTCATCCCAAAGAAAAGAGCCCTTAGCTTTTACCGGATTTATGTTGAATAATGGATATACGTTGAATAAATTCATGTCTTGTTATAAATAATAATTGATAAATGATGAATGATTGTTGCGAGGTTCGAGCTGTCGGGCTTAAATTCACAATTGACTTATTGACTATTCACTTTATTAATCATTCACTTTAAAATGCTATAGGCTTTAGATTCAGTCCAAGATTTTCTTCCCATCCCATAGCGATATTCATGTTCTGTACCGCCTGCCCGGAGGCCCCTTTTAACAAATTGTCAATCGCTGAATGAATAACTGCCACATTTCCACTCTTTTCTATATGAATCACACAGCGATTGGTATTGACAACCTGCTTTAAATCAATTGCATGCTCGCTTACCTTTACAAAAGGCTCATTTTCATAAAAATCCTGATACAATTGACAGATATTTGAAAAAATTAAATCAGTTTTTACTGTTGAACTTGTAAAAATTCCTCTTGCAAAATCTCCTCTCCATGGAACAAAATTCAAATTGACATCTTTATGATTCAATGAAACTAACTGCTGTAAAACCTCATCTACATGCTGATGTGTCAGGGTTTTGTATGCCGAAATATTATCGTTCCTCCAGGTAAAATGTGTTGTTGCCTGTAAAGACTGCCCCGCACCTGTTGAACCTGTAATTCCGGTCGTATACACTTCATTTAACAGACCCTTTTCTGCCAATGGAAGAAGAGCCAGCTGAATGGCCGTTGCAAAGCATCCCGGATTGGCAATACTTTTTGCTCCTGACAGATTTTTTTTATTAATTTCAGGAAGCCCGTAGATAAAATTTCTGTTTCCAAAATTTCCATCCAGACGGAAATCATTTCCAAGATCAATTACCAGAGTCTCATCATTAACAGGATTTTGATTCAGCCAATTCTGACTTTCCTTGTGGGGAAGGCACAGAAATAAGATATCCACCTCTTCCGGTTGGTCTGTTAAAACCTGTTCACAGACCGCCGTTAAATCCGGGTACAAATCTGAAATTTTTGTCCCCGAATTGGAACGGCTATGTAAAAAACTCAATGTCACATTGGGATGAAAAGCTAGCACACGGACCAATTCGCTTCCTGTGTAGCCATTAGCGCCTACAATTCCTACTTTTTTCATTTTAATTTTTTTGATTGACAGGACTCGATCCTATCTCTGATTAAATTACTCCGCCGGAACTCTATTTTGAATTAATCTGGTGATATATATTTAAAGAATTGCTTACAATCTTTGTATATCCTTTTACATCTTCTCCTGTCCAGGCTCTGTTAGCCTCACCGTAACTTCCGAATTTATCAGACATCAGATCGTGCTTGGATTCAATTCCGTTTAAAACAAACCTGTATGGATGAAGGGTTACAAATACTTTCCCGCTGACCGTTTCCTGAGAATCCGTTAAGAAAGACTCGATATTTCTCATCACAGGATCTAGGAAAAGTGCTTCATGAAGCCAGTTCCCATACCAGTCGGAAAGCTGGGATTTCATCATCTGCTGATATTTTGAAAGCGTATGTTTCTCCAATAAATGATGGGCTTTGATGATCACGGATGCCGCAGCTGCTTCAAATCCTACTCTTCCTTTGATCCCAACGATTGTATCTCCAACGTGGATGTCACGGCCAATTCCGTAAGCAGAAGCCAGTTCTTCAATTTTCTGAATAGCATACACGGAGTGTTCAAAATTTTCTCCATTTACAGCTACAACCTCTCCATTTTTAAACTCAATTTCCAGTTCTGAAGGCTGAGTTTCTTTAATTTGTGATGGGAAAGCTTCTTCAGGAAGGTAATTTCTTGATGTCAGCGTTTCCTTTCCTCCTACCGAAGTTCCCCAAAGTCCTTTATTTACAGAATACTGAGCTTTACTGAATTCCATCTCATAGCCATGGCTTTTCAGGAATTCAATTTCTTCTTCACGGGACAAGCTCATATCGCGGATCGGTGTGATAATCTCTACTTCCGGACACATCACCTGGAAAATCAAGTCGAAACGGACCTGATCATTTCCGGCTCCCGTACTTCCGTGGGCAATAGCATCTGCACCGGTTTCCATGGCATATTTTGCAATTTCCTGCGCCTGAACGGTTCGTTCAGCACTCACAGACAGTGGATAGGTATTATTTTTCAGCACATTTCCAAAGATCAGATATTTTACACAGGAATTATAGTAATCTTCCTGAGCATCAACGCACCTGTATTCTTTCACCCCCAGATTGAAGGCTTTTTTCTCCAGTTCTTTTTCTTCTTCTTTAGAAAAACCTCCGGTATTTACAGTAACTGCATATACTTCATACCCCAGTGTTTCACTAAGATATTTGGCACAGTAAGAGGTATCCAAACCTCCGCTAAATGCTAAGACGACTTTCTTTTTCTCCATTGTAACAATCAATTTCGGACTGCTGAATTTCAGTCCCGTTCACTTTATTATTATTTTCAGGAACGAAAAGCATCGCTGTACACAGACAGTTCTTACGTTCCTTTTTCATTAAAATTTCATAGTTCACACAGTTCCTACAACCGTTCCAAAACTCTTCATCCTGAGTAAGCTCAGAATAGATCACCGGTTTATAGCCCAGATCACTGTTGATTTTCATGACGGCAAGTCCTGTGGTCAACCCAAACACTTTGGCATTCGGATATTTCTCTCTAGATAATTGGAAAACTCTATTCTTGATCAAAGTGGCCACTCCTCTGTTCCTGTAGTTTGGAGATACAATAAGTCCCGAGTTTGCTACAAACTGACCGTGTGACCAGGTCTCAATGTAACAGAACCCCACCCATTTGCCGTTTTCAGTAGCAACCACAGCATTGCCTTCTGAAATCTTTTTCGTTAAGTATTCGATGGAACGTTTTGCGATACCCGTTCCTCTACGCTGTGCAGAATCATACATTTCCTGCTGTATTTCACTCACATACATTAGATGTTCGCATGAGGAAATTTCTATTTCCATTTATTTATCTGAATTTTTTGGCAAATTTAAAGCATAATAACTTTAAAAACCAAATTAAAAAGATATTTTTTTTGTTTAAATAAAATATACAGGTAATTTTATCTTTATAAAAAATTATAACTTTGCTAAATTATTATATATTTGCTAAAAACCTATAGCTATGGAAAATAAGTGTCCGAAATGCGGTGGAAATATGCTTGTAAAAAGTGGGATCATTAATGAAAAACAGCGTTTTCTCTGCAAAAACTGCAAGTATTATTTCACTGTAAAAAAAATAGGGAAACAGATTGACGACTATTACGTCACCAAAGCTTTGCAGCTTTATCTCGAAGGGTTAAGCTTTCGTGAAATAGAACGGATTATCGGTGTTTCCCATGTCACCATAAGCTCCTGGATTAAGAAATACAACGTCACAAGACCACCTCATTCTGAATTCCATCCGGTCTATAAAATTCTAAAACAAAATGAATTACTTGAATATATTGCCAAGGAAGAAAATATCAAAAATTCCGGACTCATTATCACTCAGTTTGCGGATAAGTATATGCTGATTAAATGGGAGCGGTTTAAGAAGTAGAACCAAGATTCAAGACATAAGATTTCCGAAACTTAATTCTAAAAACCAGAGTATTACATTAAAACTATATACTTACCAATAATATATATTAAATTTTTGTAAATAAATTATTAATTACAATTTGGCTTTCACAAAAAACAACGCCAAAAATTGATAATTTATGAAGAAATTACTTTCATTTATTGGATTAGCCTTAATAAGCAGTTCTTTATATTCACAGGGTTCTCCTGATTACGGAGGCGGGTTAAAATTAAACCTCAATCCGGAAGGAGATAAGTACATTAGATTTATTTTATGGGACCAGTTCTGGCTCAGAAATACTCAAATGAACCCAGGAAGCATGGTAGCCAATGAAGCCGCCGACAACTCCTGGAGTCTCGGAAACAGAAGATTGCGTGCTTTAGTATATGCACAGATTTCTAAAAGATATATGATCCTGGCCCATTTCGGGATCAACAACCAGACATTCATTAATGGCGGAGCTACAGGCACTACAGGAACAGGGGGGTACG
Source organism: Chryseobacterium lathyri (assembly GCF_030812195.1). Taxonomy (GTDB): domain Bacteria; phylum Bacteroidota; class Bacteroidia; order Flavobacteriales; family Weeksellaceae; genus Chryseobacterium; species Chryseobacterium lathyri_A. The sequence continues at coordinate 1,305,909 of NZ_JAUSSF010000001.1, forward strand.
GAAATGGAAAGAAGCCACAGTTATTTTTTCATGACGCATGGAATGAATATGCAGTGATTTTACCTGGAGAAGCAGGAAAATTCAGTTTATCTTTAGGAGCAGGGCTCCATTACTACATGGGACTTTCCCGTATGACCATGGCCTCGACCCTGAATTTCCTTACCATAGACTCCCCTATTTTCTCATGGCCGTTAATAGATAATTCAGATCAGTTTGCAAGACAGCTGGGAATGTTCGCAAAAGGAAAATACGGAAAACTGGAGTACCGTTTCAGCTTAAACAAACCTTTTGCAACCGACCTGGTTCCGGTGAACGTTACAGATCCTTCAAGAGCTGCAGCCGTAGATAACAATGGAAACCCAAGCTTTTCAAAAGCCGGATATGTGGAATATCAATTCCTGGATGAAGAATCCAACACGCTTCCTTTCAAGGTGGGCTCCTATCTGGGAACAAAGAAAGTCTTTAATGTAGGCGCAGGTTTTTACCATCAGGCTGACGGGACAAGAACATCGGTCAATTCCAATATTGAAAAACACGACATCACACTTTTGGCAGTGGATGCCTTTGCAGACATTCCTTTGGGAAATGCAAAACACAAAATGGCCGTTTCTGCCTATGCAGGATATTATAACTACAATTTCGGACCTAACTACATAAGAAATCTGGGAACGATGAACATTGCAGCCAATGATCCTAATTTTGCAGGAGACAGAGCCATTGCAGGTCCCGGAAATCTACAGCCGATGATCGGAACAGGGAATGTGGTATATGCTCAGGCAGGCTTACTTCTTCCGAATCAGTCAGAAAAACCAAAAATCAGAATACAGCCTTTCGCGGCGTATACACATAAAAACTTTGAAGCATTCGACAAGTCTTCGTCTCAATTTGACGTAGGTGCCAACTGGTTCATAGATGGACACCATGCAAAAATTACTACACAATACTCTACAAGACCGGTTTACACCAATCCTACGGAAAGCCCTTCCTCAAAAGGCGAATTCATTGTACAGTTTCAAATTTATCTTTAAACACGTATGAATTTAATATCTTAATCCATTAACATCAAAACCAATCAACATGAGCGAAAATCACCACGAAAACTACGAGAATATGACCGACCGGCAGAAGAACCGCACCATCTGGAGCGTGATCACTGCCTCATCACTCGGTACTCTGATAGAATGGTATGACTTTTATATTTTTGGAAGTTTAGCAGTCGTTTTAGCGACTAAATTTTTTCCTGCCGACAATCCTACCGCTGCATTTTTATCTACACTGGCTACTTTTGCGGCCGGGTTTGTGGTAAGACCTTTCGGAGCTTTATTCTTCGGGAGACTGGGTGATATTATCGGAAGAAAATACACCTTTCTTGTAACGCTGCTGATTATGGGATTCTCTACTTTCCTGATCGGCTGTATTCCCGGATACGAAACCATCGGATTCATGGCACCGGTTTTAGTTTTAATCTTAAGGCTTTTACAAGGTTTAGCATTAGGAGGAGAATACGGAGGAGCGGCAACCTATGTTGCAGAATACGCACAGCCTCACAGAAGGGGCTACTGGACCTCGTGGATTCAAACTACAGCCACCGCAGGACTTTTTATTTCATTAATTGTCATCTTAATCACTAAAAACTCGTTATCTGCAGCAGAATTCGATTCCTGGGGATGGAGGGTTCCGTTCTGGATTTCAATTTTAATGGTAGGAGTATCTTATTTCATCAGAAAAAATATGAAAGAATCCCCGCTTTTTGCAAAGGCCAAAAGTGAAGGAAAAACATCCAAAAATCCATTAAAAGAAAGTTTCGGGAATAAATTCAATTTCAAATTTGTTTTACTGGCTTTGTTTGGTGCTGCCATGGGACAGGGAGTAATCTGGTATACCGGGCAATTCTACGCCATGAGCTTCCTTCAGAAAGTAATGAATATAGACTCAATGCAGGTTGATTATTTAATGGCAACTGCCTTATTAATGGGAACACCTTTCTTTGTCTTTTTCGGTTGGCTCTCAGATAAAATCGGACGAAAAGCAATCATGATGGCAGGTATGCTGGTTGCCATTTTAGCCTACAGACCTATTTACGACAGCATGTATAAAAGTGTAAATATTGAAGCTAAAACCATTGCAAGTGATGGGATCAAGGAGACAAGAAGCGCTGCAATCCATAAAGATATTGCATCGGACAGCTTAATTACATTTCACAAAGAAACTACATATACAGACGGAACTTTCATTAAAAAAGACAGCATTGTACACTGGTCTGCGGCCGGTCCTGTTATGAAAGACGGAAAAGCGGAAGAGCCAAAAGTCACAAAGTCGATTACACTGAACAATGATACAAGATGGTATCTGGTATTTCTGGTTTTCATTCAGGTAATTTTTGTAACTATGGTTTACGGCCCGATTGCTGCTTTCCTTGTTGAAATGTTCCCGGTAAGAATCCGATACACCTCGATGTCATTACCCTATCATATTGGAAACGGAGTATTTGGAGGGCTTCTTCCGGCTGTCGCAACTTACCTTGTAACTCAGGGGAAAGATGCGGGACATGCCACCTGGTATCTGGAGGGACTTTGGTACCCGATTGGGGTCGCGGGAGTCTGTTTAGTCATCGGATTGTTTTATCTTAAAAATAAGAATAATAATATTCACGATTAAGTACCTAATCACTTAATTTTTTACTAATTTTAAAACTACTAAAATGAACGGACTAAAGAAAATATTAGGCATACTCTGGATTGCAGTAGCTCTGGTGGTGGGATATTTCGGAACTACGGTTTTAGGAATTCCAAAGATCACTTCGGGAAAGCAGGAAGATCTGGTATTCGGGATCATCATCTTATTTGTGCTGATGCCGATCATTTCGGGCGGAATGGCTATTTTCGGATACTATTCGCTGATAGGAGAATATTCGGACGATAAGATTTAATTTTATAAAAGATAGATGATAATTGATGAGCGATAGGTTACTCATCAATTATCTTTTATCAATCATCATTTTATGAAAAAAAGACACGAACAAAAACTGATTATCCTGAGCATCGGACTGATGATGGCTTTCAGCATTCCTATTTCACTGCTTTTCAACAGTGAAAAAGATGTCTTCGGCTATCCGATGATTCTGATTTATATGTTCGTTGTCTGGATGATCTCCATCATTATTTCTTTTATAATTGTAAAAAGGTATGATGAGTAGTTTTGCGTTATTTGTTGTTGTTTTAGTCTACCTAGCCCTTTTGTTCTTAGTTGCCCACCTGGCAGAGAAGAAGAGAAGCAAAAGATGGGTCAACAATCCTTATATTTACGCATTGTCCCTTGCAGTATACTGCACGGCCTGGACGTACTACGGAAGCATTGGTGTAGCAGCAACAAGCGGCCTGAATTATCTGCCCATTTACATTGGCCCTATTATGATTATTCCTGCATGGATCTACATCAATACAAGGATTGTAAGAATTTCCAGAGTTAACAAAATCAGCAGCCTTGCCGATTTTATTTCTTTACGATATGGGAACAGCAGAAGCTTCAGTGCGATTATTACGATCGTCTGCCTGCTGGCCATCGTTCCCTATATCGGACTTCAGATCAAAGCTATTTCTGAAACCTTCCATTTGGTGACCAAAACTTCAATGTCCAACAATATACTGACTGACAACGCAACGTTTGTGGTTATATTAATAGCCTTGTTTTCCTCCTATTACGGAACCCGATATGTGGATGCCTCAGAAAAACGTCTCGGAATTATTTCCGCAATTGCCCTGGAAAGCTTTTTAAAGCTTTTCTTTATCATCATCCTGGGCATATTTGTTATTTACTTTGTATTTGACGGATTTTCAGATATCTATGAGAAAGCGAGTCAATTTGAGGATTTTAAAGAAAAAAATACTTTCAACGGTATTGAAGGTGCCATAAACTGGATGGTCTTATGCATGATTTCCGCCACAGCCATCTGCATTCTTCCAAGACAGTTTCACACCGCGATTATCGAGAACAGACAGGAAAAACACATCAAAACAGCGATCTGGTTTTTTCCTCTTTACTTATTAATATTCACCGTATTTATTTTCCCTATCGCATGGGGAGGAAGACTTATTTTCGATGGACAGCATGTAAACCCTGAGTTCTACTCTATTCTGATTCCCCAACATTTTGATAATACTTTAATTACGGTTTTTGTATTCCTCGGCGGCCTGAGTTCATGTATTTCCATGATCATCATTTCAGCCATTACGTTATCCATCATGCTTTCCAACAACCTCATCATTCCTTATGGTTTGTTGGGGAAATTCAAATCCGACAACGAGGTTCAGAATACAAGAAATATTACCAATATCAGAAAGTTCAGCATCTTTGCCCTGATCATTATGGCTTTTGTTTTCTATAAGTATTTTATTCTGAAAACATCACTCGATTCTGTAGGTCTGATTTCCTTTGTTGTAATTGCTCAATTGGCTCCTTCTTTTTTCGGAGCGATATTCTGGAGAAGAGGAAGTTATAAAGGTGCAGTAGCAGGACTTCTGGCAGGATTGGCGATCTGCTACTTCGGACTGATCATTCCGCAGTATTATTTCTCGTACAACCAGGAACTCAAAGGGATCATCCGTGAAATGTATGATGCGTTCACATTTTTTAATATTCCTTTTTTAAGCAGAATCTCCCAGATATTTTTCTGGTCTGTTTTCACGAATACAGCCCTCTTTACTATCATTTCCGTAAGCGTTAAAGGAAATTACCGGGAAAGAAATTTTGCAGAATTATATGTGGATATCGACAAACATATCTTAAATCATGAAAATGCTTTCGTTTGGCGCGGAACAGCCTATGTTTCAGATATTAAAAACATTCTGGAAAGGTTTTTAGGTAAAAATAAAACGGAGCAGGCTTTAAGGATCTTCAATTTAAAATATAATATTGATTCCAAAACAGAAACGGCAGACTCAAGGTTTATTAAATTCTCAGAAAACCTTCTGGCAGGAAGAATCGGAACTGCATCGGCAAAAATTTTAATTGAAGGGGTAACGAAAGAAGATAAAATATCTTTAAAGGAAGTTTTAAACATCTTAGAAGAATCTAAAGAAAACATTATCCTTAATAAAAAACTTACCGAGCAATCTGAAGAACTACAAAAGCTTTCTGATGATTTAAGAACAGCCAATGAAAATCTAATCGTTAAAGACCGTCAGAAAGACGACTTCCTGGATTCCGTCGCCCATGAATTAAGAACTCCTATCACCGCCATTCGTTCTGCGGGAGAAATTTTAGCGGACGATGATGATATTCCGTTCGATATCAAACAGGAATTCCTGAATAATATTATCACAGAATCCGACAGGCTCAGCGAGATCATCAACGATATTCTTTACCTCGACAAACTGGAGCACGGTGAAATTGCTTTAAACATTAAAGAAAACAATATCCTTGAAACATATAAAAAAGCTTTAAACCCGTTACTTCATCTGATACAGCAGAAAAACATCCATTTAAGCGAAGTCAATCTTCTGAATCAGACCGTATTTGAACATGATGAAGCAAAGATGATTCAGCTTTTCCAGAATATCTTCGGAAACGCTTTAAAATTTACTGATGACCAGGGAACCATACAAACCAAACTGTCTGAAAAAGAAGATCACGTGATTATTACCATTTTCAATACAGGAAGGCATATTCCTGAAGAGGATCTGGAAATGGTTTTCGACAAATTTTATCAGTCAAAGAACCAGAATATTTTAAAACCTACAGGAAGCGGACTCGGACTGGCTATTTCAAAAAAAATTGTACAGGCGCACAGCGGAACAATAAAAGCAGAAAACAGCGGTCTGGGCGTAACTTTTACGATAAGCATTCCTTACAGCATAACAAAAAATGAAGTTGAACCCAACCAATAACCATGTATGAGAAAGATCATTATTGCCGATGACGAACACAAAATACTCATGTCGCTGGAATACAGCTTTAAGAAAAACGGCTATGACGTTTATATTGCAAGAGACGGAATGGAAGTCTTAGATTTCCTGAAAACAATGGTTCCCGATGTTATCCTTCTGGATATCATGATGCCCAACCTGGATGGATACAGCACTCTGGAAGCCATTAAAGAAGATGAAAGAATGAAAGACACAAAAGTTATATTTCTGAGTGCCAAGAACAACCCGAAAGATATCGAAAAAGGGATGGAAATGGGAGTTGATGCCTATGTAACGAAACCTTATTCTATTAAAAAACTGATGCAGCAGATTGAGGAAATGTTTGGATAGATTAAAGGAGTCAAGACACAAAATTTCAGATATAAGGCACCCGGTGTTGCAAGCAAAGCGAATCGCTTCATCGCTTTACACTTTGCAATGAAAGCAAAAAACATGAAACACAAAAATTAATATGGACGCAGATAATCTGTTTAAACAAAGCATAGAAGACAAGGAAAACTTCTGGAAAGAGCAGGCCAAAGAAATACAATGGTTTGAATTTCCGGAACAGATTCTTTCCCAGGATAAAAATAATTATCCGCAGTGGTATGCTGACGGAAAACTCAATATATGCTATTTGTGTATTGATAAGCATATTGAAGATGGCTTTGGAGACCAAACCGCTATTATTTACGACTCTCCCGTTACCGGTCAGAAGAAAACCTATACATTCAATCAGGCTAAAGAAGAAATCTCAAAATTCGCAGGAGGGCTTGCTTCATTGGGCTTAAAAAAAGGCGATACAGCCGTTATTTACATGCCGATGATCCCGCAGACTCTTTTTGCCATGCTGGCCTGTGCAAGAATCGGGGTGATTCACAATGTAGTTTTCGGAGGTTTTGCCCCGCATGAGCTGGTGGTAAGAATAGATGACTGTAAACCCAAAGCCTTAATAACAGCCACAGCCGGTATAGAAATAGCCAGAAGAATTCCTTATTTGCCGCTCGTGGAAAAGGCTATTGAACTGGCACAGGATAAAGTAGACAACATCATTGTTTACAACAGAAAACTGGTAGATAACCAGCATGAAATGTTCGAGGGACTTATTGATTACGAAGAACTGGTTCAAAAATCAGAGCCCGTAGATTGTATTTCAGTGGAATCTACCCACCCTCTCTACTTGCTTTACACATCAGGCACTACAGGAAAACCAAAAGGAATTGTAAGAGATACCGGAGGGTATGCAACAGCCTTGAAATTTTCAATGAAATATGTATATGGTGTTGACCCGGGAGAAACATACTGGGCCGCATCTGATTTCGGATGGGCAGTAGGCCACAGTTTTAGCGTATACGGGCCGCTTATCAACCGGAACACAACCATCATCTTTGAAGGGAAACCTATCATGACACCCGATGCAGGTACATTCTGGAGAATCATTTCGGAATATAAAGTTTCCACGATGTTTACAGCCCCTACAGCCATCAGAGCCATTAAAAAAGAAGACCCGAACGGAGAGCTGGTTAAAAAATACAATCTGACTCACTTCAAAAAACAGTTCTTAGCAGGTGAACGATGTGATGTAGCTACCTTAGACTGGTTTGCAGAACATATCGGAGTTCCCGCTATTGATCATTGGTGGCAGACAGAATCCGGCTGGCCTATGCTGGGCTTAATGACCTTTGATGATCAGTATAAAATCAAAAGAGCCGCAGCCGGAAAACCTATTCCTGGATATGACATTAAGATCTTTGATGAAAATGGATATGAACTTGACGCTCATCAGGAAGGCTACTTAATCATCAGACTTCCGCTTCCACCGGGTGCCCTGTTGGGAATATGGAATGACAATGAGCGTTTTCAAAGCAGCTATTTATCTCAATACAACGGATATTATTTCTCCGGAGACGGAGCCATTCAGGATGAAGACGGTTATATCTTCATCACAGGAAGAGTGGATGACGTCATTAATGTCGCCGGACACAGGCTTTCCACATCAGAAATGGAAGAAATTGTTTCGTCACATCCTGATGTTGCCGAGTGCGCTGTCGTAGGCATCGATGATGAGCTGAAAGGCCAGATTCCTTTCGCCACGGTTGTTTTAAAAAACGGTACGCCCATTACAGAAGCAGAAATTGAAAAAGACATTATCAGAATGGTTCGCGAGAAGATTGGTGCCGTAGCTTTTTTAAAGAATGCAATGGTTGTCAAACGTTTACCCAAAACACGTTCCGGAAAGATCTTAAGAAAACTGATCAGAACATTATTGGATGGAAAAGATTTCCAGATTCCATCTACGATAGATGATGAAAAAATCATTGAGGAAATTCAGGAAAAAATCAATGACTATAGGGCTTAAGCCATAAATTAAACATATATTTAATATTAATAAAATTCAAATTTCAAAAAACGAAGGGATATGAGAAATTACTTAATTGAAGATCTGCCACACTATTTTGAAGAGTACAAAAAGTCTATTAAAAATCCTAAAAAATTCTGGGACAAGATAGCTGATCAAAATTTTGTCTGGTACCAAAGATGGAGCAAGGTGGTTAAGTATGATATGAACGAAGCTAAAATTACATGGTTCAAGAATGCCAAATTAAATATCACCAAAAACTGTATAGACAGACATCTTGCTGTAAGAGGAGAAAAAACTGCGATCATCTGGGAACCCAATGACCCTAAAGAAGAAGCACAGCATATTTCTTACAATGAACTGTACAACCGCGTGAATAAAACAGCCAATGTTCTGCGCGAAATGGGCATTGAAAAAGGCGACAGAGTCTGTATCTATCTTCCAATGATCCCAGAATTAGCAGTTACCATGCTGGCCTGTGCCAAATTGGGAGCCGTGCATTCTGTTATCTTTGCTGGATTTTCTGCCTCTGCCGTAGCTTCAAGAGTTAACGACTGTAATGCTAAAATGATCATCACTTCTGATGGCAGCTACAGAGGAAACAAAGTTTTGGACCTTAAAAGCATTGTAGACGAAGCGCTGGAAAAAACACCTAGTGTAGAATCCGTTCTGGTTGTAAAAAGAACAAACAATGAGATCAAAATGAAAGAAGGCAGAGATCACTGGATGGCTGATCTGTATGAAAAAGCCTCCGCTGATTTTGTGACTGTTATCATGGATGCTGAAGATCCCCTTTTTATCCTGTATACCTCAGGTTCTACCGGAAAACCGAAAGGAATGCTTCATACTTCCGCCGGCTACATGGTGTACACCGCCTATACGTTTAAAAATGTATTTAATTATAAAGAGAATGATATCTATTGGTGTACAGCAGATATCGGGTGGATCACAGGACATTCTTACATTTTGTACGGGCCGCTTCTTAACGGAGCAACCACAGTAATTTTCGAAGGTGTACCTACTTACCCTCAGCCGGACCGTTTCTGGGAAGTGATTGAAAAGCATAAGGTCACCCAATTCTACACTGCTCCTACCGCCATCCGTTCGTTAGCCAAAGAAAGCTCGGAATGGGTAGACAAGCATGACCTGAGCACCTTGAAGGTAATAGGTTCCGTAGGTGAGCCCATCAATGAAGAAGCATGGCACTGGTTCAATGATCATGTCGGGAAGAAAAAGTGTCCGGTGGTTGATACCTGGTGGCAGACGGAAACAGGAGGCATTATGATTTCCCCGCTTCCATTCGTTACCCCAACCAAACCCACTTATGCTACACTTCCATTACCGGGAATTCAGCCTGTCTTAATGGATGATAAGCGTAATGAAATTACAGGCAACCAGGTGACAGGAAATCTCTGCATCCGTTTTCCGTGGCCTGGAATCGCAAGAACAATCTGGGGCGACCACCAAAGATATAAAGAAACCTATTTCAGCGCTTTTCCTGGAAAATATTTCACAGGTGACGGTGCACTGAGAGACGAAGTCGGATATTACAGAATTACCGGCCGTGTAGATGATGTGATCATTGTTTCAGGACATAATTTAGGAACTGCTCCTATTGAAGACAGCATCAATGAACATCCTGCCGTTGCAGAATCTGCGATTGTTGGCTATCCTCATGACATCAAAGGAAATGCTTTATACGGCTTCGTGATCTTAAAAGAAACCGGGGAAGGCCGTGATAAGGAAAACCTTAAGAAGGAAATCAATCAGCTTATCTCGGACCAGATAGGACCAATTGCCAAACTTGATAAGATCCAGTTCGTTTCAGGACTACCGAAAACACGTTCCGGGAAAATTATGCGTAGAATTTTGAGAAAAATTGCAGAAGGAGATTTCAGTAATTTCGGAGATATTTCTACTCTGTTGAATCCTGAAATTGTAGAAGAAATTAAAAACGAAAGAATTTAAAACATTATTCAATAGAAACGGGCTTCGGTCCGTTTTTTTTTATCTTACCCATGAACGGTTATCAACAATATTTTTTTATTTAGATCCTATTAAAATCAAACACCTGTTCAATAGACATTTTCAAATATTTTAACATTATATTATAGATAAAATAATAAATATAGAATTTTAATAAATTAATAACAAAAATATTGAAAAATATTTATTATCTTTAAGTACAATTTAAAAACTATTGCTTATGTCAAATATATTAGCTGGATTATTTGCACATCACAGCGATTACAAAAAGCTTGAAGCCGATCTGGAAAATTCAGGATTTGAAAATTCAGATTACATTGTATATCTTCATAACGGCTCTGATACCTCTCAGTATCTCGCGAGTGTTGCGGTAAAAGATAATAACCAAACTGATGGCGCCCGGAATATTTTCAGCCAAAATTCAGTACTGAAGACCTATTTATTCGAGAATATGGGTATTGGAGAGGCACATTATGATCACATTAAACGATTTATTGATGCCAGAAACAGAGCCGAGATCCATAACAGCCCCGATGTGAGAATAAAGGCATCAAGCAGCGGCATGGATTCAGAAGTTAAATTCTGACAGAAAACATAAAATCTAATAACCGGAAATCCGTAGAGTATTCTGCGGATTTTTTATGGTGGAAAAGTTTAAAAAATTTCGTATTTTCGTTTAAATATAGGCATTAGCACAAATGAGTTACGATTTAGAACAGGAAAATAAAGAGATCCTTGCCCGGTATAAGGATCTGATTTCAAATACATACCGAACTCTGGACGAGGAAAATAACAAGCTCATCCGGAAGGCATTTGATATTGCATTGGATGCCCATAAAGATCAAAGGAGAAAATCCGGCGAACCATACATCTATCATCCTATTGCTGTTGCTAAAATTGTAGCAACAGAGATCGGTTTGGGAGCCACTTCCATTGCCTGCGCCCTGCTGCATGACGTTATAGAAGATTCAGATTATACCTATGAGGATCTTAAAAAGATTTTTGGAGAGAAGATCGCCAATATTGTGAACGGACTCACAAAGATCTCCATAATGAATCACCAGAACATTTCCGTACAGTCTGAAAATTACAGAAAACTGTTATTGACGCTGTCTGAAGATTTCAGGGTTATTCTCATCAAGATTGCTGACCGTCTTCACAATATGCGGACACTGGAAAGCATGGCTCCGGACAAGCAGAAAAAGATTGCTTCGGAAACCGTTTATATCTATGCACCTATGGCTCACCGTCTCGGGCTGTATAATATCAAATCGGAGCTGGAAGATCTTTCCTTGAAATATAACAATCCTGAGGTCTATAATGAGATCACAGAAAAACTGGAACTGGCGAAAGAAAGCCGTGAAAGATATATTGAGGAATTTAAGAAAGAAGCTTCGGAAAGATTAAAAGAAGAAGGTTTAAATTTCACGATCAAAGGCCGTGCAAAAGCTATCTCTTCTATTTACAGGAAAATGCTTAAACAGGGAGTTTCTTTTGAAGAGGTATTTGATAACTATGCGATCAGGATCATTTATAAGTCGGATGCAAAAAACGAAAAATTTCTGGCTTGGAAGATCTATTCTATCGTAACGGATGTTTACCACAGCAACCCTTCAAGAATGAGGGACTGGATCACGCAGCCGCGTTCTACAGGGTACGAAAGTCTCCATTTAACGGTTCTGGGACCGGACAGAAAGTGGATCGAAGTACAGATCCGTTCGGAAAGAATGGACGAAATCGCTGAAAAAGGCGTTGCCGCACATTACAAATACAAAGAAGGCTACAAACAGAGTTCTGATGACCGGAATTTTGAACGATGGGTTACTGAAATCCGTGATATTCTTGAACAGCAGCAAAACCTTTCCACCTCTGAACTTTTAGATAATATCAAGCTTAATTTATATTCTAAGGAAGTATTTGTCTTTACTCCCAAAGGGGAAATCAAGATCCTTCCCACAAATGCTACAGCTTTAGATTTTGCTTTTGCCGTTCACTCCGATCTTGGAATGAAATGTCTTGGAGCAAAGATCAACGGGAAACTGGTTCCTATTTCTTATGTTCTTCAGAATGGTGACCAGATAGATATTTTATCTTCGCAGAACCAGAAGCCTAAGTCGGACTGGCTGGAATTCGTAGTGACATCCAAAGCCAAATCCAAGATCAAAAGCTACCTGAATTCCCAAAAAAACCAGCTTGTGGAAGATGGAAAAGAAATTCTTCAAAGAAAGCTTCGCCATGCTAAGATCAACTTTAATGATGAAGAGGTGAACAAACTTCAGAAGTTTTTTAATCTGAAGTCTTCCCAGGAACTTTTCCTTAAATTCCAAAGCAATGAATTGGATGTCAGCAGCTTGAGGAAATATATTGAAAGTAAAAACGTATTCAATAATTTACTTTCAAGATTCAGAAAATCTCCGGCAAAGAATACTCATTTTGAAGAGCCTAAAGAACAGAATCTTGATATGATCGTTTTCGGGAAAGACGAAGAAAAACTGAATTATACTTATGCAAAATGCTGTACTGTAATTCCGGGCGATAAAATTTTTGGATTTATCACCATTTCTGACGGTATCAAAGTTCATAGCGACAATTGTCCGAATGCCATCAACCTGAGAGCCCAGTACGATTACCGTGTCATCCCTGCCAAATGGGTGAATGCGGAAAGCTTTAAAAACAGGGTTAAGATCGAAATCGAAGGTCTTGACAGAATGGGAATGATCAACGATATTACAACGGTGATCAGTGGAAGCATGGGTATGGATATGAAAAGTATGTCCATAGAATCCAATAACGGCGTTTTTACGGGCAGCATTAATCTTGAAGTTAAAAACAAAAGCCAGCTGGAAGAAACGTTTAGAAAACTTAAAGGCATTGACGGAGTTTCAAGAGTGAGACGTTTACAATCATAGACATGAATTTATCTTTATATTTTAAAAAATTTTTTAGCAGCAATCAGTCATCAGGAATTATACTTATTTTCTGTGTGGTTGTCTCATTATTAATCGCTAATTCGTCTGCAGGTGAAGGTTTTCAGAATTTTCTGGACCAAGAAGTAGGCACTCACCTTTTTCACCTTACCTATCCGGTGAGCATATGGATCAATGACGGACTGATGGCCGTTTTCTTTTTACTTGTAGGGCTCGAGATCAAACGGGAAATGGTGGAAGGCGAGCTTTCTTCCTTTAAAAATGCCTCATTGCCTATTTTTGCAGCAGTGGGAGGAATGCTGGTTCCTGCAGCAATCTACACATTCTTTAATTCCGGAACAGAATATGGCAACGGCTGGGGAATTCCTATGGCCACGGATATTGCTTTTTCACTGGCTATCATTGCAATGCTGGGAAAAAAGATCCCCAACTCTATTAAAATATTCCTTGCGGCACTGGCTATTGTGGATGATCTGGGTGCGATTCTGGTGATCGCTATTTTTTATACTGAACAAATCCACTGGGCCTATCTCCTACTCTCCTTTGGAACGGCAGCACTGCTGTTTCTTTTAAACTTTTTGAAAGTTACCCGTATTATTTTTTATATTATTCCAGGATTATTTTTATGGTATTTCCTGCATCATTCCGGGATTCATGCGACGATAGCCGGGGTTCTGCTTGCTTTTTCCATTCCTACGAATGTATCTGACGTAAAAATCTCCCCTCTTGAAAAGCTGGAGCACCAGCTTCACTTTCCGGTAAGTTTTCTGATCATGCCTATATTTGCTTTAACGAATACCAACATTGCTTTTACTAGTGAAATGGTAACAGGAGTGACAAGTACATTAGGATTGGGAATTATATGTGGGCTGATTTTGGGGAAACTAATCGGGATCAACGTGTTTTCTTTCATCGCCATTAAATTAAAGCTCAGCGAACTGCCTCAAAACAGTACCTGGCTACAGATGGCCGGTGTTGGTTTACTGGCCGGAATAGGCTTCACCATGTCCATTTTTATTGCGCTTCTTTCCTTCAAGGATGATATTCCAATTCAGGATGAAGCTAAATTTGCTATCCTGATCGCTTCTTTCTTAGCAGCAATTTTAGGGTTTGTGATACTAAGTATGAGTTCCAAAAAAGATATGAATGCTGTGGAAAATTAATCTTTTTCCTCTTCCAGCTTTCTTTTGTGCTCTTCATCGCTTTCCAGATTAGGCTCGGTCACCTGTGCGTGATAGTGAGCTGCCTCTCTTTTGATCTCATCAGACAACAGCTTTTCGATCCTGAGTTTTCTAAGGGCCATATTAAGTTCATTTCCGAACAACAGAAGATACACATTCACATTCACCCAAACCATCAGCAGGATCATACTCCCGATGGATCCGTAAAGGACGTTGTATCTTGCAATATCTTTCACATAGATCGCGAAGATAAAAGTAGTGAGGACAAACAGAACCGTTGTTAAAATAGCTCCCGGTACCGCCTGTCTGAATCTGGCAATCTTTACCGTTCCCAGCCAGTAGAAAAGCGTCAGAAGAATAAAATAAAACAGCGGAAAAGATACAAATCCGATGATTTTGGAAAGGTTATTCACAAGCCAGGAAATATCATAAGCAGGCGTAAAGAGTTTCATTACAACCTCTACATAATATACACCGAAAAGTGACAGGAAGACAATAGTAATAAAGCCTATTGTAATAAAAAAAGAAAGGATAAACTCTTTTACATCAGTTAGCTTTTCATCTGAATTTTCGTTGAATCCATTGATAAGCGAAAAGGTTCCGTTGGTAGCAAAAACCAATGCCAAAACAATGGTAAGATTACTGATGCCTTTCATATTCGGAATAATATTGGTTTCAATATATCCTCTTACATCACCTTCCATATTCGAAGGAAAAACGTTATGCATCAGAACTTCAAAAATATAAAACTGCAGCTTATCATAATGCGGCATATATGGCAAAACGGAAAGCAGGAAGAGCAGGAAAGGAAATAAACTGATGGTGAAGCTCCAGGAAATGGCTGCCGCCTTTCTTCCGATATTGCCTTTGAAAATCCCGGAAATATAGATCTGGAACATCTGCCAGAGCGATATTCCCAGAACAGGAATATGTATACCGTCAAAAAACTCTTGAATTTTCAAGATAAATCTAGGAACCTTTATACTCATCTATTTGGTGCATTTCTCTTAATATAACAGCTTCGGTTATCCCATTAGGAGTGAAACAACTGCTGTTTCAAATAAGTCTTATATACAAATATAAACATTTTCTTTATCCTGTTATAAAGCTTAAATTGATTGGTTTGCATCAATTGTACAGAATAACTATTCTCCCATCATCTCCAGAAAGAAAATAGTATTTGAAAAGTAATAGATGTCCTGAAAGTTGTCAATCTGTCTAATGAAGATTTCAGTACAGATTTTAGGTATTAAGCTGCCGGATTAACGCTGTCGAGTAAAGGAATAAATTTAAAGGACAGGAAATAAACAATTAATTGAAAGATTGAAAAAATTCAAAGATTTAATAATTAAGGCTGAACCTTAAAATACTCTAAGGTTAGCCTTTTCTTTTTTAGCATTAAAAAATGGTATCTTTGTCCTTTGAAACCCTCTATACATGCGAATCAGCTTACTTTGTATCGGTAAAACAGATGACAAGGAGATCACTTCCCTGATCAGTTATTATCTTACGCGTCTTCCTAAACACTGGAATTTTGAAATCATTGAAATTACGGATGTAAAAAATGCGAAAAACCTCTCACCAGAACTTTTAAAGAAGGAAGAATCTAAGCTTTTCTTAAATTACATTGACAAAAATGACCTTGTTGTACTTCTTGACGAGAAAGGCAAGCAGTTCACCAGCCGTGAATTCGCGCAGAAAATTGATGCATGGATGAATTCTTCGGTAAAAAAAGTTCATATTCTTATCGGAGGTGCCTATGGTTTCTCAGAGGATATATATAGCCGGGCCAATGAAAAAATTTCTTTATCAAAAATGACCTTTACCCACCAGATGATCCGTTTGTTCATTGTAGAACAGCTTTACCGTGCTGATCAGATCTTACAGGGAAAACCGTATCATAATGATTAAATTCTGTATTTAAAAAAATAATGCAGCCTTATTTAACCTGCAAATTGATCTGCCTTTTAGCTTCACCAATTACAAAAGCAACAGAATTGGCGATATTGAAACTTCGGATCAGTTTCGACATAGGAATTGTCAAATGATTTTCGAAATGCTCTAAGACTTCTTTATTCAGCCCCACACTTTCCTTACCGAAAACCAACCAGTCACCATCCTGAAAATTATTTTCCAAGTATGATTTTTCAGCATGTGAACTCATTAAAAAAACACGGGATGGATCTGGAATATTCTTCATCCACTCTTCAAAATTTGCATATTCAGTAACATCAAGATGCACCCAGTAATCTAAACCGGATCTTTTCAGATTCTTATCATTAATTACAAATCCAAACGGATGAACCAGGTGCAGTTTACTTTCCGTACCCACACATAACCGCCCGATGTTACCCGTATTATTGGGTATTTCGGGCTCTATAAGAACAATGTTTAACATCTATATTGTTTATTGATTTGAAAAATTAAAATGAGGAAATGCATTATCATCGTGGCTTATTCTGTCTGATACAATCCTTCCGGGCGCGGCATTTCATGCCGCGCCCGGAAGGATTGTCTTTATGTAAGATTTATTTTTTTACACATTTAGTATAATAATCTGTCAAAATCGCTTTTTCATAGCCTAAACTTACTGCTTTATCCAGATTTTCACAGGCTTCTTTAGGCTTTGCCGTATCAAATAGGACTAATGCTTTGGTTACATAGGAATGAGAAAATTTCGGATCTATGGAAATGGCTTTATTAACGTCTGTAAGAGCTTCTTTAGATTTTTTCATTTTGAAATAAACATCTGCCCTGCCGTTATACAATAATGATTCCGGTTTTTCAGAGATCAACTGATTATAGTCTTTTAAGGCGCCATCCAGATCACCGTTATTTTTCTTCAGGTTGGCTAGTCCCGTTTTGGCAAAAATGTTATCCGGTGCAAAAGTCAGGATCTGTTTAAGATCATTCAGGGCAAGGTCTTTTTTCCCCTGACTGTCATAGATCTTGGAACGGGTAAGGTAAAATTCAGGGTTTTCAGCATCGATTTTGAGACCGGTGGAAATATATTCCAGTGCTTTAGTCTTATTTCCTTTCTGGCTATTCAGTGATGCAAGATTGGCATATACAGGAGCTGATAAAGGATTTGCCTTTAAAGCAGATTCATAAGATTTCAAAGCTAATGCAGGCTTCCCCAACCGTCTTTGGGCTGTCCCGAGGTTATTGTAATATTCGGACTGAAATTTCTGGATCTGTTCTTTTTCTGCTAATTTACTGTATTGTTCCTCTGCACATTTATAATCGGCTTTTTTAAAGCATTCTTCGGCTTTATTTTTATCCTGTGCGTAAAGACTGAATGAAGAGCATATGAATGCTATCAGTAATAAAGATTTTTTCATGAAGCTATATTTTGTTTGTTGATGACTTTTTTGGCGAGCACTCCAAATATCACTCCCAATAAAGATCCAACAAACGCCCCCACCAAAATATCTATTGGGAAATGCACTCCTAAATATATCCGGCTGTAAGAAACTACCACAGCCCATACAAATATAGCATATGGAAACCAATTGAGCTTCTTTTTCAATAAAATACTTAAATAAGCTGCCAAAAAGAAGGTATTGGAAGCGTGGGCAGAATAAAACCCGTACTGTCCACCACACTTCACGATCCTCATATAATGTTCTAAACTGGGATCATGACAGGGCCGAAGCCTGGCCACTCCATATTTGAAGACACTTGCCAGCTGATCAGAAACCGTAGCTCCAAGTGCAATGAATATAAGAATAAAAACTAAGGATTTTAGCTTATAGTTCTTGTATAAAAAGTAAAGAAATATGATGTAAAGCGGTACCCAGATCCATGTACTGGAAATGAGCATCCAAAACTGGTCGAAGGAAGTATCCCCCAAATTATTAAGGTATAAAAAAACCTTTTTATCTTCCTGAATGATCTCTTCCATGAATTATCTGCTTACAGGCCCTTCGTAGGTTTCGTCATCGGCAGGCTTAAGTTTTGGTGGGTCATTAGTAGCGGAGGGTCCGGTCACAATATCTTTTTCAATATTCTTCATGGGATTGAAGTCTTTTGCCGCATCTTTTACCTTCTCAATTTCGCGTTTGATTTCAGAAACAGGATTATCGGTTTCCTTCATGATCTCAGTTTTAATGTCTTCCACTGCGCCACGCATCTTTCTAACGCCTGAGCCTAAGTCACGCGCTATCTGAGGAAGTTTATCCGGACCGAATAATACAACAATCGCCACCGCGATCAATGCCATTTCTCCAATGCTTAATTCCATGCAGTAAAATTACGAAAGTTTATACATTTATTTACAGGAAACTAAAATTTTAAACAAATTTTAAGATTTTGTAAAATTAAAACTATGGGATTCAATACTTTGAGGGTAAGGATGTTTTGATTAACTGTTGATTTTTTTGCTGGGCTGCAAGTTATTTTTCACAAGTTGAAAGTAATACAAGTTCCGGTATTTTAAGTACTGAAGCGGTTCTATAAAAAATCATCCAGCTCTTTTTTACTGTACTTTTTTCAGTCCAATCTATAAATCATCTGGTTTATATTGAGAATATGGTCTATAAGAGCTATTTAATTAAAATAATTTCAATTTTAATGCTCCTTCTGATTACAATTTTTCAATCAGCTTTTTATTGTTCTTCTTAAAAGCATAGTAAGTCATCACTACACTTATCGCCATTAAAATAAATGCCAGGAAGAATGGTGCCCCTGAAAATTCAAACGGCGCTTCATCATGGGTAAAGAAGTAAAACAGATTGGTCATCAATGGCGGCCCTATAATGGAAGTAGCGCTCATTAAGCTGGTCAATGCTCCCTGAAGCTCTCCCTGCTCATTGGAAGGAACACTTTTCGTAATTACTGACTGCAATGCCGGTCCACAGATTCCCCCTAAACAATAAGGAACCAAAAATGCAAACATCATCCAGCCTTCTGTAGCAAAAGCAAACAACAGCATCCCTAATGCATACAGAGCCAATCCGTAATAAATACTTTTCTGCTCACCCAGTCTCGGAGTAGTCCAGCGTATCAGAACCCCCTGAACAAGGCCAACTAAAAGCCCTACCACACCTAATGAGATTCCGACCATCCTTTCCGTCCAGCTAAATTTATACATGGTAAAAAAGCTCCAGTTACTCTGTACCGCATGTCCCGCAATATAAATTAGGATAAGGGCAAATATCAATCCCGAAATTTCCGGGTGCTTCCCTAAAAACTTAAATGAACCGATAGGATTGGCACGTTTCCAGTCGAATTCTCTTCTTTTATCTTTATCTAAACTTTCAGGAAGAACGAAATAACCGTAAAGGAAATTTAAAAGGCATAAACCAGCTGCAGCATAGAAAGGCACTCTGGCTCCATAATGTCCCAAAACTCCTCCCAATACAGGTCCAATGATAAATCCTAGACCAAATGCAGCCCCGATAAGGCCAAAGTTCTTAGCCCTGTCTTCATCTGTAGAAATATCAGCAATATAGGCACTGGCCGTTGTTACACTGGCTCCCGTAATTCCGGCAATAATCCTGCCGACGAAGAGCCACCATATTGTTGGCGCGAGGGCAAGAAAAATATAATCTACTGCAAATCCAAAGAGGGAAATCAGGATAATAGGCCTCCGTCCATATTTATCACTTAGGTTTCCTACAACAGGTGAAAAAATAAACTGAGTAAATGCATAAGCAAAACCAAGCCAGCCACCATATTTTGCTGCTTCACTGATATCGGCATGGATCAGTTCCTCAATTAATTTAGGAACTACGGGAATAATGATTCCCCATCCAGTAATGTCAATAAGCAGAGTGATAAATATAAAGCCGATGGCTGCTTTTTTCCTTGATTTTTCCATAGTGGTGCAAAATTAATGAAATCTGAAATATAATGGTTCTAAATTGTGAATTTAAGGAAGAGCCAAGAACCAAGAATCAAGATTTTTGATGTCAGACATCAGATTTCAGATATGGCCCACACAAATTTAAATTTAAACCTTGAATTTTAAATATTAAATTTTGAAACCGAAAACCGGGTTATACAACCTAAAGTTCAGAACAAAAAAGGCCATTTCGAAAGAAACGGCCTTTACTTATTTATTGTAGTTGATATTACTTTGAAGCAAGCACTTCTTTGCTGGAAGTGGTTTTACCATGTACCTCTTCTTCTTTCCCTTTTTTAAGGAAATCATAAGCGATAGCCGATGCAATAAAGATTGATGAATAAGTACCGAATCCGATACCGATTAACATGGCAAACATAAATCCTCTCAGGTTATCACCCCCGAAGATGAAGATCGCCAGGATCACAAGAATCGTTGTAAATGAAGTGTTGAATGTTCTACCTAATGTACTTGAGATAGAGTCATCAAATAATCCAGCTAATGTTAAGGCTTTCTTCTCTCTTAAATACTCTCTGATTCTATCGAAGATAATAACGGTATCATTAATTGAATATCCCAGTACTGTAAGGATTGCTGCAACAAAATCCTGATTGATCTCCATGTTGAACGGCATAAATTTATGAAGCAATGAATAAGCTCCTAAAATAATTACCGCATCATGGAATAAAGCTACAACAGCACCCAATGAGAATTGCCATTTTCTAAATCTAAATAAGATATAGATGAAGATACCCGCCAAAGCAGCTGCTACAGCAAGCATACCGTGAGTTTTGATATCATCTGCTACCGTAGGACCTACTTTTTCAGAAGAGATAATTCCTGCATGTTCCTTATCTGCAGATTTGAAATCATTCAATGTAGTCTTGGCAGGTAAGCTAGCCTTTAATCCTTCATATAATTTCTGCTCTACAGTCTGGTCAGCTTTTAAAGATTCATCTTCAATAAGATAATCTGTAGAAATTTTCAGCTGTCTGTCATTTCCGAAAGTTTTAGCTTCAACAGAAGAGTTTTTACCATCTTCAGTTTTGAATACTTTTACCAGGTTCTGTTCAATATCTTCAGCATTAACAGCTTTATCAAATCTTACCACATAATTTCTACCTCCTGTAAAGTCGATTCCGTATTTGAATCCGTTCATTGCGATAGATACAACACAAATCACTGTTAAAATACCCGAAATGATATAAGCATATTTTCTTTTTCCGATAAAATCGATCCAGGTATTTCTGAATAGGTTCTTCGTTGGAGGAGTCCAGACAGAAAGATGTTTTCCTTTATTCAATCTTGTGAAGATCATTACTCTGGAAAGCAATACGGAAGTAAAGAATGTCATTAAGATACCGATTCCTAAAGTCAGGGCAAATCCTTTGATAGGTCCTGTTCCGAATAAGAAAAGTACACCGGCCGTTAATAAGGTCGTTAAGTGACCATCAACAATCGCACTTAATGCATGCTTGAAACCGTCTTTGTAAGCTTCCAGAATGCTTTTTCCTGCAAATAATTCTTCTTTGGTTCTTTCGTAGATGATTACGTTCGTATCGACCGCCATTGCCATCGTAAGAACGATACCCGCGATACCCGGAAGCGTTAATGTAAAGTCTCCGGAATCCATAATTCCGAAAATATAGAATAAGTTGATAATCATTGCAATTACAGCGTACACACCTGCACCACCGTAATAGAAAATGATATAAACAATAATAATCAGGAATGCGATAGCAAATGAAATAACCCCTGCATTAATAGATTCCTGTCCTAATGAAGGTCCTACTACTGTAGCCTGAACTACTTTTGCACCCGCCGGTAATTTACCAGCTCCTAAAACGTCTACCAATTCCTTAGCTTCCTCCTGAGAGAAGTTACCTGAGATCTGTGTTCTACCGTTAGGAATAGCGTTTACAACGTTTGGTGCAGTATATACTCTGCCATCCAGTGTTACCGCTACCGGTTTACCTACGTTCTTCTCAGTTAATGTTTTCCATTCTTTAGCTCCTTTGGAATCCATCTGCATGTCTACTACCACTCTGCTTAGCTCATCATAGCCAATGCTCGCCGTTTCAACAGCACCGTCTACCGGAGCCTTTTGGTTGATGTTACCTCTGATCGCATACAATACTAAACTTTCAGTATCTGTAGCTTCAGGTTTGTAACCCCACATGAACTGTGTATATTTAATGTTAGCCGGACGTAATGACTGACCTACCTTGCTGTTCAAAATTTTGTTTACAGCAGCAGTATCTGAAAGTTTTACGCTTGCAACACCGTTTGATCTTAATTTGTCAAGGTTTAAAAGGCTCATGAAGTTGATGTTCTTCGCAACTCCCATAGAATCACCTTTTATACCCACCATTGTAGTCAATGTCTGGAAATATGGTGCTATTTCTGGAACCTGCTGTACTTCCCAGAACTGAAGTTTTGCGGAAGTCTGAAGCATTTTCTTCACCTTGTCGATATCTTTCATACCAGGCATTTCAACAGAAATTCTTGCCGTACCCGGTACTCTCTGAACGTTTGGCTGCACCGCACCCATTTTATCGATTCTGGTTCTGATTACTTCGAAAGCAGTACCTACAGAAAGATCAATTCTTCTTTTGATGATACTTTTTACCTGATCATCAGTCGTATTGTACTTGATCTCCGATAAATTGGTATTCCCGAAAAGTTCAGGATCTGCAAGCTTAAGGTTCGTTCCTTTTGCTCTGTTGATCGCCTCAAACTGATCGAAGAAATTATCGATGTAAGATTTTGTAGAATTCTTCTGAACTTCATCCGTTTTGTTTAAAGCCTCGATAAGAACAGGATTGGTAGAATAATTGGTTAAATCATTCACCAGGTCTCTTTGGTTGATTTCCAAAAGAACATTGATCCCTCCTTTCAAGTCAAGACCAAGTTTCATTTCCTTGTCTTTGGCTTTAGTGTAATAAAGTTTTGTGAATACCAGATCCAAAGTATCTTTAGAAAGTCTTGTAATTTCTTTCTGATACTTTTCCGGATTGTCTCCTGCAACAGCAGTCGCCTGCCTTTCAATTTTGCTGGCGTACCAAGTTGGTAATAGCTCATTTAAGCAAATTAACCCTAGTACAATAGCAACAATTGTAATAAGTCCTTTTCCTTGCATTTTGTTATAACTACGTTAAATTAAGTCGGCAAATATAATGATTTTATTATTATTTTATGAATTTTTTAACAGCAGAAACAGTTTATTTTCAGATATATCGGGGTTTTAACTTCTATTTAAGATTTAATAATTTTTCTTCCTTATCGTAATGAAATTTTCAAATTCCGATTGGTATAAAATTTTCATTCATAGATCAATACACTAAATATCAAAATATTATGAAAAAACTATTTTTTACCCTAGGCGTTTTTTCTTCTTTAATCGTTAATTCTCAAAGCATTAATTTGGTAGAATTTGCGTCCGGGCTTACCAGCCCTGTTGAAATTACAAATGCCAATGACACCCGTCTTTTCGTTGTACAGCAGAACGGGATCATCAAAATCATTCAGCCTAACGGCACGATCAACAGTGCTGATTTTTTGAATATCAGCTCTAAAGTGCTTTACGGAGGAGAAAGAGGCCTCCTTGGCCTTGCATTTCATCCCCAGTATGCAACCAACCGATATTTCTTTGTGTATTACAACAATACCGCCGGAAATATTATTGTAGCCAGATATTCTGCAAGCTCTACCAACCCGGATGTTGCAGATCCTGCTTCTGAAAAAATTCTCCTGAATATCCCGAAACCGTTTGCCAATCATAATGGTGGAAGTATTCATTTTGCTCCCGACGGAAATCTTTGGATCGTTACAGGAGATGGCGGAAGCGGTGGAGACCCCAACAACAATGCCCAAAACATAAATTCACTTCTGGGAAAAATGTTAAGGATAGATGTGAATGCCACAGGACCGTATAATATTCCACCCGGAAATCCTTTTGCAGGGACTTCAGTGACCGGAGCTGACGAGATCTGGGCTTACGGACTTAGAAATGCATGGAAATTTTCATTTGACACCGACACTGGAAATGTAATGATCGCTGATGTTGGTCAGGGAGCCATCGAAGAGATCAACAAAATGCCTGTTACCCAGGCCGGAATCAATTACGGATGGCGCTGTTATGAAGGCAATAATGCCTACAATACAGCAGGCTGCGCTCCCATGTCCACAATGACATTCCCGGTTGCGGTTTATGATCATTCAGGAGGAAAATGTTCCATAACCGGCGGATATGTTTACAGAGGAAGCCAGTATCCCGCCCTTCAGGGGAAATATTTCTTTGCAGATTACTGTTCTGAACAGATTGGGATTCTGAATCCGGATAATTCTATTGTGTGGAATTCTCCAAGTTCAGGGAACAACTTTTCTACTTTCGGACAGAATTCTCAGAAAGAATTATTTGTGGCAGCAGTAAACAGCGGGAAGATATTTAAAATCACAACCGGAGCACTGGCAACAGACGAGACGGACCGCTTAACTTCAATGTACGTCCATCCCAACCCCGCTTCCGAAAAGGTTTTCATTGAAGGCCTGGCAGATATGAACAATACTGCAGATCTTATCAGTACAGAAGGAAAAATAGTTCTGGAAAAAGCAAAAATTGAAAACGACGGCAGCGTGGATATTACAGGAATTCCAGCCGGAGCTTATTACCTGATCATCAAATCAGGAGATGTGAAGTCTTACAGCCAGAAACTTATTATTAAATGATAGAAATTTTACTTCAATAAAAAAGCGGTTCCGATGGAACCGCTTTTGTTTTATTTTTATATCGTCATAGAAAAAATTCTCGTTTCCGGCTTATTCCTCATCATCCTGAGATCAAAAACCATCGCTACATTTCTCGTAAATGCTCTTCCTTTTTCTGTGATCTTGATTTGATTGTCGTAAATCTCCACCAGTTCATCTTTTTCCATTTCCTGCAGCATTTCAAATGCATTTTCCAGTTCCGGAAAAGAATTTTTATCAGTAAATGTTGTTTCAAGCTGGCACATCAGATTCAAAATATGCCTTCTTACAGTAAGGTCTTCTTCATTAAGGATATGGCCTTTTACCACAGGAATTTTGCCTTCTTCAATAATCTTCTGGTATTCTTCCACCGTTTTTACATTCTGTGCAAAAGCGTACCAGGAATCTGAAATAGCAGACATTCCAAGACCTATCATCAGCTGGGTATTGCTTGAAGTATAGCCCATAAAGTTCCTGTGAAGTTTTTTATGAATCAGAGATTGGTATAGATCATCATGTTCAAGAGAAAAATGATCCATTCCTACTTCTATATATCCTAAATTCTCAAGCAGTTTTTTTCCGTCTTCATACAAACGGCGTTTTTCTTCACCACTAGGAAGATCATTTTCATCAAAACCTCTCTGTCCTACCCCTTTTACCCATGGAACATGTGCATAGGAATAAAAAGCAAGCCTGTCCGGCTTCAGTTCCATGGTTTTTCTGATGGTATGCTCCATAGCCTCCCAACTCTGGTGCGGAAGTCCGAAAACCAAATCATGACTGATTCCTCTGTAACCGATTTCCTTAGCCCATTCTGTTACATTTTTTACATTTTCAAAGGATTGTATTCTGTTGATCGCCTTTTGAACTTTAGGATCATAATCCTGAACTCCAAAACTTACTCTTCTGAAGCCAAGATCGTATAACGTCTGAAGGTGATCCCTTGTCGTATTATTGGGATGTCCTTCAAAAGAAAACTCAGGATGTTCTGCTATGTCTACAGTTTCAAAGATACCTTCCAATAAGGTTTTTAAATTTTTTGGTGAAAAAAATGTAGGGGTACCGCCTCCAAGGTGAAGTTCTTTAAGCTTTGGTCTTTCTTCAAAGAGTTCAAGATAAAGCTTCCATTCCTTTAAAACACTTTCCAAATACGGAATCTCAACGCTGTGCTGTTTTGTGATGCGTTTGTGGCAGGCACAGAATGTGCACAATGCCTCGCAGAAAGGCAAGTGAATATAAATAGAAATTCCCTCCTCTGCATTACTCTCATGAAATGACCTGATCACACTTTCCCTCCAATTTTCAGGAGAAAATGTAGATTCGTCCCAATAAGGAACAGTGGGATAAGACGTGTAACGCGGTCCGGGAATATTATACTTATCTATTAAAGAATTCATTTCAAAATTTAAAATATTATCGAATCATGAAACTTAACATAAATTTCATCCTGCAAAATTAACCATTACGAATGAATTTTAAACCATGAAATATATTAGGCCGTATTTTATAATGAGTCTAAATATGATTGTTACTGGAATCTTCTAATAATGATAAATTCTATCCCTAAGATTTAAAATTTTAATTTCATGAGCGAAATTCTATCTTTTCCTGCAAAAACAATGGTGTTGCCATCTATCCAGCTGCAAACAAAAAATCCTTTTTCATCAGAAATTTTCTTCCATGTTTTCCCGAAATCAGAAGAATAACTGATATGCTTATCCCCTACAGCAATGATTTCTTTTCCTTTTGATCCCGGCTTAATTTTTACGCAGGTCGTGTAACCTGCATTTTGCCCAGACGCCTGAACCTGCCAGCTTTTACCACCATCGTTTGTCGTGGCAATATTATTGATATTTGCATCCTGTTTGGTATAATCTCCGCCTACTGCAATCCCGAATCGGTTATCATAAAAATCTATTGAATACATTCCCTGGGAAGATTCTCCCTGAACAAAAGGCGTTTCAAAAGCCCGGATACTTTCTTTTTTCAAATTCATTCTCAGAATTCGTGAGGCTTTTCCCCCGGTTGCAATCCACAGATACTTTTTTGTGGATGCAATATTGGTATTGCTTGCTGCAAAAGCTGCTTCACCACTGTTCAGTTGTACATTATTTTTAAACATTTTCCATTTCCCGTTTCGGTAAACAGCCAGTTTCAGCAGATTATCCTTATCTGCATCGCTGAAGGTATAAGCCAACTGATCATTCACAAAATGCAGCGCATCGTAAAAAGCGGTTTTTACAGTATCAGTAAAGATAATTTCTGATTTCAGATCTTTTTTATCAATCTTAAAAAAATAGGCAGGACTTTCAATATTAATGGCATAAAAAGAATTCTTATCCTGTGCAAGCGTCCTAAACTGGAGCTTTTTATCGGAAAGGCTAATCTGCTTCCGGTTTTCATTGTTTCTAAGATCAACAAATCCGAATTTTGAATCTGTTCCACTGTACCAAACTTTCTCATCATCAATTTCCAAAGCCCTGATGCTTATTTTGTCATTAAGAATCGTCTCAAAACTTTCTATCTGTTGAGAAAATGTAAAAATCCCTAAAAAGGAAAATAAAAATGGTATAAGCTTTTTCATAGAAACAAAAATAAAAAATCCACAGAATTCTGTGGATTTTAAGTTGATATTTTTTATTAATCTAGATCAGGTTTTTCTAAAGGCTCCTGTTCTGCTTTAAAAGTTTCTCCAAAACCTCCGTTCTGAAGTTTTGAATGCTTTTTACTATACAGGAAGTACACAAAAAATCCAATGATAAGCCATGCAAAAGAATACATCTGAGCTTCCTTACTTAGGTTAAAGATCAGATAAACGTTGATTGCAATACCTAAACAAGCAATAAGCGGTAAAGCAGGAACTTTAAAGTTTCTCTGTAGATTAGGCTCTTTCACTCTAAGTACCCAAACCGCTACACAAACCATTGTAAATGCAAATAATGTCCCGAAACTGGTCATGTGTGCAAGATCATTGATTGGGGTAAGGGAAGCAACAATAGCAATCACTACTCCTAAAATAAGAAGGTTTTTTGTAGGCACTCCAGTTTTAGGATTTACTTTTGAAAAAGTAGCAGGAATCAATCCGTCTTTAGACATTCCAAGGAAGATTCTTGACTGTCCCATAATCATTACCATCAGTACAGAGATCAACCCTACTGTAGCAGCAATGGTAATAATATATCCTGCCCAGGCATATCCGGCAATATCAAATGCGTATGCTACAGGAGCTTTGATCGCATCCGGATATTTACCAAGCGGATTAAAGTCTGTATAATGCATCATTCCTGTTAATACCAAAGAAACAAGGATATATAACAGGGTACAGATGATCAGCGAAGCGATGATCGCAAACGGTACGTCCTTTTTAGGATTAATAGCTTCTCCTGCCTGTGTAGAAACGGCATCAAAGCCTACATAAGCAAAGAAAATAGCCGATGCTCCCGCAACAACACCTGCAATACCGTAGGCGGAATGTGAAACTCCATTTTCCGTGATAGTAGTTGGTTCAGGAATAAAGGGAATCCAGTTTTTAAAAGGTTCAGCTGAATTTAAAATAATAAATGCCCCTGCAACGATTACAAAAATAATAGCGGAAACTTTAAGCACTACAATAAAATTATTAGCTTTAGCAGCACCTTTTGTTCCTCTTACCAGAATAGAAATCACAAAGAAAACAATCAAAAATGCAGGTAAATTCATGGAAAACCCAGAATTTCCTGCTGCAATATAAGTCTGTGGATCTGTTGTAAGATAAGCCGGAAGATGCAGTCCGAACATTTTGAGAAGCTTGGCAAAATATCCTGACCAGGATACGGCGACGGTCATTGACCCCATAGCGTATTCAAGTATCAGTCCCCAGCCTATGATCCACGCAAAAATTTCTCCTACCGTTCCATAAGCATAAGCATAAGCGGAACCTTCTACGGGAAGTATGGAAGCAAATTCAGCATAACAAAGTGCTGCAAATACGCAGGCGATCCCCGCAATTACGAATGAAAGTGCCAGTGCAGGCCCTGCATTATAATAAGCACCTGTTCCTGTAAGTACAAAAATTCCTCCTCCAATGATTGCTCCGATTCCGATAGCAGTAAGGCTCCATTTTCCCAGAACGCGTTTCAGCTGGCTCTTTTTGATATCAGCTTCATAAGCGCTCATTGGCTTCTTAACCCAAATTTTAGACATGTTTTTTTATTTAATTAAAGATTTACGAAAATATAAAAATTTTACAAACCTTAACGTTTATTAATAAACTTTCATGATTTATTTTAAATAAAAATATTTAAAAAACTGATTTACACATTATTTAATTTATTTCCAAAAGTGCTAATTTTTGTTTATTTTTGATCACATGAATTTATATGATCTTTTTGTAAAGCCGTATGAAAACTACAGTGGTCTACAAATTCTACTGGAAGCCACCGGTACATTTTTCGGAATTTTGAGTGTCTATTTTTCAATTAAAAAGAATATCTGGGTATATCCTACCGGTATCATCTCTACGCTGATCTATGTTTATATTCTTTTTAATTTTGGCCTGCTCGGAGATTGTATGATTAATGTATATTATACAGCAATGAGTATTTACGGCTGGATCTTATGGTCAAAAAATTCTGAAGACCACGTTCATGTAGATGTGAGCTGGGCAACAAACAAAGAAAGAATGTTCGCAGGCGTTCTGTTTATCTTAAGCCTTGCGCTCGTCACCCTTATTTATTATTACAAACCTTATATTGACAATACATTTTCCATGGAAGGCACCAGCTTAGGATTGTATCATCTGGATTGGGCGAATTGGCTGGATGTAATTACAACTTCTATATTTTTAGTAGGCATGTGGTTTATGGCCAAACAGCGCATTGAGAACTGGATTTTCTGGATCATCGGAGATCTTATTTGCATCCCCATGATGATTTTTAAGGAACTTGGAATCACTTCGGTTCAATATTTGGTATTTACTATAATGGCTATCTTAGGATACCTCAATTGGAAAAAAAGTTTAAAAGAAAAAAGTACAATAAAGTCATGAAAAATTTATTTAAAATAGCATTCAGTATCGTAGCTATCAGCAGTTTAACATCATGTTTGGCTTATAGTGACGGATATGCAAATAATGGTGGCTATGGAGATCCGTATTATAATAACGGATATTACTATGCTCCTTCCGGATATTACGGAAACGGCGGTTATTATGGGAATGACGGCTATTACTACAGAAACGATGTCAATTATTATTATGATAATGGGGTGCCTTATTATTACTATAATTCAGGGGACAGCCGAAGAAAAGTATATGTTGAAAGAAAAACTACGATAACTTCGCAGAGACCTAATAACGGATTCCAGAATACTGGTACTAACAATAACAACGGGTTTAACAATAACAGAACAGGTACAAGAAACAACAGCAGTAATAACGGATTCAGAAATCCGAGCAATACCAACTCTAATAACAGCCAGAGACCACAAAGCAACCAGAACAACGGAGGCTTTAGAAATTCAGGCGGAAACTCTCAGAATAATCAGGGAAATCGAAATAATCAGAATAACAGCGGAGGTTTCAGAAATACGCAACAGTACAACCAAAACCAGAACAGGAACAACACCAAAACAGAATCTTCCGGTGGGTTCAGGGGAAGTACAAGCACGCAGAGTAACACTCAGCAAAACAGCAGCCCCACAAGACGGCAGTCGAGCGGAGGCGGATTTAGATAAAACGATTATAAATAAGAAAACGGACAGCTAACACTGTTCGTTTTTCATTTTAAATATATTAATTTTGCTTGTTAATTTTAGACTAAAAATATGGAATTTTATAAATATCAAGGGACTGGGAATGATTTTGTAATGATTGACAACCGTGATCTGCAGTTCCCTAAGGAGAAAGATCTTATTGAAAAATTATGTGACAGACGTTTCGGAATCGGTGCGGACGGACTTATCCTTCTGGAAAATGATAATACCTATGATTTCAAAATGGTATATTATAATTCTGATGGGGGTGAAAGTACGATGTGCGGAAATGGCGGAAGATGTCTTGTGGCCTTTGCTTTCTTTTTAGATATTTTCGAGGACAAATGTAAGTTCATTGCTACAGACGGTGAGCATGAAGCAGAGATCCATAACGGTATCATCAAATTAAAGATGATTGATGTGGATACCATTTCCGCAGACGGAGAAGATACGGTAATGAATACAGGATCGCCTCATTATGTGAAATATGTGGAAGATCTGGTTAATTATAATGTTTTCGCAGCAGGTCATGGCATAAGAAATTCAGAAAATTATAAGGAAAACGGCATCAATGTGAATTTTGTTGAAAAAATTACTGATGATGAAATTTTTGTAAGAACCTATGAACGAGGCGTTGAGGATGAAACTTACAGCTGCGGAACAGGAGTTACAGCTTCTGCTTTAACTTTTCTTCAAAAAAATAATCTAATCTCTGTAAAAGTTAAAACTTTAGGAGGCAATCTTAAGGTTCATGCTGAAAAAAAAGGAAATTCTTTTCAAAATATTTGGCTTGAAGGTCCTGCAAAGCAAGTTTTTAGAGGTAAAATAGATCTTATTTAAAAACTAAACTTTTAATCAAATTTTTAATAATGAAAAAAACTGTTCTCATTATCGCTCTTATTATTGTTGGAGCGGCAGGATTTTTTGGTTTGAGATTTTATAATAAATATTATGGAAACAACGTAGAAAAAGACGGATATGTTCTTATTCCTCATAAAGCTGATTTCAAGCAGATTCTTGATTCAGTGGGTCCATATGTAAAAGATAAGGAAGCTTTTGAAGCGGTTGCCAGGGATAAAAATCTCGATAAATTTTTCAAGCCGGGCCGCTATCACTTTCAATCAGGTGCAGGCAACACCAATCTTGTAAATATGATCAAGGCGGGTAACCAATCTGAAAACAGCTTCAGAATAGGCGATTTTGGAGATATGTACCAAATGATTGGAAAAGTCACAAAAAAAACAGAGCTGGACTCTTTACATTTTGTCAGTGACCTAAATCAGGTGGCCGTGGAAAAAGGTTATAAAAATGCAGAGGATTTAAAGAAATATTTTTTCATCGACACTTATAATTTTTTCTGGACGGTAAGCCCAAGGGAATTCTTCAAAAAGTTTGATGAACAGTACAATGAATTCTGGACAAGCGAAAGAAAAAATAAGGAACAGCAATCCGGATTGACCAGAGATCAGATCTATGCACTGGCATCTATTGTCTATAAAGAATCAGGAGGGAAAAAGGATGAAATGAAAACAATCGCGGGACTGTACCTGAACCGTTACAGAAAAGGAATGAAGCTACAGTCTGACCCTACTGTAATTTATGCAATTAACCAACAGACTAATTTTAAAGAGCCGATCAAAAGAGTATTATATAAGCATTTGTCTACACCATCACCATACAATACATATGCTAATGCCGGAATTCCTCCGGGCCCTATCTGCGTGGTAGATAAAAGTTCTGTAGATGCGGTTTTAAGTGCGGAAAACAACAATTACATATTTATGTGTGCTGATCCTGCAAGATTTGGCTATCATAAGTTTACAGCAAGTGCGGAAGAGCATGCTATCAATGCAAAAGCTTATCAGGACTGGCTGAATTCAAAGAATATAAAATAAAAAAAATATTTAACTTTTATTTAACAATATAACAATTAACATTTAACTCTCATATACGACTTATACATCTATAAATAAATACATAAATCATAATATCCGAAATCAGACCCAATTCATGATTTCATAATATTAAGGTTTATACTTTACGATTTTACACAAAAAATACCTTATGAATCAGACGGAAATTGTCAACATTCTCACAAAAAAAACGTTAGCCCTCACGTTTGTACTTTCGGCAGCTGCAATGGCATTTGCCCAGGACAAGGCAGGCGTTACGGGAATGATTGTCAACAAAAGCAACCAGCCGGTTCCTTATGCTTCTGTGACGTTCAGCAATAAAGCGAACAAGACATTAAGCGATGCAGTATTGACCGATGAAAAAGGACAGTACAAGCTGGAACTGGTACCTGGAAATTACGACATTACAGTAGAAGCAATTGACTACAAAAAAAGCATAGTCAATAAAAGTATTGCAGGTCCTGGAAATATTGGTGCCCTATCCATACAGCCAGAAGCTACCACTACTCTGGATGGCAAAACCCAGGAAATACAAGGTGTGGTGATCACTGCAGCAGCTACAAAACCTTATAAAGTTGAGCTTGATAAAAGAACTTATGATCCTTCACAGGATATTGTAAGTAAAGGCGGAAATCTTCAGGATGTCCTTTCTAATGTTCCTTCTGTTTCTGTGGATACTGACGGTACTGTTTCGATGAGAGGAAGCTCTAATGTGAAATTCCTGATCAACGGAAAACCTTCAGCTCTCCTTGGGATTGATGATGGAGCTAATGCGCTTCAAAGTATTCCTGCAGATCAGATCGACAGAATTGAAGTAATTACCAACCCTTCTTCTAAATTTGAGGCGAGCGGTACTGCCGGTATTTTGAATATTATTTTAAAGAAAAGCAAGAAGACCGGTTTTAACGGTAGTGTTATCGGAACTTTAGGCTATCTTCCTCAAACCAACCTGAATGCCAACCTTAACTGGAGAAAAGGAAACTTTACATGGTTTCTAAATGGCGGCGGAGGTTACAGAGAATCAAAAAACACTAACAGAACAGATGATTATTTTACTAATGCAGTAAAAAGTAATGATTTAGTTATCAGAAACCAGGACTCTGAAACTAAAAGTAAAAATAATAACTATAACGCTTCTGCAGGTATCGTTTATGATATTTCTGAAAAAACTTCAGTAAACGCATCAGGAACTGTAAGAACTTTTGATAGTGAAAATTTTGGAAATATTGATTATAAATATTCTTATTTCACAGATCCGAATGGTATTTCTAATAGAACCACTTTTGGAACTAATAATAATTTAGCCTTTCAGGGAGATTTTGGTTTAGATCATAAATTTGATGATAAAGGTCAAAATCTATTTCTATCATTAAGCTTGCAAAGAAGCAGATCCTATAATGATACAAATGTTGATGAGACTCAAAATGGGGCATTTTTACTTAAAAATGTGGTTAACCAGAACACCATTAATAAAGCTGTTATAGGTAAAGCTGACTACGAATTACCGATCGGTGAAAATTCGAAATTAGAGGCGGGTTACAGGATAGACATCAACACGAACGATTACAGTAATGATGTTCTACAGAGTACTGTTTCAGCACCTATTTTAAGCTTCCTTAAACCATATACTTATGATGCGACATATAAAGAGACTTTCAATGCTTTTTATTTACAGTTTAAAAGTAAAATAGGTAAATTAGGATATCAGTTAGGATTAAGGGATGAATTATCTAAAGTAGATATTAATTATCAAAATCTTGACCCTACGAAACAACCGATTCTTACCACTAAAAATTACAATAACTTATTTCCAAGTGTTTATTTAAGTTATGAATTTGCAAAGGATAATCAGTTGTTGGTAAACTACACAAGAAGAATTGACCGCCCAAGATCTTTCTTTATGATTCCTAACCCGAATTATAGTGATAACCAAAATATTTTTGACGGAAATATTGATCTTAATCCATCATATGTAGATTCTTTTGAATTTGGTTATAGCATTTCAAAAAAGAAATTTATAATCAATCCAACATTATATTACAGACATCAGACTGATGATACAAAAATGTTAGTATTCAATCTCAAGGAAAAATATATTGATACAGATCTAAATGAACGTGAACGTATTGTATCTCATACAAAACCTATTAATCTGGGTACAGATGACCGTTTCGGTTTAGATTTAAACTTTAACTGGGATGCAACAAGTTGGTTGAAATTCTTAGGAAATGTAGATCTGTTTGGTTACAATACAAAAGGTAGCACTCTATATGACACCTTTGATAAAGACGGCAATCCCATTCAGGCTGTTGCTGATTTTAACGGTAAGGGTTTTTCCACAAGAGCAAGACTTACTTCAACGGTTAAAGTTGATAAAACATTCAGTTTTCAACTACAAGGATTCTACAGAGGAGGCCAAAAAACTGCTTATCAGGATAGAAAAGATATGTATGCCATCAGTTTCGGTGCATCTAAAACAATTTGGAAAGGTGACGGAACTTTAGCATTTAACGTTCAAGATATTTTCAATACCAGAGCGATGAGATCTACAACATATACAGCAAACAGCGTAAGAGATTCTTATATGCAATGGCAACCGAGACAGTTCTCAGTTTCTCTTACCTACAGGTTTAAGCAGGGTGAGAAGGTAGAGCAACCTAAAAGAAAAAAAGATATCAACTCCAATGCAGCAGGCGACGACCAGCAAGCTCCAATATAATACAGAAAAAATCCCGGAAAATATTTTCCGGGATTTTTTTATTTTAATGCTTCAGCTTTTGAAAATTTTTCCTTTTCCGCTTCATAAATTCGTTTTCTCAAATCACTGGAAGAAAATCTATGATCCCTTTTGTTATAAAAGATTTCAATGCCCTTCTCTTCACAATATTTTTTTCCGGTGAAATCTCTGTCCATATAATCATCACCGATAATCCTCACATCAATGACGAAAGACTTTAAAATATCTTCAAGGTCTTCTTCTGTGTAGTAAGGAATAATCTCGTCTACTGCGTTTACAGCTTTCAGTTGGATGTATCTTTCTACAATGGTCTGTGTAGGCCTGTTCTTATTCGGACGGTCATGAGACGGATCGATCTGAAGCCCTACAATTAAATAATCGCAAACTGTTTTAGCTTCTTCAAGCATTTTGATGTGTCCTGCATGAAGCAGATCAAATGAAGAAAATGTAATACCTATTTTTTGTGTTTTCATAATAATGTCAATTAAAATTCCCTTACAACAGTTATTCTTTTAAAACGAAGGCTCATATTGCGGGAAAAGATTTTGTATTAATATTTATTTTTAAGTTCTTATTTTAAACCGTCCTGGAATCAAGATACTGCTGCCATTTCCAGACTGTTCTTAAAGATTCTTCTAATGAAGTTTCAGATTTCCAGTGAAGCTCTTTTTCAGCTTTGTCAGCATTAGCATAGGCAACGGTAATATCCCCTTCTCTTTTAGCACAGATCTGGTAAGGGATTTTCACATCGTTAGCCGTTTCAAAAGCCTTTATAACTTCCAGTACGGATGAGCCTTTTCCTGTTCCTAAATTAAAGATGTCAACCATTGTTTCTTCGCTGCTCTCCAGTAATCTTTTCAGCGCACTTACGTGGGCTTTAGCCAGGTCAACAACGTAAATGTAATCACGAATCGCTGTTCCATCTGCTGTATCATAGTCATCACCCCAGATATTCAGTTTTTCGCGGATTCCGGCTGCTGTTTGGGTAAGATAAGGAATTAAGTTATTAGGAACACCTAATGGCAATTCACCCAATTTCCCTGACGGATGAGCACCTATCGGATTAAAGTATCTTAGGAGAGAAATCCTTCTGTTATAAGCTTTTGCAAAATCAATCAGAATTTCTTCTCCCATCTGCTTTGTTTTACCGTAAACACTTTCAGGAAGCTTTAACGGTGTATTTTCGTCGATAGGCATCTTCTCCGCCTGTCCATATACCGTACAAGAAGAGCTGAATATAAAATTAGAGACTCCTCTTTCTTTAAATTCCTGAAGAATATTGATCAGGGTGAATAAATTATTTTCATAATAATCTACCGGTTTTACCTGGCTTTCTCCAACTGCTTTGGAAGCTGCAAAATTGATGCATCCTTCAATCTGATGTGCATCAAAAACCTGGGATAGAAGTTCCCTTCTCTTTAAATCAAAAGGATAAAAAATGGGTTTCTTACCTGTAATTTCTTCAATGTTTTTTAAAATAAACTTTTCGGAGTTGGATAAATCATCTACAATAATAACTTCAAAACCATTATTGATAAGTTCTACTACTGTGTGGGAACCTATATATCCAAGCCCTCCTGTAACAAGTACTGCCATTTTTATTATTATTTTTTAATCGTTGTGTTTCTTAAGTCTTCTTTTGCTTTGAAGCATATTTTTATTTCATAAACTCCAACACAGCATCCGTAATATACTTCAGCTGCTCTTCATCCAGTTCCGTATGCATTGGCAGAGATATTACCTGATCCAAAAGCTTATCTGTATTCACAAAATCCGCATCATTGCTTTCCTGATAATATGCTTTCTGCTTTCTCAAGGCTACTGGATAATAGATCATTGCAGGAATTTCTTTTTCTGTAAGGAATTTTTGAAGTTCGTTACGCTTTCCATTCAGGATTCTCAAAGTATATTGATGGAATACATGCGTTGAATTTTCCGATCTTTCCGGCGTTAAGATATCTGCATGTCCGGCAAAAGCTTCATCATAATAATCAGCAGCTTTTCTTCTCGCCTCGTTGTAAGAATCCAGGTGAGGAAGTTTCTTTCTTAAAACGGCAGCCTGAATACTGTCTAACCTTGAGTTCACTCCTACCTCATCATGATAATATCTTTCATACATTCCGTGATTAACAATTCCTCTTAAACGGTGTGCCAGTTCATCATTATTGGTAAAAATAGCCCCACCATCACCATAGCAGCCTAAATTTTTAGAGGGGAAGAATGAAGTGGTTCCTACAGTTGCCATTGTTCCTGCATATTTCTCAGTTCCATCAGAGAACGTATATTGAGCACCAATTGCCTGTGCATTGTCTTCAATTACATAAAGATTATGTTCTTCTGCAATTTTTAAGATTTCTTCCATATTGGCACACTGTCCGAAGATATGTACCGGAATAATTGCTTTTGTTTTCGGGGTAATTGCTTTTCTAATTTCTTCAGTAGAAATGGTGAATGTATCGTAATCTACATCTACCAGCACTGATTTCAGTTTAAGCAGATGAATAACTTCTACTGTAGCAGCAAAAGTAAAATCTGCGGTGATCACTTCGTCTCCTTCTTTAAGATCCAAAGCCATCAGCGCAATCTGCAAAGCATCCGTTCCGTTAGCACACGGGATCACATGCTTTACATCTAAATAAGATTCCAATTCATTCTGGAAAGACTTTACTTCAGGACCGTTGATAAAAGCCGCAGAATCCATTACATTTAAAACTGCATTATCTACATCATTCTTTATTTTGTAATACTGACTTTGCAAGTCAACCATCTGAATTTTTTTCATAAATAAATATTTGTGTAAAAATAAGGAATTTAAAATCCTATCAAAAATTTTATTGATTTTGTTTTATCTTTATAGAAAATAACTTTATGAAAAAACTTTTACTCTTTTGTCTTTTAGTGGGTTACTCTACCATAAATGCTCAGACGGAGCTTGTTTTTGTTTATTTTACGGGCAAACCGAATAAAGCTGCTTTTTATGCCAATCCGCTTTCAGAACTGACCCAAAAATCTCTTAACAGACGCACTTCACTGGGTATTCCGCTGAATGATCAGGATGCTCCCATTGAACAGTCTTATATCCAAAATCTTCAGAACCTCGGTTTTACTGTTACAGATTATTCCAAATGGCTTAACGGCGCTGCTGTAAATGCTACTCCGGCTCAAATAGCAATTTTACAGGCACAGCCTTATGTATCATCGGTAGGAAGTTTCGCCAGAAACAGTACTTCTGTTCCTAAAGCTGCCCATCAGAATAAATGGAATTCTTCTTCCGACGTTCAAAAGACTCTGACCGTCTTTGATTACGGTTCAGGCTCTGCACAGATCGATCAGATCAATATAAGACCTCTTCACCTTGCCGGATTTACAGGAACAGGAATTTCCATTGCAGTTATCGATGCGGGCTTTCCTTATGTAGATACCGGATCTGCCTTTGAAAGATTACGGACCAACAATCAGATCAAAGCTGTTTATGACTTTGTCACCAAAACAAACAATGTGTACAGCACTGCCATAAGCAATCACGGATCTGCTGTGCTGGGAGCCATCGGAGGCTATATCGAAAACACTTTCGTAGGATCAGCACCGGATGCCGATTTTTATCTTTACCGCAGTGAAAATGCTGTTGGTGAAGTTCCGGAAGAGGAATTATACTGGATAGAAGCAGCCGAAGAAGCAGACAGAAAAGGAGTTGATATCATCACAGCCTCTCTTGGATATAACGTTTTTGACGATTCCCGATACAGTTACAGCTATTCAGATATGAATGGAACGACCTCTTTCATCGCAAGAGCTGCTGAAATAGCGGCCAACAAAGGAATTTTTGTGCTCGCAGCTGCAGGAAATTCAGGTCTTCAGCCATGGCATTACATAATGACTCCTGCAGACAATGCCAAGGTATTCAGCATAGGATCAGTAGATGCAACAGGAAATTCTTCAGGGTTTTCATCGTATGGCCCGAATGCGCTTGGTGTGGTAAAACCTGACGGAAGTGCAAGAGGAACTGCATCTGCTACAGTTACCAACAGCACCTTAACTTCAGTAAACGGAACCTCCATTGCAACGCCTATAGCCGCTGGTGGCGTAGCATGTTTTATCCAGGCTTTTCCTTCCATGAGCAGGGAACTGATGAGAACCAAACTGAGACAGACCGCTTCACTTTATCCCGCACACACAGACCAGATGGGTTATGGTATTCTTAATTTTGGAAGTCTTTACAATCAGGTATTGAATACTTCTGAAATGGTGAAAAAAGAAAAATTTGCCATTTTCCCGAATCCTGTTAAAAATATTTTGAATGTAGCTTTCGAGGGTGAAATTCTGTCGCTAGAGGTTTATGATAATTTAGGGAAACTGATCAGAAAAAATAGAAGTCAGAAATCTATAGAAGTGGAAGATTTTCCGAGGGGAACTTATTATCTGAAAATTCAAACGAAGGATCAGGTTTTCTATGAGAAATTCTTAAAGGAATAATTTTAACTCTCCTTATTACACAAATGTGCTTTAGTCAAGAAAATATCGCAATCATTCAGGTTGAATAAAAGTAAACGCCTCTCGATCGAGAGGCGTTTGCTATGATACATTAAGCTGAGTTTCTACTCGCATTAATATTTCCGAATAATGATCTGGTCACCAGCTTTTCATAGGCTTCCTTATTTCCCTCTCCTTTCTGGATCTTCATCAGTGCATACTGCTGGATACTCAACAGTGGAAGCACGATCTTTTCCCGGATCTTGACCGATTTTCTGGACAACGGATCTTCTTCCTGTAGCATTTTGAAACCGGTAAGTTCAAGCATAATATCTCTTGAAAGAACATATTCATCAAAAAGAACATTCCAGAATGCACCGAATTTCGGATTATTTTTAATGTAATATGTCAATGGAAAATAGGATTTGTTCATGCTCATCATCGAATTCAGAACTAATGTTTTAAAGAAGTCAGAACCTTTATACAGTTCTTTTACTTCATCCAGCCTTCCCTGCTCTTTCATCTGCTGCATGGCAAATCCAAATCCGAAAAATCCGGGAACATTCTGCTTCAGCTGAGACCATGAACCTACGAACGGAATCGCTCTAAGATCTTCAAATTTCAGTTCAGTACCATTTCCTCTTTTGGACGGGCGGCTTCCGATATTCGTTTTACCGTAATATTCCAAGGTACTCATCTCCTGCAGATAAGGAACAAACATCGGGTGAGCTTTAAGGTCTGAATATTTTTTGTAACTGATATCAGCAAGCTCGGCAATCAGTTTTCTTTCTTGTTCTGTAAGATCTTTCTTGGAGTTTTTAAAGACATCATTTTCCACTCCGGCGGTCAGAAGCTGTTCAAAATTATATTTAGCCTGCTCTTTATTTCCGAAAATACTTGTGATGGTCTGTCCCTGGATAGTCAGCTCTATTTTATTGTTAGCAATGGTATTTCCCTGCGAAGCATAGAAATCGTGGGTTTTCCCTCCTCCTCTTGCAGGTGGTCCGCCTCTGCCGTCGAAGAATACAACTTTAATTCCATTCTGAACGGAAAGTTTAGTTAAGACTTCTTTAGCCTTGTAAATCTCCCAGTTGGCCTTCAGATATCCACCGTCTTTTGTTCCGTCTGAAAAGCCGAGCATGATCGTCTGTTGATTTCCCCTGCTTTCAAGATGTTTTTTATAAACAGGATTCTGATAAAGCTCGTTCATTACATTCTCAGAATTGGCAAGGCCTTCCATGGTTTCAAAAAGCGGAACAATATCCATTTTGATGTCTTCATCCTGATATCCGCAGATTTTAAAAAATGCGTATACATTCATTACATCCTTTACAGCATCAGAAT
Source organism: Chryseobacterium lathyri (assembly GCF_030812195.1). GTDB lineage: Bacteria > Bacteroidota > Bacteroidia > Flavobacteriales > Weeksellaceae > Chryseobacterium > Chryseobacterium lathyri_A. Next base: position 1,347,050 of record NZ_JAUSSF010000001.1, read on the forward strand.
TCGAAATGATATAGCGGTTCATCCCTCTTTGTCCATTCAAATCCTGGATTTCGGAAACCTGTGAAACCGTTAATAAGGTATCTTTAACGATATCTTCAAACTGATCTGCATTAATTTTACGATCAAGCTGAATCAGCTTACGGAATTTTTCTTCTTCACTAGCCTCAACAGTACCATATACTTTTGCAAAAACCTCATCAATAACTTTCTGATGGATTCTGCTGTCCTGACGGATATCCAGTGTTGCAAAGTGAGTTCCGAAAATTTTCACCCGGTCTCTGAAATTCGCCAGAAGGTCTAAAAACAGGGAATTATGATCATTCACCAGTATTTTTTCTGCTTCATCTGCCTTTTTCAGAATACCTTCTGCTGTGATCATATTTCCGTTGAAAATGGCCCCGTAAAGCTCATCACTTAACTGCGTCAATACTTCAGATACGCCCCTGAAGCTTAACCTTCTTCTGATAAATTTCAAATGGCTGTAATAAGATTTCAGAATTGCGGAACGAAGCTCTTCTGCCACTCTTTTGGTAACATCAGCGGTTACAAATGGATTCCCGTCCCTGTCACCACCAGGCCAGAAACCAAGCTGAATAATATCTTCATGAAGATGGAAATGTCCGTTTCCAAACGTCTTTTTAATTTTGGTAAACAGCTCTCCGATTGTATCATAATAAACATATCTTAAATAAGAAATGATGCTTAGGGCTTCATCAATTGGAGTTGGCTTTTCTTTATTAACGAAAGGTGTTTTTCCTAACTGCTGCAGAAGCATATCGATCTGGGTAACGGAATCACCGGTAATAGCTCCCCGTAAATCCTGGATAATCCTCTGTACCGAGCTTGGATAAAACTGGGTCGGATGCGCTGTAAAAACTACTTTTACTGTAAAATCCTTCAGCTTATCACGAACTTTTTCAAGTTTATGATCCTGGTATGATCGTTCAAAAAGGTTGGTCACCGTTCCGTTGTCGCTCTCAGAATGAAGGTTTGGAAACGCAGCGTCTTCTATACTGTCAAATAAGACTACCTGTCTTTCGATGTACTGTATGATCTTAAAAAGGAGTTCTACTTTCTGCTCCTCTGTCTGGAGATCGGTATGGTTTTTAAAGAATTCTTCGACAATTTCCTCAGGGGTTTTGCCGTCTTCATATCCGTTTCGGCTTTCCTCGTAAAGGAAGGGAAGAAGCATCCCGATATTCGTCATTTTATCATAAGGCAGGCTCATAAATAATGAATTGTAGATCTGGAATTTATTCTCCACGATCTGCCTGAATTTTTCTGCTCGTTGGTCGTGTATCATATAACAAATGTAGTGGATTTTGGTTTTAAATTAATTGACAAATGACAAAAAAATGAAGGATCCCAAAGTATTTTTTTTATGAGAATTAATTTGATAATTTTATTTAAAACTATTTACTGTGAGAGAAGCTCTATAGCCGATCTTTTATATATTGGGGACCTGTTATAACAATACAAGTTTATAATAATTTTGAATACACCGGTTTAATGATTAATTTTACTTTTCACAGAAATTAATCCAATGAAAAATATATTCATATTCCTATTAATTGCTTTTATTTTCACAGGCTGCGGTGAAGACTGCTATAATGCTCCCCAGACGATAGCTTTTAAATTCGTTGATTCTAATGATGAAAATCTGATCACAAACGGCACACTTACAGCCTATTCAGTCAAGGATGAAAATCAGGTTGGTGTACAATTAACCAGAACATCTGACGATATAGTTATTTTAGAAAATGTGGGTGCATATAATGAAACAAAGAATTACACTTTCCAATCTAATGTCAAAGCTTTTGATTTTTCAATACAGTCGTCAGAATTTAAAGGAGGTTGTGATGGGTATCAGATCAATAAATTAACATTTACAGGTGTAGGTATTGATGTAACAGACGAAAAAGGATACTATAAAATTATACTGCAATAGTTTAAACAGCCTTACTATTATTTAAGAAAATAATAATTATGAAAATTATTTCGATCATTTCTTTTCTGATTCCGGGTTTATTACTGTCCCAAAATACAGTTCCCTCCGATTTCAAAAAAATTCCGGATATTCTGGACACCGCGGAACATTTGTATCCGTTCATTGTTCCGGACAAAGACTATGGCTACTGGAGAGTGCTTACCAATGATCCTGACCCAGAAAAAGCTGTGATCTACGAGAGCCAGATGCCGGATTTCATGACCATTAATGAGCCTCTTCCTGAGAAAGGTTTCTTCCAGCAATGTATAGGCAACCGGTGCTTCTCATATATTCTTGCCTGCAAAAAAGACCGATCTGTATATTTCTCTAGTGAGCAGCAACTGAGAGATTTCATCGGAACGGTTGATAATCTTCCTGAAGCTATTTTGTTGGTTCAAACTTATGGCTTTACAATAGATACAAGCAATAAACTGAGTGGCTCCTATAAAATTGAAGACAGACATATGTATCTGTATGCCTCAAAGTCTAAAGGCTGTCCGGAAATTAAAGAATCTTACTTTATAAAGATCAACAGAAAAACCGGGAAACTGGAATCTAAAAATAATGGTGTTTACTTTAAGAGTGAGAATTGTAGTCAAACCGTTTCTCAGTAGAAATACCATATTTATATTTAAAATTCTTGCTGATTAAGCAGATTGTACAGTTTGTTTTACGCTATAGATTCGATGAATCAATTTTGCTGATTTATCCTTTGTAACCTCAAATTATAGTTATAGATATAACCTCTGCGTTAAAACCTATTTTTCTATCCGGATTAAATCCCTGTAAAGAAAATCATAATAAATCTCTCAGAACAGGTAAAATTTATATTGTTATTATAAAAGACTTCGATAGGAATTTTAAAATTTCATTAACTCTGTTTTCATATTGCTTTCCGTAAATTTGGGTCAAATAAATTTAGAACAATGCTTAATTTCGAATTTAAAAATCCGACAAAAATACTTTTTGGAAAAGGCGAGATCGCGAAGATTTCCCGTGAAGTTCCAAAAGATGCCAAAATATTAATGATCTATGGTGGCGGGAGCATCAAAAGCAATGGTGTTTACGATCAGGTAAAGGAAGCTCTGAAAGATCATGATTTATATGAATTCGGAGGCGTGCCTGCCAATCCGGAATATGAAGTGCTGATTAACGCTTTACGCTTTATCAAAGAAAAAAATATCAACTACCTTCTTGCTGTAGGTGGCGGTTCTGTGATCGATGGGACTAAATTCCTTTCTGCCGCTGCTAATTATGATGGCGAGCCATGGGAAATCCTTAAAAACTCGGTAAGAACCTTTGAAGGAGAAGGAATGCCTTTCGGAAGTATTCTTACATTGCCAGCAACAGGTTCTGAAATGAATTCAGGTTATGTAATTTCGAGAAGAGAAACTAATGAAAAATTATCTTCCGGCGGACCGGGTCTTTTCCCCCAGTTTTCAGTATTGGACCCTGAAGTCATCAGAACGATTCCTAAAAACCAGATTGTGAATGGAATTACAGATGCTTACACGCATGTTCTGGAACAGTATATGACAGCCCCTTCTTCTGCAGATCTTCAGGAAAGAATTGCTGAAAGCATTCTGATCAGTCTTCAGGAAACAGCTCCAAAAGTTTTGGCGGATGATTTTGATTATGATGCTGCCGGAAACTTTATGTGGTGCTGTACGATGGCTCTGAACGGGCTTATCCAGAAAGGAGTGATCACGGATTGGGCCGTACATGCCATGGGACATGAACTGACTGCTTATTTCGGGATCGATCATGCAAGAACTTTAGCCGTTATTGCACCTTCCCATTACCGTTATAATTTTGAAACGAAAAAAGGGAAACTGGCGCAGTATGCTGAAAGAGTTTGGGGAATTAAAGAAGGAACTGTGGAAGAAAAAGCACAACTTGGAATCAAAAAGATGGAAGAGTTTTTCCACAGCCTGAATATTAAAACAAAGCTTTCAGAATACACGGAAGATTACAAAGGTACTGCTGAAAGGGTGGAAAAAGCGTTTACAGACAGAAACTGGTCTGGTCTGGGTGAATATAAAAAACTAACCCCTCAGGATGCTTATAAGATTGTAGAGATGAGTTATTAGGGTTTGGAATAATCAGTTGCTGATTATTGGTTTTGGAGTTGTTAAGTTAATAATTCAGCTTGCAAGTCTGGTACTCCTAATGTCTCGTTAAAAGGCAGAAGTTTCAAACATGACTATTCCTGTAACCTAAAATCTTCACATTTTAGCATCACTCTCTTATCTTCATTATAAAAAATACTGTTATTTATAAACATTCGTTTAAAAAAGCATGATTTCATTATAGATATTTCAAATTTATTTATATTTTAGCATATTCTTAAATTTGTGAAAATGAAAAAACAGCTACTTTTATTTGCCTTTTCAGCCTTGGCGCTAACTTCATGTGATGATGACAATATCGAAGCCTATGAATTAGAAATGATGAGCGGAGACTGGAAGGTGAGCAAAATAGAAACTATTTCCGGAAAAGACAATAAAACAGTACTTAAAACAGAAACGCCTTCTGACTGTGAAGCTAAAAATATTCTGCACTTCAGAAGTGATTATTATACCAGCTATACGTATTATTCCGAAAACGGCCTTGAATGCCAGATGAGCGGAAAAACTGAAGGAAAGTTTACGTATACGGAAGAATCTAAGCTGATGAGCATTAAAAATGATAATGACACTGAAAGATGGTACAGAGTGGAAATCCTTACAAGCCAGGATCTGAAACTGGCCCACCTGTTTGGGGCATACGATCAGAATGGTGATGGTACCGATGATCTCACCTATGTTACCTACAAAAGATAAACACAGACTCTCGATTTTATCGAGAGTTTTTTTTACATTTATAAGATATTTTAAAATTGATTACAATGAAGAAGATTCTTTCAGCATTTCTATTGCTGTATTTTGCCCTGTTCTTTTCACAGGAAAAAAAGCCGATGTTCTGGCAGGACATTCAAAATTTCAAAAAAGCAGATCAGGAAAATACGCCGCCAAAAGATGCCATCCTTCTGATAGGAAGCTCCTCTTTTACAAAATGGACAGATGTTGCCCGCTATTTCCCTGATAAAACAATTATCAACAGGGGTTTTGGAGGTTCAAGAATGACGGATCTAAATGATTTCGCTGACGATCTTTTAGACCCTTATCAGCCTAAACAGATTATTATCTACTGCGGTGATAATGATTTTGCAGACAACCATGATCTGAAAGCTAAAGTAGTAGTGAAAAGGTTTAAAACGTTCTATAAAAAGATCCGTGAAAGATTTCCGAATATTGAAGTAGACTATATTTCCATTAAATATTCGCCGAGCCGCGAAATACTGTGGCCGCAGATGAAAGAAACGAATAAGAAGATTGCCGCTTTTATGGAAAAAGAACCTCACGCAGAGTTCATAGATATTACCAAAGCCATGGAAGATTCCAACGGAAATGTAAGAAAAGATCTTTTCTTGGAAGATATGCTTCACATCACCCCGGAAGGTTATGAAATCTGGGCAAAGGTTATGAAGCCTTATATGAAATAATACATTTATAAACAAAAAAATCCCTGAACGGGATTTTTTTTATTTCTTCTTCTTAGATTTTGATACTGATATCGATTTCTGCTGGGCTCTGTTAGCTCCAAATTTCTTCGGTGCTTTTCTTTTTGAAGGTCCACCCCAGTTTTCTTTTTTGTTTTTGTCCTTTTTCTCGTGAAATGCTCCTCCTCCTTCATACAGTTTTACCTGTGCAGGATTTTTCATGATGATCACATCTTCTTCGGAAGCAATCTTCTTAGGATTGATTTTCACTTCAGCAGGGAAATCATTAAACTTAAGATCTTTGTCCATCAGAAGCTCAATATCAAGAACATAAGCTTCTTCTTTTTTAGTCACGAAAGTAATTGCTTTACCGTCTTTATCTGCCCTACCCGTTCTTCCTATTCTATGGATATACTGTTCAGGAATTTCAGGGGTTTCAAAGTTGATAACATGGGTAATATTTGAAATATCAAGACCTCTGGCCATTACATCGGTGGTAATCAATCCTCTGATCTCTTCGTTTTCAAATCTTTTCATGGCTTTAAGCCTGTAATTCTGTGATTTGTTTGAGTGAATTACGTCAAATTGCTCAGGGAAAAGTTCATCAATTTTTGCAAACAGAAGATCAGAATTCTTTTTATTGTTTGTGAAAATCAACACTTTAGACATATCTTCATTGTTCTTCAATAAATGCTCAAGAAGGTTGATCTTTGTATTAAAGTTTTCCACTTTGTAACCCGTCTGCTCAATTTTTTCAAGAGGCGTTCCTGATTTCGCCAATGAAATTTCTATCGGGCTGGCAAAGTACTGATCCAGCATTTCATCTACCGCTTCCGTCATGGTAGCAGAGAAAAGAATGTTCTGTCTCTTCGGCTTCATCATTTCGAAAATATGGGTAAGTTGTGGTCTGAAACCTAAATTCAGCATCTCATCAAACTCATCAATGATCAGCTTTTGTACTTCCCTTAATGAAATCGCATTGTCGATGGCTAGGTCCATTACCCTTCCCGGAGTTCCTACTAAAATATCGCATCCGTTATTAAATAAAAGTTTCTGCGTATTGATGTTTTTCCCTCCATATATTCCGATTACCCTTGCGGTAATATTTTCTGTCAGTTTCTCAACAATTTCAGCTACCTGTACCACCAATTCTCTCGTAGGAACCAGAATCAAAACAGTAGGATTCCCAGTTTTGTTGTATTTCCATGTTTTAAGAACGGGCAGAAGATAAGCCAATGTTTTCCCGGTTCCGGTCTGTGCGATCCCCATTACATCTCTTCCGGAAAGTATAGGGCCAATGCTCTTTTCCTGAATCGGTGTAGGTTCGAATAGTTCCAGATCCGCTAAAACATCAAGAATTTTAACCGGCAGGTCAAAATCCGCAAAAGTGAGTTTTTCCATGGTGCAAAGATAGGTATTTAAATTTAGAGGCTAAAGAACAAGAATCAAGATGCCGGACATGAGATATCAGACACTAGTCATTGACTCAACAACTCCAAACTAGCAATCAGCAACTCACCCTCAGCCCATTTACTCTAAAATCCTCAAACACTTTCACCTGATCCTGAAATTCACTTCACCTTCACGCTTTCACTATTAATCCTGATATCATCATCTTTCCAAATGCTTGAGGTAATGATCACATAGCCTTTCTTTTTAGGATCTTTTTTGATCGGGAATTTCCCGTCTTCCCACTGTGAACAATGGGTAGAGATAGAAGGTACCAATGTATTCCATCCGGTTTTATTTAAAGTATAAACAAGAAAACCGTGCCAGCAGCTCGTACACCAGTCCGGATAAAAGCCTATTTCCTCTTTCCCATCTTCATTGAGGTCTCCCAGGTTATATAATCCACCATTCTTAGCAGGTGAAATGATAAACGGTTTTATTTTTTTATCATTGAAATAAATAGTGGTTTCGCATTTCCCATCACATTCGTCGGAACAATCACTGACTTTGGTATAGGCATATTCTTTTGTTCCATTACCGTCAAAATCTCCCAAAAGTCCATCTTCATGAGTTTTCTGGGCTATAAACAGTGAACTGCAGAAGGCCAAAGTTATTAAAATGAGTTTTTCCATAGGTTATTTTTTGTTGCTGGTCGGCAGATCCTAGATACAAAATTATAAAAGTAAGTTTGTATATTCTCTAAAACTGATTCTAATTTTCAGTTATTCATTTATTTCCTGGTCACTCTCAGTAAAATAACCAAAACTAATATAACAGAAAATACAAAGCCTAAAACGGCCACCAAAGACATTTCACCAATCCGCGGACCGGATTCTGAGACAAAAACAATAGCTGTGGCAATAATATTTGCCCCCAGAATCATGGCCAGAATTAAATTGATGATGCTGGATTTGATTAGCTGGTTGGTCTTTTCAATATTTTTAATTTCGCTGGAAACCGTGAATTTATTGTCATCCAGTTTCTGTAATACAGATCTGAGTTCTTTAGGAATTTCATCTACGTTGTCTGTGAAATTCATCATTCGGTCCATTCCGGTTTTTAAAAGATTCTTTGGTTTGATCTTTTTTGTAAAGATTTTCCTGGTATAAGGATGAAGACTTTTCACAATGTCAAGATCAGGATTGATTGTTCTCCCTACACCTTCTATCAGGCTGATCCCTTTAAACAAAAGGTAAAAATAATCCGGCATGTAGAGCCTGTTATCCTTCAGAATATCTTTCATTTTATTGATGATCACCTGAACATTGATATCCTGCAGTGATGAGCTGTGAACAAAGTTCAGGATATCTTCCACATCATTTTCAAATCTTCTTTCATCAGGAATTTCATAACTGACTGCCATTTTTTTGAGGTATCGGACAATTTTATGTGGATTTTTAGCCACAAAACTGACGATCAAGCTTTCAAGAATTTCCTTATCATTCGGCTGGATCTTTCCTACCGCACCGAAATCTATAAAAACGATTTTCCCGTCTTTTTTCACTAAAATATTACCGGCGTGCGGATCAGCATGGAAAAACCCGTAATCCAGAATCTGTGAAACAAACAGTCTTAAACCTACTTCCGATACCTTTACAGGGTCAATGTTATGGGCTAAAAGGGAGGCTTTATCCGTCACCTTAATACCGTCGATAAACTCCATACAAAGAATATTATTGTTTGAATATTCTTCATAGATCTTCGGAACATAGGTTTCTTTATTTCCTTTAAAATTTCTTGCAAAATGCAGAATATTTTCCTTTTCATTGATCAGGGAAACTTCCTCCAGCAAAGATTTTTCAAAAGTAGAAATTGCCTGTTTCAGATTAAGCTTTTCTCCTATTTCAGAGTAGGCGGAGATCAGCTTTTCCAGGTCTTTTATGAGAAGCAGATCATCTTCAATAACGGTCTGCACATCAGCTTTTTTAAGTTTAAGGATCACAGGACTTCCATCCAGTAAAACAGCTTTATAAACCTGCGCAATAGATGCTGTAGCCAAAGGATCTTTTTGAATTTCCTGAAAATGATCTCTGACAGATATATTGAATTCATTTTCCAGAATTTCTTCAACATTCATATCTACCGTATCCACCTTATCCTGAAGTCTCTGTAATTCCTGGATCAGTTCTGGCGGAAGCAGGTCTTCCCTATTGCTGAAGGTCTGTCCAAGCTTTACAAATGTAGGTCCAAGCTCTTCCAGCACAAGTCTTATTCTTTCATATACTGTACCTTTAGAAATGATCTCATCCGGGTCAATAGAAATCTGGTCCTGCTTATTTCCTGTATTCATCCTTGCCAGCATATCCTTAAATCCGTATTTACTCAGTACAGAAATGAGTCTTGCCGATCTTTTCAGTTTTCTTTGCTGCTTGTCAAACATATATTTCTAAATAGTTGATGCAAATTACTCCAAAAATTGTTCCTATTGTTATTTTTATCATTGAAATTCAAACTGGAAAAAGAAATCGCTTTCCTGCAATAGATTCCATGAAAAAAGCTACCATTTCTGGCAGCTTTATTTTCAACAATATCTTAATAAGTTATTATCCTACTACTTTAACATTGTCTGCTTCAGGTCCTTTTTTACCTTCTTTAATCTCAAATTCTACCGCCTGACCTTCTTTCAAAGTTCTAAGGCCTGAAGACTGAATGGCTGAATGATGGCAAAAAATATCGTTTCCGCCCCCGTCTGGTGTAATAAAACCAAAACCTTTTGTTTCGTTAAACCATTTTACTGTTCCTGTCATTATATTTTATTTAAATTGATCAGTGAAGATAGTAAATTTTAAGAATATCCAAAAAAAAATATAAATTCTTGATTCATTTTTTTTTCAATAACCACAGACATTAAACGCTAAGCACAAAGAAAAAAATTTCATTGCTGATATTATTTAACGGATTTTTTTATCTTTATACTCATCAAATTCAACTAACCTATAAATATTAAAAAATGAAAAATTTACGTAACAACAAACTTTCAAGAGAGCAGTTAAAAGGAATTAATGGGAACGGTATTATTATCGGTAACTGTTCATATGAATGCTGCCCTACTGACGGAAGACCAAGATGCCCCAAGTTGATATGCCCTGCCGTGGTTTGTCCTCAGTATTCATAAAAGAAACCTATTGTAAATACAGAGCAGATTTATCTGCTCTTTTTTGTTTTTAGAGGGAAAATTAATGTCAACAAAATATCCTGTTCAATATGAACAGGATATTTTGTATCAAAGTTGTACTCTTTATTTCAGGTAGGTTTCATAGAGATCTTTTCTCCGGTCATTCATCACCTGAACCGAACCGTTATGATGGAGATCTTTCAGGAGATTAAGGTCTACATCTACAATGAGGGTCATTTCGGTATTGGGAGTTGCTTCTCCTTTCACAGCATTGGATGGAAAGGCGAAATCTGAAGGTGTAAATACAGCAGCCTGCCCAAACTGTATATCCATATTGTTCACTCCCGGCAGGTTTCCTACACAACCTGCAATAGCTACATAGCATTCATTTTCAATAGCTCTTGCTGCTGCACAATGGCGTACTCTTATATAGGCATTCTGGGTATCTGTAAGATAAGGTACGAACAGGATTTTCATACCCTGATCTGCCAAAATCCTCGGCAGTTCGGGAAATTCCACATCATAACAGATGACAAGGCCAATTTTTCCGCAGTCGGTATCAAAAACCCTGATCTCGTTTCCTCCTTTCATTCCGTAATATTTTCTTTCATTCGGCGTGATATGGATCTTCCGGTATTCGTCGATCCGGCCGTCACGGTGTAACAGATAACTCACGTTGTATAAATCGTTATGATCATGATCAAAAACAGGCATACTTCCGGAAATAATATTGACATTGTAGCTGATGGCCAGCTCTGAAATTTTATTCTTGATTTCCTCACTCAGTTTAGCCAATTCTATCATACTGTCTCTTTCTGAAAGCTTATTGAACGGTGCCAGCAACGGGGTATTGAAAAGTTCCGGAAAAAGAACAAAATCGGATTTGTAATCGCCCATTACATTGACAAAAAATTCTACCTGTTCATAAAAAGCATCGATATTCTTAAAATGTCTCATCTGCCACTGTACAAGTCCCAAACGGATAATGCTGTCCTGCATGGTATTTGGCTTTTTGCTGTAATAGATATTGTTCCATTGAAGCAAAACGGCATTTTCCAGTGAAGATTCATCTTCGGGAAGATATTTTTTGAGGATCTTTATGGGAAGGAAATTATTGGAAAGCTGGAAAGACAGTACGGGATCGTAAATTTCCTTGTCTCTTACTCTGCGGATGTATTCTCTCGGGGAAAGCTCGTCACTGTATTTATGGTAGTTCGGGATTCTTCCGCCCAGAATGATAGACTTTAAATTGAGCAGTTCGCATAATTCTTTTCTGGCGTCATACAATCTTCTTCCAAGACGCAGCTCACGGAACTCCGGATCTACAAAAACCTCAATTCCATAGAGCACATTTCCTGTAGAAAGGTGGGTATTGAAGGTATAATTTCCTGTAATATCAACATACGTATGATCGTCCCCGAATTCGTCATAATTCACAATAATCGATAGGGCTACAGCAGCCAGTTTACCATCTACGGTGATGCAGATCTGACCTTTGGGGAATATTCTGGTGAGCTTTTCGATGCTCTTTTTAGACCAAATAGATTCAGACATCTGCGGATAGGCGCGTTTCATTGTTATTACCAGTTCATCATAATCCTGAAGGGTCAGGGCTCTTGTTTCTATTTGCATTTGACGTAATTTTACTTAAATTTAGGGAAAAAATTTAACTTAAATTCCCAAAGGAAAGCACTTCTCGAATCTTTTAAATAAATTTAATAATGGATATCACCAAAAGCATACGAAAGGCAGTTAATTCAAATACCTATTGGAAACACGGCATCTTCCAATCAGTAGTAAACGCTTTATCAATTGATTACCAGGTTGATATTGAAATATATGCGGAAAAATTCGCCACTTTAATTTCGGATAAGCAAGTGATAGGATATATTTATTTAAATTATCCTATTATCTTCCTGGAAAGCAAATATTCATCTCAGATCCATTCTATTTTAAACAATTTTAGTGATATACAATATATTATCGTCAACACATTATATGATCAATGCTTATCAATAGATGAAGATATTTATGCTACTTATTTTGATTATATGGGAAATCCGGAAGCCTTTTCCGCTGAAGATTTTTACTTTTATAATGTGAGAGAATAAAAAATCCTGCCCATGAAGAGCAGGATATATTATAATTAGAGTGAAATTATTCCCACTCAATCGTTGCAGGCGGTTTGCTTGAAATATCGTAAGCTACCCTGTTGATTCCTCTTACTTCGTTGATGATTCTGCTGGATACCGTATCTAAAAACTCGTAAGGAAGTCTGCTCCATGTTGCCGTCATAAAATCGATGGTGTTGGCAGAACGAACTACAGCAGTATATTCGTAAGTTCTCTCATCACCCATAACTCCTACTGATTTCACAGGAAGAAGCACTACAAAAGCCTGGGATACTTTTTCGTAAAGGTCATTTTTGTATAATTCTTCGATGAAAATATCATCAGCTTCCTGAAGGATCTTCACTTTTTCAGCATCTACAGCGCCCAATACTCTGATCCCTAATCCAGGGCCCGGGAAAGGGTGTCTGTGTACCAAATGATGGGGAATACCTAACTCCTCACCTACTTTTCTTACTTCATCTTTGAAGAGCTCTCTTAACGGCTCCAATAATTCGAATTCCATATCTTCAGGAAGTCCTCCTACATTGTGGTGAGACTTGATCACTGCAGATGGCCCGTTCACAGACTGGCTTTCGATCACGTCAGGATAAATGGTTCCCTGAGCTAAGAATTTAGCACCCTCAATTTTATGGGATTCTTCATCAAAAACATGAATAAACTCGTTTCCGATGATCTTTCTTTTCTGTTCCGGATCGTCTACTCCTGCTAACTTTGAAAGGAATCTTTCTTTGGCATCCACCATTTTAATGTTCATATGGAAATGTTCTCCATAGTTGTCCATTACTTTTTGGCCTTCATCTTTTCTCAATAGTCCTGTATCCACGAAGATACAAGTCAGCTGGTCACCGATTGCTTTGTGAATTAAAACGGCTGCTACAGAAGAATCTACGCCTCCTGAAAGCCCAAGGATCACTCTGCTGTCTCCTACTTTTTCACGGATTTCTTCAACTGTTTTCTCGATATAGTTTGTCAGCTTCCAGTTTTTCTCGGCATTACAGATCCCAAAAACAAAGTTTTCAAGCATTTTTCCGCCTTCTTCTGTATGGGAAACTTCCGGGTGAAACTGAACACAGTAGATTTTTCTGTCTTCATTGGAAATAGAGGCCATTACTCCTGATTTTGCATTTAATTCAAAACCTGCAGGCAGCGCTCCTACTTCATCAAAGTGACTCATCCATACAATAGAATTCTGGGTAACTCCTTTTAATAAAGCATTTTCTTTAATGATATCCAAATGGGCTTTTCCGTACTCTCCTTTTTCACCTTTGTTTACTTTTCCACCCAAAAGGTGAGCTGTAAGTTGCATTCCATAACAAATTCCCAAAACAGGAATTCCTTGCTCATAGAGTTCTTTTTCTACCAGGTGAGCATTTTCTGCGTTCACAGAGCTTGGTCCTCCGGAAAGGATAATTCCTTTTGGCTGTTTTGCTAAAATATCCTGTAGAGGTGTATTGAAAGGAAGGATTTCAGAGTATACACCCATCTCACGGATTCTTCTTCCGATAAGCTGGTTGTACTGTGATCCGAAATCTAATATGATAATACCGTTGTTCATTATTATAATTGATAAATGATGATTGATTAATGATACCAGATGTTAGATATCAGATTAAGACTTGGACGTCTAGGCTCTGAGATCTTGTATCTAATATTGACTGTTTTACAAAAAAAGACTTGGAAATGTTCCAAATCTTTTTTGATTTATTTTAAAACTTTCCGATGTCTTCTCTGTAGAATCCATAGTCGAAATGGATGTGGGCTGCATCTTCGTACACTTTTTTGCGGGCATCGTCGTAAGTGGCTCCTGTAGCCACCACGTTCAGAACTCGTCCGCCGTTGGAAACCACTTTATCACCTTTTCTTACAGCTCCTGCATAAAGAAGTTTAGAATGTTTCAGTTTTTCTTCCCCTACAATTTCGTATCCTGTTTCAATATTTCTAGGATAACCTCCGGAACACATAACGAGACATACTGCTTTTTCGTCTTTAAATTTAAGCTGGATATCTTTTCCTTCCATACAGTCCTGGATCACATCAAGAAGATTGTTTTCCATTAATGCCATCAATACCTGAGTTTCAGGATCTCCGAATCTCATATTGTATTCAAGAAGGTAAGTTCCGTTTTTAGTCACCATCAGTCCGAAGAAAATGATCCCTTTAAAGCTGAATCCTTCTCCTTTAAGACCGTTAATGGTAGTCTGTAAGATATTTTTTTCAAAATCAGCATAGTGCTCCTGAGTAAAATCAGGGCTTGGCGCTACAGATCCCATACCACCGGTATTTGGTCCTGTGTCTCCGTTTCCGGCTTTTTTATAATCTTTTGCAGCAATACAAGGGAAAATCTTTTCACCGTTTGAGAATGCAATGATTGAGGCTTCAAAACCTTCTAGATATTCTTCAATAACCAGACGGATCCCGGCATCTCCATAAATTCTTCTGATCATGAAGTCGTGGATCGTAGCTTCAGCTTCCTCAAGGTTGTCACAAATCACAACTCCTTTTCCGCCTGCCAGACCGCTAGCTTTGATCACTAATGGATACTGCTGTGTCTGAACATATTCTTTAGCATCATTGTATGAATCAAATACCACAGCTTTCGCTGTCTTGATATCATAGGTCTGCATAAATTTCTTAGAGAAAGCCTTACTTCCTTCCAGGCTTGCTACTTTTTGGTTGGGACCGAAAACTTTAAGATCGTGCTTTTTGAATTCATCCTTCAATCCTGCTACAAGAGGAGCTTCCGGACCTACGATCGTAAGATCTACCTTTTCTTTAATGGCGAAATCTCTCAGTTCTTTGATCTCTGATAAATGAACATTTTTCCCTATTACATCGGTGGTAGCATTACCGTTAGCAAAAAACATTTTCGAAATTCTCGGGTCATTCTGAAGCTTTGCCGCTAAAGCAGATTCTCTACCGCCTTCACCTATGATTAATATTCTCATACTTTATTTATTATCTAGTCTATTTTACAAATATATAATTTTGAATGCTATAAATACAATCCCAAATTATTTTTTAATTCTATTTTAATTAATGTAAAAAGTGTCTAACTCCGGTAAACATCATTGGGATACCGTGCTCATTGGCAGCTTCAATACTGTCCTGATCTTTTACACTTCCGCCTGGCTGGATGATAGCTTTAATTCCTTCTTTAGCGCAAAAATCTACCACGTCACGGAAAGGGAAAAATGCGTCGGAAGCCAAAACAAGATCTCCTGTGAATTTTTCTTTTGCTCTTTCGATGGCCTGTTCAGTAGCCCAGATTCTGTTGACCTGTCCGCCACCAATTCCGAATGCCTGGATACCATTGGAAACGACAATCGCATTTGATTTTACATACTTCACGACTCTCTGGGAGAAAAGAAGGGCTTTTTTCTGCTCTTCTGAAGGCTGTACATCAGTTACCACTTTGATATCGTCAGAGAAATGATTGTCATTATCCTGAACAAGGATACCACCGTCAATCTTCACCCAGGTCTGTTTGTCAGATACAGGGTTAACGATTTTTATAATTCTAAGGTTTTTCTTTTTTCTTAAAACTTCAAGAGCTGCTTCATCAAATTCCGGAGCCATTACGATCTCAAGGAACGTTTTGTTCAGTTCTTCAGCTGTTGCCGCATCAATCTTGTAGTTCATTGCAACAATTCCGCCAAAAATAGAAACTGGATCACATTCGAAAGTCTTTTGGTAAGTTTCTAAAGCTGAAGTCCCGATCGCTACTCCACAAGGTGTAGAGTGTTTCACTGCACAACATGCCATTTCTTCTTTGAATTCCGTTACTACTTTCCAGCAAAGATCCATATCACGAAGGTTGTTGAAAGAAAGTTCTTTACCGCCCAGCTGTTCAAAATCTTTCATTGCGCCGTTCTCAAATGTAGAAACGTAGTAAGCAGCAGTCTGGTGAGGGTTTTCACCGTATCTTAAATCTGATGCTTTTTTGTATGAAGCATTAAGATAGGTAGGATATTCTTCATCTAAAAGCATTCTTGAAATAGCCCCGTCGTAAGCTGAAGTAAGGTTGAATACTTTTCCTGCAAGCTTTTTACGTGTTTCGATGTAGGTATCCCCGTTCTGTTCCATTTCAAGTCTTACCGTTGCATAGTCTTCCACATCAGTAATTACGGTAACAGAATCAAAGTTCTTAGCGGCAGAACGAAGCATTGAAGGACCTCCGATGTCAATAAACTCTACTTTCTCATGTAAAGAAATGTCTTTGTTCACATTTTCAAAGAAAGGATAAAGGTTTACGATCACCATGTCGATCAGGTCAATTCCGTGCTCGTGAACAGTTTTCATATGTTCTTCATTGGAACGGACTGCTAAAAGACCTCCGTGGACTTTCGGGTGAAGGGTTTTTACTCTTCCGTCCAGCATTTCAGGGAAATTGGTTACTTCATCGATCTGAATCGGATTTAAACCAGCATCTTTCAAGTGTTTGAACGTTCCTCCTGTAGAAATCAACTCATAATTCCGGGCTTCCAGGAACTGGGCGAACTCGATCAATCCGCTTTTGTCAGAAACACTGATTAAAACTCTCTTTTTACTCATTTTACTTTCAATTTTTTACTTTTTACAGCTATTTCAAACTGTAGCCCGGTCTTTCACCCCCGGCCTTACTTTTATTTACTTAGATTTTTTCTTAAAAATGTAACAATGTATCAGTCTAACAATGTAACAATGAATTTAATTGGTAAACTGGTACATTGTTCTATTGGTACATTATCTATTGATTTCCTAAAACTTTGTTAATTGCTTTTGGGAATATTTCATATTCAATATGATGTACTTTCTCTGCTATGGTTTCCGGGGTATCTTCTGCCGTTACTTCAAATGATTTCTGCAGAATCGCTTCCCCTTCATCTATTCCTGGAGTTACAAAATGTACAGTAGCTCCACTTTCTTTTTCTTTGGCTTCAATAACCGCATGATGAACGTACATTCCCCACATTCCTTTTCCTCCGAATTTCGGAAGCAGTGCCGGATGGATATTGATAATTTTCCCGGTCCAGTTTTCACAGAACTCAGGTTTCAGGATGGATAAGAACCCTGCCAATACAATCAGATCCGTATCTTTCGGAATCACATTCCCCAGTTCACTGCTGAAGTTTTTTCCTCTTGGGATCAGAATGTTTTCTATTTTATGATTTTTTGCTCTTTCAAGTCCGTAACATTCTCTGTCTGCTACTACCAGAGATACTTTTGCATTTTGGATCTCTCCGCTGTCAATAGTGTCTATGATTCTCTGCAGGTTGGTACCGGAACCCGAAACGAGTATAACGATGTTTTTCATGCTGTTAATGTAACAATGTATCAGTCTAACAATGTAACAATGAATTCAATTGGTACACCGGTACATTGTTATATTGTTATATTGTTATATTGTTAAATTAATCTTCTCGCTTCCTTCCGTGATCTCCCCGATTTCGTAAGCATCGTCCAGAAGGTGTAATACTTTTTCAGCGTGATCTGCATCTGCAACGATGATCATACCTACTCCCATATTGAAGGTTCCGAACATTTCTTCACGGGATACTCCGCCTCTTTTTTCCAATTCAAGCATTACACTAGGAATTTTGATCTTGGCAGCATCGATAGAAGCGCATAATCCTTCCGGAATAATTCTTGGAACATTTTCATAAAGACCACCACCTGTAATGTGGGCAATACCGGAAACTTTTACTTCTTCCAATACTTTGTGAATGTCTTTATAATATAATCTTGTAGGCACTAAAAGGGTTTCGTATAAAGGTTTTCCTTCAAACTCTTCTTCGAAGTTAGGGAATACTTTTCTCACCAATGAAAATCCGTTGGAGTGGAATCCTGAGCTTGGCAGAGCAATAATTTTGTTTCCTGCTTTGATGGTAGAACCGTCAATGATCTGATCTTTTTCAACAATTCCTACACAGAATCCGGCAACATCATAATCTCCCGGCTGGTACATTCCCGGCATTTCAGCAGTCTCACCACCAATCAATGCGCAGTTGTTATCCTTACACGCTTTAACCATTCCAAGAACAATCTCAGCAGCAATTTCCGAATCAAGCTTACCGCAAGCCAGATAATCTAAGAAGAATAATGGTTTTGCACCGTGGCAAAGGATATCGTTGGCACACATGGCGAAACAGTCAATACCGATAGAGTCGTATTGTTTGGTATCCAAAGCTACTTTCAGTTTCGTTCCTACTCCGTCTGTTCCTGAAACCAGCACAGGATTTTTGTATCCTCCGATCTCATAGAAAGCTCCAAAACTTCCCAAATGGTTCAATACATTTGAGTTGTGGGTTTCGCCTACTGCTTTTTTGATCTTATCAACCGTTTTGTACCCTTCTTCTTTGTCTACGCCTGCTGATTTGTAAGTGTTGCTCATGTTACTTAGATTTTTAGATATTAGATTTCAGATTTCAGATTATTGTATGTCTACGATCTGACATCTGATGTCTTTTTATCTTTATATTTCAATTACTTTTTATTCAGATTTCGAAAATAAAAAAGCCGACAATCTTGGTAGATTATCGGCCGTTATCTTATCTCAGAATTTCAGAGTCCACAGTTTTCCCTTTCTCTGAGAAACATTCTTTAAAAGTGGTCTGAATTTTCATCTTTTTTCTTTTTGCAAAAATAGTAATTTTAAATTAATATTCAAATTCTATTTTTCAAGGATGGTTTCAATGGCTGCAATCTTCTTGATTTTTTCTTTTAATTCGCTGTCTTTCTCTGCATTAGAAATCTTCTGATCCGCTTTATCAAAGTTGTCATTAAAGAAAGGAAGTGAGAAAGTTTCTACAATATTTCCACCGTGAAAAGGGAAACGTTTGGATGCAGCTTCTAAAACTCCAGCTCCGCCTCTGCCTCCGGGAGAGGTAGACATCAGCAACATTGGCACTTCATTCCATACAGTTCTGTCCTTGATTCTCGATACCCAGTCGAACACATTTTTGAATGCTGTAGAGTATGTTCCGTTATGCTCGGGCAATGAAACCAAAAGAAGATTGGCTCCGTCAATTTTTGCTGCAAAATCGTGTGCTTCCTGAGGAACGCCTCCCGCCAATTCTCTTTCATGTTTATAGATCGGCATTTCGAAAGGATTCAGATCTACTATTTCCACTTCTGCATTTTCAAAAAGCGATGATGCATACGCTACTAACTGTCTGTTCATTGAAGCATCCGAATTGCTTCCTGTTATTGCTAAAACTTTCATTATTTTTTATTTTTATACTGTGTTCTCTTTATGACGAAGATTTGTTAATGTTATTTTAAATAAGCCGGCAGTTCCATTGGCACTTCCATTAATAAGATCTCAGCATCATCCACTGCTTCAATATTAAAGCTCTGGGTATCCCAGATTCCCAATCCGTCTCTTTCATTCAAAATTCTATCTCCTACTTTAGCGCTTCCTTTTAAGACAAAGGCATACACTCCGTTTCCTTTTTTGTTAAGCATATAATTTTTACCGTTTCCGGCCTTAAAGTTAGCTAAATTAAACCAGGCATCCTGATGGATCCAAACTCCGTCATCATTTTTGTTTGGAGACAGGATCTGCTGAAATCCATTGATCTTTTCCCCTTCTTTTATGCTTTTCTGATCATATCTTGGTTCAACATTCAGCTCTTTAGGAAAAACCCAGATCTGCAGAAATTTTACTGCCTCATCTTTATTTTTATTGTATTCACTGTGCATTACACCGGTTCCGGCGCTCATTACCTGAATCTCCCCTTTTTTGATAACGGCGGTAGTTCCCATTGAATCTTTATGCTCCAGATCTCCTTCCAGAGGAATAGAAATAATTTCCATATCCTTGTGCGGGTGTGTTCCGAATCCCATTCCCTGTGAAACGGTATCGTCGTTCAATACTCTTAAAACACCAAAATTCATTCTGTCTTTGTTTTGATAATTTGCAAAACTGAAGGTGTGGTAGCTGTTTAGCCAGCCGTGATCTGCATGGCCTCTTGAATCTGCTTTATGATATACTGTTTTCATACTGTGATTATTTATGGTACAAATGTAAGGGATGGGAGCCTTTGAAACTGTTGATGTAGGTTAAGAAAGGTATACAGCTGGAAAATGTAGTTGTTGAGATGCTATTTTTGGTTAACCGCAAAAGCAGAAGTTTATTGCTATTATTCTTTATAAATGTGATGTTAATATGTTTTGATCTCTGGCAGATTGAAAAGATGTTTAAAAGTAAATATCTTATCTGTAAAATCTATTTCACGAGCTCTATTTCCCTGCTTCTACGGCGGTTCCGAAAATATGTTTACGGTGGTTTTCACCCCAGTCTTTTAAAGATTCCACAACAGGGTGTAGGGTATTTGTATATTGCGTAGGATGGTATTCTATGCTTACGGGATAGGTATCTTTAACGATTCTTTCAACTAATCCATTCTGTTCAAGTTCTTTTAATTCTTTAGCCAGAACTTTCGAGGTCAGTTTCGGAATACTCCTTTCAATTTCTGTAAACCGTTTATTGCCTGCGTTTAAAGAAATGATAATCTGCAATTTCCATTTGCCGTTAATAACATCTAAGGTGTCACGGACAGGCTTTAATGCCTGCATGCAATCTTTATGATTATGTTGCTTTTCCATTTTTTTCACTTTCCTTTAGGTAACTGCCATACTTTAGAAAGTGAAATTACAATAATTTTGTCATTAAGACAACTTTAAAAAATATAAAAACAAAATGACAAACATTTTAAATATTCAAACCAGTATCAGTGGGGAAAACTCTGTAAGTAACAAGCTTTCTCAAACTGTCATCAATCAACTGTTGGATAAAAATCCTGACAGTAAAGTGAGAGTTCGTGATCTAGCTTTAAACCCAATTCCTCATTTGGGCATTCATCATTTCAGTGCTTCCAGAGTTCCTGATGAAGAAAAGAATGATGAGCAGAAGGAAGCCTCAAAATATTCTGACGAAGCATTGAATGAAATTCAGGAAGCTGATATTATCGTTATTGGTGTTCCTTTTTACAATTTCACTTTTCCTTCGACTTTAAAATCATGGATCGACAGTATTGCAGTTGCCGGAAAAACATTTTCTTATGCTGACGGAACGCCAAAAGGTCTTTTGCAAAACAAAAAATTGTATTTGAATTTTGCCATTGGCGGTGTGTATGAAAACGGACTTATTGAGAATATGGAGCACTATTTAAAAACTTTATTTGGCTTCATTGGAATTACGGATGTAGAGGTTTTCAAATCTCAGGGAATGATGGTTCCTCAATTAAAAGATGAAAATTTTTCAAAGACAGTTTCCGAAATTGAAACGGCTTTGGCGTAGATCATTAATTGACAAGAGTGATTTTTTACAATTTGTCACAGCAATTTTATTTTAACCATTAATGAATCCAATATTCAGGGTCATTAAGTTTGGCTAAAGCCTTTGGTGATGGTATTAATTAAAAAAAGCGGGCTAAAGCCCGCTTCTATTGAATTTTTTCCGTGATATTTATAACTATCTAAAAATGTACCTGTTGGATTTCCTCTTCTATTTCCTTAGGAGTTTCATCTTCTGATTTAACAAAGATCATTGTAACGACAGCTCCTATTAACATACAGATGCCTCCTACTACAATATAATCAATAGCTTGTTTTCCAAAAACACTGCTTACAATGGGGCCTCCGAAAATACCGTTGATAATTTGCGGGATTACAATAAAGAAATTGAAAATCCCCATATAAACCCCCATTTTCTTTTGCGGAATTGAGTCAATCAGCATAGCATAAGGCATTGCCAGGATACTTGCCCAGGCAAATCCTAATCCTATCATTGAAATCCAAAGATGATTGATATCTTTAATAAAATACATGGAAATCAGACCTAATCCTCCACAAGCCAAAGCTAGGGCGTGGGTTTGTTTTTTACCAATAAATTTTGCAATTGGAGTCAACGCAAATGCAAAGAAAATCGCATAGAAATTATAGCTTCCGAATAAACTTCCCGTCAGATCTCCGGCTTTATTAAATTCCACTGAATGCGTATCGTCAGGAGAAAGCCCGAAATGATGGGTTGCCAAAGCACTGGTTGTGAAAACCCACATGGTAAATAATGCAAACCATGAGAAGAACTGAACAATCCCCAGTTTTTTCATCTGAGAAGGGGCATTTCTGAAATCTTTAAAAATATCTGAGAATTTCGATTCATTTTTCACAATGGGTTTCCCACCTTCAAATGATGCAAATTCTTCCGGAGAATATTCTTTGGTCGTAATAATGGTATACAAAATTGATAAAATTAAAACTGCCGCCCCAATGTAAAAGGCGTAGATCACATTATCCGCTACAAAACCTTTGGGAGCGGCATTTGACACCCCTAATTTTGTTAACCAGTTCGGCAAATCAGAACCGATAACAGCTCCTATTCCAATTAAGATCGTCTGAACGGAAAACCCAATCGTTGCCTGATGTTTCGGAAGCATATCTCCTACCAAAGCCCGAAAAGGTTCCATTGCTACATTGATTGAGGCATCCATCATAGCCAGGAAAATAACCGCCATCAATAAAACATTGGCAGCCAGCATTTGTGTGGCAGAAGCAGCATTGGGGAGCATGACCAAACCTATTGCGCATAAAACCGCTCCTATTAAAAAATACGGTTTTCTTCTTCCGAGCGGGCTCCAGGTATTATCTCCCATGTGTCCGATAATCGGCTGAACAATAAGTCCCGTGATCGGCGCTACCAACCAGAACCAAGATAATTCATGAACATCTGCTCCGAAATTGGCAAGAATTCTACTTGCATTACCATTTTGCAAACCAAAAGCCATCTGGATTCCCAAAAATCCCATACTCATATTAATGATCTGGGCCATGGATAGGTTTGGTTTTATTTTTTTTGAAAAAGTACTGTGCGGAGAATTCATTATTGTTTTTTTAATTCTTGAATTAAGGTATTCTCAATGGCAGCTTTCTCAGCAACCACTTTATCTACTACATCATTCGGAACAGTTACAGAAAGTACATACTGCTTTACTTTCCAGCTGCCGTTTATTTTTTCTACAACGCCTGAACCTCTGCAGATTTTCATTTGGGTATCCAGAAGCTCATCAAACCATGCCAGTTTACCATCTTTGCTGAAATAGATATTTCTTTTAAGAGAAGTGAAATTCCAGGTTTTCTTTTTGTCAAAATAAGGTTTTGCCCAAACCATAAAAGCTTTTTTATCCCAAACTTCTGTGGCATCGGTTCCGATAAACGTGGATTCGTCTGCAAAATAGTTAAAATAAGCATTGAAATCAGCTTTTGCAGCAGCAGTATTAAAGCCGTCCAGCATAGTTCCTATTTCTGTTTTGTCTTTTTCAAATTTGGTCACGTTGGACTGGGCATGTATTCCCATAAAACCAAGTATAAAAAACACGAATGTATAAACAGTTGTTATTTTTTTCATTGTATGATTGATTTAGTTTTAGAGTTCGATGATCATTGAAGTTTTTGCAGGTACAGTGAGACTTTTTTCCATAGAAAATTCCTTTCCTGAAATAACATCTTTACCTTTTGCCACACCGTTTAATGATTCTGCAAAACGTTTTAGGTCTAATGTCTGATCTTTTTCATTATTGTTGATGACTACCATTACATTATCCTTAGCATCATATCTGAAATAGACAAATACACCTTCCTGAGGAACGTAATTTTTAGTTTTTCCGGTATGAATCACTTCTTTTCCTTTTCTCCAGTTTAGTAATTTTTGGCTAAACTGATAAAATTCTTTCTGTTCTGGCGTCTGTGATGAAGGATTAAAAGCATTCTGCGCATCCGACTTCCATCCACCAGGAAAATCTCTGCGGATATCGGCATCGCCTCCTTTAGTCTTATCTCCTCTCATGCCTACTTCTGAGCCGTAATAAATCTGTGGAATCCCTCTGACCGTAGAAATGATGGTTAATGCCATTTTATAGGCTTTAGGATCAGCATTGAAGATCTCATTCCATCTTTCAGTATCATGATTTTCAAAGAAAACCAGAAGATTATTAATATCCGGATACAGGAAGTCACTGGTAAAAACATTGTACAGTTTAATCATTCCGTTATCCCAGCTTTCTTTTTCTTTAAGGGCTTTCGGCATATCGGAAAACAGCATAAAATCCATAACGGAAGGCAGATTTGAATTGTAGCCTGCTGCTTCTCCGGTTTTAGAGTTTTTTTGCCATGCTGAGATCTGTCCTGCCGTATACAGCCATGTTTCACCTACAATATTGAATTTAGGATATTCGTCGGTAATTGCTTTCGCCCATTTGGCCATACCTTCTTTATCATTGTACGGATAGGTATCTACGCGCAGTCCGCCCAATTCGGCATATTCAATCCACCAAATAGCATTTTGAGTAAGATATTTTAAAACCAATGGATTTTTCTGATTGACATCCGGCATGGTGGTATCAAACCAGCCATCCAGTGCATATTTTTTATCAATTTCTGAGGCATTGGTGTCAAACTGGGTCGTTGTTTTATAGTTGGACCGGTAGAAACCATTTTTCCCTTCATCAAACCAATGAATCCAGTCTTTTGAAGGCAGGTCTTTGATGATCCAATGGGAGACTCCCCAATGGTTGGTCACATAATCCATGACCAGTTTCATATTCCGCTTGTTCAGCTTCTGGGAAAGTTCGCGGTATTCCTCATTGGTCCCGTAGCGGCCATCGATTTTATAAAGATCAGTTTGCGCATATCCGTGATAGGAATATACTTTTTCATTGTCTTCGTTCACGGGTGTAAGCCAAACGGACGTGGCTCCAAGGTTTTGGATATAATCAAGGTTGTTGATGATTCCGCGAAGGTCTCCGCCATGTCTTCCGTTCGGTAAGCTGCGGTCTGCCTTTTCAATAAGGTCGGGTCTGGAATCATTTTTTTCATCACCATTGGCAAAACGGTCCGGCATGATAAGATACATGACATCTTTTGACGTAAAAGATTCACGGTCTGCGGATCCGGGCACTCTTTGTTTCAGCTCATAAGTGTAGGAGCTGATGCTTTTCTTTCCCTTCTTAAGATTAATCTTAAATTTCGGAACATTGATCTCATTGGTATTGACCGTGACAAAAATGTAATTGGGATTTTCAACTTTTTGTATGTCTTTTACCTGAATACCGTCGGAAAGTTCAATTTCATGTTGGGCAATATCTTTTCCGTATACCAGGATCTGCAGTTCAGGATTTTTCATTCCTTTCCACCAAAAAGCAGGTTCTACTTTCTGAATTTGAGAAAAAGCTACAGAAGCTGCTGAAAGGGCAAAAATTGTGTATATTTTTTTCATTTATGATTGTATTTTGATCAACAAGGTCAACTCTGTTCAGTATAACTTATATTTTTGTCAGTGTTTTTTAGTTTAAAAAAGTTATGCCCCAGCCCATTTTTCCGAATATAATGAACCGGGGCATAACAAACTTATGAATTTAATCTTAATTGACAGGCTTAACAGAAACTGCAAAACCGCCGCTTCTCGCCATTTTGAAATTCAATTTAGATTTGCTGGTGATCTGTTTTTTGTAGATGTTATAGCTTTGTGGATTATCGATATAATCTGCATCTTTTCCATCTTCGTAAACGGTTACCTCATATTTTTTCCCTTTGTCCAGGAAAGAGAAATCTACGGTGTATTCACGCTTATTTTCATCGGTAATCCCGCCTACAAACCAATTGTCAGTCCCTTTTGCTTTTCTGGCTGTGATAACATAATCCCCCGGCTCGGCCGATAAGATCTTAGTGTCATCCCAATCTGCTGCAACATCCTTGATAAACTGGAATGCATCCATGTGTTTTTTATAGTTTTCAGGAAGGTCTGCTGCCATCTGAAGAGGCATGTACATGGTTATATAGAGAGCAAGCTGTTTGGCAAGTGTAGTTTTCACGAAACGCTTATCTCCGGGGAAATAATAGTCTAGCTTGGTCTGGAAAATTCCCGGCGTATAATCCATGGACCCACCCATCCATCTTGTGAACGGAAGAACAGTCTGGTGATCCGGCTTATTTCCTCCGAATGCTTCATATTCAGTTCCTCTAGCTGCTTCTGCAGAAATATAGTTCGGATAGGTACGGCTTTCTCCTGTAGGACGTACAGACTCATGGGAATTGACCATAATTTTATAATCGTTTGCTTTTTCAGCAATTCTGTAAAAATGGTTAATTGTCCACTGTGAGTAATGATGCTCTCCTCTTGGAATGATATCTCCCACATAGCCTGTTTTTACGGCATCATAACCATATTTATTCATCAGCTGGAAAGCTTTGTCCGACCATCTTTCATAATTGGTTGCAGAACCTGAAGTTTCATGGTGCATAATAAGCTTAATGCCTTTTGAGTGGGCATAATCATTCAGCATTTTGATATCAAAGTCCGGATATGGTGTAATGAAATCGAAAACAAATTCTTTGGAATGACCGAACCAGTCTTCCCAACCGATATTCCAGCCTTCAATCAGCAATCCCTGAAAACCATTTTCAGCTGCAAAATCGATGTATTCTTTAACTTTGGTATTGTTTGCCGCATGTTTTCCGTTCGGAGTCAATTTTGAAAAGTCTGTTTTGTCCAGATGTACGTTTTCTGCAGTAGAATAAGCCCACTGGGATTTTCCGATAATCATTTCCCACCATACGCCCATGTATTTGGTAGGGTGAATGTAGGAAGTATCGGTATATTTTGTGGGTTCATTAAGATTGAAGATCATTTTGGATTCCATCACCTCTTCTGCTTTCGGGGACACGATAATTGTTCTCCAAGGCGTTACTGAAGGGGTTTGAATATATCCTTTTGCTCCCTGTCTGTCAGCAGTAAGATGTGTTTTGAACTTAAAATTCTGGGCATCCACTTCAAGATGGGAAGCAGGATAATCTAAAACAGCTGCTTCTGCCACATTCACATACAATGGAGCTTTACCTTCCTTCTTAAGCATTAATGGAGACTGGACAGCATTTTTAACGAGAGCCTGGGAGGCATTAGCATCGAAGGCCTTATCCCATTGGGAAGGAATTTCAGAGATCTTTGTTTCCTGGTATTGGTATTCCTGGGAATCATAATCTGCAACCATCCACCACGCTTTCATATCTGTAGGGAAATCAATTTCGGAATCTTCTTCTCTGATCACGAAATAATTCAGGTTTTTCTGTTGTGGAAATTCATATCTGAATCCCAGTCCATCATTAAACAGTCTGAACTTTACAACAATACTTCTGCTTGTAGAAGCCTGATCAAGAGTAACGGCAAGCTCGTTATAATGATTAACATAGTTTTTCTTTTCACCGAGAACCGGCTGCCAGGTTTCGTTTTTAGAGTCACGCTTTTCTTCTGTTTTCGTGAACCCGTTGTTCAGGTCAAATTTTGCATCTTCAGCTTTAGCAATTTCGGAAGCAAATTTGATAGCTGTATCTTTAAATAATCTCAATCCTAACTTAGAATCTTCTACGACCACAGCTCCGTTATATTTCAGGTTGTAATAAGGTACTCCCTGTTTCAGCTGAAAATTCATTTCAAATTTTCCATCCGGTGATTTCAAAGACTGTGCATTAACACCCGCGAACATCATTGAGAGCAGCATAGCTCCAACTGTAATTTTCTTCATAATGATTATTTATAAACTTAAAAATAGATAAAGTGCTGCGGTAAAGCAACACTTTATCAAATTATTTTATACGTTTTACAATTTTGTAACCGTTAACTTATAATATGCTGAATTATGTAAATCCAGTTCTATTTTATAGTTTCCTGCTTCAGATACTTTATAGCCAGGATCATTGGTTACTGTATTTTCAGCATTGAAATAAGTTTGCACGGCTTTTCCTGAAACCAGCGTCTGGTCATATTTTGAAGGCTGGAATTTCAATGTCCAGTCATCATTTCCTCTGAACTTAAACATTCCTGTGCTGTTCAGCATAATGGAATTGATCACATAAGTTTTGGTAGCCGGATTGTAGACAAAATCTGTATCTGAGCCCCATCCTGCAGGTGTAGCATCTCCGATTATACCAAAGTTGGCCAATACTGAGGAATAGGTATTTGCGGCCCAGTCAACTTTTAGATAATAAGTACCTGCTGTTGCAGCTTTTACATTAACTTCACCTGCTTCTACTAATTTTCCAGTGAAAGTTCCATCATCGCCTTTGTCACCTGCCCAATCTTCATTGATTGTAAACTTATATTCACTATTGGCTGCAGTCACATAGATAAATCCTCTATATTCACTATTTTTTCCGGGAGAGAATAAATTTGGTGAATTTCCGGGTGTCCAATCTGCGTAACCTGCTGCTCCTGCGTAACTTCCTGGAACATTAATTTTAGGGTATACTAAATCCGGGTTTGGAGTATAAGGTGTTACTTTAAGAGCTATTACATTGGAATAAAAAGCTGCTGATCCTACAGATGTTTTCAGTCTTGCTTCAATATCATTTACAACATCCGGTATCGCTCCGATATTGAACATGGCAGCATTCATTGCAGCATGTGTAACGGAACCTGCCATTACATCATTGGAAAAATCAACAGTAGCACTTTTTTTAAAGTTATCACCTTTGATCCCAAATTCTATCTGCTGAGAAGGAACTACGGCAATATTAAACGAAGGTTTTGTCCATGAAAAGCTAATTACAGCTTCATTTGCTGTAAGCTCACTGAGAACGATTGTATTTTTATCAGAGGAAATCTTACCTGCAGAAGTTTCACTGATTACTGCTTTATCTTCATCCTTTTCACAGGATACCAGTAATATTCCCAATACTGACAGGGATAATATTTTGAATAGATTTTTCATTTTAACAGTATTTAAAGGTTAGTAACCAGGATTCTGGATCAGGTTAGGGTTAGCGACAATGTCCTTATTTGGAATAGGGAAAAGGTTTCTATAGCTTTCCACTGCTTTTCCGTCTTTTACATTTCCTTTCCATGGCCATAGGTAATCTCCTGTAGTATACTTATTGAAACGGATTAGATCTGACCTTCTGGTCGTTTCCCAGGATAATTCCCTTGCTCTTTCATCTAAAATGAAATTCAGATTTATTGAGGTTACATTTCCATTTGTATTACCATATGCACGCTCTCTTAACTGATTAACATAACTTACTGCAGTCGCCTGGCTACCACCGCCACCGCCTCTAAGAACAGCTTCAGCATACATCAGATAAATATCCGCCAGACGGTACAAAGGAATATCGGCTTCCACCCAGTTGTCGTGTGCTCCTACAGATCCATTGCTTTTAATGTTCTTATATTTGATAAATGCATATCCATCTGTAAAAGAACCCAGATCGTTAATTTCCAAATTCTGTCCTGCCGTAAAAAATCTTCCTCTTTTATCAGTTCCGTTAGTTGGAAAAAGATTTACAAATGCCTTAGTAGTACGAATACCACTCCAACCACCATTGATTCCAAAATCAGAAGCTTTCATACCTCCCCCTACTGCCGCATGAACCAGATAAGTAGTTCCACCATTGGTTTGAGTATTAATTCCATCAAAATTTACACTTAGGATCTGTTCTGGATTACTGATATTATTATCTGCAAGGAACAAATCATCATATTTTGGCTTTAAAGAATAACCTGCTGCAATTACTTTGTTACAATAAGTGATACAATCTGTATTTCTCTGTGTTCCGGTATATACTTCAGCATTTAAATATAATTTTGCCAATAGTGACCAGGCTGCAGCTTTATCGGCTCTACCATATTCGTTGGTTTTAGGATCCTTTAATTCACCTGCTACGGCTACCAGCTCAGATTCTATAAAATTAAATAATGATTTTCTGTCTATTCTCTGTGGAGGATTTATAGATCCCGGAAGGTATGTTTCATCTACAAAAGGAACATTCCCGAACATATCTATAGCATGATAATATGATTGTGCTCTCAGGAAACGGGCTTCAGCTCTCATTAATTTTGCCTGAGCAAGGTTGTCTCCGGTAATATTGTTGGCCGCTAATTTTTCGTCTGTAACATTTCTCAGGAATTCATTACAAAAAGCTATTTCCGTATATACTCTGTAATACATGGCTGCAATAAATTCATTAGAAGCATCCCAGGTCATTTTATGAAGAGTATGTAAGTTTCCATCATTCCAGCCTATTACAGCTTCATCTGTAGTAATTACATTCAGAGTATAAAGTAGTCTTGTATATTGCGAAAAACCTCCGTTAATCCCATTAATATCACTGTCAGGTTGGTCACCATCCCCGCTGATCTGTCCTCCCATAGCAAGACCTCCATAAAGTTTTGCTAAAATATTTTTATAGTTAGAAAAATCTTTATAAATACTTGCAGAGGTAACGTCTGTTATCGGTTCTCTTTCCAAATCTTTTATACATGATGCTGTAGTCAGTAGAAATGCAGCAGAAAGAGGCAGTACTATATTTTTAAGTTTGATTGTATTTAGTTTCATCGTAATTATTATTTAAAATTGAAAATTAAAGCCTAATGAATATATTCTAGGCATCTGATAGTAACCGTTGTCTATGTTCCCAAAAACTTCAGGATCCACTCCTGTATATTTAGTGATTACAAAAACGTTTTGTGCCATACCGTATACTTTCAGATTGCTTCCTTTAGAAAAAACTTCACCGAAATTATAGCCAATGTTTATATTATCCAATCTTAAGAACGACGCATTCTCCACATAAATATCTGATTTATACTGAGGTAATGAGAATTTATATTCCGGAGCAGTGAAGAATACATTCTGGAGGTATTCATTGGTAGATGCAG
The DNA here is from genome assembly GCF_030812195.1 of Chryseobacterium lathyri. Classification (GTDB taxonomy): domain Bacteria; phylum Bacteroidota; class Bacteroidia; order Flavobacteriales; family Weeksellaceae; genus Chryseobacterium; species Chryseobacterium lathyri_A. Next base: position 1,377,956 of record NZ_JAUSSF010000001.1, read on the forward strand.
ACTGCAATGAGCTGTTGGATGCCATATTGTTATACACATAGTTTCCTAATACTGCTCTGGCACTAAGGGCAAAATCCCAGTTTTTATGAGAAACCTTAGTAGAGAAACCTAAAATAGCATCCGGAGTAGTAGACTTGTAATAGTACATATCCTTTGTACTGATTGCACCATCTCCATTTCTGTCAACAAATGCCCCATCTACAGGTTTTCCATTAGTATCATACACCTGTTGGTATACCCAAAATGAGTTTGGAGCATATCCCACAGCATGTGCCTGAATTCTGTTTCCGGCACCTCCCTCAATACCACCAACTTCCATATTGAATGATGCGTCAGCTCTGTCTTTCAACTTAGTCACTATTGGTTTGTAATGAGTAGCATTAAAACTAAGTTCCCAAGTAGTTTTTTCACTTTTAACAGGAATTACGGTAATGCTTCCTTCAATACCTTCGTTCTTCATATCCCCTACATTTTGCCAGCTGGCATTACTTAAGCCTCCAGCTGCTTCATCAGCGTATACCAACAGATCTTTAGTATCTTTTCTGAAAAGGTCAATAGATCCGGTAATTCTATTTTGAGTAAAACCAAAATCCAATCCGATGTTTTTCGTAGTGGTAGTCTCCCAAGTAAGATTTGGATTATAATTAGCAGGTCTGAACATAAAATAATATTCGTTTCCAAACTGATAATTAGCACCTGGGTAACTCGGATTATAGGCAGCAAATGCCGGGTAATTATTAGGCTTGTTACCGTTCAGAGCCGGTAGCTCTTGTTGTCCGGTTTTCCCCCATCCTGCTCTCAGTTTTAAAGTACTGATGGCTGAAATATTTTTAATGAAGTTTTCCTCATTAAGTTTCCAAGCTAAGGAAACTCCAGGAAAAACACCCCAAACATTATCTCTTGTCCCGTTAAAAAATCTTGAAGAACCATCTTTACGAACAGATCCGGAAATAATATACTTGTTAGCTACTGTAAAAATAGCTCTTCCATAAAAAGATATCAGTGTATTCTGTGTTTCAAAATCCAGATCAGGTGGCAAGGTAGTACCATTTCCTTTATATGTAATAGCTCCCGGGACAATTGTTCGGAAATCCTGGTAAGCATATCCTGCTGTAATATCTACTCCCGTATTAATGGGAGCTATATTTTTAACATAATTAAAATAGGTTTCCAGGAGCTTGTTCTTCTTTTCCATTGAATAGAAATTCGAGCTTCCCTTATCACCATAACCAGGTCTGTAAATTGCATCTTTAAATTTGTGCCCTTCACTTTTTGTATAATCATACCCGGCATTTACATTAAAATGCAGGTCTGGAAGAAAATGAAGTTTATAATCCAACTGAATATTTCCTAATCCTCTGGTTACAGACGATACATCTCGTACTCCATCAATTAGTCCAAGAGGGTTGGTATTGGCATTCACATTATATCCGGTTGCAGATCCTGCATCCAGCCATTCGTAATAGCCTCCATAGTTGGAATTTCCTGAATATACGGGCTGTGTAGGATCAAAATAAGTAGCTGCTTTGATCACTCCCCCATCCACAAATCTGTTATCCGTAAAGGTTCCTTTTGCATTAATATTCACAGATAAATGGTTATCAAGGAATTTAGGATTTAGGTTCAATCCTACTGAAGTTCTGCGGAAAGAATTCGATCTTACAATACCATTCTGCTCATTATACCCTAATGACAAACGGTAAGGTAAACCTTTAATACCTCCTGAAAGTGCTACATTATTATCTGTACCCCATGCAGCCTGGTAAATCAGGTCCTGCCAGTTGGTATCAGCATTTCCCAGTTTAGTTTTATACTTTGCCGGTGCGTAAGGATTAGAATTAACAAAATCCCTAAATTCCTGAGCATTTAATACATCTACATTTCCCATTTTAGTGGAAACTGAAGCCACTGTCGAAAAATTAACTTTAAATTTTCCTGAGCTTCCTTTCTTAGTTGTGATCAAAATAACACCATTAGAAGCCCTGTTACCATAGATAGCAGTAGCAGAAGCATCTTTCAGGATATCAAATGTTTCAATATCATTTGGATTGATTAATGATAAAGGATCAGAAACGCCATTCATTCCTACAAAATCCTGAGGAACACCATCAATTACGATCAACGGAGAGTTTTCTCCACTTAAAGAAGATGTACCCCTGATTCTGATCTTGGTTCCGGATCCAGGAGCACCACTGTTATTCGTAATCTGCACCCCGGGTGTTTTGCCCTGGATCAGCTGACCGGCAGAAGTTGCACCACCGTTGAAATCTTTGGCAGTGACAGAAGTAATAGACCCAGTAAGGTCAGATTTCTTTTGTTTACCATACCCTATCAATACAACCTCCTCGATTTTTTTCTCCTTGGTTATAGTGTCTTGTGTCTGTGCATGTATCATTGAGCTGGCCAATAAAAAGGCAGGCGCAATTTTTAATACCGTTGTAAAATTTTTCACAATATCGTTTTTTTTAGTTTCGTTTTCTTAATAAGGCTGTACAAACCAGCCTTGCAATTTATAAAAAAATTAGAATTATTATAATATTATTGAAAATTTGGATAATTTTATGTAAATTGCTTGTCTATTAAAAAATCAAATATCTGTTTCTCACAACATTACATTACCGTATGTAATGCATAACATATATTGTATTTTTACATTTAGTTAAACAATTGTTTAACTAAATGTAATATTAAATCCTTTGAAGGTGGTAAAAAACTTATTATAGCAGAAGTTTAGGCGCTTTTAGACAGATAATCCTTATCTTTGCAGTTAAAACTTTACTATAAATGTCAAACAGAAAGATGATTACGGCAGCTTTGCCTTATGCAAACGGACCGGTTCATATAGGACATTTGGCAGGTGTATATATTCCTGCGGATGTCTACGCAAGATTTCAGAGAAGATTAGGAAAAGATGTAGCGTTTATCTGCGGGTCAGATGAACATGGGATTCCTATTACGATCAGAGCAAAAAAAGAAGGAGTAACGCCTCAGGATATCGTTGATAAATACCACGAGATCATAAAAAAGTCTTTTTCGGATCTGGGAATTTCATTTGATGAATATTCCAGAACAACTTCCAAAAAACATTACGAAACCAGCCAGGATTTCTTTAAAGTTTTGTATGAAAAAGGGAAATTCACGGAAGAGGTTTCTGAGCAGTATTTTGATGAACAGGCCGGAGAATTCCTGGCAGACCGATATATTGTAGGAACCTGCCCGAACTGTGGCAACGAAAATGCTTACGGAGACCAGTGCGAGAAATGTGGTTCTACCCTATCCCCATCAGAGCTGATCAATCCGAAATCCATGTTAAGCGGAAATGTTCCTATTCTTAAAGATACCAAAAACTGGTACCTTCCTTTAAATGAATATGAAGATTTTCTAAACGAATGGATCATTGAAGGCCATAGAGACGACTGGAAACCCAATGTTTACGGACAGGTTAAATCATGGTTAAACGACGGATTAAAGCCGCGTGCCATGACCAGAGACCTGAACTGGGGAGTTCCTGTACCACTTCCGAATGCAGAAGGGAAAGTTCTGTATGTTTGGTTTGATGCACCTATTGGCTATATTTCTTTTACGAAAGAATGGGCAGAGAAAAACGGAAAAGATTGGAAAGATTACTGGCAGAGCGAAAACAGTGATCTTGTTCATTTCATCGGGAAGGATAATATTGTATTCCACTGCATTATTTTCCCGGCGATGATGAAAGCTCATGGTGATTACATCATGCCAAAAAATGTTCCTGCTTTTGAATTCCTAAACCTGGAGAACGATAAGATTTCAACGTCCAGAAACTGGGCGGTATGGGCCCATGAATATGTAGAAGAATTCCCTGGACAGCAGGATGTTTTAAGATATGCCCTTCTTTCTTCAGCACCTGAAACAAAGGATAATAATTTTACATGGAAAGATTTCCAGACTAAAAATAATTCTGAGTTAGTAAATATTTTTGGTAATTTCATTAATCGTGTGGCTGTTTTAATTAATAAATTTTTCGAAGGTAGAGTACCCGAAGGAAACATTAATGCTCCAGAGCTTGAACAGATAAGTAAAAGTGCAATTGAAATTAGAAATTATCTAGACAATTATGAATTTAGAAATGCTTTAACAGCTTTCATGAATCTAGCAAGATTTGGAAATGGATATCTTCAAGCTGAAGAACCTTGGAAAACATTTGAAAATGATGTAGAAAAAACTAAAAACACATTATTTATCGGAGCCCAAATTGCCGTTGCATTAGGGAATTTGGCAGAACCATTCCTTCCTTTTACTGCTCAAAAAATATATAATATTTTCAACGTCCAACAATTAGATTGGAATACAATTGAACATTCAAAGGTTTTAATTGAAGCAGGACATAAAATTGTCGAAAACGCTCCATTAATCTATTCAAAAATTGAAGACAGTGTAATCGAAGCTCAGATTGAAAAGCTGGAACAGACCAAACAAAACAATAAAAAAACAAACCCTAATGCCAACCCTATGAAAGAAGAGATTTCTTTTGATGATTTTGCTAAAATAGACCTTAGAACAGCCACCATTTTAGAAGCTGAAAAAGTAGAAAAAGCTGATAAATTACTGAAATTTAAAGTGGACACAGGGGTTGATATCAGAACTGTGGTCTCTGGGGTTGCAGAAAGCTTCACACCGGAAGAACTGATCGGAAAGCAGGTGATGATCTTACTGAATCTTGCCCCAAGAAAGATCAGAGGAATTGAATCTCAGGGAATGTTCTTATTAACAACAAAACCTGATGGAAAACTGTCTTTCGTAACACCGGATGACAGCAATGTGGAAAATGGTATTGAAATAGGATAATTTTAAACTTACAAGAATAAAAATGGGCATTCTTAAATGCCCATTTATTTTTAAAGCTATGGTTAAAAAGAGTGTTTTACGAAAATTATCCGATCCCGAACTGGAAAATTATCTAAGAAAAGGAAATCGCTTTACTCCTGAAGCTGTTCAAATGGCTTTTGAAGTACTGGGAGAAAGAGGAAAAATTTTCAGGGAACAGGAAAAATCGCAGATCCAACAAATCATTCAGCATAAAAAAGCTCAGGAAGATTTAAAACTTCAAGAAGAGCAGGAAATGTGGAAAGATCATATTACAGAAGATCCAACTGCCATACAATTATTTTCAAGGAATGCCATTTTAATGATCAGTTTTATTTTGGGAACCATTCCGGGATCAATATTATTGGGAATAAATTTTATTAAATTAAAAAAATACGCACCAGCCGTTTTTACTTTTATTTTTGGATTTCTCTATCTGCCTGTTCAGCATTTCTTAGTTTCTTTTTTGTATAAAATCGGGACTCAAAATACCTCTAGACTTACAAGAAATCCTGAGCTTTCTGTGGGTGGAATCGGAATGTTAATTTTGCTTATATTATCGGTATCATTTACACCGAAAAAGCTGCCTTACAGAGCAGCTTCCTATATTGTCCCAATTCTTATTTCCGTTTTAATGATTGTAATAATCTATACTTTTCAGGATCTATTCTCAAGCTACTTCTTAGTCAGGCTTGCCAGATAAGAATCTTCATCCTGCATTACTTTTTCCACCTTAAAGCCGTTATTTTCTGCAGCATTTTTCAAAGTTGTAAAATCCAGGTAGAGCCATTTGATAGGGTCTTCCGATTCTCCTTTATAATGAACCACATAATCCAGTTCACCATAATAGCCACCTGCCGGAATATAAACTCCCCCATCTTCATCACGATCGAACATATATAGAATATCTGTACTGTCGATCAGGATCTGTCCATTATCATTGATTAAAGCATACAATTTCTGAAGATAGGCATCAATTTTTTCCAGACTTTCAAAAATTCCGGTTCCATTCATCAGAAGCAGAACGGTATCAAAACTTTCCCCGGAAAAATTCAGCATATTTTCACACATTGTCTTTTTAATTCCTCTCAGTTTGCATACTTCAATAGATTTCGGTGAAATATCCAACGCTAACACATCAAGGTTTCTTTTATTCTGAAGATATAAGGCATGAGAGCCGGCACCGGCACCAATGTCCAGAATTTTCCCTTGAGCTAGCTCAAGTGCTTCCTGCTCAATATCATTCATCTCCTCAAAATCTCTGAAAAGATATTCTACCGGAAGCTCATCCAGTTCTGAGATTGACGTTTCTGTCTGCAGATCCTCAGGATTTTCATTGTGAAAATAATCCCATACTGCCTTGCCCATTAAATCTTTCATTGCTGTCTTTAAAGATGCAAAGATAAGGGTTTCGGTTTCGGATTGCAAGTTTGTCTGAGGTGAGAGGGTTGAGAGTTTGAGAGTTTGAAAGTAAATGAATTTAAAAGTGATTTTAGCTGCTGGTTTGTTAGTTGCACTGGTTCATAATTATTAAGACAACAGGTTATCATCGTCTGGTATGGGTGTTTGGGTTCTTGGTTCTTAAACCTGCCATTCACCATTCACCATTCACCATTCACCATTCACTTGCAAAGCAAAATTCACCATTGACCTAATATCCCTGTCAAAATCTACCCCATCGAATCTTTCTCCCTATGTCTGTCCTTCTCCGATTCATTTTCCGCTACACCTGCTTTCCAATAAGAATAGGCATTGAGTTCTTGTGAGGTCCAGTTTTTTTCTTTTCTCAGATAGGTGCGGATTTCTTTAACACTTGAAAATTCTGCCGCAACATATCCAAATTTAGAAGTTTCCGGAATAGTGATTTTTTTTACAGTATCCGCTATTTCACTACTGATATGTGGTTTAGGATTATGGAGCCATTTAAATTCAATATCAGCCTTGGTATCAAGGGTCTGTTCATCTTCTTTTCCCGGAACTTCAATGATGCAGACTCCTTTTGCTGTTTCGGGCAGTTTTTCCAGCATAGCACTCAGAACCGGAATGGCGGTAGAATCACCTATGAACAGATACCATTCAGCATCCGGATACATTTCTTTTGCTTCAGTTCTCATCATAATGCCCAGTTTGGAACCGGGTTGAGCTTCGCGGGCCCATTTTGATGCAGGGCCGCCGTCGCCATGGTCTACAAAATCAATAATCAGCTCGCTTTTTTCAAGATCAATACCTCTGTGGGTATAGGTTCTTACGGCAGGTGCCACTTCTTTTGGCGGATAAACCCACTGGCGGTTTTCATCCAGGGTTGGAAAATGGATTTCGTCTAAGCCCGCCGGAGGTACAGCGATTTTATTATTATCCCCGATGGTGGTATTTTTAAACAAATGGGCTTCAGGAGAATACAGATACACTCTGATGTAATGATCTGTGATATATTCTTTTCTTGCCAGTTCAGCAACAATGCGGCCTGTTGGAATTTTAGACATAGCTGAAAATTTTAAAGTTAAAATCCGGCTTCCGTCATGATGAGAAGCCGGACCTGTTATTATAATATTGAAAATCAAATCACAGCTAAACTGCTCGATTTAAATTTCTAAAAATCAAATGTATAAGACAGATTAAATGTTCTTCCTCTTCCCTTGTAGCTGAACAGTTCAGGAAGTCCATAGGTAGAATATAAGACCTGGGAACGTTTGCTCCATATAGTCTGATAATCTGTGTTGAAAATATTCTGAATCCCCAGATTGAATTTACCCCAGTTGAAACGGTACCCGACCATTAAATCGGAAGTATTGTATCCATCAATCTCATTTTTAAGATCATCTGTCAGCTTGAAATTCTGTAGTGACTGGAATCTGAAAGACCAGCTTTTAACGTTATATCCAATGTAGGTTACCAATTTTGAAGGGGAAGCATTGTAAATCTCCTGCTTCTGCCATTCGCCGTTGTTATCAACTTCAGATTTAATTAAAAGTCCGCTTGCTCCAAAATAAACGCCATTGCTCATTGAATAGGAAACTTCAGCTTCAATTCCTATATTTCTTAGCTTAAGATCATTTACAAGGATCTGGAAGGTCTTTTTATCAACCGTAACTGTTTTATCAGAGTTGCTTAAGAAACCAGCAATCTGACCTCTTAATCCTCCTTTATTGATACGGTACCCCACTTCAAACTGGTTGGTTTTGATGGCTTGTAATGGCTGTTCTTTAACGTTAATGCTTGAAGTTACATCCCAGTTGGTTCCGTTCAGCTTATACACACCGATTCCATAATATTTCGATGGATCAGCCAGGCTTACGCCTTGGGAAAAAGTACCCCATGCCTGATGCTGTTCATTAAATTTATACAATAAACCTGCATTTGCCAGTGTCACATTATATGAGCTTTCTCCGCCCGGAATTGCAGAAGCAGAACTTCCGTACCCCATCGAAACCTGGGTCTGCTGCACTGAACCTACGAAATCATCCACTTTTACATTGATATTCTGATAACGGATTCCTCCATTGATCTGGAGTTTAGGCAGGATGTCATATTTAGCCTGAACATATCCTGCATAACTTTGAGAGTGATTGGTAGGATATCTTCCCAGACTGTATTTGGTTTCGTTCACCAAACCGCCGCTTGACATTGTCTTTGCAATATCATATACCGACTGCGTTCCTTCAAATTTTTCAAGATCAATATCCACTCCATAAGTAACATTCAGGCTTCTCCATGACTTTGACAATAACGCCTTCACCCCGGAATAATACGTATCCTGCTGGGAAGAAGACATATAAGCCGTGCTTACGCCCTGCAAAGTAACATTCCCGGGAAAAGGATAGAATCCTAACTTCTCTCCTCTGGCTGCCAGCTGTACATACAGATCCTGGCCACCTAAAATGTTGTTTCCATTATAGGCAACCGTTCCCATGAAGCGCTCGGTCCCAATATTTTTATCGGATGAGAAACCGTCACGCATTTCCAGAAGTCCGGCATTTTTTGTCGTAAATGCACTTAAATTCTGTCCCAGGTAAAGACTTCTGTCCCCGTTAAACCTGGAATTGTAATACTGAAGGGATGCGGTGATCTTATGCTTATTATTAAATTTATATCCTCCTGTTGCAAGTACATCGATAGACTGGTTGTACTGAAGGTCAGTTTGAGTAATATCTGTTAATACCTGGTTTTCATCGGCACCATAAACTCCGCCATTCTGCTGGTAGGCAACCCCCAACTTTCCGAAGAATTTCTCTCCTTTTGCTGCAATAGCCTGAGCTGCCCGGAAATCGTGGTCATCTTTTCCCATGAATCCGGTTCTTACTCCAAGCTCAGTTTCTCCACTAATCCCGCTTTTGGAAGGTGTCTTAGTGATGATATTAATGATTCCGCCGGTTGCATTTCCTCCGTAAATAGAACTGGCTCCGGAAAGGACTTCAATTCTTTCGATATTAAAGGGATCAATAGCGTCCAGCTGGCGGCTGATGGCACGGATACTGTTCAGCGAAACTCCGTCTATCATGACCAATGCTGAACGTCCTCTCATATTCTGTCCGTAATTGGTTCTCCCTTGCGGACCAATATCCATACTCGGGATTAGTATAGAAAGCATTTCTTTGATAGGAACTCCGCTTTTTGCCTGCTCCTGTATTTTTTCTTTCTGAACCACCCAGACCGTTCCTGGAATATCGGAAATCTTTGTCGGTTTTCTGGATGCCACGATCACTACATCATCAATACCTTTAGAGGCTATAGAATCGTTTGTTGTCTGAGAAAATACGATTCCCGACACCAACAGACCTATGAATACATACTGCTTTTTCATTCTTTCTATTCAGATTTTATAATCCGTCAAATATAATTTTTATTGCTTCTAAATAAAAACAACAGAATATGAAATTTTTCATATTTCTCCAAAAAAATGTGTTTTATTTTCACCTTAAAAACGTAAGATCCCGGACTTCGTAAAGCCAAGGATCTTACTCGTGAAAAACAAGGTATCTTTAAACCGCAGGCCCGGCTGCATCTTTTATTTCTTCTAACAATTGCTTCCGTTCACGGAGCCTTCTTCTCGCAATGACAGATTTACCGCCAAGAACTCTGATGAATCTTAGATACTGGAATCTTTCTCTTCCGAAATGATACATCATAACATACAGTAATACTCCAAAACCCACCAAAATAATATATCCGAGGATCTTTTTTCCGGATACAATGACCGCATTGAGCTGAAGTGTTTTCATATTGGCAGCCAGAGTCTGGGGAGAAACCGTCATTCCGTCGATATATACTGCAAGATCGCCTACTGCTGTAATCTGAAAACGGTACTGGAACCATGAATATAATGCTGAAAAAAGTCCTACTGCAAGAAATGTTCTCCATACTAAAACCAGCCCAATTGCCGCCAGCATGTCCTCCATTTCAAGTTTATCCAAGGTATAAAACCATACTGAAATAAACAATGAACACATTCCGTATCCTTTTAAGAACATCGGCAGGTACCAATTCTCATAATTGAATTCTAAAACCATCGAAAAGTACATGATCAATACATATCCCATCATCGCTGAAAAACCCGAGAATATGTACATTTTCAATGGTATTTCTTTTTTAAACCAGAATACAGCAATCAAGCCTGCCAGGATAATTCCAGGAATCATAAGCATACTCAGCCCGGCATTCGTAAGTTGATCATATCCCAATACCCCTACTGCAAAAGTATTCTGAAGAGATGTCGTTCCCAAAAACATTCCTAGGAACAACAACATAAACAGACCATGCTGCACATTATTTTTTTTGAATATCTTGAATGATAAATAAGGTCTTTTTAAGGTAAACTGACGAACCACCAACAATGCAAAGCTTACAAAAGCAGCTATGCTTGCATTCATAATATTTTTTGAGTTCCACCAGTCCTGTTGTTTCCCGAAGGAAAATACATAGGCAGAAAACATAAATGTTGAAACAAACAACATGATGCTCATCCAGTCGATATAATGTAACGGAACCTTTAGCGCAAAGTATTTATCATGCATAAAGATCCAGTGAATCAAGGCAAGGATAAAACACAATACCGCTGTAAGGATGTAGAAATGCTGCCAGTTGTAATGAATGGAAACTACCACCGCGTAATAAGCCGCCACCTGGTTCATCACCAGAACAAAGGTGTAAAATAATCCATAGAACATTCCTCTGTTGCCGATCATCATCATTAACGGAAGAAATAGCTCTATCGTCACCATCATCTTTAAAAATCCTATAAACAGAGCCGTAAATACGAATACCATTGGCTGCATCGTAGTTCCGTTGATATAACTCAACAGTCCTAAAAGTACGAGCAGCACCGTCATTTTGTCTCTTACCTTGAATCGCATCTTCATTCTGAGAACGATCGGCATACAGGCGCCCATTCCTATTGTGGTGGCATAATTGGCCCACATAAAATATTCTGTCATCGCTCCGGTACCGCTCACAAGATAACTGATGTTTCCGGTGTACACCCCGCCAAGCGGCATCACTACTGCCAATAGCAGTACAATGAGCAGCAGCTGTACAGGTTTTGGCACCCAGTCGTTATATAATCCTTTGTTGTACATTTCTTTTAGATACTAGATTTCAGATCTCAGATGACAGATTTACTATTTCGTTTTCAAATCTTTATTCAGCCTGCAATGTCTGAAATCTGGAATCTGATTTCTTTTAGTCTTGGTTAATATTCACATTCATATTCATCCCTGCACTCAGTTTTTCCAGGTCTTCTTTTTTATTGGAAGTACTGAATTCTATTCTTACTGGAATTCTCTGCTGCACTTTGATAAAATTACCTGTGGAATTGTCTGTAGGAATGCTTGAGTATCTTGAACCTGTTGCCGCTGAAATAGCAGTTACAATCCCTTCAAATTTCTTTCCTCCTAAAGCATCTGCGGTCATGGTCATCTTCTCCCCGATCCTGATATTTGGCATCTGGCTTTCCAGGAAATTAGCTGTCACCCATTTCTGACCATTCAGAACGATAGTGGCTACCTGCTGGCCAGGTTGTATCAATTGTCCTTCAGATATTGTTCTGCGACCCATGATTCCATCGTTTGGCGCTGTGATCACTGTATAGGAAAGGTTGATCTTTGCCATATCCAGAGCAGACTTGGTTCTTTTAATCTCTGCATCATTAATTCCTAATTTGCTTCTAACTTCAGTTGTTGAAAGATTGGCGGATTGTTTCTGATTCACCAATGTCTCATACGCTGCTTTCTGGGCATCATACTCCGTTTTAATTTGGTCGTATTGCTGTCTGGTCACTGCTTCTGCGGCAAGAAGGTTCTTATACCGGTTTAAATTCTGCTCGGCATTCCATAATCTTGCTTTGGCCCCGGCAATATTGGATTCCATGACACTTACATTGTTAGAAACGGTATTAACAGATGAACTGGTTGCCGATCTCTGTGCCATCGCATTCTGATACGCAGCTTCCGCCTGACCCAGCTGGGTTAATAATTCATTTTTATCAAGAATAACCAGGGTATCCCCTTTTTTAACCTTTTGATGCTCTATGAATTTTATGTCTTTAATATAAGCCGAAACCCTTGTATTGATTGGGTTAATGAATTCTTCTACCTGAGCTGCTTCCGTATATGTTTTGTCTCCAATGTGGAAATATTCGCGGACCAGCCAGAAAAGTCCGAATCCGATCACCAGAAATACAACCATATTGGAAATGATCGCTCTTATTTTATTTTTTTTATTCTGTTTCTTTTTAACTGCTGCTCCCGACTGTGCCGGAGCGGCCTGAGTATTTTGAGTGGTTTGTTCCTTGTTTTCCATTATCTTGATTTTCAGTTTTAAAATTAAAGCGTTCCTGCGGCTTTCAGCAGGTTATAATATTGATACAGTACATTGATTTCTGCATTGGCGTAATCCAGTTCCGACTGTAGTTTCTGGTTCTGTGCATCAATCATTTCAGCCTGTACGGCCAATTGGTTTAAATATTTGGCTTCCGTGATCTTGTAGTTTTCTTCAGCCAATCTTTTTGCGTCATTCAGGATGTCAGCTTGCTGGATGGATTCCTGGTATTTTACGTAAGCCGCATTCACTGCCATATCTACATTCTGCTGAACCAGGGCCACTGCATCTCCTGCCTGTGTTTTCTGCAGTTCACCAAGTTTTACTCTCTCTTTAGTTTTGTATAAATTATCAATATTGTAGCTCAGAGAAACACCAGCCTGCCATCCTCCTGAGTACATATCCAAAACAGGATTTCTTGTGGTAATAGGACGTTGTAAAGTATAGCCCCCGAATCCGGAAAGTGTCGGCAGCTGATCTGTTTTAATGATCTCAATATTTTTATCGGCTACATCTATATTTTTCTTTGCAGATTTTAGCTGAGGATTACTGTCGTGGGCAAGATCCATATAATAATCCATACCAATCCCAGATTCCTTATCCGTTAAACTTTCAACGGGAACAATCTCTGTATCGGAAGGAAGTCCTAATGCGATATTTAAATTGTAATTAAGAATCTTTTTATTATTCATCAGTGTCAGAATTCCCTGATCCAGATTTTTGATCGCCAGTTCTCCACGAATCACTTCATTTCGGGTTACCATCCCCTGCTGATAGAATTTCTGGATATTTTTCAAGCGTTCTTGAGCCAGCTTTTTATTATTCTGAAAAACAGTTTCCTGATTCATCATTTTATAGACGTCCAGATAATTGGAGATCACCAGAAATTTTACATCAAGCTTATTTTTTTCAAGGTCCAGTTCAGAAAGCTGTTCCCGAAGACCGGCCATTTCAATGGATTTATTCACCAAACCTCCTTTAAAAATCAATTGGGTAGCTTGTACGGCATATGAGCTTCCGTAGTGAGGCATAGGAATATTAGTTGAATTTGAAAAATCTTTATCGATCGCTACGGCATCACCTAAATAAAACTGGCTTGTAGAAGCTGTAATATTAGGGAGCTTTTGTAGTTTGGCAACATTTGTATTTTGTTTTGCAATGTCAATATTCTGCGCAGCCACTTTTAGTTGCTGATGATTCTTAACAGCCATATCGGCCACCTCACCTGCGGTCATCTGTTTGATCTGTTGAGAAAAAAACAGCGCAGGAAATAAAGCTACCACCAGTGATAGTACTGTTTTTATATTCTTTGTCATTTTACCTTGTTTTACGAAGGCAAAGTTACGGCAGCAACAAAGTCAATCAAATGTTTGAATTTTGGAAAAAGATGTTCAAAAGTAAGATTTCAATTTTCAAACTGATGCCTGTACTGTCTTGGACTTACTTCAAGATGTTTTTTGAAAAAGTGAGAAAATGCATATTGGTCACTGAAACCAAGGATTGATGAAACCTCCGAAACAGGTTTATTGGAAGAGTTCAAAAGCACTTTTGCTTCATTCATCACAATTAAAGCTATAATCTGGCTGGCAGATTTTCCGGTAATAGATTTCACTACTGAGGAAAGATGTCTGGTTGTAATCGACTGCCGTTCAGCATAGAACTCAACACTTCTTTCTGTCAGATGATGTTCTGCAAGGTCCGTCAAAAATACAAAAACGATTTCTTCCTGCCTGGACATCTGATTCATAGAATTATTATCTTCTTTAGAAATAATTCCGGCCATCTGGTAGCAGAAAACAGAGAAAAGATGTTCCACCATTTCTTTTTTGTAGAGCATATCTGCATCTGAATCCAGAATAAATTTCAGAAAATTGACACTTTTCCAGACCACTTCCATTTCGTTTTGAGGAAAAGGCACCCCTTTATTCATCTGTTGACGAAAATAACGATATGTGATCAATCTATTGAATTTCAGTGAAAGGGCAGAAATAAAATCTCTTTTATAAGAAACCATCCTCGACTGGAAATCGCCACTTACTGAAACCATTTCATAGATCGTCTGCGGATCGGTCACCATAAACATATTGGCAGAAAGCTCCAGATCACTGAAATGCTGACGGAGCTTTATAGTACCTGATTTAATAAAAATAAAAGCAGGATTTTCCGGACGGAAAGGCTTATCCGCAGAAATTCTCTCGAAAATATTGTGCTGGGTAAAAATTTCAACACCAAATTTTTCTAAGGCTGACATAACACAAATGTAACCAATATATTCTGGGTTTACAATACTTAGTCTTCTAGGGAATACACTGCAAAGCTTGCCAGCCAGTGGTCTCCACCATAATTTCCCTGGAATAATAAAGGAAGTCCGTTCGCTAAAAACACATCCGCCGTTTTCTTAAAGCCTTTTTTCAATGGATGTCCGTCAGGAAGGGCTTTTGCTATTCCTTTCATACACCAGGCTTTGGAAAAAGAAAGGCCAACAAGATGCACGGTCTGATAATCGCTCAGGTCACTTACGACCGGGATTTTTTCAATATTCTCTAAGCTCCTTTTTTCGTAAAAATTATTCAGCCACAGGACAAATTCTTTCTGAGGCAGTACCCTCCTCATCAGATCTGCAATTTCGAGACTTGGCGAAAAGAAATCTGATCCGTCAGGCTCCAGATAGGCAGGTGTTTTCTGATCTTTAGCGTAAAAATATTTCGCTTTTTCTTTTAGCTGATTTTCAAATTCCTGATCCTTGTTTGCTTTAGCCCAATCGATTGCGAAAGCCAGACCAAAAGCTGTATTCGGGTGAACTCCTGTTCTGTTCGGATAGGTTTGTTTGGGAAGATAAGCCTTCCATGATTTTAGAATCTGACCGGTAAGAGGTTTCAGATTTTCATGCCATATTTTAGCTTTTGGATGATTCCAGGTGGTCAGCTCTTCATCAAGCTTCAGCAGCCACGCCCAGCCATAGGTCCTTTCAAACGTGGTGGTCAGTTGATATTTTGTGAAATAATCGGCTTCAGCCTGCAGGTTTTCTTTACCTAATGAATTGTCAAGGATTTTTTCAATATCTTTTGCATTGGCCAGATTGGGTTTTGTCTTCAGCAATCTCACAAGCATCCAGTGTCCGTGAACAGAACTGTGCCAGTCGAAGCAGCCATAAAAACTTGGGTGGAGATCTTTAGGTGTTAAAGCAACCTCGCCGGCATTATTGATGATATGTGCCGTTTTATTTGGATATTCCTGACTGATGCAGTGAAGTGGTTTTTCCAATAATTTAGCTGCCACTTCATCGGTAAGTTTCGGAATTTCCTGGGCATAGATTAAAAAAGGAAAAAACGCGAATGCTAAAAGACTTTTTTTCATTCAATAAAAATAGAAAAATAATTTAGACTCCAACTCATTTTAAACTTCAGTAAAATAAATAAGTCCTACCTATTTTCAAAAAACAATATGAATTTTAAATAAAATAAAGACTTAAGCATACTTTTTGATAAAGTTCAGTAAAAAATACCCATGATAAAATTATTTTTACCTTTATGTATACTCTTCCTGATGAGCGGTTGTAAAAAATCCGAACTGGAAGCTGTCAATTCCTCCCCCACTGTATCTGCTGATAAAGCAGTTGAAGTTGCTGCATATGAGGTGGGAGCTCCCACACCACCAAAAGAAATTTCCCAAAAATTGCTTCCGGATGTTAATCAATCTGCTCAGCCTCCCATAACTCCTAAAAAGATCGACACCATTGCTAAAAAGATCATTAAAAACGGCAATATGAAAATCCAGGTGGGAGATATTAAAAAAGCACAGAATCAGGTGGGAGATATTTTAAAGAAAAATAATGCCTACATCCAAACTGAACAGTTCCAAAATACCGATATAGACGACAATCTGGATCTTGTCATCCGCGTACCGCATAAAAATTTCGACGCACTGGTGAATTCCTTTTCTGACGGTGTGGGTTCTGTTTTGTCCAAAAATATTTCATCTGATGATGTTACTGAGGAATACACTGATGTTTCCATCAAATTAGCCAATAAAAAGATCTATCTCGAGAAATACCGTGATATGCTCAGAAGTGCTTCTACAACGAAAGATATGATCGAAATTCAGGAAACCATCCGGGAGCTTGAAGATGAAATTGATGTTGCCGAAGGCAGACTCCGGTTTATTGATGACCGGGTGAATTACAGCACACTCAACCTGAGTTTATATAAAGAAAAAGTGAGAAGCTCTGCAACGTCAAAGATTGGTTTTGGAAGCCGTTTTGCAGATTCTGTCACTGAAGGATGGAACAGCTTTATGAGTTTTCTTTTGGGAATCATTTCTTTATGGCCATTTCTCCTTCTTATCCCAATTATAATCTTTTTATGGAGAAAATGGAAATCAGGAAGAGCAAAATAACAGAACAACGTTTTTTATATACTAAAAAATCCGGATATCATTGCTGACATCCGGATTTACTGTATTTCAATGATTAAACATTGTAAAAATCTTTAACCGTTTCCAGCACCTGTTCGTCCGACATTTTTTGGGCTGTATCTAATGTTATCTTAAGGTTCTTAAATTGGGCTGTATCATGGAGATATTTTTTAAGCTCTTCCTGAATGTTTCCCGGACCCGTAATATAAACTTCCTGGGAATTCGTGAGAAGATGTTCTATTTCTTTAAAGAATTTTACCCTATTTGTACGTTCTGCATTATTTCCTGCGTTTTCACTGGAGTTACCATGCTGTATTTCTGCTTTTACAGGACTGCAAAGGAAAAATTTGAATGCATTCTGGGCATCATGATTCTTTACAACAATTGCTTTTTCCGTATCCATCCAAAGCCCTGCTAATTTCTTGTCTGACATAATTTATTTTTTTGGTGTTATAAGCTGTACAGATCAAGAATGGTGCAAAGGAGATGTTAAGGGCTGTTAAATGTTTTTATTGTAGAATGGTAAATTGAAAATACTTACTGTTTTACATCTCTCGCAGATGTAGCGGATTGAGCAGATTTTTTAATATCTAAAAATAATAAAATAAACTTTTAAATTGGATTATTTAAAGTATTAGATTTATCGGAAGATAAAAACACAAACAATGAATGAAAACGAAATTTCTTATATCGTAAGAAAATGCATATTTAATGTATACAACAAGTTGGGACCAGGTCTTCTGGAAATTGTTTACCAAAAAATTCTTATTTATGAACTACTAGAGAATGGACTTGATGTAAAGTCTGAAGTAGCAATCCCGATCATATATGACGGTAAAGAATTTGATTTCAGCTTTAGAATTGATATTCTGGTCGAGGATAAAGTAATTCTGGAACTTAAATCTGTTAAAAACCTAGATGATATTCATTTTAAGCAACTCACTACTTATCTGAAGCTTTCAAATAAGAGGTTGGGATTACTGATTAATTTTAATACAACGAATATATTGGATGGAATAAAAAGAGTGGTTAATAATCTTTAATCTCTCGCAGATTTAGCGGATTGAGCAGATTTATAATATTCATAAAGATCTGCTCAATCCGCTAAATCTGCGAGAGAAAATAATAGACAAACTAACTGTAAAGATTGCTTCACCTTCGGTTCACAATGACGATATGAGAACTATTTTCCCAGAACAAAAACAGCAGGAATTTTGTGGAGCTCCGGCTTTATTTTTTTCCAGTCGCTGATCGTTTTTGTCTGGATGAATTCATGCTCGGGATCGTTGATATTCGCCGCAATACAGAGTTTTGTGTTCGGCGATAAGAACTTGGTAAGATCTTCAAAGAGCGGATTATTTCTGTAGGGAGTTTCCATAAAAATCTGGGAATATCCGGTCTGCTGCACCAAACTTTCCAGACGCTGAATCTGCTTTTTCTTTTCTCCTTTATCTATCGGAAGGTAACCGTGAAATGTAAATTCCTGGCCATTAAATCCACTGGAAATTAACGCTAAAATGATAGATGAAGGTCCTGAAACAGGAATTACCCTGATGTTTTTTTCGTGACACCATTTCACAATCAGGTTTCCCGGATCTGCAATACATGGAAGCCCCGCTTCGGAAAGCAGTCCGAAATCCTGCCCCTGCAGCATCAGGTTCTGGGCTTCTTTGATATCAGCATTTTCCGTGTATTTGTCAAGCAGAAACAGCTTCAAATCAGACTGCTTCTTTTCGGGAGCAAAAAATTTAATAACCTTTCTGGCTGTTTTTTCATTTTCAACAAAAAAATAGTCCGTCTGCATAATATAATCTTTCAGAACGGGTGAAAAATGAGTGATAGAAGTATTTTCTGATAAATAAGCTGGGAGTAAAAAAAGCATTTTATTGTTTTTTAGTTCTTTCTTTTAGTGAAGGCTGAGGGAAATATTCTGTAAGATCCATAGAAAAGGTAACTGAAGTAATTTTCCATTTTCCGTGGATCTTCATCAGGGTCCAGATTTCTTTACCCCAATTTTCCATTTTCCCATCATACCAGAAACTGTAGTCAAAATTGGCAGAGGCTACAGCTCCGTCTTCTATGATTTTGATATTGTCGAATTTTTCCTCAGATTTATCATCTTTGAATCCTCTGATAAAGGCTTTATAATCATCCGTAAAATAGTATTCTGCTTTCGGATTTTTCTCCAGGCGTTTGGCCTGGGTTCTGTCCTTATAAATTCCGGTCCAAAGTACAGGATCCTGAAATAAAGATGCAAACTTGGCTTCATCCCTGGTTTTGATACACTGCATAAATTCGTCCATTAATTTCCGGATTTCAGTTTCATCCTGGGTTTGGGCAAAAGAAAAATTAAAGCTTAAGAGAAATGCGAGAATCAATGTTTTCATATTACGATAGAATTTGGTTTTTAATAGCGTCACAGCCTTTGTCCAGCAATTGGAAAACATCTTCAAAATCCTTCATATCTCCCCAGTATGGATCTGGAACCTCAGCATTTTTATGATCTCCCAATGCAGACATAAACAGGGATATTTTCTGGCGCTGTTCTTCATTCTGTGCTTTTGAGATCACATCTTCGTATACATCAATATCCATACAGTAGATCTTGTCAAAAGTTTCAAAATCAGTCTTAGTCATAGGCCTGGACCTTTGTTGTGAAATATCAATATTATGGTTTGCAGCTGTTTTCACCGCTCTTTTATCCGGAGTTTCTCCTTCGTGCAGAGAGATTGTTCCGGCTGAATCTACAAAAAAGCTTCCCGGGACCTTTGTCTTCATAATACCTTCTGCTAAAGGACTTCTGCAGATATTCCCGAGGCAGACCATCAATATTTTCATATCATTTTATTAATTGAAAGATTAAATGATTTATACATAAGACAATTGAGAACGTAAAAACATAACTTCCCGCAGCAAAACTAAATAAAAAATGAAGAATAAAACTATTCTCCATTTCAATTTATTCAGATTAAATTATTTCTATTTTTTGATTCTTTCAGCAAGATCTTTAACGTATTTTTTTACTTCTTTATCAATTTTTGACACATCTTTAATGGTATCACAGGCGTACATGACCGTTGAATGGTCTTTTCCGCCCATCTCTTCGCCTATCTTTGTAAAGGTAGCATTGGTTAGCTCTTTTGAAAAATACATCGCCAATTGTCTCGGAAGTGCAATTTCTCTTTTTCTTGTTTTAGAAAGAAGCTGTTCTTTTTTGATTCCGAAATAATCACATACCACTTCCTGAATGTAAGGAATATTAATTACTTTCTTCTGATTGGCAGCAATCTTATTGATCGTATCTTTCAGTAACTCAAGGCTTAAGTCTGTTTTATAAACAGTAGAATAAGCGATTACAGAGTTAATGACTCCGATAAGCTCTCTTACATTGGTCTTAGCTTCAGCAGCAAGGAAATCCAGCATATCACCTGGAAGAACAATCCCATCTCTGCTCAGTTTATCTACTATGATCTGTCTTCTTGTAGAAAGATCCGGTGATTTGATTTCGGCAGAAAGTCCCCATTTGAAACGGGAAACAATCCTTTCCTGAATATCCATGATATCCGCAGGTGCCTTATCTGATGTAAGGATGATCTGTTTTCCGTTCTGGTGAAGATGATCAAAAATATGGAAGAAACTATCCTGTGTGGCAGATTTACCGGACAGGAACTGAATATCATCAATGATCAAAACATCAACCATCTGGTAGAAGTTCGCAAACTCAGTCTGCTTATGGGCTTTCGCAGCAGAAATAAACTGCTGGATAAATTTTTCTGAAGACAGATAAAGCACTACTTTATCCGGAAACTGATTTTTCACCTCAAGACCTACAGCCTGTCCCAGGTGTGTTTTTCCCACTCCATATCCTCCGTGAAGAAATAATGGATTGAAAGCAGTTGCTCCCGGTCTTTTAGCAATAGATCTTGCTACTGTAGCCGCAAATTTATTACTCTCTCCTTCTATATAATTATCAAAAGAATAGTCAGACTTCAGGTTCGAATCTATATTTACTTTTCTTATTCCCGGAAGTACAAAAGGGTTCACAATATTTGCAGAGAATCCCTGCGGCATCGTTTCTTGCATTTTTGGGGTAGGAACGCTTTTTCCCTTCATATTCATAGTCACTGGCTTTTCCTCTCCGGTAGGCCTGTTTTCCATGACAGAGTACCATAATTTCACTCCTTTTCCAAGATTTTTCTTCAGGGCAGCAGAAAGCAGGGATAGGTAATTATCCTCAATATATTCCTTGTAAAAATCGCTCGGCACTATAAGCGTAAGGTTATTGGCAACCAATGAAAGCGGCTGTACCTTATCGAATAGCATGTCGAAGGATTTTTCAAGCTTTTTAAGATCAGAATTGTCCTCAGCTGCGTTCAAATTATCACGCATGAACTGAATGCACTTCTGCCATATCATCATTAAATTTTCATCCATATTTATGCCCCGATTAATTCTTTGTTAGTACTTTTTGTAGAAGGAAGACAAAGGTCCAATTTTTTCTTTTCAAAAAAAAATATTGCAGGTATTGATTATTTAAAAATATATTTGTATGTATAAATAAGGACTAAAAATGATACACACAACCCACTCAATACGAGTACGTTACGGAGAAACAGACCCTATGAAATATGTATATTATGGCAACTATGCGGAGTATCTGGAAATTGGCAGAGTGGAACTTTTCCGAAGCATAGGAATATCATACGATGAAATTGAAAACCAAGGAATTTGGCTTCCTGTTTCAGATTATAAAATTAAATACATCCGCCCTGCACTATACGACCAAAAATTAGAAATTCATACTTACGTAAAAAAAATTCCAGGGGTAAGAATTGAATTTGAATATGAAATTTTCAATGAGGAAGGGGTAAAGATCACAGAGGCATCCACTACCCTGTTCTTTCTGGATGGAAAAGCCAACAAAATTATAAGATGTCCGGATTTTCTGATGAAACTTATTGAAGAGAATTGGAATAGATAGCAAATCTTAAATAGAAGTACGATGTTTTTAAACTAATTTGCATATTTGTACTTCAATTAGAATTTTTAATATAATATACATTTATATAAACGTATGACGATTGCATTTTTGGGACCCCACGCAAGTTTCACACAACTTGCAGCCACACAGCTTTTCCCGGGGGAAGAACTTTTACCGCAGGCAAATATTCTGGACTGCTTTAATGCTGTTAATGATGGAGAAGCTGACAAAGCTGTTGTTCCTTTGGAAAACTCTATTGAAGGAACGGTTTCCATGACATTGGATTATTTATACAAAACGCCTTCTATTAAAATTGAAGCGGAAGGGGTAATGCCCATTGCCCACCATCTGATGATCCATCCTGAGAACAGCCTGGAGGATATAGAAAAAATATATTCGCATCCGCAAGCTCTGGCTCAAAGCTTCCATTTTCTGGATACCCATCATAAAGAAATAACGAGACAGGATTTCTCTTCTACAGCAGCAGCAGCTAAATATGTTTCCGAAAATAAAGATTTGAAAATAGCTGCCGTAGCCAACCAATTTGCCGCTAATCTGTACGGATTGAAAATCGTTCACCGGAATATCCAGGATTTTGAACAGAACCATACCCGTTTTATTGTCATTACCAAACAACAGCCTACCTATCATAATACCAGCCTTGAAGTACTGGGAGAAAAATCCGGCATGCTGATTAATCTTCCTGAAGATCATGCTGGTGGGCTTCATCAGGTACTGTCAGTTTTTGCATGGCGAAAGATGAACCTCAGCAAGATTGAGTCACGAACACTGAAAACAGGTCTTGGTAACTATTTTTTCTTTGTTAATGTAGTGGGAAAGTGGGAAGAAGTGCTTCACGGAAATGCTCTTTTAGAACTTCAGTCAATTCATGCGGAGGTAGATTTTCTGGGTAATTATAAAGAATTCCTCCTAGAAAGCTAAAAATATACAGATATCATCAACTAACACTGCTTTTATGGCAGTGTTTTTTGTTTATTATATGCCCTTTTTCAACATGATTCTTCAAAAATACTGACACAATTGTAATTTAAACTGTCACAAAATGTGACAATTAAGAGAAAAATATAAAATTGTAATTCATAATGTAGAGATATGTTAATATAAATATCTATTTTCACTACGGATAAAATTTTAAAAAATATTGACACATAACCACATTACGAAGCAAGATATATCACAAACAGGTTACATGCTTTAAAACATCAACACAATAATAAATAAATCGTTAAACAAATCACAATACAAGGCATGATTTTTGTATTTATCATTCCGAAAACTAATTAAAAAAGCTACACATGAAAACTAAAATCTACAATTTGCTCTTAGCCTTATCTGCTGTTCCCGTATTTTCTCAAGTGGGAATCAACACGGCTACTCCAAGTGCCGCATTAGATGTAAACGGCACCATGAAGGTGCGTGATGTACCTGCTACTCCAGCCTTACCAGGTTATGAAATTTTAGTGCTTAATACCGGAAGTACACAGGTATCTAAAGCCAATCCACAATTACTTTATGACTCAACTGTTAATTCTTCCGTATATGCAGCGAAGAAAACTACCGGAATCGATCTGGTTAGTCTGGGTCTCTTTCCTAGCGGATTCAGAGCGGTCAACTTTTTAGCTTCTGAAAGAACAGTGGGATCCGCAGCACTATTCTCTGATACAGACAATACGTTTACAATACCGTCTAATGGTATCTATCAGGTAGGATTTTCGTTCCGTTACGGTTCAGGTCTTCAGGCTGCCATACTTACGAATACGCCGGGTATTGGAATTTTCAGAAACAGAGCCGGAGTTGGTACTCTTATTGACAGCCGTGTATTCAGCGGCATAACAGTTCCACTTCTTTTAAGCTTAACTATTTCTGAAAGTACTCTCAATTCACTGTATTCGTTCCAGGCGGGAGATAAAATTTCATTCGGGCTTACCGGATCTTCTTTATTGGAAGCAGGAATTTTAGGAACTAGTATTGGATCTTTCTATATCTACAAAGTATCTAATTAACAGATAAATTTAATCACTCTGCACGGTTAATCCATCACAGAATATGTGATGGATTAATTTTTTATCCTGTTACATTTATTTATATTTGATAAAAACTAAAGAATGAGTGGATTTCTTGCAATCATACTGATCATTGTTATCATCTTTTTCATCTTCAACAATCTTAATCGTAAGATCGGAAAGCTTGAGAAAGAGGTTTCTGATCTACATTCGAAAATCAATCAGTCTCAACAAAATACAGATATCTTCCAACAGCAGCCGGCCAATGAAAAAACTGCGGTTTCTCATCAAATACAGGAGGTCATAGCACCTGCAGCAAATACATCTGATGAACATCCCGCAGAACCTCAAAGGGACTGGCTGGAACCTGTTTTTGAGTTTTTAAAACAAAATATTCTGACCATCATCGGTATTTTCACGCTTGTTCTTGGGATTGGCTACTTTGTGAAATATGCTATAGACAAAAACTGGATCGGAGAAACGGCAAGAGCTGGAATAGGCCTGGCAATTGGAGCCGGAATTATACTGGCAGGGCATTTTCTGAGAAAGAATTATGCTGTTTTTGCGTCTATCATCACCGGAGGCGGAATTGCAGTACTTTATTTTACCACTACCATTGCTTTCCGTGAATATCACCTGTTTACCCAAAATACAGCTTTTATCATCACTACTCTTGTCACCATTATTTCTATTACCCTGGCCTATTATTATAAAAGTGAGGTCTTGATTATTTTTGCAATGCTGGGAGGATTTTCAGCTCCTTTGATGATCAGTACGGGACAGAGTAATTATCCTTTCCTCTTCACTTACCTTACCCTTCTGAACATTGGTATGCTCACCACTGCATTTCTAAAAAACTGGAAAAGCGTGGGATGGACTTCATATATTTTCACTAATATTTATCTCTTCTTCTGGACTGTAAAACAACCAGAGCTGCTCAGTATTGTTTTTTATATCACCAATTATATTATTTTCTACATTTTTGCGCTTCAGGATCATATCAAAAAAAATATATTTTCACCTTGGGACACTTTAATGCTGGTCTTAATTAATTTTTCCAGTATCATTGGTCTAATTTATATCTTCCACACGTTAGGCTATGAGCCTGTAATTATTTTTCCCCTACTTTTTGCCGGAGTCAATGCACTGTTGCTTTTAAGAGAATATGGAAAAAGGAGTTTTGGCTTCAGCTACTCTATTTTTGCTGCGCTTACAATCAGCCTTATCACGATAGCTGTCGCCCTTCAGTTCAAAAGCCATCTTATTACCAGTGTTTGGGCTGTAGAAGCAACACTTCTTCTTTATATCTGGAAAAAAAACGGACTCAGCATTTTCAAAACATGCTTTTATGTACTTTTCCCGCTTGTCATCATTGCGCAGATCATGACCTGGTCTGAATATCTGAACAAAGATAACATGGCTATTGTATTCAATCCGGTATTTTTAACGAGCCTGGTGACCGTTACCACAACGATTGTGAATCTCTTTTTACTGAAAAAGATCAACGAGACACAGAAGCATGAGGACGGCTTTTTTGAAAATGTTTTTGCCATTATAAGTTATAGCGTTATATATATTGCCCTGCTGTTGGAAATTAGCTATCATATTTCGGATATGCACTGGCCGGCGGTCATAAGTATTGGTCTGCTGTTCAGCATTTATTATATTTTTGCACTTATGATATTCAGGAAAAAGCTGGGTATTGAAAGTATTATCCAGACTGGACTTATTTATCTGCTGTTTATCCTTATTGTTTTAAACGCTTCATTTGTGGCATCAGCAGTTGTTACGGCAGTCTTACAGAAAAAACTTACATTCGGTTTTTATGCAATTCATCTTTTTCATTGGATTCCTTTTATATATATACTATGGAATACAGCTTCCACATCAGATTTCTATAAAACAAAAATCTCTTACTGGATGATTTCCATAACGCTTGTTATTGCTATAAGCTGTGGCTTCTACCACACCTACATTCTAAGCTCAGTCAATGATATTGAGCTTATATACAAAACAAAAGAACACTTTAACATTCTTTACCTTCCGATTATATGGGCTGTTCTTGCAAGTATTTTTATTTATACCAGCCTGAAAAGGAATATCCCCGAATACAGCAGGGTTGGCTTTGCACTTATAGGAATTATGGTCCTTAAACTTTACAGCTATGATGTCTGGCAGATGGATAATATTTCCAGAATTACCGCATTCATTATATTGGGTGTTATTTTATTATTAAGTTCTTTCACCTTCCAAAGGCTGAAGAATATCATAAAAAACATGGTGGATACAAAAAAGGAAGAAAAAGAGGAAAAACAGTGAGGGGCGGAGTTATTGTTTATTTAGAAACAGCTTATTCTAAATCAGAAATCCTAACAAAAGTTTTTATTCCTAAACAATATTTAAAATATCATAAAAATTCATTCACATTTTGTAAAAATTAATTATATTTATCCAGTTTTTAACAGTTACATATTCTGGTTATGAAAAAAATACTCTATTCTTTTTTAATATTATCGTCTGCTGCACTATCTGCTCAGAAAAACCCTTCTGTAAAGTTTGCTGTTGCCAATGATATTGTCGGAACAGTTGGCATGTTTACTGCAAAGAAAGCCATTGTTCAGAGCTCAAATGTCTATAAGAGCCCTGCAGGGTTGCCTCAGGATCTAAAAAAATACAGCTTTATTGCAGAAAAAGGCCTCACGGAATTTAAAATCAAAAACGGTTATGAAGGTTTGGACAGGATATCTTTGGCCCAACTGAATTCACAGTATGGAGTGCCTGAAAACACACCGGTTTTTATTGAGGGTTATGAGTTTTCTGACAGTAATACGAAGATTTATGGCGATATAATGGGCAATGTAGAAGTTAGGGATCACAATGGAAGGAAAACCGTGTTCCTAAGCACAAGCGCTCTAAAATAAATGACACGTAAAATAAAACTATATAAAAAGGATACTTTGAAAGTATCCTTTTTTAATATCTGTTATTCCATTTTTTCTTAAGTTCTTCATAGATCTTTTTTTCCGTAGCATTGTTTCCCGGCTGATAAAGTTTCACATCTTTAATTTCTTCAGGCAAAAAATCCTGTTCTACAAAATTTCCCTCGTATGAATGGGCATATTTATATTCTTTACCATAATCAAGATCTTTCATCAGCTTGGTTGGTGCATTTCTCAGATGTAAAGGCACTGGCAGATTTCCAGTCTGTTTTACAAGAGCTAATGCATCATTAATTGCCATGTATGTCGAATTGCTTTTAGGAGAAACCGCCAAATAAACTGCCGTTTCGCTCAAAATGATCCTTGATTCCGGATTTCCTATAACATTAATGGCCTGAAAGCAGTTATTGGCAATCACCAAAGCATTGGGATTTGCCAGCCCTATATCTTCAGCTGCAAGAATAAGCATTCTGCGGGCAATAAACTTGATATCCTCACCTCCTGCAATCATTCTTGCCAGCCAATAGACAGCACCATTCGGGTCACCTCCCCGCATAGATTTTATAAAAGCAGAGATGATATCATAATGCTGTTCCCCGTTTTTATCATAGAGCGCCATCGTTTCCTGAAGAATTTCCAGGACATCTGAGTTATTGATTTCTTTTTTATCTGAATTCACATATTGATTAAGAACAAGTTCAACAGAATTGATCAGTTTTCTGGCATCCCCTCCTGAATACTGAATAAATGCCCCTTTTTCAGCAATCTTAAAAGAGGTTCCTTCATCCTTATTGAACCGCTGAGTAGCAGTATCGACTAATTCTTCAAGCTTTTCATAACTCAACGCTTTTAGAATATAAACCTGGCTTCTTGATAAAAGTGCGGATACTACCTCAAAACTTGGATTCTCTGTGGTGGCACCAATCAGAACGATCCAACCTTTCTCAACAGCATGCAATAATGAATCCTGCTGCGATTTATTAAACCTATGAATCTCATCTATGAATAAAATGGGAGATTTCCCTGAAAACAGGTTTTGTTTTTTAGCATCCTCAATTACATCCCGTACATCTTTTACTCCTGATGAGACTGCAGAAAGTTTATAGAACTTCCTGCCTGATTTTTCGGAAATAATTTCGGCCAGGGTTGTTTTTCCGGTACCCGGAGGCCCCCAGAGAATCAGGGAATTCAGTGCATTATTTTCGATCATTTTTCTGATCGTACCTTTTTCACCGGTAAGATGCTCCTGCCCCAGAACTTCGTCCAGAGTTTTAGGTCTTAACTTTTCGGCTAATGGAATATTTTGACTCAAGATAATTTATTTTTAGGATAAACGGTTTCAGGTTTTTTAGTCCCTGAAACTTATAACAAAATTAAACTAATTTTAATTTTTTTACCCTATTTTTGCATTGTTTTGAAACTTACATTCAATAAAATCATCAGTTTTCCTTTGGTAATTTTGATAAAATTTTACCAATGGTTTATTTCGCCCCTACTTCCCAAAAACTGCCGTTACGAGCCTACCTGTTCTCATTATATGGTAGAAGCCCTTCAGGTGCATGGCATTTTCAAAGGGCTTTGGCTGGGGATTAAAAGAATTTCAAAATGTCATCCCTGGGGAGGCAGCGGTTACGACCCTGTTCCCCCGAAAAAATTAAATCAATAACAAACTATTAAATTAATAGAAATGAGTAATCTATTTTTCAGAATTTACCTCATCGTATTTGCATTCATTACACAATCTGCATTTGCACAGCAATATCCAGGAGGATTATCTGACGGGACCCTGAAAGTAAACGGAGGCAGTGTTCCGGTAAAGATCTATTCCACTACGGAAGTAGGTGATCTTAATGCTTTCCCGGAAAAAGCTACAGACAGCAATATTCTGGTCATTTTGAACGAGTCAAATTTTGAACCTGCATACTTTAATTACAGCGCTACAACTTTAGAGAAGTATAAAAGTTTGCACTACCAGCTTTTCGATAAAGATTTTAAACTGATTGAGAGCCCTGCCACACAGGACAATATCACCAAATTCAAATATGCTGTAAAGACAGCTAAACCGATTAACGGAACTGACAGTATAGCTTTGGAAACATCTTTCAAAATATGGGATCCTTCAAAGGGTATCCAACTGGGACCTGTTACCCTTCATTTCTACAGCTTAATGTTTGTTTTTGCCTTTGGCTTTGGTTATATTTTAATGTTAAGAATTTTCAAGATCGACAATGTTAACCAAAAATACCTGGAACCGCTTTTCACATGGACTCTGATCGGAACTATTTTGGGAGCAAGATTAGGCCATGTTATTTTCTATCAGCCGGAACTTTTCAAAGAAGATTTCTGGAGTGTATTTTTACCAATAAGCACTAAAAACGGGTTTAAGTTTACAGGATTCTCCGGACTGGCAAGTCATGGAGCAACGATAGCTCTGATCTTCACTACTTTATATTATTCATTTAAGATAATCAAAAAGAATCCGTTCTGGGTATATGACAGAATTGGGATTGTTGTTGCTTTGGGAGGCGCATTTGTAAGAATAGGAAATTTTTTCAACTCGGAGATCGTAGGAAAAGCAGTTGATCCCAATTCCCCTCTTGCTATTCTTTTCCCACAGCAGAGCAGTGAATATGGTCCTACAGTTCCCCGCTATCCTGGTCAGCTTCTTGAAGCAGCCGGATATTTTCTATTGTTCTTATTATTATGGATATTATACAGAAAAACAAACAAAAAGTATCAGCAGGGATGGCTATTCGGGCTGTTCTTTATTATCCTTTGGGCTGTAAGATTCTTTGTAGAATTCCTGAAAGAGCCCCAGGGAGACGAATTTATCCAAATTGGAGGGCTGAATACGGGGCAGGTACTTTCCATTCCGTTTATGATTGCGGGAGTTGTTATCATGATTATTTCTAAAAAATTCAAGATCACTCAGGCAGAAAACGAAAAACCTGAGTAATCAAACTAATCATAAAAAAATAAAAGCTTTTCAGAATTAAAATCTGAAAAGCTTTTTTTGTAATTAACCTGAATGTTTTAAGATTATAAGCCCAGTAAAACCTGATTCTTACTTTTCAAAAAGCTTAAATACATGTCCCAGCTCATTAATAACATCTGTTGGAAGCATCGATTCCTTTGAGTGTTTTCCGGCGGCAAGATCAGCAGCTTTCCCGTGAAGCCAGATTCCTAAAACGGCTGCATGCTCTTCAGAATATTGCTGGGCAGCAAGTGATGTGATGATACCGGTAAGAATATCACCGCTTCCGCCTTTTGCCAGGCCGGAATTTCCGGTAATGTTATAAAATATTTTTCCTTCAGGAGTAACAACCTGGGTATGATGATCCTTTAAAACGATATAGATTTGAAATGCTTTTGCCTTATTTCTTGTCAATTCAAGTCTTGCAAAAGAATTTTCAGATGTTCCAAAAAGCCGTTCAAATTCTTTAGGGTGCGGAGTTATGATTGATCTTTCCGGAATTAATTTTAAATTTCCTTTGTTCTCAGAAATTATATTTAATGCATCAGCATCCAGAATCAAAGGTTTTGAATAGTTCTTTAAAAAGCTTAAAAATGCTTTCTTTGTTCTAGGATCTGTTCCCAATCCCGGACCTATTCCGGCAACAGAATCTTTTTCTATATCAAAATTGTCTATATACTTTTCTCCTCCTTCGATAAACATGGCTTCCGGGCAGGAGGTTTGAAGAATTTCATATCCGCATTGGGGAGCAAGCGTAAAAGTCAGGCCCGCCCCGGTTTTCAGAGCAGATCTAGTGGAAAGTACTGCAGCTCCTATTTTCCCATAGCTTCCCCCCGCAATGGTTGCTTTTCCATAGGTTCCTTTATGGGAAAACTCTGATCTTGGTCTAAAAATATTTTCAATGAGAATGTCATCAATAACAAAATCATCGGTTTCAGTATTGGAAATATACTCTTTACTTAAATCAATATCCAGAATAATCACTTTCCCTGCATACGGGCCTGTTTCAGGATGTAAAAAAGCTTTTTTCCAGGACTGAAAACTCAAGGTATAATCTGCTTTAAAAATAATGGAATCCTTTTCTGAAATTCTGTCAGCAAAAAGGCCGGAGGGAATATCAACCGAAATTTTAACATTGTTTCTTTCATTTAATTTACGGATGATCTCCTTATATTCTCCTTCTATATTCCTTGACAATCCGGTTCCGAAGAGGGCATCAATGATGATTGTTTTAGAATCAAAATTATTCTGGTCTATATCTTTGAATTCCTTTACCGATATTCCGGAAAAGTCCCTCAGTCTTTTAAAATTTACTGAAGCATCATCAGAAAATTTACCTTTAGGATTTTGTACGAAGACATCTACATCAAACCCTTTTAAATAAAGTATTCTTGCAACCGCAAGGCCATCCCCTCCATTATTACCATTCCCACAGAAAACAGCAAACTTTCTGTGATTTTTACAGTTTTCAGAAATCCAGCTGGCCAATGCTTCTGAAGCTCTTTCCATAAGCTGTATGGATGAAACAGGTTCATTCGAAATCGTAAACCGGTCCCATTGACGTATTTGTTCTGCTGTAAAAATTTTCATAAGATGGTCTAAAATTTCAACCAAATTACAAAAGTTTTCTTTTACAGTTTACAGTAATTCCTATTAAAATAAAATATTAATCAAAATAAAAAAATCACTAAAAAAGTCAATTAATTTCAATCCGTAATTCAATAATCTTGGCTCAAAAAACTCTAAAAAGTAATGTTTTTACATTTTTTAATTCTATTTTTGTGTGTATACTAATTAAAAAAATATAAATTATGGGATTTGTTAAAGAATTTAGAGATTTTGCTTTTAAGGGCAATGTACTTGATCTGGCTGTCGGTGTGATCATCGGTGGGGCGTTCGGGAAAATTGTTTCCTCTTTGGTAGAAGATGTCATTACTCCGCTTTTACTGAATCCGGCATTGAAAGCTGCAGGCGCTGAAAACATTTCAAAACTTTCATGGAACGGAGTTACTTACGGTAATTTTATTTCTGCTGTGATCAGCTTTCTTTGTATTGCTCTGGTCTTGTTCTGGATCATTAAGGGTGCTAACAAGATCGTTAAAAGAGAAGAGGCTGCTCCTGCAGGGCCTACTACTGACCAACAGTTGTTGACAGAGATCAGAGATCTTCTTAAAAACAAAAATAATATATAAAACAAAAAGACTGTCTCAAACGGCAGTCTTTTTTGTAATTACTAGTTTTTGGTTTATTCTTTTGTCTTTGAGTAAAATGAACCGAAAATTCAAGAACCTGGGAACTTCCGCTAAAACGAAATCTATGAACGCTCAAGTTTCTCAGGTCATCCATACAACGCTACATTTAGTTTAATGAAAAAAGACCATCTCGGCTAAGAGACGGTCTTCTTTTATTTTTATCCAGTTCCGCAGTTACTGAATCTGTAAGATGCTTGAGATCTGTTCTGCCAGGGAAAGTCCGATCCTGTCCTGAGCCTCCAAAGTAGAAGCACCGGTATGTGGAGTCAGGGATATCTTTGAATGGTTCAATATTTCTTTAGAAGGTGTAGGTTCATTGATGAAAACATCCAGTCCTGCAAATTTCACTTTTCCTGAATCTAATGCAGCAATTAAAGCTGATTCGTCAATAACGCCTCCTCTTGAGCAGTTTACAATGGCAACCCCATCTTTCATGATATCAAACTCACTTTTTCCAATCATATATC
The DNA here is from genome assembly GCF_030812195.1 of Chryseobacterium lathyri. GTDB lineage: Bacteria > Bacteroidota > Bacteroidia > Flavobacteriales > Weeksellaceae > Chryseobacterium > Chryseobacterium lathyri_A. Next base: position 1,410,660 of record NZ_JAUSSF010000001.1, read on the forward strand.
CGTCTTTCTGAGCCGGCACATGCAGGGTAATGAAATCTGAATGCTTCAGGACATCCTGAAGTGGTTCAGTTTCTATATCTACATTAATGAACTGGTTGTTGTAGAATTTCACTTTAATACTTGCTTTTCCTACGTTATTATCCGCGGCAATCACTCTCATGCCTAATCCCAGGGCAATTCTGGCAACCTCCTGTCCTATTCTTCCCATACCAACGATACCTATGGTTTTCCCTCTTAATTCGATACCTGCCGTATATGCTTTTTTAAGGCTTGCAAATTCTGTATCTCCTACTAAAGGCATTTTTCTGTTTGAATCCTGAAGGAATCTCGCTCCGGAAAATAAATGGGCAAAAACAAGCTCAGCAACCGATTCTGAAGAAGCAGAAGGAGTATTGATAACATGAATTCCTTTTTCTCTTGCATAATCTACATCAATATTATCCATTCCTACACCGCCTCTTCCGATAATCTCGATAGATGGGCATCCGTCAATAATATCTTTTCTTACCTGTGTAGCACTCCTCACCAATAGGGCACGGATCTTATGCTCATTAATGTAATCCACTAAAAACTCCTGCGGGACTTTTGCAGTGATCACTTCAAAACCTTTCTCAGCCAGAGCATCAATTCCAGATTGATCCAGACCGTCGTTTGCTAAAACTTTCATAAATACAATTGATATTAAAAAGTGAAGAGATTTAAAAATTAAAGAATTTCAGTGTGTACACTTTTTATCATTCAATTTTTAAATCTCTGTATATGTTTTCTTAATCTTCTTTGAAAACTTCAATGGTAACCTGTTTTTCTACAAGATCTGTGAATCTGCCTTTGTATCTTGTAGCTCTTACCAGGTGGTTATCTATCCAGTGATAGTTTCCTCCTCTTGGTTTTCCGCAGAGTACGCTGTGGTATTTGAAGCCATTCTTATCCAGCCAGTCGATGGTAATCTGTTTCAGATTTTCTGTTCTTGAGGTGAAGAAACAGATCTGATGTCCTTCGTCATACCATTTGTTGATGGTTTCAAGTGCATCAGGATAAGGTTCGCAGGTCACCATTCTTTCAGGCTCTTCATTCGGAACATCATCTGTAATGGTACCGTCTATGTCTATTAAGTAATTTTTTACCCCATCCTTAAGAATAGGACTTATGTGTTCAATATATTCTAACTCCATCATTAAAATTTGAAATGCAAAGTTACGGCTTTTATCAGTAAAGACAGTATTAAATTGAGTTCAAGTTAAAATAATACTATAAAAAGTCATATTTAATGAATTATATAAATATTTTATTAGCTATTTTCCCCATTATGATTAAAAATTTTCTTATTTAGTTGTTTTCCAATAATGCTTATCATATTTTGAACTTCGCTGGTAAGATTTTAATTAATGGTTGATGATCCATCATTTAAACTTGTCTTTCAGGCTGATCCGGAGCGTTGAGTAAGAATGCTTCTTTTTGTTAACCACCCCGTCTTTCAAAATTTCATTTTGAAATCCACCCCTCCGGAGGAGGGGAATGTTCAGCCGGAGTTTAACTATAATCTATAATAAATCTCTATTCCCTTTTAATCTCCAAAAATATGATGTTTCTCCAAAAATTTTCAAAATACATTTATTAGGCTTACATTTGTAGAAATGGAAGAATTTGTAGTTTTAGTAAATCCCGAAGATGAAGTTCTGGGCCTTATGGAAAAGCAGCAGGCTCACATCAACGGTCTTCTGCACCGTGCATTTTCTGTGTTTTTGTTCAATAGCAAGGGCGAGATGCTCCTTCAAAAAAGAGCACCGGAAAAATACCATTCCCCCAAACAATGGACCAATGCGGTATGCTCTCATCCAAGAGAAAATGAAACCTATCTTGAAGCGGCCAAACGCAGACTAAGAGAAGAACTCGGAATCGAAACGGAGCTTTCTGAAAAATTCAGTTTTATCTATAAAGCAGATGTAGGAGGCGGACTTTGGGAGCATGAACTCGACCATGTATTTGTAGGAAGTTATGAAGCTGATTTCAATTTAAATCAGAATGAAGTGGAAGAAGTAAGATTCATTTCCATGGAAGATCTTGATAAAGAAATGAAGGAAGCTCCTGAAAATTTTACAGAGTGGTTCAAAATCATCCTTGAAGAATATAAACACCATTTTTAACTGATGAAAAGAATAATACTCGTATCCGCTTTTTTATCGGCAAGTCTGTTTTTTGCCCAAAAAGCAAAAGTTTATGACAGTCCCGGCTACACTATTAATATTCCTGAAGGCTGGAAATCTACCAATGACAGCGATATTGTCAATATTTTTCCCGCCAATGAAATAGGCGCCATTACCATTTCAGAATACCACGATCTGAATCTTCCGAAAGCAGAAATGAAAAAATTCATCCTGGCCCTTTACAAATCTGAAGATCCAGAGAGCAAAATAAAGGAAAGCAAAAGCAGAAAAGGTTACACAGAATATTCTTACGAGTATTTTGATGAAAAAGACAAGCTTTTCTGGATTACCAGGGCTTTTCAGAAGGATAAGGATCTGTACTTGATTTCCATCAACTGTGGCCAGAAGTTCTGGAACGGAAATTATATGAACCTTTTTAACGAAACTTTCAACAGCTTTAAAATAAAGAAATAAAAATTAAATATGAAGAAAACAGCCTTATACGATAAACACGTTTCTTTGGGCGCTAAAATCGTACCTTTTGCAGGTTTTGAAATGCCTGTACAGTATTCTGGTGTAACGGAAGAACATTTTGCAGTGAGAGAGAAAGCAGGATTGTTCGATGTTTCGCACATGGGACAGTTTTTTATTGAAGGACCGGGGTCTAAAGATCTTTTACAGTTTGTTACAACCAACAATGTAGATGCCCTGGAAAACGGAAAAGCTCAATATTCTTGCCTTCCTAATGAAAACGGGGGAATCGTGGACGATCTTATTGTTTACAAAATGGGAGACGACAAATATTTTGTAGTGGTAAACGCATCAAATATCGAGAAGGACTGGGATCATATCTCAAAATACAACACGTTCGGGGCAAAAATGACTAATGCATCTGATGACATGTCATTATTAGCTGTTCAGGGTCCTAAAGCTACGGAGATCTTACAGAAACTTACAGAAACCAATCTTTCTGAGATTCCTTATTACAGCTTTACAGTAGGAAGCGTTGCCGGAGTAAACAATGTGATCATTTCGAATACAGGATATACAGGAAGCGGTGGTTTTGAGATTTATTTCAATAATGAAAACGCTGAACAGCTTTGGGATGCAATCATTAATGCAGGTGAGGCAGAAGGAATTATTCCTGCCGGGCTTGCTGCCAGAGATACTTTAAGACTGGAAAAAGGCTTCTGTCTTTACGGAAATGATATTGATGATACAACTTCTCCTATTGAAGCAGGATTAGGATGGATCACAAAATTCGATAAGGATTTTGTTTCTAAAGATACATTTGCAAAACAAAAAGAAGAAGGTGTTACAAGAAAATTAGTAGGTTTTGAGCTTCAGGATAAAGGCGTTCCAAGGCATGATTACCCTGTAGTTGATGCTGAAGGAAATGTAATCGGAAAAGTAACTTCAGGGACACAGTCGCCAATGAAAAAGATCGGTTTGGGTCTTGCTTATGTAGACAAACCTCATTTTAAACTGGGTTCTGAAATCTTTATTCAGGTAAGAAATAAGAATATTCCTGCAAAAGTAGTGAAAGCTCCTTTCGTATAATCGTTCAAAAAAACATATAAAAATAGGCTGTAATTTGTTTTACAGCCTATTTTTTGTTTTTAATAGCAGATACAGCAAAGGTATCCATCTGTTGTACATAGACCAACTCCAGGATAGCCTGATTCTATTCCGCCAGCAACGCCACATAATGTAGTGCAATTTACAACAGTCTTTATCCCACCATTAATATGTTTCAGTGCCGATCTGTTAAGATTTTTTGTTTTTAAAAAGTCTTTTTTCATGATATTATTTTTTAATGATTATAAATATAAGTATTTAATTATGAATTAATTAAAAATAAATCACAAAATATTGATAAAAAATCTATTTATCAGATAAATAGATATAAAGGAAAGATAACATCCAATATACAGTCTCCAATAAAAAGATTGGTTTAGGTCTGGTTTATGTTGCTAAACCTCAATTCAAACCGGGTTCTGAGATCTTTATTCAGGTAGAAATAAGAATATTCCTGCAAAAGTAGTGAAAGCTCCTTTCGTATAATCGTTCAAAAAAACATAAAAAGCGGCTGTAATTGAATTACAGCCGCTTTTTTATACTTAATAGCAGATACAGCAGAGTATTCTGTCCGGAGTACAGGCATCACCTACTCCCGGTGTATTAGAGATAACGCCTCCTGCCGGTCCACACAATGTATAACAGTTGACAACAGGTCTAATTCCTCCATTAATTTTTTTTAATGTTGATCTATTAAGATTCTTTGTTCGTAAAAAGTTTTTCATGATACTATTTTTTGGTTATTATAAATATAAGTATTTAATAATGAATTTATTAAAAATAAATCACAAAATATTGATAAAAAAAATCTATTTATCAGATAAGTAGATATAAAGGAAACGTGATCGGAAAGGTAACATCCAATACACAGTCTCCAATAAAAAGATCGGTTTAGGTCTGGCTTATGTTGCTACCTCATTTCAAACTGGGTTCTGAGATCTTTATTCAGGTAAGAAATAAGAACAGACTATACAAAATTAGTGAAAGCTCCTTTTGTATAGTCTGTTCTAATGAGTTCTACAAATCAAGGGCTGGCTTTATTTTGTCCGGAATCCGGATGCATGAAAAATATACCCAGGCAATAAAAAACAGCTGTAAAGGAATCCTGTACCATAGATAGTTGGCTCCGTTTCCTGTAAAATCAGCAGTTTTCATATTAACATGCTCAAAGGCAGCATATACATTAGCTGGAAGGATCAAAACAAAAAATAAGATCAGCATCCATCCTGCCGTTTTTTGAAACCCGGGGATCAGTATTGCAACAGCCACTACAATTTCAAAAATACCGGTTATCCAAACCAGTTCCTCTCTGCAGGGTATGAATTCAGGAATCATTAAAGTCATTCCTTTACTGTATACAAAATGAGCAATTCCGGTGGCAACAAGCATAAGCGCCATAGCAATCCGTGCTGAAAGAGCATATTCATACTCTTTACGGATCAGTTTAAAAATGATCATAGATATGATCAGGACAATAGGTAAAATAGCTTCAGGCATTTCTTTTTTATACAAAGTTCCACCATCTGCTTTTACAAAACAATGAACCTAGGTTAAGAAATCTTACGTCTGATTCTGCTGAGTGCCTGAGGTGTAATTCCGATATAAGACGCGATATATTTCAACGGTATATATTTTAGAATATGAGGGCGCTCGGAAAATAAAGCCAGATATCTTTCTTCAGCAGTTTCTGTTAACAGGGATATTTCTCTTTTAAAAATATCAAGATAAAGACCCTCACCGGCAAGTCTTCCAATCCTGTCTCCTACTTCCGTTTTATCATAAATTATATTGAGATCCTGATAGGAAATACGCCAAAGAACAGTTTCTTCAAGTGCCTGAATATGATAACTGCAGTTTTTTTGTGTAAGGAAAGAATCATAAGCACTTACAAATTCGCCAGCAAATGAGAATGAGAAAGTAAAATCGTCTTCACCGGGAATATAAAATCTTACACTGCCTTTTTCTATAAAAGAAAGGTAGTTTTCTTTTACTCCTGCGGTGATCAGATGATCTTTCCTGGAAAACTTCTGTTTTTCAAGTTTTGATGAAAACATTTGCCAATCCTGATCAGACATTGTAACTGATTTCTCAAAATAGGTTCGAATCTGCTCCATAACAAATTAGATAACTGACACAAAATATTTAAAATAAAGGGCATCACCAATTCCTGACTTAGTGGAAATGCCCCCTGATCTGCATAGGACTGCTATTTGGTAAACAAATATATTAAAACAATTAATTATGAATCAATAACTTACACTATTCAATTTCAAAGAATCCCTTTAAAGCTTCAACATTTTTCTTGTCATTCCCAACAAAAATTTCATTGTCGGTAAGAAAAACAGGCCGCTTCAAAAATGTATAATGGTCAAGCAGTAAGTCTTTGAAGTCTTTTTCTTCAAGAGATTTTGTATCCAGGCCTCTTAGCTTAATCTGTGTGGATTTTTTACTGAACAAGGCTTCGTAAGATTTTGTTTTTTTATACATAGCAGCCAGCTCTTCCTTGGTAACCGGTTCTTTTTTGATTTCACGGAGTTCCCAGTCTTTCAGGTCAAACTGTGCCAGGATCTTTCTGCATGTATCACATGTATTGAGATAAAATACTTTCTTCATTGTTACTTTTAAATCTGTTATGGGTTAAATTTCCTTCTTCATTGAAGTTTTACCTTTCAAAAGTAGGATTTAATCTAAAATTCTGGAAATTATTAAATAACTTTATTCAAATTTTATAAAGATGCAGAACAAACCTATTACTTTTCAGTTTATTTCAGAACCTTCGGATGTGAATTATGGAGGAAATGTACATGGAGGAAGCGTTATGAAATGGATTGATCAGGCAGGTTATGCCTGCGCCACTACATGGAGCGGAAATTACTCCGTAACTGTTTATGTGGGCGGGATCCGTTTTTACGAGCCTATCAAGATCGGGGAAGTGGTCAAAGTTGACGCCCAGGTCATTTATACCGGAAAATCGAGCATGCATATTTCCATCAATGTGTTTTCAAGAAATTTAAAACAGCCTACCTTTGATAAGAAGACCCACTGCATTATTGTTTTTGTGGCAGTAGATGAAAACGGTAAAAAGCTCCCTGTCCCAACATGGGTTCCAGAAACCGCAGAGGAAAAACAGCAGGAAGAATACGCAAAACGCCTGATGAACCTGAGAACACAGATTGAAGATGAAATGAAACCTTTTTTATAACCTATGCAAAGAAAAGATTTCATTACACTTTCATCATTCGGATTTCTGGGCTTATGCTCCTGCGGAATTTCCCAACTTAGCCGTAAAAAACCGATGGCCATTCAACTTTATACCATCCGCGACGCTGTTTCGGATAACCTTGAGGAAGCCCTGGAAAAACTGGCTGCTTTGGGCTTTACAGAGCTTGAAATCTATGGATATAATGGAACATTTTTTGGAAAAAGCAGAACTGAATTTCAGACTATTCTTAAACAAACCGGTTTAAAAGTCATTAGCTCGCATCATACTACAGGAACTATTCATAAAGATGAAGGAACTTTGTTGTACGGCTGGGAAAAAGCTGTAGAAGACCTGCATTTTATTGGCTCTAAATATATGGTATGCTCTTATATTTTTCCTGAAGAAAGAACTGTTGAAAACTATAAAAAGCTTCCTGAATTATTTGAAAAATGTGGTGAAGCAACCCAAAAAGCAGGAATTCAGTTTGCTTATCATAACCACGATTTTGAATTTGAAAAAATGGAAGATGATAAAAGTGTTTATGATTTTATTTTAGAAAATACATCTTCAGAACTGGTTAAAATGGAACTGGATTTATACTGGATTTCAAAAGCCGGCCTTGATCCGATGATTTATTTTGAAAAATATCCTGGCCGTTTCCCTCTATGGCACGTAAAAGATATGAAAGCCGGTACAAAAGATTTTACAGAAATCGGAAACGGAACTATTAATTTCAAAAAAATTTTCAGTGCGAAGGAAAAGGCAGGCCTGCAATACTGGTTCCTTGAACAGGACTCCAGCGACAAAGATATTTTTGAAAGCATCCGGATAAGCAAAAAGTACATCCTTGAAAACAGTTTCTTTTGAAATAATACTTATATTTGCAGGATAAAGGAAATGGTGCTCTTCCTTACCCAACCGCTTTACAGAAGCTGATGACGCCTGATTAAGAGATTATTAACCAATAACTTATCAGGATTATTATGTCAAAAAAACAACGAACACTATACAGAAAATCAACTTTTCATACTCAATACTTTTTCAGAAAATATCCTGCCCTGCCCTATATTTCAAAATGGCTTTGTATCAGTATGATCATCGGTGCTTTAGTGGGAACAGCTTCTGCTGGGTTCCTGAAGTCTCTGGAATGGGCTACAAACTTCAGGGAAAGTCATATCTGGTTGATTGCCCTGCTTCCTGTTGCCGGATTTCTTATTGGCCTCCTCTATTATTACTACGGAAAGGATGTGGAAGCAGGAAACAATTTACTGATAGACAATATTCACGATCCGAAAGGGATTATTCCGTTTAAAATGGCTCCTTTTGTATATCTGGGAACTATTGTTACCCATTTCTTCGGTGGTTCTGCCGGCCGGGAAGGAACTGCCCTTCAGATGGCGGGAGCTATAGCAGACCAGCTCAGCCGGCCTTTTAAGCTTAACAGACATGATAGAAAAATCCTTCTCATTGCCGCAATTGCAGCAGGCTTCGGGTCTATTTTCGGGACTCCTCTGGCAGGTGCCGTTTTCGGGCTTGAAGTTTTCTTAATCGGAAAAATACGGTATAATGCTATTTTCCCGGCTTTTGCATCAGCAATTCTTGCAGATCTGGTTACCAGTCTTTGGAATGTGAAACATACCCATTATCATATAGACCTCATCCCAGAACTGGAATTCTTACCTGTTTTATACAGTATACTTGCAGGAATTGCTTTCGGAATCTGCTCTGCTGGCTTTAGCAGAACCATTCATTGGGCAGGTTCAGTTTTTAAATCTAAGATTAAATATCCTCCATTCCGTCCTGTAATCGGGGGAATTATTATTGCTCTGGCTGTTTTTGCCATGGGAACGACAAGATATATCGGATTGGGAATTCCTGTAATTGTGGAATCTTTCGAGAAACAGCTTCCGCTCTATGATTTTGCTTTAAAAATGATCTTTACCATTGTTACTCTTTCTGCAGGCTTTAAAGGCGGTGAAGTAACTCCTTTATTTTTTATCGGCGCCACTCTCGGAAGTGCTCTATCCCTGTTCATCCCTTTACCGTTTGGCCTGCTGGCAGGAATGGGATTTGTCGCTGTATTTGCCGGAGCAACTAACACTCCATTAGCCTGTATGCTGATGGGAATCGAGCTATTCGGCGCAGAAAGCGGTGTTTATATAGCTATTGCATGTGTAGTATCTTATCTGTTTTCCGGGCACCACAGCATTTACGCAAAGCAGAAAATCGGAGAAGCAAAGAACAGAAGATATAGCATTGACCGGGATAAATCTATTTCGGATTTGTAAAGGGTTTGAGATTGGGTTTAAGGTTCAAAAATTTCCCTTTTTCAAAAAAAACTACCATTATAACGCTCAAAATTACAAGACTTCAAACTTAAAAACCCCGTATAATTTCACTAAGTTTGTTATTATAAGTTCACCATAAAAATGTTTGACTACAGATTAAAAGTTTTTCATACAACTGCTTCAAGGCTGAGTTTTACAAAGGCTTCCGAAGAACTTCATATTTCACAGCCGGCCGTGACCAAACACATCAAAGAAATTGAAAGCCAGCTGGGCACAAAACTGTTTGACAGGAAAGGAACTTCCGTACAGCTTACCCAAAGTGGAAAAATTTTGTATGAATATGCAGAAAAGATCCGGAGTATTTACCGCGATCTGGAATTTGAAATTAGTCAAATTAAGGAACAACATAAGGGAAAACTTATAATTGGAGCCAGCACCAGCGTTGCACAGTATGTTTTACCTGAAATACTGGCCAAATTCAACTCTTATTATAAGGATATTAAGATTGAACTGATTGCCCATAATACTGAGATTATTTCCGAGCTGTTGAAGGACGGAAAGATCGACCTTGGAATTATCGAAGGGGAATCCCAGTCATCCTTTTTTGATTACAAAATTTTCAAAGCTGATGAAATTGTCCTTACTGCAAAGACAGAACATCCGTTGGCTCATAAAACTTTAAGTTTAAAAGATCTTTATGATCTGAATCTGATCTTCCGGGAACAGGGATCCGGTACTCAGGAATTCATCCAGAACCGCTTAAAGGAGAAGGGAATCGACATTGAAGAGCTGAATACCGTCATGCACCTTGGGAGTAGTGAAAGTATTAAGAATTACCTTTTACACTCAGATTGTATGGCATTCCTGTCCATCAGTACCATTTTGAACGAACTGAAGAACAATAGCCTTACTATTGTCGATATTAAAAACTTCAGTATTGAAAGAAATTTCCACTTCATCCTTCCAAAAGGTGATCAGTCCGAAATGATAAAGCTTTTTCTGAGATTTGTGAGGAGTTAGGAAGCAGTTGCAGGTTTTAGGGATTAGGATTGGTCGCAGTTTAAGCTACAGTCATTTATTTAGATTTTAGACAGAATATTTAGGTCATGGTGAGTTTTGCTTCGCAAGTGAATGGTGAATTTTAAGTTTTTAGAAAAGAATCAAGATGCCTGATATCAGTCAGCAACTAGACAACACTTTCTCAACCCATTTTTCAAAACCTCTCATAAAACCCATAACCAAAAGTTATCCTTTATAATAAAATACAATTTACTTTGTAATACTATATTTCGGAATTTTGGAGTCTGATTTGAAATTTTATGAAAAGATTCCTCCAAAACGAAAGAATACGAAAAGCTGTATTTATCATACTTGCTGCTATATGCCTTACTTCCTTAACATCTTCTCCCTTAGCTTTGGCGCTAGGTTTTAGCCTTGCTATTTTTATAGGAAATCCGTTTGAGCAGCAACTGCACAAATACATTCATCTTCTTCTTCAGATTTCCATTGTAGGATTGGGGTTCGGGCTTAAACTGGATGAAGCACTTCGGGCAGGAAAAACAGGATTCCTTTTGACTGTTGTGAGCATTCTGACGGTGATGATCCTTGGATATGTCTTGGGAAAAGCATTCAAGCTTGAGAAAAAACTTTCCTACCTGATCTCCGCAGGAACAGCTATCTGTGGTGGAAGTGCCATTGCAGCCATTTCTCCTATCATAAAACCCAACACAAAAGAAATCTCTTTGGGGCTTGCTATTATTTTTACATTGAATTCTGTGGCTTTATTTATTTATCCGGCAATTGGGCATATGTTGCAGCTTTCGCAGGAACAGTTCGGGCTTTGGTGTGCCGTTGGAATCCATGACACAAGTTCTGTGGTAGGCGCAGCCGGAAAGTATGGAAATGAGGCTTTAAAAATCGCAACAACTGTAAAACTGGCACGTGCTTTATGGATCATCCCGGTTTCAGCCGTTACAATGTTTATCTTTAAAAGCAAAGAATCAAAGATAAAAATACCGTGGTTTATAGGCTGGTTTATCCTTGCCATAATATTGAATACCTATTTTCCGGTCTTCGACCTTTTCAGTGGTTTTGTAACTGCTGTAGCTAAATCAGGGCTGAATCTCACTTTATTCTTTATCGGTTCTACTCTATCGATCCAGACTTTAAAAACAATAGGAATTAAGCCATTGACTGCAGCCGTTATTTTATGGATTGTTATTAGTATTGGAAGCCTTATTTATATTATCAGTTAATTAATCAATTGTATAAAGAAGGAATAAATTTATCATTGGTTATAATAAACTTAAAAAGTCAGTACAAATGAATTTTCCCTTTTTTACAACATTAATTTAAAACAAAAACCTTCTGGAAGGTCCAAAAGGCTTTTGCGTATTAAATGTGGAAATGTTTATTTCTTACTGAAATCGTTCTTAAATTTCTGAACCACAGTTATACCCTTGTGTACAAGCAATATGCTGCACACAATACCAAGGTCCGGTTACAGAACCTGAGCAGCTGCATCCGCAAAGTGATAAATCAGGTGTTCCGCTGATTCCTCCAATAATGTTCTTTAGATCTGCTTTTTTTAATTTCTTAGCATTTTTCATAGTGTTAAATGATTTGATTTGAGATTAAACAATATAGTTTAGTTACCTTTCAAAGTTAAACAAATATTAATTATTCGCAACATAATTTAATTAAAATTTTAATAATACGTTGATTTCATTACTTTTATTGTCTTATCAATGGATTAATACCGCTTACCATTTATTAAACAGTTTATTATCCGATCCTTTTTAACTCCTTCAAATAACCGTTCAGGAGAATAACAATAGAATTTTTTTGTTTGAAATTCTTAAGCATTAATAATAAAAAACCTTTCAATTGCTCGAAAGGTTTTACTGGATATTTTCATTAACAGGTTATTACCTGCAGACATTTTTTATACTTTATACAATAAGACGGACCTGTCACCGCACCGGTACAGCTACAGCCACATTGTGAAAGATCCGGAGTGATGGCTCCCCCAACTCCGCCTATAATGTTTTTAAGGTCATCCTTTTTTAACTTTTTTGCTTTTTTAAAAATTTCCTGTGACATGATGTTTTGATTTTAATTAAACAATAGAATTAAACTCCTTACTTTCAAAATTAAACAATTAATGATTATTTAAGGCATAATAAAATGTTAATTTAACCATTTCCTTATACTTAAACAGAAATCGCTTCCTGCCAAACCTGTACATTATTCAATAAACTCCAGGTCTTTATCGTGCGTTTCTGAAATGGTCAGCGATGAATAAAAGGCTAATCCAAATACAACAATTCCTACAATTGCTGCACTCATAATGACCGTGAAATTATTTTTCAAAAGATCAAATGCCAGGATCATCACAGGTACTAAACCTCTTACCATATTGGGAACGGTAGTGGTTGCTGTATTTCTGATGTTGGTGCCGAACTGCTCTGCCGCAAGCGTTACGAACATAGCCCAATAGCCAGTACCCAGACCCAGCCAAACGCAGAACATATAATATTTTGTTTCTGTATTGGTATTTCCGAACAGCATAACAGCCACCCCTAGTATGGTGAAGAGCAGCATATAAAAAATAGCCATTTTACGGGATTTTAAAGCGTGGGAAATAAAGCCACTCATCAGATCGCCAACAGAGATCCCTATATAAGCCCACATAATGGCTTTTCCGGGATTCAGATCCTTTATCCCTAATTCAGGGGCAAATTGATTCGCTAAAACCGCCAGAATACCTATACAGTACCATGTAGGCAGGCCTACTGCTATACATTTGAGATATCTGGTCAAACGTTCTTTGTTAGTAAAAAAAGAAAGAAAATTTCCTTTAGAGACATTTTTATGTTCTATATTTTTATAAATACCCGATTCTGAAACACTTACCCTGAGTATTAACAACATAACACCCATAATTCCGCCGATGATGTATGAAATATTCCATCCTCCGGCCAGTTCTACGGTAAGTTGTGCCACTACTGCTCCCATTAATCCGAAACCGGCTACTACGGAAGTTCCTATGGCTCGCAGGCTCTTCGGCAGGCTTTCAGAAACCAGGGTAATTCCGGCTCCGAGCTCCCCGGCCAGTCCTATCCCTGCAATAAACCTTAAGCCCGCGTATTGATACACGAGATGCTCTTTGGGGAAATAGGGTAAAAAACCACAGGCTATGTTGGCAAGGGAATACACTAAGATGGACCCGAAAAGTACGGACAGTCTTCCTTTTTTATCTCCAAAAATACCCCAGAAAACCCCGCCTATAAGAAGACCTACCATCTGGCAGTTCAGGATAAGGGTTCCATCGGCATCAGGATTAAGGCCTAAAGCTTTTAAACTAGGAATTCTTACAATACCGAATAAAAGCAGGTCATAGATATCTACAAAATAGCCCAGGGCAGAAATAATAACGGGGATTGAAAAGATGTACTTCAGTTTTGAAGACAAAGACAGTTCTTGCATTTTTAAGTTTTGATAAAAATAAAAAACCTTTCAATCTCTTGAAAGGTTTTTATAAAATATCTTGATCGTGTTATTATCTTGCAATATTCACGGCTCTTGTTTCTCTGATTACCGTTACTTTTACCTGTCCCGGATAGGTCAGCTCGTTTTGGATTTTTTCAGAGATGTCATAAGACAGCTGGTTCGCCACTTCGTCACTTACTTTTCCGCTTTCTACCATTACCCTCAGTTCTCTACCGGCCTGAATCGCGTATGCACTGGAAACTCCGTCGAAGCTTAACGCTGCAGATTCAAGATCTTTCAGTCTCTGGATGTAAGATTCCAGAACCTGTCTTCTTGCTCCTGGTCTTGCCCCGGAGATAGCATCGGCAACCTGAATGATTGGTGATAACAGGGATTTCATTTCAATTTCGTCGTGGTGAGCTCCGATTGCGTTAACAACTTCTGCGTTTTCACCATATTTTTCAGCCCACTGCATTCCTAGTAAAGCGTGAGGAAGCTCAGATTCCTGCTCAGGTACTTTACCGATATCGTGTAAAAGACCTGCTCTTTTGGCTAATTTTACGTTTAACCCTAATTCTGCAGCCATTGTTGCCGCAATATTCGCTACTTCTCTTGAGTGCTGTAATAGGTTTTGTCCGTAAGAAGAACGGTATTTCATTCTACCTACGATTTTGATCAGTTCCGGGTGCAATCCGTGGATTCCAAGATCAATGATTGTTCTTTTTCCTACTTCGATAATTTCTTCTTCAATCTGTTTTCTTGTCTTTTCTACTACTTCCTCGATTCTTGCCGGGTGAATTCTTCCATCCGTTACCAATCTGTGAAGGGACAATCTTGCAATTTCTCTTCTCACCGGATCAAAGCATGAAAGAAGAATAGCTTCCGGGGTATCATCTACGATAATTTCAACACCTGTCACCGCTTCTAAAGCGCGGATATTTCTACCTTCTCTACCAATAATTCTTCCTTTTACCTCATCAGATTCAATATTGAAAACCGATACTGAATTTTCGATCGCCTGCTCGGTTCCGATTCTCTGGATGGTCTGGATAACAATCTTTCTTGCTTCGTTCTTAGCATTCAGCTGTGCTTCTTCCATGATGCCCTGTACGTGTGCCTGAGCTCTTGTTTTAGCTTCTGCTTTCATGGTTTCCACCAATTCTGCTTTAGCTTCTTCTGCCGTATAATTAGCGATTTTTTCAAGGATCTCTACTTTCTTGGTGGTAGCCACATCCAGCTCCTGCTGTTTTCTTTCTAAGATCTCGTTTTTCTTCGCATAATCTGCAATCTGCTTGTCAAGGTCTTTTTCAAGTTTTCCGGTCTTGCTAAGCTCATCATTAAGCTTATGTTCTTTGTCTTTAATTCTTTTTTCAATCTCCTGCATTTTTTTCTCACGGGACTGTATGTCTGCATCGTGCTGGGATTTCAGTTCCAAAAATTTTTCTTTGGCCTGTAGATTCTTTTCTTTCTTTATGGATTCAGCTTGAACATTTGCTTTTTCTATAAGGTTTTCGGCATTTTTCTTTGCATCATCTACAATAAATTTTGCTTTGGTATTCAGTGAGCTCTTAGAGAAAAGAATCCCTAGCACTGCTCCTACAACTAAGCAAATAACGCCGACTATAATGGCTGTTGTCATAATATATATTGAGTTTTAATTGTCTTACACTTATCTAAATAAAAAAAAACCTACAACAATTCAGGGATTGAGAGTAAACTCCTAATCAACACGATTTGAACTGATTTCCTCTGTCTGTAATCCGGGAGACCCGGCACGCCATTCAGCGGACATTTGCTCGGTAATTGTTTAGCGTTGAGTTTACCTTAAATGTGTTAGAATTATTGTAGGCAGTCTGATGGGAAAAAAATCTATTTCCCAATTTCATTCAACGACTGATTAATCTGTACTAATCTTTCGTTGGTAGAATTTATATTTTTTTCGTAGTTAAGAGAAACTACTTCAGCATTGGTTCCCAGTTTCAGGGCACACATAGCCAAAGCATCCTGTTTGTCTCTTACATCGAAGTTCTGTTCAAAATCTTTAATCATACTTTCAATCTGCTTTCCTACTTTACGCAGAGTTTCTTCCTCTGCGGCCGGTACGTTCAGCGGATATACCCTTCCTGCAATGTTGATGGTTATTCTTCTTACATCCATTATAATCCACTGTTTTGAAGCTGTGCAATACAGAAATCAATTTCTTTGACCAATCTGTTGATATGGTTTTTCATTAATCTGTTGTGTTCAGGATTCCCTGATATTGCTGAATAAAGTTTTATATTTTTTTGTTCTTCTGCTAATACCTGATTTCTTCTTCTTTCCTCATCATATTTCGTTTTCAGCGCTTCATGCTCAACAGTTAATTCAGATAGTCTTTCAGTAAGATTTTTATAATTCTTTTGTAAAAGCAAAATCTTTTTCTCTAATTCTGAAAAATTATTTTCTAAATCTTGAAGCATTTCAGGTTTTCTATATTCTAACTAATAGCAAAAGTAAAAAAATAATAACAGTAACAAAAATAAAAGTCTCTATATTTTGATTTGGCACTAAAAAAAGGAGATGCATAAGCACCTCCTTTTATATTTTTAATGTATATTTTCTTATTCAAATTTCAGAACGAACATTACAGCTCTTGTCTGAAGCGTAGACATTGCAGTTGCCCAGTACGGAGGTGTTGTTGCATTATCTGCCACTTTCTCGTTGTTCATGAAAAATGTTCCTCTGATAGCCGGAGTAAGTTTAAATTTGTTGAAATAAAACTGGATTCCCATTTCTGCAGACCACGCAAAGTTATGCGTTGTAGATCTGAAAACCTGCTGCATGTTGTCATCTTCAGAATCTGAATTGGACTGAAGATTAACTATATAGTTTACCCCTGCCGCAATATAGGGTCTGGAATTATACCATCTCTGGCCGTGAAGCTCAAGCAAAACAGGAACATCCACCAATGTAGATTTTATCTCTCTTATTCTGTCTTTCTCAGTTAAAGGAATTGGAATAAAAGGAGGATTCGTTAATGTTCCGGCAGCATACTGGTCATTGGACTGGGTATTGAAAATCAACTGCCTTTGAGCAAATTGTAAGCCTGGCTCCAATCTTAAGTCCAGATAGTCATTCAGTCTCCATTTGGCGATCAAACCGGCACCAAAACTGTAGCTTTCTTTGGATTTAACAAGATTCTGATTACCTTCCGAACCATATCTTGGATGTAGGACGATACGGTAGTCCAGCCTGTTGCCATTCAAATAAAAACCCCAACTGAATTTCTGCTCGTCAAAGTCTTCCAACTTATCCATTCTGTTTCGGGTTCTGAATTGTGCATCTGCAAAAACTGCAATATTGACTGAGGCTAAAACCAGTGCTCTTAATAGAAATTTATTCATAGGTTACTTTGTTGCTTTATAAATTGTGGCTATACCTAAACTTAACTTTTTATATTCTACTTTCTTAAATCCTGTATCTAAAAGAATTTGCTTCATCTTTTCCCCAAAAGGAAAAGCATTTACAGAATCCGGAAGGTATGTATATGCCCTATTATCTTTGGAAACCAGTCTGCCGATGGCAGGTAATATATTTTTGAAATAAAACATATAAAATGGCCCTAAGAACCCCTCAACCTTTGAAAACTCCAGTATATAAACACTCTTGTTATCTTTAACTACTCTTCTTAATTCTGCCAAACCTTTGGTAAGGTTTTCAAAATTCCTCACTCCAAATGCAACGGAAACAGCATCAAATCTATTGTCCTCGAAAGGTAAATTTTCCGCATCCCCTTTTTGCATGGAAATTTTGCCGTCTAATTTAAGTTTTTTTATTTTAATAACGCCAACATTCAGCATTTGTTGTGATAAATCCAAACCAATTACTTTCGCATGGGTCCCTTTTTCAATCGTTATTGCTAAATCTCCCGTTCCTGTAGCCACATCCAATACTTCCTGCGGATTGTCTTTTTTCATCATTTTCACCAATGTATTTCTCCACAAAACATCAATTTTCATAGATAAAACATGATTCAGAAGGTCATACTTCGGTGCAATATTGTCGAACATATCCTCTACCTGGCTTTTCTTGGTAGCCTCGGAATTGTAGGGAGTAACTTTGGTAATATCTTTTGTCAAAACTTTAAAACTTGTAATATTCTTTGTAATAATTTAGGAAATCCTGCTTTCTGAAGATCTTTGATCTTGATTCCACCTTTTGGATGTTTTTGATCACCTTATCGTAATCTTCATCTACATTGTAGTAAAAATCTTCAGTATAAAGCTTATTGAAGCGTCTTGCTCCTCCGAAATAATCTTTTCCGTCAATTGTGATTTTGTCCAGGGCCAAAAGTAATGAATCTTTTTTAAGATTGTACCCATAATATTGATCATTAATATAATAATCCTGATGGGCGATATTAATCAGCCCCCGGATTTTATTTACTTCAAATGCAGAATCATACAGCATTTTCTTATTCTGGTCGAAAACCTTGATAGAATTTTTCCCCTTTTTAATATCCACATGAACGTACTGGCCCGCAGAAATAATTCCTTCGGAACCGTTATTGATCTTAAAATAATACGTATTAGGAGTAGGATTGTCTACTACAAAATAATTTTTCTTGGCTAAAAAAAAGAAGTAGACCCCAAAGGCAACGATAAACACCACAGCTGCAATAAGTAAGCCTTTTAAGGACGAGTTGTTTTTCATACGATTGTAAAGTACAATTTTTGCAAATTTAATAATATTTTTAATTCTCCGTTATTAATATTAATTATTAACTTTGCATCTTTAAAAAATCATATAAACGAATGCCGAATACGATCATTATTGGTTCCGGATCCTATATTCCTAACAGAGTTATTGGTAGAGATTATTTCATGGATTCTGAGTTCTACACTGAAGACGGAGTTAAGATTGAGAAACCTGCAGAAGAAACCATCGCAAAGTTTGTAGAAATCACAGAAATAGAAAACAGAAGATTTATTGAAGACGATCTTTCCAACTCGCTGATCGGCTCTGAAGCTGCCAAAATTGCCCTTGAAGATGCCAAAGTAGATGGAGAAGAACTGGATTACATCATTTACGCGAGCAACTTTGGAGAAGTTACTGTAGACGGATATGTGAATTTTATGCCTAATATGGCAGCAAGAGTAAAAAACAAACTGGGCATCAAGAACAGAAAATGCATTACTTATGATATGATCTTCGGATGTCCGGGATGGGTGGAAGCCATGATCCTTGCAGACAATCTTATCAAGGCAAAGGCAGCCAGAACCATTCTTGTGGTAGGTGCAGAAACGCTGAGCCGTGTTACTGATCCTCATGACAGAAACAGAATGATCTTTGCCGACGGAGCTGGTGCAGTGGTGGTACAGGCTACAGATCAGGAAAATGTAGGGATTATTTCTCATAACACAATCTGCGACAATGGTCCGGAACTGTGCTATCTTGAAAATGCCCCCTCCATTAACCAGAATGTAGACCAAAGACGTCTTTATGTAAGAATGCAGGGAAGAAAAATTTATGAGTATGCTCTTAAAAATGTGCCTTCAGCTATAAAAGAAACCATCGGAGATGCCGGCCTTTCCATTGAAGATATTGATAAGATCCTGATTCACCAGGCTAATGCCAAAATGGATTATGCCATGATTGAAAGACTTCACAAGCTTTATAACGTGAAAGATTATGATCATTCGATCTCCCCTATGACAATTCAGGACCTTGGAAATACGTCTGTAGCAACCATTCCTACCATGTATGATTTAATAATTAAAGGAAAAATGGAGGGTCAAACGTTTAAAGATAAAGGTAACATTGTAATGACTTCGGTAGGTGCCGGAATGAACATCAATGCTATCGTTTACAGATTTCCTTAAAAATATTTAATTAACAAAAATATAAAGCACAGGGAAATATCTTCTTTGTGCTTTTTTTAGATTTATCATGCAGAGAAATTTTTTGATCATCGCCGCTATCTTCCTGGTTCTAGAAGTCTATATCTATCAGGCTATAAGAACATTAACAGATAATTTCTGGGTTAGGCTCGGGTACTGGGTTTTATCCTTGGCCGTTTATGGGATTTTCGCCTATGAAATTACCCATTTCCAAAGATCAGACAGAAGCTCGATGAGAGTCCAGATCACAATTTCATTATTCCTGATCTTTATACTCCCTAAAATCTTTGTGGTCCTGTTTTTATTGATTGATGATATCTTCAGAACAGGAGGCTACCTGATAGGGCTAACGCAACCGAAAGAACACTTTTTTCCTGAAAGAAGAAAATTCCTCAGTATGGTAGGATTAGGCATGGGAGGTGTTCTTTCCGCCCTTTTCATTGACGGGATTACGTTCGGAAAGTACAGGCATACGGTAAGAAAAATAAAAGTAAAGATTCCAGGCCTTTCAAAAAACTTCAAAGGCTATAAAGTGATTCAGATCTCTGATGTTCACAGCGGTAGTTTTTCCGATCCATCCAAGCTACAGCATGCTATCGATCTGATCAATGAGCAGGATCCGGATCTTGTTCTTTTTACAGGCGATATGGTGAATAATATTTCGGATGAATTTAAACCTTTCATTCCTTTATTTTCCAAAATCAAAGCCAAAGACGGCAAGCTTGCCGTGCTGGGAAACCACGATTATGGTGACTATGTGACATGGGCCTCGCTGGATGCTAAAAAAAAGAATCTTGACGCTCTTATTGAGTATGAAAAGCAAGCCGGGTTTGATATGCTGAGAAATGAAAACAGGGTAATTGACAGAAACGGAGAAAAATTATATATTCTCGGTGTTGAAAATTGGGGACTGAAGCCATTTCCTCAATTCGGAAAAATTGACGACGCCTTAAAAGGAGTCCCGGAATTCGCTCCAAAAATCCTGATGAGCCATGACCCCACGCATTTCGATTATGTGGTAAAAAAACATCCTGGAAACATCCATCTGACCCTTTCAGGGCATACCCACGGGATGCAGTTTGGTTTGGATCTTAAAAACGTAAAATGGTCTCCGGTACAGTACCGCTACCCGAAATGGGCTGATCTGTATGAAAGTGAAGGCAAGATGCTGTATGTAAACAGAGGTTTTGGAGTATTGGGTTATCCAGGAAGAGTTGGCGTCTTACCAGAGATTACGCTTTTTGAACTGAGTTAGTTACGCGATGCGGGATCCGAGTTGCGGAGTCGGAGAGTTTGAGGGTTTTAGAGTAAATGAGTTATTGTCTGGCTCTTGGCTCTTACGAATCAAAAGACCAAATTTTCAATCTTCAGCACAATCTCTACAACCTGCTACCTGTCCCCTGCCACCTAAAAAATATAATCTTTCATACGGGAAGTAGCAAGTTCTTTTTCGTTAATCCAGGTAAGGAGGGCATCCAGTTTGTCCTCCATTTTTTTGCCCGAAAACAGGCTTCTGTAAAACGGAATATCAAATCTGTACTTTTTAAAATCGGTGAACTGCCAGGAATTAAGATAGATCAGTACAAAATCATCATTCTTAAGGGTTTCAAAAACCATGCTCTGGTAATAACTCATCGGCAGAATTTGAAACACAAAATCATTATAGGGCAGCTGGCTGTATGGCGAGATGCTTTCAGGAACAATACTCAGTCCGTCTTCTTCAGTAATCTCCGTATCTCTTTTCAGCCTTTTGAATGGAAAAAGGATATCTGCATTATCAATATTGGAAACATAATTAAACTCCAGAGATTTCAGATCATGCTGGGGAAGCTTGAAGTCTTTCTGCCTGATTCCTCGAACCTGCTTCTCAAGAAAATCCTGAATACTTTTTTTAATATTCTCAATTTCCTGAAGATTGGAATTCAAATTATAAAAAGCAATTTCATGCCCTTTCGATGAAATTGCTTTTATTAAGTTCTGAAGTTTTTCAGCGATAGAAATCTCCACAAAAAAACTTGCTTTAATGTCATGAATATCTAAAATCCGAAGAATAGCTTTTGTATTGTCTTCTGTAATTTTCAGCCTTTCCACATCAGAAATTTCTGAACTGTTTTTCGCCTCAGCTTCAATATTTAGGATGTTGAAAGTCAATAAAACCATTTAAATTAAATTTTAGATAATATATATAATTAATTAATAATCAGATGTTAAAATAACATTTATTTAAACATAAACTTTAAGTGATTAATTTTTATTCAATTTCACTTTAAGATTCTTGATCATATCCTTCGTCATTTCAGAAATTCCGAAATCATAGGTTAATCCCCAGTCTTTTTTTGCTATGGAATCATCAATTGAAGCCGGCCATGAATCTGCAATTGCCTGTCTGAAATCCGGTTGATAATCGATAGAAAAACCAGGAATTTCTTTCTTGATTTCTTCCGACAGTTCTTTCGGTGTAAATGACATTCCTCCTAAATTATAAGACGAATGAACGGTAAGACTTTCCTTCGGAGCTTCCATTAATTTCAATGTTGCGTTAATCGCATCATCCATATATAACATTGGCATTCCTGTATTTTCGGAAATGAAACTTGTATATTTCCCCTCTTCTATTGCTTCGTAAAAGATCTCAACGGCATAGTCTGTTGTACCGCCTCCTGCAGGAGTCTTCCACGAAATAAGCCCCGGATACCTTATACTTCTTACATCTACTCCATACTTGTCGAAATAGTATTCGCACCATTTTTCTCCTGCCATTTTAGAGATTCCATAAACCGTTGTAGGGTTCAAAACCACATCCTGCCCTACATTTTGTTTTGGGATTCCTTTTCCGAATACAGCAATTGAGCTTGGCCAGAAGATCTTTTTAAGAAGGCCCTCTTTCGCCATTTCGCAAAAATGAAGAAGAGGTTCAAGATTCAGTTTCCATGCAAAAATTGGCTGCTTTTCTGAAGTTCCTGACAAAAGCGATGCTAAATGATAGACTGTTGTAATCTCATAGTCTTTAATGACCTGTCTTACCAGTTGTGTATTGGTAACATCCATTCTTTCATAGTGTCCGGCAGCAGTAATTCCCTTTTGCCATCTGTCCAGTCCTGATGCTACTACATTATCAGCTCCGTGAATTTCAACAAGTCTGTTCGTCAGTTCGGTGCCAATTTGTCCCAGAGCACCCGTAATTAATATTCTTTCCGTATAGGATTCCATTTTACATATTTTTTAGAATTCTACAAAAGTAAAAAAATCATAGCAACCAAAATAAAAAAGGTATGCATAAACATACCTTTTTCATAATAACTGAACAGAAATTCCTAAAAGCTCAGATTAACCCTTGCAAAAAGAAATCTTCCATTCATCCCGAACTGGGATGTATTTCTGGAGTAAATGAACTGATTCTGATTGGTAAGATCTATAGGAGCAGCATTAACGTAAGTCAAATTACCGGAACTATCCAGAGCAGGCACTTTCACCGCAGTTGGCCCGTAATTTTTATCCGGATAAATATCAAATAAGTTATTGGCTCCAATGGTCAGCCTGAAACTGTCACTGAATTTGTATCCTACCGATAAATCTGTAATTACCTTCCCACCCCAAACAGGATGCTCTGTAGCAACAGCCTGCCCATTGATGATTTCTCCACTTACAATACCATCTCCATCAGCATCCATCGTATTCGGATCTGTAACCTCTCCAAAATACACATTTCTCAAAAGCACATTAAACCTGCTAATTTCCAAAGCATTATTAAGAGAAGCTTTAAATCTTGGCACAGCCTCTTCAAGATAAATCCTACTCGATTCCGAGTAATAACGGTTGACCTGCCCTGCTTTAATCAAAATATCAGAACCATGAATATTTCCTATCCTGTTGGTTTTGGATACTGTAACTGCCAAATCCGAGTTCAAAGAAATTCCTTCCGAAAACTTTGCTCTATGAGAAATTACTCCTTCAATACCTTTAGTCTGGGTATCTATAGCATTGGCAAAGAACGTAGCAGCATTAGCATTAGCTCTATCAAAAGCATCCTGCACAATTCCGAGATCACTTCCCGGCAAATGAATTCCTGAAGGTCTTGAAAACTGATCGGTAAGAACCACCCTGTTCTTAATTTTAATATAATACCCATCAACGGTAAAGGTAAGATTGGCTTGCGGAATTTTTGCGGTAAACCCTGCAGAATAACTTGTTGATTCTTCCTGTTTCAATTGTGGAATCCCCAGGAGCCTGGCAGCTTCTGAATCATTTGAAAATGTCCCTACTTCAAATGCTGTCCCTCCTACAAATTGGGTTGCTGTAGCATTGAAATAAATCTGCTGCAAAGAAGGAGCTCTGAATCCGGTGGAATGGGCTGCTCTTATATTAATCTGATTGGTCAGTTTATACCGTGTTGCTATTTTATAATTGAAAGTAGAGCCGAAATCTGAATAGTTTTCATACCGCAAAGCAGCACTCAAAAGCCACTTATCCGTAACATCCAGTTCGGTATCCACATAAGCCGCTACGGAACGTCTTCCTTCATTTAAAGCATTTTCAGGTCTAAAACCGGGGAAAACTTGTGATCCGCCCGGTCTGGTACTGGTCATGCTTGCAGGCACAAAGGGGTCACCTGGTAACGATTGCGGAGTATAGACTCCAAAAAAATCTGTAGGTTTTAACTTAGGATCTGTTGATGGAGTCTGAATTCTTCCATTGATATCATAAAGCGCCCATGACGCCTCTTCTCCGTTTTCTATTTTATACCGTTCAAATCTTGCTTCACCTCCGAAGGCTACATTAAAACCTTTCAGCCAGTCAAATTTTGTATCGAAATCTGCATTGATCGTATTTTGCATAAAGCTCAATCCTCCTGCATCAAATTCTGTTTTACCGGGATAAGCCATGGACGCATTGGCCGTATTCTTAATAGTGTAATCGAAAGTATTCTGTCCAAAGGTATTACTGATGTCATAGTTGACATTTCCTAATTTCCCTTTAAATCCGCCTGCAAAAGAAAGGTCAATAACATCAGAGGCTATTTCCGGTAAGAAACCGTTCGGGTATAAGGCCGTAGACGTTCTGTTTTGATTGGGTCTCCTGAAAAAGCCCGCTGCATTACCATCTCTGTAAGAAATTCCTCCAAAAGCATATCCCTTCACAGATGATGAAAGATCAAATTCAGAGTTCATAAAAAACTGACCGGACATCAATTTTGACTGTCCTACCCGCATATTAAAATCATCTCTGGTTAATTTCCTGTAAGCCAATTCATTTTCAGTAACATTAACCTTCAACAAATTCTGCAATTGTGTGATCGTGTTCGCAGACTGAATGTCTGCCTGCTGCTGTGCTGTAAAGTAACCTACCGAAGGGGCATACTGATGAATATAATCTATAATCTGCTGGCTATTCGGGGTATTGGTAATGTTTCCAAACAGAGAAGAAATATTAACTCCTTGCTCCAGCGCTCTTTGTTCAATGGCATTATAGGCATTAAAAATATCACCGGTTGCCGCCATAGCCCTTCTGGTATCATCTCTGCTTAATAAACTTGCCGTGAAATTGATAAATCCATTAGTCCCGATTTTAGTCCCGTAATTAAGATCTATCTGGTATTTTCCACCGTCCCATCCTCCATGATGGTCATTAGATCCTTTAGAATTAAAAGCTCCTGCTGTAATGGCGGCTGTAAAAGCATTGGTGTTTTTCTTCATAATGACATTAATCACCCCTGCAATGGCATCAGAGCCGTATTGTGCAGAAGCTCCGTCTCTTAGCACTTCCAGCCTCTCAATAGCAAATGCAGGAATAGCATTAAGATCGGTGCCTACAGAACCTCTTCCCGGCGAACCGTTGATATTCACCAAAGAAGAGGTATGTCTCCTTTTTCCATTAAGCAGAACCAATACCTGATCCGGGCCAAGCCCTCTTAGCTGGGCAGGATCCACATGATCCGTCCCATCTGCTACCGTTGTAGAATTAGATGTAAAAGAAGGGGCTGCATAATTCAAAATCTGATTAAGATCCATCTGAGGACTTAAAACAGACTGAGAACCAATATTAATAACATCTACCGGCACCGGAGTATCGGTAGCAACCCTTGCCTTATTTCGTGAGCCAATAGTGATCTTTACTTCATCCACCTGATTGGTCTTTATGGAATCAGTTTGGGCAGTGGCATTTGCTGAAATAAAAAATAATACTCCAAGCAAAGCAATTTTTTGGTAATTTTTATTCATATGTATTTTTTAAGTGGCAATTTATCTTATAAAAATACATTAAAAACAACAAAATAAAGATTTCTTTAAAAAATAATTAAAAAAATAACAATATTTAAATAAATTAAATCAAAACAATTGATTTTTTACATATCAAATATACAATTCGTAAAATAGTTTACTTCCTATTGGGCTGATCTAATGATAAACACCCATTAAAGAAAGGTCAGTTTCTTTAAAATTATCTACTTTTGTCTTAAACATAATCTTATGAAGCGAATATTTCTTGCTGCCTTATTTATGGCATTTAATTTTTCATCTGCTCAGTTTACCGATTTCAATATTATAAAGGAGGTAAAAGTAAAGAATAAGGGTGTAGTGGTTTCTGCACACCCTCTTGCCAGCGAAGCAGGAGCTGAAGTGATGAAGATGGGCGGAAATGCTTACGATGCGGTTGTAGCTACTCAATACGCTCTTGCCGTAGTTTATCCTCAGGCCGGAAACATCGGTGGTGGCGGATTTTTAGTAGGTGTTAAAAATAATGGTGAAAAATTTACCCTGGATTATAGAGAAACAGCTCCGAAAAAAGCGTCTAAGGACATGTACGTTGATAAAAACGGAAAGGCGGATACAGATCTTTCCCAATACGGAAGACTGGCAGTAGGGGTACCGGGAAGTATCTCCGGATTTTTTGCGACCTTAAAATACTGTAAGCTTCCTATGGATAAAATCATTCAGCCTGCTATTGATCTCGCGGAAAAAGGATTTGCCATTACAGAAATGGAGGCCAATATGCTGAATACTCACAAAGAAAATTTCCAGAAACATAACAAATCCTCTATTGCTTTTGTAAAAGATACTCCCTGGAAAGCCGGTGATATTTTAGTTCAGAAAGAACTGGCTGCAACACTGAAATTAATTCAGAAACAAGGTGAAAAAGGATTTTATGAAGGTAAAACAGCCGAGCTTATGGTTTCCGAAATGAAAAAAGGCAACGGAATTATTACTTTGGAAGATCTCAAAAATTATAAAACGGCAGAAAGAAAGCCTTTGGAATTCGATTATAAAGGAACCCGCGTGGTTACCATGCCACTTCCTTCCAGCGGTGGTGTATTGCTTGCCCAAATGCTGACTATGGCCGGATACGAAAATCTGGAAAAGTACCAACAAAATTCAACGGAAGCTGTACAGATCATGACAGAAGCGGAAAGAAGAGCTTTTGCAGACAGAGCAGAATATATGGGCGATCCGGATTTCATTGAGGACAAAACCCCTTATCTGACTTCTGATACATATTTAAAAAACAGATGGAAAAGCTTCAGCTTCAGTAAAGCTACACCAAGCTCAGAAGTTGGAAAAATCATCAGTCAGCCAAAAGAATCCACCCAGACTACCCATATTTCTGTTATAGATAAAGACGGAAACGCCGCTTCTGTAACGACCACACTTAACGGATATTACGGAAGTAAGGTGGTGGTTTCAGGTGCAGGTTTCTTTTTAAATAACGAAATGGATGATTTCTCTATTAAACCAGGGGTTCCAAATATGTTCGGAGCCGTAGGCGGAGAGGCTAATTCTATACAGCCCAATAAAAGAATGCTTTCCTCTATGACTCCTACTATCCTGCTCAAAAATGGAAAACCATATATGGTGGTGGGAACACCAGGCGGAACAACAATTCCTACTTCAGTTTATCAGTCTATCGTTAATGTGGTAGATTTTAAACTGAATGCCAATATTTCCGTAAATGCGCCGAAATTCCATCATCAGTGGCTTCCTGAAAAAATTACGGTAGAAAATAATTTCCCTGAAAGTACGATTGCAGCGCTTAAAAGTAAAAATTACGTGATTGAAAAAATAAAATACATCGGAAAAACAGAACTGATTCTGATGGACGATAATGGAAACATCCATGCTGTGGCAGACGGTCGCGGGGATGATTCTGTTGCGGTAGAATAATTTTGTAATAATATTATAGATGTTTCGACTCCGCTCAGCATGACACAGTTTGCATTAATGTTGTCATGCTGAGCAGAGTCGAAGCATTTTTATAAAAAATGACTTTAAAAGTTTTAGAATCTCAATCTTGTCTTTCCTTCTCATTTACCCTTCTCTTAAAATTATTAATTTACTGACTTTCGTCATGTTTTAAGATAAAAATTCTTAATTTTCCGCGTTCAAAATCTAAAAAAAATCCTTTGAAAGCTAAAAAATTCTATCAGCAGCTTTATTTTCAGGTCATTATCGCGATAGCAGCAGGTATACTTCTGGGAAGATTCTATCCTGAGCTGGGTGAAAAAATGAAACCACTCGGTGACGGATTTATCAAACTGGTAAAAATGATCATTGCTCCGGTAATCTTCATTACCCTTACTTTAGGGATTGCTCATATGACTGATCTCAAAAAAGTCGGACGTATTGCGGTAAAGGCAATGATTTATTTCTTTACATTTTCAACCTTAGCCCTGATTATCGGATTGATTGTAGGAAATATTTTACAGCCCGGACATGGCTTAAATATCGATCCTGCTACTCTATCAGGCGATGTTTCGCAATATCAGCAGAAAGCTCACGACACTACCCTGACAGGCTTCATCATGAATATCATTCCTGAAACGCTTTTCAGTCCGTTGGTAGGAGAAAATATACTTCAGGTTCTTCTGGTAGCTATTCTAATGGGTGTCGCCTTGGTTCTGACTAAAGAAAAAAGTCGGAAAGTAACTGATTTCCTACAGGATCTTTCTACTCCAGTTTTTAAAATTGTTCATATGCTGATGAAGCTGGCCCCAATCGGTGCTTTCGGTGCTATGGCATTTACAATTGGAAAATATGGCCTTCATTCTGTCCTGAACCTAATATTTTTAGTAGGAACCTTTTATATTACATCTATTCTTTTCGTTGTCATTATTTTGGGAGCAGTGGCCAGGTATAATGGATTCAGTATTTTCAAGCTGATGTTCTACCTTAAAGAGGAACTACTGTTGGTTTTAGGAACCAGTTCTTCTGAATCAGCACTTCCCGGAATTATGGAAAAACTGGAAAAAGCAGGCTGTTCAAGGGCGATCGTAGGACTTGTAGTGCCTACAGGATATTCTTTCAATCTGGACGGAACAAACATTTATATGACCCTGGCTTCTCTATTTATAGCCCAGGCTCTGAATATTCATCTTCCGTTGGAAAAACAGCTGATACTGCTTTTGGTAGCGATGTTAAGTTCAAAAGGTGCCGCAGGTGTTACTGGGGCAGGATTTGTGACATTGGCAGCAACACTGGCTGTAGTTCCAGAAATACCAATTGCAGGAATGACTCTTATTCTGGGAATCGATAAATTCATGAGTGAATGCAGGGCTTTAACGAATGTGGTTGGAAATTCTGTAGCTACGGTAGTTGTGGCAAACTGGGAGAAGCAACTAGATAAAACCCAGCTGCAGTATTGCCTGAATCATCCGAATGAAATTGAAAAAAAACTGGAGGTCTGATTTTAAGTAATTAATCTTCTTATTCTTTTAAGGTTATTTCACAGACTTGCTCTTCTCTATAACTGAATAATTAAATCAAAATATTCAGGCTGGCTGGTAAAACTTTCACGTGAATAGGTGATTTTATCTTATTAAACTCACCATCAAGGTGCCAGTTTTTGGTGGTTACTTTAAATGAAATTTCCGAAACAGGAAGATATGTTACATACTCATCATCTTTCAGCCTTTTGGTAAACATCCTGAAGGCAAAAAGAGCAGAATAGGTCAGTGGGAATTTTTTCACCAGCACCATATCTACCAATCCATCACTTTTACTTGCTTTGGGAGCAATATAAGCATTGTTTCCAAACTGTCGTGTATTGGCTATATTCAGCATCAGGTATTTCCCATTGTACTGCTGATAGGCTTCATCAAAGAATTTAACCTTAATAGGTCTATAATTGAAAAATGTCTTCAGGGATACTTTGATATAGTTTTTGAATCCGCGATTGGTTTTTTCGAATTCTTTCACCACTTTTCCGTCAAAACCGGTTCCCGAAACATTGATAGACAGTCTGTCATTAACGGTAAAGGTATCGATCTTTCTGGATGCTCTGGTTTTAATTTTTTCTAAAAGCTCATCAAGATTTTTGCTGAATTTAGTCTCATTGGAAAAGCCGTTACCAGATCCGGCTGGAAAAATTGCAAGAATCTTATCTGTATTAATAAGATTTCTTGCCACGGTGGAGATTGTTCCGTCTCCTCCAATGGCTACAAAAATATCAATATGATCAAAATTTGCCCTGATAAAATCATCTGTCGCCGGAATAGATTCGGAGATGTAATATAAAGGGTTCTCTACCTTCTTTTCAAGTTCGTCAAGAAACGGCTGATAATTTTTTTTGGCCGAAAAGGGATTAATGATAAAAGCTACTTTTTCCATTACCGCAAAAATAGAAAATGCTTCCAGATCCGGAAGCATTAATTTACTTTATTTTCATTCTTTCTTTGAATTCTGCATTCAGTGTTCCTTTCAGCTCTTCCCAGGACACAGGAATGACGATATCTCCGGCTGCAAACGCAGTAATTTCATATGGACTGTAATGGAAATAAAGGTTTTTCTGATCAAAGTAGAAATTATCTGTTGCAGGAATAACTTCTACCAGCAGCATGTCAGAATTCTTCACTTCTCCTTCATTGTCTGTTGTCCCGCTATGTACTTTATTAATATTCTTCATCAATATAGCTTCAAGCTGGGCTTTCGGCATTGAAGTAATATCTTTAAGTTCCAGTTTTTTATTGCTTTTAAGGTCGAAAATCCTTTCTGAAAATCCGTAATTATCATGAGCACCCCCTTCATAGGAACTCCATACATATCCAATATGCATATAATCATTATCAGTTGAAACCAAGTTCATATGGGTATTTGTATACCATTTCTGGGCGTAGGAAATATCTGAAAGCCAGTCTTTACTGTCACTTTTTACAGAATTGAAATATTTGTTTTTCTCATTATCCAGAAAAGCCTGCAATCCTTTTTTAGAGAAATCCCTGATTCCCTTATTTTGAAAATAGATACTGTCCAGCAATTGTTTGTCTTTCAGCGTTGGAAAAACGAGCAGTTTAGAGGCGAAGGCTATGGTTAATGAATCTGCAATCTTTGAGGAGTCACTCACTTTCACGGAATCTACGATGAACTTTTCCGGTTGGGAAGCTTCTGTTTTATCAGGTAATGTTGTGTTTTCTCCTTTTTTACAGGCTGAAAAAGCGAGAAGGGAAGAAACTGCCAGAATGGCAATGGTGTTTTTCATAATTATATCTTTTGGATGTGAATGCAAAAACCATTCAAAAATGAATGGTTTTGTAAAATTATTTTTATTTGATCTAATAATCGGTCTGAAGAAATGTTCTTCTATGATTTTTTGATCAGGCTTATCACTTGGTTCTCACTTTTTGAGGCGGTTCCCCAAATCTGTTTGAATGCAGGATAATATTCTTTAGGATAATCCGGACTTGCAATTTTTGTAGTGGAGATTATTTCAAGCTTATTACCCTTCTGCTCTGCAATATAGCTGTATTCAATTTCTTTATCTTCTGTAACTATCTTTTTACTTTTAGGCATTGCTTCTATGACATAGCCTTCCGGTATTTCCAGGATTACTTTCTTCACTTTAGTAATTGAAGAGATAAAATCAATTGGATATTTTCTTTCCTCGGCCTGGTCAAATTCATTAGAATTTTTGCTCAAAAAAAGCATTGGATTGATGATCATCTTCTTCCCTATCTTATCGATCAGGTTGTCTGAGGAGAATTTCATTGTGCTTTCAAAATCCCCGTTTTCGAGAGTTTTGGTATCAATTCCAACAAAATCTATTGAGAAGTTTTCTTTATACTGCTTTTTATATTTTTCAGCATTTTCGTCATAGCTTTCCTTGGCAAACATAGCATATGAACCGGTATCCTTGTCGGAATATGTCCCGGAAATACTGCCGTCTTCATTTATTTTTGCTTCTGCAGTAAGGTAATTGAAGCTTGTAGTGGTATTTCCCATCTGCATCAGCAGTGCTTTATCTTTCGCCATGAGAACCCCATACTGATTCCAGTCTCTTGGAGGAAGATTATTCATAGACGACTGTTTTGAAGTGGCATCATAGAGATTAAGACCGTCTTTTATTTTAACAGTTGCAATAACAAAATTCATCCCGACTATGCTGGGGGAAGTCAGATTGATCAAACCGTTGTCTACGGTGGAAATAACAAGAGGATCTGCTTTCAGTCCTGCTTCTCTAAGCATCATGACAAGCAAAAGGTTTATTTCTGCAGCATTTCCGGTTTTGGTTTCTATCAGTTTCTTTATTCCGTCTTCCGTATAAATTCCTCTGTCTTTATTCCAGGTGAATGTATTTTTTACATAATTAAAAATAGCATCGGCTTTTTCAGTATCGGAATTTAGACCTGAAATAATTGAGGCCACATTTTCTTTAACCAGTTTCGTTTTTTTCAGCTCTTCACCAAAATCTTCGTCTTTATACAGCTTCTCTTTGATTTCTTCCCACGACGAGGAGTGCATTTTCAGTTCTCTAAAATTAGTGGAATGAAGTTCCGCACTTACTTTTGTACGGTAATTCCTGTCATTTTTAACAAACTTCTCAGTTTTGAATCCTTTCAGATTTTCATACCCGAATCTATAGGTTTTAAAAGGCATTCCGTACATTGTCTTTTCTTCCACTATTCTATATTTTGGAGACAATGAACCTGTATAATTTACATTATAAGCTATATGTGAAGGACTGTCCAGAATATATTCCGTATACAGAGAAGGAGCATCAGACTCTATTACAATCTGCGGAACTGAATATAAAAATGGTGACAAAACTTCATACTGATATTCTATAACCGATCCGTTTTTCACATTGGGAAAAGCAAATTTCGTAATGGTTGTATATTTGCTTTCCTTGCTCTTGTATTTTGAACTTTTATCTACTTTCGTAGCAGCTGCAGTTCCGTTTTCCAGGTTATATACAAAAGCTTTCATTTTGTTTAAAATCTCTTCATAGCCACCAGTACTTTTGTGTAGCGGAATTTCAAGGTTCAACCAATCTTCGGCTTTATCTTTATCATAGATCTTCACTCTGTAAAAAACCTTTTTCCTAAGATCTCCTGTAGAGGTATCAATATCAAAATGTACTGATTTATATAAAATTTCTGCCGGTGCATTTTCATCCAGCGTTGATTTTGTTTTGGACAGATCGGCATTGTCGAATTTCGGAGGATTAAGAAACTCATGCTTCTGCCCGTTTATGTGAATCAAAGTTCCGAAGCAAAACGCTGTTAGTATTATTTTTTTCATGGTTAGATTTTAGTTAGTAAGATTTTGGAATTATCCATATTTAGAGTCTTTTTTCGGAAACTCACATAGTCGTTGTATTTTTCTTTCGGAAATATTCCTTTGTTAATTTTAATAAATCGTGTTACTTTCAGCGACTCACCGTTTTTTACAATATTCAGTTTATAGGTTCCGAATTCAGAATTGATGGCCATATTTTCCGGAACTTCGTCAATTTTATAATTTTTAGGAATGATAAAATCAATTTCGTATTCATCCTGGAAAGACTGCCCTATCTCAAATGGAAGTTCACGGTTCTCATCTGATTTATAATAATTGTTGGTAAAAATAGGCACAGCTCTGAAAATCAGGTTCGTTCCAGTATTTTTGGAGTAATTATTCGCTTTGAAATCTATATTGAATTTTATCACTGCATTGTCTTTATCATTCACAAAGTCTTTCATTTCAACTTTTTCAAAGTTCAGAACATCAAATCTCGCTTTCATCGCATCAGTTCTTTGCTTCGGCGATAAATAAGCGTAAGACAAATTATTATCATACTGACTTCCGGTATAGGCAAACTGGATTTCCCCGTTGATGCTGTTGTCTTCTGTAAGGTTAATTTTCAAAATCTGCTTTTCTCTGTTCTGTTCGGCTGTATATGCAGGTGTATTGATAAGTTCGATCCCTTTTTTGGTGACAGCAAGGACGTTTCTATCTGCAGTACTGTAACTCAAATGGTTAAAAGCAATCTGCTGAGAGGTATTTTCCAGCCAGATATTTCCTTTTTCCGTAGGTACCATCAGAATTGCATGATTCCCACCCATGGATGGAAAGTCCGGATCAAAAGACACCTGTGACGAGCCGGAATTGACTACACAGTAATGAGAAGGAATTCCAGCTTCATTCAATAAGGTTTTCATGTAATTGGTAAGCCCTTTACAGTCTCCGTATCCTTTCTTCTGAACTTCATCCGGCAGCATTGGCAGCCATCCTCCGATTCCCAACCCAACAAATATGTATCTGGTTTTCGACTGCATGTGCTGGTAAATCTTTTTCACTTTTTCCTCCGTTGACCCCTCTAATTTCAAAGCAGCCACTTCAGCTTTAATGGCCGGAGTAGATGCAGAAACAGGTTCTACCAGGTTAGCATAATACCATGTTCCAAAATCTGCCCAGCTGCTCAATGTTCCCAGGTTACCTTCCAGATTAAATTTCGTCAGAGTAAAACTTACTTTAGGCAAGATCTTTTCGGGCTGAGGCAGCATAAGGGCATCATCTATTGCCGGAACATTTTTATAGGAATAGGTCTTTTCATTACCGTTATCAGCTACTGACACTGAAGCATAGTTATATTTTGAAGGATAGGTTTTAGTTTTAAGATCAATCCCGGATTTATTAATCACTTTGAATTCTGCTGCTTCCAAAGCTGTGTTGGGAGAAGAAAACGGCATAAAATCAGGAATAAAAATAGTATTCTCATTGATGATCTGATAAGAAAAATCAATTGTATACGGATAATAAGCGGAAGTATAGGGCAATGCTAATATCCTGCTATCTGAATAAAATACACCTTGCGTATTGTTGGCAAAGTCGCCAAAATCTGATTTTGAAAAGCTTTTTACTTTCTTTCCGGATTCATCATACACGGTAACTTTCACATCAGAAATATCGTCTCCCTTTTGATAGGGAATATAAACCTGTGCTTTAGAATCGCCATCTTTGTTTAAAACTGTGATTACTGTATTATGCTGGTATTTTATTTCATCAATTTTATTAATGTGAGCTGTTGTAAAATCCTTTCTAATCACAACATCTGCATTTTTCTTTAAGTTTTCTGGAATATCAGAAACCGGATAGGTTTGGGCAAAATATACAGAGGCTGTAGACAGGGCCGCCAAAATTAAAATTTTCATCATGGTTATAAAATTGAGCAAAAATAATAAAATCTTAATAAATGTTAATTTTTTATTTTTAACATAAATAACAATACCAAAGAAAAAGTTTTATCACAAAAAACCTTTTATGTTATGGTTTTAACAATTTATATCTCTACATAAGGATATTATATATTTTTCATCTGACAAAACAGCAGTAATTTTTTATTTTATACGAAAAAAGGCTCCATTTCTGGAGCCTTTACAAAATTTTTATTGTTTTTTAATCATTCGGAATTCTGTTACTGTCATATTTATCACTGCTAAAAGCAAGAACCGGCACAAAAATAAATCCAAAGAAGAACAAAAGAATGGTATAAACCGGAGTTTCTTTACCGAAAGCCTTCGCCAATCTATCGTTCACTACCCATGATGCAAATAAGTTCACAAAAGGAATTAAAAACAAAATAAACCACCATATAGGTTTTTTAACAATATCCAGCAGTACGATAATATTATAGATGGGAATAAAAGCTGCCCAGGCATCTTCCCTTCCAGCCTTCTGAAATATTTTATACATACAATATCCATAAAAAATGTAAATCAGTAAACTGAAAATCATAGTGCCTATTCCCAGTCCTGCAGCTGCTGCACCCGACATTGCATCAACCCCATCATAAGGGTCTGTTTGTAAAAGAGTTAACATAGTATTATTTTTTTATTGGTTTTTACCAAATATAGAAAAAGCTTCTAATAAATAGAAGCTTTTCTTAATATATTTTTAATAACAATTATGCGTCAATCTTTGCATATTTTGCATTTTTCTCGATAAATTCTCTTCTTGGCGGAACCTCATCTCCCATCAACATGGAGAATATACTGTCAGCCTCTACTGCATTATCAATCGTTACCTGCTTTAAAATTCTGTGTTCAGGGTTAAGGGTTGTTTCCCAAAGTTGCTCAGGGTTCATTTCTCCAAGACCTTTATAACGCTGAACCTCTACGCCTTTTCCGTCCGGAGCCATTTCTAAAGTGAATTCTTCACGCTCTTTCTCATTGTACGCATATACTTTTTTATTTCCTTTCTTTAATAAGTATAAAGGAGGTTGAGCAATATAAATATATCCGTTTTCAATAAGTTCTTTCATAAATCTGAAGAAGAATGTAAGAATTAGGGTAGAAATGTGAGATCCGTCAATATCGGCATCGGTCATGATCACTACTTTATGATATCTCAGCTTAGCCATATTTAAGGCCTTGCTGTCTTCTTCTGTTCCTACAGAAACGCCAAGAGCAGTATAAATGTTTTTGATCTCCTCGTTATCATATACTTTATGAAGCATTGACTTTTCAACGTTCAGAATTTTACCTCTTAATGGTAAAATAGCCTGGAAATGTCTGTCTCTACCTTGCTTAGCCGTTCCACCTGCGGAATCTCCCTCCACTAAGAATAGTTCAGATTCTGCTGGGTCTTTGGATGAACAGTCTGATAATTTCCCCGGAAGTCCTGAACCTCCCATCGGAGATTTTCTCTGAACCATTTCACGGGCTTTCTTCGCCGCCTGTCTTGCTTTCGCTGCTAAAACTACCTTCTGAACAATAATTTTCGCTTCATTAGGGTTTTCTTCTAAGAAATTAGTAAGCATTTCCCCTACTATTTTATCTACAGCCCCCGAAACTTCGGAGTTTCCTAGTTTTGTTTTGGTCTGCCCTTCAAATTGAGGTTCCATTACTTTTACAGAAATTACAGCCGTCAGCCCTTCACGGAAATCGTCTCCTGTAATTTCTACTTTTTCTTTAGCAGGAATTCCCAGATCATCGGCATATTTCTTCAACGTTCTTGTTAAAGCACGTCTGAAACCTGCAAGGTGAGTTCCCCCTTCATGCGTATTGATATTATTAACGTAAGAGTGAAGGTTTTCACTGAATGACGTAT
This sequence comes from Chryseobacterium lathyri, assembly GCF_030812195.1. Classification (GTDB taxonomy): domain Bacteria; phylum Bacteroidota; class Bacteroidia; order Flavobacteriales; family Weeksellaceae; genus Chryseobacterium; species Chryseobacterium lathyri_A. Next base: position 1,447,536 of record NZ_JAUSSF010000001.1, read on the forward strand.
TATAACGCATAGCAACTTCTACAGGAATATCATCTCTTTCTGCTTCCATGAAGATCACATTCTCCATGATAGATTCTCTGTTTCCGTCGATAAACTCTACAAATTCCCTTAAACCTCCTTCTGAATGGAAAACTTCCGTTGGGAATGATCCGTCTTCATTTTCTGTTCTTTCATCAACAAGAGTTATTGTAATTCCTTTGTTAAGGAAAGCCAGTTCACGCAGCCTTGTAGCAAGGGTGTCATAATTGTATACAAGCTCCTGAAAGATTGTACCGTCCGGCTGGAAGAAGACTTCTGTTCCTCTTTCAGTTGTTGTTCCGATTACGTCAACCTCTGTAAGAGCTTTACCTTCTGAATATTTTTGCTGATATAATTTGCCATCAAGGCTTACCGTAGCGATCAATAGAGTTGAAAGTGCATTCACACAAGAAACCCCTACTCCATGCAGACCTCCGGATACTTTGTAAGAATCTTTATCAAATTTTCCTCCTGCTCCAATTTTGGTCATTACAACCTCAAGGGCAGATTTCTGTTCTTTTTCGTGGAAATCTACAGGAATACCTCTACCATTATCTTTTACAGAGATTGCTTCTCCTTTATGAATTCTTACTAAAATAGTATCACAATGCCCTGCCAAAGCCTCATCAATAGAGTTATCTACTACTTCATAAACCAAATGATGAAGACCTCTTACTCCTACATCTCCAATGTACATTGATGGTCTTAATCGTACGTGTTCCATACCTTCTAAGGCCTGGATACTGCTAGCTGTATATTGTTTTTGACTCATATAAAATTAATAAATTTTGCGTAATGCAAAGACCTACAAATATCGTGATTTTTTTCGACTTATGAAAGTTAAAATGTGTCAAAAAAGAGCAGAGTTTTTAACAGAAAAAGAGATCATCCTTAGACTAAAAAAGTTTAAAGTTATCATCTATTTCTCAAATTTCAACTGCATTAAATCATATTACACATCCGTATTTTATGCTTAAATTTATTTACTCAAAAGTTGATTATTATGGATGATTTTATTGCAGCCCGCGCGCAGATGGCTTTATCACTGGGTTTTCATATCATTTTTGCCTGTGTAGGAATGGTAATGCCCTTTCTGATGGCCTTTGCTCACTGGAAATATCTCAAGACCAATAATGAAGTATATAAAGGCCTTACAAAGGCCTGGAGCAAGGGAGTTGCCATTCTTTTTGCAACGGGTGCCGTTTCAGGAACCATGCTTTCTTTTGAGCTTGGACTTTTATGGCCCGGGTTTATGAAACATGCCGGACCTATCTTCGGAATGCCGTTTTCTCTTGAAGGAACAGCATTTTTTATTGAAGCAATTGCAATCGGATTCTTTTTATATGGCTGGGAAAAATTCAATAAATGGTTCCACTGGTTCTGTGGATTTTTGGTAGGCTTAAGTGGTTTGGCTTCTGGTATTCTTGTAGTTGCAGCCAATGCCTGGATGAATTCTCCTACAGGTTTTGATTATATCAACGGGCAATATGTCAATATAGATCCTATTAAAGCCATGTTTAATGATGCATGGTTTCCTCAGGCTCTTCACATGACGGTTGCCGCTTTCTGCGCAACAGGATTTGCAGTGGCAGGCGTTCATGCCTTTTTAATAATGAAGAAAAAGAATGTGGAATTCCATACAAAGGCATTCAGGATAGCCGCTGGATTTGCGTTGATAGGAGCATTTGGAGCGCCTTTAAGTGGTGATGTAGCCGCCAAGTCTGTTGCGGAAAGACAGCCTATTAAGCTTGCCACAATGGAAGCTCACTTTGAAACTGAAAAAGGAGCACCATTCGTTATTGGCGGAATTCCAGATGAAGAAAAAGGAGAAGTGAAATATGCAGTAAAAATTCCAAAAGTTTTAAGCTTTCTGGTAAGCAATGATTTCAACCATGAAGTGAAAGGATTAAATGATTTCCCAAGAGATGAATGGCCGCCGGTTGCAGTAGTTCATTATGCCTTCCAAATCATGATCTTTTTCGGGGTTGTGATGATCATCATCGGAAGTATTTATCTGTACGCTTTCTTCTTCAAAAAGGAATGGCTGAACAAACACTGGCTTTTAAAAACATTCCTGATTGCAACACCTTTCGGATATATCGCTCTGGAAGCGGGATGGACAGTAACAGAGGTCGGCAGACAGCCATGGATTATCTATGGAATTATGAAAACGGCAGATGCCGTAACACCCATGCCGGGAATACAGTATTCATTTTACTTCTTTACAGCCATCTTTGTATCATTATCACTGATTATTATCTTCCTTTTGAGGAGACAAATCCAGATGGTTCCTAAACTTTATGACCCTACAGACGCTCAGTTTAACGGTAAAAATAAAAAATCATGATCTACGTTGTTATAGGATTTCTGTGGCTTTCCATCTGCCTTTATATCATTCTGGGCGGTGCTGATTTCGGAGCTGGAATTGTTGAGCTTTTCACCCATAAAAAAGCCCGTCACAAAACAGAGGAGATCATGTATCAATCCATTGCACCTGTATGGGAAGCCAACCATATGTGGCTGATCATCGCAATTGTTATTCTTTTTGTGGGATTTCCTGAGATTTACACGACAATGTCAACCTATCTTCATATCCCACTGGTACTGATGCTTTTGGGAATTATTGCAAGAGGAACAGCCTTTACGTTCAGACATTATGATGCCGTGAAAGACAACTGGCAGGTTTTATATACCCAGATTTTCTATTATGCGAGCCTCTTGACACCTTTCTTCTTAGGGTTAATTGCAGCAGCTACCGTTTCACATTCTATCAATCCTGATGCAGTAGGATTTTTAGATTTATATATTTTCAGCTGGCTGAACTGGTTTGGTGTTTCTGTAGGATTGTTTACCGTAGCTCTTTGTGCTTATCTGGCCTCTATATTTTCATTAAGAGAAACCCGGGATAAAGCTGATCTTACCCTGATGATCAAAAAATCCAGACAGACCATGGTTTTTGTCGTGTTCACAGGGATGCTGGTGTTTCTAACAGCTTATATTTCTGATATTCCTCTTGTAATGTGGGTATTTTCAAAACCATTGGGTGTCATGGCGATTTCTTTTGCTACAGTGGCCTTAGGACTGATCCTCCGTGCCCTGCATCAACGGAAACTGCTTCCTGTACGCGCGCTGGCAGGGTTCCAGATGGTGATGATTCTGGTTGCCGCTACTTATCAGCATAATCCTGATATTATTTTACTGGGAAATGGACAGCATCTTTCATTACTGGAACATATGGCGCCACCAAAAACAATTGCAGCTTTGGGTTGGGCTTTGATGCTTGGTTCACTGTTTATTCTTCCGTTTTTGTTTTATCTGATGGCTTCGTTCAGCAGACAGAGAAAATAAATATGGTACAGTATAAGGACAAAACTGAGCTTATTGAAGCATTAAAAAAGAATTATCTGCTTTATGACAAAGAGTTTGATGATATTTTTGAAGACAGAAAAGACATCCTGAAACCTGGTGTTGATAAAAGCCCTTCACAGAATATATCGTATCAATTGGGTTGGACCAACCTTCTTTTACAATGGGAAGCAGATGAAAAGAAAGGGATAGAAGTACAGACTCCTGCACCTGGTTATAAGTGGAATAATTTAAGAGGATTATATGAAGCTTTTTATGAAAAATATGAAGCTTTAAGCCTTCACCAACAAAGAGAGCTTCTGAAGAATCAGGTCAATGAAATTGTAGAATGGATTGAAACCCTTGATCACGAAACTTTATTTGTTCCTGAACGGAGAAAGTGGGCTACCACGCCTGCGAAATGGCCTGTCTGGAAATGGATACATATCAATACTGTAGCCCCTTTTAAGAATTTCAGGGCACAGCTGAGGAAATGGAAAAAAGAAACCGGTACAGAATGATTCTGTACCGGTTTATAGTTGTTTTATATTTAAAACTTACGCCAGTTTCATCAAAAGAACGTCATCAATCTTATCCACTTTCACCAAATTATTTTTAGTCAAAGTTTTAGAAGCTTTATCCCACTTTTTACCGGATAGCTGGCTTCTTTCTTTCACTTCAGCCAAAGTAAACGGTTCTTCCTGGGAATTAAGGATCTCAAGGATCACCTTTTCATCCTCACCCAATTCAATCTGAGGAACTGTTTTTTCAGGTCTCATCTGAGGGAAGAATAACACTTCCTGGATGGATGCATTGTTTGTAAGGAACATGATCAGCCTGTCCATACCGATTCCTAATCCGGAAGTTGGAGGCATACCGTATTCCAAAGCTCTTAAGAAATCCTGATCGATGAACATAGCTTCATCATCCCCTCTTTCTGACAGAGCCATTTGGGATTCGAAACGCTCTCTCTGATCAATCGGGTCATTTAACTCGGAATAAGCATTGGCAATCTCTTTTCCGCAAACCATTAATTCAAAACGCTCTGTTAGCCCTTCTTTGCTTCTGTGTTTCTTTGTTAATGGAGACATTTCGATTGGATAATCTGTGATGAAAGTTGGCTGTATAAAGTTTCCTTCACATTTTTCACCGAAAATCTCATCAATCAGTTTTCCTTTCCCCATCGTTTCGTTTACATCAATTCCGATAGATTTAGCAAAATCAAACAGTTCCTGTTCAGTTTTCCCCGTGATATCGAAACCTGTATATTTTTGAATCGCTTCCGTCATGGAAACTCTTGGATAAGGCGCTTTCCAGTTAATGGTATGTTCTCCGAAAGTAGATTCCGCACTTCCGTTCACCTGAGTGGCGCAGAATTCCAGAAGTTTTTCCGTGAAATCCATCATCCAGTTGTAATCTTTATAGGCTACATAGATCTCCATGGCCGTAAATTCAGGATTGTGCGTTCTGTCCATCCCTTCATTTCTGAAGTTTTTAGAGAACTCATATACCCCGTCAAAACCTCCGACGATCAGTCTTTTCAGGTATAATTCATTGGCAATTCTTAAATATAGCGGAATATCCAAAGCATTGTGATGAGTAATAAACGGTTTTGCAGCAGCTCCTCCGGGAATCGACTGCAAAATAGGGGTCTCCACCTCAAAATATCCGGCATCATTGAAGAAAGTCCTCATCGCATTGAACATTTTTGTCCTTTTTACGAAGATCTCTTTCACCTGCGGATTAACCGTTAAATCTACATAACGCTGTCTGTATCTCAGTTCAGGATCTGTAAATCCGTCGTGCACTACTCCATTTTCATCAGTTTTAGCCTGAGGAAGCGGCCGTAAAGCTTTGGTAAGAAGCGTAAAATTCTTAACCAAAATTGTCATTTCGCCCACCTGAGTAGTAAATAAGGTTCCTTCGATACCGATAATATCACCGATATCCAACAAATGCTTATACACTTCATTGTAAAGCTCTTTATCTTCACCTGGACAGATCTCGTCTCTGTTAAAATAAACCTGGATCTTACCCTTAGAATCCTGCAATTCAGCAAAAGAAGCCTTCCCCTGAATTCTGCGGGACATCAATCTACCAGCGATCTTCACCTGTTTATTCTCAGAAAAATCCTGTTTTATAGATTCTGTAGTATCTGTAATCGTATACTCCTCCGCAGGGAATGCATTAATTCCCATTTCAGTAAGCTTGTTCAGCTTTTCTCTTCTAATGATTTCTTGTTCTGATAATTGCATTTCTTATTTTTCTAAAAGCGTACAAATTTAGGCATTTTTGGTGATTTGTCAATTATGAATTGTGAATTTGCTTGTCAACGGAGATTATCATTGGTTATTAGCGGCTTAGGCGTGAATGGTCAATGGTGAATCTGCTTCGCAGTGAATTTATTAGTGAAGGAGATCATTTACCTTTGGCTTGCGCAGCAATTGTCTGTTGACTTTAATTGTGAAAAGTGAATCGTGAATTTGCTTCACATTGAATTGATTAGTGAAAAGGTCATCATTTACCTTTGGCTTGCGCAGCAATTGTCTGTTGACTTTAATTGTGAATCGTGAATTTGCTTCACATTGAATTGATTAGTGAAGGTTATCATTTACCTTTGGTTTGCGCAACAATTGTCTGTTGGCTTTAATTGTGAATCGTGAATCTGCTTCGCAGTGAATTTATTAGTGAAGGAGATCATTTACCTTTGGCTTGCGCAGCAATTGTCTGTTGGCTTTAATTGTGAAAAGTGAATCGTGAATTTGCTTCGCAGTGAATTTATTAGTGAGGGAGATCATTTACCTTTGGCTTGCACAGCAATTGTCTGTTGGCTTTAATTGTGAATCGTGAATTTGCTTCACATTGAATTGATTAGTGAAGGTTATCATTTACCTTTGACTTGCGCAGCAAAATTGACTATTGACATTTTATATCCATCCTTTCCTCTCCTTCTGAGGAACAAATGTCCATGCCAGCATCCTGCTTACTTTCTGTCCTTGGGCCATATCAATGGTTTTAATATCTAATGCTTTGACCTTCTTTAAAAGGGTGTTGAGCTTATACAGATTGTCCTTTTTAGACACTAAACATGTGAACCAAAGGACTTGTGATGAATACTGAACACTTTCTTCAATCATTTTTGAGATAAAAGCAATCTCTCCACCTTCACACCACAATTCTGATTGCTGTCCGCCAAAATTAAGGAGAGGTTTTTTAGGCTTTGACTTATTGATATTCTTTGTCTTCCGGAGATTTCCTTTCATTGCAGATTCTTCAGAATCATGAAATGGAGGATTACACATGGAAAACGTAAAGCGGTCTCCAGATTCGATGATATTTTTGAAGATATGGTTGGGATCAGGCTGCTTCTTTAATTGAATAGCCAGTGACAAATCCGGATTGTGATCCAAAATGAGCTGTGCATTTTCCAAAGAACCCTGATTGATATCCGTTCCAAGCATTTTCCATCCATAAGATCTGTGGGCCAGTAAAGGATAAACAAGATTCGCCCCTGTTCCGATATCTAAACCTGATACAGAAGTTCCTGTCGGGGTTTCAGGCTGCTGTTCGGCGATAAGATCGGCGATATAGTGGATATAATCAACACGTCCGGGAATAGGAGGACACAGATTGGTCTCGGGAATATCCCAGTTTTTGATATGGTAAAAGTGTAAAAGTAATGCCTGATTAAGCAGTTTTACCGCTTTGGGAAGACTAAAATTAATAGTCCTTGTTTCGTAAGCATTAACGAAGACATAATGTTTCAGTTCTGGCACACAAGAAATAAGCTGATCAAAATCATAGGGATTGCGATGCAGATTTCTTGTGTGCAGACTGGATTTCTCGGTAGCCATATTATTTTTTCTGACTCAGAATATATTCTACCATTTTTTTGGCATCTTCTTTAGACACCTGTGGATGAGGAGCCATTGGAACGCCTCCCCAAACTCCGCTTCCTCCTTCTATAATTTTCGAGGCTAGCATTTCAATATCTTTATCAGAATATTTTTCTGCGATCTCTTTGTAAGAAGGTCCTATCATTCTCTCATTTACGGCATGGCATCCTGAACAGTCTAATGTTTCGATGATCTGGTCACCTGAAAGATTAGACTTAGCCGGTTCCGAAACATCCGTTGTTTCGGAAGGCATACTCGGCACCTCCGTATTTTCTTTTTTAGAACAGGAAAGGATCAACAATCCCATAGTTCCTGCCAAAAGGAATTTCTTCATTATTTTTTTGCTGCAGTAGAATCTGTTTTAGCAGCTTCAGGAGTAGCTGGTGCAGGTGTTGTGGATGCAGCCGGAGTTACTTTCTGAGCTGTAGAATCTACCACAGTTGTAGCCTCAGGCTCTTCAAGCATAGTGTTGCTGTCCTGTAAATTATTATCTGGTTTCTTAGAACAGTTTACAACGAATAAACTTCCGATAAATGCAAGTGCTAATACTTTTCTCATTATTTTTTCTATAAAATTTAGACAAAAATATAAAAAATAAGCTTCTAAACTCATGACTTATCTCCACATTGCTTACATTTCTCCATAAAATTAATGATTAGATAATGTTTATATGCTTAGATAATTTTAAATTTAAGCTATGATTTTCATTTCCAAAATTCTGTTTTTCACCAGTCATCATGGTTTTTACACGGTGATCATACTTCTGGTGTTCTTTGGCCTGCTTTCATTCGTGACAAAAAAGGCCTGGTTCCTGGCACCAATCCTTCCTCTTGCTATTCTGAATGGTTTTGCCGGACAGTACCTTAACGCCTGGTTTTTAAACAAATATGGTGTAGAAAGTACAGCTATCATTACTTCTGATGTGGAAACCAACTCCACACTGAACGACATGTACATCCATGATTATGAAGCTATTGTAAAAAAACAGGACGGAAAATATATCTCAACCTATTTTTCAACAACAAGTGCAACGATCTATCCTATTGAAAATGCAATCAGGATTCCAAGAATGGAACAGCATTTTCCGGTAAAATATATTCCGGGATATGAGAAAAACATTGTGATTCTTTATTATCAGTCTGAAGAAGGAAATGCTTTGCTGCAATATGAAAAAATGGCTCCGGTGAACTCTGCAAAGATTAAATACGAGGCAGACAGAACCAATAAGGAATTCATTGAAGAATATATTTCTGCTTTGGAAGATTATGTAAAACACTATAAAAGTGAAGAATACAGAATAAAAATTGAAGAATTAAAACAAGAACTGCAACAGCTTAAGTAGAGAATCTCAAAATTAAGTTTTTTTATTTTCTGCCATTTTTTTGTTTTTATATTAAAAAAATTCTACATTTGTCCCATGTTTAATATGAGCAACAATATTTGGTGGTGGCTTTCAAACTCTTCGTCGGGTCTGAAGGTATTGTCATGTTGCTAACGAGATAGCAAAATAATAAATATACAATATATAGGCTTTGACGGATTCCGTTGAAGCTTTTTTTATTTCATCCAAACAAAAAAATACAAGTCAGATGACCACTCAGAAAATAAAAATAAAAACCGATTCCAAAAAAACGCTGGGAGATCTTTATACTCCTATGAATATCTATCTTCAGATCAGAGACAGATTTCGGGACACTATTCTTCTGGAAAGCTCAGATTCTAAGAATATTGATAACAATTTCTCTTTTATCGCAGTCAATGCTGTGGCAGGAATTGAGGTTAAAAACCTTACAGAATATGAAATCAAGCTACCGGGTTCAGATCCTGTGAAACAGCTGATCGGGGAACGGAATATCACTGATATTTTTGATGAATTTCAAAGCGTTTTCGAGTGTGAAATTACCCATGATCCTATTGAACAGACCGCTCAGAGTCTTTTTGGATATACCAGTTTTGAAGCTGTTCAGTTTTTTGAAGACATCAGCCTAAAGCCACAAAGCCCAGAAGTAGAAATCCCGATTCTCCGCTACAGATTATACCAGTATGTGATTGCTATCAATCATTACAATGATGAGATGCACATTATCGAAAATCAAATCCCCGGGTTAAAATCTGAGATTTATCTGATGGAAAACCTGATCAGAAATCAGAATACTCCGGTCTACCCTTTCGAAAAAATTGATAGCGAAACCTCTAATCTTACAGATGAAGAATATATCGAACTGGTAAAAATTGCACAGAAGCATTGTATGAGAGGCGATGTTTTCCAACTGGTTTTAAGCAGGAGGTTTGAACAGAAATTCAAAGGGGATGAATTCAACGTATACCGCGCGCTCAGGAATATCAACCCTTCTCCCTATCTTTTCTTTTTCGACTATGGAAACTATAAATTATTCGGTTCCAGTCCCGAAAGCCAGCTGATTATCAAAGACAATAAAGCTATCATTCACCCTATTGCAGGAACTTTTAAAAGAACCGGGCACCTGGAAACTGATCTTCAGTCTATTGAAGCCTTAAAAAATGATCCGAAAGAAAATGCAGAGCACACCATGCTGGTAGATTTAGCAAGAAACGACCTTGGTAAACTCGGCAAAAATGTAACCGTTACCAAACTGAAAGAGATCCAGCTGTTTTCCCATGTTATTCATATGGTAAGCGAAGTTACAGCAGACCTTTCTGAAAACCTCAATCCTCTTGATATGGTTTCAGCAACCTTTCCTCAGGGAACTTTAAGCGGGGCTCCAAAACATAAAGCCCTTCAGCTTATTGATCAGTATGAAAAAGATTCCCGCGGTTATTATGGAGGCTGTATCGGTATGATCGGATTAAACGGAACCTGCAACCAGGCAATCATGATCCGTACTTTTTTAAGCAGAAACAATACCCTTTATTATCAGGCGGGAGCCGGATTGGTCGCAAAATCTGTCCCTGAAAGTGAACTACAGGAGGTGAACAATAAATTAAATGCCCTGAAAAAAGCAGTTGATAAAGCAGGTAAATTAGTGATGAGCTAAAATGATGAGTGACAATTTAAAACAGCAACCGCAACCAAAAACCATTCATCATCAAACAGTTAAAAGAACAAAAAAATGAACAATAATATCAACCAACCTATAACCAATACTCCACTTAAAGTTCTGGTTTTTGATAACTACGACAGCTTTACCTACAACCTCGTTCAGATTATTGAAAGAATTCTGGATCAGAAAGTGGATGTCGTAAGGAATGATCAGATCACATTGGAAGAGATCGGGAAATATGATAAAATTATCCTTTCTCCAGGCCCAGGCATTCCTGAAGAAGCAGGAATTTTGCTGGACCTGATCAGAGAATATGCTCCTACAAAAAGTATTTTAGGCGTATGTCTCGGACAGCAGGCTATTGCTGAAGCATTCGGAGGAAACCTGATCAATCTTTCTGAAATTTTCCATGGGGTGGCCACTTCTGCCGAACTGATTAAAGAAAACACTAAAATTTTCAAAAACCTGGCTTCAGGAATAGAAGTGGGAAGATACCACAGCTGGGCAGTCAATCCTGAAGGTTTTCCGGAAGAACTGGAAATTACCGCCATAGATAAAGACGGAATGATCATGGCGCTACAGCATAAAACCTATGATGTTCACGGTGTACAGTTCCATCCTGAAAGCATTTTAACTCCCGATGGAGAAGTCATTATCAAAAACTTCCTTTTACATTGAAAACTACAGAAATACCCAACCCTATAAAAACACCTCAGATGAAAGAGATTCTCCAATACCTGTTCAATCATCAAACCCTGTCCAAATCTGAGGCAAAGGCTACGATGACCGAGATCGCCCAGAATAAATTTAATTCTGCAGAAGTAACTGCATTCATCAGTGTATTCCTGATGCGGAATATTACATTGAAAGAACTCGAAGGCTTCAGAGAAGCCCTGTTGCAGATGGCAGTTCCCGTACATCTTAATACTGAAGATACCATAGATATTGTAGGGACCGGAGGTGATGGAAAAAACACGATCAATATATCAACGTTGGCAAGCTTTGTGGTAGCCGGAACAGGCCAGAAAGTTGCCAAACACGGAAACTATGGAGCTTCTGCCACTACCGGATCATCCAATGTGATGGAAGAACTTGGTTATCAGTTCAAAAACAATTCAGACCAGCTGAATGAAGATCTTGAAAAAGCCAATATCTGTTTTCTTCATGCTCCCTATTTCCATCCTGCACTTCAGTCTGTCGGTGCTTTACGAAAAGCTTTAGGATTAAGAACGTTTTTTAATCTTTTAGGTCCGCTGGTCAATCCTGCCAAACCGAAATATTCAGTGATCGGGGTATATAATCTTGAAATTGCCAGGATCTACCAATATCTTCTGCAGAAAGAAGAACGCGAGTTTATCCTTGTACATGGCCTGGATGGATATGATGAAATAAGCCTTACCCAGGACAGCAAGATCATTACAAAAAGTGGTGAAGAAATTTATTCTGCCCAAGATCTGGGATTTGATTCTGTAAGTCCGGAAAGTATTAAAGCAGGAGAAACCCCTCAGGAATCAGCTAAGATTTTCAGGAATATCCTGGAAGGGAAAGGTTCAATACAACAAAACGCTGTAGTGCTTGCCAATGCATCAACCGCTCTTTTTCACACTAAGAAATTCGGAACCTATGAAGATTGCCTTGCACTGGCAAAAGAAAGTCTGGAAAGTGGAAAGGCACTAAGAAGCCTTGAATTATTAATAAATGGCTAATAATTAATTCAAACTATTCTCCTCCTCTAAACCTAACTTCTAACTTCTAGTTTAAAAAAATGACAATACTGGATAAAATTATTGAGAGAAAAAAAGAAGAAATTGCAGTTTCAAAAACAAAAATTTCAATTGACCATCTGAAAAATTCAGAATTTTTTGGAAGAAAAAGCTTTTCCCTGAAAGAATCTGTCAAAAATAAAAGCGGAATTATCGCTGAATTTAAAAGAAAATCTCCTTCAAAAGGAATTATCAATAATCAGGTTCAACCTCTGGAGGTAGCTTCTGCCTATGAAAATTTTGGAGCATCCGGAATTTCTATTCTGACTGACACTGATTTTTTTGGAGGAAGCTTTGATGATATTTTGAATGTAAGAAACCATATCAGTATCCCTATTCTCAGGAAAGATTTTATGGTGGATGAATACCAGTTTTATGAAGCCAAAAGCATCGGAGCTGATGCTGTTCTACTGATCGCCGCCTGCCTGTCGCCCAATCAGGTGTTGGAATTTACAGAGCTGGCCCATCAGCTGGATCTTGAAGTCCTCTTGGAGATTCACACAGAAGACGAGCTAGGACATTTCAATTCTAAAATTGAGCTTGTGGGCATCAACAACAGAAACTTAAAGGATTTTAAGGTTGATCTCCAGCATTCCGTCCTTTTAAAAGACCAGCTTCCGAAAGATGCTCTGTCTGTCGCAGAAAGCGGCATTTACAGTATAGAAGATTTTAAATATTTAAAGGAAAAAGGATTTGACGGTTTTCTGATGGGAGAGTATTTTATGAAGAATGAAGATCCGGCACACCAATTCGCTGAATTTATTTCCCATGTAGGAATATAACACTTATCAATCTAGCAATGAGTAAAAATCAGCAACCTCAACTTAAAGTCTGCGGTTTGACCCAGTTAAATCAAATTCATGAATTGATTTCCATGAAAACAGATTTTCTTGGTTTTATTTTCTATGAAAAATCACCAAGGTATGTCTTGAATCATTTGAATCTGGAAGATATTTTGAAAATCAACCATCCGGGGAAAACAGGAGTTTTTGTTAATGAAGAAATTGATATCATTACAGATATTGCAAAAAAAGCTGGATTGAATTTCATTCAGCTTCATGGTGACGAAAATGAAGATTTTGTGATCAAATTAAAACAAAATATCAGATCAGAAATTAAAATTATAAAAGTCATCAGGATCGGAGATAATAATCAGGAAACAGAGGAAAAAACAGAAAAAGCACTCAATTCTCACGTTTTGATTGTCGATTATTTTCTCTTCGATACGGACAGCAAAGCATTCGGGGGAACTGGAAAACAATTCAACTGGACGATCTTGAATACACTGAAAATTCCACTTCCCTACTTTCTGAGTGGTGGAATTTCAGAGGAGAACATTGAAAATATCAGCCTTTTGGAAAAGAAGCCTTTTGCCATAGATATTAATTCAAAGTTTGAACTGGAACCGGGAATTAAAGACCTGGAAAAAATAAAAAAATTCATTTCGAAAGCGTTCTGAAAAGAACAACAAAAAATACACAAGATGATGAACATCCATCTGCTAAAAAAAACATTTTATAAAACCTTATTCCCGCCCAAATTCGGGAATGAAAAAATTCAGGCTCTGTACAATTTTGTTTCACAGAATGACAGCGACGCAGAGAACTGGGCCATTGATAAACAGCTGCAGGAATTTATAGATATTATTAAGATTTTTGATGGTGATGATATCCAGTATTTCTTTGAAAGAATCGGTTTATGGAATAGCTATTATCTGGTGATTATTTCTGACAAGTTTTTAGACAGCCATGTAAAAACAAATGTTAAATACGATCTGGGAAAGATTTATGCTAAAATTTTTCTGCTCTATGAAGATTCCGATCCTTATTTCTTAATTGACAATCTGGAAATTGCCATTACGATGTATGATTCAAAAATAGATACTGCCACTTTGATAGACCTGATCAGTAAAATTGAACTTCTTCATCATAAAAAACTGATCACCAGACAGCAGAGGAATTACAACATACAATTTATCAATACGCTGATCGATGGAATATCAAGCTAAGGATGATACTCAGAAAATGCTTATTTAATGACTAAAAATAATACAATGAATTATAAAAACCCTGATGAACACGGATATTATGGCGAATTTGGAGGTGCTTTCATCCCTGAAATGCTTTATCCGAATGTAGAGGAACTACAAAAAAACTATTTGAAGATCATAGAGTCTGAAGAGTTTCAGAATGAATACCAGGACCTGCTTAAAAATTATGTCGGGCGTGCTACACCACTCTATTTTGCTAAGAATTTAAGTCAGAAATATCATACTCAGATTTATCTGAAAAGAGAAGACCTCAACCATACCGGAGCGCATAAAATTAATAATGCTCTGGGGCAGGTTCTATTGGCAAAACGTCTCGGAAAAACAAGGATTATTGCAGAAACAGGGGCCGGACAGCACGGTGTGGCCACAGCTACAGCCTGCGCACTGCTTGGCCTGGAATGCATTGTTTATATGGGCGAGATCGACATCCAGCGACAGGCTCCGAATGTAGCAAGAATGAAAATGCTAGGCGCAGAAGTGATTCCGGCAACATCAGGTTCAAAAACCCTAAAAGACGCAGTAAATGAAGCTCTTAGAGACTGGATCAATAATCCCGTGACAACACATTACGTGATCGGAAGCGTGGTAGGACCTCATCCTTTTCCGGATCTGGTCGCCAGATTTCAAAGTATTATTTCAAAAGAGATCAGAGAACAGCTGCAAGAGAAAATTGGAAGAGAAAATCCCGACTACGTGATTGCCTGCGTAGGCGGAGGAAGCAATGCAGCGGGAACTTTTTATCATTTCGTAGAAGAAAAAGAGGTGAAGATCATTGCCGCAGAAGCTGGTGGATTGGGCGTAGACTCTGGAAAATCTGCAGCCACAACTTTTTTGGGAACTTTAGGTGTTCTTCATGGAAGCAAAAGTCTTGTGATGCAAACTGAGGATGGACAGGTAATTGAGCCCCACTCTATCTCTGCAGGGCTTGATTATCCGGGAATCGGGCCTTTCCATGCTCATCTGTTTAAGGAAAAACGGGCAGAATTCTTCAGCATCAATGATGAGGAAGCATTAAGGTCCGCTTTTGAACTGACAAAACTGGAAGGAATCATTCCTGCACTGGAAAGCTCACATGCGCTGGCTGTCTTAGACAAAAAGAAATTCGGTGAAGATGATATTGTTGTAATCTGCCTGAGCGGACGCGGAGATAAGGATATGGAAACTTATTTAAGAGAAATGAGAAGTTAGAGATTAGAAATTAGTCCTTTGACAACTTCAATTATAGTATCCTTCTAACTTCTAATCTCTAATTTCTAACATCTAACATCTAACATCTATTATAAAAATGAAAAAACTAAACATATATTTCACAGCAGGAATTCCGCAACTGGAAGATACTGCTGACATTATAAAACTGATCCAAAATTCCGGTGCTGATATGATGGAGATCGGGATGCCGTATTCCGATCCTGTAGCAGACGGCCCGGTGATCCAGCAGGCACATGAACTGGCATTAAAGAACGGAATGACCATTGAAAAACTGTTTTCGCAGCTGAGAACAGTAAAGAATGACATTCATATTCCCATTATCCTGATGGGATATATCAATCCGGTATTGAGTTTTGGATTTGAAGAGTTCTGTCGTGAATGTGCTGAAAGCGGAGTTTCAGGACTGATCATTCCTGACCTGCCCCCTATTGAATTTGAAAATAATTATCAGCAGATCTTAAAAAAATACAACCTTAATTTTACGTTTCTGGTTACTCCCGAAACTTCCGATGAAAGAATTCTGTATTTGGATTCTTTAAGTTCCGGATTTCTGTATGCGGTAAGCTCCTCATCAACCACAGGAAATGATAACGCTGTTCTGAAAAATGAAAATTATCTGTCAAGGCTGGCATCGCTTCCGATTAAAAACCCGGTGATGATAGGTTTTGGAATTAAATCAAAGGAAGATTTCGGGAATGTCACAGAAAAGGCTGCCGGCGGAATTATAGGAACTGCCTTCGTTAACACTTTATTGAACCATAAAGACTGGAAGAATGCTGCCATAGATTTTATCCATGCTGTAAAAGGGTAAAATTCACTAAATTTGTATGTCAAAAATGGTGTGAGATTACAATTTCATATAGCCATTGAAAGAAAACAGACATCAACGTATGAATACAAATCAAAATAAATCGGTAGAATTTGAAGATCTGGGTATAAAAGAATATCAGCCCGCCTGGGATTATCAGGAAAGCCTGATGAAAAATATTATTGATACCAAGATTAAAAACCGCGATTTACCCGCTGAGCAGCACATCATGACTCCGAATCACCTGTTATTGGTAGAGCATCCTCACGTTTATACATTGGGGAAAAGCGGTCATGAAGAAAATATGCTTGCAGGGATCGACAAACTGAAAGAAATAGACGCTACTTTCGTGAAAGTGAACCGTGGCGGAGATATTACTTATCATGGATACGGACAGATCGTTGGCTACCCTATTTTGGATCTTGAAAACTTCTTTACGGATATCCATTTGTATATGAGAAATCTGGAAGAAGTGATCATCCGGGCCATTGGTGAATTTGGTATTAAAGGCGAACGTTCCCCGGGAGAAACGGGTGTATGGCTGGATGTGGGAAAACCTTATGCCAGAAAGATCTGCGCAATGGGTGTAAAAGCCTCGCGATGGGTTACCCTTCACGGTTTCGCTTTGAATGTGAATACGGATATGCGTTATTTTGAATACATTATTCCATGCGGTATCAAAGATAAACAGGTGACTTCTGTAAAAAGAGAGCTTGAAAGAGAACTTTCTCCTGAAGAAATGGAAGACCTCAAAGGAAATATCAGAAAGCATTTTGCGGATGTTTTCGGAGCTGAACTTGTTCATAAATAATAAAAATTTTATCAGAAAATAAAGACCGGCCGTAGCTCTACAGCCGGTTTTCTTTATTTACAGATGAATCATGGTTCTAAATTCTAAAAGTTTTAATTTCAAGTTTTCTGATCCCGTATTATTTTAAAACTTATTTTTGGTTTTCTATAATTCTATCACCCCAACTCTAAACTTTTAAGCCCAATGAAACCAGTTATCGGAATCTTTTACACTGTAGCATTGCTTTTTTCAGCATCCTCATCTTATGGACAAAGCAAAGAAAATTATGCCAGCCGGATCGACAGTTTAATACAATCTCCCACTTCTCCCAGACCTTTCAACGGAGTTGTTCTCATCACACAAAACGGAAAAACGAAATACTCAAAAGCTTATGGTTTTAAGGACAGCCGGACAAAAATCCTGTTGAAAATGGATGACCAGTTTGAGATCATGTCCAACACCAAGCAGATCACTTCTGTATTATTATTAAAACAATATGAAAAAGGAAAAATCGATCTACAGGCTCCCATCAAAAAATATTTACCTTCCCTTACACAGCCCTGGGCCGATTCTGTAACAGTTCATCAACTCTTGAATCATACCCACGGAATTATTGACACAGAGAAACCTTTACTGTTTAAACCCGGTACAGAATTTAAGTATGGAAATTTGTCGAATATCCTTTTAGGAAAGATCATTGAAAAGGCTTCAGGTAAATCATATATTCAATCGGCTACTGATCTGTTCAAGGAACTTCATCTGAAAAACACATTCTGTTATTCAAAAGATAACCGCAGAAATCTCGTCTCGGGACACATAAATAAGGACAATAATTTTACTCCTGTTGAAAATTCATTCATCACTGATGAAAATATGCCTGCAGACGGTGTGATTACTACAGCAGAAGATATGGCACTCTGGAATTCACTCCTTCATAAAAAGAAAATTCTGAGCTCTAAAAGTTATAAACTCATGACGACATCATCTACATTGTCACAGCACGATGTATTTGGAAAAGAAAAATCCGGTTACGGTTATAATATGCGTATCGTGAAGTATAAAGGCATTCCCTACTTAGGACATACAGGCTTAGGTGATGGTTTCGCTTCTCTGAATGTCTATGTTCCTGGTTCCGATATAAGCATTATTGTTATGGAAAATCAAATGAGCGAAGACAGTAATTTATATTATTATCAGGAAGCGCTTATCAGAGATATTGTCTTGCAAAGCAGCCTTATGAAGAGCAAGCCATAATTATTTTAAGATAATAATATATTCCCGCCACTCTGTTGAGCGGGATTTTTTTGCTTTATGATTACTGAAATATATTGATATATTGTCATTGAAAGATCATATAAATTACCTAAAACAAAGGTTTTATTCAATATGAATAAAAATAATTTAATTTAAAATCCCAAATTAATTTGCTGGTATCTAAATTTTATTTACTTTTAATATCACAATAAAGTGAACTATTTTCTAATAGATTCAGCTTAAAAGATGACACACCAAAAACTTAGAGCAATATATTTATTACTAACCACCAAATTATGAGAATTATGAGAAATTTTTTGTTATCAATGATGGTATTTGTGACAGCTTTGTCATTTAATTCCTGTACAGACTCCAGTGCAGAACAGCAGATGAGTCAGAACGAAACCAGCAATAAAACTCTGACGGATCTTGGAAAAACAGTACCGGTAGGGATAGAAGATGATAACGGAACATTGAAAGTATCATTCATTGTTACGGCCCAATTTTATACGATAACGCCAACTAAAGAAAATGAAAAGTACATCAGCCTGATCAGAGAAGCGGTAAACAACGAATCTCCGATCCAGGTTTTTATCAAGCCTAACACGCACGAAATTGCGAAAGTAGAAAAAGGAAGTGAAGAGGATATCCGCTTTTTTAAATCTGCCTATACCAAAGAGGTTAAAAGTGAAACCAACAAGTTAATAAGCGTTCTTCCTAATGTAGCTACATTAAACAGTATGTTTGCTCTGATCAAAAACCAGGCTTGCGGTACTTCTACAGCATCTTCACCATGCATCACATTCAGATATCCTGTAGACGGATGCTATGCAAGAGCACACAAAATGAGACAAATTCTTATCAATAATGGCTACGACTGTGAAAAACAGTTTGTATATGGAAACCTAAAAGCCTCTACAGGTACTTGTTGTGTAGCATGGAGTTACCATGTTGCGATCCTTGTAAGCTATAAAAATGCATCAGGTGTTACAGAAAAAAGAATCATAGATCCTTCCCTTTTCCCTAGCGGACCTGTTACAGATACGGCATGGAGAAATGCATGTATCAATACCAGCTGTGGATCTGCATCTGTATCTTCCTATGCCAATACAGCAGGAAATGTATATTACAGAAGCCCTACCAATTCTTATCTGTATGACAATAATTTAGTGAATACCAACTGTGTCCTGACTATATTCTCACCATATTCCGGATGCTCACCATCACCGGCTCCAAGCGTTGCAAGCTGTGGATTCTAATTAACATAAACAGCTTCTGCCGAATTTTTCATAACTTAATGGCAGAAGCTTTTTACTAAATATTTTTTTATGAAAATCTGGCCTTATCTCTTATTCATACTGTTTATGATCGCATCCTGTTCCGGCAGTTCAAGTTCACAGAACCTGACCTGGTATAATAATTCCGTTATTACTAATGTATCTGAAGACCCGGAAAAACCGGAAGAGTTCACCCGTGTATCCATAGGAATAAGCCCGCAGATTTTTTATCTGGCTAAAAAATCAGATGACTATAAAGCTCTTCTGAAAAAGACAAGACTGAGCCACAAAAATGGGAAACCATTTAATATTGGTATAGAAAACAATACTAATATTATTAGGCAGATCAATGAAATCCATTAACATAACAATCTTTGTGGTCAAAAATACTGTACTTAAAACTGACTGATGAAAGAAAATCAGACGATTTCTTCAAAAAGTCCCCATCATCTCATGATGGGGATTTTTAATTTACCTGATTACAGAGATACCGGCATCTACTTTGATTTCTACCCCGTGGATGTAAGAAGACTCTTCAGAAGCTAAAAACAATACTGCATTGGCAACTTCCTCCGGCTCTCCCAATCTTTTCAAAGGAATAGTAGGAATAATATCATGAACAGCACTGTCAATCTGCTCAGCGTTCAAACCTGTGTTATTAAATATATTGGTTTTAATATGTCCGGGACTTATTCCATTAACTCGAATTCCACGTTCTGTAAGTTCTAAAGCAAAAGTTTTGATAAAAGACTGCACCGCTGATTTTGCAGCAGAATAAATTGAAAAATTAGGCATTGCAATCTCAGTTGCCACAGAAGTATTGAAAATAACAGAACTTCCTTTTCCCATTAAAGGCAATATTTGTTGCACAGTAAAGAAAGAGCCTTTAACAAGCATGTTGAAAAGCTCATCAAAATGATCTTCGTTCACATGTTCGATAGGAAAAAATTTCCCGTAACCCGCATTCGCGAAGAGCACTTCGATAGTATTTGTATATTTTCTCACCTCATGCTGCAGATTCATAAGGTCTTTCATACTTCCTGCATCAGAAACAATTCCGAAAGCTTTACCATCCAGTTTTTCTAATGCCTTACTTACCGTTTCTTCACTTCGGCCTGTGATAATTACCTTGCCCCCTTCATTGATGAACTTCTGTGCTGTTGCGAATCCCATACCATTAGTTCCTCCTGTGATCAGGGCTGTTTTGTCTTTAAATCTGTACATTGTTTTTTTATTATAAAATTATACTGCAAAGCTTCAAATAAAGAGCTTCACAAAAAATCCGGTTCTTGCTGAAAATAAAGAAACTAAAATTGATTGGTTGCTTTAATTTGTTTTTTCTACAATCAGCATCAATTAAATCTATCAAAATTAAATTGCGCACAATTTAATTAAGTATACCTTTGTATCAGAATTCATCGCCGATATTTTGAGGCATGACAAACACAAAAAGTATAAATTTAAAATAATAGAAATGTCATTAATAGAAGACTTACAATGGAGACATGCAGTAAAAGCATACGATCCTTCAAAAAAAGTATCACAGGAAGATCTTAACACCATTTTAGAAGCAGCCAGACTCGCTCCCACTTCATCAGGGCTTCAGCCATTCCGTGTTATTGTGGTAGAAAACCAAGAATTAAAAGAAAAGATGGTAATGGGAGCATTAAATCCCGAAGTAATGAGAGACAGCTCCCATGTTTTAGTATTTGCTGCCTGGGACAGTTATTCTGACGAAAAAATAGATAAAGTGTACGATCATCATACCGATGTAAGAGATCTTCCAAGAGGCCGTTTCAGCAGTTATACCGATAAAATCAAAGAAATATATGGAGCTCAGACTCCTGAACAGCATTTTGCTCACACTGCCCGTCAGACTTATATTGCATTAGGCTTGGCTATGGCACAGGCTGCAGAATTGAAGATCGACAGCACACCTGCGGAAGGATTCAGCAATGAAATAGTGGATGAAGTTCTTGGATTAAAAGAATTGGGGCTAAAAAGTGTCAGCCTTTTATACCTTGGCTACAGGGATGAAGAAAAGGACTGGCTGTCTGCAATGAAAAAAGTAAGAGTTCCTATGGAGGAATTCACCATAAAAAAGTAATATATTACCTCTTTCAAGTTCAGCTTTATGGAAAATTCAAAATCATTACAATTGGAAAACCAGATCTGCTTTCCGCTTTATGTTATTGCCAAGGAGATCACAGGACTCTACCGGCCATTCCTCGACGAGATCGATATTACGTATCCGCAGTATCTCGTGATGATGGTATTATGGGAAAATGATGGTCTTGGGGTGAGCCATATCGGTGAAAAGCTGTTTCTGGACAGCGGAACTTTAACGCCTCTTCTGAAAAGACTTGAGCGTAAGGGAATTATTTCCAGAAAGAGAAAAAAAGAGGATGAAAGAGTGGTTGAAGTCTTTTTAACGGAGTCGGGAAGACAGCTGCAACAGAAAGCCTGCGAAATTCCCGGAAAGATACAGAACAAGATTGGTATAGAGACGGAAGATTTGCTTCATCTCAAAGAAACGATCTTAAAAATATTAAGCAAAATAGAAAAATAAATGAAAACATTATATACAACAAAAGTTACAGCACAAGGTGGAAGAAACGGCCATGTGAAAAGTGAAAACGGAGTTTTGGAACTGGATGTAAGAATGCCTAAAAGCTTAGGTGGCGGTAATGACGACTTTGCTAATCCTGAAATGCTTTTTGCAGCCGGATATTCAGCTTGTTTTGACAGTGCGCTTAACAGGGTGATCAGCCTTTCTAAAGTAAAAACCGGTGAAACGACAGTTACAGCAAAGATCAGCATCGGGCAATTGGAAAACGGAGGGTTTGGTTTAGCAGCAGAACTGGATGTAAATATTCCGGGGGTTTCTGTTGAAGAAGCACAGGAATTAACTGAAAAAGCGCACCAGATTTGTCCATATTCTAATGCGACGAGAAATAATATGGAAGTGAAACTTTCGGTTACGAATAACTAAGTTTAATTCCTTTTTAATAAAAAAATCTGTTTCTTTGGAGACAGATTTTTTTGTTTAATAAATTATCTTCAATGGCTTAGAATTAAAAATTGTTTTCAAGCTAAAATTATTTATTTACTGCAATCATTTTATGAAAAACCGTAAACGAAAATTCAAAATATTTATTATCATTCTGTTTTTATGGCTGTGTGGACATTTGATTTATATAACTATTGACGGTTTGACAGACAAAAATATGCATGCAGATATCGCTGTCATTTTAGGCAATACAGTAAATGAAGATGGAACACTTTCAAAAAGGCTTGAAAAGCGTATGGAATGTGGACTTAATCTTTATCGTCATGGACGCGTAAAAAAAATATTGGTCAGTGGCGGACTGGGAAAAGAAGGATTTTACGAAGGAGACAAAATGAAAGAGTATTTAATTAAAAACAAAGTACCTGACAGCATCATAATCGTCGACAATTCTGGCAACAACACCCTTGCAACCGTGAATAACACACTTCAATTAAAAGACAGTTTAAATTTTCAAAGTTTAATTGTTGTTTCTCAATATTTTCACTTGACAAGAACTAAAATGTTATTTAGGAAGCAAGGTTTTAAAAACGTAAGCAGTGTAGGTCCTCGATATTTTGAATTGAGAGACCTATATTCGTTACTGAGAGAATTTGTGGCTTATTATATAGGATAAGATATTACAAAATGACCGATTATCTCGTTGCTGAATCACTCTTTTTAAAAGCATTCACTTTTTTGCAAGAATTATTTTTCTCCCTCTCTTTTTTATCTAAAATCAAGCTCCCGAAAAGATGCTCAATCTCATGGAAAATAACAGCTGTAAAGTCTTCAATTTCGGAAATCAGCTTCTTATGGGAGAAGATAAATATATACAAACAGCATGGACATTAGCTTTTTAATTATTTTTCTTCTAGGCATCCTATTCCTGCTCATTAAATATTATACTCCAAAAATAAAGGGATATATCGGCGAGCGCAGAGTTTCTGAAACCCTGAAAAGGCTGAGTAATGAGAAATATACTGTCCTGAATAATATTGAATTAAATATCAAAGGTTCCACCTCACAAATAGATCACATCATTGTTTCAGATTACGGGATATTCGTTATTGAAACCAAAAACTATAAAGGCTGGATTTTAGGCTATGAGAAAGACAGGTACTGGTTTCAGGTGATTTATAAATACAGACGTAAGTTTTACAATCCTGTTTTGCAGAACCAGGGTCATATCTATGCTTTAAAACATGTACTGAAAAATTATAAATATCTGAGATATTATTCGATAGTTGCTTTTACAAAAAGAGCAACCATTAAGACCAAAACATATACGGATGTTGTTTATACCAATAAATTGGTCAAAACAATTAAAAAATATGATTCAGCTTATATTAACCAACAAACCAAGAACGAAATTGTCGCAACAATTCTCACGGCAAGAACAAATAACCGGAATCAAGATAAAAAAATAATAGCCAATGCTAACATCTACAAAAATGGTTCATGCCCAAACTGTGGTGGAAATCTTATTAAAAGAAATGGTAAACATGGATTTTTTTGGGGTTGTGTTAATTTTCCGAAATGTAAATACACAAGAAATGAAAACCAATTCTTTTATTAAACATTATCTCGTCGTTGAATCACTCTTTTTAAAAGCATCCACCTTTTGATAAGAATCATTTTTCTCCTTTTCTTTTTTATCCGAAATCAGGATTCCGAAAAGATGGTCGATTTCATGTTGGAAAATAACAGCTGTAAAACCTTCAACAATTTCTGAATATTTCTGCCCTTTCAGATCTACATACTCTAACTGGATTACTTTACTTCTGTAAAACTGATCTCTGAATTCAGGAATGGATAAATCTCCTTCCGGACCCAGATTCTGTAATTCAGATCTCCAGACAATCACAGGGTTGATGAAATATTCCAGAGGATTTCCTTCTTTATCGAAACGCTGTACCCAGATCACTTTTCTGTTGATTCCGACCTGAGGTGCAGCAATTCCTACTCCACCGTCTGTTGAAAGAAGAGATTCTTTCATTCTTTTCACCAAAGTTGCTGTATTGACATCAACCGGATCAATTTCTGTTGAAAGGTTTAATAAAGTTTTATGCTGATGAGAATCTGTAGTCTGGTAAATTGGTAATGCTGTAGTAATATCTCCCTGATTAATAAGCGAAATTTCGTTTGATGCCAGTTTTTGAGCATTAATGAAGCCGATAAAGAAGATGAACAGAAAAGGTATTTTTTTCATTTTTTATTATTTGTGATACAAAGATAGCTAATGTGTTTCAACATATAATTGGGCTGAAGCCCTGCTTGGCTATTTTTATAATGACCGGGCTAAAGCCCGTTCCTATTGAATTTAAAAGGATTCATTATATATGGAAATTTAAAAGCTTCGACTCCGCTCGGCCTGACAACACTAATGTATCCACAGCAGTATTAACTGTCAGGCTGAGTGGAGTCAAAGCCTTTCTTTACACTATAAATCCGTTAAGAAAGTTAAAACGTTTTCGTCATATCAGCCGGAATGATCAGATTGAAATCTGTTGGGATATACTCTTTCGAGGGTACTTTCAATTCCGGGTCTTCGGATTCAAAAACAGAGATCACTGCCATTTTAAGATTAGGATTCTTCTGCTTGATATACCAGTAAATGCCTCCGAATTCCTTACTGTGGTAGTTTCCGTTGTAATGGATAAAAGTTTTTCCGGCCTGCATGCTTTTCAGGATAGATTCAGCCATGGTGGCATCTTTTGTGGCCTGGGCCGAAATGAAGTTCATGACCTTAGTTCCTTCGGCATGGTCGCCCATCATTGCTTTCATTTCCTGATAACCTGGGGTATCCAGCGTTACTTTAATAGGAAGCTGGGCAATGTATGTTTTCTCTTTTTCGCTTAATTTATTCAGAGACTCCAGCCCTTCTTTTGCCGTTTGAGAAGCATATCTTCTTGGAATATTCGTCGCTATAAAGCTCAGCTTTTTAGTTTTGGCAAAATCGACCAACGGTTTGTAATCTGTTGCATAATTGTTCCATAATCTGGCGGAATCTTTTAATGTTTTGGCATCAAAAATTCCACTCAGATACTTGTTCAGCTGAGCCTGATTATCTCTTTCGAACATTTCTGCCCCAAGAATAATCTGTCCGTTTTTCTTTTGGAATAAACCTTCCGTCACTTTTAGCTGAAGCCAGTGGTTAATGGAACTATTGTGATTCTCTCCAAAGAAAACAACATCATATTCAGCCAGCTCTTTAATCAGCTTCTCTGTTTTTACTTCCTTTCCCTTCTTATCATAAAACTGGTAGGCTTTAAAATCCTGTCCGCTAATAGAACAGAAACCGGCCAGCAAAATGGCGATGAAAATATTTTTCATTTTACTATTTTTTTAATACAAATGTTTTTTCACAAATATCACAATTTTTCATGCTTAATCTGTTTCATAAAAAAGACCGCCTTGAATTTAAAAAAACAAAACGGTCCGTTCAAAATCATCTAATTATTATTTCTCTAACTCTGCAACAAGATCTTTCCATTCCTGCAGTTCAGGAATTCCAGGCTTTCTTTTTCCGAAGAACTGAACGATGAAGTCTCCTTCTTTGTTGAATACTTCAATAGCCGTTACTTCACCATCTTCAGTAGGTTTCTTAACGATCCATGCTTCTGCAATTTTCGTAACATCCAGGTGTAAGTTGAAATCCGGGTCCATTACATTGAACCACTGCTGGTGCCAAAGTGTTTTCTTCACGTTTCCTGTATGGATCTGAATAATTCCTCTGTTTCCAACGAATACCATGATAGGAATATTCTTTTCTGAAGCGTCTTCCAGAACATTCACCACTTTAGAATTATCTATTTTTTTAGCAAATCCTTCCGGAGCCAGTCTTAGCGCCTGAGTTCTGCTTACCCCGAATTTTCTTGTCATCATAAAGAAATCGTGGGTATCTTTCAATTCTGTCCATGCCTTTTTGAATCCTTCAGCATCAATTTCAGAGTCAGCCTTTTCAGGAGCTTTTGGAGCTACGGCTTCAATAATGAAAGCCTGGCTTTGGTCTTCTGCTCTGAATTTTTCTACAATGGCATCAAAGGCTGTTTCATCACTATTTTTTGTAAGATAGATTTTATGAAGGGCAAGACCGTCTTTTCCGAAGAACTGAAGGCTTTTTTTGTCTCCTTCCACTACTGCAAATGCAGATTTCCAATGGTTAAGGAATATTCTAAGGTCAATATCCTCTCCAACAAAAAGCTGTGCATGAGGGCTGCTGAAATCACCGTTCTGGTAGATTCCTTTTCGTTCGTGCACACATTCGTCATTACGGGTAAGAGCCATTACTTTACCTAACTGTTCTGCTTCGGTAAGGATGGCAGGAAATTCAGGTTTCAGGACTGTTACTCCTTCCCCTATGCTTGTTGCCAATAATTCAGCTTCGCTTACGTTCAGCTGAGCTGCAGCATTTCTTATTCTTATATGTGGATTTTCTGCTCTCAGAGCTTCCCATTTTTCCTTTAAATCATTAACTAATGTGCTCATTATTTTATTTTTTTATGGTTAAAACTGTATAAATTCTATGAATGGTTTCGTTTCCTGATTTACTTTGTATATCTTCTTCTTTTTCAGAAATCTTCATTCTTTTGAAGTGGCTTCCGGAAACAAGCTGTTCCATTTCACTGTTGCTGTACATGGTGAAATTGTATTCTGTAAACGGCAGCGTCTGCATGAATTTTTTCTGTCCGAACGTAAGAACGAAAGTCCCGTCCTTCTTTAAAACTCTATAGATCTCATTGAGAAAGTCAACCGGATTTTCCCAGAAATATACTGTATTGACTGTGAATATCTTGTCAAAAATTTTGTCTTCAAAGGGAAGTTTTTTTCCTTCATACAGTACAAAATCTGCCTGGCTTTCAAAGCCTTTATTCAGTTTTCTGGCTTCATTGTACATGGTTTCAGAAATATCTACTCCTGTATATTTCAGATTCCGGGCTCTGCTTAAAATATTTTTAAGGTGTCCGGCATTGCCGTGCCCTATTTCAAGGATATGCTCATCATCTTCTATTAAAAGCGTCTTGATGCTTTCCATTGTCATGCTGATGTTGGTAGCGTTCATCATCTCACCGATCTCTATGCCTTTTTCTCCCTGTGGATTGGCAAGATTCTGTGCAAGGATTTTTAATTCATCTTTTTCCATGGTTATCCAAAAATGATCATTGGGTTATTTGTAATGGGGTGTCCGCAGATGGTGCACGGAAAATTGTACGCCTGGCTAATCGTTTCGGCGGTAAATACTTCCTGTGGTGATCCGTATGCGAAGACCTTTCCTGATTTCATTAATAAAATTTTGTCGGCAAACTGTGCGGCTAGATTCAGATCGTGGAGTACAACAATAGCGCTGTTGGCTTTTTTGGTGAAATTTTTAATAATCTCTAAAGCTTTGTACTGATGTTTTATATCTAAATTATTCAGCGGCTCATCCAGAAATACCAGTTTGTGGGCAATCTCATTTTCCAGCTGGGCCATTACTCTTGAAAGATGGACCCGCTGTTTTTCTCCTCCGGAGAGTGTATTGTATTCTCTGTCCTTCAGGTGATAAACATCCGTTTCGTACATCATTTTATTGGTCGCTTCAAGATCTTCCTTATGGGGCTGCGAATCAAAATACGGATAGCGTCCCATCATGACCACATCTTTTACATCCAGAGGGATCTCATTGGAATTATGCTGTGAAAATTTGGACTTATGCTGAGATAATATTTTCAATTCCCAGTCTGAAATGGATTTTTCCTTAAATAAAATTTCCTGCTTTCCCTGTTTTATTTCATTAGCCAAAACACTGAGTAGGCTTGACTTCCCGGCTCCGTTGGGTCCTACAATCGCTAAAAATTCGCCATAACCTAAAGAAACATCAACGTCCTCAAGAATATGAAAATCCTTGTGAAGGTAATTGATCTGATGCGCTTTTATCATTAGAGTGATTTTTTAAATTTAATTAAAATAGCGATAAAAATAGGCCCTCCGATCAGGGAGGTCAAAATACCGATCGGCAATTCTGATGGTGCCACAATACTGCGGCTGAATGTATCGGCTATCAACAGTAAAATACTTCCCAAAACCGCTGACAATGGTAAAATGAAAACATAATTTGATTTAAATAAAAGTCTTAAAATATAAGGTACGATAAGACCTACAAAACCAATCGTTCCTGAAAATGCCACACAGGTTCCCACCATTAATGAGGTGATGATCACAATCTGCTTTTTCAGTTTTTCAACGTTTATTCCTAAATGCTGTGCATCTCTTTCTCCTAACATCATCGCATTCAGCGCTTTTCCTTTTGGAAGCAAAATTGAGTAAGAAATAACGATCACTACAGCCAGAACAATATTCTTTGTCCAGGTAGCAGCGGCCAGACTTCCCATATTCCAGAACGTAAGATCTCTTAACTGTTCATCTTTTGATATATAAATAAGGAATCCTGTAATGGAAAAGCCGATAGATGTGATGGCCACACCGCTTAACAGCATCATGACAACATTGGTTTTCCCGGCGCTTGTAGAAATTCTGTATACAAGCATCATGGCCAATAAAGCCCCTAAAAAAGCTGAAATACCCACCAGTGAAAACTGGACTACTTCAGGAAGATATGGTTTGAAATGTCCTCCTAAAACAATGGCAATGGCAGCCAGTAACGTTGCTCCGGAAGTTAATCCTATTGCTTCCCCTGTCGCTAAAGGGTTTTTGAACAAACCCTGCAAACTTGTCCCTGAAACGGCAAGCATGCTTCCTATCAGAATGGCCATGATAATTCTGGATGCTCTTACATCCCAAATCACATATTTATCACTTAAAGATAAGCCCGGATCGCCTTTTATATATTGCCATAAAACTTTGAAGGCTGATGTTCCCCCAAATTCATAAACTCCTGTATTAAGCGCCAGTACTGCTATAATAACAAGCAGTACGGCACCTATAGTCAGATAAAAGTATAATTTACTTTGTGTTCTCAATTAGAAGTTTGTTTAATCCTACTGCTGCTTCTCCCAGTCTAGGTCCGAAACCTGAAACCAATCCTCCGTCCATTGCAATGATCTTTTTGTTTTTACCTGCGTTGGTTTGTGCTACGCCCGGCATTTTAAGAGCTCCTTCGTTTCCACCGGCACCCTGAAGTCCTGTTTCAAAGAAGAATAAAATATCAGGGTTAGCTTTTACAACAGCTTCCGGTGTTAATGGTTTGAAATCTTCAAAATCGTTCACTGCATTTTCTCCGCCAGCAAGACTGATCAGAGAGGCCATAGGTGTATTTTTACCTGCAACCATCAGCATGTTTCCTCTTGCGTAGATGAACAATACTTTTGGTTTTTTAGCAATAGGCTGGATCTGCTTCAGATCAGCATCGATTTTATCATTTAATTTCTGATAATCTGTATTTCCTACTGCTTTAGCTACGTCAGCAATAAGCTTTTTAGTCCCTTCTACGGTATATTCCTGCTTGAAAATCTCCGCCTGGATTCCTGAAGACCTGATCTTCGTCATCAATTCAGGGTTGATATCTTTTTCTGAACCTAAAATCAACGTTGGACTTACCGCCATAATCGGCTCGATCGTCATGGATCTTACGTGTCCAAGGTCTTTTGCCGTAGCTTTTAGTGTTGAAGGATATGTACTGGTAACATCTGTTCCCACAATTTCCTTCTCGTGGCCCAGTGCGCTTACAATTTCTGTAATTCCGCCGCTTAGCGTAACGATCTTGTTATTGGTTTTTGGAGCTTCGGAAGAGGTTTCTGTTGTATTCTCTTTTTTAGCACCTTCTGCTTTTTTGCATGAATATACTGCCATCAGAATGGAAGCTGCAAGGATTAATTTTTTCATGATATACTATTATTTGATTATTATAAAGGGTCAAATTCGAAATTGGTAGTGCCGCGGTGTCCGTCTTCACTCTTCATGGTATTGAACCTTAGCTTAAAGTAAAAGCCTTCAGTATCTTTCACAACAAAAAAACGGTCTGCGTATACGTGGGGTTGCGGGTTATCTGTTGTTCCCGTAGTGGTTCTCCATTTATCACCAAGAGCTCTCTGATCACTAAACACAAATTTTGACTGATCTACATCTCCTAATTTGAATGAATTGTAAGCCTGATCAAGGTTTCCAGCCGCAGTTACCTGGTATACTCCTACTCCGTTAAGGGTATTTGTCACCACAAAATCCGCAAAGAAATAGCTTCCGGCACTTACTCCCGGTGCTGTGAAGACTTCATTGGTAAACGTTGTAAAGCCAAGATCCCAACTTTTTTTCTTCGGCTGAATTTTTACCGGTGCTCCAACATTAAAACTGAAAAAAGTGAAATTGTAGTCTGTATCTTTTGGTACGAAATATTCACTATAACTTGTTGTATTTCCTACATCAGCGTAACGTATTTTATATCCGTTTAATGCTCTGAAAATCTGAATTTTCTTCCAGCCTCTGGCAGTACCTGATAAGCTAACTGAACCTGGCCCGATATTATCAGAAGACGGAATATCTCTTCCAAGGTTTAACAGATACACAGGGTTTTCCGCATCATTTTCTTTGATAGGCTCGATTCCTGAAGTCTGGGTAAGGAAATTACCGTTCGGATGATCAATATACTGCATATTCGCAGGATCAAATGTACCAACCATTATACTTCCTTTAAGGGCTGCAACATCTGTTTCAGTGACCGCTTTGATATCCGTTTTATTGGGGATTTTTGCTACTGTCATGGCAAGGGAACTGTTGATTACTACATGAAATCCATCTCCGGTATAGAAACCAAGATCCCAATCTGTCCTTTTATTGACAGAAGGTTTTTCATAATCACTTAAATCTATCCAAACCTGGTTCGGTTCGGTAGCGCCTCCTACTTTTACTTCTACTACAGATCCGGTAATAGGTGGTGCCGGAACGGGATCTTCATCAGCTGAAACACATGAATGTAAAGCGATAGCTGAAAAAAGTGCAAATATTTTTAAATAGTTCATAAGGGTAGCTTTTTGTTTAGAATTGATAGATTAATCTCGCGAAATAGCTTCTTCCGTAATACAGATTAAGACGGTCTGCAGCTCCGGTATGCGCAGTCCCAGCAGTAGCGGTTGTGTTAATAGTCGTTACATCAAATATATTTTTCACTCCCACAGAAAGTTCCATGTGATCTTTCCAGAACGGCTGGCTTACGATAAAGTCCATCATATGAAAGTCATCTGTTTTTCCAAGTCTGAAACCGGTTGCTTCAGTTTCCAGCACATAATTTCTTCCCGGACCTGTATATTTATAGTAAAGAGCAAAAGCGGTTTTGGTATTTTTTAATTTATAATTAGCCGATGCTCCTGCCTGAACAAGGTACTGATAGTCTGTAGGGGATGTATGATAGAGTCCGTTCAGGGCAACTGAAGTTCCGCTTACAGAACCTCTTAAGGATAATGCCAGCTGCTCTTTTTTAAAGTCTACATTGGCAGAGAACAGCATATTTCTGTACTTGTCCATATTCATATACTTGTAGGTAGAGGGATCTTTCACAAGTACCATTTCTATTCTGTCCCGTACATCCAAATATAATGCGTTAATGCTGTATCCAATTTTCCAGTCATTTGCCATAAAGTTCTGATCCCAGAAAGCGCCTGCTGAAAAACCTTTTTCAGGGTTCAGATCAGGATTCCCTTGTACATCATGATTGATATTGACGAAATAGGTATAAAGCTCATCATAGGTAGGAAAACGATTTGCAGTACCAGCTACAGCTCTTAAATTGGAATTTTCAGAAGTTTTATATCTTGCCGAAAGGGAGTAATTAAATTGATTATCAAAATTTTCACTTACGGATAGTCTTGCACCTGGTCTTACTGAAAATCGGTCTGAGATATTCCATTCTGCAGAAAGGAAGTTGGAATAAGTAAAGATTTTTCTCTTCACCGCTTCACCAAAGAAATCTCCGGCAATAAGGGCTGCATATCCATTCGTATAATCCAATTCGTAGCCAAGCTGAAAATCGAACGTTTTATTATTGAGAAAATTACTGAACATTCCTCTTGAATAGATCACATCTGTCTTATAATATGATCTGTCTTCCCTGCTGATTCTGACAGTTCTGTTTGGAATATCATAATTGTAATCCTTGTATTTTCTGTCCTGGTTCTGGTAAGAAAAATCTCCCATATACCGGATATTCCCAATATTGGTCTGAATATTAAACTGATGGCCCCATCGTTTGGTGTTATATTCCCGGTCTATACTTTCATAAAGTGCGCCACCCATTCCATCGTTCAGAGGAATCCTGTTAACCTCCGGATTGTAGAAATTGAATTTTTCGTACAGATAAGACAGTTTGTAGTAGAAAGAAGTTTTATTTTTTGAATACCGTATTAATGCAGAGGCATCGTACTGGTCTTTCGGGTTCCATTCAAAGCCTCTCTGATTGTCCCTTTCAAAATATTTATAGCCCTTACTCTCCCCTTCATACCCCATAAACTGGTTGTGATTAAAACTAATGTTGGCAAACCAGTTATTATCAATATTATAGTCTACATTAAGATTCTGAATATGCCTTCCGTTTCCTTTTTTCTTCAGGTCGTAATTATCCCTTACGGTTTCTTCCTGCAGGGAAGCTCTTACGTTTACTTTTTTTGTATTGCTTTTTTTGGTAATGATATTAATGACTCCTGCCACTGCTCCATTACCGTATTCTACCCCCATGCTTCCCTTTACAATCTCTATCCTTTCTACATTATTCAATGAAAGTTTGGTAAGGTCAATATTGCTTCCCAATCCTGTATCACCTACTACGGGGATATTATCTATCAGTACTTTTACATAATTGCCATCAAGACCCATCATATTGGCCGTAGAGTTTCCCGATCGGGTGTCCGGGGTAATCTGGATATTAAGGCTTTGATTTAAAACATCTGCAACATTCGTTGCTGCCATATTCTTTATCTGCTGGGCATCTATAACTTCAACTTTATATATTGATTTATTGATGGACTGCTGTGTGTACTGCCCTGTAATAACAACTTCCTCTATTTTATTTTTATTAAGAGAATCTTTTTCTTGTGCATTTATCCAAAAGGCAATGGATAATGATAGAACGGAAAGCACTTTCTTCTTCATAAAGCAAAAATTTTGGCAAATATAATGCTTTATTTAGAATAGTTAAAAATAAATACTTATTTTTGTAGAACAATTCTAAATAAAAATAACGTTATGAAATTAAAACTACTTTTAGGAACATTAATGTTTACGGCTTTTACAGCGAATGCACAAGTAGCAACGCTTAATGAAAATTTTGATGGATTTACAACAGGTACGGGTGCGGCCTGGCCTCAGAACGGATGGTCAAAAGTGGTTCCTCCGGGAGCGGGTCCTTTTATTTATGCCGACGGAACCACAGATAAATATGCACAGTTTTATACCCTCATGGCTCCAAACACTCCCGGTTATCTTATCACACCTCATATTGTCGCTCCCGATGGCACGAAATCTCTGAAATTTACTTATTCAATGACCACTGGTTCGGCAGGAACCGGAACTTTGGAAATAGGTTTAGTCTCTGCAGCCACTACTGCAGGTACAGCAGCTTTTACTTCAATCAGCCCGGTGTATGCATTAAATTCTGCGACTGAGCAAACAGTGACAATTAATGTACCTGCATCTGCCAATCAATATATTGCCTTTAAATTTATTGGGTCTGTACAACATGCTGCGCTACAGATAGATGATGTTATCTATGGTTCGTCTTCAACACTTGCTGTTTCAGATCACGTAAAATCCAAACAGGAAGTTCGCTTTGCTGTAAGTTCAGATAATACAGCTTTAGAATTCATCTTTAAGCAAGAACCTAAAAAAGTACAAATTTATTCGGCTGCAGGACAAAAAGCAGCAGAAGGAAAATTAAAAGGACACCAATTTGATATCAGCGGACTTCAGACAGGGACTTACTATATGTTGGTAGAAACTGCTGAAGGTTCGGTAGTAAAATCTAAATTTATCAAAAAATAAGGTTTATTAGACTAGTATTATGCCTTTTTAAAGCCGGCCGGAAATATTTCCAGCCGGCTCTTTTGTTTTATTTCAAAATAATATCAGGAAACACGACATAAATCATGTTTTTATTTAGAATGATTAAAAATAATTATATACTTTTGTGGAATCATTCTAAATAAGAATTTAAAAATCAGTTATGAAAACAAAACTATTATTGGCTTCAGTATTGGCTCTTTCTGTTCAGCAGACTGTCCTGGCTCAAACTGATGCATTAGGGTATACACAGGCAAATATGACGATGGGACCCTCCTACCAGAATCGTGTGTTTTTTAACCTGGCCGACGGCAATATGGTTTCCCAGCCAGCAAATACCTGGGATGTAGCTTTTTACAGAAACTCAAATTTTGCATTTGGATCAAGAGTTAATGATGCTATGAATATTGAAGTATATACAGCATCCACTACCCTGTCAGACTGGGACAATATTAACATAAGTAATATCGCCAGCTGGGGCGAGCCGTTATACAACCCTGACCAAACAACTGATATTAGCCAGGGGGCTTTCGAGCAGGGACCTGTTACATCACCCAACCCTAATATTCCATCAACAGGCTGGGGTGTTTACAATTCTTTAACTCATCACATTGAAGGAAAAGCAATTTTTGTTTTAAAATATACCACTTCCAATACGTATGTGAAATTTGCCATTGAAGATGCTTTTGGCGGCTATACCTTTAAATATTCCAAATGGAACGGAACAGCATGGGGCCCTACTGAAACAAGAACCATTGCTAACGGATCAGATGACGCCTATTTCAACTATTTCTCGTTTACTACAGGAGCAAAAGTTCCCAATATGGAACCGTCTAAAAGTGCATGGGACTTTATGTTTACGAAATATTACACTTTCTATAATAATATGATGATGTATCCTCTTACAGGAGCTATCCAGGGACCTAGTGTAAAAGTAGCAAAAGTGCAGCCTGAGACACAGGAAACAGCTACATTCTCTACACCCGCTGATGCTAATTTCTCTTCCAACATTACTACAATCGGCCATTCATGGAAAGGGATCGGAAACGTCTATAATAATGTCGTGTATTACGTGAAAAAAGGTAATGACTACTACAGAATGTACTTCACGACCAACGGAGGTGCCTCTACCGGAGATATGTATTTTAAATACAAAAAGATCACGGCTACTTTGGGAATAACGGAAGTGAGCAAAAAAGCATCTTTTGGGATCTATCCAAACCCCACAACAGCGGACAAAAAAGTGACTGTACTTTTTGATGTAAAGGAAAAAGCCAACAACAAGGGAAGCGTCGAGATTTATGACCTAACAGGGAAAAAAGTACACACTGCTGAACTGACCAACCAGACAGGCTTTT
The DNA here is from genome assembly GCF_030812195.1 of Chryseobacterium lathyri. GTDB lineage: Bacteria > Bacteroidota > Bacteroidia > Flavobacteriales > Weeksellaceae > Chryseobacterium > Chryseobacterium lathyri_A. Next base: position 1,483,352 of record NZ_JAUSSF010000001.1, read on the forward strand.
ACAAGCATGACCTGAACTTATCACATCTTACTGCAGGAAATTATTTAGTAAAAATCAATTTTGGAGGCAGTACGGAAACGAAAAAACTTATTGTAAAGTAAACTCAAAATTTTAATACTTTCTATTTTTTCTAATCAAAAGTCGGTTTCAATATTCTGAAACCGACTTTTATATTCTTTTTTGAAATCTCTGAATTTTTAAATGTCTTAAATCAATAAATTTTAAACCCTTTATAAATTTCTGCAGAGCTTTCCATAATTTTTGAGGCATCTTTACGGAAATCCAGAAGATGATCCTGCCCGTTGTGCCTGTTATGGTGCTCAACACTTTCCCACAACTCAATCAGAAAGAAAGTTCCTTTGTTGTCTTTATCTTCAATAAGATCATACTGAAGGCATCCTTCCTCTTTTCTGGTCTCTTTTACAAGGTTCTGAAACAGTTCCACAGCATCCATCAGATAGTTTTCGTTAAACTTAAAAAGTGCTACTATATGCAAATTCATGTTCTATTATTTAAGGTGTAAAAGTAGAATATTTTCAAAGCTAAAAATGTTTTCGATGCATTTATTTTTTTATAAAGCCCATAAATTTTACTTGAAAACTGATTTATAAATAGTTATGAAACTCATCACAATTACAAGGGTTCCTATAACAATGAACATTTTTTTAACAGGAAGTTTTGCTGTAAGCATGGCAGAAAAAGGAGCAGTAATGATCCCTCCTATCAAAAGACCAAGAATAATATTCCAATGCTGGATCCCAAGAGTAAAAAAGAAGGTCACAGCAGCGGTGATGGTCAGGATAAATTTGGCAACCGTAGAACTGCCGACTGCAAACCTGGGAGTGAAAGCGTTTTTAATAAGGGTCCCGGTAACCAGTGGCCCCCAGCCGCCTCCTGCAAACGAGTCTATAAAACCTCCGATCACGCCAAGTCTTGTAAGATTGGTTTTTCTTTTCATTGCCTTGTTCTGCTTATTTTTAAAAGCATTGGACAGAATCTGAATTCCCAGATAAAGCGTGTAGAAAGCGATAAGCGTTTTTGTGATCTTGGCATAATATTCTCCTAAATAGGTCAAACTTACCGCCCCAATAATAGCTCCTATAACTGCAGGAACAGCAAGTTTTTTAACCAGACCCTTACTTACATTTTTAAGTTTTATATGACTTAAACTTCCTGCAGCTGTAGTAAAGCTTTCAGCAGAATGAATACTGGCGCTTACAATATGAGGGGGAATATTCAGGAATAAAAGCGTTGTTGTGCAGATCACTCCATAGCCCATGCCCATGGATCCGGCTACAATCTCTGCGAAAACGCCAACCAGCATCATCCAGTAAAAAATATAATTGTCTTTGGCAAGAATATTCAGCAGCTCATCCAGATAGCCCATTTCATACATGGATAAAACAGCAATCAGCAATACCGCGGCCGTGATAAAGAATACATTGAGTCTTATCTGGATTTTTCTTGAAATTATCATATTACAATATCATTATAGCTCCAGGTCTACCGTTTCATTTGGAGTATTGCAAATATCAAATAAAAATATTACCCTACCAAAAAAGTAGACTAATTATTCAAAAAAAGGATCGGGTTAGTCAACCAGATCCATCAAAGTTTTTTTCTCAAGAATATTTAGAGAGGCATCACGGACTTCTATGAGCACATCATGCAGTCCGCAATGATCTTCATTGCAGTCCTCACATTTTTCATAGAAATTTAAGCTGACACAAGGCAACATGGCAATAGGGCCGTTTACGAGACGGATGATTCTTGCCAGTTTTACATTTTCAGGATTTCCTTTTAAAAAGTACCCTCCTCCTTTTCCTTTTTTACTGTCAAGGATATCTGCTTTTTTCAGTTCCAGCAGAATATTTTCTAAAAACTTCAAAGGAATCTTCTTATGTTCCGCAATTTCGGAAATAAGGACCGGGCCATCATTCCTTTTTTCTACAAGGTATGAAAGCGCTTTAAAAGCATATTGGGATTTTTTTGAAAGCATTACAGCAAAAATAAGAAAATAGTTTGAATTAGATAAATGGAGAAATAATGATCTGAAAAAAGAATACATCACAAAAGAGTAAAGATTTTAACTCTTCCTGATCTCTTTGCCTACCCTATACTTTGCCCTTTTCCTATTAAATTCTTAAGTTTGCTCATATGTTCAGTAAACAAGAAGCACAGCAGCTAAAAAAAGAATTTTGGACGGCTTTTGGAAAGTCTTTTCCGAGAAAATGGATCCTGTATGATACCAAGATCAAGGATCTGTCATTTAAATTTTATGCTGACAATAAAAAAGCAGCAGTCTCATTGGATATAGAAATGAAAGATGAGATCTTCCGGAATGCTTATTATGAAAAGATATGGTCTTTGGAAGACATTCTGAAAGATTTTATAGGCGATTTCCAAAAGGAAGAGCATTTTACCCTTGATAACGGAAAAGTAATCAGCAGGATCTGGGTTGAAAAACATCATGTTTCCATATTCAATAAAAATTCATGGCAGGAAACTTTCGAATTTTTCCGGGAGAAAATGGATGGTTTTGAGAGGTTTTACTATGAATATGAAGATTTTATAAAGGATGTTTAAGCTCAGACTGAACAACCATATTAAATATCCTCACATGGATAGTTTTAAATTTTACGGACAAGAATATTTGCTATAGCTTAATAAATTTTTGCTTCTGAAACCAATCTGCCGTCGGCAATTTCTTAACAAAAAATTCTTATTATAAAAGCCCAGATATAATTCTGTAATTCTTTGATTTTAAATATATTTGCACTTACAAAAACTAATCCATGAAAACAGAATACAGAGATGAGAATTTTAAGCTCAAAGACAGTCCGCATGCTTTGAAAAAAAATTCAGATGGTATGGACATTTTATATCTTACCAAAATCTTAAAAATAAGCAATGTCATTCTGACTGCTTCCTTGTGCCTTCCTGACATGTAAATAAGGAATTTCTGCCGTAATTATAGAAATATTACAAAATATAAAAAATGGCCCTGAAAATGCAGTACTATAATCTGTATAAAAAATGCATCAAATTCTTTATTATCAACATAAAAGTATCATAAATCTACACTAAGGAAAGAAATCAATACACTGATAACACAACATACATTAACTACTAACCATGAAAAAAGTATATAAAAACATTTTTGGAGAAGTGATTTCAAAAGCAAAAGCAGAGAAACTGGACGATTATCATTTATATTATTATGAAAAAGATTCCGAAGCACTGAAAGAAATCGAGTTTCTCGCTGAAGATGAAATATACAATATTAATTATTTTATGAGCCACGATGAGGATGAAGAGCAGATTATCAATTATCTGAAGGAGAAATCTGATCTTTTCGATATTGAAAAGAAGGAATCTGCCGGAGACTTCATTATTGCCACCAACAAAATATACTCATTAACCGTAGATGAAAAGCCTCTGATATCAAAAACGGTTTTTTATCATGATGATCCTGAAAATTTTATATGTTCCCAGATCCTGAACTCTGAAACACTGGAACCTATCCCGGAAAGAACAACAAAATGCTGGTACACTTCTGATGAAAATGGCGAAAAATATGCTGCTATAGAGTTCAGTTATCAAGAAGACGGAAAACTTGAACTTGCTATCGATAAAACACCCAACCCTGATAATGATCTGGAATGGGAACACTATGAATATTCCACTTTTAAGGATCTACAAAGTAAAATTCCAACTGATATAAGCTACTACAAGACCGCCAGGCTGCTTCCTGAGACTGTAGAGCAAGAGTAATAAGAGAATTCTATTTCAATAAAAATTAAACGTTTCTTATATTTCATGCTTACTCAAAATAAACATGGCCAGGATCTAAAGTAATCTGGAGGCCGGAGCAGATAAAAATGTAAATCTAATAATCGAAAAACCGCTCTGGACTATGTGAAACCGCTGAAGTGGGAACATATTCTCACAGTTTTGAAAGGATAAACACTACTAATTAGAAGATTCATAATAAAAAAGAGAAACCTCCCAGTCTCTCTTTTTTATATTACCCAAACTTCCTCTTCCTCAGCCAAAAGAACAGGCCTCCCAACAGGCCAATCACCACCAAAGGCAGTAATAAATTCAGCCACTGCCAGTTTGTTTTTTCTTCCGTGATACGGTTTCGGTCCAGAAGCCTTTCTTCAATGTTTCTATTTCGGAGAGCCATCAGATTACTATCATCCAAAAGATAATCGAGCGCATTTCTAAGAAACTGTTCGTTTCCAAACTCTTGATTGGTGAGACGGTCAATTCCCATCGGAAGCGGCTCGCCTTTGTGCATTTTATTTCTTCCTACGTCTCCGTCCGCGATGATGATCATTTTGTTTTCAGGGCTCTGACTTTTAAATCCGGGATAACCTTTCCTTTCAATTCTTGAGGCATAAGCAGAATTAAACTTCCCTTCCAGTGCAACGGCAAAGATTTTCGGGGTGCTTGGTTTTTCCATCTGACCCAGACTGTCTACACTGGCAATTTCTTTCAGGTCCACATAGTTGGGAACCTGCTTCAGTAGCGTTCTTTCGCTAGATTCAAAAAGCACTTTTGTCTTAATATTTTTTCTTCCTCCCAAAGTATCAATGGAAGTTGGAAATTCAAACTTTACCGGATTGATATTTTTCGTGATCGGATTATCGTTCTCAGCAATTCCCAATGGAAAATAAGGCCACGGCAGGCTTGTATACTGAGGGTTCCCTCCTACTTCGCCCGTAACCAGCTTCAGAAGTGCAAATTTCTTTACATCCTTCACCAGCGCAGGATTGATCCTGATTCCGTAATTGAAAAAGAAATCCGTCATATTGATATCCACTGGGAAAGGCATTACCTTTTGAGACCTTGGCAGCGTATCCATTTCAGCATTTACGGCATCGATCATCCAAAGCGTTTTACCTCCATTCATAATGAACTGGTCAAGGATCACTTTTTCATTATCTGTAAATGCTTTTCTCGGTTTTGCAATGACCAGGGCACTCATCTGTTTCAGCAAAGGAAGATCTTCCTGGGTAAGTTCTGTCTGGTTCTTGGGTATAACCGGTCCTGCATCGTAATTTTCCAGTGCCAGCTGCATAAAGCCATGGAACTCTTCAGGCCCTAGCTCGTCATGATTCACAAGAATTCCTACCTTTTTTCTCTTATTGGCTGCAATATTCTTGATATTGGAAACAAGGCTGTATTCCAGACCTTCTATAGATCTTGTCAGCTGCTGATCAGCATCTATTCCAGCCTGCTGTACAACCAGCGGAATAGAAACTCCCCTTTTATCATATTTTATGACAGCATAAGGAAAAAGGGTAATCTGGGAAATCTTTCCGTCTTTAACATCCGGAAGGACAGAAGGCTGCATTCCCATCGCCATCAGCGTATCCTGGGACATTTTTGTTTTAATAGGATCAATAAATCTGAAATCGATCTTCGGATTGATCTTTCTGAACTCTTCCAGCATAAATCTGGTCTCGCTCTGAAGCTGTTTAAAGCTTGCCGGAAAATCACCCTCAAGATAAACATCTACCATAAGCGGCTTTTTCACCGATTCCAGCACCTTTACCGTATTATCTGAAAGTGTATATCTTTTTTCTTTGGTTAAATCTAATCTGATTCCTGAATACGTAAGCAGGATAACCAAAGGGACCACTGCAATTAAGAAAATTCCTAACGGAGATTTAATATTGAACTTCTTCATAATGCTACTTCTTTTTAGTGATAAAATGGTTGGACAATAATAACGTAGCACCAATGATCAGAATAAAATAAGCCACATCTTTAAGATCAATAAGGCCTCTGGTAAAACCAAGAAAATGCTGATAAAATCCTATATTCTGAAGGATGAAATCTGCACCGCCCAACAGTTTATAGCTTGCAAGCTGTTCTATTCCGAAATACATGATAAAGCACATAAAAACTCCTAAGAGATAGGCCATGATCTGGTTCTGAGAAAGTGAAGAAGCAAGAATTCCGACTCCAGAGAAAGCGGCAATTAAAACGATTAATCCAATATAGCTTCCGAAAGTCATTCCAAGGTCAATATTTCCTGCCGGAACCCCTAAAACGTATACGGTATAAAGATAAATCAGTGACGGAATAAGACATAAAACTCCAACAATCCACACCGAAAGGAATTTTCCTGCGACCAGGTCTGAAACTTTTAATGGCTGGGAAAACAGCCAGTTCAGCGTTCCCGTCTGCTGCTCTTCTGCAAAGGTTTTCATAGAAAGTGCAGGAATAATAAACATCAGCAGCCATGGAACCAGTACAAAATAGCTCTGCAGGGAGGCCATCCCGATGTCAAAAATATTAGAATCATTCTCGAAGAAAAACAGGAAAAGAGCGGTTATGAGACTGAATGCAGCGATGATCACCCATGCGCTCCAGTTTCCAAAGTAACTCCAAAGTTCCTTCTTTAAAATTGCAATCATAGTTTTTTTGTAAAATGTAAAAGCTAAAATGTATTCATTCATACATTCTGCTTAAACAATTATTTGTTTTTTTTATTCTTATTAACGAGTTTAACGGTCATCATGATCAGAAATACAAGAACGAAAAATCCTGCAATTAATTGCCACCAGTACTCAATAACTGAAGATTTCAGGATTACTGTAAACACCACCAGGAACAGAATGAACGTTGCAATTTCATTGGCCTGTCTCAGCTTGATATTAGGGGTTTCCATAGTCTCTCCGTTCAGTTCTTTCAGTTTCAGTACTTTTTTCCAGCACCAGTAATGATAAGCGGCAAGACCGATCAGGAAGGTCAGTTTCAAATGAAACCAAGGCATTTTCATCAGCCCGGTATTCAGAAAGATCATGACAATTCCACAGACTGCCATAATAATACCTGCCGGAACGGTGATGATATTCCACAGCCTTCTGGCCATGAATGTGTACTGTTCTCTCAGGATCTTCTTTTTCTCTTCAGCAAACTCATCCGTATCCTTATAGTAAACAAAAATTCTTACGAGATAAAAAATTCCCGCAAAATAGCTTACCATGAAGATAATATGCAGTGCTTTGATTATGGTATAAAGCATTTTTTAAAATAATGGCAAATATAATGTTAATAACAAAAATATTTGATAGAAATATTAATAAAAATGCCTCGGCTTCACCCAGCATGACATGGCTTATACTAACTGTTTTAATTTTAATCTAAAATCAAACGTAATAATGAACATTGTCATGCTAAGCAAAGCCGAAGCATCTATATCCTGAATTTTTTAGTTAAGAAATAACACCAAGCTCCTTTCCTACTTTTTCAAAAGCAGCAATCGCTTTATCAAGATGTGCTCTTGTGTGGGCAGCAGAAAGCTGTACCCTGATTCTTGCTTTTCCTTTCGGAACCACAGGATAGAAGAAACCGATTACGTAGATGCCTTCGTCCATCAGCTTTTCAGCCATTTTCTGGGCAAGAGGCGCATCGTATAGCATAACCGGGACAATTGCAGCATCACCTTCCGGAATATCAAATCCTTTGGTAACCATCTCTTTTCTGAAATATTCTGCGTTTTCCATTACCTGATCACGAAGTGAAGTATCTTCAGAGATCATATCCAAAACTTTCAGTGCAGCTCCTACAATACCAGGCGCTAATGAATTCGAAAATAAATATGGACGTGAACGTTGTCTCAGCATATCGATGATCTCTTTTTTACCGGAAGTAAATCCTCCAAGAGCTCCTCCCAAAGCTTTCCCCAGGGTAGAAGTAATAATGTCTACTCTTCCCATCACTTCATTGGCTTCATGAGTTCCGCGGCCGGTTTTCCCGATGAAACCTGTAGCATGGGAATCATCAACCATTACCAATGCGTTGTATTTATCAGCAAGATCACATACTCCTTTCAGGTCTGCTACAATACCGTCCATAGAGAAAACTCCGTCTGTAACGATGATTTTAAAACGGTGCTCTTTTTCGGAAGCAGCGATCAACTGTGCTTCCAGATCAGCCATATTATTGTTTTTATAACGGTATCTTGCCGATTTACAAAGGCGTACCCCATCAATGATTGATGCATGGTTCAGTTCATCCGAAATAATAGCATCTTCTTCAGTAAACAATGGTTCAAAAACACCACCGTTCGCATCAAAGCATGCTGCATACAGAATAGTATCTTCAAGCCCTAAGAAGTCTGCAATTTTCTTCTCCAGCTGTTTGTGGATATCCTGTGTTCCGCAGATAAAACGTACAGAAGACATTCCATAACCGTGAGATTCTATCATGTCCTGGGAAGCTTTCATTACTTCCGGATTGTTTGATAAACCCAGGTAGTTATTCGCACAGAAGTTTAAAAGCTTCTTTCCGTTGGCTTCAATTTCTGCACTCTGCTGTGAAGTGATGATTCTTTCTCTTTTATAAAGACCATCATTTTCAATGTTTTGCAGCTCGTTCTGTAAATGCTGAAGATATTTTTCAGAGATCATTTTTAGTAATTTTTTAGATGTGCTAATTTAATAAAAAGGCGTTAAATATCAGCTTTTATAAGTTTAATTCTAAAAATAGGATTCATTTTCAGTTTTAACATAATTAGTCTACTAATTTAGTAGGATAATAATTATATTTGTCTACAAATTGAGGAATATGAGATTGACTCCAATACAAAAAGTAAAGAAAATACGTTCCGGCAGCTTTATAAACAATCACATGAAGTCCCGTTTCCCTGTTATTATGGAGGATTTTATTGATCCTAAAAGTCCTGCTTTCAGGAAATGGAGCTATGAATACTTCAAGGAAATAGCCGGCGACCACAAAGTCAATATTTATGGAAGCGAGCTGGAATCTCTGGATAAAGTGGCAAGCAGCCCAATCGGTCAGACTACATTTGCTGAATATCTTGATCTGATCAGCAGCGCCCCTACAGAACACAGATTATTTTTATTTAATCTGCTTTCTATCAGGCCGGAACTTAAGGATGACATTCATTATAATGATGTTACAAACGGGAAAATATTGAAATGGCTTCCTTTTATGTTCTTCGGGGGTGAAGGTTCTGTTACCAGAAATCATATTGACATAGATATGTCCCATGTTTTTATTACCCAGTTTCATGGGATCAAAAGGATATGGCTTTTTCCATGGGAGCAGTCAGATCTCATGTACAAACTGCCTTATAACTTTCACAGCTTACCGAATATTAAAGATCCGGACTACAGAGAATTTCCGGCTCTGCTCTACCTGGACGGCTATGAAGCTGTATTAGAACCTGGTGAGACGCTCTATATTCCTTCCGGCTGGTGGCATTATATACAATATGAAACTGAAGGCTATTCTGTTTCTGTAAGAGCCCTCCCGTCCAGTCTTCTGGAAAAATGGCGCGGGTTCAAAAATATGGTCATAACAAGAAATTTTGACAATATCATGCGAAAGCTCTTTAATGAAAAATGGTTCCAATACAAAGTAAAAATTGCCCGAAAAAGAGCAGCAACAGCGTCCAGAAAACAAAAAACCTTTCTAATCTGAAAGTCTTCAGTATCATTTAACCATTAAAATATGTAACAATGGAATTTATATACATAATATTATCCGCTGAACGTCCTCTGTATATCTTTTATCCAATCTTTTAAATTGTTTCAAGTATAAAAGATAAAACCTTCATTGCTGAAGGTTTATCGGACATTTAAAAAATTTTCTGTAAGCTCAGATTCATTTCCGTCAGTAACAGAAGAATGATGCTATTGCTTTAAAAACTTGATATTTTTTTCATTAATAGTAAAAATATAGGATCCCGGAACCAGTTCTGAGATTCTAACTGCTTTTCCTGGCTGATATACATCTTTTCTGATCAGTTTCCCATCCATAGAATGAATGGAATACCCAACAGCCTTATCAATTCCTTTTATATACAGCTCATTTTTCGCAGGATTTGGATAGAGCGCAAAATCTTCTTTCTCTACGGATGATACACTTAATGTATTGTCCTGAACCACCGTAGAGTTTTTCTCCAGAATCTGGTATTCATAATTAAATTCAACACTGGCCACAGGGAAAGAAATTGTTTCAAGGAAATACTGATTATCAGAAGTATGATTCAGCACAAAATAAGCAGTCTGTCCGCCGGTTCCGTTGACTTTGATTGGTAACGGCATTTCAAAATAGCTTACTGAAGGGCTGCTTTGGGTTTGGGAAACTTTAAAAAGAATCTGATTTCCGGTCTGTTTCCATTTTGTCGTATAGGTCGGATAACCTTCACCATACAACCAGTCATTAAAAAATCCTGTAAAATCTTTTCCTGTAGACTGTAGCAATGATGCATTAAAATCTGCAGTTCTCACATAATTATAAGCTAAAGCCGGTCTTGCATGATATTCTCTTATCGCCTGGTAAAAAGCTGTATCACCAAGGATCCATTTGATCATTCTTAAAATATAAGCTCCTTTTGTATAACTGAGCCTGTTACTGAATATTCTGCTTACACTGGAAAGTCCGGAATCCGGAACGTAAGTAGAACCACCGGGAGCAGAAGTAATATTGTTAATCTCACCCAGCAGAAAGTTCTTGAACTCAGCATTGGTCATCAATAGTTTTTCATTCGCAAGAATAGCTCCAAAAGTAGCAAACCCTTCATTCAGCCAGATATCATTCCAGGCACCACAAGTCACCTTATCTCCAAACCACTGATGGGCAAGCTCGTGGGCAATAAGCCCTTTGCTCCAGCTTCCCATGGACGACATGGTCTGGTGTTCCATTCCTCCTCCATAGGTAAACTCCATATGTCCGTATTTTTCATTACGGAAAGGATAAGGCCCGAAATAGGTTTCGAAAGTATTCATGATCGTTTTTGTCCACTCAATATTAGACATACTTGTCGGATTCGCATTGGTAGACGGATAAACATAATTTACGAAAGGAAACGGCGGATTTCCCATGGTGTCATTCAGTTTAACGAAATTGGTAATGGAAAGGGCAATCAGGTACGCCGATGTGGGATAAGCTGTTCGCCAGAAAGTAAGTTTCTGACTTCCCGGAAGGACTGTTTCAGACATCAGTTTTCCATTGGCTGCAACGTTATACTGTGAAGGTGTGGTAATTTTGAAATCAAATTTTTCGATCTTATCATTAAGGCTTTGTTTTGTTGGAAACCAATCCTGCGCACCATAAGGCTCACTTAATGTACAGACAATAGGTGTTCCGCCCTGTGTAGTCGTTGTAAAAGCGTTCTGTGTAGCAGAAGGAGCACCGGAATAATGAATCGTTAACGAATCAAGGGTATTTGCCGGAATTGAAGCCGGAAAATCTATTTTCACTTCTTTTGTCGGCAGCTGTTGGAAAGCAAGATTGCTTCCATGATACTGCACCTGAGAAACGACCAGGATATCCGACAGGTCAAAATAAATACTGCTCATATTCTGATTAGGTTTGAAATGAGAGGTCACAGAACCTGAAATATTGTATACTGCAGGATCTAAAGTGACATTCATTCTCTGATACTGAAGGTCATAATTTAAAGTGTTGGGATTAATATTGTAGGCGGTCATTTTCTTTGCAAAAGCATTCATTTCTTTTGCGATGAGCCCTTTCATTTCGATATTTTGATCCTGGCCACAGAACAGCTGGGAAACCAGAAACCCCAGAATTAGAAGATAAAATTTTCTCATACTCAGAATATTAGATATTAACCAAAGATAAAAAAAACCTTCTAATCATTGATTAAAAGGTTTTTAGATTATTAAAATAATATCCTTAAAGATCGAGAGCCGGCTCAAGAATCTTTTCCATTCTTTTCTTTACCATATCTATAGATCCTGAATAATTGTTTACCATTAAAGAAAACACTAACGTTTTCCCAGAATTGGTTTTCAGGTAGCCGGCTAATGTTTTTACTTTATTCAAAGTCCCTGTTTTTGCAAAAACCTGCCCGTTTCCGGTACCGATGAACATTCTTTTCAGTGTTCCGGACTGTCCGCCTACCGGGAGTGAAGTGAAATAGGTTTTGTAATATTTCTCATCCATTAAAGATGTTAAAAACTTCACCTGAGAAATCGGCGTTACATTATTGCTTCTTGAAAGTCCGCTTCCATCCATGTAATTCAGTCCCATCATATCAAAACTTTCCTCTTTCAGGTGGTTTGTTACTACCATTCTCCCGGACTCCGAGGTCTGGTCACCCATTTTCTGGAAGCCTACTGTTTTCAGTAAAGCTTCTGCCAGAGAGTTATCGCTGTGCTGGTTCGTATAGAATACAATATCACCTAATGTAGGAGATTTATAGGCCGAAACCAGTTTTCTGCTTTCCGGAACTGCATCCGTCATTCTAGGGGTTACTTTTCCGCTAATGCCAATTCCGCTCTTTACGAGTGTAGTTCTGAAAGTATTGGCAAGATAAGCCGGAGCATCGGGAAGTTTTGTCGTTAAAATACCATCTCCTTCATATTTATCTGCATATACCATCTGATTCGCATAAGGAGACATATAGAAATACTTTTTGTCAGACACCAATCCTGATTTTTTCATGATCAGCTTTTCGTTAGCAGGATTAATCTCGCGGGTAGTTCCTACAGGTAAGTAATAATTATTGTTTTCAAGCCATACAACATTTTCCGGAAGCCTTGTAATATTGCCTTTGAAAAGCGCTGTCTGGATGATAATATCACCGTTTACCTTTCTGATCCCTTCGCGGGAAAGTCCGCCTATGAAGTCTGAAATAATATCCCTGTAAGACCATGCACCAGCTTTATTGGTTCCTAAAGAAGGATCGCCGCTGCCTATAAGATACAGATTTCCGTTTAGAACTCCATTTTCATCAATAATCCCCGAATATTCCAACTGCGTCATCCAACGGTAGTTTTCGCCTAAAAGGCTCAATGCTGTTTCCGTGGTAAGCAGTTTTGTAGTAGAAGCCGGAACTAAAGGAGTATTTTCATTGTATGAAGAAATTACCTTCTTCGTTTTAGGGTCATACACTACGAATCCCCAGTTGGCATTTTTCAGCACAGGATCCGTCATCATTGTGTTTACATTAATATCTACAAGCTCTTTGGCCGACAGAATCGTTTTCTCGGCTATTGAGGTAACCGGAGAAGGAAGATTCAAAGTATTCTTTTGATTATCGTATGCCTGAGAGTAAAGAACTGTAGAAACGGTAGATTGAGCAAGGAAAAACCCAGAAGCCAATACCGCCATGCCTGAAATATATTTTCTGTAATTTACCATCTATCTTTTTTTGGTTCTATGGTTTGACACTTTAAAAAATGATAAGTTAAATCATCCGGTTAAAGGGCCAAACACTTAATCAACGACCAAAAGTAGAAATTATTGTGATAAAAAGGGTTACAGGGATCCTATAAAAGAGTGTAAAGTTTGTTAAAAATTGTTAAAAATCTACAAAAACATCTTTTTTAATACTTTGATAAGCAGTGATTTCATCAAATTCATTCAAACTTAGTAAAACCATTTTTTTGAATTCATCATACTTTTTCCCGCGTGGAAGTTTAAGCATAATTTGGAACTGATATAAATTATTAAGCCTTGCAATCTGTGCTCTTTCGGGTCCCAAAACACATTCTTCGGGAAGGTATTTTCTTAAAATAGATCCCAAAAACTGAGAGGCTCTGTTCACTTTGTCTTCTTTTCTGTGTTTCAGCTCGATCATAATCAGTTTCGTGAACGGCGGATAGTGGAATTTTTGGCGTTCAGTTAGGATATATTTATAGATCTTTGCCGGATTATTCATCTTGATCAACTGGAAAACAGAATGATCGGGATTATAGGTCTGGATTAAAATTTTTCCTTTCCCCGAAACTCTTCCGGCTCTTCCTGAAACCTGGGTGATCAGTTGGTAAGCTCTTTCCTCAGCCCTGAAATCCTGGACATACAGCAGGGAATCTGCTTTAGGAATAGCCACAAGCTCAATATGATCAAAATCGAGTCCTTTTGATATCATCTGGGTTCCCACAATAATATCTGTTTCACCTTCTTCTATTTTTTCGTACAGCTTTTCATATGCAAACTTTTTACGCATAGAATCCACATCCATTCTGTCTACTTCATTGTCAGGAAACATTTTGGATACTTCCTCATGAATCTGTTCTACTCCTACTCCTCTTTCATTGAGGTTTTCTGAATGGCATTTCGGGCAGGTTCTCGGCTTTGAGGCTCTCTGTCCGCAGTAATGGCATTTCATTTCGTTGGCTGCCTTATGGTAGGTCATTACGACATCACAGTTTGAGCAGTAATTCACATAGCCACAGGTTTCGCATTCAATCACATTGGCATAACCACGACGGTTGTGAAGCACAATGGCCTGATTTTTTTCGTCCAGTGTTTTCTTGATCTCATCAATTAAATGTAAAGAAAAGTTCCCGGAAACTTTTTTAGATTCCTGGGCTTCCTTAAAGTTGATGAGCTCATATTCCGGCAGGTTCACATTCCCGAATCTTTCATTCAGGAAAATATATTTTATTTTATCTTTTCTGGCGTTATAATAGCTTTCTACAGAAGGTGTTGCCGAACCCAGAATTACACCGGCTCCATAAGAATTACCTAAAACCAGCGCAGCATCTTTTGCATTGAAATAAGGGGAAGCTTCTCTCGGCCTGTATGCGGAATCATGCTCCTCATCTACTATGATAAGTCCAAGATCCTGAAACGGCAGGAACAGGGCATTACGTGTTCCAATGAGTATTTTAATATCGTTCTGCTTGATTCTTCTCCAGACTTCAACCCGTTCAAAATCCGTTAATTTCTGATGATAGAAACCGAGCTGTCTTCCGTATTTTTTTTCTAATCTCTGAGTGATCTGCTTGGTCAGAGAAATCTCGGGAAGCAGGAACAGAACATTTTTCCCTTCCTGAATGCATTCTTCAATTTTCTCTAAATAAATATGGGTTTTTCCTGAGGAAGTAACACCGTGCAGCAATACATTTTTCCCCTCCTTAAAGGCTTCATCAATTTCAGTTTTGGCTTCCTTCTGCTGTTCGGAAAGTTCTTCAAGCTCTTCAATTTCACCTTCATAACTTTCGAGCCTGTCTTTCTGCATGTAATATTCTTCAACAAGACCCTTATCCGCAAGGGACTTAAAATGGGAGCTTCCAAAATATCCATCTTCGAAAAGTTCAGATTTTTTAATTGCAACTTCCGGATGCTCGGTTTGCTTTTCCAAAATAGCCAGAAAAAGATCTTTCTGCTTAGGAGCTTTATTCAGTTTTAAAAGAATATCCGTGAGATTCTGGTTGTTTAAAACCGCATCATCGATCCTTACATAGGCTACTTCTTTAGCTTTATATTTTTCTGCAATTTTTTCATCAATTTCAATATACTGCAGATCGATCAGGGAATTAATTGTTTTGATGATATCTTTTTTAGGGATAAATGCTTCAATATCCGTAAGGTTGATGAGCTGGCGTACTTCCAATGCCTGGATAAGGTACATTTCATTCACATCCAGATTTTCAAAATCAACTGTTATATTAGGTTTTAATTTTAAATAGGTTTCGCTTTCCAGTTTCAAAGAAGATGGAAATGCAAAACGGTAAATCTCTCCAAGCCCGCACAAATAATATGCTGAAAGCCAGTTCCAGAAGTTGATCTGCTCTTCGGGAA
Source organism: Chryseobacterium lathyri (assembly GCF_030812195.1). GTDB lineage: Bacteria > Bacteroidota > Bacteroidia > Flavobacteriales > Weeksellaceae > Chryseobacterium > Chryseobacterium lathyri_A. The sequence goes on from NZ_JAUSSF010000001.1 coordinate 1,498,895, forward strand.
GGATGGGTTTATCATCCAAAATACTGATCACTTCTTTCGCCACAAAATTCTCCGGTGCGTTATCATGAAGTTCAAAAACGATCCCGGTATAAATTTTCTTTCCTCCAAACGGTACCAGCACACGCATTCCCTGCTGAATTACAGACATCAGTTCTTCAGGAACTTTGTAGGTGAAAGATCCTTTTAAATTAAGTGGTAAAACGATTTGGGCGTACTGCAAGGGAAATTTTTAAAGTGTAAAATTAGATTTTTCTTTAGAGAACTGCAATTTTTTGTTGAGATACGCCAACGTCATTACGGAGAAGCATCTCTATATAGATTGCTCTTTTAACTCTCGCAGATGAGCAGATCTGGCAGATGTTTGTGTTATTTTTGATCTGTTCAATCTCTGAGATCATTCTCAGCTTATATTAGAAAATATTTTTAGAAAAGTAATTCTATGACATGATACCAAACTGCCGAAGTAAGAAACCCAACAATAATACTGAAACCAATAATAAGATTGGTAAGCTTGGTATTTAACCTGAACTGTTCTGCAATAATACTTGAGGTAACAACAGTAGGCATTGCAGCTTCAAATACAGTGATCTTTGCCACATCTCCTTTTATATTGAAGAGCATGGCCAGACCAAGAACAATAGCCGGGGCCAAGATCAGTTTATAGAGCATAGAAACAGACATCTGAGGGATAAGTTTTTTCCATCCATTGAATTTCAGCTGAAGTCCGACTGAAAATAATGCTAATGGACTTATGGTTGCTGCAAGTTTATCAAAAAAAGGTTCTGCTAATGTAAAATCAATAAACTGAGATAATATCAATGCTGCAACACACCCTATCAATGGCGGAAAGGTAATCAGCCTCTTTAAAATAAATTTTGCACTTACCTTTCTGGACCTGCTTCCTCCTTTCACTGCCGCAATGATTCCTAATGTGGAAAGGGCAAAAAACATGGTCTGGTCACAAATAATGGCAATACTTAAAAGACTTTCGCCATAAAATGCACTAATGAGAGGGAAACCGATAAAGGATGTATTGCTGTAACCGCTTGTCAGTTCCAGTGTGCTTCTGGACCGCCTTGAATAGCCCTTACTTTTACTGTAAAACATCATAAAGAAGAAACAGAAAACAGAAACAAGTAAGGTAGCCACAATGGGGAATAGCATTTCTGTTGTCCATTTAATTTTTGGCAGGTATTTAAAAGAAACTGCGGGCAGGGCAAGGCACAGAATCCAGGTATTAATGCCTTTGTGAGCATCGGGATGGATAGATTTTGTTGCTTTGAATACCATTCCGGTAATAATGCACACTGCAATCAGAACAAAATTTACCATCATATTTAAAAAATATAATACAAAGTTACGGTTGATTTTTTAGTTATGACCTCAAAAAAATATTTTTTAAGCCCTCGCTGATTAAACAGGTTTTGTTGTGTTTTGATACTTAATCCTGCAAAGTATCCCAAAGGCTTAACACTTCGATATTTTCCAAAGGTTTTGAAAGTTTTATCTTTTTTAATGTACCGGGAAAGAGATCAAAGAAGTTATCACTGAAATGGGTATCGCCTATCAGATAAACATCTTTTGCCAGAACATCTGTAGAAATTCCGATCTCATCTGCTGTGATTCTCTTAATCTTAATAGCAGGTTTTGTCAACTGCAGATCTTTAGGTTTGGAAAAGAAATAGTGATTGACAGCAATAGCTTTCCCATTATTATCTTTTAATGTAAACTGCAAAAAGGTTTTATTTCTGTCCGTTTCAGGAATTATTTTTTTAATTTCAAGAGGTTCAAATCTTAGAATAGTCTCTAATACTTTCCCTTTTGAATCTGCCACTGTTTCTTTTAAAACTTTACCATCAAAATTTATTGCCTTAATTTCTAATTTAACATCATTGAAATGTTCCATTCCGTCATTAACCGCATAAAAGCTTAAAAAACCTTCTTTTTCGTCAACCAAAATAACCTGTTGCTCAAAGCTTTTCTTCATCTGGTAATGCAAAGCTTTCCAGTTTCCTGAATAATCAATGGACGACCAGGAAACAACCGGCCAGCAGTCATTGAGCTGCCAATATAATGTCCCCATATTATAGGGTTTTGCCCGGCGGTGGGCTTCTACGGCAATTCTCATTCCACGGGCCTGAAGCAGTTGGGAAATATAAGTATACTTCACAAAATCTGCAGGGGTTTTATAGTCCCTTTTCATATATTCAGTGATGATATCCCAGCCTCTGGTATTTTTTTCATGGGCTTTAACAACCGGATTCTGAAGGCTGAGATCCGGAGTTCCGGCAAACATAGATTTCATAGTTTCCAGGCTTGGCATTCCCTGAAAACCATATTCTGACATGAATCTTCCTACTTTCTCATTATAAATCTCAAACGGCTGCTCACCCCACCAAACACCCCAATAATGGGAATCTCCTTCTGTAAGGCTTTCCTGATGTCCCCATCCAATAGACGGTGAGCTCGGCCAATAGATATTTTTATCCGGAGTAAGAATTTCTTTCATTGTATGAGGAATCACTTCATGAAACAACTTTTTATAGTCTTTCCAAACCTGAAGGGAATCATTTTTTGAGTATTTGAATTGTTTCTGATAGCCCCAGTTGACAATAGCTTCATCAATTTCATTATTTCCACACCACAAAGCAATAGAAGGATGATTCTGAAGCCTGCTGATCTGATCTTTTACCTCTTCTTTTACGTTATTTAAAAAATCTTCATCAGCAGGATAAAAGCTTCCTGCAAACATGAAATCCTGCCAAACCAAAATACCGTTTTCGTCACAGGCTTTGTAGAATTCATCATCTTCATAGATGCCGCCACCCCAGACACGGATCATATTCATATTGGCATTTTTGGCGTCTTTGATGAGCTTCCGGTATTTTTCTTTGGTTATTCTGGGTGAAAAGCTGTCGGAAGGAATCCAATTGGTTCCTTTTGCATATAACGGTTTTCCATTGACTTTAAAATAGAAAGATTTTCCGGCTGGATCTTTCTCCTGAATTAAATCAATGGTTCTTAGCCCAATTCTTTCGGTTTTTTCAGAAAGGATTTTTGAATCTTTTTGCAGAGAAATTTTTATGTCATATAAATTAGGATCGCCCCATCCATTGGGCTGCCAAAGTTTTGGATTGCTAATTTTAAGAGGAATCTGGATCTTATTTCCACCTTTTTTTAATTGAAATTTATTTGAGTGATTATTAATTAAAATAGAGTATTCACCTTCTTTATCTGCAAAAATTTCTGTTTGAATATTAAGTTCTGCTTGTTGTTTTGTCAGGCTTTTTTGCTCAATTTTTATATTTTTTAATTGAGCAAGATTCCAGAAATGCAGTTCTACATCTTTCCAGATTCCGGCAGTAACCAGTCTCGGGCCCCAATCCCATCCAAACTGATACTGAGCTTTCCTTACAAAACTCCTGGGTGACTCCGGCATGGTAAACGGAACTTTCCCAGCCAGTTCTTTTCCTTCCTTCACAGCCGACCTGAATTTAATTTTCAGTTCGTTATCTCCTTCTTTCAGAAATTCTTTTACAGAAATTTCCCATTTCCTGAACATATTGTCTGTTTTTTTCAGCAGTTTTCCATTCAGATAAATTTCTGAGAAGGTATCAAGTCCGTTAAAAATAAGATCAGCAAGATCATTTACCAGCTCTTTTGATGATATTTTAAAACTGGTTTTATATTCCCAGTCTTCATTTTCTATCCACTGTACTTTCTTCTCATTATCATCTTTAAAAGGATCGGGAATGATCTTATTATCCATCAGATCAAGATGAACAGTACCCGGAATTTTTGCAGGCAGCCAGTTTTGCTCCTGCATATTTTTGAACTCCCATTTTTCGGAAGTCAGGCTTCGTTCTGTTATCTGGGCATTCACCATACTCTGAATAAAAAGGAAAGCAAAAAGGATTGATCTATTCATTAAGAAACTGGTTTAAAAATTTATAAATTTAAGCTTTAAATACTCACTTTGTCATTCGAGGAACAAAGGAATCTGTTATTAATTATTAAGATTCTTCCACTCCATTTTGTTTCGTTCAGAATGACAACGCTATTCATATCACTTCTAAAATTTAACTATTTTTCAAACTCAGGACCTCATCTGGGTTGGCAAAAGCCCCGCCGTCTGTAATTGCTGAGGAATGGAAATAAGCGGCATTTGTAAATTGCCTGATCTCTTCAATATTGGTTGAACGAAGTCCGCCTCCAACCAGAATTTCTATTCTTCCATTGGAAAGCTCAACCAGTTTTTTCAGGTTTTCTTTACCTTCAGAAACATTTGGCTTCTGACCTGAGGTGAGGATGGTTTTAAAGCCGCAGTCAATAACTTTTTCCAGGGAACCTTCAAGGTTTTTTGCTCTGTCAAAAGCACGGTGAAAAGTACAGGGAAGTGGATCTGCCATTTCAATCAATATTCTGTTTTGTTCTACATTGACCTCATCATTTTCATTTAAAATACCAAAAACAAAACCATCTACTTTTAGAGATTTCAACTGTGTCAGGTCTTTTTTCATCTGTTCAAATTCAGCATCTGAATAAGTAAAATCGCCACCTCTGGGCCTGATCATCACAAAAATCGGTATATTTATTTTTTCTCTTAGCGCTTTTGTTGTTTCAAAATCAGGCGTTGTTCCTCCTTCATTCAATCCGTCACATAATTCTATTCTGTCGGCTCTGTTTTCAAATGCAGTCATTGCCGATTCGGGATTGAAACATGCTATTTCTATTTTTGACATTTTGTTTATTTAAATTTTACTCTTCTTCGATAACATCCGCTATCAGAAATCTATCTTTTGACTTTATGACTTTTATTTGACGAGAATATTTAGCTTTGAAACCATCATCTGCTAAAACTGCATGAAAAACATAACTGTTTTCTGACGAAGACTTTAAGTCACAATTTCTAACTTCAATATTAATCCAATCCTGTCCGGAAATAAGGAATCCTGAATTTATTCCAGCTTTATCTGTATCAAATTTACCTTTCCATTTGTCCTGGAATTCTTTTAAGGTAAGGCTTCCGTCAACATCCATATCAACATTCATTGCATCTGTTTTATATTCGTAATATTCTTTGGTGGTTATTTCCTGCATTTCTTTATCCAAACTTCTCAGGTCTTCTTTAAAGTAATTTTTGATGCTTTTTTCGAGCCATTCTTTTGCTTCTTCAGATTCATTGGGCTTATTTTCAGCTGGTACAATTTCTTTGGGAAGAGATTCCTGCCTTATAACAGCCTCTTTCTTCTTTTCCTCTTTACACGCTGCCATTAAAAATAAAGATACAATGATTAGGTTTTTCATATTCCTATTAATATTTTAAATTTTGGTTAAAGCCTTGATATGTCTTTTTGAATTTTAATAAAGCTTTTATTTTAATGCAAATTCTGGCTTTTCCAAACGGTTTCCTCTCTGGTCATAGACCGCAAAATTAAATCCATCCTGAATGCAGTAAGAACCATATTCTCCTTTTTTATTTAAGGCAATAAAACCAACCTGGATATCTTTCAGGTTTTTATTTCTTCTTTGAGCAATTTTCACAATTCTTTCAACGGCTTCTTTACAGGCCTGTTGAGGATTTCTTCCCTGCCGCATCAACTCAACTACCAGATGTGTCCCGACTGTACGGATCACTTCTTCGCCATGGCCTGTAGCCGTAGCGGCCCCCACTTCATTGTCTACAAATAAGCCGGCCCCAATGATGGGAGAATCTCCTACCCTGCCATGCATTTTAAAAGCCATTCCACTGGTGGTACAGGCACCGGAAAGATTTCCCTGTGCATCAAGAGCGATCATCCCAATAGTATCATGGTTTTCAATATTGGCAACTGGTTTGTATTCGCTGGTTTTCAGCCATTCTTTCCATTCTTTTTCGGAATCGGGGGTGAGAAGGTTTTCTTTTTTAAAACCTTGCGACAATGCAAACTGCAGCGCCCCATCTCCAACCAGCATAACATGCGGAGTTTTTTCCATAACGGCTCTGGCCACGGAAATAGGGTTTTTAACATACTCTAAACAGGCTACCGAACCAATATTATAGTTTTCATCCATAATACAGGCGTCAAGGGTCACTCTGCCATCCCTGTCCGGACGTCCGCCATAGCCGACACTTCTTTCATTGGGATCCAGTTCTACCAGACGAACTCCTTTTTCCACGGCATCCAGGGCTTTTCCGCCTTTTCCCAAAATGGTCCAGGCTTCTTCATTGGCTTTCAGCCCAAAATCCCAGGTGGAAAGAACAATAGGTTTACCAGCAGTTTTCGGATTATCAGGAAGTTCCCCGGCAATCAGGTCCAGTGGATTTACAGCAAGTGCCAGGGAAGCAGCAGCCGTTTTTTTAATGAAGTTTCGTCTACTTTGCATGTTCAGATATATTTGCCCTCCAAATTAGCAATTTTCCCGCTAGCAGAAAAGGAAAAAGACCATAGAATATACACTATGGCCTTTTATTTTTTTTCAGGATCAATGTTATCATTGATGTATCAAAACAGCATCGGATATTATTTCATATAGATCTGGGCTTTGGGCTAATTTGCTCCAATTTCATCAACAAACAGCCACGCTTTTGAATCTGCTCCGGGATTTCCAGCAGGAATAATTCCAGCATTTTCTATTTTAAGTTTGATATATCTTGAGCTCTGATTTCCAACCTTGAGCTTTATTTTTCCTTTTGAGCTTTGGATTTCGTCTTTTCCTATTTCTTTGATTATTTCAAAATTCTTACCGTCATCGGAAACAAAGATCTGTGCAGATTTTGCAAGATGGATCCAGCTTCCTTTATTGTCCAGGGTATTAAAATAAATTTCTGAAAACGCAGTTTTCTGGCCAAGATCGATGGTTGCAACGACATCTTTTCCCTGGAAGCCCAGCCATGTTTTTCCCAGCTGTCTTGTATTTCCGATAATGCCGTCTACGAGGGTAAAAGCTCCGCCAAAAGAATAGTTTTCGCTTGGCTGCTGTTCCAGTATAATTTTTTTTCCTGTTGTTTTAGAAATTATAAATTCCTGTGTAGAAACTGCGCTTTTCAGTTTTCCATCCTCAAAATAAGCAGATTTAACGGTTAGAGATTTTGAAACGGCAATAGGTGCCTGATAAACCTGTGAATTGATAGAGGGTTCTGTTCCGTCTGTAGTATACCGGATTCCTTTTGGATTTTGTGACACTGTAAGTTCGTAAGAAATACCATTATTGGCAGGAAGCACTTTTCCGGAGATATTGTAAATACTTTTTGCATAATTAACCTTCATTTTGTCGAGAACTTTGAACTGGCTGATCACCCTGTTTTCAAATTCTTTATAGTTCTTAGGGTCTGCTGTTCCCCATCCCACTTCGGAAAGAGCCATCAGTCTTGGAAATATCATGTACTGCACCTGCTTAAAATCGGTAATATATTCTGTCCATAAATTAGCCTGAACACCTAAAATATATTTAGCCTGCTCTGTATTCAGCTCTGCAGGAATGGGATTATAGGAATAGACTTTATCCAAAGGGGTAAATCCTCCGAAAGCATTAGGCTCTGATTGCGGATCTCCCTGGTAGTGATCGAAATAGCAATAAGCACCTGGTGTCATCACTGCAAAATGGCCGGATTTTGCAGCTTCTATCCCACCATTTACACCTGTCCAGCTCATAACAGCGGCGTTTGGGGCTAAACCTCCTTCGAGAATTTCATCCCAGCCGATAATCTTTCTGCCTTTGCTGTTCACATATTTTTCAATTCTGCGGATGAAATAGCTTTGCAGGCCATGTTCGTCTTTCAGGTTGTTCTTTTTTATCAATTCCTGGCAGTGGGCACATTCTTTCCATCTTGTTTTCGGGCATTCATCACCTCCGATGTGAATGTACTTGGACGGAAATAATGCAATGACTTCGTCAAGAACATTTTCCAGGAACATAAACGTTTCTTCTTTTGGACAGAAAACATCGTCAAAAACACCCCACTTTGTTGCAGATTCAAACGGTCCTTTTGTGCAGGCAAGTTCCGGATATGCTGATAAGGCCGCTAGGGCGTGGCCCGGCATTTCAATTTCCGGCACTACGGTAATATGTCTCTGTTCGGCATATTTAACGACCTCTTTAATCTGCTCCTGTGTATAGAAATAAGGTCCGTAAGGTTTTCCATCAAATGTATTGTCTACATAAGCTCCAACCATTGATTCTTTACGTTTTGAACCGATGTCTGTCAGTTTCGGATATTTTTTAATTTCAATTCTCCAGCCCTGATCGTCTGTAAGGTGCCAGTGGAAGGTATTCAGCTTGTACATGGCTAAATAATCAATATACTGTTTTACCTCATCAACATTGAAGAAATGGCGGCAGACATCCAGATGCATTCCCCTCCATGCAAATTTGGGATAGTCATTGATTTCCATAGCAGGAATAGCTTTGTATTCTTTATATTCTTCAAATAATTGTATCAGGGTCTGAAGTGCCAGAAAATAGCCCTGATCTGTATAAGCAGTTATAAAAATCTCTTTTGGGGAAATGTCAATAAGATATTTTTCTTTATTTCCTTCAGGATTTTTGGGCTGTGGCATTGGAACATATACCAGATGAGTTCCCTCTATTTTATTGCTGTTTTGAAATTTAACCTGGGAACCAAGACGTTTTTTGAAATACTCAGTTTCTTCTTTTGGAAGTTTGTCATTCAGTATCAGCGTTTCAGGAATAACAAACTTACCTTTCTGCATGATAACACTTTGAGGGTAAGGGATCAAATCAGGCTTCTTTTGAGCATGAAAAACTGTGGAAAAAATAGCAGAAAACATAAAAAGAAAACGTCGCATTTAGGTATGATTAAGGTTTTAGCTAATATAATTATTTTCCAAAACTCTTTGGCTATTTAACTTATTAAATAATAAAACATCTAAATTTGCAAAAAAAGATACAATGAGAAAAAACATTTTATTCGCGGCTGCCTTATTATTTTCAGTTTCTTCACAGGCACAGCTCTTAGATATCATTAAATCTACCGTTAAAAACAAAACAGGCGTTGATCTTGATAATCCCTCAAAACCTAAAAGTTCTACAACCACTGCTACAACTAATACCACAACAACTGCTACAACTCAAGCTTCTCCTGTTAATCTGGGAAATTTAACCTCAACGCAGATTTCTTCAGGATTAAAAGAAGCATTAAGCCTTGGAGTAACTGACGGTGTAAAAAAACTAGCTTTAACAGACGGATTCTTAAAGAATGAAGCGGTAAAGATTTTAATGCCTGAAAAATTAAGAAAGATTGATACCACGCTGCGCTCCCTGGGAATGGGAAGCCTTGCAGATGAAGGGGTAAAATTATTAAACAGGGCCGCTGAGGATGCGGTAACCGAAGCCGCTCCTATTTTCACCAAAGCCATTACATCAATGACGATCACGGATGCTAAAAATATTTTATTAAGCAGTGATAATGCGGCAACCAATTATTTACAGACCAAAACCCAAAGTCAGTTATTCACAGCTTTCCAGCCAAAGGTAAAGGCTTCACTGGGTAAAGTGGGCGCAGATACGGTATGGAAAAACCTGATTTCAAAGTACAATACTTTTACAGGACAATCTGTAACGACTGACCTTAACGAATATGTGACGACAGAAACAATTAATGGAGTATTTAAAATGGTGGCAGACAAAGAAAGCGGGATCAGAAATACACCGGCGATGAGAACAACTTCTATTTTACAGAAAGTTTTTGGGGCGCAGGATGGGAAATAATTTAGAAATTAGAGGCTAGAAGTTAGAACTTAGTTTTATAATCTGGTTGTTGAATTTTATTCTAAGATAATTTTAAAGCATAAAAACTGTTTCATTTGAAGCAGTTTTTCTTTTGTCATAAAACAAAAAATCTACGCTATCTGCTAAATCTACGAGAGAAAAAATCTTCTGATAATTTATATTCTTTCTTTTGTCTTGAAACAAAAGAAACAAAAGTTCAAGACCTGGAAACTTCCGCTAAAAATAAATCCTGATCTCTAAAAATTCTAAAACTTGCGCGAATCATTATTTGTTCTTCAGTTCAAAATTTGTCTCGCGCTTCAAACAATAGAATTTTCTTAACGTTCACAGGATTTATTTTTTTAACACTACATTTTCCTATGTCAATTGAGTAGCATTTCCATAAACATTTTTTGAGAACATTTACAATTCTTTAAATTTAAAGTGAGAAAAATCGCCGGGTAAATGAATAAAAAAACCTTGTTGTTGACAAGGTTTTTGTTTTATTTAGAATTGCATTTCAGGAATTTCACCTTCAATGATCAGATCTGCTTCTGTAGATTTTACGATGTGCTCCACAGAAACACCCGGAGCCCTTTCCACCAGTTTGAATCCGGCTGGAGTCACGTCCAGTACAGCCAGTTCGGTCACTACTCTTTTTACACAGTTAACGCCTGTGAGCGGAAGACTGCATTTTTTCAGGATTTTGCTTTCTCCTGCTTTGTTCACATGCATCATAGCAACGATAATATTTTCTGCAGAAGCAACAAGGTCCATTGCTCCCCCCATTCCTTTTACCATTTTTCCGGGGATTTTCCAGTTGGCAATATCTCCGTTTTCTGAAACCTCCATCGCTCCGAGGATAGTAAGATCTACTTTCTGGCCCCGAATCATCCCAAAACTAAAGGCTGAATCAAAAAATGAACCTCCGGGAAGAATGGTGATGGTCTGTTTTCCGGCATTGATGATATCAGCATCTTCTTCGCCTTCGAAGGGGAAAGGCCCCATTCCTAGAACTCCGTTTTCACTCTGAAATTCTACGGAAATACCATTCGGAACATAGTTAGCCACCAATGTAGGGATTCCGATTCCCAGGTTTACATAATAACGGTCTTTCAGTTCTTTTGAAATCCTTTTAGCAATTTGTTCTTTTGTAAGCATAATAAAAACTTAGACTGCAATTTAATTCTTTTCACTTGAATACAAAAGGTCTTTGTTATTCAAAATTATTAATATCATAAGTCAAAATAATATCTCTAATTTTGCAACATTATTTATTAAAATGAAAATACTTTTAAGATACCTCAAGCCTTACCAGTGGTTGATTGTCCTTTCTTTGCTATTGGCAACCATTAATCAGGTTTTTTCTTTATTTGCTCCGGCCATTACAGGGAATATCCTGGATCAGCTGGTAACACATCCCAATTTTTTTGATAAGGAAAAACTTTTACCCAGAAATCTGAACCAATATTTATACGGAGACGGAATTTATCATGGTGTGTTCTATTTTTTAGGGCTACTCATCGGAACAGCGATGGTCAGTAGAATTGCCAAAGCTTTTCAGGATTATGCAGTAAGCGTGATTACTCAAAAGTTTGGCGCAAAAATCTTTACAGACGGTTTAAAGCACTCAATGGCACTGCCTTATCAGGAATTTGAGGATCAGAGAAGTGGTGAAACCCTGTCTATTTTAACGAAAGTAAGGGAAGATACTGTAAAGTTCATCACCAGCTTTATTAATATTTTCTTTGGAATTTTAGTGAGTATCATTTTCGTTTCTGTATATGCGATCCGTTTGCACTGGTCGATCATGCCTGTTTACATTTGCGGAATTTTCCTGATTGCATTCATTACTAATTTACTGAGTAAAAGAATTAAAAGCATTCAGAAGAATATTGTTTCGGAAACCACTGCTTTAGCGGGAAGTACTACAGAAAGCTTAAGAAATATAGAAATTGTTAAAAGTTTAGGCTTAACGAACCAGGAAGTGATCCGTTTAAATAACAATACCTACAAGATTCTTGGACTTGAGCTCAGAAAGGTGAAAAGCATCCGTTCTTTAAGCTTCATTCAGGGAACAATGGTCAATTTTCTTCAGCAGCTGATCACCATGACTCTTCTGTTATTAATTTTTAAGAATATTGTGACTCCGGGACAGTATTTATCTCTCATGTTTTATGGTTTCTTTATTTTCGGACCGATGCAGGAGATCGGGAACATCATTATTTCTTACCGTGAGGCTGAGGCTTCTCTTTTCAATTTTGATAATTTAATGAAAAAAGAGGTGGAAGAAAAGCCACTCCATCCGAAACAGATCGGTGCTATTGAAGAGCTGGAATTTAAACATGTCTCTTTTAAACATCAGTCGGCTCAGTATAAAGCTTTAAATAATATATCTTTTGATGTTAAAAATGGAGAGACCATTGCTTTTGTGGGGCCGAGCGGTTCAGGGAAAAGTACATTGGTAAAATTGCTGGTTGGACTGTACAGACCTCAGGAAGGAAATATTTTTTACAACAGCATCAATGGAAAAGAATTTGATTTTGATGAGCTGAGAAATCAGATTGGTTTTGTTACTCAGGATACGCAGCTTTTTGCAGGAACCATTAAAGAAAACCTTCTTTTTGTAAATCCTAACGCTACAGAATCTGAGCTGGAGGTTGCTTTGCAGAAATCGAGCTGTACAGCATTATTGGAAAGAGCAGAAAAGGGCATCGAAACCGTTATCGGTGAAGGCGGACTGAAGCTGAGCGGCGGAGAAAAACAAAGAATTGCGATTGCAAGAGCGCTTTTAAGAAAACCTCATTTATTGATCTTTGATGAAGCAACTTCTGCTTTGGACAGTATTACGGAAGAAGAAATTACGTCTACCATAAAAGACATTTCAAAAGAAAAGGAACAAATTACGGTTCTTATCGCCCACCGTTTAAGCACGATTATGCATGCAGACCGAATCTACGTACTGGAACGCGGACAGGTAATTGAAATGGGATCTCACGATAATTTAATTGCTGAAAAGGGATTGTATTATGCTATGTGGCGACAGCAGATCGGGGAAAGAAAAATGCTCATTTCACCGGAAGCATAACATAAACAAAGCGCTGAGAATATTTCCAGCGCTTTTGTTTTATTAATATTGTAACCACAAAAAAATAAGATGCCTTATTCCTTTGTTCGGACTGTTCTCTGCTCTATTCTCTTTTCAAATTTTTCACCCTGGAAGATTCTCTGGATCATAATCCCCGGAATATGGATCTCATTAGGATCTAATGTTCCCGGTTCTACCAGCTCTTCTACTTCTGCGATGGTAATTTTTGCTGCCCCAGCCATAGGATGGTTAAAATTCCTTGCAGAGCCTTTAAAGATAAGGTTTCCGACATGGTCTCCTTTCCAGGCTTTTACGATGGAATAGTCTGCTTTGTATGCGTGTTCCAGAATGTGAGGCTTTCCGTCAAAATCTTTGACTTCTTTACCTTCTGCAATCTCCGTTCCGTAACCTGCAGGGGTATAAAAAGCAGGAATTCCAGCCTGGGCCGCTCTGCATTTTTCTGCCAAAGTTCCCTGAGGTGTAAGCTCAACCTCCAATTCTCCTGAAAGCATCTGTCTTTCGAACTCTGCATTTTCTCCTACATAAGAAGAGACCATTTTGGTAATCTGTCTTTTGTGCAGCAGCAGTCCTAATCCGAAATCATCCACACCGGCATTGTTTGAAATACAGGTTAAGTCTTTTACATCGCTCTCTACCAAGGCACTTATGGAGTTTTCAGGGATCCCGCACAGACCAAACCCGCCCAACATCAAGGTCATTCCATCCTCAATTCCGCTGATGGCTTCTTTTGCATTTTTTACTCTTTTATCTATCATGAAATACTAGATTTTCTGTCCGTTAAATTTAATAAATTTTATCATATATCCTAAGGCAGAAATTAATCTTGTTTTCAAAGAACACTCAAAGCAAAGGAAGGAAAATTTCCGTGATTTCACGGAGGCATTATATTTTAAATTTTCTTTATTTTTCAGTAAATTAATTTATATTTGACATGGTAAAACTGACAATATAGAATATCATTCATTCTACTAAAAGATACCCTAAAATAAATTCGTTAAAATAAAAATTTTCTGAAGCGGACTTCTTGTTCCGTATTTTCGAGTATTATGAACATTCCGATTCTTATTATATTTCAATCACAAAACATCATTTAAACTTTAATAAAAAACATGAAAAAATTATTTACGTCAGCCATTCTTGCTTTGATTCTCAGCATCAGTGTAGGTGCGCAGGAGAAGATCTATTTTGACGAAAACTGGGAGAAAACCACTCAGGATAAAATGGAATTTTACAGGGAAACAGAGAATAAAGGAAAGCTTATTTTAATCAAAGATTTTTATAAAAACGGAAAACTTCAGATGGAAGGTCTTGCTTCGGATGCCACACCAGGCAGCGAAGTTTATGAGGGCAAAGTGACCTGGTACACCCCGGAAGGTAAAGTATTAAATACAGGAACATTTTCGGGTGGAAAGCAGACAGGGCCATCCCAGACATTTGATGAGAAGGGAAGACCTTTGGACGATCTGGTTTATAAGGAAGACGGCACGTTTAAAGGAAAAGTCTATATCTATAAAGATCCTGAGAATGCACTTTTCTATAACAGCATTACGACCTATGAAAGCGCTGACAACTTTAAGACTGTTATTTATGATGAAGATATCAAAGGAATCCGCTATGAGACAACTGTCGACAGTAACGGAAAATACGAAACTAAGTATTACGGTGACAAAGGAAAACAAATTGGTATAAATAAAGGAGGCAGCTCTGACGACAATGTCTTGGTGGAATATTATTATAATCCCATGAGGGTATCCAAAATTGAGAAATATAAAAGTGACGGAACGGTAAAAGAAGGCATTATATATTCCAAAAACGGAAAGATCCTGCAGGAAGAGAAAAAAAATAAAAAAGACGGCTATAAGATTACCTATGATGAAACCGGTAAGAAAATAGGAAATCTAATCTATTCTTACGATAAGGAATCTGATTACTACAAGCCTCAGGACGGTGAAGATTATCAGTTCAATTATGAATTTACAGGATTTTCTGCCATCGATGTTTATAAAAACGGTTCTATTATTCTGAGTAAATATTTTGATGACAATGGAAAGTTATCATCTGAAAAAACGCTAAAGGATGACCTGGTACAGGAAATCAGATACTATCATCCGGACGGAAGACAGAAAGGTATTTTAACCTATAAAGATGATATACCTTACAGCGGTACTTTGTATGAAGAACTTAGTGAACAGCAGTATAAAGACGGTGCTCTGGTTCTTTCAAAGTCTTTCAGGGAAGATGAAAAGATAAGATATGAGAAAAAACTGAATGCAAAGCAGAACGGATATGATGCCACGGTTTATGATGATAATGGCAGTTTAGTTTACACCTATGCACAGCCTTTGGAAAAAACGGAAGGCTTCACTGCTCAGATCATACAGTACGTAAAGGGGAAAGCAGGCAATAAAGCTGCTGTAAAAGACGGGATACTTCAGAGTGGAAAAATTAAATATAAGACAGAATCCGGATTAAAAGAAATGGAGCGCAGCGGAAAGTGGATCCTATTAAAAGTTTATAATCCTGAAGGAAAGCTTATCCAGGACTCAAAAATCCTTGCAGAGGTTGAAGATCAGAATATTTATAACGTTTTGAGTACAACCATTCAGGAAGATGATCTTCTGTATAATTTTTAAAAAATATTCTCCAAATTTTAATGAAAAAACCGACTGTTTGAAATGGCCGGTTTTTATTTTTATTGATCTTAATTAAAAGTAAAAGAGATGCTCATTGTCATTTTATTTTACTGTTTCAGTTTGTATCATAAAGAAGCGGGAAAGTTATTTCCCGCTTCTTTCTAATATATTGTTAACATATTACTGTATTACAAGTTTTAAAGTAAATAATTTTCTAGTGTGAACTTTTACGAAGTATACGCCTTTCGGAAGATTTTCATTCACCAGAGAGAAACGTTGGTTGTTGATGTTTTTGGATTCATACAATAACTGTCCTGATGCCGATAACAGCTCAATTTTCTCAATCGGATAATCACTCTTGATGAATGTAGGCTCACCCGGTTTCGTTGGATTTGGATATATAACTACATTTTTCTCTGTGCTTTTCACTTCATCGGTTCCCAGTGTTCCGGAGGTCACCTGGAATTGTTTTCTGTTTGAAACTTCTGTATAAGAGTCATTTGTAAACATCACCATATAGTAATTCCCGGGTGTTGTAGGAAGTGCCGTTCCCTGAATGGTTTTTGTTCCCTGGGTAATTCCATCAAAGTAAGTATAAGAAACAAAATTATCATCCGGAGTCTGAACACTCTGAGGGTAGATTCCCAGCCAGTCTTTGATAATTCCCGGAGAATCCGTCCATGAAGCTGTAATATTTTCACCTAATGTATAAACAGGTTTGTTGATCCATAATTCTGTAACAATATCCCCTACTTTAAAGAATACTTTATCTCCGATTCCCGTATACCCGTCTTCAAGCAGATACTGGGCATAATAATATCCTTTCGGAAGGCCTGTAAAGTTCAATGTTCCGGCGGGGGTTGATACATAGCTCCATTTAATAGACGTATTCGTTCCCGGTGTCTGTCCCATCTTATAAATCCCGATCCAGTCTTTCACCAGATTCGGTCCGTTGCTGTAATTAATAACAACCGTTCCACCTACAGGATAGGTATCCGCTGTAGCCTGAAGCTGTACTTTCGGGCCTACATAAAAGCTTTTCCTACCAGTGATTTCAGTATAACCTCCATTGGCAAAGAAGCCAGCGAAATACTGTCCTTTGTTGGCAAGACCATTAGGGAAAACAGCTGTGCCTGCCGTCTGTCCGTTTGTATAAAGAAAACTCTGGGAAGTCGTTGTTGCCGGAGTTTGTCCTTTCTTATAAATTCCCACCCAGTCCTGCTGGTTTCCAGGCCCTCCAGTATAAGTAGCTGTAATAGGCTCATTCTGTGCATATTCGGTTTTATCTAATGTAAATGTAGGGTTGGAAACCACGCTTCCGGTCACCTCAAACTGTTTCACCTCACTCCAGTCGCTCCATTCCAGGTTTCTGTCCCTGTAACGGACTTTTACATAATATATTCCGTTTGAAATAGAGTTGGCAGGAATGGTTGCTTTTGTAATATCAAGTCCGGCATTTAAGTTTTTCGTTTTATCCGGTGTTCCGTTGCCGTCTTTTCCGAACCAGTTCTCATAATCACGGTAAAATTCTTTTTCAATCACTGAGAAATTTGATGCTTTACTGATTAGAAACTGTGTGGTATTCAGTAATTCTCCATTAGATGATGCAAAAGCGCTTCCGTTAAGAGTCAAAGGTAGCATAACTGATGTCGAAAAAGTATTTGTAATAGATGGTTTTGAAGGTTTCGGCTGATTTTTATATCTATGGAAAGTATCTACCAATTCGTTTTGCTTCTTGTTGTAGACACCCCCAATTGAGTAGCATTCTATATCTACTTTTCCGGTCACTACATCTACTTCCACGATCTGGTAAGTCCAGTCTGTCAGTGTTTTCTGTACATCATCAAAATCCTGCTCATTAGACATTCCCCAATACTGATCCCACGCAGTACCTCCTGAAATAATCTGGTAATTCGGGGTATCTTTCAGCTGCCCTCTGTGATATAAATGATGGTGGGCTCCAACGTGCATTAAATATTTACTGGAAGTCGTCAGCAACGGCACTGCATTATTTCTCACCCATGTAGAAATATCCCCTACATACTGCTCGGCTTGATAAGGCCTATGGCTTAAAGAAATGATCCAGTCTACCGTAGGATCACCGTTTGCTTCATTCAGGATCTGGGAAAGCCAGGTCTGCTGTGCGGTCCCTGTATGTTCAGAACTTAAACTTACAAACAGAACGTTTCCAGCCTGTTGTGCATAATAGTTCTCGTTTCCTGATGAAATATTTTTATATTTAATTTCGTCGATGTAGAAATGGGCATAATAAGAATTCATCCCAAGAGTTCCGTAAGTCTCATGGTTTCCTACCGTTGTTTGAATAGGAAGATAGGGAGATAATTTAATATTCTTTTTAAAATGTACATTTTCATAATGATCCAGCGTTCCTACATCCACCTGGTCCCCCACCATAAACGTAAGCGCAATATTGTCAGAAGGGTCGGAATTGGCCCCAAATTTCTGTTTTAGTTTTTTGAAGGCATTCAGGGTAAGGGTATCATACCTCGGTTCCGCCTTGATCTGATTGTCCCCCATGATAAGGAAGCGTATTTTCCCGTCGGCAGTAGCAGCCTGTCCCGGTAGAGGAAGCGTTCTGAAATTATAAACCGCAGATTCTGTGGTCCCGGTCTTTATTTTATAATAGTATTTGGTATTGGGCTGCAGTCCGGCGATCTTTGCCGTGTGATAATAATAGTTGTTGTTATAGCCTGTATCAGAAAAAATATTGGTTGTTCCGGTAACCGTCACATTCAGGCTGGTGGGTGACGTTCCGTAGATCACAGTTGTTTCGTTATTGGAAGCCGTTTTCCAGTTGACGATCATAGAATTCGGTGCCGGATTCTGAAGATAAGGAAACAGCGTCTGTCCGAATGCCATCTGGACGGCAAAACAGAAAAAGAAGAAATAATGTTTCATAGATAGTTTACTTTTGTATGGATTTATTTCGATTTGTAAACCAGTTCATTAAAAAAATAATGAGCTGATTTTTTAATTTCGGGCAAAAGTAGGTTTCTTATATAAACTGTGCCTGTTGGGAATTTAAAGGAACTGTTAATTTTAAGGCATATTGGGAGTGAAAAAATTATAGTTTTTAATACATTAATTATTTGGTAGAATCAAAAAGTATTTTGTATCTTTGCGACCTGTTATTCAACCTCTGACGAAGAACGTGTAAGTTGCTTAGCTTTAACATTTTATTTTATTAATAATGGATTTATTAAAGTACGTACAAGACCAGTACATTACTAAAAAAGATTTCCCTGAATTCAAAGCAGGAGACACAATTACTGTGTATTACGAAATTAAAGAAGGACAAAAGACAAGAACTCAGTTCTTCAAAGGTACCGTTATCCAATTAAGAGGTACTGGCGCTACAAAAACATTCACAATCAGAAAAATGAGTGGTGATGTAGGTGTAGAAAGAGTATTCCCTATCAACATGCCTGCACTTCAGAAAATTGAAGTTGATAGAAGAGGTAGAGTTAGAAGATCTAGAATTTATTACTTCAGAGACCTTAGAGGTAAAAAAGCTAGAATCAAGGATGC
Organism: Chryseobacterium lathyri; assembly: GCF_030812195.1. GTDB lineage: Bacteria > Bacteroidota > Bacteroidia > Flavobacteriales > Weeksellaceae > Chryseobacterium > Chryseobacterium lathyri_A. Next base: position 1,517,897 of record NZ_JAUSSF010000001.1, read on the forward strand.
TGCTTACAAGAAAAAGTAATTCAGACAACAATACATACAAAAAGAGACTATCTATTCAGGTAGTCTCTTTTTATTTTGCTACTTTAAAAGCCTTTTTACAATTAAATTATTGTTCAATTAGTTCTTTTGTCTTGAAACAAAATGAACCAAAAATTCAAGACTGGAATCTTTCGCTAAAAATTAAAACTTACTCCTAAAATTCCCAAAACTCGTGCGGATTTTAGCATTGTTTTTTCGGTTCAATATTTCGTCCGCACCCAGACAGTGGGAATTTTTTAACGCCACAGCTTTCTATGTCAGTTATAAGTTACCTAATAATCAATAAAGCACAACTTAATATTAATCACTTTACTTCAACCTCACTTAATAAACTCATATAAAGCACTAAAAAACTTAGGATAAACTTCTATATGCGGAAGATGTCCTACATTTTCAAGTTCCACTAATTTTGAGCCAGCAATTTCCTGTTGTGTCTTTTTACCCAGTTCCTGATACTGTCCCATTTTGGGCTGAAGATCTTTAGGCGCCCTGTCTTTTCCTATTGCCGTTCTATCCCTTGTTCCGATAATAAGCAATGTAGGTGTTTTGATATTTTTAAATTCATAACAAACGGGCTGATTGTAAATCATATCAGAAGTCAGAGCAGCATCCCAGGCTACCTGCGGATAATCTTTGTGTAATGTCCAGCCGGCTATCAGGTCAAGCCACGGTTGGTATTCATCCTTCCATTTATTATCGTAATAGAATTTCAATTGATAAGCCTTATAAGTTTCAGCCGTATTTTTAAGTTCGGACTGGTATGCCTGATCTATGGTTTGGTAAGCTGCGAAGGTCTTATAATCTTCCAAACCTATGGGATTTTCCAGAATCAGCTTCTGAACCTTTTCAGGATAAAGCAGGGTGAATCTTACCGCAACCATTCCTCCCATGGAGTGTCCCAGCACTATTGTTTTATCGATCTCCAGTTTATCCAATATGGCTTTTGTATTTTCGGCCAGCTGTGAAAAAGAAAACTGATAACTTTGAGGCTTAGAAGATTTCCCGAATCCTATCTGGTCCGGAATAACCACTCTGAAGCCTTTATCTGAAAGATCTTTAGCCGTCTTTTCCCAATAAGCTCCGTTAAAATTCTTTCCATGGAGAAGCAAGATCGTTTTTCCATTAGGCTTCTTGGGCTGTACATCCATATAAGCCATTTTAAGATTATTATTCTGAGACTTTAAATCTATAAAATGAACCTCGTAAGGATATTGATACTCAGACAGCATCGCATCTAAGGGTTTTATCTGCGAAAACATAAAAACCGGTACTGCAGACAACATGATAACCGCCGCTACCTTTCTGAAATATTTCATAGGAAACTTTATTTAAAGTATTAAAATTAAAAAAACCGCTTCAAAAGAAACGGTTTCTGACTATTATTTTTTTATTTAATTTTTAAGAGAACTCTACAGACTTTACTTCATTTCTGGAAGGAAGGTTCATCAGTACAATAGCAAAAAGGATAAGGGTAATTCCCACCCATTGTATCAGTAAGACTTTTTCACCCAGTAGAACGAAAGCCATAGTTACTGAAACCGGTAGCTCAAGTGACGAAACAATGCTTCCCAGCCCAAGGCCTGCATTTGGAAAACCAATGTTGAATAAGATTGGCGGAACAATGGTGCCAAATAAAGCGAGTACAAATCCGTATGTCCAGAATATGGAATAATTAAATGAATGGATGTGTTCTGTATTTTCCGTGAAATTAAGGTATAATGATTTTAATCCGTCAAAATACATAGGCCCGATCTGAGCCAAAAACAGGAATGCAATCACTACGACTGCCCCTCCGCAAAGCATAATGATGCTTTTCCTGAATACAGGAAGATGTGTAGCCAGCGTATTGGATGTAAACATGGTCATTGTATAAGAGGCAGCCGCCATTAAGCCCCAGAAGATCCCGTGCCAGTCGAGCTCAATATCCATATTAATCAGATTGGTAGCCAGTATAGTACCTGCCAGGACAATGATTACAGAAATTACTTTTCTGGCATTGGGCAATTTCTTTGCTATGATACTTTCCACAACAACACTGAACCAGACTGACTGCATAAGCAGCACAATTGCTATGGAAACATTAATATACTGAACTGCAATATAATAGAATAAACTTGTACATCCTAAAGATGTTCCTGCAATCATCAGCATCTTCACTTCTTTGGAACTTGGCGATGAAAGCTTCTGTTTTGATGTGATGGTTTGTATAAAATTCAGGATCAAAAGCCCGATCAAACCCAACAAGAACTGGGAAGTAGTGACTTCTGAAGTGGTATAGCCATCATGATAAGCCATTTTAACAAATGTTGCCAGCATTCCGTATATACTAGCCCCAATACCTACAAACAAAACTCCCTTGAGTATATTTTTCTTCTTCATAATTTTTTTAACAGCCCGCAAAGTTACAATATAATAATGGAAATTACCGGGAACGTCAGGATGATAGATAAATAAAATCGCCGCAAGCAGAGCTTGCGGCGATCCTTATAACTAAAATATAAATTATTTCTTAACGATTACTTTAGAAGATGCTTCGAAACCAAGACCTTTAACTTTTATCATATAAGTTCCATTGGCTAAGTTATTTGTAGAAACCGCCTTTTTGGCATCCGGTGAAATTTTATCTTCTGAAGACACCAATTTTCCGGACATATCATAAATTTCCAGACTTACTTTCCCAATAGTACTGCTTGGGAAACTGATATAAAATTCGTCTTTAGCAGGATTTGGATAGATAGAAATCTTGTTTTCCTTTGCCGATTTTACCTCATCGGTACCCAACACAGCACACTCAGCCGGCAGGGCAAAACTTTCCACCTGATCATTGATGTTGGCCTTAAGCCCTGCTGATGCTCCGGTACCTAAACCTCTTTTTGCAAAAACCTGCCAGATCATACATTTATCCTGTCCCTGGGTGGCTACTTGTTCTGCTGCTAACAGAGCATCTCTACCTTCAATGAAGCTAGGATTACACGCCTGGAGTTTCAGCGCATTCGTAACGAGCTGTAAGACTCTTGAGCTTCCGTTTGTTGTATTGGCCAGTACGTCTGAAGAATAGCCATATTTTGCAACATATTTCCAATGAAGATCCCAAAGCATCGTTGCCCAGATAAACCCAATAGAATGTACATCCGGTACGATATTGCCATTTTGGTTCGTATATTCCATACCATTTGTTCTTCCGTAGGTATAATTGTTGACCGCAAAATCCGGTGAATATTTAGCAGGCCTGATTCCAGAACCCGTAATTGCCTGGCCACCTACATAGGTTCCCATACCTCTGGCCACACCTGCATTATCACCAGCCTTGTTTGTCAGCATCAATGCAAAGAAATCCGACCAGCCTTCTCCCATTTGCTCTTTACTTACATTTGAATTTAAGCATCCATACCCTGTACCTGTCATTCTGTTGGAAATTCCATGACCGTATTCATGAGTAACAATTCCGTTATCAAAACTTCCATCCGGTGTCATGTTCGCTTTTAATGTAACATTTACCGTTGTATTTGCGGAAAGCTGAGTTTTAATGTATTCTCCTTCTGAATAAGTAATAAGTACAGATGGAATAGTAATCGTTGCATCTGTTCCTGACATATTGCTCAAAGTAGCACCATTAGCCTGATTATTATAGATCACAGCAGCAATGGCACCGGCATCCTGAAGGTTTTTTGTCTTAATGGCAAAAGCACATGTTCCTCTTTCCACCAAGCCTATATTTCCTGCTAGTGATCCCGCTGGTAAGGCTGTACAACCGTCCAAAACCGGTGAGAGTTTAACATTTCCAGTTGTTCCGTTTACAGTAAGCGGATTACCAAACTGTGCGGTTCCCGCTCCTGGTGTACGGGAAACAGCTGCTCCCGGTGCATTGTAAAAAAATACTCTTCCTACAGGTGACCAAAGATACATCTGCATTCTTGGGTTATACCCATCCTGAGGTGAAGAGAAGTTGGCATTGTTTGTACCTCCTCCATCCTGTGCTTCAGCATACACAGAGTCATCATCTTCTCCTCCTTTTCCAAAATTATTCTGCTGAAAGTTTCTTGCAGATTCTGTAAATCCAAACTGATAGAAAATATCATGAATTCTATTGTTTAGATAAAATAAATTAGTAATTGAAGTATTCCTGTTGTTTACGGGCAGATCATTAATATTAAAAGAGAAATTAAAATTTCTTGTTGCCCCACCTTCTGCCGGAGTTCCCGGTAAATAATCGGGAGCTATCGTTAGTGCAGTTCCTGCAACATCTTCATATGCAAAAACATTATTTCCTCTTGTAACCGTATAATGTGTAGTTCCATCAGAATGCCATCCTTCAGGAGAGGCATTCAGTATCCAGGGATTACTGATGACTGATCTCGTCCCAAAAGTAGGTGCTTCTATCGGCATAGGAAATACATTATATGATGCATTATCAGGAGCAAATAAAGGAGCGTTGTTTTGTGCTATATTATTCTGAGGACCGATAAGCATATTCTCAAAATGATCAGCATGGTTATGATTTGTATCAGATGCAAATGTTTCAGGGTGGAAATTACATGATAAAGTCAGATTATTTTTCAATAATATCTTTCCATCATTTGCATCCACTAAAATGTTCCAATAATTTGAAGATTTAGGTTCTGCCAGAGTATACTCGTAGGCCAGACGTAAGTTACCATTTTCGTCATTTGTATAAACCAATCTCTGATTTGCTGATGTTGCCCGTTTATTACTTTTCTCAAGATATTCAAGGATTGTAAAATTGGCAATGTCAGGATTCTTTAATTCTTCAGCAATTTTGTGAAGTGCTGTATTCTTATTGATTACAGCATTGACTGATGCAGATGAAGTATAATCCTTTACAAAATTATCTGTATAATAAACAATCTTATTATTCTGAACCAGAGCTGTTCCCACAGAATTGTATACCGGAAGGCCATGATAGGTCTGTAAGAATTTCACAACTTCTCCATTCATTGATTTTGAATGATCAATATTATCAATGATGAAATTGGTAAGGTCATTCTTTTTATATTCCCTGATCTTATTTTGAGAAATATAATCTTTAACCAGCTTCTCGTTATCTTGCGAAAATAAAGTAGAAGGAAACACTGCGAATGCAGCAAACAAAAGAGGTAGAGTTATTTTTTTCATTTTTACTAATAAAGCCGCTAATTTACAAATAATTCACAATTAATATATTTTTTACAAACTATTTCAAAAAAAATAAATATTATATCAAAAAAACTTATCAACAACAAGCTTTTATCATTTTCACAATTAGCTATAGTAAACCTTCTTATAAAAGCTGCACTTATCAGAGATTCAAATTAAATTGGGAGAAAAAAAATCTAAATTATAACAAAAAAGCCGCTCAAATGAGCGGCTTCATATTATCAATGGGGTTCAAGGATTATTTACCTTCTTCCATTTTTCTTTTCAATTCTGCTAATGCATCGATATCTCCAAGAGTTGATCTTTCTTCGTTGTTTGAAGAAGAAGATACGTTTCTAGAAGCAGAGTCTTTCATATTTTTCTTCTCTTCGTCTCTGAAGATTCCAGTATGAGAAACTACTACTCTTTTGAATTCCTTGTTGAATTCGATTACTTTGAACTGAGCATCTTCACCTTTCTTGATTTTAGATCCATCTTCTTTCTCTAATAATCTTGACGGGCAGAAAGCTTCTACTTCAACATCTTCGAACTGTACAGAAGCTCCTTTATCGTGAACTTCTACAGCTTTACCAGCGTGGATAGTACCTTCAGCATATTTAGTTTCGAATTTATCCCAAGGGTTTTCAGTTAACTGCTTGTGACCTAAAGATAATCTTCTAGCCTGGATGTCTAATTCAAGAACGATAACGTTTAATTTATCACCAACTGCACAGAATTCAGATGGGTGCTTGATTTTCTTAGTCCAAGAAAGATCAGAGATATAGATTAATCCGTCGATACCTTCTTCTAACTCTACGAATACACCAAAGTTAGTAAAGTTTCTTACAGTTCCTACATGCTGAGATCCTACCGGATACTTAGCTTCGATATTTTCCCATGGATCTTTAGATAACTGCTTGATACCAAGAGAAATTTTTCTTTCTTCTCTGTCTAGTGTTAATACTTCAGCTTCTACTTCATCACCTACCTTCACGAAGTCTCCTGCAGATCTTAAGTGAGTAGACCAAGACATTTCAGAAACGTGGATTAATCCTTCTACACCTGGAGCAATTTCTACGAATGCACCATAGTCAGCAAGAACTACTACTTTTCCTTTTACTTTATCACCAACTTTCATGTCAGCAGAAAGAGCATCCCAAGGATGAGCTTCTAATTGCTTCATACCTAACTGGATTCTTGTTTTCTCGTCATCAAAATCAAGGATAACAACTTTTACAGTCTGTCCGTCTTCTAGGATTTCAGATGGGTGGTTCACTCTAGACCAAGAAAGGTCTGTAATGTGGATCAATCCATCAACACCTCCTAAGTCGATGAATACACCGTAAGAAGTAATATTCTTAACAGTACCTTCAAGAACCTGACCTTTTTCAAGCTGAGCGATGATTTCTTTTTTCTGACCTTCGATATCTGCTTCGATCAATGCTTTGTGAGATACAACTACGTTTTTGAACTCAGGGTTGATTTTCACAACTTTGAACTCCATAGTTTTACCTACGAACTGATCGTAATCTTTGATTGGCTTAACATCAATCTGAGAACCTGGTAAGAATGCTTCGATTCCGTGTACGTCAACGATCATACCTCCTTTAGTTCTAGACTTAACAAAACCGTTAACGATTTCTCCAGTTTCGTGAAGCTCGTTTACTCTATCCCAAGCTTTAAGCGTTCTTGCTTTTCTGTGAGATAACTGTAACTGTCCAGTTTTGTCTTCTCTTCTGTCTACCATTACTTCAACATCATCACCTACTTTAAGGCCTGGGTTGTAACGGAATTCGTTAAGAGAAATAACACCTTCAGATTTGAAATCGATATCAACGATAGCTTCTTTATCCGTTAATCTCACAACTTTACCAGTGATAACGTCGTTATCATTCAAGCTGCTAAGAGATCCGTTATAGATTTCTTCTAAATCGCTTTTTTCTTTTCTCGCATCTGCGTCTAGACCTGATTCGAATGAATCCCAATCAAATTGTTCCGGTGCTACGTTTTGGTTTAATAAAACCTCTGCTGAATTTGTCTCTTTTGACATTTTCTAATAAAATTTGTATTCCTTCTTTTTTAATGGTTTGAATAAATGTGGATCTAAAAAATACGGAAGTAATTAATTTTTAATAATTTACCTTTCAAACCTTTCACACAAAAAGTGGGTGCAAAGATACAAAATTTTTTAACATTAACAATGTCTTCTTTTCTCTTTGTTATTAGAAATCAGGAGGAATTTAAATCAAATGTAATACATTCATTTTCTGAAGTGTTTTAATAGAAGGGCTTTGTATACCTCAAAGTCGTTAACCAATAAACAAGCTATGCAAAAAACATTTCTTTTAGTTTTAATCGCTTTACTTTCATACAGTATCAATACTGTAAAAGCATGTACTATTTTTTCCTGTTCGAGAGGCGGAGAAACCTTTGCTGCAGCTAATGAAGATGATACGACCCCTTTTACAAGAATCTGGTATACTCCTGCCACAAAAGACCGCTATGGGTCCGTCAGCTTCGGAGCTCCGGATATGCAGGCCGCCGCCGCGATGAATGAGTACGGCCTGTTTTATGATTTTGCGGCAGCGAATTATGACCTGAGTAAACTGATCCCTAAGAACCCCCATAAAGGTGATCTGATGTGGGAAATATTAGGAAAATGCAAAACGGTAAAGGAGGCTATGGTCATCCTTAAGCAATATGATTATGCAATATCTGCTAAAGCTTTATTAGCAGACAGGGACGGTAATTCTATCGTGATCACTCCCACAGGTATCATAGAAAAAACCGGCGATTTTCAGGTCAACTCAAACTGTAATATGATCAATGGAAAACTTTCATGCAGAAGACCCGACATTGCCAACGAAATGCTTTCCGGCTCTAAGGAAAATAACATAGATTTTTTAAAAAATATCTTAGACAAAACCCATCAGGAAGGAGAATTAAACACTTTGTATTCTACTATCTGTGATCTCAAAAAAGGAATTATTTATGTCTATCTTTTTCATGATTACACTAATGCATATAAAATTGACTTAAAATCTGAACTTAAAAAAGGGCACCGCATAGAAAATCTTGCTGATCATTTTCCATCTTCATTTGCCTACGAAAACTTTTCCAAAAACCATTCCTTGTATCTTAAAGAATCCATTTTTCAGGAAATACAGGATAAAGGTATAGAAACCACAATCGACCGTTATATTGCAGAAAGCCAGAAAGCAGATCCGAAAAATAAAAACCTGGATCCGGCTTTGTTAGAGGTGGCTTTGCAGCTCATTAAATATTCCTGGAATGAACATAATAATGGGGCCATGTGGTATTATTGGTTCAGCAAGCCTAACGGATATGACATCAGACAGTATAAAGATACCCGGCTCACTTCCGCTGAAAAACTTTTAAAATATCTGTCAGCCAAAGAAGAAAAGGATCTCAAACTCCGTAATTTCATGTACGAAATATCTGGTTTTATTAATTTCACCCAAGGAAATAAAAGTCTGGCGAAAGAGTTTTATGAGAAGTCCATAGCTAATGCTGAAGAAACTTATCCCGTGACTTTATTAAGGGGGAAAGAGATGTTGCGCAGGTTGCCCAGATAGATTCAAGAACCAAGATGCTGGATATCATATTTAGACTGGGCTTAAGTTTAGACTTAGAAAGCTATTGAGCCATTTCTTTAAACTCTCACTGCAGTTAACTTTAAAAACTCTTTTCACTCTCATACTCGTATCCCGAAACTCAAAACTCCCCCACTCAAACTTGCCCTCTAAATTCATTATCTTTGCAGAATGGAATTAGAATCAATTTATCAAAAACTGCAGATTCAGGACATGAATCAGATGCAGAAATCTACATATAAAACTACTGAAAACAATACGGATGTTGTGTTACTGTCTCCTACAGGTTCAGGGAAAACACTTGCTTTTTTGTTTCCTGTCCTACGAAACCTTAAAAAGGATGTTTCAGGAATTCAGGCATTGATTTTAGTTCCGGCAAGAGAACTGGCATTGCAGATTGAGCAGGTTTTTAAATCAATGGGAACAGATTTTAAAGTTTCTGTGTGCTACGGCGGGCATGATAAAAAAATTGAGGTCAATAATTTAATTGAAGCTCCGGCAGTTCTCATCGGCACTCCGGGAAGGATCGCTTATCATTTAAGGAATAACAATTTTGATCCTAAAACAATCAAGACTTTAGTTCTGGATGAATTTGACAAAGCTTTGGAACTGGGCTTTCATGAAGATATGGAATATATTTCAGGTTCACTGAAAGGCCTTTCACAAAGAATTTTAACCTCAGCAACGGCAATGGATGAAATTCCGAAGTTTACAGGATTAAAAAATGAAAAGATCATTGACTTTCTTAAGTTAAACGAAGTAAAGCCGGATATCCAGTTACGAAAAGTAATGACCATTTCCGAAGAAAAACTGGATACTCTTTTTAATCTGATATGCAAAATAGGAAATAAAAGAACACTGATCTTCTGTAATCACCGTGAAGCTGTAGACCGTATTTCAGAGCTTTTAAGGGAAAAAGGAATCGACAGGGAAACTTTCCATGGCGGTATGGAGCAGGATGAAAGAGAGCGTGCCCTTTTGAAATTCCGGAATGATTCTGCAAGGATTTTAATCACTACAGACCTGGCTTCCCGTGGCCTTGATGTTCCGGAAGTGGAATCTATTGTACATTACCAGCTTCCTCCGAAGGAAGATGCTTTTATTCACAGAAACGGCCGTACAGCAAGAATGAATGCCAAAGGTTTTGCTTACCTGATCATGACCGAAGATGAGAATTTCCCGTTCATTAAAAACAATACACCGGAAGAGAGTGTAAACGGTTTTAATAAAGTTCCGGAGAAAACTCCTTTCCAGACCATTTATATCAGTGCCGGAAAAAAGGATAAAGTGAATAAAGTGGATATCGTAGGCTATCTTATTAAAAAAGGAGAACTGCAGAAAGAGGATATTGGCATCATTGAAGTAAAAGACACCACTTCTTATGTCGCGGTTTCCAGAAATAAAGTGGCTGCTGTCCTGAGAAAACTAAGCACCGAAAAACTGAAAGGTAAAAAAGTAAAAATGGAGGTTGCGTATTAGCCATTCAGCTATTATAAAGCCTTAAGAAATATAGTAAGAGAAGCCTGATTTGGGCTTCTCTTATTTTTTTACACTGTCATTGCGAACCGTAGGTGAAGCAATCTCAAAAAAGAGTTACAGAAATGGATTCTTTCTTTAAAACTCCTACAAACCGTACAGATATGATTAGAGATTTGTCACCATGCTCCTTGCAATGACACTATTTCACTCCCTTGACTTTAATTGGCAGCGTATAAACAGATTTTGAAGCCGTGATAAACAAGATATCATTATTTTCACCTCCAAAAGTTACATTGGAAGTCCAGTCTTCTTCAATAGGAATATGATAAAGTTTCTTCCCGTGACGATTGAAAATATGAACTCCTTTACCGGTTAAATAAAGGTTTCCATGCTTATCCAGTGTCATCCCGTCTGAGCCCATTTCGCAGAACAGCTTTTTTTCAGATAGCTTTCCTTCACCAAGAATGTCATAAACGTAGGTTTTCCCGGCATCAATATCTGAAACATAAAGCTTTTTAAACATTTCACTTCCTACAATCCCGTTGGGCTGCACAAAGGTTTCCAGCTTAATAGTTTGCCCGTCTTTGGTCCGGTAATAAAGGCTTTTATGAGGAATTTCCTGTTTAAAATCTACCCAGTAATCCCTTTCATACAAAGGATCCGTAAAATACATTCCACCAGATGAATCATTCCAGACATCGTTAGGTCCGTTCAGTCTTTTTCCCTGAAAACCTTTCAGGATCACCTCTACTTTTTTATCTTTTGAGATTTTCCAGATTTCACCCTGATCATCTGAACATGTTATAAGGTTTCCATCCTTATCGAAATGAGTCCCGTTTGCTCGGCCTGTTTTTCCTAAAAACTCTATGATCTTATTGGTTTTCCAGTCCCAATAGTAGATCTTGTCGTTGGGCTGATCAGTGAAATAAACATTTCCATGTTGATCCGAAGACGGGCCTTCTGTAAAACTGAATTGATCCGAAACCTTCTCAGGCTGTACACCTTCATAAAACATTTTGTTATAATTTACTGATTGACAGTTTATCAATGCGAAAACCAAACCAATTATACTTATACTACCTATCTTTTTCATTCCTCATAGATTTAAAAACTGCAAGTTACAATATCAGGCATAAGATTCGAACACATTCACTCACTTTGATATAATAAAGTTTAAAATAGAAAATGTCCCAATTGTCCTATTTTTGAAGCAGATGGTATTAGTTGAAGAACAGTTTTATCCGGACCTTTGCTACAGGTAAGATCAACACTCCTTTTTTCTTTTAAAACTGACTGAAAAACAGCTTGATCCACCCTTAAAATATCACCATAATACTTTTTTAACTTAACAAAAGTACCGCAATGAGTGCAGAATCAAGCAGCGATAAATTTCTAGAATTTGAAAATGATACGTTTAGGAATTCGGTGGGAACCATGGATGAAACAGGAAAAAGAAAATGGGTCTTTCCACGAAAACCAAAAGGAAAGTATACCAACTACAGGAACTACGCAAGTTTTCTCATGCTGGCTATATTTTTCGGGCTGCCATTTGTAAAGATCAACGGCAATCCTTTTCTTCTGATCAATGTAATAGACAGGAGATTTTTTATCATAGGGCAGCCTTTTTATCTACAGGATTTCTTTATTCTGGCATTGGGAGCAGTAACCTCGGTAATCTTCGTCATGCTTTTTACGGTAGTTTTCGGACGAATATTCTGTGGATGGCTATGCCCGCAGACACTTTTCATGGAAATGGTGTTCCGAAAAATAGAATACTGGATAGAAGGTGACAGAAATAAGCAGATGAAACTGGACAGGCAGGAATGGAATGCTGAAAAGATCAGAAAAAGGGTTCTGAAGTGGTCTGTTTTTGCATTGGCATCGTTAATTATTGCCCATTGCATGTTTATGTACATTGTAGGCTATGAAGAAGTATTCCGGATTATGAAGGAAGGCCCTGAAGCCCATTCCATGAAATTCCTTGTCATGATATTTTTCACCATGACATTTTACTTTGTCTTCGCATGGCTCCGCGAGCAGGTTTGCACTCTGGTATGCCCGTACGGAAGGCTACAGGGCGTATTGATCGACAAGCAGACCATTAATGTTTACTATGATTTCAAAAGAGGTGAAAACCGTTCGAAATGGAGGAACAATGAAGACCGTAAAGCCACAGGAAAAGGAGACTGCATCGACTGCCATCAGTGTGTTGTGGTGTGTCCTACAGGTATTGACATCAGAAACGGGCAGCAACTGGAATGTGTAAACTGTACAGCCTGCATCGATGCCTGTGATGAGGTAATGGATAAGGTAGGGCTTCCAAAAGGACTGATCCGCTATGCTACAGAAGCAGAAATTGAAAACCAGGAAACTTTCAAATTTACATCAAGAATGAAAGCAACTACGGTATTTCTAGCCTTACTGATCGGGTTTTTGGGGTTCCTGATGTACGATCGCGGATCCATGGAAGCCAAATTCATCAAGCCGGCAGGTTCCACATTCTTTATTAAAGACGGTAAGATCACGAATACTTTTATTTATACGCTTTTAAATAAATCCAACGAGAAAAAAATCCTCACCATTAAAGTAATGACTCCTGCCCATGCAGAAATCACTTATTTTGGTTCTGAAAAGATCATTCTGAAAGGAGACGAGATCCTGAAAGGGAATATCAATATTACGTTCCCCGAAGAAGATATTAAGTTTTCCAAGCAGAATATGGTGATCGGTGTCTTTGATGAAAAAGGAGAAATGCTGGATTCTTTTGAAACGACGTTTGAGGGACCGTTTAAGCTTTTGTTGTAGGAGAATCAGATTTCAGACTGGAGATAGGCGATGTGAAATTGATATTATGGACATTATTAACTTTCAGCCCCAGTCTTCATCTCCCCCCGTTCTTTTAAATTTAAATTTTAAACCTTGTATTTTCTCATAAACTGAGTAGGAGTCATTCCGGAACTTTTCCGGAATACTCTTACAAAGTAGGAATACTCTTCATAGCCAAGCCTGAAAGCGATTTCCACAAGGCTTTCATCAAGGTACATCAGCATCCTCTTAGCTTCCAGCACCACTCTTTCTGTAATGACATCGGTTGCCGTTTTATGAACAACGGTTTGTGCAATTCTGTTCAGGTGCTTGGGGGTAATCCCTAATAAAGAGGCATAATAGGAGATGGATTTCTGGGCAGTAAAATGCTGTTCCACCAGGTTTTCAAAATCCTGATAATGTTTGAAATAAGAAAGACTGGCAGAAGAAGCATGGATATCAATTTCTTTTGAAAAAAGCCTTGTGGCATTAATAAAAACCTGGGACATTAATGAAAGAATGAAACCTTCTTTCATAACATTCTGAGACTGATGTTCTCTACCCAGTTCCTGAAATAAGGTTTTGTTTTTTAACCACTCATCAGTATCCAGTTGCAATTTTCTGGGAAAAGATACGGAGCCGAAAAAAGGAAAGTTTTTTAATTTCTGATTCACATAATGCATTTCGTAAAACTCCTGTGAACAAAAGAAAATATACCCGTCAATATCGTCTGAAAGTTCCCAGCTGTGGATCTGTCCGGGAGAGAGAAAGAAAAGGCTCCCTCCAGAAACATCGTATTTCTGAAAATCGATCTCATGAACTCCTTGTCCCTGGGTAAAAAGAACAGCAGCATAGAAGTCATGCCGGTGCGGCTTTTCAATATGCCGGTGCCCTACCACCAGATGTTCTTTCATCGTATTGAAATAAAAATGGGAAGTATTTCTGCCGGATTGGAAAAGGTCAATATGAAGAACGGAGATAGAATTCATTACTGATAATATGCAGGCGTAGTTATTGTATAAAAGTACTGTAAAAAGAGAGAAAAAACAAGCTTCATAAAAAGACAGGTTTCTATTAAATCTTTATCCGGAAATTTTTGATATTACTTGGAATACATGAATAGAAGCTGTATAATTTGCATCCGAGGTTAAAAAATTTTTATCTTTGGCTTTTAGGATTCGTAACAATGAAAATAAATTTACCTGACAAACTGTATTATTCAATTGGAGAGGTTGCAAAAGCTTTCGATGTAAATACTTCATTAATACGTTATTGGGAGCAGGAATTCCCTATTATCAAACCTAAAAAGAACAAGAAAGGCAACCGGTACTTTACTCCTGAAGACATCAAGAACCTGCAGATGATTTACCATCTGGTAAAGGAAAAGGGCTATACGCTGGATGGAGCAAGGATTGCTCTGACGACCAACAGTAAAATTTCTGAAACAGTTACCATCATTGACCGTCTTGAATTTATAAAAGCCGAGCTTCAGAAACTGAAGGCTTCTCTGGCAGACAGAGATTCTGAATAATTTTATTTTTTTAGAATTCTATTCTGGAGTAGCTTCTGTTCCTGTTTTGTCATTTCATTGTCTTTCTTTTTACAACAATGTAACTTATTGATTTTAAGTATCCTTAAAATTATTTTAGCATACAATAAATTTCAATTATTTTATCAAGTAATTGTATTGAATTTACTTGATAAAACGATCGTTTCTGCTTTTCATCATTGCTTCGGCTTGTTTTTATTGATAAGTTTACTGTATGATGAGAAAAAACTATTACCAGAAACTGGCATTCATGGGAATGCTGCTGATCGTCCTGCTGGCTTTTCAAAAATATACCAGCCGGGAAAAAGAAGATTTTCCTGAGGTAAAATTCATTACGGAAAGTTCTGCTGCTCTCAACCTGGCCGATTTTGATCCTAATGATCTGGATGCAAAACAATGGATGCATTTAGGGTTTTCTGAAAAACAGGTCTCTATGATTCTGAATTACAAAAAAATTGTAGGAGGTGAATTTACTTCAAAAGAACAGCTCAAAAAATGCTATGCAATTTCTGAGGAAAAATTCACTGCACTGGAATCTTTCATCCTGCTTCCTGAAAACGGCAAAGATCATCGCTTCGAAAGGTTTAAAACTAATGCAAAGAAAGAAATTTCTGTTTCTAAAAAATTCAATCCGGATGGACTTTCCGTTTCAGAATGGATGAATATGGGTTTCAGTGAAAAACAGGCTGAAGCTATCTTAAAATACAGGAATTACCTGGGAGGAAGTTTCGTAAGCAAGGAAAAATTCAAAGAATGTTTTATCATCTCTTCAGAAAATTACAGCAAGCTTGAACCTTACTTACTGCTGCCGGTAAAAACACCTGATAGTTTTAGAAAATCCGGTAATCAGTACGCTATAAAATCCAATATTCAGTATCATTCATTTGATCCCAATACTTTAGATCTGGATGGATGGAAAGGTTTAGGGTTTTCTGAAAAACAGGCGAATACAATTATCAATTACCGTGACAGAAATCTCAGAGGAAGCTTCAAATCTCTTGAAGATATAAAGAAATGCTTTGTTATTTCTCCGGAAAAGTTCCAGGAATTAAGTCCTTATATTAAGCTCAATACAAATAGAAACCTTATCCAAAAACAGGAAACTGATTTTTCAAAAGTTGATTTAAATATGATCACATTCAAGCAGTTGCTGGAATTTGGTTTGGATGAAAAAAGTGCCGGGTCGATGATCGGCTTTAGAAAAAAACTGAGAGGTTTTGTCAATAAACAACAAATTTTAGATACCTATAATATTGATAAAAATTTGGTTCAAAAATTAATTTCTATTGCTCCGCTCGATGTTTCAAATGTTCCTAAATATACTTTAACAGAAGCCCCTGAAGAATGGCTGAAAGATCATCCTTACTTCAAATATTCTGCTGATAAGATCATATTCTACCGGACTACCTACACGGATGATAAGAAGATTCTGAAGCTTTTAAAATTAAAGCCTGAATATGAAGAAAGAATGAAATTATATTTAAAATAACCGGAAACCATATCGTAAAAACTATCCAAGACAATACCTGCTGTTTTGGATAGTTTCTAATCTGACCCATTATTTTAAGTTTTAGTGATGCATGTAACTGCCAGGACCATTGGTTCCTTCAATTGATTCAGGTAGTATTCCATATTTGGTTCGTAAATCGACGGTACCTAATGTTTTCCCTGTCTCGATTTCAATGACACTAATGGTGCCGGAATTTAAGTTGGGAATATTCAACAGGTTATTTTGTACTGCTACAACTTCTTTTCCTTTTTTGGTTTTAAAGAAAACCATATGATGTGCTCCTTTATCTGCAGTAAGGGTCTTTAAAAGCTTTAGCTGGGGAAGATTACTTATATCAAAGACCAAAACTTTTCCGGGATCTGCAAAACTTACATAAAGCTTGCTGTTATCATCGATGTACATTTCAAGTGTCCAGCCTAATCCTTGTGTACTTCCGTCAAATATTTTACTAAAAGCATCATACTTCTTGGTGGCAGCATTGTATGGAGCAATCCAAATATCACCACCCAGCATTGTCGTTGCAAGGGCATATTGTGGAAATTTTCCACGTAGCAACAGAACCTCGACAGGACTGGACATATCTGTTTGTGAGTCTGCTACCAGATAGGTCTCTTTTAATTCATAGGTATTCAGATCTAATAATGTACAGGTATTTCCCATTCCAGTAGTAAGATCCGGGTGAATGGTTGAAGTGACCATCATTAATCCTTTTTCCTCATTAACAGAAATACCATGCGGATACATAATAAATTGATTTGGATTAGTTTGGATAGGTGCTTTAATAGTTTTGATAAGCTGGTTGTTATTTGCGTTAAAAACACCTATACTACCATCTTTTGGTCCTCCTTCCCCTCCCATAAAAGTCATAAAATATCTTCCATCATTGGTAAAAAACAAATTTTCTCCTACTGTATTCTCACCTGTATCAATAGGTGTTGCATTAACTAATTTTGGCTGTCCATTTTTATCTTTTTCCGTTTTTATCTGGTAGAGATAACTCCCGCCTAAAGCAGTGGTAAATAATTTATTGGCACTCTGATTATAATAAAGATGATGAGGCAGGACACCAATGCCTAATTCAAGTTTGCTGCTAATATGTCCAAAATTTGGGGCTTCAGGATCAAGTTCAATTACAGCTATTCCATCTGGTAATCCTTTCAAGCTTCTATAGTCAATGTAAAAAGAAGAATCGTGCGGAAGATCCGAATTATGGTTATCATTTTGACAATTGGAAAATGTTATTAAAATAATAAGATAAAGTAGATTAAATTTTAATTTCATGGTTTTTAGTTTTAATAGTTATTATTATAAATATAATATATTTTCACTAACAAACTAAAAATATTACACTAATGAGTGAATATTATTAAATAATAACATTTAAGTATTTTCTATTACTTTTCTTCGGATAGATTACTCAGGGATAGAAGTTCTAATGTGTTCGACAAAATAAGAGATAAAAATTAAGCAGGAAAGTACTTCCTGCTTAATTTTTTATGATTAATGACATCATCTTAATCGATTGTTTTGATAGAATCAGAAAGGAGGTTGTTGAGTGTATTAAATTCTTCTTCTGTAAGATCACGCCATTTTCCTACCGGAAGATCCAGTTTAATGTTCATGATACGGATACGCTTGAGCTTTTTCACTTCATAGCCGAGGAATTCGCACATTCTCCTAATCTGCCTGTTCAGACCTTGGGTAAGGATAATCCGGAAAGTCATGTCATCGATCTTTTCCACTTCGCACTTTTTAGTGACTGTGTCAAGAATCGGGACTCCGTTTCTCATTTTTTCAAGAAATTTAGGAGAAATGGGCCTGTCTACACGCACGATATATTCTTTTTCGTGGTTATTTCTTGCTCTGAGGATTTTGTTTACAATATCACCATCGCTGGTCAAAAGAATAAGGCCTTCACTGGGCTTATCCAGCCTTCCGATCGGGAAAATCCTTTTCGGGTGATTGATATAGTCAATGATATTGTTTTTCTCACGTTTGGTATCTGTAGTACAGACAATGCCCACAGGCTTATTAAAAGCGATGTAAATGGGATTATCCTGAGGTTCACGGATTGGTTTTCCATCTACTTCCACAAGATCTTCATCAGAAACTTTCGTCCCCATTTCCGGGACCTTGCCATTAATTGTGATCCTTCCTTCTTCCAAAAGTTTATCTGCGGCTCTTCTTGAACAAAAGCCCACTTCTGACAAATATTTATTGATGCGTGTTTTTTCCATTAATCTTCTCCGTACCCTGTATAATTTTACTTTCAGTATCAGTAAAAATACGATTTTACTTATAAATTTTCAAATCTGTATTCGTTCTCTAAGAAATCTGTTGTCGCATTTTCAATGGTATACTCACCGATCTTTGTACGTCTAAGCTGTGTAAGGTAAGCTCCCACTCCCAGCTCCTGTCCAATATCATGAGCCAGGCTTCTAATGTAGGTTCCTTTGGAACATCCCACTGTAAAACTGACTAAAGGAAGATCAATTTTAATATCCTTGAGATAGAAGATTGTTGTTTTCCTGGATTTCATTTCAACTTCTTCTCCTGCTCTGGCTAGATTATAGGCTCTCTGTCCGTCAATTTTTATTGCTGAATACACAGGAGGTTTCTGCTCTATTTCCCCAACGAATTTTTCAAGAGCTTCCTTGATCTGTTCTTCAGTAATATGCATGATATCCTGATGAAGAATTTCAGGCTTTTCCGTATCATAAGATTCGGTCTGAACCCCTATTTTGATCTCGGTCCAATATTCTTTGGGAGCATCCTGGATCTCAGGAATTTTCTTTGTGAATTTTCCGCAGCAGACAATTAAAAGTCCGGTAGCTCTTGGGTCAAGCGTTCCGGCGTGGCCTATTTTAAATTTCTTGGGAAGATTGAATTCTCTTTTGAGCTTATATTTCATTTTATTGACAGCCTGGAAAGAGGTCCAGTCTAAAGGTTTATCCAATAAAAATACATATCCTGATTGCAGTTCTTCAGCTGTCATTATTCTAAAATTTCGGTGATACTTACTAAACTAGGCAGCTTATTGACCTTCTGCTTGCAATCAGGTCCGTTTTCTACATTGACAAAGCATTTTTTATCGCCAATGAAATAGTAAATATTCTGAAAAGGGTATACTGAATTATTCGGAGCAATGTTCACTGTATAATTTTCAGGTAAATTAAATTTATAACTGGTTTTGCTAACAGATGTAATTTTCTGACGGTAACATTTTCCTTCTTTGGAATATTCCATAAAAGGTTTGTGATCCAGTTTTTCGTCCGGAACAAGCTCTTTACAGATCAGTATATCTTCAGCAAGATTTTTTTCTTTGAGCTCAACGAAAAACTCTATCCTTTCTCCGGTGTTATTTTTCACGAATAGCGTATGTGCCGGAGTACAGGAAACAATGAGGCCGGAAAAAGCCAATATCTTTAAAATATTAATCTTCATAGGCTTATTTAAAGAAATAGAAATAGATCAACAAAGCAATTCCCACAAAGATACGGTACCAGCCCCAAGGCTTGAAACCATATTTATTGAGTACTCCGATGAATGCTTTAATAGCGATCAATGCAACAATAAATGCAACAATATTTCCTACTACAAAGATCATAATGTGATCCTGAGATGACATAATCATTTCATATCCTTTCTGAGGATTTCCGGTTTCTTTTCCCCATGTTTTAAGGAAGACGGAATATACCGTTACAGCCAGCATTGTTGGAACAGCCAGGAAGAAAGAAAATTCTGCAGCGGCTTTTCTGGTAAGCCCCTGCGACATTCCTCCAATGATAGAGGCTGCGCTGCGGCTGGTTCCCGGCATCATGGCAAGACACTGCCAGAAGCCTATTGTGATTGCTTTTCTTATGGTAATTCCTTTTTCATCATCAATCGTAGGATTCTTAAACCATTTGTCGGCGAAAAGTAAAACCACACCTCCCAATACGAGTACTGAAGAAATGGCGATCTGGTTTCCAAGGACGGATTCAATTTTATCATCAAATAAATACCCCAGAACCAAGGCCGGAACCACTGCAAAAGCAAGCTTATAATAAAACTGAAGATTTTTCAGATCAAAGAACTTTTTCCAGTACGCCACTACAACAGATAGAATAGCACCGAACTGAATGGACACCTGAAACATTTTCAGAAATTCATCATCCTGCAGCCCCAAAATGCTCGCTGCAAATCCCATGTGTGCCGTAGAAGAAATAGGAAGATACTCTGTAAGCCCTTCAATAATAGCAATAATGATTGCTTTAATTAAATCCATATTTTGTGTATATAAAAAAATTTAAAGATTAAAAGATTCTGAAATGTAGAAAGTCTTTCTAAATTCCTTAACCTTTTAATCTCTAAATAAAGGATGTATTGATTTATTTTCTTTTTAAAATAGCATAAACTTCTATTCCAAAGCCTATCACTATAAACAGTGGTGCAATTCTGATCCTGCGGATGGAAAAAATACCGTCATTCCATGAATTAGGATCAAATTTACCGTCTACCGTATTAGCATCCGGCCCCATCATCAGCAGGAAGCCTACTATGATAAAAGCCAGCCCTATCAGCATCCACTTGAAGTTCTGCTGTCCGAAGTAAAAGGTATTTTCCTGTGGTACTTCGGTTTCCTTGCCAAACTCTGAAGCGGCAAATTTATTTGTTTTTTTGCTCATTATTAAGAGTAATATAAGTCGTCAACGTTTGATTTTAAGAATCTCCATGTAGCGAAAATGGTACTTAAAACAGAAATAAAAATTCCTACACCAAGCACTAATACAATCAGCCAGAAGTATTGGTTGTTATCCTGTACGAAAGCTGAACCAATCTGGCTCGTAAAATAATACCAAACTCCTCCCAGTGCCAAAAGCCCGATTACAGATCCGATAGCACCTAAAATAATTGCTTCGATGATAAACGGCTTAAGAATGAATCTTCTTTTTGCCCCAACGAGCTGCATGGTTTTAATGATAAATCTTTTGGAGAATATTTTAAGCCTGATCGAGTTGTTGATCAGCACTACTGCCAGGACAAGAAACAGAATGGAGAATCCCAAAATCCACTTCAGAATTCTGCTGAGATTATTATAAACATCCACCATCAAAGTACTGTCGTTTTTAACATCTACAATACCGGGAACAGCTTTGATGATTTTGATGGCTCCGTCAATTTTAGCAGGATCCACATATTCAGGTTTTAATGCCACTTCGATAGATGAAGGGAAAATATTTTCTTCAAAAAGCGCGTCGCTGTCTATTCCCATTGTTTTCTTGGCTTCTATAGCCGCCATGTCCCTTGAGATATAGGTTGCTTTTTTTACAGGAGCTAAGGTCTGTACTTTTTTAAAAGTTTCTTCCTCCAGTTTTGCAATCTTTACAGAATCTTTCGCATCATAGTTCTCATCAAAATAAGCATTCACGACCAGCTGCTCTTTGATATAGTCAGAATACTTTTGGGCATTGATTAAAATAAGCCCCATTAATCCTAACAAAAATAACACTAATGCGATACTTATTACGACTGTAATATTGCTTGACCGAAGCCTTTTCTTATTAAACTCATCTACAGATTTAGCCATTAATATTAAAATTTTTGGCTAAATTAGAAAAAAACTTCCGAAATTTGGGACGAAATAAAGAAAATCATTGTTAATAAAATCATAAAAAACTTTGAGTGTAAAAGCAAAAAAACATCTTGGACAGCACTTTCTGACAGATGAAAATATCGCGAGAAAAATCGTGGAAGGTCTTAGTTTTGAAGACTATAAAAATGTCATGGAAGTAGGTCCCGGAATGGGCGTCCTTACCAAATATCTGCTTGAAAAAGAGCAGACCATCTATCTGGCAGAGATAGATACCGAATCTATTGAATACCTGAAAAAGAATTATTCAAAGATCACAGAAAGTACTTTTGTAGGGGATTTCCTGAAACAGGACTTTCAGTTTATTAATGGAGAGCAGCTTGCCATTATTGGTAATTTTCCTTATAATATTTCTTCACAGATCCTTTTTAAGATCGTTGATTATTATCAACAGATCCCTGAAATGGTGGGAATGTTCCAGAAAGAAGTTGCAGAAAGAACGGCCGCCGTACCCAGAACTAAAGATTACGGTATTCTCTCTGTTCTGATCCAGGCATATTACGATGTGTCTTACCTGTTCACCGTTCATGAAAATGTATTTAATCCGCCTCCGAAAGTAAAGTCAGGGGTTATCAGACTGACCAGAAATCCGAAAGAGGGCCTGGCCGGAAATGAGGTTCTTTTTAAGCAGATCGTAAAAGCAGGATTTAATCAGAGAAGAAAAAAACTTTCAAACTCATTGAAAGTTTTGACTATTCCTGAAGCATTAAAAACCCACGAATTTTTAGACAAAAGAGCGGAAGAGCTCAGCGTTCTGGATTTTATCGGCTTTGCCAATCTCTGGAAACAAAATCAATAAGTCTATTCAAAAAAAATAAAAAGCCTTTCAAGTGAATTTGAAAGGCTTTTTATGCATGATTCTATATCTTACTCACGATTCTTAAGCATGATCCATCCGGACCAGTTCATCTGAATTTTTGATTTAGGATATTCGAAATTAAATTTATACCAGTAAGTTGCTGTAGGAAGTTTTTTTCCTCCCACTGTTCCATCCCATACCGGTTTTTCTTTAGAGAACCTGAACATTTCCACACCATATCTGTCAAAAACAGATCCTGTGAAGTTTTTGAATCCTACCAGGGCTTTAAGGTCCAGAACATCATTTACTCCATCATCATTAGGCGTAATGATATTATTAATCTGCAGGGTATAGAAATCAAAAGTTCCTACACAATGGGTTCCCACCCTTCTCACCAATACGGTATAATTCGTATTGTCTAAAAGGCTTGTGAAAATATTAGACTCCTGCCAAGTAATTCCGTTGTCAATAGAGTATTCTAAAGTACTTGGAGTATTGTTCATCATAGGATTCTCGGCAATAATCGTCACTGTTTTTTTAGCACTTTCATAGTTCACTGCTGTCACATAAGGAGTAGCTGCT
Source organism: Chryseobacterium lathyri (assembly GCF_030812195.1). Classification (GTDB taxonomy): domain Bacteria; phylum Bacteroidota; class Bacteroidia; order Flavobacteriales; family Weeksellaceae; genus Chryseobacterium; species Chryseobacterium lathyri_A. The sequence continues at coordinate 1,541,039 of NZ_JAUSSF010000001.1, forward strand.
CCCCCTACTTTCGCGGTGAAAATCTTTTTACAGAATCCGTTATCCACCTCTACTGTATAAATACCCCAGCTGTCTGCGGTAATGGTTTGCGTTGTAGCTCCTGTACTCCATAAATATTTATAATTAGGTCCTGCCCCTGCATCTAAAGTAATACGGTCACCAAGACACATTTCCACATCTTTCAAAGGTGAAGTGATCTCTGGTGTAACCTCTACTTTTATGGTAGCAGGATTTAAAGAACGGCATCCTTTTGTTCCAACTGCATACACAGAGAATGTTGTAGTCTGATGCAAAGTCACGGTTTGTGTATTACCTGTACCCGGGAAATTAACCCACTGATATGTTACACCCCCTTCAGCCGTCAGAGTTACCGTTTCTCCCGGACATATTTTAATTCTGGAAGATTTTATACCTGCCTTAGGTGTAGTTTCCTTTTGCAAAGTCAATTCTATCATCTTGCTGCAGAAACCTCCGTTTGACACTACTACATAAAGAATCTGCCCGTCTGTACCGTTATAATTTAAAACATTCTGAATATAGTTATCATTCTGAGCTACAGCATCAGCCTGATTTACATAGAATTTGAATACCGCTCCCGGTGTCGGGCTTATTGACGGCATAGCATTAGAGAGGTCAAAAGTGGTAATATCCGGTGTGGAACACAGTAAGAGTGTGGCATCCTGCGCCTGCGGAGTGGTTCCTCCGTGAATTTCTATGGTTGCTTTACCCGGACAAGGATTTCCGGGAACACTTACTTCAATGGTGTATATTCCGGGCTGTACAGCCGTAATTGTATTTGTAGTGGCACCAGTTACCGGAGCTCCGTTCAGGTACCATTGGTATAATAAATTAGGATCGCTTACTGATGCTGTAATCACCTGTGGTACATTGTCGCATACATTGATTTCGGAAGGCAATGTAGCACCGCTAGGATCCAGAAGCTCCACCCCTATATTAAATGATCCTCCTTCCAGAAATACAGCAGAATCCCAACCATGGTCCTCATAGCTTCCCGGTGCATAATCGGCAACAACCATTTTAAAGTGGTACTCCTGTCCTGCGATTACAGTTGCAGTTGCAGTAAGAGGGATTGTTCTTCCTTCAAAATTTGTTTCAATATTGGCTGTATTGTATCCTCCAAAATACATTTCATTAATTGCAGCACAGCCTCCACCGCCAGGAATTAATGGGTGGATATTGGTAATACTTACAGGACCGGCACCGCCCGGAAGCACTGCCATATTCTGATAGGGGCCTCCTGATGTCGGTCGAAGCAAAATGGCAAAAGCATCTGCATACTGGCATGGGAATGAGCCGGAGTACTCCTCAGAAGCCAAAATATAATTAAATTTAATCTGTGATGTTGTAGGGACAAAGTCAAATTCCAAAAGAACACCATCAGTCAGCGTTCCGGTAGATCCAATAGCCTGTGCAAGATCTGAATCTGTACCACCACCATTATTATCACTTAGGTTTCCTTCAGGTCCATTTCCTGCCCGTCTGGCTTTTCCCGTAGAAAGTACAATTCCGTCTTTGAAAGGAAAATTGGTAGTTCCTTTATTGAAATATCCCCAAGACCTGTCAGCATCTGTCACAGCATGGTTAGGTGTAATTTTCACATTGGATACAGTGGGTGTTACACAAGTGTTTGTTCCTGAAGAGATCAGGACATCTTTTACCAGCTGTGTAACGGAATAGCTGGATTCTGCATATCCGGGAGTATTCACATCTATAAAACTACCTGCTTTTTGAGTTACCGATCCGGTAGGCTTATCTTTAGGAGGTTTTCGGGGCCCGCCTGTTTGTGAAAATAAAAATGTCGAAACGACTAAGAAAAATAAAAGGAATAGTAGATTTCTTCGCATAATACTTTTGTTTCAACAAATTTAATTTATTTCTAAATATATCCTATATTTTTTATAAAATTTTTAATATAAAAAAAACAAACCTCCCAAATATGGAAGGTTTATCTATTAGTTTCTATTTTTTAGCAATATCCAGCCTGAGCGCTGCTCCAGTTTTTTACTGGCAGGATTTTCCCACTGTACTTTATACCAGTAAGTGCCTGTAGGCAGATTCATTCCTTTCAGAGAACCTGTCCAGACAGCATCGGTTTTGGTCGCCCGGAAAAGTTCAGCACCATACCGGTCAAAAACTGATGCCGCAAAATTATTATATCCTCTGATCCCTGAGAAATCTATTTTGTCATTTACTCCATCCATATTAGGAGTTATTGCATTACTGATTACAAATGTGAAGTAATCCAATGAAGTACTACAATTTGCATCTTTTACCCTTACCATCACATGATAGTTTGTATTATTCAGGACATTATAAAATATATTGGATGACTGCCATACCACACCTCCATCTATTGAATATTCCAGTTCGCCTCCGGTAGGATTGCTTGCTGTAAGGGTAAGCACATGATTATCATATACTATATTCGTAAACTGAGGAAGATCCGGATTTAATAATTTTCCAGTGAAAGTTTTAGAACATACTCCATTACTGATGGTAACAGTATACGTTCCGGGAACATTGGTAGATATAGTCTGCGTAGTTGCGCCTGTACTCCATAAATAAGTATAGTTAGTACCGGCGCCTGCATCTAGAACCCCTGTATCTCCGGCGCACACATATACATCTTCTAATGTAGATACAATAGCCGGCACCACTTCGATGGTTACTTTTGCAGGCAGTACAGAGCTACAGCCATTACCTCCCAATGCATACACTGAGTATTCTGTAGTAACTGTTGGCGAAACCACCTGAGTATTTCCGTTTCCAGGAAGGCCTACCCAGTTATAAGTAATTCCTCCGGTAGCCGTAAGGGTAACGGACTCTCCGACACATATCTTTGATTTGGATGCAGATATACCTGCTGTTGGCGGCCCAACTATTACAGTAACTGTTGCCGGAGTTGCAGAAACACATCCGTTAGCTGCTACTGCAAATACTTCATATACTGTAGTAACAGTTGGAGAAACCACCTGGGTATTTCCGTTTCCGGGAAGGCCTGTCCAGTTATAGGTTGTACCTCCTGAAGCAGTTAATGTTACTGACTCTCCAACACATATTCTAGGTTGAGAGGAAACAACAGTAGCTGTTGGCAATGATGTATTTTGTGTAACGGTAACCGTTGCTGTATAAGTACAGGTTAAATTTCCCGGCTGGGATACATTGGTAACTGTAAGTGTATAAGTTCCTCCTGCATTGACTACAGGAGTAAGCGTACTAGCACCTGATACTATATTTCCGCCTCCCGCTGCTGTCCAAGCAATGGTAGATCCTGCCGGTACTACAGACGCCGAAGCATTTAATGTAGTCTGAGGTGTCGTGCAGGTTATTTCCTGCGGTGCTGCTATCGTAAGTGTTGTTTCGGCTGTTCTCAGTAATTGAAGGGAAACCACATAATGACATCCTCCGTTTTTCACCAATACATATATAGTCTGATTTCCCGGAGGCGAATAGGTTGTAGGCGCTGCAATAAAGTTAGCATTTCCTGCAAGAGCATCCGCCTGATTGATATAATAAGTAAAAGTAACACCTGCTCCTGCAGAAGTAATCTGGCTCTGAGCGGTTGTCAGGTCATAGGTAAGTCCAGGAGCATAACATTTATGCAATATAGCATCCTGTACTGTGATTGGCTGAGAAACTTCAATAGTAATTGTTGCTGGGTTTTGCGACACACATCCATTGGCTCCTACAGCAGTTACTGTATACGTAGTAGTAGTTGTAGGTGATACTGTCTGAGTATTACCTGTCCCGGGAAGTCCCGTCCAATTATAGGTGGCACCTCCTGATGCTGTTAAAGTGACCGATTCACCACTACATATTTGTATTTTACTTGCTGTAAGTCCTGTAACAGGTGGAGCGCTGTCTCCTGTAACTGTAACATTGGCAACAGCAGTACAGGTAACAGGTCCCGGTTGATAAGTTTTTGATATTGTTAAAGTATAAGTTCCAGGAGCATTGATCACTGGAGTTAATGTATTTCCCCCTGAAACGATATTTCCTCCAGTTGTAGTCCAGTTAAAAGTAGATCCTGCAGGATAAACAGAAGCTGATGCGTCCAAAGTGGTCTGCGAGCTGACACAGGTTAATACCGCTGGCGGCAAAATTGATGCAGTCATCTGAGGCGCTTTTACCAGCTGCAATTCAGCTACTTTGAAACAAAAGCCATTTTTAACACGAACATATACTGTTTGTCCTCCCGGACTTGAGTATGTTGTAGGACCGGGAATGGTATTTGCATTTCCGGCAAGTGCATCTGCCTGGTTTAAGTAATATGTAAATGCTGCTCCAGGCGTTGTACTTATAGAAGCCTCTGCAGAAGGTAAATTAAAGATTGCATTTCCCGTAGTGTAACAGGCTGTTAGAGTAGCATTCTGTACTGTGGGGGAAGTCCCTCCTACTACGGTAATGGTTCCTGTTCCCGGGCAAGTGTTTCCCTGAATAAATACCTGAACACTGTATACTCCCGGTTGCGTGGCAGTATAACTAGGTCCGGTTTGTCCAGGAATAGGAATATTATTTAAAAACCACTGATAAGTAACGTTAGGAACCTGAACAGAGGCGGTAAATGTCTGAGGTGCATTATCGCACATATAGATCGTATCAGGAAGCTGCACTCCGGCAGGATCCAGAATTTTCACACCAATATCAAATGATCCCGCTTCCAGAAATACTGCTGAGTCATAATTTCTGTCACTAAAGTCTGCCAAAACCATTTTGAAGTGATAGGTCTGGCCTGGAATTACAGTAGCTTTTGCGGTCAAAGGGATGGTACGTCCGTCAAAATTAGTTTCAACAATTGGGTTATTTATCCCTGCAAAATAAGAGGCATTAATAGCTGCACAGCCATTGGGAATTGTCGGGTGGATATTAGTTACACTCACAGGACCTGCGCCACCGGGAAGTACTGCCAGATTGGTGTAAGTAGGATCAGTAGCTTTCTTTAATAATAAAGCAAATCCGTCTGATTTGGTACATGCAAATTGGAACCCGGGAGCATATTCTTTGGATGCAAACAGGTATCTGAATGTAATCTCTGTAGAAGCCGGTACAAAATCAAATTCTATATAGGTAGCATCTCTCAGTTCCCCATTATTAATTGCCAAAGCTGTAGCCAGATCTGTATCTCCAAAAGTATTCAGACCGTCATTTAAAACTCCCTGATAGGTATTGCCTGCTTTTGCAGCGTAACCGGTTGAAAGAACAATTCCTTTTGCAAAAGGAAAAGCTGTGGTTCCCTTATTAAAAAATCCCCAGCTTCGGCCAGGATCATTTATTGATAAATTGGGAGAAACCGTGACATTGCTTACATTAGATGTAGAACAGGCCCCTCCAGAAATCAATACATCTTTTACAAGCTGTGTAATGCTGTACCCGGACTCTGGATAATTGGGTGTATTTACATCTATAAAAACACCTGCTTTCATAGAGGTGGCATTAGCCTTTTTTGCAGGTATCGCTGCTCTGTCTGTGTTTTGAGCAAAAACAAAACTGCCGATGAATGCAAAAAATAACGCCAAAAATAAATTTCCAATCCTCCTATTTAACATTTTATAGTATTTTAAACAAAAATACTATTTTTTTTGATTGAAACTTAATTTAACACAATTTACATTATCACTAATACAAGTTTATTTATTCTGCAATATAAATTTGCTTTGTTTGAAAATAATAAGAAAGGCTGACAAAAATGCCAGCCTTTCTATAAATTATATAAAAGATTATTCTAAGTTTTTAAGAAGAATCCATCCTGTTTTCACTGCAGTTTGTTTACTGGCTGGATCCTGATAGGTCACCTGATACCAATAAGATGCGGTAGGCAGACGTTTTCCCTGGAAATAGCCATCCCAATATGGTCTGGTTTTTCCGGCTTTGAACACCTCTCTTCCGTAACGGTCAAAAACGAAACCTTGAAAGTCTTTGTAGCTGCTTACCCCGCTAAAATCAATGATATCGTTCACGTTGTCTCCGTTTGGCGTAATGACATTTTTTATGACAAATGTAAAGTATTCCAGGAATCCTACACAGCTGGTATTCTTTACTTTGACACGGATAGATATTACTTTATTTTTAGGAACATTGGTAAACACATTGGACGCCTGCCAAGTAGAGCCGTTATCCACAGAATATTCCAATACCCCGTTACTCGGATTACTTGCTGTAAGAACCATTGTTCCGTTGTCGCTATATTCAACTTTTATTATTTCGGGAACTACAGCACGTATCACCTGGGTCTTAAATTCTTTGGAACAAACTCCGTTACTGATTATTACGGTATATTCGCCCGGAGTTGATACAGTAATACCCTGAGTGGTTTCCCCTGTATTCCATTCATAGGTATAACCCGGGCCGGATCCGGCATCCAAAAGGATCATATCTCCTTCGCAGATTTGCCCTCCTTTCAGAGTAGAAACGATAGCCGGAACTACATCAATGGTAATGGATGCGGGTTGTAAAGATTTACATCCCTGTGCACCAATAGCATATACAGTATATGTTGTAGTCTGGGTCGGGCTTACCGTTCTTACTCCTCCGGTGGAAGAAGTATCTCCCCATTCGTAGGTTACACCGCCTGCAGCTGTTAATATCAGCGATTCTCCTTCGCAGATCCTCATTCTCGGAGCAGTAATCTGGGCAATAGGTGTTTCTTCTCTTCTTAACGTCAGGGTCACAATTTTGCTACAAAATGCACCATTGGAAACGACTACATATATAATCTGTCCATCGGTACCATTGTAGTTTGTGAGATTGGTAATAAAATTATTATTTTGAGCCTGCGCATCTGCCTGGCTGGCATAAAAACGAAATACGGCCCCCTGTGTTGTACTTATCTGTGGTTTTGCATCTTCTAAATTAAAAGTGCTCAGAGTAGGAGTAGCGCAGAGTTTCAGTGTTGCATTTTGAGCCGTTGGCGACGTTCCGCCTATAATCGTAATGCTAGCTTTCTGACATTCCGTTCCATTCACAAAAGTTTTTACTTCATATACTCCCGGTGAAGTAGCTATATATACAGCACTGGTTGCATTAGGAATTACTACACCGTTTTTGTACCATTTGTAGGTCATTCCCGGTACAGTTGTCACCTGTGCTTTTAAAGTTTGCGGTGTATTATCACACATATTCAGGGTTTCACCCAACGGGTTTCCGTTACCATCCACGATAGTCATCCCGATATCAAACGATCCTCCCTGAAGAAATACGGCAGAATCATAACTATTATCAACGGCATCTGCCATAACCATCTTAAAATGATAGGCTTGTCCGGGAACAACCGTAGCAACTGCTGTAAGAGGAATAGTTCTTCCTATGAAATTCGTTTCAATATTCGAGGTATTCAATCCGCCAAAGTACTGCTCATTAATGGTTTCTCCATCACATCCTACTCCAAGCGGCACAATATTAAGCACGCTTACCGGTCCTGCTCCGTTGGGCAAAACTGCTAAATTTTCATAGGTAGGATCACCCACTTTTTTAAGAAGGAGCGCAAAACCATCTGCAAAGTCACCGCAGGGAAACCCGCTTGTATATTCTTCTGAAGCAAACAGGTAATTAAATTTTACCTGGTTGCTGTTCGGAACGAAATCAAATTCCAAGGATACAACATCTTTAAGGTCATCCGGCGGATTAATAGCTGCTACCAGATCCGGATCATTCATACCGGCTCCCGGAACAATATCGCTTAATGTGGATCCTTCCAGCCCATTTCCTGCTCTTCTTGCTTTACCGGAAACAAGCACAACTCCGTCAGTAAAAGGAAAATTAGTAGTTCCTTTATGAAAATATCCCCACGCCCTTTCTGTATCTGTTGGCAGCTGATTTGGAGATATGGTTACATTGCTCACATTGGGAGCCGCACAAACAGATCCTCCGGAAATCAGTACATTTTTCACTAACTGATCTATGGTAAACGCGGAAGGTGCATAAGTGGGCACATTTACATCTATAAACGCACCTGCTTTTTTACTCTGCATGCTAAACTTTTCAGGCTGCGGCTTTCTGTTCGTTTTTTGCGAAAATGCAGAAACAGAAGCCAATAGAAACATCGTAACTAAAAAGTAATTATTCAGTCTATAATTGAACATTTTATTATTGTTTGTTCAAATGTAGCAAAAATATCAATAAAAACCACCCTTCTTCAGTCAATTCAATAAATTTAACATCTATATTAACAATAAATTTATTTTATAATTATATATTCCACAAAATTAGTAGGATTTAATGTTAAACTTAAGAATGAGCGTAAAAAAGCAGATCAACCTTACGGATAGTCTGCTTTTTTCTTGATAATTATTCTCAAAGAAATTTATCATTCCTTTTTCAACTGTTCTATCTCTGTCTGAAGCTGGCTGATAATATCTTTTAGCGCTTTGATCTCATTTTTATTGGAATTGACATTGCTTTTCAGAATGACATTTTTTGCTCTTTCATTATGGTCTTCATCATCTTCATCTTCGTTGATCTCTTCAATATCTTCCTGAATATCTTCAATATCTTCATTAATTTCCTCGATATCCTCGCTGATCTCTTCAATGTCTTCACTGATTTCTTCTATATCTTCCTGGATGTCTTCAATATCTTCGCTGATCTCTTCAATATCTTCCTGAATGTCTTCAATCTTTTCGTGGCTCTTATTGACAGACATCTGAATAAAAATAGCCAGATAAATTGCTTCCAGAGAAACTACCGTTGTAAGGATCAGAAGCATCTTATCAAACTCAACAATATTGAGCATCGGCAAAAGAAATGAGGTGGTGAAGAATAAAGTATGAACAATGAGTGACGGGATAGAGCCCACCCACCACGTAATGCCATTCGCAATTTTTTCTAAAATCTCTGTTTTTTCTTTTTCTTTTTTCATCCTTTCCTTTATTATAAGAGTTCTTTAGTCACTCCAAGTCCAAATAGTGCAAAATCATACTTAGCAGGATCAGTTTCATCAAATTTTCTAATGGCCACATCCAGTTCTTCCACTGTTTTCCAATCATTCTGTATTCTGGAAACCAAACCTAGTTTTCTAGAAATATTTCCAGTATGTACATCTAACGGAATTGAAAGGTATTTCTGATCTATATCTTCCCAAATACCAAAATCTACGCCACGCTTATCCTTACGCACCATCCATCGCAGAAACATAATGATTCTTTTGGAAGAAGAGTTTTTATAAGGTGAACTTATATGTTTATGGCTCCTGTGCTTTTCCGGCTCTAGAAAACAGTTTCTGAATCTTTCAATAGCATGCTGAAAATTAGTTTCCTGATCTTTTACCGTGAATAAATGTTCCAGGCTTTCATGTTTTTTATAAACTTTATTAAACTGCCTGATGAAATAAGCAAAATCCTGACCGTTAAAAGTTCTGTGAATACTTTTATCCTGAAGGATCTCCAAATCTTTTTCAGAATAATTCAATATAAAATCATACGGAGAATTCCCCATGATATCAAGCATTTTATCTGCAGATCTGATGATTGACTTCCGGTTTCCCCAGGAAATAGTTGCAGCTAAAAAGCCTGCGATTTCCACATCCTGTTTTAAAGTGAAACGGTGCGGAATCTGTATAGGATCATCTTCTATAAAATCAGGGCTGTTGTATTGGTCTGCCTTTTCATTCAAAAAGCTTTTCAATTCTTCAAAATTAAGCATACAGTTTTTAAATTTTCACGCTTTCCAGCGCCTTTGGAAGGAAGGTATTGGGAAAAACATTCCTGGCTTCATCAGTAAATACGGTAAGGTCTGCATATCTGTTCGAAAAGTGTCCCAGAATCAGTTTCCCCACTTCTGCTTTTTGGGCAATCATTGCCGCTTCCAAAGCTGTTGAATGTCCGGTATAGTCTGCCATTTCTTTCAGGTCATGAAGGAAAGTGGATTCGTGATACAGAACCGTTACATTCTTAATGATCGGAAGCACTGTTTCAAGATACCGGGTATCGCTGCAGAAAGCATAGGAAACAGGAGGTGTCGGATCCAGGGTCAGCACTTCGTTTTTGAGGACATAACCATCACTGAGTACGACATCTTTTCCTGCTTTTATATTATGGTAATCACAGGTTTCTATTTCGTTGTATTTGGCAATTTCCTTCATATTCAGATGCCTGTCTTTCGGCTTTTCTTTAAAAAGATAACCGTTGCAGTATATTCTGTGATCTAAAGGAATGGTATATACTTCTACCCTGCTGTCTTCATAGATCTTTTCGGAATAGTCTTTATCAAGCTCGTGGTAAACCACATCAAAACCACGATGTGTTTCCGTAATTGTAAAGATGGTTTCGAGCATTTTCTTGATTCCTTTCGGGCCGTAAACATGAAGAGGAGTATCCCTTCCCAGCAAGCGGAAAGAGGCAATGAGACCGGGAAGACCGAAACAGTGATCACCGTGAAGATGCGATATAAAGATATGATTGATCTTTGAAAATCTCGCTTTTGCTTTTCTCAGCTGTACCTGGGTTCCTTCTCCACAATCGATCAGAAAATGTCTTTCTTCCATTTCCAGCAGCTGTGCCGTGGGTGAAGAATTAATGGTTGGAATAGCTGAATTAAAGCCTAATATCGTTAAATAAGTACTCAAATCAATAGTTTATTGTAACAAATGTACGACAGAAAATTTAAACATATCTTTTAGACATAAGTTTAAATACTGAACTAGCATGGAATTAATTATTCTTTTACTTTCAAGAAATCCAGAAACAGATCCAATGCCTGTTTACGGTGGCTTATCCTGTTTTTATCTTCCGGATTCATTTCTGCAAAAGTCCTGTCATATCCTTCGGGAACGAAAACCGGATCATATCCAAAGCCTTTGTGTCCTTTATTTTCTGTAAGTAAATTTCCGTGCACTCTTCCTTCAAAATAACGGGCTCCATTTTCGTCATAGTAGCACAGAACTGTAATGAAGTAAGCTTTTCTATTTTCCTGACCTTCCAGCTCGCTTAAAACCTTTTCGATATTTTTAGCAAAATCATGATCTCCTGCATAGCGTGCGGAAAAAATTCCAGGTCTGCCATCCAAAGCTTCAACAGCAAGACCGCTGTCGTCCCCTAAACTGGGAATTCCTGTTTTTTCAAAACAATATTTCGCTTTGATCAGGGCATTGGCATTGAAGGAATCACCATCTTCTACAATTTCTTCATGAATATTATAATCGGTAAGGCTTTTTACTGTAAAACTATTTTCCAGGATCTGCTGGATCTCTTCTTTCTTGTGTTCGTTGTGCGTGGCAACCAATAATTCCATATTTATATTCATTTTTACTCAATTCATTTTTGTCCGTATATCATTCGGCTGATTATTATCCCTGCTTACTATTATATTTCAGCATAATGCACTTTATACTTTTTTGTAAAAAGATAATAGAACAGAGAAAAAAGCACAATACCAACAGCCAGTATAACCCATTCGGAAATTTTGAAGGCATCTGCAAAGCTCTCACTTTTGGTATAAGTAACCAGCAATGAAGAGCACAGGTTATTGAATCCATGCAACAGCATTGGCAGCAGTAGGGATTTTGTTTTATAATAGACCAGTCCCAATACGCATCCCAGCAATACTGCTCCTACAAACTGCCATGGATTTGCGTGAACCAGCCCAAAGATAACGGATGCATAAAAAATAGCCCTCTGTGGATTCACCCCTTTATTGATAAGTCCTTTCTGGATAATTCCTCTGAAAATAATTTCTTCAAAAATAGGAGCCATGATCACCGTCATGATAATCATAATAACCGGCTCAAAGGTGAGCTGCTCCATAAGCTGCGAGAAAAACTCATAGTATTTTCCCCAAAACGGACCTGTGGTAGGAATAAGAGACGTGATAAATTCTGAGATCAACATCATTCCCATCATCATAGGAAATATCAGGAGATAGGTAGAGAAATTCGTGGTAGAAAAATTGAAGTTCAGTTTTTTCCCGGTTGAGGGTCTGACGATGAAAAAATCGAAAAAAGCAATAGCAGTTAAAAAACCTGCTGCATTGGTTACCATCATAAACCAGTCTTTCAGTTCGAGGTTTTCCTTAAAAGCAATTTTCCAGAAACTGCCGAAAAAAGAAACAGCCATTGTTCCTGTAAATAATCCTGCCACTAAAATAAGACCGCCGATCCATGTAAAGGTAAACTTCGGATACCTGCTATTCTCCATACTTTTCTCTGTAAGTTTGTAAAAACAAAGATAATTTTTTTGAAAGCCTTAAACAACTAAAAAGGAAAATACTTAGGCGCCGGATTAGAAAAATCAGATTTCAATATCGGGCATTAGATATCAAAAAAGATTAGAAACGGCAATCAGCTATTTATTCCCCGAAAATATTTGAAACCTCGTAAAAAATACCGATTTTTGCAACTTCAAAATACACTATGTCAGACTTAATCAAAGAAATACAAAAAAGAAAGACTTTCGGAATCATTTCTCACCCGGATGCAGGAAAAACAACCCTTACGGAAAAATTACTTCTTTTCGGGGGCGCTATCCAGGAAGCGGGTGCGGTAAAATCCAACAAAATAAAAAAAGGAGCTACCTCCGACTTTATGGAAATCGAAAGGCAAAGAGGGATCTCTGTAGCGACTTCCGTATTGGCTTTTGAATATAAAAATCACAAAATCAACATCCTGGATACACCGGGTCACAAAGATTTTGCAGAAGATACTTACAGAACTTTAACTGCTGTAGACTCTGTGATCGTCGTAATTGACGTTGCAAAAGGGGTTGAGGAACAGACTGAAAAACTGGTGAAAGTCTGTAGGATGAGAAACATTCCAATGCTTGTTTTCATTAATAAGCTTGACCGTGAGGGTAAAGATGCATTTGATCTTTTGGATGAGGTTGAGCAGAAATTAGGATTAAGAGTGGTTCCCTTATCTATTCCGATTGGTATGGGAAGTGATTTCCAGGGAATTTATAATATATGGGAAAATAATATTCAGCTGTTCCTGGAAGAAAAGAAACAGAGAGTAGGTGAAGCGGTTAAGTTTGATGATATCAATGATCCTTCAATAGATGAGGTGATTGGTGAAAAAGCAGCTCAAAACCTGAGAGATGAGCTTGAGCTTGTCCAGTCTGTCTATCCTGAATTTAGCCGGGAGGATTATATGAACGGTGATTTGCAGCCGGTTTTCTTTGGTTCAGCTTTGAATAACTTTGGAGTGCGTGAATTACTGGATGCATTTATTGAAATTGCTCCTATGCCCCAGCCGAAAGAAAGTGATGTACGTCTTGTAAAGCCGGAAGAAAATAATTTTACAGGGTTTGTTTTCAAGATCCACGCGAATATGGATCCGAAACACAGAGACAGGCTTGCCTTTGTGAAAATTGTTTCGGGAACATTCAAAAGAAATGAGAATTACCTGTTGGTAAGAGAAGGCAAAAAAATGAAATTCTCTTCCCCGAATGCATTCTTCGCAGACAAAAAAGAGGTTGTGGATGAAAGCTTTCCCGGAGATATTGTAGGTCTTCATGATACAGGAAGCTTCAGAATAGGTGATACATTGACAGGAGGTGAAAAACTGAGCTTCAAAGGAGTCCCAAGCTTCTCTCCGGAACATTTCCGTTATATCAACAACAATGATCCGCTTAAAGCTAAACAATTGGCAAAAGGTATTGATCAGCTGATGGATGAGGGGGTTGCCCAGCTATTTACTCTTGAAATGAACGGCAGAAAGATCATTGGAACAGTGGGAGCACTTCAGTATGAGGTTATCCAATACCGTCTGGAACATGAATATGGGGCAAAATGTACTTATGAACCTCTTTCTATGCATAAAGCATGTTGGGTGGAAGCAGATGAAAAGTCTGAGGAATTTAAGGAGTTTGCCAGGTTAAAGCAACGTTTCCTTGCAAGAGACAAATATAATCAGCTTGTATTTTTAGCGGATTCTTCATTCACTATCCATATGACCCAGGAAAAATTCCCGAATGTAAAACTGCATTTCATCAGTGAATTTCAACAAGACTAAATTGAATAAAAAAGCAAAAAACCGTTCATCTGAACGGTTTTTTTATAGAATCTATTTAAATGATTTACTTAGGTATCATCATTAATTTCTTAACAATCTTTTCTCCATCTACAGTAACATGAATCATATAGGATTCAGTAGGCAAATGTTTCAGGTTAATCTGTTCCAAAAGTTCGTCAAATATATATTTGGTCTTTTTAGGAACAATCAGTTTTCCATCCATTGAAAATAATTCGTAAGTAATCACGTAAGGACGCAGCGGAATCTGTCTAGGAAAATCTGCTTTAATGTAAACATAACCATCATTTGAAGGTACCGGATATATCATCAGACCCTTGTATATTCTTATAGGGGCTGTTCCTGGGGTAACACCTCCGGGATTTACTACCGCTGATGAATTAATTGTAAAATTTTGCGAATTGACATTTAAAAATACATTATTCACAGCTTTCACCATTATTCTGGCATTATTAGAAATTGTTCCAAGGCCACCCGGAACCGTATAATTATAAGAACCGTTATTAGGGGTATTTGCAACCAAAACAGTTGGGAAAGTAAGACCTCCGTCTTTTGACAACAGGATCGTTACATTAGAAGTGCTAACCGGTGCAGCTGTTGTATTGGCAACATCCCATGTAATTGCATAGGACTGACCTTCACTCCAAACAACCCCTGCTGTGTTTTGTGAGGTAACCACAAAAGGCCCCGCAGTATCCACAACGGTAAGTTTCACATCATCACGTCCTGTCTGCCCTCCCAGAGAATTATTATCCCTTACAAGAACTGAAAAATTAAGATCTCTACCTCTGGAAGCAAGTTTCTCCCATGCTTTTACGTCTGTAGGAGTTACAATTGCAGGGTCATAGCCGGAAACAATGGTTGACAGTCTGGGAAAGTATCTTGAAGGTGATGCTGTAGGCACTACAGATCTGAAAAGAGGCCCCACTCCATTTACCGGCTGGGGTGGCATAGCTGCAGCCCCAAAATCAATTTGTTCCCAGGTATACGTAAGAGCATCATTATCCGCATCCGTTGCAGCTGCTGTCAGCATAAATGGTGTACTTTTCGGTATGCTTCTATCTGTGCCAGCATTTACAATTGGCTCTGCGTTTGCAATTGGCGTTTTAACGCCGCAGTTAGAAGTAGAACCAGAAGTTAACCTGGTATACATTTCTGCAATACTTACTGCATGGAAATAAGCATCACTGTGGGCTTGTACATTTGGAGGACATATGCCGGCATATCCCATAATAGAGCTTGCACTTCCCGGCTCTATTGATGTAGGTGTATTTCTGTTACAATTATTATTTTGCGTATGGTTTGCACCAAATTGATGCCCCATTTCATGGGCCACATAATCTATTACAAAAGGATCTCCTACGGGAACTGCAGACCCTGTAACTCCACCCGCTTTACTGTTTCCACAAATTGAAGGAGTAGCTGCTAAGCCATTATCATTTCCTGCATTGGCCTGAAAGAACAGGTGCCCAATATCGTAGTTAGCAGCACCAATAATATTATTGGTAACTGTGATATTTTCACTTAGCATCTGGCTTGCGTTCAGAGTATTAAAAGTATCTGTACTGATAAAGAATAAAGCATCTGTATTTGGAATAAGCTGCAGCCTTACTGAGATATCTTTTTCAAAAACTTCATTTAATCTTGTTACAGCCAGATTAACAGCCGCAAGAACTGCCGCTTTTTTCTGAGCATCCGTTCCTGAACCTACTCCGGCTTGCCCTGCAATATAAGCAGTATATTCTGTGGTTGTTGTAATAGCCAGCCTGTATTTTCTATTTAATGCATCAATAACTGTTTTCTGGACATTTAAGGCCGATTCATTCTGTTCGCTGTCTCCATCAAAATGACATTCAAACTGACCAGGAGACGAAGCATTTTTCCTATCATAAAGTTTATAAACCTTATTATCTTTTGTATAAGAATCGATATAATAAATTCCCTGATTATTTCTGATCATACCATTAAATCCAAAATAAGGATCAATGGTAAACTTTAAAATTGCTGATTTGTCACCTTTTTTGAAGCCAGTATAAGACCGGATTTCAGAATATCTGTTCTGAAGGTCGGGATGCATCGTTGATGATTCGAAAACCTCATAGGTATCAAAACCTCCTTCAAGGTTTGGAAAGTTCAGCAATATTCCTTTTCTGGACAAATGCAGGTCACTGTCCGGCAAATTTTTAAGTTGACTTTGAATCTCACTGACATTAAGTTTAAACAAAATGAAATCTGTAATCCTTACATTACTTTCACGAATTTCACTGTTGATTTTTGAGTCAAGCTTTTTCCAATGATTTTGTTGGGCAAACCCCACTGCCGAAAACATGAGTAAGGTACTCAGAACAAGTAATTTTTTCTTCATTTGATTTTTTATAAATTAAGAGGTTATCAGTTTAACTCCTGAAGGAGCTTTCCCTTCTATTTTAAGAATCAGTATGGGATTCTTTTCTTTGTTCAATAAATATTCTTCGTTATTAATTTCTTTATAATAAACATTTAAAACAGATTTCTCTTCTTCTATCTTTTCTATTTCAATATCTCCGTATTGCTGTGTTTTCAATGTAGGTTTCAATACAAGAAGAAACTCATTTTCAGACAGTGTAGGAATTGGTTCTGACCGGGAAAACCTTTTATCCTGCATTAAACTGTATAATTTTAGTGTCTCCTCAAACGACTGTAAAATTGTATATTCTTTTAATGGTATATTTTTATTCAGTCTCCGTACTTCTGAAAATTTTATTTCATTATTATTTTTACTCATTACCGATTCTGTTTCAACAACATTTTTTGTGGCAGAAAGGTTTGTACAGGCTGATCCGCCTCCAAATCCAAACAAAAACAACAGAAAGATTAACAAAAATACTCTTTTCATCAGAAAATATTAATAAGCAAATGTAAATATTAAAACCGTTCAATGGAATTATTGAACGGTTTATTTTTATAGCAAAAGCTTAAATTATTTTTTAATAATCAGCTTTTTAGAAATTTTCTGGCCTTCTTTTTCTACCTGAACGATATAAACCCCTGATGGAAGGAAAGACAGGTTAACTTCTTCACGAATCCTACTTCCTTTTACCTCTTTAGTCGCATTGACCAGTTTTCCATCCATCGCATAAACCGTGTACGAAATACCGTTGCCTGCTTCGGTTTCAATCATAAAGATTCCTTTTGAAGGATTCGGATAAATCTTTATTCCTTCTTCGGCTTTTTCAGTTTCACTGGTTCCTAATGTAGAATTGATGGTAAAATTTGTTGTATTCACATTTAAAAACACATTATCAATTGCTTTAATCATTATTCTTGCTGTTGAACTGGTCCCTAAACCAGCCGGAACATTGAATGTGTAAGAACCGTTGTTTGGCGTGCTGGCCACAAGTGTATCAGGGAACGTGAGCCCTCCATCTTTGGAAAGCAGGATCATTACATTTGCTGTATTTACGGGAGCTGCATTGGTATTGGCAACGTTCCATGTAATCGTCTGAGAGGTTCCTACATTCCAGACAACTCCTGCTGCATTCTGGGAAGTTACTGTAAACGGTCCGGCAGCTGTAGATACTGTAAGCTGGACATCATCACGCCCAGTCTGTCCGCCAACCGGTTTATTATCTCTCACCAATAAGGAGAAAGTTAAAGGTCTTGCCACTGTAGACAGTTTTTCCCATGCTCTATAGTTTCCTGCTGTAATAATAGTAGGATCATATCCTTCTACAATTGTTGAAAGCCTTGGAAAATATCTTGTAGGAGATGTTGTAGCCCACATCGTTCTGAACATAGGCCCTATTGTATTAGTCGGTCTTGGAGGCATTGTTGCAGCACCGGTATCAATTTGTTCCCAGTTATAAGTAATTGCATCACCATCCGGATCAGAGCCTACGCCTGTTAAGGCAAATGGAGTTCCTATTGGAATTGTTCTGTCCGGTCCGGCATTTGCAGTCGGCTCGTTATTTCCTGTTGCTGTATTTACGGAGCAGTTTCCTCCTGGTCCTGTAATTCTGGTATACATCTCACGAATACTTACGGCATGGAAATAAGCATCACTGTTATTCTGTACATTTGGAGAACAGATTCCTGCATATCCCATGATGGAACTTGCACTTCCCGGCTCTACTGATGTTGCTGTATTTCTGTTACAGCCATTATTCTGAGTATGATTGGCACCAAACTGATGTCCCATTTCGTGCGCCACATAATCAATAACAAAAGGATCTCCTACAGGAGCTGCTGAACCTGTAACACCTCCAGCCTTCACACTTCCGCAAATTGCAGGAGTATAAGCAAGACCATTATCATTACCCTGGGTAGCCTGGAAAAATACATGCCCGATATCATAATTATTGACGCCAATTGCATTATTAGTCACTGTAATGTTTTCGTCAATCATCTGATCAGCATCCAATGCATCAAAAGTATCTGAAGCAATGAAAAACAACTGATCAGTATTAGCAACAAGTTGTAGAGAAACCGAAATTTCATTTTCAAATACCTGATTAAGACGTGCTACTGCTAGATTAACTGCTGCAAGTACAGCTGCTTTTTTCTGAGCATCCGTTCCAGCTCCTACGCCAGCCTGTTGTGCAACATAGGCTGTATACTCTATGGTTGTAGTAATAGCCAATCTGTATTTACGCATTAATCCGTCTACAACTGTTTTACCATGTACATCGGGAGCGAGATCAATTAAAGGTGAATCTCCTTTAAACAGACAGTCGAAACGGTTTTGGGAAAGTGCATTCTTTCTGTCATATACCATATAAGTTTTATTATCCTGAGAATATGAATCTATATAGTACATTCCTTTTATTCCTTTCACTACCGCATTCAGTCCGAAATACGGATCGTAAGTAAATCTGATGTTTGTAGTGGGATCCCCTACTCTTTGTCCTGTATACGACTTGATATCGGAATATCTTGTCTGAAGATCTGGATGCATTGTAGATGCTTCAAATATTTCGTAGGTGTCAAATGTTCCCTGGTCATTGGGAAATTTTACGAGAATTCCTTTCTCTGAAGAAAGACGACTTCTGTCCGGAGCCAGAGAAAGCTGATGTTTCATCTCCTCAGTATTCAGGCTGACCAATTGATAGTCTACAGTTCTTACGCCTCTTTCTCTTGTTTCTTTTACGTTTTTCTGTGAGGCCCTGCTCCAGGTATTCTGCTGTGCCGCAACTGTTCCCGAAAGGACCAGAAGGCTTGTCAGAAATAATAATTTTCTTTTCATTATAATATTATTGGATGGTTAATTTGATTTTTTTTGGGTTGCCCGTAATTTTTACGATCAGTATAGGATCGGATTGTTTTTTTTCTTTGTATTCCTGATTTTCAACTTCCTTATAAAAAACGTTAAGTGTGGAAGTGCTCTCTTCCAGTTTTTCAATTTCAATATCACCGTTTTTTATTTTTTTCAGTTTAGGTTTTAAGACCAAAAAGTACTCTCCTTCTTCTAAAACAGGAATCGGAGCTGATCTTGAATATTTTGAATCATTGAGTTTCATGTACGCATCTTTAATTCCTTTTGTGGAAGTAATGACTGTATATTCTTTCAGATCAGTTTTAAGATTAAGCCGTCTGATTTCAGTAAATTCTACTTTATTTTGATTCTTATTCTGATAATTTATCTGCGTCATATTTTTGTAATCAGCACAATTAATCAGCAAAAAGCTGAAAAAATTCAAAAAAAGAAAACTTTTAATAAATAAGCCCATAATAACAAATATAAAAAAATTTCAGATATAAAATTCTTATTTCTGTTATCATTTCCGATCATTAAATCCTTAAAATGAGACAATAAACGGATGTTTTTCTTTCTTTTTAAACCTTATCGATATAATCTATTTTCTGATATTAGAAAAACAGCTTTGTAAAATAATTGTAAAACATATATAAATAATTGATTTTTAATAATTTAAGATTTACCAGAAGAATACTTTTCATTTACAAAAAGTCTGTCTCTGTTCACTGCTAATTTTACTTCATCAAAAAAATTAATGTTATGAAAAAGTTCATATTACTTCTTGCAGTATCAGGCACGTTTATTATGTGTAAAAAAGCAGAGGCTGCGAAATCCAAGATAGAGGACACTTTACATGCTGCAGACAGTACTGCCGCCGCAGTGAATGAAACGGTTAATTCTATAGGTAATACCGCAGATAAAGTTCTGGATTCTGCCAATGTCAGAATAAAAGATTTTGAGGATGCCAAAGGAGAAATTCAGCAGAAAATAGAAAATACTTCCAAGATGGTAGATTCTTTAACCGATAAAATCGCTTCCACAAAACTTGAATCGAAGATTGAGAAAAAAGACTCAGCAGAAAAGAAGGCTGAAAAAATCGTAGTGAATGTTCCGGCCCCAAAAGTGATCAAAGAAACCAAGATCGTATACAAAGATAAGCCTCAAAATGACCTTTATGAACTGAAAAACAAAATGGTAAAAACGGGCCTGCTTTCTGTAAAAGCTGATAACGCGGAAACGGTAAAAGAGCTTGTAAAAGAAGAAACTGAAAAAAACAATGGCTATGTAAAAAGCGAAGAGCTTTCTTATATCACTGCAGAGGCAGTCGACAGAAGCTCTTCTTACACCGAAAACAGCCAGAGAGTATATTATATGGACATCAAAGTTCCAATCCGGAATTTCGACAGCTTAATGAATGACCTGAGTGGTATTGGTGATATTGAGACTAAAAATATACAGGTTTCCGGAAATAATTACTCAGAGAATACTTTATGTACAATAACTGTAACCCTTACAGATAAGTCAGAGTATGAAAAAGAACCTAAAACTTTCGGCGAAAAATCACTGGCGGCAGTTTCATCGGGCTGGGATGTGATTACTTCGGTCTTTCTTTTTATTCTTCCGTTGTGGCCTTTATTCCTGATCGGCGGAATAGGATATTATTTTTACAAAAAAGAAAAAAACTAAGGATAACAATGCTCAATAAAACAGAATCCACCGGAAGATGCTTTTTAATATTATTTTAATAAAAGTCAGGTCCCTGCAGAGCTTCTTCTTTGTATATTTAAAAAAGTTTGTATACATCAGCAGTGTTGCATAATGTATTCAGCTTGTATATTATAAAAGTGGTTTGTAAGAAGAAAGGCTCCCGATGGGAGCCTTCTGCTATTTCATGTTCACTACTTTATCTACGATAAACTTTGTGTTTCCTCTCCATGGAAGCGCTCCGTTGTATTCTTTGTAATGCAGATCGAAAGTTTTGCCGCTGTTGGTTTCCAGCTGTTTAAAAATTTCAGGATCTTCTACAGAAAATTCAAATTCGTAGCTTGTAATGGTTCCTGTTTTTCCTTTTCCAAAACCTTCCTGGATTAATTTTCCTTCATAAGTTTTGAAAACATAGCCTTTTTTCATGGCATAATTCAGATAGCCGGACTTTACTCCTTCTCCAAAGACGAAATAGTACTTATACCATACCGTTACACCTATCAGAAGAAGAATGACACCGAGGCTGATCCACAAAGTTTTTTTCATAAGCAGTGTGTTTTTATATTAAATTTATTTTGCGATGCTTCTGGAAATCACGATTTTCTGAATCTCAGAAGTACCTTCGTAAATCTGCGTGATCTTCGCATCTCTCATCATTCTTTCTACGTGATATTCTTTTACATATCCGTATCCGCCGTGGATCTGAACTGCTTCAATGGTAGTATCCATTGCCACCTGGGAAGCATACAGTTTTGCCATTGCACCGCTTTCAGAGATATCCTTACCCGCATCCTTTTCGCATGCAGCTTTGAAACATAACATTCTTGCCGCAGTAATCTGGGTAGCCATATCTGCTAATTTAAATGCAATCACCTGATGATTGATGATCTCAGTTTTGAAAGCTTTTCTTGTTTTCGCATATTTTAAAGCCAATTCATAAGCACCTGAAGCGATACCTAATGCCTGAGAAGCAATACCAATTCTTCCTCCGTTCAATACTGCCATTGCAAAATTGAATCCGAATCCATCTTCCCCGATTCTGTTTTCTTTCGGTACTTTTACATTATTGAAGATCAAAGAGTGTGTATCACTTCCTCTGATTCCCAGTTTATCTTCTTTTACCCCAACTTCAAAACCTTCCCATCCTCTTTCAACGATGAAAGCGTTAATTCCTTTATGTTTTTTCTCAGGATCTGTCTGTGCGATGACAATATAATAAGAAGCTGTTCCACCGTTCGTGATCCAGTTCTTGATACCGTTTAAAAGATAATAATCTCCTTTGTCTTCTGCCGTTGTTTTTTGGGAAGTGGCATCAGAACCTGCTTCAGGCTCAGATAATGCAAACGCACCAATTACCTTTCCGCTGGCGAGAGGAGTAAGATATTTCACTTTCTGTTCCTCGGAAGCAAATTTTTCAAGACCTGCACATACCAGAGAGTTATTTACGGACATAACCACAGCTGCAGAAGCATCTATTTTTGCGATCTCCTCCATTGCCAAAACGTAAGAAACGCTATCCATCCCTGCTCCTCCGTACTTAGGATCTACCATCATTCCCAAAAGCCCCATTTCTCCCATTTTCTTTACTTGTTCTGTAGGGAATTTCTGATCGCGGTCTCTTTCTATAACTTCAGGTAATAGTTCATTTTGTGCAAAATCTCTTGCAGCCTGCTGAATCATCAGCTGTTCTTCCGATAAATTAAAGTCCATAAAAATAATAATTAGATAGCCGTAAATTTACACTTTTTAACGAAATCTGAAAATAGAATTGGAAGTTAGGGACAGACAGTTTCAAACTTTCACAGAAATCATTGGTAAAAGACCTGATATTATGGCAGGCATTCAATTAATTGCCAATTGGTGATTTCTGATTACTACAATTAAAAAAAATGCTTATATTTAAAATTCTTTAAAAATTGCTTAAAAAATCATGACAATCAAAAGATTATTCGATATTCCACACTATGCTTTGGAAAAATTTCCTAAAACAGATATGTTTGTGACTAAATATCAGGGTGAATGGAAAAAAACCTCAACGTTAGAATTTATCAATCAGGGAAATAAAATATCCAGAGGGCTTTTGAAGCTGGGTATAAAACCTGGGGACAAGATTGCTCTGATCACTACCAATTCCCGTACGGAATGGGCCGTTATGGATTTTGGGCTGTCTCAAATCGGTGTTGTCTCCGTTCCGGTTTATCCGAGTATTTCTGCTGAAGATTATGAGTTCATATTTAATAATGCTGAAATACAGTATTGTTTTGTATCTGATAAAGAATTGCTTAATAAAGTGATGAAGGTGAAACACAATATCCCTTCACTACAGGGAATTTTTACTTTTGATATTATAAGCGGAGCAGCTAACTGGAGAGAAATTATGGATCTTGGTGAAGACGATTCCACCCAGATTGAAGTGGAAGATCTTTCCAATGCCATTAATTCTGAAGATCTGGCAACCATTATTTATACTTCCGGAACAACAGGAAGACCAAAAGGAGTAATGCTTACCCATCATAATATTGTTTCTAATGTATTGGGATCTATCCCAAGAATTCCTAAGAAAAAAAGCCTGGATTACAAGGATACAAGGGTGCTGAGCTTCCTTCCTATCTGCCATATTTTTGAAAGGATGCTTTTTTATCTTTTCCAGTACAGTGGTTTTTCCGTTTATTTTGCCGAAAGCATTGAAAAAATGGGTGAAAATGTAAAAGAAGTAAAGCCACACTATATGAGTGTTGTACCCAGACTGGTGGAAAAGGTATATGATAAGATCTACAACACAGGTTCTTCAGCCGGCGGGCTGAAATCTAAAATATTCTTCTGGGCCTTAAATTTAATCAGCAAGAAAAAAGAAATTTCAAAACCTTCAGGATTGCAGGGAATCATCGCAGATAAGCTAGTATTTTCTAAATGGAGAGAAGGGCTGGGCGGAGAAATCATTACTTTGGTTTCCGGTTCTGCAGCTCTGTCTACAAGATTAAACCTGATGTTCCAGAATGCCGGTATTCCTATTTTGGAAGGATATGGCCTAACTGAAACTTCACCGGTTATTTCTGTAAACAGCTTTGAAAAAATGAAGATCGGTACAGTCGGCAGACCACTGGATAATTTACAGGTGAAAATTCAAGAAGATGGTGAAATTACAGTAAAAGGACCTTCTATCTTTAAAGGCTATTTTAAAGCCGAAGATTTAACCAAAGAAGCTTTTACTGAAGATGGTTTCTTCAAAACCGGAGATATCGGACATATCGACAGTGAAGGATTTCTTCAGATCACCGATCGTAAAAAAGAGATGTTCAAAACATCAGGAGGAAAATATATTGCCCCTCAGACAATTGAAAACCAAGCGAAAGCTTCAAAATTCATTGAGCAGATCATGGTAGTAGGAGACGGCGAGAAAATGCCATGTGCTTTTGTACAGCCTGATTTTGAATTTGCTAAAAGCTGGGCAATGAGAAACAATCTGAATATTGGCTCCACGCCTGCAGAGATTGCCAAAAGCCCTGAGTTAAAGGAAAGAATTGAAAAGGAAATGGAAGGAATTAATGAACATCTCGGAAATTGGGAAAAGATCAAAAAAATTGAGCTTACTCCTGAAGTCTGGGCCATTGATACAGGGCTTCTTACTCCTACTTTAAAGTTGAAAAGAAAAGCAATCAAAGAGAAATTTATAGATCTGTACAATAAAATGTATGAGCATCACGAATAACATAAAAACCGCTTCTGACCGAAGCGGTTTTTATTTGGGGGTCTATTATTCTTATCTATTATTTCCAGCTTTTCAGACTTAAGTTTTGTATATTTTCTGCCTTGTACGGATATAAGATTTATGTGTTTTTAGAATCGTAAACTAAATGGAATTAAAATGATATTTAGCATCGTAAGGGATTAATAAGATTTTACCGAGGGATGATAAAATTGTATAAAATGCACCTAGCTATATAAATTAAGTTAGTTTAAGTATTATATCTGTTATTTTCTTTCTTAGCAGGCTTCCTTAAATAAATAAGCTCTATTATTTTATTGTATAAATAATTTTATAAACCCCTGCCACTCTTCCGTATCCTTAAAAGTAATCGGCAGGGTGTGACAAAGAGTATTTAATTCCAGCATAAATAAGAATATGTTATCCTGTCACTTCCGTCTATTTTGGAAATACTGGAAGCCTTAACTCTCACAGTATGATCTCCAGAGGCTAAATTACTCGGCGTCACATAACTGTAAGGAACAACTACGTGCATATTCTGCGGAGATGTGTTTGTAGTAACAACACTGGCAACTGATGTAATCAGATTGTCTATATATAAATCAGTTCCCACACCGGTAACTTTATTAGACCAGCCGGTTGGGTATAAATCAAGTTTACATTTTGCAGCTGAAGGCAGAGTAAATGTAAATTCATAATAACCTACTCCATCATCAGCACTCGCGTTTGTAGGACCAGCAGAACTAGAAGAACCTCCTGCCAGCACAATGTTTGAAGAGGCAACAGTAGAAGTAACCGGAGTCTTCCACGTTGGAGAGGCAGGTATTCCGTAATTGAATTCCAAGCTGGATGTTGTAGTATTGTAAATAACGGCTCCTGAAGGAGGTAATACTATCGCATTTCTCTGTGCTGTTGTCATTCTTGGAGGAATAAATGCACCTGTATTACTTACTACATCCAGAGCTCCTTGTGGACTGGTGGTGTTAATACCTACCTGCGAATAAGCAATTGCAGATGTTCCAACCATTAATAAAAAGAATAATTTTTTCATTTTTTTCGTTTTAAAGTTGTTATGTATATTATTGAAGTTTATATGTATCAGACTGAATATGATAACTTTAAATAAAGTATAAGATCATGACCGTCTTTAATTATATATTATTTTGAGAGTAAGTAGCAATGCCAGAAAGCAAGGTTAGAAAATTGTTTTTTTTCATCAGTCAGTATGTATTTAATTAAAATTTTAAGCCATATCCTTAATGCTTCTCTACTACAATATTACACCAGAATGCAAACTCTTCATTAAATATTGCATATTACATGGATATTACACGCATGTAACTAACTGAAATTCAGCCGTTTTTTTACTGACCAATAAAAAAGAATCTTTAATTTAAACTTATATAGGAACCAAATTTGAAAATTCTTCAACATTCTATCGTTTAAAATGAAATATTTTTCACGTCTGATAATGTTCTATATCATGAATCTGTAGCAAAATTTATTTATATATGACAATCTGAAATGGAATAAATACTATTCCATAAACGAATATTATCAACTTCGTAACGTTTTTGGTCGAAGTGTTCTTTAGAATGACAGTTGTTCTGACTTCAAAAACGGATATGGCCAACAATCCCCCAATCCGGTAACGGGATTATTGGCATTTAACTTAGGAACTGGCTCAAACTTTAATTATACAGGCTATGCTTTCTGGAATTTCTCGTTCGGTAGATGTTTCAGGAGGTAGTTTAAAAGTTAATTTTTCAGCGATGTCAAATATTGAAAATTATGGCCCTTCTAATATTTTGCCAGGCCCGAATCAGTTCATTAATCTTGATAATGGTTTTATAATGGGAATGGACTGAATATGACAATAAGCAATACTCCTGCAAGTTATACTGCTACGAGCCATACCGAAATAGAAACTGTGGATTTATGGGGAAATGATCATTATACAGGGCAGCTACTTTCCTGTAATTGATAATAATGCCGTTTCTTCAGCCGATGGTATCAGGAAAATAGCAATTTCAATAAAAAGATTTGGAGTAAGGCTTTTCAGGAAACATGTTTATGATTGTGGGCCAAAAAATTTAAACTTAGTCAATTTTATGATGGGCCTGTAATTCGGAAAAACAATCACAGCAATATTATTTTATAAAAAAAGCTGCTTTAAATTAAAGCAGCTTTTTATTTTTAATATCAGCAATTAGAATTTAATTACCGATCTCATTCTTTCATTTTCTTCCATTACCAATTCGTCGTCTACAAGGATTTTCCCAGAGTGCTCGTCAATAATGATTTTCTTTCTCTGAGCAATTTCCATCTGCTTCTGAGGAGGAATTGTGAAGAATGATCCTTTTGGAGCACCTCTTTCCAATCCTACAACAGCCAACCCATTGATAGAGCTTTTTCTGATTCTGTTGTATGAAGCAAGTAATCTCTCGTCAATCTTACCTGCATATTCTTTAGATTGCTCTATTAAGTATTCTTCTTCTTTTTGAGTTTCAGATACAAGACCATCCAATTCTTCTTTCTTGAATTTTAAATGGTTTTTCAGGTCACTGATTTTCTCATTAAGTTCGCTTAAAGTTTCATTTTTGTGAGCAATTTTAACTGCGAATTCTTTAATTCTTTTTTCAGCAAGCTGAATTTCCAGATCCTGGAATTCTATTTCTTTTCCTAATGCCTCAAACTCCTTATTGTTTCTTACATTATCCTGCTGAGATTTGTACTTTTCAATTAAAGTTTTTGCATGGTTAATCACTTCATGCTTTGTTTTGATCTGATCGTCCTGATCTTTAATGTCTGCATGAAATTTTTCAGCTCTTTTTTCAAGTCCTTCGATCTCAATTTCAAGATCTTCAACTTCAATTGGCAATTCTCCTCTGGTATTTCGGATTTCATCCAATCTTGAATCAATGATCTGCAAATCGTATAAAGCTCTTAATTTTTCTTCAACTGAAATATCGTTGGTTTTTGCCATATTTAAATGAAATAATTTACTGGGTTTGTTTTTTCAATAGATTTTGAAATTGCAAATGTACTAAATTTTTGTGACAAAATTTCAAATAATTGTTGAGTCACAAATTGTTCTGATTCATAATGGCCTATGTCACAGAGCAACATTTTGGATTCTGCCTGGAAATAGTCATGGTATTTAATATCTCCTGTAAGATAAGCGTCGCATTTTTGTGATAAAGCAGCCTTTATTCCGCTGGCTCCTGATCCTCCGATAACGCCTACTCTTTTGATCTTTTTATGGGTAAAACCGGAATGCTTAATGATTTCAAGGCTAAATTTCTCCTTCACCATCCTTAAAAAATCCTGCTCATCCATTTCCTCTTCAAAATCCCCATACATTCCCAAGCCTGAGTGCTGGTTTTTATTATCCAGCTGATATATCTGATAAGCTACTTCTTCATAGGGATGGGCAGTTTTCATTGCTGAAACGATCTTTTCCTTTTTATAATCTTCAAAAATAACGGAGATCATATCTTCATCAGCATTTTCGCGGATGTTCTGCTGTCCGGAGAACGGATTTGAACCTTCTACAGGTCTGAATGTTCCTTTTCCACTCAAAGTAAAGCTGCATTCGTCGTAAAAACCGATATTTCCTGCTCCTGCAGCGAACAGGGCTTCTTTCACTTTTTCAGAATAATCCTTTGGAACAAATACGCTCAGCTGTTTTAAATTATTTTTTTTAGGCTGAAGAATCCTTAGATCTTGTAATCCCAATTGACTGCAGATTTCATGGTTAACCCCAAAGAAATCATTATCAAATGCCGTGTGAATAGCATAAATGGCAATTTTATTTTCAATCGCTTTCAGTACAGCTCTTTCTACATAATTTTTCCCGGTGAGAGATTTTAGTCCTGAAAAAATAATAGG
Source organism: Chryseobacterium lathyri (assembly GCF_030812195.1). Classification (GTDB taxonomy): domain Bacteria; phylum Bacteroidota; class Bacteroidia; order Flavobacteriales; family Weeksellaceae; genus Chryseobacterium; species Chryseobacterium lathyri_A. The sequence continues at coordinate 1,569,548 of NZ_JAUSSF010000001.1, forward strand.
ATGAAAACATACGATCAGATTACAGCTTTTCTGAATAGCCTCATCTACAACATTTTCCAAAGCGTCGTGGCATACCAGTATTCCACTGACATTCCGGCCGGGAACTCCGCACAGCAGCCCTACATTGTCAAAATCTTCTGCCTGCTGCAGGGGAATACGGTTTTCTATTTTTGAAATTACTTCACTTATTGTCATTTTATTCTGTATGTTTGCTACGAAAATAACGATAATTTGTTAATTTTGAAAAACATTAAAAATGGAAAGAGAACATAATCTTGTTCCCGAAGACAAGCTTTGGAAAAGATTTCTTTACAGGGTGATCTACCGTGCCGATACAAGGCTAGGAAAGTTATTCGACATTGCATTATTATCTCTTATCCTGATAAGCACAGCCATTATTATGATGGAGAGTGTTGCTCAGCTTGACAAAAGATTTCACTATACGTTTCTGATTCTGGAATGGATTATTTCAATTTTTTTCACAATTGAATACTGGATGCGGATCAGTGTTGTAAAGAATAAAAAGCATTATATTTTCAGTTTTTTCGGAATCATAGATTTTCTTGCGCTGGTTCCTTTTTATCTTAGCTTTTTCTTTCCTGTCACCAAGTATTTCCTTATCTTCAGAATGCTGAGGATGCTGAGAATTTTCAGGATCTTCAATCTTCTGGATTTCATGAACGATGGTTACCTTATTGTCCGTGCCTTAAAGAACAGCTCCAGAAAGATTTATATTTTCCTTTTGTTCCTGATTATCTTTTCGGTGATTGTTGGCTCAATGATGTTTATGGTGGAAGGCGGAAGGCCGGGTTTTGAAACAATTCCACAGTCTATTTACTGGGCAGTGGTTACGGTAACTACTGTTGGTTACGGAGATGTCTCTCCTATCACTCCGATGGGTAAATTTTTTGCTGTTATTTTAATGCTTGCAGGTTATTCCATTATCGCAGTTCCTACAGGAATTGTAACAGCAGAAATGCGGAACAAAAGACAAAACCTGGAGAAGATCTGCGACCAATGCGGCAATGAAGATATAGACGATGATGCACGATACTGTAAACAGTGTGGCAAGAAATTAGCTTAGTATTAGATATTGATATTAATCTATTAACCAAATACCACAAAAATCATGGAACCAAAAAAGAAAAATAAGCCCAACAGCCTGGTCATTATCCTTTTCTCTTTAGTTGTATTAATGATCATTATTTATTTTATACTCGTGATGTTTTTCCCTGCGGTCTTTGAGCAAATGAACACAGGAGATATACAACCAGTACCCAACAATTGACAATAATATAAAAAAGACGGCATTGGCCGTCTTTTTAGTTTAGTGTGTTATTATTTTGTTTATTTTTTGATTGCTTTAATCATCTGCCTAGAACCGTCCTTCATGTTTAAAGTAATGAAATACAATCCTTGTTTCAGGTCTCCTAAATGAAGAGCAGAAGACGGATTGTCAATGGTTTTCACTAATCGTCCGGAAATATCAGAAACGGAAACTGATTTTACAAGATCCGGTTTTGAAATATTCAACACATCAGTGAAAGGATTCGGGTAGGCCTTAATATCATCTTTTGTTTTGGAAACTTCAGATGTTGCCAGTGTTGCAGATTCTACTTTAAAATTATCAACAAAGAATTCATAATCTTCGGAATCATTTACAGTACCCTCGGAAGCATAAAATGCAAATACAGTATTGGCTCCTGTATAGGATGTAAGATCGTAAGAATAGGTCGTAGAAGCATTAGATGGTGCATTAGCTGCATTCCATGTCTGCAGAACGGTCCAAGTAGTTCCTCCATCATTTGAAACTAAGAACTGAACCACGTCATCAGATCCCATAGCCGAAGCAATGGTATCCGAAAACTCTGTTACTCCATAATCGAATTTAACCCTGTACCCTCCTGCTGAAAGGTTGAAAGGTACGGTTTTTAACCATGCTATGGTTTCGTTGTAATAAAGATTTATTTTAGCAGAATTATTACCATCTCCTGCATTCAGGAAGTCCCCGTCATACCATAATTCATCTGTACCGGTAGGCCCCGTAGTTGCATCTCCACCGGAAGCCTGTTCCCAGCAACTTCCAGGGAATGTTGAGAAATCATTGTTATAGGCAGTAGTAGGAACTATTACAGCACAAGCAGTCGTAAATGATGCACTTAAAGACCATGCACTTTTATCGGAAGTACTGCATACAGACCTTACCCATACATAGTAAGTCGTAGCAGGAGTTAATGAAGACAAAGGTGTAGATAAAACCGAAGCTCCTACACTTCCTGATGCTGCAGTGGTACTCGTTGGAGCTGTATTTGTTGAGGAATAATAATATTCGTAACCTACTCCCACTGTACTTGTAGAAGCAGTCCATGAAACAATGGCTGAGTTGGAAGTTACAGTACCTGAAGACAAATTAACGGGTGCCAGACAGCTTGGCACAGCTCCAATTACTACAGTATAATCATGTGCTTCTCCATACCCTAATGTATTGCAGGGTTCCGGCTCATTATTAAAACGGTCCCCTATCCTCATTCTGTAAGTTCCCGGTGTAGCTGTTGCAGGAATGGTTATACTACCATTGGTAATTGAATTATCATCCGGCCCGATGCTTCCTGCTGTTGCTACCAGCTCCGGTGCTGCATCATCAAACGTCCCGTTATTGTCAAAATCTATCCAGATACGTACATATTGATCGGAATACTCATGAGTCACGGAAAATGCATAGCTAACACCTGCATTCAGGTTAATTGTTTGCGTCGTATAATCTCCATATGAACCCTGAGAGCATCCTGTATCAAGATGGCTGAATCCCGCTGATGGAATTGTAAAACTGTCGATCATATCTCCTCCGCTGCATTCGTCCGGAAAAACAGGGGTACAATAGGACTGAGCAAAGGCAAATGTGCCAATCGTTATTAAATTCGCAAGTAAAAACTTTTTCATGTAATTTTATTTTATGGTATAAACAAATTTAATAAAAAAAAACACAATAAAGCTTTCTTTGTTGAATTAAAAAGAGGCGACTAAAAGTACCAATTATAATAATTTTTTGTTATTGATTGATAGTTTTCTGCAGTCTATTAAAAAAAATAGCAGCCTTTCGGCTGCTATTCTGTTTAATATGATAAAATAAGATTTATTTCTTAATTGCTTTGATGGTTTGGCTTGATCCATCTTTCATATTTAGAGTTACAAGATACATTCCCTGTTTCAAATCTCCTAACTGAAGAGCTGAAGAAGGATTATCAATTGTTTTTACAAGTCTTCCGGCAAGATCAACTATTGATACTGATTTCACTTTAGAGATATCTGAAATATTCAGGACATCTGCAAAAGGATTTGGATATGCTTTAATCTCATTTTTAGTCCCTGAAACTTCAGATGTTGCTAAAAGTGATGAATCGTAAGCAGAAATCTTGAACTGTCCTGTAGTACTTCCACCACCTACAGTTCCTGTATATCTCCATACACTTACATATAATGTGGAACCAGGAGTCTGGCCCGTTACAGCAATTAAAGAAAAATTATCTACCCCACTATCATCATCACAAGCTATATTAGTTAATGATCCACAAGTACCAGAATGGATAGAAAGTACGCTATCTACAAATCCTGATCCTGCAACACCTTGAATCTCCAAAGTAACTTTACCACTTGCGGGTACAACTACGGAATACCAAACATTTTCGCCTCTATTTGTTTGACAAGTCGTTGTACCATCTGTAAGAGCTGCTACATTTGAGCCAACAATAGCATTCGCATTGAAATTCCCCCCAACGGTTAAAGCTATAGCACCCGAACAAACATCATTAGCCGGCGGTGACGGTGGCGTGCTTAAACAGATAACGAAGCTGTTATTATATCCAGTTCCGTTGCTGTTGTATACTCTTACATAATAAGTTTGCCCAACTGTTAATCCAGATACTGTTGTAGTATTTGTTGTTCCGCACTGAATGCTTGTTAAAGATCCGCAAGCCCCACTAAATACCTGGGTATATAAGCTTGTAGACGAATTAGCTCCTGTAGAAACTACATTTGAAAGAGTAACTGTATGCGCAGTAGATGCTGCTACAAAAGAATACCAAACATCATCATCCGGTGTTCCAGTACAAGTACCCACTGGTACATTTGAGTTGGTAGCACCTAAAGTATTTCCTGCGGTTGTTGCAGTACAAGAAGTATCAGGATTTACTGTTAAAACAACAGCAGCTGCACAGTTATCGTTTGCAGGCGGAGTAGCCAACGTTGTGAAAGATCCTGGTACCCAAGCACTTTGTATGCCAGTACACATAGATCTTACCCAATAGTAGTAAGTAGTTTGAGGCAACAAAGGAGTAAGGTTCTGAGAAGTAGCCGTAACTGGTGTTCCGGATGTAGGAGCTGTATTAGTTGTTGAATAATAATACTCATATCCATTTGCTGGAGCTGTAGCCGGAGCTATCCAAGAAATTGTAGCAGAAGAATCCGTAATTAATGAACTGTTTACTGCTGTAGGAATATCACAAGCAGGGATAGATTCTACCACAAAATTATCTACGAAGAAATCATAATCAGGAGCATCATCAACCGTACCATCGCTTCCAAATACAGCAAATACAGTATTAGTACCTGTGTAGGCTGCCAAATCGAAAATATAGGTATTTGAAGTATTAGTTGGGGTATTGGTTGTATCCCAAGTTTTCAATACTGTCCATGTTGTTCCTCCATCTGTAGACACAACAAACTGTACGACATCATCAGAACCCATCACACTGGATGTTGTAACGTTAAAGCCAGTTACACCATAATCAAACTTAACTCTATACCCTCCTGCAGATAAATTAAAAGCAGGAGATTTTAGCCACCCCTGTCTTCCCGTTGTATAAAGGTTTATTCTGGCAGATCCTGTAGATCCTGAGTTTAAGAAGCCATCATTCACCCAAAGGTTTGTAGTCCCAGTCCCAGGGCCGGTAGCTGGTGTTCCACCATTAGCCAATGACCAACATGTACCAGGGAACGAGGAAAAATTATTAGTATAACCAGGTGTTATAACTCCACAAACTGTTGTAAAGCTTCTTACCGTACATGATGCAGAAGTTATTCCAGCATTGTAAGAGTTTATAGTATAATAATATGTTGTTGAACTATTAAGAGCACTAGGTAAAGTATAAGATGTTATATTACCAACATCTACATTGTTTAATACATCTGTACCGCCAGATGTAGTTCCTATTGAAATTCTATAACCTGTTGCATCTGAATTTGCTGTCCATGTAAATGTAGGCGTTACAGAAACTCCGGTTGCTGAAGAAGCTGGAGCTGTTACTACCGGGCAGAATGCTTTTGTTGTAAAGGACGGCCCTGCAAGCCAGATACTTTGGTCAGAACTGCTGCAACGGGATCTTACCCAAACGTAATAAGTGGTAAGCGGGGTTAAATTTGTCAATGTGTAAGTTGTACCAGTAGCCCCAATTACGTTAGGTGTACTTCCACTGGTAGGAGCTGTATTGGCAGTGCTATAATAAATATCATAAGAAGGCGCAGCCGTTGCAATAGTCCAGCTTACGGGTTGTGTTGTAGCTGTTGTAGTTCCTACAGTTACTGTATCCGGCATTGCACAGGTTATTGCGTTTATATTTACATTGTCAATATAAATATCATCACTTCCATTATCACCTGTTGCCAAGAACCTTACAACTGCAGTTGCACTGTTGGTTCCCAGGTCTACATATTTAGTAGACCACGAAGAAGAAACTCCGTAAGTAGAGCCTACAGTATTAAACGTAGCTCCTCCGTCTGTGGAAACTTGTATTTTTAAGTTATCACTTCCACTTGGGTTAATATAATCAAAATTTAAAATTCTGCTTCCCGCACCATTGGATAAATTAATATATAAATCCATATATCCTGAAGCATTCACAGTATTATAGGCATGGAATCTTGCAGTAGGAGCTACAGCAGGTGCTGCAACAGTAGCAGTACCATTTACGCTTGACCAACCGGAAGCACTTGAAAATCCTGAATCGGAATTATCGCTAGCCCTCCAGGAATTATCACCTCTTGAAGGCCATGTTCTCCAATTGGCAGCATTTGGCAGATCACCTGTTGCATTTCCATTTGCCCATGATCCAAAACTTTCCGTAAAAGGTAATGTTGCATAAGTAGGCGCAGCAGAAAGCCATGTTCCCGGGGTATAGGTAAATGTAAGGCCAGAAGCCGGAACAGTAGCCCCATTAGCACTACCTAAAGTACAAGAGGAAGATAATGATGTTCCAATAGCCGTAGCAGTCCAGTCAGTACCGGTTCTGTTGTTTGTATCCGAACTTTCAGAACCTCTAATACCCACCTGGCCCGTCAATGTCGCAGTTCCGGAAACACAGTTACCATATACAATACTAACGGTATTTGATGTTAAATCAAGCTGTATTTGAAAATTAATAGTTTGAGCAACAGCTGCCGAATTTCCCTGTAAATCAGTAAACTGAACAACAAATTTCGACCCTACTGTTTCATAAGAGATTTCTGAAGTTGTAGTATTGGCATTTCTTAAATTAGTCGCAAAGCCCGCAAATGCACCTTCATATGGAATGGTATCCGTAGAAAGACCTGTGTATGTGCTTGCTGAAGGAGCAGTACCAAGGGTTATAAAACCATTATTGCTAATGTAAATGCTTGAATAAGATTTACCATTATATTTAAATACTGATGGTAAATTAATCGCTGCAGATACAGCATCTGTTCCTAATGTTGCTCCGGATTGCCATATAGTCCGGCCAGCGGATAAAGGAGTGTAGGCTCCACTACTCTGTGCAAATCCATACCCATTATTGGTATTAGGATTTGTGGCTTGTGGCGGACCTACCTGCGCATAAGCTCCCATACTCATGGAAACCAAGCACGAAAGTAGAAATTTTCTCATATGTAGTAAAAATAAAATTAGAAGGTAAAAGTAGCTAAATATTTGATCTAAAATCAAAAATTATCATAAAATATTAAAGACAAAATCATAAATAATAATCCTCATTAGCTAAAATTAAATATATATTTAATTTTAACATTAAATCATTAAATAATGACAAAAACCCAACACATTTATTTACAACAAGTTATAACATAATTTAAAGTCACAAAAAAGTGGAATAATTCTTATTTAACATAAAAAAATATTTTATTTTTCACCAATTAACGACTTAATTATTAATAAAAAAAGCGACATTTTTTGTCGCTTTTTTTATTAATAATTCACTTTTTCCTAATTCAAATAGAACTCATATTTATTAAGAAGCTGAATTTCCTTAATCAGATCTCCATTCAGATCTACGGAATGCTTCATAGACTGAACTTCAATTTGTGAATCATCTTCAATATTTTTAATAAAAAACTTAAGTTTCTGGTTTCCTTTATTCCGGTCAAGAACTCTTCTGAAAAAATCAAGATCTTCAGGACGAACATCCATGACATCCATAACCAGGGAAATGCTTTTTGCAAATCTTTCAAAAGCTTCCTGAAGTTCAATAACATCATTCACATTCACAAAAACCCGTCCGTCCTTTACCTGTGCAAATTTTATTTTGAAAATCACAAATCTCTGGACTTCCAGCTTCTCCTTAAGGCGCATATAATCCCGGTCTCCCAACCTGAAAGAATAAGATCCTGAGTAGTCTTCCAAAGTAACAAAAGCCACTTTTTCCCCACTTCTGAATCCATCCTGGACTCTATATTCGGTGATCAGCCCGGCAACTGTATACTCTTTTCCGCCTCCACCATTCTCTCTCTCTTTCTGAACTGTTTTCCAGTCTTTCTTTTTTTCTTCAAAGAGTTCTTCCTGCTTATTTGAAAAAGCCTGCTCTTTATAGGCGTCCACCTCATCCAGATTTAAAAACAGAAAATTACCTTTCGGTTCTGCTTTCTTAATCACCTCTTCCACAATCTCCTCATCTCCTATGGACAGTTCATCAGACACAATTTCAATAAGATCCACAGTATCATCCTGGGAGTCTTTTTCTAAAATCGGAACTTCATCTGTTATTACCTTTTCTTCATCTTTTTCAAGCACGCTTTTCTTAGAGAGCCTGCCCTGCATAAACTGGAACTGATATTTAAATTCATCCAGCGGATGGGCAGAAAGATAGAACCCGATGATTTCCTTCTCTTTATTAAGCTTGTGCATATTAGGCCATTCCGGGCATGGTAACAATTTAGGCTGTTCAATCTGTACTTCGTCGGCAAAATCAGCAAAAAGAGAGTGTTCCATTTCATTTTTACTTTCCTGGAAGCTTTGCCCGTATCTGATCAATCTTTCAAGGTTTGTTCTTCCGGACATATCAATATCAAAATACTGACCTCTATGGTAGGAACCCAATTCATCAAAAGCCCCTGCCAGCACTAAACTTTCCGCAACTCTTTTATTCATCTGCGAAGGCAGAATCCTTTCAAAGAAATCATAAATATTTTTAAATCTGCCGTTGGCTCTTTCTCTTGTAATCGCCTCACTCGGTCCTTCCCCAATTCCTTTGATTGCTCCCAGGCCGAAACGGATCTGTCCTTTTTCGTTTACTGAGAATTTATACTGGGATTCATTCACATCTGGCCCTAAAACATCTACTCCAATACTTTTACAGTCCTCCATAAACATGGTGATAGAGTCCGTATTGTTAATGTTATTACTCATCACACTCGCCATATATTCAGCTGGATAATTGGCCTTCAGATAAGCAGTTTGGTAAGCAATCAACGCATAACAGGTGGAGTGGGATTTGTTAAAGGCATATTCAGCAAAAGCCTTCCAGTCATTCCAGATTTTATTTAATCGGTCCTCATCAAGGTTGTTTTTCTTTCCTCCTTCAATAAATTTCGGATACATTTTATTCAGGACATCGATCTGCTTTTTACCCATCGCTTTTCTCAGCGTATCGGCTTCACCTTTGGTAAAGTTGGCCAGTTTTTGGGACAAAAGCATCACCTGCTCCTGGTAAACGGTAATTCCGTAGGTTTCTTTTAAATACTCTTCGGTTTCCGGTAAGTCGTAAACAATCTCTTCAATTCCGTGCTTTCTGTTGATAAAGTTCGGGATATATTTGATTGGGCCTGGACGGTAAAGTGCATTCATGGCAATAAGATCGGCAAAAACAGTAGGTTTAAGCTCTCTCATGTATTTTTGCATCCCCGGACTTTCATACTGGAAAATCCCGATCGTTCTCCCTTCTTTAAATAACTGATAGGTCTTGGTATCATCAAGCGGAATTTCATCAGGATCAAGATCTATATTATGTCTTTGTTTAACCAGTTTCATAGCATCTTTAATGATCGTCAGGGTACGAAGACCCAGGAAGTCCATTTTCAGCAGCCCTGCACTTTCAGCAACCGAGTTATCAAACTGGGAAACCAAAATGTCGGCATCTTTTGCAGCAATTGTTATCGGAACAAGGTTACTTACATCCTCAGGAGTAATAATAACTCCACACGCGTGAATTCCCGTATTTCTAATACAGCCCTCCATTTTCTTGGCACTTGCCAGCACATCAAAACGAGGATCATCCGGGTTGTCCAGAACCATTCTCATTTCATCCACCAGCATCTGCTCTTCGGGCTTTAGTTTATCATATTTAGCTAAAGCTTTGGCAATATTCATCCCGGGACTCGCAGGAATCAGTTTGGCAATATTATTCGTATCGGGAATCGGCAGATCCAATACTCTTCCGGCATCTTTAATGGCAGATTTACCACCCAAAACTGAATAGGTAATAATCTGGGCTACCTGACTCTGACCATATTTTTCAATCACCCACTTAATAACTCTGTCACGACCTTCATCATCAAAGTCAATATCAATATCAGGCATCGAAACCCTTTCCGGATTCAGGAATCTCTCAAAAAGGAGATCATACTTGATAGGATCAACGTTGGTAATTCCAATACAATACGCTACTGCAGAACCCGCTGCAGAACCTCTTCCGGGACCGACCCAAACACCCATATTCCGGGCTTCGTTACAGAAATCCTGTACAATAAGGAAATACCCGGGATAACCGGTATTGGCAATTACATCAAGTTCAAAGTCCAGACGTTCTTTTATTTCTTCTGTAATTTCTGTATACCTTTTTCTCGCTCCTTCATACGTTAAGTGGGTAAGATAAGCCATCTCTCCTCTTTTTCCACCATCTACAGCATCTTCTGCATGGATAAATTCTCCCGGAATATCAAATTTAGGAAGTAGGACATCCCTTTTTAAGGTATAGGGGCTGAATTTTGCGAGAAATTCGTCATAGGCCTCAAAAGCATCCGGATAAGCAAGGAATGCTTCCTTAATCTCGTCACTGTTTTTAATATAATACTCCCCTGTAGTAAGTCCTCTACGTTTTCCAAATCCTTTCCCTACAGGTGTTGTTAATTTTTCCCCATCTTTGATACAGCTTACGATATCCTGGATATTTGCATCTTCTTTATGAGTATAAAAAGTTTCGTTCTGAGCCAGAATCTTAGTATTATATTTATCTGCCAGATACAATAAAACTTCATTTAAATGCTCTTCTTCAGGCAATTTATGATTCTGAATCTGTACATAAAAATCATCTCCGAAGGTATCTTTCCACCATTTAAAAAGCTCTTCCCCTTTCTGCTCTCCTGTATTAAGAATGGCATCAGGAATATCTCCTAAAATCCCGGAGGTCAGGGCTATTAGCCCTTCCTTATACTCAGCGATCAGCTCTCTGCTGATTCTTGGAACTCCAAAATAAAACCCTTTTAAAAATCCGATACTCGAAAGTTTTGCCAGGTTTTTATAGCCGTTAAAATCCTTTGCCAAAAGAACCACCTGGGTTCTTCTGTCGGGATCATCTTTTGTAAACTGCTTCTGCTCATACCGGTCTGAAATATAAAATTCACAGCCTACGACAGGTATAAGAGGCGTTGAAACGGGTTCCTGTTCGGTAAATTCTGTTCCATTTTCTTCAGCTTCCTGTTTTTTGGCGAGAAACTCTTTATGCTTTTTTGAACGGTCCGAATTGGCAGATTCTACTGCTGAAACAAATTTAAAGGCTCCCATCATATTTCCGACATCTACCATTCCTACTGCAGGAAAGTTTTCGTCAGAAGCTTTTTTGATGAGATCATTAATGCTTGAAGTAGCCATCAATGTTGAGAAAACACTGTGACTGTTAAAATTGAAATATTTTCCGAGATCAATTTCATCTATACTTCCGAAATCAGATTGCTTTTTCTTATTGTTAAAATCTGCAACCTGTCTTCTGATGACAATATTAAACGGCTTTATCGGGTCCGGATAAAGTGTTTTAAAGTAGCTTAGCTGATCTTCGGAAATTTTCAGTACTTCGGCAGGAATTATTCCTATCCTCATCATTTCAAAAAATACCCGTGCGGTTGCATTTACGTCGGCAGCAGCATTGTGAGCTTCGTCAAATTTATGCCCGTAAAGCTTTTCGTACAGCTCTTCCAGTTTCGGAGATTTGTATCTTCCTCCTCTTCCACCGCCAAGCTTACAGTAATCTGTTCCCAAAACCATCGTATCGGCTTTAGGCTTATTTTGAAGATTGTCTTTTAAATTTTTTCTGTAAAATTCTGCTCCTACAATATTGTAATCAAACTCTACATTATGTCCGGACACTATTCTTACCCGGTCCAGCACTTTGGAAAATTCTTCCAGGATTTCCTGGAGGTCCCGTCCTTCTTCATTGGCAATCTTGGTGGTAATTCCGTGAATCCTCGCCGCGTTGAAGGGAATATCATACCCTTCAGGTTTTATTATATAATCCTGATTTTCAATTAACTTACCATTATCATCATGTATCTGCCATGCAATCTGAACCATTCTTGGCCAGTTATCGGAATCTGAAAGCGGTGCATTGAAATTTTTAGGTAATCCGGTTGTTTCTGTGTCAAAAATTAAATACATATAAATTTCTAACTTTTTTAAAAAAGAGAATGTAAAGTTACTTCAATTTTTCTAATAATGAACATCATGATTTCGGTTCAAAGGGTATCAGAAAATTTCTTTTTTTAATCTCAATTTTAAAATTCATAAAATAAAAAATATAAAAAAAAGAAATAACAATTTAACAAAAACCAATATAAATTTATTAAAATCCATCAAAATAACAAATAATACACGCTAAAAACAAGATGATTAAAGATTTTAATATATATTTGCTGATCTATAAATTTTAATATTTTACTGAACCATTATGAAGAAACATTTACTTTTGGTCAGCACTTTGGCAATTACATTAATAAGTGCGCAAAACAATGAAGGATTAAAAAGAGAGTTTGAGAAACAAAACAAAGAGAATTCTGCAAAGTTTGACTCTTATGTTTCAAAGCGTTACGGAGCAGACAGATCTTCGGAGGCTTTAAAAGAAATTGAAGAACAAAGAAGTAATTTAGCTGGATTTACTCCAAATGGGAAACCTTATTTTTATCAAAAAGAAGATACTAGACAAGTTTCCAATGCTAATGCTGATAATCTTAATACAGCAGGTGGTGTAGTAGGATTAACTAACGCCTATAATGGTGAAGGTATTAAATATACTATTTTCGACGGGGGCAGAGTATATGCCGCTCATACAGCTTTCGACAATATCGCAGGAAGAATTACCAATAAAGAAGCTACAACACAAGTTTACAGTGCACATGCAACAGGTGTAGCCAGTTTTATTGGTGGTAAAAGTATAAACATAAGTGGTGGTGGCCTTAGTGGAAACACAAAAGGAATTGCTATAAATTCTACAATGGATTCTTACAGATTTGCAACGACTACATTACCAGGCAATACCACAACAAGTACTGTATTTCAAAAAATATTAGTTGCCCAGCCAAGCATTTCTAACCATTCATATGGAGTCAACGCAGGGTGGAATCTTTCCGCTGCTGGTGATTCATGGGTCTGGACGGGAGCTTTTGAGAGCCCTTCTGATGCTGTCGATTTACAAGGAACTTATTTTACTAATGATCAGAACTATGACCAAATTGTATATAACAATCCATTATACATCATCGTAAAATCTTCTGGTAATTATTTTGGATATGGCCCAGATTACCCCGGCACCTCTGCTTTCCCTAAATATTATACCGATGATAATGGTGCCCCAGTTCAGTTTGCTGCAACAGATACACTTCCTACAACAAACTGTAGCAATGGAGCCGATTGTATCGGACCTGGATCATTGGCAAAAAATATTATCGTGGTTGGAGCTACGGACGTTATTTCAACTAACAACTTCAAATATACAACAGCTTCTGATGTTGTTCATTCTGACTACAGCAGTGCAGGCCCGAGAGATGATGGAGGAATTAAACCAGATATTTCCACTACAGGTACAGATGTATTCTCTGCCGCTACAGCAGAAAATACTGTTGGTAGTTCAACGTTTAGCTACGGAAGCGGTACTTCTTATTCCGCACCGGTAGTAACCGGCGTTATCGGTTTATGGACACAAGTACATAAAGATCTTTTCTCAAACCAGGTATTAAATGCGGCAAGTGCAAAAACCTTAATGATTCATTCAGCTTCAGAAGCGGGGAATGTAGGTCCAGATCCATGGTTTGGATGGGGATATATCAATGCTAAAAAAGGTGCTGAATTATTAGTAGGAAAAGCTAACAATACTGTTATCTTTAATAATGAAACATTAGCCAGCGGTACTCCAAACACAAAGAATCTTGTAGCATCTGGCACTGAGCCGTTGAAAGTTACAATTTCATGGATTGATCCTGAATACGTTATTCCTGCCAACTTAACGTGGGCTGCTGCATATAACAACAGATCATCAAGATTGGTAAATGATTTAGATTTAAGAATTATAGATACAACAAACAATACCATTTATTATCCTTGGAAACTGAATGCTACTTCTCCAATGACTCCTGCAACTAAGGCGGATAATACAGTAGATAATGTAGAACAAGTGGTAATAGATAACCCGGTTGCCGGTAGAACTTACCGAATTGAGATTACCAACAAAGGAACCTTAAAAAACAATGCTGGCGCCAATGCTCCACAAAACTACTCTATTATAGCTACAGGCCAGACACAAGCTGTTTTAGGAACAGGTGAAGCCAGCGCATTAAGTGGTCTCGCAATAGCTCCAACCATTACAAAAGATGTTGTAAATATATTGAAAGCCCCTAAAAAATCTACTTTCGTAATTTATGATCTTTCTGGAAAAAAATTACAGAATGGAGTAATCAACACTGAGAAAGAATCTGTAGATCTATCTACATATACCAAAGGTATTTACATCATTGAAGTAAGAACAGACAAAGATGTTATCTCTAAAAAAGTAATCAAGGAATAATCCTTAAAATACATAGAATTCACACAAAATACTAACACTTGTTAGTATTTTGTTTTTTTGTGTATATTTGCTTCCTATGGAAAATACACTTCACGAAAAAGTTTCTCAGGATATTTTGCTTAAAGCGTACAATCATATGATGCTTGCTAAAGCAATGGCGGATATCTATGAAGAAAACAGAAACATCTGTAAATATGTTCATAGTACATCAAGAGGTCATGAAGCCATACAATTGGCAACTGCTTATCAGCTGAAAAAAGAAGACTGGATATCTCCTTATTACCGTGATGAAAGTATTCTTTTAGGAATCGGTTTCGAACCGTATCAATTGATGCTGCAGCTTCTGGCAAAAGCTGAAGATCCTTTTTCCGGGGGAAGATCGTATTACTCCCATCCATCAAGCAGAGACGAAAACAAGCCCAAGATCATTCACCAGAGCTCGGCTACAGGAATGCAGACCATTCCTACCACAGGTGTTGCGCAAGGGATAAAATATATTCAGGATTTTAATTTACAGAATTTCGAAAACAATCCGGTTGTAGTGTGCAGCCTTGGAGACAATTCTGTAACAGAAGGTGAAGTAAGTGAGGCTTTACAGTTTGCTGCCCTTCACCAGCTTCCTATCATATTCCTTGTACAGGATAATGAATGGGGGATTTCTGTAACTAAAGAAGAAGCAAGAACATGCGATGCCTACGATTTCGTAGCAGGATTTACCGGTCTTAGCAGAATGCGGGTAGATGGAACAGACTTTGTGGAAAGCTTCGAAGCTATGAAGAAGGCCGTAGACTTTGTAAGAAACGAAAGAAAACCTTTAGTCGTTTGTGCTAAAACAGTTCTTATAGGTCACCATACATCCGGTGTACGAAGAGAATTTTACAGAGATGAAGAAGATTTAACAAAACACAGAGCTAAAGATCCGGGTGAGATCCTTAGAAAACAGCTTCTAGAATCAGGAGCTGATGAAGATCTTTTAAAACAGATCACTAAAAAAGCACGTCTTGAAGCAGAAGAAGCTTTTGAAAGAGCTAAAAATGCAGAAGATCCAAAACCGGAAACGGTTATGCAGCACGTTTTTGCTCCTACTCCAATTACTGAGGAAACAGGAACACGCGAACCTGCAGGTGGTGAAAAAATCGTCATGGTAGATGCTGCAATCCATGCAGTTCAGGAGCTGATGTGGAAACATCCTGAAGCCCTTCTTTACGGGCAGGATGTAGGAGAAAGAATCGGAGGCGTTTTCAGAGAGACTGTGACTTTAGGAAAAAAATTCGGAAGCAAAAGAGTATTCAACACGGCAATCCAGGAGGCCTATATCATAGGATCAACTGCAGGAATGAGTGCAGTAGGATTAAAGCCAATCGTAGAAGTTCAGTTTGCCGATTATATTTATCCGGGAATCAACCAGCTGATTACTGAAATTTCAAAATCGAGTTATTTAAGTCAGGGAAAATTCCCTGTAAGCAATATTATCCGTGTACCTATCGGTGCATACGGCGGTGGCGGTCCTTACCACAGCGGAAGTGTTGAAAGTATTTTAGCCAATATTAAAGGAATTAAAATTGCTTATCCTAGCAACGCAGCCGATTTCAAAGGTTTATTAAAAGCTGCCTATTACGATCCGAATCCTGTAATTATGCTGGAGCACAAAGGCTTATACTGGAGTAAAGTTCCGGGAACCGAAGACGCCAAAACCATTGAACCTGCAGAAGACTATATCCTTCCTTTCGGAAAAGGTAAAGTGATCATTGAAGCGGATCAGAATGAAACCGAAAAAGGCAGAAGTTTACTGGTTGTAACTTATGGAATTGGAGTTTACTGGGCTAAAGAGGCTGTGAAGAACTTTAACGGAAGAGTGGAAGTTATTGACCTGAGAACTATAATTCCTTTGGATGAAGAACTTGTTTTCGAAAGAGTAAAAGCACACGGAAA
Organism: Chryseobacterium lathyri; assembly: GCF_030812195.1. Lineage (GTDB taxonomy): Bacteria > Bacteroidota > Bacteroidia > Flavobacteriales > Weeksellaceae > Chryseobacterium > Chryseobacterium lathyri_A. Next base: position 1,585,765 of record NZ_JAUSSF010000001.1, read on the forward strand.
ATGTATTGTTCTTACCGAAGAACAACTGAACAATTCATTTGCCGAAGCATTTGCACACCGTATTTCGAAGAACTGCTTCAAATATCTGGATGCACCTGTAGAAACAATGGGATCTCTTGATGTACCTGCGGTTCCGATCAATCTGGTGCTGGAAAAAGAAATGCTCCCGAATGCAGAAAAGCTTAGTAAAAAGATTGAAGAAATGCTGCAATATTAAACAGCGATATTAATTATACGAAACCTCTAATTTTTTAGAGGTTTTTTTTATTACATTTAATCAACCATAAAATACCGTTTTTGGTATTTATTTTGTTGATATGCACACCAAATTTCATGCAGCATTATGATCACCACCAAATATTTTAATTACAGACAAGTTTTAAACCTCGCCGGCGGCCATCTCATCTGGCTTACAGCATGGTGTACCCTAGTGGCAGCTCTTTTTTATTTTTTTAAATGGAAATGGATGATCATTCCGTGGGTACCTGTAGCCCTGATCGGTACTGCAGAAGCTTTTTATGTAGGTTTTAAAAATAACCAGGCCTACGACAGATTGTGGGAAGCCCGGAAAATATGGGGAGGAATCGTCAATTCCAGCCGTTCTTTCGTTTCTATGCTGTATGCCTTTAATACGACAGCGGAAAGCAATAGTGAAACAGAAACCATCAAAAAGAAAATTGCCTACCGCCATATCGCCTGGCTGTATACATTCCGTGAGCAATTACTGGTTCCTACAGAATGGGAGCATATGTCCCAGAAAAGACATTTTGGAGATATTAATGTCAGAAGGCATCGACTGATCAAAGCCGGCTTTCCCGATTATGGCAGAACCCCTATTTTCCTTCATAAATACCTTTCGGAAAAGGAACTGGATTTACAGCCGGAATATAAAAATTTCGCTACTTATCTGATTTCAAAGCAAGCTAAAGAAGTTAATGATCTGAAAAATTTCGGGGACATTTCAGATTTCAACCAAATGCAGCTTCAGGACGCTCTTAATCTTTTTTATGACTACCAGGGGCAGGCGGAAAGAATAAAAAAATTCCCTTCCCCCAGACAGTTTGCGAGTACAGCTTTTATTTTTAATGTGATCTTCATTATGCTTCTTCCCTTAGGCCTTGTGAATGAATTTGCCAAATTAGGAAACTGGGGAATATTGATAAGCGTCCCTTTTTGCGTTATTATCGGCTGGATATACATTGTCATGGAACTCGTTGGCGACTACTCAGAAAACCCGTTTGAAGGTATGATGTTTGATATTCCGATGCTTTCTATATGCCGGACCATTGAGATTGATATTCTTCAAATGATCGGAGAGCATGATGATCTTCCTGAACCGATCGCTTCAAAGAACGGAGTGCTCGTATAACTACAGAACAATTGCCGTTGTATTTTTCACTTCAGAGATCATAAAAGAGCTGTGAGTACTTGCTATATGCTGAAGTGCCGTTAATTTGCTAAGCATAAAATTGCGGTAATCCTCCATATCTTTCACACCTATTTTAAGGATATAGTCGTAATCACCACTTACATGGAAGCATTCTGTAACTTCCAGAAGATTCATAACTTCCCTTTCAAACTGCAGCACAAATTCTTTTTTGTGCTGTGTTAATTTTATGTGGCATAACACAATAAAATCCCTATTTATTTTATGCCGGTCGAGCAAGGCCACATATTTTGAGATCACACCCAGATTTTCCAGCTTCTTTATGCGTTCATAAACAGCCGTTACAGATAAATTGAGCTTGTAAGACAGCTCTTTGGTCGTCTGTTTGCAGTCTTCCTGAAGTAAAAGGAGCAGTTTTTTATCCGTTTCATCAAAATTCATAGATATTTTTTTGGAGAAAGTTTAATAAATTCAAATATAATAAACATATTTTCTATTTAAAGCATAAATTATAGATTTATATTCTACATATTTAAAGATGTCTTGTAATAATTCTGAAAACAGAGCATATTTAAGCCGACAAATAAAATCTAAAGCTTATGGAAAATTTTAATGCAGCCAATGAGATCCAGGATCTGCAATATTTTGGTGAATTCGGTGGAGTAAATCCATCCATTTCTGACAGCTCTACCTATACATTCCTTTCGGCAAAAACCATGTTCGATACCTTTGAAGGAAATGCGGAAGGCTGCTATTTATATTCCAGACATTCATCCCCGATGAACCTGTATCTAGCCCAGGCGCTGGCTAAAATGGAGAATACAGAAGCTGCCAACGTTACAGCATCCGGAATGGGAGCTATTACTTCTGTATTAATGCAGGTATGTAAAAGCAGTGACCATATCATTTCCAGCAGGACGATTTACGGCGGAACTTATGCTTTTCTTAAAAATTTCCTCCCTCCTTTTCATATTGATACCACTTTTGTAGACATCAGCAATTTTGAGTCTATAGAAAATGCTATAACACCGAATACGAAAGTTATTTATTGTGAAAGTGTGAGCAATCCGCTTCTTGAAGTGGCAGACCTTAGAAAGCTTTCAGAGATCTGTAAAAAATACAATCTGAAACTGATCGTAGACAATACCTTCTCCCCTCTTTCTATTTCACCTACTTTATTAGGTGCTGATATCGTAATTCACAGTTTAACAAAGTTCATTAACGGAAGCAGCGATACGGTTGGGGGTGTATACTGCGGAACACAAGAATTTATTAATGACACCAAAAATGTAAATAACGGAGCCTGCATGCTGCTGGGACCTACTATGGACAGCTTCCGTTCTGCCAGTATCCTGAAAAACCTGAGAACACTTCACATCAGAATGAAACAGCACAGCCATAACGCTATGTACCTTGCTGAAAGGTTTGAAAAAGACGGGCTTAAAGTATCTTATCCGGGTTTAGCATCCCACAAGGATCATGAGCTGATGAAGAGTATGATGCATGAGGAATACGGATTCGGAGGACTGCTGACGTTAGATGCCGGTACAACCGACAAGGCCAATGAGTTGATGGAAATGATGCAGCAGGAAAACTTAGGCTACCTGGCAGTAAGCTTGGGATTCTATAAAACTTTATTTTCATGTTCGGGAAGCTCAACTTCATCTGAGATTCCGGAAGAAGAGCGTGAAGCAATGGGTATATCGGACGGACTGATCAGATTTTCTATCGGACTGGATCACGATATCGCCAGAACTTATGAAAAAATGCGGGAATGCATGCTAAAAACAGGCATTCTCAACCATGAAACCATATTCATATCCTAATTTATTGTTAAAAGCTGTTGGAATTTCCGGCAGCTTTTATTTTTAATTATTTTATATGAAAATGTTTGGGGAAAGCATCTTCCGGCTTCATTCTGAAAACATTAAGAAGCACCCAGGATTTCAGGAAACCGTATCCGTAGGAAAACATTTGAATATACGTAGAAATTACTGCCATTCCGGCAATGCTTATATTTTTCGTCAATATCATGGCATGGAATAATACAAGGAATGTATACAGTCCGTAAAACGCAAGGATAATCCCTCTTCCCAGAATAAAATATTCTATAAAGCCTAATATATATCCTAACATAAACAGCGTAGGAAATGCAAATGAAATCTTCACATAATTAGGATGTCTCTGATTGAGAATAGGTCTTGCACACCCAAACTGGTAGACCTGCTTGGAGAATTTGCCCAAATCTACTCTTCGCTTATGATACACCGCAATATCATCAAAAAATGCAGTCGTGAAACCGTTTTCCCAAAGCGTCATGGACAGATCCGGATCTTCACCGATTCTCATTTCGGAAAAACCGCCCACTTTTTCAAAAACCGCTCTCTTTACGCCCATATTAAAACTTCTGGGCTGAAATCTGGATACCGCTTTCTTACTTCCCCTGATTCCTCCTGTTGTAAAAACCGAGGTCATAGAATAGGAAATGGCTTTCTGCATCAGGTTAAAACCTTTGTGGGCCTTATCAGCTCCTCCAAAAGCATCACAGGGAATGGTTTCAATGTCTTTTTTAATATTTTCGATATAATCTTTTTCTACGATCACATCACTGTCTACAAAAAGAAGCCAGTCGTTCTGCGCTCTTTTTGCCCCATAATTTCTGGTAAGCCCGGGACCGGAATTATCCTTTCTGAAGTATTTGATATCTAATATACCATCAAAATTCTGAATGGTAGGTTTAAGATCAATAAGAGAACCATCATCCACAATAATTACTTCAAACTCTTTATCTGTCTGAAAAGTTAAAGAATTCAGCAGCTCAAAAAGTTCGTCCCTTCGGTTAAAAATAGCAACAACAATGGAAATGGTAGGTCTCAAATTGAAAATTTTTCAAAATTACTTATTCGCTGAGGAATCTACAAACAGTTTAACAGCTTATTCAAAGAAATTAACTTTTAAATAGGCATGTAAAAGAATGGCCTTGAAACTCTCAACACAATAATTTGACATTTTAAACAAAATCTATATGAACGGAGGCCCATACCTTTGTTATAGAACTTAAAACTAAAAAAAATGTTACAGAAAACCAATCCACTACAGCACCCTGTCCAATCAGGTTTTAATGCAGAATCTACAGCACAGGAAGTCATTAAAGGAATAGATCTTACCGGAAAAACAGCAGTGATCACCGGCGGCTATGCAGGAATCGGTCTTGAAACCACGAAAGTGCTTGTTTCCGCCGGAGCAAAGGTAATCGTTCCTGCAAGGGATATTGAAAAAGCAGCAAAGAACCTTACAGGCCTTAAAAATATTGAACTGGAAAAGATGGATCTGATGGACCCCGTGTCTATCGATAACTTCAGTCAAAAATTTTTAGCAACAGGAAGAAAGCTTGATTTGCTCATTAATAATGCCGGAATTATGTGGGTTCCTCTCCAAAGGGACCGCAGAGGCATTGAATCTCAACTGGCAACCAATTATCTTGGACAATTTCATTTAACAGCAAGACTTTGGCCGGCTTTGAAGAAAGCGAATGGTGCCCGGGTTCTGAGTGTCTCTTCTTACGGCCACCAGATGGCTCCGTTTGATTTTGAAGATCCAAATTTTGAGGAAAGAGAATACCAGACACTTTCAGGATACGGACAATCGAAAACGGCGTGTAATTTATTTGCCACAGAATTGGATGAAAGAGGAAAAAAATTCAATATCAGAGCTTATTCTTTACATCCGGGTTCCGTTTATGGAACAGACCTTGGAAGAGAAGAACCTATTGATCTTTATATTCAGATGGGAACTCATGATGAAAATGGAAAAATAAAACCTGAAGTTGAGGCCAGATTGAAAACTATTCCACAGGGTGCTGCTACAACCGTTTGGTGTGCAACAAGTCCAATGCTACAAAATATCGGAGGAGTTTATTGTGAAAACTGCGATATTGCTGAAATAGATCTTGGGCAGATAGAGCATAGATACGATGAGCCGGCAACAATCCGTGGTGTGCAGCCTTATTCTATTGACAGGGAGAATGCAGAAAGGTTATGGAAATTAAGTGAAGAAATGCTGGGCTTCAAATTCGATACGGAATAATCCATTTTTAAATACATTTGTACTCATAAACTACAGATCATGGATTTCCAGATACAATATATTACCCCGGATATCAAGCTTTCCACGTATGATGATAAGCTCTTCAAAACAGAGACTGTTTTTGAATTCCATATGCTGGTCTGGTTTATATCGGGAGAAACCAAGATTATCCAGGCTGATAAAACATATCTGTTCAAAGCGGGAGATATTTTCCTGATCCCGAGAAATCATCTCGCAACGATCATCAATTATCCCAAAGACGGGCTTCCGCATAAAGCTGTAGTAATGCATCTTACCACTGAACGGTTGAAACAGTTCTATGCTTCCATTGAACTGGGACATAAAATGCACTGCCGGAGCTCTGAAATCCATAGCTTTCAAAGTCATCCTCTCCTGAAAAGCTGTCTGGCTTCCCTTATTCCTTATTTTGAGATGGAAGGCCCTTTTCCCGAAAACATCGCTTCCTTAAAAATCACTGAAGCCATCAGTATTTTAAGAGAAATCGATAAAAATATAGACCCTATCCTGACCGACTTTGAAGAACCGGGAAAAATTGATCTGGCTGGATTCATGGAAAAGAACTATATGTTCAATATGTCTCTTGAAAGGTTTGGATATCTGACGGGAAGAAGTCTTTCCACGTTCAACAGGGATTTCAGGAAGGTTTTTCAGACTACCCCTCAGCGGTGGCTTACCCAAAAACGCCTTGAGCTGGCTTATTATCATTTAAAAGAAAAGCGTAAAAGACCTTCGGATGTATTTCTGGAAGTCGGTTTTGAGGATCTTTCCCATTTTTCTTATGCCTTTAAAAAACAGTATGGACATGTGCCTTCCGCCCTTATCTGATCAATTAAAATGATCTATGGATTTAGGCAATCTGTGGACATAAATTAACTATAAAAACAAACCTGATCTAAAATAAATATAAAGCACCAGTGAAATAAAAAACAGGATCACAGAACTACTAAAAAGCAGGAGCTTAAAAAAACTTTTAAAATAATACAGTTTCAGGACATGCAGAAGAAAAAATAACACACCTGAAATAGCAGCACCTATCAAAGAAATTACAATTAAAGTTTGCAAATAATTTTTCTCCGGAAGTGAATCCTTAAAAACAAAAAAAAGTAAAACTACAGCAGCAACTATAAAACCTGCACTTACTTTTTCAGTCAGATATTTTGTTTTTTTCTTTTTTGTCGGTTTATCACTATAATCAATTCTTGCAGAAGACGAACTACCTGCAAACAGATCCAGAACATTTAAAATATTTCCTAAAGCTTCAAGAAGATCCCAGGCCATTTTTTTATTTAAGTTGAAACAAAAATATAATAATTATCCAAATAAAAAACCTTCCATAACAGGAAGGTTTATATTTGAATGGATTAGTTCTTCTCAATTTTATGGAGCTTTTTCGTGCCCTCGTACATTTCATACTGAAGGAATCTGGTTTCCAGCTTACCGTTGAAAAGCTTGATCTTCCTTGAAGGACGGAGACCGATTTTCTTCACCGCTTCCAGATCAGAAGAGATCAGCCAGGCTAAGGTATTCGGATAGCTTGTTTTGAACGTATCTCCGATCTTTTTATAGAAATCCTCATCATTAATAGAAATTCTCTCATCATAAGGCGGATTGAAAACCATCAGCAAAGGGAAAAGCTCTTTTTTGGACTCAAAGAAATCCTGTTTTTTTACTTCAATCACATCTTCCATTTCTGCTGCTTCGATATTCGTTCTGGCCGCATTCAGCATTCTGTTATCAATATCATAACCAACAATCTTTCCTGTAAATTCTCTGACTCTGTTTACCCTTACTTCTTTAATTTTTGCAAAAAGGTCTGCGTCATAATTATCCCAGTTCTGGAACGCAAATCTTCTTCTGAAGATCTGAGCGGGAAGATCCATTGCAATCATTGCCGCTTCAACAAGAAGGGTTCCTGAACCGCACATCGGGTCCAAAAAGTTTCCTTTTCCATCCCAGCCTGCCAGCTGCAGCATTCCGCTTGCCAGCACCTCATTGATAGGTGCTTCACCCTGCTCTTTCCTGTAACCTCTCTTAAATAAAGGATCTCCTGAAGAATCTAAAGAAATAGTTACCAATTCCCTGTCAATATGAAGATGAAATTTGATATCCGGACTTTTTGTCTCTACATCCGGACGTCTTTTGAATTTTTCCTGAAAATAATCTACAATAGCATCCTTCATTTTCAGAGTCACAAACTGTGAATGCTTGAATGTTTCGGAGTTTACAGTAGAATCAATCGCGAAAGACTGATCTACATTCATATATTCTTCCCATGCAATGGCAGAAAGCTTATTGTAAAACTGATGCTGGTTAAATGCTTTAAATTCAAAAACAGGAATTAAGATTTTCAATGCTGTTCTCGCAGAGTAATTGATTTTATAAAGAAAGCCGAGATCACCTTCACAATTGACCGCACGGTTTTTAATTTCAACGTTTTTTCCGCCTAATTTTTTAATTTCCTCCGCAAGGATCTGCTCCAGTCCGAAGAATGTCTTTATCTGAATCTTTAGATTTTCTGTGTCCATAAATATTTATTAAAAGATTTAATGATTTAACAATGAAAAGATTACGGGTTCAATTTTGCTGTTAATTGAATTTTTTGATCTCCCATTATTTAAATACTTTGCTTTTAACCGCACAAATTTAGTTATTTTTGCATTATGGAATGGTTTGAATCTTGGTTTGATACACCTTATTATCATCTTCTTTATAGCAACAGGGACTATACGGAAGCCGAAAATTTCATTACAAAGCTTACTGAAGATCTTCAGCTACCCCCTTCATCCAAGATTATTGATCTGGCTTGCGGAAAAGGAAGACACTCTGTTTTTTTGAATAAGCTCGGATATGATGTATTGGGACTTGACCTTTCCAGACAAAGCATTGAATTTGATAAACAGTTTGAAACCCAATCTCTACTTTTCAATGTTCACGACATGCGGAACCCGATTGATGCAGATCCTATGGACGCCGTATTCAATTTATTTACCAGCTTCGGATATTTCGATAATGAGAGTGATGACAAAAAAGTTTTCCAATCGGTTTATAATGTTTTAAAACCGGGAGGATATTTTGTTCTCGACTATCTGAATGAAGAATATGTAAGAAAAAACATGGTTCCTGAGGCTACCATAATCCGTGGAAATATTGATTTTAAGATCCTGAAAAAGATCGAGGGAAGACACATCGTTAAAGACATCAGTTTCGAAGCGGACGGGAAACCTTTTCATTTCTTTGAAAAAGTAAAGCTTCATACTTTGGAGGCTATCAATTCCTATGCTACAGACTGCGGCTTTGAAAGAGTAAAGATCTGGGGCGATTATCAGCTGAATGAATTTGACCGTGAAGTTTCACCACGCTGCATCAATTTATTTAAGAAAAAAGCATGATAACGGTTGTTTTACTGATATTAAGCGTTATTACAGGTGTATTCCTGGGCAAGCATTTCGGAAAAAAAGAAAAGCTGGCTAAAAATCTATTGGTACTCAGTGCCGGATTTTTGATCACCATCTGTCTGAATGAGGTTTTCCCGCAGGTATATACTTCTGAAGCCGGAAGCAGTCTCGGAATTTTCGTGATCGCAGGCGTCTTGCTTCAGATGATTCTGGAGGCTTTGACCAAAGGTTTCGAACATGGGCATTTCCACCACCATAGTGAACACAATATTCTTCCTGTGGCACTGATGGTAGGATTATTTATACATGCTTTTATAGAGGGAATTCCTTTGGCTAATGAAGAGCACCAGCTCTCACCTTATCTTCTGGGGATCCTGTTTCACAATCTTCCTATTTCCTTTATTCTTGGAGCCTTTTTATTCAACAGAAAAAATGAGTCCAAAACGTCACCTTATCCTTCAATTCTGATTGTTGCCTTGTTTGCCCTTGCCTCTCCGATGGGAATGCTGCTTGGGAACTATTTCAATCCTAACCTGCAACCTTATTTTCTGGCAATCGTAGGAGGAATTTTTCTTCATATTTCGTCAGTGATTATTTTTGAAAGCAACAAAAATCACAATATTGACTGGATGAAGATAGGTCTGGTGATTGTTGGAGTTTCATTAGCACTGATCATGCATCTTTTTCACCATCATCCGGCTGCCGGACATTCTCATTAATCCTTTATTAAAAACAAAAAAGCCCCGAATTAAATCCGGAGCCTTCAATTTAATCACTCATTACACAATCTGGAATTAGAACTTCCAGCCAAATGTAATAAAGAAGTTATTCCTGTTATTTTTTACTTCTGAAACAGCAAAATAGTCTGATGACATAATTCTTGTATCGGAATAATATGCTGTATCAGTAGAAGGATTCCCTGTTTCAATACCCCTCAAGAAAGGATTGCTGTATGTAGAGGTTACATACTGATAAGATGCATCTATGTAAAATGACTTGAAATCATACCCCAAACCAAACGAGGCTAGGTTTCTGTTATTAAGCATCATATCACTGTATGACTTATCAGTTGTAGAAGCATCCGGATTTATCTGGCTTACCGTTAAAGCATCAAAAGGATTGGATGTGTAAGAATAACCACCTCTTAATCTGAATTGCTTTACTCTGTACTCAGCTCCTATTCTTACTTCTGAAAGGTTTTTATAGTTGTCTTTAAAGAAACTGTTCAGCTCGCTTTCAGCTCCTGTTACCACTTTATATTTAGGTCTGGTCAGTCCCAGCGTATAATCTACGTTCAATGAAAAGTTTTTACTTGCAACAAATGCAGCACTTACTGTTGCTTTGAGCGGTGTCGTAAGATCTCTTGATTCCGCTCCGCTGCCATCACCGTAATCCGGGTCATTATAAAAATTATAATTTCTGTCTATGCGCCAGAATGTCGGGGTTTCTATAGCACCTCCAATTCTGAAATTAGGACTAAGCTTGCCAATTACCCCTAAAGAAGCAGAAAATCCTGAGGATCTTTCAAACATCGGCGTGTTTTGTCTGTCGAAATATTCTATAGAACCATTATCCAATGACTTGAAAGCTGCCGTATCATACTGATCGATAGAAGCATTGAAAAAATTGAATCCTGCTCCGATATATAGATTATGATTATAATTGGCACCTACTCCAAAACTTGTTTTTGAAAGGCTTCCATATCTGTTGTAAGCATGACCTGCAAACGAGGCACTTTTATCAGTAAAATCCTTGATAACATCATTGCTTCCGGGAGACTCTACATAATTATCAAGTGACTGATTGGAAAAATTGATCCCTATATTGATAAATTTCCATCCGGATTCACTCATCAAAGGAAAAGCAGTTACGCCTCCGATATTTCCAAGATCCGTATTGGTTTTGCTGTAATCAATAGAAGTCCCTCCCCAGCTACTTTTATTTTTATTTCCTGCAATGGATACTGTTCCGGAAACTTCCCCGGAAATAGCTACCCCTAAACCGGCAGGGTTGGTCAGCAGGGAATTGGCATCACCTCCTAATGCTCCGTTAGCTCCTGCCATTGCATTAAACTTTGACGAACCCACCATAGGAGTGCTGGAATAAACATCTACAGTATTTCTCAATATAGAAACATCCTGTGCCTGTGCAAAAAATGCAGCAGAAACACTCATTAATACTAAAGATTTTTTTAACATTATTTTTTTAATAGTTATTAAGTTCGAAATTATCTACCGCCTCTGAAGCCTCCGCCTCCTCCGCCGGATCTCATACCTCCTCCGCCTGAAGAACCTCCTCTAAAGCCACCACCTGAAGAACCTCCGCTTGATCTGAAACCTCCGCTGTCGTTGGATCTGAAACCTCCATTATTGTTATTATAGTTTGGCTGAGAATTATAATTAGGTCTTGGGGAATTTGAATTACGGAACCCGCCAGATTGCGGCTGTGTTCTGTAACCGCCATTACCTTGTCTGAATCCTCCGTTGTTATAAGAACCACTATTTCTGAAACCGCCGTTTGCACTTCCGTTTCGGAAACCATTATTGGTTGATGTGTTTCGGAAGCCACTTCCACTGTTTCTGAAACCGCCTCTTGAGGTATTGGTTTTGTACACCGCATTCGTTAAGCCTGGATTGCTGAATCCTCCGCCACCGCTTCTTCTGTAAACCGGTCTGTAGCTATTACCCCAGTAACCGCCATTCCAGCCCCAATATGGGTAACCGTAGCCGCCACCCCAGAACGGATCATAATATCCACCCCAGTAAGGAGAATATCCATAACCCCAGTAAGGGCTTCCCCAGCCCCAGCCGAATGATCCTCCCCATCCAAACGATCCACCCCAGCCCCAGGACATATTCATACCCCAGCCCCAGCCGCGGTTCATGCCCCAATAAGGGCTGTAACCACCATACCATCCCCACGGAGATCCCCAGGAATTATCGTAATAGTTGGTCTGAGACCCGGCAAATGCACCCCAATCTGAATCGGTAGCATTCGTATTCCAGTTATTATCACTCCATGTATTATATCTGTTCTCTTGTTCTCTGGAATTGGTCTGCGCATTCTGGATTACATTGGAGTCTTGGTAGTAATCATAGTTTTCCCCAACTCTGTTACCGCCATCATTGATAATCACCCCTTCTGGCAGCGTATCTTTATTGGGGTCGTAGTACACCCCATCGGTCTCCGTGTATCCTCCCATCTGAGCACCACAGGACACAAGCAGTAATCCGCCTGATATTGCCAAAATCCCTTTGGATTTTAACAGACCGAGCAAATTTTTATGTATATTTCTTTTCATGATAACGTAAAGATTTTTAATTTAAATTATATTTGCAATCTGTACCAAAAATGTACCAAAACACTGGTAAAAAAATCTATCAAAAATAGATTTTTATTTTTAGATTACAATAATGTACAAAAGTTAAAAAAATTAAAATAAATAATGGCAAAATTAACCTCAAGAAGCGAAGATTACAGCAAATGGTATAATGAGTTGGTGGTAAAAGCTGACTTAGCTGAAAACTCTGGAGTGCGAGGATGCATGGTGATCAAACCATACGGCTATGCAATCTGGGAAAAAATGCGTGATGAAATGGATAAAAGATTCAAAGAAACAGGTCACGTTAATGCTTATTTCCCGCTTTTTGTGCCCAAGAGTCTGTTTGAGGCAGAAGAAAAAAATGCAGAAGGTTTTGCTAAAGAATGTGCAGTAGTTACCCATTATAGATTAAAAACAGATCCGGACAATCCACATAAGCTTATTGTAGATCCGGATGCTAAATTAGAAGAAGAGCTTATCGTGCGCCCTACTTCTGAAGCAATTATCTGGAATACATACAAAAACTGGATCCAGTCTTACAGAGACCTTCCGATCCTGATCAACCAATGGGCCAACGTTGTCCGTTGGGAAATGAGAACCCGCCTGTTCCTTAGAACAGCAGAATTCCTTTGGCAGGAAGGACATACAGCACATGCTACCAAAGATGAAGCAGTGGAAGAAGCTGAAAAAATGAATGATGTATATGCTGATTTTGCAGAAAAATTCATGGCGATGCCTGTTATTAAGGGATTAAAAACACCGTCTGAAAGATTTGCAGGAGCTGATGAAACGTACTGTATTGAAGCATTGATGCAGGATGGAAAAGCACTTCAGGCAGGAACCTCTCACTTCTTGGGTCAGAATTTCGCGAAAGCTTTCGATGTAAAATTCACCAATAAAGAAGGTAAGATTGAGCATGCATGGGCCACTTCTTGGGGAACTTCCACCCGTTTGATGGGAGCTTTGATTATGACCCATTCTGATGATTTCGGACTGGTACTTCCTCCTACCCTGGCTCCAATTCAGGTGGTTATTGTTCCTATCTTCAAAGGAGAAGAGCAATTGGCGCAGATCAGCGAAGTAGCCCTTGAAATCGTGGCTAAATTAAAAGCAAAAGGCATCTCTGTTAAATTTGATGACGATACGCATAATAAACCGGGATGGAAGTTTGCTGAATATGAACTGAAAGGTGTACCGGTTAGAATTGCTCTGGGACCTAAAGATTTGGAAAACAAATCTGTGGAAATTGCAAGAAGAGACAATCTTACTAAAGAAGTCCGTTCTATTGAAGGAGTTGACATTTATATCCAGGAGCTATTACAGACCATTCAGAAAGACCTTTATGAAAAAGCATTAAACTTCAGAAAAGACAACATTACAAGAGTTGACAGTTATGAAGAGTTCAAGAAAGTTCTTGAAGAAAAAGGAGGTTTCATTTATGCACATTGGGATGGAACTGCTGAAGAAGAAGAACAGATCAAGGATGAAACGAAGGCTACTATCAGATGTATTCCTTTAGATGATGATACTGAAGAAGGGGTTTCTATGGTAAGCGGAAAACCGTCTAAGAGACGTGTATTATTCGCAAAAGCTTACTAATAATTTTTGCTGATTTTCAAAAACTTTCCCGAAAATTAAATAAATATTCAAAAAAAAGTGACTTTTGGACAGATTTTTGTTTAAATTTATACAACATTAATCTAAAAAAATAATTTATTATGTCTTTAAATGTCATTGATTTAATTAAAGGACAGTTAGGTCCCGCTTTAATTTCGCAAGCTGCTTCCCAGTTTGGAGAAAGTGAATCCGGTATTTCAAAAGCAATTGGAGGTTTATTGCCTGCAGTTGTAGGAGGATTAGCCAATAATTCTGATAACCCGGGAGTTTTGGATGCAATTACCAATGCCTCGTCAAGCGGAATTTTAGGAAATTTAATAGGTGGTGCATCCAGCAGCCCTGTAATTTCCAATCTGTTGACCTCTATTTTTGGAGACAAAATCGGCGGAATAGTAAATGCTATTGCTACTTATGCAGGAATCAGCAATAATTCTTCCAGTTCACTGCTGAATTTAGTAACAGGAGCTACGGTAGGTTCTATCGGAAAATATGCTGCTGATAATAATTTAGACAAATCAGGTATTTCAAACCTGTTAGGTGAACAAAAAGGAATCATTTCTTCACTTTTACCAGCAGGACTTTCCCTGGCATCCCTGAATATCGGCGACTGGGCAAAAGGATATAAATTTGATAATGATAATGATGCTATCAGAACAGCAGCCAGTGAAGAGCCTAAAATAGAAGTTACAAGAAGTACTACATCTGAAGGAACCAATCCTGACAGAAACAATAATGAAGGCGGAGGTTCAATCTGGAAATGGTTGCTTCCGCTTTTACTTTTAATCGCTGCAGCTTATTTTATATGGAAGCAGTGTGAGAAGAAAGAAACAACCACAACTACCACGGTAGCAGATTCTACAGGATCAGCCACTGATACAGCTGCTGTAATCACACCTACAGACACTTCTGCAACAACGGCAACAACAACCAGAACAGATGAAAATATTGATCTTAATGGAGTAATGCTGAAAGGTTACAAAGGAGGAATGGAAGATCAGATGATCACTTTCCTGAAGTCTGACAGCTATAAAAATGCAGCTGATGATGCAGCATTAAAAGATAAGTGGTATGATTTTGACCATGTAAATTTCAAGATGGGAAGCTCTACTGAATTGGAAGCAGGCTCACAAGGACAGCTTGATAATCTGGTAGCTATTTTAAAAGCATTTCCGGATGCAAAAATCAAAATTGGAGGATATACTGACAAAGTAGGAAATGAAGCTGCCAATGTAAAATTATCTCAATCCAGAGCTGATTTCATCAAAAATGCTTTAGCAAAAGCAGGAGTTGGTGCTCAGGTTTTAGGAGCTGAAGGTTACGGAAGCAAATTTGCTACAGTAGACGCTAAAGCTTCTGATGCAGAAAGAGCTGCTGACAGAAAAATGTCTGTAAGATTTGCAAAATAGATCTTTAGAATCTTTAAAAATAGATCCTGGAAATTAATTTCCAGGATTTTTTTTATCACCCGACTTTCGTATTTATATTTATTTAAGTAAATTTGTTAGTCATTTCTAACATTTATGAATTTCAAATTAAATAGCCCCTGGCGTAAAGATAAAACATCCCATTCCCTCTCTGAGGTATACTCCTCTATAAAAGTACCCCGAAATGCTCCATTTTGGAGGAAATATCTGGCATTTGCCGGTCCCGGGCTGATGATTGCTGTTGGATATATGGACCCGGGAAACTGGGCAACTGATATTGCCGGAGGTGCTCAGTTTGGGTATACCCTACTTTCTGTCATTCTGATTTCAAATATTTTCGCAATGGTTTTACAGCATTTATCTGTAAAATTAGGTGTTGTTGCTGAAAGAGACCTTGCCCAGGCCTGCCGTGATCATTTTAATCCTACGACCAATTTTATTCTGTGGCTGTTTTGCGAAATTGCTATTGCTGCTTGTGATCTGGCCGAAGTTATCGGTTCTGCCATTGCACTAAACCTCCTGTTTCATATTCCTCTCACCTGGGGAATTGTCATCACAACAGTGGATGTTCTGATCATTCTTTTACTTCAGGCTAAAGGTTTCAGGTGGATAGAGAGTATTGTTGGCGGGCTCATTTTTATTATTCTTGCCTGTTTCATTTATGAGATTATAATTTCACAACCTGCTTTCAATGAAATCCTTGGCGGATTGGTTCCTCAAAAGGAAATCATCCAAAATCCTGCAATGCTTTATATCGCTATCGGGATTTTAGGCGCTACAGTAATGCCCCATAATTTATATCTGCACAGCAGTATCGTTCAGACAAGAGATTACCCGCGTGATCGGCAAGGAAAAAAGGAAGCGATAAAATTTGCAACTCTGGACAGCACTGTTTCATTGATGCTGGCCTTCTTTATCAATGCAGCTATTCTTATTCTTGCTGCTGCAACCTTCCATACTACAGGAAATAAGCATGTGGCAGATATTCACGATGCCTACAAAATGCTGACTCCTATTTTGGGTGCTTCTATGGCAAGTATTGCTTTTGCCATAGCTTTACTGGCTTCAGGGCAGAACTCAACCTTAACCGGAACTCTTGCAGGACAAATCGTGATGGAAGGCTTCTTAAATATCCGGTTAAAACCATGGTTGAGAAGACTGATCACAAGACTTATTGCTGTTATTCCCGCTTTAATAGTTGCAATCATTTATGGTGAACAGGGAACAACTGATTTATTGGTTTTAAGCCAGGTAATTTTATCTATGCAGCTGAGCTTCGCAGTAGTTCCTCTGGTTATGTTTACCAATGACAAAGCTAAAATGGGAGAATTCGTTAATAAGCCTTTCTTAAAAATATGTGTCTGGCTCATTTCCATTATCATCATTATTCTAAATTTGTATTTGCTGTATCAAACGTTTTCCGGATAAAATGATGAACTGTACATTGGTAATTGTGATTATTCAATAGACGATAAATCACTATTGGCATACATAACAAAATCCTACTATTCATAATTAAAGTTATAATGAATTGCAGTGAATGATGAAGTTTACAACAGCTGATAAATTGGCCTTTCACAACCAATCAGCACCTTTCATTTTCTGCCTTAATGTCCATTTTTTGTATTTGGCAGGTTCTTTGTCAAACAATTATTTAAATAAATATTGAATTATGGAAAACCAGGATATTAACGAAGAAAGCATCAATAATCAGGAAGTAAACAACATTCAGGACGAAGCGGTATCTGAGGACAATGTGACAGCAAAACCTTCTGCAGAGGAACTTTTGGCAGAAGAAAAAGACCGTTATATCAGATTGTACGCTGAATTCGAAAATTATAAAAAAAGAACAGCTAAAGAGAAGATGGAATTCTTCCAATATGCCAACCAGGATATGATGGTATCTATGCTGGGAGTTTTGGATGATTTCGAAAGAGCTTTAAAAGAAATTGCTAAAAACGGAAATCCAACTGACCTTCAGGGCGTAGAGCTGATCTATCAGAAGTTTAAAAGCAGACTTACAGAAAAAGGCTTAAAAGCCATGGAAGTCAATGCAGGCGATACGTTCAATGTAGATTTCCATGAAGCAATTACTCAAATTCCTGCTCCATCTGAAGATCTGAAAGGCAAAATCGTAGATGTAATTGAAACAGGATATACTTTAGGTGATAAAGTGATCCGTTTTGCAAAAGTAGTAACAGGAAACTAATATTAAATAATGATAAATGGTGATAGATAATTGATTGACAGCAGGCTTTAAGCCATACGCAATAGGCATCAGTTATCATTTATCAGTAATCAATTATAATCAACATGTCAAAAAGAGATTATTACGAAGTTCTTGAGATCAGTAAATCTGCATCAGCTGACGAGATAAAGAAAGCATACCGAAAAATGGCCATCAAGTATCACCCGGATAAAAATCCAGGAGATAAAGAGGCTGAGGAAAAATTTAAGGAAGCTGCAGAGGCCTATGAAGTACTGAGCGATGACCAGAAACGTGCCAGATATGATCAGTTCGGCCATGCCGGAATGGGTGGTAATGGTGGTTTCGGAGGCGGAGGCTTCGGCGGAGGTATGAACATGGAAGATATTTTCAGCCAGTTTGGAGATATTTTCGGCGGTGGCTTCGGCGGCTTTGGAGGAAATGGCGGAGGACGTCAGCAGGTGAAAGGCTCTAATTTAAGAATTAGAATCAAGCTGAGCCTTGAAGAAATGGTGAACGGAACACAGAAAACCATCAAAGTAAAAAAAATGAAGATGGCGGAAGGTGCCACTTCAAAAATATGTCCTACCTGTAATGGTTCCGGTGTACAGCTCAAAGTGATGAACACAATGTTCGGGCAGATGCAGACACAGACTACCTGCAGCACCTGTCAGGGAATCGGAAAAGTAGCAGATAAAATTCCGGCTGGAGCTAACGCGCAAGGGCTGATCAAAGATGAGGAAGAAATTTCTATCAATATTCCTGCTGGGGCTAGAGATGGTATCCAACTTAATGTAAGAGGAAAAGGAAATGACGCTCCTTTCGGTGGGATCCCGGGAGATCTTTTAGTGATCATTGAAGAGGAAGCAGATAAAACAATCAAGAGAGAGGGAGATAATCTTCATCAGGAACTATATATTTCATTTGCAGAGGCAGCTTTAGGAACCAAGAAAGAAGTTCCTACGGTAGGCGGTAAAGTGAAAATTACCGTTGATCCGGGCACACAGTCCGGAAAGATCCTCAGATTGGCAGGAAAGGGCCTCCCAAGCATCGACAGCTATGGTAAAGGCGACATGTTCATTCACATTAATGTTTGGACTCCTCAGAAACTGACTAAAGAGCAGAAAGATTTCTTTGAAAAACAGATGTCAAGTGGAGAAATGGTTGCAGAACCTTCCGGAAAGGAAAAAACTTTTTTTGATAAAGTAAAAGATTTATTCAATTAATATAAATAGGTCTTACAAAAGGCCTTTTTTATTCAAATACTAAAAAGCTCAGCAGTCATGACTGCTGAGCTTTTTTGCTATATCTGCAATCAGTTATTTTTTTAATGCAAGTGAATAAATCTTCTTTCCTACCGTAAAAACTGCTACGGTTGCCAGTCCGCCTACAAGACCAAGAATAATTTCTTTTAAAATAGTCAGAAGCTCATTAGAAGACCACGAAGGTAAAATATGGTGAAGAAATTCTACTCTATGTGCAAAAATACCGCCAGCTACCATAATTAAAGCAATTGTACCAATAATTCCCAAAGCTTTGATAACGATAGGCAGGGCTTTCACCAATAGATGCCCAAGCTTCCCAAAGAATCCTTTATCATTACTTTTTTTGATTAGCTTAAATCCTGCATCATCCATTCTTACGATCAAAGCAACAATTCCGTAAACTCCTACAGTCGCAATAAATGCCACCAAACTCGTGACTAAAATCTGTGTAATGAAAGGGTGACTTTCTTCCAAAACTGTTCCCAAAGCAATAATTACAATCTCAATTGATAAAATAAAATCTGTAGTAATTGCCGATTTTATCTTTGCTTTTTCTATGTCTTCGTCACTTTTTTCATCTTCTATAATTTCTTCCACAACTTCATGACCCTCTTTTTCACGGTGAAAAAGAAATTCTATAATTTTTTCAACACCTTCAAAAGCTAAATATAATCCTCCCAGAATCAATACGTAATTAATTGCTGGGGCATACAGCCAGTTGAGAAAAAACACAACAGGCAGAATGATCAATTTGTTTATAAATGAACCTTTTGTAATTGCCCACAAAACCGGAATTTCCCGCGAAGAAAGGAAACCTGTGGCCTTTTCTGCATTCACAGCCAGATCATCTCCAAGGATACCTGCTGTTCTCTGTGTAGCTATTTTACTTGTAACCGCCACATCATCCATCAGTGCCGCAATATCATCTAAAATTGCAAAAAAACCAGATGCCATATAATTTTAATATTTTTTTAATAAATCTTAAGTCGAGCAAAAATAATTATTAAAATCTATTTTTATTTGTTTCTGGATATTAATTTTAAATATTTTCTGATAACAACCATTTATTGAACAAAACTCTGAAGGGGGCAACAAGTTATTTTCGCCATGATTCTGATGATAGAAGCTAAGTATATCTCATCTTTGTATTATGGATACCGATCCTCAACTATCAAAAATCATTAGCTAAAAGTCTTCTTTACTATAATTTTTCTGTAATTTTAATTAATGAAAAAGCTCATTCTCAGATACCATTTTTTTGTTGTAGGATGCCTTAGTTTCGTGCTGCAGTCATGCAATACAAAATTTAGAGTTTGGGTGGGCACCGGCGGACAGCAAAAAATATATAATTTAAAATACGGCGAGCATAAAAGACAAAAAATGGATGTTTTTCTTCCATTGGATTATGCACAAGATGCTCCGGTAGTTCTTATCGTACATGGTGGCGGCTGGACTCTCGGAAAAAAGGAACATATGATCAAGATCCAGAAAATGCTTTTTGAGCATAAGATCCCGAGCATCAATATGAATTACAGACTGGTATCAAAACAAAAGAATATCACGTATAAACAGCAGCTGGAAGATATTGGCTCTGCAATAGAAAAGTTTAATTCTCTTGCAGAAAAAGCAGAGCTTCAGCCGAACAATTATATTCTGCTGGGAGAAAGTGCCGGCGGTCATCTCGCCATGCTATACGGCTACCAACATACTAACCAGATCAAAAAGATCATTTCACTGAGCGGTCCGACAGATTTTTACAGCCCGGAATACCTGAACTCATTTTATTCAAAATATACTTCTCCTACTTTTCAGAAAGTGGTAGGAATAAAATTTAACCGTAAAAATGTATCCGAAGCTTTTAAAGAAGCGAGCCCGATCGCCAATATATCCAACGTTCCCACATTATTGTTCCAGGGAAATAATGACTTTCTGGTGAATCAGCATCAGGGGCTGGCCATGGACTCAGCACTTACCCAACAGAATGTGCCACACAAACTCATTTTCATGGAAAAGACGGGTCATACCCCGCGGTTTTTCAGCAAAGTAAAAAGAGACAGCATTATCTATCCGAATATTCTGGAATGGATAAAAAAATAACCTGCCGGAAAAGCAGGTTATCAATATTTTTTTGTATTCTTATTCAAAATCTTTGTCTTCGTATTTAGAAAAGTCTTCTTTCTTACCAAAAACAAACTTGATGATTACCGGAAGCGTTGTTACCAAAACGATGATGATGATAATCAGTTCCAGTTTCTCTTTTAGATTGATTCCGAACTGCTCCTGGAAAAGCTTGTCCAGATAATGTCCGGCAAAGATGAGGATAAATGACCAAAGAACTGCCCCGATAATATTATCTCTCAAAAATTCTTTTTTGTCCATTTTCACAATACCCGCAACAATTGGAGTAAAGGTTCTTACCACCGGTAAAAATCTGGCCATGATGATCGCCAATGCTCCGTGCTTTTCAAAAAAGTCATGGGCCTGATAAAGGTATTTCTTTTTAAACAGCATGGTGTCCTGCTTTTTGTATAAAGCAGGGCCTGTTTTCACTCCAAAATAGTATCCCACTTCGTTTCCTATAATTGCAGCAAGTGCCACGCAGGAAGCCAGAATGGTTGTATCCAGAAAATCGCTCCCTGTGGAGCCGAAAGTCTCTTTGATGATTTCAACGGCATAAATTCCTGATACGAACAGTAATGAATCTCCAGGCAGGAAAAATCCTACAAAAAGACCTGTTTCAGCAAAAACAATAAATAAAATAAGCCAAAACCCACCCATTTTGATATAAAACTCGGGGTTCATTAAATCTCTCCAGCTATTGAAATCTTCCATATATAATGATTAACAACAAAAGTAAGCGTAAAAAGTCTTAAACAAAAATTAATTATAAGATTTTAACTAAAATAGGGACATGATATTTTACAAGTCCATATCATCGTCTGAAACAGCGGTACCATCGGCCATCAGGAAGGCTTTCAGGAATGGCGTGAGATTTCCGTTCATTACGGAATCTACATCTGAAGTTTCATGCCCGGAACGAACGTCTTTCACCAGTTTATACGGATGCATCACATAGTTTCTGATCTGGCTACCCCACTCTATTTTCATTTTATTGGCTTCTATCTCGTTTCTTGCCTTCATACGCGCCTCAAGCTCCATTTCATAAAGCCTTGAACGAAGGAGCTGCATGGCTTTTTCCTTGTTTTGAAGCTGGGAACGGGATTCGGAATTCTCAATGATAATTCCGGTTGGTGCGTGACGAAGACGTACGGCAGTTTCTACCTTGTTTACGTTCTGTCCTCCGGCTCCGGAAGATCTCATGGTTTCAAACGAAATATCAGCAGGATTAATGTTGATCTCGATAGTATCGTCCACTAAAGGGTAAACATAAACTGAAACGAAACTGGTATGGCGTTTTGCATTGCTGTCGAAAGGTGAAATTCTTACTAGTCTGTGTACCCCGTTCTCGCCTTTCAGATATCCGAAGGCATATTCACCGTCGATTTCCAGTGTGACGGTTTTCACTCCTGCAACTTCCCCTTCCTGGTAATTAAGCTCACGGATTTTGTAGCCCTGTTTTTCGGCCCACATGGTGTACATTCTCATCAGCATTGAGGCCCAGTCACAACTTTCCGTACCGCCGGCTCCCGCTGTGATCTGAAGAACAGCAGAAAGTTCATCTCCTTCATTGGAAAGCATGTTTTTAAATTCAAGGTCTTCTATTTTTTCTACAAGCTGTGGGAATGTTTCATCCAGCTCTTTTTCCGAGTCCGGATCTTCTTTGGCAAATTCTGCCAGTACCTGTAGATCTTCAAACTGGGTACTGATCTCTTCATAATCCTCTACCCATCTTTTTTTGGAACGGAGCTGCTTCAGAAATACCTCTGCTTCTTTCGGACTGTCCCAAAATTCCGGAGCAGCAGTTTTTTCATCATCATTCGCTATTTCTATCTTCTTTTTTTCGATCTGAAGGTATTTATATAAGTCGCTAATTCTAGACTGAACTTCTTTTATCTGGTCGTTGTTGATCACGAATTTTTTATTTTATGCAAAAATACGGAATTCTTTTGTGAGTTTGAATTCAGGTTCGAGAGTTAAAGAATATATGAAGGGATGTAACCTTTAGTTTAAAATTCGAATACTATTTCAGACCCAGGTAAAGACTGAGCATACCAAGCCCAAAATAAGTAGTGTTTTTTCATCATATGTTATTATATTAAATCATTTCAGCCATCATTTCTCCTATCTTCGGAGCCAGTGCGACTCCCATTCCTGAAAGTCTTACCGCACAGAACTGTCTTTCTGAAAGCTGTTTTACGATCGGAGTTTTTTCTGAACCCATGGCCATGATTCCTGACCAGCGAAGCGCAATCTTAAAGTCTTGCTCAGGTAAAATCACTTCTTTTAAAAAGGTTTCCAGGTGCTTCTGCAGAAATTCCGTGGTTTCAAAAGCTGTTGTTTCTTCAGTTTTAAGATCCTGATTCCGCCCGCCACCTAAGAGAACTCTGTTTCCAAGGTTTCTGAAGTAATAAAATCCTTCATCATAATGGAATGATCCTTTTAGCTTTAACCCATCAATTGGTTCGGTTAAAAGAATCTGTCCCCGTGCCGGAATAATTTCTTCTTTTGCAAGAAACTTTGAGCTGAAAGCATTCGTACAGTAAATTATTTGATCTGCCTTTACAGAAAGATCCCCCAAAAGGCGGATCTCAATCTCACCGATATTTTCGTCAATGGATCTCACTTCTGTTCCAAAAAGGAATTCAACTTTCAGTTCATTACATTTTTCTAAAAGCTTCTGCAATAATTTTCCGGAATGGAGGCTTCCTTCACAAGGATTTTCAATCAGAAATTCAGATTTCCCAAGACCGAATTTTTTGATCTTCTCTTGGCTAAGGAAATAGGTTCTCGCGAAACCGGTTATTACCTTCAGTTTTTCGTTGACTGTATCTAATTGCTGTAAAGGCTCATTATTATTTAAGATTTCATAGCCTCCATTCAGTTCAAAATCTATTTCGTTATTTTTAAAATATCTATTGATTTTTTGAAGCCCTTCAAACCTCATCTTCACCAGTTCCAATGTTTTTGTCCAGCCCATTTTCCGGGAATCGGAAATGACTTCCGTCAGGCTTCCAAAGCATGCAAATCCTGCATTCCGGGTTGAAGCTCCCAGCGGAACATTATTTCTTTCAATAATCAAAACAGATTTTTCAGGATATTTTTCCTTAATGGAGATAGCAGTCCAAAGCCCGGAAAATCCTGATCCGATGATGATGATATCTCTTTTTCTGTAAAAGGTTTCCAGTTCCCAGATGCTGTTCATAAGTAATACTTGATGAGTAATTTTTTGTGGTAATGATTTAATGGCAGGTGCTTTAGATACTAGAAAAATACTAGATTTCAGATATAAGACTAAGGAGGGCTTAGACTGAGATTAAGATCCTTATGTTCTCTTACATTCAAACTCTCAAAACCGAATCTCTTAAACCCGGCTTCACCCCTGCGTGGCACCATGTCCCTCTTCTCCAGTATGCTGGAATCCGATCGCCCTTCTTGGCTCTTCAACGGCTTTATAGGTATCCAATTCCTTTTTCAGAGCCTGAATCCTGAATCTGAATTCGTCGAAATTATTGATAATAGTGTCAGCCAGAAATCTTGCGACCTGGTCCAGATATTCTCCAGTCAACTTTCCGGCAGCATCTCTCAGTGCCGCTTCCAAAAGTTTCTGATCTATTTTAAGGTTTTCATTTTTGGTCTGTTGATATTGGTTTTTAATACGTTTCTTCAGACTCTGTGTAAAATCAATGAGCATGGTGTTGCTGAATGCCTTCATTTTAGACGAGATCTCATGCCAAAAAGGGACTTTATCAGCTTTATTCTTTTTGAGAATTTTATAAAGAAGGGAATCTTCTTCAAGCTCTCTGGTCATCGCATACAGAATAATCTCTGAACGCTCTGCAGCGTTGGGAGGGAATACAGGAACCATCACATCAAATCTTCCAGGAGCAAGAATTTCTTCATTAATTTCCGAAACGGAATTGGCGGAACCTACCATCAGCAGTTCTTCTTTTTCAAATTTCCCGATATAATGCAGGATCAGTTCCTGGGTTTCCAGATTACAGGAAGCAATGTCCGTTTCCGCTTTTCTCTCCATCATGATCTCATCAAAATCGTCGAGGAAAAGCAAAACTTTTTCTTCTTTCATCATAGTGAGCAGAAAATCATTAAAGTTGGTTTTATTCCCATCTATGAAAGAGGTTCCCAGATAATGTTTTTTGACTTCTTTAAATTGATATCCGATAATCTCAGCGATTTTGGTTGCCCAGAATATTTTCCCACTTCCCGGAGGCCCATACAGAATAATTCCCGCAGGTTTGTGAATACCCCAGTCTTTGATCTGCTGAGGATTTAAGAATGGCTCTAAAACAGCTGATATATAAAAGAATAAGTCTCTGTACCCAATAAAATCCCTGTATTTCAGGCTGGTCTTTTGCCCGAAATAATCGTAGACGAACTGGTAATTTCCACCGAGTTTATTATCAATACCGTAACTTGATATTGATGAACGGAAAAAGCCATTATCAAAAATATTGGGATTGGTTTCTTTTATCGCTTTTTCCACTTTTTCTTTGGGCTGATTGATCACTTCAGCGATCTGTTCAAGGGTTTTGTTTTTGTCCAGATCTTTTTCATACAGCTTTAAAAAATCCAGGTTTTCGCGGGCAAACTTTTCGAAATCTTTCTTCACTTCAAAGTTTGTACTGATGCAGGCGCCCAACTCAAGATCAAAATCCTGGATAAACTGTTTGATGGCTTCTGCAGAAACATTAAGCTCCTTAGCTAACTCAATTAACTTCATAAATTACCGATTAATTCTATCAAATTTAATATTTTAATCTTAAAATCAATTGAAAATATATTAAAGTTTAGCCTAAACCTACCATGGTATTGTGAAGAAGAAAACAGGAAAGAAGAAACCTTTTTACTTAACCGTAACTTTTTTAACCATATCGTTTACAGCCTCTTCTATGATCTTCGGCTGGTCCTGATTAATATAGTGTCCGCTTTTTGGGACAATGATCTGTTTACTGTCGGTAGATAAATTCAGCAAATCTTTCTGCATTTTATCCCATGCTTCAAGCATTTCATTTTTCAATTTCTGATTTTTAATAAAGCTATCATATCTCGTCTTATCTCCCGCGGTAATCACATACAATGGAATGGATCCAAAAGAACTGACAGCGGCAGCTTCTGTTTTAATAGATTTCATATGGTCCTGTTCTTCCAGGGTAGCATCAGCACTTTTATAAAGCAGCACAGGCATGATGGAATTCTGATATTTGTATTGAGGATCGGCGGGAAACATGTTTTTAAACATAAGCCTTGCTGCTCCGAATGTATTGGCAAATTTTAATATGCCGCCTGGGAGTCCCTGATTAACCATTTTATGCATTTCGGGAGAAAGGAATTTTTCGTCAGCAGGATATTGGCTGTCCACCAATATTACACCCGCTACATCCTGTGGGTATTTTTGTACAAAAAAACGGGTCAGCATTCCCCCAAAAGAGTGTCCGATAAGAATATAAGGCTTCGGTGCTTTTGATTTTTCAAGCAGTATATGAAGCTCTTCTGCCATTTTCTCTCCTGTTTTAGGATGAGTTCCTCTCTCACTCCACAGAATCCCGGATCTGTCATAGGAAAATGTAGTATAGTTTTTTGGAAGACTCTGCTGGATATGATACCATTGCAAATGACCCGCCGGATCGAAAGCTGTTTCAAAAACTACTGTAGGGCCACCTTTCCCTTCCTGTAAATAATGCATTTTATGGTTTTCAACTTCTGCAAACTGGCCATCCGGCTGGATTTTTTCAGCATTTAAACGGGATATTTTCTCAAAAATAAATCCGGCAATTAATAAGAGGATGACGATTAAAAGAAGGGCCATTAACACTCTTTTTATCCATTTAATGGTTTTCATAGTTCTGTTTTTTTGATTTGATAATTTCCTCAATAGGTCTATATTTCATAAAAATAGTTACATCCATAAAACAATGATACCGTGAATCTTGTTACATTGAATTTCAATATTGTTGCCACGACATTCTCTTAAAAATATTATAATATTGTAACAATCTCTTAATTACATAGACTACTACTATGTAAAACAAATTACATGGAAAAAATTTTGTCAGTAAAGAATTTAACCAAAAAATTCAAGAGAACAGTGGTTAATAATATTTCCTTTGATGTAGAGAGAGGAAATGTCTATGGTTTATTGGGGCCTAACGGAAGTGGTAAATCTACTACATTCGGAATGCTGCTGTCAACGATCAACCCGACCAGCGGAGACTGGTATTGGTTTGGACAAAAAGGAACTGATCCTGATACACTGAAAAAGATAGGAGCTATTATAGAGCAGCCTAATTTTTATCCTTATCTGGATGCTGAAACTAATCTAAAGATTGTCGCTGAGATCAAAGGAACTCCACACACAAGAATTGATGAGGTCCTTAAAACCGTTGGCCTTTTGGAAAGGAAAAAAGATGCCTTCAAAACGTATTCTTTAGGGATGAAACAACGTCTGTCCATAGCATCTGCAATGTTGAACAATCCAGAAGTGATGATCCTTGACGAGCCTACTAACGGACTGGATCCTGAAGGAATTATCCAGATTCGGGATATTATCAGTAACATCGCTAAGCAAGGCATTACCATTATCATAGCCAGCCATCTTCTGGACGAGATTGAAAAGATCTGCAGCCACGTCATTGTTTTGAAAGAAGGAAATTCCATCTATTGCGGGCGGGTGGATGAAATAACGGCTAATAACGGCTATTTTGAATTAAAGGCAGATAACAACACACTGCTTTTAAATGCTTTAGAAGACTTACAGTGGTTCAGTGCTGTGAAAGCTGACGGTGAGATCATCAAAGCTCAGATTCGTGATGATGCCTCTATATCTGCTTCAACTTTGAATCAGAAGCTTGCTGAAAAAGGAGTCTACCTTTCTCATTTAACGAAGAAAAAATTGTCTCTGGAGTCTCAATTCCTTGAACTTGTAAAAAACACGAATACCCATGCTTAAACTATTAAAACTAGAATATTATAAAAACCTGAACTACAAACCGTTCAAGGTTTTCACGATCTTATATTTTTCCATTCTGATCGCTCTTCTTTTCATTGGGCTGGTAGATCTGAATGTTTTCGGAGGAACTGTTAATTTAAAAGAACAGGGCATTTACAATTTTCCGGAGATCTGGAATTTCACCACATGGATTGTCGCTTTGCTAAAGATTTTCCTTGGGTTAATCATTGTTTTTTCTATCTCTCAGGAATTCACCAACAGAATGTTTAAACAAAACACGATTGATGGATTGAGCAGAAAGGAATTCATCGGATCAAAGCTTTTAACAATTACCATCTTTACAACAGTTTCTACATTCATTGTGTTTATCATTACTATGTTTTTAGGACACCAGTATTCTAAGGTCACCGATGCTTCAAAAATTTATGCAGAGGTTTATTATATTGGAAATTATTTTGTAAAGCTGTTTACATTCTTCTCTTTTCTGATGTTTCTTTCAGTATTACTGAGAAAATCCATGTTTGTATTCCTTGGTTTCTTCGCATACTGGGTTGCTGAAAAGATTTTGGCAGGTATTGAAGCCTATCAGAAATTAACAGGGATACCAGAGGAACAAAGAAAAGCAGTCCTTGAGAATGATTTTTTCATCACCAGCCTGTTACCACTGGAAAGCATGTCAAATCTGATTCCTAATCCTTTGATGCGACTGAATATGTTGAAAGTTATGGGGGTAAAATACGAGGCTCATTATCCTACGGAAAGCATGATTGCATGTATGATCTGGTCCGTGATCTTTATTTTCGGGTCTTACTGGATCCTGAGAAAAAGGGATTGGTAGGTGTATGAAATTGAAAGATTGAATAATTTAAAAAATTTTAATTGATTAAAAATTAAGTGGTCCTTTGGGATCACTTTTTTGTTTGGGTAGCATGTTAAAAATAAGAGGATGATCATTTTGGTATTCAATTTTTCATTAATTTTATCAAAAGGACGGAAATGAAAAAAATGTATTATCTGCCGGGATTGATCAGTGCTGTATTGATTCCAGTGTTGCTATGGTATTATGGAAGCCAGAGGGTACAGCCGCAATATACTGTCGTGGATTTTGCACTTCCTTCAAAAGAAACCTACAATCCGGGTAATACCTTTGAACCATATAGAAACTGGAATTATAAAAAAATTATTGTAAAGCCTAATACGTTCACTCAAAATCAGGAATATTATATTTCTGAGCTAAAAAAGCTGCAAACAAGGAACGAAAGAGAAACCGGAATAGAATTTATCATCGACGATCATAACAATTATCAGGATTTCATATCACTTATCAATACCATGCATCTTGCCCAACAGGAAACATATGCAATTGATGTAGAGAAAACAGGACATTTTTTTGCTGTCCATTTTCACAAAGATCCTAATAAAAACTATTCTTATTGCGGAGGAACAATTGGAGGAGATCATTATGAAAGAAAAGATTATATCAATTTTTCTGATCCTGAAAAAATTTTAAAAAATCTCCCAAACCAAGCATTTTATATGCTCTTTGGATTTTTATTTCTTATAAATATTTCCATGTTCAGCATTAAAGAAAACCTTCAGATTCAAAGAAAAACACTAGCATGAAAAAGATCTATTACTTTCCCGGATTGATCAGTGCTGTATTAATCCCCATTGTTACTTTGGTACTATGGGAACCGGAAGTTCAACGAAGTGAATTTTAATGTTATTGATATCAGGCTTCCTGCAAAAGAAGGAGAAAAAAGGTCATTTTTAAGCTTTGAGCCCTATAGAAACTGGAATTATAAAAAAATAAAAATAGCTCCCAATACAGCAAAGGAAAACACAAAGCTTTACGTAGCTGAAATTAAGGATTTGCAGAAAAGGAATGAGAAAAATTCGCGTATTGAATTCATCCTAAATGACAGCAATACCTATAATGATCTTGTTGCATTACTGAATGACCTAGAGTTAGCAGGACAATTTACCTATACTCTAGACGTTGAAAAAACCTGGCAATTTTTTATTTTTATTATCCATCATTATATCGATCCGAATATACAGGTACTGGATTCATCATCATTTACCCGATGTGGTACCGGACTGTTTGATGATTATACTCCCAGCAATCCATGGCTAAAGGGATTTCAAACATTTGAATCACAGCTTAGCCAGCTTCCAAAGCAGTCATTTTATATCCTCTTCGGTTTTTTATTTCTGGTGAATATGTCCATGCTTAGCATTAAAGAGAGATTTCAACTTCATTATTAAAAACAGGCTCAATATCTGTACTCTCCGTGAAATCTGCAAGAGAATTTGCTTTTGATCTAAAAAAAGACCGCCTTTCAGCGGTCTCGTTTCATATTACTTTTTATCCAGCAGAGAGAGATAATCTCCGTAGCCTTTTTTCTCCATCTCAGCTTTTGGAATAAACTTCAGCGAAGCACTGTTGATACAGTATCTAAGGCCGCCCTTATCTGCAGGACCGTCTGTAAAAACGTGTCCAAGGTGAGCGTCTCCTGTTTTACTTCTTACTTCCACTCTTACCATTCCGGCAGATTTATCCATTTTCTCATCGATCAGTTTTTTGGTAATCGGTTTTGAAAAACTTGGCCATCCGCAGCCGGATTCAAACTTATCGGTTGAAATAAACAATGGTTCTCCGGTGGTAACATCTACATAGATTCCTTCACGCGTTTCGTCCCAGTATTCGTTCTGGAAAGGTCTTTCCGTTGCATTTTCCTGGGTTACCTTATACTGTTCCGAGGTTAGTTTTTCTTTCAAAACTTTTTTATCCTGCTTCTGATATTTTGCTTTAGGAAGCGGGTTGGCATTTTTAGCCATTTCAAAAAGACCCGGCTCGATATGACAGTAACCTCCCGGATTTTTGCCGAGATAATCCTGATGATAATCTTCCGCTTTGTAGAAGTTTTTCAACGGAATTGTTTCTACTACAACCGGCTTGCTGAAATTCTTAGACAATTTCGCAACTTCTTCTTTTACAATCGCCTCTGTATTTTTATCAGTAGAATAAATCCCTGTTCTGTACTGATCTCCCCGGTCATTCCCCTGTTGGTTTAAACTTGTAGGATCAATTGTTTTAAAATATAAATTAATCAGCAGCCTAAGATCAACCTGTTCAGGATCATATTTCACTTTTACCGTTTCAGCAAAACCTGTTGTATGACTTACAACCTGCTCATATGTTGGGTTTTTAACATTCCCATTTGCATAGCCAACTTCAGTTCCCACAACACCACGAATCTGTTGAAAAAAGTGCTCTGTTCCCCAGAAACATCCGCCTGCAAAATAAACTTCTTTTACATTTTTACTGTCCATATTGGTCTCATTTTCTTTTTTAGTTTCAGTGGATTTCATTTTTTTTGAATCTCCACAACTCATTGCAAATACGCCTATTCCCAGAATCATTCCGAGTAATATTAATATATTTTTCATTTTTATCTTTTTATTTGTATTCATTTTTTTGAAATATCATTAATCCAAATCCTAAAAGCATTACATCTTTAAGAATAAAAAAATCTGTGACAGGAACGCCATCCACTATTTTCCAGACTCCGGGAGTGGTAAACAGATAGCTCAATGTTACAAGAAATGTCATGATCATCCCGATTCCGGCATACTTTCTTAGAGATGCAAATTTCACACTAAATATCAATAATAAGGCAATGATAATTTCTATCGCTCCGATAGCATTTGACACCGTCTGGATGCCTACTATTTTATACACGAAAAAAGTAAGGAAATGGTTTTCTACCAGAGGTTTAATGGCAGCAGCCTCTGTGGGAGTGAATTTAAATACTCCGATCCAGAGTAAAATAAGCGCAGCCCCAAAAAGCGAAATATAGTATCCTGTTTTATACGACTGCGATTCTACGTTAAGTTGTGATGTTCCGTTCATGTCTTTAAGATTTTGAATCATACTTTATTATTTTCAAAAGTATAGTCGGAAGCATCTCAAAATCCTGACAGTATTTCTTCTAAAGATTTAATTTTTCTAAAACTTTATTTTTAAAACCCTGAATATCAGAGTCATTAATTTCAACATTCTCTTTTTGAGACAGTTTCCGTTTTAAAATATCATCCAAAATTTTCAGTTTTTCTTCATAAGCTCTGCACCATTTACAGATCTTCATGTGCAGGGAAAGCTGCCAGTCTTCCTTTCGGGAGATCGCTTTAGCATTCCTTTTTTCCATCAGCATTGTGGCTTTACTGCATGGCAGGAACAGAATATGAATAAATTTTCTCAACATTTTTATGATAGGGTTATAAGTTCGCAAACCAGTTGACCTCAAGGCATTCTCTCAGCTGCATTCTGCTTCTCTGAAGAATCTTCCATAGATTAGTCGCAGAAATTTCAAGTTCCTGACTCACTGCCGGTGCTTTTTTCTCCTGAAGATAATACATTTTCACCGGAATCTTCCATCTGACGGGCAAATCCTCAATACAGTCTTCCAGAGTTTTATTAAAGTCTTTATTGTCTAAAAGTTCAGCTTCTTTTTCTGAAACATTCCAGTCATTCAAAACACCGTCATTCTTCCAGGAACCAGTTTCATCAAAAAAGTGATCCAGCCGGATCTCCGGATCCGATTTATACTTTTTCCGGTAAAAATCAGCAGTCTTTCTGTTCAGAATAGCTGTCAGCCAGGTTAGCGGCTGACTTTTCCCTTCAAAAGAGTCATAAGACGAAAATGCAGCTAAAAAAACCTCCTGTACAAGATCTTCTGCTTCCACTTTATCCGAAAGCAGGTAGGCTGCTCTTTTCAGAAGAGGCCCGGAATACTGCTCTACCCAGCTTTTTAGCACTTCGTTTTTCGTCATTTTTTATTCTTTAATATCATAAAAACTCATTTTATTGATTATGCAGATCATTGAAATCATAAAAATTACCCGGTCTTTTTAATATTAAAACGAATATAAAAAGTTAAATGATAATATACAAAGTTTTATTATAGTCATCATTGCAAACTGCAAGTAAAGCAATAACAACATATAAACACTTCGCACTCTACCCCATTCAAAACATAGTATAAAATTATTTACAAATCGCTTAAAAACATTAAATTTGCATCTTATCAAAAATTTGATAGTTTTAAAAGCAAAGCAATACTATGACATCACAAGAGATACGTCAAAAATTTTTAGATTATTTTAAAAGTAAAGACCACCTTATCGTTCCTTCAGCTCCTATTGTACTGAAAGACGACCCTACCCTTATGTTTTCCAACTCAGGAATGACGCAGTTCAAAGATTTTTTCTTAGGCTACAAAACGCCTACGGCCCCAAGAATTGCCGATACACAGAAATGTCTGAGGGTTTCCGGAAAGCATAATGATCTGGATGATGTGGGAAGAGATACCTACCACCATACCATGTTTGAAATGTTGGGAAACTGGTCTTTTGGTGATTATTTCAAAAAAGATGCTATTGCTTTTGCCTGGGAATTACTGACTGAAGTATTCGGAATTCCAAAAGAAAACTTATACGTAACCATTTTCGAAGGAGATGCTTCTGAAAATCTTGAAAGAGACCAGGATGCTTACGATTTCTGGAAATCACACATTTCTGAAGACAGGATTATCAATGGAAACAAGAAAGATAACTTCTGGGAAATGGGAGAAAGCGGACCGTGCGGGCCGTGTTCAGAAATCCATGTTGACCTGAGAACTCCTGAAGAAAAGGCTAAAGTTTCAGGACTTGACCTGGTAAACAATGATCACCCACAGGTTGTAGAAGTGTGGAACCTTGTTTTCATGGAATTCAACAGAAAAGCGGACAAATCTCTGGAAAAACTTCCGGCACAGCATGTGGATACCGGAATGGGCTTCGAGCGTCTTTGTATGGCACTTCAGGGCAAATCTTCCAATTATGACACTGATGTTTTCACGCCACTTATTGCTAAAGTGGAAGAACTTTCTGGTAAAAAGTATACCGGAATTTTAGAAGACGAAAAAGATATTGCGATCCGTGTTGTGGTAGACCATATCAGAGCTGTTGCTTTTGCAATTGCAGACGGGCAGCTTCCTTCAAACGGCGGGGCAGGTTATGTGATCAGAAGAATTTTAAGAAGAGGAATTTCTTATTCTTATAGATTCTTAGGCATGAAAGAACCTTTCCTTTATAAGCTTGTTGCCGTACTTCAAGGGCAAATGGGACCTTTCTTCCCTGAAATTGAAAAGCAGGGGAAACTGGTTTCTGAAGTGATCAAAAGTGAGGAAGATTCTTTCTTAAAAACTATTGAAAACGGCCTCATCAGAGTTGAAAAACTGATCCAGCAGACGATTGCAGACGGCTTAAAAGTATTACCAAGCGAAGAAGTTTTTGAATTATATGACACCTATGGTTTCCCGGATGATTTAACCAGAATTATCGCAGAGGAAAAAGGTCTTACCATTGATGAAGCAGGATTTAAAGCGGAAATGGAAAAGCAGAAGCTTCGTTCCAAGGCTGATTCTGCTCAGAAAGTTTATGATTGGGTAACTTTAGAAGAAAGAGATGAAAACTTTGTAGGGTACGATCAGATTGAATCTGAAACCTATATTACAAGATACAGAAAAGTAGAAAATAAAGACGGAGAATTCTACCAGGTTGTACTAAGCAGCTCTCCTTTCTACCCGGAAGGCGGTGGCCAAGTGGGAGATAAAGGTGTTCTGGAAAATGCTGTTGAAAGCTTTGAGGTTTTAGAAACTAAAAAAGAAAACGGACTGATCATTTCTCTGATCAACGGAATTCCGAAAGATGCAGGAGCTGTTTTCTATGCTAAAGTAAATGCCACTGACAGAAAAAACTCCCAGGCGAACCACTCTGTAACCCACCTTTTACATGAGGCGTTAAGAGAGGTTTTAGGGACACACGTTGAACAGAAAGGTTCTTACGTTGGTCCTGATTATCTCCGTTTTGATTTCTCTCACTTCAATAAAATGACGGAGGAAGAATTGGCGTTGGTAGAAGAAAAAGTAAACCGCAAGATCAAAGAAAGCATTGCTTTGCAGGAGTTCAGAAGCATTCCTATTCAGGAGGCCTTGGACAAAGGAGCAATGGCTTTGTTCGGTGAAAAGTATGGTGACAGTGTGAGAATGATCCAATTTGGAAGCTCTAAGGAACTTTGCGGGGGAACTCACGTAAAAAATACAATCGAAATCGGTCATTTCAAAATTACTTCCGAAGGTTCTGCAGCTGCAGGGATCAGAAGAATTGAGGCCATTTCAGGGGATAAATCTGAGGAATACTTCAAAGACCTGGAAAATCAGATTCATGAGCTTTCTCAATTACTAAAGTCTAAAGATGTTGTAAGATCTATTGAAAAACTGATTGAGGAAAATACCTCTTTAAAATCTGAAGTGGAAGCCCTTAAAAAGGAAAAAGCAAAGGGTGAAATCGGCGAATGGAAAAATGCATACGAGCAGAAAGGAAACAAACAGTTATTGGTGAAGAAAACCTCTCTGGATGCAGGCTCTGTTAAAGACATTGTATTCCAGTTGAAAAGAGAGATCCCAGCATCAGTAACAATTATTCTTTCTGATGCAGATGGAAAACCGATGATCACTGTTGGAGTTTCTGATGATCTGGCAGCAGATTATCAGGCCGGAGCTATTGTAAAAGACCTGGCGAAAGAAATCCAGGGCGGCGGCGGCGGAAATCCGGGCTTTGCAACGGCAGGAGGTAAAAATCTTGACGGTTTGGAAAATGCTTACCAAAAAGCTTTGAACATTTAGGATAATCCTCTATCGTAAAACATTAGAACTCCTGAGATTTTCAGGAGTTTTTTTCTCTATTTTTCCTGCATGACTTAGATAAAATCAATGTATTAACAAATCATAAAAACTTTCTCAACACAAGAAATATTACTACTTTTACCTAGTTTTACATGAAAAGGGGTTTAGTTTTATTTTTTTTAATAATCTGTTTCTTTGGTTCTTCCCAATCAAAGATTAAGGTCATTGACGAAACTGACCAGAAACCGGTATCCAATGCCAAAATATCCTGTGAAGGAAGGGTCTTAGGTTTTACGGATGTCCAGGGAAACCTGGAATTTAAGTCGTCTTGCCGTACTCTCGAAATCCAGGCGGAAAAATATCAGAAAGAGATAGTATCTGTTGAAGCAGATATGGAAGTTTCTTTACTGAAAAAGGTCTCAAAAACAACTGATATTGAAGAGGTGATCATTGAAGACCGAAGTGATCCGCGGGCTATTGAGATCTTAAAGAAAGTAAACAGGCTCTTTAAAGACAATTCACCGAAAAGTTTAGATTCCTATACTTTTAAATCCTACGAAAAAGTATCCCTGGATATAGATCAGGACAGTATTAATCAGTTTAACCAGTTTTTTAATGACACTCAGTTTTTCAAGAAAAGGAGGGAAAAAGATTCATTAAATAATATCTCAGCCAAACAGATTTTTTCAAAAAGCAAACTCTTCCTGTGGGAAAGAGCTCAGGAATTTTTATATTCCAAGCAATATGGTGAAAAGATTAATATCCTGGACAACAGGATTTCCGGTCTTAAGCAGCCGATCTACGAAATGATAGCCATTCAGCAGAGCAACAGGGATAAAATCCCCAACCAAATCAAGCAGGAAAACAGGGGTCTTTACCGGTTTTTTCTTTCGGATACCATTGAAGTGAACGGAAGAGAAACTTTTGTGATCCGTTTCCGTGAGGTGAATTATAAAAAAACGGATAAAAAGAGAAAATACAATGGTGCGATCTATATAGACACCGAGACCTATGGCATCCAGAAGATCGAGAATTTTAGCAAGAACAAAAGTGACGGAATCATTACGAGTACCTGGATTTTCTACAATAATAAATGGTTCCTGGCACAGGAAAAGGTAAAACTCAGAATGAGCAGGGTGGCCATGGAAG
Source organism: Chryseobacterium lathyri (assembly GCF_030812195.1). Lineage (GTDB taxonomy): Bacteria > Bacteroidota > Bacteroidia > Flavobacteriales > Weeksellaceae > Chryseobacterium > Chryseobacterium lathyri_A. The sequence continues at coordinate 1,622,452 of NZ_JAUSSF010000001.1, forward strand.
AAGAAAACAAAGAAAAAACGGAAGAGCATCCTGAAAAGAAAGACAGGACCAGTTTCGGAACGTACGCTTTTCTTACTTCCACATATTTTGACTTCAAATCGCCTATTGAGGAAAACCGGAATGATTTTAAAGGTTATACATTTTCGGTGAAAAATGCAGACGGACATCTTTTAGATCAGTACAGAACCGATCCTCTCACGGAAAGGGAAAGCAATACATATACTACTATAGACAGTCTGGGCAAAAAGTATAATATCGACAGCAAAGCGAAAATCCTGACGGGACTTATCAACGGACAGATCCGGATGGGAATTGTAGATTTTGCAGTGGATGAAATTGTAAACTATAACTTGTATGAAGGTTTCAGATTAGGCTTAAAAGCTAAGCTTAACGAAACTTTTAATCCTTATTTTTCACCGGATTATTATTTCGCCTACGGTTTTAAAGATGATAAATGGAAATACGGGATCGGTCTTGATATGAAGACGACTCTGGACAAAAATTCATTTTTCAGAGTTGAATATTATAATGATGTGACAGCATCGGGAGAATTTTACAGAAGGCTGTGGAACTTCAAGATGAGAACGATGAATTATGGAAACAACATCAACAATGATAAATACTATCATTACAGAGGGGCTTCCCTATCCTATCTGAATGATGTTACGAACGGACTGACTTTGGTTTTTGCTGCAAAAAGAAATATTGAAGAAGCCAAGTTCGATTACGAATTCAGAGGAAAAGGTGGTGAATTTGATAATTTCAATACTTTATTTACTTTAAAATATTCTCCGAATTCTACAAATATTATGACTCCTCAGGGAAAATCGATTATCGATCAGAAATATCCTGAGCTGTATTTCAATTATGAGCAAAGCTACAAAGTTTTAGGTGGGGATTTTAATTACACTCGTTTTGACGCCCTGTTTGTACATAATTTCAAGACGATGCTCGGAACTACAGGATTCAGACTTTATGGAGGAATCGTACTGGGCGAAGCACCTATCTGGAAGCATTTTACGATGAACGGGCTGGCCTCTCCGAGAAAGGATTTTAATTTTAACCTTACGTCTTACCTTGGTTTTGCTACACTGGAGGGCGGAAAATATTACAATGATAAATTCGTTGCCTATTATTTCACCCATAAACTTCCTTTGTACTTCAAAAGTTTCGGACAGAATATTTCGAGCTTTGATTTTGTATTAAGAGGAACAATCGGAGATATGAAGCATCCGGAATATCATGAGTTCAAATTCAGGAAACTGGATCATCTGTATCAGGAAGTGGGTCTCGAGTGGAATAATTTCCTGTCAAGCTATTTTAATTTAGGTCTGTTCTACAGAGTCGGATACTACACCACTCCCAATTTCAAGCAGAATTTTGCAATCCAATTCAAACTGAAACTATTGGAGTTTTAGCCTGAACATATCCATTTCACCTAAAAAGAAGTTTAAACAACATCATAAATACATAAAACGAAACATGCAGCGAATAGAAATAAAAGCAGAACAGTTTTTTGAATTATTAAAACTAAAAGACACCTCAATGTGGGAGATTTTTTCACAGATGATCGATGGTAATGAAAAGGAAATTGTATTTCTTGACAATGAAGATAAAGTCCTTTTTAATTATATCCTTCCTGCTGAACAGGAAAAGCTGGAGGAAGATAGAAGGGAATTTTCAAAACAGTTCTCAGATAAATTGGCTAACTTCAATTAAAATTTTTAGATGAATAAAAACTATGTATTCTCTATATTGAGTATTCTCCTGTTCAGCCTCGGGAATGCTCAGAATTATAAAAAGCCTTTGGTCTCTGCCATCAAAGAAGCCGATTTAAGAAAAGATATGTATGAGCTGGCTGCAGATCAGTTCTTGGGACGTGAAGCAGGAACTTTAGATGAATTAAAAGTTTCGATGTGGCTGGCCGATAAAGCCAAAGAAGCCGGAATGAAGCCTGCAGGCGACAATGGTACATTTTTCCAGTTTTTTGATATATACAGGCATCAGGTAATTCCTCAAAGCAGTCTGAAAATCGGAAACAGCAGCCTGAAACTCTGGAAAGATTTCCTTGTTGCAGAACCCGTAAATGCAGCGATTGATGCTGAGATTGTCTACGCAGGAAATGCAGAACCTGAAGAACTTTCCAAGCTAAATATCAAAGGAAAAGTTCTTGCCGTGAATGCTTCTGATAAAAATATCGACAAGGAAATGACTCTTTTTGTAAGAAGATATCCTGGGTTTGTAAGAACAAAATATTACAGCAAAGCCCTGGAACTGGGAGCAAAAGCAGTGATTTTCATCACCGATGATATTTCAGAGAAGAGCTGGGTAGAAGTTCTTCCTCAAATGACAAGGGGAACTTATGGTGTAGAAGGCCTGAGAGAAAAAATAACGGATAACATTCCTGTTGTATGGATCAAAAGAGAAAATTCAGGCTGGGTAAAAAACAATCCTAAAATCGCTCTGAACTTGATCACAGAAACCTACAAATACCCTTCTGTAAATATCATCGGAAAAATTGAAGGTACAGATCCTAAACTTAAAGAAGAATACGTTTTGCTAAGCGGTCACCAGGATCATGACGGGATCAGGCATCCTGTAAAAAATGACACGATTTACAATGGTGCCGACGATAATGCCAGTACATGCGTTGCAATGCTTGCCATGGCCAGAGCTTATAAAAAACAGCCCGGAAAAAGAAGTATTCTGTTTGTTTTCCATGGTGCTGAAGAAAGAGGATTGCTGGGTTCCAGATGGCACGCTGCTCATCCGGTCGTTCCAAAAGAAAAGATTGTAGCCGTTCTGAACGGTGATATGATCGGAAGAAATGATAATAATGAAGCTGCTCTTCTGGGAGGAATTGCCCCGCATAAAAACTCTGAGGAACTGGTAAAAATGGCTGAGGATGCCAACAATGAAAGTACAAAATTTAAATACCTGAAAGACTGGGATTCTCCGAATCACGCCGAGTATTTCTACTTCAGAAGTGATCATTTACCGTATGCAAAAATCGGGATACCTTCTGTATTTTTCACCAGTGTACTGCATGACCAGTACCACACGCCTCAGGATGAGTCTGAAAACATCAACTACAAAAAGCTGTATAAAATGACGGAATGGATGTACAGAACATCCTGGAAAGTAGCCAATGAGGCTGAACGTCCGAAAGTTATTGCTAATTTTACGCTTGAGAGATAAATAATAGGTTCGGCGGCCCGAATGGGCCGCCGAACCTTCTTCTTGTGTTGTCATTGCGAACCGCGATGACAGGCATTATAAAACATCGACGATAATTTACATGACTACATATATCTTAATCATTATTAAATAAGCAGATTCATTAAAGACGGATCATTGTTCAGATAATTGACAAAAAAGTCATACTTCTTCATGTTATTGAGCAGCGGAGTAAAATCTTCACTATCCTTCAATCCAATTCCTAAGACAGCAATTCCTTTCTCCTTTGAATTTTTTTGCGTGTATTCAAAGAACGTAATGTCATCATTTGGTCCCAACACATTCATTACAAATGTTTTAAGAGCTCCCGGGCGCTGTGCAAATCTTACCAGGAAATAATGTTTTAACCCTGCATGCAGAAGTGCTTTTTCTTTGATCTCTTCCATACGGGTAATATCATTATTGCTTCCACTGATGATACAGACCACATTTTTCCCTTTGATCTGATCCTTATATTTTCCCAGTGCAGCTACAGAAAGAGCACCAGCAGGCTCCACTACCACAGCATCTTTATTGTAGAGGGAAAGAATAGTTTCGCACACCATTCCTTCATCCACTAAAGCCATATCATAAAGCACATCTTTACAAAGCTCAAAATTAAGGTCTCCTACTCTCTGTACGGCAGCTCCATCCACAAAACGGCTGATCTTTTCAATGTGAACAGGGCCTCCATTCTCCAACGCCTTTTTCATACTTGCAGCAGCAGAAGGTTCTACTCCTATAATCTTCGTCTGTGGAGACAGTTCCCGGAATACGGAACACACACCTGCAGCCAGACCACCACCTCCAACCGGAAGAAAAAGATAATCAATTGGCCCATCTGCCTGCTCAAGGATCTCCAGTGCTGCTGTAGCCTGCCCATCAATAATATCCTGATCATCAAACGGATGAATGAATATTCCCTGATTCTCTTTACAAAACTTCAGTGCGGCATCTTTAGCCTCATCGAAAGTATCCCCGTAAAGCACAATATCTATATCATTACCTCCGAACATTCTCACCTGCTCCAACTTCTGTCCCGGAGTGGGCAAAGGCATGAAAATAGTTCCTTTCACCCCCATCGTACTGCATGCAAAAGCAACTCCCTGAGCATGATTTCCCGCACTGGCACAAACCACACCTTTTGCAAGACTTTCAGGAGACATCACTACCATTTTATTGTAAGCTCCCCTGATTTTGTAGGATCTCACACGCTGCAAATCTTCTCTTTTAAAGCTAATCTTCGCCTCATAAATATCGGAGAGGTTATTATTAATTGCCAGAGGTGTTCTTACCACTACATTTCTGAGTCTTTTTGCTGCTTTATAGACATTGTCCAAAACAGAAGGATACGTTTCTTCCATTATTTTTCTTGATTAATTGTTCTCAGGTCTGAGGCTGCGGACGGTTTTTCCTGCCCTCCACATTTCGCTTTCTCTAAGCTCTGTCAGTTCAACTTCCAGCTTCTCTCGGTAATCGTGTTTGCTGTTGCTGTCGATAGAACGTTGGGCTTCATCTCCTTTGGAAACACTTTCATATAATTCTTCAAATAACGGAGAAGTGGCATCTCTGAAACGCTTCCACCAGTCCAGTGCTCCTCTTTGTGCTGTGGTGCTGCAGTTCGCATACATCCAATCCATGCCGTTTTCTGCAACCAAAGGCATTAGTGATTGGGTTAATTCTTCAACGGTTTCGTTAAATGCTTCGGAAGGACTGTGTCCGTTTTTTCTCAATACATCATATTGAGCAGCAAATATTCCCTGTACGGCACCCATCAATGTTCCTCTTTCTCCTGCAAGGTCGCTGAATACTTCTTTTTTAAAGTCTGTTTCAAATAAATAGCCGCTTCCGATGGCTATTCCCAATGCAGTCACTCTTTCTCTTGCTTTTCCGGTGGCATCCTGATATACGGCAAAACTGCTGTTCAGCCCGCGATCCTGCAGGAACATTCTTCTTAATGAGGTTCCGGATCCTTTAGGTGCAACAAGAAATACATCAACCTCAGCCGGCGGAACGATTCCTGTACGTTCATTAAAGGTGATTCCAAAACCGTGGGAGAAATAAAGTGCTTTTCCGGGTGTAAGATGTTGCTTTACTTTAGGCCAGTATTCAATCTGAGCTGCATCACTCAGGAGATAGCAAATAATTGTTCCTTTTTGCAGAGCTTCTTCTATTTCAAACAGCGTTTCTCCGGGTACAAATCCGTCTGCTACAGCCTTATCCCAGGATTTTGAGTTTTTTCTCTGGCCAATAATGACATTGATTCCGTTGTCTTTCTGGTTAAGTGCCTGCCCCGGTCCTTGTACACCATAGCCGATCACGGCTACAATCTCATCTTTTAATACTTCCTGCGCCTTATGTAATGGAAACTCCTCTCTTGTTACTACATTCTCTTCTACTCCGCCAAAATTCAATTTTGCCATTTTTTTAAATTTTTATATTGTTAATTATAATTTTTTGATTGTATTTGTATTCAGCTTGCATGTGCTGCTACAGTCAGGTATGGGTTTTTATGATAATGAACTTCCAGGACATCGACCTGTTTTTCCATCTGTTGTGTGATCTTCCGTACAGATTCTTCCGGTTCCCTGATAATGATCACAAATTTTTTCACATTTTCAATCTCAGAAGGCCCTGCATTAAAATTCACTATGGAGATCCTTCTCCTTGAAAAAATAGCATTGATCCTGCCAATAAGCCCCAGATAATCTTCTGTGTAAGCTGTTATCGTATATTCCCTGTTTTCTGATTTCATTTCTTTCTATTTATATTATTATGTCTTATTCTTGGTCAGTACAATCTCTGAAACACTTTTCCCCTGAGGAATCATTGGGAAAACATTATGTTCCTTCCCGGTCATGACTTCCAACAGAAAAGCTCCTTGATGGTAAAGCATTTCATTAAGCCCAGCTTCCAGTTCTTCTCTCTGGCTTACCTTTCTTCCCGGAATATAATATCCTTTGGCTACCTGCACAAAATCCGGACTCTGGATATCTACCGAGGAATATCTTTCTTCATGGAACAGTTCCTGCCACTGTCTTACCATTCCCAGATAACAGTTATTAAGAATTAAGATTTTGATATGGGGTTGATACTGCATCACCGTTCCCAATTCCTGGATATTCATTTGAGCTCCTCCATCTCCCATCACCGCAATGACCGGGCGGTTTGCTTCTCCATAAGCAGCTCCTATTGCTGCAGGAAGGCAAAATCCCATAGTTCCCAGCCCTCCGCTGGTAATATTGCTTCTGGAATTCTTAAACGATGAGTATCTGCAGGCTGCCATCTGGTGTTGTCCTACATCTGTTACGATTACAGCTTCTCCACGAGTCATTTCATTCAGTTGATGGATGACTTCTCCCATTGTGATTTCTCCTTCGGAAGGATATAATTCGTAGTTTATCAGTTTATCATATTCAATCTGATAACAATCTTTAAACTTTTGGTGCCAGTCTGTATGTTTTCTTTCTTTGATCAGCTGTGTAAGAAGTGGTAAGGTTTCTTTGCAGTTTCCAAGAATCGGAACCTCAACCTTTACATTTTTATTGATCTCTGCTTTGTCAATATCCAGATGGATAATCCTTGCCTGTTTGGCATATTGATCCAGTCTCCCGGTTACACGGTCATCAAACCGCATTCCCACTGCAATCAGAACATCGCATTCATTGGTAAGGATATTCGGTCCATAGTTTCCATGCATGCCCACCATTCCTACAGCCTGCGGATGATCTGTTGGAATGGCACTCATTCCCAGTACAGTCCATGCCACCGGAATTCCTGATTTCTCAGCAAACTTTAAAAATTCTGCTTCTGCTTTTCCCAGCATAATTCCCTGCCCGGCAATGATGAATGGTCTTTCTGCATTATTGATCAGGAAGGAAGCTTTTTCAATACTGTCCATATTGGGAGCTGGATCCGGTCTGTAACTTCTGAGAGAATCACAAGGTGTGTAGCCTCTATTGAAAACCTTTTGTAGCTGGGCATTTTTCGTGACATCAATTAATACCGGGCCTGGTCTTCCAGATCTTGCAATGTAAAATGCTTTGGCCAATACTTCAGACAGTTCATCGGCATCGGTTACCTGATAATTCCATTTGGTAACGGGGCTGGTGACATTCATCACATCGATTTCCTGAAACGCGTCGGTTCCCAGAAGATGTTCAAAAACCTGTCCCGTAATGCATACAATAGGCGTATTATCAAGCAGTGCATCAGCAAGTCCTGTCACAAGATTAGTAGCTCCGGGACCGCTTGTAGCCAATACAACTCCCACTTCTCCGGATACTCTGGCAAGGCCCTGCGCTGCATGGACTGCTCCTTGCTCATGGCGGACCAGAATATGTTCCAGCTGATCTTTATAATCGTAAAGGGCATCATAAATTGGGATAATAGCCCCGCCAGGGTATCCGAATATGGTTTTTACCCCTTCCTGAAGAAATGCTTCAAGGATGATCCGGCTGCCGCTGATTTCTGTTTCTGTGGATACATTTAGATTCTTCATTGTCTTTTATTGAGTGATTTCATCTGTTACACAGCCTTCTGCGGCTGATGATACGGTGAGTGCATATTTGTACAGCAATCCTTTTTTAACTTTAAGTTCAGGTTTTTGCCATCCTTTCTTTCGCTGCTCAATTTCCTCCTCGGAAACTTTGAGCTGTATCGTGTTGTTTACAGCATCAATTTCAATAAGGTCATTGTCCTTTACAAAAGCGATCAGTCCACCTTCATATGCTTCCGGAGTGATGTGTCCCACCACGAAACCATGGGTTCCGCCACTGAATCTTCCATCAGTAATCAGAGCTACACTTCCACCTAATCCTGCTCCGATCAGAGCGCTGGTAGGTTTCAGCATTTCCGGCATTCCCGGTGCTCCCTTGGGACCTTCATGACGGATAACAATAACATCTCCATGTTGTACTCTTCCGTTTTCAATTCCTTTGATGAGATCTTTTTCTCCATCAAATACTCTTGCTTTTCCTGAAAATTTCTCACCTTCTTTTCCGGTGATCTTGGCCACACTCCCTTTTTCAGCGAGGTTTCCATACAGTATTCTTAAATGCCCGGTTTGCTTTATTGGGTTTTCCAGTGGTCTGATGATCTTTTGTTTTGTAAAATCGAGACTGGGAACATTTTCAAGATTTTCAGCGATGGTCTTTCCGGTAACCGTTAAACAGTCTCCGTGCAATAAACCTTCTTCCAATAAATATTTCATGACGGCAGGTGTTCCTCCATGGTTATGAAGGTCCTGCATTAGGTATTTTCCGCTTGGTTTAAGATCAGCCAGTACCGGTGTACAATCGCTCATTTTCTGGAAGTCATCCTGAGTAACAGAAATACCAACACTTTTAGCCATCGCAATAAAATGCAGAACGGCATTGGTGCTGCCTCCAAGAATGATGATCAGACGAAGTGCATTTTCAAAAGCCTTACGGGTCATGATATCTGAAGGTTTGATATCTTTCTCCAGTAATATTTTAATATACTTTCCTGCTTCCAGACATTCATTCTGCTTTTCCGGACTCAGTGCGGGATTGGAAGATGAATACGGAAGACTCATTCCTAGTGCTTCTATGGCTGAAGACATGGTATTGGCCGTGTACATTCCTCCGCATGCTCCTGCTCCGGGGCAGGAATTTTTGATAACCCCATTGTAGTCTTCTTCTGAAATTTCTCCGGCAATTTTTTTTCCCAGAGCTTCAAAGGCCGAAACGATATTAAGGGGCTCTTCCTTATAGCATCCCGGAGCTATTGTTCCTCCATAGACCATGATGGACGGTCTGTCCAGTCTTCCCATGGCGATAATGGTTCCCGGCATATTCTTGTCACATCCCGGTAATGCAATGATTCCGTCATAATACTGTGCACCGCAGATAGCCTCGATACTGTCTGCAATTACATCGCGGCTCACCAGGGAATACCGCATACCGTCTGTTCCGTTGCTCATTCCATCGCTCACGCCTATGGTATTGAATATCAATCCTGCAAGGCCGTGATTCCAGGTTCCCTTTTTTACAACTTTTGCAAGATCATTGAGATGCATATTGCAGGTATTTCCGTCATATCCCATACTGGCAATTCCGATCTGGGCCTTGTGCATATCTTCTTCTGTAAAGCCTATCCCGTAAAGCATTGCTTTTGCAGCGGGCTGTTCGCTGTTTTGTGTGAATGTTTTTGAATATTTATTTAACATATTATCTTTGCTGTTCTTAACATCTTTATGGGTATCAATAGTTTCATTTTTTTGGAATTCATCAATGAAGCTTTTGCTTAATTTTGATCCAAAACTACAGCTTGTAATATCTTTTTCATTTTCACTTTTATGAAAACTACAATATTCAACTGTTTGAAAAATAGATATATAAATCTGATTATCAATTGTTTAAGTTCTTAAAATTTACAATGACAGAACTCTTATCAGTTTCTGATAGGCCTGCTGTACCTTGTCGCTTTCTGTGTCTTTCCAGTTTTTGGTGAAAGGAACATCATCCAAAGAATCCAACGCTACAATTTCAGCTGCCGTACCACAGAAAAAAGCAGCATCAGCTCCTCTCATTTCCTCAGGTTTAAAGAAGGTTTCTTTAACGGGAATATTAAGCTCACTGCATAATTCAAAAACCGTCTGCCTTGTGATCCCCGGCAGTATGCTCCCTTTTGCAGGAGTAAATAATACCCCATCCTTCTCGTAGAATATATTGGCTCCTGAACTTTCGGCGACATTTCCGTATTCATCGAGTAACAGGGCTTCGTCATAGCCTTTATCTTTTGCATCCTGACAGGCAAGAATAGAATTCACATAATGTCCGCCTACTTTGGCTTCTATTTTAAAAGCATTAGGATTTGGGCGTTGAAAACCGGAGGTCATGATTTTCATTTTGTCTGCGAGATAACCATTGCTCCATTCCCAGGCAAGCAGAGAGAGATAGGATTTTTTTCCTTTTGAAAGAGACATATTGGGAGAGCAGGTAATCAATGGGCGGATATATGCATCACTGAATCCATTGCGTTCCAAAAGCTCATAAGTAAGATCTGTCAATTCATTGACTGAATAATCAAATGGGATGTACATCAGTTCTGCTGATCTTTTCAGTCTTTCATAATGTTCTTCTGCTTTAAAAATCTTGGTTCCGTAATCGGTATTGTAAGATTTTATGCCTTCAAAAACAGAGTAGCCATAATGGAGTGACTGTCCGTAAAGATCCATTCCTGCTTCTCCGGCCTTAAGGAAATTTCCATCAAAATACACGATAGTCTTGTCGTTGTAATACATTGTATAGGGTTTAAAAAATTAACAAATGGGTATAAAAAAAGCCCTCTCACGATGTGAGAGGGCTCAAATATGTACAGTCATACTCTATCCTTCTCACCAACGCAAGGGAATAATAATGACGATAATAATTACTGCTAATAACTGATACATAATTTCTGAAATAAAAAAAGCCGTTTCAATATGAAACGGCTTATATAATTTAAATAAAATATTTTACAATGCCGCTTCTTTATTGTTGTTAATCACAACAATAATGCTAGAAATGACAATAATATTTTTCTGATTTGTAAAATTCATACTGCAAATGTATTAATTTTTAAATACTGAGCAAGTTTTTTTAACACTTTTTATTTTTTTCGTAAAATTGACGGATGGTTTCTAAAGTTTGAGGCACATCATGGACCCTCAGAATTTTAGCTCCCTGCTCCAGAACTTTCATATGAAGTTTCTGCGTTTCTTCATTGATATCCAGGGGAGATTTCCCGAGTGGTTTATAGATAAATGACTTTCTGGAAATGCCTATCAGTAAAGGAAATCTTTCAAAACCTAAATACTCAGTTTCACCGATCATTTTCATCTGATCTTCCCCTGTTTTTCCGAAACCAAAACCGGGATCAAGAATGATGTCTTTCACACCTTTTTCAAGAAGCTCATTGGTCTTTTTAGAAAAATAACGGTTGACTTCCAATGTAATGTCCTCAAATTTCAATTTGTCATGCATGGTTTCGTAAGAGGGGTTCACATGCATCAAAATGTACGGAAGTTTTGTTTCACCCGCAGCATCAAACATTTTATCATCATACTGTCCGCCGGAAATATCATTGATCATGTCAATCCCTTCATTAAATCCGAATTTTACGGTTTCAGCATAGAACGTATCCAGTGATATCAGTGCTTCCGGAAATTGTTTTTTGATCTGGGAAATTGTGTTCCCGATTCTCTTTATTTCCTCCCTGCTACTCAGAAATTCAGCATTCGGACGTGTGGATTGAGGTCCAATGTCTATAATTTCTGCTCCGTCTTTCAAGAGTTTTTCTGCATGCTCCAGCGCTGATTTCTCGTTGTTAAACTTCCCACCATCTGAAAATGAATCCGGAGTAAGGTTAAGGATACCCATGATCTTCGGCTTGTTGAGCTCTACCAGTCTTCCGTTGCAATTGATGGAATTGAATGGAAAAATTTGAGGGTCAGAGGATTTGAAGGTTTGGGGGTTAGAGAGCATTTTTATGATTGATAATTGATAATTGATAATTGATTTATATTTTACAAAATTAAGACTTATTGTCGAATGTGAGGAGTTGAGTTTTTGTTTGTTTGGTGGTTGCTAAGTAACAGTTGCCGGGTAGTTATCAGTTAATAAGGAATCATTTAGATAGGCAACAAAAATTGATATTGAACTTAAGATGACAACAGCAGCGAAATCTCCTTCCCTCAAACCATCTCACTCCGCAAGTCTAAAACTCTCCAACCCAGAATGCCAAACTCTGACAAAAATCAATTTCTGATTCCTGTTACCTAAAACCGAATTCGTATATTTGGGAGATTAAGAGAATTTATGTCAAAAACATCAGTACAGTTCGGAAAAGTTATCAGTCAATGTCGTGATCTTTTTAGTAAAAAATTACAAGATTACGGAGCAGCATGGAGGGTTTTAAGACCCAGTTCTATTACAGACCAGATTTACATCAAAGTGAACAGGATCCGTACGCTGCAGATGACGGATAAAAAAATGGTGGATGAAAGCGAGGAGGATGAATTCATTGCGATCGTTAATTACTCTATCATTGGCCTTATCCAGCTTGAAAAGGGACTTTCCAATGATTTTAATGAAAATAAGGAAGAAGTTTTAAGCCTTTATGATAAATATTCTAATGATGCTCAGGCTTTAATGGAAAGAAAAAACCATGATTACGGTGAAGCATGGAGGGACATGAGAATTTCTTCTATTACTGATCTTATTTATCAGAAAGTATTGAGAACGAAACAGATTGAAGACAATCAAGGGAAAACCATCGCTTCTGAAGGGCTGGATGCAAACTATTTTGATATGCTGAACTATGCTGTTTTCTGCCTGATCAAGTTCTCTGAAAAAGAAAATATTTCCGAAACCCAAAAATAATTTAATATGATCAAAGGTTTATTACGCTTTATTATTGCTGTTATCTTCATTCTTTCAGGTTTTGTAAAGGCTGTGGATCTGGTAGGATTTTCTTTCAAGATGGAAGAATATTTTGCACCACCGGTTTTTAATATGCCATTTCTGGAAAAATTTGCGCTTCTGTTCTCAGTCATTGTGGTCGTACTGGAGCTTTTCCTAGGATTTATGCTGCTGCTGAAACTGAAGCTTAAATTTACTCTTTCAGCGTTAATTGCCCTTTGTATCTTTTTTGGGTTCCTTACTTTTTATTCTGCTTATTTCAATGTGGTTACGGATTGCGGATGTTTTGGAGATGCAATAAAATTTACCCCTTGGCAGAGCTTTATTAAAGATATTGTGCTTCTTGCTGGTCTTATTATTCTTTTTATTCTGTATAGAAAAGAATTCAGTAAAAAAGATCCGTATGACAGCAGTACGAAAGAATCTCCGGGTAAGTTCAAATATGCTGTTTTAGGACTTTTTTCTGTGATCATGATCTACTTTATGGCTCAGGGCATTATGCATGAACCTCTGATTGATTTCCGTGATTATAAAATCGGAACGAATATAAAAGCTGAGAAGGAAAAGATTAATAAAAACCCTTCGGAATACAAAACTTTCTATTCTCTTAAAAATCAGAAGACAGGAGAAGTTTTAAAGGTTAATCAGGACGATTACATTAAAGAAACAAAATACTGGGCAGAAGGCTCTCCATGGAAAATTGAGGAAGGAAAAAATGAATCGGTCTTGACCAAAGAAGGCTATAAATCTGAAATTGTGAAATTTAAGATTGAAGACCCAACCGGAATGGAGATTACCAATGAGATTATCAACGCTCCAAAAGCAGTTTTGGTTTTCTCTTATCATCCGAAAGATGTTCCAGCTGATCTGCTTCAGAAAGTGGAAGCTAAAGTGAATACTCAAAAAGGAGCTGTAATCTACGGTATTTCTACCTATCCAAATACTTTTAAAACCATTAAAAATGCAATGATGGACGCAACAGCCATCAAAACCATAGCGAGAAGCAATCCGTTCGTATTGATTCTTGAGAATGGAAAAATCATAGACAAGCAGCCTGCAAAGGATTATATCAACTAATTATTTCAAAAGTTATGGAACAAAATTTCGATTATATAAATGAAAATTATATTACAGAAAATGAATTGTGTAATATAACAGATATCAGTAAGGATGAACTGGCTGAACTCATTCAGAATCAATTAGTTCCACAGCCTTCTTATACTATTTCCCGAAGTATCAGAATTACCTCGCCTCTTAATGATGAATTTGAACGTGAAATTACAGAAAAGTATTTCAGTAAAAACTGTATTTCACTGGTCAACAAGAATAAAGAATTGAAAGATATTCATCTATACAAAGAAGAATTTAAAGAAAACTTCATCCGGCATCTGATCAACCATCCTCATAAAGGCGTTGCTTATGACCGCATATTCAATACCTCTTTTCCGGAACAGGAAAAGCTAAATGAAATATTTGAAAGTGAATGGGCTGCCTATTGTAACGGAATATATGGAATTTGCACATTACATTCTACGGAAGAGGAAATTGTAAAAAAGGAAATTGCAGTAAAAAAACTGATTCATTTCAACACACAGTTTTCTGATAAAGAACTTACCGCAGAAGAATCGGACGAACTGATAAAACTGAGTGAAGAATTCAACGAAGTAACGCAGAAATTTGCTCCTTATCAAAGAAAATCAAGCAGCAGAGGTAAATATCTCGATAAAATTTTAGAAGAAAATAACTTAGACTATCTAGTAAAAAAATATTAAAACATGCAAAAGTCAAATAAATCAATCGCCGGCTATCACTTATTAATGATCCTTTCTTCTGTAGACGGAGAATTTGCTCCTGAAGAAGGAATGCTGGTTCAGCAATATATGGCAGATGAATTTCCGTTCAGAATGAATCTTGACAATGAACTGGAAACCCTGGCTCTTCTAAAACCTGAAGAATGGAAAGACCATTTTGAATTCCATGCAAGATGTTTCCATGATGATTCTACAGAAGAAGAGCGTATAAAATTCGCTGAATTTGCTAAAACACTCATCAAAGCGGACAATAAAGTAACAGACGAAGAACATACCTTCTATAAGCTTTTGAAAAACCTTTGGAATTTAGCATAGCCCCCACCAAGAAGCAAAATATACTATGAAAAAATTTTATCTGGGAATATTAATTATGAGTGCATCTACGATACAATCTCAAAAATTTCCTGCTCTTAAAGCTCCTTTGGCCGAAAAGCAGGAACATATCCGGGAAATTCACGGTGATAAAGTAAACGATCCCTATTACTGGATGATCGATTATTTCAAAAAAGGAAAAGATTCTACAAAAGTCGTTGATTATCTGAAGGCCGAAAATACCTATTGGGAAGGCATGATGAAAGATACAGAACCTTTCAGGGAAAATCTGTTCCAGGAAATGAAAGCCCGAATCAAGGAAAAAGATGAATCTGTACCTGTTTTTGAAAACGGATATTATTATTATACCCGTACGGAAGCCGGAAAGCAATATTTCAAATACTGCAGGAAAAAAGGCAGTCTTACTGCATCGGAAGAAATTCTTCTGGATATAGATAAAATGGCCGAAGGACACGCTTATTATGCCACCTCAGGCTTCAGCATAAGCCCGGATAATACAAAGCTGGTTTATGGTGTGGATGATGTTTCCAGAAGACAGTATACTTTATTTTTAAAAGATCTAAAGACCGGAAAAACAACTGATCTTGGTATTAAAAACACAGAAGGCTCTGCAGAATGGGGCAATGACAATAAAACCATTTTCTATACAGAGAAAAACCCGGTTACTCTTCTATCTGAAAAAATCAAGAGACATACGCTGGGAACAGATCCGGCTAAAGATGTAACGGTTTATGAGGAAAAAGACCACTCCAATTATATCTCTGTCTACAAATCTAAAAATCATAAATTTCTTCTGATTTATTCCGGTGCTACCACTTCTTCAGAAACAAGATATCTGGATGCCAATGATCCGAATGGAACATTTAAGGTTTTTCAGCCAAGAATGAAGAATGTTTTGTATACAATTACACCTTTAGAAGACAAATTCCTGATCAGAACGAACAAGGATGCCCTTAATTTTAAAATAGTGGAAACTCCTTTGAATAAAACAGGCGTTGAGAACTGGAAAGATTTTATTCCGCACAGAAGCGATGTTCTTATGCAGTCTGTGAGTGCATTTAAAAATTATCTGATTTTCAGTGAAAGACAGAACGGACTTACACAGCTTGTAATTTATGACAGAAAGACAGGTAAAAAGGAAGCTTTAAAGTTTGATGAACCGGCTTACACCATTTCTTCACTGGAAAATCCTGAATACAATACAGATAATTTCCGTTTTGGATATACTTCAATGATCACACCTGTTTCTCAGTTTGAGCAGGATTTGAAGACAGGGAAAAGAATATTGTTAAAACAGCAGGAAGTTCTTGGCGGTTATGCTAAAGATGCATATACCACTGAAAGGCTTTTCGCAACGGCAAAAGATGGTACAAAGATTCCAATTTCCGTTGTTTATAAGAAAGGGTTCAAAAAGGATGGAAACAGTCCGTTGCTTCTTTATGCATATGGGTCTTACGGAAGCTCGATGGATGCAGCATTCAGCAGTACAAGACTAAGTCTTCTGAACAGAGGTTTTGCTTTTGCGATCGCACATATCCGTGGCGGTCAGGAGATGGGAAGACAATGGTATGAAGACGGAAAAATGATGAAAAAGAAGAATACCTTTACTGATTTCATCGATGCGGGAGAATATCTTGTTAAAGAAAAATACACTTCACCAAAACACCTCTATGCACAGGGAGGAAGTGCCGGAGGCCTTTTGATGGGTGCAGTAGTGAATATGAACCCCAACTTATGGAATGGCGTGATTTCGCAGGTTCCGTTTGTAGATGTTGTCAATACCATGCTTGATGAAAGTATTCCATTGACCACCAATGAATATGACGAATGGGGAAATCCGAATAATAAGGAAGCTTATTTCTATATGAAATCTTATTCTCCATATGAAAATATCGAAAAGAAAAATTATCCTAACATTCTGGTAACCACAGGACTACATGATTCCCAGGTGCAGTATTTTGAGCCTGCAAAATGGGTATCCAAACTTAGGGATATGAAAACTGATAAAAATGTATTATTATTAAAAACTGACATGGATTACGGCCACGGTGGTGCTTCGGGAAGATTTGATTACCTGAAGGATATTGCTCTGGTGTATGCTTTTATGTTTAAATTAGAGGGAATTACTAAATAATATCAGGCAGATTGTTACTTGATGAATCTGCAATATAATATCAACAAATAACATTTTAATAAGACTATGAGAAGAAAAATAGTTGCAGGAAACTGGAAAATGAATAAAAATGTCATTGACGCACAACAGTTAATGATTCAATTGCTAAGCTATAAAAATAATAACACGACCAATTGCGAAGTATGGATAGCACCGCCTTCTTTATATTTAATGATGGCGAAAGATATTTTCGAAAAAGATGAAATCGGTGTATTTTCTCAGGATATGAGTGAGCATGAAAGCGGTGCCTATACAGGTGAACTTTCCGCAGACATGTTGGAATCTATCGATGTGACTGGTTCACTGATCGGACACTCTGAAAGAAGACAATACCATGGTGAAACAGATTCTCACTGCAACAGAAAAATCAAATTAGCGCTTGATAAAGGCCTGATCCCTGTTTACTGTAATGGGGAAACCCTTGAGCAAAGAAAAGCAGGACAGCATTTCGAAGTGGTGAAGAACCAGACTGAAGTTGCTCTTTTCACACTTTCTGCTGAAGAGATCAAAAAAGTGGTTATCGCTTACGAGCCGGTTTGGGCTATCGGAACGGGTGAAACAGCTTCTCCGGAGCAGGCTCAGGAGATCCACGCACATATCAGAAGCATCATCGCTGCAAAATACGGACAGGAAGTAGCTGACGAGGTTTCTATCCTTTACGGAGGTTCTGTGAAGCCTGATAATGCGAAGGAAATATTCTCTCAGCCTGATATCGACGGTGGACTGATCGGAGGTGCAGCTTTGAAACTGGAAGATTTTTCTAAAATTATTGAAGGATTTAATTCATAGGTTTTGGCTAAAGCCAATGGAATTTACAATTTTGATGAAATGGGCTTAGCCCATTTCTATTGAATTCAAAACATATAGAGCCAGAATCGGCGGCATCTTCGATGCCGCCGATTCTTAAAAAAATCTAATTATTGAATATCGACTACATACATTGTTCCTTTGTCTACTTTTCCGGTTTTAGGTAGAATTTTAGCTTTCGGATTTCCGTTTCCGTCATCTAAAATTCCAAAATCATCATCATTGAAGACGGCCAGTTTATTATTTCCCAAATAAACGATTCCTTCAAATTTATCATGTTCATATCCTAATTTCGCCACCAGATCTACAGCTAAAACCTTGGAAACCGGCTTTAATCCCGCATTCGTAATTTCATCCCAGGTAGACTGCTCTAAAGTTTTATTGTTGATCTTCATTCCGTCAACAGCTGTAATATCGGTTCCGTTCACATCTGAAGCTCCGGCTATATTAATCCTGTATACTTTTTTGGTTCCGCCCTGTGATCCGTAGTTCCCGTCTCTTTCGATCACCAGGAATTCTGTGCTGCTGATAGCTGTAATATCACATACCGAGTCTGAACCACCACCATTTTGCTTATACAGATACTGTTTGGTCTGTCCTGTCGCAATGTCGAAAGTGACGATTCTTGTTAAAGTTGTATTGGTTGCCAGGGCTTTTGTAGGCACATACATCGTAGACTGTATCGTTCCTACCAGTGTCTTTCCGTCCGGAGTGATGCATAATCCTTCCATACCTCTGTTAGCTCTTCTTTTGGCCAGAACTGCAGGCAGTTTTCTTGGTCCGGTATTAACGCCTATCGGGCTTATTCTTTCCAGCTCTACCCCATCTGCATTATAGTGAACGATGTGCGGCCCGTATTCATCAGAGACCCAGAATGTTCCGTCGGCTGATGCTACGATACTTTCGCTGTCCAGTCCGTAATTATCTGTTCCTAAAACATTTCCTGAAGAATCATAAGCTGTTTCTCCTGTACTTCCCATTCCTGCAGGATTTGGTAAGCCTGTAATCGGCTGGCCGGAAGGGGTTTTCAGCTTAATATATTTAATAAGCTCAATATTTCCTTCTGCATTGATCTTAAAATGCATAATGGTTGGGGTAAAATTCGGGGCCAGAAATTTTTTCCCGTTCAGATAGTCTGTATTGGGACCACGGTCTGTGATCACATAAAACTCTCCTTTTCTCGTAGGATGTGCTGCTGCACCTGAACCAAACCCTCCGTTAATGACATCTACACCATTCACCGTTGCTAATTTGGAAAAAGGAAATTCCTGGGGAAGTTTGGCATAATTGATATCCTGATTATTTATCTTGTCATCATCTTTACATGATGCGAAAGCCGTAAATACTATGGCCGATAACAGCAGTTTTTTCATAATTACTTTTATGCCGCGAAAGTATACATTGATTGTAAACTGATCTTGAATTTAATAATAATTGTATTTTAACAATAAGATCTTTAGATGTATACTTTATTAATCGTTTTTAACCACCCCGTCAAAAATTCTCTGAATTTTTGCCACCCCTCCACTGAAGGGGAATGTGATCCGACGAATTTTTGTCAATATTAAAGATTTTCATAAGATGTAAATGATTTTCTTTTTCAAAGCTTTTAAACTTATAAATAACTAAAGTGTTTAAAAACTTTTGTCTCTTTTGCGGTAAACAAAAAAACGCACCGATTCGGTGCGTTTTTCAATTTCCTAAGAAAGGAAATTATTTTTTCTCTGTAGATCTCTGTAAAACTTCGTCTACCATTCCATAACCTTTTGCTTCCTCAGAAGTCATCCAGTAATCCCTGTCAGAAGATTTCTCTACCCATTCGTAAGTCTGCCCTGAATGGTGACCAATGATTTCGTAAAGCTCCTGCTTCAATTTCAACATTTCTCTCAAGTTGATCTCCATATCTGAAGCTACTCCTTGAGCACCTCCTGAAGGCTGGTGAATCATTACTCTTGAATGCTTAAGCGCGGAACGCTTTCCTTTTTCTCCTGCCACAAGTAAAACCGCTCCCATTGAAGCTGCCATTCCTGTACAGATTGTAGCTACATCCGGCTTGATGATCTGCATCGTGTCATAGATTCCTAAACCTGCATAAACGCTTCCTCCGGGAGAGTTGATGTAGATCTGAATGTCTTTCGAAGGATCTGCACTTTCCAGGAATAAAAGCTGTGCCGTTACGATGTTGGCAACCTGATCATCAATTCCGGTTCCTAAGAAGATAATTCTATCCATCATCAGACGCGAAAATACGTCCATCTGTGCAACGTTTAATCTTCTTTCTTCCATGATATACGGCGTAAGGTTTGTTGGGCCGTACATTCCCATATACTGATCGGTAACCAGACCGCTGTTTCCTAAATGTTTTACAGAGAAATCTCTGAAGTCTTTTTTAATGTCCATATTTCTATTATGTATTATTAAATATTTTTTTCAAAGTTTAAATTACAACTTTTATTCCTAAAATTTTATAGGACTTTTTGTCACAGAACTCCTATCTGATCATAATATTATGTCTGTAAATTTATCGTTTCCTATCAACGTAGATTCCTTTGATCGGTGAATATTCAATAATATTGCTCAATCTGATAGAAACCTGTTTCAGAAGGGTGATCTTTTTAATCAGTTCATAATATTTTGTTTCGTCGGTGCCCCTGTATTCATCCAGTTGTCGTGCCGTTTCTTTAATCAGATAATCAATATACCTGTATTTATGGAGCAAAACGTCACCTTGCACCTGTTCTGCTATTTTGTCGCCGTAATTGGGAGGATAAATGTTTCTGGAACCCCAGTTCTCCAATTCGTCAGGAGGCATCAGAGCATCCACTACTTTGGTGGTGATCTCTTCATCCATGAACGTCACGAAAAAGTTCCCGCTTCTCAGCTCATCTTTCTGAATACCTTCCTTTACCTGATCAATGATAATTTCATTACCTTTTACTAAAAAGCTGTACTGCTCTTCTTCAAAATGCATCAGGATTTCTTCAATAACCGTAATCTGGTATTCCTCATTTTTTTCATTGGTCCTGTTCAGAACGATATCACCGAACATCAGCATATGATCCACAAGCTTGCTTTCCATAAACAGAACATCGTACAGATAAGGATCTTCCTTTTCCTCATTCAAAGGTACAATCTCCAGTTTTGGCTGAACTTTTTCTTTCTGTTGCTGAACATGCTGATGCTGGTTCTGTGTGATCTGTTTCTGAACATCAAGCTCGTTGAAAAGACTCTGCTCCGAAAGTCCGAATTTATTGGAAACCTCTTTAAGATAAACTTCTCTTTTTAAAGCATTCTGAACAAAACCTACAGATTTTACAATATCTCTGATGGCTTCAGCTTTTTTAATCGGGTCATTTCCGACTTCTCTTAAAAGGATTTCAGCTTTAAAATCAATAAAATCCTTCGCTTCATTTTCGATGAATTTTTCAACGTATTCCTGCGGATGTTTTCTGGAAAAGGAATCCGGGTCATCACCATCCGGAAACAGCAGGACACGGATGTTCATGCCTTCGGTAAGAAGCATATCGATACTTCTGAAGCTGGCTTTAATACCGGCATTGTCGCCGTCAAAAAGAATGGTTACATTTTCTGTAAGTCTTTTGATAAGCTTAATTTGCTCTGTTGTCAGAGATGTTCCGGAACTCGCCACTACATTCTCGATTCCGGCCATATGAAGGGCGATCACGTCCATATAACCTTCTACAAGGAGGCAGACATTTTTCCGTGAAATAGCCTGTTTACTCTGGTTTAATCCATAAAGTACATTGGACTTATGGTAAATTTCCGTTTCCGGAGAATTCAGATATTTAGCTGTCTTGACATTATTCTTAAGAATTCTGGCTCCGAAACCCAAAACTCTTCCCGAAAAACTGTGAATCGGAAAAATAACCCTTTCCCGGAAACGGTCGATCCCGGAAGGTGTATTTTCAGGGAATATGGATAGTCCTGATTTTTCAAGGATTTCCTTTGTATAGCCTTTTTCTTCAGCATAAACTGTAAAGGCATTTTTCTTTTCCGGTGAATATCCCAGTTGGAATTTTTTAATGATATCATCCTTAAGCTCACGCTCTCTGAAGTAAGCCAGACCAATGCTTTTTCCTTCCTCCGAATCCCAAAGAATATCCTGATAATAAGTATTGGCAACTTCATGAATTTTATACAGCTGATCTTTTTCTGTCTGTGCGTGTTTTGCTTCTTCAGAAAATTCCCGCTGATCTTCTTCAATCTCGATCCCATATTTCTTAGCGGCATGACGAAGGGCCTCAGGATAAGTGAAATTTTCGATCTCCATCAGGAAAGAGATGGCTGTTCCTCCTTTTCCTGTTGAGAAATCTTTCCAGATCTGCTTACTTGGCGAAACAACGAAACTTGGAGATTTTTCCTCATGAAAAGGACTGAGTCCTTTGAAATTAGACCCTGCTCTTTTCAGCTGAACGTATTCTCCCACTATTTCTTCTACCCGTATCGTTGAGAAAATTTTATCTATGGTCTGTTTGGAAATCATGATGTAAAATTAAGAAATTAGTTTTTCAATCTTAAATTTAAATTTTCAAAAAAGCCATAATTTTCTGTCAAAACCTTATTTTTGATGTTTTATATTTAGATGAAATCTTGATACTTTCAATGACCAGCGATTACAAAACATTTAATATCTATAAACCTTCTGAAAACTTTGTCTGGACAAGATCGAGGATCATTTGGGGATTAGTGATCATTCCATTGATATGTATTTTTTTTGTATTGCACATTTTAAAAATCCCTGAAAAACAGATTCCTGGTTGGCTAAGGCAGGGTATTTTTGCTCCGATGCTAACTGGTTTTTTAGGATATTTAATAAGTATATGGCTACCGGAAGAACTAAAAGGTAAAATCAAAGGAAAACTTATCTTTGAAAAAGAAAAAATAACCATTGATCAGGAAATATTCCTTATCAAAGATTTAAAGTATGTTGAAATCGTCCAAAATGATCATAAAGGCCGCTATATTTTCAGCAATGCTTTTGACGGAATGTTTTCGCAAGGCTGTAATAATACACTTAAAATAAGACTTTTAAATAATCTGGAAAAAAAATGTTTCTTTCAGATTAATCATCCGCGGGAACTTTTGCAAATATCAAATCAGCTAAATATTTATATAGAAAACGGCTTACTCACCAAAGAAGCAAGAAACAGCACATTAAACTATAATGGGAATGGATTTTAAAATCAATACAATAGAAGACTGGCAGGAAGTTGTCGATAAGATTATTCCTGATTTAAAGCATAATATCCTTCTTTTAAAAGGAAACCTTGGCGCAGGTAAAACAACATTCACACAGTTTCTTCTTAAAAAACTGGGAAGCAATGATGAAGTCAACTCTCCTACTTATTCTATTGTCAACGAATACAATACACCGGAAGGAAAGATTTATCATTTTGATCTTTACCGTTTAAAAAACATTGAAGAAGTGTACGACATTGGTATTGAGGAATACCTGGATAATGCTTTTCTATGCATCATAGAATGGCCTGAAGTATATGAAGAAGAGCTCTACGGGCTTAACTACCACACAATGAGCATCGTGAATACCGGAGATCAAAGAGAAGTTTCATTCGAGTAAATATTATGTATCTTTGCTTATTAATTCATAGTAAAATAACAACCTGTAAGACCTAATTTAATTTAAGAATGAGTACTACAAATATTTTTACTCCTTTCACTGAAGAAGAATTGATGCCGAAGGAAGAAAAGTTGGAGGTTATTAAGAAAGGAAAGCAGTTCAGCATTGGAATTCCTAAGGAAACCTGTCTCAACGAAAGGAGAACATGCATTACTCCGGATGCGGTACAGGTATTGGTAGAACATGGCCATGAGCTTATTATAGAAGCAGGTGCCGGGGAAGGTTCTTTTTTTACAGATCTTCAGTATTCAGAGTCCGGGGCAAAAATCACCAATGACCCTAAAGAAGCTTTCGGACAGGATCTTATCTTAAAGGTCAATCCTCCTACAGAAGAAGAAATAAACTATATGAAGCCTAATACTTATCTGGTTTCAGCACTTCAGATCAATCTTAGAGACAAAGATTATTTCTTAAAACTTGCGGAGAGAAAAATCAATGCCATTGCTTTTGAATTTATCGTAGATGAGTATAAACAGCTGGCTTTGGTAAGACTGATCGGTGAAATTGCAGGTACAGTTTCTATTTTGTACGCGTCAGAACTTCTTGCTTTGTCAAACGGTTTAATGCTGGGGGGCATCACAGGGGTAAGACCTGCAGAAGTTGTTATATTAGGAGCCGGCATCGTAGGCGAATTTGCTACAAAAGCAGCTATAGGGCTTGGAGCCAGTGTAAGGGTTTTTGACAATTCGCTTTCAAAGTTGAGAAGACTTCATACTTTAGTAGACAGCCGTGTTCCGACTTCCATTATTGATCCGAAAGAATTAAGCAAAGCTTTAAGGCGTGCAGACGTTGTCATCGGTGCCCTTCCAAGATTGAATATGACCCCCATCGTTACCGAAGAAATGGTAGCGAAAATGAAAAAAGGCAGCGTTATCATTGATATTACGATAGACAACGGCAAAGTGATCGAAACTTCCGAGCTTACGACCATGGATGATCCTTATGTTATCAAACACGGCGTAATCCACTGTGGGCTCCCTAACCTTACGTCCAGAATGCCAAGGACGACTACAAAAGCGATCTCCAATTTCTTTCTCTCGTATATTCTGAATTATGATGAAGAAGGTGGTTTCGAAAATATGCTGATCCGCAAAAATGAAATGAAGCAGAGTTTGTACATGTATAAAGGAAGACATACCAAAAAAGTAATCTGCGACCGTTTCGGGCTTACATACCACGATATCAATCTTTTAATTTTCTAATGAAAAAAGCTAAATTCTTTTTAATAGGCCTGATTCCAGGGCTGATTCTTGTATTTTTTATTCTAAATAAAAAAGGGGCAAGCTGCAGCGGATATCTTCCCAACAGCCGTGTAATTGCAGAAACCCTGTCTAAAGAATTCAAGTATTCCGAAGACGTTAAAAACGGAATGAGTATTTATAAAATTGATGAAAAATTTATAAAAGACAGCATCATTACCAAAGGAAAAGTAGATTTCGACAAAAGCCACGCACAGAAAAAGCCTTGTCCTGACTATGTTTTAACCTATCCTGAGAAGAATCCTTCTTATGAGATTACTTTTGAAAAGTGTGAGGAAACGGTAACATTGAATTCTTTGAAAAAATTGAAGTAAAAAATTTATTTAAACATTAAGAATTTAAATGTCCTTTTTGTTAAATTAAACTGAATATTTTTATGGAAGGCAATTACTACATGATCCACGATTATCTGATATTTATTGGAGTTTTTGCTATTTTCTTTCTGCTTACGGTCAGTATTTATCTGTTCAGCCAAAACAGCAGAATTAAACAGAAAAATATCCGCCTTTCTGAAACCAATAAAATCATTGAACAGAAACTGAATGAAGTTCAGCTGGAGCATATCGGTACAAAACTGAATCCCCATCTGTTTAAAAATATTCTTAATTCCGTGCAGTCGCATGCCTACCAAACCTATATGTCTCTGGATAAACTTGCCAATGTTCTGGATTATATTCTGTACAAAAGCAGTAATAAATTTGTCAGCCCCAAGGAGGAGTTAAATTTTGCGCTGAGCCTTATTGAGATCAATAAAATAAAGATCAATCCTCTTTTTGATTTCAGGATCAAATCAAAGATCAACAAATCTGATGCGGTATATGAAGAAAAAGTCTTTGCCCCACTGATTTCAGTTGATCTTATCGAAAATGCCTTTAAACATACTGACTTTCTAGCCCAGGATTCCTTTATCTCGATCTATCTGGAGCTTGAAAACAGAATTTTTACCATGAGAGTAAGCAACAAAGCCTCACTAAAGAATATTCTTGAAAAAGAAAACAGTGGTTTTGGAAGCCAATCTCTGGATCAGAGGCTTAAAATGATCTACAGCAATAACTATCAGCTGGAAAAAAGTTCAAAAAACGGTATATTCACAGCAGAATTACAAATTAATTTAGGAGAATTCTATGATAAAATGCGTTATTCTCGATGATGAATTGCTGGCGATTAGCTATTTAAAGCTTCTATGTGAACAGATTGAAAACGTAGAAGTGGTAAAAGCATTTAATGATCCTAAAGTTTTCCTGAATGAAATAAACGAAATCGACTGCAATCTCTGCATCCTTGATATTGAAATGCCCGGAATGACAGGACTTCAGGTAGCAGAGCTCATTTCCGGTTCCAAAAAGATCATTTTCACAACCGCCTATAAAGAATATGCAGCAGAAGCTTTTGACCTGAATGTGGTAGAT
This sequence comes from Chryseobacterium lathyri, assembly GCF_030812195.1. GTDB lineage: Bacteria > Bacteroidota > Bacteroidia > Flavobacteriales > Weeksellaceae > Chryseobacterium > Chryseobacterium lathyri_A. The sequence goes on from NZ_JAUSSF010000001.1 coordinate 1,648,544, forward strand.
TACGTCAGAAAACCCATCAAAAAAGAAAGGCTGATCCAGGCCTTCGAAAAAGCAAAAGATCTGGTAGCTATTCCTCATAAAAAACACATCATCGAATGGAACACCAATATCGGCCGGACTATGATTTTTACCGAGCAGATCGCTTATATTAAAACATCGGAGATAGACAGCCGCGACAAAGACATTATCCTGAATGACGGAACTACGATTGTTCTTAAAAACCTTAATTTTAAAAACCTTCTGGAGATGCTTCCCTCAAAAGATTTCGCACAGGTTAATAAAAAGGAAATTATCGCTCTGTCTTCCATAAAAGTATTCTCTACCAGCGAAATTATTACCACGATCCAGCCTGATGGAGACCATTTCCTTAAGCTTCAGATTGGAGAAGCTTATAAACAGGCATTAATGGAACTCTTCGGAAAATAGATCTTTCAGGCCTTAAGGTTTCAAGCCAAAAAAACAGAAGCTTCATTACATTCTTTTCTTTTCCATTAGTGATACAGCTATTTTTGTTTCTGATTAAATATGCACCCGGAAAAATTAGATCCGGACACGGCTGTTCTTCCACAGATTTTATTACATTTTTTAGAACATTGATTACATTTTAAAAAGAACCGTTTTTAACATCAATATATTCTCATCAACTTTGCATTAAAATATTAGGAATCATGAATTGGGGAAAATACAGAAATTTAATTTTTTACATCGTAACAATAGCTTTTTTTTCCTGCCTGATGTACTTGTTTATTATAGAAGGACAGACGCTGGAGATCAAAGAGAATATAGTCACAAAAACCAACACAGGTTCTACCTGGGAAAATTTTCAGGAATCTTTTAAAACGAATCTTCATCACCCGCTGGCACTTCTTCTGGCGCAGATCGTCACTATTATCCTTGTTGCAAGGCTTTTCGGGTGGATCTGCATGAAAATTAAACAACCAACGGTAATTGGAGAAATGATCGCAGGAATTGTTTTAGGTCCTTCATTGCTGGGTATGTATTTCCCTGAATTTTCAGCTTTTCTTTTTCCGAAAGAATCTTTAGGTAATTTACAGTTCTTGAGCCAGATAGGCCTTATCCTATTTATGTACATTGTTGGGATGGAGCTTGATCTTAGTGTATTGAGAAAAAAAGCACATGATGCAGTGGTTATTAGCCATGCCAGTATCATCATCCCTTTTGCGCTGGGTATCGGGCTTTCTTATTTTGTGTATCAGGAATTTGCACCGGAAGGCATACAGTTTACATCATTTGCCCTGTTCATAGCAATTTCAATGAGTATCACTGCATTTCCTGTACTTGCCAGGATTGTTCAGGAGAGAAATCTTCAGAAAACCAAACTGGGAACAATCGTTATTACCTGTGCAGCGGCAGATGATATTACGGCATGGTGTATTCTTGCAGCTGTTATTGCCATTGTAAAGGCAGGCTCTTTCGCCAGTTCTATCTATGTGATCATTATGGCTGTGGCTTATGTCTTTTTAATGATCAAAATTGTAAGACCGTTTCTAAAAAGGATCGGGGACCTTCAGGCAGGCAAAAACACCATTAGCAAACCAATGGTCGCTATTTTCTTCCTGACACTTATCCTTTCTGCTTATGCAACTGAAGTAATTGGTATTCACGCCCTATTCGGAGCTTTTATGGCTGGTGCTATCATGCCGGAAAATGCAAAATTCCGTACCCTTTTTATTGATAAGGTAGAGGATGTAGCCTTAGTCCTTCTGCTTCCACTGTTTTTTGTGTTTACAGGACTCCGGACTCAGATCGGGCTTCTGAATGACAGCCATTTGTGGATAACTGCAGGATTTATCATTTTAACAGCTGTTATTGGGAAATTTATAGGAAGTGCACTCACAGCGCGGTTCGTGGGCATCAACTGGAAAGAAAGCTTAACGATCGGTGCTCTGATGAATACCAGAGGATTAATGGAACTTATTGTCCTGAACATTGGATATGACCTGGGAGTATTAAGCCCGGAGATCTTTGCCATGCTGGTGATCATGGCTTTATTCACCACTTTTATGACAGGACCGGCTTTAGACTTTATTAATTTTATTTTTAGATCTAAAAAAAGTTCTGATGAAGATACTTCCAATAATAACGATTCAAAATACCGTGTACTGCTTTCCTTTGATAAGCCTGAATCCGGAAGTACGCTGCTGAAGCTTGCCCATGATTTTACCAACAAAATGAACGGCAACAAAAGCATCACGGCCATGAATATTGCTCCTGTAGATGAAATGCATGCTTATGATATCAATGAATATGAAGATGCACAGTTTAAAAATGTTATTGAAACGTCTCACGAACTGAAGCTTGAGGTCACTACCCTTTTTAAAGCTTCCACAGATATTGAAAGCGACCTTGCAGGTATTTCAAATAAAGGAAATTATGACCTTCTTCTGATTATGCTGGGAAAATCCATGTATGAAGGAAGCTTACTCGGAAGGCTGCTTGGATTCACAACAAAAATCATCAACCCGGAAAAATTACTGAACACGGTAAAAGGCAAAGGAAACATTTTCAACAATTCTCCTTTTGACGATTTTACCCTTCAGATCCTCGATAAGACCAATATTCCGGTAGGAGTTCTGGTAGAAAAAGATTTTAAATCCGCAGATAAAGTATTTATCCCTATGTTCAACCTCAGTGATTTTTACCTGCTTGAATACGCCAAAAGGCTGATCAATAATAATTCCCAGATTATCATTCTGGATGCTGCCGGACAGATTCGCAATAATATTGAGGTAAAAGAACTGATCAGAAGCATTGAACAGGTAGCCCCTAATCATATCACTTTATACAACGAGAAAAAAATAGAAAAAGAATTCCTAGCTTCTCAGGATCTGATGCTAGTCAGCAGCAAAAGCTGGAAAAATCTGATCGACAGTAAGAGTCTTTGGCTGTCTGATATTCCTTCAACCTTAATTATTTCTAATCCATAAAAGATTAAAAATTTAAATCTCATCATGAAAAAAATAAGTCTCGTGTGTTTTGGCCTTTTAATCTTCGCAGGCTGTAAAAAAGAGTCAAAAAAAACAATGAATGAAGTTATAATCACTAAAAAAGACAGTGTTTATGCTAAAGCAGCCGTTACAGAAAATATACCTGCTTCTCAACTTAAGGAAATCCCAGCGCAGAAAGAATGCACCGAAAAACAAGTTGAGTATGAAACCGAACAGGTATGTATCTTTAAAAATGCCGATATTGACGAAGTTTACCAGAGAACAATAAAAGATAACGAAGTAGAAAAAGCAGAGCTGCTATTGTCCGATCTTCCCAAACAAAATATAACAAAAGAAATCAATCAGGACGGACTGATTTCCATAAGCTATACGGTTAGTTCTAAAAAAACTGAAATTGAATTTGTGTTTGCGGGCGGTGTTACCACTTTAAGCCTGGAACAGCAGAATACGGATGTTAAAAGAGTAATTATACACAGTGCAGATTAGTATCGATAATAATTTAAGCCAAAATATTCTGAGTTTCAAAAATATTTTATACCTTCGCTTTGTGAATTTCAATAACGGAACATATTATTATAGAATTTTTAACTCAGATCAGGGCTAGGGATTCTTATGAACATAACTTAAAAACCTCGTCCTGGGACGGGGTTTTTTATTTTTAAAAATTTAAAAGATGAAAATAAGTATTATTGGCACGGGATTAATCGGAGGCTCAATGGCTTTAAAATTAAAGGAAAAAGGCATTGCAGATTTCATCTACGGAATCGACAATAATCAGCAGCATATTATGGAAGCACTGAGCCTTAATATTATCGATGCTGGTACGGATCTCGAATATGGAGTTAAAAATGCAGACTTCATCATCATTGCTGTTCCTGTAGATGCGGCCAGAAAACTGCTTCCGGAGGTTTTGAACCTTATATCGGACAAACAGACTGTTATGGATGCCGGATCAACTAAAGCAGGAATTGTAAATGCTGTCAAAGATCATCCGAAACGCTCCAGGTTTGTGGCATTTCACCCGATGTGGGGTACAGAAAACAATGGCCCCGGATCTGCCGTTTCCGAAAGTTTTTCAGGAAAAGCAGGAGTAATATGCAATAAAGAAGAATCTGCGCCTGATGCGCTTCAACTGGTGGAAAAAGTGGCAGAAAATCTTGATATGCACCTGATCTATATGAATGCGGAAGCTCATGATATTCATACTGCTTATATTTCACATATTTCACATATTACCTCTTATGCGCTGGCCAATACCGTTCTGGAAAAAGAACGTGAAGAGGAGACCATTTTCCAGCTTGCCAGTTCCGGTTTTTCCAGTACTGTACGTCTCGCAAAATCCCATCCTGAAATGTGGGTACCTATCTTTAAACAAAACAAGGAAAATGTTCTGGATGTTCTGAATGAGCACATCACCCAGCTCCGAAAATTCAAGGCTGCACTGGAAAAAGAAAATTATGAATATCTTGAGGAACTGATCAGCAATGCCAACAGGATCAGAGGTATTTTAAGATAACAAAGCCGTTTTACTTTTTACTTATTGCAAGTAATGTACAGGAAGCATATTGTATTACTTTCCTGAACGAAATGTCCTTGTTTTCCTTACTATATATCACAGAAAATCTACTTTGTTTGCCTTTGCGATAAGAATATAATTAAAAAAATCCTTAGATTATTTTCTAAGGATTTTATATGTAAAACAGTATCATTCTCTTTAACATTCAGGAACATTGACCGCAATGGCAAGTCCGCCTTCTGAGGTTTCTTTAAAACGGTCACTCATGGATAAAGCTGTTTCCCACATAGTCTGAATTACTTCATCCAGTGTTACTTTTGCTTTTGCAGGGTCACTTTCCAGGGCAATATTAGCCGCTGTGATCGCTTTCATGGCACCCATTGTATTTCTTTCAATGCAAGGGATCTGTACAAGTCCTTTGATCGGGTCACAGGTAAGTCCCAGGTGATGTTCCATGGCTATTTCTGCCGCCATCAATACCTGGCCAATACTTCCGCCTAAGATCTCTGTGAGTCCTGCTGCTGCCATTGCTGATGAAACTCCGATCTCAGCCTGGCATCCGCCCATTGCAGCCGAAATCGTAGCATTTTTCTTGAACAGGGTTCCAATTTCTCCGGCTACCAGTAAAAACCTTACGATATCATCTTCGCTTATAAATTCGGTAAACGCCTGCGAATACATCAAAACTGCAGGAATAACACCACTGGCACCATTGGTAGGCGCTGTAATGATCCTTCCGAAACTTGCGTTTTCTTCGTTCACTGCCAGCGCAAAACACGCAATCCATTTATTGATATTGGTGAAATTCTCTTCTGCATCAACTACCAGCTTAAACCATTCATCGATATTTTTATAGATCTTGTCTCCTAGAAGCTTTCTGTTGATTCCTGCAGCCCTTCTGGTCACATTTAAGCCGCCGGGAAGGATGCCTTCTTTATTCACTCCTTTGTAGATACATTCTTTAATATTCTTCCAGATATTCAGTGCTTCCTGTCTCGTTTCTTCCTGGGATCTCCAGCTTTCCTCATTAATCAGGATCAGGTCAGAAAACCTTTTAAATCCTAACTTTTCACAGTATTTTACAATATCCGAACCATGATGGCAGGGATACAGGGTTCGCACACAGTGTTTTTCTATAGAATTCTTTTCCTGGCTTGCAATAAAACCTCCTCCTACAGAATAAAAATCCTGAACGAGTTCGGTTCCATCTTCAAAAATAGCCTTAAAAATCATTCCGTTAGGATGAAAATCAAGGGATTTCTGCATATTTAAAACCAGGTGATAGCCGTAAACAAAAGGAATTTCTTTTTCTCCTCCCAGATTAATAATCTGGTCTTTTTTGATTTTCTCTATTTTTTCATCAATTTTTGAAGTATTGATGGTTTTAAAATCTTCACCATTCAGCCCAAGCATTCCGGCAATATCCGTTCCGTGCCCAATTCCGGTTTTAGCTAAAGAGCCAAAAAATTCAAGGAAAACTTCTTTCACTTCCTCGATTGATCTTTCCCTTTTTATAATTCTGATAAATGCAGAAGCTGCATTCCAGGGTCCCATCGTGTGCGAACTGGACGGGCCTATTCCTACTTTAATAATCTCAAAAACCGATATTGATTCCATAAATCATTGCTCATTTTCCTCTGTAAACAAAGATACGTGATAAATCCCAATAAAAGCATTCCGGGACTAGAATTATGCTTCCCATATCATGAGATGTCTTATAAATGAGTATTTTTGTAAATTAGCTGACACAGTGTTCTCCTAACCTGTCCTTTAAGTATTCTCTCCTAATAGTTTTGAATGGAAACATTAATTAAGAACATTTTACAGCATGTCAGACTAAGTCCGGAAGAAATTATCATTTTTAAAAATTTCTGGACAGAAAAAACATTGAAAAAAGGCGAATTTCTTTTAAGAAACGGAGAAATCTGCCGTTATGACAGCTATATTGTTTCAGGTGTTTTAAAAGCCTTTTGTATTAATTCAGAAAACGGAAATGAAGAGATTCTTTTTTTAGCTATTGACCATTGGTGGGCAACCGATATCTCCAGCTTTTCAAAACAAAAAGCTTCTATTTACAATATACAGGCTGTAGAAAACACAAGTCTCTTACAGATCAGCCATCAGTCTTTTCAAAAAATGCTGCAGGAAATTCCTTCCCTGGAAAGATACTTCAGAATTATTTTAGAAGGCTATCTGGGAACTCTTGAAAAGAGGATTGTTTTTAACAATATGTACAAAGCTGAGCAGAAATATTATGATTTTCTGGATACCTATCCGGATATTGTCTCCAGGGTTCCTCAATATTTAATTGCATCCTATTTAGGAGTCTCAGCCGAATTTATAAGCAGAATCCGGAAAAAAAATAAATCCTCTTGAACTAGATCAATTTTTAAGGAATGAATAATCAGGAACTTTGTTGTTATAAAATTCATCATAATGAAAGTACTGATTATTAATGCAAGTGTAAGAAATGAAAGGTCGTACAGCCGAAAACTGACACAACTTTTTGTTGAAAACTGGAAAACGAAATATCCCTCAGCTGTATTTACGTACAGAGAAGCGGGGATTGAAACTATTCCCCATATTAACGAACCCTGGATTGCAGGAGCATTTAAAAAGCCGTCAGACAGGACCGAAGAAAACCAAAAGGCATTACAGCTAAGCAATGAGCTGGTACAGGAGCTCAAAGAACATGATATTTATGTCATTGGAACTCCAATGTATAACTGGACTGTTCCAAGTGGGCTAAAAGCTTATATAGACCAGGTAATGCGGATTAATGAAACCTGGAAATTCAGGTCAGGGGCTCCTGATGGCGACTACGTAGGTTTGCTTGAAAACAAAAAAGCATTTATATTATCTTCCAGGGGCGATACAGGATATGGAGAAAATGAAAAAAACGGACACATCAATTTTCAAACCACCTATCTGAAACACATTTTCGGCATCATGGGAGTCAAGGATATTACCATTTTTTCATTGGATAATGAAGAGTTTGGGGGTGAAGTGTTTGAAAATTCAAAAAACAAAATTTTCAACGCCATCCAATCCATTGAATGAGGTCGGGAAAAAATCCTTCTGAATATTTGCAAACAGGGCATTCGGCTTTACTTCCCGTGCCCTGTTTTTCTTTAACAATCATCACTTGAAACTTTCTTCATGTTGGGAAATATCGAGCCCAACGGATTCTGCTGCTTCGGAAACCCTGAGGGTAATTATGGAATCTGTAATTTTATACAAGAGCAGTGAGCCAAAGAATGTAAAAACTGAAACAAGCACCAGAGCAGCCATATGATGGGCGAAAACTTCAATACCTCCATGAAGGAGGCTGGCATTTTCACCATGGGCAAATACAGCGGTCAGGATCATTCCCATAATTCCCCCTACTCCATGACAGGCAAAGACATCGAGGGTATCATCTATTTTTTTCAAAGCTTTCCAGTTTACCATAAGATTAGATACAATAGCGGCTGCAAATCCTATAAAAAGACTTTCCGGAATACTGACAAAACCACAACCTGGGGTAATGGCCACCAGTCCTACTACAGCGCCAATGCAGGCTCCTAATGCAGAAACGCTTCTCCCATTGATCCGGTCAAAAAATATCCAGGTCATCATAGCAGAAGCAGAAGCAATGGTGGTGGTGCCAAAAGCCATTGCGGCAGAAGCATTTGCACTCAGAGCAGATCCGGCATTAAAGCCAAACCATCCGAACCATAACATTCCTGTTCCTAAAAGGACATAAGGAATATTGGAAGGCTCATGATGTGGATTTTTCCTGTTTCCAAGGACCATAGCTCCAGCTAAAGCTGCAAAACCAGCACTCATATGAACTACAGTTCCACCTGCAAAGTCTTTTACTCCAAAAAATTTATTCAGAAGTCCGTCAGGATGCCATACCATATGGCAAAGCGGCGTATAGATAAAAATGCTGAAAAGTACCATGAATAGCAGATAAGAGATAAAACGTACACGCTCAGCGAAAGAGCCTGTGATAAGTGCAGGAGTAATAACGGCAAATTTCATCTGAAAAAGAGCAAAAAGGACAAAAGGAATGGTGGAAGCCATTATTTTGTGAGGTAAGACTCCCACACGGCTGAAGAATGGATAACTTAAAGGATTTCCGATGATTCCGTAATGCACGCCATTGATTTCAAAGCCTAATGAATCCCCAAAAGATAAGGAAAACCCGACAACCACCCATAAAATAGAAATAACACCCAGAGCAATGAAACTCTGCAGCATGGTGGAGATCACATTTTTCTTGCCAACCATTCCTCCATAAAAGAATGACAGTCCGGGGGTCATCAGCAGTACAAGTCCCGCTGCGGCAAGAATCCATGCAACATCAGCTCCTACGATCTTATCTTCACTGAGAAAATCTCCAGTGTTGGGAAAATCAATGCTAGGACTCCAAAATAATCCTCCGAATGCCACAAGAGTAATAATCGAGAATGAAACGATCCATTTTAAACCAACTTTCATAAAATTTATATTTAACCCTATCAAAATTAAATATAAATTTTATAAAAACATATATTTTAAAAAAATAACCCCTAAAAAATTACGCCCAAGCTAAAACACATCCAATTTCAAATAAAAACCTCTTTTAAAATTTGAGACACTTCTTTATATTTTGTAGCTGGAAAAAGATGGGTCCCTCCTTTGATCACATAATCAGGTTTTGAATATTTAATAGGAAAAACGATGTCTTTATCTCCCAATATCTGAATAACCTCCGGAGTTTCTTCGAACTTCCACTCGGAAACTTTCTCTACAGACCATTTGAGGTAATAAGGATCTCTGACCCTAAAATATTGAAGGATCTTAGGATTTTTGGGATCAAAAAATTTTCTGACTACAGAATATACATTGGCAGCTTTGTCATTAAACATGCCAACAGGAAGTATTCTTGGAATTTTTGTGATCTCCCCGGTCCTGATAAATTTAGATTTTTCTTTATCTGATTTTATGCTTCCCATGATGACCACTTTCTGGGCAGGCTTCAGCTTATTGATCTCCTGTACCAAAATACCGCCAAAAGAATACCCCAGCAGACAGAATGGTTCGGAATCATCTACTTTTTCCGCCATTCTTTGGACATAGGAATGAAAGGGCTCATTTTTTTCAGGAATGAGCCAGTCTATAAAAATTAACTCACAGTTCTCGGGAAATTCCAGTCTTTCCAATACTTTAAAATCGGCTCCGAGACCGCTAATTATATAAATTTTCATAGTACTAATTTATGAAAAACATGATAAAAGATGCGAATAGAATTTAAATTTTGCATTTTTTCTAACCCGCAAGAAGATCGAAGACTTTAAGAATATTAAGACGAGCTTTGCTTTTCAGTGGTTTGGTTCCTTTAAAATTTGAAAAAGTTCAAATACATGTATAAAAAATGGGCAGTTTATAAAAACCGCCCATTTTAATATTTGAAACTATATTTTACTTATTTCTTTTTCTTTACAGGAACTCTGTTGTCATTATCCAGTTTTTCCGTAGAAACTTTGAACTGGATATCCATTTCATTCTTGATGAAATAATCTTTCAGTGAAGACTGGTAGAATACTTTAAAATCTCTTCTGTTCAGAGAGAACTTAGCAGACTCTACGACTACTGTAAACTGGGTTACGTATACATTGGCAGGGAAAGTAATTGTTTTTCTTACCCCTTTGATGGTAACATCACCGTAAACCGTTGAATTATACTCACTGTTTGCTAAAGGAATGATCTTAGTCAAATGAAATTTCGCGATCGGGAATTTTTTAACTTCAAAGAAATTGGTACTTTTCAGATCATTGGTAAGCTTGATCTGATCTTCATCGGAAACATCTCCCGCCATTATGCTTCTCATATCTATAATAAACTCTCCGTCTACAAGGACTGTTTTATCAAAATTGAATTTCCCGCTTTTGAGCTTTACCGTCCCTGAATGCGAAGAAGCTTCAGTTTTTACAACTTTATATCCCCACCACCTGATCTCTGATGAAGTCACTTTTGAAACCTTATCAAATTTCTTCTGTGCAGAAACAAATGATATGCTCACACACATCATAGCAAACAATAGTAATCTTTTCATTCTTTTTTATTTACAATTCAACAAAAATAAAAAAAAGTGTAGAACTTCTACACTTTTAATAATCTTTTTTTGATTAAATTATTTAGCAGTCACCTTTACAAGCATTTCGATGTCATCTTTCACAAAAACATCCTGCATAGTAGACTTGTAAGCAACATCAAATTTCTGTCTGTCGAAAGAGAATTTATCAGAAACCAGGCTCACGACTCCTTTACTGTAAGCAATCTTTGCAGGGAAAGTAACGGCATTGGTTTTTCCTTTAACGGTAAGGTTTCCTGTTACTAATGAATTGTAGATCTTATCGCTGTTTTTCTTTACAGAAGTGATTTTGAAAGACGCAGTAGGGAATTTTTCAACTTCAAAGAAATCACCGTTCTTAAGGTGTCCGTTTAATTTCTGCTGATATTCGCCCGTAAGGTCAGTTGCGTTGATAGACGTCATATCCAATACAAAGCTTCCACCTACCAGGTTATTTCCTTTCATAACCATGTCTCCTGATTTTACTTTTACAGTACCGTCATGAGAACTCGCCTCAGATTTTGCTACTTTGTATCCCCACCAGTGAACATCAGATGCTACCACTTTTTTTGACTGTCCGAATGTAAGACCACTAGCTAAAACCGCTAATAAGAATATTTTTTTCATTTGAATAAAGTTATTTACTTGTTTAATGATGCAAATGTAGCCAACTTATCCGATAGATTTCATTGATGTATATCAATAAAATTAATTATTTTCATGAATAATATCATCCATAAAAAAACTCCGAAAGTTTCGGAGTTTTGTATGTTAATTGTGATAATAAGCGGTGTACAGTGCAGCTCCTTTTAATGCTGTGTGGTTCTGCTTAATCAGATAGATAGGTGTGCTTTTCAGCAGTGCCTCCATTTTGTCGCTTATCTTGAACTTATCATAGAATTTACCTTTGTCAATATATTCTCTGATCGCTTGCGGAATATCTCCCGAAATCAATAGCCCTCCGGTAGCTTTAAGCTTCAGTACAAGGTTGTTTGCTTCTCTTGCAAGGAATTCCAGGAAGGTATCCAAAGCAATTTTACAAATCAGTACATCTTCTTCCACTGCAGCCTTGTAAATTTCTTCAACAAAATTTGGTCCAGTAAGACGTTCTGCAAGCCATTCCGGTTCCGGATGTCTTTTTACATCTCTCAGAAATCTGTAGATATTGAAAAGACCGGTTTTGGAAAGTACATTCTCCCAGCTTACAATACCGTAGATATTGTTTAGGAACTGATAGAATTCTACTTCAACATTCGTTCTCGGGGAGAATTCCGAATGTCCGCCTTCCGTAGCGAAAGGTCTCAGGTTTTTTCCGTCAAAGAAATATCCAGCTTCACCCAATCCGTTTCCGGGAGCCAGGATCGCTACATTTCCTTTTTCGAGATGCCCGCTGGTATAGATCGGATCAAGATCACTGTCCTCAAGAAGGCCCATTCCGTAAGCTGACGCTTCAAGGTCATTCAGCATATCTCCTTTCTCAAACCCGAAATCTCTGGTATATTCTTCAATGTCTAAGTCCCACCCTAATCTTGCAGGGCTACTTTTACCATTGATTACAGGTCCGGGTACAGCCACTGCCAGACGTTTTACATTGTCCAGCTGATTGTCCTGTATGAATTTTCTTAATATGTCAGAAAATGAAGTGTACTCTTTGGTATTATATTCATTCTGAATTTTTATCTCAAGGCCTCCGTTACTGGAAACAAAATAGCCTAAGGTAGTTATATCTTCACGGAGACTTGCCCCAATGATAGTAACATTATCATTATTACTGTTCTCTACTCCTGGTAAATAAAGCGGAAATTTTGGATTCAAAATCATAACCTCAAATTTTATCAAATATAATAATAGTTTTCGTAAATCCTGCAGCGAACCAAAAAACCTTTTCATTTTCATAAAAAGGTTTTGGCTAATAATTGTTTATATATAAATCTAACTACTTTCCTAATGGAATATTGTACCCGAATCCTACTCCGATGTTCCCTACATTATAGTCCTGTCCGGCGATATCTCCTTTATCTCCTACAAAAACTTTCTGATACTGTACGAAGAAATTCCAGTCTCTGTTGTGATATCCAATTTCCGGTTTGATGTAGAATCCTCCGTCTGGTCTGTCGGCCGAACTGTTGGAAGCCACTTTGTCATCTCCTACAAGGAAACCATACCCTAAGTCCGTTCCAAAATAGAAACCAGTCTGTTTAGGATATACTCTTATTAAAGCTCCTACAGGAATTACCCCTACATCATTGTTATCATAACCGTTGTTGCTCTTTCCGAAATAATGAGTATATCCTGTGGCAATACCTAATCCAAATCCGGGAGTGATCAAATTCTGATAAGATACATCTACACCTGCTGCTGCTGAAAGATTATCCGCAGGTACTGCTAAACCAACATTCGCACCCACTTTGATCATATTGTTCATCTGTGAGTTCTGTGCGCTTGTGATACCTGCTGTTAATATTCCAGCCAGTACTATTGCTTGTTTTAACATTTTCATAACTCTAATTTTAATTTTACTATTCCAATAAGCTGTAAAAATCATGCCAAGGGAGGCTTTTTTTTGGATTTTAACACTCAATTTCATTACAATATAATGATTATCAATATGTTAATTTATATTAAAATTCAAATGATTGTTTAAATTAAATCCCAAAAAAAATAATATTAAGAATTCTTAACCGTTACTATTTTAACCTTTTTCTTTCTATTCTATCAAAAAAGTAAATTCTCTCATCATGGCCGATTCATTATTACGCAATAAACACCTTCTCTGGCGTGCCGGTTTCGGAACCGGGATCAACCAAATCAGTGATCTGAAAAACAAAAGTATAAAGATGCTGGCTGATGATTTATTTCAAGAAGAGAGCTTTACAGAAATTAATTATCATACATCCGACACTTTCATTCAGGAGGATATGATGAATAATAAAACTCCGGCAGAAAAAAGAAAAGAAATGCAGCAAATCATCAGGCTGCAAAATAATGAACTGAACCTGAATTTCCTGGACAAAATGATAAACAGCAAGGAACAGATGAAAGAGAAGATGTCATTCTTCTGGCATGGTCATTTTGCATCCAGAATCAATAACTCAAAATTCAACAAACAGCTCCTCAATACGATCAGGAAGAATGCACTGGGCAATTTTAAAGATCTTCTCTTCGAAGTGAGCCAATCGCCTGCAATGTTGAATTTCCTCAATAATCAGCAGAACAAAAAGGGCCATCCAAATGAAAATTTCGCCCGTGAGGTAATGGAACTATTTACGATGGGAAGGGGAAATTATACTGAAAAAGATATCCGGGAAGGAGCAAGAGCTTTTACAGGCTGGGGTTATGATAAGGAAGGCAACTTTAAGGAGAGAAAAAACCTGCACGATGAAGGAACTAAAACATTCCTTGGAAAAACTGGAAATTTCACAGGAACTGACATTTTAAATATTATCCTTGAACAGAAAGCCACAGCCAAGTTTATTACCACAAAAATATATAAGTTCTTCGTTAATGAAAATGTAGACAGTCATATTGTAGATCAATTAAGCAATAACTTTTACAATTCCGGATATAATATCAAAAAACTTATGACCGAAATCTTCTCAAGCTCATGGTTCTACGCTCAAAAGAATATCGGAAACAGAATAAAATCCCCGATAGAACTGATGGCTGGAATAATGCGGATGCTTCCTATGAATATTCAGAATCCGGAAAATCTCATTGTTTATCAGAAATTGCTAGGACAAATGCTTCTTTACCCACCCAACGTAGCCGGATGGCCCAGCGGCAGATCATGGATAGACAGCTCTACCCTGATGCTGAGACTGCAGATTCCACAGATATGGTCCGGATTACGCCCTCTGGAATACAGCCCGCGCCAGGATGATGATATTGATATGGGCATGAAATCCCGTGAAACCCCTTTGAACAAATCATTTAAGAATCCCAACATAACCATAGACTGGAACAGGCTGGAAAAAGTATTTGCCAACAAAAACTGTGAAGATTATCTTATCCAGAATACGAAAACACTCGATATGGATTCGGTAAAGAATTTCTCGGATAAAAGTATAAAAATGAATATCATTAATCTAATGTCTACCCCGGAGTACCAGTTGTGTTAGGAGTAGAATAATAGGTGGCAACAATAGTAACCGCCGTTTGGTTCTGTAAAATCAAGATTCAGTCCTGAAACCTGCGACCTGCAACCTATTATCTGGCATCTGCAACCTTTAACCTAAAAAGAAAAATCATGCTAATCAAAAGAAGAGAATTCCTCAAAATAAGTTCGTTGGCTACCGCATCGCTTATGATGCCCAATTTTCTGAAAGCAATGACACTGGATGAAGCCTTAGTGCCTAATCATAAAATTCTCGTAGTATTGCAGTTTACAGGTGGAAATGATGGTCTAAACACGATCATTCCTACAAAAAACGATATTTATTTTAAAGAAAGAAACAGTATTGCTATCACAGATTCCTTACCGCTTAACGATGAAACAGGAATCAATCCGGCACTCTCCTATTTCAAAGAGCTTTTCGACAACGGTGAACTTTCGGTGATGAATAATGTAGGGTACCCGGACCCTGATAAATCACACTTCAGAAGTATGGATATATGGCATTCTGCCAGCCGTAGTGACGAATTTCTAGAAACAGGCTGGCTGGGTCGTTTTCTGGATGAAGAATGCTACCGTTGCGAACATCCCACCCAGGCTCTGGAAGTTGATGATATGCTGAGCCTGGCACTGAAAGGCGAAAATAATAAGGCATTTGCCTTTAAAGACCCCAAAAGACTTTATCAGACCAGCCAGGAGAAGTATTTCAAATCTCTGTATGACCATCATCATGATGATGAAACGGTTTCCTATTTATACCAGACGCTTGGCTCCACTATTAATAATGCTGATTATATCTTTGAAAAAAGTAAATCAAAAAAAACAGACCAGACCTATCCTAATTCACAGCTGGGCAAGGATTTTAAAACAGTGGCTTCGCTGATCAAATCTGATATCAACACGCAGGTTTATTATCTTTCGGTGGGAAGTTTTGACACCCATGTTAACCAAAATGACAGGCAGAAAAAGCTGTTCAGCGACATCAATGACGCAGTGAAATCTTTTGTGGCTGATCTGAAAAGTAATGGAGTTTTCAATGATGTCTTATTAATGACTTTCTCAGAATTCGGGCGCCGGGTGGCTCAGAATGCCAGCAACGGAACAGATCATGGAACAGCCAATCAGATGTTCTTCATCAGCGGAGGGCTTAAAAAGAAGGGACTTCTGAATGCACTTCCTGATCTCCAGAAACTGAATGAAGGGGATCTTATTTATACGGAAGATTTCCGAAAAGTTTATGCTACGGTTTTAAAAAACTGGCTTAAAGCAGATTCTTCCAAAGTATTGGGTTGGAAAAACGGAGTCTATGACTTTATTTGATTTAATTAAAAATAAAAACTGCCATTCTGATTGTGTACATCAAAATGGCAGTGGACAAGTCTCTTACAGATTTTGCAGATGCATAATCTACCCTATTTAAAAATCTTTGTAAAGCTATCTTTTTCAAGGCTTTCCAGTGAGAAATCAAAATCAGCTTCTTCTTTTTCAGAAACTACTTCCGCTCCCAGTTCTGCTACAAGATCATTAAACGACAGAGGCTTATACCATTGCTGATATAATGCATCCGTAGCCATCTTTGAGATCTCTGAGCTTCCTGAAACATGGGCATGTCCGGCTCCAAAATTCAGAAGCACAAAACACTGCTTTTCTCCTTTTGGAAGAAGCATTCCAAGAACGGTCTGCCTCTGGACAGAACTACATTTTGCCTCTGCAAAAAGATGATCTGGGTTCATCATATATGCTCTCGAAATATGATCTCCTTTTCCGATCACAATTTTATATCCGCAGTCGGAGCTTCCAAGATACACATTATTCATAACCAGAGTCGGGGCATTCAGGCCTTTGGCAGCATGGAGGTATTCTACAGCACCGTTGGGCGCAGAGGTCATATCTCCAGAATACATCAGATTTCCGTTATCTTGGTTATAGGCCGCATTCCATCCTGTCTTTCCGCCAATATTCAGGGCTGAAAGGTCAAGATCATACGCACCCCAGTTATCTTCCCAGTAGATCCCGACAGCCAATTTTTCTCCTAAAAATCTAGTCCCGGCAGGCATATTTCCTACAAACATTTTTTCAGAGGTTGGCAATCCAAATTCTACATGGTCAGGAAAATAGAATTTCTTTCCGGAAAGATCAAACCTTGATTTTAAATAATTCAAAATAAAATCATAGTTCTTTTCACTTACAGTTCCCTGTTTTCCGGTTTTCACCCAGGATTTTCCGTTCCTGATTCTATACACAAACGTATCCTGTCCGTACATCCTTGAATAGCAGGCCGACAAAGCTTTGAACAAAGCAAACGGAGTGGCATTATCCAGCCAGTGCAGATCGTTTTTTTCCAGCAATGTATGAGTCGCTTCATTCAATGGGTTAGCCACCAATGGCTGATGATGAATTTTCGACAGTTTTGATATTTTATTGATAGTTTTAGATGATCTTTTTTTATATGCTAAAAACAACGGTTTGAATCTGTTGAAAATCTGTGCAAGCCTTTCCAGACCATATTTTTCAAATAAATCAGACGGATTAAATTTGCTTTCTTTAATAGCTTTAATTAAGTCTTCATTTTTGATCAGAAGTGTGGTATCTGTAGTTTTATAAATTACATATCTGAAAAATTCTACAGGATTAGCCGGATAAACCTGGTACAGATCCGCTATTTTAACGATAGCTTCTTTGTTTCTGATATTTTCGGTTCCTGTAAAAGTATAATTCAAATCTTTTGTTAAGATGGCAAGAAGATCGTTAATCGTTTCATCCTTCAGAGCCATTCCTGATTTCAGCAGTGACAAACATTTTTCTGTCATTTCTTCTTCAGAATAGGCTTTAACTACTTTGAAAACCAATTTTGCATTGGGAACATTCAATACTTCATCAGGAATATAGATCTCATCCTGAAAATTACTTCCATAGGTAGAAATATAGTGTTTAAGCTGTTCAATAAGCAGCTCGATTCTCGTACTTTCTTTTATTTTCTGCCAGGATTTATGGAAGGTCTTATTCAGGTCACTCCCGTTTAATTTTTCCTTTGCATAAAATTTGATGATCTGGTCTTTAGCCCAAACAGCATCTGCTTCGATCACAAAACCTGCCTCAGAAATAAAAGGTGCGCTTACCGTTTTTTTGGACAGTACGGCATTAAATAATTGAAGTGTTTTCATTTTATAAAAATTAAAAATAAGTGAGGAGTATGGTTTTTAAAGAAACAATATAGGAACTCCTTTTACCTATTATTTTGAAAAGCGGAGAGTAATTACCAATATAGGAACTCTGTGTGCCTTATTATTTTTTCACTGATGAAAACACGTCAAATGGTATTCAAATATAAGTATTTTCATCAATATTGTGGAGCAGACAGGAATCGAACCTGTGACACGTACCATAGGAACTTTGTCTGCCAATAGCGGAAAGTGATCACTGCTCTACCATCTGAGCTACTGCCCCATTACTATTGATTAATTTATAAACCTTATAGATTTTAAAGACCTATAAGGTTTTACAGATTATCCTCTGCATTATGCTTTTCTAAACTTCTTCTTTTTCTTCCAGGGTGCATTTTTTCCCACATCACCCGCCATGATACATCCGTAAGGCATTACCTCATCCAGAACTTCGCAAAGCCCGTATTCTTCAATCTGTGCTCTTACGTTTCTAGCACTTTTATAAGCACTTGGCAGTTCGGAAATATCAATTTCGTTAGAGAAGAAACGGATATCCAGCCCTTTGGTCTCTTCATCGAAAATCTCTTCAACCGTTTTATGGGCCAGTGATCTTTTATGCTGTGTTCTGCTGAAATTTCTTCCGGCTCCGTGAGGGGCAAAACCCAGATTTCTCTCATTGGTTTTTCCCTGAACAATCAAAACGGGTTCTGACATATTCAGAGGAATCAGTCTTGGTCCTGTGATATCCGGCATAAATTTATCATCTAACGGAGTGGCTCCTTTGGCATGATAAAACAGATCACCATCTTTGAAAACGAAATTATGCTCGTTCCAGTATCTATCCTGTTTTTCTGCTCCCAATTTATTTAAAACTGCATCATGAATATTCGTATGATTTTCCTTAGTCCATGTTCTGATTA
This sequence comes from Chryseobacterium lathyri, assembly GCF_030812195.1. Taxonomy (GTDB): domain Bacteria; phylum Bacteroidota; class Bacteroidia; order Flavobacteriales; family Weeksellaceae; genus Chryseobacterium; species Chryseobacterium lathyri_A. The sequence continues at coordinate 1,667,324 of NZ_JAUSSF010000001.1, forward strand.
ATTGAAGAGCCTCCCAGTATGCTTTTCCTTCTTCCGTATCAAAAGGGATCCAAGCATTTTCTTTCAGGGTTTCAGGAGAAATATCCTGTCTGAAACGGTTGGCAACCTTCATTCCTTTATCATAAAGAGCAGCACCCGGCGCTCTTGAACCGTGATGGGTAACCAACATGGTATTTCCGGTATTTTTGGACTTTCCGACAAACAGGAAATGGTTTCCGTCTCCTTGGGTTCCCATATGAGAACGGGCAATGCTGATCAGTTTTTCATCATTTAAGAAGTAGTTTTCTCTGAACGCATCCATCAGTTCCTGAGACATCGGCATCTGTTCACCTCTCGGCCTTCCTCCGTATCCGAAATGTGTCACTGAATGGGCTGCATCCAGCACTTCTTTAGGATCAGCATCTCCAAAATCTGTCAGCATTACAGAACAGCAGATATCGGCGCTATGAAATCCCGGGTGAATTGCATTTTTAGCAACCACCACCCCACCTACCGGAATCAATCCTTCAGGTCCTGTAGGACAGGCATCCGGCATCAATGCACCACCGGTTAACGTAGGTGTTTTCATTAAGACTTTCATCGTATTGATTACTTTTTCCACGTTATCGGTTTCGCTTTCATGCTCAGCTCTGATATTGATGATAAAATCTTGAGCTTTATCGTGGAGCGGAATAATATCTGGCTGTTTAAACTGATCCAGATATTCCCTGATCTGCACTTCATCCAGATTGTTTTCGTTGATATGGGTAATGGCATCTTTAAACCATCTGGCCGGCCTATATCCTAATTCAATTAAGTGATTTCCGTTAAATTCCATTTGTCTTTTCATTTTGATAGTGCAAAGTAATAACACAAGTGCGCAATAATTCTGCGTAGATAAAATTATTTTAATTATTTTTGTCAAAAAAGGTTTATTTGCTTTTTTACGGACTTTACGCATTGCTCATTAAAAATAAAAAATATGTTATCAGAACAATTAAAAAACAATCCTGACACTATTCAGTTCAAAGAGGTCATCGCACACATTGATGACCAGTATGATTTTACACCCACGTTTTTTAAGAACGGAGATACGGTGAATGAAGCCGGACAGAATAACGGTTCATGCAAGGTTTTCAGTTTTGCAAAACTTCAGGGATTGTCAAAAGAACAGACGCTTCCTCTTTTTGGAGAATTTTACAGGGAAGATGTCTTAAAAAATCCGGAAGGAACAGATCATCAGAACATCAGAAATTTTATGAAATACGGATGGGAGGGCATTTCATTTGAAGGAGAAGCATTGAAAGGGAGATAATTTTATAAGTCAATGGTGAATTTTGCTTCGCAAGTGAATGGTTAATTTGAAGAGAATTGATGCATTACAATTGATTTGCGAAGCAAACTGACCTTTCACCATTCACTCATTCCTCACTCCAAAAAACCGAAAGCCATGTCATCCAATAAAAATGCACTGATCCGCTACAAAACATTAGATAAATGCCTTAAGAACAAATACCGGAAATATACCCTGGAAGATCTTATTGATGCGTGTTCTGATGCCTTGTTTGAATTTGAAGGAAAAGAATCTTATGTAAGCAGACGCACCGTCCAGCTTGATCTTCAGAATATGCGGAGCGAGAAGTTCGGGTATGAAGCACCGATTGAAGTATACGAAAAAAAATACTACCGCTACAGCGATCCTGAATACAGCATCCATAATATTTCCGTGAATGAAAGTGATCTGAAAGCAATGAATAATGCAGTCCAGATCCTGAAGCAGTTCAAAGACTTCTCTATGTTCAAAGAGATGAACGGGGTGATTCAGAAGCTGGAAGATTCCATCCATTCCACTGGGCATAAATCCATTATTCATCTGGATAAGAATGAACAGCTGAAAGGGCTTGAGCATATTGATGTTCTTTATGAAAGCATTTCAAACAAAAAAGTCCTGAATATTCTTTACCGCAGTTTTACCGCCAGGGAATCCAGTAATTATGTGGTTCATCCTCAGCTTCTGAAGGAATTTAATAACAGATGGTTCCTGATCTGCCAGCACAAAGGCAAAATGTATAATTTAGCCCTGGACCGAATGGAAAAGATTGATGTGGAGGAAAATATTGTGTATATCGACAAAGATCTGGACGGCGATGAATATTTTAAAGATATTGTAGGGGTTACGGTTTCTGAAACTATGGCTCCCAGAAATGTTGTTTTCTTTGTAAATTCCTCAAATGCTCCTTATGTAAAAACAAAACCGCTTCATAAGAGTCAGGAAATCATAAGCGAAACGGAAGAAGGTGCATTATTTAAGATCTGTGTACAAATCAATTTTGAACTTGAAAGGCTGCTGCTGGGTTTTGGAGAATGCCTGATTGTTCATAAGCCTAAAAAACTGAGATTGAGGCTGCAGGATAAGTTTAAAGCAGGATTAAAAAACTATGAGAATTTAATTGTTCCGGATGAAAACTGATTTTTCTTCCACAAAAGTCTTTATTCCTGTTATTTAAATAATCTGTTGTATGAAAAGATCCTATAATTTCTCTTAAAATCCAAGATTTTATAATGACTAAAATTCCGCAGATCAGAATTTTCTTTCCGTGGAAGGTGATTTGAAGAGGTATAAATCACTATAAGATATCTTCTACAACACTGACCAGTAGTAATATTTTTAAAATGGCTCAGAAATTGTAGTAATCTATTCATCAAAAAATCTTACTATGAAATCAAGAATATTTAAAGCATTGATTGCCATTATAGCACCTATTGCGATAGAATACATCGTAAAAAAAATATCTGAGAAATTGGATAAAAAACAAGAGGAGAAAGGAAAAGAAACAAAGCAGATTACTGCTTAAAATGTAGAAGTAGTTAGAATTTAATTTTATTGAAAAGAGGCTGTCATTATAATATGTACAGCCTCTTTTTTCGTTTAATAGCTTTAAATAATATCTTTAACGAAAAATCTACGCAAAAACACTGCGCACTTCTGCTTTTACTTTGTCTTAAAATTGAATACAATGACACCAAAAATACTAGAGAAAATAAAAGAAATAGAGGAAACACGCAGTGTAGAAGTCCTTTTGGCCGTAGAATCCGGAAGCCGGGCATGGGGTTTTGCTTCTCCGGACAGCGATTATGACATACGCTTTATCTACCGGCATGAAAAGGACTGGTATCTTTCTCCCTGGGATAAAGACGAGACGATAGAATTTATGACAGAAGACGACCTGGACGGTTCGGGATGGGACCTTCGGAAAACATTTCATTTGTTATTGAAGTCGAATGCAGCTTTGCTGAGCTGGTTCTATTCTCCTATCGTTTACAAAAAGAACGATAAGTTTTTGGAACTGTTCACTCCCCTCGCAGATACCTGTTTTTCACCGATAGCAGTTTCTTACCATTATCTGAGCATGAGCAAAAAGTATCTGGAAGCCTGCAGAAGTGATGAAGTAAAACTGAAAAGCTATTTTTACTGCTTACGAACGGCACTAACCGGAAAATGGATCATAGAAAAAGGAACGGTTCCACCCGTTTTATTCAGTGAGTTGTTAGTTTTGGTTGATGATTATACCCGAAAAAAGATAGAAAATCTTATCGCTTTAAAAGCTACGAAAGGAGAATCCTACTATCACCCGAATGACTGGGAACTTTTTGGTTTTTTGGAAAAGACCGTTTTGGAAAATGAAGAAAGATCGAAAAGTCTTGCAGGAGGAAATGTGGACAAGAGTGAGATGGAGAAGGTTTTTAGGGAGATATTAGGGCCTAGAAAGTAATACAATATTTAACTTTAAGAAAAGGAAGAAACTTATGTCTTCAAAGAAAAAAACAAAATCATGACTATTGAATTTCTAAAAACCAAAAACCTCATCCTCCTTGAAGCCATCTCCGGAAGCCGCGCTTTCGGGCTGGCCACTGAAAATTCCGATACAGATATCCGTGGCGTTTATTATCTGCCGAAAGAAGATTTTTTCGGCCTGAATTATATCCCGCAGATTTCTAATGAAACGAATGATATTACCTATTATGAGATCGGAAGATTTGTAGAACTGTTACAGAAAAACAACCCAAATATTCTGGAAGTGCTGACAAGTCCGGAAGACTGCATTCTGCAAAAGCATCCGCTGATGGATCTTCTCCGTCCAGAAGATTTTTTGTCTAAATTATGTAAAGATACCTTTGCCGGATATGCTATTTCACAGATCAAAAAGGCTAAAGGGCTGAATAAAAAGATCCTTAATCCTATAGAAAAAGAAAGAAAATCTGTCTTGGATTTCTGTTATATTCTTAAAGATCAGGGATCGGTTCCTCTTAAGAAATGGCTTTCAGAAAGCAGAAAAATACAGAACAAATGCGGACTGATTAATATCGGAAATACTAAAGGAATGTATGCCCTATTTTATGATGAATCCGAAACTTTAGGGTATAAAGGAATGATCCAGCATGAAGAAGCCAACCAGGTTTCTGTATCATCCGTTCCGAAGGACGAAAAACCAGCAGCCTATCTTTTCTGTAATCTGGATGCCTATTCCACGTATTGCAAAGACTATAAGGAATACTGGAAATGGGTTTCCGAACGCAATGAAGACCGATATAATGTCAATCAGGAGCACGGACAGAACTATGACAGTAAAAACATGATGCATACCATCCGATTATTACAGTCCTGCGAGTATATATTCAAAACAAATTCGTTAAATATCCGCGTAGACAACCGGGAGGAATTACTTGATATCAAAGCCGGAAAGTGGTCCTATGAAGCAGTTATGCAAAAGGCAGAAGATCTGATAGAGTCTATAGAGCACTATCACGCGGTTTCCACTCTTCCCGATTATCCGGAGGTAAAAAAAGCAGAGAAAATCTTAATAGATATTCGGGAAAAATTATACAGTTAAATCTTAGTATTCTTAACAATTAAACTTGGCCTAATCGTTAATTTTAAAATGTTGGGAATATTAAGATTATTTTTTCCTGGAAGCTTTAGCTATTGTATTGTAATCCAGGCATATTTTTACCCAGTACTCAAAATCATCATGCTTTTGAAAACCCTCAGGTTCCACATAGCAATATCCTTTAAGCTGTTTCCCTTTCATGATCATGGGACGAAACCCTGTTCTTTCTGCGACCTCTTCTTCCAGATCGGGATTATAACGGCACATCAGGTTATTATGGCTTACATTAATGCACATTTTATCATTGACTAAAAATGATAATCCGCTGAACATTTTCTTTTCCCTGATGTCAAGATCAGGAATCTCTGAAAGCCGTTCACGGATTCTGTCCGCAAGTTCAATACTGTATGCCATTAAGATAATTTTATAATTTAAATTTAGTAAAAATACATGAAGTAAGCATTTTTCTTCGTTTCCAATCGTCATTTCAAACTTATAAAATAAAATTTTATTTAAAATAATTATTGTTTTACGATAATTAATTATACATTTGCAATAGTTAAATAATTATTGCCATGAACCAGACCAAAATTATTTCAAGGATCCTGCATTATATCTGCATCGTATTGTCGGCAGGCTACCTGATCACTTTCGCTTACTCTGTTTTTTGCCTGGCTACCGGTTTTGCTGTTATACCTTACAAAGACGGCCGATATCTTCACATCAATTATCCTTTTACAGAAAATCCGTTTCTGAATATTGAAAATAACTATCCGTATATCATTTTTTCGTTTTTACTGGTTTTAGTTTCCTACGGAATTTTTTTCTGGCTTTCGGCCATAGTTTTCAAAGTATTTTTCCAGTCAAAACTGTTTACAAAAGAAAATATACTTCAGCTTAAGAGATTTTACATGTATAATATTTTCATTCCCCTGCCTGTGGTCATTACGGCAAGCTTTTTTGTGGAGGTCGAAAGTATTATCTGGGGACTGGTTTTTATCCATTTCATGCTTGGAATTTTCTGTCTGTTTCTTGCAAATATCTTTAAGCAAGGACTACATTTGCAAAACGAACAAGACCTATTTATATAAAATGCCAATTATAGTCAACTTAGATGTCATGCTGGCCAAGCGAAAAATGCAGAGTAAAGAATTGGCAGAAAAACTGGGTATTACTCCCGTTAACCTTTCTATTCTTAAAACCGGCAAAGCCAAAGGAGTACGTTTCGATACTCTGGAAGCCATCTGCAAAATCCTGGAATGCCAGCCCGGCGATATTCTCGAGTATAGGGAATAGGTTCGGGTTGCGAAGTTTATGAGTTTGAGAGTTTGAGAGTTTGAGTGTAAAAAAGTCTTAAATAACCACTTAATCTCCACAACCTTAGTTTTAGCCTTAACCTCAATCTTATCTTCAATCCAAGATCTGATGTCTGATGAAAATCGACATTTACTTTTAAGCAACCGTAAAGGTCTGCCTTGCCCTTCTATTATCCAAATCTTAACCTATGAATACCTTAACAATCAACAATCTCAGCCTTATTTACAAAAATGGTTACCAAGCAGTTAAAGACATATCGCTTGAAATAACGAATGGAATATTTGGCCTTCTCGGGCCCAATGGCGCCGGAAAATCATCGCTAATGAAAACCATTGTAGGACTGCAGAAACCGACCTCCGGAACTATTATTTTCAACGGAACGGATGTCTCCAAAGATCCCGATTATATTAAACAGAACCTTGGTTTTCTTCCACAGGATTTTGGTGTCTATCCAAAGGTTTCTGCATATGATCTTCTGGAACATATGGCAGTATTAAAAGGAGTTGGCAACAGGATCGAACGCAAAAGCCAGATCCTGAACCTCCTTGAAAAAGTCAACCTTTCAGATTTTAGGAAGAAAGAAGTACATACCTTTTCCGGAGGGATGAAACAACGTTTCGGAGTAGCTCAGGCCTTATTGGGAAATCCTAAAATTGTTATTGTGGATGAACCTACCGCCGGCCTCGATCCTGAGGAACGCAACCGTTTCAATTCGCTCCTGAACGAAATCAGTCAGGACGTAATTGTTATCCTTTCCACCCATTTGGTAGAGGATGTCAGAAACCTGTGTTCGGAAATGGCTGTCATGAACAACGGGCAGATCCTTAGAAAGGGTAAACCAGCAGAATTAATTTCTGAGCTGGAAAACAGGATCTGGTCAAAACCGATACACCAAAATGAACTGGAAAATTACTACTCCAGCCATGAGATCATCAGCCGCCAGCTGATTGAAAGAGAGCTTCACATTACTGTATTTTCAGAAGAAAAGCCTGAAGACTTCAATGCTGTACATCCAATGCTGGAACACGTTTATTTCCATACACTCACTCAAAAACCTTAATCATGAATGCCTTATTTTTATTCGAAGCCGGACGCATTTCCAAGCACTGGCCAGCTTATCTTATAGCCCTGATCCTGACCGGCATAGGTATCTTCTGCGGTAACCAGTTCAACCTTACCGCAGGAGACGGGATATACCTGAACTCACCCTATACCATAGGTTTTATGACCGGAATGCTGAGTCTTTCCATCCTGTTTATTGCCGTAATCTATGCTGTACAGCTGCTTTTTAAAGACTGGGACTCAAAATTCGATCTTGTTCTGTTTTCTTTTCCATTTTCTAAATGGACCTATCTGAGTGGAAGATTCACCACCTATTTTCTACAGACTTTCTTAAGCTTTTTCTTTCTGATGACAGGTTTCCTCTTAGGTCAGGTTCTTCGGACAGGAAGTGAAATGCAGCCTTACTTCAATATAGGTTATTATCTGTACCCAATGCTGATCTTTGGGCTTATCAACTGTTTTTTTGTATGTAGCTTCCTGTTTTTTATCTCATTGGCTGCTAAGAAAAAACTGCTGGTTGTAGTAGGTGGATTGCTTCTGTATGTCCTGTATATGGTTGTTTTGGTCTTTTCCAATTCACCGTTTATGGCAGGAAGCCAGCCTCAGTCGGTGGAAACACAGCAGATTTCCTCTATTTTAGATCCGTTCGGATTATCGTCTTACTTTTTTGAAGCAGGAATGTTTTCTGTCCATCAAAAAAACACTTTATTGGTACCTGCCACAGGGTATTTATTGCTTAACAGAATTATTTTCCTGATAATTTCTGCCATATTCTTACTGCTTACCTATCACTCATTCTCTTTCTCTAATGTTTCAAAACAAAAGGTCAGGAAAGCAGTTCCGGAGTCTGAAATCCCCAATATCCCGACATTCGCTTATAGAGTCTCACAAACAAGTTTCGGCAGAGAAAACAGATTCAGGTCTATCCTGTCCTTTGCAAAGGTTGACCTGCTTTATCTTTTCAGGAGTGTCAGCATTCCTGCGGTTTCCATACTGCTGCTTTTCTTTGTCGGCATGGAAATGTATGCAGAGATAGAAAAAGGGATACGCCTTCCTCAGAAATATGCCGGATCAGGCCTTATGGCCACTACAATTTCAGAAAATTTTCCACTGTTTGGGCTTTTGCTTGTGGTATATTTTATCAATGATCTGTACTGGAGGAGTCATTCATCAGGATTTTCCCTTGTTGAGGACACTGCTTTTTTTTCGAAAAGCAAACTCACCGGGCATTTCATTTCTATCAGTATTTTTCTTTTCCTGTTTACCGGAATCTTAATCCTTGAAGGAATTTTATTTCAGGTAACCTATCAATATTTTCATCTCGATTGGAATGCTTATCTAGGTGTCTTTTTTTTCAATACATTTCCGTTGATGCTTTTCTCGGGATTCATCCTGTTGATCAACAATAATATCAGAAATAAATTTATTGCCTTGGGAATTTCAGTTTTAGCCGTATTTACTCTGGCAGGTCCTGCTTCCGGTAAGATACTTTCCTATCCTCTTTTAAGGATATTTTCAGATTTTAAAGGCAGTTACAGTGATTTCAATGGGTATGGCCCCTATATTTACGCTTTCACAGAAAGACTTCTGTTTGGTGCCGGAATCATTTCATTTTTATGGATGACCAATGGAGTTTTAAGAACAAAAAAGAAAAATACTCCTGCCCTTATTTTCAGTATTCTTTTACTCTTTTCAAGTATTTTTACCGGAATACTTTTCATGAAGGGTTATATTCCGAAAAATAAAGAACAGACTGTCCTGGAAGCGGTTCAGTATGAAAAACAATTTAAAGGATACGAGAATCTGCCTCAACCTGAAATTTCAGAGGTTACTACTGAAATCAGATTATATCCTTCAAAAAATTCATACGAGATCACTGGGAAATATATCCTGACCAATGGTACGGGTAAAACCATTGATAAAATCCTCATTCATTTTCATCCTGACCTTAAAATTGAGTCCGCTGTTTTTCAATCAGGTCCGGAAACAGCAAAAATGGGTAAGACTATTTCAGAAATTAAATTAAAGCACCCTATGAAACCCAATGGTACTGCTTATCTTGATTTCAAGCTGTCCTATAAATGGTATACTGTAAACGGGCACCAGTCTTTCAACGCTATTATAGAAAACGGTTCTTTTATGAGGATCAGCAGGTATTATCCTGTGATCGGATATCAGAAAGATGAAGAAATTCAGGATGAAAAGCTTCGCCAGGAAAATCATCTTGGAAAATTGGCAGAACTGAAAAAACCTGAAGCTCCGGAAGTCTTTAGAAGAGATTTTATCAATTTAGATATGACCATTTCTACGGAAGGAAACCAGACTGCTATAGGTACAGGGGATCTGGTCAAAAAATGGAAAGAGTCGGGACGCCATTATTTTCAGTATAGATCCAAAAATATTCCCTTCCGGTTTGCGGTCTCGTCTGCAGATTATCTGGTGAAAAGTATTCTGTATAAAGGAATTACAGTAAATGTGTTTTATCACAAAGAACATTTTGAAAATACAGATCATCTCCTTGAAAATGCAAAGATCACCTTGGATTACTGCATTCGGAATTTTGGGAAATATCCATTTAAAACCGTCAATTTTGCTGAAATCTCATCATTTACCAGGGGATTTGCTGCAACTGCATATCCATCTGCGATTTTTATGCCTGAAGATATGGTTTTCCATGCCAATATTCAGGCAGACAAGAAACAGGATGTTATTAATGAACTGGCGGGACATGAACTCTCTCATTTATGGTGGGGAAACAGCCAGATCGATCCTGATGACCGGGAAGGTTCTGCAATGCTTACTGAGACTCTCGCTATGTATACAGAAATGATGCTGTACAAAAACATGCATGGTAAAGAAAAAATGATGGAAAGAATTAAAGTGCACCAGCAGATCTATGATAACGAAAAAGGACTCTCTGAAAACCGTCCGATCTACAGGGCTATTGGGGATACTCCTCATATTTCCTATTCCAAAGGCGCTGTGGCCATGGTAAAATTAAGTGAACTGATCGGGGAAGAAAAGGTGAATGGGGCTTTGAAAAATTTCCTTCAGAATAACGGATATCCTAAAAAGCCGTCTTCACTGGAGCTGCTTAGAGAATTTTATAGAGTCTGCCCTGATGCAGCCACTAAAAAACAGGTTGATCTGCTATTTAAGACCATATAGATTCAGGATTAAAACTAGTAGATTTAATACTTCTATCTATTTATCTGAGATTAAATAGTATTGCAACACACTGCTTTTTAAGATTCGCGAGCTAAAAAAAATCCCTCAAAAATGAGGGATTTTTTTTATATCTAAAAGATTTGATCTTAAGCTTCAGATGAAGGATTTTGATCTCCGGCAGGTGTTTCCCCTTCCGGTCTTGTATTCTCTTCTCTTCTTGCCGGTCTGTCCGGTCTACCCTGTCCTTCCGGTCTTCTGTCACCTTGTGGTCTGTCTTGACCTTCTGGTCTTGGTTTAGATTCAGGTCTTGCAGGCCTTGGTAAAAGAACTTTTCTTGAAAGTTTCATTTTTTTACGGTCATCATACCCCATGAACTTCACTTCTACTTCATCACCTTCAGCATAAGGAACTTTGTCCAGACGAGCCCACTCAATTTCAGAAATGTGAAGAAGTCCTTCGGTACCTTTCGCAATCGCTACGAAAGCTCCGAAATCCATTACTTTCACTACTTTTCCTTGGTACACTTCACCTACTACAGGTACAAATGTAATCTCGTTGATTCTGGCAATCGCTGCATTGATTTTCTCTCTGCTTACACCAGAAATCTCAATTCTACCGATTTCTCCTACTTCTTCAATAGCAATAACAGTATCTGTATCTTTTTGAAGTTGTTGAATGATTTTTCCACCAGGTCCGATCACAGCACCAATGAAATCTTTAGAGATCTCAAGCATTACCATTTTCGGAGCGTGTGGTTTCACATCTTCTCTTGGAGCAGAAATAGTTTCATTTAATTTATCTAAGATATGAAGTCTTCCGTTTTTTGCCTGTAGGAGAGCTTTTTCCATGATATCCATAGAAAGCCCCTGGATTTTGATATCCATCTGACAAGCGGTGATACCGTCTGCAGTTCCTGTTACTTTAAAGTCCATATCTCCCAGGTGATCTTCATCTCCTAAGATATCAGAAAGAACAGTGAATTTTCCAGTTTTAACGTCTGTTACCAATCCCATTGCAATACCAGAAACAGGTTTTGCAATCTGAATACCAGCATCCATCAATGCTAAAGTTCCGGCACAAACAGTTGCCATAGAAGATGAACCGTTTGATTCTAAAATATCAGAAACGATACGGATGGTATAAGGGTTCTCTTCAGGAATCATGTTTGCCAAAGCTCTCTGAGCCAAGTTTCCATGTCCTACTTCTCTTCTTGAAGTTCCTCTTAAAGGTCTTGCTTCACCAGTTGAGAACGGCGGGAAGTTATAATGTAAGAAAAATCTTTCGTCATAGTTTACCATCACGCTGTCTACCATGTTCGCATCTTTCACTGAACCTAACGTTACAGCTGTTAAAGACTGAGTTTCACCTCTTGTAAAGATTGCAGAACCGTGAGCTCCCGGTAAATAATCAATTTCGCTCCAGATTGGACGAATGGTTTCGGGATCACGACCATCAAGACGGATTTTATCATTCAAAATCATCTGACGCATCGCTTCTTTCTCTACATCGTGGTAATATACTTTAGCGAAAGGGGTTACTCTTTCTAATTCTTCAGCATTATCTACATATTGAGCTAAAAACTCATCCAGAACAGCTTTGAATTTTTCACCTCTTTCTTCTTTTCCTGAAGGAGTTTTCGCTACTTCATATACTTTATCGTATGTTTCTTTCCACACTTTCTCACGGATAGCTTCATCGTGATTTTCGTGGCTGTATTCTCTTTTCGGTAAAGATTTACCTACCTTTTCGGCTAATCTTTCCTGAGCCTCAACTTGTTTTTTGATTTCTACATGAGCGAACTGGATCGCTTCAAGCATTTCCTGCTCAGAGATTTCTTTCATCTCCCCTTCTACCATTACGATAGAATCTTTAGTTGCTCCCACCATGATATCAAGGTCAGCAATTTTAAGATCTTCAAATTTAGGGTTGATAGATAATTCACCGTTGATTCTTACGACTCTTACTTCAGACATTGGCCCGTTGAAAGGGATATCTGTAATAGCAATGGCTGCAGAAGCTGCAAGACCTGCTAAATCATCAGGAATTGACTGTCCGTCATAAGAAATTAATGAAATCATTACCTGAACTTCAGCATGGAAATCTTCAGGGAATAATGGTCTAAGAACTCTGTCTACCAAACGCATTGTCAGGATCTCCTGATCTGATGGCCTGGCTTCTCTTCTAAAAAAGTTTCCAGGAATTTTTCCTCCTGCGTAGAATTTTTCTCTGTAATCTACAGTTAAGGGTAGAAAATCTACTCCGTCTTTTGCTTCTTTGCTGGCTACAACAGTTGCTAAAAGCATTGTTCCGCCCATTTTTACGACTACCGAACCATCAGCCTGTTTTGCTAATTTTCCTGTTTCAATTGTGATTTCTCTGCCGTCTGCAAGAATAATCGTTTCTGTAATTGCTTGAGGTATACTCATAAATTGTTTGTGTTGCACTCCGTATTGAGTGCTTTAATTATTGATATTTCGTCTAAATTTTCGTCTGCAAATATACCATATAATAATGAGATATTAAATTTTCAGTCTCAGAAATACTACTCAGAATCGTAAGATTTCCCCTCCTTTTTTATCAAAGATGTAAAAATTACTGACGGCATGTTTAGCCTGTTCATTATTCAGAATGATAAAAAACGTTTTTTTTAAAGTAAATTGATTATTAAATCCTGTTGTTTTCGTATTATTGTCTCAAAAAGTGCAAATAATATTTTACAGCATATTAGATACATTATACCAAAAGAAAAAGTCATCTGAAAAGTTGCAGAAAAACAGTTCACTGTCTTATATTTGCCATGCTTCTCAAAATATATATGCAGCAGACGAAATAACTGAAAAGAACTTAATCGTTCTTTTTCAAATAAATAAATGTTTATGACCAATAAAGAAGTAAAAACACAGAGCAGGAACTACACCATTCCTTTAATTACGATCACCCTGCTCTTTTTTATGTGGGGATTCATTACCTGTATGAATGATATCCTGATCCCTTATCTGAAGCAGCTTTTCAAACTCACTTTTTTCGAATCAATGCTGGTACAGTTCTGTTTTTTCGGAGCGTATTTTATCGGTTCACTGATCTATTTCCTGATCTCTATCTCAAAAGGAGATCCTATTAACAAAGCAGGTTATAAGAAAGGAATTATGTTCGGTATTTTTCTGGCTGCCTTTGGGTGTGTCTTATTTTATCCTGCAGCAACTTTTTCTTATTATCCTTTATTTCTGGGGGCTTTATTTATTCTGGGACTGGGCTTTACTGTGCTTCAGATCACAGCTAATGCATACGTTTCATTACTCGGCAGCGAAGAATCTGCTTCCAGCCGTCTGAATATGACTCAGGCCTTCAATGCCTTCGGAACAACGATTGCACCGGTTCTTGGAGGACATCTGATTTTTGAATTTTTCTCAGCTCCTGATGGTTCATTCAGTGCTGTGGCAACCAGAATTCCTTATCTGATCTTTGCAGGCATTCTTTTATTGGTTGCATTACTGATTTCCAGGGTGAAATTGCCTTCTTTCCAAACCCAGGAAGAAGAGATCGTAAAAGGTTGGGGAGCCCTTCAGTTCAGCCACCTGAAATTTGGAGTTTTTGCCATGTTCTGCTATGTAGGTGGAGAAGTAGCGGTAGGAAGCTTTATCATCAGCTTTCTGGAGCAGCCTCAAATCATGGGTTTTAATGAAATTATCAGCAAAAATTATCTTTCACTTTATTGGGGTGGTGCGATGATCGGACGTTTTCTTGGAGCTATTTCTTTAAACCAGTCATTAAGCCAGGGAAAAAAAGCAGTTTATATGCTGGGGGCAGCAGCCGCTGTCTTTCTGGTTATTTTCAGTATCGTAGACCTGAGCTTTGCCCAGACCAGCTTTTTCCTTGCATTTATTGTCCTTAATTTTATTGCTTTCTTTATCGGCAAAGCAGCTCCGGCAAGAACATTATCTATTTTTGCAGCAGTGAATGTTGTCCTTCTTATTTCTGCAATGGTTAATCACGGTGAACTGGCGATGTACAGCATTTTAGGAATCGGGATCTTTAACTCAATTATGTTTTCCAATATTTATACTCTGGCCATTTCAGGTTTGGGTAAATATACCAGCCAGGGATCTTCTTTAGTGGTAATGGCTATATTGGGAGGTGCTATTGTTCCTATTTTCCAGGGATATCTTGCCGATCAGGTGGGAGTACAGCATTCTTTCATTATTCCTGTATTCTGTTATCTTGTGATTCTTATCTTTGGAGCATATTGCAGCAAATATTTAGGGCATGTGGAAAGTGCTGAAGCAAAATCGGGACACTAGAAAATTATTTTTATACGAAATTTAATTAAAGTGGGATATTTAAACGTCTCACTTTTGTTTTTAAAGCCAATAAGGAGTAACTTTTATACTGAATAGCACACTTATCAGATAATCAACACCTTTATTCTTATGAAAATTCAATTACAGCTGGAATATTTTGCCTTTTTATTACTGGGAATGTTTGCTTTTAACCAGACAGAGCTTTCCTGGTGGTGGTTTGCCGGACTATTCCTAGCTCCAGACATTTCCATGCTAGGGTATGTTTTCAATAATAAAACAGGAGCATTTTTCTATAATCTATTCCATCATTTTGCAGTGGCCGTCATCATCTACCTTGCTGGAACAGCCCTTTCTCTTCCCTATCTCCAGATGGCGGGAGCCATACTGTTTGCACACTCAGCATTCGACAGAATACTGGGCTACGGATTGAAATATCCAGACAGTTTTCAGAATACGCATTTGGGAAAGATTGGGAAAGGCAAAAAATAGGATATAAAAAAAGCAACTTCTTTCGAAGTTGCTTTTATTTTGAAATCTTTATAGATTATTTTCTTAAACCTAGTTCAGCAATAATTGCTCTGTATCTTGCGATATCTTTCTTTTTAAGGTAATCTAATAAACTTTTTCTCTTACCTACCAATTTCACTAGAGATCTCTCTGTATTGAAATCGTGACGGTTAGCCTTTAAATGCTGAGATAAGTGATTGATTCTGAAAGTGAAAAGAGCTACTTGTCCTTCAGCACTTCCTGTGTCTGTTGCAGATTTTCCATGTTTTGCGAAAATTTCCTGCTTTTTTTCTGTTGTTAAGTACATTCCAATATTGTTTAATGATTATTATGTAACGGCTGCAAAATTACAACTATTTTTTTATTCAGCAAAACATTATTGATTTCATATATCAAAATTGATAGAAAAAAATGTTAAAAATTTCTTAATAAATTGTATGTCATCCGGTGAAAAGGCAGTAATTTTGCATACGAATTACACAATGAGAAAAATTATATTCTTTACAGCTATTGGAACTTTTTTACTGATCGGTGTTATTTCGGTAAAAGCACAGAAAAATACCGACAACAAGACAAAAAAAATTCTATACTTCAATCCCGAGGTAGAACCTGATATTGAGGAAATCAAAGAGCCCACGAACCTGGCCTTCTTCAGTGCTGTTTCCGATAATTTCAGCGGAAGGAAGAATAAAATACTCAGAGCAGAGGTACAAATTCCTTTCGACAGTGTTGAAAAACAGACCATCACTGATTACTGCATCAATAACGATGCTGATTTCGCTGTTGTTCCCAAAGTGAGATATTTTAAAGTAGGAATCGGCAAATATATATTTTCTAACCAGGTTGTAGTAAGCATGAAGCTTTTTGATGCAGGAGGAAATCTGGTTACGGAAACCGACTATGATACTTACCGGAAAAATATGCGTCTTTTAGGTTCCACTGCAAATTCTATTAAAATAGGAACTGACGGTGCAATAAAAGGCATTCTGAAAAAACTTAGAAAGCTGAAGTCTTCAACCGGAGCGGAGTTATAAAGGCTGAATAGTAACCCTGTTGCGCAAATCAATGGTCAATTGGTGAGCTAAGTAGTAAACTCACTACTCACCATTCACTATTCACTACTCACTATTCACTATTCAACACCATTTAATTGCCATTAGTTAATTTATCACTGTTGGTAAATTGACAATTGCCTATCCATAATTCACTTCCCACAAATCATCTTCTATCTATAATTTCTTTCATGAAATTGAAAAACATCCAGAACAAACTGATTACTAGATAAATATTTTCACCAGATGATGAATAATTAAATATTTTTTATTATTTTAGTTTTACAAATTAAAACTTATATAATATGAAAAAATTAAAGAAACTCAACAGAGAGCAACAGAGACAGATCAATGGTGGAGCTATTGAAAGATGCAGCGCAACCAGACCATGTTTTATTGGTTTCTGCTGCCGGGGAGTGTGTATGGAATATGACTGTATTGAAGAATAAATCAGTTTTTTACTTAATACAAAATATCCATGAAAAATATAAAAAAACTCACCAGAAAAGAACAGCTGACGATCAATGGTAGTGGACTGGGCAAAAAATGCCAGGACCACGCCCAGTGTGGATTTGGGGAATGCTGTGACGGAGGCATGTGTATGCCTTCTCCATATCCTTTATGCGGACCTATTCTTGAATAATATAGGTATTTATGAATTAAATTTAATTATTGAACATCCGCTCCGGCGGGTGTTTTTTGTTTCCAAAAGATGTTCTGCTTCATTTTAATGTTTTATTAATCTTAATTTTGCGTCTTTCCTTCATAGTCTTAATTTTTTGGATTATTTTTGCATATCCAAAAAATTCACGTTTTGAATTCCAGAGACGAACTTATCTTTAATCCTGCCGATATCGCCGAGACTCTTAGCAATCTTCCTGCTGATGAGAGGCTTTTGGCATTTTTAAAAGTTCCGAAAGAATATAAAGCGGAGGTTTTTTCCCATCTTGATCCTGATTTCCAGGAAGAAACAATCAGAAGTATCGGAAGCGAGGAAGTTTCCGAGATCCTGAACGGAATGACTCCGGATGACAGAACTTCTCTTTTTGAGGACTTTCCGGATGAGCTGATCAAGTATTCCATCAATCATCTTAATCCTCAGGAAAGAAGGATCGCTCTTAAGCTTCTTGGTTATAACTCAGATTCTATTGCCCGTCTGATGACCCCTTACTACATCCAGATCCGTAAGGAATGGACAGTAAAAAGATGTCTTCAGCAAATCAAAAAGGTAGGAAAAAGAGTGGAAACCATGAACCATCTTTATGTAGTGGATGAAAGGAACCGCCTGATCGATGATATTGCTTTAGGAAGCCTTCTGTTGGCAGAAGAAGATACCTTAATTTCGGATATGACCGACAATCATTTCGTCGCAATAATGACAACCACCTCAAAGGAGGATGCGGTAACTTATTTTGAAAAATATGACCGGACTGCCCTTCCCATCATTACAGAAGCCGGTGTTCTTGTAGGTATTGTAACTATTGATGATATCCTTGACCAAATCGAACAGCAGAATACGGAAGATATTCAGAAATTCGGAGGTCTTGAAGCGTTAGATGATCCTTATACACAGACTTCACTGATGGAAATGATCAAAAAGAGGGGTACATGGCTGATCATTCTTTTCTTTTCGGAAATGCTGACTGCCTCTGCGATGGGCTATTTTGAGGATGAAATTCAGAAAGCTGTAGTGCTTGCCTTATTTGTACCTCTAATTATTTCCAGTGGAGGAAATTCCGGTTCCCAGGCAGCAACCCTTATTATCCGGGCTATGGCACTTCAGGAAATTGGTCTGAAAGACTGGTGGTATGTAATGAAAAAAGAAATCTTTACCGGGCTCGCTCTGGGTAGCATTCTTGGTGTCATCGGCTTTTTAAGGATTATGGTGTGGCATGAAGCAGGATTCTTCAATTATGGAATGTACTGGCCTTACGTAGGTCTAAGTGTGGGAGTTTCTCTTGTTATGATCGTTCTCTGGGGGACCCTCTCAGGCTCTATGGTCCCTTTCATTCTCAAAAAACTGAATCTTGACCCTGCTACTTCTTCTGCTCCATTTGTAGCCACGCTGGTAGACGTTACCGGACTTATTATTTATTTTTCAGTTGCCGGGCTTTTCTTAACCGGAAAACTTTTATAGACTTAAATAATTGTTAAATCATCATACAATTATCTATATAATACACAATTCAACAACCATAATCAATAATTACGAATATAACAAAGAAAATAAACATTTATAATCAATTAATACCTAACGCAATCAAATAAACATTTATCAGAAATTTGGTTTATTTGCAAATTATTTCCCAATAATCTGCAAACACAAATGAATGAAAAAGTTTTTTGACACAATTAAACTGGATAATCTGTATCGGTTATTCTCGAAAGAATTAAGCCACAACAGAATTTTCGGGCTAGACATACTAAGATTTTTTGCGATTACTACAGTAATTATTGCACACGGACGATTTATATTTCCTGAAAAAATAGATGATTATTTTAAATATATAATATTTGACGGCGTTACTATTTTTTTTGTATTAAGTGGATTTCTGATCGGAGGTATTTTGATTAAGCAGTTAGAAAACAATACCCTCAGATTTTCATTACTGCTGGATTTCTGGGTAAAAAGATGGTTCCGTACCTTACCTGTTTATTTTTTAATTTTAACAATTCTCACTATTTACTACAGTTTTGCAGACCCTGCATTCTCTTTGGGGATTATAAAGAAATACTATTTTTTCTGCCAGAATCTTTATTATCCAACTCCTGGTTATTTTGAAGAATCATGGAGCCTAAGTGTAGAGGAATGGTTTTATCTCACAGTTCCGCTTTTGATTTTTATTCTGGCTGCCGTATTTAAATTCAAACCTAAGACTTCGGTACTGATTACAGCCCTTGCCGTTCTGTTTTTTATAAGCTTTTTAAGATATAATATTTATGCTGAAAAAGATCTTCAAAGAGCATTGTCTTTTAATCACCAGGTACTTTACAGGCTTGACAGCATTATGTATGGTGTTATCGGTGCCTATCTCAGCTATTATTACTCCAAACTATGGAAATCTATTCCACTTATTTTACTGATCGTCGGTATATCCATATTTCTAATTCAAAAATTCATCTTTGTGTCAGGCATATGTCCTGACCCGTTACATCTTTATAACATTGTTTTTGAATACAGCCTGACCTCAATAGCAACCTTAATATTACTTCCCTTTCTTTCCAATTTGAAGAAATCGAAATATAAAATAGGAAACCTTATCACCATCATCAGCCTGATTTCCTACTCGATGTATTTAACACATATGACCCTTATCAAAGGAATTATTTTAAAGAGTATTCCATGGACAGATTTTACAACCAATTATCACATTATATTACCTGTCTTCTATTTTCTGTATTGGGCACTTACGATTGTATTTTCAATCATGCTTTATAAGTTCTTTGAAGTACCAACAACCAACCTCAGGGAAAGATTTGTTTTCAGCAGAAAGAGTAAAACAGCTGCTATAAAATTAAATAACCTCTGAAGATTTAGCTGATAAATGGGGAGTTTTATCTTTTTATTTTTAAATTTGGAATAAACAGCAAATCATTTCTAAATTTAATATGAGAGTTATTTCATTGGTACCATCCGTTACAGAAGCTTTATTTGATTTGGGGCTTAGCGAAAACGAAGTCGTCGGGAGAACTAAATTCTGCATCCATCCTGAAAGTAAAGTAAAAACCATTCCTGTTATCGGCGGGACAAAAAATATTAATATTGACAAGATCAGAGCTTTGAGGCCAGATCTTATTCTCGCCAATAAAGAGGAAAATATCAAAGAGCAGGTAGAAGCACTGATGAACGATTTCAAAGTCATCGTAACCAATATCGAGACCATTGAAGACAATTATTACCTTCTTAAAACACTCGGAAATCTCTTTAATAAAGAAGAAAGGGCACAACAGTTCAATCTCAAGATCTATGAGGTTTTAGAGCAGGCAAAGCTTGATTCAACAGTAAAAGTAGCTTACCTCATCTGGAAAAGCCCTTATATGACGATTGGTTCAGACACTTTTATTCACAGAGTCCTGTCAGAGATTGGTTTTGAAAATATTTTTAAGAACAGAACCCGTTACCCTGAGATTCAAATGGAAGACCTTGTTGAAGCGGAAGTCATTATGCTTTCTTCGGAACCTTTCCCATTCAAAGAAAAACATATTGAGGAGATGAAAGCTTTTTACCCTGATAAAAAGATCATGATCGTAGATGGAGAGGCATTTTCATGGTACGGAACGCACATTGCAAAGTGTGGAGATTATTTCACAGGATTACTGGCTGAAATTCACGCCATACAGCGTTGATGCTTAGGTCCATTTTTTCAAAAAAAAATGTTTCATATTTCTCAGCAATTTCTTGAACCAACCAACTGGTGACTTCGAGCGCCTCAGCTACTAATTGAATTTAAATGTAAACAAAAAGCTCCGATTTACCCCGGAGCTGATATTTATATTTCGAAATAAAATTTCAATTACAAAATCTTGGACACTTCATTACAAAGCCATTCCAAAAGTTCCCGGTCCTCAGCTGTAAACGGATTTACAGTATGGGAATCAATATCAATCTGACCAACATTCTGACCGTCTTTGAAAATCGGGACTACGATCTCAGCTTTTGTATCAATAGAGCAGCTTAGATAATTACTTTCCTGGTGAACATCCGGAACTACAAATGTTTCATTGGAAACAGCAACCTGTCCGCAAATCCCCTTCCCGTAAGGAATAATGGTATGATCAGTAGGTGCCCCCACATAAGGGCCCAATTTCAGCTCATTCTTATCTCCGTTCTTAAAGTAGAATCCGGTCCAGTTAAAGTAAGAAATCTCCTGATCCAGCAGGTGACATACCTTCTGAAGTTTTTCTTCTGTATTATGCTTCGGGCTTTCAAGAATGGAAGAAAGTCTTTTTTTTATTTCTGACATTTTATTTTATGTTTAGGAAAATTGTTTGAAGGAAAGTTCTTCTTTATATCCGAACATTCCACGTTCTTTTATCATTTCTGCCACACCTTCAGGGACCTGGTTTTCCCAGCCTTTAATACAGCATGCAATTTTTCTTAAGATTTCCCTGGAATAAATTTCCAGGAACTCCGGATTATGATTGGTGATATCTACAATACGGTTATTGTGCTTGAAATATTTGTAGAGTTCTTTTAGGTTTTCTTCTACTTTAAGGTTTGAAGAATCCAGCAATTCATGGGTCTCAGGATCTTTATAAGGATAAAGATACACCCTCATTCCGTTTCTGAAGAACTTTCCGAATGCTTCAAGAATTCCACCCGAAAGGTCTTTGTAATATTTTTCATCAAATACCATCAGAAGATTATTCACACCCATTGCAACACCGATATCCCCACTCGTATAGGAAGCAAAATAATCGATCAGCCTGTAGTATTCCGAGAAGTTGGAAATAATAACGGTATACCCCAATTTACCGAGAATATCCACCCTGTCCATGAAATCTCTCTCATCAATATCTCCATCCGCCCTAAGGTTTGAAATAGTGATCTCAATAAGCACTTCTGTTTCTTCATGGGTACAGGTTGCATCTTTCTGGAACATCTCAAGCCCGTTTTTAAGCATATCGATATTCACTTTTGTTACCGGCCTGAAACTTCCTCTTACCGCGAATATATTTTTCTTGTATAAAACATCGGCAGGCAGCATATTGCTTCCCTGGGAATTGAAGATCACCGCGTCTGTCATTCCATGCTTCACAAGCTGCAGCGACATTAATCGGTTATCAACATAGCCAAAAGCAGGACCGCTGAAATCAATCATATCAATTTCAAGGCCGTCTTTCGCAATATCATCGTATAAAGATTCGATTAAATTTCGTGGATTGTCGTAGTAGTGGAAAGCTCCGAAGATAAGGTTTACTCCAAGATTCCCTAAAGTTTCCTGCTGTAAGGTAGCATCATTTTCCTTAAATTTTACGTGAATCACGATCTCATTATAATCTTCGTTTTCCTTTGTCTGAAAACGGATTCCTACCCATCCGTGACCCTTAAGCGTTTTGTCGAAATTAATGGTAGTTACCGTATTCGCATAAGAGAAAAATTTTCTGTTAGGATTATTTTCTCTTGAAATCCTTTCTTCAATTAAAGCAACTTCATAACGGAGCATTTTGCGAAGTCTGTTCTGAGTAACATACCTGTTTTTTGCTTCTTTTCCGTAAATGGCATCACTAAAATCTTTGTCATAAGCGGACATCGCCTTAGCAATTGTACCAGAAGCCCCTCCTGCTCTAAAAAAGTGACGAACAGTCTCCTGCCCTGCTCCAATTTCTGCGAAAGTACCATAAATAGTAGGATCTAGATTAATTGTTAATGCTTTTTGTTTAGGAGTTAGTTTCTGATACATTAGGACGTGAAATTTTTCGTAAATTTACCAAAATTAAACCAACCTCAAAAGAAAATGAAGTTGAAATTTTTAGGAACCGGTACTTCCCAGGGTGTGCCCGTTATAGGCTGTACATGCGAAGTATGTACTTCCGAAAATCCCAAAGACAGGCGTTTCCGATCCTCAGTAATGATTACTACTGAGGAAAGTAAAAAAATACTCATCGACTGTGGTCCGGATTTCAGGGAGCAGATGCTTCTCAACCACGAAAACACAGTAGATATTACTCTTCTCACTCATGAACATAATGATCATGTAATTGGACTCGACGATATGCGTCCGTTAATCTTTAAAAGTGGGAAAAATATGCCAATCTATTGCTACCAAAGGGTTGGACATGAGATTAAAAACCGCTTTCCTTACGCTTTCTCCGATATACGATATCCGGGAGCTCCAGCTTTTGATCTTCATGAAATTGAAAATAAACCTTTCCATGTTTTAGATACCGAAATCACACCCATTGAAGTGATACATTATGAAATTACGGTCTTTGGATATAAATTTAAAAACCTTGCATACATCACAGATGCCAATTTTATTTCGGATATAGAAAAAGAGAAGCTGCAGAACCTGGATGTACTGGTTTTAAACTGTATCAGAAAATTCGATCCGCATCCTGCCCATTTTGTTCTTCCTGATGTGATTGCCTTGTTTAAAGAACTTAAGCCTAAAAAATTATTCTTAACACACATCAGCCATCATCTCGGATTGCATGATATTGAAGATAAGGATCTTCCGGAAGGAATGCATCTGGCCTACGATGGTTTAGAGATAGAATTTTAAAATTTTTCTCTCAAAAAGCTTTTGAACATTAAAAAAAGTTTATATATTTGCACACCAATTTAACACATGCCCAGGTGGCGGAATTGGTAGACGCGCTGGTCTCAAACACCAGTTCTTAGGAGTACCGGTTCGATCCCGGTCCTGGGTACAAGACCGGAGAAAGGTGACAATTCACTTTTTCTCCGGTTTTTTTCTGATCCAAACTCGCTAGTCAACAGAAGAAATACTAAAATTAGTTTCAAATCACTTCCTATCATTAGCATTTCAGGAATATAAAAATTTGGGTAAGATATTGTAATTAAGTTCTCAGTAGCCTTTGACAATATTGACTATGAATTTTTAAGATATAAAATTCAATTCAGTTTTGGCTTTCGGAAATGATCAAGATCATATATAAAGTACCAAAACCCAAAATTTATTTTTTCTCCGATGTAACAAATATCACAGAGAGTTGTCTTAATAGTATGAGGATCTATTTTTTATTATTATTAATTGCCTTACAGCTTTCCGCTCAGCACTCTAAAAAAAATGTTGATGAGATTATTCACAGGGAAATGAAAGAAAGAAAAATTCCCGGGTTACAACTTGCAGTTGTACAAAATGGGAAGATCATTCTGAGCCAATCTTATGGTATTGCCAATCTGCACTATAATATTCCTGTAAGTAATAGTAGCATTTTTCCAATAAATTCCAATACAAAGGTTTTCACAGGGGTTGCCGTGATGCAGCTTGTAGAGCAGAATAAGATTAGGCTTGATGATTCTATCGGTAAGTACTTGGATGATCTGCCTGCTGAATGGCAAAAAATAACCGTCGACCAATTGTTGACCCATATTTCGGATTACCTGAAATCCTGAAACTTTTCGATCCAATGACAGGAAATATCGGTCCCTTAAAAACTGAGGCAGCTATTTGGGAAAAGCTCAAAACACTTCCTTTGGAATTTAAAGCAGGAGAACAGTTCAGTTACAACCAGACAAACTATTATCTGCTGGGCAAAATCATTGAAAAACTTACAGAAAAACCTTTCACAGCTGATTTTAATGATAATCAGTTTACGATCGCTAATCTGAAGAACACCATATTTGGAGATTCCAGAGATGTTATACCAAACTATGCCCCTTCGTATAGGTATAATCGTTTTTTTGACGGCAAAAAAGGGGTAATGAAACTTACCAACACTTATACAGAATTTCCGGATTTCACCAGAACAGGGGCAGGTCTTAACAGCACCGCTGAAGACATAGCAAATTGGCTCATCGCTTTGCAAAGTGGTCGATTATTTCAAAAGTCTTCGACATTAAATATGATGTGGACTCCAAGTACATTCAATAACGGAACACCTACCAGCTGGGCACGAGGTTGGGGAATTACTAAATTCAGAAAAAAACATAAAGCAGTTGGGATGTCCGGCGGAAACAGATCCGTAATCATGGTTTATCCTGATGATAATTTGGCAATCATTGTATTGACCAACCTGGCAGGAAGTGCTCCTGAAGACTTTATTGAAGAAATTGCAGGATGCTATGATCCGGATATAGTTAAGGCAGACCCATTGACCTATTTAAGGAAAAACCTAAGGAAAACAGGATTTGACAAAGCAATCGATTTTGTAAAAAAAGAGCAAACCGTAAATCCAGAATTCAAACCAAAAGAAGATGAAATTAACAATTGGGCATATCGAATGATGGCCAACGATCAAAAAGAAGAGGCTTTGGAAATTTTCAAACTCAACGTTTATTTGTTTCCTAAAAGCTGGAACGCCTATGACAGCTATGGAGAAATTCTTTTGAAAATGGGAGATAAAGATAAAGGCATCGAGATGTACAGAAGATCCATTGAATTAAATCCGGAAAATGAAAATGGGAAAAAAGTTTTAGAAAAGTTATCAGCTTTGTAAAATTCCGAACAGCAGATCCTAAAATACAAGATACTGGAGATAATTAAATTTAGAAAATAGAATCTTCTGTCGCTGTTGTAAATTCTTCCAAGAATTTCATTCCTCTGTAAGAATTTCCTTTAGAATTTAATTTTGGACTCCATACAGAAACAATGTAATGTTTGGGCATTATAGCAACAATTCCTCCGCCTACACCACTTTTTCCGGGTAAACCAACACGAAAGGCGAATTCTCCCGACTCGTCGTAAAACCCACATGTTTGCATAATAGCATTGATTCTCTTGGTTTGACTGTTTGACAAAATTTCCTGATCATCAAATAAGTTTTTTCCTTTATTGGCTAAAAAAGAGAAAGTCTTGCTCAATTCTAAGCAGGTCATTTCTATTGAACAAATATGAACATATAATTCCAGTACTTCATCAGGGGAATGATGTATATTTCCTAAAGATTTTAAAAAATTCGTTAACGCAGCATTTCTGTAAGCGGTTGTAAACTCACTTTTTGCAATCTTATCTGAATATTGAATTACATTATTTCCGGATACTTTTCGTATATAATTTAAAAAATATTCTTTGGGATTATCGCAAATACCAATTAATATATCACAAACAACTAATGCTCCGGAATTAATGAATGGATTTCTAGGAATTCCTTTGTCAGATTCCAATTGTAATAACGAATTGAAAGGAGTCCCTGATGGTTCCACATCTACTCTTTCCCAAATTTTCTCTCCAATTTCCCCATACACCAAAGCTAAAAGTAAAACTTTTGAAATACTTTGGATGGAGAATTTTTCTTGATAATCTCCAAATCCAAACTGAAGCTGATCCGTTAACAATATTGAAACTCCAAACTTTTCACCATCTATTTTTGATAATTCGGGAATATAGCTGGCTGTTTCTCCTACGTTTTCTTCATGAATAACTTTTTGGTAAATCTGATTAATTATTTCAAAATATTCTTTTTCTCTGGAAAGCATAGCATTATCTCTATATTATTATGGACTGAATTTATTTTACCTGTGGGCGACAAAGTTAAGAGACTTTTCAAATATAGTAGCCGTACTGTCCTAAATAAATTTTAGAGCATAAGAAATCAATCTTCGTTTTCAAATAAGGAATATTTGCGTAATTTTTTAAGAAGTAATCTGCATTCGATAAAAAAGAGCAGTGCATCTGCTGCAAAACGTATGTTGATGATAATTCCTTCTACTTGCTCTTTAAGGAAGTCAGACAGTTTTTGTATGTATACATTAAAGCCTCTGCTACACTTTTGGGATCTTGTTGGTGTATTCCATGGCTGTAGCGCGGTAACAAGATAAGCCGGCTATTGCTATTATTTTTTATCATCTCTGCATAATGGTTTATTCTTAATTCATCCAACTCCTTCCACCACGGAATTAAATTGATCCCTAATTTCAGATTTCCGTTCATTTCTGTTTCATAATGTTCAATATGCTTGTTGTATGAAATCATTACGGTTACAGGAATGTCCTTAAGAGGTGATAAGGATTTGTAATTTTTAAAGAATTCCGGTGAACTTTCGTTCAGCTCTCTCTTTGCCTCATTTCGAAAACCATCTGATGTTGAGGTATCATTTATAATATTTTTAAGGTTTATTACAAATAATTCCCTATAGCCTGTAGAGCTTGATGTATTAATTTTCACTTTATTGTCTTCGTCTTCTGTAAGCATAAAATCTGTCGGATCTATGAAAAATAGACCGCAAATTTCATTTGGATACATTGAGGCGTACAAGCGTATAAAAGGTCCGCCTATAGAGTGTCCCACTAACAGATAAGGCGGATTTATTTTTAAAGCTACTAACATATCGTGAAGTCTTTTGATAACATCTTCATCTTTTTTTATGGAAGTATCAATTTCTGACTCTCCAATTCCATTTCGGTCATAAACTATCCCTGCAAAACTTTTCTGAATGAAAGGAAACAAACTTTCATAGCTTCCACCTCCTGAACCGAGACCACTTTCAAAGATTACTATTGGTTCATTAGCTTTTCTTTCATCAAGTCCAAAAATTTTATATGCCATTTGCTTATCGTTAATCGATACAAATTTTCTTTCAGAAGTCTGCGAGAAAACTAATGTTATTGAAAAAAAGTTAATAAATAGAGATATTATTATGGATTTCATCTTTTTTGATTTGGTATAAATGTCAGGTCTTAAAATTACCATTAACTCAAAAAACACATACAATGTGCATTCTGAATATTTTAAACAATATTAGTGAATTTCTAGGTGACGATATACTTTAATGTACGATTTACTTTAGTAGTCCTTTTAGGCAAAAAAGAGATTTAATAAGATCCTGAACCAATTTTATAAACATCAATTGTTCGTAGATTAAAATATATTAATTTCAAATCACTTACATATGACTCCAGCACGAGGTAGAATCAGAAACCCAGACCCCTGCTGTTTTTAACTGATAATTCTCTGCAACATGGCATCAGTAAGATGAATTGGGAGTTTGTAATTCTCTTGTGATCCAAATCTTTTTGCAGAACGGCGGACATTGATTATCTACCTTATAAATCTCCCAGATAGGTCCAGATAACTTCCTGCTCTTTAATTCTGTGGGTAGTGTTGCATATATTACTTCCCCCTAATCCCCAACCAAAAGCAGAACTAGATTGTCCTTTTTGTAAATATATAACCCCAGAGGTCGTTGTTATTCTATCCTGGTATCCTGTAGCTCCCCTAAAATCATAGCTAAAAAAACTAGAAGGGGTAGCTAACAAAGGTCCAAATTCCAATTGAAAATACTGAACAATACGTGCTGTAAATTTATAATATCCAGCTTTATCCGCTGTAATTATTCCAGATACTCCCATATTGGGATCCCTCGTATCAAGATTAAAATTATCTGTTGCTAATCCCGTACAGGATGTGCTCGTCGTTTTCCGCCCTCTTGAATATAGAACAGGTAGATTGATGGTATTAGCAGCCAGTTTATAATCCATCAATGCTTGCCACAAGATCCCATCATATAAATAAATTAAATCCTTATATACCCTGCCTGCCCCGGTACCAGAGTCTGAAAGATTATACACCAACAACCCCTTCACTGGATTTGCCACTGTAGTAATATCCGCAGTCGAGGTAAGCGATATTCTAGGAAGCAACAATGCTTTGTCGGGTGATGATAATTCCAATATTGAAGACGGATCAGGTGTAGCAGTTCCTATTCCCATTTGCCCATCAATTGTTGTGGTAATAAAACCTATTAGTAAACAAAATATCTGTTTTTTCATTGTAATCTATTATTATCTATTCTCCTATATATTGCCAGGTAACTAATTGTGCTCCTATCAGGTCTTGTGCCACGCAGGTTCCTCCCAAATGCCATTGGAAAGGTTCTGAGAGGTCTCCCTGCTGCAGATAAACAGATCCTGTAAATACCGTAGTCTGCCAGGCTCTTACTGTTGCTGTGCCATCCCGGAATCCATAATTGAGCATTCCCGGAAGCAAAAATGGACTGTAAGCTGACTTAAGCATAAATTGCTTTATACTGACACTCCAGATGTAATACCCCTTTTTATGGGCCATTATCGAACCGTCGGCTTTGATCGTCGTCTTAATATTTGTAAGAGTTGTTAACTGAAAGTTACCCATAGTGGCATTTGTACAAGTCGTATTAGCGGTTTTCTTCCCTACTGCTACCAGTTCAGGATATAAACTTCCCGAAGCTATTTCTCCCTCTTCCACCATTTCATCCCACGTGGCTCCATTGAATTTATACATCCGTCCTTCATATATTGCGTTTTCACCGGATCCTGCGTTTTGTGATGCCAAAACCAACATACCTATGGATGGGTTGGCAACCGTAGTTATATCTGTATTTGATGTCAAAGGTATTCTGGTCATTAAAAAACCTTTATTTACAGAAGTCATTTCTAGGATCGATGATTGTGCAGGGGTAGCAGTTCCTATACCAATCTGGCTTATTAGCCGCCCACTAGAAAGGAAAAAACATAGTGCTGAAAAATATATTTTTATCATTTTTTTATCAAATTAAGTTTATATAGGATTTCCCAGATATTCCCAGATCACTTCCTGTTCCTGAATTCGGCCAGTTGTCCCACATGTATTTTGCCCCAAAAACCATTGAAAACCTGTGGTGGATTGTCCCTGTGTTAAATACACAGTTCCCAGTACGGAAATTTTTTGAGTGGTAAGCCCTGCTCCCCTATATTTAAAAGCAAAAGTAACCAGGTCTTGGGCTTTGATGTACGGACCAATCTCAAAATCCTGCCCCGCCGCAGGCATAAGCTGCACTGCTCTTACAGAAAACATATAATATCCGGCCTGAGGAGCGGTAAAAGCCCCTGTTGCAGTTAGTAAAGCCGGATTACTTCTATAATTTAAAGCAAACCAACCACCGGTAAGCCCGTTACAGGTATCTGTTGTTGAGGTCTTTCTTCCTACAGCAACAATCTTAGGCAACTCATTGGAGATAAATTTCTCTCGTGTTGTAAGGGGTTTCCATTGGGTCCCGTCAAACTTATACAGCGTATCTTTCTGTATCGCTGTAATACCTGTTCCAAAATTTTGAGTGGCATACACAAGCAGGCCTTTTGCAGGATTGGGAACCGTTGTAATGTCTGATGTAGATGTTAGTGTGACCCTCGGCAACAGCAACCCTTTGTTGGAAGCATTTAAATCCAGCAAGGCTGACGGATCAGGAGTAGCTGTACCAACTCCTATCTGACCCTGTACGGCAGTTCCTGTTATGAAAGCAAAGGCATAACAATAGTGCTTAATTTTTTTCATCGTTCATGGGATTAGTTAATACTTTTATCATTACTTCGTTTTAGTGTCTAATATTTATTTCTTAATTATATGCTCTTACATCATAGTAAATTCCCTCTCCATCAGTAGAAAGTACTCCATCTTAAAGTTGTAAAGATTTGTTTTTTTAGGGGCTTTGTGCTGTAAAGATTACAATTTTTATATCGTAAAGGTATCTGATTTATACAGCGTACTGAAATATAACACATACAGCTTGTTCTGCTTATTTATAGAACTAAATCTACAAACTGGCAGAACTTTACGTCACCGAGCGCAGGCTGGAAAAGCAAAAATCTATAATATAAATTATAGATTTTATTTTGGGAGATCATAAGGATTTTAAATTGTTGTGAAAATAACAAATAGGCTACATCTAATGTAAATTTTTATATAATTCTATTAGCTCTGCAATATTATTGATTTTTAGTTTTTGAAAAATTCTTTTTTTAAAAGTGCTTATTGTGTTTATTCGCAGGCTTAAATGGTTCGAAATTTCTAAATTTCCATTTCCCTTAGCTAGCAGTTCAAATACCTGATATTCGCGGGAGGAAAGTTCTTTTCTATTACTTCCCTCATCAAAATTCTTTATTATGAAAGGAATCAGCTCAGGCGGGTAGAAATATCCGGTTTCTAAAATAATTTTTATAGAATTTTTTATCTCATCTTCTGTTCCCGACTTATTTAGGTAACCTTCCGCTCCTTTGCGAATATACTGTATCGCAATGTTTTGATCGTAAGCAGAAAATATTAAAATCTTAAGATCGTTCTGAATATTTTTTAGCTCAGAAATCATTTCCGTATATTTTGTTCCTGGCATACCAATATCTAAAACCAGAAGATCATAATGATTAGTTTTGAGAAATTCTTTCACCTTTCCATAGTTTTCGGCTGAATCTATTGTAAGTTTCGGATATGCCGACCTTAAAATTAAGGCTGTTCCGGCCCTTACTACAGAGTGGTCATCAGCTATTAAAATTCGTTTTTCCATTCATTTTGTTTTTGTAGATATTTACTTCAACAGTAGTTCCACCAGGATAATTTTCATAAAATGATATATCTGCATACATTTTTTTTACAAGATAAATAACCATATGCAGACCAAGACCGTAATTTCTAAATTTTATAATATCATCATTCATTGACATTTGGTACAATCCGTTATAATACGTCAACTGCTCCTGCGACATCCCTTTGCCGGTATCCGCTATTTTCAGAGTGATTTTCTCTTGATTGTCTTCAACAATAATATTAATTATGCCCTCAGATGTATTTTTCACAGCATTATCAACCAGATTATGGACAATACATGATAAAATACTTTTGTTAAACTGACAATAAATGCTGCTCTTTTCAATAATTTCAATTCTACTATTCTGTGACTTACTAATTTCGTTAAATAATTTTTGTTTGGTAATCAATATCTCATTAATAGGATATTCATCTTTTTCGTATACATCGTAAGTTCCAAATAAGTCACTGTATTCTTTAAGATGAATCGTAAAGTTATATAGCTCCTCTGAAGATTGATGAATGCTATCGAAATATTCTTTCTGAAGATCAACTTCATGAACATCAATTAATTTTTGTGACATCATAGCAATAAACTTCACAGGAGTACTAATATCATGGCTGATAGCTTCTATCAGCTTTTTTTGATATTCCGATTCTTTCTGCATATCATTCTTTACGGCTTCAAGGTGTTGTGCACTTTCTTTAAGTGCTATTTTAATACTGGAAACCCTTTTTTTCAACAACCTGTTTCTTATCTGTAAAAATTTAGTTCTTGTGTAGATGATAGCTATAAATATGAATAATAGTAAAATGGTCACTATTAATTTAAAAGCTGTAGTTTGGTAAAAAAGTGGTTTGATTTTAATTTTTACGGTTCTGTATTCATAACTGCCATCCGGAGAGATCTGAACTCTTAATTGTAGAATATAATTTCCATGATTTAGATTGCTTATTGTATATTTTCTTTCATTTTTAATTTCAATTTGATGCCAATCAACATTCTGCCCTTCTATCTTTGCTTCGACTCTTAAGTTATAGGAATTTGAATAGTAAGGAATATCAATAAAAATATCTGCATGCTTATAATTATTCTCCAAAATAAGATCCTTTGAAAAATAAGTAATATCTGAATCATTAATTCTCACTCTTTCAACATATATTCTTTTCTTATCGGGATAATACGCTTTGATATTTTCCGAATCGAAAAATACAAACCCTTCCATTGACGGAAATACAAATTCGCCATTTTTCAAGGAATAAGCCTCAGGCATAGAGCCTCCGTTAAATTCAGCGGTTAATAAGCCGTCATTTTTTGTAAAACGATAATAAAACACAGGGGTTTTATTGTTTTCAGAATATTTTAAAAGCTGCTTTTTAGCAACCCTGAACAACCCATTATTGGAAGATATCCAGTAATATCCATGTGAATCCCCCAGAATGTAGTGTGCAGAATTTAAATATAAATTCTGGTCTAAAGGCATTTTGAAAAGTTTCTTATCTCGAAACAAAAAGAAACCATCTTTGTTGGTGGTTATCCATATCTGTCCGTCTGAGGTTTTGATAATATTTTTTACATTTATCCCTTTAGCTACTTGGGCAGTAATTTTCTTTTTTAGTCCTACTAAATACAAACCATCACTGCATCCAATTAATAATTCATCGTTGTTATATTGTAGAAATGAATTCACCAATCCAGTAAACTTAAACGTAGCATTTATAGTCTTTAGCTCTTGGTTTTCAAACAAATGTAAGTAGGAATTGGTAAGGTCTGTTGTAGAAACAGCAAACTGGTTTTCACTTTTAAAAAAACCGTGTAAACCCGGAAAATGAATCGTATGGCTGGTAGTATATTGAGAGGATTTATATCTTTTAACGACAGAATCATCATTTTTGTACAAAATATTGCCTGAATTATCATAAAACATAAAATGTTTGTCATTAATACCGAAGTGATGATTCTTTACAAGCCCATATTTATTAACTTCATATCCATAGGGATCTATAATTGTATTTTTATTAAATGGTAAAGAAGAACTGCTTACTTCATCCACAAAATGAATTTTTTTCTGTGCTGTGAAAAACTGAGTTAGTTGAACGATGTTTAAACCTTTGGTTACACTTCCCAGATATAATCTTTTAAAATCCTTATCATATAATATGGAATTAAAAAACTGGTTTCCAAAATTCTTATAGGTTATCAAAAATTTCAGTTGTAAATCATCATTTTTGTAGCCATTAAGCAGATAGATGTTATTCTTATTTATGATAAAAGTCTGGCCGGTAATCTGCTGCCAGTATATTTTCGTTTCAGGATCATTAAAGAGGGCAGCCTTCGTAAGAACCGTTGGTTTTCCTTTATAAATTCGATAAGTTTTCCTGTTTTTCGGATCGGTTAGAAAAAGAGCTTCTTTATAAAGAAACATAGTAGATAAATCGACAGCAGCGATTGGAACTTTTGTCTGCCCGTTTTTTTCATCCGTATATATAATTCTGTTATTATAAAAACTATATCTTCCAGAGATCGTCTTTATATAATATTTAGTATTGGAACTGTATTTTGTTTCCGGAGAATTTTTTGATATTCTTTTTAAAAAATTAAACTTCTCTTTAGTAAATGTTTTTGAGAAAGTATTTTTTGTAATAGACTGAATTTTTCTTTTTCTTATAAGAATTTTATTCTCATCATTATTGTTATAAATTATAATACTATCATTCAAGACATTTCCATAAAAATTTTCAAAATGTAAGTTGGTAACCTCTAATTTATTATATATTGTAAATACTGAGCCATCATATCCCACTATTCCATTGTCTGTAGAAAGCCATATAAAACCATATTTATCCTTGGCAATAGCTTTAACACTATTCTGTGGAAGACCATTTTCTGTATTATACCATGAAGAAACATGCTGACTATATAATTGCTGATAGTAAAACAATAAAATAATCAATATAGATACTCTCATAGTACAATTAGTAGTTCTGCAAAATTAGTGTATTATATAGTACAATTTTGTAGAATATGTTCTACATACAATAAGAGAAATTCACAAGATAAATTTTCAGGAAAGTTCTTCACAAAAAATATCTTTGTTAACTGGTTCATGGCAAATTCACCAATGAAAGTAATAATTAATTTACCAGAATTTATGGAGACAACAACAAATAACTTCAAGCAACTTAACATTGGTATATTAGTCCAACAAAAAGTAAAAGAAACAAACGTAGAAATATCTCGGATATGCAATTTTCTGAAATGTACACAAGAAGAGGTAGAAAATATGTATCTCAGCAAATCCTTAGATTCGGAAGTTCTCCTGAGATGGTCAAAGCTCTTAAAATATGACTTCTTTAGGGTTTACTCCCAACATTTAATTTTATATTCTCCTTCCAAATCTTTAAATAAAGTAATAGAAAATAAAAAAACGGCAATGCCTCAGTTTAGAAAAAACATTTACACAAAAGAAATAATTGACTTCATACTGGAAATGACTGAAAAGGGAGAGAAAACGAAACAGGAGATAATGGATGATTATGATATCCCAAAAGCTACCTTCTATACCTGGATCAAAAAATATAAAAGATAAACCTTATGCCCAACTATAAAAAACTATATACAGATATTATTAGCTATAAAAATCCTAAAAAATGGAAAGAATGCTCATTTATTTTAGCTAAAGCAGAACTTACAACTCTGGATATTATTAATCTTAATGAAATCATTTTCACGACTACAGATAAAGAGATATCAAGATTTAATCAACAACATAAATCATACGATAAAAACGCTATCATCGATATGCTGACCCATCAACACGTTAATAAATTGAATAATACTCAGCTCGCAATTCGTTTTAAATTAAGTAGAAATTCCGTTGCTAAATGGAAAAAAAAATATACGCTTTAAGCGGTTCGAAATGCAATACTTAATGGTCAACAATTAAGAATCAAAAATAAGTCTGCCATATTTAGCAGACCTATTTAGAGGATAATTATGTTTAGATTTTAATATCTCGTAAGAATTATCTTATAACCTCTCGTTACATTTCCATTATTAGTAATATTTATTGTCCCTGCCGATGGCATTGTTAGGGTATAGTTTAAACCACTCGGGTTTCCACCATCAGCACAGCCAACTACATCTGTCCAGGCAGTTGAGATGCTGTATCTGCTGATCTGATTAAAAATAGGCGACTTTGCAGTATTACCACTCCCTTGATTCCCTCCTAATCCGTTGATCGAATATAGGCTGCTTGCAGTGCTATTTATTACGTAATATTCTGCAATGGCTACATTACCACAACCATCCCCAACTATGACTACAGCTTTATAAAAACCGCCATCAGATAAACCTGTAATCAATTGTGCAGTAGCTCCGCTTGCAAGATTATTGAGAGGAGATGAGAGAATAGCTCCGAAAGTTGTTGAAGGGGAAGCTTTAACCAATACTCCATTAAAATCAGTATAAACAGGAGTTACAGCATTTGTACCCGCAGCAATATCCATTGTTCTAATTCTTGTATGACCTGCTACATCCAATAATTCTGTTGGTGAAGAGGTGCCAATTCCCACATCTCCTGAAGAAGTAATCCGAAGTCGTTCCAAGTATCCCCCACCAAGAGAATTTCCCATATAAAAGTCTTCAGCTGTGCTTGTACGTATACTTCCAATTCCCCAATTTGCACCTCCTGATGTCGGACCATTATTTGTAAAACCTAGAAGGGAAAAATTTCCGGTGGCCAATGGAGCTGTATTTCTTAATGCCATAATAGTAAGGTTATTACCACCAGTCGGAGCATCAATTAAAGTATACCTGTTTAAATTAGCCGTAGTGCTCACTATATGCATCTTAGTGGTAGGAACGGTAATACCTACACCTAAGTCTCCGGTGTTGGTTACTACCATGTCATTAGCCTGCTGAATAACGGAAGGAATTCCCGTAGCCGGGTTATCCTTAGCTCCATCAATGTGAAAAGTACCCTGAGGGTTTGATGTACTTATGCCAACTTGAGCATTGCTAACTGATAAGAAACCTGATAGGATAAGTATCAGTGACGAAACATTTTTTTTCATAATCTTTGCTTTTTTTATTATTTTTTTTACTGTGTTTAATCATCATAATCGCTTAAATATTAAAAAACTTCTTTTGATTTATCACCTTTCAAATGGTTGCTTTCTCTGTGACTAGTTCTCTTCTTCTATTGAGAAGAAGAGCCCACAGTCAAGGAAACTAATCAAAATTTTGTGCTTTCAGAAGCGATGTGAAAATTCTATTATCGTAGGGAACCGAAAAATAAAACTATAAGACAAAGATATTTCATTTACGTAACTAGCTGATATATAATGCGTATAATTTATTCTTGTCAGTTGTAGAAGTAATTCTATACATCCGTTGTTATAATCTCTCCATCCATATTTGGGTGTGCTTTCTTAGTTCAGATAAAAAGAATAAACCTATCTATAGTTGATCCCTTTCCTGTAGCACTGCCAGGCCTTATCAACATGGGCGAAGCTGCAGCCGGATTAATGCTGGAAAAAATTAAAGACAGTTCGATACCAAGCAGAACTATTTTGACGGATGCAGAGCTTGTCTACAGAGCTTCAACCTTATAAAATACTTTTAGAGTAATCTGTATTTAAAAACAAAAGCCCTGAAACCATTGATATCAAGGCTTTTTCTATTAAAGAGACAGATTCATCCGGAAACTACCATTTGATTTTCGGCAGTACTTTTTTTATTTCTTTCCCAATATTATTTCCTGCTTTTCCAAGCTCGTTCCCAACATTCGTAAAGACCTTTACGGCTTCATGATTTTTACCCGGTCCATACTGAATGTCATGAATTGTATTATTCCATGTTTTCACGATGTCATTGCCAGGGCCAAACTGGTTTTGCAGCTCTGAACCAATTTTATTTAAACCTTTTATAATGTCATTATTTTTACCAAAACAGCCTGAATCTCCGCCTACTCCATTGGTAAGGCATTTATCCAGTTCTCGGGACATCAGCTGCCCACCGGCACAGCCGGCAAAAACATAAGGCTGTCCGCCTGAAGTTACAGCACACTGCACTACGATCTGAGATTCCGTATTCATATTAAGTCTGCTTGCTCCATAGCATATTGCTGTATTCATAAAGTTTACCTGTCCAAAATTGCCCTGCTGCTGCACGCAGGAAAGCAGCTTTTGAAGCTCAGGATCCGAAGATTCACCTGCCAGACATAACGGATATTTACTATAGTCATTTCCATACTGCTTATAACATTTCAGCAGAGATGAAGATATTCTTCTTTCATTGGTGCCTCCCATAGTTCCGACCAGACATAAGGCCTGTTCTTCCGGGGTCGAAGCATTTTTAACACAGTTATAAATTTCATTCTCTTTTTTTCCGGCCATATTTTCAATCATGCAGTCGCCAAATTTTTGCTTATCCAATGCGCCATTAAAACCAAGTGACCGATCGTAACAGCTTTTAGCGGTCTGCTCGTTTGTGATCATCAGATTACCATAGGGATTGTTCATGTCTATAATCTGATCCGGTAAAGGCTGAAAACCGTTCGCTGTCTGAATACCAACATTAGGATTGTATACCGGCGGAACATACTTAACCATCGGATTAGGAGGTGGCTGGATGTCTGAATAACCAATGATCCTAGCTCCCTGGATATAATCAATCTCAATCAAGTTCCTGCTGTAATCCAGAAAAAAAGCTTTTTGGTACGGATTGGCAGCCGGCAGCCTTAGGTACATCATTCCGGACGGATCACGATATGCTATTCCCCTATTCATAGGATTTCCGTCCTGTACCATCATCCCGTCACTATACAAAACAAAGCTCTGCTGGTGTGCCTGGTCATAGATACGGCCAACAGGAGCCGGAGGCTGTGAATAGAGACCGGTAAACAGAACGAGCAGGAAAAAGCTTACAACAGTCTTCAAATTTTTTAAATGTGGTGTTGTTTTCATGGTAATTTTGTTTTTATTAGCAGTAATTATTAAATATTACAAATCCAATTTGTACAGTAGAATTCCGGCTTCAATGCCTCGGTTCACTGTTTTATCACTTATTAATTTCAGAGTAAAACTGGTGATAAAAACAAAATAAGTCAATTACACTTTTGGGTAATATTTCCTATAAATCAAGATTAAATAACCTGAGTTTGGGACAAAAAAACAAAAGAAGTCTATCCCAACGTGAAAGCTCCGGAAGGAATGCAGTATCAGCTTTGGGCAATTGCAGACGGAAAACCAGTAAGTGCCGGAGTGTACACTGAAGAAAAAAACAGCAAAAACAGCTCTTGCCATATCCCGAAAGCACAGGCCTTCGCTATAACCCTTGAAAAGCAGAATGGCAGCGAAACCTAAGACCTATATTAATATTCTGAGTAAATACAGAAGCTAATTATCCTGCCTTCTATCTATCTTCAGCTCTCTTTCTACTTCATCTACATTCGGTAAAGGAAGATCATAGCTTTCTGCAATATATTTCAGAACTTCTTCTTCTGTTTTCTCATTTATTTTCCTGATGAAAAGGTGATTGGTAGCTTTTAAAAAAAGAATAAGCTCATCTGATGTCTGCTTCTTACCGAATATCGATTTTTCAATGACAGCTCTTTTATCATCATTTACAATAAGATCGTTAAAAGAAGTATTCATAAGAACAGTCTGAAAAAATGACTCCGCAGGCAGAAATGTATGGAGATAATAATCTTCAAAATTCATTACCCTTTTATTATTGGCAAGAAAAGCGCAGGTATCCCTGGTAAAAATAACCCACTTCCCACCTATGTAGGGGGTAACACCTTTCATAAATTCCCTTTTATACATGAGGGACGAAATCTTATAAGACAGTTCTGTAAAATGATTCTGTATTCTCTGAAGGGTATCCGGACGGTAAAATTTCTGATCATAATAGAAAAGATAATTCCTTCCGTTGTTGGCTGTAAGAAATTTCCTGATGATGTTCTGCGACTTCAAAGGATAATCTTCACCACTTAAATTAACAAAATAATCCCATTCCTGGCTGACATTAAGCAGAAATTCCATAGCATCAAGTTCAGCCTGGATCATACTGAATCCCCCAGAAACAATATTGATACTTTCCAAAATATAGACGTTCGGAAACTTTACGAGATAGGTCTGGATCTCATCGGTTATCTCCTCTTTGGTTTTCCGGTCGATATGAATAAGATAAAACTGGTCTCTCGTATAAATTTTCTGAAACATAGCCTTAAAGACCTCCGGCTTATGGTGTATCATAATGAAGTAAGCAATTCTCACATGTCGATCAGAGTGTGACTCTAAAGTTTGAGGTTGGGGGCTGGTTGTAGGAACAGAAATCTGCATAAGTACGGATTTAAAAATCATCCGCTGGGTGCAAACAATTCAGTTAACGTGCGAAATCTACGAATAATTTTTTGATAATCAATTATTTAAACTAACTATTATTCAGTTTCTTTATTGTATTTTTGCAAAGCATTTATAAAAACAGGCCTCTGCCTTTTGCTACTCTGTAATAGTTTAAAATCTTCATTTTTCTCTTTCAGTTTTGCTTTTTCAGCTGCCCAATTAAAATTTATTTTTTAATAATTTTTAATACTGCTTCCTCGGTTTTCAGGTTAAAAGTAGTTATAAAGCTCAGCACAGTATGGATTTATAAAACCCTACTCTGAGAATGAGAACGATATGATATTGCAAAGCTCAGCTAATATATTCCAACTGAATTTATTGCCAAAGTTAACGCAAAGTAAAATAATAATTAAAGATAGTGCTTATCAGGATTGATATTCATTATTTTGATACAAGACAACAATTCAGATCTTAACCGATTTGGCCACTCAGAACCGGATGTCCGGTAGAATATGATGAGTTTTAGAAATTTAAATTTAATAAACCCTATAGTCCGTGCCGTTACAGAAGCCGGATATTCCAAACCTACAGAGATACAGTACATTGCTGTTCCCCACATTTTAGCAGGAAGGGACATTATAGGACATGCCCACTCCGGCACTGGAAAAACAGCAGCCTATGCCATGCCTATTCTCCAGTTATTAAAAAGAAATACACCAGATCATAAAGAAATACGGACTTTAATCTTAACGCCAACCCGGGAATTGGTCCTGCAGCTGGAAGAAAGCTTTAAGGTTTACAGCAAATATTTACCACTGTCGCAGCTTTCCATCTTTGGAGGTGTATTATCAGGAAGCCAACTGGCTGCTCTGAGAAAAAGAGTGGATATCCTCATTGCAACTCCCGAAAGACTGCTGGATCTGGTAAGCCAAAGATATATTGATCTCTCTAAAATTGAAATACTAGTCCTGGATGAAGCTGACAGAATGCTTGATATGGGATTTGCAGACGATGTAAAGAAGATCCTGAAACTAGTTTCACAAAAAAGACAAACCTTATTTTTTTCCGCAACCCTGCCGCCGGACGTCCAAAAATTTGCAGATGCCATGCTAAAGAACCCTATAGAAATCACAGTAAATCCTGCTCCATCACCAATGCATACCATTAACCAGTCCGTTTACTTCGTTGAAAAGACTAAGAAAACTGATCTGCTTATCAATATACTGCAGGATGTATCTATTTTACGCTCACTGGTTTTTACACGTACCAAACAGGGTGCCGACAGATTGGTGAAACAATTGGAACGTACAGGAATTTTTGCAGCAGCCATCCATGGAAACAAGTCTCAGATGGCAAGACAGCAGGCCGTGGAAGATTTCAGAAACAGTAAAATCCGTGTTCTGGTCGCCACCGATATTGCAGCAAGAGGAATTGATATTGAGGAGCTTCCTTATGTGGTCAATTATGAACTTCCGGATGTACCTGAAATTTATGTTCACCGTATCGGAAGGACCGGAAGAGCAGGAATCCAAGGAACCGCCGTTTCTTTCTGTGACGAAGGAGAACGTTCTGACTTAACCAATATTCAGAAGCTGATAGGATTTATAATGCCCGTAGAAAAATTTCAATATATTCATTAAATCACAAAATAAATGGACAACTTTTCTGATAAGTTTTAGAAAATAGTCCGCAAGATAATTAATACAACAATTTTTAATACTATTACAATGCAAGAAGGCACCGTAAAATTTTTCAATGAAGCAAAAGGCTTCGGATTTATTTCTCCAGCAGACGGAGGTAAAGACATTTTTGTACACTCTTCAGGATTAGATACAAGATCTATCCGTGAAAACGATAAAGTAGTTTTCGAAGTACAAAAAAGCGATAAAGGTTTAAATGCAGTTAACGTAAAGTTAGCATAATTTGAATATAACGTTTAAACGAACATTGACTGATAAGTAGCAATACCTTTCATTCGATGTCCGTTCCAAACCTCTTACTTGATGTGAGAGGTTTTTTGTTTGAATAAATTTGAATAAATCTGTATCTTCAGTTAAAGAATCTCTGCTTAAATTCATATTAAAAGCTTATTCTTTCTCTCTGTAAAACATGATATATTTCCCAAAAATATCCTAAAGTTTAGCTTATGTTCCTTAAAAACGGCTATATCCTGCTATATTTGTCCCCTAAAAATAATTCTACAACCATCATCAATGAATTTACTGTACGTTAACTGGGATGTAAGTCCTGAAATCTTCAATATTGCCGGATTCCCCCTTAAATATTATGGGATGCTGTTTCTGGCCGGACTTATTCTGTGCTACACCATCCTAAAAACCATCTATAAAAAAGAAAATCTAAGCCAGCAGGCCCATGAAGCCCTTTTTTCTTATGCTTTCATAGGGATTTTAGTAGGTGCAAGATTAGGGCACTGCTTTTTTTACGATTTCGATTATTATTCCCAGCATCCTATTGAAATATTCCTGCCCATCCAAAAAGGGACTGACGGAGCCTACCATTTTTCAGGATACGCAGGACTGGCAAGCCACGGCGGCGGAATCGGACTTATTATTATGCTTCTGGTGTACGCCAGAAAGTTCTCCATTAAGTTTATGACCGTTCTGGATGTAATTGCTATTGCCACTCCTCTGGCCGGAGCGTTTATCAGATTAGGCAATCTCATGAACTCTGAAATTATAGGAACACCGTCTAATGCGCCATGGGCATTTATATTCAGACAGATAGACAATATTCCGAGACATCCTGCCCAGCTGTATGAGGCAATCTGTTATCTGATGGTCTTCCTTGTGGTGTATTTTATTTATACCAAAAACACCTTTAAGGTTGGAAAAGGTTTTTACTTTGGCCTCACTACTCTATTGATCTTTATTGTCAGGTTCTTTGTAGAATTTATAAAAGTGGATCAGGTTGATTTTGAAAAGGGAATGAGCCTGAATATGGGGCAAATTTTAAGCATCCCGTTTCTGTTTTTAGGACTGTTCTTTATTATTAAAAGTATCTGGGACAAAAGAGAAATAAAAGTTTCATAGTCCCAA
Organism: Chryseobacterium lathyri; assembly: GCF_030812195.1. GTDB lineage: Bacteria > Bacteroidota > Bacteroidia > Flavobacteriales > Weeksellaceae > Chryseobacterium > Chryseobacterium lathyri_A. Next base: position 1,709,946 of record NZ_JAUSSF010000001.1, read on the forward strand.
AATATAGCAAAAAAACTCCGATATCAATTTTGATACCGGAGTTTTTTTTAGATTGCTTATATCAAATAAAAATTGGCTTAAGATGATTAAGCCAATCCGTATTCCTCGGAATACTAACATCCACATATATTCTAATTACTGTAATCGGTCATTTCCTCTTTCAAACCTTCTGTATTTACTGCTGTAAGTTCCTGCGATTTATTTAACAGTTCAAAGTTGCTTAAAATTGAAGAAAAATAAAAGAAACAGCTATCAAATAAGTCTTCTGGTCTATGAAGTCCTACAATCCAATAAACGGCTTATAAGTCCTGCCAATCGGAAGTTTTTTGCCCATCACCTGCATCATGCTGGCAGAGCGTACTTCAATTTTAGGTTTCGAAATAATGTAAGATTTGTGAATCCTCACGAATATTTTAGGATCCAGGCTTTCCTCGATCCTGCTAATCGGCATTTTCACCGTGATCGTTCCCGCTTTGGTGTGAATGTGAATATATTCCCGAAGGCTTTCAATAAAAAAAATGTCATGAAGAACAATTTTAATTTGCTTTTTCCCACTGCTGATAAAAATATGTTCGCGGTCCGCTGCCTCCAATAAAGCTTCCTCTGCATTCATCAGGTATTTAAATTTTTCAACCGCTTTGGTAAACCTGTCGTAAGGAATAGGCTTCATCAGATAATCCACAATATCAAGCTCATAGCCTTCTACTGCATATTGGTGATAAGCGGTAGTCACGATAACAAGAGGTGGATTTTTCAGTTTTTTCAGGAAATCAAAGCCTTTTACAACCGGAAGATGAAGGTCCAGAAACATCAGATCGATATCATGTCTGTTTAAAAGACTTCCGGCATAAACAGCATCGGAACACTTTGCCACCAGATGAAGATCTTCATCCTTTAAAACAAAATTCTCCAGGATTTCTGCGGCTATCGGTTCGTCCTCTACGATAATGCAGCTGTACTTTTTAGAAGCGGAATGGGTCATTGAGGTCAATAATTAAGGTTACGATATACCGTTCATTGGTGGTTTCAACGGTGAGAATATGCTTTGGATAAAGCAGTTCAAGCTGTCTGCGGATATTTTTCAGTCCTATTTTTGTAGAATTTCCATGGGGTTTTTCTTCTTTTGAATTTTCAATATGATAATGAAGAACGCCGTTATTAAGCTGAATATCTATATGAATAAAGCTTTGTCCAAAGGTTTCTGAAACACCATGTTTAAAAGCGTTTTCAACAAATTGAATCAAAATAAGCGGTGATATTTCCTGGGAAGGATTATCAATATTCTCATTAAAACGAATCACAAGGTCATGGTGCCGGATCTTCTGGATCTGGAGGAAATCCTTGATATTTTCTACATCTTTATCTATGGAGATATACCGTTCGGCCGCCTCATAAATATTATACCGCATCACTTTGGAAAGCTGTAAGATTACATCAGGTGTTTCATCAGCTTTTTTAAGGGCCATTCCGTAAATATTATTCAGTGTATTGAACAAAAAATGGGGATTGATCTGGGCTTTCAGCATGGTAAGCTCCTGATCCAGCTTTTCTGATTTCAGCTTTGAGATCTGTTCTTTCAACAGGTTTTTTTGCCTGGTAATTTCAATGCCGAATATAAGGCCTGCCATAAAGATCAGATCCATAAAGGAATTAAAAGCCACAAGCCCGTTGATAAATCCTGAAGGCTGTTTTCCATCCAATGTTTCAACAATTCCGTAAATATGGGGATAAATGATGTAATGGGTAAAAAATCTGTGAGCAAGGACCGCGACAACAAAAATAATGACAGAGAGAATACAGGTAAGAAATCTTTTGATGTCGGATCTTTCGTACATATACAGAAGAGCATAAGCCAGCGGAATTTTAACCAGAAGATATCCGAGTTCCAGAATAACAGTATTCTGAAGCCTTATCTGCCATTCTGCATCAGGAAACTGATACCTTGACCAGTAAAAGTCCAGGTAAACTTCCAGAATATAATACAGTATCCAAAAAAGCAGATGGACATATAATTTTGATTTTCTGCCTGGCATCGAGTGTAATAGGATTTACTATGCAAAATACCATCTTTCAGTGGAAAATAAAAATATAACGACTAATCTACAGTAATTGTCTATGAACTGCCGCTTCCTTTCTTTCCGGTAAAAATAAGCTGCAAAAAACAACAAATTAAAAGAATATTGAATTCAATTCCATTGGTGCCGCCGCCTACAACATACCATCCATTTTGCCAATGGACAAAATAAATTCCGAAAACCAGGATGAATATATGACAGACAGAAACTGCCTTTACATACCGGTCTGACCAGATCAGAAATACCGAGAAAAGATGGATAAGCTTAACAGCCCACGCCAGATAAAGACCGAAAGGGCTGAAACCTACGGTATCAAGATAAAGACGTCCGAAATCATTGACATCCCCACTGAAAATAGATACCACACTGTGCATCAGCAAAATAACTGACAAAGCCGAACGGAGAAAGAAGTTATTTTTCATGAATCTAAATTAAAGAATCACAAAAAAGAATGGCAGTCCCCGTATATCAAAGTCCTGCAAACGTATATCAAAGATGAGCGCCGTAATAAATTCCGGATTCTCTCTGCCCATGATGGCAAAATATGAGCTGAAATTAAAAATTTATATTTTTTGACATATCACATCGAGGATATATTCCGCTACCTATCAGCCGGATACACCTCGAAAAAGCCCTAAAAATCAACTTCTGTGTAAAAAAAATCCAAAATACGTGAGTTTTAGGCACAGCATTTGCTGCCTTATGAACTGAATTATATTATACACCACTTCATTTTTATAATATATTATTTTCCACAATCCTCAGTACGCTGAGGATTTTTTTATTATAAGCAGAGTAAAGAAATGGAATACTGCACTTTATTAATGGAAAATACATTTTTGATAATCAATGATTTAAAATAGGTTTATTCAGTTTATTATCGTACATTTGTATATTAATTAATAGGCCGCTGCCTTTGCCCTCTGTTATAGTATAGAAATTCTTTCTTTTCAGTTCCCGCTTTTCAGATGCCTCATTTTTTAAAACCACTTCTTTCATTGATGAATAGCTAAAAGCAAGCCGCTTTCGCCATTCAGGTTTATAAAGAAGAATAAACGGATGACTGCAACTTTACAAGTACTGTGCAGATCAGGTTAACAACATACAATTTAAAATTAAATACTAGAATAATTTATGGCAGACTCTTTTTCTAAAAAAGAAAATTTCAAGAAAAAAATTCAAAAGCAAAAAGAAAAAGCGCTGAGACGCGAAGATCGTAAGACGAACAACAACAAAGGTGCAGAAGATGTTTTCATGTATGTAGATGAATTCGGAAGACTTACGTCTACACCTCCTGAAGACAGAGAAAGACAGGAAATAAACATTGATGAGATCCAGCTTGGTGCAGCTCCTATTATTGCAGAAGACATCAGAAAGACGGGAATCATTACTTTCCACAGTGAGAAAGGCTATGGCTTCATTACAGAAGACAACAGCAAGGAAAACGTTTTCTTTCACAACAACAGCTGTGCACACCCTGTAAAAAAGGGAAACAAGGTATCTTTCGAGAAAGAAAAATCCCCGAAAGGATTCTCAGCAGTTAATATCCAATTGGTTAAATAAATAACGGGGCTGCTTCTTAATGCAGATCCGTGAGACAATAAATAAAGCCGCTATACAAAGCGGCTTTTATTATATATTTACAACCTTTATTTATTGAACATTTTCTCCAGTACAGCATACCGGTAGTCGAATATATGTTCCAGTTTCTTTTTAACGAAAAGCATATGGGCTATTTCACCCAAAAATCCCATTGGAAGCTCATAATCCACCGTATCTTTCATGAGCACTCCTTTTTCATTGGGAATGAATTCATGATGATGGTGCCATAATTTATAAGGTCCTTTCTTCTGGAAATCTATAAAACTTTTTTGAAAATCCACCTTAATGATCTCTGTCTGCCATTTCATCTTGATTCCCAACACTGGCGAAACATAATAATCGATGAGCATTCCTTCATAAATTTCATCATTTTCCATTGCAGTTAATACAATAAAACTCATGTCTTTCGGGGTGATTTCGGAAAGATTATTGGCGGAGGAAAAAAAATTCCAGGCTGTTTCTATACTGGAGCTGAGCTGCTGTTCTCGGACAAGGCGGTGTTTCATTATATTTGGTTTAAATGTATTTATTGTAGTAATGCTGTACATCAGCCTTTTAAAATTCTACAGTACAAATTTCATGAAATAAATACGAGGACAATTAAAACATTCTGGCTTTTGAGATAAAATTGATCAATACATTTAACCTTATCCCTAAAAATTTTATAATTCAAGTATATTACATTTTCAAGAGAATATCAATACTGAATATCGTGTTTAATACGATTAAGATTCGTAAGCAAAGACAAATATGCCTTTTTTATACTATAAATCAACCAATTAAAACATGTGGCATCTATGTAACACTTGGTTTTTCCCGTAAAAAAAGATGAATGCAATAAGTTTGCAAAAATTTAATTTTAAACACAATAAATGAAAAACAAATTTATTATTCTATTAGCAATGTCTAGTTCATTGTTTCTATTCTCTCAGGTCGGAATCAATACACCAAATCCTCAAGGTACTTTTCACATTGATGGGGCTAAGGATAATCCGGCTACAGGAATCCCTTCCGTTATTCAGCAGGCTAATGATATGGTTGTAACCAACACCGGAGACTTAGGTGTAGGTATTACCGTTCCTACCACTAAGATGCATATAGTGAGCACCACGGCTAATTTAAACAGGTATACTTTAATTGATGCTCCGGCTGGTGGTAATAACCTTACCATTATGGCATTAAGAAATACAGCTCCATTGGCCACCGGAAATTTTTCCCTTCTAGGTTTTACAAATAATGGTCCGACATCAGGAGGTGCAAATTGGGGAATTGGAAGTATACGTACAAGCACAGCTGAAGACTTTTATATGGGAAATTCTCTTGGTGGGGGATACTTGGAACGACTTCGGATTACTTCTTCAGGAGATGTGGGAATTGGAATAAATGCACCCACTAGAAAATTAGATATTAATGGAGATCTTCGTGTACGAAATGTTCCTGTAGGATCTCCTGGGATTGATCAAATAGGAGTGGATTCAAATGGTAATGTGGTTAAGGTTCCAGCATCAGAAAGTACCGCCATTGTTGTGAGAGGAGAAATCCTTGGAGCTCATTGGCATCAAGTACAGACTGTTCCGGCAACACTAGCACCTGCCGGGTATCCTTATTTAAAAAGTGTAACCGTATCTTTATTTAATGCACAGGGGAAGGCTGCTATTACGGGGATATTGGTGAAGCAAAACCAAGTATTAGCTTGTAGTGGTATAGGAGGATTCGGAACTAATATTTGCACGACAAGCAATCCTGCAGGTGGAACAATGTCTGTTGATGTTACTTCTGCTCCAGGATTCACGATAACTTTAAGTAATAATATTGCAAACGGCATATATTCCAACTTGTACTATACTGCTGAATATTCTAAATATTAGTGCAAATAAGATTCTTTATATGAAATTCTAAAAACACAAAACGAAAAAGATGAAAAGCACAGGAGCCGAATTCCCTTTCGGCTCTTTTCCTATTCTCAATAAAATAATTTCCTAAAACATTACTCATAGATCCACATTAGAACAGGTTTCCTAGATTTTTGGATCATAGGATCCATTTCTTTCATGGCATTGTTGGAAACCGTGGGACAGCCCCAGCCCTCTGGAGAACCTTTTGGGAAAACTTCATTATCATTCATCTGATCCCACGAATGAAAAACGATGAATCTTTTCAAAGCGTTGCTGTTCGTTTCTTCCAGACCATGCATGAGATACTTTACATGAATTCCCCATTCGCTGTGACCTCTTCCCTGCAACTTATACTTCCCTAAAGATGAAAGATGGCTTCCGTCTTCATTGCTGAACTGCGGATTGTCTTTTGAGCCATCAGCACTCCAGGGATTTGCCCCACAGCCATGCCCCACAAGATATCTTTTGACAACCGATTTCGTTTTAAAATCCCAGACAAAAAACCTTTTAATCCCCGAATGAAGGCTCATATCAATCAGAATACAAAAATCTGTATTTAGTTTTTTTGAAACACAGAATTTCAAAGCTTCTTCGGCTTTAACTGTAATTTTGGAAAGATCCGCTTCGGGCCTGTCCTCTTCTTTAACGGAAGAATCTGCTACAACGGGACGATTTCCTTTAGATTCGTTAGTACATGAAAATACAAGGTGTACAGCAAGAAGTACGGCAAAAATCTTCATTAAAAATTATTTATAATGTCTGAAAATTCCAAAATCGGAAGGTGTCCATAACGCAGCTTTCTGTCCCGCAGCTTTCAGTGCATCGTTTGCCCAGGTATTGCAGGTATTCAGGAAACTGTATTTTCCTTTGGCATCATAAAAGGCATCGTTGACATCATAAACAGCATTAGTAGGAATCAGGATAAAATTTCCATTCTGATCCCTGTCGAATTTATCTTCTATAAATCTCACGAGATTCCTGTATTGATCACTGCTGATCATGATCATTTTGCAGTCTTCGCCTTCTTTCATGGTTTTGTAATAGGAACAGTGCATGGCGGAATCACTGAGCCAGAATGCAGCTTTAAATGCAGTAGAGAACTTCAAATCAGCCCATGTCGGGGTATCCAGATAAAAACCTTTATCACCCCACCCAATTCCTATATAGTTGTAATCTGTGCTTTTTGATCTTGTATTGGAAAACGGAACTTTTGCTCCCCAATCCTGAAAATCATTTTTTACAGGCATTACAATATCTGTATGCACACCGTTGGTATAAATATAAATCGGGATATCTTTCGTCTGTCCATCATTATCCGCAGAAATCTCTATAAGCGGCAGCAAAAGTCCCAGGATAACATACAGAGCAACAATTCCCAAAATAATTCCTAGGATTTTCAGGAGATACACTAATACAATTTTCACACTCATGTTTTAATAAAATTTAATCCTCAATTTTCTGTAAAAGTATTTGTTTTAATCGAAAAAATGATTAAATTTAGTTACGAAATATTCACAAATATGCGTAAAAATACAAAATCACAAAAAAGATTTAAAGTACGGGTAAAAACAGCTCCAAAAAGAATACAAAAAAAACGTTGATTTTCTGTGGGACATTCGTCTCCTGAAAGTCAATTTTTCTTTTAGGAAAAGTTTTTCAGAGATTCTTACTGAATTAAATCTTTAACCTCCTTGAGACTGACAGCTTAAGGAATGGTCATTTATCTTCCTCATCTTTGGAACATCAGAATTCCAAATAAGGATTTGTCACCAAAAATTTATCCTAAACCTTATCTGAAGAACGTTCTAAAAATTCAATATTTCGTTTCAGACCTGCAAATTTGGTTCTCTTTACAGGAGATTTCCTGAAGATTTCAGAGAATATTTCCTGGGTAATTTCTCTCCACTCTTCTTTTTTAAAATTTTTAAGAGATTCATTCGGGACAAACCTGCTCTGAAGATTGGGTGAAGAAAATCTGTTCCAGGGACATACATCCTGGCAGATATCGCATCCGAACATCCAATCTTCCATTTTGTCTTTAAAATGATCGGGAATTTCGTTTTTAAGCTCTATAGTTGCATAAGAGATGCAACGGCTTCCGTCGATGATCTTTTCTGAAACTATAGCATCTGTAGGACAGGCATCAATACATTTCCTGCAGGTCCCACAATGGTCTGCAGTGGCATGATCCGGAATTAATTCAAGATCACAGATAATTTCAGCCAGAAAATAAAAGGAACCACTCTGCTTTGTAATGAGATTGGCATTTTTTCCTACCCATCCAATTCCTGACTTTCTCGCCCAGCTTCTTTCCAGAACGGGTGCAGAATCCACAAAAACCCGGAACCCGAACTCTCCGATCTCCTCCTGCAGTTCTGAAACCATCTCACGGAGAATTTCTTTTACGACTTCGTGGTAATCCTCTGCATAAGCATACTTTGAGATCTTGTAATTTTCCAGCGCCGAAATCTCTTCTTTTGGAAAATAATTGTAGGAGAGTGAAATAACAGACTTTGAACCTTCCACAAGTAGCCTGGGATCCAACCTTTTGTCGAAATGGTTCTCCATATACTTCATTTCACCATGGAAATTATTTTGAAGCCATTTTTCAAGATTCGGAGCATCTTCTTCTAAAAATCCTGCTTTCGAAATACCACAGCTTTGAAACCCAAAATGTTCTGCTTTGGATTTGATAAGTTGGGAATGTTTTTCGGCACCGGAATTCAGGATTTCCATTCTGCAAAATTAAGATTAATTTATGAATCCTGCGTCTCTTGAAGAAGTGGATAAACCTTAAGTTTTAAGCATTTTTGGAAAAATTTAAGTTTTGATAAAGAGTTTTTTCAGGAAAAAATTGCGTATTTTCGTTCTTATTTTTAATCTAAATTACATAATTATGTCTTTAATAGAAGTTATACAGTCTGGGAATTATGAATTAATTGATGTTCGTGAGCCAATGGAGCTTGAGATGGACGGAAATATAGACGGAGCCAAAAATATTCCTCTTGGTGAAGTAGAAGACAGGAAAGAAGAAATCTTGTCTATCGAAAAACCTGTGATTTTATTCTGCAGAAGTGGTAACAGAAGCGGAAAAGCATTAGAATATCTTAATGGTCAAGGCCTGAAGAACGGTTATAACGGCGGAGGCTGGGCTGAACTGAAAGCCGTATTGGAAGCAAATCAAGGAACTTTTTAAAGTTCCTTTTTTTATATCTTGATCCATGAACCTGAAAGAAAAATTCTCAGATCTTTGCCTTCATTTTACAGCAGACCCTGTTCTTATTCAAAATCTGTGGCAGGAAATTGAAAAAAAATATTCCGGAAAAAGCAGGCATTATCATAATCTTATGCATCTGGAAAATATGTTTCTGGAACTGGAAAGTGTCAAAGAACATATTCAAAATTATAGTATCATTTCGTTCTCTGTTTTTTACCACGATGTTATTTATGATGCATCTTCAAAATACAATGAAGAGAAAAGTGCCTCATACGCTGTTGAACAGCTTCAAAAAATGAGTATAGATAAAGATATGATTTCAAAGATAGAAGCTCAGATTTTAGCAACAAAATCTCATGAAAAATCAAATGCTCCGGATACGGATTATCTTCTGGATGCAGATCTTTCTATTCTGGGAAAAGACTCTGCGACCTATTTTGATTATACCCGGAAAATCAGAAAAGAATATGCTTTATATCCCGATCTTCTCTACAAACCGGGGAGAAAAAAGGTATTGAAACATTTCCTGGAACTTGAAAATATTTTCAAAACGGAACATTTCAGGGGCAAATATGAGCAGCAGGCAAGAGAAAACATCGCAGCAGAAATTCAGCTGTTATAAATAAAGGAGATGCGGCTTTGCCGTATCTCCAACATTAAACCATTCATTCAAACACAACTCATCCATCCTAATAACAAAGGGGAAATTCTGAATTTCCTTGTTAGGGATTCTTTTATCAAATTTTATTTTCTGAAACTTCTGTATCGCTGTTTGATATTTAAAAATAGAAATAAAATATCACGAATATGTGATTTTATTTGTAATCTTTATGTAATTTTTTTATTGAAAAGCAGAACGGAACCAGCCTTAATATTCAGGAAAATCAAAATTAAAAAGGTTAATAATTTTAAAATAATGGATTTAAAATTTATCCGGAATTAAATTATTCAATTTTTTATTTTCGTTAAAACGTGTACATATATTAATATACAAGCTACCTCAAAAACAGTTGAAAATAAATTCAGACCTGTCGAAATATGTATATTTTTATACACATGGAAAATTATTTGTACAGGAAATATAGAAAGTCAATTTAAATTCAGATATTGTTTAATTACCTGATTGAATATAAAAAAGCACCTTGTAACACAAGATGCTCTTATTACTGATTATGCTTACAGTTATATTTTTTCTATAAATTCTGATACCTTACTCAAAACAAGTTCCGGAACGTCTTTATGCGGCGTATGCCCAATTCCCGGAATGATATATTTCTCTGCCAGGCCACTTACCTGAGAAACTGTTTTTTCCACCTGCTCCAGAGTACCATATTCGTCAGCATCCCCTTGAATGAAAAGTAAGGGGCATTGAATGTCTTTTAAAAGATATTCAATATTCCAGCTTCTAAAGTATTCACGGGTCCAGGTTTCTGTCCAGGCCCTGAAAAGCATTTCTACCTTGTCTCCATGATATTTGGCAAGACGTTCGGCAAGATTGGTTGTCTTGTATGCTTCCCAAGCGTCATAAACACCCTTTAATGTAGCATCTTCTACAAAAATGTGACCTGCTTCACAGATTACAGCCTGTATTTTTTCCGGATATTTAGCAGCAGTGATCAGCGCAATTGTCCCACCGTCACTGTGTCCGAATAGAACAGCATTTTTTATATTAAGCTCTGTCAGCAAATCGTTCAACAGATCTGCTTCAAGTTCCATATAATTAACCGGCCTTTCATAAGTAAGCATTGGTCCGGATTTTCCATAACCCAATCTGTCATACACCAGAACATTGCAGGTTGTAATTTCAGATATTTTGGTGGGTAAATCTCGCCAAAGTTGGGTACAGCCTAAGGAATCGTGAAGGAAAATGATAAAAGGTTTCCCCTCGAATGCATTGTTGTATGTTATATAAAGTTTCTGATTTCTTACTTCAATTATTCTTTCTTCCATTCATTAAGATTCTATAAACTTGGCACTTTTGCATCTTCAAACTCTTTCAATAAATTCCTGAAAACAGTTTCTACCGGCAATATATCATTGATTAAAGCAGAAACCTGCCCTATTTCCAGCTCTCCGTCTTCCATATCTCCTTCAAACATTCCTCGTTTTGCTCTTGCACGTCCCAATGAAGCTATTAAAGCTTCTTTATCTCTTCCTGACTGGTAGATTTCTTCAAGCTCATCAAAAAATTTGTTTTTCACCATCCTTACAGGTGCCAGCTCTTTCAAAGTAAGATGAGTATCGCCTTCATTCAGTTCTGTAATTTTCTTTTTCCAGCTTTCATGGGCACTTGCCTCGACGGTAGCAGCGAACCGGGAACCAATCTGTACACCGTCTGCACCAAGGATCATGGCAGCTTTCATCTGGGACCCCAGTGCAATTCCTCCTGCAGCAATCAATGGTTTGGAAATATGTCTCTTTACGTTCGGAATCAGACAGAAAGTCGTGGTCTCGTCTCTTCCGTTATGCCCTCCTGCCTCAAAGCCTTCGGCCACCACAGCATCTACTCCTGCTTCTTCGCATTTTACAGCAAATTTGGTAGATGAAACAACGTGGGCAACTTTTATTCCTTCTTTTTGAAGGGTCTCTGTATAGGTTTTAGGATTTCCAGCTGAAGTAAAAACAATCTTTACACCCTCTTCCAGAATGATCTGAATGATCTCTTCAAGGTTGGGATACAGCATAGGCACATTAACGCCAAAAGGCTTATCTGTAGCCAATTTACATTTCTGAATATTTTCTCTCAGGATATCAGGGTACATGCTTCCCGCTCCTATGATGCCTAACCCGCCACAGTTGGAAACTGCCGAAGCCAATCTCCATCCTGAATGCCAGATCATTCCTGCCTGAATAATAGGATATTGTATATTAAAAAGCTCTGTAATTCTATTTTGATCTGTCTTCATTTCCTGAAGCTTTTTTGCTGAATTGAAATCTATAAAATTGCTCATGCGTAAAAATAATAAAAAACGTGGTTTCTAAAGGAAATATCTTGACTTTTCGGTATAAAAAAACCTTCAGAAATTCTGAAGGCTTTGTATTTATTTTTTGATCGATTCTTTTTTCCAGTTGGCTTTGAATTTACAGGTATCATAACGTCCGTCAATTGATATAAAGGTTGTCGGCAGTTTAGAGTTAACAAACTTCTCAATCATTTCATTACGCTTTTTATTGAGCGCCATCTGCTTGATTCTGTTATAATCTGTTTCCAGTGTGATCTGGTGGGCAGGAATAACATCTTCTAATTTGATGATCTTTATTACTTTTCTCTTATTGTCTTCATCTTCAAAAGGGTTGGTAATATCTCCTTTGTTCAAACCTGCCAATTCATAAGTGATAGATCCGGGAATACTTTCTCTTTCAATTTTATCAGAACCGTCTGCCCCTGAAATAATTCCTGCGTTGAATTTCGTTTTTTTATCTTCTGAAAATTTAAATGCAGCATCCTTAAATGTTATTTTTCCGGCAATAATAAGACCTTTGATACTGTCTAATCTTGCTTTTGCTGTTTTCATCTCATCGTCAGTAGGGGTAGCTTTTAAAAGGATGTGTCTTGCATCATATACTTTCCCTGATTTTTTGATCAACTGTATAATATGGTATCCGAACTCAGATTCAATAGGTTCCGAAATCTCATTTTCCTGAAGGTTCAGTGCAGCTGCTTCAAACGGCTTTACCATCTGGCCTTTGGATATATTTTTATAAAGTCCACCATTCGCAGCAGATCCCTCGTCTTCAGAGTAAATTCTTGCCTGGCTTTCAAAAGTTTCTCCGGCAGCAATATCCTGCTTGATTTTATTTAATCTTTTGATAAGGTCCTCTTTATGTGCTTCTGTAAGTTTAGGATATACCATGATCTGCGCTAAAGAGATCTCATCCTTTACTTCTGGAAGCTGCATTTTGTACAGGTTATAGAAGTCTGTAACCTCATTTGGAGTTACGTCCGCCTTTTCTGTGATACGCTGATATTTTGCCTGTCCGTAGTATTGGTCTACATCAATCTTTTCAATAGCGTTTTTCATTTCATACCCATTTCTGAACTTATAGGCTGCAAGCATTGTTTTTTCGTCCGGAAACTGGGAAAGCAATTGACGGTATTTTGCATTGGCCTGCTCTTTAATGGCAGCAGAACGGTTTTCAATTAATGTATCCTTTTTAGCTTCGTATACAAGAAGCTTGTTGCTGATGAGGTTTTCAAGGAAGTCACATTTGTCAGTTTCAGAGGCTCCCTGTTGTTTGGCATAGTTCATCTGCTCATTCACATCCGATTCCAATACAATTTCATCCCCGATAACAGCAGCAATACCATCCACTAATTCTCCGGGTTTTAGCTGAGCATTCATGTTTGAAGAGAATATCATCATGAAAATCCCAAGAAGAAAAGTGATTTTTAGTTTATTTGTCATTTTACTATTTTAAACAAGTTGCAAATTTAGAATACTTAACGAATTAGTCTAAATTTTTTATTATAAATATTTCTTAAAAAGACTTATTTATTGCAGTTCGACATCGAATGTCGTTAATTCTTTGAATTGTCTCAATCTGCTGAACATATCCGCTTCATTTACTTCCTGAATTCTTTCTGTTCCGAATTTCTCAACAGTGAAGGAAGCCATAGCTGAACCTACGATCAAAGCAGACTTCATGGTCTCGAAATCAAACTTCCCTTTTTTAGCAAGATAAGCTGCAAAACCACCTGCAAAAGTGTCTCCGGCTCCGGTTGGATCGAAAACCTCTTCCAGCGGAAGCGCAGGAATAGCGAATACTTTATTGTCGTGGAAAAGTAAAGCTCCGTGCTCTCCTTTTTTAATGATTACATAGTCAGGGCCCATGGTATGGATCTTTTTAGCAGCTTTTACTAAAGAATATTCTCCTGAAAGCTGTCTTGCCTCTTCATCATTGATGGTAATAACATCTGTTTTAGCAATCATATCCATCAGAATATCCCATGCTGAATCCATCCAGAAGTTCATGGTATCAAGAATAACAAGTTTTGGACGCTTGTTCATTTTTTCCAATACGGACAGCTGAACGCCAGGGTGTAGGTTCCCAAGCAGAAGAATCTCTGCATCCTGCATAGAATCCGGAATTTTCGGATCAAAGTTCTCCAAAACATTCACTTCTGTAGCCAAAGTATCTCTGGTATTCAGATCATTATGATATTTCCCGGACCAGAAGAATGTTTTTCCTTCTTTTACAATCTCAATTCCTTCAATATTTATATCTCTGTCTGTGAACATATCAAGGTGTTCCTGTGGGAAATCTCCTCCGACAACGGAAACAATACCAGATTTAACGCCTAAAACAGATGAAGTGATGCTAATATAAGTAGCTGCACCTCCTAAGATTTTATCAGTTTTACCAAATGGCGTTTCGATTGCATCAAATGCAACGCTTCCTACAACTAAAAGTTTCATATATTTTTCAATGTATTTTAAAGTCAATTATTTTTCCATTCAAAAGTGTCGAGCAGGTGTTTCATATCATTTTTGATATAGTTCACTGCCGGGGCCAAAGAATCAGGTTTCGGCCTTGTATTAAAGTATAAGTAAGCAGTCACAAAATGTTTTGTGCTGTCTGTAATGTAAAATTGAAGATTGGAAGCGCTCTGTCCCTTCAGTTCATAGAAATTTCCGTATACTTTTTTTCCCGGATATTCGAATGATTTGGTTTCTATGGAACTTGCTTTAATGGTATGCTCATAGACCATTTTTTCAGCTTCTTTGATATGATCGGCAAAGTCATTCTGTATCGGATAGTAGGTCACAAAGATCTTGGCCTTCATTTTGGGGTAATTGATATAATACCAACACGGCTTTTTAGCATCAGAAATCGATGCAAAGTCTGAATATTCGAAAGTATAGGCACAGTTATTCTCAAACTTCTGATATTTCGGCGCCGGATACTCGAGACGAAGTTCTCCGTAAGGTTTTGGAACATGATCCTTTCCGCATGAAATTAAAAGCAGTGATACAAAAATAAAAATGACGTTTTTTATCATTTTGCAAAAGTACAAATTAGATTTTAGATTTTGGGGGACAAATTTCAGTCTTTCAGTGAGTTTTGGATGTAGTTTTCCAAAGGCTTGGGAAAAGATTTATCATGAGACGCTTCAAAGTCTGTAATGATGTACTGATTTTCGGCTATAAAACTATTCCAAACCACTTCTGAATCAACCTCAACACTTGAAATTTCAATGGTGAGATTCTTATGGGTAAGCTTATGGGCGATGGTTTTTACATTCCTGATAAAGGGTTCCAGTTCTGCAGAAATTACCGGTGGAAATTCAAATAATTTTTTCCAGATGAAATCGTCTTTTCTCTGCCGGATCAGGAACTGTCCGTTTCTGTGCACAAAATAATATTTCAGGGCAAGATCTTCTGTTTTGGTCTTTTTTGTTTTTACAGGATAATCTGATATTTTTTGCATGGAAAACGCAAGACAGTCATCATTTACAGGACATTCACCACAGAGAGGATTTTTAGGCTTACAGATTTCTGACCCGAGGTCCATCATAGCCTGGTTAAAATCGCCTACATTTTCGGGCATCACCAATGCCGCAAGCTGGGAGAAATAAGCAAAGGCTCTTGAATTGGAAATATCAAAATCGTCCGCAAAAATACGGCTCAAAACTCTGTAAAAATTACCGTCTACAGCCGGCGTTTTACCACCAAAGCAGATGCTAGATACCGCCGCCGCAGTGTACTTCCCTACTCCTTTTAATTTTAAAATTTCTTCATAATCTGCGGGGAAAATACCATGATAATCGTTCATGATCTGTTGTGAAGCCTTATGGATATTAATGGCCCTTGAATAATACCCGAGTCCTTTCCAATAGAGCAGCACTTCATTTTCTTCCGCATCAGCCAAGGTCTTTACATCCGGAAATCTTTTAATGAAGTTATTGTAATGATTGAGTCCCTGGCTGATCCTTGTCTGCTGAAAAACAATTTCGCAGATCCAGATTTTATAAGGATCTTTTGTCTGTCTGAAAGGCAGATCTCTTGCATTTTTACTGTACCAGTTCAGTAATTTATTTCCAATATGACGAAATTCTGAACTTTTATTATCTTTTTCCAAAAACCGTTGCTGTTTAAAAATGATTTGAAGGAGTTTTTAGCTGCAACTATTTTATAATTATTCTATTGATTATAAATGTAACAGATAAAATTTCCGTCCTGCAAAGATAAAATTATTTATCCTTTTTAACAGAGTATACGGGAGCTGCTTTCAGCCATTGATATTTTAGATTTCTTTCTGCAGCAATAAACCGGTAGCCTTCAAGCTTTTTCAGGTAAAGGTAGACTGAATCTGGTTTAAGTTTCAGTTTTTGATCAGAAAGAAACATGAACGGATAATCCATCACTGAATCTCTTATTGTTTTCAATACTTTTCCGGATCTTACTTTATAAAGAAAGAATGTTTTTCCTCTACCTTTCGAACTGTCCGCAAGTTTGACATTGGAGCTTGCAATAACCAGCTCGCTGCCGTCAAAGCACTCTTCTTCATTCATGATATAAGCTTTTCCCTGCTGCCGTTCATCTTTAAAAAGATCCACAGCATAATGATCCGGTGCCTGATATTTTTTTTCACACCCTGATAATACAATCAGCAGGAATACAGGAAGAAAGAAGCTTAAACTATTTTTGATCACATTAGTTTTCATATGAATTGGCAGTAAAAAACCGATGTAAAATGCATCGGTTTTGTTATTTAAAATTGGGTTGTTATTATTCCTGAGTATATTGTGCATCCCATTCATTGCCATCATCTCCTTTGTGTCCGTCCAGTTTAATAACGAAACTTTTTGTAGGAAAATAAGGGGTCATACGGATATCCAGCCATACTCTGTCTTTATTAACTCTGTCCTGCTCGAAACGAACAATTTTGAATTTTTCAATCAATTTGTCCGGTCCTTTGATGTTATCAAGGAATGTTACGATCTGTCTTCTCAAATCGTCTTCATTCTTGGCATTCCAATTTTCAAAAGCTCTTCTGTTCAGGAAGTCCAGTAAAACTTTAGTTACATAGTCGAATACACGAACTACTGAATAGGTCTGAAGACCAATATTATCTCCTGTAAACAGTGTTTTTGCAGAGAATGCCATGATCTTACCATATTCGTTCACCATTGGAACAAGACCCATTTTTTCTAACTGAGAAATTTCACTTTTCTTCAATTCGAATTTTACGGCATCTACTTCATTGATATTACCATGCTTTTTACCTGCTGCCACCTGAGACATTAAAGTTTTGTGGATTTTTCCAGCCAGTGAAGTGGAAGGCGGAAGTTCTACATTCTCCTCTTCTCCTACTTCTTCAGCTTTTCCTCTACCTACAAGCCAGTTGCATGTCATAATAACGTTACTTCTGTGAAGCTCGCCACCGGTAAGGTTTGCAGAGTGGAATAAGTCTACTACGTCATCCGGCTTATCCAGGTTGGCGAAGTCAGTTACCATCATTACTTTGTTTTCGTTACAGATCTTTGCCCATTTTTCAATGACTTTATTGGAACCTAAATATCCGGGAATTGCCAGGATAGAATAGTTATCTCTAAGATCTAAACGGTCGTAATAGTTTTTGAATTCTTCGGAAATAGCATCGATGAACAAAGGATTATCCAGATCTGAAACCTGCTCAAGGCTTGCATTAACGATGCTTACGTTATCCACTTTATCCAACTCTGTATTTTTATAGAACTGGGCTACGGTTCTGTAATTGGTTTCCAACAGACGTACTGCATCAAGTGTATTTTTCAGATTGGTCTTTAAATTCTGGTCTGCAGCCTGCGCTTTGGTTTTGCAGGTGTCTGCCATTTGATCTGCAGATTCGTTTCCTTCCAAAAGACTCACCCAAAGGTTTATTTTTTGAAGGAGCTCTTTTCTTTCGTCTGATTTATTGTTGTCTGTCAGGAAAATTTCTTTTCTGGCTTTTCTTGTCGGGTTCATATTGGCGATACCGTCTACAACGGATTCAACAAAGCCAAAACCTCCTATTTTATTAAGCTCTGCAAGCGGGTTGCCTTTCGGCTGCCCTGAGTGTTGTTGCTGACCCTGCTGTTGGCTTTCTTGTGCCTGTAATTTGCTATCCATGATTTGATTTAGTGTAAATAATTATTTTTCAAGTTCTTGTGCCACATCTTTCAATACTTCGATGAATGCAGCTCTGGTCTGGTCATTCTCAAGCATATTACGCAGAATTTTATTGGTCTTCAGCTGGCGTACAATCTTATTGTACTGCTCCTGTTCCATGCTAAGCTGCTGTAAATAGTCTGATTTTTGAGTAAGATTTTTGGGTGTAAAGTCTGCAAGATTCTGAAAACGGAATTCCTCTTCTACTACACTACCATCTTCCGTTTCGTGCTGTACAGCTACGGATGGTTGAAAATGTCTGAAGACGTCGTCCACGGTTTTTAATCCTGTTACAATTTCAGGGGTATAAGATTCTTCTGTAGTAAGCTGGCTCACTATCAGCGATTTGTTTTCCTGTATTTCCTGAATAGCTTCATTAGCGTCTACTTTTACCTCGTTGCCGCCAACACCATAATTAAACATTGCCATATTATTGTTATTTTGAGATTTCTGATTTTGGTTTGGATCTGTCTTTGAGTAATTTACTGATGAATCAAATAAATTACCAATCCAATGTTTAAATTTAAAAAAAAACTGTAACATACAAAATTTTGTAAAGATTTTTCTTGAAATATTTAATTTAACCTAATTTATATATAACGTAAAATCATTACTTTACGATATCACTAAACTATGAAAAATAAATAAAATAAGCTATGGGAAGATGAAAATAAATCTTTGTATGCTCTGCATTTATAAAAAAGTATCAACTACATGTTAAAATAAGAATTCCTCCAATGTGAGGATAAAATATTCTTTATATTTAAACAAAGTAACAGAGTAATGAAAGATGTAAAGATCGCGTTTAGAAAACCAATATATCCGGTTTCGGAAGCATTGAATCAGTATTTGGAAAAACATAACAGAACGACTAAGATTCAGTTTTTATATGAAGACCTGCTGAGATTCAGCGACAGTGTAAATATTCTGGATAAGGAAGGGAAAGATACCTTGTGGCTTGGTGTACTGTATCCTGAACATGAATTTAAAGAAATAGAGGCTAATTTAAATAAGATTTACACCCTTCTTCATTCCGATGGAGACGAGGCTACTTTACCTTATCTGAAAGTGGATACCATCGATTTTTGCACCTTCGGAAACTCTAAACCTTTTCGAATTCGGGTGAGAAATATCCTAAACGACAATCATACTAATTTTTATATTAAACAGGCTGATGCTTCACGTATATATGGGCTGGAAATTGAAGACCTGCTTTCTCCCAACCGAGTTAATTTTCTAATTTATAAAAACACTTTGATAGAAGAGCATATCTTAGGAATTCCCGGAGATATTTTTATCCAGAAACATTTATTCAACTGTACAGAATTGGAAAAAGCACAGATTTCCAAGGAATTTGTAAAATTCAATGAACGTTGCCTCATTGGGCTACTGGGTGACATGCGCTCTTATAATTATGTTATTATTCCTATTCACGATTTCGATCAGGTTATTTACAGAATTCGTCCCATCGATTTTGATCAGCAAAGCTATGAAGGAAATTTGAAAGTCTACCTTCCCCAGTATTTCAAAGAAAACAGCGCAATGGTTAACATGGTATTGGAAAAACTGAAGCCTAATTCTATAGAACAGTATCGTAAAGAAGTACGTTCACAAATTGTAAAAAGAGTGACCAGCAGCAAAAACAGATTCAGTGAACTTATTTCTATTATGAAGCAAGAAGATATTGCACCGGAAGCCAATGTGATAGAGCTTAAAACAGCTTTGCAAAAACTTACCTATGATGTAAATTTCAAGTATTGTAAAACCATGGGAGACATTATTGAAACCGGAATAAATTTTGTTCTCCGGAATCATAAGAAAGCCTATTAAAAAAGAGAACCCACCCCACGTTTAATGGGATGGATTCTTTCTTTTCTAACAATTTTTGGTTATTCTACCAAATTTTTATTCTGTCCTGAGGCGCTTTATACATTTTGTCCCCAGGTTTTATATCAAATGCCTTATGGAATGCATCCTGATTGACCAGCGGCCCAAATGCCCTGAACACTCCAGGAGAATGCGGATCGGTTTTTACCTGGTTGATCATATACTGGTCGGTAGATTTCGTTCTCCACACGGTTGCCCAGCTCATGAAGAATCTCTGATCCTGTGTAAATCCACTTATTTTTCCAGGATTTCCTTTGTCTTTAAGATACATCTGAAGAGCATCGTAAGCTACTGCTACTCCACCAAGGTCACCGATATTTTCACCGCTTGTAAATTTACCGTTCACAAAGCTTCCTTTTACCGGTTCGTAAGCGCTGTACTGAGTAGCTAGCTGCCCTACTTTTGCATCAAAGTTCTTACGGTCTTCATCTGTCCACCAGTTGTTAAGGTTTCCGTCACCGTCAAAACGTGAACCGCTGTCATCAAATCCGTGAGAGATCTCGTGCCCGATAACAGCTCCGATACCGCCAAAGTTTACTGCAGCATCAGCTTTTGGATTATAGAAAGGAGGCTGAAGAATAGCCGCAGGGAAAACGATCTCGTTGTTTGATCCGCTGTAATAAGCATTTACAGTTTGGGGAGACATCCCCCATTCTGTTTTGTCAACCGGTTTTCCTACTTTATCAAGACTTCTCTGATACTGCCATGCAGATACATTCTGAAGATTGGAATATAGGGTTGCCCCCTGTTTTGGAGATTCTACTTTCAATTGGGTATAATCTTTCCATTTATCCGGATAAGCGATCTTTACAGTGAATTTAGATAATTTCTCCTGAGCTTTCACTTTAGTTGCAGGAGACATCCAGTCCATATCATTGATATGGGTTTTGAATGATTTTAAAATATAATCAATATACATCTCCATCTGGGCTTTTGCTTCAGGAGTAAAATATTTTTCAACATATAATTTTCCAAAAGCTTCACCAAGAACTCCATTCACAAGACTAAGCCCTCTTTTGTCCATTGGACGCTGTTCTTTCTGGCCCTGAAGATATTTTGAATAGAAATCAAATCTGATCTGCTCAAGCTTATCATCAAGATTGCTTGCATTACCGTTAATCAGGTGATATTTCAGGTAATCTTTTAGCAGAGGAAGATTCTTTTCGGTAATGAACTGATCCATGTTCTGGTAATATTTCAGCTCTCCAATGATTACTTTATCTGTATTTACCCCTGCATCTTTCAGGTATTTAGCCAAGTTAACGTTTTTTACCAGTCCTGAAAGCTCAGTCACATTTTTTGGATTGTATCTCAGATTGGCATCTCTGTTCTGCTCCAGAGTCAGTAGATAATTGGCAAGCTGTTTTTCAAATGTCACTACATTCTGCGCAGCCTGATCTGCATTTTTATTTCCTAAAACTCCGAATAATTTTCCTACATAAGTCTGATATTCTGCCAAAGTTTTAGTATTGGCCTCATTTACTTTCTGATAGTAGTCTCTTCCTAGTCCAAGATCGGGACCGCCAAGATATACGGCATTCATTTTAGAATTCTTCATATCTGCACCTACTCTCCATCCATAGAAAGAATTATCGCCTAATTTTGTAGCTTCAAGAAGGTATTTCTGCAGATCATTAAGATTTTTGATCGCCTCAATTTTTGCCAGATCTCCTTTAATAGGGGTTAATCCATCTGCATTTCTTTTGCTTACATCCATGAAAGACGCGTACAAATTCTGGATCTTCTGTCCTTCGGATCCTTCGGAATAAGTTTCGGATAAAATTTTATTTAAGATATCCAGAGAAGCATCATCTACATTTTCCCTCAACGCATTGAAAGAACCCCAGCTCGCTTTATCTGAAGGAATCTGGGTAGTTTTCACCCAATTTCCGTTCACATAGCTAAAAAAGTCATCCTGCGGGCGAACACTTTTATCCATATAAGATAAATTGATTCCCTCTTCTTTTACTTCTTCTTTCACAGATTCTGCAACGGCAACCGTAGTTTCATTTTTGGTTTCCGTTCCGGCAGTTTTAGCCGTTCCGCATGAGTTTAAAAATACAATGCCGGAAAGGGCAAGTATTCCAATATTTAGCTTTTTCATTAAAGATAATTTTTGATGGTCACAAACTTACCAAATATACGAAATTATGTCAATCCTTATTTAGTTTATTTCAACACTTTTAATATATGATTATCAAATAAATAAACCTGAATAACTATTTTACCCAGGTTTAATTGACTTAATATAATATCCTTTAAATTAAACGTACTTCACCTTTTACACTAATGATATCTCCACTTTCATAGCTGCCTCCTTGTATATCAATAAAGCCATCAGAATTAACAATAGATTCCAGTCCTGTGGTAACAGATATTCCACTACTTCCAAATTCATAGAATACATTTCCTATAAAAAATCCCCTATAATACTTTACCACTGAACCTACATATACTTGTAAATTGACATATACAATTTGAGTCCATGTATGCTTAATTTTAGTTTTAAGGTGTACTAAATTAGGTTGTGACGAGTTTACTTCAAAGCCAGAGGCTCCATCATATCCGCGGGTATACTGTCCTGAGTAGTTTCCCGAAATCAACCCTTTTGCATTTTGAATATTGGCTAAGTAGGTTGGAAATCTTATTTTACCATTTAAATTATAATTAGCCCCAAAGTCATTTAATAAAAAATTATTTATGGAACTTCCATAGCTTGTATTCAACCCAATTTCTATTCCATAGCCATAATCATTTTCAGTATTTTCGAATAATTGATTATACCCTAACATATGAACAAAAATATTGCTTGGAAGTAAGTGAATATTATTTATAGGTAGACCAACGTAGCTTATAAGTTTAGAAGCTGGTCTACTTAGAAAATTAATATAATTATTATCTATGGTAAAATTATCTATATAACTTTTAAATTCAAATGCTTTTTCAAAACCTTCTATGTATGAATTAACAATTGAACAGTTATTAACTTCAGAATTAAACTGAATACCTGTTGTAACTCCTTCTACAGAAATTGCATCAAAATGGCAAGCTCTTAAGGGTCCGTCAAACTTATAACCAACTAAAGAATTTGCAGCCACCAATGCACGGAAAACATTTAAGTTAATATCTCCTAAAAAGATAAAACGTTCGCCTATTCTTGCTTCATTTTGGTGAGTTGTCCTTAAATCGTCAAAAACTGTATAATAGTTATTGATCGATTTCAGCAAAGTTGAAAATTTTTGAGAGGAAATATTAGATAATTCACAGCCCTGATGCCAGTCTTTTATAACCAAAGCCGGAGAAGTAACATTATACAAAGTTGTCAACAAGGAAAAATTTCCAAATTTAATACCAAAACAATTATTAGTATCATTAGGTTCCCCTATTGCACTGACCAATTCTCCCTGATCATAATATCCTGACTCAAACACAGTAAAATCAGATTGTATCAAAAACACAGATTCGTTAAAATCATACGTTTTAGACAAAAAAGCCAAATCAGGGTTCTGTGGAATATAAATTGTTTTAGTGATAAGATAAGTGCCTTTACCTGAAGTAACTGATAATTTAAATTGATCTGCTGAAATAAAAGCCTGCTGAATTGCATCTGAGCAATCTGTGATACCATCCGGTAGCGCTCCAAACCATCTTATATCTACCCGGCTGTCTTCCAAAACTCTTCTGTAATAAACATTTCCTACCTTTTTATAAAGAATATCATCACAATATGCATCCGTAATAGCATCGCCATTATATGTTCTATCCGTTTCTATAAAAGTTGTCCACTCCCCTATGTAAGGATCATTAATTTCAATTGTATTCATTTTTGTTAAATTTTAATTAGTAACATTAAACAATATTCTTGCAAGAACTTCTGAAATCAAAGATATAAGAGTGTAGCGACAGAACACGTCGTGTAATAAACTATATGATATAGCCTTTTTTAAAACAAAAACCGCTCATTGCTGAGCGGTTTTACTATTTTTTGGTGTTTTTTACCAGATTTTGATTCTGTCTGCAGGTTCTTTATAAAGCTTGTCTCCTTTTTTCACGTCAAATGCATTGTAGAAGGCATCAACATTGATGAGTGGACCGAAGCTTCTGAAATATCCCGGAGAATGCGGGTCAGTTTTTACCTGGTTCACCATATATTTTTCACTGGATAAAGTTCTCCAAACAGTTGCCCAGCTCAGGAAGAACCTCTGATCCTGGCTGAATCCGCTGATTTTCCCTGGATTTCCTTTATCTTTTAAATACATCTGAAGGGCATCGTAAGCGATATTTACTCCTCCTAAGTCAGCGATATTTTCACCGTTTGTGAAAGTACC
Organism: Chryseobacterium lathyri; assembly: GCF_030812195.1. GTDB lineage: Bacteria > Bacteroidota > Bacteroidia > Flavobacteriales > Weeksellaceae > Chryseobacterium > Chryseobacterium lathyri_A. The sequence continues at coordinate 1,734,081 of NZ_JAUSSF010000001.1, forward strand.
GTTTACGAAAGTTCCTTTTACCGGCTCATATTTGTCATACTGCGCAGCAAGAGCTTTTGTTGCTTTCTCGAAGTTTGCTTTATCTGCCGGTGTCCACCAGTCTACCAGGTTTCCGTCCGCATCAAACTGTGCTCCTGAATCATCAAACCCATGGCTCATTTCATGACCGATAACAGCACCGATACCTCCGAAGTTAACGGCAGCATCAGCTTTAGGATTGAAGAAAGGCGGCTGAAGGATTGCAGCAGGGAAAACGATCTCGTTGTTAACCGGGTTATAGTAAGCATTTACCGTTTGCGGCGTCATACCCCATTCTGTTTTATCCACAGCTTTACCGATTTTTGCTAAATCTTTATTATACTGCCATTCGGTAATATTCTGAAGATTGCTATATAGATTCCCACCTTTAGCTTCAGAAACGATATCTAATTTTGAATAGTCTTTCCATTTATCCGGGTAAGCAACTTTTACGGTAAACTTGTTCAGTTTGTTCATTGCTTTTTCCTTCGTTGTAGTAGACATCCACGCTAAATTGTTGATGTGAACTGCAAAGCTTTTCTTCAAATAGTCGATCAATTCTACCATCTGTGCTTTTGCTTCAGCCGGGAAGTATTTTTCAACATATAATTTACCGAAAGCTTCACCAAGCGTACCATTGATCAATTCGAAACCTCTTTTGTTCAATGCTCTCTGCTCCTGCTGACCTCTTAGGTATTTACCATAGAAGTCAAATCTCATGTTACCTAATTTTTCACTTAAGTAAGCCGCGCTTCCGTGGATCATGTGGAATTTTAAATAATCCTTGATCACAGGAAGGTTCTGAGCAGTCACCAATTTATCAAATTCTTTGTAATATCCTATTTCTCCGATGATTACTTTATCTGTAGTTACTCCTACTTTTTTAAGGTAAGCAGGGATATCAACACCTTTTACCAATGTTGAAAGCTCAGCCATTGTTTTTGGGTTATACTGCAGTGTATTATCACGGCTCTGTTCGTTGGTAAGATAAGTTTTTGCAATGCTTTTTTCATAATCAACGATTCCTTTTGCCGCTGCATCAGCATTTTTATAACCTAACTCCTTAAGCATGGAAGCTACATATTTATGATATTCAGCAAGAGCTTCTGTATTTTTTTCGTTTACTTTCTGATAATAATCTCTTCCTAGTCCCAAAGAAGCATTACCTAAGTAAACCCCATTCATTTTAGAATCTTTAAGATCTGCATCAACACCCCATCCGTACAAAGTATTTTCTCCGTCTTTAGTTACAGAAGTCAGGTAGTTCTGAAGGTCAGCCAGATTTTTGATCGCGTCAATTTTATTCAGATTATCTTGAATAGGCTTGATTCCATCTGCATTTCTCTTCTCCATATTCATATAGGTAGCATACAGATCCTGGATCTTCTTACCTTCGCTTCCGTCAGCAAATTTATCTTTCAGAAGAGAGTTCAGAATAGTCATTGAGTTATTGTCTGTATCTTCAGCCAGTTTGTTGAAGCTTCCCCAGGTTGGCTTATCAGACGGAATTTTGGCTGTTTTCATCCAAGTTCCGCTTACGTAGTTATAAAAATCATCCTGTGGACGTACGGAAGTATCCATAAGACTAATGTCCAAGCCTTTATCTGTGCTGTTAACCACTGTTTTTACGGCTTTTGCCTGTCCGTTCACTGTATTTAACGAACAAATCCCGGTCAGTAAAAACAAAGATAGCGTTAGTTTTTTCATTATGATAGCAATTTATAGTATATGTCTGTTATTTTCATAATCCGTTACAATTCTTTTCAATAAAAAATTGGCACTTATAAATATTGATTCTTTTCCTTCCGGATAATTAAAAATTATTCCGAAATTAATAAGCTCACCAGATCCTGGATGATCTTCTGGGAAACGAAATTCATGAAATCAAGCCTATCCAGATGAGGCATGTAGAGTTTTGAAGTGACTTCTTTTTCATTGATCCGTATGGTATAAAAAACTGTTCCTACTTCTTTACCGTCCTCTCCTCTGTCCGGACCTGCAACCCCTGTTGTTGACAGGGAAATATTAGCACCAAATAATTTTTGGCAACCTGCTGCCATTTCACTGGCCACCTGTTCACTTACAACTGTAAACTGATCTACGGTTTCTTTAGAAATTTTTAAAATCTCTATTTTCTTTTCTGTAGCGTAGGGTACAATTCCGCCAAGAAAATATTTAGAGCTTCCGGAATTGGATGTGATCATTTTTGCTAATTCACCTCCGGTGCAGCTTTCTGCTGTGGAAATCGTCAGTTTTCTTTCTGTAAGGATTTCTGCCAGGATCTTTTCTATTTTATCTTCCGTTACTGCAATCACATGGCCTTCTACCAAAGGAAGAAGTTTCTGGATTTCGTCTTCTGCCTGCTGTTTCAAGGCCGCTTCATTATCTCCTGAGGCAGTCAGTCTCAGTTTTACACGCGTCCCTACCGGCAGATAAGACAATGCGATATTTGTAGGAAGGGAAAGTTCCCAGTCTTCAATAATATCTGCAAGAATGCTCTCGGGGATTCCCACCACAGAAACTATTCTTGTATGGATATAGTAAAGATTGAACTTTTCTTTTAAATAAGGTACAATTTGATCCCTGATCAACGGCTTTACTTCATAAGGAACACCCGGAAGGCTGAAACATAATTTCCCGTCCTGCTCCATCATCATACATGGTGCAGTTCCAAAGTGGTTTTGAAAAACAACAGATTTTGAGGGAACAAAAGCCTGCTCTTTGTTTCTTTCAAGGATATCCAGACGCCCGCGCCTTTCCATATAATTTTTAAGGTGGTTGAACGTGACCTCATCCAAAGCAATTTCGTCATTGAAAAATTCCGTCAGTGCCTTTTTTGTCTTATCATCTCTTGTCGGCCCCAAACCACCTGTAGTGATAATCAGATCGCCAAGTTCGAAAGCAGCGCTTAAAGTATTTTTAATGATATCAATTTCATCTGATATTGTGAAGATCTGTGTAACCTGTATGCCTATATTTTTAAGCTCTGTGGCAATAAAATTAGAATTGGTATCAACGGTGTTTCCGGAAAGGATTTCATCACCGATAGTAATCAGAACAGCTTTTTCCATATATAATTCTTGAAAGAAAATGTCCTGCAAATGACGTAAAAATCTATGGCTGCGACAACATAAAATGATTTTTTCTATCTTTGGCTGATACTGTTTAAAGCTATAATTATTCGACGATGGCAAAATATGATGATGCTTCCTGGCACTATGGCGGAGAATATCCGGAAAATTTACCTGATGAAAATGCAGCTACTCACATTGGAATGTTTCTGACCTGGTGCATCAACAACGATCTTTTATCGGAAGAGCTGACTGAAGATTCCCGGGACGAAATACAAAGCGTAAAAAGACGGGAGATGACAGGAGCAGAATTCCTGATTGATGTATGTGATGAAAAATTCAGCGAATATGATCTGAATGATCCTGGTAATGGTTTTGCACAGGCTTATTATAATGATGACACGGTTTTTGGGAAGAAATTCAATTCGTTTACAGATGATTATTCGGAAACTTTTGACAAAAAAGCGGAAGAAAATGATTTTGAATATGAGTCTTTCTATCATGTAGAAAACACGTATGAAAACTATGATCTTATAAAACCTGTTATTGACCAGCGTTTTGAGGAATGGAAGGAGTTTTCCGGAAGCTAAATTTCAGGTTACTGGCTTGAGAGTTTCGCCTAAAACCTTGGTTCTTGAATATAGTGTCCTGTTTCTTGATTCCTAGCTCTCACATTACTGATTATGCTTTACCCAAATAAGTTCATCTGTATTATAGCCAATCTTTTTAGCTTTTTCAATGAAACGCTGCCTCATGCTTTCAGGAATGGTTGTTGTACGGGAAAGGATCCATAAGTATTTTAAACTGCTTCCTGCAACCAGGGTATATTGGTAATCTTCGTCAATATCAATAACATTATAGCCAGCCCAGACCGGTTTGAAAAATGAAACCTTAAGACGGGCTTCGGTTTTGTTTTTTACAAATTGGGCTTCTCCTACAGATTCTTTCCATTCTTTTTTAACGTAGTCGTAGCCTTTATTAACAACACGGATAGAACCGTTGGGATTTTCAGAATATTCGGCAGTGACATTATCCATATTTTTCTCGAACCTGTAATCAAAACGGGCAACTTCGTACCATCTTCCGAGATATTTTTTAGCATCAAAATTGTTGACCGCCACTGCTCCTTTGGGAATTCCGGCAGAACAGGAACGGTAAATAATCAGTCCCAGAACACCTAACGTGACAGGAACAGCAATTTTCTGAAAAGTTTTCATAATTGGAATATTTTACGTGATTGCAGTGAAAACTTCAAAAATAATGCCTTTAAACTGTTAAGGAACAATAAAATCTAAGAAAATACTTTCAGGAAATTATCTTTAAAACTACCTGAAACCTCAATTTCTGTATCATCTGAAAGCATCACAGTTCCACTTTTATGGTAAGATTTTACAAATCCTGCATTGATGATATGGGAACGATGAACCCTTACAAAAGGATTTTCCAGAAGATCATCGAAATGTTTCAGAAAACGGCAGACCATCTTTTTTGAGCCATCGGTAAGGTAAACCTGTGTGAAATTTCCATCTGCCTGCAGCCTTAGGATATCTTCAGTTTTTACGACATCAAATCCCTGAAGTGTTGGGAGAATGAGCTGCTGTTTTTCAGGTTTTAATTTTAAATTTTCAAGAAGAACTTTATTACGGCTGAGTTCTTCTTTATTTTCAAGGCTTTCCGCTACTTTATTCACTGCCAGAATAAGCTCCTGAATATCTATCGGCTTTAAAATATAATAACTGGCCGATTTATTAAGTGCCTGCAACGAATATTGAGAAAAGGCTGTGATAAAGATGGTTTCGTAGGAAAATTCTTTGGTGGCTTCCAGCACATCAAAGGCATTCCCGAAAGGCATTTCTACATCCAAAAAGACCAATTGCGGTCGTTTTTCAGCAATCAGTGGTACGGCTTCCTTTATATTTTCCGCCTCTCCTACAATTTCTATCTGTGGACAGTATTTTGTGATATAATTTCTGAGAACTTCTCTTGCAATGATCTCATCGTCTACGATTACGGATTGTATTTTCATTTTTTCCAGGTTAGAGGTTGCAAATAATAGCAGGTGCTAGAATGGATTTATTGGTATTTTCCGTCTTTAAATTTTAAGATGCGGCAGAAGGTTTTTGAGATTTTATTTTCTTTACAGTCTCCCTGTGCTTCTTTGCTTATTGTTTTTACAGAAATGGTTTTAATTTTAAGGTCAGTGAAATTATTGGTTTTCGTTTTATCCATCATAATTACGGAACTGTTACCTTCAGATTCACCGGTACATCGGGTATCCCATTCTGCACCGTAACGGCTTAATTCCAAATCATTCAAAACTTTTTTTAGAGTCTTCTCTACAGGATAATAGAGTGAAATGGTTTCTGAAGAATAGGGATTGGGCTGACTGCCGTTTGCAACACTTATTTTTATACCAAAAGCACGAATACTGCTGCTGATGTTATATAATCCTGTATCAATGGTTATACTTTTCAGCATGATGGCATCTGAAGTGATTTCTTCCGGATCAAGATACTGATTTTTAATTCCACCGTTTTCATCAGTGATCACAATATAGTTTCGGACCACGAAAAAATCTTCTTCGCTTTTGCCCTGCAGGATAGGCAGAACAGCGATGTATGAATCTTCCACATTTGGCATTTTCTTTTCCGTGCAGAATTCTTCTCTAATTGCAGCTTTATCAAGCTTTAGATTGTTCACGATATTTTCAAACCGGGTATCATTGATTTCCTGTCCGAAGATTCTTACAAATGAAAACATCAGTATCCCTATGAATAAATGCTTCTTCATTTCTTCCATATTTATGCAAGGTTTATTTTTATATTCACTAAAACACCGCTGTTATGTTCTTTATCTTTTATAGTACACATAATCTCTTTTTTGTAGAGATCATTCAGCAGCCTGATTCTTTCCAGTGTATTTTTCATTCCACGGCCTTCTCTGGTTTTCTGGTGCTGGGTTTTCTGTTTCTTGCTTTCCTGAATCCCTATTCCATTGTCTTCAATGGTAATCTTTAAATGCTGCGCCTCTTTTTCAAAACTCAATTTCAAAAATCCTTTTTCTCTTCTGTAACGCAGCCCGTGCCACACCGCATTTTCAAGGAATGGCTGGACAAGCATTCCGGGAACTTTCAGGCTTTGCATATTCAGACTTTCATCAACTTCAATTTCATAATCGAATTTATCGGCAAAACGTGTCTTTTCAAGAGCAAGATAATTCTGAAGCAGGTCCAGTTCCTGCTGGAAAGGAATGAAATCTTCGGTGGAATTTTCCATAACGCCACGCATTAATTTTGAGAACTTCGTCAGATACTGGTTGGCTTCCAGCTCGTTATTTGTCGCAATAAAATGGTTGACACTATTTAAGCTGTTAAAGATAAAATGCGGATTCATTTCACGCCGTAACGACTGCAGGGCGATCTTTTTATTTTTGGTCTGAACTTTTTTCAGCATCCGAAAAATAAAGATAACGAGTCCGGTTAACAGAAGCAGAGCTCCAATCAAGCTGTAATTAAAAATATTTTTTCTGCGGATAAGCTGGTCTTTCAATTCTTTTTCTTTTTCAAGCTGTGAGATCCTCTGCTCGGTATCTTCCAGTATTTTATTATCAACCAGGCTTCGGTCTTTGGACACAATATCCGGAAGTTTCCCAAGGAAATCACGGTACAACGAAACTGAGGCATCTGTATTTCCTGTTATACTATACAGGCTGTCCAGTCTTTTTACGCTTTTCTGTGCTTCGAGTGTATGTCCTTTTTCCACAGCGATTCCATAGGCATTTTTTAATAATACTACGGCCTCTTCGGGATCATTTTTCTTAATATAAATATCAGCCAGTTCCTGGATCTGATTGACTTTTTCCTGTGAATTCTCTTTAACAAAGTCTTCTTTCAGAACTTTCTTTTTGGCTTCAATGGCTTTTTCAAAGTCCTTGTTATCAACATAAAAATTGGTCAGCTTCTGATTGATCTCCAAAGCCTGCTGAGGAGCTTCTTTTTTGGAAAGCACATAGGCATTGTTCAGGTTTTCCTCTGCTTTGGGAATATCTTTTTGCTCTATATTTACGTCTGCCATCTGGCTGTAGCTTGCAGCAAGATCTCCTTTATCTTTACTCTTCAGGTTTATATTGATATTATCCTGAATAGCTTCCGCCTTCTGCTCAACTGTAGGAGATGAAAGCCTGGCAGCATCGTTGGTATTAATAGCACTGCTTTTTTCAGTGTACCTCATTTCGGCAGCCTTACTGTAATTGCTGATAGCTGGAGTTATTTTATTCTGTTTTTCCTGGGACTGGGCAATTTTCCGGATGACCGATTCAAGATTTTTTTTATCGTTAAGGGTTTTATAAATGTTTCTGGCTTTGACTAAAAATTCTTCGCTTTTGGCATAATTCCCCTGATTGTAGTAATCATTGGCAATTCCTACATACGTATCGGCAACGCCTTTATTATCATTATTGTCTACTGCTTTTTTCAGCCTTATCGCAGATTTATAGGCTTGGGTAACCCGTGTGGAGTCCTGTGCTGCACAGAAACTTCCTGCAGCAAGAATAAATATAAACAGTATTTTAAAAATTAATTTCACAGATTTCGGATCTTGAATGCAAAGTAAGTAAAACTTTAGGTATCCTTTTCTATTCTTTACCAAGTCAAAACTCTATTTCATCAAGTTCACTGATCAAAGAATCAGAACATTTCATTTTTTTACCTGAGACTTCAGGAATAGATTAGACTAACAATACCATTTCTTATAGTCCCTACATGGATCGCTTTTTTCACCCTATCCACCAAGTGAAAACCTCATTTCACCAAGTCTTTAAGTTTCCGGTTTCGGATCGCAGTAATTTTACTTCAGAATTTAAAACAAGAAATTATGAAATTGAGACATTTTTTACTGATCGGAATCTTTACCCTGGGGAGCTTTACAAATGCACAGGAAATGAAGAAAAATGCAATTGAAGTTACAGGTATTGCAGAAATGGAAGTAGAGCCGGATGAGATCATCTTCAGCATCGGCATCAAAGCAGATAATAAGAATGAGCTAGCAGGCAACGAACAGAAGCTGTTTGAAACGTTAAAGAATGCCGGAGTTAAGAACGAAGACATCAAGTTTAAATCCATGTATCAGAATGTATATGCTAAAAATGGAAAATTTACTAAAAGCTACCAGTTTAAAGCCAATACAAAAGCAGATATCAGCAAAATATTCGAAGAGCTCAACCAGAAATGGGTAAGCAATCTGAATGTTGCGGAGGTGAAAAATACCAAAATTGCAGATTTCAGGAAAACCGTTAAGATCAATGCTTTAAAAGCCGCAAAAGAAAAGGCAGATTATCTTTTGGAAAGTATGGGCAAAAAGACCGGAGCTCCTATCGAAATCATCGAAATTGAAGATTACACCAGCGATACCGTTCTTCCCGTAGCCTATAAAAGCAGCGGTAGAAATATCCAGCTGGAAGCAGCAGATGCTGCGGTAGATTTTTCTTTTGACAATATTGAGAATATAAAAATAAAATACAGCATCAAAACGAGATACGAAATCCTCTAACATTAACAGATTTAAAGACAGTCCGAAAGGGCTGTTTTTTTTGTTTTAAACCAGTTTTTAAAGTTCACCAAGTGAAAGTCGGGTTTCACCAAGTCTCCTGATTTTCAGCCTTAAATATAGATAATTTTACTTCAGGAATTAAAACAATAAACCATGAAAAAGCTATCGATTACTGAAACATCCTTTGGAACAGCAACATCGGTAATTCAGACAAAATCAGTTTCTTATGAGGTGAAATATCCGAAGGAAAATACAGATTCAATATCACAGCAAATAACCAATAAAAAAATAGTATTATGACAACTTTAAAAATCGCAGCAATGACAGCTGTTACCACTTTTTTAAGCTCCGGCAGCTTTTCAGACATCCGCTGTTCAAACAGCAATACAGGCAGAGAGGCGTTGGTTCAAAATGCTTCGGTAGCACCGATTACGGTAACATCAAAGGATAATAAAATCCAGGTTGCCCTCCTACTGGATACTTCGAACAGTATGGATGGTCTGATCGATCAGGCTAAATCGAGACTTTGGAATATTGTGAATACTTTAACCACTCTTAAATATAACGGACAGGCCCCTCAAATCGAAATTGCCCTTTATGAATATGGAAATGATGGTATCCGCGATGAAAATTATATCCGCCAGGTTACTCCGCTTACTCAGGACCTGGATCTGGTTTCCGAAAAATTATTTGCCTTAAGAACCAACGGAGGAAGTGAATATTGCGGTGCTGTAATCCGCGACGCCTCGATGAATCTGAACTGGGACAGCAACGAAAAAAGCATGAAACTGATCTATATTGCCGGCAATGAACCGTTTGATCAGGGAAAGGTGAATTACAAGGAAGTTATTTCCAAAGCTAAAAACAAAAATATCTACACCAATACTATTTTCTGCGGAAACAGAGAAGAAGGAATGCAAACCTTCTGGCAGAACGGAGCAGTAGTGGGCGGCGGTAAATATTTCAATATCGACAGCGACAGAAAAGTAATTTATATCGAAACACCTTATGATATAAAAATCTCAGAATGTAATACAAAACTGAATGACACCTACATTTATTATGGAAGTCATGGTTCTGAATATAAGCTTAAACAGGTTACTCAGGACAGAAATGCAGAAGTTCAGTCGGTTTCCAATTACGTAGAAAGAACCGTAGCCAAATCTAAAAAGAATGCTTATAAAAACGATCACTGGGATTTGGTGGACAAAGCTGAAAATGATGCAGGATTTATCGCTACAGTAAAAGATGATGCTCTGCCAGCTGAGCTGAAAGGCAAAAGTAAGGAAGAGATCAAAAAAGTTGTCGCAGCAAAATCTGCAGAACGCGGGAAAATCCAGAAGGAAATTGACGAATTATCCAGAAAACGCCAGGAGTACATTGATGCCAACATCAAAAAACAGAGCAGTGCAGATTCTGATGACCTTGGGAAAGCAATTGAAAGATCCATTCTGGAGCAGGCAAAAGCAAGCGGCTATACTTTTAAATAATGGTTTAAAAATCTGTACAGCTGTGACTTCGAGTGCCTATGTTCAGCATTAGCTTAGTTCAGTTTTAGTCTTCATCTACATCCGGCGGCTAAGGCACTCGAAGCCACCGGTTCTATCTTCCAAACTTAAAATACCTTGACAGCGGGTGTTTCTTCTTTTTCATAAACCGGGAAGCCATTTCCATACCTGTCACAGAAAAAGTAATTCCATTTCCTCCGAAACCCAGTACAAAATAAGAGTTCTTGAATTTTTTATGTTCTCCGATATAAGGCAATCCGTCTTTGGTTTCCCCAAAAGTTCCTGCCCATACAAAATCTGTATAAAAATGATAATCAGGTTTTATTTTTTTTAGGTTGCTCAGAATCTCTTTTTCCTTTTTATCCAGAATGGCATCACGTTTTTCAGCACTGTAGAAATCTTCATCACCGCCCCCAATCAGGAGCCGGCCATCAGCCGTTGCCCTCATATAAATATAAGGGGTATCTGTATTCCAGATCAAAGTATTGCTGATATTTTTGAATTTATCGTCATCAATTTCTGAAACGATTGCATAAGTGCTTTTTAAATCAACAAAATTTTCCTTCAGCAGGTTTTTGCTTTCATAACCAATACAGTAGATCACTTTTTTAGTTTTAATCTGAAAACCGCTGTCTACGCTCACAAGATTAAAACCTTTATGGTATTCCACCTTCTTCATTTCGGTTTTATCAAAGATTTTCAGTCCCTTTTTTATGTTGTGCTGAAATAACTCATGAGCAAACCTGAAAGCATCAATACTAGCTCCCTGTTTAGAGAGAATAGCACCATAAGTCTTTTCAAACCCAAACTGTTCCAAAACCTGATCCGCCTCCAGCCATTTTACATTAAATCCTGCATTTTTTCTTGCAGTATATTCATTTTTAAGCCAACTGACATCTTTCTTTTTTGATGCAAAATACAAGGATTTCTTCCGTTTAAAACCTGCATCAGATCTTATTTGTTTTGAAAGCTTTTCAAGAGTATCTATCGCATCCGAACATGCTTTGTAACTGTCTACAGCTCCTTTCTTACCAATCATTTTTTCCAGCTCAAAAAGAGGAACATCTATCTCATACTGCAGCATGGAAGTGGTTGCAGAGGTACTTCCGTTACAGAGTTCACGTTTGTCAATCAGGATCGTTTTATGGCCGTCACTGATCATTTGATGAGCAATAAGACTTCCGGTAATTCCACCTCCTACAATTAATACATCACAATCTTCATTTGATTTCAGGGATGGATATGAAGCTGTTAATCCATTTTTTAAAAGCCAGAAAGGTTCATTTGATTTTAGATCCATAATTGAATATTACATTTAAAACAATAATATTTATAAGTATTTTAACGATTTTTTATCAATTTATGGTGCAATTATTGTACCCAGTTTTAAAATCCAACCACTTAAAATAATTACTATGATAACAATTATTCCAGAAGCTCCGGAAAATGTTGCAGCATTCAGTGCAACCGGAGATGTGACGAAAGAAGATTTTGAAAACCTTGTCATTCCTCATGTAAAAGAAAAGGTAGATCAGTTTGGCGAGCTGAATTACTTACTGTATTTGGATACTGATCTGGATAATTTTACCATGGGTGCATGGCTTCAAGACGCATTTTTAGGATTAAAAAATCTTACAAAATGGAACCGTACAGCTATTGTTACAGACAAAGAGGGGGTACAGAATTTCACGGAAATTTTCAGTGTTCTGATGCCGGGAGAATTTAAATCTTTCCCTAAAGAAAACTTATATAATGCACTTTACTGGTGTAAGAACGGTAATGAAGTAGAAGTTTAGCATTATTGATAAAGAAAAAGAGGCTTTGTTCAGCTGCTGAACAAAGCCTCTTTTGTATATATACAGTTGATCTAAATCTGTAAAATGCTTTATTTACACATTTTTTGATGTGAATCTTAAGTAATTTTAATGAAACTTAATCTCAGTTAATATTTACTTTTCACAAGGCACACATTCTATCACTGTTTCATCATTAGGAGCTTCTTTACCATACAGATATCTGTATCTCAAGCTTATTAGCAGACCAATGAATGTCATTCCAACTCCTACTAACGAAGGATATTTGAAGGAAAACCCATATTCCAAAGGAATTCCACCCAGAAATGCTCCCATCGCATTGGCAATATTAAACGCAGCCTGCATAAATGCCGCAGCCATCATTTCACTTTTTGGAGCCGCTTTCATCATCATGATATTAATAGGTGCGGCAACGGACATCGACAGTGCTCCGCAGATGAATGTCAGTACTAATGCTATATTCTGGTTATCTGCAAAGAAAAATACCCCTCCCAAAGAAATCATCATCAGAAAGATCAGTAATGCACATGTTTTTTCAGGCCCGAGCCTGTCGGAAATAAATCCTCCGGCAAGGTTTCCAACAACCATTCCGGCACCGGCAAGGATCATCACATACGCCATCTGATTGCTTTGGATTCCCGCCACTATCGTCATTAAAGGAGTAATATAACTGAGCCATGTGAAAAGCCCTCCAAATCCAATCGCTGTAATTCCTAAAACCAGCCATGATTGCTTATTTTTAAGAAATTTCAATTCTTCCAGAAAGTGGGTATCCTGATTGGATTCTATGGCAGGAAGCCATAATTTCAGGAATAATATGGCAAAAAGGCCTATTAATGCTACAATTGCAAAATACAGTTTCCAATGGTAAACATGTCCGATATAAGTGACCAGCGGAACCATAATCAAATTTGCTACTGTAAGCCCTGTAAACATTAAGGATATATAAAATGCCTCCTTCCCTTTCCCTGCCATACGGGATGCTACTACCGTTCCTACTCCGAAGAACGCACCATGAGGAAGTCCAGACATAAATCTAATGATCAGCATACTCGTATAATCAGGAGCCACCGCGGAAAGTCCGTTAAATAATGTGAAAAGGATCATTAAAACCATCAGCACTTTTTTAGGCGGAAATTTCACGGAATACCCAATCAGGATCGGAGCCCCAATCACCACTCCCATCGCATAGGCCGAGATGAGGTGCCCTGCTTCGGGAATGGTAATTTTTAAGGTGTTGGCAATATCAGGGAGCAGTCCCATTACGGTAAATTCCGTAGTCCCTATCCCCAGGCCGCCTATGGCTAACGGTATTATTCTTTTATCAATCTTCATTGTCAGTAAACTTCTTTTTCGAATTAATTTTAAATGATTTTTTCTGAAAAATAAAAACAGCTTGCCATCTTTACTTTGAAAGTGCAAAATTCGCAAGAAATATCGGCTTTCACTTCTCTTGAAATGATAAAAATTTGCTCCATATTAACCTTTTTACGTAAATTTAAAATCAGAATCAATCAAATAAGAACAAGATGAAAATCCAGAAAGAAGTCATAGAATTTGAAAGCGGGAAGTCTTTTAAGCTTTTTTCACCGTCTTTAAAGAACTGTTTTTTCTGGCACCATCACCCGGAAATAGAACTTGTTTATGTAGAAGCTATTAATGGGATCCGCCATGTGGGACGAGATATTTCTGTTTTTACAGAAAGCGATCTGCTTCTGATAGGGTCCAATGTCCCTCATCTTAATTTTGATTATGGTATCCAGACGGAATGCAGACAATTGGTGCTTCAGATGAGAGAGAATTTTCTTCAGGATATCATTGTTCACGTTCCTGAGTTTGATACCATTAAGAAACTTCTGGAAAAGTCTTATTTAGGGCTTTCATTTTCCGGAGAAACAAAAAAAAAGGTTGTCGAAAAACTTCATGAGATCAAAGATAAAAACTCTTTTGATTCACTCATAAGACTGATTGAAATTCTGCAAATCCTTGCTGACTCAGATGAAGTAAAAGAACTGAATAAGGAAGATACCAGGATAAAATGGTTTCTTAATGACAAGATCAGAATGGGAACTATCTACGATTACATCCACGGAAATTATGATAAAAAACCGAATGTCAACGAAATTGCAAAGATTGTAGGCCTTAGCACTCCTGCTTTCTGCCGTTATTTTAAAAAGCAGACGAATATGACGTTCACGGATTTTGTTAATAATTACAGGATCAATCAGGCTAAGATATTTCTGCTAAAGGATTATTCAGTAACAGAGGTTTGTTTCCAGGTAGGTTTTGAGAGCCTGTCCTATTTTAATAAGCTTTTCAAGCAGCATACAGGTGAAACACCGTCAGAATTCAGGAAAAAGCATTTGAAGAATATCGAGGTGAGAAACTAATATGCGTTTCATATTTAATATTTTATTCACACTGATTGCACGAATAGCACAGATTTTTTTGTGCTGAAATTTTAATATTTTAATTAGAAAGATAAAAAAACCGCCTCATTTCTGAAGCGGTTATATTTTTAATGAATATGTTTTTCAGCATGGTAGGAACTTCTTACCAATGGTGAGCTTTCCACATGTCTGAAGCCTAAGCTTCTTGCAAAATCTCCAAGTTCATCAAACTCTTCCGGTGTAATGAATTTTTTTACCGGCAGATGTTTTTTAGTAGGCTGAAGATACTGACCAAGCGTAATGACATCTACGTTGGCATTTCTGATATCCTCAATGGTCTGAAAAACTTCATCTTTAGTCTCACCCAAACCAAGCATTACACCTGTTTTTGTTCTTCTCTGGCCAGCTTCTTTTAAGTATCTCAATACTTCTAAGCTTCTCTCATATTTAGCCTGAATCCTAACTTCTCTTGTCAGGCGTTTTACAGTTTCCATATTGTGAGAGATCACTTCAGGAGCTACATCTACCAGCCTGTCAATATGTTTGGTAAGCCCCTGGAAGTCCGGAATAAGTGTTTCCATGGTGGTTCCTGGAGAAATTCTTCTTACCGCATTTACCGTTTCAGCCCAAAGAATAGAACCCATGTCTTTCAGATCATCACGGTCTACAGAGGTAAGAACAGCATGCTTGATCTTCATTAATTTAATAGAACGTGCCACTTTTTCTGGCTCATCCCAATTAACATCAAGCGGCTTTCCTGTTTTTACACCACAGAATCCGCAGCTTCTTGTACAGATATTTCCTAAGATCATGAACGTTGCCGTTCCTTCTCCCCAGCATTCTCCCATATTCGGACA
Source organism: Chryseobacterium lathyri (assembly GCF_030812195.1). GTDB lineage: Bacteria > Bacteroidota > Bacteroidia > Flavobacteriales > Weeksellaceae > Chryseobacterium > Chryseobacterium lathyri_A. Next base: position 1,749,285 of record NZ_JAUSSF010000001.1, read on the forward strand.
GCTTCCGCTCTGGCATATGGTATTTAATTTATATTTGTCGACCAAAGTCCTAAGCTCTCTGTAATTCTTTCCGGTAGGAAGTTTTACGCGGATCCACTTTGGTTTTTGAACGGTAGTATCTTGAACTAAATTTTCCATCTCTAAAATTGAAGCTCAAAGTTAAGGAATTTTTAATGGAAACCATCTACTGGAAATATTGATGGAACAGATAATTCAAAATATAATTGTAATTTTAAACACCAAATTTAAGCCATGAAAAAGATCCTATTTACTCTATCCGTTATTATCAGTACGTTTTGCTTTGCTCAGAAAGAACTTCAGCCTGCCGGCTCAGAGATTATTGAAACTGTGGAAGGCGATCTGGACGGTGATAAAATTCCTGAAAGAGTGGTTATTTATACAACAGCAGATGAAGGTGAATTGGGTAAGATCCGTGAAATCCAGATTCAGAAAAAAAGTGGCGGAACATGGATGATCCTGAGTAAATCAAGAAATGCCATTCTTGAAAGTGCCGGTGGAGGAATGATGGGTGATCCCTACCAGGGAACAACTATTGAAAAGGGAATCCTGAATATCACCCAGGCAGGCGGAAGCAGCTGGAAATGGGACTACACAGACAAATACAGATTTCAGAACGGGCATTTTGAACTGATTGGCCATTCTTCAACATATGGAAGACCGGGAGATTATTGGACAGATATAGACTTTAATCTTTCCACAGGGCAGCTCAATTATAAAAAAGAGGTTGAAAATACTGCTGAATATGGTAAATCCAAACAGGAAACCTATATTAAAAAAGGATTGAAAATAGATCTGCAGAACAGGAATCAAAAGGAACCAAGGAAAATTATTCTTCCTAAAACAAAGGAGGAAGTTTATTTGTAAAGATTAAGATTTGAGCTTCAATTTAAGTTTGAAGAGCCAATCCCTTACTAATTATCATCAAATTCATTATTTTTCAGCAGCTCAGCAAGAACTTTCTTGGCGCGCATCACCCTTACTTTGGTATTGGCAACGGAAATTCCGAGCTCTTCTGCAATTTCTTTGATGCTTTTTTCTTCGAAGAATCTTAGTTTGATAATGTCCTGGTAATTGGCATCCAGCGACTCAATGGTCTTGATGATTTTTTTCTGCTCTTCATTGGAGATCATCAGCTCTTCCGGAGATTTTGCAAACTGATTTTTAACCTCATCAAGATTTTCGGTAGGATCCTGGTTTTCACGGCTTCTTTTTCTCCAGAAATCGATGACTGTATTCTGGGCAATCGTTAATATCCAAGTTTTAAACTGAAAATGAGGATCATACATATCCAGCTTCGACAGCACTTTGGAAAAAACATTCACCGTAATCTCATCTGCATCATTTTCATCTTTCACTTTTTTCATAACAAAAGAAAAAACATCCACCCAAAATACATTGATGAGTCTTGTCTGGGCCTTCTGGTCCTTCTCTTTTGCCTTTTGAATAAGCAGAAATAGCTGTTCGTCGTTCATTATTAACAAATATAATTTTTTTAAGTGAAAGCACAAAGGTGCAGACAGGCCTTTTTATCCTTGAATTTTTTTACGTTCTGACATCTATTCTCTATACTCCTGAATTTACTATCTTTGCATCGTAAAATTTTAAAGAAAATTATAGATGAATTCCTTTATAGAAGAACTAAAATGGCGTGGTCTTTTTGCCGATATGATGCCAGGAACCGATGAACAACTGAATAAAGAGGTAACTACTGCATATATTGGTTTCGACCCGACTGCTGATTCTTTGCATATCGGAAGCCTTATCCAGATCAAAATTTTAGCACATTTCCAGCAGCACGGACACAAACCAATCGCTTTGGTGGGTGGTGCTACAGGAATGATCGGAGATCCTTCAGGGAAATCTGCAGAGAGAAACCTGCTGGATGAAGCCACTCTTCTTCATTATGTGGACTGTTTAAAGAACCAGCTTTCAAGATTTTTAGATTTTGACGGCAATGGTCCCACTAAAGCGGAATTAGTCAACAATTACGACTGGATGAAGAATATTTCTTTCCTTGATTTTGCTAAAAACGTAGGAAAGAACATCACCGTTAATTATATGATGGCGAAGGACTCTGTAAAGAAAAGATTTTCAGGAGATGGCGGAGCAGACGGCATGAGTTTTACTGAATTCACTTACCAGCTTATCCAGGGATATGACTTCCTTCATCTGTACCAAAATAATAATGTGAAGCTTCAGATGGGAGGTTCTGACCAGTGGGGAAACATCACAACAGGTACTGAACTCATCCGAAGAAAAGCCCAGGGAGAAGCGTTTGCATTAACGGTCCCTTTAATTACTAAGGCTGACGGTTCTAAATTCGGGAAGTCTGAAAGCGGAGAAAATTATTGGCTGGACAAAAAGAAAACATCACCATACAAATTCTACCAGTTCTGGTTGAATGCTACGGATGAAGATGCAGAAAGATTTATTAAATTCTACACATTCATTGGAAGGGAAGAAATTGAAGCTTTAATTGAAGAACATAAAACAGTTCCTCACGAAAGAAAACTTCAAAAGAGACTAGCTGAAGAAGTAACGGTATGGGTACACGGAAGAGATGAGTATGAAAAAGCGGTTAAAGCTTCAGAAATTCTTTTCGGACGTTCTACAGCTGAAGACCTTGTAAGTCTTGACGAGGAAACGTTCCTGGAGGTTTTTGATGGTGTTCCGCAAAAAGAAATTGCAAAAGCTGATGTTCTGGGAATGAGTATTGTTGATCTTCTTTCAGAGAAATCAGGATTCTTAAAGTCTAAAAGTGAGGCTCAAAGAGAGATCAAAGGGAATGCAATTTCTGTAAACAAAGAAAAGGTAAATGATACTTATACAGCCAATGAAGGCGATCTTATCGACGGTAAGTTCTTACTGCTTCAAAAAGGTAAGAAAAGTTACTTTATTGTGAAAGTACAGTAAAAATCTTTAAATAATATTTAAAAAGAGCGGCTTTGGAACCAAAGCCGCTCTTTTTAATACAAAATTTTCAATCTGAAAAGGTTACTTCATCTTTGAAAACAAATAAAGATAAAAATTATTAAAGCCTTACTGTATATAAATAATCATTTAATTGAATGAATACTGCTTTGTAAAATCGGCCCCGTTGGTCGTTAAATTAATGTTTTCATTAACTACTGTTGTGCCGTTCTTTTCTATTTTATACGTTCCTGTAATAGAAGAATTGAAGTTGACAACCTGAATTGAAGCTGACAAGGCTGCAATAGGGGAATTGGTCTCAATAATATAGGTTTGGGTAGAACCGGCAAAACTATTGTCGTTTAATCCTACAGCTGTTTGTCCGTTTTGAACAGTCCCATTAATTTTCCATATGGAACTGTTATTTTGATGATCACTTCCTGAAGCAACTACCGAAACATAATCATCGGTAGAATTTACCCCATTCAAAGTAACAGTTATTTTATAATTGGCGCCCTCACTTACAGCTCCTCCTCCTGCATCACCATCGTCATCATCTTTGCTGCATGAAGATACAAAGCCCAAAAGAAGCGCTGTCATTAAAAAAGCAACTGCATTTCTGAGTGTTCCGTGTAAACTGATTTTTTTCATAATTCTCATATTATTAATTTATAAACTAATTCTTATCTGCATTTTATTTCTATATTTTTTCATCAAATTTTGCAATGTTTTTATTTTTTTATTTCACCCATTCCACTCTTCAAAGTTTATTCGGATGTGTATTACAAAACTACCCTGTATGCCCGGAAGGAACAATACATAGAAAACAGTATTTAGATCTACCTATTTTTAGGTATTTCACACTTATCACCCAATAGCTACTTTAAAAAAATGAAGTACATTACAGACACATATTGTTTTTTTTAATAAATTCATAAAATATTTATAATATAAATCATGATTACACAAAAAGCATGAAAAAAGAATTACTCGTATTATTAATCTCGTTTTTCGGCATACTCAATATTGAGGCACAATCTCTTTATTTTTATTCTCTGGAGAAAAAGAATAATAATTTTGATAGTTTGGTCCTGGCTGCCAATAATGAAACTGTTGATACGGTAAAAGCCATTAAGTCCTATCAGATTGCCGCAACTTATTTTACCAAACAGGATATTGAAAATTATCAAAAATACCTGAAACAAGGCCTGGAAAATTCGTATAACAGTCCTGTGTACAGGGATATAGGGCTTTATTATCAGTCCATTATAAACTATGCAAAGCCCGATGCCGTCAATCTTCTTGAAAAAGATTTCACAAACATAGAATCACTTCTGAAAAAATATAACAGTAATGAAGCCAAAAAAATAAGGATCATCATGTTTCAGAATAAAGCATTATTCAAGATGATTCAGAATAAGGAAGTAGAGTCTATGAACATCATCACGAATAAAGCAATCCCGCTAGCCAAATCCCTGAAAGATTATGAGCTTACAGGGGCTTTATACAAAAGTATAGGCATCTTGTTCTATAACTCAAAGGACTATCCCAAAGCAATAGAATATATGAACTTAGCTGAAAATTCTATCAATAAACTGAAAAGACAAACAGCACAGTCCAAAGCTATTAAGGGAGAAGTTGTTTTGTTTAAGGCAGATGCTCTGATGAGAGAAAACAAAATGTCTCAGGCAAATGCAGAATTAGAGAAAACCTATGCCATCATAAAAGACTATCCGGAATCCAATTTTTATTCACTCTATTACTGCACTTTAGGGTATTACCACATGAAGCAAAAAAATTATCCGGAGGCGGTAAAGCTTTTTGCCAAAGGATTAAGCAATGCCGAAAAATATAAAAATACAGTTATTGCAGAAAGAATAAAGCTGTTTGAAGGACAGCTTAACAATGAACTGAAAAACTATAGCAAATCCAATAAGATTTTTAAAGAAGTTTATGCCAGTACTCCCTATCAGAAAAACAAGCAAGAGGTTTTAAAAGAACTTTCCAAAAACTACATCGCACTAAAAGATACCACTAAAGCCAACCTGTATGCTGAACGATATATAAATTCCTTTGACAGTCTCAATACTGTTTCTATTCATAAAAATATTGCTGTTCTTGAAGCAAAATACAGAAAATCTGAAAGGGATAAAGAATTAGTACAAAAGCAGCTGGAGATCAGCAAAAAAAACAAATACATGTGGATTCTGGGACTTGCTTCCCTGTTATCAGCAGGCTTTATTATTTTAGGTTTTTTAAATTTCAAAAAGAATAAAAAAATTTCGGAACAGCGCGAAGTAAATCTTCAGCAGGAAATAAAAGAAATTCAGCAAAGGGAAGAACTAGCCCTTACAAAAGCTATTTTGGAAGGAGAAGAAAGAGAAAGAGCCCGTATTGCCAAAGATCTTCATGACGGCCTCGGCGGAATGCTCGCCGGAGTTAAAATAAATTTTTCAACATGGTCTTCAACCCATCTTGAAGCAGACCGGCATAAAGATTTCTACAAAATTTTAAACCAACTGGATAATTCAGTTACCGAACTGAGGCATGTGGCCAGAAACCTGATGCCGGAATCCCTTTTGAGCTTCGGGCTGGAAACCGCCCTTAAAGATCTATGCGAGTTCTACATCCGAAAAGATCTTAAGGTAGATTTTCAGCCTATTAACATTAGCAAAAATACTCCTTTATCCATACAGCTTAATATTTACAGAATTGCGCAGGAATTATTGGCCAACTCCGTTAAACATTCGGGAGCTACCAATATACTGCTGCAATGCTCACAATCTGATGAGAACTTCATGATCACCGTAGAAGATAACGGAAAAGGATTTAAAGAAGAAGATTACAGGAAATCTCAAAGTATGGGCCTTCATAATCTTAAGAACAGAGTAGATTATCTTAAAGGCAAAATGGAGATCAATTCGGATGATGAAGGAACAACTATTAATATTGAATTAAATACCCATGCAGTCTCATAAAATAAATATTGTCATTGTAGATGACCACCCTATTGTCATCGAAGGGTTAAAAATGATGCTCAACAGCCAGCTTGGGTTCACTGTTTCCGGAAGTTTTACTTCGGGCTCGGAGATCATTGATTTTATTATGAACCATAGGGTGGATATTATCCTTTTGGATATTACCCTGCCCGATGCCAACGGTACAGAACTTTGCAGGGAAATAAAAAAAATATCGCCGGATACTTCAGTAATCATGTTCAGTAACCGTTCTGAAAGAAGTATTATCATGCAGTCTATACAAAACGGTGCCAGCGGCTATATTCTTAAAAACACGTCTATAAATGAGCTAGTGGTATGTATTGAGGGGGCCTATTCCGGAAATATCGTTTTCTGCAATGAGACTAAGCAAATTATCAGCAAACCTTCCCAAAATGATTTACTGGTTCCCAGACTGACGAAAAGAGAAAAACAGATTTTACAAATGGTAGCTGAAGGTAAAACCAGCATGATCATTGCAGATGAACTTTTTCTGAGCCCGCTTACCGTAGATACTCACCGTAAAAATTTGTTACAGAAGTTCCAGGCAAAAAATTCTACCGAGCTCATCAGCCTTGCTATTCAACAAAATATGATTGAAAACAGTAAATAAAAAAAACCGCTTAAAAAGCGGTTTCTATTTATATAATAAGTAAATATCTTACAATTCTAAGAAGCTGTAATCAATGGAAGCTACCATAGGCCCTGCTCCTACTTTTTTATCGGTTTTTACGATTTCGCCATCTATCCAAAGATTTACAACCAATTCTGAATCAGCATCCGGAAGATCGGCTTTGGCATCAAGATTTAACTGTGCCTGGCTGGAATTCACAAAAAATTCACCACTAGTCCAAACAGTTCCTACAGGATCGAAAATATCGGTTTTAGATGTTCCTACCTGTGTTACGATAGCTTTAATAACTCCTCCGGTAGTTGTTTTCACTTCAAACTGGACAACATGATCTTTGAATTCTTCGTCGTCGTCATCCTTTTTACAAGAATTCACTACAGTAATTACCGAAAATAATAAAACGAATAAAAAAGAAAGTCTAAGTAAACTTTTTGATTTGTAAAATTGCTTCATTTCTCCAAATAGATTTTTAATGTTTCAAATATAAGTTTTTTATTAATATAAAAATAACTTTTATGAAAAATTTCCAATAAAGTTTTCTAAATAATATCAAATCAATAAAAAGCACAATTACAGTAGCAGCCTATATTTGAGTGTGTATTGAACTCAGTTATTAAGTGTAAAACCCGGACCTAAGTTTTGAATTTACAATATGAATTATTAATTATATTTGCTGTATGAATTTAGATTATATAGTAAGAGAACCGGAACATATCACCCAAAATACTACCGTCCTTTTCATGCTTCATGGCTATGGCAGTAATGAGCAGGATCTTTTCAGCTTCAGGGAAACTCTTCCCGCCGACTGGCTTATTGTAAGTTTCAGGGCCCCCAGAGATACCCAGTTTGAAGGATATTCCTGGTTTGACATTGATTTCAACAATCCTGAAAACTTTATTGACATTTCCCAGGCTAAGGAATCCTTAGACGGAGCACTCGAAAGTATATTGAAAATTATCAATCATTATGGAATAACCGAAGGCAAGGTGCATTTATGCGGTTTCAGCCAGGGCGGAATGCTTTGTTATGCCTTAGCTTTAAAGCATCCCGATCTGTTCAATTATGTGGCATGTTTAAGCAGCTATCCTGAGGATAAGCTTCTGGATGGTATCGTAAAAGACAAAAAGAAGCTGGAAAGACTCCGTTTCTTTGTATCACACGGAACAGATGATGCTGTTATCCCGATGGAATGGGGAAGAAAAGCGGCAGATCTTCTTTATGACCTCAGCTGTTATTTTACGTTCAGAGAGTATATGAGCGGGCATGGTGTGAATCAGAAGAACTATATGGATCTGATGGATTTCTTCTCAAAATAACATCAGCCTATTTAAAATAATTTTTCAATCAATCTTACTGCTTCATTGCAGTTTATACAAACATTCCTGTTTTTGGAGTGTTTTTTTATTGATATTAAGGATAATTTCAGTAAATTCAGTAAATGAAACTTAAGCTTTTTTTACTGGCATTATTCTTCAGCATTTTTATAGATGCACAAAATTCTTTTGAGCTGGTGAACGTCAAAAAAGCGGTCATTCCTTTCAAACTTATCAATAATCTTATCTTCATTCCCATCAATGTTAACGGTGCTGAGCTTACCTTTATGCTTGATACCGGAATTGCAGAAACCATTCTTTTCAGCCTGGACAATAAAGAGATCAAGCTGGAGAATATTGAGAAAATCAAATTTTCAGGGCTTGGAGGAAATGTAAGTATAGACGGTTTTAAATCCGCCCGTAATATTGCAAAAATAGGTGATCATATTATTAATTCTTCCATGCTTTTGTTTATTGTCATTGATGAAGAATTTAATATTTCATCTCATATAGGAATTCCAGTGAATGGGGTTATCGGGTATCATTTTTTCAAAAATCATCCTATTTCGATTGATTATACCTCAAAAAAGATAACAGTCTACCAGGATGCCAGTGCATTCAAAAAAAAAGTCCGAAAGTTTGATATACTTCCCATAAGTATTGAAAAGGACAAACCCTACATTAATGCTGATGTAGAAATGACCCGGGAAAAGAAAAGCTCAAAACTGCTGATTGATCTCGGTAACAGTGATGCCATTTGGCTCTTTCCTACCCTTATCAAAGATTTTGTGTACAACAGACCCAATATTGATGATTATCTGGGCCGCGGGTTCAATGGAGACATTTATGGTAAAAGAAGCCGTATTCATAATTTTTATCTCGGGGATTTTAAATTTGAAAAGCCACTTACAGCAATGCCTGATGAATATTCTATCCAGCATGTCAATCTGGTAAAAGATAGAAAAGGATCTGTAGGGGGCGAAATAATGCGCAGATTTTCTGTCGTTTTCGATTATAAAGATGAGAAACTATACCTGAAAAAAAACAGAAACTTTGATGATCCTTTTCATTTTAATATGAGCGGGCTGGACTTTAAGCAGGACGGGCTGGAATGGCAGGAAGACCGGGTGAAAATAGAACCTAAAAAATTATCGGAAACAAACAGTGAGACTACCGTAATCAATAATTTTCAATATAAATTTACATTGAAACCTATCTTTTCCGTTGCAGGGGTCAGGAAAGATTCTCCGGCATTTATAGCAGGACTGAAAAAAGATGACCGCGTCATCACCATCAACGGAAGCCGGACTTCCGACATGACCATGGAAAAGATCATAGGGCTGATGAAATCTGATGAAGGAAGAAATATCACAATGGTGATCCAGAGAAAGAATAAGGAAATGACCTTTAATTTTGTATTAGAAGATCCTATACCCTATCAAGATTAAAATATGAAAACCGAAGAAAGCACAATAGATAAAATAAGAACCCGCCCAAGGTTCAAGATGTTTACGCATCTTACTAAAGAAGAGTACGAGGAAAACCTGAAAAAATACCTTGCAGACCATAAGGATGAATTTTCCGGAAATATAAATAAGGAGGTAGCGACGATCTACGTGAAAACTGAATATGACAATTACTGGAAACCAAGGCTGTCTTTACGGATAGAAATTGAAGAAGATGAAACTGCCATACGGGGAGTATTCGGCCCCAGCTCTGCTGTGTGGACTTTTTTTATGTTCCTTTATTTTTCCTTTTCTATTCTCTGGATGACTTTTTTTACGATGTATTATGTGGAAAATCAGATAAAAAGCGCTGAGTTCCCGTGGGCCCTGAGCGCTTCATTTGTTATGCTGTTCTGTATCTTTCTTACCTATGCAGCGGCCAGATTCGGACAGTACAAAGGCAGAGAAGAGATGCTTAAGCTGAGAAGGTTTGCCGAAGAATCTACGTCACAGTTTGAAAAGAAAATCAGTTAGCAGGAACTTCCGCAGGTTTTTCATCCTGGATTGGAACTGCCATAGCTTTAGCTGCTTTAATAGAATCTGATACCTTTTCCCTGTTGTCCTGTTCCTTGATCATTTTATCAATATGAGGCTCCAAAAGCTTGGTCATTTCTTCCACTGAAATATTATTTGCATTAGGATCATCCAAAAGTTTTCTCCATGGTTTTCTTCCACCCCATTTGTAATCTCCGAATACCATAACAGGCGTTCCTTTTGCTTTGGTTGTAGCACCTCCGGGGTTCAGAATCCAGGTATCTGCGTAAGAATACAGCCACTGTGCATCTTTCATCAATAAACGCAAGCATGAATGTGAAGCCGGATAACCGGGAAGATCATACTGATGCCATCCAATCCCTCCGATATTATGAATATTAAAATTATAAGGAAGCTTCCACTCGCTGCTTACCGTTGAAATCGAAAGCTTCTTTTTCCAGTTGGCAAAAGTAAGTCCGCGTGTGGTCTGCGCAGCTTTTTTTCCCATACTTGTTGGGCCCCATTTAACAAGGCTGCCATTGGAATAAACTCCGTAAGCCTGTATAGGATAGGAAAAGATCACGAATTTTTTCACCCCGCTCAATAGATCAAGCTGCATTGGAAAAGGTGAATATTCCATAAGCGTTGTGTCTATTTTTGCAGGAACTACCAAGGTATCGGCATTCCATTTATTTTTAGAATCAAGCCTGTTTAATGCCAAAATTGCATAACGTTCCTTCTCACTATATTTTTTGCTGAATTCTGCATAGATGGAATCTCTTAGCTTTTTATCTTTGGGAAGGACAAGAGCATTATAAAAACCGTTTTCCTGCATTGCCGGCGGTACAGATTCTTTTTCCACAACAGAATCTTTCTTAATGGAATCTTTTTCTACAGCAGAAACTTCTGAAGAAGAAACTGTATCTTTAAAAGTATCACTTATTTTTTCAATTTCTTTCTTACATGAAATCAGCATTGCAGCACAAAAAAGAGCATATAAAAATGATTTTTTCACAAATATGTTTTTCATAAATAAAACAGGTCATTTAGTTTGGTTACCCATTGCAAATATCAGACCTTAATTTGAATTCCAAAAGACATTATAATAAATACCGTAAAAAAACGGTATAAGAAAACTTTTCTTCCAGACAGTAGCCTATAGATTTTATGCTACTAATTTCTATCTGACAAATCAATTTCAAATAAACTGAGTTCAGCGTTATGATAACGCCCAGGAAGACCGTCAGTATTTCCAAGCTTGACCAAGCCAAGAAAATCAAATCCACATTTCTTATAATAATTAATCAGTGGAGTATTTTCACCAACAGTATCCATCCTTATGAACTGCTTGTGGTTTTGCTTCGAATATGTTTTTGCCCAGCTTACAATTTCAGCAACCAAGTTTTGACCTCTAAATTCAGGACTGGTAGCGATCCAGTGAATATATATTGCAGGATCTGCATTTTAGTCTGAAAATCTCTTCAATATCCTGATAATTACTGTTCTCTATGATCATATTTTGAATTGATAGGTTATTTAACAAAAATAGAGATAAAAAATAAGTCTTTCGATGTCTGCACCCCTTGAATACTGTATTGTAGGAAAATATTAGATTCGAATCTGTTTTTTCTTAATTTTGCCCCATGATTTTTTTTATTATCGAAGACGTACTTAGATGTTTTACCCTACGGGAAAAAATAATAAAACACTGGCATACGGCAACGAATATTTAATTTTTCTTAGGCATCTTATAGACAGGGGAGCTACAGCTCAAAAGTCTTTGGATTTATTATCAACTACAAATAACAGAATCTTATGAAAAAAATAGGCCTGGTAGGCGGAATAAGCTGGGTATCTACCTTGGATTATTATAAATTCATTAATGAGGGAGTCAATGCCAGATTGGGAGGTCTGAATGCCGCTGAATGCATGATATATTCTTTAAATTTCGGAGACATCCAGGCAAAAGGATGGGTCAATTCCTTTGAGTTATTACTGAAAGCCTGTGAACATCTTAAAAACACTGGAGCCGACAGCATTGTTTTATGTGCAAATACAGCTCACCTATTTGCAGATGAGCTTCAAGATACCATACAACTGCCAATCCTCCATATTGGGACAGAAACAGCAAAAGCAATATGTAAAGCCCGGTTTAAGAAAGTCGGACTGCTTGGAACAAAATTCACCATGGAAATGGACTTTTATAAAAATAAGCTTCGGGAATACGGACTTGAAGCACTGGTTCCGGAACAACAGGAAACGAGAGATTATATTCAGCATACTGTCAAAGAAGAACTGGGAGTAGGATTTATTAATCCTGAAACTAAAACCAATTATATCTCCATTGTGGAAGATCTTATCAGCCATGGTGCAGAATGTATTATTCTGGGTTGCACGGAAATCCCGTTGTTAATTAGTCAGGATGATTTTAAAATCCCTGTTTTTGATACTACGAAAATACATTGTGAAGCTATTGTGGAATATATTGTTTCTCAGTAGAATTTTTTTCTTATGTCTATAAAATTTATGCAAACAAAACCCCCTTCAAATATTTGAAGGGGGTTTGAAAGATCTTGCGATCCGGACGGGACTCGAACCCGCGACCTCCGCCGTGACAGGGCGGCATTCTAACCAGCTGAACTACCGGATCAATTTTTTTTAAAAGAAATTGACAAAACTTCTGCGATCCGGACGGGACTCGAACCCGCGACCTCCGCCGTGACAGGGCGGCATTCTAACCAGCTGAACTACCGGATCTAATTTTTTTAAAAGTAAATTATAAAACTTTTGCGATCCGGACGGGACTCGAACCCGCGACCTCCGCCGTGACAGGGCGGCATTCTAACCAGCTGAACTACCGGATCATTTTCTGTTATTGTAAAGAACGTTGTTTCTTTTTTGTGATTGCAAAATTACACCTTTTTTCATTCCCTGCAAATTATTTGTAAAAAAAAAGCCTCCCAAAACTGGAAGGCATTCATTATCAAAGTTATTTTTTTACAAGTGTGCGCTTAATTTTTCAGCGATTACTTCTTTTGGAGTTACGCCTACTAATTTATCAACCACTTCGCCGTTCTTAAAAATCAGAACTGTAGGGATATTTCGGATGCCATACTGCATAGAAATTTCCTGGTTGTTGTCTACATCAACTTTTCCTACCACTGCTTTTCCTTCAAAATCTGATGCTACTTCTTCGATGATTGGTCCTAAAGTTCTGCATGGTCCGCACCATACTGCCCAGAAGTCTACCAATACCGGCTTATCTGATTTTAAAACCGTGTCCTGAAATGAGCTGTCCGTAATTTCTAAAGCCATTTTGTTTCTTTTATTTAAATTAATATTATATTTCTATTTCTATCCTTAATTGGATATTCAAAATTACGATATTTAAGCAATAAGACTATCTATGCTCAACATTTGTTTTTTCTATAGCAAAATCTTTTGAAATTTCTTCCAAAGCTGTTGCCAAAGCATCTATCTCTGCTTTCGTCGTCATATGGCTGAATGAAATACGTAATGGCGTACAATGATCCATTTCATCCTCTGTAAGAACCATCATCATTACCATGGAAGGCTTTGATGCTCCTGAAGAACAGGCACTGCCCTGGGAAATTGCAATTCCTTTCATATCAAGCTGGAGCCCGATCAAAGGATTTTTATAAGGAAGTAAAGCACTTAAAACTGTATAAAGACTGTTTTCCTTCTCTGCACTTCTTCCATTGAATTTGATATCCGGAACCACAGCAGAAAGCCTTTCTATCGCATAGTCTTTGATCTCCTGCATATGGTTGCTATATTCTTCCATATGGTTCAGAGAAAGCTCCAATGCTTTACCAAGGCCTACGATACCGCTTACATTCTCTGTTCCTGCTCTCAGGCTTCTTTCCTGGGGCCCTCCTGTGATAATTCCCTTCATTCCGGTTGCTTTTCTGATAAAAGCAAAACCTACTCCTTTCGGGCCATGGAATTTGTGGGCGCTGCATGAGGCAAAATCCACCAGAATATCTGAAAAGTCCAGATTCATATGTGCCATCGTCTGTACCGTATCTGAATGGAAAAGGGCATTATTCGCTTTACAAAGCTCAGCGATTTTTTTGATATCTATAATATTTCCAATCTCATTATTGGCATGCATTAAGCTTACCAGAGTCTTTTTATCTGAAGCTTTTAACAGCTCTTCCAGTTTATTAAGATCGATATCCCCTTTTTCATCAGGACGGATGTAGTTTACCTCTACTCCCTTTCTGCCCTTCATATCCAGAATACTTTCCGAAACACATTTGTGTTCCAGCGGCGAACTGATGATCCTTTCAACTCCCATGTGTTCTACACTGGATTTAATGATCATATTGTTTGATTCCGTACCACACGAAGTAAAGATAATTTCTGCAGGTGTTACATGAAGATATTCTGCAACCTGCCTTCTCACGTTTTCGATAAGGATTTTTGCTTCCTGCCCAAAACTGTGGGTAGAAGAAGGGTTTCCAAAATTCATTTTCATAGTGCCAACCATGGCATCTATGACTTCTTCTGAAAGAGGAGTTGTGGCCGCGTTATCTAAATATATTTTGTTCATTTTTATTTTGAATATTTTAATTCTACTGAGGTAAATTGATAATCTGAAGGAACAGCGAAAATAAACCATGGGTTTGAAAGCATCTGAATTTCCATTCCACCTGACGCTGTTTCAGGAACCTCCACATAAAGGATATTATTTTTCACAGAGGTACTTTTTATCGTACCAACAGTATGGCTTCCCGATCTGAAGCTTCCCATATTATACAGAACCACCTTTTTGTTTTTGGGAAATTTCGGATAGTTTATGGAAGGTTCTTTGCCCAACTCAACAAAACCGAAACTTCCTTTGATGACATCACGGAATTCCTGTTCATCCTTAATTATCTTAAATCCAGGTTTGTCCGTGCCTCCCTGCGACTCGGAAACAAGCAGTTCAGTACTTTCCTGCATATCTGATGATTTTTGAGACGGCGTTGCTGCACAGCTCATAATGATTGCAGTACATAAAATAAGCAGCCTTTTCATTTTTTACATTTTTACCATCCAAAATTAGTGAAAAAATTGGTAATGACCTTCATTTGCCCATTTCAGCATCTGGCGGTCTCCGGAAGTATCTCCAAAAGCTATTATTTTATCGTATTTAGAGTCGTGAATTTCGGCTTTTATTCTCAGAAGCTTTTCTTTTCCGTTGCAGTTTTTCCCAATGAAATTGCCCGTAAAAATGCCGTTTTTAAACTCAGCACGAGTGGATACAAGCTCCATTTTCAGTTCTTCGGCAAAAGGTTTCACCCATATATCCAGAGAAGCAGTTACCAATAAGCTCTGTGTATTATTCCTATCGATATTTTTTATAAAGTCAAGAGCATTTTCTCTTACAATCTTTGGATAATGCTCCTCAAAAAACTGTCTGGACTTCATTTCGATCTTTTCCTGTGTCTGTCCTTTCAGAATAGATCCTATAAAACTTTTCTTTACTTTTTCAGTCTCGGCAAGCTTCAGTTTCAACAGGATAAAAAGAGGAACATGTCTTAAAAATTGTATCCGGAATTTGGTAGAATCATAGAATTTAAGATACATAAACATAGTATCCTTATAGGTCAGGGTTCCGTCAAAATCAAAACAATACAATTTTTTCATTTTTTACTAAAGCTTTAATTTTTTGAATATAAATTCAGGTATATTCCTGATAATCATCATAATAATACTCCATACCGGCAAAACATATGCCACATTCTTCTGTTTTTTGAATGCTTTATAAATGCAGTCCGCAGCTTGTCTTGGTGTCGCCGTTAATTTAGGATTCAAAGGCAGTCCTTCTGTCATTTTTGTAGCCATAAACCCCGGTTTTATGGTAAGAACATGTACTTTTTTATCAAAAATATAGTTACGGAGTCCACTAAGATACGCTGTAAAAGCCGCTTTTGCACTTCCATAGATGAAATTACTCTGTCTCCCACGGTCTCCTGCTACTGACGACAGTCCGATGATGGTTCCTGATCTTCTGCTTTCAAACTTCTGTGCAAAGTAATTTATAACGGGAACCAGCTTTGAATAATTGATATTAATGATCCTTTCCGTATTCCTGTTATCATAAAGCCCCTCTTCGGTTCCCTCTCCCAGATATCCTACGGCACAAAATAATACATTTGAACTGACATGATCAAATGTATTATAATCAATCTCTTTCATCAGATCAATTTCAACCACTTCAGACTGCTGTAGAAACTTTACATCAATATGTCTCGCGAATCTTTCAGTGGTTTCTTTATTTGAAGTGAAAAGATATATTTTTTCAAACTTTTCTCCTTCCTGCAGGGCTTTTTCAACAAAAGCCTGTGCCACCTCAGATGTACTTCCCAGAACTATCATTATGAATTGTTGTTTATGATTCGTTTGTGCTGTAAAGACACAAATTTTGAACTTTGAATATTTTTAAGGTAATTTGTGAGTGAAGATCTGCTCATGCTGTCTTTCGTAAGATAAATTCTTCCTCCGAACTGCTGCACGATGTCATCTAATTTCTCAACAAGCTTTTTCAGCTTTGAATTAACCTTAAAATCGAGGGCTAGCGTATAACCTTCAACAGGAAATGAATTATAAGCCTGAGGATTATTTTTTCCAAAGAGCTTTAAAACAGCCAGAAACGATCCGTTCCCACTTGCTGCAATGGTCTCAAGAATCTGTTTCATTCCTTCTTTTCCCGTTTCCTTCGGGATAACCATCTGATACTGGATAAAGCCTGCTTTTCCGTAGATCTTATTCCAGTCATTGATTGCATCCAAAGGATAGAAAAAGGTTTCATAATCAATGAATGATTTAACTTCTTTTTTTGCCTGTTTTTTATAATACAGGAGATTGAAGATCTTCACTGTTAATGCATTTAGCACAAAGCCCGGAAAATAAAAAGGAATGGTAGGTTGAAGTTTTTTCTTCAGTCTTAGTGGCTGTTTTGCCAGATTTTGTGGAAGCTCATGTTGAAAGGCATGTTCACCTCTCATTAAAATGCTTCTTCCTAAATTTTTGCCTTTCTGAAGACAGTCGATCCAGGCTACTGTATACGTCCAGTTTTCGCTTTCTTCAAAGAGCCTGAAAATTTCGTCCAGATTCTCTGCTTTTATGCTTTCCTGGCGGATGTAAGCAGTTTCTATATTTTTAAGTTTAAACTTTACGGTAAGAATGATTCCGGTAAGCCCCATGCCTCCAATGGTAGCCCAAAATTTATCTGAATTTTCTTCCCTGGAGCATGTAATGATGTTTCCGTTTTCCGTCATCAACTTAAATTCGGTGACATATTCTGAAAAACAGCCTTCTGCATGGTGGTTTTTACCATGAATATCTGAAGCAATAGCTCCTCCCACTGTAATAAATTTTGTTCCGGGAGTTACATAAAGAAAATAGCCCTGCGGCACTGAAATTTCAAGTACATCTGAAAGTAATACTCCGGATTCACATTCTATAATACCGTTGAGACGGTCAAAACTGATAAATTTATTTAACTTTTTTGTTGAGAATATGGTTTCTCCCAGGGACGCATCACCATAGCATCTTCCATTCCCTCTTGCAATAATTTCGTTATGATTGAGTACAAATTCCTTTATTTTCTTGAAGCTGTCCTCAGATCTTATTTCTTTTTCTACCACCGGGAAATTGCCCCAGTTTGTAACTTTTTGTATGAAATTCGGCTTCATTTTTTAAAATAAATCTGGATTAAGAATGCGGCTACCCAAAGTATTAAAGTTATCTGGATATATCTGTCTCTGTACACAATTTTCGTGGGAGATTCTGTCCTGTTATACACTAATGTCTGCTGAAGATATCTTAAAAAAGCAAAGACTACAAATATGACAGTATAAAAGACCCTCTCATGAAATCGTGCCTGAACTTCAGGCGAAAGGGTAAACATGAGATAGCAGACAATGGCTAATGTAACCGAAATGGATAGCGCAATATCTGCAAACTGCACATTATATCCGTCCAGTGCTTTCCTTGTTTTTCCCGAAACCTGTGCATTAATGAGCTCTCCTCGTCTTTTTCCAATCGCTAAAACCAATGCCAGCACAAAAGTCAGTAAAATGGCCCATTGGGAAATACCTATTTCTGTAATATAGCCCCCAGCTAAAACCCTCAGCACAAAACCTACAGCAATAATAAAAATATCTATAATCGGAACATGCTTAAGTTTAAAGGTATAGGCAAGATTGACTGCAATATAAAGTCCGATCACTGTGGCGAATGGCCATAAGGATTCTTGAAAATAAAACTGGGCAAGAAGTACAAGGGCAACGTCAGCAATAATCAGCCCTGTAAGAATTCCCAAAGCTCTGGATTTTGAAATTATTCCGCTGGCAAGAGGCCGTCTTCTCTTTTCAGGATGCTTTCTGTCCGCCTCAATATCATTATAGTCATTCAGGATGTAAACAACACTTGCTGCAAGGGAAAAAATGATAAATGCAAAGATACTTTTACTAAGCAGGTCTAGATTTGTAATGTTTCCAGAAAAAAACAGAGGAACGAAAACAAACAGGTTTTTGACCCATTGCTCTACACGGAGGAGTTTAAGATATTTCTTCATTTATGCTATTTCGGTTGCAAAAATAGTGAATTCAAAGTTTAACACCATAAAAATACAAAAAAAACCGCCGAGGCGGTCTTTTACGAAAATATTTATATAATTAAATTAATTACTGCCCTTGCTTGGCTTCATTAATCATTTTTTCATTAGCGGTAATAGCAAATTCCACTCTTCTGTTTTTAGCTCTTCCTTCATCTGTATCATTAGTAGCTACAGGCATAGCTTCCCCTTCACCTTTTGTGAACATTCTGCTGGAAGCAATTCCTTTTCCGGACAGATAAGCTTTTACAGCGTCTGCTCTTCTTTGAGAAAGAGATAGGTTGTAAGCATCTGCACCTTTGCTGTCTGTATGACCGTAAATATTGATATTGGTATCCGGGTTATCCACAAGAACTGTAGCCAGTTTATCAAGGTTAGTCTGAGCAATAGAAGTTAAATTGGAAGAGTCAAAAGCAAAGTTTACAATGCTTTCATTCATGGTAATTTTGATACCGTCTCCTACTCTTTCTACTTCAGCTCCAGGTAAAGTTTCCTTAATCTGCTTAGCTTGCTTGTCCATTTTGTTACCAATAACATTACCGGCAACACCACCGATAATACCTCCCAATACTGCTCCTAATGCTGAGTTTTTACCACTTCCAACATTATTCCCCAAAATACCTCCGATCACCGCTCCTGATGCAACACCTACTGCTGTACCTCTTTGCTGATGGTTAGAATTCTGAACAGCTTCACAGCTTGTTAGTAATAATGCTGACGATAAGAAAAGAGCTCCTATATATGTTTTATTAAATTTCATTTTTTAATCTTTTATATTGATAATTATTTAATTCCTGTTCTCTGGAAGTTGTAAACAACCTGTACTGTACTTCCGTCGAAAGGAACATTCTGTACAAGTGAAAACTGATCTGTAGACTGGTTAGTAATCGTTAAAGAGTATCCTACAGTATTTTCCTTAGCTTTAGTTCCCTCAGCGATTTTTTTAAACAAGAAAGTATTGCCATCTTTTACTTCAAATTTAATTGGACGTGTAAGGCTTGGGCAAGCTCCACCTCCGTTTAAAGTATAGGCACCGGTGTAATTATTTGGAATCAATCTCCAATGACTTCCTACAAAACACTGTGCATCTGCACCTTCATCAAAAGGCTTGATTTTAAACCCTTTTTCATAATCTACACTCACAATCTGCCAGTCGCCTTTTAACTTTAAATATTCGGCTCTCTGGTTTTGTGACGTTTCTGCTTTTTTCACTGAGGAACAAGACACTGCAAAAAGTGATGTTCCTATCATCCCTGCAAGTAGTAACTTTTTCATTTTGTTGTTTATTATTTTGTTATTATAAAGTTACAAAAAACCGTGCCAAATTGAAAAATAAAAATAAAAAAAGTCCGAAAATTTCGGACTTTAAATGTTTTCTTCTTATATACAGGAAGATATACTATTTTTTAACAGCCTTTTTTACGGATTTCGTAGGCTTATTGTTGCCTGAAGATTTTCCTGCGTAGAAATTGGTATAGGCATATTCTGCAGCCTTTTGAAGATCTATAACCCCTCCGGCCTGAGAATATTCAGGAAATTTATTGTCTACATTTGAATTGCTGCTTTTTACAAGTGCTTCAATGACTTGATGCGGCTTCAGATTAGGCATATAAGCTAGCAATACAGCTGCAGCCCCGGCTACTACAGGTGATGCCATGGAAGTTCCCTGAAGATATTTATATTCGTTTTTAGGAACTGTAGAGTAAATTTCTTCGCCCGGCGCAAAAACATTTACCATTTTCTTATTGTAGTTAGAGAAACTAGCTCTAAGCTCGTTATTTCTGTTGGTACTCGCTCCTACAACTAATACGTTATTCACAAACGGTTTTTCATCTGCAACATTTTTAAAGTTAGTAGGGAAAGCCAGGTGCTCGGCAACATCTTCGTTTTCATTACCCGCTGCTTTTACTAAAAGCACTCCTTTGTCCTCAGCATATTTAAAAGCATCCCATACTACATTTTTACCCGGTGAAACAGGCTTTCCGAAGCTCATATTTAATACTTGAGCTCCATTATCCACTGCATATCTGATTGCATTTGCAACATCCTTATCTCTTTCGTCTCCGTTTGGAACGGTTCTTACGGACATGATTTTAGCCACTTTGGAAGCTATACCATATTGTATTTCTTTGCCTTGAGGAAGACCGGCAATAATCCCGGCAACGTGCGTTCCATGCTCTGCATCTGGACCTTCGTAGTTATTATTTCCATAGTTTTTCTCAGAATAATCATCATAATTATCGCCTACAATTTCTTTTCTAGGATCATAGCTGAGATCGTATTGCTTAGACTGTGGCGTAAAATGATCCATAGCCTCTTTCATCTGTTCTTTCATCAGTTTTTCGAAATCCGCAGGAGATTTTCCTTTGAATTCAGGGCTTTGAGAAACTTGAGCTAAAACATTAAGAGCGATAGCATCTTTCTGATCTGTAGGAGGCTTGATTCCCTGCAAAGTTTCTGCAGTAACGGGCTTACCTCCCAACAATTTCACCATGTTTGGAATGATACTATTGATCATGGTGTAGGTCTGTAAACCTTGCTTTGCCTCCATACTCTTTTTGTTGAAGAGTTCTTTAGACTTCATATACATGGCAAACTCTTCGGGCATTTTCGCCTGGTTTGCTTTATTTTTTGCAGAATCATCACCTTCGAAAACAGTTTGATACTTGGCAACGACTCTTGTTACCTCCATATTGTCGATATCAATGTTGCCATTTTTTCCGCCGATAAAGTTCCAGCCGTGTATGTCATCAATATATCCGTTTCCGTCATCATCTTTTCCGTTTCCGGGAACTTCATTAGGATTAGACCATACATTTTTTACAAGACCCGGGTGATCAACCTGAACACCGCTGTCTAAAACTCCTACAACAACAGTTTTTGGCTTAAGGCCTTTGGATTCTAAATATTTATAAGCGTTTGCCGTATTTACTCCGTATACTTTTGTTGCAGAAAAATCTTTATGATACCAAGTCATCAGATCTTTATCTTCTTTTGGGTCAATACTCTTAGCCTGTGCTTCCTGAGCGTAAGAGAAACTAAAGCCTGCCAGAAAAACAGCAGCTAATAATACCTTTTTCATATGTTGATATTTATTTTTTCTAAAGTCATATGCAATCGCCATTTCATTGGTTATCTTGATAGAATTTATTAACAGCGATTTCATATTAGTATGATTGTTTAATATTTTTTATATAAGTCAGAGATTCAGGGCCTTTGTTACAAATAAGATCCAAAACCGATAAATCTTCTAAAAAACCCAATTTATCAGAGAAGGTCTGGTAATATTCTTCCATCTTAAATTCTGAAGGAAGCTTCGCAGAAAATTTCTCTCTGAAATTAATATTTTCAGGGTTTTTGATATATTCTTCATTCAAAGACTGTGCCTTTTCTGTTTTAAGGATTTGCTGTATAACTTCTAATCCTTTCAGGTTAAAATCCAAAAGAAATTTCTCTTTCAGATCATATATTTTCCTGAATTTATCTTCATAATATTCAAAATAAGGCGAACTCTGATATGCTGTTTTGATAGATTTCCAGTGCAGATTTCTCCAGTCTTCCCTATAAGAGATCTCAATGTCTTTAAATTCTCTTTTCCCATTATGATTGATTGGAATTATTAAGGAAAGCTTCCCGTTTGCCCCATAAATATTGGTTCTGTTTCTGTAGGTCTGTTTCGGAAAATTTTCAAACTGTT
The DNA here is from genome assembly GCF_030812195.1 of Chryseobacterium lathyri. GTDB lineage: Bacteria > Bacteroidota > Bacteroidia > Flavobacteriales > Weeksellaceae > Chryseobacterium > Chryseobacterium lathyri_A. The sequence goes on from NZ_JAUSSF010000001.1 coordinate 1,771,461, forward strand.
CAAATATAATCTTATTTTCAGGATTTAAAAACACTGAAAACCATGAAATCGGGGGCATATAAAATACCGGTAATAATATATTTTGCATATTTTTAATTTTTTGGATAAATAACTCTTCCTTTTATTTCTTCTTCATTTATTAACCCTGTATACCGGGAATCTAAACTGGCATTCCGGTTATCACCAAGAAAAAAAACTTTTCCTTTCGGAATAATTATAGGGCCAAAATTATCAGCAGTCCAATCTTTACCATATGCTTTGAAGATATCATGATCCGGGCCGGTATTGATAAATCTTTCATGAAAAAAATTATTATCAAGCTCGTTTTTGCTTAAATTGGTCACGAAATGATTTTGATCAAATGGAAAAAAGTCATTTTCTGAAAATCCTTTCATCATTAATTCATTTACAAAAGCCCGATCTATTTTATAGGAATGTTTCAGGTTTAAATGAGCATCTACTGCAATGTCATTAACATACAATTCTCCATTTTTAATCTGGACCTTATCTTTATACACTCCTACCAGCCGCTGTATATACATTCCTTTACCATGAATATTGTCCTGATAATAGATCAACAATTTATTTTTATCATAAGGCAGGATATTAGTGATCACAACAAATGATCTTTTTTTGACCGTCGGTTCACTTCCGGCTTCGGGTACAAAAGCATATTGCAAAACTCCTGTGAGTTTTGCAATAATGAAAAGAGTTACAATGACACTTCCTGTAAGAAGTATTGTATTAAATATTTTATTTTTAAACACTATTCTTCTGTATTTTTCTTTCTGAACAATTTCATGAAATACTCCCATCCAAAGAAAAGGATAAGAATCATTGCAGCGATCCACCAGTAAGAAGTTTTATTGGCTTCACCGGTGTTTGTTGCTTTAAACATTCTGTCCCAACGAACCTTGAATGGAGCCTGGTAGGAAGAACTACTGTCTGAGAAAGCACCCTGAAGGCTCATCCATGTGAACATTGGTTTTCCAACAATATTTTCTTCCGGAACGAAACCAAAGAACCTTGCATCTAGGGAAGCGTCTCTGTTGTCACCTACCATCATGTAATAATCCTGTTTAATGGTATACTGGGTTGTTTCTTTCCCATTGATAAAAATTTTCCCGTTTTTATTTTCCAGACTGTTATGTTCGTATTCAGAAATAATCCATTTGTATTCTGGCAGGGTTTCCTGATTCAGTGTTACCACATCTCCTTTTTTAGGAATTTTCAAAGGACCATACCAATCCTGGTTCCAAGGTTTGTTAACCGGGAAAATGGATTGTGTGGTATCTATTTTCTTTGCAACTTCATCTTTGTATGCAATTGCGGCATATCCTTTAGGATTGACATCTTCTTTCATATCAATTACCTGAGGAAGCTGCTTAATTTCTTGCGCTATTCTATCTGTAAGTCCTTGAAAACCATAAAGAAACCCTTCATTAGTTTGCTGTTCCTGTACAGGTAAAAATCCATACATCTTATACAACGCAGGAATATCCAACTGACTTCCTGTACTTACAACATATTTGTGCTGTACTTCCTGGTCTCCTAAAACCATCTCAGGCTTTCCATTCACGAAAAGTCTTCCACCTCTCATTTCAAAGGTATCTCCGGCAACGGCTACACATCTTTTAACGTATGGATCTTTTCTGTCGATCGCTGTATGCACGGAATCACGAGGATAGTTGAAAACAACTACATCATTTTTCTGAGGCTTATTGAACTGGAAAATTCTTGTATAAGGAAGTTTTATGCCATCAACATATGATTTGGGATCATCTTTTGGATTTCCTTTCTGTCCTGTATCCATAATGGTCCCCTGAAGGAATGGTATCGCTACAGGGCGCATCGGCATTCTGTATCCATAGCTCCATTTGTTCACGAAAAGGAAATCACCTACTAAAAGTGTTCTTTCCATAGATCCTGTAGGAATCCCGAACGGCTGCGTTACAAAAACGTGAATAATGGTTGCAAAAACAACCGCAAAAGTGATGGACCCCAGGAAGGTATCTTTCTTTTTTTCATTTTTCTCTTCATCTGTAAGAAACAGGTCATCAGCATTTTCATCTTCTATTTCTACATCTTTAGAATAGTTCACTGTAGCCATATAGATAAAAGGCAGGATTACTGTAAGCAATTGGTGCTGAAAAAGAGTTTTCCCAAACTTTTTCATTAAATAAATATGGAAAACAGACATCATAATAGGTCCCACTATTGGAAGATAGGACAGGATAGCCCACCATTTCGGGTGTTTTGTTTCTTTTAATATAATGAAGTAATTATAGAAAGGTATAAATGCCAATAATGGATTATACCCCATTTTTTTGAACAGCTTCCAAGTGGAAATCCCCATCAATACAGACAAAATGAGAACGTATACTGTATAAGTTAAAAAATAATTCATAGTTTTTTTGTGCCTATTCTAAGTAGATAAATGATAAATGATGAGTAATAAATGATCACAGCGTTCTGCTATTTATAATTTACTATTCATCATTCCTTATTTTATTGGTATGCAATTTAAAGAATTTGTTACAAATTAAAGTCCTAAAACATCTTTCATGGTGAAGTTTCCTTTTTTATCTTTAATCCATTCCGCAGCAACTACAGCTCCGAGTGCGAACCCGTTTCTGTTGAAGGCTGTATGTTTTATTTCAATTTCGTCAACTTCGCTTTTGTAATATACGCTGTGGGTACCCGGAACCTCATCTTCACGGATTGCAAAGATACCCAGTTCCTGGCCTTGGGTTTCTTCCAGTTTCCAGGCGTTAAATTTAGGATTACTTCTGATGATGCCTTCAGCAATTGAAATTGCCGTTCCGCTTGGGGCATCTTTTTTGTGGATATGGTGAATTTCTTCCAGCTGGCAGGAATATTCATCTACATTTTTCATGATATCAGCTACTTTTTCGTTGAGGGCAAAAAATAAATTCACGCCTAAGCTAAAATTGGACCCATATAAGAATGCGCTATCGTTGTCTACAGCTATTTTTTCAATTTCTTCTTTCTTTTCCAGCCAACCTGTCGTACCGCAGATTACCGGAACTTTATTTTCAAGACAGGCTTTGATATTATGATATGCCGCTTCGGGTAATGAAAATTCGATGGCTACGTCCGGATTATTAAGATTTTCAGCTGTTGGAGTTTCTTTGAGGCGGGCCACTATTTCATGACCTCTCTTCTGTGCAATCTCATCAATGATCTTCCCCATTTTACCGTATCCAACTAATGCTATTCTCATGATATCTTATTTATTATGATCTCCATGAACTTTACAATTCAAAAGAGCGTTATTCAAAATTATATTTAAAATCTATAGCTTAAACTTAAGCCTGTTTTTGGGTTTGAAAATCCATACTGATCCTGAATTACCGTAGGATTAAAACTAAGATCCGGATCGTGACGGCTTTCGTAAAGATGCGCATCTACCACGGCATCTACAATGTTCAGAATGTAAATCAGACCTGTGATGGCGATAGCGTAATCTCTTTGTCTTTTATATCTGTCCTGAGCATTTCCAAAAGCTCTTTTATCAAGCCATGGATGACTGTCTACAAATTCATTAGGTGTTCCGTTAAGCTTAGCTATATAATATTCCCGGTATTTTTTGTACTGGTTATTACTCCAGATTGTATATCCTATACCGGCTCCTACGGCTCCCCAGACAATAGGGATTTTGATGTATTTTTTATTATAATACTGTCCTAGTCCAGGAAGAACTGCAGAATACAGTCCGGCTCTTGTAGGATTCAGTTTAATCGTTTTCTTTGTAGGTCCGTTTGCGTTCTCAAGATCCTCAATGATCTTGGCTTCTGTTTTTACGGTTCTTGTGGGTTTTACAGTTTGAGTTACAACCACACTGTCTTTCGGAAGAGGGTCTACACGAACTGTGTCGCTGGGAGTCACCTGCGAGTAAGCGAAAGCAAAAATGCCCAAAAAGAATGTGAAAAATAATTTCTTCATTTATTTAATATGAGATAAAATATACTCCAGTTCTTCTTCATTTTTGAAGTCCAGGAGAATTTTACCTTTTTTTCCGTTTCCGGAGGTTTTGATTTCTACTTTTACATCCAAAATATCGGCGATTGTCTTCTGTGCTCTTTTATAATTGTTGGAAAGCTCAGTATTGACTTTTTTCGCTGCAGGTGATTTAGGGTTTTTCAATGCGGTAGCAGCCTGTTCAGCCTGACGTACATTGAGTTTTTCTTTAATGATCAGATCAAATAAAATTTGCTGATGTTCTTCACTTTCAAGGCTGATGATCGCTCTTCCGTGTCCTGCAGAGATTTCTCCGCTTCTGATCGCATTCTGAATATCAGGATTCAATCTTAGAAGTCTGATGGAATTGGTAATGGTACTTCTGTCCTTTCCTACTCTCTGGCTCAGGTTTTCCTGGGTAAGACCGATTTCATCCAAAAGTCTCTGATAGGTCAAAGCGATCTCAATCGCATCAAGATCTTCCCTCTGGATATTTTCAACAAGAGCCATTTCCAGAAGCTCCTGATCATTTACCAAACGGATATAGGCAGGAACGGTCGGAAGTCCGGCAATTTTACTTGCACGGTAACGTCTTTCCCCTGATATGATTTCGAATTTTTCTCCGTCTTTCCTTAAAGTAATCGGCTGAATCACTCCTAAGTTTTTAATTGACAGGGCAAGTTCGTTTAATGCTTTTTCATCAAAATAAGTTCTCGGCTGGGTCGGATTCGGATAAATATCTTCAAGGGCAACCTCTACGATATTCCCCACAAACTTATCTGCTCCTTCATCGGTAGCGGAGTTGATACTCGCTTTGGACTCTGCGCTCAAAATAGCGCCCAAACCACGTCCCATAGCTCTTTTTTTGTCCTTCATAAATATATTTGATAATGATGGCTTAAATTCTAAGTTACAAATGGATAATCAGCCATTCAATTGATAACAATCGGTTTTGACTATTTCACCATTGATGTATTGACTATTTACTGCTATTAATTTTTTACTAAATTTTCATTTTTCAGCAAAACTTCTTCTGCCAGCTGAATGTATTGGATAGCACCTTTACTTTCTGCATCATAATTGAGGATACTTTCTCCAAAACTTGGCGCTTCACTCAATCTTACGTTCCTGCTGATGATCGTTTCAAAAACCATGTCAGGAAAATGTGAATTCACTTCTTCAACAACCTGATTGGATAATCTTAATCTGCTGTCGTACATCGTAAGAAGAAGGCCTTCAATACCAAGATCTTTATTATGGATCTTCTGTACATTTTTAATAGTGTTCAAAAGTTTACCCAGTCCTTCCAATGCAAAATATTCGCACTGAATCGGAATGATCACAGAATCTGCTGCAGTAAGGGCATTAACTGTAATAAGTCCTAAACTCGGCGCGCAGTCTATAATGATATAATCATAATCATTTCTCACTTCTGCCAATGCTTTTTTCAGCATATACTCACGGCTTTCTTTATCCACGAGCTCAATTTCCGCTGCCACCAGGTCAATATGTGATGGAATAATATCCAGATTAGGAGAAGCAGTCCTTTTGATACAAGTTCTTGTATCTGCACTGTGCTCCAATAGGTTATATGTAGAGTACTGAACATCTTCCACACCAAGCCCTGAGGTTGCATTAGCCTGTGGATCAGCATCAATGATCAATATTCTTTTTTCCAATACCCCTAATGCTGCCGCCAGATTTACAGCTGTGGTAGTTTTTCCTACTCCTCCTTTTTGATTAGCGATACCTATGATTTTTGCCATTATTAGAACTTTAGATTTCAAAAATACACTTTTTTCTTTGCTCTGTATGAATGGCGAAATTCAAAATTGAGTTAAAGTATTGTTAATAAACAGTTTAACAATTAAAAAAATTATCCACAAAAAAAATTCTTTGTGGATAACTATTTTAAGATTTGTTTTTTATATCAATTATTCAAAGTTCATTGTGATTGGAAATTTGAAATAACTTCTCACAGCTTCACCTTGTTTATTTTTAGCAGGCTTCCATAATCCCTTAACATTTTTAATGGTTCTGATGGCTTCATTATTAAATTCAACATCCTTACCATTCGCCTTTAATCCGGAAATTGTTCCGTCTTTTTCTACGATAAAGGTTACCACTGTTTTCATAGTGTCTCCATTGCCTACAAATCCCGAACCGTCAAAATTGTTAATGACTTTATTTCTGAATGAATCAATTCCTCCGGTAAATATGGCTTCAGAAGCAAGTTCATCACCGCTTGCAATATGATTGTCAGAAACTTTTTCCGGCGGTGTAGGCAGGATGTAAGGTACTGCCGGTCCTGTTCCTGCCTGAGGAGGCACAGGATGATAGTTTGTTGTTGCAATTATTCCATCCTTATTATTTTCCGGTCCTGCAACAGCACCTTCAATTTTTTCTATAACTTTTTCGTTAGTAACATTTGCTTTTGGCTCACCCAAGCTCGCATCATAAGTTTTAACTTTTTCTGGCGGATTTTCTGGCTTTTGGATTTGTACTGGCGGATTTTCTTTTGGCGGATCATTAGGTATTATATCAATCGGACGATAAATCGGTTCATTTATAATAACCTTTTCTGTTGTTTCAAATGCAGAAACTACAAACGGCGTCACTGAAATTGCAGCCAATAAACTTACACCCACAAAAAGCGCTTTGGTTAGTAATCTATCTGATTCATTTCTTAATACATAGGCACCGTATTCTTTGTTGCGGTGCTCAAAAAGAACTTCGTTAAAACGAAATTCCTGATTTTGGTTTAGGTGTTTCATCACTATTAAATATTTAAACTGTTAAAATCAGTGATTATTAGTTTTGTATGTTCTTATCGATAAGTATTGTTTCAATATCAAAACATCTGCCAAAATTTTATCAAAACATCAATATTTTAAAAAACATTATAACAATATGTAAATTTTAACATTCTAATAAGTCGAAAATTTTCAAAATCTGATTGTAATTCATTTCATTATCCGCAAAAAAACATGCAGTATTTACAAAATACATATCATAAAATTTAAAACAGCAAAAACCACATTGGAAAACGGAAGAAAATTTGAAAAATCAATTGAAATACTAAAATATACTTGTACACAAAAAAAGAAGCACTGAAAACCAGAAAAGCAACAATTTAAAAAAACTTGAACGGCCAGCTTTACTTATACGCAAAAACAAAATTCTATTAATAGCAGCAATGTCAACCTGTTAAAGTTCAATTTTTTATAAACGACATTAAAAAAAGTTACAAATTGATAATCAATTGGTTATATTTATTTTTTTTTAACATTAGTTTAACATTTTTTTTTATCTTTGCTTTTCGTCAAATAACTAAGGATGTCTTTATACCAAAAAATTGCAGAAAAACTACAATATATAAGTCCGGATTTTTATAAAAAAAGATATTTTAAGAATTTAAACAATCTTACTAAGGACAATTTTTCGGCACGGAATGTAGAACCGGAACTGGTATGGATTAAGGAATACCTTCCAAAAAATGCTGTAATACTGGACATCGGGGCCAATGTCGGTACTTTTCTTTATCAGTTGGAACATAAGCTGAATCATGAGCATATTTATGGCTTTGAACCGAACAAAAAGCTTTACCGCCGCCTGAAAAGACTTTTTCCAAGAATGAGAATATTTCCTTTAGCTCTTTCTGACGAAAATACAACAGCTGAATTTAAGGTTCCTGTGATTAACGGCAAACTGATTGCTTCCCGGGGAACTTTAAATACATCTTACAAAGAAAAAGGTGAAGAGAAAAGCTATACGGAAAAAGTAAAAGTGATCAAACTGGACGAATGGGCTGCTATAGAGCATTTTGACAGACTGGATTTCATTAAGATAGATGTAGAAGGAAATGAAATGAAAACCTTGTGTGGCGCCAAAAAAATCATTCAGCGATTCCTTCCGACACTGATGGTAGAAATGGAACAGAGACACCACAAAACCCCGATCTGGAATGACATTTCCGAAGTAAAAAGCTGGGGATATGAAGCACAGTATCTTAACCGTGACAGTTTTAAGCTGGAACTCCTGACGGAAGAGATCTTAATACTCAACACCAACGATGAAAAAAACAAGACCAGCTATATAAACAACATTATTTTTACGCCAAAAAACCATTAAAAAAACATTATGAGTGTAGTAGCGAGACAGGGCTTCAAATATTCCATCATAGGTTATATTGGTTTTCTGCTGGGTACCATATCCGCCATTTTTATTTTTCCGTACAATTTTGAATTTTACGGGAAGCTCCGCTATATCCTCCCTACTGCTGAAATGCTGGTTCCTATTGTAGTATTGGGAATCTCTTACTCCAACGTGAAGTTTTTCCACAGGGTTGAAAAAGACGGCAAGAAACAGAATATGCTCTCACTGTCCCTGCTTACAGTATTTGTTAATTTTATTATTTTTACAGGTGTATTTTTTGTACTCCCCTATTTTTTTCCAAAATTCAGACATTCCGAAGCATGGAAATTAAAGGAAATGATTCTTCCGCTGATTCTCATCCTTTCTTTCTGTGCCATTTTTAATAAATACACCTCCAACTATAAGAGAATTGTAGTGTCTAATATTTTTGACAATCTTTTCCCAAAAATAGCCAACCTGGGAGCTTTCTGCCTGTTTGCTTATTTTTTACTGTCGCAGAAAGTAGCGTTTGCCTTCTTTTTCGGAATGTTTGCCTTGATGCTCTTCGGGTACATTTACTACACGAACAAGCTTGAAAAGATAAGGCTGAACTTTAATACGGACTATTTCAGGAAAGACCATTTCTGGAAAGAGTTTTTCAATTACAGCTTTTTCGGATTCCTCGGAACTTTTGGAAATTACCTGGCGATCAACAGCTTTATGATTGGTGAGTTTATGGGAATGGAAGAAGTAGGAATCTATTCTGTTCTTTATGCTCTGATCTCTCTGATCTCGATTCCACAGCTGGGACTGTTCAACATTTCTGCCCCGATCATCAACAAAACACTGGTTGAGGGCGATATGGAGGAACTTGACAGGTTTCATAAAAAAACATCATTATCTTTATATTTTTTAGGCGCGGTTTTGTTTTCCTGCATCATGGTAGGTTTTCCTTATCTGACGGAATTCATGCCTAAAAACGGAACGATGCTGAGAGAATATGAGCCCGTGGTATGGATCTGGGGCTCTGCGGTTTTAATTGATCTGGCGACAGGCTTTAATGGGAATATCATCTCGCTTTCCAAATATTACAGATTCAATATCCTGATCATGCTTCTTCTGGCCGGACTTACGGTTGGACTGAACTATTATTTCATTAAAAATACAGATCTGAAACTAATCGGGATCGCCTTATCTACAGCTATTTCACTGACGACTTACAATGTTATCAAGATCGCTTTCAATTATTTTGTTTTTAAAGTTTCTCCACTGACAATTGAAATGATTTTTGTTTCCATTATCTGTACTTTAGCGATTACGGTTGCGATTGTTTTACCAACCTTCCAAAATAATTTCATCAACTTGATGTACAAACCAGCTGTTGTTCTGATATTGATCTACATCGGAAATTATTTCACCAAAGTATTTCCGCTCGATGATTACCTGAATGCAAGATTTATTAAAAGTATTTTTAAATTTAAATAGAAATCAGGCCAGAAAGAACATCTTCCAATTTTTTCAGGACTAACTTTTTGCTGTAATTTTTCTGAAAATCAAAACGCGTATTTTTAAGAGCTTTAAATTGCTTCAGAATATTGTCTGCCTCGGGAACAATGAATTCTAATTTCGCAGGATAATCTTTAGGAAAAACAGCTGTTTTGCCATATTTGATAGCATCACCAAGATTTCCCGTCATTTTTGTCAGCCCATAAATTTCTTCCCCGCTGAAAAATTCTGTTTTCTGCTGAATCGGGCACCATAAAACGTCTGCATTCTGCATCCGACTTTCAAAATCATGATGGGAAACCCGGTCTGAAAAATACTGTACAGAAATATTTTCCGGAAGTTTTTGGGACAGTTTTTCCAAATGCTTCAGTTCATTGCCTTTAGCTTTTCCAAGAAATATGAATTCACATTTCTCTTCAGCTTTTAAATTTTGAATGGTTTTAAAAACGTGATGGTAATCTCTTCTTTCTTGTGAAACACCTCCCGGAATTACGATGATAAGATCACGGTTTTCCTGGTTTTCAAAATCCTTGCTGTAAAAAAGAGGTAAGAACTTATATACACCTGTTGAAAGCTCTTCATCCAATACCAATAGATTTTGGGCATTTCTGTACGCTTTCGAGGCATAAAAAAGACCTTCTTTCCACCAAAGCTTCAACCGGTAGATAATATCTCTCTTGAAAATACTTTTCATCAAAGCACTTTTTGAAGCCACCGCAAAATTCATATTATGAACAATAACAGATACATTATATTTCTGAACCAATGCATGAAAGGTATTGAAATACCGGTGAACCGTTCCAATGATGATCAGATCGTATTTTTTTAATTTCAACTGCTCCATGATCATGGAACTGTCAGATAAAAATATAGCTTCCCCGTCCTCCACAACCAAATCTTTGATCTTTTTCGAAAAATAATAATCTACACTAAATTCTGAAGAATCTTTCATAATATCCATGAAAGCCTGTGCAATCTCTGCATGGGTATCTATTTCTATATAAGCTATTTTTTTCAATTAGAGATTAGAGATTAGAGATTAGAGATTAGAGATTAGAGATTAGAGATTAGCAAAGGTAAAATATTGAATTGATGTCAATTTATCTTCAGTTATAAGATTGTAAATTACATTTTCAGCCATTTTTTCTTCAGCATTGTCCATCGTTTATCGTTGATGACTTTCTGTTCGTCTTTGGAGATCTTCAACTCCAGCTTGGCTGTTTTGCAGGCTTCGTAAGCTTTGATGATCTTAAAGAAAAAAGAAACAGATTTGCTCCTTGCAGCTTCCTTTGAAGAAGCGATGTAGGCAAGAAACCTGTTCAGACCTAGAAAGTAAAAATATCTGCCATAATAATCTGCGGGCCTTATCGTGTAATCCGCACCTTTTACCTTGATCAGCTTTACCTGTAATTCTGGAAGCACGATCTCTTTCCAGCCCAGGTTTTCCAAAAGAATGGAATCAATATTGTCCCAGCCCAGTGTTTCCCTCAATCCTCCGATCTGAACGAAACATTCTTTGCGATACGCTTTCATAGGACCTCTTACATGATGCTTATTTGAATTTCCTTCGTACACCCAGATTCCATCTTTTTCCACGTATAATAAACCACCAACAAGCCCATATTCAGGATTGTTTTTAAACGCATATTGTAGTGTTTCCAGATAATTTGCGGGAAGGATAATATCAGCATCAAATTTACAGATAATATCAAATTCATCTATATTTTGAGTCTTTAATCCGTTTTTGAAGGCACTCACCACTTTAGACCCCGGCTGATGGGCAGATTTCTGAAGATTCACCGTTTCAAAACGGGAATCATTTTCTGTATATTGCCTGATCACTTTGTCCGTTCCGTCTGTAGAACCGTCATTAACCACCACCGTTTTGAAATCCTTAAAGCTCTGCTGCTGTAAAGAATCCAGTGTGAATGAAAGATTTCCTTCTTCGTTATGTGCAGGAATTATGATTAAAAACCTCAAGCCTTTAAATTTATAGAGATGGATAATAAGCGATAACTGATGATTTCATTTTACCACCCGTTATCGCTTATATTATTTTATTTGTTGTGCGGTTTCAGCATGTTTTTCGGATCCAGGATTTCATCCAGTTTTTCCTGGGAAAGAATTCCTTTTTCCAAAACAAGATTATAAACGCTGTTTCCGGTTTCGAGAGCTTCTTTCGCAATCTCCGTAGATTTTTTGTATCCGATATATGGATTAAGTGCTGTTACAATACCGATGCTGTGCTTTACCATATTCAGGCAGATTTCCTTGTTCGCGGTAATTCCTACAATACATTTTTCGCGAAGCGTATCCAAAGCGTTGCAAAGGAAATTGATGTTTTCCATAATTGCATGGGAAAGTACAGGCTCCATTACATTAAGCTGCAACTGTCCTGCTTCTGCAGCAAAGGTTACGGTAAGATCATTTCCAAATACTTTAAAACAAACCTGATTTACCACTTCCGGAATAACAGGGTTCACTTTTCCTGGCATAATGGATGATCCTGGCTGCATCGGAGGAAGATTGATCTCAAATAATCCCGCTCTTGGACCTGAAGAAAGCAGTCTCAGATCATTACAGATTTTTGAAAGCTTCACAGCAAGACGTTTTGTAGCGGAAGAATAAATCACATAAGAACCAGTGTCCGGTGTTGCTTCAACAAGATCCGGTGCAGAAATAACCGGAAAACCAGTGATCTGAGCGAGATTTTTCGCACAAAGGGTTGCATAGCCTACCGGAGCATTCAGTCCTGTACCGATAGCTGTTGCTCCCATATTCACTTCCACAAAAAGGCTGGCATTGTTGTTTAATTTAGAAATATCTTCTTCCAGAGTGGCTGCATAGGCTTCAAACTCCTGTCCTAACGTCATTGGAACAGCATCCTGAAGCTGGGTACGGCCCATTTTGATTACGTCATGAAATTCTTTTCCTTTGGCACGGAAAGCTTCAACGATTTTTTCAAGTCTTTCAACAAGTCCGATATTCATATGTAGCAAACCCATCTTGATGGCTGTAGGATAGGCATCGTTGGTGGACTGTGAAAGATTGATATGGTCATTCGGCGAACAGAATTCGTACTCACCTTTATTTTTTCCTAATTTTTCTAAAACGATGTTGGCAATCACTTCATTCGCATTCATATTGATCGAAGTTCCGGCTCCTCCTTGAATCATATCTACAGGAAACTGCTCATGATATTTTCCGGCTACAATTTCATCGCATGCTTCCGCTATTTTGAAATAGAGGTTTTCATCAAGCAGCCCTAATTCATAATTGGTTTTTGCTGCTGCTTTTTTTACAAAAGCCAGCCCTTTGATAAAATCCGGATAGGAGGAAAGAAGCTGTCCTGAGATTTTGAAGTTATCAATCGCTCTTTGCGTCTGCACTCCATAATATGCATCTGCAGGCACATTGAGTTCGCCTAGCAGATCACTTTCTTTTCTGAAATTTTCCATTACAGATATTTTAGCTGTTTTTATTTTTAAATATAGCAAAAACGCACCTTCACCGATGCGTTTTAATAGTTATTTCGCTGGATATTTTTGATTTAAAGCCTGAAGAATTGCCCATGTTTCGGCATCCATGATTCCATCGTAATTCTGCGGACGGAAATGGTACTGCAAAGCTTCGATGGTTCTTTTTGTTGCATCATCCCACTTTCCGCTCAAATCCAGGTAATATCCGAATTTCTGCAATGCTGTTTGGATGGCAAAGATAAAGGAAGGATCATTATACTTTAAGGGCACCTCTTCCTGTGCCAGAGCTAAGAAATTCTGTTTTGTGGGTTCATCGTACCACATTCCAAGCTGGTATTCATCATACAACTTTTTCCACGGGAACATAGGCCCGGGATCCTGCTTTCTTGTTGGAGCAATATCTGAATGGGCCAAAACATTGGTTGCCGGAATCTGATATCTGTTGACAATATCCTTAGCCAAAGCGGCCACTTTTTTTACCTGCTCATCACTGAATGCTGCAAATATTTTTTTTCCTTCAGCTTCTGATGTATATCCGGTATTAACGATCTCAATTCCTATTGAAGTATCGTTAAGGTTTTTATCATTTCTCCAGTTACTTACTCCGGCATGATAAGAACGTTTGTTTTCGTCAACCAGCTGATAGATCTCATTGTCCCCGGTATTATTGACCAGGTAATGGGCACTTACGCCCTGCTGGGTAAGCACTGTAATAGATTTATCATCAGGCAACGCTGTATAATGTAATATAAGGTAACGCTGTCTAAAATTCTGTGCTATGGCAGGGAAATAGGTCTTTACGACTTTATATCCTGCCGGTTTTGCTGAAACGATGGAACCGTAACTTGCCGTATTGTCATTTTTTGTAGGATCAGCAAGATTGGTTGTAAAAAATTCTACTCCGCGCTCATTGGTAATTTTAGGTTTTGTAGTCGTGGCTACCGGAGCTTTAACTGCAGGTTTTGCCTGTGATACCGGGGCTTTTGGCTTGTAAGTATTTTTCTTAATATTTTGTTGGGAAGTACATGAAAAAACAAAAGTACTTAATCCGATGATATATAATGTCTTACGCATCAGTTTAATTTTTTAATCATTTATCTCCTCAAAAATACACAAATTTTTCTTGAATTTTATTTGGTAAATAAAGAAATCTATTCTATATTTGCACTCGCAATATCGGAACAACGATCATTAAAAAATAAGAAAAAAGGAGGGTTGCCAGAGTGGTTAATGGAGCAGTTTGCTAAACTGTCGACGTGCAAGCGTCGCAAGGGTTCGAATCCCTTACCCTCCGCATTTTTTTCTTACTAACTATATTTCTCGGGGCGTAGCGTAGTCCGGTCATCGCGCCTGGTTTGGGACCAGGAGGTCGCAGGTTCGAATCCTGCCGCCCCGACTGTTTTAGTAATTTTTCTCAAAATTATTTAATGGGTGCGTAGCTCAGCTGGATAGAGCATCTGCCTTCTAAGCAGACGGTCAAAGGTTCGAATCCTTTCGCGCTCACTTATTGATAATCAAGTCTTTACAGTAATGTAGAGACTTTTTTATTTTAGCTCAGGTCTGGTTTAGGGTTAGGTATTAGAAACAAAATTCCCTCTGAAATTTGGAGGGAATTACTTTTCTGAAACACCGTAAAAAGTCTATGCTTATCCTTCGATTTATAAAGAATTTTGCTCGGTAACAGTTATTTTATTGTTCGGAATAGACTGAATCTCTTTAAACCATTTGTCTTACCTACGATTTAAAGGAATCATTTTTATAAAATCTTTCATTTCACCATTAGCTAAGTCATTAAAATGCTTTTCCAGTGCGGTAGATTTTGTTATGGCTTTTTGTTCATTAATTAAAAGATGCCCGATACTCAATTGGCGAAACATTCATTTTGGTCTTAAATAATTTGCTGAACGATTGCGGATGCTCAAATCCTAATTGATAGGCAATTTCGCTGACGGAAAGATTTGTAGTTGCCAATGCCTCTTTCGCTTTTTCGATTAATTTGTTATGGATATGCTGTTGCGTGCTTTGACCTGTAATAGTTCTCAACATATCACTCAAATAATTGGGCGATAAGTTTAATTTCTCTGCAAAAAAATGAACGGTTGGAAGTCCTGATTCAACTATTTTATCGCTTTCGAAATATTCATCAAGCAAATTTTCCATTTTTGTCAGTAAGTCACTGCTGGCTGTTTTGCGGGTAATGAATTGTCTGTTGTAAAACCGGTTGGAATAATTAAGTAACAGCTCAATCTGTGAAACCATAACATCCTGGCTGAACTGGTCTATCGAATGATTGTATTCTTTCTCAATATTTTTGAAAATCTCTCCAAGCATCGTCTCTTCAGACTCAGACAGGTGCAATGCCTCGTTTATTGCATATGAAAAAAAACCATAATTCTTTATATTTTTACCTATAGGGTAATTCCTGATAAGGTCTGGATGAAAAACCAATAGCCACCCATCTGCCTTAATATTTCCCTCCTGGGTGCCTGATGCGATCTGTCCCGGTTCCATAAATGCCAGGACACCTTCATCAAAATCATAATAATTTTGGCCATAGTTGAACTTGCAATCAGCGTTATGCTTTATGGAAACGGTGTAGAAGTTGAGTATTGCTTTTACCGAGCTATCAATAGCATCATATTGAACATCGTTGTAGTTGATCAGGCTGACCAATGGATGTTTAGGCTTCGGAAGCCGCATGAGTTTATGCAGCTCCGAAACAGAATTTATTTTTACAAATTTATTTTCTATCGGACTCATGGTCATGTAAAATTATAAATAATTTGGGTTAGTTTTTCAGAAACTTTCCAAAGTTTTCCGGCTAAATCCTTATCATAGGATTTGTCACTTGACCTCACCACTTCAGGATATCCTCGCATGTCATTCATTTTCGTAGGTCCAAAATATTCACTGCTTGCAGCATTTATATCTGTTGCTGCTCTCAATATGGGTAATGTCCCCATTTCAACACTTTGCGCAAGTATATTGGTAATGATGGACTGAACAAAAAAACCTGAGTGCCTTACAAGATTTGTTTTTGTATATCCAGGATGTGCAGAAACAACAGTTATATCTATGTTATTGGACTTCAGTTGTCTGTCTAATTCATACGCAAATAATAGGTTTGCCAGCTTGCTTTTGAGTATAAGCCACATATTTGTTATATCCTTTATCAAAATTAAGGTCATCAAAATAGATATCGGGCTTACCCATTTTTGCCTTATGCTGCCCGCTTGACTGTATGGCTATACGGGAATTTGGGGTGCTTTTTAATACATCCAAAAGCAGACCTGTCAACAGGAAATGCCCCAGATGATTCGTTCCAAACTGGATTTCAAAGTTTTGTTTGGTAAGTTCCCGCTTTGCCGGAAACATCACACCGGCATTATTGATGAGCACATCAAGTTGCCTGTACTTATTATGAAACTCTTGAGAGAATTGATGTATTGACGTAAAGTCAGACAAGTCAAGGTGCATCAGGTCCAGCTTTGCGTTAGCGTTTTTCTTCTTGATCAGGGAAATCGCTTCATTGCCACTTTTCAGGTTACGGGCAGTCATAATTACGTGAGCTCCCTTACTGCTCAATACCTTTGATGCTTCCAGTCCAAGCCCACTATTTGCACCGGTAATGAGAATTGTTTTTCCTTGCTGTGAAGGAATATCATCTGCTGTCCAACTTTTTGTTGTCATTTTATATTTTTGATTATTAGGAAGGTTAAAAACTTTAAAACTTTAGGAGTAGCCGATTCTATATATGAAGCATCCTATCCAAAGTTTTAAAGTTTGTTTATCATTGCATCCAAATTTCTCCTATAAAAGGCCAAATTGTGATTTTATGCCGCCGATAAATGTTGCGTCGTCATATTGCTGACGGTTTGCCATAAGCATTTTGGCATCTTCACCGGCTGTATATCTTAATTGGTCTGTTCCATCTGTTGCGGCTTTAAAGATTACTTCGGCCACCAAACTTGCGGGGGAAGAGTTTTCAGCCATTGTCGGCATTGCTCCCATCAGGGCATTAACAAGATTTTGGTATTCAGGGATGCTTTCATCATTACTGAAAACTAAAGACCTGCCGGAAAAATCGGTTGCGATCATCCCCGGCTCAACAATTTTTACCTGTCCGCCAAACTGCGCTACTTCATAATTAAGCGATTCTGAAATACCTTCGATGGCAAATTTGGTTCCGTGGTACAATGAACCCATCGGGAAGGTCATTTTGCCTCCGACGGAAGAAATATTAATGATAATACCCTTTTTGTTTTGTCTAAAGTGAGGAAGAACGGTCCTGGTAACATCCAAAAGTCCGATAACATTGGTGTTGAATTGTCTCAAAACCTGGTCCCTGCTAAAAACCTCCAATGGTCCGTATGCACCATAACCAGCATTGTTAAGCAATACATCAATACCTCCAAATTTTTGAATGCCTTCCGTAAATGCATTTTGTATAGAATCTAAATCCAAAACATCAAGTTTGGTAACCAAAACATTTTCCAATTGCTTTAATTCTGATTCGTTTTCCGGTTTTCTCATCGTAGCGATTACGTTCCAGCCTTTTGACTGAAATAACTTTGCAGTTTCTTTTCCAATGCCACTGCTTGCTCCTGTAATTAAAATCGTTTTGCGATGTTTTGAAGCGATGTTGTCTGTTGTCATTTTTTTTGTTTTTATTATGATACAAAGGTCACCAACTTTAAAACTGTCAGCGTAGCCAATTCTCTGCATGTTGTATCCTAATTACGGTTTTTAAGGTGAAAAATTGGTTCTACATGCATCACTAAATCCTGAACCAAAAGACGCTGAAATTCTAAGGAATTTCAGCGTCTTTTAAACAGCATAGTTTTTGACGTTGTTATGTTTTAAAAATATTCAAATATCAAAGTATAAACGGCATCTTTTGAAGATGCCGTTCATACAATTTTACTTTTTAGATTTATTATATGGAGTAAAACGGTCCCACTCCCACGGTGTAAAGGTATCGCCGATCAATTTTTCCAGCAATTCCTTAAATATTCGTTCACCATTTCCGCTGTTACACATTATTACGATACCTGTTCGTTTATCTGGGAAACTGATACTGTAATTGCGCCAGCAGTCATCATGGCCACCTTTAAAAAATGCAGTTCCGTACGGTGTATTGATAACGCCCCAGCCTAAGCCATATGACAGTTTAATTTTATCATCACGGTGTGTAGTTTCATCGAGCATGGTTGGAAATTCGTATAAAGAACGGATGCGAATCTGTGGCCTTAACATCTCTTTAAAAGTTTTGGCACTTAATCCTTTACCGCGCAGAACATAGGAAATAAAGCGAGAATAGTCACTTATGGTTGTAAGCATCGATCCTGCTCCCACAGCCTTTCGCGAACGGACTTTGCCGCCAGCGTTTCCATTTTCATCATAACCAATTGCAGAGTTTGCCTCAAATCCAGCTTGCCATAGATAACTTGTCCTGTCCATTTTAGCTGGTACAAATAGTTCCTCACGGGCTATCTTTTCGAGATCTTTTCCCAGATATACTTCCTCAATGCGCTGCAGCAGCTTGAAACCTTCACCGGAATAAGCATAGCGGCTTCCCGGCTCAAAATACAACCGGTTTACCAGGGTTGTATCCCGCATTCCGGTCTTAACATTCATCCACCAAACATTCGGCAGACCTGTGGTGTGGCTCAAGCACATTCTTGGGGTAATCTTCTTCCAACGTTCATCTTTTTCGAGTTCCTCATAGTTCCCATACTCACTCAGCGGCTTTTTTAAGTAGTAAACCAAAGGTTTATCCAGATCAATGAGACCTTTTTCTACCAACCTCATGTTTATATAGGCGAAAACTGCCTTACTAAAGGAAGCACCGTACATTACTGTGCTTGTATCCAACGGGATGTTCTTCTCTTTATCTTTGAAACCATAGGCTTTTTGGTAAGCTACCCGGTTATTGTTTATTACAGCAAGCTCTAGCCCTTCCACTTTTGCGAGTGACATCAAATATCTAACCGTACTATCAATTTGTGAAACGGATAAGGAAGATCCATCGAGACGTCTTACAGTAGTTGTTTGTCCTAAAGCTGCAATGTTAGTTATGGACATTAGCAAGACTATAAGTGCTTTAATGTAAAAGAATTGCTTTTGTAAATGAAGCCTTTTCATATTTATAAATTTTGGAGATTTATACCTATTAACTTTTATTTTTTTGCTGCCAGCATGATATGAGGACTGAAACATAGCAGTTCCCGATCCCGTTCTGTTAATTGAATCATTTCCAGAAGTTTATTTTTTTTCGCCATTTCTGCCCAGCTTTCAAAAAATTTACTGTCCATCCAGGCAATTCCTTCCACAGGCAATAAATCAAACTGTTCAAATCCTGCCATTTTAAACTCAGCAATTAAGTCAGAGGGCCTGTGGCAGAAACCTTTAGGAAGCATTAACGGATATTCTTCGGGAGGGAAGTGATCACCGGACTGTAGTTCGCTAATGCACATGGAAAAGAGCTTTTGATCATGGATAAGGCCACTTTGCAGAGTTGCTATTGTGGATGCAGAATGAGTTATGGCAAACCCTAAAAGAACACCATCTTTTTTTAATATTCTTCTGGCTTCTTTAAGTGCAGCCAAACGTTCGTCCTGCTCTTGTAAATGATAGAGAGGTCCATGAAGAATTACCAGTTCTTGGCTTAAATCAGCTAATGGTAATTTACGTGCCTCCCCTTGTAAACATTTGAAATGAAAACTTCGCGCTGAGCGTTTTTTGGCCTGCTCAATATGCTTTTTTACCGGGTCTATTAAAGTTACATCATGTCCCATTCCCGCAAGCCACTGTGCATAATGACCTGGGCCTCCGCCGACATCTGCAATGTGAGATGATTTATTGAGATAACGGTTGATTAATATTTTAGTACGTTCAAACTCCAACGGACCTAAGCCGGTTGAAAGTCTATTTTCTTCTTGCCTTTTAGTGTAAAAGCTATCGATTGAAGGATCTATAAGATTCATATTGTTTCATTAAAATTAATATAGAGTTTGTTGACCGGTCTTGGAAAAGGCCGGCAATAATGACGTAGAACACGTCTGATAATATTTAAGAAACAATTTTGATACTGTAAATATAACAAAGATTTCAAGTACATAGAAATCTCTTATTATAATTTCCTTATTTTATGGAGTGCTTTATATTTTGTACTGCATTTGCTGAATACCATAAAATAGTTTCGGAAATTCCGGAAAGATTATCGCACAAAAGAATGATTTCTTACCATCCATATACTTTCAATAAGGCGGCTTAGACATTCATGCGGCGACAAAGAGATATATTCCAAATCAGCTTTCAAAAGACAGCACAAAATTAAATTTAATTAAAATATTAAGAGGACAACCCAAGACAATAAGAGTCAATCACTCCTCATAGCAAATATAATGAATGTGATATAACATATCCTGCAAAGAAGCACTGCCGAATTTCTCATGGCATCATTTTCATTATTTATACAAATAGTTCACACTAAATAGTAACATTACTTACCAAATCAATACCTATTAAAGGAAACTGACACAATCGATAACTATGTAATTCAATTCATGAAGAAAATACTATATGCTTTCATACTTTCTGTTATTGCAATTTTTGTTCTGAATAAAATGGTTTATCAGGAGGTTCCCCAAAAAGAACAACAGAAGCTGCTTTCTGAAATTCAGCATTATCAGCATCCCATTAAGAGTATTTCTATGGAATACCGTGACAACAGTGACCTGAAGGTACTTGATTCTGTGCTAAAGGACAATAAAGTTTTGATGCTGGGAGAAAATACGCATTTTGACGGTGCTACTTCAGAGGCAAAAAGCAGGCTGATCAAATATCTTCATGAAAACCTGGGCTATGATGTAGTTTTGTATGAAGCAGGACAATATGATACCTGGATGATGAACAGGGAAATGAATAGCCACAGCATGAAGATTCCTACAGATTCTATAGGGAGCCTCGGTCTTTTCTGGTTCTGGTGGGCAAGCACTGAAACAAGACCGCTTATCCAATATTATCAGAAGACTAAAATCTCCGGTACTCCCATTGAACTTGGTGGTTTTGACATTCAGTTTTCCGGAAACGCCCTTTCCGGCAGACGTGGTAAGCTTTTAAAAGAATTTCTGGGCAAGAACAAGATCAATATTAACAGCTTTCCAGTTTTTAATAAAAACATTAATGATCTTGACAATCTCACCTTTGACTATTATACCAATAAGGTGTTTAAAGGAAATCAAAAAAATGAGTTCCTCCGTGAAATCAGCAAGCTTGAACAATCAGTTTTAAAGCTGGAGAAAACGCCAGAAAACATAATATATGCTCAATATTTACATGATATGAAAAATAATTTTCATAAGTCATGGAAATACAAACCCGGATCAATGCCAAGCATGCAGTTCAGAGATTCCCTGATGGCCAGAAATCTTATTTATCAGATTGATTCTGTGTACAAGGGTAAAAAGGTCATCGTATGGTCTTCCAATATCCATACTTTCGCAGAAAGGTATGATAAAGGCTATCTTCCATTGGGATTCTATATCAAGAATAAATATGGTAAAGCTTCTTATATGATCGGCTTTTCATCATACGCTAAAAAGAGTGATAAGGGTATTCTTATTAATAAACCAGGGAAATTTGCTATTGAAAATGTATTTCATAGGACCAAAACGCCTTACTTTTTTATAAACCTGAGGGATATTCCGGAAAGCTCACTTTTGAGAAAGGAATTTGTCTCAACTGCCAATCAGGGAATTGATCAGAAGAGGACCTGGAGCCGCTCTTTTGACGGAATATTTTATATAGACACCAATACTTTATTAACACCAATCAATAAATAATGGAAAGCATAAAAACGCAGGACCTTAGTTATAAGATAGGCTCTAAGACCATTTTAAACAACATCAGTCTGAATGTTCCGGAAGGCAGCATTTATGGCTACCTGGGAAGGAACGGAGCAGGAAAATCGACCACAATAAAACTTCTTTTAGGACTTTTGGAGGAATCCGGTGATAAAATTTTCATTCAGAATAAAAGTTTAAAACAGAGTCGTACAGAGATTTTTGCCTCAACTGGAAATCTGATAGAATCTCCCTGTTTTTACACTAAGCTGACAGTTTTTGAAAATTTAAAATACCTGGATATTATTTACGGAAAGGGAACTAAAAGAATTGATGAAGTTCTGGAGCTCGTAGATCTGCATAAAGAGAAAAAAAAGAAGGCCAGCGCTTTATCAATGGGTATGAAACAGCGTCTTGGAATTGCCATGGCTATATTTCATGATCCAAAGTTGCTGATTCTGGATGAGCCTTTAAACGGTCTTGATCCGCAGGGTATTTTTGAGATGCGAAAACTTTTTCAGAATCTGAACGATCAGGGAAAAACGATCTTCCTTTCGAGCCATATTCTGAGTGAACTGGAAAAAACCGCTACTCACATCGGAATCATTGAAAGCGGAAAAATGATTTTTCAGGGCACAAAAAACCAACTTTTGAGCCAGGTTGAAAGAGAGATCATTTTAAAAGTAAACAATGGAGAAAAAGCTATATCCGTACTACAGGGAACTTTTTCTGCTTCCCATAATGAACTGAATAAAATTTCAGTAAAAATCAATGACGATCTGGAATTCAGCATGCTTCTGAAAACTATGACCGGAAATGATATTGAAATTTATGATATAGAATCTCAAAGTGCCAATCTTGAGCAGATCTTTATTAACCTAATTTCGAAAAACCATGACTAATACTTTCTATAAAGCTTTTTCATCCGAACAGTATAAACTCTCTAAAAATAAAGAGATTTTTGGAGTATTTCTGATTCCCGCTTTTGTCATTTTAGCCATTACCTTTTACATTGCATATGATGTTATCAGTTCAGGAGCAACAGAAAGCACTGCCAATCCGTGGAAATACACACTGGGAAGGTATGTATTTATGTTTTTTTATTTGCTGTACCCTATTTTGGTTTGTCTTTTTGTGCATGCCTGCTGTGATGTGGAATACCGGAATAATAATTATAAGATCTTATTTACCATTCCCGTTTCGAAGTCGAAAATCTTTTTTTCTAAAGCTCTATTTATCCTGATTACGGTTCTGTTATCCATATTACTGTCGTATATTGTATTTCTGGGAAGCGGTTATTTTCTGGGAAAATTTTTTCCTGATCTGGGCTATCAGAACTATGATTATAGGAAGGTTATATTTTATGTTTTCTTAAAGTTTTATATCACGCTTTCCGCTATTGCCATGGTACAGTTTGCACTAAGTCTGGTATTCAAAAACTTTATTTATCCTATTGGATTCGGCATGTTCATGCTTTTGTTCACAGCAATGGTTAAAGACAAGGAATTTTCAGATTTTTTAGTGTACACCGGAGGTTATAAATCCTTAGAAAATTTCCTAAATGAAAATATTCATTTTGAAAAACTGGATTACTGCAATATAGCTGCAGTATTTGTTTTTATTGTGATGAGCTTTTATTTGTTTGTGAGAAGGAAGTAAAGTTAATTCAAAAAGATTGTAAATCGGACATTTGAAAGATTTTAAACACAGACCGATTACATAAAACACTGATATTTAATAAACAATACCATTTGATTTCAGAAAACAGTTGTTCTCTGTGTCTATTAGTGTTTTGTAAGGCTGATTAATAATTCAATATTTTTTCAAATTTCTCTTTTTTATTTAAAAAAAGTTACTATCTTTGCACTCGCTAAAACGAAGTAAAATTCGCTTAGATGATCATTAATCGGGGCGTAGCGTAGTCCGGTCATCGCGCCTGGTTTGGGACCAGGAGGTCGCAGGTTCGAATCCTGCCGCCCCGACTGTTTTAGTAATTTTTCTCAAAATTATTTAATGGGTGCGTAGCTCAGCTGGATAGAGCATCTGCCTTCTAAGCAGACGGTCAAAGGTTCGAATCCTTTCGCGCTCACTTAAAGAGACAACTATTTGATAGTTGTCTCTTTTTTATACCCATAAAAATCTATAACCCAAACTTTTACACCTGGGATATTTAGAGTTCGATTTTTGAAGCTAGAATTCCTCTATTACTTGTTTGAAATTATCTAGAAGAGCCTCAATATATTTCCTATAGGACTTTTCCGCAAATTCGAAATCTCCTTAGGGATATAGTGTCTTTCGTCAAGCTTCAAGATCACCATCTAACAGTGTCAGATTAATAAATCCTAATGGCGCCTTATTAGTATACTTACCTACCCATTAGTTTCGCCCGACGAATCCAATTTGCTGCATTCCGGGTTCTTGTTAGCAGTAAATATATTCATAAAAAAAGCTTTAGGAGTTTAGATTATTCGGTAATAGTTCCTCACTTCATTTTTGACCTGAACATTTTAGGAGACATTTTCATTTTCTTTTTAAAGAATTTACCAAAAAAAGACTGATCACTGAAATTAAGCTCTTCTGCAATCTGTGTAATGGAAAGATTAGAATTCAAGAGCAGATCACGAGCCTCAATAATGACAGAATTGGTAATAACGGTACGGGTAGATTCACCAGAGGCTTCTTTTACGATTCGTGTCAGATAGCTTGGGCTCATAAATAGCTTCTCAGCGTAAAACTCAACAGCTCTCTCTTTTTTGGAATGCTCGGAAAGCAGAATAAGAAACTGATTGATAAGATCCTTCTTTCTTGATGTTTTAGAATCAATCGTCCTAGTGTCATTATAGCGGTATAATACCATCAGCTCAAGCAGCAACGCATTAAAATAATGGTTAATGATGTCTTTCGAATAATAATTTTCCTGCTCATCCGCCAGACTGATCTTATCAAGCAGGAACCTTATGGTTTCCCTTTCATTAAGGCCGGGATGTAAAATCGGAGTATTTCTTTCGGAAAAGAAAATGATCTCATTGATGTAATGCATATGGCGGATATTTTTTTGAACAAAAGAATTGTTGAAGACAATCCCCCTTGCCCTGATGTAAGAATCTTTGTGGGCTGGATAAATAATTGAATTTGGGGTAAAAATAACAATATCATCTTTTTTAACGCTTATTTCTTCAAGATTAATCTGTATTTTACCTTCCCCTTCTGTAACCAGCATAATTACGCCATTGTCTGTTCTGAAAGGATATTTGTAAGAATTTTCGTCCAGGTCATGAGATTCCCGGATGATGAAAAAATCATTGTTGTCTTTTTGATTATCACTGTTTTTGTCGATCATTTTAAACAGATCGTGGAGATTATGAAAAACAATATCTTTATGAGTCATAGCTTTTAATATGAACATTAGTAAAGTTAATAAATAAGCAGCAGGATTATGCTATATATACTCGAGAATTCATCGTACAGCTTATTTTTCAATTTGATAACTTACTTTAAAAATAAATTTATAATACTTTCAGCTCTTTGATGGTAGAAAGATGATGATAATATAATATCTGATCTTTTCCTAAAGAAGTCGGCAGAGATATGAAAACCTGAAACCATGGAAACAAGATCCGTAAGAAACAATAAGGGATTGTTGTAGCTTGTCCTTTCTTCACGGATACAAACTGAGATCTCAGGTATCATTTCCGCCAACGGGAAAAATAATTTCTCTCCGAATCCTGAACACTCATTCTGGGTGATAATATAAACATCCAGATAAGGATATTTTTTGCTTTTTTCAGTATTGAAATCAATATATCTTTTCAGTTTCTCCTTCAGTGAGAGCGCCTTAATATCATTCCAAGCGGGAGCTGGAAATTCATTGATCACTTCACCAGTGATGATGTTAACAAGGTTGACTTTTGTGCGGAAATAATAATGTATTGCCGTTCTGTCCATACCTGCGCTTTGTGCGATCTGCTGTGTTGTGGCATAGAACCTGCCCTCCACGAAAAGCACATATTTAGCAATCTCCTTTATTTTTTCTTCAGTATTCAAGATTTTTGTTGGTGAATTATTCATTATCAGGATATGATATGCAACCTGCCCCTTGAGATATTTCTTTCCACAATGGAGAATTCCGTTTTATACAATTCAAAAACAGGTTTAAGTTCATTTTCTGAAAATAAAGTTTCAGAAGATACACTCAATAGTCTGAAATTGTTGTCGAGATATTCGCACTGGCAGTTGGGAATTGTTTCCAGGATATCTTCCCTAAGCCAGAAAGCATCTATAATTTTTTTGAATTTTGTTTTAAAAAGCACATTGTTTTTCATTTCTATTTTTTATCTGTTCAACGATTATGGTAAGATCTTTGGGAGTATCGCTCAATTCTTTTTACCACCAACAAATTCCATAGCTCACCCAGACTTGTTTTTACCAATCAGTACACTGACTACAGATATGGTCCGGCGCTTCATTAATTTTCTTTCATATTGGTTGATAATACAAATTTCTGCAGTAAAATGGTAATAAAAAAGGTCTGAATTCGGTGTAAACTGGTCAAAATCTGAACAAATAATCATCTCTAAATATTTTAGAATTGCCCTTATATAAGCGCTGTTTTTTGGAATGCTCATTATTTTCAAAGGAGCATCTTTAGTGCAATCTGTTTTCAAATAGTCGATAAGAAAATTCTTTAAAAGAAAATAAATGATCTCAGTATCATTCAAAATCATTGCATTGCAAAGGTCTTACACAGCATAAGATGGTTTGTTTTAATAGGCTCGGAATAGCTATTTCATATTAAGCGACTATCTTCTGGAGAATAATGGTTTCGTTTTAGACCAATATCAGCCAAAAACAGACCTTTTATCATGTATTTCCTTACCTCAAATTTGCATGGTGAACCAATTTACGATTGGATTCCCTTTAACGGTAAAAATTTATTTTATGATAATCAAAAAAAAGAAAAGTCTTTTTTTATTAGGAAGTCTGTTGCTGCTTTCAGCATGTGGCGGAAAAGAGCAACCTACAGTCAAAGTTGAGCCTATAAAGGTTGCCGTGCAGAAAATAGAAATGGTTTCCCAGCCTGAAACATTTTCTTACAGTGGAAATATTCTGGCAGATAACAGTGTGAACATTGGCTTTGGAGTTTCCGGCCGTGTTACTGCAGTATATGTTCAGGAGGGTCAGCGCGTATCTAAAGGTCAGTCTTTAGCGACCATAGAAACCAGTACCTATCAGAATGCTTTGGCTGTTGCCGGAGCAGGAATGGATCAGGCCCAGGACAATTTCAACCGTCTCAACCAGCTGTATCTTAAAAAAAGTTTACCGGAAAGAGATTATATCGCTGCAAAGGTAGCACTGGCGCAATCTAAAGCCAATAGAGACATTGCCATGAAAAATTTAAGGGATACCAGGCTTTATGCTTCTTTTTCAGGGATCGTTTCCCAAAAACTCACCGAAGCTGGTGCTACAGCAGCACCCGGAGTTCCAGCATTTACTATTGTGAAAACAGATAAGGTGTATGCAGTTGCATCTATCACGGAGAACGAGATTAGTTCACTGAAAATAGGAACTCCTGCTGAGATTTCCATCCCAAGTCTTAATCGTACGATTAATGGAAATATCACCATCATCAATCCTCAGGCGGATGACAATTCCAGGACGTATACGGTAAAGATACGTCTCGACAATCCCGGAGGTCAGATACTGCCGGGGATGATTACGGATATCAACATCAATACTGGTAAAAGTAAGGATGTCATTATTCTTCCTGCTCAGGCAGTCCTCAAAGACCCTGATGGTTCGAGCTATGTGTATACCGTAAAATCTGCTAAAAATAAGGCCATAGCATTTAAAAAGAGAATAGAAATGCAGAATATGGCAGGCGCCAGCGATGTAGTTATCAAAAGTGGGCTGGTTCCGGATGATCAGGTAATTATTTCTGGGCAGACGCGCCTGGAAGATGGTCAGCCTGTTAAATTTTAATTCAAAAGAAATAAAAGAAATGACGAACAAAAAAGTGCATTTTCTGGAAGCTGTGATGAAGTACAAGCAGGTAGTGATCGTGCTGGTAGTCCTGTTGATGGTAATGGGGATCAATTCTCTTATCAATATGCCCCGAAGCGAAAATCCACGAATCGAGATTCCGACTGCTGCTGTATATGCATTTTATCCGGGAGCCGATGAGCATCAGGTTGAGGAAGAAGTGGCAAAAAAGATAGAACAGTATCTCTTCTCCTTTGAAGAGATCAAAAAGAAAAAAGTCAAAGCCGAAGTGAAAGAAGGACAGGTATTTTTCACCGTGGAAATGAATACTGATGTCAAAGACCGTAAGAAATTCTGGCATACGCTTCAGCTTGATATGGATGCGAATCTCCGCCCAAAGCTTCCTGCCGGAGTTGTTGGACCGTTTATCAACAGTAATTTTGCCAATGTAACGGCAATGATCATCTCCGTATCTTCTAAAGAAAGAACATACGCTGAGATCGAAAGATATGTTGATAAGCTGGAAGATGGTCTGAAGGTAATACCTACGGTTTCCAAGATTAACCGATCCGGAGGCCAGAAACAGCAGATCTACATTAAGATCAATGACCAGAAACTACAGCAGTACGGTTTTGGAATCAACACATTGGTCAGTGCCATACAGCAGCAGAATGTGACCGGATATAATGGAGAAATATCCTCCGGTTCCAATGCAATCATTCCAGTCTTTACCAATAGCCGTTACAAGAATATATCTGATATTGCCGAGCAGATCGTCTATACCACACCGGCAGGCAATGTAGTGCGGCTGAAAGATGTCGCCGACCTTGAAAGACGTTTTGAAGAACCTTCTTCATTGGTAAGAGTAGGAGATGAAAAGGCAATGGTACTGACCGTTGACATGCAGCCTGGAAACAATATCGTAGCCTTCGGGAAAGAAGTGGAGAAAAAGATTGAGGACATTCAGAAAGATTTCCCGCCGGATATTCATATGAAAACGATCGTGAATCAGCCAGAAGCCGTTGGAGAAAGTATCAGTCATTTCATGGTGGAGTTCGCCATGGCGATAGGTTCTGTGGTACTTGTTGTAATGTTACTGCTTCCTATACGGGTAGCCGGTGTAGCTTCAGCGGCAGCGCCTATTTCTATCGTTATTACGTTTGGGCTCATGCAGATTGTGGGTCTGGAACTGCACCAGGTAACCCTTGCCGCTTTGATCATCGTCCTTGGAATGGTAGTGGACAATGCCATTGTGGTAGTCGATAATTATATTGAAAAGCTTGATGAAGGGATAACACCATGGACGGCAGCCTGGCAGGCAGCCCAACAGCTGTCACTTCCGATTTTTACGGCAACGATGGCCATTATATTTGCGTTTGCTCCATTAGCTTTATTTATGGATGGCATTGCAAAAGATTTTATGTTTTCACTCCCGATTACTGTAGCTATTGCACTGATCACCTCAATGCTAGTCGCTCTGTTCCTTACACCATACACCTGCTATGTATTCATTAAGAAAGGATTAAAGCATAAAGTAAGTGACAGGCCCCTGAAGAAAAACATGCTGGATCATCTTCAGACAGCATTTGATAATGGGATTGGATTGGCTTTCAAATGGCCAAAAACAACAATGTTTATTGGTGTGCTATCTATTGTTAGTGCCCTCTTTATTGCTACCAAAGTAGATCCGGAGTTTTTCCCGCTCACTGAGCGTAATCAATTCAATATGGAAGTCTGGATGCCTAGCGGGACCTCACTGGAGAAAACGGAAGTTAAAGTAAAAGAGCTTGAAAAGATCCTTAAAAAAGATAATCGCGTAATGGATATCACAAGCTTCGTAGGAATGAGTTCACCACGATTCCATACTTCCTATGCGCCGGAATCTCCTAAAAAATATTTTGCACAGGTTTTCATTACGACAATCAGTAATGATGCATCTAATGAAATGGTCAAAGAATATCTTGAAAAACTGAAAAATTTTATACCTGATGGCTCCATTAAGTTGAAGCAACTCAGCTTTCAGGAAGGTTCACCAATTGATATCCGTGTGGTAAGTGATAATGAATCCAATCAGAGAAGCGTAGCACTGGAGATTAAAAATATCCTTGAAAACACACCAGGAACCAATAATGTACGTCTGAGCAGCGAATATGATTATATGGGCGTAAAGCTGAATGTGGATGATGTGAAGGCCAATCGGCTAGGTATAACGAATCAGGCCATTACCCAAACACTTGGAGCTGGGCTGAAAGGATATTCTGTTTCGACATTATGGGAAGGAGACAAACCTGTCGATATTTTCCTGAGATATGATTCCATAAGCAGGAAAGATATGAATGCCCTGGAAAATCTTCACATACAATCGTATTTTGGTGGAAAGATCCCGTTGAAGGAAGTGGCAACATTGCAGCCGGAATGGCATACAGGAGTAATTTCAAGAAGGAATGGCATCAAGTACACCAGTGTATTGGCAGAAGCACAGCTTGGCCCTAAGCCATCAAGAATACTGAAAGAAGCCCTGCCAAAAATTGAAGCGCTTACGCTCCCGGCAGGCACAACAATCCAATATGGAGGAGATGCGGAATCAACGGCTGAAAATACTCCGGGAATGATGCTTTCACTTTCTGTGAGCCTTATCCTGATCTTCCTGACATTGCTGTTCCAGTTCAAAAGTCTGGGAAAAGCGCTCATTATCCTGTGCACGTTCCTACTGAGTCTTTTCGGAGCCTTCTTCGGGCTTTTTATTACCGGAAATCCATTAGGAATGACAGGCTTTATGGGAATCATCAGTTTGATTGGTATCGTGGTAAGAAACGGAATCATCCTGGTAGATTATGCAGATGAGCTAATTCGGGAACATGGGTACTCACACAAGGCGGCGGCTATGGCGGCGGCTAAGCGAAGAATGCGTCCTATATTCCTTACATCTGCCGCTGCTGCCGTAGGAGTAGTTCCAATGATCCTGGGTAAATCCCCGATGTGGGCACCTTTAGGAAGTGTATTGGCCTTTGGGCTTATCTTCTCAATGATCTTTACACTTTTCATTGTTCCGGTGATGTATTACAAGCTTCTGAAAGATCCCGTATCTAAAGATGAAACACCTGAAGATCAATTGGACGACGAGGTTATTTTATATAAACCAAAACCTCATCATTAATATTTATAATATCAATTTTTTAACCGGTTGCTCTGCGTTGATTCCTTGTTAATAAACTCATTTGTTTAGTTCTGCAGGGCAACCATTATGTAAAAAAAATGAAAATAATATACGATACGATATCAAAAATAGTTCTGGTGCTGTTGTTTACAGCGGCAATAAGTGCTCAGGCCCAGGAACGTGTAGTTTCTTTGGATGAAGTCAGAAATCTGGCATTAGAGAACAACAAAAAGATCAAAAAAGCGCAACAGAATATAGAAGCTGCCAAGGCTGCAAGAACGGCTGCAGAAGCAGGAGGAAAACCTACAGTGGACGGAAGTGTGGGAGGATATTATTTCTCGAAACCACTTTCCAACCTGATACCGGAAGTATTGGGAAGCGCCAATGTGAATGTTACCCAGATTTTGTATGCCGGTGGAAAAGTAGAAACCGGAAAAAAGCTTTCTTCAAAGGCAGTAGATCTGCAGATGGCACAGAAAGACCTTACCAAAGAGGAAGTAAAACTCTCTGCGGAAACCATGTACTGGCAAATTGTAAATGCCAAGGAGAAAATAGCACTGGCAAAAGAGTATATAAAGCTTTTGGATCAGCTGCATACCAATGTTAAGAATTCCTTTGACGCAGGGCTGACATATAAAAATGACCTCCTGAAAATAGAAGTTCAGCAGAATGAGGCACAACTCAATCTGAAACGTGCAGAAGATGGTCTTAGCATAGCCAAGTTAAACCTTGCTCAGATCGCAGGACTTCCCAATTCCGATTTTGATGTGGAGGATGCTGTAAGCGGCAGCTTTGCTGGTATTTTGGCAGACAGTCAGCTACAGCCGACGAACCGGCCTGAGCTATCCATTCTTGCCAAAGCAGTAGAAATAAATGAGCTTCAGGAAAAGCTGCTTGATGGTGACCGCAAGCCAACGGTAGCTCTTTCAGGAATCGGCTTTTCCAGTTTTGGTAAAAATGTTAATCCTATCAATATGAAAAATAATATGCAGGGATTTGTGGGAATGCTGTCTGTAAACATTCCGATTTATGACTGGGGAGTAAGAGAGCAGAAAGTAAAAGAGCAGCGGTATAAAACCAATGCTCAAAAGCTTGAACTGGAAGAAACGAAGGAGCTTCTGGTGCTGGAAGTCCAGAATGCCGTGATGCAGCTCAACCAATCTGTTAAACGTATCGAGCTTGCTGAAAAATCTTTTGTTCAGGCCACGGAAAATCTCAGGCTGAACCAGGACAGATACGACGCTGGAACCGTGGTAGCAGAAGAAGTACTGAAAGCTCAGGTTCTCTGGCAGGAAGCCAAATCGGAGATTCTTGATGCCAAGGCAGAATATAAGATCAATGAAGCTAAGTATAAAAAAGCTTCAGGGATGGATGGTGAGCATTAAGTGTTTTTAGAAAGGAAGAATAATCTTTTCCTTAATACTAAAAAAGACTCACAAAGAAAGAAGAGCTAACTGTTCTGTTTGATCTTGCAAGCGATAAATCAATCTATTGTAATGTAGGAGTCGTTGCAGATGCAGAATTTATGACAGAGTAATATTAATAAGAAGATTTAATACTAAAATTTATAAAACATGAACAGATTAAAAGGTAAAGTAGCGATTATTACGGGTGCAGCATCAGGAATGGGTGCAGCCCACGCAGTTGCATTTGTTGCAGAGGGTGCAAAAGTTGTACTCACGGATATTAACGAAGAGAAAGGCCTGGAAGTCGCCAAATCTCTGGGAGATCACAGCGCACTATTTGTCAAACATGATGTTTCGAGCAAAGAGGACTGGGATAAAGTAATTGAAGCCACTGAAAAAACTTTTGGCCCGGTCGATATACTGGTTAATAACGCAGGTATTGATAAGCCCGCCTTATTGGAAGAGATGCCAGAAGCTTTATACCGACAGGTGATAGAGATCAACCAGGTATCTGTTTTTTTAGGCATGAAAGCAGTAATTCCTTCAATGAAAAAAGGATCGACAGGCTCGATAGTCAATATATCGTCGATCGCAGGCTTTGTTGCAGCACCATACAGGCTTGCCTATTCTGCATCTAAATTTGCAGTTAGAGGAATGACCAAATCAGCAGCGGTGGAATTGGCGAAGTATAATATCAGGGTTAACTCTGTACATCCGGGATTGATTGATACGCCAATGACCAGCTCGGTGCCGAAGGAAGAGTTGTCAAAAATCAGCATCCCTTTAGGAAGAGCTGCCGATGCGAAGGAAGTATCCTCCCTAGTAGTTTATCTTGCTTCTGATGAGTCAAGTTATTCTACAGGATCAGAGTTTATAATTGATGGGGGTATTACCGCACAATTGTAAAACTAAATACACACAGAAAAATTTGCAAGATAAATAGCTTACATGGTTCTTAAGGCAGAATATAAGATTAATGAAGCTAAGTATAGAAAAGCATCAGCGATAAATAGTAAGTATTAAGTGTTTTTAGAAGGAAAAAGATTTTTTTCCCTTGAACCGGCTGTTTGTAGACAGTCGGTTCTTTTAAAAATTTAAAAAGTTTAAATGATGAATAAAGAAAAATCATCATTGGAGGCGGTTTTGCCGGCATCAATGTCATGATAAATTTTTCTGGCACCAATTTGTAGAGGAAAATACACATTACAACATAGAAGAGAATGTCTACGGGTAAAGCAAGTTTTGTAATTCTGATGCTGATCGTTGGGTTAAGTACATCTAGAGAACATATTGCTGATATAGTTGAAAGTGGGCAAGGAAGCATTTAAAAAGCGAGAAGAAAAATATGGCTTTAACGAGTTTTAATCTCCTATCACAAAACTGTTATCCATTAGTATTCAACGACATTTTAATAGTTAATTCTGTGAATTAAGAATAGACAAATCCTGCAAGTAGTCAATTTGGAAGATTTTTTTTTATAACGATTATGGAAATTTTAGTCTTAGTTCAAAAAAATAAGACCAATATCCTTACCATTGGGAGCTATACACATCTCTCCACTTTCCTAATAAGAATTTAGTTGTTATTACATTTAAGGTAAAAGCCCTTTTCTATTGATTTATGGGGGGAAATCATCCTCTGATATTTTTAACCTTTGTATTTGGTGATCCATTTGTATAAGGTGGTTTTAGGTATCTTATATTTCAGTATGACCTGCTCTCTTGTCATTTTTTCTGACTCAATCTGTTCCAATATAAAATCAATGATTTCTTTCGTATACAAGCTTTTTCGGAACTTCGGGAGTGAATAT
Organism: Chryseobacterium lathyri; assembly: GCF_030812195.1. Classification (GTDB taxonomy): domain Bacteria; phylum Bacteroidota; class Bacteroidia; order Flavobacteriales; family Weeksellaceae; genus Chryseobacterium; species Chryseobacterium lathyri_A. The sequence goes on from NZ_JAUSSF010000001.1 coordinate 1,805,759, forward strand.
TTTTTATCCTTTGCTTTTTCTTCCCCTCTCAACCCAGGAGCATATAAAATCATATGCTGAGAATATAATCGGAAAAAATCATATTCCAAAAGTTTGCTCCATCGTAATAAGATATTGGTGGGTAAGCCCTCTGATTGGTACATTTCCCGGATATCTTCATTACTACATTTCAAAAAGTTACAAATACGGGACATTTCTATCCCGCTTTCTGCAACTGTTTTTTCGATCAATTGACCAATATGGATATTCTTAAAATCCATTATATATAATATATTAATTTGTGTTATTATTTTTATCCTTATTCCAATTGACCTGGGTGCAAAAGTTTTAATAACTTTCCGCTTTAGCTCGGCAATTGTATTATAACCTATGAGTTCATAATCCCTCCACGTCCTTGCAAATCCATTCTCAAACCATCCCATTTGTCATTACACAGTCATCTCATTAGAGTTGCTGTAGCATTTGATATTGGAATCGTACGTATTTTACCTCCTTCACTTACATTTTTACCAGCTTCCTGAATAAAGAATTAAGCTATCTTGGTGTTGATTCATGATTTTAGATAAAACCTGTCATGTTTCGAACCTTTATACAAGGATTGATTCATATTTTAGAATAAGTATTTCATGGTTTCCAGAAAGACCATACTTTTCCATTGTAAACAGCTAGCTGTTTTTTTGTGGTATCATACACCAGCATACCTGGTGCAGGATTGATGATATTTAGATGTGGGCTTGCAACATTTGGAAGAATCATTGCTTTATCCGCATCTGTTAAAACCAGGATCCCGTTTGTAGTATCCGTTGCTCCATTTGTTCCGATAGCAGTTTTTGCCGTAGGTTTTTCTGCCTTATCAGGTCCTTGTATGGACAGATCTGCTGTACCTATCGTGGCTACTGTTCCGTCGTCTTCGCTAAAATTAACCCACATGCCACTATCTTTTAGATATTTTACTTTATGGTCGGTTGTATCATAAATGATACTTCCCTCTTCAGTAATACTGCTTCTGTCTGTAATGTAAGGAAGAATAAGCCCTCTGTTCTCGGTATTGGCAAATTCCAGAGAAACCGATATATTAGTTACCGATTGCTTACCTATTGCCACTTGTGACTTAGCCGGTAAACAAGCTAATGTTAATATAAAAGTTGTGATAATTATTGATTTCATTTTTTGAATATTTTTACTAATTAGTAATACCAACAGTATTTGTGGTGCTTATAAAGAAGTTAACTCCTTTTCTCTAAAGATTCTTAAGCAATCCATTTCTACTGGGCGATTAAGTTGATACTTTTGTTCTTTTTTAAAACCTAACAGGTTTTTGAAAACCTGTTAGGTTTGTTAAATCAAATGATTAATCAGGACAGGTCTGTGTAGTGATACAATGCCAAGCCATAGAAGTATCACCATCTTTAAGGGTGTACATCTTCATGCATTTATTGGTCGTATCATATACCATCATACCTTCTACAAAGTTGGCAGGAGCAATACCTACAGGATTTCCTCCGCTGAAAGCGACTCTGTTTGGCACAAATCCTTTGGTTTTGGATTCCAAAGCCAGCCAGCCGCCTTTTCTTACCATTGGCCAGTTGTCGGCATTTACTCCGGCTCTGTTAAGTGCTGTTATACCTGCTTTGGTGTCTAATGTTGTCCCCGCTGTAATGCCTGGTTTGTAGCAAACTGATGCTGCTGGTGCCAGCATACACACATCTAAAATAGCTGTATTATAGGTATATTTCTGTTGAGATTGGATACCAGTAGAACCATTTCCCATCGTCCCATAATCAGTTGATCCAACAATACCAAAATAAGAATTACTATTTTTATAATTCATCGTGAATCTTCCTCCTGTCTCTAGGGCAATGATTTCATCACTCAATCCCATACCGTTTATATTAGTTGTATTACCCGGCATATAAGTAGGATCGTAGTTACTGGATGAACTAGCCAAACCTAATTTATAATCCAGATTGCTTCCCCAGCCCCACTGTTTTTTATCATTAGTAAGTACATTGATTGCTGGAGACAAAGTATAGCCTGCTTCTGATGGTGATATCCATACGATATTTCCACCCAGTGTATGACCACCTGAAGTAGCCGTTACTTCTTTCCATACATTGTTATTGGTTGTAGTGCCATCACCTAACATTCTATTATTATTACTTCCCATAGTAAAAAGCTTACCGTTGGTAGCCAAAAGGAAATAGGTGCTCCAAGCTGAACTTCCGTCGCCTGTCATCCCTATCATTTTAGGGGTTATTCCATTTGGTACAGTAACTTCTGTTGCAAAAGCTCGTGGAGTTCCATTAGTAACATCAGTACCATCTCCAATGAAAGTATTTAGACCCCAAGTGTAAAGCTTACCGTCTGAAGTTAATGCGAATTTAGCTCTATCATTACCACGTACCGCAACTACATTATCAAGAGTTTCAGTTGCAGAAATTTTTACTCGGTGCCAGATTCTAGTATTAGCTGTAGTTGCAGGCATGCCGTCTCCGTAATAATTTTGATTAACTGTACTTGTTAATACCCAAGCTTCACCACTACAAGTTACAATAACCAATGAGGTATAAACACCGAACATCATTTTTACATTAATGGGACTTACTCCCGGAGGTAAACCGTCTGCTTTGCCATTAACAGTTACCTTACTAAATGCAGGTAAGCCTGTGTTAGTATCTTTGTGAACGTTACTAATTACATAGCCTCCATCACCCCAAGTATAAAGTCCATCTGTGGTTAATAAAGCAGAATTCGTAAGAGCACTCGCACTAACAAGTGTTGCTTTTAGAGGGGTTCCGGTATAGTTAAAACCATTGGCAGGTGTAATAGCCGTTGGCACTAAAAGATCTATTGGTACATTTGCATTAGACGGAGTGCTCGTAGGTCCTGTTCTATATCCCCAAATTTTAAACGTACCGTCTTTTTCTTTAGCTAGAATAGCAGAGCTTCCAGCAACCAAATTATCATACTCTATGGTATTAGGGTTTGTTGCATTAAGGTAGGCATTGTCATTACAACCTGTTGTACAAGACACTTCATCCACCACTGCATAGGTAATATACCTTTTTACATTTTCTGAATCAAAATTATGACTGTGTACCCATTTACCGATGGTGGCGTCATAGGTTCCGTCAACGTATTCTACATTAGTTGTAAACGCTGCGTCATCTGCTATGATCATTTTTACATGATCTCCACTTCCAAAACCAGCCCCGTAGGAGGAAAGGTCTGCCCCGAAGTACATCGTACCGCTGGTATTGGTACGCTGCGCCAGCCATATTTTTGGGATACGCGAACCTCCTGTAAAACCGTTTATCGTAATGCTGCTTAACGCTGTTGTCGTAATATTGTTATCTCCCAGTAGGAAATACGTTTTGTCATTAGTAAAGCCGGTACGTGAAGCGGTATTGTTCGGGTTTACAAAATCATTAACAGTAGCAACGGTAAGTATCGTTCCTGCGTTTACAGATGTAGAAACTTTCTGTTCAAAAAGTCCGATGTCTTCCCTAGCTACACCAAAAATGTTGTTGTTAAAAGCCGTATTGGTTCCTCCGTTCCACACAAATGTTCCGTCAGCACCGAGGTAGTGATCTGTATTTAACTGACCTAATGTAATACCATACTTGATAGCAAGGTAAGAATCTACTTTTCTACGTTCGGTAGATGATAAATTACCTGCACCGTAGATGATAGTCTCTCCGATGTGTCCTGTGAAGCCGCCATTGTCGCTTCCGTTACTTGAAAATCGGGTATCTCCGAAAGCGTGTCCCCCATTCATTAAACCTCTTGCAGTATGTGTACCATTGCTACCACTTGCAGCACCGTTCAGCCCTTTTGATATTGCAAGATCAGTAAATCTGTGATACATAATACTAGGTATTGTGGTCGAGCGGCTGATATTCCCGGGATTTGCCAGATATCTGGCACCGTAAGCATTATTTACCCTTTCGATAAAATTGGGATACCCCTGATCAGTCATCAACCCAATACCATCCCATCTCTCAATACTACCGGCAGGTAAACTATTGTTAACCAGTGAACTAAAAAGCCTATTATTGGCTCCATTTCCAAGGATATTTTCTTTTGTCAGCGTGAAAATATCAAATTCCAATGCAGATACGGTTTGTACATTGATATTCCCCAATGTCTGACTTACTGCCGTAAAATTAATTCCAGGGTTATAGTTGAAGTATGAAGATGTACCTATTGCATACTTTGGTAACGCATTGGTTCCCAGTTGAGCAACTGTAGTTCCGTTCCACACATCTTTCCAGGCGGTTACGTCTGTTCCCACACCTGTATTCGCCGCATCTACATCAGCTCTGTACCAGTAAGACAAGCCTGTAGCAACACCTCCCGGAGCGTTTCCGAAACCTGCAAAGGTGAAGAATTGTCCATTACTTAACGTAACGTTTACAGTGTTATATACTACCCCATTTACGGTTACTTCTGTAGTCATTGGTGTAAAAGTATCTGTTCCGTCGAAAACAGCATCCGAAGATTGTACCAGATACAGATTCTTCGCTCCTTTGGGCCATGCAACCGTTACGTTTCCTACATTTCCTGAATTCTGTACTTTCCAGATAGATTCAAAACGGTAGTTGGTTGCACCGTTAGAACCTGCCGTATAACTCAAGGGTACTGTAAAACTTTGCTTAAGACCGTTATCCCCTGTCATCAGGTATTGAAGGTCATTGGCTAAGCCTGTAGCGTTCGCAATATTGTTATCGGCAAACCCTGTGGTAGAAATGACAAGCTTTTGCCCGTTATTGATACTTCCTGATTGTTTCTGGTGTAATACAGTAATATTATCTCTTGCAATACCAAAGATATTGTTGTTATAACCTGTATTAACCGTTCTGTCCCATACTACATTGCTATTAGTAGAAAGATAATTTGTATTTAAAGTAACACCGTTCTTCACCGCAAGGTATGAGTTTACTCTTGACTGTTCGTTCGCTGTTAATGTACGCTTGTACCAGACCACTTCCATAATATCTCCAGGGAATGCACCCGGAGCATCCCAGCCCGCATGGCCTATTCTTAAGTTACGTCCATAAATCTGGAATTTATTGGTGCCTGTAAATGGAGTTGTTTGATAAGAACCATTTAAACCCAATATTTTTTCTCCACCCGGGGAAGCTGAAGTTCCTCCGTTCGCAACAGAGTTATTAGCTATTGCAGAGAAAATATTGGAAATACCAATATTGAATGTGGTTGAAAAATCCGTTGATGTAATGGTATTAAAATATTCATACTGTCTTGGGTCTCCGTTTGCAATAGAGACTCCTGGTTCTGAAGCATATGTTGCATCATCATCAATCCCTGTAATACGTCCTGTTCCGTTTGTCGTAGGTCTTACCGCAGAGAAAATAGAGGTATTGGTGTTGGCCAGCTCTCCATTGGTAGAGTTCATTACTGAAGTAGAATTATAGAAGAATTTGGAAGCAGAATATCCTGTGGTGTATGGATTAAAATTATGATTTCTATCTGCTGCAGAAAGTGTCCATGTTCCTACTGCAGGAATGTCGTTCGCATTTATGGAATGATCTTTCCACGCTGTGGCAATAGTACCTGCATCATCGGATTTTACCCAGAAATCTGCTCCGGATACACCTCCTGCCGCGGCATTTATCACGTTTACCGTCAAGTCACTTGTACTGGAGCATGTACCACCTGTTGTCACTGTCCATCTAAATGTATAGGTACCCGGAGTATTAAATCCTGTAACATTGGTATTGTATGCAGTTGGAGCTGCAATAACCGGATCGGTTGCCCCCACAGGTTTTGTCAACAGTGTCCACGCACCGGTAGCAACACCCGGATTATTGGCATTGAAAGTTGTTTGGGAAGTTCCAATTAAAGTTTGAGTAGATCCGGCATTAGCACCTACCTGCGCTGCAACGAACACTGAAAAATTACTTTCTAAGGAAGCTCCCGAACAGGCATACTCTTGATTTAGGAATGCTCCAACACTTGGATTGTATGTATCTGCTTTTATTTTAAATACATATTCACCCGGCATATTAAGGTTGGAAATCGTAGTGGATGTATTGGTAAATAATGTATTAGCATAAGGCTCGAATATAGGATCTGCCGCCCCAGCAGGTTTTGAAACCAATGTTAACCTGTAACGGCCGTCAAATTCCTGAAAATAGCTTGTGTTTACTACTCCTTTATATACTGCAGGTAATGGAATGGTAGCTGTTACAACCCCAGAACCCGGATAACATACAGTGGTATTAGGCACCGTTACATTCGGACGGCTGCCATCTGAGATATGGATAAAATAAAATTGTATAGCTGAGCAAGCTCCGGCATTATTTCTTGTGACCACAAATTTATATGTTCCTACACGCCAGCCTCCTGCAGGTGGTGTTACGGTAGCCGACCTCGTTGCCGTACCGGCTCCGCCGTTTGTTACAACAGGTGCTCCTCCCGGAGGAATAATACCTGAAGAAGCTACACTTGTGTCAATTGTAGCAGGATTATCAGCAGGATTAATGGAATAATAAAAAGTAATGGGTGTAGATTGCCCCGCATACCCGCAATGAACTTCACCTCCTGAATTACCATTATCATAAATCATCATCTGCTCCGGTCTTGAGGATACCAGAAAATTTACCGGATTAGGCTGTACACCATTATAAGTGTAGGTTAATTCCGGTGTTGTAAATGTCCCACTGGCATTAGTTATCGTTAAAGTAAATTTGTAAACACCGGTAACATTGACCCCGTTAAAAAATATATTATCATCATAAATATTCGAATAGGCAATATTTCCCCCTGACGGTTGGCTGATAACATTCATCGTAACTGTTGTGCCAAAGTTCCCAGATGAACCAGGTGAGGTAGGATATCCCTTAGAAAACTTAGGAGATGTACTTTGAAGTGAAATGAAATGACTTCCACCGCTGGAATTACATTTGCTCGTTGACACTGTAGGCAGTATCTGCGGATTCGGAATAAAGCGTACAATAGCCGTATCTTCATACCAACAGCTCGGATTGATCGTAGAGGTTATTCTCAGTGTCACCACATAAGCCGGATCAATATCATGGTTTGCTTTATTAATAAGGCTGAATGTTGTTGTTGCCGATGTTGTAGAGCTAAACTGTGAGTTCTGGTTTGTTTTTATACTGCTTCGCTCCCATCTGTAAATATTATAGGCAGTCCATGATGCGGTGTATCCGGCAGGTACAACACCATTCAGTGTAACGGTACCCGTAGTTGCATTCACATTGGTAATATCCGGACCTGCCGTAAATGTAGAGGTTCCCCCGGGCGCCGTAATGGTCACCTGAGAAGTTGCCGAGCCGGACGGACCGCAATCTTGTTCCACCTGAAATACATAATTTCCCGGTGAAGTCATTCCCGTAACGTTTGGTGTAAGGGAATTCACATTACTGATCACCGGATCGGGTGCTCCAGAGGGCTTGGAGACAAGCGTCCAGGTTGGGGTTCCCGTACTGCCAGACGAGCCCTGCAAAGTGTAGGAAGTGCCGCAGATGGTTTGGTTTCCCCCCGCGTTCACACTACACTGTGCATAAAGTATCATATTACCCAAAAAGAGCAATAGGAATAAAAAGAGGTTTTGTTTTTTCATAGTTTTGTTTTTACAATCGTTTTTGTTTGTTTCATCATTGTTTTCATTTTTTGTGTCATTTCATATTCTTTTTTATATGTTTTTATCTGTCAATAGATCCTTCGGTTCCGCTTTTTACATCGGCACTGTCATAATTAACAGCAGCGTCGCATATCTTTTTCACATTTAGAGATTGCTCGCTGGCTGCACGCGCTATAAAATTGTTGGGGTAGTGTTTTGCAAGGAAATTATCGTAGAGATAGCATTGATTTATGTAAAATTGTCATTTGTGTGGTTTTTCTTTTTATGCATCTATCATTCTCAAATCTTCAAGGATTGCTACTCTAAGCGCTCCTGGCGTGTACTCTAAGTACTGAATATCTTAGGGTTACCCTGCAACTTTTACATTAAAATCAGTAATTCTTTTACTAATAGAAAATTCTAAATCTGCATCAAAAAACATCTTTTCCCTATTAACAATAGGAATTAGTATTCAGTCTATTCTTTAGCTTATTGACAGTATAAAATAGATGATAAAAGAGAATTGTGGAGGTCTATAGAGCCGGTGGAGGACGCTGGAAATTGTAACCCATATCGAGTACTGGAATTACCCTGCATTTATATAGGCGAATACCTATGATGGCAAAAAAGTAAAGAATAAGTATAACAATACTGTTAATAATAACAGCATATAATTTGAAACCATAACGGGTTATTACAGAAAGCTTTTTAATCCCTGAAGATCCGGGATTGAAATCTTCTGCACTGCGGGAAGAAATAATTTTAGCTGTATCATAATAAGACAGGTTTTCAATCTTTCTTATTTTCTTCTCGGTTGATTTTATTTTTACCGGTTTAGACTTTTGCTTTCTTAATTGCTTTTGCTTTTCCTGTGCAGGGATATTTACTACATCACCGTATATTATAGTGCCTTCAGAATTTATAAATTTTGCATCACCGGAAATGTAAATCTTGTTGAGATTGTCATCTGTAATTTCAGCAGCTTTAGCAGATGGATAAAAAAAATGCAATATGACAGATAATATAAAAAAGTAACACTTTCTCATTAAGTAAGAGGAAGATGTTCTCGCCTTTTTTATAGTTATCAGTTTTTTCAAGCTTTTGGATATCGATTGGTTGTTAAAAATAATTCCATCATCAATTGCTAATCTGTGCCGATTAATCTCCCAGATACATTTGTCTTATATATGGAACATTTTTAGCAAAACGATTCACCAACTTTATAAGCAAATATATTAGCGCAATATTAGGGTGAACAGATATACCCTGCAAAAGTTATACTTGACGATTTCTGAATTATTCCAAAACAATAAAAAAAATTGTTTTTATTTTACAAATAAAAATATATCATTATCAACAACTTAAAATAAAAATAATTCAAACATTTTGGAATTAATAAAATAATGCGCAGATCTTAGGATTAAGCAGTCAGATAAGGAACATCAGAAAAATTCTAAAAAGCAATGGATCATCACAGGCGTTTTGGCAGTAGTAATATCTATTATTACCCTCATTTTTTGGAGAAGAAAAAATAAGAATCTTCACAAGAAATACGAAGAAATGATCTCTAAAATAAATAGCAGGAAAGAAAATTCATCTATAAAATCTTTAGAAATCATAAGAAACAATGAAACTAAAGGTTCCATAAGAATTCCGGAAGATACCGTAAAATCACTGCTTGAGAAACTTGAAAAGTTTGAAGCATCTGAAAAATATCTAAGAAAAGATGCTAGTTTAACATGGCTTGCCAATAATCTCAATACCAATACAAAATACCTTTCTGAAATTATCAAGATTGAAAAGGGTAAAAATTTCTCAAATTACATCAACGGATTGCGGATCAATTTTTATTGTTGATAAGCTTACAACGATCCCAAATATAGAGAATACAAAATAAACTACCTCGTTGAAGAAAGCGGATTTGTTACTCACAAGGTTTTTCTAGCTGCGTTTAAAAATGAATATGGCGTAACTCCCTCTTATTTTATTGAAAAACTAAAAGTTTCTGAGCAGCTAAATAAAGCTCATATCAGCACATAAAAGATGAGTCCAATATAACAGCATGATTTAATCTTTAAATAGCCGCGCTGCATTTAGCCACAAATCGCTCAAACTTCCGATCTGTATTTCGCAAGATCGGTCCATGACCGAAGCAAATAATGGCAGGGGCCAGGTTTGCTAATTTCTGGAGCGATTTGATGTTGAGCTGCTGATCCGAGGTGAATATGCTTGGCGGAAGCCGCAGGCCGGTCGCTGTCGTGAGCAGATTCATATTTGTAGCCACATCTCCGATTATCAGTACGCCATCTTGCTCACGGAATAAAGAAATATGACCCGCTGAATGTCCGGGTGTCTCTATTACCCGAAAGTTTCCGATCCTATCATTTTCAACGATTGTCTGTTCAACTTTATGCCCCTGACCTGCCCAGTACTTTTGTTGAAGCATTGCTACCCAATGTTGTGGAGTTGGATAGCCGTTGGTTACCATACCCGTTTCGGTCCTAAAAACTTCGTCGGAATGACAGAGCAGGGGTATTGCAAACTCATCACATATCTGATCGCTACAGCCCTGGTGGTCTGCATGTGCATGGGTCAGTATATGTTGATAAACGGGGATATTCTGAATAGCTTTCTTTACAGTGGTATACGAACTCCGTATTCCGGAGTCTACCAATACACCCTCGATAATATAGCAGTTGATACTGTTTCGTGGCATCAGTGAAATCTGGAATACTTCGGGAGCAATTTGACGTAACATAGTTTTTTTGTGCAAATCTACATCGCTGACCAGGACTGCATAAGGACATTTGTCCTATAATGCATTGGGTCTATGTATTTGTCCCTTCGCCCGTGTAAGCGATCGCTGCGTGATACCCAGGTACGATGCCAGATCCTGTGTCGTTATGCGCTGGACGAGCATCGGCTCGCTAGACAGGACATGACGGTATTTATCTACAGCCGACCTATTATTGTAATTCAGCAGATAACTTTCCTTTTGGTTATACTCGTGTTCCATCACCGATTTTATAACTCCGTTCCAAGCAGTCACCTGACCAAGCAGATGCTGATAGTCCGGGTAGCTGATCCTATAGATTATGCTGTCTTCTATAGCCCTGATACTCCTTCTTGATTTTTCCTGCGCCACAAACTCAGGAAACGAGGTGACAAATTCATTTTCAAACTTAAAGCAGGTTATATTTTCTTTTCCTTCTTTGTCAACACCATATGCCTTTACAGCGCCACTAGCGATAAATCCAATATAACGGCAGGATTCATCTTCACGAATAAAAAAATCACCCTTTTTTAAGCGGATCGGTTTGAAGAACTGCGCAGAAAAGTTGATTTCATCAGCCGATAGCCCTCCTGTTGAGGATAGGTAATTTTCAAATACACCAGTCATTTTGCAGTCTTTTCATCCTTTTATTTTCTTTTTAATCGTCTATGGATACATACCAAATCCAACATCCAAATCTAACAATTATTATACATTAAAAAAAGACTGCAGGTGCAGTCTTTTTTAGATGGGATACTTTTCCCATTATGTCATTTGTTTTAACGTCTTTTCTCATCCTTCGCTCAATATCGTTAGCGTTGTAGTAGATTGTACTTCCAATATAGCTAAATAGCATAGTCTCTTTGTGTTAATATGGCGCTGAAAACGATCTTAAAAATATTCCGATAGCTATAGTATTTGGATCATTCCACTTAAGAATAAAGTATAATTATTCCATTTTAAGGTGTCGCCAATGTGATATCAGCCATATCTGCTTTCCCATTTTTCAAAAAAGCATAGGTTATCTTATCCACCTTACAGCCAATAAATTGAATGCGTTTCAGACTATTGTTTTTAAAGAATGTGTTGATAAGAGTTGAATTCTGGAATGTGATCCTTTTAAAGGTGCAGTTTTCAAAATAACAGTCCTCCAAAGAACCTTCGAAAATTATATCCTCAAGCTGTATTCCAATAAAAGAAGTGTGGCTCCACACTGCATCTTCTATGGTATTATCCACAAAGGATCCTGATTTAAATTTCGCTCCGGTAAAATTCGCTCCGGAGAAATCGCAGCCTTTGATATGACTTTCTGAAAAATCAGTTTCTTCCAGGCAGCAGTCATTAAATATATTGTTGGCTAAACTGGAATTCTGAATATGTCCGTTACTGATATCGGAATTTGAAAATCCACAGCTTTCAACATGGCTGCTTTTTTGAAGTCTCATCCCGATAAGATTGGCATCCGAGAAATCACAACCTTTTATATAGCTTCTCGAAAATTCAGCTTCTTTAAGTAAGGTATCGTTAAACAAATTGCTCATTAAGTGGGAGTTCTGAAACTGGCTGTTGCTGATATCAGAACTTGAGAAATCACAGTTATCAACATGATTATTTTTTAAAAGAAGACCAGATAGGTTTGAACCGATAAACTTACATCGTTGCATATTGGCAGAACTGAATTTTTCATGCAGATTTTTCAATCCGGAAAAGTCAGCATCAACCCAGCTTCCATGCGACATATCCCAGTTAAGTTTTTTCTCCTTCACTTCTGGAGATGACTGGACAGCGACAGATGACGTCAATTCAGCTGGCTCTTTTTCTGAAAGTTCAACGGGTATTTCATCAGCCATAGGTTCTAATCCTTCTGAAAAATAATTAAGATCAACAGTCAGAATTTCAGCGAGACGGTTTAAAGTAATGATGTCGGGCATTGATTCTCCACGTTCCCACTTTCCGACCGCCTGAGGACTTATGAACAGACGCTGTGCAAGCTGAGCCTGAGACATATTCATTTTCTTTCGAGCTGCGGCAATTCTATTGCCAATTATTTTTGTATTTAACATAACTACTATATTTCTTTTTTGGTATTACAAAGGTATAGTAGATGTATTTACAGAATCAAAAAAAACATCAAACTTATAGTTGTATTGACGCTATTTATAGTTGTTATTGACAACCAGGTGTGGTATATCCGGATCTTTTTATGATATGTTATTACAGCTACATGAAATACCCTCTCTTATCACCAGGATTTCTTAATACCATTGAAATATATTACAATCATATTAATTGTGGAAAAAAACTTCAATTTCTTTAAATCGAAGTATTGAAGTTTTTCTTTAACCATTACTTCCCAATCATCATTGGGATTGCTCATCAAACGAATATCATACAAATTCATATATAGGAAATAGGTTAATTAGTGCATTTTCATCCTTTAATTAAAGAATATAAAATCTTTAGTTATATTGTCATGATCTGTAGCTTTACATTACTTTTTATATGTTTAACCCAATAAATTACTTTGAGATAAGGCCTCTAAATAAAGCTTTAACCGGCTATGCAAGAAAACGTCAACGATCAGCAAGCCGAAGAACATCAGAGCAAAACCAATGAATAAGCCCTGGAAGTATTCCTGAGAAAAGCCGAAATAACCTAATATCGACAATGTAAGTAAGGCTGTCCATAAATATTTGGTTAGGGTATAACTCTTATCAAAGCCTTTAACTTTTTCGTATTCCTGTTTAAAGATCAGGGAAGGATTCTGATGATACAGTTTTTCCATTTCGGCAGGATATTTAGGCTTTGATGACAGCAGAAATCCTCCATACGCCAAATTCAGGACAACCAAAAGGCCAAGCGGCAGGATCATTCCTTTCTGCAGATAGTTTCCATTTTTTATAAGTGAAAACAAGACCGGTACAACAACTAATAGGGAGATTCCCATCATCCATTTTCCCTGTAAAGCATCTCCCTTAGCCCACACTGTTACATGCTCAATGAAATTCATGTTATTTTGATTAAAACGGTTGACGGCTGTTATTTTAAAATTTATCATTTTTTTTAAGATCAGAAGTGGTAACGCCATATTTTTTCTTAAATGAATAATAAAAATGTGAAAGGTTTTCAAATCCAAGATCTAAATAGAAATCCACAGGTTTTCGCTCGAGATATTTAATCTGATAGTATGCTTCCTCAAGCCGTCGTTCTTGAAGCCACTGTTTAGGTGTTGCATTAAATACCTTCCTGAAATCGCGTTTAAATCCAGAAAGACTTCTGCCTGTTAGTTTTGCAAATGTCTCAACAGAAACATTAAACATGTAATTCTGCTCCATAAAATCCCCGAGATCTATTTTGTACGGCGATGAAAAATCAAACAAAACCTGTTTAAAATCAGGGTTGGATTGCAACAACAGTTCTATAGCTTCCCTGATTTTCAGATCTGCCAACCTTGGTGTTGCTTCTTTTTTCTTATTGATGTATGGTGCAAGCGAGATAAAATAGCTCCGGAGGAAATTGTCAGGCTCAAAAAACAATCTTTGTGTCCCGGTATATCCACCTTCTACCTCGATTTTATTTTCCAGCGCATATTTATTCAGAACCTCTCTATCTAGCGTGATAGAAACAAATTTATACTCTCCTGACTTTGAAGGATATTTTGTAGTACGGATCAGCTGATTTTTCCTGATCAATACAATTGTATTTTCGGGAACTACTATTGATCCGCCCGGATATACCGCATTTGTCTCTCCTGATAGCTGAAACCCCAATAAGTGTTCCGGGATAAACTCTTCATCCCCTCTTTGCTTGCTGAACTGGCAAGAATATACCAGCCTGTCAAATATTATCTCCCTTGTACCTTCCATATTTCAAAATTTAATTTCAGGAAATAGAATCAGCTCCGGCCATTGCAATTTCTTTATCCTGCTCTGTGGTTCCCCCTGAGGAAGCAATTGCCCCAATTATCTTCCCATCCTTATTTTTGATCACTACTCCTCCAGCAATCGTCAAAAGTCCATCATTGGAATTTAACATTCCATATCCATGCACGCCTGCACCGGAAACAATAGTACCCATAATATCACTATCAACGCCGAACATTACAGCTGTTCTCGCTTTTTTAACCGCAAAATCGATGACACCGTAAACACTGCCGAGCCTGGCAAAAGCTACCAGATGACCACCTGTGTCAACAACAGCAAGACTTACAGGGGTTTTTAAGGATTTCGCTTTTTCTATAGAAGTATCCAAAGCTTTTGTGGCTTCATTATATGTAATATTCATCATAGTTTTGTTTTTTAATTAATGTATAAAAATGCGCAAATTGTTTAACATTTGCGCATTGAAGATGTTCCGTATTAACTTTTTGCAGTCCAGGCCTCTATTTGAAGCTGTTTTACAAAATCTTCTGTTTCTTTGGGATGCAGATTTCTGAAATTGCTGTTGTCATCCAGGGCAACATTCACGATCACGTCTGCCATTGATTGCGGATCTAGTTGATTCGCCAATGATTCTGCCGTACCATCAAAAACCGAAGGTGGTGTGAAATTAGTTTCTGGATTGTACCAACGGAAAATAGTATCGACACCACGATCATTAAATCCAGTACCAAATACTCCGGGATTACATGTGGCAATCTTGATATTGAATTGGGCCAGTTCTGTTTTCAAACCTTCGGCAATTGCTTCCATGGCGTGCTTTGAGGCGCAATAAGCAGCAACGTAAGGTACGGTCCACAATCCTCCCATTGATGTGGTAAATACAATTTTACCCGGCTTTTTTTGGTCAATAAATTTTTTAATAAAACCTTGCGCCAGTTCCAGACCGCCGAAGACATTTACATCAAACATGGAGCGGATAAGATCTATTGGTTGTTCAGCAATAGGTCCGCCTTCCATGATTCCTGCATTACTGATCAAGATATCAATATCATATTTTCCCAAGATATAGGCAATATCCCGGGAATTGGTAACATCTAATTTGTCAACAATAAGGTCTACGCCCTGTTCTTTAGCTTCTCTTATCAGATCACTCATTTGAGGATAAACTTGTGAGGTAGCAATAACTTTGTGCCCTTTTTTAGCCAAATCAAAAGCAGCTATCTTTCCAAACCCACTTGAAGCCCCTGTAATTAAAATTGTCTTGTTCATCTTTTTTCGTTTAAATGTGATTAATTATGTTACATACCTAATAATGTTAAGTACTATCGCAAGGTACAGGTAAATTAAACCTATCAGTCTTCTTCATACGTCCAATTTCATAATGCTGTAACGTTCATGTTTCTAACGAATAAATCCGTTGTTCTTTGGGTCATTATAAAATGGCAGAATCATAGAGTTATTAAAATATTTGAATTATTTGCTAAAAGATGGTTCAAATCCCTTCCTAATCTACAGCCTTCGTAATATTCCACCATTTGATCACGACTTTTCATCTCTGCTTCAGATTCTCCTTTAGATACACAATAATCACGACAAAAAATTGCAGTGAATAACCAATGACTATAAAAAAGCCACCGTAATTTTATACGGCAGCTGGTTTTATTAATCAGTTTTGGATTTATTTAAGCTTATAAGAGCTTCCATTCCAGAGATATGTTTTGGAAGAACGCTTTTTCTTTTCTCTACCCTTCTCATCTTTTTCCATTTCCTCCATTTTAAAAATAAAAGCATTAGGAATTCCATTTTTATCGTTTGGAAATACAAATTCCTCGGAATGATAGTATACATCGGCATCACCCACATTGGTCAGCTGTGGCAGGGCAACCAGTTTTTTATCTTTAAAAAGAACATACTGGTCATAGCTCGCAATACCGCAGGCTTCGCCGGAAACCATCGCTTTAAGAGTTAGCTCTACATTCTGGAGCTTATGGCCGCTTTCAATGGTAAATGTGGCATAGCTTAGCTCCTCCCCGCTTCCTGTATCAAAATATACTTCATCAATCAAAGTATTTCCTTCCATCACTTTTATGCCTGCGATATTCTGCTTTACGAGTTGATTATATTCTTTATTTTTCCGGTCTACTGTTTTCGACAATCCAAAAAGGAAATCGTAGCCGTTTTTGTTTCGGTAGCCGGCACATAAATTTCCGCCCCAGATATACCCTTCTGAAACCAAATCTCCCTTCTGATAAGACACCTTATACCAGTTGGCTCCTCTTTCGCCCAGCCTGAGCACTGTTTCTTCCTTTTTAAGGATCATTACCTGCTGATTGGTCTGCAATGAATCCGTTATTTCAGCGGTTACATCTGGCTCCTTTCTTACTCTGGTCCAGTCTGTAAAAATTTTCTGGGCTTTATTTTCTTCAAATCCGAAAATTCCATCAGGATACACCATTTCGTTATCCTGCGCCGAAAAAAGCTGCACCATCACCAAAAATAAAAGGCTGAGTAAAAATCTCATATTCCTATTTGTTTCATTATTTTTCCAACAATAAACTTACCCATTCTTCACGCTGCAGCTTCTTTTTCAGCTCGAGTCCGCTTTCTTTACAAACTTCAAGGATATCATCTACATCAAAGAAACACAATCCGGACAACAGCAGCTGCCCACCTTTATTCATTACAGAAACATAGGTCGGAATATCAGAGATCAGAATATTCCTGTTGATATTGGCAAGAATAATATCAAAATTCTCTTTTCCTAAATTATCTGCAGTCCCCAATTCGATATCCAGTTCCACACCGTTTCTGGCAGCGTTTTCTTTTGAATTTTCCACAGACCATTCATCAATATCGATTGCCTTTACATCTCCGGCCCCCTGCTGCTTTGCATAAATAGCCAATACCGAGGTTCCACATCCCATATCAAGCACTTTTTTACCGTTGAAATCGATATCCATCATTTGCTGGATCATCAGGTGTGTCGTAGGGTGATGTCCTGTTCCGAAAGACATTTTAGGCTGAATGATAATTTCATGCATTCCCGGTACAGAGTCGTGGAATTCTGCCCTGATGAGCACTTTATCATCAATATTGATCGGTGAAAAATTCTTTTCCCATTCTTCATTCCAGTTGATATTCGGCATTTCTTCGAAAGAATAGGTGATCTGTACATTTTCATTTTCAAAAAGCGGAAGTGCCTTAAGTTCTTCTTCTTTAAACTGTTCTTTCTGGATATATCCTAAAATTCCGTCAATTTCTTCTGTAAAGCTGTCAAAACCTATTTCGATAAGCTCTGCCATTAATATCTCGTTCCATGGCTGTAATGGAGAAATCTTGAAATTGAATTCTAAATAATTTTGCATGTGAGTCAATAATTTAGTGCAAAAATAGGGATGTTATTATTGTTAAAAAAATTGAAGTGCTATGAGTATTGTATATTTTGAGGATAATACCTTTTGTTTTAATGGCAAAGGCTGGTGCAATTTTATGTTTGGCTAAAGCCGGACATTTGTGTATTAAATAATAGAAGCGGGCTTTAGCCCGCTTCTATTGAATATTTATTGTTAAAGTAATACAGTATTCCATGCAACCATCAAATTCTTATGGATTTGTGGAAAAAATAGAACCGTTGGCAATCAATGCTCTTCTGTTCATCTTCAAAATATCCCTTACCCATTCTGCAAAGTCTTCCGGCTGAAGCACTTTATCCGGATTTCCATCTGTAAGTCCTCCCTGAATACTCATATCGGAAGCAATCGTGCTTGGCGTCAAAGTAATGACACGGATGTTCTGCTTCCTCCATTCTGCCATCATCGACTGCGACAGAGAGACTACTGCGGCTTTGGATGCTGCATAAGCTGACATGTTTGGACCGCCTTTTAAACCTGCCGTAGAAGCAACATTGACGATATCTCCTTCACCGTTAGCTTTTAAGAAAGGATAAACCGCTTTAGCCGCATAATATACTCCGAATAAGTTGGTCCTGATTACCTGTTCCCAGGTCTCGGAAGACATATCTTCAATACTTCCAAAATCTCCGATTCCGGCATTATTAATCAGAATATCTACGCTTCCCAGCTGTTTCGCAAGAGATTCAATACCTGTTTTCACTTCGGATTCATTATCAATACTGAAAACAGCATAGGCCGAGTTTACTCCGAGCGCTTTAATCTCTTCAACCGTACTTTTAAGATTCTCTGCATTTCTACCGGTAACAGCAACATTCACTCCTTCATTAGCCAAAGCTAAAGCAACCGCTTTTCCCAAACCTCTTCCACCACCTGTTACAATGGCATTTTTTCCGTTTATATTCATAATATTATTGTTTCGTGAGACAAATTTACGAAAGAACATTTTTAAAAGGCCGGCAGAATATGGATTTAACGGAATTTTAATAGCGGAATTAAGCTTATATATTTTAAACCACAAAAGGCACAAAAGCTTTTGGCCAATTAAGTTTTCTGAAGTGAAATGCTTTGCAAGAAAGAATTTCACACAAGATCCAGAAATCTGCTTTAAACTGTAAAATCTCACAAAAATAAAAACAAAACCGGCTTATTATTAAGCCGGTTTCTTATTGAAAGTATAGTAAGAAAATGAAAAACTATGGAATAAGAACAGGGTTCTGTACCTCGAAGTCTTCGGAAGCAGTAAACTGATTCCCATACATATCTGCAGCTCTCACATCAAGTTTGTGTTTTCCCAATGTAAGCTTTTTAGGAAAACCTATGGTCCAGATATGTTTTGCCATTTCAGGATTGGAAGGTCTTCTTCCCGGAAATAAATTCTGTGTAGAATCCCACTTGAATACGGAAAGGGCAAAATTGGGGTCTACCGCTTCATCGTAAACCATCTCTTCCCAGGCTCCGTTATCTATCCTGTATTCCACTTTATCCTTTTTGCTTCCCATAAAGAAGTTGGCAAGGATCTTTGCTGAAGTTTTTGACGGATAAGGAATCACTTTCGGAACATATAGTTTGATCTGATAATCCTCTGGTTTTCCTGCGGTTTTGTACTTAACTTTATATTGATTATCATTGAAGCTGATGAAAGAATACCCTTTTGCTGTTCCGTCCCTCATGGTTGAGGTAGGAAGTCCGGCATCGTCAGGAGTTCCGGAATACCAGTCTCCACAAGTAGTTCCTACATTGTATTCATGAAGGTCCTTTACGCCGTTCCAACCCGCTTTTTTGGTATAGAAGATCTGCTGCTGGATATGAGTATGTGCTGATAAAAGCAGAACATTTTCAAAAGGGTTCAGAAAATCAAATAATTTCTGACGGTCTGCATTTCTGAAATTATCTTCGTTGTTATGCTCCAATGGAATATGGAAAGAGATGACGATCAGCTTGTTTTTATCAACCAGTTTAAGATCGTTTTCAATAAATTTCAGCTGGTCTTCACGGAACCCGCCCCAATAGCCTTTTCCGTCTCTCGGATCGGGATACAGAATATCATCTAAAATAATAAAGTGAACATTTCCATGATTGAAAGAATAATTAGCCGGGCCGAAATTATTTTCAAAGGTTTCATCCGAAAATTGATCTTCTTTGGCATCGTAATTCATATCATGATTTCCCATCACATTGTACCATGGAAGCCCAATCTCCTTCATCACATCCGCATAAGGTTTCTGAAGACTCAGATTATCGCCCACAAGATCTCCAAGACTGATTCCCAATACTGCATTTTTCTTGGTATTTTTCACTTCATTTACGATCCCTCTTTTAAAATAATCCAGCTCTTTTTCTGTATAAGGCTGTGGATCTCCGAAAACAAGAATATCAAAATTTCTGCTTTCCTCTTTTTTATAAAGTGGGAAATTCAGCTCTTTTGGAAGATTTCCTGTTGGTGCCGTTCCTTTGTATTTAAAATCAGCAGGTGAGCCTTTTGGCTTGTGATGATGATAAAATTGAGGCAGATTATTGCTGTTCAAAGCCGTCTGATATCCTGAAGGTTTGATCACAAAGATGGTTTGGTTTTCCTGAACAGGTAAGCTGTACCTACCGCTTTTATCGGTGAGAACAACCTGAACTCCATTGGAAACCGCAACACCTTCAATCCCTTTTTCACGGTTTTCTTTCTTTTGGTTCCTGTTGTTATCTTCAAACACATATCCTGAAACAGAATCCTGAGAGAACGCCATTGCTGACATCAGCACGCATGGCATTAAAAATTTTATATTAATACTCATTTCTTTTTCTTTTTTTTTTATTCTTTATTAATTTTACTTGTTCCACCACATTTTCACATTCACATCATCTCCTCCCATCTGCTGAACTGCAGCCTGGTAATTAGCTGTATTCAGAACTTTAGGATTAGGCGGATACATTAATCTAAGCGGCATGGCACCGCCATTTAAAAGACCTCCATTATTCGGAAGTACAGGATAGCCCGTTCTTCTTTTTTCAAACCATTGCTGCTGATCTACAAAGAAAAGCGCTACATACTTCTGAAGCATGATTCTTTCCATTTCAGGCTTATAGGCAACATTGGGATTGCTGAAGTAATTGACAGGAACTACTGCTCCCCACTGTTCTATTGCCGCTTTTACCCCATTCTCATAATAAGTCTGTGCACTCCCCTGAATAATTCCTTTAAAGGCAAGCTCAGACAATATAAACTGGAGTTCAGCATAAGGATACATAAGGATCTTCAGAGGAGCTTTGGCAAGGTTCTGATTAAGATTTGAAGGCTGATAATCGAATGTGGTTCCAAAGGCATAGCCAGAAGGTGCGCCCTTATATCCTATATTGACATTGTTCAGATCTTTTGCCTGCGAGAAAAACATGGCCAAACGCGGATCGTTGTTTGCTTTCAATGTTGTAACAAAAAATTCGGAAGCAGCTCTTCCTGTAGTAAAGTCCTGAGGTCTGGCAATAGGCGGCATCAGAGGGGAAACTCCTGTGATGTCCAGTTTAGCTCCATCGGCATTGCTTTGAAAAATTGGGTATACAGTAGGGTTACTGATGATCTCCTGAATTCTTGCATGAACATTCACCTCGCCATTCTTACTTAAAATTCTTGTCAGCAACCTCAAGGAAAGAGAATTGCAGAACTTTTTCCAATTCGTGATTCCATTCGCATCAGATTCAGCTTTGTAAAACAGGTCATTTCCTGCAAGCACTTTATTGGTGATAAAAAGAGAATTGGCCGTTTTCAGATCATCCAGCAGTTTTACATAAATATCTTTTTGCCTGTCAAATTTGGGCTGCAAAATTCCTTCATCAAGTTTTGAAGCTTCAGAAAAGGGAATATCGCCATAGGTATCAGTCAGATTGGAATAGATCCATGCGTTCAGAACCAAAGCAATGGCTTCATAGTTTTTATCTCCTTCTTCAACAGCTGCTCTTTTCAGATCGTCCACCTGCTTCAGCCACCTGTAGGAATTATTCCAGAATCCTGCCCCTGTATTTTCGGTGATGTAATAACGGCTCAGCGAGTTTCCTTCGTTCGGAAAGTCCAGAGACACCTGCATAAGGTCGAAAGTAAAATCATTAGCCCTGTTATAGCCTACTGCAGCCATATTATACTGAACAGGAGCCAGCAGAGAGCTTGCCACCGGTTTATTGATCCGGCTCTGGTCTTTATTAATCTCATCAAGGTTTCTGTCACATGACACGGCAGTTCCTAAAAGCATGAGAAATGAAGATATATAGATAAGTCTTTTCATTGTTCTGATTTTTAAAATTTAACATTTAACTGTATTCCGACTGTTCTTGAAGCAGGCAGCTGCCCCATTTCTATTCCCGGAGTAATGGTAGAATCATCCAGCGTTGCTGCTTCCGGATCAAACAATGGGAATTTTGTCCACATCCAAAGATTTCTTCCAAATAAGGCAAGCGTTATATCGGTAACCTTCAAAGGATCAATAATTGATTTCGGGAAAGAATAAGAAATCCTGGCGTCTCTAAGCTTGATGAATGAGGTGTCGAATGAGTTCGTTTCCACATTGGCTCTCCTGTAATAATCTGAGTAATATGTAGGAACAGGAACTCCTTTGGTATTCGGCGAGAAGCTTCCATCTGGGTTCTGAACCACGCCCTGACCTACGATCAGACCATTCGGATTATCTCTTCCCCAGAGCGTATGCTCCAGTTTCCCCTGCTCGGACATTTTGTGATGGGACTGGGAATAGGCTATTCCTTTATATTGTCCGTCAAATGAGAAGCTTAAGGTAATATTCTTATATTTAAATTCATTCTGAAGACCGGCTCTCCATTTCGGATAGGCATTTCCTATTTTTTTCATTTCTGTAGGCTTAGCCGTCAGTCCGTCACTACCATAAATCACCTGTCCGTCCGGAGAATACATCAGGCCGTAACCGTACATGTCTCCCAGCGAACCACCCACCACAGCATTGTAATACACCACACCGCCTACACTTCCAATGGTATAAGGTTCACCGTGGAATTCTTCAGGAAGGGAAAGAATTTTATTCCTGTTCATAGACCAGTTGGCGCTGACATTCCATGAGAAGCTTTTATTTTTTACCGGGTAAGCATTCAAGGTCATTTCAATTCCTCTGTTTCTGATTTCCCCTGCATTAATGATCCTTTTATTATAACCTACTTCATATAGTACCGGGATCACAATGGTCTGGTCTTTGGAATTATTTTGATACGCTGTGATATTGTAGGTTAATCTGTTCTTGAGAATTGTGAAATCCATTCCTCCTTCAATATTCGTGATCATTTCCGGTCTCAAGTCCGGATTGGGATACAGCAGCGGAGATTCCACGGAACCTGCAAAAGAGCTGTTTTCATAGTATTTATCCAGCATGTAGTTGTAGGTATCGTTCCCTACTTTCGACCATGACAGTCTGAGTTTCCAGAAATTGAACTGATCCGACTTCATTTTGAATATATCAGACAGGATAAATGATGTAGAAACCGATGGGTAAAAATAAGATCTGTTGTGTTTAGGAAGCGTACTGCTCCAGTCGTTTCTGGCCGTCGCATCTACAAAAACAAGATCTTTATAACTGAAGTTCGCCAGTGCATAGGTACTGTTTACCTGGTTGTCATTAGGCTTCGGAAGCTTATTGTCTAAGGCTATTGCATTGGTCAGCTGATATACGCCGGCTTTATTGAGGCCTATCGCTCTGTAATCATTCATGGTCTGCTCGTAATACCTGATATTTCCTCCGGCTGATGCGGTTAAGCCAAAGTCTCCGAATTTATTTTTATAGGTAAACAAAATATCATTATTGAGATCTAAATATTTGATATACTGTTCCCTGTAATAACCTTTCAGGTAGTTGGCAGAGCTCCATGGCCTTCTTTGTGTACGGAACTCATTGCTCCATTCCAGCCCGGATTTGAAGGCTACATCAAAGTTTTTTGCAAACTGATAGTTTACGTTAATATTTCCGGTAATGATCTTTTTATCTGTGGAATTGAGGTTTTCGTAAGCAATAACATAAGGGTTATCGATATATGAACTGAAAGGATGGATCTGGTCTACCTGTTCCTGTCCGTTCTTCCAGATAGGTCTGTACCACGCAAGATCTACGTTTGGATTCTGAAAGATCATGAAATATGAAATCGACTGATTGTTGTACCCTGTAGCCGGAAGGTTATCACTTTTGGTCTGGCTGAAGTTCAGTTTGGTTCCAACCCTTAATTTACTGCTCATTTTATGATCAACAGACACTGCTGCATTCAGTCTGTCAAAACCTGTATTTGGCATCATCCATTCATTTTTAAGGTAAGAAAGAGATGATCTGAAGGCAGTGTTTTCATTGGAATGTTCTAATGATAAACTGTTTGAATAGGTAGTTCCTGTCTGCCAGAAATCTTTGATGTTATTTTTATAGGGTTTCCAAAGTTGTCTTTCTTTACTTTGCCCCTGTACCGAGGGATCGTACTGAAAGTAATACTGCCCGTCAAATTTCGGTCCGAAGGCACTGCTGGTAGAACCGGTATTCACTCCGTCTGCCGAAGCTCCGTAAGAGTAGTAATAGTTCCCGCCTTTGTCTTTCTGCATGGTTCCCTGCCCGTATTCATACTGGTAATCCGGCCATTTAAGAACACTGTCAAAACTGGTATATGAGTTCAGTGTGATCTGGACCTTTCCTTTTTTTGTTTTTCCGGATTTCGTGGTGATCATAATGGCTCCTCTGGAACCTCTGGAACCGTACAGTGCAGATGCACTCGGTCCTTTAAGGATGGTAACAGATTCAATATCATCCGGATTGATGCTGTTGTAGCTGTCACCATAATCGATTGGAAGGTCGCCTCCTGAACCTGCACCGTAAGCTGAAGTTCCTGTTCCGTTTCTCCTGTCGCTTAAAGGAACGCCATCTACAACGATCAGGGCTCCGTTATTACCCATATTCATCGAAACGTCTCCCCGGAGTGTGATACGGCTGGTTCCCAGTGGTCCCGCCCCTGCTGTCTGAACTTTCAGACCGGCCACTTTTCCTTCCAATGCCTGTGCCCAGTTGTTATTCTGGGTTTTGAGGATTTCTTCTGACTTGACGGTCTGGGTAGAGTATCCTAAAGACTTATCCTGTCTTTTGATCCCCAAAGCGGTTACCACCACCTCATCAATGCCTTTAACAGTATCTTTTTTCGCTTTCTGCTGAGCTGCCAGATTGACGCTGACTAATCCAAGCAGCGACAAAACCAGCAGTTTTTGTGTCTCTTTACGCATATCCTTTTTGTTTGCGCAAAATTAAAACGACATTATGGCTATGGTTTTAACACCACTTTAACATTTATTAAAATATTATTAAACAAATTATGAACATAAGTTTAACGGATCAATTATATGACTGATAAACAGAAACTTACATAATTAATGATTTTTAATACCGTTTTATATCTTTATTAGCATACCTTTATTGCCTTTCTCCGAAAAAATAAAATATTACACATCAACAACCGACTACCAGGCCACATAGAGTTCAAACACAAAAAACCTGTTCCTAAAAAGAAACAGGCTGTAAATTTCAATATTGGCTTTTTCTTTCAGCCAAAATCTGTTATTTATTCTTTAGCTGATCAGGAATATTGGTGGTAATAAAACCTATTCCCTGATTTTTCAAATCCTGATAAACTGCCGGATCATTTACTGTCCAGGCATTTGTGATTAATCCCAATGCTTTCGCCTCAGAGATCCATGTCGGGTTTTTCTGGAAAACACTGTAGTGATAATCCATTCCGTCAAGACCTTCCTTTTTGATCTGTTCAGGAGAAAGCTCTCCGTTCAGGTATTGTACTTTGAATTTCGGCTCCAGCTTTTTGATCTGTTTGCAGATATTCAGACTGAAGGAAATATATTCACTCTGCCCTTCCAGTTTCATATCCCTGATCATCTTAAGGGTTTTCTGAGTGATCTCATTTTCTATTTCCGGAGTTTTAGCGGGCTTTATCTCAACAATAAGTTTTAAGGAAGGATCTTTTTTGCCCTGCTTCAGATAATCTTTTAATGTAGGAAACTTTTCACCATTCGACAGCTTCAACGCTTCCAGCTCTTTGAAAGTGGTTTCAGAGATCTCCATTTGACCATGATGTTCGTCATGATTGATCACAAGAACACCGTCTTTGGTCATTCTTACATCAAATTCCGATCCGTATATCTTTAATTTCTGGGCATTTTCTAAAGATTTAATAGAATTTTCCGTGGTAGGCGGCTGCGCCTGGAAATAGCCTCTGTGCGCGATAATCTGGGTTTGTGCCTTCATTATGACTGTGCTTAAAACTGCTAACCCTAAGATAAATTTTTTCATAATACAATTGGATAATTAAATAAAAAACTTAAAAACGTTTGATAAAGGTAATGTTTAATTGTTAAAAGCTGTATTTGGCTCCGATCTGGATCTGATAAGGATTTCCGGAAAGAGGTGCCAAACCGCTGGTATTTTTAACGTATTCAA
Source organism: Chryseobacterium lathyri (assembly GCF_030812195.1). Classification (GTDB taxonomy): domain Bacteria; phylum Bacteroidota; class Bacteroidia; order Flavobacteriales; family Weeksellaceae; genus Chryseobacterium; species Chryseobacterium lathyri_A. The sequence goes on from NZ_JAUSSF010000001.1 coordinate 1,831,903, forward strand.
ACTGTCTGGTCGCCTGATTGAATTTGGTTACCCTGTACAGCGACATATTACCATAAGATTTATTCACACCCCACTCTTTATTAAGAAGGTTCGCCAGGTTGAAGATATCTACAGAAAGCTCAAATGCACCGATCTTTTCAAATTTAAATTTCTTCGCAACACGAACATCCCATACTCCGTAAAAGCCGTTTTTACCACCGTTACGTTCTGCAATAGTATTGTTATATTTTTCAACATAATCTTTCAGTGCCTGCCCAACTTCCGGATCATTAAGAAGCGGCTGGGTAATAATTTCCGGGAATATGTAAGCAAGATCGTTAGAATCCACGAAATCACCGTTAATATTTCCTCCTGCAGTTACTGAGAAACGTGTTCCTCCGATCCCTGAATATCTTACTCCCAATGTAAATCCTGCAATGGTAGGTGAGTTACCGTAAACCACGATCTTGTTTCTGAACTGGTTGTCAGAATAGCCCATTCTTAAATCTCTCGGATCACCCTGAACCGGAGTAGACAGTGTTGCAGAATTTGCTACATTTCCGTTATATGAGGTATTATCTTTGATGTCCGACCATGTATAACTTGCCGTGATCTCGCCATCTTTCCAGTAACGGTAACTGGTATCCACCACGAATGAGAACTGGTTCACTTTTCCATCGCTTACAAGCTCAAGCACTCTTCCAAAGTTTTTATTGATTCTTCCTTCTTTCCAGTCGATACTCACACTTTTATTATCATTATTGATGATAGTAGATGCAGGTACATATACTCCTCTTCCCCCTTCATTGGCTAGAGTGAATAATGGGTTAGCCTTCATGTTTCTGTCATAATAGAAGTAATTGTTTCTTCCCAGCGCCATATATCCGGCAATTCCTGCTCTGAATCTTTCGTTAAAAAAGTGTGTATAGGAGATATTTGCTTTATAAACAATTGGAATCTTTGCATCTTCTCCGGTGTAATTGATTGTTGGGATCTGATACTGTGAAAGTGAAGGAACCGTTCCGTAGTCATTTCTATATCCTGGAAAATCAGGAGTCAGACCGATCGTACCGGGGTTCACATCTACCGTTGCCAAATGTTTTCCGTCAAAAACAAGGTTATTGATCACCATATAGTTGTTGATATCGGAAGAGAAGATTCCCGCACCAAATTTTAAGAAATCTTTATTCTCTTCATTGATATTCCAATCAAACTGAAATCTTGGCTGAATAACAAAAGACTTGATCTGATTATCCGTTCTGATTCCCATTTCATCAAAAAGCTTTTGATTGAATTCAGCTTTCGGATACCCTCCGTAATCAAATCTTAATCCTGCCATAAAATCAAGACCTGTTGCTATTTTGGTCTGGATCTGTCCGTATAATCCTGCATTCCAGATACTGGATTTTACAGATGGGTCGTCCATCAACGGTACTTCCCTATAGAATCTGTAAGGAGTGAGGTTGTCGAAATTCGTCATTCCCTGGAACTGGAATCTTCCGTTTACCTCGCTTCCGTAAATAGATTTTGATCTGGTATACATCAAATCTGCCCCAAAAGTATATTTAATCTTATCCGTATTGTAGTATAAGTTATCTACAATCTGGAATACATTATTCCGGAAACCTTCCTGAGCAAAACGATGCCCTCCAATTTGGATATTGGTTGATCCAACACTGGAAGCAACGCCTTCTACAACAGCTCTCGGAACCGGATGTCCCAACTCATTGTTTTGGTAGCTGTCCTGGAAAGTATATAAATATTGTGCTTTTAATTCATTCGTAAGGTTAGGCTTTAGGTTTGATCTTAAAGTTAAGAGTAAGCTATTGTCAATATTTTTATCATTTCCGTACGATTCGAAGAAATTGATCGCGGTATTGTCTCCCAATCCGTTTTTATTAAGATCGTAGGTAAAATTATTCCTTAACGTCAATAAGTTTTTTTCATTGATCTGCCAGTCTAAACGTAAAAACCCTGCATCAGAATTTCTTACTTTATCAAATGAACCGAACTGAGGTGAATTTCCCACTCCGTATTTTTTTCTTGCTATGTCAAGGAACTGGTTCAGCGTCTCGGTTGTTGTATTAAATCTCTTCTCGTCGTCTTTCGATTTGATATCCGCAATGATCAACGGTCTTGAATCCAGCTGATGATCCCATGCCACGAAGAAGTGTAATTTATTTTTAATGATCGGTCCGCCTAATGAAAATCCGAACTGGGAAGTAGAGAAATCATTCTCCCTTTTGTTTCCTCTGATGTCATACGGACTGGAAAGCCAATTGGTTCTTAAATATTCCCAGGCACTTCCTGAAAACTTATTCGTCCCGGACTTGGTAACAGCGCTTACCGTTCCGCCGCCGCTCCTCCCCAATGTCACATCATACTGGTTGGTGGTGATTTTAAATTCACGAACAGCTTCTATGGAAATAGAGAAAGGCGCCCCACTTCGGCTGGTGGTAGATCCTGCAGAGGTAGGATTTTTAGCCGTCATCCCATCAATCGTAAAGTTGGTTGAAGATCCAAGCTGCCCGGAAAGGTTTCCGCCTTTTCCGCTTAATGGGGATAATTCCGTAAGATTGGTGAAGTTTCTTCCGTTTACCGGAAGCATACTGATGTTCTTCGCTGAAATTGCAGTAGCCGCTCCAAGGTTTCCAATCTTGTTTTTAAGGTTTCCGGTGATCACTACTTCTTCAATCTGCTTTTCTCCGTCTAAACTCATGTTTACAGTAACCTGATCTCCGAAGTTGACGTTATATCCTTCTTTTTTCTCCTCGTTCACGATCACCGTATATGGTCCACCCAAAGGAATTTCTTTGAAAATATATTCCCCTTTCGAATTGGTCTCCGTTTCCGTCCTGAACCCTGTTGACTCGTTCACGATCGTTACTTTCACTTTTTCCTGAGCAGTACTGCCCAGTCCGGTTACTTTTCCCACAATAGAAGCCTGCGTAGTCTGCGCATAAGCCAGTGTTCCAAATCCCAAAAACAATAATCCTAGTACAATCTTTACTTTTCTCATCTTTTCAAATTAGATGTGCAAAGGTATTTTGACTTTCTGAACCATCTGTTTAAGGGAGTTTTAACAAATTTTCAACTAAATCATAACATTCTGTTAAATTAATTTAAACAAGTGTTTTAAGATAATCATTATCAGTATTTTAAATAATATTACAGCTTTTTAATATTTCCAGAATATTTAATTATGGTATTTTTTAATGGAATTAGTTTAGCTATTTTTGCTCAAAAGATAGAAAGCAATGTCTGAAAACATACAGCAAAAAATAGAACAGCTTCGTAAAGAGCTTCATCAGCATAATGAAAACTATTACCTTCTGGACACTCCTACAGTTACTGATTATGAGTTTGATATGCTCCTGGAACAGCTCCAGGATCTGGAAGCAAAACATCCGGAATTTTATGATGAAAATTCTCCTACGGTTCGTGTAGGCGGCGGTATTACCAAAGTTTTCCCAACGATTCAGCATAAATTCAGAATGTATTCCCTGGACAATTCGTATGATTTTGACGATCTTGAAGACTGGGAGAAAAGAATTATCAAAACCATCAATGATCCGGTGGAATTTGTTGCAGAGCTGAAATATGACGGTGCTTCTATTTCCATATTGTATGAAAACGGAAAACTGGCACAGGCCGTAACGCGTGGTGACGGTTTCCAGGGCGATGAAATTACATCAAACGTCCGCACGATCTCTGATATTCCCTTGACACTGAAAGGTGATTTCCCGGCTCATTTTTTCATGAGAGGCGAAATTTATCTGACCCGGAAAAACTTCGACAAGATCAATAAACTTCGTGAGGAGGAAGGTTTGGATCCTTTTATGAACCCAAGAAACACGGCCAGCGGAAGCTTAAAAATGCAGGACAGCGGAGAGGTAAGAAAACGCGGACTGTCTTCGGTACTTTATCAGTTTATTTCTGAGGATGTTCCTGCACAGAGCCATTGGGAGCTGCTTCAGAAGGCACAAAGCTGGGGGTTTAAGACTTCACAGCAGGCAAAACTATGCAAAACAATGGATGAAGTGAAGGAGTTCATCAATTTCTGGGATACGGAACGGCATAATCTTCCTTTTGAAATTGACGGAATTGTTCTAAAAGTGAATTCTCTACAACAGCAGAGACAGCTGGGCTATACAGCAAAATCACCAAGATGGGCCATGGCCTACAAATTTAAAGCTGAAAAGGTTGAAACTGAGCTTCAGAGCGTATCTTATCAGGTGGGGAGAACGGGAGCGATCACTCCGGTGGCTAACTTAAAGCCTGTTTTACTGGCCGGAACCATTGTTAAAAGAGCTTCTCTTCACAATGAGGATATCATTAAAAAGCTTGATCTGCATGAGCATGACTTTGTATATGTGGAAAAAGGCGGTGAAATTATTCCGAAAATTGTCGGCGTACATACCGAAAAAAGAACTTCTGAAAGTAAGGAAATCGAATATATCAAAAACTGTCCTGAGTGTGGAACCGAACTGGTGAAAATTGTGGATCAGGCCATCCACTTCTGCCCGAATGAGCTTCACTGCCCGCCACAGGTTGTGGGAAGAATGATCCATTATGTATCCAGGAAGGCCTTGAATATTGAAAATTTGGGAAGTGAAACAATAGAGCAGCTATACAGGGAACGCCTGATTGAAAATCCTGCAGACTTTTATGCTTTAACGAAGGAACAGCTTCTTCCGCTGGAAAGAATGGCTGAAAAATCGGCACAGAATATTATTTCAGGAATAGAAAAGTCAAAAGAAATTCCGTTTGAAAAAGTTCTGTACGGAATCGGGATCAAGCATGTGGGTGAAACGGTTGCCAAGAAGCTGGTGAAAAATTTTGCTACCATTGATGAGCTTAAGAATGCTACCGTAGAAGAGCTTTGCCAGGTAGAGGATATTGGTGCGAAGATCGCCGTAAGCATTGTAGAATTCTTCAACAACCCGGAGAATATCCTGATGATTGAGCGTTTGAAATCATATGGTGTGCAGCTTGAAAAGGGAGAAAGCATGAATGAAGTCCTGTCCAATATTCTGGAAGGGAAAGCTTTCCTTTTTACCGGGAAATTGTCCCTGTTCACAAGAGAGCAGGCGGAGGAAATGGTGGAAAAACATGGCGGAAAAAATATTTCTGCAGTTTCTAAAAATCTTAACTTCCTTGTGGTAGGTGAAAAAGCCGGAAGCAAGCTGAAAAAAGCCCAGGACATTGGTACAATTACAATTCTGGATGAACAGGAGTTTCTGGATTTGATAGAGAAACACTAATTTCTTCAGCAAATAATACAAAAACCATTGAAACCGGGTTTCAATGGTTTTTGTATGCTATTTATATAAATGTATGTGCATATAATCTTTTAAGAACTTATGTAAACTTTACAAAGTAAATAACTTAAGTGTCAAAAAGCTTTTGTGATGGTCCCAGAAATGACCAGTTCAATTTTAAAATAAATAAAATTACTATAAAACCAATATTTAAATAAATTATTTAAACAAAAACAATAAAAACAAACATTATATAAAACAATAAAAAACAAAAAGTAATTATTTTTCGTAATATAATTTTTTATATATTTATAAAAACAAATATCACGTAACTATGAAAAAACTTTACTTTTTTGTGCTCTTTCTGGCACATTTATCTGTTGTAGCCCAGATTGTTAACATTCCGGACCCTCAATTTAAAGCTAAACTGCTTTCCGGAACTGCCACCAACCATATTACCCAGGATCTTGCAGGCAACTGGATACCTATGGATCTTAATAACGACGGCGAAATACAGCTTTCCGAAGCAGCCAATATCAGGGATATCACAATCTACAGTCCAAATGGCAACCAGTTCCAGATTTCCTCCATTGAAGGTGTAAAATCTTTCACTAACCTGGAATATCTGGATGTATCCGACTGTCCTAGCCTGCTTTCTGTAGACATTAGCGGTATGCAAAAAGTAAAACTGGTAAGCTTTACGGATAACATCAATATGACTTCTGCCAATTTTACAGGCTGCCCTGTCCTGGAGAACATCAATGTATCAAATGCTAATATTGTCAATCTGGATATTTCAAACCTTCCGAAAATGAATGTATTAACCTGTACGGGAGGAAAAGTGCAAACCATTAATTTTACAGGAAGTACAACGATTAAATACTTACTTTGCAGCAACAATAATATATCCAGTATTAATGTAAGCTCACTCGCCGACCTGTATAGATTTAATATTTCCGGAAATTTATTGACAAATCTTGATGTAAGTAATTTAACGAAACTTGAAGATCTGGTATGCTCAAGCAATCAGCTTACTTCGATCAATCTTCAGAATACACCTAAATTAAAATCACTTGAAGCCAGTTATAACAATCTGCCAACCCTTGATCTAAGTCAGAGTCCGATCTTAAATTATCTGAGAATGTTCAACAATCAGCTTACAAGTATTGATCTTTCAGCTGTTCCTTTACTGCAGACGCTTTTCCTGAATAACAACCAGCTTACTTCTCTTGATATCAGTCATAATACAATCCTGAATTCATTCAGTGTTCCCAACAACAATTTACAAACCCTCTTTATAAAAAACGGAAGGCTTACAAGCGTATCTTATCAAAACAATCCCAATTTAAGCTATATCTGTTGTGATGATTTGGAAATCAATCAAATTATTGCTTCAAATAGCTCATATGGCTATAACAATGTAATAGTAAACTCTTATTGCTCATTCACCCCGGGCGGAACTTTCTACACCATCAAAGGTAATACTAAATATGATCTTAACGGAAGCGGCTGCGATCCGACGGATCCCAATAAAGCATTACAGAAATTCAATATTACAGGCAGCGGAACTACAGGAAGTATCATAAGCAATCAATCGGGAGACTATTCTATTCCGGTTCAGGCAGGAACGCATACAATAACTCCTGTTCTTGAAAATTCTACGTACTTCAGTATATCACCCGCTTCTTTTACCGCTAATTTCCCGATGATGACGAGCCCATTGACTCAAAATTTCTGCATCACGCCCAATGGCTCCCATCCGGATCTTGAAATTGTAATTATTCCGCTGGATTCTGCAGTACCAGGGTTTAATTCAGATTACAAAATCGTTTTCAAAAATAAAGGAACCACCATGCAGGCCGGGACTGTTGGATTCAGCTACAATGACAATATTATGGATTTTGTAAGCTCTACTGTAATTCCTGATTCACAATCAACAGGAAATCTTGTCTGGAATTTTACAGGTCTTCTTCCCTTTGAAACCAGAGAAATCAAAGTTAAATTTGAATTGAATACTCCGACCGATACTCCACCTGTAAACGATGGTGATATCCTGCATTATACAGCACAAATCAACGGGGCTCCGGATGATACACCTGCAGACAATACCTTTACCCTGAACCAAACGGTTGTGAATTCTCTGGACCCGAATGATAAAACCTGTTTAGAAGGAACAATGATCGCACAGACCCAGGTGGGAGATTACGTTCATTACCTCATCCGGTTTGAAAACAAAGGCACTGCCAATGCCAGAAATATTGTGGTGAAAGATGAGATCGATACTGCGAAATTTGACATTTCTACCTTGACCCCATTAAGTGGAAGCCACAGTTTTGTAACGAGAATGACCGGAACGAATAAGGTTGAATTTATTTTCGAAAATATACAGCTCCCGTTTGATGATGCCAACAACGACGGATATATTTCTTTCAAGATCAAAACAAAGTCTACCTTGACAGTGGGTGAGGCATTCAGCAATACCGCGAATATCTATTTTGATTATAATGCACCAATTGTTACCAATACATATACTACTACCGTAAGAGGTGTACTGGCAACTGCAGAAATTAAATCTGGCAACGAGAATATAAGCATTTATCCAAATCCGGTACAAGATATTCTTAATATCAAATCCGGTGATGAGATCATCAAAGCTGAAATTTATGATGCATCAGGAAGAATTCTTAATACGAGAAGCGTAAAAAGTAATTCTGTAAATGTTTCCGAGCTGGCCAAAGGAAACTATATCATTAAACTGTTTATTAAGGACAAAGTAATGATCCAAAAGTTTATCAAAATTTAAACTAATAATCATATTTATATCTGCAGAGCTGTGAAATTTTTTTGCAGCTCTGTTTTATTTGAAGACTAGAATCGTGTAGTTATCTCTCGCAGTTTTGGGCTGAACCATTCTGATCTGCGCCTTATCTTTAAGGTAATCAGTATAGCTTTCGCCGGTAAGGATTTTCCCTTTTCCTGTCTGTTTATAGCCTGCTGCATGAATTGCCTTTAAATAGGCATCATATTCTTTTTTGTCTTTAAACTGAAACTCTATATTGTCCTGAGATATATTCTCAGTATATTCAAATTTTCCAATTTTGTAAGTATAGCCGGGGCTATCGTATTCATAAAGAATAAATGCGGGACTTTCTGTTTTATCGTAAAAAGTATATTTCTGTTTTTTAATTTCTGTTTTAAAAGCTGCCATATCAAGTGTATTGAACGCAGCGAGTTCTTCCAGCTTAAATGCCTGTCCGGAGACGTGTGATTGAAAAAGAATGAAAAGCAGGAATAATAGCAGATTAACAGATGTTTTCATGATTGATTTTCTTCTTATTATTTTATACAAATCTAAAAGAATTTATTTAAAATCTTTTATGCCATCGGCAATCTGAAATAAAAAGTACTTCCCTGATTTGGCGCACTCTTCACTCCTATCTCACCGTTTTGCTTTTCTATAAAATTTTTAGATATCGCCAGGCCCAGCCCTGTTCCATTCTGTTGTTCTCCCGGAACCTGGAAATAGCGGTCGAAGATTTGGCGATGGTACTTTTCATCTATTCCTCTTCCGGTATCAGTAATACTGAACTGAATCATTGAATCCTCTTTTTCTACCCTAATACTAATATTTTCATCCTGAAAAGAATGTTTAACCGCATTGGTCAGGAAATTATTGATCACCCAGACCGTTTTGTCAAAATCAGCACTAGCAAAATCATTATCCCCGATAAGATATTCGGTATTGATCAGAATATTCTTCTGTTCGGCCAGCTTTTCAACATTTTTTGCAGCAGCCTGCACCATTTCTTTCGGGGAACATTTTTCAACGGTCAGGCTAATGTTTCCGGTTTCCACCTGTGACAAATTCAACAGTTCTCCGGTGATATTTAATAACCTCTGGCCATCGTCATTGATGCTTTTCAGTAATTCTTTCTGCTGGTCATTCAGCTCTCCGAATTTCTGGTTTCCGAGCAGCTGTACGCCCATTTTTATAGCAGATATTGGTGTTTTAAGTTCATGGGAAATGGTAGCAATGAAATTGGTTTTAGCAAAGTCAAGTTCCTTAAAAGGTGTAATATTTCTCAAAAGAATCACCTTCCCGATATATTTTGTTTCCTTCTCCCCGGTTTTTACAATATTAATAGGAACAATATCCTGCTCGAAATAATTTTCTTTATGATCACGGACGATCTTAATCGGCTCTTTTACCGGATGATCAATGTTCTTCAGCAATTCACGCATTAAATCGTTGTTAACCGCTACTTCATGAGCTGTTTTACCGATGATTTCTTCTTTATGGAGATTGGTGATCTTCAGGGCTTCATCATTGATCATATAGATAAAGTGGTTCTCATCCAGCCCAATCACTGCATCGTGCATATTATTCACCAGCGTTTCAATCCGTTTTTTATCCATCAGCTGTTTGGAAAGGCTGCTGCTTTCGTATTCCTGAAGTTTTTCTGCCATCGTATTAAAGGAATCTGCAAGACTGTTGAACTCTTCACTGCCTTTGAAATGTACCCTTTCATTATAATTTTTAGCAGCAATCTGCCTGATACTGAATGTAAGCTGGTTGATGGGTTCCGCAATGGTCTGTGGCAGGTTAAAAAGCAGGATAAAAGCGATCAGGAAACAAACGGTTCCCAGACTTACAATCCAAAAAGTAGCATTTTCAGCAGTAATTATCGCAATGTCACTTTTCCTTTCAATGCCTTTCATATTCAGGGACATGATTTTGGCCAGATCTTCCCGGATAAGCTTCTCTTTTTCCGGAGAAGGCTGCTTAAGATAGCTGTTGAAATGAAGGTTCAGGCTTTGGGTAGCTTCTTTTTCACCAAATTCGGTAAGATTTTTCTCCTGCAGCTTATTGTTTTTCTGAAAATCATTCACTGCAACAGCACTGTCTGTGTTTATTTTATCCAGGGCCAACAACATATTTTTGGAAAACTCCAAACTGTTGTAGTTTGCAGTAAGGATTTTTTCAGTGTCGGATTTCAGCTTATTGATATAGACAGATCCGATGACCGACATGAGAACGATCAGTAAAAATAAAAGACCTACGCCTAAGGTGAGTTTTGTTTTAAGTTTCATTACTTCTAAGATAAAATAATAATATCTATCTGTCTTTCGTTCAGCCTGTTCATCAGCGTATAGATCCAGCTGTAGCCGGAAAGACGCTGCCAGAGCTGTGCATGGGGTTTTCCGATGCAGACCGTCGTGATATTATGGGCAATCACATAATCCAGAATTCCTTTATGGACACTGTTTTCCTTTACCCGGACCACCTTTGCCCCCAATTCCTGTGCTAAATTAAAATTATTAATCAGATATCGCTGTTTGTCAAGGGCAATTTTTTCAGGATTTTCCGAAGGCTTCTGCACATAGAGAACTGTCCACTGACTGTTGTAATAACTCGCCAGACGGGCAGTTTTCCGGATTATATTTTTGGCGATCTTTTCATTACTGCTGATGCATGCGAGAAATTTTATCGGTTTAAAATTCTCTGTCTTGATCTCCGTTTCTACCTTTCTTTCAACATGAGCAGCCACTTCTTTTAAAGCCAGTTCCCTTAGCTGCAGGATATGACCGCTCTGAAAAAAATTCGTAAGTGCTGTCTGGATCTTTTCTTTTTTATAAATTTTCCCTTCTTTCAGGCGGGTCAGCAATTCATCTGCGGTAAGATCTATATTGACCACCTCATCAGCAAGACTCAAAATCTTATCGGGAACACGTTCTGCCACTTCTATTCCTGTGATGTTTTTTACCTCTTCATTCAGGCTTTCGATATGTTGAATGTTCATGGCACTGATGACATTGATTCCGTTATCAAGAATTTCCAGCACGTCCTGCCATCTTTTTTTATTTTTTGAACCTTCCACATTCGTATGAGCCAACTCATCCACGAGAACCACCTCCGGATGCTCATTGATAATGGACTGAAGATCCATTTCTTCCAGATTTTTACCTTTATAGAAAACCGATCTTCTTGGAATCTCAGGAATTCCACCGGTAAGCGCTGCCGTTTCTTCCCTCCCGTGGGTTTCTATATAACCTATCTTTACATCAATGCCGTTACGCAGAAGAGACTGCGCTTCCTGAAGCATACGGAATGTTTTCCCCACGCCTGCGCTCATCCCGATATAGATCTTGAATTTTCCTTTCCGGGATTTCTGAATCAATTCTAAAAAATGTTTTGCTGATGACATTGATTTTTTTTGCTTTATTTTTTTAATACAAAAGGCACAGAAGTTTTTGTTTTTTGAATATTACAGCGCATAAGTAAGTTACGATTATTCTGGATATTTTTCTTTGAACTATCCTTTCAAAAATTCTTTTAATTATCGCCGGTTCAATATGCCATTTGTTTTTAAACTTATGTGGTCTTCTCTACACAAAGCATTTACATTTCAAATGACTTAAATATCAGAAGCTTTTGTGCCTTTGTGGTTAATTACATTTAATTTTCACTTTCTAAAACCAGGCAGCCAGACTTGTTGTGATAAAGAAATTTCCCTGTTTCATTTCATCATTCTTCACGAAAATGGCGTCTTTGGATGTAAACCCTCTGGCTTCTGTACGGAAAATGACATTCTTCAGAATCGCATAATCTACATTCAGGGAATATCCGAAAGTTTGGAAACCATTGGGTGTTTTGGTACTGATGATCACTCCATTTTTATCATTGTAGTATTCAACTCTTCCTGCCAGGGCCCATTTGCTGTCAAGCTGGTATTTCATTAACACATTGGGTGTATACCAGATATTATAGCTTTTGCTGCCTTTCTCTTTCTGCTCTGCTCCGATATCAAACCCCAGCAAAGCCGAAAATCGGTCTGTCAGCTGAAAATTTCCATAAAGATCATGGAAATACCGCATCCTTTTTTCTTCTTTTGATTTGTCGTTTCCGATGAAAGAACTGCTGTTTAAAGTGATCTTTTCGGTTGGTTTGTAGGTCACCTGATGCCCGAAAGAAATGCTTTGGTTTCCTTCCGGTTTTGCAATACGCTGCCAGCCATTAAGCACTAATCCGCTCAAAAACCATTTTCCGCTGTCTGATGTATAAGAAATCTTAGCTCCGGTTTCAAAGTAAGGAGAATTTTCAGCGGCAAAACTCCTCGTCAGGTTGATATTATCTTTTCCTATAGCACTCTCCCACCCAATATGGGAAGGCATAATTCCGGCATCAATCCATAGATTTTTGGTTTTAGAAATTTTAATTCCCACATTTGCTTCATTGACATAGCGCAATGCGTCCTGTTCTGCAGCCATATTATCCTGCGCATAAGTCCCGGCCATTAAAGCAACATTGGCGCGGAGATTCTCACTCTGATAATTCGCTTTTACCAATCCCAGGTTCAGATTGAGCTCATTATGCCTGTTGTAAGAGTATAAAAAGTTCTGACGGATATGATTGGCAGGTTCATTAAAGTCATAAGTATAGAAAAGTTCTGCATAGGCAGAAAATGTCACTTTATTTTCTGTTTTCAATGAATCTGATGATTGTGCTTTCGGGAAAAATATCCCGAATAATACTGCACTGGTAATGATATATTTTTTCACGGTGATGTCTACTTTATTTTAATTGGTCCAAAGCAATATTAAGCTTCAGTACGTTTACTTTTGACGTCCCAAACAGTCCTAAAAATGGTTTCTCTGCTTGATTTTTAACCAAATTTCTTACTTTTTCCTCAGAAAGGTTTCTTACTTCTGCAATTTTCTTTACCTGATACAAAGCTCCCTCTTCAGAAATATCAGGATCAAGGCCACTTCCACTGGCTGTAACCAGCTCTACGGGAACTTTTGCATTCCCCATAGCCTGATGATTCATTTTTAAAGTATCTATTCTTTTCTGCACGGTTTCCAGATATTCTTCATTACTCGGACCTTTATTACTTCCTCCGCTTCCCGCTGCATTATAATTAACAGATGAAGGACGCCCGTGGAAATATTTTTCAGATTTAAATTCCTGGCCGATATTAGCGTAGAACTTCTGTCCGTTGTGGGTAATGATTTCCGCATCTCCTTTTGTAGGCAATACTTTTGAACCTCCGTATACGATAAGAAGATAAATTCCCACGACAGCCAGCATTACAAAAGTCAGTCTGAATGCTGTAACAATATGATTTTTCATTTTTTAAATTTTAATAGAATAAACTAATCACTAAATCGATGATTTTGATACCAATGAACGGAACAATAACACCACCCAAACCATAGATCAAAAGGTTTCTTCTCAATAATGCACTGGCGCCGATCGGCTTATAGGCAACTCCTTTTAACGCCAGTGGAATAAGGAAAGGAATGATTACGGCATTGAAAATAACGGCTGATAATATTGCAGTTTCAGGGCTGTGAAGATTCATGATATTCAACTTCTGAAGTGATGGGATGAAGGTGATAAACAAAGCCGGAATAATGGCAAAATATTTAGCAACGTCATTTGCAATACTGAAAGTTGTCAGTGTTCCGCGGGTCATCAGCAGCTGTTTTCCAATCTCCACGATTTCAATCAGTTTCGTAGGGTCATTGTCAAGATCCACCATATTACCGGCTTCTTTAGCCGCCTGTGTTCCACTGTTCATCGCTACCCCTACATCGGCCTGAGCTAATGCCGGAGCATCATTCGTTCCGTCTCCCATCATGGCAACCAGTTTTCCTTCCTGCTGTTCTTTTTTGATATAATTCATTTTGTCCTCAGGCTTCGCTTCGGCAATGAAATCATCCACACCTGCTTTTTCAGCAATGTATTTTGCAGTCAATGGATTATCGCCGGTTACCATCACTGTTTTCACCCCCATTTTTCTCAGTCTCTGAAAACGTTCCTGAATTCCTGTTTTAATGATATCCTGAAGTTCAATAACGCCCCAGACTTTTTCATTAACACTTACAACAAGAGGAGTTCCCCCGTTTTCAGAAATTTTGGTAACGGCATCCTGAGTTTCTTTCGGGAAGATGTTCCCGGCTTTTTCAGTCAGTTTTTTTATGGTGTCATAGGCTCCTTTTCTGATCCTTGTGTCTTCAAAATCAATTCCTGAAGTTCTTGTTTCCGCTGTAAAATCAATGTAAGTGGGATTGGGAACAAGAAGGTCTTCTGTTTTCAACCGGCTTAGTTCTATAATGGATTTTCCTTCCGGTGTTTCATCAGCAACTGAGCTTAATGCTGAAGCTTTAATGAAGTCCTGCAGTCTGATTCCGTCTGCAGGATGAAATTCTGTTGCCTTACGGTTTCCTATGGTAATGGTTCCTGTTTTATCCAGAAGCAGTACATCAATATCTCCGGCAGTTTCTACTGCCTTCCCACTTTTAGTAATTACATTCGCTCTCAAAGCTCTGTCCATTCCTGCGATTCCGATTGCAGAAAGCAGACCTCCAATGGTTGTGGGAATCAAACAAACGAAAAGTGATATAAATGCCGCAATGGTAATTGGAGTCTGCGCGTAGTCTGCAAAAGGTTTTAAAGTGAGTGTGACGATAATAAAGGTCAGGGTAAATCCTGCCAAAAGTATAGTTAATGCGATTTCATTAGGCGTTTTCTGTCTTGACGCTCCTTCTACAAGGGCAATCATTTTATCTAAGAAGGATTCCCCGGGTTTGGTGGTCACCTTTACTTTTATTCTGTCGGAAAGAACTTTTGTACCTCCGGTTACCGAGCTTTTATCGCCTCCGGATTCACGGATCACAGGTGCACTTTCTCCGGTGATCGCAGATTCATCAATGGTTGCGAGCCCTTCGATGATTTCTCCGTCCATTGGGATCTGATCTCCGGTTTCACAAAGGAAAATATCGCCAAGTTTCATTTCGGCAGACATTCTCAGAACCGTTTCTACCTGAAAGCCAGGTTTATTGTCCACCACCACTTTGGCAGGAGTTTCTTCACGTGTTTTTCTGAGGGTATCCGCCTGCGCTTTTCCTCTTGCTTCGGCTATTGCTTCGGCAAAATTGGCAAAAAGAACCGTAAAAAATAAGATAATGAACACCGTAAAGTTATAAGCGAAACTTCCCTGTGACTGGTTTCCTGTAAGGCTGAAAAGACTTACGATGAACATCACAACAGTTCCTACCTCCACCAGGAACATCACGGGATTTTTAAACATGATTTTCGGATTCAGTTTGATGAAGGACTGTTTGATCGCTTCGTTTACCAAATCTTTTTGAAACAATGTCTGTGATTGATTTTTCATTTTTTTGAAAGAGTTATATCATTGTAAATCAATGGCCGCCATTAAGAGAGACTAAAACTGAAAGGATTAGAAATGGATAATATATTCAGGTGAATGTTCGATGAGTTTTTAGTGGTTCCCCGACATTTCAATCTTCTTGATGGCTGGCTATTGATTTTAATTTTAATGTTTATTTAGAGAAATACTGAATCTGTTCTGCGATAGGCCCCAATGTCAATGCCGGGAAGAAAGACAATGCCGCAATAAGGAGGATCACTGCCAACGTCATAAAGCCGAAAGTAGCAGTATCCGTTTTCAGCGTTCCTGAGCTTTCCGGGATGAATTTCTTCTGTGCCAATAATCCTGCAATCGCTATCGGTCCTATGATCGGAATAAATCTGGATAAGAGCAATACGATTCCTGTTGAGATATTCCACCAAGGAGTATTGTCGCCAAGACCTTCAAATCCGGAACCGTTGTTTGCAGAAGAAGAGGTGAATTCATATAACATTTCACTGAATCCATGAAAACCCGGATTATTTAATGTTTTTGCTCCGAATTCCGGTAGATAGGCAGTTAATGCCGTTCCTACCAGTATTAAGAACGGATGGAACAGAGCGACGATCATTGCGATCTTCATTTCTTTGGCTTCGATCTTTTTGCCCATGAATTCCGGGGTCCTTCCCACCATCAGACCACTGATGAATACAGCAAGAATGATAAAGATGAAATAATTCAGAATTCCTACTCCACAGCCTCCATAGAAACAGTTGATCATCATGGCCAGCAGCTCATTCATTCCTGAAAGGGGCATCGTACTGTCGTGCATTGAATTCACAGAGCCTGTTGAGATCACTGTCGTTGCGATACTCCAATATCCTGAAGATGCACTTCCGAAACGGATCTCCTTACCTTCCATAGCTCCAAGGCTGCTGTCAGCACCCATCTGCGTGATGAGAGGGTTTCCGTTTGTTTCATTCACAACGTTCGGAACAGCAAGTGCCAAGAAACCAACCGTCATTACGGTAAAGATCACCCATGACAGTTTTCTCTTTTTCAGGTAAAACCCTAAGGCAAAAACCAATGCGAACGGAATGATCATTTGGGTAACCATTTCAGTCATGTTCGTCACATAGTTCGGATTCTCAAGCGGGTGCGCTGAGTTGGCTCCAAAAAAACCTCCCCCATTGGTTCCCAAATGCTTGATCGCCACAAAAGCAGCTACAGGACCTCTGGAAACATCAACTTTTTGTCCTTCCAACGTTGTTATATGGTCTTTCCCTTCGAAAGTCATCGGACTTCCATTGGCAGAGAGAATCAAGGCAACGAGGATACTGACCGGAACGAGGATTCTGACCACGGATTTAGTAAAGAAATCATAGAAATTCCCTAATTCCGTAGTGGTTTTATCTTTAAAAGCTTTGAAAAGGACTGCCATTGCTGCCATTCCGGTAGCTGCGGTCACAAACTGCAGGAACATCAGATAAAGCTGGCTTAAATAACTTACGCCTGTTTCTCCTGAATAATGCTGAAGGTTACAGTTCACCAGAAAGGAAATGGCTGTATTAAAAGCAAGATCAGGTGACATATTCGGGTTTCCGTCAGGATTTAAAGGAAGCCAGGACTGGGTCATCAGGATCAGAAATCCTATAACGAACCAGACCAGATTGATCGTCAGCATGGCATACATATTCTGTTTCCAGGTCATCTGACGGGCCGGGTTGATTCCCGCTATCTTATAAATTAATTTTTCAACAGGTTCAAAAACAGGATCTAAAAAGGTCTTTTTGTACCCGTATACATTAGCAATGTATTTCCCAAGAAATATTCCAATAACTAACGTAATGACAAACATGGCAATAACGCCTAAAATTTCTGTATTCATGACCGGTTAAAATTTTTCAGGTTTCAGCAAAACGTAGCAGATGTACACAAAGGCCAGAATTGAAAGGAAAAATAAACTCCACATATTTTTATATTTTATCAAAAAATTCAACGGATTTGTAAAGAAACCAGAACATCACTGCAAAAAGCAGGATCAAACTTATAAGCATCATATCGTTATTATTAAGGTTAAAAGGGTCAGTAGTACGTACGATACCAACAGCAGGCTGAAGCCTGCATGCTCACGTTTTTTGAACGTTTTTCTTGAAATTGTCATTTTTAAAATATTTTATTCATGTCCTATAGGCCAAAAGAAGGCCCATTCTGAAAACAAAATATTTAAAATTCTAAATACCAAATACTTATGTTAAATAATTCAACTATATCGAAATACAAAAGCCTATCATTTTGATAGGCCCGTTTATTGAAATGATAGGGATTGGAAGATGTAAATGGTGAATTATTGGAGATAAGATTCAAGAACCAAGAAACGTCAACTCCGGAAATCAATTACCTCAACCCGTATTCCTCCAGCTTCCGGTATAGTGTGGCAATGCCGATTTCCAGTAGTCTGGCGGCTTCGGCTTTATTGCCTTTGGTATATTGAAGGACTTTTTGGATGTGTATTTTTTCAAGAGACCTCATGCTTAAAGAATCACTTTCAGGAACTATTTTATCTGAATAATGCGGTAAGCTTTCAGCATCCAGAATATTATTTTCCATTAAAATAAGACTTCTTTCCACAGCATTCCGGAGTTCGCGGATGTTTCCTTTCCAGTCGTTCTTTTCCAGCATTTTATAATAATCCGGATTCACCTGCAGTTCTGAAAGATGGAGTTTACGAGAAAAAATATCGATGAAATTTTTGGCCAGCATTTTAAGATCCTCTTTTCTTTCACGCAATGGCGGAAGGTGGATCTCGAAAACATTCAACCGGAAATAAAGATCCTCCCGGAAATGTCCCTGCTTAATTTCGTCTTCCAGCTCTCTGTTGGTTGCAGCGATCAGCCTGAAGTCGGAGCGGGAAACTTTGGTCTCTCCCATTTTGATAAATTCTCCGGTTTCGAGGACACGAAGAAGTTTGGCCTGCAATTCTATAGGCATCTCTCCTATTTCGTCTAAAAATAAGGTTCCGTCGTTAGCTTCTTCTATCAGTCCTTTCTTGTCCTTTACAGCACCGGTGAATGCACCTTGTTTGTGTCCGAAAAGTTCACTTTCCAGTATTTCTTTGCTGAATGCAGAGCAGTTGATCGCTACAAAATTATTTTTCTTTCTGTCGCTTCCATCATGGATGGCATTGGCAAAAACCTCTTTTCCGGTTCCGGTTTCCCCGGTCAGAAGAACAGCGGCGTCCGTTAAAGCTACCTTTTCAGCCAGTTTTTTAGACTGAAGGATCAGAGGAGAAATTCCTATAATTTGCCCGAATCCTTTTGATATTGCGGATTTTCGTCCCATTTTAGAGCGGTTATCCTTTACTTTTTCCAGTGCTTTATATACCAGCGGAATAATCTTCTCATTGTCGTCCCCTTTCACCAGATAATCATAAGCCCCGTTTTTCATGGCCTGAACGGCATCGGTAATATTTCCGAAAGCGGTCATCAGAATAATTTCGAGATGTGGATATTTGGTCTTGATGGACCGCACAAGTTCCACCCC
Source organism: Chryseobacterium lathyri (assembly GCF_030812195.1). Taxonomy (GTDB): domain Bacteria; phylum Bacteroidota; class Bacteroidia; order Flavobacteriales; family Weeksellaceae; genus Chryseobacterium; species Chryseobacterium lathyri_A. The sequence continues at coordinate 1,850,843 of NZ_JAUSSF010000001.1, forward strand.
AAAAGCATCAGGAAGGCGGACATCGCAGAGAACGACATCAAATTCATGCTGCTCAAGCATGGTCATTGCAGAACGTGCCGTTGAAGCTTCTTTTACGTCAAAATCTTCTTGGGAAAGAATCATTCCTAATAATTTCAGGAGCTTGATCTCGTCATCGATGATCAGAATGTTTCCGTGCATGGTGTGGTTTTTTGGAAAACTATTGCAAACTTATTGAATTTATTTTGGAAAGACGTACAGAAAGTAAAGAAGACTGATCATGGCTACTTTTTTGGTGCAACTTTCGGGTAAAAGTTTTCGGTATTGAATATTCATTGTCATCTCAATTTGTAAAATAGTAATTACGGGATAGTTTTAGTATCTGATCATGTAAATAATGTTTTTATCTAATATAAATTAAAACCATAGATGCAATAATAAGGAAATTCTGATTTGTTCTTTCCTGATTCCTTACATTTGTAATGCATTCTGATTTATAGGAATGAAATGAGTTAGCTTATGATTGACAAAAGATACAAAGAAACGGTTCATACAGATAAAAACAACTACGAATATATCACAATTCCCAATGATGAAAACAAAGTAAGAATTTATACTTTAAAAAATGGCTTAAAAGTTTTTCTTGCGCAGAATTTTGATGCTCCCAGAATACAGACGTACATTCCCGTGAGAACAGGAAGCAATAATGATCCAGCTGATAATACCGGTCTGGCGCATTATCTTGAGCATATGATGTTTAAAGGCACTTCAAAGATAGGAACCCAGAACTGGAAAAAGGAAAAGGAACTTCTTGACCGGATCTCTTCCCTTTATGAGGACCATAAAGCAGAACAGGATTCTGAAAAGAAAAAAGAGATCTATAAAAAAATAGACGAGATATCCCAGGAAGCCAGCCAGTATGCAATTGCCAATGAATATGATAAGGCAATTTCTTCCCTGGGAGCCAGTGGAACGAATGCCCATACATGGTTCGATGAAACCGTTTATAAAAATAATGTCCCGAATAACGAGCTTGAAAAATGGCTTAAAATAGAGAAGGAAAGATTTTCAGAAGTTGTACTGCGGCTTTTCCATACGGAACTGGAATCGGTCTATGAGGAATTTAACAGAGCCCAGGATAATGATTCAAGGCTTGTAAACTATGAGCTGATGGCTGCTCTTTTCCCTACGCATCCAAACGGCCAGCAAACAACGCTGGGAAAACCTGAACACCTGAAAAATCCTTCTATGAAGGCTATTCATAAGTATTTTGACGAGTATTACGTTCCGAATAATTATGCTATGGTTTTGGTGGGAGATCTGGATTTTGAGGAAACAATTCAGCTGGTGGACCAGTATTTTGGAACGATTCCTTACAGGGAACTTCCGAAAAAAACGCCTGTTACTGAACAGCCATTAACGGAAATTGTAAAAAGAACGGTTAAAAGCCCTACAACGCCAAGAGTCCAGCTGGCATGGAGAACAGATAGCTACGGCACACGAGAGGCAATGCTGGCAGATATCACGGCCAATATTCTCAGCAACAGAGGGGAAGCCGGACTGCTTGACCTTAATATCAACCAGACACAAAGAATGCTATGGGCTCAGGCTTTCTCTGTTGGTCTCAAACAATACGGGTATTTTTCTATCGTAGCCGTTCCTAAGGAAACACAGACTTTGGATGAAGCGAGAAATATGGTTCTGGAGCAAATTGAGCTGATCAAAAAAGGCGATTTTCCGGACTGGATCCTTCCTGCAATCATTAATGATTTCAAAATTCAGAGGATGAAAGGCTTGGAAACAGCAGATGGACTGGCCACCAATCTTTATGATACGTACATCAAAGGCAGAACCTGGGAACAGGAACTGAATGAAATGGATGAGTACGAAAACTTCACCAAAGAAGAGGTTATAGATTTCGTCAATACTTTTTTTAAGGACAATTATGTAATTGTTTACAAGGAGAAGGGCGTTAATGATCAATTGGTAAGAGTTGAAAACCCAGGAATTACTCCCATTAAAATAAACCGTGATGCACAGTCTGAGTTTTTAAAGGATATTGTTGCAGAAAAAACAGAGGATATACAACCGGAATTTATTGATTATGAAAAAGAAATCGTTACAGATACGGTAAAGGATAAAAAACTAAGCTTCGTTCGTAATAAATACAATGATATTGCGCAGGCACACTTTATTTTCCCTTTCGGAAGCGATCATGACAGGGATCTTGGGATTTCCACACAGTTATTGCAGTATCTTGGAACTGAGGATCTTTCACCCGAGGATCTGAAGAAGGAATTCTTTAAGATTGGGATCAGCAATGATTTTAAGACAACGAATGACCAGCTTTTGATCTCACTGAGCGGGCTGGAGGAAAATATTGAAAAAGGAATTGCCCTTCTGCAGCACTGGATGTACGACGTAAAACCGAATCAGGAGATCTACAGACAGTTTGTAGAAACAGTACTCGAAAACCGCCAGGCTACAAAAAAAGATAAAAACCGGATCATGACCGCCCTAACCAATTATACAAAACTGGGCAGTTTTTCACGTTACACGGATATTATCTCGAAAGAAGAGCTTGAAAGCAGCAGTACGGAAGTATTTACGGACAGAATGAAAAAACTTTTCAAATATCCTTACGAGATATTTTTCTATGGAAAGGATTTTGAAAAGTTCCAACAGTACATTGGAAAGTATGTTGAAAATGAAAGCTTCCGGATTCCGGAACCTAAACAATATCCTGAGCCTGAAACCAACGGAAACGTCTATTTCACAGGTTATGATATGGTACAGATGGAGATGAGCAAAGTGGGAAGAGGCTATCAGGTGGATACTTCAAATTTCGGAAAGATCAACGTTTTCAATGAATATTTCGGAAGGGGACTTTCATCTATCGTTTTCCAGGAGATCCGTGAAAGTAAAAGCTTAGCATATTCAGCATATGTTTCTTATGCAGCCAATTCTGATTTGGGTCATCCTGATTATATCACCACATATATCGGAACGCAGCCGGATAAGCTTCAGACTGCCGTAAGCACAATGAGTGAGCTGATGAATGAGCTTCCTGAAGTGCCAATTCAGTTTGAAAATGCCAAAAATGCTGCCCTGAAACAGATCGCTTCAACCAGAATTACCCGGAACAATATATTTTTTAATACGTTAAGGCTTAAAAAACTCGGGGTCTACCATGATTTCAGAAAAGATATCTACGGACAGATCGAAAATCTGAAATTTGAAGATCTGAAGGATTTTTACCAGACGAAGATCAAGCCAATACATTTTAATACGGCAATTATTGGTAAGAAAGAAAATCTGGATATGGACGCTGTAAACCAGATGGGAACCTTTAAAGAATTAACGTTGGAAGAAATCTTCGGACATTAAAAAAATCAAACCGCTTCATTACTGAGGCGGTTTTATATTATAACTGAAATAAATCTGCGTAATCTGCAAGAGGAATATTATTCTTTAGGAAATTATTTCTGCATATAATTTTTACTGAATAAAATTCAAGCAGACTCCTAAAAATAAACACAATAAACAAAGATTTTATAAAGTATTCAGTTCATTTTTAATTTAAGCAAAACCGTTTCATTTATAAGTAAGCAAATCTACGTCATCATACAATCTCCGTCCCCGTCCTGATATTGTGGATCAAATCCTTCCGGGAGATGCTGAATAAGTTCTTTATGAAACAGGTATCTTCTTTCAAAATTCCTTTCATAGATTTTAGGAAATGTTTTTGACTGCTCTATTTTGGTATTGAGCTGCTTCTGATAGCTGGTTAAGGTTTTTACTTTATTGCTGGCAATATAATAGCTTAAGAAATCAATAAAACGATCCAGATCCGAAGCTTCTGAAAACAGATATGGGATCTTAAGATTTCCGTCCCTGAGCTGTAGCAGTGAACACGCTGCTAAATGATTATGCTCATCATAGATTTTCACCCAGACATATTTAAAAACCTCGGCATAGCTTGAAAACAGATATTTCTCTTCTTTCTTCTTACTTTCCAGTACCCATGGATTTTTTATAAATACATTGATTTCATCGGCATTCCGCCTGCTCCGGAATTTCAACATGAATTCAGAGCTTTCAGCATCAATATGATCAAGGATTTCGAATCTGAATTCCGGCTTTTTGATGACCGAATTTTTTATAGCAATTAAAGAATTAGCCATAGCATCAGCCACTTGAAAAAGAGGTTTCAAGGTTTTTGTTTCAGGCTTTTTCTCAGGAATAATTAAAGCTGCATCTGACCGGAAATAATATCTTTTTCCGGTCTTTGGGTAAACATACTCGAAAACCCCCAGCATATTGTAAAGAGCTTCTGCCTCTTTGGTAAATTCTGTTGCGATGATATTGCCGTCGTATTCCTCAAACATTTTATTCAGCAATGTTTTGGCAATTCTTTTTCCCCGGAATTCTTCGCTTACAAAAAGGGTACTCAGCCATGCATAATGAAATATTTTTCCGTCTATCAAATAATTATCAGGAAAACAGCCTACATACCCAGCCAGTTTTCCATCATAAAAAGCCAGAACCAAAAGCGTCTGATGATCCAGAGCCTTCAGGTTTCTGATCTGGGATTTCGCCCGGTGTTCCGAAATGGGAAGAAAATCAAAGCTGATGAAATCTCCTGATGAAACGAAATCTTCAAGTTCTTTTTTGTTAAACGTCTTCAGCTCGGTCATCTTCTCACTATTTTATTTTTGTTGATTATTTTTTTCAATCTAAAATAAGCAATTTCTTTTTTTAAGATGATTTCACAACTTTCACCCATTTCCATCGGAATTCTATGGAAAAGCCTTTCTATACTGTCTAATTTTGCACCTGCACTTCCAAAGCAGCAGAATAAGTCTTTATTTTTAAACAGCTCATCAAAGAAATCTTTTTTCACTCCAAAGTCAGTAAACGGAAATGCAAAACTTTCATACATAAAACCATTCTCCTTTAAATAATTAAAAGTCCGATTGGTACTTTCCATCTGTTCTTTTAAGGACAGCTCACCATATTTTGGATGGTCCCAGCTGTGAGAGGAAATCCCATAGCCTTTTTGTGTCAGTACTTTTAACTGGTCTGTTGTAAGATATGGAATATGCTCTTTTAGGTAAGCATTGCAGTCAATTTCCAATTTTTCAGTAAGCCTGTCGAGAAGATCTCTTTTATGATAACTGATCTTTAAAACCTGCTGTTTTAAACTTTCTTTTGACGGGTTTTCCAGCGAAAGCATTCGATAGACTTTAGTATCTACTGTTTTTGCTTTTTCAGCTGCATCAATGATTAAGCTCGCCTTACATCTGAACATCAGCTCCTGATTATCAATAAAAACCGGATTTATAAAATTACAGGCATATATTCCTTTTCGTTCCAGAACAGGAAGTACAGTATCATAAAACTCTCTGAAACCGTCATCAAAAGTCAGCAGAGCAATCTTTTTTTTAGGTTTAAAGTTACCATTGACAAAGTCCTTGAATTCTGCCCAGCTGACAAACTGAAAATGCTTTGAAAGACAGTCCAGATCTTCTTCAAACTGCCTGGTATTCTTATATTGAATAATGTGTCTGATATGTGGTAGATTTTCATCAGAAACACAATGATAGACGGGCAAACAGTAATCCATCGGAAAAGAATTCCCGATATTTTCCGTTTCAAAGGCGGCGAGTATATTGATGATCTTATCTTTCATCTCTATTAAATAAAAAGAATCTATTCAAATTGGATTCAAATAGATTCTTAAAGGTATCACTTTTGTGTATTATTTTATCACCTTCATTTCGTCGATAAGCCATTTGGAGTCAGCAAATTTATCGATAATGAACAGGATATATTTGGTATCTACCATGATGTTTCGGCTGAAACGTGGGTCATAATTGATATCACTCATCGTTCCTTCCCACTGTCTGTCGAAGTTAAGTCCTACAAGATTTCCGTTGGCATCAAGAGCAGGGCTTCCTGAGTTTCCTCCCGTTGTATGGTTGGTCGCAGTGAATCCTACAGGAACATCTCCTGTTTTGTCTTTATAGATGCTGTAGTCTTTTTTATTGTAAAGATCGATCAGTTTTTTAGGAACATCAAATTCATAATCTCCCGGAATATATTTTTCCATCACTCCAGCCAAGTGCGTCTGATAACCGTAAGAAACAGCATCCCTAGGCGTAGAACCTTTTACTTTTCCGTAGGTTACCCGAAGAGTAGAATTAGCATCCGGGAAGAATTTTCTGTCTTTATCCGTTGCCATTTGCTGTGCCATGAATTTCTTCTGAAGATCATCAATTTTCCCCTGAAGAGAAGTAAATTGTGGATCAGCATTTTTCATATACGTTTCTTTCATAGAAACATACAGCTGGTAAACAGGATCTTTTTTCAAAGTCTTGATCAGTTTGTCCTGATTGGAAAATGCTTTCTCAATATCTCCGGTAAGGGTTGCTCCATTCACCTGCTCTCTTCCTGTGATGATTGAGTTTTTAGACATCTCTTCCACCACCGGAATGTTCTGGTTCTCGTCTTTATATTTGCTAAATCCGGCAGGCAGGAACTGAGGAGCGGTTTTATTGGCATATAAAGCCAGTAATTTTGCCGTCACCTTAGCATCAAGCTCTGCGCTGTAATCTTTGTAGAATGAAGTTACCTTTTTCTTTAATTTGGTAAGCTCTTTTTCATCGACTTTTCCTGCTTCTACAGAAGCGATATAGTCGTAGTAATCTCCTGCAAGCTTCAGCGTTTCAGCATTTTTCACCACCTCCGTATAGTAAGCATTGTTGAGTGCGTAAGGAGCCTGGTCGTTATACAGTTTATTCAGCTGGTCCAGAGTGGCTTTGATCTCATGGTTTTTAGCCACCAAAGAGCCTTCGTACATCACTTTTTTCTCCACTGCATTGGACTTTTTCAAACCTTCTACTTCACCAATCCATTTTTTCCAGTAATTGGCTACCGATGCATATTTTGAAGCATATTTGATGCGTGTTTCACTGTCTGTACGCATTTTTTCGTCCAATGTTTTCAGAGCTACCTCACGCACGGCAATTCTTGCAGGATCTATATCTGTCATGATCTTCTCCACAGCCACTGCAGGAAGATATTCTGTTGTTTTTCCAGGAAAACCGAATACAAATGTAAAATCGTTTTCAGCCTTATCTTTTATAGAAACAGGAAGATAGTGTTTCGGAACATAAGGAACGTTGTCTTTTGAATATTCTGCAGGCTTATTGTCTTTTCCTGCATAGATCCTGAACATCGAAAAATCTCCGGTGTGTCTGGGCCAAACCCAGTTATCCGTATCGCTGCCGAATTTCCCTATGCTCTGAGGCGGTGCCCCAACCAGACGGATATCATTGTACGTTTCTGTGGTAAAAGCATAATATTTGTTACCGTAATACATTGATTTTACAATGATCGACTGGTAAGATTCTATTTTCTGAGAATTTTTGTAAACCTCAATATTTTTATTAACTTTTTTAGTCAGTTCAGGCTCCACAAGGTTGTCCGTACCTTCCAGAATCTGATCTGTTACTTCTTTGATATCTACAATGAAATCTACTTTTACACCCGGATTCGGAAGTTCCCCGTCCGGATTTTTAGCCCAGAAACCATTGGAAAGAAGATCATTCTGAACTGTGGAATGAGCCTGGATCTGCCCGTACCCACAGTGGTGGTTGGTCAGTAACAGACCTTTAGGTGAAATGATCTCTGCAGTACATCCACCATTAAACTGTACTACTGCATCCTTTATGCTTGGCTTCTGAGTATTGAAAATGTCTTTGGCGGAGATTTTCATTCCCAAATCCTTCATTTCCTTTTCATTCAGCTCTGTAGGAATCCACATTCCTCCATATTGTTGTGCAAATGCCATTGCAGCCGGCAAAAGAAATACAGATAAAAGTATCTTTTTTGTCATAATCAAAATTTTTTCCCAATTTACAAAGAATATTATACATATGCCTTATGAAATGAAAGCGAAAATTGGTGTTCATGGATGGGAAGGGATAGATTGTGAATAGTGAATTTTGCTGAGCAAGTGAATGGCGAATTTTACAGATTCAGAAACAAGAGCCATGAACCACGATTTCAGATGCCGGATTTATATTTTTTCTTTACAGATCTCCGGAACCTCCCTCTTCCCTCTTCATATTCTCCCTTAAAAACACTCATTAACTCTCAACTCTATGACGCGTCAATGGCTTAGTTTTTGTTGTAATAAAGGGCTTAAAATATTAATTATATCAAAATTATTTTATCATGGTAAATCGTAAAATATTCATTTTGGGAATTACATCTGCCGCTTTTTTAATATCGTGCAATCCTAAAGAAAAAACTCCTGAAACTATTGATACGTCCACGGATTCTGTAACTGTACAGACTTCTCCTTCCGACAGCATTGCAAAAGCAACTCCTTCTGCTCTGGGTGATACTTCGGAAAACGCTCTTGACTGGCCGGGAACTTATGAAGCTGTGGTTCCGTGCGCAGACTGTCCGGGAATTAAAACCTCCCTTACCATTAATAATGATAAAACGTTCAGCATCACGGAAGAATACATCGACAGAAATTCAAAAAACCAAGATCAAGGAACTTTTGAATGGGATGCTGCAGGAAGTGTAATTGCGTTAAAAGGGAAAAGTGCCAATTATAAATACAAGGTAGGGGAAAACATCCTCATACAGATGAATATGGACGGCAAGGAAATTACCGGTCCGAACAAAGACCTATACGTTTTCAAGAAAAAATAAGGGCACAGTCTTTTATTTTTTTGTTTTATCCTAGAATTGGTAGGCTGTGATTTTAGGATCATTAATAAGGCTTTTCACCACCTCATCATGTTTCGTGTGTTTTCCGGTAAGCATCCATGTTATAGAAAGGTTTCCCTGTGTATACTGCATTTTCAGCATAAGATGTTTCAGATGATGTTCTTCAAAGATCTTTTCACAGTGTTTAATATCCTCTGATCTGGTCACCGTTATTTTATATTCCCTTATTTTATGGCTGCTGTCTATAAAATTCTGGAGGTAAATCAGTGCACTGAGGATCAAAAGCACCAAAGCTGTTCCCAACAGTGAAAGATAAACATAGCCTGAGCCCACAGCCATTCCTATTGAAGCGGTAGCCCATATAGTGGTTGCAGTGGTAATTCCATCGATCTTATTATCGCCTTTAAAAATCACACCGGCTCCCAGGAAACCTATTCCGGTAATGATATTGGCTGCCAGACGGTCCGGATTTTCCACTCCTATCTTAATGGAGAGGATGGTAAAAATGCAGGAGCCGAAACACACCAGAATAAAAGTCCGGAGACCCGCTGATCTGTTCCGGTATTCGCGTTCTGCACCAATCAGCAGCCCCAAAAATACGGAGATCAATATCAGCAGCAGTTCGTTTTGTATAACATAATGATCCTGAAGAAATTCCATTGTACGCAGTTTTACCTGAATAAAATTACAATAAAAAAACTGATCTCAATATTTTTTGACATTGCGACTTTGTACTGTATAAATTCTAGTGTAAAAGAAAAGTTTTGTAATATTACACTTTAATACCAATAAAAAGATTCACGATGAAACCTACCTTTTTTGCAACAAAGGAAGAATTCAGGAAGTGGCTGGAGGAAAATCATACAAAAGAAAAGGAAATCCTGGTGGGCTTCTATAAAAAAGACAGCGGAAAACCTTCTATGAGCTGGTCTGAATCTGTGGATCAGGCATTGTGTTTCGGATGGATAGACAGTGTAAGAAGGTCCTTAGATTCAGAGAGCTATTCCAACCGGTTTACACCAAGAAAACCGAATAGCATCTGGAGCATCATCAATATAAAAAAAGTGGAAGAGCTTACGAAAGCCGGGCTCATGACTTTGGAGGGAAAAAGGGCATTTGAAGCAAGAAAAGAAGATAAAACGGGAATCTATTCCCATGAGAGAGAGGATATTATCCTGGACCCTGTGTATGAAAAACGGTTTAAAATCCATAAAAATGCATGGGCTTTTTTTGAAAAACAGGCTCCTTCTTATAAAAGAACGATTATTCACTGGCTGATGAGCGCAAAACAGGAAAAAACAAGACTCTCCCGGCTGGAAAAAGTCATTGGTGAAAGCCAGCAGTTAAAAAGGTTAAAATAAATATACAGTATACTTAAAAAAATAATTTATGGAGAAAGAGATTTCACACTTTTGGTTAGGATATTTTAAAAATGAGGAAGACTTTAATGATTTTGCAGAAGAAGATGAGAGATATTACACAGAAGAGGAAACGGATGATCTTTATGTCTCAAAATTTGCTGAATCACAGGATATCCAATGGTTTGATTATGATTTCCTGGAATATGGCTTTGAAGATGAAAGTTTAGGCATTTATGAAAAATTCACTGATTATTCTTATGCTGATCAATGGCTTCCTGTTGTGGAACAAAAGATCAACCAGCTCGGTCTGGAAACTCCGGTGAATGCTATCATTTTTGCGAACAAACATGCAATTCCCAACCCGGTTTCGGTGAATGATGAGGAGTATGCATTATACTATATCGGCGAGATTGAATACAATATCTAGCCTTCTGTGAGAAGGGCATCCATAAAGGATCATGAGAATCTGATGAAGGTTTTTGTGATCCTTCAGATTGAAGCAGTCAAGAAAAATTGACCTTATTGAAATTAAGATCATGACATATTTGTCTATTTAATTATTTTAGACTTAATAAAATACTTTATGAAACAGATTCTGTTTATTTTGCTGATATTTTATGCATCAACTGCATTTGGACAGAATAAGTGCACCTTAAAACTGGAATCCAATACTACCCAGCTGCAGGAAAAAGGGATTATAGAGCTCTCCGTAACTAATACAGGAAACAAGAAAACTAAGATTAATAAAGATTTTTCAACTTACCGACTTCAACTTATCAAAATCCAGGAAAATACGCAAAGCAAGGAAAACAAAATAGGCTATACAGCTGATGTAGACTGCTTTACTGACTGCATAAAAAATACAGTAAAATTAAGGGTTGGAAAAAGCTACATATACACTATTCCTATAAAAGAAACCCTTCAATATGCTAAGCTGCTCAACGGCAGAACATACAGTTTCCATTTGTTTTTTGACCTTATTGACCTTACTCCTGAAAACTGCAATATCTATGGTCCGACGGATAACGAAGTTGTTTATACAAAAACAAACCGTGAATAAAGTTTTTATCCTAGAAGTATATAAATATCAGAAAGATATAATTCATTAACCAAAAACGACAGAGGTGTACAAAAATCCACAAAACAAAAGCCTTGAAAAAAATTATCCCTCTACTTGCTTTTTGCCTTCTGTATCTCTGTTCCTGCAGAAAAGATAAAAAGTCAGCAATTGATCAGAAAAATGATCCTGTAGCAAAAGCTACAAAAAAAGATACCGCAAATAGTTTTCTTACCGAGGAGCAAACTGTTTCCTTTAAAAGCGAAAAACCATCCGATCTGGTCCCTGACGGTTATGAAATCCAATATGATACGGAAGGAGATCTTAACCAGGATGGGCTTTCCGATATTGCCCTTGTCATCAGAAAAAAAGAAGATACGCTGGCCGGCAGAAAAATGATAATCCTGTTGAAGAACACGGATAAAACTTACCGTTTGGATAAGACCTCAGATACTGTTCTTCCAGATGAATACAATGAGGCCGGCTACAAAATGTATGATCCGGAAGATATTTCTATAGAAAAAGGAGAACTTTCTATCCATTTATATGATACCGGTCCCAATGGAAATCAGTTCAGCAGGTTTAAGTATATGAATAGTGATCTTATTCTTACTTATATTGAGACCTACAATATGGGAGCCGGCTCCCACTCTGCTCTTTATTATGAACCGATGAATGGTAAACTGGTCCTTGAGACCGTGAATACGATGAAAGAAGAAATGCCTTCAGAATCTAAAACTTTTCACCTCAAAAAAGAAAAGTATGTATTTGACAAAACTTCTCCTGAAGATATTATACGAAAGGTTTACGGATCTGTAAATGATGAATAAACGGCTCTTCATTTGAAAATCCCGTAAATAAAAATAGCGAAAAAGGGTAATTGATATTTGTCTGTAATAATTCGAATTTCGTTGTATCAGGTTTAAAAAGCCTATTCAATAAAAAAACAACCAGAATTAAAGACAACAATACCATGAAAACTCTAAATTTCGGACTTTTAGGAAAGGAAAATACGGGTCCCTTTATCATTACGGCCATCCTGTACAGCATCATTTTATGTCTGCCTTTTATTTATTTTTTATATCTGAAGGGACAGCCTCATTACTCTAATTTTGAAAATAGTAATGAGGATGGAAAAACTATTACCGTAAAAGACTGGCGAAATGATGCGGAATCCAGACAGTTTAAACTGCTTACAAGAGCTGCAATTTTCAGTGCTGCTTTATCTTTTGGAGCACTCGGTGCAGCAGTCAGCCTTATCACACGGGCGCGAAGATCGAATGCTTTTAATCATAAAATAACCATCAGAGAATTAGTTTCTATACAGACAATAGGTGCTGTTTTTGCCTTTATTCTTTCTCTCATCTTTATGGGCGAAATGATCGGCGGCACATTATTCCCCAATGCTGATGAATTTTATTATATCGTTTATATTCCCGCAGCACTGGCCAAGCTTCTCGTCTGGTCCTTCCTTGCAGGTTTTGCCGAAAGATTCGTTCCCAATATTCTTGAAAACCTGACTAAACTAAAGGATGTAAATGAAGAATCCTGAAATAATTGAGACTTTCTTAAAACTAATACAAAAGTAGTATTTCACAGGAAATTTATACTTCATATCTTTATCCTTGTATTGAATCTGAATGAATTGCCATTCTTTTTAAATACAGGCCTTAAAAAACCAGAGACGAAGGTAAAATCGATGAGGTGAAAAATGATTACACAAACTTTCTGTATGATACAGAAAGTTGAGAAGACTAAGCTTTAGTCTTCTTTTTATTTTATGTTCTTTTCCGGATAATCAGATTGAGTAATCCCGGGTTCAGATAAAAGCAAAATAAAAGGTGGGTTTTAAAAACCCACCTTTTTATATTCTATCAATGTGCTTCCAGCCAGTTATTCCCGACTCCCACTTCTACCAATAAAGGAACCTTTGTCTCCAAAGCACTTTCCATCTCAGTTTTGATCAGTTTTGAAGCTGCTTCAACCTCATCTATCGGAGCTTCAAATATGAGTTCGTCATGTACCTGAAGAAGCATTTTCGTCTGCAGCTGCTGTGCTTTAAGCTCGTGATCAATTTTAATCATCGCCAGCTTTACAACATCTGCTGCGCTTCCCTGAACCGGCGCATTGACGGCATTCCTTTCTGCATGGCCTCTCACTACGAAATTATTGGAATTGATATCTTTTAAGTGACGTTTTCTTCCTAATATCGTTTCTACATATCCTATCTGGCGGGCTTTGCTGACCTGCTCTGCCATATATTCTTTTAATTTCGGATAGGTTTCAAAGTAAGCTTCGATCATATGTTTGGCTTCTGTTCTTGAAAGCCCGGTCTGCTCGGCCAGCGCAAAGGCTCCCTGTCCGTAGATGATTCCGAAATTCACGGTCTTTGCCTGGCTTCGCTGGGTTTTGGAAACCTCTTCCAAAGGAATTTTAAACAGTTTTGCAGCTGTTGAAGCGTGGATATCTTCTCCGTCCTGAAAAGCTTTGATCATATTCTCTTCTCCCGAGATCTCGGCAATCAGACGAAGCTCGATCTGAGAGTAATCGGCGGAGATGATCTTTTTCCCTTCTCCTGAAACAAAAGCTCCTCTGATCTGCTGTCCGCGCAGTGTCCTGATCGGAATATTCTGAAGGTTAGGATTTACACTTGCCAAACGTCCTGTAGCAGCCGTAGTCTGGGAAAAATTGGTATGTACCCTGCTGTCCAGTTTATCGATCTGTGAAGGCAAAGCATCTACATAGGTAGATTTTAATTTCTGATAGGTTCTGTATTCCAGGATATGCTTGATGATCTCATGTTTTGAGCTCAGTTTCTGAAGAACATCTTCTGAAGTTGCGTACTGTCCGGTTTTTGTTTTCTTTGCTTTGGGATCCAGCTGCATTTTTTCGAACAGGATTTCTCCAAGCTGTTTAGGTGAATTCATGTTGAATTCTTCACCTGAAAGTTCAAAAATTTTGGTTTCCAGCTGTCTCAGGTCATTTTCAAGATCAATACTTTCCTGTGCCAGCCATTTTTCATCGAGTGAAATTCCCGCCAGCTCCATTTTGGCAAGAACTTCCATCAGAGGCATTTCTATTTTAAAGAAAAGGTCTTCCAGGTTCTCTTTTTTCAATTGTGGGGCAAACAGCTCGTACAGCTGGAAAGTTACATCAGCATCTTCCGCAGCATAGTCGGTTTGTGTTCTCAGATCTGCATCTCTGAAAGTCCCCTGATTTTTACCTTTTTTCCCGATAATGGTTTCAATGGAAACGGGTTTGTAGTTAAGGTAAACTTCAGAAAGATAATCCATGCCGTGTCTTCCGTCCGGGTTCAGCAGATAATGGGCAATCATGGTATCAAACATGGCACCTTTTACCGTAATATCATACTGCTTTAATATTTTATAATCGAATTTTAAATTGTGGGCAATTTTCAACAGGTCTTCTTTCTCAAAGAACGGTCTGAAAATTTCCAGTGTCTGGAGTACTTCCCCTTTGTCTTCAGATAAAGGAACATAGTAAGCCAGCCCTTTTTTATAGGAAAAGCTCATCCCTACAAGTTCTGCCTCCAATTCATTCAGTGAAGTGGTTTCTGTATCAAAGCAGACTGCTTTTTGCTTTAATAAGTTACTGACCAGTACTTTTTGTGCTTTCGGATTATTTACAAACTGATATAAATGGTCGTTCTTGTCAATGGATGTTTTGGTAGAAGTCGCCTGATCCAATTCTTCAAAATTGGCAAACAGGTCAAGCTGCATCACCTGTCCTTTTATTTCGGTGCCGGCAGAGGTCTGTGTCACTTCAACTTCACTTACGATCACCGTTTCTGCAGGTGCAGAAGCAAATGCCCGGTACAGATTTTCGTATAATCTTCTGAATTCAATTTCGTCAAAAACTTCTTTTACTTTTTCGAAATCCGGGGTATCAAGATCATATTGTTCCTGATGGAATTCTACGGGTGCATCACAGATGATGGTTGCTAATTTTTTTGATAAAATTCCACGTTCTGCAGAGGCTTCTACTTTTTCTTTCAGTTTTCCTTTCAGTTGATCTGTATTGGCCAAAAGGTTTTCTATACTGCCAAATTCTTTAAGGAATTTCATAGCAGTTTTCTCTCCTACACCGTCCAATCCGGGGATATTGTCCACCGCATCTCCCATCATTGCAAGGAAATCGATGACCTGTTTTGGGTCCTCTATTTCATATTTTGCCTTTACTTCTTCTACTCCAAGAATTTCTATATCGCCTCCTTTTAAACCTGGTTTATAGATTTTAATTTTATCTGTAACCAGCTGGGCAAAATCTTTATCCGGCGTTACCATGAAAGTGGTATAACCTTCTTTTTCTGCTTTGCAGGCAATGGTTCCTATTACGTCATCTGCTTCATAACCTTCTACTCCTAAGATAGGGATATGCATTGCCTCCAAAATTCTGTGAATGTATGGAACAGCTATTTTAATTGCTTCAGGAGTTTCGCTTCTGTTTGCTTTGTAGTCTGAATAGTCATCAGTTCTTACACTTGCCTGGCCTACGTCAAAAACTACTGCGAGATGGGTTGGCTTTTCTCTTCTGATCAGTTCGATCAGGGAATTGGTAAAACCGAAAATAGCAGAGGTATCTACACCTTTGCTGGTCAGCCTGGGATTCCTGATCAATGCGTAATATCCTCTGAATATCATCGCATAAGCATCGATGAGAAAGAGTCTTTTATCTTGTGTTGCGTCCATAATGTCTATAATGAACAAATATAAGAAAATAGGAATATTTTATCGAGTTATAATTATGAATTGTGTAGTGATAAGTTTTCAGGATATGCCTTCCAAAAGTGTTTATGATGTCCATAAAAAAACAGAGCAACATTTTTGCTGCTCTGTTCTGATGTTATTTTTTTACTAAAAGACTTGGGTCTTGTTAATTACCTAAAGGCCACATTCCGTGGAACTCAGAGTTACCAAGAGTGATAACTTCTGCGCTCACTACAAAGCTGATCAGCATACTATTGCTGTCAACCGCATCGAAATCTACTTCATGCTGGATCACGTATCCGTTCTCCCATTTCAAAGTAGTCAGTGTACCTTCTTCGTGAGATTTGTTGAAAGTAACCTCTCCCGTCGTCGGCTTATATTTTCCGTTCAATAAGCTTTCAAGGATATCAGATTTTTCAGTTGCTTCTACTGTAATTTTGATAAGAGCATTGGAAGGATCTGAAGCTACACGTCCTGAAACGTCTGTAGATCTTGATACGCTGTAGTTAAGCTTTAATAGTTTCTGACCTTCTCCTCCGTTGAATTTTAAGATTCCTCTTGAATTTGCTGCCATGATTTGTGAATTTAATTGTTATATATGATGTGGATAGTGATTGATTACAGAGCAAAGATAGAATCGATATGCATAAAGAAAAAGTTTTCGAATATAAATCTGAAATATTGTAGTAATTCTACGATTTGATGTAGTAATTCTACGATTTTTGACTTAACATAATGTTGAAATGGTTTATTTATAAGGGATTTTAAAAGATTAAAAAAGACAAAATTAAACACTATACAAAGAAATAAGGCAGCTAAGATATGTAGCTTTTAATGTATCTGGTGGCTGTTTTGACCATCCCTTATTTTCTATGACAGATGGATGGATTATTGAGAACTTCGGCTGGATTATTTTAGATCCGATCGTCCCAAAACGACAAAAAAGAATAGTGCATTCTTTCGAATACACTATTCTGTACCAATTTATTTTTACTAAGATGATTGTTTGGATTATTTGCCTTCTATAGGCCAAAGCCCGTTAAATTTAGAAGTCCCGTAGTCAATTGTTTCTGCGCTCACTACAAAATTGATCAGCATACTGTTTTCGTCTACCGCATTGAATTCTACCTGGTGCTGAATTACGTATCCATTGTTCCAGTTTAAAGTAATCAATGTTCCTTCTTCATGGGATTTGTTGAAAGTAACTTCTCCTGTCGTCGGCTTATATTTTCCGTTCAATAAGCTCTCAAGGATATCAGATTTTTCAGTAGCTTCTACTGTAATTTTGATAAGAGCATTGGAAGGATCTGATGCTACGCGCCCTGAAACGTCTGTAGATCTTGACACGCTGTAGTTAAGCTTTAATAGCTTCTGACCTTCTCCTCCGTTGAATTTTAAGATTCCTCTTGAATTTGCTGCCATGATTCGTAAATTTTAATCGTTAATATTTTGTGATTTGGTGATTGATTGTGGAACAAATATATAACGTCGTATTTTGATAAAAAAGCTTTTGAATATAAATTTGAAATTTTGTAGTAATTCTACGATTTGATGTAGTAATTCTACGATAATAGATTTAAAATCATATATAATACATTGATTTAAAACATCTTAAAATTAAATCCACAACAGCATCCGCAGCAGAAATTTCACACTTAAAAGAGAAATATTAAGAATTTTAGAATAGTTAGCTGGTCCTTAACAATAACCCATTGAAACAAAAAAAACCGTACTAAGATTACGGTTTAATATTATCTTCTATTCAGATTTACTGCTGCTGCATACGGCTTCCTTCTTTGATAGAACGGGAAAGAATTTTATTTTTTTTCAAAAGAAAATCCGGCATGAGATCGGTAGGAAGATACAGAGGGCTCTCCCCTTTTTTCTGCAGTTCCTCAACGATTCCAGGGTTCCAGGCTAGAATTTCATTCATTTCTACATCCAGTTCATCAGCAATGACATCCAGATTAAATCCGGCATTAATTTCTGTTTCCTGAAGCGGTGCAGCATTATTTTTACCGCTTCCGCCTTCTGTAAAGAAAATTTTATTAAGCCTTGAAGAATTGTAGTTGTTCAATACGCTTTCCAGTTCGCCGGTTGCATAGCATGCATTCAGGTATTTCTTAACATGATTAATCGTTTCACCGGGAAGGTATTTAGAAAATATATGATATTGCGTTGAACCTGCATTCTGCATAGCTTTGGCAATATTTCCCTCACCACAGTTGTAGGCTGCTACAACGGTAATCCAATCGCCATACTTCCTATAGAGATTTGCCAGGGAAACTACGGCGGTCTTTGTACTTTTATACACATCCGTTCGGTTTTGCTCTGTAAGCCCATACTGGTTGGCATGGGAGGTCATAAACTGCCATATTCCCACTGCTCCGGCACCTGAGGTTATATTTCTGTTGAAATGTGACTCAATCAGGGCCAGGTTTCTCAAATGTCTGGGCAGCCCTTTCTGTACCAATGAATATTCAATAAATTCAACGATTTCCTTATTGGCATTTATAATGCTGTTATACTTTTTCACGCTGCTTTCCGAAGTATCGGAAGCCGCAAGAAACTGTCCGTTCACCATTACAAAAGTTCCTGCAAGCAACAGTCCTGTAAAGATATTTTTGAATACAGTTTTCATTTTAATTTCTTATGGTTATTGGCAAGAAAGCTTTCTTAACAGGAGCTTTCTTAATATTATTTTTAATCTACTTCCCAGCTTAGTTTTTCTTCTTCATTATTCCAGTCTACATGGATGGTCTGCCCGGATTTCACTTCTTCCCTTACGATCATTTTAGAGATTGGTCTTGCCAGCTGTGCACGGATTACGCCGGAGATCTGTCTTGCTCCGTATTTGCTGCTGAATCCTCCTAATGCAAGGTTTTTCACGGCTTCATCATTGATCTTTAAGGTCATTCCCAATCTTGTCAGTGAAGTATGAAGTGATTTGAGCTGGATATTGAAAATTCTTTCTGCAATAGATTCTGTGATCGGGGCAAAAGGAATGATCTCTGTAATCCTGGCTAGAAACTCCGGCCTGAATCTTCCTGAATTGGACATAATCTGCATCAGTGAAGATGATTCCGGAACTTTTCCTTCTTCAAACTGTTTTACAATTTCTTCACTTCCGATATTTGAAGTAAATAGTATGATGGCATTACTGAAATCACCTTCTTTTCCCAGTTTGTCATGAACTTTTCCTTCATCCATAATCTGCAGGAAAACATCAAAAACGGAATGATGGGCTTTTTCGATTTCATCAAATAAAACAACGGTATAGGGCTGCTGTCTGATTTTATTAACCAG
Organism: Chryseobacterium lathyri; assembly: GCF_030812195.1. Classification (GTDB taxonomy): domain Bacteria; phylum Bacteroidota; class Bacteroidia; order Flavobacteriales; family Weeksellaceae; genus Chryseobacterium; species Chryseobacterium lathyri_A. The sequence continues at coordinate 1,870,021 of NZ_JAUSSF010000001.1, forward strand.
CATTCCTCCTTCTTCATACCCTACATAACCCGGAGGCGCTCCATACAGTAATGCTGCAGAATGTTCTTCTTTAAATTCGGACATATCAAAACGTACCATGGCTTTTTCGTCATTGAAGAGAAGCTCTGCCATAGATTTTGCCAACTCGGTTTTCCCTGTTCCGGTAGGTCCCAGGAGGAAAAATGATCCGATAGGCTGACCTGGCTTATTCAATCCGCTTCGGTTTTCAACAATAGCATCTGACAGGATTTTTAAAGCGTGATCCTGCCCCACCACTCTGTTCAGTAAAAGGGATTCCATATTCAGAAGCTTTTCTTTTTCCTGAGCCTGGATCTTCCCGATCGGAATATTTGTTTTTGCCGCCATTACTGCTGCCAGCTCTAAACGGTCTACTTTTTCTCTTTTTACAGCGGCATGCTTTAAAAGCTCTGCATAGGTATCATCAATGATCTTGTGGATCTGGTCAACAGGCATGGAATTGTCGATAACCGGCTGTTCGTTTAATGATCCCCAAAGAATAGGACTTATTTTATCTCTCAGGAGATTATAGTTCCAGATGAGTTCATTAGCCTGGTCTTTGCTGTCGGTAAATTCTTCTTTTAAAATGGCCTCATAAGTTTCTTTCCAGCTTGCCAATTCTTTTTCCGAAAGCTCATCCAGCATTTTAATGGCTGCCATAGTTCGGTCCAGCAGGTCAATTGCTGCATCAGGTAGCTTTTTGCCTTTTGCATATCTTTTTGCAAGGCGTACGCATTCGGGAATGGAGTTTTTTTCTACTTCGATGCCATGGTGCTTTTTGTAGCCGTCAAGAAGCACATCGATCATTTTCACACAGGTCTGCTCATCCGGCTCATTGACTGTCAATACTTCAAAACGACGGTTGAAAGCCTGTTCCGGCTCAATGATTTTTCTGTATTCTTCCTGTGTTGTGGCTCCAATCACTGTAATTTCACCTCTTGCCAGCTCGGGTTTAAGAAGGTTGGCTACATTTCCGATGCTTCCTTTCGGATCAAGAAGGGTATGAATTTCATCAATGAAAAGAACTGCCTTTTCGATTTTTTTACATTCAGTGATGACTTTTTTCAGACGGTCTTCAATTTCGCCTTTATAAGAAGTTCCGGCTAATAATGCTCCGGTGTCCAATTCGAGAAGGGTTGCATTTTTCAGCATTTCAGGAACATTTCCTTTGGTAATTTCTGTAGCAAAGCCCTCTACTAGTGCTGTTTTTCCTACACCGGGCTCACCAATGATGATGACGTTCGGCTTGCTTCTGCGGCAAAGGATCTCAACGAGCATTCTCAGTTCTTTATCTCTTCCTATAATGTTTTCAAGGTCACCTTTTCTGGCCTGTGCAGTTCTGTCTACACAGTAACTTTTTATTGACGGAAATGATGAATCTGTGAAATCTGAACCGTTCGAAAAAAGTGATGAAAAGTCACCGTCTTCAGATACAGCAAAAGGGGTATCTTTTCTATATAAGTTGAATATTTCATGTTCTCTCAGGGGAAGCGATTTCAGCTGCTGCAATGAAAAAATCACCTGAGGCTTGACAATAGCGGTAAGAATACAGATGGGTGTGATCTCATCCAGCCCCAATTTTAAGCGAATGTCGTCCGCTTCTTCTGTAAGGGTGTCCACAGCTTCATCCTGACGTACCTCATCCGGAAGATGTGCTGTCTTTGGATAGTCTTCAATGCGGACGTCTGCCCATTCATAAAAGTAGCCGGGATCTTTATCAATACTTTTGAGAAATTCACTGAGGCCAATATCTTTATGCATTAAGGCCTGCAGAATATGCGGGCCACCGTATGTGGCATTATAGTTTTCCTTCGCTATCGACTGAGCAATATGAAATAGCTGTTTTACTGTTTCGTTGGTTACTAGTACTCCCATTATAATTTTCTAATATTAATATGTTTGTGTTTCTTTTTTATCAGATTATTTGGTGCAATCTGTCAAAATATACTTTTTACAAATATATCTTTTTTATGCAAAATGTGTGTAAGATAAAGATAGTTAATTCTTTGATTAGAGAAGTAATAAGTTTTCGGGTGATGAAATCAAATGTTTCTGAAATTCCTCCGATATTTTTGGATGGCTGAAATGAAGAATTTCCGTGGTATTCTGTGGTTTTAGTTGCATATTTCTGTGTGCCTAAAGAGCATTTATTTAAATATTTAAGCAAAAAGACCGTCTTTAGGGGACGATCTTTTCTTATGAATGTTGATGTGTAATAGTGCATCTTTAGTTATATGGCCGCAATCTGATGATCATCTATATTCTAAACTTCAATAACTTCTGTTATTCCCGCCATTGAATGTTATGATTTCCCTTAATTTTCTGCCATAACAGTAAATTTTATTCACTATTAATATTTTGTGATGTGGTGTTTGTTTAACAAATATATAGAGCTTATTTCTATTCTAAAAGTATTTTGATATAAATTTCATATTTTGTAGTAATTCTACGACTTTGGATTTAAAAATCGCCGTCATACGTCATTAGAACAAGGGTCACAATTTATTGGAATATATAGAAAAAAGAGGAATTTTACACTTAATTGAGAAATAGGAAAGTTTTGGCGTTCTTTTTTGAGCTCCGGAATGCAGGTTTGTAAATCTTGTTGTTTAAAAATTATTCTTATCCTTAAATTTTTTAAACACAAAAAAAGCAGAAGTTATACTCCTGCTTTTGTTATGAGATCATTAATGGTTAATGCTTTGTGTATTCCGGTTCATCAACGGTCTGAGTGGTCGGCATAAAGTATTCATTAAGCCAGTAGAAGGTTTGCCCGTTCTGCTGGATCTTCACAGCCGGATTGTTTCTGTGGGAAAGCATATGTTCTGCCAGATTCTTATAGTTCTTAAAATATGCTCTTGCTGTTTCTTTTAAAACAATTTTAGATTTTTTCCAGCCTTTCAGTTTGTATTTCGACATCAGCTCATCTTCAGAATTATCAAAACCGGTACTTAATCCTACTGCGTAAGCCATTGGTTTTTCATACAGTTCAGACTTATCCAGGAATTTTAAGGTAGGGTTATATTTTTTCAGAAGTTTGATATACTCCTTAACTGCTCTGGATTGGTTAAAATCTGCTCTTTCAGGCTCGGTCTTATGATAAACTTCGGTATAGAAGTTCTTTAAGTTATCGTATTCCGTTTCAGAAATAAGGATCCCTTTTTCTATACCCGGCTTGTAATCTTTCAGACTTTTCGGGATATATCCTTTTACAAGGAATGGATTTCCGTAGTTGATCAACTGTGCTGCAATTCCTGCAGAAACCGGATTGGTAAGACCAGGGAAGAGATATTTATATTTCAGATCTACATCTGTTCTTCCGGCTCCTACCGAGGAATGGAAATACTCATTCAGTGATTTATCAATCGTTTCATTGTCTAAAGTCACCTGTGCAATAAGGCTGTCTACAGATTTTTTCAGGTATCCAGGGGTTGCAACATCACCTTTTTTAGGGAAGATAACAAATCCCTGGGACATACTCTGTTTTGGATAATCCAGTGAGAAGAATCCGGCATCGCCTTCCACAAGGTTAAAGTTATTCTTGGTAAGAACATCACTCTGGTTAATGATCTTCTGTTTTTTCAGTTCGGCAATATTTTTGGCAGTATTGGTTACCACATTTTCAGCCATTAATACAAAATCGTTGTAAGTATCGGATGATCTTGCGCTGGTCTGGAACATAATCACCCTGGCCTGTGCCTGCGTAAGGGAGCTGATTACACTGTACATATTTCCGCTCTGATTGGCTGAAGTACCTACGGTTACGACAATATTGGTTTCATCCGGAACATTAGAAAGCAGGTTTCCTGCAGCAGAAAGCGCTTCGCCAACCGGCTGGTATCCACTGTTGCTTGCACAGTTCATTTCATTGGTTTTCTCATCAATGAATTTGGTGATCTTACTGTAATCTGTACTTAAATTGGATGCCATGACATTTTCTCCACACGGATTGTTCTTATATAAAACAACGCCATATTTTACGCCATTGAAATAAGAAGGTTTTTCAAATCTGAGCTGCAGATCCTGAAGAAGGGACTTAACGATCGGGGTATACGGGGCATTCGGAGCACTTACATCCAGAGCAAAAACAATGTTGATATTTTTATCTCTTTCCGTGATTTCCCTGTAACGGTCAAAATAAATCTCTTCCCCTAAAACATTAAATACATAATTTTTACTGTAATCTAAAATATTGGTGAAGTATTTTGTTTTGGAGTCCGGTGTTGGAGCTTCATTCAATGCTAAATTTACCGGATAAATATTCTCAAGAGGTGTTCTCTTGTTTGTGTCTGTAAGAAGAATTGCAGTTCTGCTTTCTGCGTCTGCTGCACCAGGATATCCTTCATGTACTCCAAGCGCTGATTCTGTAACTTGTGTATCATTTTTCAGTTTTACGGCAGAACGCTCACCCCATGCAGAGATCACGTTGGCATTTACCCATCCGTAAAGGTTAGTGCTGATGCTGTCTATATCAATAGAAGGCTTTTTACCTACCAGAAAACGTTTATTATTTTCTGCCTGTTTGTAAACATATACCATCTGTCCGTTTGGAATTTTGACATTGGCAGCTTCTATAAGGCTTGGTGAGTTGAATACCATGATGGAATCATTCTTATAGTATCTTTCTGCACTTCGGATCACTTCACTGTGATTCGGAACTACAGCGACTCTTACGGGGAAACCTGTTTTTTCGCTTTTTAAAGAATTGTTCCATAAAAGCAGATCAGATTCCGGGATCCAGCCATAGGTTTTAATAGATTTTGACGAAACCTTTTTCATCAGAGCATCCGGAACGTATTCTGCAACTTTTACCATTCCATCCCTATGTTTCAAAACCATCAAAGGTTCCAGGAATTTAACTTCTTTGTAAGATTTTTCGTCACTTTTATCAAGATAGGCCGTATTTCTGGATCTGTCTGAAATAACGATCCACGGGACGGATTTTTTGGGGTACCCGTTCACTACCGGCGAATTATCTACCTGACCGTACTGAGACGGCTCAGGAGTTCTTTTAGACGGCAGCTTCACCTGACAGCTTGCTAACAATACTGATAATCCTATATAATATGCTGCTAGAGGAAATTTATTTTTCATCCTATTTTATTTTAATGATTGGTGTATCCGTGATGCCGGACTTTATTATTTGCTTTGGTTTATATCTACCTTCGTTACACAGTTCTGCTTATCGTCTAAGTTCACCTTTACACTCTGGATCACAACGTTTTTGTCAAACTGAAGCCCTGCGCAGTACATGTAGAAGTTATTTGCCTTACTGTCACTTACTTTTACTACCGTATTCTCGTTGTTGCACAGATAAGTTCTCAACAGGTAGTTATAATGCATATTAAAGCTGTTTCCGTTGGCAATCTGCTGTAGGTGATATTTGAAGTCATCATCAACCTTTTTATAGGAATCTTCTACAGGTATTTCATCTTCCTGCAAAGAGTTGTAAGCCGGAAGAATCTTGATAAGGTGATAAATAGGCTCCTGGCTTTCCTCCGTGAATAGTGCCACGCGGTAATCTCCCGGTTTTTTATAAGAATAAATGGCCATTTTCTCTTTAGCATCTATATTGCCTGTTTCACCGAACTTCCACGCAAACTGTGTAGCTTCCGAAACTGCACGGAACTGTACATTTTCATTCTGCATCGCCTGTGTAGGGGCCTCAATAACGGTACTGATTTTCGCACTGTCTTTTGGCTTCTGATATCTGGCCGAAACCATCACAGGGAAAGTCTTGCTATATTTGTTATCAATAATCAAGCTTACCGAATAATAGCCCGGTTTATTATAAAAGTGTATTCCGGTACTTTTGTCTGAAGTTGTTCCATCTCCAAAATTCCATCTCTTGGTTTTTGCAAACTGGGTCTTATCCTCAAATAAAAGGGTATCTCCTACGGATAGTGAGGAAGGATAGACTACTCCTACAATATCATCGGCAGAATGGATTACCTTTTTCTGCAGCCATAACGCAATGAGTGCCGCAATAAGCAGCGTTGCGATAACACCAATAATAATGTTCTTTTTGTTTTTTTGAAAATAATTCATAGTTAAGTGATTGTGATGTGTTTATTCCTATAATGTTTATTTCTTCTACTGGGTTCTTGCTCTTAATGCATTTTCTCTTTCATAAAGCCGGTTTTGCTTATCTTTAAAACCGATTCTGCAGTCTTCCACTTCTTTTTCGAATCTTTTTACATCTTCTGTAGTGGTAGAAATAACTTTTTTGTCTTCAAAATACATTTTGTAGAATTTAGCGATCTGCGGATAGGCATCTTTACGGATATCCATGACATTGCTATTACCCTGAAAATGACTGGCAAGACCATTAATTCCATTAAAAATATTGTTTTCGGCAAAAGGTTCCGGAGATTTGTCTGCAATTCTGCTGATGAGAACATACGTACTGTCCATTTCGGGCTGTAAGATCTTTTGCTGGCTTTCGAATGCTTCTTTCTGCTCAAGACTTTGTATTCCTCTTACATCTTCTTCGGAGAATGGAGAATCGTAACCTTTTAAAAAGATGATTCCGAAGAATATCATAGCTGCTAAAAGCATCAGTATTAAATAAAAAAACTGATAATGCCTTTCTTTCTTAGATAGTATAATAGATCCCTGCATATACTTATTTTTTATTATCTTCTTCTTCCTCCTGTAAAATTCCTTGTAGGATCTTTTTTAAGCTGGCCGTTAGCCCTTCCTACTTTTGCTATACATTCCTCAAGATCCCTGAGAACTATCTTTTTCTGGGATTCCACCCCTATGATGTCATTCTTCAATTTCAGCATAGGCTCTATCTGTTTCATCAGAACGGCATAATGCTTAAAATTATCAGCACTGTCTTTGCCCATAATGTTTTTCGCTTCCGTCACATCATCCATAATTCTGGTTCTGAGGAAAACATCATTTTCTACCTTATTGATGTTAAGCTGGTTCATCTGGTCATATATTTTATCTACATGAGTCCTGAGAACATCACCCCGCATCATAAGCTCTTTGTAAGCATCAGCTTCCCGTACAATTCCTTCCCGTTGTATACTGTAGCTTTTAAAAAAGAAGAATAAACACAGAAAAGACACCACCGACAAAACGGTGAAAGACAGAATAAACTTCCAAATGCCTGCTCTGACATCAGATTTGTTTAGTTTTTTTTCTCTGTTAGAAGACATATGTTTGTGATTTGTTTGGCCTGTGAAAATATAAAAAAAAAAATTTATGCACAATACGTATTTTCCCTAATGTAATTTCGTGAAAACCCTAATTAAGCTAAGATTAATTTTACCTTTCATAAGTTTTTCATAAATTAGGCCTCTGAATTTTAAATATCAAATACCAAATCGATATTAAAAGTGAGTAAATTATTATCAAACACAGTCCGGTTTTCTATAGCTGACAGTGACTTCTACTTTAAGAAGATCATGATCAAAACACTTATGGAAAACCCCTTCTATATGCTTCTGAATGACTGTAATAATGGCCATGAACTTGTGAACAGGATTTACAGGAGACAGGAAGATGTGTTTATCATAGAACTGTTCATGCCGGTATTAAGCGGAATAGAGGCTATCAAATACATCAGGAAAAACAATACGGAAACTCCCATTGTAACTTATTCCAGCACCTATCAGGAAGATATGGCAGAAATTCTTTCAAAAATCCCGAATATCTACTATTGCCAGAAAAAGAGCACCATTATAAAAGATATCATCAAAGGAAGTATTGCTTCTGACGGCTTCGATTACGGAAAATATTCTAAGGAATGGGAACAGCAGCCGCTGGCAGTACAGAATTATATGGAAAGGCAGAAGAAAGGCCAAGAAGAGCTGAGCCCAACTGAAATACAGCTCATGAAATTCTGCTACGAAGGCTACAGCAACAAGGAAATTGCTGAAAAACTGAATCTTAGCACGCGTACGATTGACACCTATATTAACAGGCTTACGGAAAAACTGGGGCTGAAAACAAAGCTGCACCTCATCCGTTTCTGTGTGGAGAATGGCTACTACAATTCCAGCATGTAGAGAGATTTAACGTAATATTAATATAGACTAAACATAAAAACTCCAACTCTTTAAACAAAAATATTTTGCCACTAATTTGCTAGTATTCAATTTTTTTAACTAAATTTGCACACCTAAAATTTAAAATTAAAAAAGGAAATGACAAAGGCAGAATTGGTAAACACCATCTCAAATAAGTTGGGAACAGAAAAGAATGAAACACAGAAAGTTGTAGAAGCTTTTATGCAGGAGATCAGGACTTCTATGTATAATGGGGATAACGTTTATCTGAGAGGTTTTGGATCTTTTATCATTAAAACAAGAGCTGCTAAAACAGGAAGAAATATTTCTAAGAACACTGCAATTGAGATTCCTGCTCATAATATTCCTGCTTTCAAACCTTCAAAATCTTTTGTAGAGAAAGTAAAAACAAAAGTCGCAGTAAAATAAAAATTAACTGAATATTAACTAGTTACTAAAAAATTAAAATTATGCCAAGCGGAAAGAAAAGAAAAAGACACAAGGTTGCAACTCACAAAAGAAAGAAAAGAAGAAGAGCAAACAGACATAAGAAAAAATAATCTCTTTTTTTCGAGGTTTACAATATAATAATATAGTTGGTGGTTTTAATTATTTAGAGTTCACCGACTATATTTTTGTTTGCAACTATAAGATTCCTAAGGAAAAAAGGCTTTTGCAGATATTTTTTTTAAAATATACAGCAATTTCATTCTAAATTCTTATATTTAAAACTATTTATTCGCAAAAAAATACGCCAGTTTCCTATAATCTTAATAAATTTTTATCTTATACAAAATGAAGAAAGAACTAATAGTTTCGCATGAAGATGATCTTACAAAGATTGCACTGCTGGAAGACGGAAGACTATGTGAACTTCATGAGCAAGAGGACAAAAGCGAATTTATAGTTGGAGATCTGTTTGTAGGAAGAGTAAAAAAGCTTGCACCCAACCTGAATGCTGCATTCGTAAATATCGGGTACGATAAGGATGCTTTTCTGCATTATCAGGATCTGGGGCCACAGTATCTCACCTACAGGAAGTTTTTAAAAGATACTATTTCTAAAAAACAGAGCACTTCAAGCTTAAAAAATTTCGAGATACAGCCCGAAATAGACAAAAACGGAACCGTAGACAAAGTCATTGCAAAAGATGATCTTGTCCTGCTTCAAATTACTAAAGAACCTATTTCTACTAAAGGTCCGAGGATCTCTACCCAGGTTTCTTTAACAGGACGTTTTCTCGTTCTGATCCCTTTCGATAATAAAGTTTCCATTTCCAAAAAAATCAGGACCACTGAGGAGAAAGAAAGACTGAAAACGCTTATTGACAGCATTAAGCCTGAAGGTTTCGGTGTTATCATAAGAACTGTAGCGGAAGGAAAAAAAGTAGCAGACCTTCACAATGACATGAATCAGCTGATCCAAAAATGGGAAAGCACTTTCAAAAACATTCAAAAAAGTAAAGTTCCGGCCAGGGTTTTAAGCGAAGAAGACAAAGCTTCAGCTATTTTAAGAGACAATTTCAACCAGGATTTCGTGAGTATCATCTGCGACGATGAACAGATGGTAGACGAAATGACCAACTATGTGGAGGTTATAGCTCCTGAAAAAAAGAATATTGTCCAGTTTTACAATTCCCACATTCCTCTTCTCGAATATTACAACGTTGAAAAACAGCTCAAACAGAGTTTTGGAAAGCACGTTAATATTCCAAGTTCAAAAGGTGCCTACCTTGTTATAGAGCATACAGAAGCACTTCACGTGATTGATGTAAACTCCGGAAATAATATTACAACCGGAGCCGCCGTAAACAAGGAGCACGCTCTGAAAGTAAACAAAATGGCAGCTACCGAGATTGCCAGACAGCTTCGTCTCCGAGATATGGGAGGTATCATTGTAATCGACTTCATCGATATGCAGAATCCTGAACACAGAAGAGATCTGTACGAACACCTGAAAGAAGAAATGAAACGTGACAAAGCACGACACAAAATTCTTCCACCGAGCAAATTTGGACTGATCCAAATTACCAGACAAAGGAACCGCCCGGAAAAGCAGATCGAAACCAAAGAAGAAAACCCGAACAAAGATGGAGAAATTATAGCTCCGATCGTAATCGTGGAAAGAATGGAGGAAACCATAAGGAATATTATACAAAAGGATAAAGGTAAACTTTACCTGCATGTACACCCTTTCGTTGAAGCTTACCTTACCAAAGGAATCAAAAGCATCCAGATGAAATGGTTTATGAAGTATAAAAAATGGGTAACCATCATCCCACGGGATTCTTTCAAATATTTAGAATACAAGATTTACAATTCGAAAAAAGAAGAATTGGTTGGATATTCTAATTAAAACAAAATTTAAGCCTTCAGATTCTCTGGAGGTTTTTTTTATTTTTTTTGTCCGAAATTATGCAAATACCCCCTGATCCTATTAGGATAATTATATTTAAGCATGATATATAATCTTAAATTCATTTTGGACAATCGATTAAACAGATTTAATACTCAAAGTATCCAAACAAAGTAACAAACTGATTATATGTAAGTTATAAAACATGTAATAATTATGTAATAGCTCTTATTTTGGTATCAAGTAAACCTTCTTCGTAAAATTGCAAAACTAAACAACCAAACTTTAAGAACTATAAAAAGTAATTTTAGTTATGGGAGATTTAATATAAACAATCTTTAAATCATAAATAATGAAAAAAATTTTATTACTTGGATTACTCATGGTAATTCAAAGTGTATCTGCACAGGTTATCTCCAAAGACAACAGTTTTGCTTCAAGTGGAAAATTTACAATCTCAGGTAACAATAATTACTGGTCTAGAATGATCCAAAATTCAGACGGAAGCATCTATTTTATCTATAATAAAATTAATAGTTCCGGAATTGAAAAATCTTTCTTATCAAAACTTACTGCAAACGGAATTATAGATACATCTTTTGGAACCAACGGAGAACTGGAATTACCCTATATTTCTGCCGATAGCCAGTTAAAAAAACAACCTGATGGTAAACTTTTAGCTTTTGGTTTTTATAATGGAGGAGCTGCCACCACCAGAATTCTTCCAAATGGACAATTAGATAATGCTTTTGGCGTTAATGGTTCCTCAACAATACCGGAACTTGGTTCCGATGTAAATGATCGTTCTTATGGACTTATCCTGCAAAATGAAAAAATACTTGTTCATGGCGTGAGCGGCCCAGCCGGCCAAATCCGTCATAAAATTTATAGACTAAATGCTACAGGAAGTATCGATAGCACCTTTGGAAATAATGGTTCTGTATTAACACAAGGTACTGGGTCAATCGGGTCATTTGTACTAATAGATAATCAATCTAATATAATCAATCTTACTAATAGTGGCATTATGGAAAAGTTTGATTTAAATGGCCAACCATTAATAAATTTTGGTAATAATGGTGTCTTACAAATGTCCTTTACCTTAAGCGACTTTGTTGGTACTGCATTTATGGATAGTAATAATAATATCGTCTATTCTAATTTCAATGCTGAAATTAATAGAATCAAGCCAAACGGAACATTGGATAATACTTTTAATTTCGATCCGGCCTTACTCCCTTCCTCTACATGGATTGTAAATATTATTGAGAAAAATGGTTATTATTACATTGGAGGAACGAATGAAGACTTTGACCGTACATATTTTATTTCTAGACTTACTCAAAATGGTTCGGTAGATCCTGTTTTTAACTATTTTATAGAAACGGATATCGCTTTAACAGGAATTGAAGATATGATCGTGAATGATAATAATATTATGGCTAGCGGGGGTGGTTACGTTGTAAAGTATTTAATTAACAATGTGTTGTCAACAACAGAGACGATAAAATCCAATCCTGATATTTCTTTTGAAAATCCTGTTAAACAAAACTTAGTGTTCATCACAAAAGAAAAAGTAAGCAAAATAGAAATCTATTCCACAGATGGAAAAATCGTAAAAACTCTAAAAGATAACAATACCAATCTTGCAGGATTGTTAAAAGGAACTTACATAGCAAAAGTTACATTCGAAAACGGAAGAATGATTGCGAAAAAACTAATAAAGAATTAAAGAAAAAAATATCAATTTCTTTTAAAAAAGTATTTGCTTAATTTTAGCAGATACTTTTTTTTATTTCCAAACTAAAAATGAGCAAAGAACATCACTACAAAGCAACAATTAACTGGACAGGCAACAAGGGAACAGGAACCAGCAACTACAGAGATTACGAAAGAAGCCATACAATTCAAATTGAAAACAAGACTCTCATTGAAGGCTCTTCTGATCCTGCATTCCGCGGAGACAAAACCAGGCACAATCCCGAAGACCTTTTTCTTTCCTCACTTTCTTCCTGCCATATGTTATGGTATCTTCATTTCTGTTCCGAGGAAGGCATTACCGTGACGCACTACACGGATGAAGCTACAGGAACTATGACCGAAACAGCAGATGGAAGCGGACACTTTACGTCAGTTATTTTGCATCCCACAGTGATGATAGAGGAAGAATCAATGATTGAAAAAGCAAAGGAGCTTCATCACAAGGCAGGACAATTTTGCTTTATTGCTAGGTCGGTAAATTTTCCGGTACAACATATCCCTACCGTGTTAATTAAATAATTTTTATTGCAATTTCAATTTAATTAAAATCATCATTAACATTGAGTTTTAACTATAATAACTCTAAAATTAGGATTCAAAACTCCACAATAAGAGATTTATTTATCAAATAATCAATAAAATTTATGTTTTATAATCATTTTTTTCGTAAAAAAATACAATTATCTATTATTTTTATTTAAAATATGAAGTTTTTTTTATATTTTTATATAAATAAAAACTAACCATGATGAAACCTAGATTAATCATTTTTGATGAACCGCTACTGTATACAGAAGGTTTGTCAAAACTGCTCTCTCAGAGCAAAATTTTTAACACGATTGACATTTGTAATTCTTATGAACCCTTATTTGAACAATTAAAAAATGATCCACCGGAAATTCTGGTTATCAGTTCCAATATGCTGATGCTTACAGATATTTTCAGACTTGTAGAAGACATTACCTCCACAAACAAAAAAATCAAAATTATTGTCATAGGCAATAGTTATGATATGACAGACATCCGGAAGCTTTTTAACAAAGGCATAAAAAGCTACCTTGACAAAAACAGCACATACAATGAATTCCTGAAATCTATCAATGTTCTGCTTTTGAACGAAATCTACATCTGTGACAATGCAAAGGAAAGAATGATCAACTTTATCAGCAGCGACGAAGGGAAGCCGAACCTGCACATGAAAGAACCCCTTACACGTAGAGAAATGGAAATCCTTAAACTGATATGCGACGGATTCAGCAGTAAAGATATTTCTGAAAAGCTTTTTATAAGTATCAATACTGTAGAAACCCACCGCAAAAGGATTCTCTTAAAATTAAACGCAAAAAATTCCGTAGGAATTGTAAAATATGCCTTAGAAAATCACATTATCGACTGATGAAAACCTATTCGATTAACTCCAAAAAAATTCCAAACCTTCAGGTTTGGAATTTTTTTGGAGTTAATCGAAGTGAATGGTCACTTTACATTGCAATTGAATAGTGAATTTTAAAATACAGCAGTTATGGCTTTTCTGCAAATAAAGGATGAATATACCTTATGAATAAAGAGTAAAGAGTTCTCAACATCCCTAACAGTCTGAAACTCTATCCCCAACCTCACATTCAAAAAGTGAATTTTTCTTCACCAATGAATGGCCAATTACTATAATTGACAACTGACCATCCACAACTCACATCTTTCCTACTCATAATCCGGCATTTCAGCATTGATAAAAAGAGCTGCTCTGGAAAGATCTGTCATAGAACTGTTGAGATCAATGGCCATTACATTCTTCTGTGAAATATTGTCATTGGAGGTATTCATAAAGATAATCTGGGCATTATTCGGAGAAAATCTAGGATCAAGATCATTAGTTCCCAGTGGTTTTTCGCTTTCCACAGAAATATCATAAGCTGTATCGTTTACCAGGTTATAGATAAAAATATGAGAATCCAGCTGGCGGTAATTTCCACTTCCGTCCTGATATCCTGACATATCCCTGGTGTATACAAGCATTTGTCCGTCCACAGAGAAATTCAGTCCGCCTGCGGCCCCGGATAGTCCTGAAACAATAGTTTTCAAAACACTTCCTGTCATATCAATCACAAATATTTTTGTATTGTAGCCACTGTAGTCATTCGTTTTCAGGGCAATCCTGCTTCCGTCATAGCTCCAGTCGCATTCAGAGATCATGTTTCCGTCCGGCGTTGTGTACACCAGAGCCAGCCCGCTTCCGTCTTTATTGATCCTGTATAATTTATTAAAATTTGAATAAAGAATTTCCTGACCGTTGGTACTCCAGGCAAAATCCAGTTCATAATTATTAAATCCTCCTGCTGCTACCGTAGTTACTTTAAAAGGATTAGATCCGTCTGGATTTGCCGTGTAAACATGGGTACTTCCGCTTTCAGTCCGCAGAAACGCGATCAGTCCTGCATTATTATTTTTCCTTGGCCTCCAGCTGTTGTAGGATGAATTGGTAAACTGGAAGCTATTTCCCTGCGCATCACTTGACATGATCACAAAGTTTCCGCTCTGCTTCTGTACATAATGATACCGGTTGGCCGGAACAGTATTGGTAGTAAACTTACTGATGGAACTTAAAACTGGCGGGTGAATGCCGTCCGAAACAGACACCTGCCAGAAGTAACTAACACCAAACTTCAAATTGGACAACGAATAATGCTTCGCCGCCAAATCATCAACCTGGATCACGTTCGTATCAAGGTTATTTTTAATTGTTAAACTATATTTTAAAACATCAGCTGTGTCAGGATCAGTAGCAGTCCAGGTCAGCTCAACGTTTAAAGGTTGGTTTACTGCATTGTCTACCGGACTTAGCAGCTGCGGTGCAGAAGGAGGAGAATTAAGCGATTCATCATCATCCATTTCAAAAACCACAGTTATAACCTGGTTTTCATTTTGTATATTAACACCCTGAAAATTGGTAACATAGCCCGATAGTTCGGCCTTCACAGAGTAATTTCCTATCGGCATGGCAGCAATTTCAAATGTGCCGTCTGTCTTACTGAAAACCGTCTGCGTGGTGGGCGCTGTAAAAATTTTCACATTAGGAATAGGTACATTGGTACCTCTTTTTACAACTTTTCCTGTTAATGATCCTGTCTTAGCCTGTTCTATAAGATCTTCATCACATGAAAACAGACAAAAAGTAAGGATGAATATGCTGAGTATTTTAATTAGAGTTTTCATAGTTCATGTTTTTATTTGTTTCCAAGGTAAAAATTGATTCCAAGAGCAAACCGGAGTGCCTGATCTTTTCTTTTCCCGTTCACCATTCCTTCCCAGTCATCTTTAAAGCCAATATCATATTGTGATGAAGCACGGACTGCAGTGTTATTTCCTATCATATATTCCAGTCCGCCGCCAACCTGGCCCTTGTATTGAGGCTTATATTTTGAAAGCATAGCTCCTATTCCGCCGTAAACGTATGGACTGAACCTGTATTTCGGGAACAGAAGAAATTCAAGATTAAGCTCTGGAACGATATAATTTCTTTTAATAATATTTTGATTCTCTAAAGTAAAATAGCTGGCACTGGTTTCAATATTAAAATTGGGGCTTATAAAATATTTGACGCCCAGTTTTCCACCGACATTCATTTTAGGATTTACATAATCGTCTTTAATTTTCTGAGCTTCTACATTGGCAAAAACGGACATTTTCTGTCTGTAATTCTCAGGAAATTTATTGCCAACTGTTCTGCCTATATTTTCTTCCTGTTCTTTATTGTAATCATTGATCAGAGCCTGATAGCCTGTTAAGTTTTCGGATGATTTCCCCCATATTTTATCCCTGACTCCTTCAACAATCAGAGATCGTACTGCTTTTTCTATTGCTTCGGTCACAGCTAGCTGTACCGGTTCATTTTGGGTAAGTCCAACTTCCGCTTCCAGCAGCCTTTCTGTATCAATATATCTGAAAAAGCTACCATTTATGCTGGTGGAAAGAATTGTTTTGGAAATATAAACGGTTTTGAGGATCTCTCCGTTAAGGGTAGAAACAGCACGCAGATAAATGGTAATTCTATCCTGACGGTACTGTGTAGAAGCTCCTATTCCGAAATATCTTGCTCCCAAACCTCCGGTCATGACGTTGCTGTCATAAGAAATGACGCCACCTTCAAGGAGAATTCCTGCATACAGAAGAGGGGGAAGTGACTGGCTGTTTTTATCGGCATCTTTGCTGTATTCCTGCCTTGTGGACCGGATGATCTGTCTTTCATTTAAAAGATTGGCGATATTTTCTCTTTCAATAGGGATAAACCACCGGCTGTCTTCCAGTGCTTTGATCAGTATGGTTGTGGTTCCCTGCGGAACGGCCGTACTCCAGTTGTTCCCATTTTCTGAGGGTTTATACTGGCCTGTCTGGTCTCTGAATTTGTAAACACCTATGACGATCTTTTCTTTGGGAAGAGGAAGACTCCTCAATTCCGTAGTAGAGGGAGTGAGTTCTCCCATTGTGGATCTTTCAGGATCAGAAGAAAGGCCCAGGATCGAGCTGCAGGCCTGCATTAAGCACAGCAGGAACATACAGAAAAAAATTCTGGTGTAAGTGTATGTTTTCATGGTAAGTTTGGTTTTTAGTTATTTTTATTTTGGAATTACGATCTCGGACTGATCACCTGTACTGGTATCCAAAATATTAATCAAAAGTCCCTGGGCTGTAGTAGTGATCTGCAGATAAAGCGAACCAAAAAGATAATTTCCGGGCTTTATACTGCCTTCCCCGAACTGATCTTCAAATAATTTTCTGGACAGCTCACTCATTACCTGCCTATTAAGGCTCTGGCTAAAGCTGTCTAGAGAATTAATATCATCGAGCAAACTGCCGTAATCGTCTTTTTCGTCAAACTGATTCTGAGCGTTTGCTGAACTTAAAAGCCACTGATAATTAAAAGTATCACCTCCGAATGCCGGATTAACTGGCTTATAAACGAGCTGCTGGGATTTTCCGGAGAAAATATCTGCAATAAAGATTAAAATAATGATAAAAGTTTTCATGGCGGACGTTTTTAGTAGATAAATTCATTTTTAATTAGATTTTTCTTTGCATTAAATTCTTTGATGTATCTTAAGCTGGCTGCCAGATGATCCTTCAGATAATCTTCGCTTGGGTTGGTCATAAAACTGTAAATCACTTTATCATCGATCTGGATATTTATCTGACCGCTGGTGCCGCGAAGAGGAAGCTCTGAAATGGTAACTGCACTGCTGCTTTTGTCAGGAATCTGGCTGTACTGGAGATAGAAAAGATCGTAAAAATCTTTTCCAATTTTTGTCTTGGTCTCATCTATGGTCAGACCTTTCAGTTCAAAGACGGCATCTTCTTCCACCTTTGCTGTTTTCTTTTTAAACAGATCAGTATTAATTTCAAGACTATCTTTTGCAATCAGTTTCTGAGTTTCTTCATCTTTTATATAAAGAAAGGCTTTCAGAGCATCTTTCTGTTGAAGATTAACATTGATCTCGGATAATACTTTTACATCATTGGGATTAATGGAAAATTTTCCGCTCTGTTGGTTATTGGAAAGGTTTCCCACACTTCCTTTTTTAATGGAGATCAACAGGTAATTCAATTCTTTGTAAACTGCCGTATTATTGGTGACCACGGCTTTGAGTCTGATCTGATTTTCAAGGATACTGCTTTCGATCTTTGCATTTACTTTTTTATCTTCCTGCCCATCAACCATTGCAGACAGGAAGATAAATAAAGTGTACAGTCTTAAAGAATATAAAAATTTCATCACTTGTGTTTTAATAATTTCTCATGAAAATGGTTTTGTTGTCACCCTTTATATTGACCTGCATTCCGTCTGAGACGCTGTTGCTTCCGGTAATATCAATGATATTGTTATTTCCCTGTGCAGTAACAGCTGTTTTAGTTTCCTTATCTGTAAAAGAATTGATAAAATAAAGTGTATTGAAGTCTCCTAGCTGCTGTATGGCAATATTTGTTCTGGCATTAAGAGAAAGTTCGGCATTGTTGTAATCTCCAATCTGAATAATACTGGAACCGTAAAGTCTCTGCTGTTCCGTCTGTTGTATTGCCATAAGACTAAGAACCGTATTGCTGTTGAGCTTATCCCAGTCTAATTGCTGTGCCTGCATATACAGTACTGAGAAAAGTGTAAAGGCACCCCACCCCGGTTTAAACATGGCATTAATTTTTAAAAAGATATATGAACAGAGTATCTGGAAAATCACAGTTTCCGGGTACGTTAGCTTAAAAAAGGAGAGAACCGCGGCCTCTCCTTTTATTTTAAATTACAGTACATATTTTAATTGGACTGATTTATAACCATTGAGTTTCCGTTACCCATCTGAGTTCCTACATGGATGTGGGAATCTCCGCTTTGAGCTACCCAGGTAAAGTTATTGTTACCCATCTGAACATCAATCGCTGTATTGGAATCTCCTAATTGTAGTTGGTATAACTGGTTGCTGTTTCCAACCTGTACTCCCAAAGCCATATTACTGTCACCGATCTGAGCAGAAGCAGCAATATTATCATTGCCTACCTGATCATGTACTGCACTGTTATCGTTACCGTCCTGATACTGTGCTAAAAGGTTATCACTTCCTACCTGAAGACCAATTGCCATATTCCTTCTTCCAAGCTGAATCTGGTAAGCATCATTATCATTACCTAGCTGAATAGCAGAAGCATCATTTCGTCTTCCGTCCTGATACTGTACTACAGCATTCCCTACACCCAGCTGTATAGAGGATGTTTCATTTCTTCTTCCGATCTGAGTCTGTTCTGTAGAGTTAAATGCACCAAGCTGCCAGGTTACTGCAGCATTTCTGTTTCCCAATTGGCTTACATCATTGGTATTACCTAGCCCTGTTTGGTCTACTTCAATTGAGTTTCTGTTACCTATACTTTCAGCAGTGTTAACATTCAGAGCGCCGATCTGGTCAATGTCTGCCGTATTACGGTTTCCATCCTGTGCAAGAGAGTTGATATTCAAAAAACCTGTCTGATCAACAGTAGCAATATTCAAGTTTCCGATCTGAGCAGTAACATCAATATTTGACTGTGCGAAGCTGAAACTCATGGCCATTAGTGTAAATACACCAGTAATAAAGTTTTTCATTTTGATAAAAATTAATTGGTTAATAGTATGACAAAGGTATATTCTAAACCCAAGCGAAAAACCACTGCTAAAGTGTAAATTTTAAAAATCACGGTTTACCGTTCCCGATGTAACTGTTTACCGTTTTCGCTGTGTAACGTATTTCAGTTATATAAAAATAAATATTATAATATATTGATTTTCATATAAATAAACTAAATAACTCTAATTTTACAGAATAATAAAAATACTCATTTCATCAATCCCGGAATTTTTAAATTCTTGAATTTTTAAATCTTTTAATTTTTTCCAATGGTTAATTAATGTTAATGCCTATTCTTTTCTTCAGTATATATTGCTAAATTTGAGGTATGGAAAGTTTTGGTAAAGATTTATTGAGGAAAATTACAAATGTAGAGCTCCCGGGAATAAATGCCCATGGAGTATTTTCGCCTCCTTCTCGACCAATATTCACGTATGATGAAGTGTTGGCGAAAAATCCAAAATTTGCAGCCGTTAATATTGTTCTCTATCTAAAAGATAATGAATGGTATTTTCCGCTGATTCAAAGAACTATTAACGAACATGACAGACACAGCGGGCAGATCTCACTGCCTGGCGGTAAGCGTGAAGAGATGGATAGGGACTTTTCTGAAACTGCAGTACGTGAAACCTCAGAAGAGATTGGAATAGACAAGCACTATATAAGAGTAATCAGGGAGATGTCTCCTATTTATATTCCGCCGAGTAATTTTTATGTTTATCCTTACATTTCATATACTAAAAAGAATCCTCTTTTCGTTCTTCAGCAGAGTGAAGCAGTAGAAACTATAGAATTTCCTATCACTTCTTTTCTCAGCCTTCCGGATAACCCAGAAATTATGGCGCTTCCAAGTGCTGCCGGACATGAAGTTCCGGTTATTAATTTCAACGGATATATTATCTGGGGCGCTACAGCAATGATATTGAGCGAGTTTAGCCAGTTGTTGAAAAAAATGTAACTTTGCACTACCGTGTTTAATTGAGAGATGGCGAAGAAAAATATTTTCACCGATGCATTCGGAACACCTTATTTTTTAAAAAGGTTTATCATTTTTATTTTAGGAGTTGTATCCTACAGAAGGTTCAACGGCTTTAATAAATTAAGGATAACCGGTACGGAACACCTTGTGGATCTTCCCGATTCCAACGTGCTTTTTGTATCTAACCATCAAACCTATTTCGCAGATGTAGCAGCAATGTATCACGCATTCTGTGCTGTGAACAACGGATATCTGGACACGATTAAAAATCCTATCTACCTGCTCAATCCAAAGATCGACTTTTATTATGTAGCAGCAGAAGAAACCATGAATAAAGGGATTCTTCCTAAAATTTTCAAAATTGCGGGGGCTGTAACGGTAAAAAGAACCTGGAGAGCAGAGGGTAAAACGGTCAACAGAATGGTAGATCTTACAGAAGTTGACAATATTATGAAAGCTTTGGACAATGGCTGGGTAGCTACTTTCCCTCAGGGTACTACATCTGCTTTTGCCCAAGGACGAAGAGGTACAGCCAAGCTGGTCAAAAATCAGCGCCCGATTGTGATTCCTATCAAAATCAACGGTTTCAGAAGAGCGTTTGACAAGAAAGGGCTTCGGGTAAAGGTTACAGGCGTAAAACCTACCATGGAGTTCAAAGCACCTTTGGATATTGATTATGACAATGAAAAGGCACCTGAAATTTTATTGAAAATCATGACTGCCATTGAGCAGACTGAAGATTTCAACGTACTACACAATTATGATGAAGAACTTAAAGCTAAAAAATTAGAACAAAAGGATTCAAATAATTAAAGTAAGTAGAAAATTATGAACAAAATATTAGGGATCTTATTCACGGTCTTAGTATTAGTTTCGTGTAACAGCCAGAAAGTATATTCAGATTTTGATATAAGCTATTCCAGAAGCGGAGGTTATGCTCCTATATACGAAAATTTACTTATCAAAGGTAATAATGCCCATTATTCTTTGGAGAAAGAGGGAAAAAAGCATAAACAGGACTTTAAAATTTCCGATGAAGATTTAAAGAAACTGGATCAGACACTTTCCCAGAATAATTTCAGAAGGATACAGGAAGATCACAAAAAGCTGTATGATCATGTGACTACTTCCATCAATGTAAAGAAAGGCCCAAATGAAGGCAGCAAGTCTGATGCCAGCATGATGATGCCAAACTTTACGACGAATTGGAACAATATTCTGAATGTTTTCCAGGAAGTTATTAATAACAATGTAAAAAAAAATAATAAATAAAGTTGAAAACCCACTTCATTGCTATCGGCGGAAGCGCCATGCATAATCTTGCTATTGCGTTAAAGGACAAAGGATATCAGGTAACAGGTTCAGATGATGCTATTTTTGAGCCTTCAAGATCCAGACTGGAAAAGAAAGGAATTCTGCCTCAGGAAATGGGCTGGTTTCCGGAAAAGGTCACTGCGGAGATTGACGCAGTTATCCTTGGAATGCACGCACATCAGGATAATCCTGAGCTGGCAAAAGCAAAAGAACTGGGTTTAAAAATTTATTCATATCCTGAATTTCTTTACGAACAGTCAAAAAACAAGACAAGAGTAGTCATTGCCGGATCACACGGTAAAACAACGATCACCTCTATGATTCTTCATGTGCTGAACTTTCACCGGAAAGAAGTGGATTTTATGGTGGGGGCCCAGCTGGAAGGTTTTGACTGTATGGTAAAGCTAACCCAGGAGAATGATTTTATGGTGCTGGAAGGTGATGAGTACCTTTCCTCTCCTATTGATCTCCGTTCAAAGTTTCTTCTGTACCAGCCTAATATTGCTTTAATGAGCGGTATTGCATGGGATCATATTAATGTATTCAAAACGTTTGACGATTATATAGAGCAGTTTAGAAAATTCGTTGCAAGCATTACTCCCGGCGGTGTTCTGGTATACAATGAAGAAGATGCAGAAGTGGTAAAAGTAGTGGAAGCGGCTGAAAATTATTTCAGAAAAATCCCTTACAAAACACCTGAATATGAGATCAGCAATGGAAAAGTATATTTAAAAACGGAAATGGGTGACGTTCCTCTTTCTGTTTTTGGCGCTCACAATCTCCTGAACATGGAAGGGGCTAGGCATATCTGCCGCCAGCTGGGTATTATGGATGAAGATTTCTACGAGGCCATTATGAGCTTCAAAGGAGCTTCCAAACGCCTTGAAAAAGTAGAAAGAGAAGATCAGGGAATTCTATACAAAGATTTTGCCCATGCGCCGAGCAAAGTAAAAGCTGCGGTAAAAGCTTTCTGCGAGCAGTTTAAAAAAGAGAAAAAATACGGTTTCCTGGAACTTCACACGTATTCAAGCTTAAATCCGTTATTCCTTGAGCAATATGATCATGCTATGGATGGCTTGGATGAAGCCATAGTTTTCTATTCTGAAGATGCTTTAAAGATCAAAAGGATGGAACCTATTTCCCCGGAATTTATTAAAGAAAAGTTCAAAAATGATGCCTTGAGGGTATTTACCAATGCTGAGGAACTTCATGCCTATTGGGAAACACTGGATAAAACTGACGGTGTTTTCCTGATGATGAGCTCCGGTAACTTCGGAGGATTAGATCTTACAAAATAATATCTTCCACATCAATTAAAAACGTTCTTTATTTGAAGAACGTTTTTTTATTTTAATTTTTATTAGTATTCCCTATCTTTGGAAACAATCTACTTATTTTATATCATCCTCAAAATAAAATAATTACAGAATATTATTATATTACTAAGTAGATGTCATATCTATGTGATACTTTATTTTTATTACTATCTTGTTTAAAACAAGTATTCTTGCATCACAATTATGCAAAGAAAATATAAATGACAAACAACACACAAAGACAGAGCAAAGGAATTATTTTTTTTATAATAATGGGGTTATTTTCAATCCTTTCTTCATGTCATCAAGATGATGACCCAGAGCTTAAAGAATTTAATTTTAAATGGTATTACAAAGTAGAAGCATCTCCTGGTTCTGTTATAACTAATATTATTTATCAGAATCCTAACCCTAATGGTGTCGAGCCTATTTCAGTTACAGGAATTAACAGTACTTCATGGACGAGTTCAGAATTTGAGTATAAGACAATGGCCCCGGCACCTGGTAACGTTAGCCTCCCTACCAAAATTAAAGCAAAGGCAATAGGTCTTAATGACACTTCCACTTTGAATGTGGAGATTTATGTAAATGGAGTTTTGGTAAAAAAAAGCATAGATGTTGGACAGATTCTTACCGCTTCAGTAGAATATTAACATTTTAGCAGAATGTAGAGTTCTTTTTGCATCTATCACCTCTTATGATTGATCAGAAATACAAAAACCATCTTTGGAACATTCCTAAAGGTGGTTTTTTTAAAGCAATTCAGGGTATTCCTTCATTATTTACAGTGTTTAAAATATGTAAATAATTTCAGCTTGATGAATAAGCTTTTCCAATATATCCTCTGTAGAAAGTTCACTGTAATCATGAATTGACTGTCCAGCCCAGATGCCCACAAAATCAGTATTCTTCAATGTTTTTGAAACCCTTCGCAATTCATTCGTCAGCTTATTCTGATAAGGATAAGGCAGAATATATGCTGAGTTTTCCAGCGTTTCGATGTATTTATTTTTAATCCCTCGCGCATACCGTCCCGAAAAGCTTCTTGTCAGGACAATGTCCTTTTCGGATACATTTTTCAGTCTTTCTTTTTCAAACGGCTGTAAAGCGCTCTCATATGATGCCAGTAAAATACTTCCAACCTGAAATCCCTGGGCTCCAAGTTCTTTTGCAGCCCTTAAAGTTTTTCCATTGTAAACACCGCCTGCATAAATCAACGGAACTTTCACATGATCATAAACCTTAGAAAATAAAGACATACCTCCGATCTCAGGAATAGTATCGGCATCAAACGTTCCTCTGTGTCCTCCGGCTTCAATTCCCTGCACGCAGATGATATCAATTCCCGATTTCTCCAGGATTAATGCTTCTTCTACAGAAGTACAGGTTCCGATAAGCGTTATTTCATTATCTTTTAGCTTCTGAATGCTCTTATCATCCAGGTTTCCGAAAGTAAAGCTCAGAATCTTACAGCCTTCTTCAATAATAGCCTCTATCTGCTCATGGTAACCGTTCACTTTGATCTCTTCAGGATCAGGAAGGTTAACTTCTATATTATTTTCTTTTGCAAATAGGGTAATAAATTGTTTGGTTTTAACAAATTTTTCTCTCAAAGAATCTGTTAGCTCAGGAATATGGTGGACAAAAATATTGACAGCAAACGGCTGATCAGTGAGTTTTTTGGTCTCTCTGATAAGTTCAGCAGATTGAGCTGCAGAAAGATCTGCTAATGCCAGTGACCCCATACATCCGGCTTTTGCAGCTGCTGCAGTCATCCGAGGAGTACTTACTCCAAACATCGGAGCCTGAATTACAGGATATTTTACATCTAAGATTTTACTGATTGTATCCGGCCAGAACATAGGAATTATTTTATTTAAAATTTACAAAAATCTGTTGATATGCTAAGTTTATAAAGCATGATATTGCTCACAAACATCTACAGGTGATTCGTTTATTTTTCCTTCCGCAGTTCCTTAAACTGCTTTTTCATTTCAGGATCGAGCTTTTCTATAGCATAGGAAAAAGTAGCAGCGGGCATTGTCTTCGCATACTGATCAAGAAAATCATACAGTCTTTTGGAATTTTTCTTTCCAGCTTCCCTGATCCAGCTTCCAACGGCTTTATTTACCAGCTCATGAGGATCATGAACAAGGATTTCCGCAATCTTAAAAGTATCTTCAATATCATTTTTCCTGATAAAAGCATGTGTACTGACAACGGCTGTCCTTCTTTCCCATGGATCTTCAGATTCGGCCAGCTGGTACAAAATATTTCTTGGCTTATCAATCAGATAATTCCCGATAATATTCCTGGCCCCACGGTCTACAAAATCCCAGTTGTTTAAACGGTCGTGACGCTGTAAATACAGATCGAAGAGTTCTTTCTTCTTTTCTTCAGATGTTTTTTTATTCCCGGCCTGAAAGCTCATGATACTCACTGCACCCATTCTCACTTCATAGAAATCATTATCCAGAAGCTTATTAATTTCTTCCAGCGATAAAGCAGAAAATTCTTCTGCCGTTTTGAAAATATCTCCGAACTTTACCCTAAAATGCTTTGTACTACCATCATTTCCTTTGAAAAATTTTTCAACCTTGTCTGTTTCCTTCTCATTTCTGAAAGTAGACAGTTTTTCTATGAATTTTGCTGCAGTCATAATTTTTATCTATTAAAAAACTCCCGCAGATCAACTGATCCAGCAGACTATTATATTAAATCTGTGTTCCGTTTGATCTGCGGGAGATAATGGAGAAATATTATATTAAATATCCGCTACGGATTTCAGCATCTTTTCTTCCCACTCAGGATCTTTAGGATCAAAAAATAGCCTTTTTCCTGTATCTAAAGAACGGACAATATTCATTTCTTCTTCAGTAATTTCGAAATCAAAAACATTAAAGTTTTCTTCGATTCTGGAAGGCGTTACCGATTTTGGAATGACAACAAAGCCTTCCTGAAGATGCCATCTCAGGATCACCTGTGCTACTGTTTTGCCATATCTTTCAGCAACCGCTTTTAGCTGGGAATTATTTAAAAGATCTGCATTTCCGTTTCCAAGAGGACTCCATGGCTGCGTTACGATATTGTTCTCCCTGTCATATACCTGAAGCTCCTTTTGTTGAAAAACCGGATGAAGCTCGATCTGGTTGATCACCGGATGAACTGCTGAATTGGCTTTCAGTTCTTCTAATTTCTCTACAGTAAAATTACATACTCCGATAGCTTTGATCCTTCCTTCTGTATATAATTCCTCCAAAGCTTTCCAGGTACCCAAGAAATCTCCATATGGCCAGTGAATAAGGTACATATCCAGATAATCCATCTGCAGTCTGTCCAGTGTTCGCTGAAACGCTTTTTTAGCTTTTTCATAACCATGATCCTGAACCCATACTTTTGAAGTGATAAACAGCTCGTCTCTGCTTACACCGCTGTCCTTCACCGCTTGTCCCACTGCTGTTTCATTCTGGTATATAGCCGCCGTATCAATCATTCTATATCCTGTATGAATGGCTTTTACGACTGCATTTTCACATTCGTCCAGATTTTCCATCTGCCATACTCCAAAGCCCAGAGCCGGAATATCCACTCCATTATTTAAGGTCACTACAGGCTGCCCTGCATATATTTTCTTTTGCATAATTCTGTAATTTAATTTTTTAATATTAAGGTAAAGCCTAACAAATTTGCAATAAAAATTTGGAAATCCTGCTTACCATTTTTACTGTTTTTAAACTAATTAGAGACTGTTGAAAAATATTTCAAACCATCCCGCCTTTTTGCTCCGCAAAAATTCACCCCTTTGAAGCAAGAAAATTACTATTTCACAACTCTTTCTAACTTATAACCTAATTTCCTTATTTTTGCAGTAAATTCATAACAATGTCCCATCAAATCAGGCTGGCTAAAGCTGAAGATTATCCAGGAATTATGGAGATCTGGGAATCTGCTGTAAGAGCAACCCATGATTTTCTTTCTGCTGAAGATTTTAACTATTTTAAAGAAGCTATTCCAAAAGACTACCTCCCGAATATGGAAGTTTATTTGATTTTGGAAAAAGGAGAAGCAGCAGGTTTTGCTTCTGCAGTTGAGGGTAATCTGGAAATGCTTTTTATTCATAATGAGAGGCGGGGAAAAGGATACGGCAGGAAACTTTACGAATTTATGCAGCAGACCACAGGACTGACCACAGTGGATGTTAACGAACAGAACCCACAAGCTATCGGGTTTTATGAAAAAATGGGGTTCAAAAGGATTGGAAGATCGGAGAAGGATGGTTCAGGAAAAGATTATCCTCTTATCCATATGAGTCTGTAATGAAAAATCTTGTTTTTAATAAAATAGAGCCGGGAACGGATATTCCGTATGAATTACTGTTGCTTGCTGATGAAACCGTTGAAGCCATCAACCAATATATTTTTGACTGTTCTGTCTACCTTTTGAATGACAGTCTTCAGAATGTTGCCGTAATGGCCCTGCACCCAAACGGAAATACAGAATTGGAGATCAAGAACATAGCAGTTATTGAAAGCTGCAGAAACCAGGGAATCGGCAGTATTCTTATTGATAAAGTAAAAGAAATAGCCAAGGAAAATAACTATACAACCCTGACTGTAGGAACTTCAGATACAGGTTTCCAGCAAATCAGATTTTACGAAAATAACGGTTTTGTAAAGAAGGGAATACGTAAGGACTTTTTTATAAACCATTACCCATTCCCTATTTATGAAAACGGATTACAGATGCGCGACATGGTTGTTCTTTCCCATGACCTTTCTGAATAATCCTTTAATATGATCAATCTCTGACTGGTAATTTGTTTTTTTCCGGCAGCCGAAATACAGGGTATTTTCCAGTTTTTTCTCGCCTTCCCAGATCAGTTTCACTTCACCGCTCTCTATTTCATTTTTGCAGAGGAAATTAGGAATAACAGCCAATCCGGTTCCACCTTTCAGACAACGGATGATCGAGTTTAAATTCGGGACAATATAATTGGGACGGAAATTTGGCTTATGCCCGAAATTCATGATCCAGAACTGAAAAAGATGCTCCATATCGCCGGTCGTTCCATACCATTTTTCCTGTTTCAGCCATTCTTCGGCATGTTCGATACCTTTTGTTTCAAGCGTTTTACGGAAACTTTCCGTGTCTATATCTTTTCCGCCTACAAGAATGATCTGTTCAGAAGAAAATGCCTCATGCTCGATATTGGGTGAAACTCCTTTTTTAGGCGTAATAATCAGGTCTAAAATTCCTTTATCCAGCTGGTCCAGCATTTCAGGATATTCTCCGAAGCTGATGATCAGGTTGAAAGGCAAAGTAGAAACATACTGCTCCAGTGTAGTCTGAAAGGTCTCAAAACACATTCCCACGCTGATCGTAGGGGTTAGTTTTTCCGTAGATTTCTGAAAATTTTTCTCTACATCTTCCAGCTTGGAAATTGGTTCAGAAACAGCATTAAATAAAACTTTTCCTCTTTCAGTCGGAATCATTTTTCTTCCGGTCCTGTCAAATAGCTTATAGCCGACATAGGCTTCAAGCGAGCTTAAATGCAGACTGACACCCGGCTGCGAAATAAACAGAGAGTCTGCAGCGCCGGTAAGCGTTCCGGTTTTGTATATCGCTTTAAAAGTGCGGTACCATTCTAAATTGACCATAGCTTTATTATAAATATTCTGATACAAAATTACAAAATAATTATAATACTGATATAAAAAGAACTTTTTTTATATTTACTTTAATAGCTTAAAATCAAGCCGCCTTTCTATAAAACCAAGGTTCAATTTTAAAATGCTGATATTTTTTCATTTTTCAAAAAAGCAGCATAATAATCCGGAATCCCACTTTCCTCAATTCCACGGACCGTTTTTTCAATCGGGTAAACAATCTGAACGATCTCCGGAATAGCCTGCTCCTCATCCAATGTCAGAATGAGATAAGATGCCAGACGGTTTTCTTCCTTGGAACGGCCTACAGATCCACAATTCACCGCCCATCCTTTAGTTTTGAAATCTTTTTTAAATGATAAATGGGTATGTCCCATTACAACAATATCAGATTGGGATTCTTCCAGCATATGGATGAAAACGTCATCATTTTCAGATTCATAAAGATACATATCATTGCTGGCAAGACTTGAATGCATAAGTTGAACATTCCAGTGCTTCTTTCCTACTTTATAGTTTAATTTTAAATGAAAAGGAAGCTCTGATAAAAATCGTTTGTTTACTTCCGTAATGTCTTTTTTAGAATGATCAATGGCTATGAATCTTGCTTCGGTTTCTTCTTCTGAGTGTTTGGACAGAGGAATAACAGGAATATCAAAAGCAAGTCTTTCGTCATGGTTTCCCATGAGACAGGGAATATTCAGGGTTCTGATCCTTTCGATCACTTCGTTTCCCCACGGAGCAAAATCCACCAGATCTCCCAGGCAGAACTTCTGCTGAATCCCCCTTTTCTCAATATCTGCAAGTGCTGCTTCCAATGCAGGAAGATTTCCGTGCACGTCACTAAAAACCGCAATCTGTATCATTTTCACTATTTCAATAACAAAATTACTGGAGAAGTTTGACAACTTGGTCTATAGCCTATATGACATTTAACCATGAATGACAATTTAATCTATTATTATTCTGATAGATGATTATAATTTATACTATTTTTATTATACAATACTGCAAAGTAACTTTGCATCATAAAATTTAAACAATCATAAAATGAAAAAAGTATTGATCATCAACGGAGGACAAAATTTCGGACATTCAGGAGGAAAATATAATGATACTATTGCAGAAAATACATTAGAAACACTTAAAAAAATTGGAAATATAGAAATAAAAACGACTCAGATTTCTGAGGGTTTCGATAAGGACGAGGAAGTAAAGAAATTTGTTTGGGCAGATTTTATCATCTACCACACCCCTATCTGGTGGTTCCAGCTTCCAAACGGTTTCAAGAAATACATTGACGAAGTTTTTACAGCCGGGCATGCCAAAGGAATCTATATGAGTGACGGAAGAAAAGCTGAAAACCCTGAAATCAATTATGGTACGGGAGGAATGCTGGGAGGAAGAAAATATATGGTAACTACAAGCTGGAATGCTCCGGAAACAGCTTTTACACTTCCGGGAGAATTTTTCAATGAAACCAGTGTAGATAATGGACCATTATTTGGATTCCATAGAATGAATGCCTTTGTTTCTTTAGAAAAAATGGAAAGCTTTCACTTCCATGATGTAGAGAAAAATGCCAATATAGAGCGTGATATGAAACTTTACAGAGAGCACCTTGAACATGTTTTCGAAAAAGAACTTAAACCTCATTTAGTCTAATGAAAAAAATACTGATCACAGGAATTACCGGTTATATCGGGGGGACCGTTGCCCGGAAACTATTAGAAAGGAACTACAGTGTAGCAGGATTGGTCCGCAATGCAGATGCAGCAGAAAAACTGAAGCAATTAGGAATTGAATCCATCATAGGAAATATACATGATGAAACTGTTTTGAATGCTGCCATTTCTAATGCAGATGCCGTTATCCATACTGCTGATTCTGCAGATGACCCCTATGCTGCAGACAGTTTTATCAATGCACTGGAGGGAAGCAGCAAAACTTTTATTTTCACCTCAGGATCCGCTATTTTTGGAGGAAAAGAAAACGGAGAAAAAAATGATTTTGTGTACACAGAAGATATTCCCCTGAACCCAAGGCTGGAAATGGCTTCCAGGGTACTGATCAATAATTATATTCTTCAGTCTGCCCAAAAAAATATAAGAAGCATTGTTATTGTTCCTACCATGGTTTATGGTGATGGGCTGGGCTTGAAAAAAGACAGTATCCAACTTCCGGCTTTAATTAATTTCTCTAAGGAAAAAGGATTTGGAGTTTATTTTGGAAAAGGTGAAAATGTATGGTCCAACCTTCACATTGAAGATTTAGCAGATCTGTATGTGCTTGCATTGGAAAAAGCAAAGGCAGGTTCCCTTTATTATGCAGAAAACGGATCCTCAACAATCAAGAATCTGGCAGAAAACATAAGCAGACAATATCATTTACAGCCTGCCCAGTCTGTCAGCGTACAGGAAGCAGTCAATACATTTGGTCCCGCAGGCGGATATTTCGGGTTTGCGTCCAACAGTGTGTGTAATTCTGACAAGGCAAAAACAGAACTGGGTTGGAGTCCCCAATATCAATCCATTGAAAATTTTATTTAATTATGAAAATTTATCTTACAGCAGTTATAAAATCTAAAGAGCAGTACCAGACTGAAGTATTGGAAGTTCTTCAGAATATGGTAAAAGAAACCAGAAAAGAAGAAGCCTGCGAACTGTACAGTCTTCATCAGGGAATTGAAAACAAAAACCAGTTTATCTTCTACGAGATCTGGAAAAGTGAGGAAGGACTTGCACAGCATAACCAGCAGCCCTATATTCAGGCTTTCGGAGCCATCGCTGAAAAAAAATTACAGGAAAAACCACAAATTTATACCTCCTATATTCTATGAAAAAATTAGCATTTCTGTTTTTAGCCCTGTTTACAATAGTATTCATTCAGGCACAACATCAAAAATCTAAACATATGAAAAAGAAAATTTTATTTGTCGTGACCAGTCATGACAAAAAAGGAAGTACCGGTGAAGATACCGGATATTATCTTGGCGAAGTTTCTCATCCATGGGAAGTCCTTCACAAAGCAGGATATGAAATTGATTTTGTAAGCCCTAAAGGCGGAACCCCTCCGGTAGACGGCTTTGATTTAAAGGATCCTGTAAATAAGGAATTCTGGGAAAACAAGAAATACAAAAATAAGATCGATCATTCTTTACAGCCTTCCCAGGTAGATCCAAACAATTACGGTGCTATATTCTATGCTGGAGGCCATGGTGCCATGTGGGATTTTGCAGACAATGTTGAGTTAGCAGGTATTGCCTCAAAGATTTATGAGAACGGCGGCATTGTAGCAGGTGTTTGCCACGGCCCGGCCGGTCTTGTCAATATTAAACTCAACAATGGGAAGTATTTAGTAGACGGCAAAAAAATCAATGCTTTTACTAACGAGGAGGAATCTGAAGTGAAATTAACAAATGTAGTTCCTTTCCTTCTGGAAGATAAACTGAAAGAAAGAGGAGCAAAATTTGAAAAATCAGGACTTTGGCAGAATCATGTAGTGACCGATCAGAGAGTGATCACAGGACAAAATCCTCAGTCTGCAAAAAGTGTAGGTGAAGCAATTTTGAAGGAACTTAATCAATAATCAGATTTAGTTTATTAATCTTGAATGCATAAAATTAATTATGCTGAAGCCCTAAATAAAAAATCCGTTTCACTTTTATTATTGTGAGACGGATTTTTTGTTGTGTAATTTTATAAGCAAAAACTATTTTGGAACTTCTAAGTGAGTGCTTACTGCAATCCTGTTCCATGCATTGATCGTTACAATAGCCATAATGATCTGTGCAATCTTTGCATTATCAAAATACTGTTTTGCTTTCTGGAATGTTTCTTCTGTCAGACCTTTATCGCTGATCAGGGTAATTTCTTCTGTCATAGCCAAAAGCATCTGCTCTTCTTCTGTGAAGAAATCTTTCGCTTCTCTCCAGCCGTTAAGGATGAAAATTCTCTGAGTGGTTTCACCGTATTTAAGGGCATCTTTGGTATGCATATCAAGGCAGAAAGCACATTTGTTGATCTGTGAAGCTCTGATCTTGATTAATTCCTTCTGAATGTGGTTTAAAGAAATGGTCTGAAGGTATCCTTCCAGTCCAAGCATGGCTTTGTAAGCTGCCGAATCTACGTTGGCGATGTTTAATCTTGCGCTCATAATATTATAATTTGTTGGTTAAATGATCTATACTTAATAAATACTTCGGCTGAACCGCCAGTAAAAAAGCTCCTGCACAACCTACCCAGACAGAGTAATCCAGAGGAGCTTTAAATCCTAATGCCAGAGTCATCGACAAAGCAAATATGAGCAGCAGAAATGCAGCTCCGTAAGCTGCGATTCTGGTTTTCCAGCCTAAAATCAGCATCAGAGGAAAAAGTATTTCAAAAAATGTCGCAGTATAAGCAGAAAATGTGCTTAAAATTTCCGGAAGAAAAAATGTGAGTTTCCTTGTATAGGTCTCAAAATTTGCCCAGTTTCCCCATGCAGAGTTTTTGCCCCAGAAACCTAATCTGTCTGCCACCGCAGAAAGCATGGTCACAGCAAGGGCAAGTCTTAAAAATAATTGCGGAAACTGAATATTTTTGTCTGTCATGATATTGGTTTTGAATAACATGACAAATCTCCGGATTATAACCGGTAAAAATCTTAAACTGGTTTAAGAACGTAATTTTGCTCTGATTTCACTCAGATATTCTGGAGTAAGATTCAGAAAAGAAGCAATCAGATATTGTGGGATTCTTTGAATAAACCAGGGATACAGGGTACTGAAATGAACATACAGTTCCTCCCTGGACATTTCATACAGGTAACGGATCCGTCTCTCCGATGCTGCATAAGCTCTTTGATAGATCATCCTGAAGTACCGTTCCATAACAGGATGTTTTTCCAAAAGAAGCTCCTGCTGCTGAAGATCAATAACAATAATAGCAGAACGCTCCACTGCCTGGATAGAGAAATCTGATTTGGTCTGCCTTTCGTAAGCAAAAGTATCCGTGATCCACCAGTTTTCTATAGCAAATTCAGTAGTTTGTTCCGTTCCTTTCTCATTCACAAAAAATTTTCTCAGACAGCCTGCAGACACAAAATACATGGATCTGCATATTTCACCGCTAAGCATCAGATTCTGTTTTTTTTTCACTTCCATCTCTTTAAAAAAAGAAAATATGGAAGCATACTCTTCATCTGTGACCGTAATAAATTTATTTAAATGTGCTTTGAAAGTATCCATCTTTGCAATTGAGTAACCAAACTTAACTTTATTTTTTTAGTTTTACAATGTCAAAAACATTAAATCATGGAACTCGTTGCTAAAATTCTGATTGCCATCGTTGCACTGGAACATCTTTATATCCTGTGGATGGAAATGTTCGCCTGGGAAACCAAAGGAAAAGAAGTATTTAAAGCCGCACTGCCGGCAGAAATGTTTAAGCCTACGAAAGGGCTTGCCGCCAATCAGGGACTGTATAATGGTTTTCTTGCTGCAGGACTGATCTGGTCTTTTTTAATTGAAGATCCCAAATGGCAGGATAATATTGCGCTGTTCTTTTTAGGATGTGTAGCTATAGCCGGAATTTATGGGGCTATTTCTGCAACAAAAAGGATATTTTTTGTACAGGCATTGCCGGCGATACTGGCCATTATTGCTGTTCTTTTAAAGTAATTTGTCAGTGCAGTGATCGAAGAGACGAAACAGTCTCAGGAAATGAGGTATTTGAAATTGCTTCACCAAGGTTTGCAATGGCAAATAATTTTTAAATCTTTCAATCTTAATTATCACTCATCGACTCTTTAATCTTCTTTCTGTGAATGATTCCCCAATTCACAAGAGTTTCAGTTACCGGTAAAACTGATTTTCCGTATTCCGTAACAGCATAGACCACTGTAATCGGTTTGGTATCCTGAATGGTTCTTGTGATCAGAAGATTCACTTCCAGCTCTTTCAGCTCTTTGCTGAGCATTTTGGCTGAAATACCGTCAATTCCCCGTTGCAGTTTTTTGAAATGAATCTGCTGGTCGGTTCTGTTGGTCAGGTAACGTAAAATCATCAGCTTCCACTTTCCGCCCAAAACATCCAGACTGTCGCGCATGGCGAATAATTCTTCTGTGCAGCTGGCTTCTCTTTCGAGACCGTTTTCAATAATTTTTGCCATAATAGTATCATTTAGGTAACTAGTTACCAATAGTTAACTGGTAGCAAATATAAACTATTCTCTTTCTACATTTGTTCATCAAATTACTTTTATGAAAGCCATTGCATTAAATAAAAATTTCCAGCTTGAAGATGCTGTGATAGAAAAACCTACACCTAAAAATCATGAAGTTTTAATCCGGATCAAAGCCAGCGGTTTCAATCCTATCGACTACCAGATGATTGAAAACGAGCTGGAACGGAAACTTCTCAAATCATCCATTTTAGGCCGTGAATTATCAGGAATTGTGGTTGAAAAAGGAGCAGATGCCCATCAGTTCAACATTGGAGACGAAGTATTCTGCGGAAGCGGATCCATGGGAAGTGGCGGTACCTATACCGAATACATTGCGGTTCCAGAAGCTATTGTGGCATTTAAACCTAAAAATATTTCTTTTGAACAGGCTGCTGGCATTCCTTCTGCCGGACTTACTGCCTTACAAATTTTTAACCGTTTAAAGCTGAACCATGATGATTCTGTTCTGGTGACCGGGGCAACAGGTGGAGTCGGTTCTTTTGTAATCAAATTTTTAATGGCTAATCATCATCAGAAAATTACAGCCACCGTCGGAAGTGAAGAAAACAGGCAGATCCTCCTTGGGCTGGGCTTAAAAAATCATCAGATCATCAGTTATAAAGAAGAAAATCTTGACGCTAAGCTGTTAAAAGCGAATGATGATAAACCTTTTGATTTTGGAATTGATCTTGTGGGAAATTATATGTCTGAAATTACAGCAGAAGTTTTGAAAATCAACGGTACATATGCAGATGTCACCGCTCTGATCTCTAAGGATGCCCACGAAATTCTTTTCAATAAAGGAATCGTGATCATAAATATTTCCAATTATTCCTACAGCATAAACAAAGATTATCAGTATTACAAAGGAAACTTAGAGAAAATTTCGAAACTTATAGAGAATGGAACGATCAGCCCGCCAAACCATAAAATCATAGGAGATCTTTCTCTGAATACTGTTTTAAAAGCCCATTCCATTCTTAAAAACAATCAGACTCAAGGCCATAAACTTATTATGAAACATTAAGATATGAACAAAATACCGAGACGCGTTGTCACAGGAATCAAAGACGGAAAATCTGTTATTATTGAAGACCAGCAGACAGAAAATGTAGTGGAACATCTTCCCGGCCTGATTATTTCAGACATTTGGAATACCCAGAAAATGCCGGCAGGATTAGACTTTGAGACCAGAATTCCCAATACAGGATTTCCGCAAACCCCTAAAAACGGAACCTATTTCCGCTATGTAGTCATTCCACCGGATAAAGACTTGGGGGTAGAATTCAAAGTGGGAGCACCCCATCCTATGATGCATCAGACACAGACTTTAGACTATATTATTATCCTTTCAGGGGAACTTTATATGGTAATGGAAGAAGAGGAAACGCTTCTCAAATCCGGAGATATTGTTATCCAGAGAGGAACCAATCATGCTTGGAGCAACAGGTCGGATGAGATGTGTATTCAGCTTGCCATTTTGATTGATGCGGAGAATTCAGTTTAAAGCTTGAAAAATTTAAGGATTTTTCTCACAGTACAATTTAACTTTGCGGTTACGTAAACCAATAGAAAAATCAACTACAAAGCAGAAATTTCCAAAAGTTTCTGCTTCATTATTTCAGGAGTCATCAGACCTTCATGATAATATACTAGCTTCTGGTCCTTATCTAAAACGATCCACAAAGGATAAACAGGCTGATCTTTATTTTTAGATAAAGCCAGTGCCAATTCATGAATCCCGGAGCTTCCATTCGGCAGATACTCAAATTCCTGTCCCAAAAAAATTATTTTTTCTTTCGTTTTCTCAGCTTCAAAATTGACCAGATAAAATTTTTCATTGATCAGATCTACGGTTTCTTTGTCCTTATTCAAAGCATGTTTCTCTATTTTACACACTGAGCACCATTCCGTATACATATGGATTATAATCGGTTTCGGATCTTTTTTCAGGGCTGTTTCAAGATCAGAAAAAGTGCCTGTCCTCATCTGAGACAGATAAAAACAGGGCACTGACATTAAAAATAAAATAAAAGTTTTCATTTCAAAGTATATTTTATTCCCAGAAAACCTCTGATCTTTTGCATCGGTGCATATCCGTAAGCCGTATCAAAAGTATAATGATTTGGGTTGCTTACAGGATCATTCACATATTTATCAAATGGATCAAAAGGTCTCATCAAAGGATCTTTCGGGGTAAAATTGAACAGGTTTTTAATTCCGCAATACACCTCAAAGCCGGAACCGAAACTTTTTGAAACCTGGATATTGGCTAAGGAATAGAAAGGTGAATATTCCGGCCGGTAATCGTTCGGTAATACCGGAAGCCTCATCGGGCCATAGAATTGGCCTGTAAAATCTACAGTCAGGTTATTCGCAAACTTATAAGAGAGGTTGTAAGTTCCACTCCATTTCGGGGCATGCAGCTGCTGTGATTTTTTATCATCTCCGTCAAATTTCTGATAAACGTCCAGATAGGTCACTCCTAAATTTACACTTAAAGGAAAGCTGAAACTGAAATCCACATTCAATGAAGCTCCCCTAGAAATTCCGTACCCATTAAGATTATCATAAATAATTTTATCCGGATCAGTATCAAAATCGCCTACGATCTTATTGCTGAAATAGGTATAAAATGCGGAGGCATCAAGCTGAAGCATGCGACTTCCCACGGGAATTTTCCAGATATAATTCAGATTACCGTTGACTGATCTCTCAGGCTTCAGATCCGACCGGATCACCACCTCACGAGAGCCGGTAAGGGCAGCATGGTCTTCTGTAAACAGATTGACCACCCGGAATCCTGTTCCAAAATTGAATCGCAATGTATGGTAAGGATTCGGGGAAAATTTCCATGCCAGCCTTGGGGAATGCACTTCATGATGGATTTTGTCATAATCGAAACGGTAGCCTACCAGTAAAGTATGCCTGTCATTAATTTCCCACTGATCCTGCACAAAAGCTCCCCAGATCGGTGATTTCATCGGTGCATTGGTGATTCCGTCCCCGGATAAAGTTCCTGGGGTATTATCATCATAGAATGTTCTTTTGAAAGTAACTCCTCCTGTCAGATCATGCTTTCCAAGTTTTTTGCTCCAATAGGTTTGAGCAAAAGCCACTTTTTGCAATGCATCATACGGATTACTCCCATAAAAAGAATTCTGGTCATGATAATTATAAGAAAACTGGGTAACGATATATTCTTTTAAAGGCCATTGGTACAGTCCAAAAACTTCTGCTCTGTTGGTATAAATACTTTCTCCGTATACATCACCACTTCCACGGAAAGATCTGTTCCACTGCATTTCACCGCCAAACCGGTCTTCGTACAAATATCTCATCGCAAAACTTGCCTGCCGATTTTCCTTTCTTTTAAAATTCCATTTATTAAAAACAGAAAACCGGCTTTGTAATGCTGCATCCGTGAAATTGTCTTTGTTCTGATCTATCTTTTCTTTAAAGCTGAAATAATTGAAGCTCAGTAAAGACGCAGCATTTTTCCCAATATTAAATTTCGTTGAAACATCAAGATTATTTTCACTCCAGGTGCTCGTCATCAGATCTACACTTAATTTAGGAGCGGTAAGTGCATTTTTGGTAATGATATTAATTACTCCGCCCATTGCCTCAGAGCCGTAAATAGAAGAAGCGGGACCTTTTACCACTTCAATTCTGTCAACAAGGCTGTTGGGAATTCCACTCAACCCGTATACTGTAGAAAGTGAGCTAACAATAGGCATTCCATCGATTAAGATCATCGTATAGGGCCCTTCCAGACCGTTGATATGAATATCACCCGTGTTACATACCGAACAATTGAGCTGTGGTTTTACCCCATTGACCATCGCAATAGCTTCGAAAATACTCGGAGTTGGATTTTTTTGAAAAAATTTCTGACTGTAAACTTCTACGGCTACAGGGCTTTTTGATCTGCTGAAAGGCTTTATGGTTCCGGTAATAACAACATCTTCAATAGTACTCGTTCTGATTTTTGCTTTGGGAATTGTTGCGGAATCAGTTTTTATAGTTTGCTGTACATCCAGGCTGTCTGTTTCCTGAGAAAAACAAAAAGAAGATAAAAAAGTAACAGAAAATAGTATTCGCTTCATGAAATTATAATTGTTAGACAAATCTAACAATTATTTTTGAATTACAAAACACCATGACAAATGTTGTTGGAATCAATTCATGAAAAATGATTAAATTTGAGAAACTACATATAAAAGTAAAATGAGATATCATCAAGCGGGTAATATCCCACAAAAAAGACATACGATTTTCAAATCGCCGGAAGATAAATTTTACTATGAACAGCTTTTCGGAACGGAAGGCTTTCACGGAATTTCCTCACTGCTCTATCATACACACCGCCCTACACAGATCAAATCGATAGGGCCAGCGAAAGATGTAACACCAAAGATTGCGGTGGAAAAAAACGTCGCTCCGAGAATGTTCAAGGGAATGAATGTAACACCGGAAGATGATTTCATGGACAGCAGAAAGATCCTTCTGATGAACAATGACCTGAAAATGGGATTGGCAAAACCCAGAAAGTCTATGGATTATTTCTACAAAAATGCTGAATGTGACGAGCTTTTATACGTTCACCAGGGAACAGGAATACTGAAAACATTCGTTGGAGATCTGGAATTTGTTACCGGTGATTATCTTATCATTCCCAGAGGAACCATCTATCAGGTGGAACTGAAATCGGATGACACCGTATTTTTTGTTCTTGAAAGCCACTCTCCTATTTACACCCCGAAAAGATACCGGAATGAATTCGGACAGCTGCTGGAACATTCGCCTTTCTGCGAAAGAGATATGATCGCGCCGGTTTTTAAAGAACCTAAAGATGAAAAAGGAGAATTTTTAATTAAAGTAAAAAAAGAAAACCAGATCACAGATTTCATCTATGCAACGCACCCGTTTGATGTTGTAGGATGGGACGGATATTTTTATCCTTATAAATTCAATATTAAAAACTTTGAGCCGATCACTGGAAGAATTCATCAACCACCACCGGTACACCAGAATTTTGAAGGCCATAATTTTGTAGTCTGCTCATTCTGCGCCAGAATGTATGACTATCATCCACTGGCTATTCCGGCACCTTATAACCACTCGAACATTGATTCTGACGAGGTTCTGTTCTATACGGAAGGTGATTTCATGAGCCGTAATCATATTGATCTGATGGACTTTACCCTGCACCCAGGAGGAATCGTACACGGACCTCATCCGGGAGCAATGGAGAGAAGCATCGGTAAAAAATTCACTGAGGAATATGCCGTAATGGTGGATCCTTTCCGTCCATTAAAAATTACAGAGGAAGCATTAAAAGTGGAAGATCCTTCATACAAAACCTCATGGCTGGAGGAATCCGATAAAACCATGGAAGACCGTTCTCAGGAATAAAAAAATCACTCATAAAAATTTCATTATGTACAATTATATTAGTGCAGAAGAAGCTATATATACAGTAAAAAGCGGAAACCGAGTATTTTTCCACGGGAGTGCCTGTACCCCGAATTATCTTATTGACGAGTTGGCCAGGCAGTCCCACCGTCTGGAAAATGTAGAAATGGTTTCCATTACCCAACAGGGAAATGTAGAAATTGCAAAACCTGAATATAAAAACAGCTTTTTTGTTAATTCATTATTCGTATCAACACCTGTGCGGGATGCTGTGAACTCGGACCGGGGAGATTTTGTTCCCGTTTTTCTAAGCGAAATTCCTATTCTGTTCAGAAAAAATATTCTGCCGCTGGATGTTGCTCTGGTAACCGTTTCTCCACCGGACAGACATGGTTTCTGTACCTTAGGAACTTCTGTAGATGTTGCAAGGGCAGCTGTTGATACAGCTAAACTTATCGTTGCCATTGTCAACCCTTTGATGCCAAGAACGCATGGAGACGGAATGATCCACATCAGCAGGATTCATAAGCTGGTATGGCATGAAGAAGAGCTTCCAACTGTAGATTATGGTTCGAAGGTAGGTCCGGAGGAAATGCTTGTGGGGAAAAATGTAGCAGAACTTATTGAAGATAGGTCAACACTGCAAATGGGTATCGGAACCATTCCTGATGCAGTTCTAAAATGTTTAACCAATCATAAAGATCTGGGGGTTCATACAGAAATGCTTAGTGATGGAGTTATAGACTTGATCCAGAATGACGTGATCAATAACAAGTATAAAGGATATAACGATAATAAAACCATCACAAGCTTCTGCTTCGGAACAAGAAAACTCTATGATTATGTGGATGACAATACTGTTTTCGCATTCAAAGACGTTAGCGATGTGAACTTCCCGATCAATATCATGAGAAACAAGAAAATGGTCGCTATCAATTCTGCTATTGAAATTGATCTCACGGGACAGGTATGTGCAGACTCCATCGGAACATTGCAGTACAGCGGAATCGGAGGCCAAATGGATTTTATGAGAGGGGCAGCCCTAAGTGAGGATGGAAAACCAATTATTGCCATTACCTCAAGAACCAAAAAAGGAGTTTCAAGAATAGTACCTTTTCTTAAA
Source organism: Chryseobacterium lathyri (assembly GCF_030812195.1). Lineage (GTDB taxonomy): Bacteria > Bacteroidota > Bacteroidia > Flavobacteriales > Weeksellaceae > Chryseobacterium > Chryseobacterium lathyri_A. The sequence continues at coordinate 1,911,337 of NZ_JAUSSF010000001.1, forward strand.
CAAGGTGCTGGTGTTGTAACAACAAGAGGGCATATTCATTATGTAGTCACAGAATATGGCACAGCTTATTTATATGGTAAAAATCTCCGCCAAAGAGCCCAGGAACTGATCAGTATTGCTCATCCTGACGACAGGGAGATGCTGGAAAGAGCTGCTTATGAACGTTTTAAACAATAATAAATTTCATAACCACATTTTCTGGTGAATATTTTTCATAAATGACATCAACAAATTAGTAACAAAAACAAAACGAATCTTAGAAAAGCTTTAACATTTTGGCAGTGTTTTTGATAAACTGATTCAAAACCAAAGGAAATTGAAAACTATATATAATTCTATAAGAGAGGAAGTTGAAAAGCATTCGAAAGTAAGAAATTCTGTCTTGGGAAATGTGAGTGAATGGAAAAGAAGCCATTATATTATTCTTTCCGAAATTATAAAAGATGAGTTATCTGATGCTGAAGAGCTGAAAGGCGGGAAAAAATTTGAAATAGGAAATACAATATCACATGTTACTCTCCAGCGTTTTTTTGAAAATGATTATCAGGACAAAACCCACAATGACCTCAGGTTTCTGAAAACCCTGGACAAGATCTGTATCTTCCTGGGCTATAAAGATTTAAATGATTATATACAGTCACTAAAACTAAACAATAAGGAAAAAGAGTTAGGAGACGGTCTTGAATTTCTAACAAAAATGGTGTATGACTACTGTGCCACCGCATTTGAATTTTACAAAAATTTTCCGAATCATAAAACGGAAATTTTCAAAGACCTTGTATTTGACGGTTCTCCATTTTTAGAAAGAGCTTCAGAGTTCAGCAGGGAATTGTGTGAAAGAGATTTTCAGTTAGTCACTAAAAACAACCGTTCCAATTATGAAGTTTTCGACATTCATCTTGTTACTGATGAACCCGATAAAAAAATATTGGAAACCCAGGAATTCTGGAATCTTTTGTTCAAAGTAGGTGAAACCGGCGAGGAACATTTCGTGAACCAGCTCAATACCCAAATCTATTTTATCCGTAAAATAGACAATGTCTGGAAGATCTGGGACAACTATAATCCTGATGCTGGAAGACTCAACAAAAAAGTCGAAATCGATAAATAAGAAAGCCGTAGAAAATTTCTACGGCTTTCCTGTTTCGAAAATATTTTTTTTTCACTTGTTCTTTGTATCTCAAAGATAGATATCAAATTCTGTTATAAGAAAACTTAAATATACTTAAATGAACTCTTTTTTAACTTTATGTTAACTATATTCAAGGAATCCATTTCAATACTTTCGCTATTTCTAAGATTTTTGTAATTTGCATACATAAAAATAAAAGTAAAATAGAAATATGTCAACACTTACATTTGCCGAAAAAATTGCTCAAGCTGAGAATTTTTTACCGATCAACGGTACAGATTACATTGAGTTTTATGTAGGAAATGCTAAACAGGCTGCCCATTATTATAAAACCGCCTTCGGTTTTCAGTCTGTAGCATATGCTGGTCCTGAAACAGGAGTAAGAGACCGTGCCTCTTATGTTCTCCAACAAGGAAAAATAAGACTGGTATTAACAACAGGGCTTAAATCCGATTCACCTGTCAGCGAGCATGTAAAAAAGCATGGTGATGGAGTGAAAATCTTGGCACTTTGGGTAGATGACGCTTATAAAGCTTTTGAAGAAACAACCAATAGAGGCGGAAAACCATATCTGGAACCTGTAACTTTAACAGACGAGAACGGTGAGGTAAGAATGTCCGGAATTTATACATACGGAGAAACAATCCACATGTTTATTGAAAGAAAAAACTATAATGGAGCGTTCATGCCCGGATACGAAAAGTGGGAAAGCAACTATAACCCTGAAGAGACAGGTTTGTTATATGTAGATCACTGTGTAGGAAACGTAGGCTGGAACAGAATGATCCCTACGGTAGAGTGGTACGAAAAAGTAATGGGCTTTGTGAACATCCTTTCTTTCGATGACAAGCAGATCAATACAGAATATTCTGCATTGATGTCTAAAGTAATGTCCAACGGAAACGGATTTGCGAAATTCCCGATCAATGAACCTGCAGAAGGCAAAAAGAAGTCTCAGGTAGAAGAATATCTTGATTTCTATGAAGGAGAGGGTGTACAGCATATCGCTGTAGCTACAAAAGATATCATCCATACGGTAACCGAATTAAAAAAACGTGGGGTAGAGTTCCTTTCCGCTCCACCAGAGGCTTACTATGATATGGTTCCTGAAAGAGTTGGCCATATTGATGAAGATCTTAAAAAATTACAAGACTTAGGCATCCTTATTGATCATGATGAAGAAGGATACTTACTTCAGATCTTTACGAAGCCTGTAGAAGACCGTCCTACTCTGTTTTTCGAAATCATTGAAAGACACGGTGCACAGAGTTTTGGCGCCGGAAATTTCAAAGCGTTATTCGAAGCACTGGAAAGAGAGCAGGAAAGAAGAGGAAATCTTTAATTTAAATATAGAATACTAGTTTTGTCAGGATGAGGAGTCTTGACAAAACTTTTTTTTAAAACACACATTATGAGAAAATTTTTTATCGGGATTTTATTTTTTGGAACACTAGGGCTTCAGGCTCAGTATGGAACCCTTAATGAGATCCTTAACCGTCTGGAAGAAAGAAAAGGGATCAATCAGCATCTTGAAAATGTAAATATTGACAACAAGAAGTTTGTCTTCATTAAAGATGCAGAGGATCACACGGAAAGAGACTTTATTGTTATTAAAGGAAAAGAAGCTACCTATGTAGAAGTTTTTGATGACAAAGCTACCGGCGAAAGCAGCTCAAATGTTTTTACAGGAGATATCATCAGGAAAAAAAATATCCTTTCTCTGAGAGCAGACAAACTTGAAAACAAAAAAGTTCCGATGCCTGTAACCAAAACTTTGCTGCTGACTAGGCAGGATAATATCCTGTACCTTATTGATGTTAATACCAAGGACAGATGGATAGATGAAGCCTCTTATTCCAAAAAGAAATAATTCCCAAGAACTGGGATAGCAGATTATGGATTTTGCTATCTTACCATTTTAATTTAATTTCAAAAAATTATGAAATCATTTGTAGAATATTCTTCAGATTCAGACTTTTCTATACATAATATTCCTTTCGGAGTAGCAGTTTTTAATAAAGAATATATCGGATGCTGTACAAGGATCGGAGATCAGGTCGTTGACCTTGCCACCCTTTATGATCTTGGATATTTTGAAAATATTGAAGGATTGGACGACAATATTTTTGAAGCCTACACCATTAACGAGTTTATTGAACTGGGAAAACCTGTAACAAACGTAGTACGCACCAGAATTCAGGAGCTTCTACAGGAAGGTTCAATCCTGTCAAAAGACGAAAAAACCATTGCAGATGCTTTCTATGACCTTGATAAAGTAAAAATGATGATGCCTGTGCACATCCCCAATTATACAGACTTTTACAGCAGCATTGAGCATGCAACGAATGTTGGAAAAATGTTCCGTGACCCGGCCAATGCATTGCTTCCGAACTGGAAACATCTTCCGGTAGGTTATCACGGAAGAGCTTCATCCATTGTAGTTTCAGGAACGGAAATTAACCGTCCGAAAGGCCAGACGAAACCTGCAGACGCTGAAAAACCGGTTTTCGGACCGAGCAAGCAGCTTGACTTTGAACTGGAAATGGCCTTCATCCTTAACAGAAACTCAGAAATGGGTGAAAGCATTTCTACAAAGGATGCTGAAGAAGCAATCTTCGGAATGGTAGTATTCAACGACTGGTCGGCAAGAGATATCCAGGCTTGGGAATATGTTCCACTGGGACCTTTCCTTGGTAAAAACTTCGGTTCTTCTATCTCTCCGTGGGTCGTTACCCTTGAAGCACTGGAACCTTTCAGAACAGCTTCTCCAAAGCAGGATCCTGAAGTTTTAGATTATTTAAAATTTGAAGGTGATAAAAATTATGATATCAACCTTGAAGTTTATCTGCAGCCTGAAAACGGTGAAGAAAACCTTATTTCAGAAAGTAATTATAAGTTCATGTACTGGAATATGGCCCAGCAATTGGCACATCATACGGTAAACGGATGTAATGTGGAAGTTGGAGATCTATATGCCAGCGGAACCATTTCAGGGAGTGATCCAAAATCTTTCGGATCTATGCTGGAACTGACCTGGAGAGGACAAAATCCCCTGCAATTGAAAGACGGCCAGGAAAGAAAATTCATTGAAGATAATGATACTGTGACCATGAAAGCCTGGGCTGAAAAAGATGGCGTGAGAGTAGGTTTTGGTGAGGTTTCGGGGAAAATTATTCCAACAGTTTAATATTAAATTAAACACTTAAGTCTGTTGAGTTAAATGGTAAATATTCAAGATCACTTAAGTTGTTAAAGAGAAAACAATGAAAACATTAATACCCTCCGAGCTATCTGCCGTACAGCTCCAGACCATTATGCAGACCGCTGTATCTCCGCGTCCAATTGCTCTGGCCTCTACAGTAGATAAAAACGGAACTATCAATTTATCACCATTCAGTTTCTTTAATATGTTCAGTACAGTTCCGCCGGTGTTGATTTTTTCGCCGTCGAGAAGAGTACGTGACAATACAACTAAACATACTTTGGAAAATGTTCTTGAGGTTCCTGAAGTAGTGATAGGAACAGTAAATTTTCCAATTGTACAGCAGATTTCTTTAGCTTCTACAGAATACGAAACCGGAGTCAATGAGTTTATTAAATCAGGTTTAACGATGAAAGACGCAGATCTGATACAACCCAAACTGATTGAAGAATGTCCTGTCAACTTTGAATGTAAAGTGTTAGAAATAAAATCTTTGGGAGACCAGGGCGGTGCAGGAAATCTTGTCATCTGTGAGGTTCAGAAAATCCACATCAGGGAAGAATACCTGAACGAAGCTGGAAACTTGGATCAGCAAAAGCTTGATATGGTAGCCCGTTTAGGAGGCAACTGGTATTCCAGAAGCAACGAAAACAGCCTTTTTGAAGTTCCGAAACCATTGGTTACAAAAGGAATCGGTTTTGATCTTTTGCCGGATTCCATTAAGTACAGTAAGGTATTTACAGGAAATGATCTGGGAATGCTTGCCAATGTAGAAATGCTTCCTGCAGGAGATTTCCATGCAGATGAAAATATTCATCTGGATGCTCAGAAATTACTGCTGGAAAGCAGGATTGAAGAAGCATGGACACTTTTAGCAATACAATAATTCCACAACATAAAAACCAGCTCTATATAAGGCTGGTTTTTTATTTATTTCTTAGCGGAAAAAATTAAATTACTAACAGATTACTTCCTGATTGCACAGATCTACAGATTTAACCGGAAATTGTGGGTTGAAATTTTATTTCAAATTTTTATTGATAAAATCGATGCACTTTTCTGTAACGATATTCAGATTGTGGGGAAGAGTATTTTCTGTCCAGGGCTCTTTTGATCCGAATGTATGATCAGCATTTTCGACCAGGAACAATTCTGAGTTGGGATTGAGGATATGAAGATGTTCTGCGTTTTTTACACTTACACTTTCGTCTTGGGTCCCGTGGACAATCAGCACATAGGCTTTAGCCATTTCCGTTGCTCTTTCCACGTCAAAACGGTGAATATTTTTTTCAAAATCTTCATAAAACTGGTAGTAATGAGGCATTTCCTGTTTTGTCCTTCCGTTCAGGACATAATATACACCTTCCTTTTTCCAGTGTTCCAGGGCTCCGTTTTTAGGGAAACGGTCTAAACTATCCACACTTGCCAGGGTGATCAGTCCGTTGATTCTTTCATCTTCAAATGTTTTGATAATGGAAATCCCTCCTCCTCTACTGTGCCCTATCAGGATTATCCTTTGGTCGTCAACATGCGGGTCTTTCACAAAATGATCAATCACAACACCGAGATCGGAAAGTTCTTTTGAATAATTATTGTTCCCAAAAGCTTCCAGATCACCAAAATTGTGAGGATCTTCAACGGTAGTTCCGTTATGGGAAGAATTAAATTTCACAAAGAAAAAACCCGCTTCAGCAAACTTCTCAGCCATCAGATTCCATGCCCCCCAGTCTTTATAGCCTTTGTAACCATGAACAAAGATCACTAACGGCAGTTTGTTGTTAGTTTCATGATAAATGGCATCAGCGAGAAAATCCCGGGTTTCTGGATTTTCCAGTTTTATGTTAAGGTTTTTTATCAATTCCATATAAAAAATTTAATTACAATTCTTAAATAATAGGGATCAGCAGCATTTCCTTTAATCTAAATATATAAAAAAAATTTCACCCAGAAAAGTTAATCTTCTAAGCCGGAATTTCTTAGATAGTAATCAAAATAACCTTATTTTTGCGGTATGCTGGATTTAAGAACGGTAACCGTCACGCGTTACATCCTGCCTTTAAGGGAAGGCGGATCTCTTCCTGCTTTGGCAGAAGCTGATGATGATTTTAAATATGTACTGAAATTCCGGGGCGCAGGCCACGGGGTAAAGATGCTGATCTCTGAACTTTTGGGCGGCAAGATCACGGAAGCTTTGGGTCTGAAGATTCCCGAGCTGGTATTTATTAATCTGGACGTTGATTTTGGACGAACAGAAGCCGATGAGGAAATTCAGGATTTACTGAAATTTTCGGAGGGCCTGAATCTGGGGCTGCATTATCTTTCCGGTTCCATCACCTATGATCCCGGGGTAAAAATAGATCCTCTTCTGGCTTCAAAGATCGTATGGCTGGACGCATTCATTACCAATATTGACCGTACTTTTAAAAACACCAATCTTCTGATGTGGCATAAAGAACTTTGGGTCATCGATAATGGCGCTTCGTTTTATTTCCATCATTCATGGCAGAATTTTGATGCGGCTGCAAAGACTCCGTTCAAATATGTGAAGGACCATGTACTGCTCCCGAAAGCAAAAATGCTGGATGAAGCAGATAAGTTTGCTCATGAAGTACTGAACGATGAGCTTTTCAGGGAAATTGTCAATTTAATTCCAGAGGACTGGCTCCACTGGGATGACGCCGATGAAACTCCTGAAGAGATCCGCGAGATCTATTTCCAGTTCATGAAAACAAGGTTAGAAAACTCTCAAATCTTTGTAAACGAAGCTAAAAATGCAAGAGGATAAAATATACGAATACGCTGTTATACGCCTGGTACCGAAAGTTGAAAGAGAAGAATTTTTCAATATTGGCCTTGTGATGTTTTCCAAAAAGGAAAAATTCATCCGTGTAGAGTTTTACTTATGTCCCGATAAATTCAGACTGATGCACAGCAAGCTGGATTATGATGACGTTATTCAGAATCTCAAAAGCTTCCAGAAAATTGCCAATGGAGATAAAGAAGGAGGACCGATTGCCCTGATGGATATTCCTGATCGTTTCCGCTGGCTGACCGCTGTAAGAAGTTCCTCCGTTCAGACATCAAGACCTCATCCGGGAAAATCTAAAGACCTGGAAAAAACATTTGGTAAACTTTTTGAAGAGTTAGTAAAATAACACTGCATTATAAAAAGTATACTATGAAATCGACATTAAACAACATATCAATCTACAGGTTTTTTATAAACCTGTTTTTTATTTTCTATTTAAGCTTCTTTAATTTAAGTTATTCACAAAGTCAATTTGAATCAAATCCTCAAAAAAGCAGTCTTCTGCCCGAAATATCAAAGGTATCAGAAAACATTGTGTATAAAACCAGTAAAAAAGGAAACCCTCTTTCGCTGGATATTTACAGTCCTGTAAATGCTTCGGGCGAGAAAGTACCCGTAGTCATCTATGTACACGGAGGTGCCTGGGTAAAAGGGGATAAAACGATCAAAGACGGAAACTATATTGAAATCTTTATTTCAAAGCTCCTGGACAAAAAGTATGCAGTTATCAGCATCGATTATACTCTTCTGAATGACAGCATCCATTTCCCGCTTCCTTTAGAGGATACTAAAGACGCTGTGAGATGGGTAAGGAAAAATGCAGCCAGGTATAATTTCGATCCGAACAATATTGGTTTTTTTGGTGCTTCATCAGGAGCACATCTGTCAATGTTAGCGGCCTATACACCGGATAATCAGTTTACCGGAAGTCCGGAACTTTCATCCTATTCTGCAAAAGTAAATTATGTGGTGGATCATTATGGACCCACTGATCTGAATAAACTCCTTCATACACGACTAGGAAAAGTGCCTGTCTTTTTTTTCGAACTGGCAGTAAAGAAAATAGTGGATCTCCGAACGGACCTAGTGAGAGGATTGTCGGGGTATGATATTAAAAAAGATAAAAGAGAAACAATAGCATATTTCAAAACCATTTCTCCGGTAACTTATGCTTCGGGCGGTGTTCCTACATTAATCGTTCAGGGCAATAAAGACAAAGTAGTTCCTGTAAAACAGTCTAAAAAACTTCACAGAAAGCTTAAAAGAGAAAATATTCAGAACAGCCTGCTGATCGTACAAGACGGTATCCACGGTTTCGGAACAACGGATAAAGCTTATATGGATAAGCTTACCGACCAGATGGTGGATTTCATCACATCACAAAAAAAGTAAAACATACATATACTGATCCATACCAAAAATAAACTACTATAAATCAATATACTAATTCATTAAATTCAATAACGTATTACAAAATTGCTAGATTAATATACATTTCATCTTTTTTACTCATAAAATAATTAACTTGGCTTTTGTTTAAATTATTCTTAACAAAATATCCGATATTTTTAATTATCCATCCTTAAAAAAAACAGATGATATGGATTTTCTGAATAACACCAATGCGCTCACCCTGATCTTTGTATCAGTACTCGTTTTTGCAATTGCCTATCGTTTTTATGGTATTTTCATTGCCAATAAAGTACTGAGGCTTAATGATAAAAACACTACTCCGGCAGTAGAATTTGCCGATGGTAAAGATTATGTGGCTACCAATAAGAATGTACTTTTCGGCCATCATTTTGCTGCGATTGCAGCTGCCGGCCCATTGGTAGGGCCTGTACTGGCAGCTCAGTTCGGTTATCTGCCCGGTGCCTTATGGATCCTGATCGGATGTGTATTGGGTGGCGGAGTACATGATATGGTTGTCCTATTTGCTTCAGTACGGCATAAAGGACAAAGTCTTGCAACTATTGCCTCCAAAGAAATAGGCAGGGCTACAGGAACGGTTGCAGGTTTTGCTATTTTATTTATTCTGATCCTTACACTGGCTGGCTTATCATTGGCCTGTATCAATGCCATGCATGAGGCTTCATGGTCTCTTTTTACCGTTATCATTACCATGCCTATTGCGGTTATTATGGGCCTTATCATGAGATACAGAAAAAACAGTGTCCTTTTCGCCAGCATTTTAGGCGGTATTCTTTTAGTGGCAGGAATCATTGGGGGACACAGCCTGATGCAGAATGAAACTATGAACAACCTGTTTTCATGGGATATAAAAACGATCTCCATTGCTATTCCTCTGTATGGCTTTCTGGCTTCTGTACTTCCGGTTTGGTTACTCCTTGTACCCCGGGATTATCTTTCAACGTATCTGAAAATAGGAACGATCATTATGCTGGCCGTAGGGGTTATTGTCATTCACCCAACAATCCAGATGCCTGCCCTCACTGAATTCGTAAATGGCGGAGGCCCCGTTATAGGCGGACCGGTACTTCCTTTTATTTTTATTGTTATTGCATGTGGGGCTATTTCAGGTTTCCATGCAGTTATTGCAACGGGAACAACTCCTAAAATGCTTAATAAGGAAAAAGAAATCCTTTTTGTAGGCTATGGAGCTATGCTCGTGGAAGGTTTTGTAGCTTTAATGGCTTTAATTGCCGCATGTACTTTAATGCCTGGTGATTATTTTGCTATCAATACTCCGAAAGAATCTTATGATGCCTTTCTCGCAGCGCATCCATCACTGCACGGTGTAGATATAGATTACTATTCACAAAAAATAGGAATTGAACTTCATGGGAGAACAGGCGGAGCTGTGTCTTTAGCTGTAGGAATGGCTCACATCTTCAATAAGATCCCGTACATGGATCAGCTGACGGCATATTGGTATAATTTCGCCATCATGTTTGAAGCTGTATTTATCCTTACTGCCATTGATGCAGGAACAAGAGTAGGCCGTTTCTTTTTACAGGAAATGCTGGGTTCGTTCATTCCAAAATTCAATGACAAAAATTGGGTTCCCGGCATTATCATCAGCAGCCTTTTATTTACTTTCGCCTGGGGATATCTGGTATTTACCGGTAATGTAAGTAGTATCTGGCCGCTGTTTGGAATCAGCAACCAATTATTGGCCGCCTGCGGACTGATTGTCTGTACAACGATGCTGATCCGGATGAAAAGAGGAAAATATGCCTTATGCTCTGCAATTCCCGGGGTATTTATGGCCGGAATTACTTTCTGGGCCGGTTATATTCAGGTAACAACAATTTACCTTCCTAAGGAACAGTATCTGCTGGCAGCTTTGGCAGCTACCGCTATGATCCTGATGCTCATTGTATTTATCGGAGCTTTCATTAAATGGTATCAGCTTCTGCAGATCAAAACAACCGAAATTGACTTCTATGGAGAAGCCGTAAAAGAGCTTGTAGAAAGATAATCAGGTAAAATATTAAAAACAAAACAGTCCGGATGGTCCGGACTGTTTTGTTTACTAATTATTATTTATTTAAAAATTGAAGTTAAGTCTTGTGAACACATACCTTCCGTTCTGTCCAAACTGAGAAGTTGAGCGGGAATAGATAAACTGGTCATTGTTTGTGGATGCAGTAAGGTTTTTATCAGGATAAATATCAAAAAGATTGTTCACCCCTACAGTCAGTCCTACATTTTTTGTAAACTGGTAGGCCAGTGAAAGGTCGGTAATGATCTTGTCTCCGATTTGCTGATGTTCATTAAACCCGGTAAGCCCGTCACCGTTGGCATCAATAATATCTGCACCCGTCACTTTTCCGAAATAGGTATTTCTAAGATAGATACTCGCCTTCTTCCAGGAAAGCGTATGCGATAAGCTTGCTTTTACCCTTGGAACTGCCTCTTCAAGGTATACTCTTGACTTTTCTGAAAAATAGATCTTCTCAAGGTTAGGTGACCGCAAAAGTCCTGAAGAATGGGTATCTCCCACTTTCCTTGTCTCACTAATATTAACCGCGAAATTATTATCAAGCTTAACCCCTGAAAATCTTGCAGTATGGGAAATCACCACATCTACTCCTTTTGTTTCCGTATCAATGGCATTGGTAAAAAACTGTGCTCCATTAATTCCCTCGGCATCAAAAGCAGCCTGTGCGGCAGCCGGAACATCTGATCTTAAGAACTGGTCCGTAAGAATGATCCTGTTGTTGATTCTTGTAAAATATCCGTCTGCAGTAAAAGTAAGTCTGGCAGAAGGAATTCTGTAGGTAAATCCTACACTGGCAGATTTGGAAGTTTCCTGCTTCAGTTTTGGCATTTCCAGTAAGCCTGCAATTTCTGAATCATTGCTGAATGTTCCCACTTCCAAAAGCTGACTGTTCGTAAATAGAGTTGACGTCACATTATAATAAATCTGATGGATGGAAGGCGCTCTGAATCCTGTAGAACCAGCCAGCCTTACATTAAAATCAGGAGCTACCTTTATTCTTGAAGCCAGTTTATAATTGAAAGTAGATCCAAAATCTGAATAGTTTTCATATCTCGCTGCTGCATCCACTAATAACCAATTGGTAAAATTGAATTCAACATCAGCATACGCTGCCACGGCCTGTCTGTTCTTGTCTACAGCATTAACAGGCCGAAAACCTCCGAAAACCTGCGAACCTCCGGGAAGTGCATTTCCAAAGAAATCCGTTGCTCTCGGGCTTGTATTATTCCACACGTTTCCTGCTGCATCATAAGTTGCGTAAGAAGCTTCCTCTCCCGGTGTTATTTTAAAATTCTCATAGCGGTGCTCTGCTCCGAAGGCAATATTAATTCCGCTCCATACATCATATTTTTTTGAGAAATCTAAATTGATCGTGTTCTGGGAAAATCTTAAACCTCCTGCATCAAACTCATCGGGAGATGCGAAACGTAATGAAGTATTTCCAGTATTGCTGATATTATAGGTAAATGAGTTCTGTCCGAATGTATTACTAAAGTCAATATTCCAGCCGTCCCAGTTTCCTTTAATTCCGGCTGAAAGTGACAGATCCTGAATATCCGTTCCGATCTGAGGAAGATAACCGTCTGAATACAGTCCTGTAAACGTTCTGCTTTGGTTCGGTTTTCTGTAAAATCCTCCTGAACTGCCATGCCTGAAGCTGTATCCACCGAAAGAATATACTTTCCAATTGTCATTAATCGGAACTTCAATATTGGCAAAAAGCTGGTGGTTGTTCAGCTTAGACTGTCCTACCTGCATATTGAAATCTTTTCTGCTCAGCCCTCTGTAAGCCAGTTCCTGATCAGTAAAATCACCCTTCAAAAGTACTTATAAAGCACTAATGGTATTAGCTCCCTGAATCTGGTTCTGAAGATCCGGAGAAAAATAGCTTACACCCTGAGCATACTGATGAATATAATTAATCAGCTGTTGGGAATTGGGAACATTGTTAATATTTGAAAAGAGAGAAGAAAGGTTTACCCCATCATTCTGAGCCCGTTTTTCAATTGCATTGTACGCATTATAAATTGCCCCGCTTTCTGCACCGGCCCTGAAAGTAGGATTCCTGAACTGTGAAGACCATGTGACGTTATAAAAACCGCCTTTATTTCCTATCTTATTTCCATAATTAAGATCCACCTGAATATTCTGTCCGTCAAAATCTCCCGTATGGTCATTTGCCGTTGGGGTTAAATTTCCGCCATAGCTCACCTGCCCCGTCAGTTTACCAATATCTTTTTTCAGTTCAAGGTTGATAACACCTGCGATAGCATCGGATCCATACTGAGCTGAAGCACCGTCACGTAATACTTCAATCCTGTTTAATGCAAAAGAAGGAATGGAGTTCAAATCGGTGCCTACCGTTCCTCTTCCCGGTGTTCCGTTGACATTGACCAACGCTGAGGTATGCCTTCTCTTTCCGTTCACCAAAACCAGCACCTGATCCGGCCCCAATCCTCTCAGCTGAGCCGGATCCAAATGGTCTGTTCCATCTGAATTGGTCTGAATGGTAGAGGTAAATGATGGTGCCACTGCGTTCAGAATTTGTCCTATACTGGATTGTGGAAGAATTACCGATGATTCTTTTATATTGAAGACATCCACAGGAACCGGGCTGTCTGTTTTGGATCGTGCACCGGCTCTTGAGCCCAGCACCACTACTTCTTCTACATTATTGGTTTTCACGCTGTCTTTTTCTTTTTCCTGCCCGAAAGCATATGTTCCGAGGAAAAAAAGAACTGAAGCTGACAAAATGGTCTTTTTATTTTTCATACCCTTCATCAATTAAATAGTTTATGTTTTTTGAGTGGCAAATGTAGAATAAATTTACTAGTCTACAAAGATAATAGACTTTTGTTTTATGAAAATTTAAGATAGCTTTCTTCTATTGTTGTTTTAAAAACGAATGATACTAATTTTTCACAAATGCCACCAGGATCGCAAAATACATTCGTGCTATCTTGCGTTTGAATAAAAAAACGGAATCCAAAAATGGAATCCGTTATAAAATATTCTCCTCAGCTTCTGTGCTGAAAATCAACTGTTATATTTTTGTAAGCTTAGCATATTTCAGAATAAGGTTTTTCTCTCCTTCATGAATGAAAATCACCTTGGCTTTAATGTTCTGCGGATCTGTACCATCCAGGAAAGAAACTTCTCCAATCCCGAAACGGTCGTGTCTTACCTTATCTCCGACTTCAATATCCTGTGAAGAAGCACCACTTGGATTGATAATTTTTGCAGTGCTTACAGGTTTCAGTTTTCTGACTTCCGGTGCAGGTTTTGAGCCATCTCCTTTGTCAATGGTTTTCTTTTCAACTCTTCTGAATGCTTTTTGTTCGGAAGGATGCTCATCAAAAATATTGGATTTGATTCCTGTATTATTGATAAACCTCTTTTCTAGAGCGGGATTTAAGAATTCAATATATTCATCATCAATTTCGCTCAAGAATCTTGAGGGCTCTGCATCCGTAATTTTCCCCCATTGGAAGCGCGAAACCGCGTAAGAGAAAAACACCTGCTTTTCCGCTCTTGTCAGTGCCACATAAAATAAACGTCTTTCTTCTTCCAGATCTTCCCTTGTTGCTGAACTCATAAAGCTTGGGAAAAGGTTTTCTTCAAGCCCCACAAGGTGTACCACTGGGAATTCCAGCCCCTTGGATAGGTGAATGGTCATTAAAGAAACCATATCCTCATCCGTATTTTTATCCTGCGTATCGGCAGAAAGGGCAATATTCTCAAGGAAATTCGGAAGGCTCGGGTCACCATCTTCCAGCTGCATCTGCTCTTCAATAAATCCTTGCATAGAGTTCATCAATTCCTGTACGTTTTCTACCCTGGAAATCCCTTCAGGAGTCTGGTCGTCTTTTAAGAATTTAATCAGTCCGCTGCGTTTGGCGACTTCCATGGCCACACTATAAGCCGTGTCAGTTTTCAGCAATACCTGGAAGGCTTTGATCATGGACCAGAAATCATTCAGTTTGGTTAAAACACCATTGTTTAAGCCCAATTGCTGAGCATACATCGGTAGATTACCCAGCACCTGTGAAATGGTCACATTATGAGAATCTGCAAAAACAATCAGTTTATTCTGTGTGGTTTCCCCAATTCCTCTTGTAGGGTAATTGATGATCCTCATCAATGCCTCCGAGTCATTTTCATTGATCAGAAGACGCAGGTAAGCGATAAGGTCTTTCACCTCTTTTCTCTGATAGAAAGAAAGCCCTCCGTAAACCTTATACGGAATATTTTTACGTCTCAGCGCATCTTCAAATGCTCTGGTCTGCGAGTTGGTTCTGTACAAGATCGCAAAATCACTGTATTTTCTCTGGTCGGTATTTCTAAGTTCCCAGATATTTCCGGCCACAAAATTCGCTTCATCAGCATCGGAAAGGGAACGGTATATTTTGATCTTATCTCCTTCTTCGTTATCGCTGAAAACATTCTTTTTAAACTGCTGTAAATTTTTTGCTATGACAACATTGGCTGCATTCACAATATTCTGAGTCGAGCGGTAATTCTGCTCTAGGGAAACTGTTATGGCATCAGGATAATCTTTCTTGAAATTTAAGATGTTATAAATATTCGCACCTCGGAAGGAATAGATGGACTGTGCATCATCCCCTACCACACAGATATTCTCAAATTTTGAAGCCAGCGCTTTCACAATAAGATACTGGGAATGGTTGGTATCCTGGTACTCATCTACCATGATATACCTGAACCTGTCCTGATATTTGGCCAGCACTTCCGGAAAACGGGTTAATAATTCATTGGTTTTCAAAAGTAAATCATCAAAATCCATGGCTCCGTTCTTGAAGCATGCCTCTACATATTTCTGGTAGATCTTCCCGATGAATTTCATGTTGGCTTTTTCATCAGCTTCCATCAGTTCAGGATTGTTGAAATAAGCTTTTACCGTGATCAGATTGTTTTTGTATGTTGAAATTCTTGCCTGAACTTTTTTAGGTTTATAAAGATCGGCATCGATATTCATGTCTTTAAGAACTTTTCTGATGACATTCAGGGCATCCTGCTGGTCATAGATGGTAAAATTGGACGGATAACCCAGATAATGACCTTCAATTCTCAGAATTCTTGCAAAAACCGAGTGGAAAGTTCCCATCCATAAGCTTCTTGCGTTGCTGTCCCCCACTACTTTCGCGATACGGTCCTTCATTTCGCGGGCCGCTTTGTTGGTAAAAGTTAGTGCCAGAATATTAAAAGGATCAATTCCGTTGTGGATCAGGTGGGCAATACGCATGGTAAGCACACGTGTCTTTCCGGAACCCGCCCCTGCAAGCACCATCAATGGTCCCTGTAGAGAGGTAACGGCTTCATATTGTGATTCATTGAGTCCTTTCAGATAATCCATACTGCAAAAATTTTGGGAACACAAAATTAATGTATTCAAAGGACAATTCAAATTATGAGTTTAATTTATAGAAAGTAAAAAATTGGACAGCCTGTTCTTAAGGGCCAAAACAGTTTTAATCAGAAGTATTCGCTGCCATCATTTTTGTTTTTGTATTGGATATCTTCCGGTTTACAAAACTGTAGACTTATAAATTTCACAAATAAATCAATAAAAAAGTAGAGTAATTATGTAACAAATGCTTCGTTTCTGTTACTAATTTATCCAAAACAATTTCTACTTTATGAAAAAGCGACTTCTTTCTGTTGCAGCAGCATCTTTCTTCGGAATGATCCTGAATGCACAGCAAATTAAATTCGAAGAATATGACCTGCCAAACGGTCTTCACGTAATTCTTCACCAGGATAATTCTGCGCCGGTAGTCACTACTGGGGTCATGTATCATGTAGGTGCTAAGGATGAAGTAAAGGGAAGAACAGGTTTTGCCCATTTTTTCGAACATCTTTTATTTGAGGGAACACCCAATATCAAAAGAGGTGAATGGTTCAAGATCGTTTCTTCAAACGGAGGACAAAATAATGCAAACACTACGAATGACCGGACGTATTATTATGAAACATTCCCTTCGAATAACGAGCAGCTGGGTCTTTGGATGGAAGCTGAAAGAATGCGCCATGCTTTGATCAACCAGGTGGGAGTAGATACTCAGAGAGAGGTTGTAAAAGAGGAAAAAAGATTAAGAATGGATAACCAGCCTTATGGAAATCTTTTCCCTACCATTCAGAAAAATTTATTTACCAATCACCCGTACAACTGGCCTACGATCGGTTCTATGGAAGATCTTAACTCTGCAAAGCTGGAAGAGTTCCAGGCTTTTTATAAAAAATATTATGTTCCGAACAATGCTACATTAGTGGTTGCAGGAGACATTAAGCCTGAGCAAACTAAAAAATGGATCCAGGAATATTACGGAGGAATTCAAAAAGGAACGCTTTATCCGAAAGATTTCCCGAAAGACGCTCCTATCACTCAGGAAAAAGAGGTAACGGCTACAGACCCGAACATTCAGCTTCCTGCGTATATTTTTGCATACAGAACACCTGCCAATAAAGAAAAGGATGCGTATGTTCTTGATATGCTTTCTTCTTACCTGAGCAATGGTAAATCATCTGTTTTATACAAAAAACTGGTGGATCAGGATAAAAAAGCACTTGCCGTACAGGCTTTCAACCAGGGTCTTGAAGATTACAGTATTTTTGCATTCTTCGCAATCCCGATGGGACAGACGACAAAGCAGACTTTGCAGGCTGATATCGATACAGAAATCAAAAAACTGCAGACAGGCCTGATCTCTGAGGAGGATTATCAGAAACTTCAGAATCAGTATGAGAATCAGTTTGTAAATGCCAACTCTAGTATTCAGGGAATTGCTGCTTCATTGGCTACCAATCATGTGCTGATGGGTGATACCAACCTGATCAATAAGGAAATTGACATCTACAGATCGATCACGAAACAAGATCTGCAAAACGCTGCCAAGAAATATCTGAATTCTAATCAAAGGGTAATCATTAATTACGTTCCTGAAAAAAAGTAATCATTTAAAACTCAGGTTTGAAAGATGATTATTAAAAATTAAATTTTTACAAATGAAAAAGCAATTAACATATATAGCTGCAGCGTTTTTATTCGCAGGAACGGTTTCAGCACAAAAAATTGACCTTAATGCAATGCCGAAGCCGGGACCTACTCCTGCCATCAACATTGCAAAACCAAAAACTTTCCAGCTGAGCAACGGCCTTACGGTAATGGTGGTGGAAAATAATAAACTGCCGAGAGTAAATACTACCCTTTCTATGGACAGACCACCTTTTCTTGAAGGAAGTGTAGCCGGTGTAAGTTCTATCATGGCTGAGCAGTTCGAAAACGGAACAACCAATCTGAGCAAAGAGGATTTTAACAAAAAAGTAGATTATCTGGGAGCTAATTTAAGCTTTTCTTCCAATGGTGCTTTTGCAAACTCTCTTTCAAAATACTTCCCTGAAGTATTGGGCTTAATGGCAGATGCGATCATTAATCCTAAATTTTCTGCGGAAGAAATTCAAAATTCAAAAGAAAGAGCGGTAGAAGGATTGAAATCTGAAGAGAAAAATGCTTCTTCTATCGCTTCTAAGGTTTCCACTGCCTTAATGTATGGTAAAAATACAGCCAGGGGTGAGTTTGAAACCGTGGAAACCATCAATAAAATTCAATTAGCTGACGTACAAAACGTTTATAAAAAATATTACGCTCCGGACAATGCTTATTTAGTAATTGTAGGTGACGTGAAATTTGATAAGGTAAAATCGCTGGTGGAAAAAGCTTTCAGCGGATGGAAAAAGGCCAATACCCCTGTAACAGCTCTGGAACAGGCTTCTAACCTTGCTAAAACAGAAATTAATGTGGTGGATGTTCCTTCTGCTGTACAGTCTGTGGTTTCGGTGAACAACCTGAACAATCTTAAAATGAAGGACCCGAACTATTTTGCTGCTACAATGGCCAATTATATCCTAGGCGGTGGTGGTGAAGCAAGACTTTTCATGAACCTTCGCGAGAAGAACGGATTTACGTATGGTGCTTATTCGAATATGAATGCCGGTAAATATTCTTCTGATTTCTCCGCTGATGCCAGTGTAAGAAATGAGGTTACGGATAAAGCGGTTAAAGAATTTATGAATGAACTTAATGCCATTTCTACCGTAAAGCCTGAAGAACTGGAAAATGCCAAGGCTAAACTGAAAGGATCTTTCATCATGTCTCTGGAGAAACCGGAAACGATCGCCAAGTTTGCTTTAAATCAAAAGGTTCAGGATCTTCCATCTGATTTCTATACCAATTATTTAAAATCAATTGATAAAGTAACTGCCGCTGATATTTCCAATGCGGTGAAATCTACCATTCTACCTAATCAAAGCAGAATTTTTATTGCCGGTAAAGCCTCTGATATTTCTGAAGGACTTGAAAAATTGGGCTATCCTGTAAAATATTACGACAAAGAAGCCAATCCGGTAGCAAAGCCGACTGCACAAAAAGTTGATGCCAATGTAAGTGTTGCTTCTATTGCTGACAAATACATCAGTGTAATCGGAGGAAAAGCAAATCTCACGAAAATCTCTTCTTACACAATGAACGCTTCGATGTCTATGCAGGGACAGAATATTGATTTTAAAATCACAAAAGCCCAAGGCGGCAAGGAACTAACATCAGTTACTGCCATGGGCCAGGTTGTTCAAAAGCAGGTTTTCGACGGAAAACAGGGATATTCTGAGCAAATGGGACAGAAAACACCTATGAAACCGGAACAAGTCGCTGAAAAACAGAAAAACACTGAATTATTTGAAGAATTAGGCTTTGCAAAATCTTCAGATTACAAAGTGGCCGGAATTGAAAAAATCGGTGGCGAAGATTCCTATGCTGTTAAAGGAAATAATGTAACGTATTACTACAGTGTAGCTACAGGATTAAAAACAGGAGAAACCAGAACTGCTAAGGCCCAAGGACAGGAAGTAACCATTCCTACCACTTTTTCTAATTACAAGGATGTAAATGGTGTGAAAATGCCACATACGATCTCAGTGAATCAAATGGGCATGGACATGGTCATGAATGTAAAATCATACGAAGTGAACCAGGCTAAAGATTCTGATTTTAAATAAGGAATACTATTTTATAGAAAAAACGGCAGCTGACGCTGCCGTTTTTATTTTTAATAACATTTACCCTGATCTTCTTTGCCATTCGGTAAAAAAAGATTAAATTTGCCCATTCAAAAAGATATCAGAATTAATGGATACTATATTTACACTATTGATGGTTCTTGTTATGATTGCCAGCATCTTATTGGTAATCATCGTTATGGCTCAAAATCCAAAAGGAGGAGGCCTTTCCAGTACTTTCGGAGGAGCATCACCTGCACAGTTCGGAGTACAGAGAACCAATGATTTCATGGAAAAAGCAACATGGACTCTGGGCGCAGTAATCATCGTTCTTATCCTTATAAGCGTAGTGATCACAGGTAAGCCTACAACGGCAGCTCCGACACAACAGCAGCCAGTAAAGAAAGAAACCACAGCTCCGGCTAAGCAGTCTGCTCCGGCGGCTACTACCACTACTCCGGCTCAGACACCTGCAGCTCCGGCAAAATAATAACAGACCTATCTTATATACAACAAAAGCAGTTCAAATTGAACTGCTTTTTTATTTTAGTTTGATTTTCTCGATCTTGTGGCGGAGTCTCAGTCCTGCTTTTAAAAACGAATACTGCATAGGCTTGGATTCTCTGTAGTACTTATCTATAAAGATCTGCATAGCCCCATAAAACCGATCAAGGTACACCTCATCCTTAACGGTACTTTCTCCTTTATGATGGAGAATGGAAGCTTTTCCGTAATAATAGTTTTTATAACCGTTTCTCAACAGCGTATAGCAAAGGTCTATATCTTCCCCGTACATAAAATAAGATTCATCAAGGCCTCCAATTTTTTCGTAGACATCTTTTCTGATCAATAAAAAAGCTCCGGTAACCACATCTACTTCTGCAACTTCAGTTTCATCAATATCGCTTCTGTAATAAGATTTTGAATTGCTTCTTTTCAAATTTGTAAACAGTTTTTCAAAAGAATTGAACATATCGGGTACGGAACGTTTACTTTCAGGCAGGAAATTCCCCTCTGTATCATGCATCCTTACTCCGAGACATCCAAAATCCGACTTGGAATCTGCAAAATCCAGAATATCTTTCATATAAGATCCTTCCAGCTCAGTATCGGGATTTAGAAGAAGAACATATTCTCCGGCTGCTGTTTTTATCGCTTTATTATTGGCAACAGCAAAACCTTCATTTTGTTCCGAGGATATAAAATGTACTTTAGGAAATTCCGGAATGAGATCACTCCAGGAAGCGTCTGTAGATGCATTATCTATGACAATTACTTCATAGCTCTCCCCTTCCGTATATTTTTGGATAGACAGAAGGCAGTTTCTCAACAGCCGGGTCACATTATAATTAACAATAATTATCGACAGCTTCATATCTAATCCTTTTCGTTGTATGGCAACCTGTTAATAATAGATCTCCCTAAAGATACTTCATCCGCGTATTCCAGCTCGTCTCCTACTGAGATTCCTCTGGCAATACTTGAAAAACTGACATTAAAATTTTTAAATTTTTTGTAGATATAATAGGCTGTTGTATCCCCTTCCATCGTGGCGCTTAATGCAAAAATAAATTCTTTTACTCCGCCTTCATTCACCTTTCTTTCAATACTCGGTATATTGAGCTGGTTGGGTCCAACGCCTTCCATAGGTGATATTTTCCCACCTAAGATAAGGTATTTCCCTGTAAACTTCCCTGTATTTTCAATGGCAATTACATCACGTACATCTTCAACGATGCAGATCAGTTCGCTGTGCCTTTTTTCATTGCTGCAGATCTCACAAACATCAAAATCTGAAAAATTGTGACATTCTCTACAGTATTTTATATCGTTAACAAGGTTGATTAATGAGTTTCCAAGACCTACCGCTCTGGAACTGGGTTGTTTTAACAGATGCAGCGCCAATCTCAAAGCTGTTTTCCTCCCGATTCCGGGCAGCCCTGAAATTTCGTCTACCGCTTTTGCTAAAACTTTACTAGGGTAATCCATAAGTACAAAAATAAGGAATATTGTTGAGAATTGGATGTATTTCAGAGTGAGAGAATCAGAGTGTTTTTGGGGTTTGGGAGTTAGAAATTATGAGTAATTAGAAATACAGGTGTGAGCGTCCTAGGGTTGGAAAGTTTTAAAATTTGAGCCAGTAAATCCGGAATATAAAAAACCAACAGTATCCGGTAGTTGAGATTCTCAAAGCAACTAGCAGTAATCTCCCATGTCTGCCATCTGATATCTAAAATCTTCGCTTTTGACTCTTGGCTCATGATTCTTGGTTCTAAAAAAACCTCTATCTTTGGGTTCTAATATGAAAAAAATAAACTAATGGTACTTAAAAACCTAAACTATCCACTGGATTTCAAATTCAAAATTTCAACTTTATCAAGTGACTTCAATATTACTGATAAAAACGGAAACTATGTAGCGTATGTTCGTCAGAAAATGTTCAAGCTGAAGGAAGATGTTATTGTTTTCAATGATGAAAGCAAATCTAAGGAGCTTTTCAGGATCAAAGCCAATCAATGGATCGATTTTAATGCATCTTATTCTTTAAATGACCTTACCGATAACAAAAATTACGGAAGACTGGCAAGAAAAGGAATGCGTTCTCTCTGGAAATCCAGTTATGATATTCTGGATTCAAATGACCAACCCAAATTTACCGTTACAGAAGATAACGGATGGACAAAATTCTTTGATGGAATGGTCAGTGAGATTCCACTTATTGGAATGTTTACAGGTTATTTTCTTAACCCGGCTTATACTGTAAGAGGTATCGACGGAAAGGAATATTTTAAACTTAAAAAAATGCCTTCATTCTTCGGAAGAAGATTCCAGCTTGACAGATTGATCGATATTGATGACGAAGACGAAAGTTTAGTGATCTTATCATTACTGATGATGGTTCTTCTGGAAAGAGCAAGAGGTTAAACATAAAAAACCACAAACAATGAAATATCTAATCATTTTCTTTTCAGCATTTCTTTTGACCGCCTGTAAAAAAGACAAGGAAACCGTTAAGGATAATGCCTCTACAGATTCTTTAACCATTACGAAGGATTCTGCCAAAACAGGAGCAGTATCCGGAAAAATACAGGTTGACATCATTCCTTTTCCAAAAGAGATCAAAGAATGTTCCTGCTATTTTGCAAGAAATAAAGCTGATTTTGAAGCAGAAAAGTATATCTACGCTGACGATGCCGGAAAAACAGCTTATATGAAACTTGACGGGAAAAGGTTAGCAATGAATCTTATTTCATCAAGCGATATGGAAGTTGATGAAGAACTGACAAAAGAAATTGAAAGCGACAACTACAAAATCTCCGTAAGGGGCAAAAAAATAAAAAGCGAAGAGGCTTTATTATTCGAAGGTACCCTGACGATTGAAAAACCGGATGGTACTGTGGAAACAATTCCTATTTATGGGGAATGCGGATGTTAAAAAACAATAGGGCTAAAAATAAATTTACCTCTATGCTCCTTATAAAAATGCTTCCGGATTCACGGAAGCATTTTTTATTTTGTAATTTTGATAAAAATAAAATTTCATGGAATTATCTAATATAGAACCGCAGATTATCTGGAAGAATTTCTCCAAATTAAATGCAGTTCCGAGACCGTCTAAAAAAGAAGAAAGAGTGATTGCTTTCATCAAAGAATTTGGTGAAAACTTAGGGTTGGAAACTACAGTAGATGCAGTAGGAAACGTGATCATCAGGAAGCCTGCCACTGCCGGCATGGAAAACCGTAAATCTGTTGTCCTTCAGTCGCACCTCGATATGGTATGCCAGAAAAACAGCGATGTTAATTTTGATTTTGATACAGAAGGCATCAAAATGGAGGTAGATGGAGACTGGGTAAAGGCAAAAGGAACAACTCTGGGTGCTGATAACGGTTTAGGAGTGGCAACCATCATGTCAATCCTTGAAAGTTCAGATATTCCACATCCTGCTATGGAGGCCCTTTTTACGATCGATGAAGAAACAGGAATGACGGGTGCGCTAGGTTTAAAGCCTGGTCAGCTTACAGGAGAAATTTTATTAAATTTGGATACAGAAGAAGATGATGAAATTGATATTGGCTGTGCCGGAGGTGTAGATGTAACCATTACCCAAAATTATGGAACAGAAGCAGCAAAAGGGCAAATTATAAGAATTGAAGTGAAAGGCCTTCAGGGAGGACATTCCGGAATGGACATTCACAAAGGTTTCGGAAATTCCAATATTATTTTGGGAAGACTTCTTTACAGCGGTTTAGCTAACCAGAATATTCAATTGGTCTCTATAGACGGAGGCGGATTGAGAAATGCAATTCCAAGAGAAGCTACGGCACTTATTTCTGTGAGAAATGCTCAGGAATTTATAGAAACGTCCACAATTCTGAAAAAAGAAATTTTAGAAGAGTTTGCTACGGTAGAGCCTGGTATCCATATCAATATTGAAAATTCTACTACTTCTGACAAGGCTGTTTCCGAGGAAGATTCCAGGAAGATCATTCTTACTTTAAAATCTCTTCACAATGGGGTTTACAGAATGAGTCCGGATGTAAAAGATCTTGTAGAAGCATCCAACAATGTGGCGAGAGTGGAATTAAAAGGCGGTGAGCTTAAAATCTTAAACCTGACCAGATCATCTGTAGATTCATCTAAGTATTCGGTAGCAGAACAGTTAAAATCTGTAGCAGAATTAGCCGGAATGAATGTTGAATTCAGTGGATCTTATCCTGGATGGAAACCGAAACCTGGTTCTGAAATCGTACAGCTGATGGAAAAGATCTACACAGAAAAATTCGGAGAAAAGCCTCATGTGGTAGCTTGTCACGCAGGACTGGAATGCGGAATCATCGGAGCCAATTATCCAGAAATGGAAATGGTAAGTTTCGGACCTACGATCAGAGGTGCGCATTCTCCGGACGAGAAAGCTAATATTCCTTCTGCACAGAAATTCTGGAGTTTCACTAAAGATATTTTAGCGAATATTCCTTTAAAATAAAAAAGATAAAATTGCTATATTGAATATCCAAAGTCGTATGATTTTGGATATTTTTAATTTGAAACATTAAGGTTTTATTAAGTTTTTAAGATTATTAAGAATGTGTGACTGAGCCTTAAAATATTCTTAATATTTCTTCTTAACTTTCCTAATGACTTCACTCTCTTAATGGTTAAAAAAGATTTACAATAATGAAAAGTATAACAGTATTCTGCGGTTCAAGTTTCGGTTCAGATGATATTTTTAAAGAACAGGCTTTCCTTCTGGGACAAACATTGGCAAAACAAGATATTCAGCTTATATACGGCGGCGCAGATGTAGGCTTAATGGGAGCCGTTGCAGATGGAGCTTTACATGAAAATGGAAAAGTTATTGGAATTCTTCCCCACTTTCTGCAATCCAAAGAAATTGCCCATAAAAATCTGTCGGAACTGATCCTCGTGGAAACCATGCACGAAAGAAAAACCAAAATGAATGATCTTTGTGACGGTGTGATCGTTCTTCCCGGCGGCTATGGAACTCTGGAAGAGTTTTTTGAAATGATCACCTGGGCACAGCTGGGACTTCATAAGAAACCAATCGGGATTTTGAATATTGATGGATTTTATGATGATCTGATCAGCCTGGTTCAGAATATGGTTGATAAAGACTTTTTAAAGCAGATTAACAGGGATATGCTTCTGATAAGCGAAAATATTGATGAGCTTTTGGATAAAATGAGGAATTATCAGGCGCCTACTGTTGGGAAGTGGATTTCAAAAGAAAAAGTTTAAACCTTTTTTAATTTCATATGAATAACTACAACATTAATAGGAAAATGGCTGGAGTTGCTATTACAATTAAAAGAGAAATGTTATTCAAAATAAAATGATAATAATATTATAAAACAAAACCCGTTCAGATTTTTCGAACGGGTTTCTATTAAGATTTGAATAAAATTTTCTAAGGATAAGGAGCAATCTCCACTTCAAGACCTTCCATAGCATCCATCATATGCAGCTGGCATCCCAATCTGCTGTTGTCTTTTACATGGTAAGCTTCCGCCAGCATAGCATCTTCTTCGTCTCCCATAGGCTCAAGGCCCGGATCATTGATCACATATACCTGACATGAGGCGCACATCGCCATTCCCCCGCATACTCCGATGGTACCTTCTTCCGCCAGTTCATAAGAACGGATGATCTCCATCAGGTTCATAGACATATCTGTAGGTGCTACAACATCATGGGTTACCCCTTCCCGATCCGTGATCTTTATATTAATATCTGACATAATAATGCAAAATTAGTCAATTTTTTTCACAACTGCCTTTTCTGCTTCTTTACGGCTACCGTCAAATCCGTCTACGCCGCTTACTGTTGTATATTTTAGTACAAATTTCTTACCTGGATTCAGTCTGTTGTAAACACTCTGACACATCAAAGTCGCTTCGTGGAAACCGCAAAGGATCAGCTTCAGTTTCCCCGGATAGGTATTGATATCGCCGATGGCATAAATACCATCTATATTCGTCTGGTAATCAAGTGAATTATTTACAACGATGGCATTTTTCTCGATATTTAGTCCCCAGTTTCCAATCTCTCCCAATTTTGGAGTCAGTCCGAATAAAGGAATGAAATAATCCGTTTCAATATCGTACGCTTCCTGTCCTTCAATTTCTACCGTGATTGCTTCTACTTTTCCGTCACCTTTGATACCGGTAACTTCAGCAGGTGTAATTAATTTAATTTTCCCTTGATTTTTAAGATCCTGAACTTTCTCTACAGAATCCAAAGCTCCTCTGAATTCATTTCTTCTGTGGATCAAAGTAACTTCGCTTGCAACATTAGAAAGGAAAACGCTCCAGTCGAGAGCAGAATCCCCACCTCCGGCAATCACTACTCTTTTGTTTCTGAAATGTTCAGGCTCCTTAACGAAATATTCAAGCCCTTTTTCCTCATAATCAGCAACATTTTCAAAAGTAGGTTTTCTAGGTTCAAAAGTTCCTAATCCACCGGCAATGGCAATAGCTTTACATCTGTGAACCGTTCCTTTGTTGGTAATCACTTCAAACCATTCATCATCCACTTTTGTATAAGAAACCGCAGTTTCTCCTAAGGTAAATCCAGGCTGGAACTGCTTGATCTGCTCCATCAAATTATCTACTAATTCTCCAGCATTCACTGAAGGATATCCCGGAATATCGAAAATAGGTTTTTTCGGATAAAGCTCTGCTAGCTGTCCCCCTGGCTGCGGAAGTGCATCGATAATATGGCACTTCATTTTTAATAAACCTGCTTCAAAAACAGCGAAAAGCCCGGTAGGTCCGGCTCCTATGATCAATATATCAGTGGTTATCATAATAAAAGATAATTTAATTATACATGTAGCTGCAAATTTACTAATTTTAATGCGAAGCATATTTAATTGATTCTAAATAAAAACCTGAGATTTATCAAATCTCTGTAAATAGTTAAGGATCTTAAATTTGGCAATGTTTTTGTTAAATGTCATATCATGAAGAAAATTTTAAATCTTTTCGCAATATTTATGTTCCTGTTGGGCCATGCTCAGATTGATAATATTGCTGACGGTGAATCTATTACATTTAGAATCCATTATGGGATCCTGAATGCCGGAACCGCCAATCTTACCACAAAGAAAACAAACTACATGGGAACTCCCCATCTGTACGTTAAAGGCACAGGACAGACGACAGGCGCTGTAAAAGCCTTCTTTAAAGTAGAAGATTTATACGAAAGTTTTATTAACACAGAAACCGGCCTGCCAAGCTTTTACGTAAGAAATGTACGTGAAGGAAGTTACCGACAGCATTTTGAAACTGTCTTTAACCATAATAACCATACACTGATCTTAACGGATAAAAAGACCCCTGCCAATGGTTCTAAAGTACTTAAATCTGTAAAAGGAGTTCAGGATATGCTTTCCTGTTTCTATTACCTGAGAAGTAAAAGTACAAATGAATTAAAGGTAGGAACAGTGATTAATATGAATGTATGGATTGATGATGAAATGTTTCCATTTCAGCTGAAAGTGACAGGAACAGAAGATCTAAAAACCAAGTTCGGGACCATTAACTGTCTGAAAATTATCCCGTCTGTAAAAAGCGGAAGGGTTTTCAAAGAAAAAGAAGGGGTAACGATGTGGGTAACCAACGATGCCAATCACATTCCTATGCTTCTGAAAGCAGAATTGGCTGTAGGCTCCCTTAAAGCAAGTATTGAAAACCTTAAAAATGTAAAATATCCTTTAAAATACAAATAAGATAATCAGTCTCTTTTGATTTATAAAAAATGTCTGCAAAAATATTGCAGACATTTTTTATTCTCATGTAATATATTTTAATTTTCAGCTGTCTTATTAATAACAGCAAAAGTAAAGAGTAATAAAGATATCAGGAATAAGTGTAATGTTTCGACTGCACTTAGTGTGACAAAATTCCGGAAAAGAAAAAATTAATATAAAATTAATAAACCTCTGTGAAGACGGTCACGTTGTAATTTTTCAATATAATCTCGTTTTTAATTACGTTTTGTTTCTTAGGTCAGTAATTAAAAACAAAAACCTCCGGAGATTCCGGAGGTTTAATTTTTATAGTGATTTAAACTGCTCTAAGGTTCTGATATCATTTTCGAAGAACATCCTGATGTCGCTCATCTGGTAAAGAAGCATTGTAATTCTTTCAATCCCCATTCCGAAAGCATATCCTGAATATTTTTCAGAGTCGATATTTACATTTTTGAGAACCGCAGGATCTACCATTCCGCACCCCATGATTTCTAGCCATCCTGTTCCTTTGGTAATTCTGTAATCTGTTTCAGAATTTAGTCCCCAATATACATCTATTTCAGCACTAGGCTCTGTGAACGGGAAATAAGACGGTCTCATTCTGATTTTGGATTTTCCGAAAAGCTCAGTGGTAAAGAACTGGATTGTCTGCTTAAGATCTGCAAAGCTTACATTCTCATCAATATACAAACCTTCAATCTGATGGAATATACAGTGCGAGCGTGAAGAAATTGCCTCATTTCTGAATACTCTTCCCGGAGAAAGGATCCTGATCGGGGGCTGGTTTTCTTCCATATAACGGATCTGTACGGAAGACGTATGTGTTCTTAAAAGAATATCCGGATTCTGCTCGATAAAGAAAGTATCCTGCATATCTCTTGCGGGATGATATTCAGGGAGGTTGAGCGCTGTAAAGTTGTGCCAGTCGTCCTCTATTTCAGGACCATCAGCTACTGCAAAACCAATAGATTTGAAAATTTCAATGATCCTGTTTTTCACCAGATTTATCGGGTGTCTTGACCCAAGATCCAATGGAAAAGCCGGTCTTGTAAGATCTTCTTTTTCTGTGACAATAGCAGACTGGGAAGCATCTTTCAGATCTTCCAATTTCCCTGCAACGGCCTGCTTCAAAGAATTGATCTTCTGCCCAAATTCCTTTTTCTGGTCGTTTGGAACTTCTTTAAATTTTTCAAAAAAATCATTCAGAACACCTTTTTTACCATTGTACTTGATCCGGAAGTTTTCAATTTCCTCTTTAGACGTAGCATTGAAGCTGTTTACTTCGGTAAGTAGTTCTTCTATCTTTTCTATCATTGTTTTACCCTTTCAAAATGTTTTGCAAAAATACGTTTTTTAAGTTTAATAATGAATCTGTGATAAAAAAATCTGCCCCTTTGCGGGAGGCAGACTTCAATCACTTATTTCACTTAAATAAAAAAATTATTTCTTTTCTAAAGCTTTAACGTTGATCTGAAGAGTTACTTCATCCTTAATCACTCCGTTTTCAGCAGGAGCCTGGAACTTTACGCCAAACTCTTCTCTTTTAATATCTTTTGGCTCAGTAGCTACACTTACCTCTCCGTCTTTTACAGAAACATTAGCTTTAAACTGAACCGGTTTTGAAATACCTTTAATGGTTAAATTCCCATCCAAAAGTGTATTGTAATCTCCTTCCATGGCTGGGGTCACTTTTGTAATTTCAAAAGAAGCAGTAGGAAATTTTTCCACTTCAAAAAAATCGCCGCTTTTAAGATGGCCATTCAGTTTTCCTAACTGATCAGCGTCATCTTTAAGATCTACAGATGTCAGAGAGTTCATATCAGCAACAAATTTTCCACTTTCAAGCTTCCCATCTTTTATCGTAACATCACCGCTTTCAAACTTTATCGTTCCAAAATGACTGGTACTTTCGGACTTGAAAACTTTATATCCTTTCCACTCCACTTTACTGTTCAATGTGTCCACCGTATACTGATTCCCGTCTTTTGTAGTTGTCACTTCATTGCTTTCGCTGGTAATCGGTTTGTCTTTTTTACAAGAAACCGCTACCGCTGCAACAAATAAAGCAGGAATAGCTAGTGAAAACAGTTTTTTTCTCATTTTTGATATATTTTTATTACTTCCGCTAATATAATAAAAAAAATTATTTTTTCATAAAAACCTTACATTTGTATTATGCTTTTAGAAATAAACAATTTATATTTTTCCCACACCAAAGATAACCCCTTGTTTCAGAACCTTAATCTGGGTTTTGAGGAAGGCAGAATCATTGCACTGGCTGGAGAAAGTGGCTGTGGAAAATCTACATTGCTTAACTTGATTTACGGACTGCTTGACTGGGAAAGCGGCGAGATTATTTTTAATGGAAACCGACTTTTGGGACCTAAAGGAAATCTTGTTCCCGGGGAAGCTGAAATGAAACTGGTAGCTCAGAATTTCGATCTGATGCCTTACGCTACTGTTGCAGAAAACGTAGGGAAATTTATTTCCAATATCAATTTAGCTCAAAAAAAAGAAACGGTTATGGAACTTCTGGAAGTGGTAGGACTTCAGGAATTCGCCCATGTACTTCCTAAATATTTAAGCGGAGGTCAGCAGCAGAGGGTTGCTATTGCCAGAGCACTTTCAGTATTGCCGAAACTGCTTATTTTAGACGAGCCTTTCAGTAATCTGGATTTTCCCAGAAAAATAGAACTTCGTGAAAGACTGTTCAGGTATGTGAAACAGCATCGGATCTCTTTAATTATTTCTACCCACGAACTTCAGGATATTATGCCCTGGCTTGACCAAATTGTCATTCTGAAGGATGGAAGACTGATCCAGAACGATACCCCGGAAGAAACCTACAAATATCCTTATAATTCTTATGTCGCCAAACTTTTTGGTGAAGTGAATATATTCAGTGAAGAAGAAAAAGCAGAGTTCCAGCTTCCTAAATTTTCATATTATCCCAAGGAGATAAAAATTTCTGAAAACGGAATTGAAGCCGAACTCCTGGAAAGCAGATTTGCAGGAAACCATTACTGGAATAAGATCAGGATTCAAAATAAAGAGCTTATTGTCTATACAGACGAGAAAGTAGAAAAAAGTATCAAAATTTCTTTTGTCTAAATCCGAAAAAAATTATCACACCAAACCTTCATAACTCATACATTTAGTTACAGTTATTGTTAATATGTGGATAAAAAAAATACAAATCTAAGAAGCTGTTTAAAACTTTTTCTTACATTTGTATTTCCACAGCATAAGGAAATTTTTGGTTAATTCTCTTTCTGCCCTGAGACGGACATTAGCACCTCCCTGCAATTAAGTCTTTGAAAGATTACACTGTCCAATCTTTTCCTTTTTTATTTTTTGCGATAAACCTTACGCTTTCTTCACAAACTCTGATTTTAAGGCCATAGACCCGAAACCATCAATTTTACAGTCGATATTATGATCGCTGTCCGGTCTCAGACGGATGTTTTTCACTTTTGTTCCGGCTTTTACCGGTTTTGGCGCCCCTTTTACAGGAAGATCTTTGATTACCACCACAGAATCTCCATCCTGGAGCTCATTTCCGTTTGAATCCAATATTTTTCCTTCGCCAGAACTTTCAGAAGTCGTGTCTTCAGGATTCCATTCGTAAAAACATTGCGAACAGGTCATCATATTATTTTCACTTGGATAAGTAAATTCAGAGCCACATTTTGGACAAAGTATAGTATCACTCATATCTTTTATTTTTTGCAAAGGTAGGATTTTTGTTTCAGATTTCAGATTCAGACGCGAGACAGAAGACAGGGATTAGGGGGAGATGGGAAGATCCCAATGGTAAATTTGCTTGCACGTGAGTGGTGAATGATTCAGATCCAAAATCTCGTACTTCGAAACTGAAGCTTTGAAACATTAAAACCCTTAGACTCTCCCACTCCTAAAACTTGAATTCTACAACTCTCAACTATAATTCGTACTTTTGCAGATTCAAACAGCGAAGCAATTTTATGGAACTTATTCACAGAAACCTAGCGATCGGAATTCACGATGCTTTACAGGAAACATTTTTCGAGAAAAATAAATATGCCGATAAGGTGATCGAAAGACTTTTAAAAGCCCACAGAAAATGGGGAAGCCAAGACAGAGCTGTTGTTTCTGAGATCTTCTATAATATTATCCGCTGGAAAAAACGTCTTGAATATTATATGGGAGAAGGTGTAAAACCGACCAATATATATAAACTGATGATTGCGTACCTGCTTTGGAGCAAGACCAATTACAAAAAGTTTGAAGAATTCGACGGAATTAAAATCGCGGATATCCTTACTAAGCTTAAAAAGAACACTGTTCCTACGAAAGCTATCGAACATTCTATTCCTGAATGGCTGGCTGAAACTTTGGAAAAAGAATTAGGTCCCGGTTGGGAAAAGGAAATGCAGGCTTTAAACGAGCAGGCTCCAACCGTATTAAGAGCAAACAGCCTTAAAACCACTCCAAAAGAACTTATTTCTGATCTTTCAGATGAGGGTGTAGTGGCTTACACGGTAAAAAATTACCCGGATGCTGTTCAGCTTGAAGAAAAAAAGAATGTTTTTCTTACAACAGCCTTTAAAGAAGGCTTATTTGAGGTTCAGGACGCATCTTCACAGAAGATCGGGTACTTCCTTGATGTGAAAGAAGGACAGAGGGTTGTGGATGCTTGTGCAGGTGCAGGCGGAAAAACACTTCACTTAGCTGCATTGATGGGAAATAAAGGTCAGATCGTAGCTTTGGATATCTTCGAATGGAAGCTGGCTGAACTGAAACGCCGTGCAAAAAGAGCGGGAGCACACAATATCGAAACCCGTATGATCTCTGACAACAAAGTGATTAAGCGTCTTCATGATAAAGTGGACCGACTTCTGATCGACGCTCCGTGCTCCGGACTTGGTGTTTTAAAAAGAAACCCGGACAGTAAATGGAAAATTGACCAGGATTTTATCGACAGAATCAAAAAGGAACAGCAACAGATTCTTCAGGATTATTCCAAGATGCTTAAAGTAGGCGGAAAAATGGTGTATGCTACATGTTCTATCCTGCCTTCTGAAAACAATTTACAGGTAGAAGAATTCTTGAAAACCAATTCAGGCTATAAGCTGATTAAAGATGATAAAGTAATGCCTAGCCATGGTTACGACGGATTCTATATGGCACTGATCGAAAGAGTTTCTTAATTTATCTGACTCATCTACAATATACAGCTGCTCTATCCGGAGCAGCTTTTTTATTAAAAAAATCAGCCAATGGATATATTTTTTTCTCCATATTAAAAAACGGTTTGTAACATCTGCATTTTAATCCCTACTTATAATATCGTAAACTGTTGCAAATCCAGCCGGAAATTTGAAAATTAACTTTACGGAAAACCAGATTTATGAATAAAAGAATTCTATTCAGCTTCTTTGTTTTATTTCTATGTTGCTGCCTTTCGTATGCACAGACTTATGAAATTGAATATACCAGTTCTTATAACGGGAAAGTTCTTACGGAACAGTCCCCTACTCTTGTCTGGGCGGACGGAAAAGATAATTTTATTCTGAATAATAAGATCGGAGAACAGAAAAGTGATTACCCATTTGAGATCACCAAAGTCGAAAAACCTTCCAATACAGTCGTTTCTTATGCTTTCCTGAAACCGGGAGAAATTATTTCTTCTTCAGATACCGAATCTATAGGAAAACAGACATTTGAATTAATCAATGAAACGAAAAATATTCTGGGCTATACCTGTAAAAAAGCAGTGACGAAGATCAATTCCAATACAATCGAGGTTTGGTATACCCATGATTTAAAAATTCATGGCGGGCCATCTGTTATAGGACAGAACCTGGGATTGGTGCTGGAAATCGAAAGAAATAAAAATTCGCTGATTACTGCGCGTTCCATTAAAAAAGTAAAAAAAACGGATATTGATCGTACTTTAAAAGGTTCAATACTCCCTACCGATCTGCTGGGTTACAAAGATCTTCTCTGGAAAAGCCGTTTTACCACACTGAAAGTTTTTGAAAATGAAACCATCAATTTTTCAGATGAATCTAAATCAGATGAGCGGGTAAAGAGATTTGCTAACGGAACCATCATTCTCAAAAAAATAAAATTCCCTTCCATTAAAGAAGGCGAAAATATTTTTGTCGAAGTGAAGCAGCAATCCAACGGAGATGCTTACGACAGAACAGGAACTGTTTTTTTTGTTCCGCAGGATAAAGAAACCTCATTTTTTGACGGACTTGAAAAAGGAGCTAAAACACTTCCTGTTTATGATAACGGAAACGGAAAGCAGTATTATGGAGTAGCAACTACCAAAAATTACAGTCCTGCAATAGAGATGATGCGATTTTTTACTGCTTTTGGAATTCAGAAATTCAATCATATCCAACTGAAAGGAAAAGACTGGCAGACCGTAAGTCCGTTCCGACAGGATATCACAGAATTGAAGCCTTCTCTTTCTGAAAAGGAACTCTGGGTGGGTACTTTTATCGGTAATTATGATAAAGGCGGTCATAAAATAAATCTTGAGATCACTATTCATAGAAGTGACCAGAATATTTATAAAAATAATGCGGCGATTCCTCTTTTTAACACTTTAAATATCATGGAGATGGCAGGTCAGGATTATTCAACGATGTTTGATAAGGATAAAGGACTCTTTGTAGAATTTATATTAGAAAAAGATTTAAAGAATGCTCAGCTGAGATACATCACTACCGGACACGGAGGCTGGGAAAACGGAGATGAATTTATTCCCAAACCAAATTCTATATTTCTGGATGGGAAAATGACGTTTTCTTTTGTACCCTGGAGATCAGACTGCGGTTCTTACCGGCTTTATAACCCGGCATCAGGGAATTTTCCGGACGGACTTTCTTCATCAGACCTCAGCAGATCCAACTGGTGCCCGGGAACAGTTACCAATCCGAACTTCATTCCTCTTGGAGATTTGAATGCAGGAAAGCACACAATACAAATAAAGATCCCCCAGGGAGCAACGGAAGGTACGAGCTTCAGTTCGTGGAATGTTTCGGGAATTTTACTTGGATCCCAATAAAACAAAACCTTCTTGCAAAGAGAATTGCAAGAAGGTAAAAACACAAATGATGAAAAAAAATTATTTCGAGCCACAAAGTAAGGGCTAAAATTCATATAATAAATTACCATATATTAATAATTATTTCATTTTAATTTTGTATAGAAGGTAATAATAACTCTATTTTCTCTAACGAAAAAAATCAATTAAATCTGTGATAATTAGCCTGAATTATTAATATTTTTCGCCAAAATAAATTATTAAGTTAAAAATATTAACTTTTAATTATTTTTTATTGTTATTTTTAAACATCAAAGCTAATTTTGCTTCAAATAAGTAAAACAATATGTGTGGAATTGTATGTTTGTTTGATGCCAAACAAAAGACCGAAATATTAAGACCTCAGGTTTTAGAAATGTCAAAAAAAATCCGTCACCGCGGCCCTGACTGGAGCGGTGTATTTCAGGATGACAAAGTCGTATTTTCTCATGAAAGGCTTGCTATTGTAGATCCTACTTCAGGAAAGCAGCCTTTATTCACCAAGGACGAAAAAGTAGTTTTGGCAGTGAACGGAGAGATCTATAACCATAGAGAATTAAAAGAAGAGTTTCCGGATTTCGAATTTCAGACCCAGTCGGATTGTGAAGTGATCCTCGCCCTCTACAGAAAATATGGAAAAGACTTCATTGAAAAGCTCAACGGAATTTTTGCATTTGCCCTTTATGATATAGAAAAAGGAATTTATATGATCGCCCGTGATCATATGGGGATCTGCCCTCTTTACCAGGGATGGGATAAAAACGGAAACTATTACGTCGCTTCCGAATTAAAAGCGCTGGAAGGCATATGCAAAACCATAGAAACTTTTCTTCCGGGACATTTTGTGTACAGCCCTGATGGAGCAGAGCTTCAGCAATGGTACAAAAGAGACTGGGAAAACTTCGACAGCGTAAAAGACAACGAAACTGATATTTCAAAAATAAGAAAAGGCCTTGAAGATGCCGTTCACAGACAGCTGATGAGCGATGTTCCTTACGGGGTTCTCCTTTCCGGAGGCCTGGATTCGTCCGTTATTTCAGCGGTGACTGCAAAATTTGCAAGACAGCGGGTTGAAAGCGGTGATACCCAGGAAGCATGGTATCCAAGGCTTCACAGTTTTGCTGTAGGGTTGGTAGGATCTCCTGATTTAATTGCGGCAAGAAAAGCTGCGGACCATATCGGTTCTGTACATCATGAAGTTAATTTCACCGTTCAGGAAGGATTGGATGCCGTACGTGATGTAATCTATCATCTGGAAACTTATGATGTGACCACTATCAGAGCTTCCACACCGATGTATCTTCTGGCAAGAGTAATTAAATCCATGGGGATCAAAATGGTGCTTTCCGGAGAAGGTTCGGATGAGCTGTTCGGGGGATACCTGTATTTTCATAAGGCTCCAAACGCCAAAGAATTTCATGATGAAACGGTAAGAAAACTGGGCAAGCTGCATTTGTATGATTGTTTAAGAGCCAATAAAGCTCTAATGAGCTGGGGAATTGAGGGCAGGGTTCCTTTCCTTGATAAAGAATTTATGGACATTGCCATGACCGTCAATCCAAAAGACAAAATGATCAACGTAGCAGAAGGGAAAATTGAGAAATGGATATTACGAAAAGCTTTTGAAGATGTTCTTCCGGAATCTATTGTCTGGAGACAGAAAGAACAGTTTTCGGACGGTGTGGGCTATTCATGGATCGATACATTAAAAGAGGTTGCTGAAAAAGAGGTCACTGATGAAATGATGACCAATGCAAGATTCAGGTTTCCATTAAACACACCTCAAAACAAAGAAGAATACCGCTACAGAACAATTTTCGAAGAGCATTTTCCAAGTGAGACAGCAGCAGCAACGGTTCCATCGGTTCCTTCAGTAGCCTGTTCCACCCCTATCGCTTTAGAATGGGATGAAGCTTTCAAAAAAATGAACGATCCAAGCGGAAGAGCGGTAAAAGTACATGAGACCAGCTATAAGTAAAGAGTTTCGAGCATTTCAATTTGGAGATATGGAACCTTAGTATAAATACCATGTCTGAAATCTCATAGCTGAAGTCTTGATTTCACTTGATATCTTTTTTCAGTTTAAAATTTGGTATCTGAAATCTCATATGTAACTGAAATTTTATCAATCCTGTAGAAATACAGGATTTTCTTTTGAATAACGTTAATAATATCAATATAATTTAACTGACAATCAAAAATAATATCTAAGAAATAATTATATTTGGACAACGAAAATATCAATTATAAAAAAATGAGAAGAAATCTTACTGTTTTATTTGCCTTACTATCCATCAGTTTTGCTTTTGGACAGGGAAAATACGGCAAATACTTAAATTCAAAGAAGCTTGCTTTGACTTATAAAAGTGTGAAAGATGCAGATAAGGATGACTATTATCAGCAGTTTTACTGGCTGGTAAAAGCAGAACAGCTTAAAACGTATCCTCACCTTAAAGATGTAAAACCTGTCGTTTTGTATGAGTTTGTAAAAAAAGTAAATCCTCAGAATCCTACCAAAAAACTGGATGACAGAGGGAAAGAACTCAGAGCCACTGCAGAATTATCTTTAAATCAATATTTTAAGAACAAAAAGTTCGAAAACAACTCAGTTTTAATGTACAACCTTGAAACTTATGTTGACCCGTCTAAAGGACAGTTCTATACTAAGGTAGATCCTGAAAAAATCAAAGAACTGGTTCCAAAAGAACTTTTTGCCTTCAACTCTTTAAACAGAAACTTAGGCGAAGAAAAAACATATTACCTGTGGATTGACAAGAAAAAAGACGATTTCAATATTGTAGATATCATTCCTGACGAAAAAGAAAATAAAGCTTTCTACGCAAGATTAAAACAATATCTTCCGAGCTATAAATTTTCCAAATACGTTCCATCGGTGAAGAAAGGAAATAAATCAGACAAGACAGATGTGGACTATTACTACATTATGCCGTTTGAACAAAACACCGATAACATTGAATACAAAACAAAAGATTTCAAAACTTATATCTTAAGCCAGTACAGAAAAGCCGGCGATGAATGGAAAGGAGTAGAAAAGCCTAGAAAATAAATTAAAAAGTCCTGTGAAAATTCACAGGACTTTTTTAATTTTATATGAAATTCTTTATCTAAAGATCAAACTGTTTAAAAACAGAAACTGATTCAATAAAAACAAATCTGGAACTCATCAGATTTCCAGTCTACATCCAATGACAGAAACAAACCCGCAGCAGATCTCTGTAAAAAAAATACTCCCACTCATTCTGGCCACTGCCATCTTCATGCAGATGCTGGATTCCACGATCCTGAACACTTCCCTACCCTCCATAGCCAAAGACCTCCATGAATCTCCGCTCAATATGCAGAATGCTATTATCAGCTACGTTTTGACCCTGGCGGTTTTTATGCCTGCTAGCGGTTTCCTGGCAGACAGGTTCGGAACCAAAAAAGTATTTATATTTTCCTTAGTCCTTTTCAGCTTAGGTTCACTGTTCTGTTCCCTATCGCAAAATCTTACCCATCTGGTTATTTCAAGAATAATCCAGGGAGTCGGAGGCAGTTTGATGACACCGGTAGGAAAGCTGGCGCTGATCAAGACTTTCGATAAAAACGAATTGCTTAAAGCAATGAACTTCGCAATCATTCCTGCACTGATAGGACCTGTGCTTGGTCCGCTGGTGGGAGGTTATATGGTAGATTACCTTTCATGGCACTGGATTTTCCTGATCAATATTCCCATCGGGGTATTAGGAATTATTTTAGGTTTAAAATATATGCCGAATTACAAATCCACAGATGTAGACTTTGATCTAAAAGGTTTTTTAATTTTTGCAGCTGCATCGTTGCTGTTATCCATTTCACTGGAATTATTCGGGGATATGCAGAATATAAGTCCGGTGCTTTTTGTCTTTATTCTTGGCTTTTTATTCCTCTACTATTACTACAGACATGCAAGAAGAGGCGGAAATCCTATTTTCCCTCTGGATCTGTTTCAGGTAAGAACCTTCCGTGTAGGAATTGTCGGAAACCTGGCTACCCGTTTAGGAATCAGCTCCGTTCCGCTTCTGCTCCCCCTGATGATACAGATTGCCTATAAACAGTCGGCAGTGACTTCCGGATGGATCATTGCTCCAATGGCCCTGACTGCCATATTCGGGAAGTCATCCGTTATTAAAATTTTAGATAGATATGGCTACCGGCAGACTTTAATGGTTAATACATTCATTATCGGAACCCTGATATGCCTTCTTGCCATTCCCAACATCCATACTTCTTTATATTGGTTTGTTCCCATAATTGCCATATTAGGTTTTTTCAATTCCATACAATTTACTTCGATGAACACGATTTCTATTGCAGACCTTAGGAATTTCCAGACCAGCAGCGGCAATTCATTGATATCAGTCAATCAGCAGCTGGCTATCGGATTCGGAATTGCTTTCGGATTGATTGTTTTAAAATTATTTGAGAATTCTAATCTTATTGAAGGCGAAATGCACAATGCTTTCCGCTACACCTTCCTTACCATAGGTATATTGACCATCATATCAGGCTTTGTTTTCAGAAGGCTCCATATTTCAGATGGAAAGAATATGAAATCTAAGGAAGATTAAGTTTTTCACACCTTTTATCTTTACGAACTTAACACAGATCAATGCAGCTGAATCTTCGCTACCGTACTTTTGTTATATAAAATTCACAATATTATGACAGCGAAAAAAGTAGAAATCGTAGCATCTCCAAAACCTGCCCATTTTGTGGGAGATGGTTTTAGAGTTCATAATTTTATACCAGGGGTACAGGGGTTAGACATGAAAAGAATGGATCCGTTCATCATGCTTGATTATAATTCAAAATTCCACTTTAACGGTTCTGAAAGGCCCAGAGGGGTGGGAGTTCATCCACACAGAGGCTTTGAAACCGTGACCATAGCATACAAAGGTAAAGTAGAGCATCACGACAGTGCCGGCGGAGGCGGAATTATAGGGGAAGGTGATGTACAGTGGATGACTGCTGCAAAAGGCGTTCTTCACAAAGAGTATCATGAAACCGAATGGTCAAAAAAAGGCGGTATTTTTCAGATGGTCCAGCTATGGGTCAACCTTCCGGCAAAAGATAAAATGAGCTGCCCGAAATACCAGGCTATAGAAAATGCAGCAATGGAACGTATCAGTCTTGGTGAGAATGGATTTGTTGAAATCATTGCAGGAGAATATAACGGACACAAAGGTCCGGCGGATACTTTCACCCCATTGCATATGATGAATGCCAAGTTAAAAGCTGGTGGAAAAGCTGAATTCAGTTTTCCTGCTCATTTCAATACAGCAGCACTGGTGATTGAAGGAAGCATTACCGTAAATGGAGAAGAAAAGGCAGCAACTGACCATTTTGTTTTATTTAAAAATGAGGGCGAAACTTTCAGCATTGAAGCCAAAGAAGATGCAGTCGTATTGATCATCAGCGGAGAACCTATTAATGAACCTATTTATCCTCACGGCCCTTTCGTGATGAATTCGAGAGAAGAAATTATGCAGGCTTTCGAAGATTTTAATACCGGAAAATTCGGTTATTTGGAAGATTAGAAGAATTAAATTTATCTTAATCTTAGATTCTTCCTTTTTTATTAACTTTATATACTTGTGTTTGGTAAAATGTAAAGACGTACGGTTCAGAATTACTTTGCGTCTTTGCAATCCGCCAATCCTTTTACAATACAAAAAATTATGAAACCAGAATTTGAAAATATCCCTCTTGTAAAAGCGGGAAAAAGATTTGAAATAGAAATCGACGGACATTTTGCATTTATCGATTACCGTGAAATGGGTCACCAGATTGCTTTGGTACACACAGAAACAGATCCTGAACTTGCAGGGACCGGTGCAGCCACTGCTGTGGTAGAGAAAACATTAGCTTACATTGAAGAAAATGGAAAAAAACTTCTTCCATTCTGTCCGTATGTTTTTGCCTATATCAAAAAACATCCTGATTGGAAACGCATTGTTGATGAAAGATTTGAAGGCTATAATAAGCTGTAACAATACATCTAAAAATCTAATCCATTAACTTAATACTTACTTTATTATGTCAAATATTGGACTTATCATAGAAGAAAAGGCTGCAGATATAGGAAATTTCCTGGTAGGAAGACTTCTTCCCTTCCGCGAGAAAAGAGCGGTAGGACCTTTCGTTTTTATCGATCATATGGGACCTTCTGAGCTGAAGGATTATCAGAACCTTGATGTTCCTCCCCATCCGCATATCGGTTTATCTACTTTAACTTATCTTTTGGAAGGATCTATTTTTCACAGGGACAGCATTGGAAGTGCAGTTGAAATAAAGCCGGGAGCTGTGAACTGGATGACTGCCGGAAAAGGCGTTGTACATTCTGAAAGAACTCCCGAATATCTAAGACACAGTGATAAAAGACTTCACGGATTCCAGATCTGGGTGGGCCTTCCGAAACATCTGGAACAGACAGAACCTACATTCCATCATATTGAAGCAGATGAAATCCCAGTATGGGAAGAAGACGGAATTCAGTATAAACTGATTGCAGGTGAGGCATTCGGAAGGAAATCCGCAGTTCCGGTCCACAGCAAATTATTTTTTATCGAAATCAAAACGAAAGAGGCAAAGAAAATAAGCATCGGAAAGGATCTTTATGGCGAAGCAGCGATGTATGTCCTGGATGGAACGGTTTCCACAGAAGGGAATTCTTACGGTTCAAAACAGCTGATGATCGCCAAGGACACCAAACTTTGTGAATTTGAGATGAGTGAAAACGGTACGGTCTATCTTTTCGGAGGCGAGCCTTTTGATGAAGAACGCTTTATATTCTGGAATTTTGTGAATTCGGATAAGGAAATGATCGATCAGGCTAAAGTCAACTGGAATGATCAGAACCATGATGCGTTTCCTCTGGTTCCCGGTGATGAAAAAGAATATGTTCCGCTTCCTAAAGCTATTTTAAACAGAAAATAACGGTTATTACAGATTAATAAACCATGAAAATATTAGCATTTGCAGGAAGTACATCTTCCACTTCGATCAACAGGGAACTGGTAAAATTTGTTCTAAAGGATTTTCAGGATGAAGAGATCAATCTGATCGATCTCAATGATTTTACCATGCCGGTTTTCTCAGTGGATCTTGAAAAGAAAGGATTTCCTGATGAAGCCCATAATTTTTTAAAAGAGATCGAAGAATGTGACATAATCATCTGTTCGCTTGCAGAGCATAACAGGTCTTACAGCTCGGCTTTTAAGAATGTCTTCGACTGGTCTTCAAGGATCAATGTCAAAGTATTTCAAAATAAGCCGATGCTTCTCATGAGCACTTCTCCGGGAGGTTATGGAGGTGGCAACGTCATGAATACGGCAAGGACCTTTTTCCCACAGTTTGCAGCAGATATCAAAGATACTTTTTCACTCCCTAAGTTTTATGAAAATTTTGACCTGGAAAGCGGTGTCATCAATCCTGATATGCTTAAGGAACTTAAAGATAAGATAGACAACTTTAAAAAAGAAGTTAAAATCAATGACTAAGGGAAGATTAGAAGCTTTCAGTGATGGTGTTCTGGCAATTATCATTACCATCATGGTCCTCGAGCTGAAGGTTCCGGAAGGAAGCAGCTGGAGCAGCCTCAAGCCTCTCCTGCCCAGATTTCTCGCTTATATTTTCAGTTTTATTTATGTTGGAATTTACTGGAACAACCATCACCATCTGTTTCAGGCTGTAAAAAAGGTGAACGGAAGTATTCTATGGGCTAATCTTCATCTGCTGTTCTGGCTTTCGCTGATGCCGATCGCTACGGAATGGATCGGGACTACCCATTTTGCAGAGAATCCGGTGGCAGCCTATGGAATTTGTCTCATCATGTCTGCAGTGGCCTACACGATTTTAGAGAACCTGATTGTCCGGCATGAGGGTGAAGATTCCAAGCTTAAAGAAGCCATACATTCAAAGTTTAAAGAATATATCTCGATTATATTTTACGTTCTCGGAATCGCTGTTTCATTTTTTTATCCTTATATTGCCATAGGTTTTTATTATCTCGTGGCTCTCATATGGCTGATTCCGGACCGAAGAATCGAAAAATCATTAAAAGAAAATTAATATGGAAACACACGAATATCCCAACGGCAGCATCACTGTCATCTGGCAGCCCCAGAAGTGTATCCACTCGGCTGTCTGCGTAAAAATGCTTCCTAAAGTCTACAATCCTAAAGACAGACCCTGGATAAAAGCTGAAAACGCAACCCCTGAAGAACTTAAAAACCAGATAGATCAATGCCCTTCAGGAGCATTAAGTTATAAATTCAATACAAAACAATAATGGCTGTAACAGTAAAAGCAAGTTTGGGAAAAACAAAATATTATACTGAGGTAACGGCCGGCGAAAACCAGATCATTACTGATGAACCTATAGATAAAGGCGGACAGAATAAGGGTTTCAACCCAATGGAAATCTTAGCCACATCTCTGGCAAGCTGTACTGCTGCCACTTTAAGGATGTACATCGAAAGAAAGGAATGGGATGTGGAAAACATCAACGTAGAAGTAGAGCTTGAAAATTTTCCTTTGACGAAAAGAGCCGTATTCAAAAGGGATATCAGCTTTGTAGGCATTCTGGATGATGAACAGCTGAAAAGACTGCATACTATCGCTGATGCCTGCCCTGTACACAAAATATTAACCAACGACATAGAAATACTAACCAAATTTTCATAATATGACTGAAGTAAAACAAAACAACGACGAAAAACACGGAAGTTTTGAAGCTTTCATAGATGGAAGGCGCGCAGGGATCATGACTTATACCTGGGCCGGAGAAGAAAGATTCATCATTGACCACACAGAGGTGGAAGAAGCCTACAACGGAAAAGGTGTAGGAAAAGAAATGCTCCTGGCTGCAGTAGATTTCGCAAGGAAAAACAACAAGAAGATT
The DNA here is from genome assembly GCF_030812195.1 of Chryseobacterium lathyri. GTDB lineage: Bacteria > Bacteroidota > Bacteroidia > Flavobacteriales > Weeksellaceae > Chryseobacterium > Chryseobacterium lathyri_A. Next base: position 1,955,310 of record NZ_JAUSSF010000001.1, read on the forward strand.
ATTCCTCTCTGTCCTTTTGCCAAAGCAAGTTTTCAGAAAAGTGAAGAATTACAGGATGTTTTAGTCAATTGATCCTATTTCTGTCCTTCAGATACAGACCTTTCAGATGTTTTACTCTGAAAGGTTTTTTCTTTTTTACCAGAACAGAAAAAAACTATATTTGCTAAAATTTAAAATTTGAGCATGAATTCAGGAACTATCCTTTTGCTATTTGTTTTTATCTATTTCGTTGGCCTTTTGGTGATTTCTTATTTCACAAGCCGGAATTCTGATAACCAGTCATTTTTCATTGGAAATAAGAAAAGTAAATGGTGGCTCGTTGCGTTTGGAATGATAGGAACCAGCTTAAGCGGGGTTACTTTTATTTCAGTTCCGGGAACTGTCGGAAAAATGACCGGCAGCGAATATATTTTCGGAGGTTTTGAGTATTATATGATGGTCATTGGCTTTTTCATAGGGTATTTTATAGTTGCCGCCATATTGCTTCCGTTATATTACAAGATGAATCTGACCTCCATTTATACATATTTAGGAAGAAGATTTAATGTAGAAGCTCATAAGATAGGTTCGATATTTTTCATCATTTCCAGAGCTATTGGTGCTACAGCGAGATTGTATTTGGTGGTCAACGTTTTACAGATATTTCTGCTTGAAGGTCTGGGCGTTCCGTTTTGGGTGACCGCTCTTGTACTCTTGCTGATGGTTCTTTTATACACTTTTGAAGGAGGTGTAAAAACGATCGTGATTACTGATACCTTACAAACTTCCTTCATGATTATCAGCTTGATTGCCTGTATCGTTTATATTTTATCCAACCTGAATTTATCCTTTGGTGAAGCATACACCATTTTGGAACAGAAAAATTATACTCATTTTATCAATTTTGATCCTAATTCCAAGACATTTTTCCTTAAAACCATTTTAGGCGGAATTTTCATTACGATCGCCATGACGGGTCTGGATCAGGAAATGATGCAGAAGAATATTTCTGTAGACAACCTGCAGAATTCAAAAAAGAATATGCTCACTTTTGCAGGAACTCTTCTTTTTGTCAATCTTGCATTTTTGTTTTTAGGAGGTTTGCTTTATCTTTTTGCTTTGCAGAACGGTGCAGAATATGGATTGGCAAAATCTGAAACGGTAACCAATATTTTCGGGTTCAAAGATGCATCCGGAAATATAAAAAATATTATGGGAGACGATCTTTTCCCTGCTCTATCGCTTCAGGGACACTTCCCTATGCCTATTTCCATTATTTTTATTATCGGACTGATTTCGGCTTTATTCCCTTCTGCTGATGGAGCCCTGACAGCAGTAACCAGCTCATATTGTGTAGATCTATTAAGCCTTAATGAAGACAAAACCAAAACAGAAAAGGAAAAGAAACACCTTCGTATGAAGGTTCACCTGACTTTCACCGTAGTTTTCTTCATACTGATCATGGTTTTTAAAGCCATGAATGATAAATCGATCGTTTATCTGATCATGGAAATTGCCGGCTATACATACGGACCTCTTTTAGGACTTTTTGCCTTTGGAATTTTCACCAAGTTTCAGATTTCAAGAAAGTATTCCATTCTTGCTGTTACACTTTTAGCGCCTGTTATCACTTATTTAATCAATCTATCGGTGACTACTTATACGGATTACAGAATTGGTGTGGAACTGATTGTTCTTAATGGCCTGCTTACTTTTATTGGTTTATGGCTGGTAAAGAACAAACAGTATTTAAAAGTAGTATGATCAGGAAAACAATTTTAAAGCCTTGATTATAACTCAATAGCTTTTGTTCTGATGTAGTAACCTTAAAAAATATGTATGTGAAATCATCAATATTCCTTGCCATTGCCTTACTTCTAAGCGAACTGATAAACGCGCAAAGTGCTGTTGATTTTGCTAATCTTTCCAGATACAAAGATGACAATACAGCAATTTTAAATACAAAGAAAAAAGTTGATGTGGTCTTTATGGGCAATTCCATTACTGAAGGCTGGGTAAAAACCCATTCAGCATTTTTTTCCGGGAATAATTATACTGGCAGAGGCATTAGCGGGCAAACCTCTTCCCAAATGCTGCTGCGTTTTCAAAATGATGTTGTAGCCTTAAAACCAAGGTTAGTGGTAATTAATGCCGGTACTAACGATATTGCTCAAAACACGGGAATTTATGATCCGGACTTTACCTTCAGCAATATTAAAGCAATGGCTGACATTGCCCGGAGCAACGGAATTAAAGTAATTATTGCCTCCGTACTTCCTGCAGCTGCATTTCCCTGGCGTAAGGAAATAGCTAATGTACCTCAGAAAGTAGATGCCTTAAACAGCAGGTTAAGAGAGTACTCGAACAGCAATAAACTTGTTTTCGTTGATTATAATACAGCAATGCGTGATGGGAAAGGCGGTATGCGCGAAGGTCTTTCAAAAGACGGTATTCATCCTGATTCTGCAGGCTACAGCATTATGGAACCGTTAATTAAAAGTGCTATTCATAAAGCCTTAGGAAAAAAATAAAAAAATCTCTTTTTAAACCATTAAGGAATAAAGACTTTGGCAGGCCTTGATGCCGGAACGCGGCTCTCTTTTAAATTAGTCAACAAACATCATTACAAAAATATCATATACCCGAATGAAGGCTGTTAAAATCAGTATTTTTCTAAAATAATTCTAAATCCGGATCATCAATCCGGATTTTTGCATTTCCGTAAGCCGTTAAAAAATTGTAAATTCGCGTGCAAATAAATCAGATATAATGAGTAAAAGTATCGAAGAGTTAAAATCTCTTACTACGCAGATCAGAAGAGACATTTTAAGAATGGTTCACGCTGTAAATTCAGGACATCCGGGCGGAAGTTTAGGGTGTACTGAATACTTTACAGCACTTTATGGGAATGTAATGAACTATAGTCTTCCTTTCACTATGGAGGGGAAAAATGAGGATCATTTTTATCTTTCAAACGGCCATATTTCGCCGGTTTACTATTCTACTTTAGCGAGATTTAATTTCTTTCCGGTAGATGAATTGAGAACTTTCAGAAAACTGGATTCAAGACTTCAGGGTCACCCAACTACCCATGAGGGTCTTCCGGGTATCAGAATTGCTTCCGGATCTCTTGGTCAGGGACTTTCTGTAGCACTTGGTGTAGCACAAGGAAAAAAACTGGACGGAGATAAGTCCCTTGTTTACACACTTCACGGAGACGGTGAGCTTCAGGAAGGTCAGGTTTGGGAAGCTTTGATGTATGCTGCTGCCAAGAAAGTGGACAATATCATTTCAACAATTGACTATAACGGACGCCAGATCGATGGTGATACTGATGATGTATTAAGCTTAGGAAACTTACATGCTAAACTTGAGGCATTTGGGTGGACAGTTCTAGAAGAGAAAAACGGTAACGATCTTGAAGCTGTTATTGCTATCCTTGAAAAGGCTAAAACTGAAACTGGAAAAGGAAAACCTGTAATAATCATTCTTCACACAGAGATGGGTGCTGGTGTAGATTTCATGATGGGATCTCACGCATGGCACGGAAAAGCTCCGAATGATGAGCAGCTTAACACCGCATTCAAACAATTATATCTAGAAGCTCCTGCTGATTACTAGTCCAGGTGATGAGTAACAGTAATCAAAATAAATAATCAGTAAAAAAATGAAATATACATATACAGAAAAAAAGGATACGCGCTCAGGATTCGGAGCCGGATTAGCAGAACTTGCTGACAAAAATCCTAATGTAGTGGCACTTTGTGCAGACCTTATCGGTTCTTTGAAAATGGAAAAGTTCATTGAAAAGGCACCGGAAAGATTCTTTCAGATAGGTATTGCAGAAGCTAATATGATGGGAATTGCTGCAGGTTTGAGCATTACAGGAAAAATTCCTTTTACAGGAACTTTCGCGAACTTCTCTACTTCAAGAGTGTATGATCAGATCCGTCAGTCTATTGCTTATTCCGGGAAAAATGTAAAAATCTGTGCATCTCATGCTGGTCTTACTTTAGGGGAAGATGGTGCTACCCACCAGGTTTTGGAAGATATCGGTATGATGAAAATGCTTCCGGGCATGACGGTAATCAACCCTTGCGACTACAACCAGACAAAAGCAGCTACTATTGCTATCGCTGAGCACGATGGTCCTGTATATTTAAGATTCGGAAGACCTACGGTCCCTGTATTCATCCCGGAAGACATGCCTTTCGAAATCGGAAAAGGAATTCTTCTTCAGGAGGGTACTGATGTAACTATTGTTGCAACCGGACATCTTGTTTGGGAATCTCTTGTAGCAGCTGACGAGCTTGAAAAAGAAGGTATTTCCTGTGAGGTAATCAATATCCACACCATTAAACCTCTGGACGAGGAGATCATCATCAAATCTGTTGAAAAAACAGGAAAGATCGTTACTGCTGAGGAGCACAACTATCTTGGTGGTTTAGGAGAATCTGTTGCAGGAATGCTTGCAAGAAAAAGACCTACAAGACAGGAATTTGTTGCGGTAAACGATACATTCGGAGAATCTGCTACCCCTGCAGAATTGATGAAAAAATATAAGATTGATTCAGCAGCTGTGAAAGAAGCTGTGAAGAGAATTTTAGCAAACTAAGATAGATTATATCATAAAAGTTCGGGCTGTTTCTTCGAAACAGCCCGAGCTTTTTTACCACCGTCAAATCTTTCATTTATCACAGCATCCGTTTTGACGCATTACTGCTTGTCTTCCATAATACTGTTACTGTGGTCTGTTTATAGGAATATCAAGTACGTCAAGCACCGGATATAATATATTTTCCAGAAATTCCTCTTCTTTTACGCGGGATGCTTTAGAGCCTGAAAAATAATTGCTGATCCTGTAGTTCCTGACAAACTGATTCCTTTTTTTCCCAATAACATAAGAGTAGGCACCGCTTTCATCATTAATGAAATACGTCATCTCATCAAAGCTCATGATTTTTTTGGTAAGAAATAATTTTCTGTAGATATTCTTTTCCCGCTTGTCAAAAATGTATTTTACAGGAACTCTGAAAAACAGATCCAGCAGAAAGTATCCCATATAAACTACCCATATAGAGGCAACGATCGTGATTGCTTTTTCAGATAATGTATTTCTGAAATAATACAGAACCGGAATTGCAAGAAAACCGGCACCCAGCCACCATTTTAGGGTGTGCAGAAAGCTGTAATTAGGCATAAAACTTATTTCGCTTCCGTTATCTGTAAATCTATATCGGTCTATGGTATTCATCGTAAATTTTCATTTAACCCCATAATATCTTCGGTTTCATTCACCATTTTTTGTATTGCTTTATGGGAAAGAGCCTGTCCTATCATAAATTTATGTTCTTTTCCATTAACCTCAAAATGAATATTAAGAAATACATTCATGGTAATGAACCCAAGATATTTCGTCGTCAAAACTTCAAAATTTATAAAATCCTGGAAAGCATAGGTCTTTGTAGAAACAAAAATACTGGGTTTACAAGTAATGGTCTGCTGTTGCGGATCAATCACAAACTTTTTTGCAAAGAAGTTAGCAATGATCAGTACCGCAATCACAATTAAGAATAAGCCCAATAAAGGAAAATTATATTTATAGGCAAGCCCTGCAGCAATAAATGTAAGAATAACCAATACTGAACTAAATATAGGCTGGTTTTTGAAAATAAAAAGTGTTCCTTCTTTTTTGTAAAATTGATAAGTGTTCATAATAAATTGTGATATATTTTAATGTTTAATTATTTTATCCGGATGTATAGCGTTTTGCAATCTCATCGTCACTGATGGTTGTAAAAGTATTAAGATCTGTTTTGAAGTAGCTGTCATGAATTGAAAAATAGACATCAACGTTAGCTTGGGTGAGCTCTGTGACTTTTTTCCAGCATTCAATGAACCAGTCTTCAAACAGTTTGTATTTTTCCTCATTATACTCATCCCAGAGATCATCAAAGTCATCTTCGTTCTCATATTGTTCCTGAAAGTCTGAAGCTTCGGCCCATATCCTTTCGGGGAGAAAAGAATTCCAAGTCTCACTTTTATCTGCCTGCTTTTTCTTTTGATAAGGTAGAACCATAGTTTGGGTAATGATATTCCCTTTTTGATCTGCAGCCCAGGCTACGATGTCCAAATAATCATACTCATATTCAAAATACAGGGCTTTGATATCTGTTTTAGTCTTGCCCTCGAGATAATCTACATTTTCTCTTTTGAACATTTGTACAAGATCTTTAATGACCTCATCTTTAATTCCTTCAAGATATTTTTTTAACTCAATATTGAGTTTTTTGAGGCTTTCCATACGTTGATTTTGCCATTTAAGTTTTGATCTAGCTATTAAATGCAAAAATAGATGAAAAAATAAATGATCTGGTCATGATTTACTGTATTTTATATACCCATTTTTTTGTATGCACAATATATTCATCGTCGTGTACAACATTGATATCAGAGTATTTCCTAATGAATCAATTTTATAATACAAACCTCATATTTTCACAATCTGCGGTTAATAAAATTTTACAACATCTATAATTCTTAAGATTATTTAAACATGTACAATACGATATCAACCCATTATGAATTCACAAAAAAACTACACATTTAATCACATTTAAGGGATATAATAATTTATAGTTTTGAAAAGATCAACGTTGATTGAAATTCGATATTTCGCCTGTAAGTGTACAGTATGGGATGAAACAAGAGAATGACAAAACCCATGTCAGGGTTTATATGACAACACAGATTTTAACAAAAAAATTATTCAATTATGAAAAAGCTTCAAGGAATGAAGAATGGCTTTTCTTCATTAGAAAACAAACAACTTAAGGATTTACAGTCTATCCGTGGAGGAGATGATTCAGCGCGAACTTCATCACAGTCTTCATCTGGTAGCAACAGCTCTGATACTGTTTATTATAAAGACGGTATAAAAACAATGACTCTGGTTATTGAAGGACCCAATCCTACTACTGCTTATTAATCAGGTTTAGACTACAAACAGGGCCGCTTGTGGTCCTGTTTGTTTATCTGTTCAAACAGTTTAATAATTAATTATTGTGTAAGGAAATCCTATATATGAAACAAAATCAACATATCAGATACCTGAGTCTAACTTCTATAATTATCTGTTTTTTCTTTTACTGCTGTAAAAGCAGGGATTATATCACTTACTACAACAAAGTAAACGAGATCGACAGCATTTACAGAATGGCCAAACAGCCTGAAAAAGCAATAAAAAAATACAGAAAACTGTTCAGGAAATACAAGCCCCTCAATCAGGAACGGATTGAAGAATATGAGACCTATATCAGAATTTCCGACAGATATAATAAAAGTTTCGGAGGAAAAAAAAGCCTTTATCAGCTTATCCCTTTAATTGCTCCTTACTGGAGATATAAAAAGGAAGATAAGGAATTCATTAAGCTTTATAAAAAATATGGAATTGATAGCCTGAACATAGAACAGAAAATTGCACAATGGGAAAGTAAACATGACAAGATGCTGATTGATTCTTTTGTAGTAGCAATAGGCCGGGATCAGTATAATAGACGTTCCAACATTTCCGATATATTTGAAAATGACCTGAAAAATATCGAACTTCTGAAATGGGCCTTTAAGAATTATGGCTATCCTTCCATGCAGAAAATAGGTTTATATTACAAGGATACTTTTATGCCTATGGATGTAATACTTCTTCATATGGCAGATTATGAAGAATACTATCCTTACTTCAAAACAAAAATACTGGAATATGTAAAGTCCGGCGAGTGTCCTCCACGAGATTACGCTGCTATGGTGGACCGAAACAATATGCATCACAAAATTCCTCGTACTTATGGAGTATATATGGGATATCAAAATATAACCGATTCAGCTAAAGTAAACCGGAACAGGAAAAGTATAGGACTGCCAAGCTTGAAATATAGAAACAAAATAGCAAAAGACTTTTCTGATAGCCTGAAAACCAAATGATACTGATATTTTCTGATAATAACGACAGAACAACGATAGAAGTTATACGTTGGCTGGCAGCACTTAAGAAAGACTTTATTCTTGTGAATGATGATGAGTTTTTTGACATTAAAGTTGACAAAAAGCGGTTCTTTCTGCAAAGCCAGAAAAACAGCTTCTTTCTTGATGATATACAAAGCGTGTGGTACAGAAGAGGAGGGCTTTTGTTCAAACGCTATCAATACATCAACAATTCTGTTAATATCTATATGAATGAAGCCCAGCACTGGCTGGAAGATTATATACTTAAGACTTTAGAATCCAAAAAGCATATCAACAAGCAAAGCAACAGTCACGTCAATAAACTCCTGGTATTAGAGTATGCACAGAATATAGGGCTAAATGTTCCTGAGTATTTTCTGGCTGAAAATACCCAGGAGGTTATCCTGAATAAAACCATTACAAAATCAATCACAGGTAATGTGATATTGGATAATATATCTGAAAATCTGGACGGAATCATGTACACGACAATTATTGAAGAAACGGAAAAAGAAGAATTCTTTATTTCTTTTTTTCAGGAAAAAATAGAAAAGGATTTTGAGATCAGAACTTTTTATTTGAACGGTGAATGTTATTCAATGGCTATTTTTTCTCAGAATGATGACCAGACTAAAACAGATTTCAGAAAATATAATAATGAAAAGCCTAATAGAAATATCAGATACAGTCTTCCGAAAGAAATAGAGACCAAGGTTCAAAAGCTGATGCAGACACTGGATCTTAATTGTGGCTCTTTGGATTTTATTAAAAGCGGAGATTTGTACTACTTCTTGGAGGTAAATCCTGTAGGACAGTTTGCAAATGTAGCCTATCACTGTAATTATCCCCTATTTAAAAAAATTGCTGATTATTTATGAAAGAAAATTTTGGAGAAAAGCATAAACTGCCTTTATCATTTAAACAGATGGAATATTTTGAACATAAAAGCACTAAAAAAATCGACAGCAATACACTATGTATACTGAAAAGTGAAAAATACCAAAGCGATTTTTATGTCAGGGAGAAGCCTGTAAAACCACTGATCCGATTATTATGAGATATTTTAATTTGTTTTCAAATATATTAGTTACGAGAGGAGCAGGCAGAATTTTAATCTCAGATCTTCAAAGGAATGTCTCGGAACTCTACCCTTTGGAGTTATATGACATCATGGAGGAATTAAGAAACCACAGCATAGAAAATGTTATCGATGGTTACGACGACGAATCCAAAGTTATGGTTAAGGAATATTTAAATATTTTGTTGCAAAGTGAATATGGATTTATTACAGAGGATAATTGGGACAAAAATTTCCCGACTCTTTCCTATGAATATGAAGAGCCCAGTATTCTTTCTGAAATTTTTATAGAGTTTTCTGGAATCTCTGTTTTGAAAAAAATAAAACAATCGGTAGAACATCTTAGGATAAAGCATTTGGTTCTTTACAGCACAAAAAAATTCACAGCTGAAGATTTTATAAAGATTGATCAGATCTTTGCCACTTCTGTTTTATCTGGCATTGAAATCTTTTCTCCATTCCATAACAATGTAAATAAGCTCTTTATAAATACCCTGCATAAGAATACAGAGAGAATATATAATATCGTATTTTATAGTTGTGGGAAAAGCCCTTTCAGAATAAAGGATGAATTCAGATTTAGCTTACAGTTTACTGAAGAAGAAGTACAAATTTCATCCTGCGGAAAAGTAAATCTGAAATATTTCAACACTAATATTTCAAAAGTTTCAGAAGCGTTAAATCACAATTCCTGTCTCCACAAAAAAATAGGAATAGATATAAACGGCAACATCAAAAATTGTCCCTTAATGGCTGAAAGCTTTGGAAACATCAATGATATCAGTCTCGAAGATGCACTGATAAAGCCTGAATTCAGAAAATACTGGAATCTTACCAAAGATCACATAGAAACCTGTAAAGACTGTGAGTTCAGATATGTCTGCACAGACTGTAGAGCTTATACAGAGCGTAATCATATAAATAAAGAAGGACTAGACGCTTCTAAGCCTCTGAAATGCGGCTACGATCCATATTCAGGAAAATGGGAAACATGGAGTAAAAGCCCTTTAAAACAAAAGGCAATACATTTTTATAGGCAGGAATTAAGAAGCTAGATCCATCAAGCTTCTATCGGAAAAACTTCCACTTCGGAATAATCGCCAGCATCCCGAAGCCCGTAAATAGGAATAGATTGGTTACATCTGTATACAAGAATGTGGACAGGTAATAATTATGCATAAAAAAATGCAGGACCAGCAATGCAGGGAACATAAAAATCCCGATTTTTCTGTAGAAAAACATCAGGATAAGCCCAATCATCATTAGTACATCAATGGAAAAGATAACAAAAAAATACCATCTAGGAATCTGAAGATATTCATGCTGAAGATATTCATCGAGATCAATTCCCAGCCCCATAATGGTGAACAGCATCAATGCTGCAAACGCCAAAATAAAGCCCCACCCTTTCTTAGGATCCTCGTCAAAGTAACTGTATTCTTCCATAGGTACAAAAATAAAGAACTTATGAATATATTCATAAGTTCTTTAATATAATATTCGTTTAAAATTTGAATTATATAGAAATAGCGTTAATCAATCTGTTTTTGTCGCTTAAGTACTCTTCCATAGAAATCATACTTTCGGTTCTCATTACATCTTGAATGTCGTCTATCTGATAGATAATTCTTTTCGCATCTTCCGTATTCTTAGCTCTTACTTTACAGAAAATATTATATTTTCCAGAAATAACACTAGCTTCGATTACGTTTGGAAGTACTGATAGTTCTTTCAATACCTCTTGAGTGCGGTTTGATTTTGTCAAAAGGATTCCAATGAAAGCTGTAAAGTGATAATCCAGCTTGCCATAATCGATATTAAGAGATGATCCCAAAATAATACCTGCATCCTCCATTTTTTTCACTCTTACGTGAATTGTTCCAGCAGAAACATCCATCTGTTTTGCAATTTCAGTAAAAGGCATTCTTGTGTTTTCGACTAAGAAATCAAGAATTTTCTTGTCTATTTCGTCCAGTTGATAGTTCATATTAGTTAAATTACAATTTTCTTAAAAAATCTATGTATTTGTTGCAAATTTATAAAAAATAATTTAACTAAAAAAATTATATTAAATATTAACAATAATTAACACGGATGATAAAAATCATTAAAATATTACGATTATTTACTAGTTGATTTTGTAGAATCTGTTTTTATTTCCGTTTTGGCTTCCATCTGTTTTTTATCTTTTTTCTTCTTTTTAAAGAGAGAATTAAAGCTTTTACTCCACACAACTCCCCCACCATAGGCCTGATTTGCAGAACCATTGGTACTTACCATCCCAATATTGGTAGGCTTGGAATACCCTCTTAAAACAAGACTTCCGTCATTCTTTTTAGAAACGTCGTATTCAATAGAACCCTCACCAGACAGGTAATTGGTCTGTGTACCCTCCGTTTTTGTCAGCGGAATCCCAAGTCCGGTTTTAATATTTACCCTTGGTGAAAGGGCTACACTTACCCCGGCATTGGCCCGGTCACCAGTGTTGGAATTTTGATCACCTTTTACATAATTCAAATCGATCTGGAATTCATTACTCATTGTATTAAGAACGGATCCAAGCTGCTTCAGAAGCATGTTGTATCCAGATGATTCTGCTACGCCCGCTACATCAAAATCCACACCTCCACTGTTGGAAACATTAAAGGTGCTCAGCAGCAGGACAGAACCAAACTGAAGCACTTTTTCACCTTCCTGGCTCATCTTGGCCGCCAATGTCTCTTTTACCTGGCTGGAAACATCAAGCGCAGTCACATTCAGATCAATTTTCGGATTGATCAGAGACTGGGTAATATTAGCCTGAAGCAGCACACTGATTGGCTGCAGTTTCCCCATGCTTAAATATTCACCTGCATTGGAAACCATTCTTACATAATTGGCTGTAATATCCAGTGCCGGCTTCATTGCATCGCCATCCCATCTGATGCTGCTGTTCTTTTCTATCTGGAATGTTTTATTAAGAATAGCTTTGGAAACAAATGTTCCGTTATCTACTTTATAAGTACCGTTCATGGCAATGCCACCCTGTCTGCCCATCTGGAACCTCAGTCTGTCGGCAGTTCCTTTTACGGTAATATTACCTACATCGTCACCTACAAGGACATTCACTGTAGTTCCTTTATCCACATCAAGACTGAAGTCGATGTACATATTAGCTCCCGTCTTTTTCTTTTCTTCCAACGTTATAAGCCCGTCTTTTCCTTCTTTCAGGAATCTCAGCATTTTGAACTCTTCAACGTTGGAAGTCGAACTGGAATTAAAGGTAAAGTTACTTCCGTTCAGTGCCTTCATATTAGGGGTAGTTATACTCAATCCGGAAACAGGCCCATCTACATAAAGATCACCCTGACCATAAACTCTTCCCCAGAACAGATCATAATCTTTCTGAGTTGTATTCAGCATTAGGAGATTATCCGCTCTCATTACCAGGTTGACCCCCATTGACGAAATTGTTTCAAACTGGATGGCACCGGAAATTGTTCCTTTAGAATTGGATCTTCCATCATGAACTTCAATATTGTTAAGAATGGCAAGTCCACGGGAAAGCGGAATCACAGTATCATCAAATGAATAATCTACTCCGGTGAACAGTAGCTTTAAACCGAAACCTTTTAAAGCAATATCTCCGCTATAATCAAGATCGCTTAATTTCCCGTTGATCTTCAGATCACCTGTTGCTTTTCCTCTGATGTTTCCGAAAACAGTCTGAACAAACTGCTGGGTAAAGGCAAGATCAAAATCACGCATTTCCGCAGTCAGGTCAATTGTAGGAGAAGCAGTATTATTATTTACAGTCCCTGTCAGATGAAGATTATTATTTCCCAGAATTCCTGCCGAAGCCACTTTTACATCCACGTCATACACATTCAAAGAGAAACCGTTTGTAGCAGAAATAGTAAGGTCACCCATCTGATTTCCGTTCATAACGATATTATCTACGGTAAGATCTACGAGTGGCTGCAAAGTGCTTTTATCCATTTTGATCTTTACACTTCCGTTCGCCAGACCTTTTATTCCCATAGGGTTTCCTCCGGACTGCATTTCAAGAAGCTTTTCAACAGCAAATTCTTCAATATCCGCATCTACATAAAAGTCTTTGGCAGATTTGAACTGTGCTTCTTTGATAAACAGGGCGCTTTTATCTGAGTATATACGCAGGTTCCTGATATCGAAATCTCCTTCGTTTTTTCTGTATGTAATGGAATGATCCAACTCAGGACTAGTATCTATTGCCCAGGTAACCTCATTGAATTTAACTTCTGTAGGCTCAAATCTAAAAACATAGTCACCGGCAGCATTTGTAGACTGATCTACATTAATGGCATAAGCTTTAAGATTTTCATTCAGCTCATCTTCCGGACTTCCATGCTTGAATGTAGTGGCCAGATGAAGAGCTGTATTGTTTTCATTTTTACCTTTAAGTTCAAAATCTTTGATAATGTTTTTATTGTATTCCAGTTTACTAATTCTTGCATACAGCTGTTCGTTAAGATTTGCTGTATTAATTCTTACCATAACACTGTCGATCATTGCGCTGTCTCTGGAAATACTATTTCGGTCATTAATCTTATATTCAGGATTGGCGGCTGCCAAAGCTTTGTCCGCATCCGAGATCTCTTCCTTCTTCGTCATGATATACTTCAGAGAGGCGGCATCCAGATTCAGGATCAGATCATTTGAATCTCCGTTATACTCTCCTTCTACCACAGCACCCTGCGGAAGCTTAAGATCAGGCAGAAAGTAATTCACAACACCCTGCTGAACATCAAAATTCATTTTAAAATTCTGACCCCTGTATAGTTTTCTCGGTGGCGGGCCTACCAGGATTCTTCCGATTCCATTCTCTACCATACCTGCAAGATCGGCAAGGTTATATCTTCCTGATATCTTCCCGCTTGCCGCACCAGGCGCATCAACATCAATGACACGTCCGCCGGCTTCTACAAAAGTTTTTAGTTTCGCAGTTGGAATAATATATTTTTGCGTAGCTGTAGCAAAGTGAAGATCGTTGGCATCCACATCCAAAGTCAAATCGTTAATATCAGACATGGACATTTTACCTTCTACCCGTCCGCTCACGATCTGGTTTCCAGGTTTATTGGTAAAATAATTCATATTCAGGTAAGTGACATCCGCATTTACATCCATAGCAACCCTTGAGGTACTGAAATCAATAAGTCCTTTAATCGTTGCTTTGGCCTGTTCATCATTCACAGTGATGAGTCCGTTATATTTTTTATGATCTAATAATCCGTCAAGATACAGATTACTGATCTGTTTATCCATAATTTCAATGCTGGTGATCTGGGATTTCGTGGTCAGACGCATTGTATTGACGTCAAAACTCTGCCCATTAATATCAAATTTACCGGAGATCAGGCCCACAGCTTTACTTTTGGTGATGACAGAGGTATTGAGATCTTTTACATCCACAAATCCTGAATATTTAGGCATTGCCGTGCTGTATCCGGTAAGCGAAAGTTTAGTGATCTTAGCCTGCCCTATTCCGGTCATCAGGTTTCCACTGGCAACATATACCTGGTCCGGATTTACCTTTGCCGTTCCGTTATACTTCAGTTTTCCAAAATCATCTGCAAAATTCTTCATCTTTTTAGAAATAAATGAAGGCATCATCGCTTTGAGATCTTTGTAAGTAAAATCAGTAGAAAGGTCGTTTGTTTCAATGGAAAAATTCCCTTCCAGCAGCCTGTCAACCTTCATTGTTTTGGTCGCGATATTAACATCAGGATTTCTGATCAGGAAATTTTCCAGATGGAATTTATTCAATGGGCCGGTCATTTTTCCGGCAAGGTTGAATGGTTTAAAGTTATCCCAGTTCGTCACAAAGTAGCTGATATCATAGCCGCTTAGCTGGCTTCCCTGCTGGATTTCCATATCCCAGCGAACCCGGTCTGCAAAATCTGACCATGAACCGTCATGGAGATTAAATTTGATATTTCCCTGGAGCAGTGAATGGTCTGTATTCAGGGTAAGATCTTTTAATGACAGAAACTCATTCGTTAAAGAAAGTTCAGTAGAAAAGGTATCTACAAAATGAGATTTCCCCCATCTGGCAGTGACGAAGGACATATTATTGATCAATGCCGAAATATTGCCTCCGTTGACCTTTACATTAGGTGCCTTTAAATTAAATTTTGTGGCAGTAAGCCATTTCCCGGGATCTCCCGGAGAGTTTTGACTCACAATTGAAACCTTTGAATCAATGATCTGTACACGGGAATCCAGCTGAAATGGAGGTTTCTTCGGGTCTCTTTTCTTTCCGCTGTCGAAGAGCTGTGTAAATCTGATAAAATTGGAAATACTATCCCCTTTATACGTTATGACCTTTACATCTGCATTAACAAGGGTAAGGGAATTAAAGCTTAGTGAATTGCTGTTTCCGGAAATAGCATTGTAAGCGAGAGACATCCAATCTGAATTTGCACGGAATTCTCTTACTTTGATGAATTCAAGACCTTTGTAGTCTTTTATTTTTAATCCTTTTATGGTGACATCTCCAAAATAATCTACTTCTACACTTTCTGTAGACATCCCGGCTTTAAAATCCTTGTTTACGATCTGGAGCGCCTGATTGGCTGCCCAACGTTTGGTTACCGGGAGATTAATGGCAATAAGTATTCCTCCAACAAGAATAACCCCCAGCCAGAAAAGGATCAGAAGAAGCTTTGCCCACCAGGAATAGCTGGTGACATCTTTTACTGCCTGCTTCCCAAATTCCTCAGCGGTCTCTACAGGATGATGAATAGCATCTGATGCCAGCTCAGATGCTTCTTTAACGGTCTCCTTTACAGCCCCTTCTACATCTTCAACAGTCTTCTGTACCTGATCACTTAGGTTCTCAGCTACTGATTTTTTATTCTCATTCTCGTTATTATTCTCTAACTTTGCCATTATTATGAGCGACTCTATAATTTTAGGTATTGAATCGTCCTGCGACGACACCTCAGCAGCTATCATCAAGGGAAACTGTATTCTGTCCAACATTGCTGCGAATCAGGCCATCCACAAAGAATATGGAGGTGTGGTTCCGGAACTGGCATCGCGAGCGCATCAGCAAAATATAATCCCCGTTGTTGAAAAATCTCTTACTAAAGCAAATATACAACAAAATGCTATTTCAGCTATAGGATTTACACGCGGTCCCGGACTTTTAGGATCACTTCTTGTAGGAACATCATTTGCTAAGTCTTTGGCAATGAGCTTAAATGTTCCATTAATTGAAGTAAATCATCTCCAGGCACACATTTTAGCCCATTTCATTGAGGATGCAAATCCTATGCCGCCTCAATTCCCTTTCCTGTGTCTTACGGTTAGCGGAGGTCATACGATGATTGTATTGGTGAAGGATTATTTTGATATGGAAATTATAGGTAAAACAATAGATGATGCTGCAGGAGAGGCTTTTGACAAGATTGGAAAGATTTTTGACCTTGATTATCCTGCCGGACCTATTATAGACCGACTCGCCAAAGAAGGAAATGCTGATGCTTTTACATTCAACAAGCCCAGAATGGAGAATTATGATTATTCATTCAGCGGAATTAAAACTTCAGTTCTTTATTTTATTCAGAAAGAGGTGAAAAAAAATCCGGATTTTATTAAAGAAAACCTGAATGATCTGTGTGCATCGGTTCAAAGAACAATTATTGAGATTTTGATGGCTAAACTTGAAAAAGCAGCCAAAGAATTAAATATAAAAGAAGTGGCCATCGCCGGTGGAGTTTCTGCCAATTCTGCTTTGAGAAAAGCAATGGAGGACAATCATGAAAAATTAGGCTGGAATATCTACATTCCAAAATTTGAATATACAACTGATAATGCTGCGATGATTGCCATGGTTGCTCAATTGAAGTTTGAAAGAGGTGAATTTACGGATCTGAGAACTTCCGCAACTGCAAAATATGATTTATGAAAATATTATTAGAAGAAAAAATACTGGGAACGCATTCTAAAAAAAATTCAAAATATTACTGGGTTTTAGAAACCGTTATAGGAAAAAATGAAGTGACAGAAAAATCTGAAGACGAAGATTATTTAATGATAAGTTCAGAAATTGGATATGTTCAAAATATAAAGGAAGAGATCATAGAGAAGATCAATTCAGAAAATGTATTTAGTTTTACTTACGAACCCAAAGAAGGAGATTACTTATCCATCAAAAATAATTTAAGAAAAAACGAATACTTGAATTTAATTTTTATGAATAATAAGTGGGTTGAAGAAATTTACGCATGTTCATACAGAGATTGTGAAGGTGATATTTATACCACGATAAAAACCGGTGTAGCATTTTTAAGCGATAATGAAATTACCTTTTAGTCATCACTTCTAAAATAAAATTCAGGCGCATTCTAAATATCAATATATGAAACTTTTTTTTGGCGAAATCAATAATGGAAAAGCAATAATTAATGACGAAGAACAGCAGCACATTGTGAAAGTCCTTCGTATGAAAAATGGTGAAGATATTCATGTCACTGACGGCAAAGGAATTGTTGCTTCCGGAAAGTTAATTATTGAAGGAAAGAAAGCCGGCCTGGAAGTTTCTGAAATTAAAACAGATATTCCGGATTTTAGTCCCCGACTTCATATTGCCATTGCTCCAACGAAAAATATCGACAGGATTGAGTTTTTTGTTGAAAAAGCTGTGGAAATGGGTATTTCAGAGATCAGTATTATTATCACAGAGAAAACTGAACGTAAAAATATTAATATTGATAAGATCAGAAAGCAGGCTGTAGCCGCCTCCAAGCAAAGTCTGAGGTTTCATTTCCCTGTCATCAATGATGCAGTGAAACTCACTGATTTCTTGAAAAACATTGATCCGCAACATACTTTTGTGGCACACTGTCATGAAAAGCTTGAAAGGATTGAGCTTAACCAAATTCCTGCTTTGGAACAGATCACTTTTTTAATTGGTCCTGAAGGAGATTTTTCTGAAAGGGAAATTCAATTTCTGTCCGGCAATAATGTAAAAGCAGTTTCACTTGGTAACCAAAGGCTGAGAACAGAAACGGCCGGTGTATTTGTAGCGGCCTGGAATTATTCCAAAATGATGAGAGGCTAGGGATCAGAAGCGTATATTCATCAATAAATCAACAGCTCAGCCTAAATTTTCAGATTATGATCTCTAAGATATTTTTCAAAAATCTGCTGGCCACTTCGCATTGAGTTTACAGCCCACCGGATCTTCATTTTCATCTGTTTTTCTTCATTGAGCTTATAATCAATATCTGATTTAATAAGCTTCTGCTTCAGTTCGTACATACAGATGCCTGCGGCTACGGAAACATTGTAGCTTCTTGTAAGACCAAACATTGGAATGGCTAATGTTTCGTCTGCAAAGTCTAAGACTTCTTCTGAAACGCCTTCCTTCTCAGTTCCGAATACCAGGGCGATAGGTTCCGTAATCTGATAATCAGGGAGCATCACTGCATTTTTCTCTAATGATACGGCAAGAATTTTATAACCTCTGTCTTTGATATCCTGTAATGAAGCTGTATTTTTAGGCATTTTCTCTACTTCTACCCAGGTTTCAGCACCTTTGGTTACGGTAAGATTGGGATCAAAAACATTCTCCTCCTCCATTGCTACTACCTTGTGGAAAGCGCAGGCTTCCACAGACCTTATAATAGCCGCTGCATTCCTGAACTGGTAGACATCATCCATCACAGGAAGAACAAAATCGGAACTTTCTTTGGAGAAATGTTCTATTTTTGAGAGTCTTTCCTCTGTTAAAAACTGCTTTAAGTATTCAAAAGTTTGCGCTAAATCTTCCATTCATTTTCAAATCTTTGCAAATTAACGTAATTTTGGGCTATGAACCTGAACGAGGCTCAATTTCTTAGAAAAAAGTAATTCATGAAACGAAAAGTCCTGCTCATCTATACCGGAGGAACCATCGGTATGGAAAAAGATTATGAAACCGGAAGCCTCCGCGCATTTGATTTTGGAAATATTTTCGAAAAAATGCCCGAGATGAAATTAATGGAATGCGAAGTGTTTGTCCATCCATTCGCAAAACCACTGGACTCTTCGGATATGGGACCTGAAGAATGGAAGGTTATTGCTAATTATATTCTCAAAAATTATGAACTGTATGACGGTTTTTTGATCCTTCATGGAACGGATACGATGTCTTATACAGCTTCTGCATTAAGTTTTATGTTGAAGGGCCTGAGAAAACCTGTAATTATGACAGGTTCACAGCTTCCAATCGGAGATTTGAGAACGGATGCGAAGGAAAATCTTCTGACAAGTCTTTATTATGCCAGCCTTTATGAAAATGATGAAGCGGTTATTCAGGAGGTTGCCGTTTATTTTGAATATAAATTATTAAGAGGAAACAGAACCTTAAAATATTCTGCCGAATATTTTGATGCTTATGCAAGTCCGAACTACCCGATATTGGGACAATCCGGCGTTCATTTAAATATCATCAAAGATAATCTTTACCGTTGTGATCCTGATATAGAATTTCATGTGGATGAACATATTTCTGAAGATATTCTGTTCTGGAGAATTTTTCCGGGCATGCATCTGAGCCACTTTAAAGAAATCCCTAAAATGAAGGTTTTAATTCTTCAGGTTTTCGGATCAGGAACCATTTTCAGCAGTGAAAAAACACAGGAAACGCTTGAGGAAATCAGAAACAACGGAACAGAAATCGTTGTGGTGAGCCAGTGTATCTCAGGAGGTATTTCGTTCGGAAAGTATGAAAACAGTAATATTTTTTCAAGGATCGGAGCCATCAGCGGAAAGGATATGACGGCAGAAAGTGCTATCAGTAAAGCGATGCACCTGATAGACAATCCGAACTATTCCGGAACCTTTGCAGATAACTTTACCAAGAGTCTTTGTGGAGAAATTACTGAGTAATTTTAAATAATAATTTGCAGATTCCAGAAATTAGCCTATTTTTGCAGTCTCAAATAGAGAGGTGTCCGAGTGGTTGAAGGAGCTACCCTGGAAAGGTAGTATACGGGTAACTGTATCGAGGGTTCGAATCCCTTCCTCTCTGCAAGCATTAATTGAAATCCGTTGAAAACCAACGGGTTTCTTTGTTTTCTATAGATTTATTCCCCACTGCAAAGTTATAACGTTTTATATTAATTTGCTTAAAAATGAGCTAAAAAGTTTTTAATTGATTAAAATACTATAATTATTTCTTTGCTTAACCACTCTCATAAATTAATAGCTATGCAGGCTCTTACAGAAATCAGTAAGACAGCTACGAAAATATTGTATCTTTTTCGGACTATAGAAAAGTTTTGGGAAATTATTTTCCAGAATGAAAATTTATGAATCCCTACCCCCTCTTAAAAAATCGACTTTCCTTTTGAGCAAAGAGGGGGTAGTTTTATACACAGACCTTACCGCTCCATTTTTTCTAAAAATTTTTAAAGTAGTTAGCTGCTGAATAATCTCAGACGGTCAACAAACGTACCCCAGTTTTTCCGCTTTAAAATAAATTCTGGCAATTCTATCACTTTTATAGAGATAAGGCTTAAAACAGAACACAGTACAGCGCTAAAAACGCCAATGCAAGTCTTGCTCAATCGACAATTTACCAAGCAAAATATAAAACCTAGCAAACAGTTTACCAGAAAAGGGTTAAGTTATTTACATGGTCTTAATTATTTGTGAATATGAATACTTTTCTATAAGACAATGAGATATAGAGAATATGTACCATTATCTCGCTCTGAGAGTAAAAATAATTTGAACATTTAATATTAACGTAATGCGTATATTTAGGCGTTAACAGAAATTGTAAAAAAATGATTGAAAAAAATCAGGATGAAATATTTGTTGAAAATGCTTTCAAAAATTTAATGGAAATCTATTTTAATCCAGAAATTGAAAGAAGAAAAAAAAATAAAACACTAGATGAAAGTTTTGAACTATATGCTGCACAAGCTTTAATATTTCCAGATGAAAGACAAAATATTATTAGACTTAATGGTGAAGTTAATGCTAAAGTGAAAATAAAAGAAGGAGTTGACAAATCTGTTAAAGATTTTTTTCCAAATTCTGAAGATGTTGAAGCAATTGATATTAATGAAGAAGAATATTTAGACTGTGGACACATCATAATAATTCGTTTTACAGATTGTTACCAATTAAAATTTGATTTTGTATATAATAAAAAGTCTTGTAAAAAATTACTTGATAATTCAATACAATTTCTAAAAACAGCTGATTATGCGTTAAATAATGATTTTCATAATGCATATATAGATAATGCTTTCAGCGCATTTGAGTTAATGGCCAAAGCTAATCTTTTGTTTGAAGCTAACGAAAATATCGGTATGAAATCAAATCATAAATCAATTAATCAAACGTTTAATTTAAGATATAAGAATTCTAGCCATGAAGATGAATTAGAATTAAGACGAGCTTTCAACAAATTATCAAATGAACGTAGAAATGCAAGATATTTAGATAATGAGGTAAACTTAAATAAAGAGGAGTTAATTTCTAGTTTAGAAAAAATAAATAAATTTTATTCGAACCTTATAAATAGAATAAATAAATTTGAATAAAACAGATGTAGAATATAAAATTATAAGAAATCATAAGTTTAATCAAGATAGAATATATTAATGGAAGAAATTTACAGAGGAATAATTAAATATAATGAAGGTTTAAATGATTATGGATATTTTAATTTATTTACGAATAATGAAGAAATTTATTTGAAAATATTGCATAAAGGAATTGGTTTATTTTCGAATGATTCGAATTTTAATAGTGTAAAATTTGAATTTAAATTGTCAAAACAAATTAAAGAAAATGAAAAACAAAATTTCATTATAAAATTTCCTAGTGAAAAACCAGAGCATTTTTATAAATTAGAAATTGAAAAAGATTTAGAAAGTATTTCAATTTTATTATTTATTTCAGGTTATCCTAATTATCCAATAAAATTTACTGGAGCTAAAATCTAATATAACTTCTGCTAACATTATCATGGCAAAATGTGGGGCTTTTATTTAATTTAGACAATCTGAAAAAGCATTAGCTTTGCTCAGTCTGAATTGAACTTTTAGTTAAATCCAGACCGTACTTCACCAATACTTTTTATGGTACAGGCAATTACTTCCAACACCCTTTTAAAAAATGGAAAAATTTCAACTTGATAATCAGTCTTTAACTGTCAATGCTTTTTATAATGAAATGGAAATTTCCCAAAATGGAAATTTTATTCAAAAAATTAGAGGAATTTCTATTGAACCTATTCAGGTAAGAATAGAGCCTCTTAAAATTAAATTAAATTTAACAACTAAAGGACAAAATAGAATTTCTGTAGAAAAGGATTTATTTAATGGAGTATATTATACAAATGTATTAGACTATTCTTTAGGTGAAATTTCATATTTTGCAAACTTCATAACTGAAATTTGGGCAGAAAAAGTGTGGAATTTATTAATTGAGCATAAGGAAAATCAATTAATAATTACGTTGCAAGATGAAACGATAAAGAAACTTTTAATACAAGAAAACCCATTAATATTTAAAAGTAATGAAGATATTGATGAATTTTGTAAGAAGTATAATCTTAGAATTGAAAATTTTGTTTATGCCGGAAAATTTGAAAATTTAGAAATTGAATTAGAAGGAATTTCAGCAAGATTATCATCAGAAATCATTTTTTTTAGAAAAAAGATTTTTACCGAGCTTTTAATACAAAAACTAAATTCTAGAATATATAAATACGAGGATGTAAATAATTATTCCCTACCATTAAAGAAAAAAGAAATTTTTCTGAATTGGAAACAAAAGCAAATTGATGAAATAGGAATTGTTCAAAAATTTATACAATCTCCTTTCACATTTGATAACTTAGAACAATTTTCTTCTTTTCAGTCTTTGAATGATTTTTCAGCCAAAAATTATTCTCAACAGGATTTAGTTTCTGAAACACTTTATTGGTTAAATAATTTTTCAAAAGCTAAAAAAAGATTTGAAATTGCATTAAATCATTATAGCAAAAATGAAGATTTAAGAGATGGTGTTGATAATTTAAGATTAACATTAGAGTTATTGCTAAAAGAGGTGTTTTGTAATAATAAAAGTCTTGAAAACCAATTATCCGAAATTGGTAAATATCAAAAAGATTTGGGAATAAGTAAAGAAATAAGAAATACGTTTCAGAAAACAATTGAATATTATAATACATATCAAAATGAACATGTTAAACATGACGATAGTATTTCTAATAAGCATGAAGCAGAATTCATTTTTGGTTTAACTATGTTGTTTATCAGAATGCTAATAAAACCAAATCCAAAATTTAGTTCATTGTGACTGACTATGATATTGTATTGGCAAAATGCAAAGCGAAACAACTTCATACGTTCTCCTAACATTTCCAGACTCCAGCCCCTCAAATTATTTTTTGACACCGATATACCAGAAAAAAAAGATAAGGGCTAGAATCTTTGAACGCTAGGGTAAAAAAGCTTTTATTGTCGTGTAGAAGACCGTATAAAATATTCTTTAGATACAAATCTTATTTTAAAATTAATTTTGAATACCTCATTTTGATTGATATTGATTCTAAAAAGTCATATTGATCCATTAAATGTCATTTTACCAAGTAAAACGAAAATCACACTAAACAGCCTATCAGTAATGTTTAAAGATATTTATAAAGTATTTATTACGCATAAGTCTCGGAGAGCTGGTAGAAATTATTCTCTCAACTCCAAAACTTTTTCTATTGATTTGTTAACAATATCCATCAACTGAGAAGTTGTACCTACAAAATTTATTTTCCCTTCTAAGTCTAAGAAAAATTCTTTTTCAGAAGAAAATGGTTTTGTCTTTGATAATTTAATTAATGCTTTAGAAGTGTAATTCTTAACCTTATCAAATTGTTTATCAAAACTCCCTAAATGCTTTGCAAAAGAATCTCCGTTTTCCATAGTCATTGCATTTTGCATAAAACTTAAATCTGCACCGTTCTTTGCTCCTCTTGAACACTTGAAAGCTATACGAACTAAATTCTCATATCTCGATGCTTGTGTGTAAAATTCTGTACTCATATTCATTATTTTAATAAGGATGTTAATGATACTGTCAATAATGCTCCAACTGCCGCTCCAATTAGCGTAGCAAGTAGGACATTGCTACTCAATTTATTCCACATTCTCATGTAATAATCTGGATTAAGTTTTTTCTTTTCTTCTTCTACCCATTTATAAGCACCTTTGAGTTTTGCAGAAGCAAAATTATCTCCTTCGCTATACTCAAAAGATTCTACATCATCTTTATTTTTAATCACCTTTCTTGTCAGAACTTTATACTGAACTAATTGGTTAGCCATTAAATCCTCAAAATTTGGATTATTTTGTATTTTAAGAATATATCTTCCCTCTCGACTTACGGTTTGCATTATTACATCCATAATTCTTCTTTCATCATCAATTCCCATTATACGAAAAGTTATTGTTGCCATATCATCAATTATTTTATAATATATACATTCAATCTTTTATGGTTATTGGTTTTAAATTAATCTTGTAGCACTATTTGTTTTAAGTCAATTAATTTAAAAACATTTTCAGATACTTTTTCTAAATTAATTTTGCCAAGACTTCTTACTAGAGTATTTCCATTTTCATATTCACCAGACATATATAGATTGTCATTGAAATTTTCAGCAAGGTGATTAACTAATTCAATAAATAATTCATCATTTTCTTTATTTTTTTCATCATCTCTTCTATAAAGTGTAAATATATTACCCTCATTAACGAATTCACAATTTTTGCCATTAAAAAAGTGTTTTCCTAAACTTATTGAATGTATTGAATCTAGTGAATAATGAAAAAAACGATTGTCAGAACCTTCATAATCATTTGTATCAGGATACAAATTACTGAAGGGGATACCCATATCATTTTTATAGATAGATAATCTCCATTCGTTTTCATACTCCCATTCATTTCTTTTTATGGTTGTAGCATATAAAAACGAAACATCAGGTGTTGAAAAATCCTTTGAAAATACATCAATAAATTCTATGTTTTCAACATATTGCACTGGGCGAAAACAATAGTTGTTAACATCTTTATTGATTTTAATACTATCTAACAATTTTTTT
The DNA here is from genome assembly GCF_030812195.1 of Chryseobacterium lathyri. Classification (GTDB taxonomy): domain Bacteria; phylum Bacteroidota; class Bacteroidia; order Flavobacteriales; family Weeksellaceae; genus Chryseobacterium; species Chryseobacterium lathyri_A. The sequence continues at coordinate 1,980,500 of NZ_JAUSSF010000001.1, forward strand.
GTATCAAATTCAATCACAAAACCTGTTTCATTTGTATAGTGAGACCACATTAAAATATTGAACGGTATTGTGGTTAATGATATTATGCCAAAATTTCTTGAGAATGTTGTATATATAGCATTTCTTATATCATAAAATTTTCGCTTTTTATCTTCTTCATATAAACTTCCAAAATCGTGTTTTAAAAACTCTTCACGGTTTATTATTCTTTCATAAAAACTAATATATCTTTCTTTAGAAATATTTCTAAAATCCAAAATCAATTCAGAACTATCAATTGAATCATTAAACAAAAATGGATGAGTAGCATAAAGTTTTAAATCTTTTAATGCAGTTATCGAATTTTTTGTTATTGAATAATATTTGTAAATTTCTTCAGGAGTATCTCTTTTGGGATTAACTTCTACAATGTGATTATTATTTTTGTCTAAAATATAAGTGAAATCCTTGTAAGTGTATTTTTGTTCCATGTATTAATTAGAGTTTAAATGGTTGGTGAAAATTAATTATTTTATATTATTAACTCGATAGCTTTTTGTAAAATTTGTTCATTGATATCTAAAAAGTGAAAAAGTCCCTTACCACTTAATTCAACCATATTTTTATAACAGTCGATTGTTAATAAAGATTTTTCAAGATTTAAATTTCCACTATCATATTTATCTTTAGATAATTTGGATTTTCTAAATAAATATCCTACAAAATCAGGAAGGAATAAGAGACTTACTTTTGATTTTTCACAAAAGGTCATTTGTTTTAAAATAAAATTTTCATTGGGAAAAATAAACTCATCAGTATCATTAACTCCGTAAACATTCCTGTCAAAATACATAATAATGTCTTTTGTTAATAAACTACTGTTGATATCTCTTAAATATGTATTCAAAATAATTAAATAATAAAATAATGCTTGAAATTCAGAATTATTAAAGTTTAATATTTCATTATTAAACTTATTTAATATTTGAGTCTTATTAAAAAACAAATCTTTTTGATACTTATAACAAAAACAGTGTAATTTGTTTTTGATTATTAATGAAACTAAATCAGTCATTAATTTTTCTCTTGGTTTAGGCTCCTTAAATAGCTTATTTGAATGTAGTGTAGATGATTGTATTCTATGCTTTGAAATTATTGCCTTTAATTGTGCATCTATTTTTGCGACATCGTTTTTATTTACTGCAATTCCTAAATAATAAATTGCATTTTCTATATCGCCATTTTTAATACTAAATTTAGTCTCATCACAAAAAAATAGAGTATTTATATTGTCATTTTTAGACATGAGTAAATATTTATGAAAATTATTCAATAATTAAGCTTTAGATATACCTGATAAAACTATTTTACAGATTTATTCTTTGCGTGTACTTGATGGAAATTTTATGGTTATGCTATTTTCTTACAAATTAAGAAAAAATATATCCTCACTATATGGGAAACCGTAATTGTTTTGACAAAATATATTTGAAAGAACAACAAATAATGTATTATTTTAAATTAATAGATTTAAGAATACATTCTCCTAACATATCACGATTTTAGCCCCTCAAATTTATTTTTGACACTGATATACCAAAAGCAATAGAAACGGGCTAAAATCTTGATACGCCTATGTAAATATCAACTAATTCTTTCCACCAATCCAAGTCCCATCCATACTTGTTGAAGTATTTATCCATGTCCCATTTGCATTATTCCCACTCATTTGTCCCGTGAATGTCGCCCCCGAACTGGCATTCCCAGCAATTGCAGAGAAATTTCCAGATTCCGAAACATTACCGTTTACGTCAAAGTCCTCATTAAATACGGCTGATGTTGTTGTACCTGTAACCTTACCTGTTGAACTTACATCAATCTTAAATGTCCCGTGGTCTTTTGCTCCGGAATAGCTTCCAGACCATTTACCCTGAAAAGGGAATGCTTGATTATTGTTATCATCATTGCTTGAACACGATAAAATGAAGGCACTGAAAATGATTGTTAATGTTACAAAAATTAGTTTTCTCATAATGTTAAAGTTTTTATTTGTTAATAATTAAATTTTAATTGATAAAAGTATTCTGTATTTATGATGGTTTCTTACGGATAACCGTAAATAATAAGAGTTGGTTAATATTGACCTTTTTCTTGTTCTTTGTTTTTGCTCAACTGCTTTTTGGTATATGTAAATACATTGATGAGTAAAAGCACATCAATAATTATTATTACTAATCTTACAAACCAATCTTTTAAAATCAATGATCCTAAATCCAGATTCAAAGATTCCTTGTAAAAGAATGGGAGGTAGAAAAGAATAAAAATGAATGTTCCTGATAAACCTACTACAGCTACTAAAACAGGTATAACAGTAAACACATAACTAATTTTATATTTTTGAGAAATTTGAAATAATCCTAAACAAGCTATAACCAACCCAAATATCAACTCTACATCACTATCATGATTATAACCATGTATGATTAAAGTAATACCGCCTAAAACAAAGCCAACGAAGAATATTAGGAATATAAATAAACGTGCAAAAATGTACTTCGTGTTGATTTTCATGATGGTAGTTTATTAAAGTTATTAGAAAGGGATAATAAATAGGCTTAATCTTAGCATATACATACCCTTGATTTTTCGATTATCTTTTTAAATTGATGTACTAACTATAGAATTCCATAACAAGAGGGAAATTATGGGGATGTTAGTCATTATTTGAAGAATAAATGCTAGAGATAAGATTATTATTCATATCAATAACAATTGTTACTGTTGAATGCAAATCTTTCCAAATGTATTTTGTTATCTTTCCTGTTATAATTGTCTCATAATTTGGACCATAAACTTTCTTAGCTAGATCTAGCAATTTTGAAACCTCAAGCATATCCCCAACTGTTTCAAAAGAATTTCTCATTTCTTTATCAAGTTGAATTTTTTGTAGCTTACCTTTTGAATTGAATTTTACAAAGCCATTTTCAAGATTATAAACAACGTATTTTTGAAACTCAATTTTCGATCTATCTAAATCTGATTTACACCTACTCATTATTCTTTCAAGTTTGCCTGTTTGAAATGTAAAATCATATGCTGTTAAAATCAATTCAGCAGGTTCAACACCTCCTTTTTTATGCCAAGATTCTCGATTTTTTGTTTCATCTTCATAATGAAATCCAAACCATAAGTAATTGTCATCATTAGAGATGTCGTCTTGATCACCAGATTGCTTGTAATTTATTCCCATGTACCATTTATCTGGTCTTTCATAGGTTTGAGAAAATGTGGAATTATAAAAGAAAACAAGTAAGCCGAATAAATAGTATTTTTTCATAAGTGATTTAATCCATCAGCCCACAAGATGAAAATTAATTATTAAAAAAGCGTGTGGGTTCAAACCTTGTTGTAAGAGGCTCGGCAAAGCCCACAGCAAACAAGTACTAACACACGCCCGTAGGACGAGTGCATCAGACTTGTTATTCTTGCTGTTTAAAATTTTGCCGATTTCTTACAGAACAACAGAGTTTAACGCTCCTTATATTTTTAAATGTTGTTTATTTTATTTTCTTACTTTTATTTTATACAAATTTATTATTTTATTTAAACTTTTAAAATCTTTCTTCCCTCCGTAATAAATTTTTGATATACTTCTGTGAAAATATCTTCTTGTTTTCTAATTTCACTCTTAGCTTTATTAAATCTTTCACTCTGTCCATATTCCCATTCAGAAGGAATGGAAACCCAGCCGTGAAGATTAGCACCAAACACATAATTGGAAAGAGTACTATCTAGATTACTTAATTCATCAAGAATCTTACATTTCAATGCATCCAATTGAGGATTAAGAAATTCAAAATTAGGCTTTTTACTCTCTTCTAACAAATCAATCATTGTTTCTATCCTTTCCATTTTGACTGGATGACTTGAAAAACCGTTTCCTTTTATTTCTAATATTAATTCAAGAATTCCCTCTCCATTTGAAATTTGATTAAACAATTTTCTATCTAACTCCAAAGTTTCATTGTCATATTTAAATTGTCGCTTAGTAAAGTATAGAACTAAACAAACAGACAAACAAATAACAATAAAAATCCATAGTTCTACTTTAAAATACAAAACCTGAGACAAAGATTCTAAGATTGTTTCATTCTTATCTTTAGCAACTAAAGCATTATATATAAAAGTCACTACAGCAAGGATTATAACAGAGATTATTTTACTCCAAACAGAATCTTTCCATATCTTTTGAAACAGTTGGACATTCATAAAATTATTATTCTTTTAAATTTATTATTTCTGAAGTGATCTCATTTGATTCAATCTGAATTCCCTTAGATTTTAGTATATCTTGTATAGACGTTTTGTCAAAAGTTAATTTATCGAGCAAATACTGATGTTTTATTTCAAATGTTAAAAATAAATCATCCCAAGTCATAGCGAAAATTTCATATCTTCCTGCTTGTTGGACAAGAAAACGTTTACCTTTATCTTTAAATGCTTCATATTGCTTTAAAATATAATCATCGACTTTATTACTGACCAAATAAAATTTCCAAATTCTTTTTTGACTGTTAAAGCCATCTTGTTTCAAAATGAAATCTAAATAATCATCAACTTGCCTAAATTCTTTTTTCGACAAAGTAACAGTCGGTCGTTTCAATTCCACAAGAATATTTTCTTCTAGCATAGAACTATCTTCCATAACATCAGGAATATTTCTTTTCCTGCAAGCAAAAATATCAGGTCTTCTTTTCCAATCATAATCTTTAATTTCTTTCTTATCTTCTATTCCATCGATTAAATAAAGATAATTATTCAACATTACTTGAAAATTCTGATCAGATGAAACTAAATGATATTGCTCTCCAAAAAGCCAATAATTTTCTTCAATAATTTTTTGAATATGTTCTCTTTCAGTCGTAAACTTTTTTAAAGTATAAACCAATATTTTAAGTAACTCAACTGTTTTAAACCTATTCTCCAACAACTTTATTGTTTTAGTTATTTTTGACAATGAAGTTCTTTTGAGAACATCTGTTAGTTCTTCTCTTTCTTCTGTTGTGAGATGAGTTATACTTTCTATGATTCCCAGTATATTTTCTCTTTCATCAGTATCTAATAATAAGTTCAGAAATCCAACAAATGTTCTTTCCTGTTCTTCTTTTAAACCCTTGAAAATTTTAGGCTGTACAGTATAAAGTTCTTTTATTACATTCACCAAATCCTTCTTTCTATCTTGATCATATTTATTATTAGAGAATTTTGGAAAAACTTGGTGCTTTTCAAATTTCAATATTAGTTCATCGGCACCGATACCTTTTACATACTCTTTCTGTTTAGAATTTAAATATCCATTTAAACGAGTAATAAGAGTTTTAAAAACTGGGTGATTTTGGTTTTTAAAAAATAAACTATCCTCTATTTCAGATATATTATTTTCTGCCTCAAAATTGTTAAAAAATGATGATTCAATATATACACTATGGTGAAAATCAATTGCATTATTATTGAAAGATGTTAGTCTTTTAGCACATTCTCTTTTTCCATCATTTAAAAAATAGTAATAATATTTATCTCCTATTCTATTTTCCCATCTTATGTAAGTAATAAAAAAACTGTGGTCATCACTATTTCCATCCTTTATCAAAATTTCTTTCTTCTCATTATCAGCAATTAAATGTTCATAATTGACACTAATTCCATTTATTTTTAAGTCATATCCTAAATCTCTGTTCAGAAATAAAAACCAACCAAATTCATCTGCTAAAAAATTAGAAAATTTATCATCATAAAAATGTGAAGCATCTAACTCATAAATGCCACTTAGAATGACATTAGTTCCTGTATGAGTTCTTTTTGATTTGACATGATTTATATCTTCAAATACATCCTTATTTTCCTTTCTTATGACAATATCATATTCTAAAATCACCTCATCTTTTAAATAAGCGGTATTCCATACTGCCTTATTTGCAAATGTTGAAAATGAGTATCTACCTTTCCCTTTTTTCCCTTTTATATATGATGACCTCTGAAAAGATTGTCTTTTTAATGAATCAAGGAAAAAACCAAATGTCTTATCAAGGTTTCTAAATTCAATTCCATATCCATTATCAGAAATTACAATTTCTTCAATACTATTAATATCATTATAATTAAAATTAACCTCAACTGTAGTTGCATTCGCATCAAATCCATTCCAAATATATTCCGCAATAGATTCTTTATAATCTTTTGGTATACCGGCTGATTCAATACTACTATTATTTATGGTTGCTTTATTCTTCATGGCTGATAAGATTGTTGGTAAAGATAAAGAATGAATAGATAAATTAAAAACTCTTTTATTAAACTAAAATACGATGCGGATAATTTTCCGCTTTTTTTAAATAGACATAAGATAGATTTATAAATAATTCAATAAATTTTAAGCTGATATTATACTAGTAATAAAATTACCATTCTTCAATCTCTGTTTTAGGAAAACAACCTAAATACTGACTAAAACATTCATTAAATACTTGTTGTAAATCATCCACATAATCAGAAGTAGTAATTAAACAATCATGCAGAGTAAACACAGGAGCATTTCTATAGTTTTTTTTATTAAAAGTTCGAGCTACAACATCCAAAACAAAACAGGCTTCAATCTGAAAAAGAAGATATGAGAGTTTTTCGTGCCCAACCTCATCTTTGAACTATTAATACTGTCTAACAATTCAGGAAACTTCATTTTAAAAACCTCTTGTTCTTTCAAATACTGGGTCGGTTTAGCAAAAAGCATTGCCAATAATTGTTTTTTACTAATTTTTCTTTTTTGTTTGTCAATTCCTAAATAGCTATCTTCATTATCTTCTTCATAAAGATCTCTCATCTCTTCAAAAGTAAAGTACTCATCAAATAAAAAAACAAACTCGTCATAAAATGTACCATTCCTGCCTAGTTGTTGTATCAGCTGAACCTCCCTCTCTGAAAGGCTTTCAAAAGATTTATAAAACATTAGTAGGAGGAAAGAACTCTCTCCATTTAATATATTATTATATATATCTTTATTAAATAATTCTTCAATAGAATCTTTATCAAGAATATTATCTAACAATATCCCCATAAAGAAGATTACAGAATTAGATACATCCATTTCGGATAACTTCTTATCATTATAGGATACAAACCTTCTATAAGCTTTAGGTAATTGGGTAAGGTTGGTATAGATTCTTCCTAATGAATTCTTTTTAAAAGTCAGTCTATAAATACCATTATAAAGATTGGTGATTTGGGTCATCTCTTTTACGTATTTATCATACTGCTTATGACCTTCATGTCTCAACTCACATAATTCAACTGCTTTTGGTAAATCAATTTGTAACTTGTTTTGATCAAAATATTTTTGAAAGAATTTATAATGACCTCGTTTTAACTCGCTGTCACACTTTGATTCATTCCCTTTGATTGCTTTAATGATTTGCTGATCCTGAATGAATTCTATTTTCAACTTGCTTTTCCTATAATATGCCCCAATCCTATATTCAAAAGAATTCTTTTCTGGAATATACAGGATTCTCTCAAATACACTCACCAACTTTGTTCTCGTTCGGCTTCTATTGACCATAACGTTATCCTGACAAAGGTATTCACACAATTGTTTGTGTTTTTGGTATTGGCTCCCTTTTTTTAGTGATTCAATCTTAACATATCTTTCAGAACTCCCATAGTAAGGCTTTTTCTCAAAATATGATTCTATCTGAAATTCATGATTCTCAATCATTCGCCCCTGCTTAATCACTATCATATTAATCAAATATCGTAAGTAATCCTCTTCAAAAAGAGAAGGATTGACATTTATTATACCTTCAATGTCAATCCTTTCTGGTATTAAAACTGCAAACGGTTTCATTTAATTAATAGCCCGCATGGCATCGTGGATATCTTTAAGTTTATAATAAACTCTGTTACCTATTCCATAAGCTTTGATGTCACCTTGTTTAGTATGCCGGTATAGTGTACTAGGGCTCATACCAAGATAATCTGCTGCCTGCTTTCTGGTTAAAGTTTTATCTTGATCAATTAGCTTGGAGTTGAACCAATTTGCGAATTTATAAGCTTCTTCGCTTATTACTTCTCTAAATATTTCTTTAATATTATTATGGTTTGTAATTATTATATCGTTCATTGTAATCAATTTTAATTTTATAAGTATTCTGCTAAGGTTAAAGACTGCTGTTCATCGATCTTTCCTATATATCTCATGAGCATACTTGGACTTGAATGTCCTGTTGCTACCATTAAAAGAGGTGTCGGAATTCTTCCAAAGTTATTAGACGCAAATGTTCTTCTTCCTATATGAGAACTTACCAACATATATTTGGGGAAATTTCCTTTTATTTTTCTTCTATTGTTTTTCTTTCTATTCTTAATATATTCTGTTTCGTCCTTTACTGCCAAAGTTCCATCTACCAGTTCATCTATTCCGACTTGCTCACATACCTTTTTTATATGTTCATTATATCTTGGCTCTGACATTTTCCTAGGAAAGCACCAATTCCTCTTATGAAGAATTTCTACTATTTTTTCGTGCAGAGGGAGCAAAAGTTGTTTATTAGTTTTCTCCTGAGTAAATTCAATAAAGTATTTTTCTTTCTCTTTTACTTCTCTTATATGAATCATTGAAGTATTGAATCTCATAAAGTCTGAAATTCTTTGTCCACTATAACAGGAAATTAATAACCAGTCTTTAGCAGTCTCAAAATGCTCCTCTTGAAAAGTTGTTCGTTCTATTCTTTCTAATTCTTGTTGAGAAAGAAATACAAACATTGTTTTTTCCGTCTTGCATTTAATTCTGTTCAGGCCTGAATAAATTTGACATCCATTTTGTTGAGCGTGATAAAGTATTGTTTTAATAAATTTAAAATTTCTCTCAAAATAGTTAACTGAATATTTTTCCACTCCTCTACAGTAGTTTTCAAAGTCATTTTTGAAGTCATTATTAATGTCAATTAAAAATAATTTCTTTAATTTTCTATTGATTATATATCTTTCAATAATTGCTTTGATGCTGTTTACTTTTGTTCCATATTCTTTACTGACTGTAGTTCCTTTTGACTTCAAGAAAATATTACAATAATCCGTAAATAAAATATTTTCGGATACTGGTTCATCAATCTTTGGATAAATTAAATCTTTAAGCCATCCCGAATTAATGAATTTATCAGTTGATCTATAAGAGTCTTCTATCTTCTTCTTTAGTTCAATCAAACGATAATTCACAATTTTATTTTCATGAATTTTCTGTTTCGTTTCTGCATCTCTTTTAAGAATAGTTTTACCATTCCTGTATTCATCATATTGCTCTAATAAGCATTCATTGATAATATCCCAATCACTTAAATCAACAATTTCCTTTGTTGCTATTGTTAAATCAATTGCTCTTCCTGCTCTTACTCTTACATAAATTGTATTCTTATCCTCTTTAGGATTTTTTAAAATGAATTTTACTTTCATACGTTATTTATTAAATTATACATCTCCGTTTTTTGTTCAATAAAACAGGTGACATTATTCAATTTGTATGAAATTCTACAGAAAAGATATCTGCACCCTTTGTTTAGCCTATTAGCTTTGCTTTGAAGCCGAATCATTGAACCACCTTATCAGTAAGGTCTGACAGGTTGGTGTTATTCAAAGAATAAACTCTATAGATCCAAATATTAAAGAACGAATATTAACGTATTTTGACACTTACAAATTTGATGCCAAATTAATCATTATCATTCCCCACATGTTCCCCACATTAATGAAACCTAAACAAAATGTAATGTATTGATTATAAAATATAGTATTTACAAATGACATTATAAACACCTGTAAATAAAACAAATACATTTCATTTCAATTCATTAGATTGCATTAAATGTCACAATACCAGAACCTTCCTCTCTGCAAGAAGATAAAGGTCTTAAACTTAATTGTTTAAGGCCTTTTTTTGTTCAATACTATTAAATAATGAGTAATAATGGAATAAAAACAAAATCCCGGCATCTCTGCCAGGATTTGTCTGGAAAACCATTAAAGGTCTTCCATCAATATAATTAGATATGAATGTTTGGTGTAAAATTTAATTGCAGATTGTCAAGAACTGATGACTCATCTGAACTTTGAATTTGGCTTCTGATTTTAGTTTAGCATAAACAGTGTGTTCAAAGGCCTGTACGGATTTCAGTTTCCGGTCGATATACTCTGCGATCTGTGCGACAGAAAAAATAAAATCCCGATACACTGCAATATTTACAGTCTGACCGTAATAAGGAAGATAAGCTTTCAAAAAGGGAACCGCAGCTTGGTGTCTTTTATAATTTACACAATACCCTGCTCCTTCTCTTGAAGTAATAATCTCACAGTCATTGATATAATCCAAAACTGTTTTATTTCCGTCCATAGAGTTGCCGTTTTTTGACAAGTGCCTGTTGATTTTATCCAAAATATGCTGCGCGTATTCCATCATGGTAATGGTTTTCCACTCAAATATATGATTCATGCCTTTGGCAGCTTTGGGATGCTTTTCATTTTCACAGTTGGTACAGAAAGAGATCCCAATCTTTTCATGATAAGGGAAAAAGCAGTCTTTGATCTCCATAGAAGTATCAGCCAAAAGCCTGTCATCCGCAAAACTGTAGTATAAATAAGGGCTGTAAAGATCTGCCAGGGCCTTTAAAAAATCGATCTCACTGGCATTATGATATTCTTCAAACCATTTTTCAAGGGTGTCGTAATAATGGCTTTCAAATTCTTTAAATGTTAAGTAAAACGGCAATTCCATAGCTCTGTAATTTTGATATGACAAAGCTATTGCTGTAATGCGACAAAACTTGACGTGTTATTTTTTTTGTAAAATATTTATTAAGGTAAGATGAAGAATTTAGATTTCAGACGTCAGATTTCAGATATAAATTTTGTGTGAAGCTGGGATTATTATTTGAGTTAATATATACGAAACCTTACATTTAAAACTCTAAACTCCTCAAAATATCTGACTTTCTAATTCCTACTGAAATCCGATTCCCAAACATTATTTGTCGTAATTCGTCATCATGTATTCAAAGTAATGGATCATTTTCAGATAATTCTCAATACTGATGTATTCATTGGTGCTGTGGATACTTTGCTGTTCTGAGCTGTTGATCCTGATGGGCATGAATCTATAGATATTTTTGCTTACGATCTGATATTTGTAGGCATCGGTACCGGCCATAGTAAGATATGGGGTCACAATGGCTCCCGGATAGATTTCCCTGACTCCGGCTTCTATTAATCTGAATCCTTTTGTATCGGAAGGAGAAACGGCAGAAGCTTCTCTTGTATTGTCGATATCTTCTACCTCAACATCAAAACCTTCTGTTGCTTTTGCAATATGCTCACGGACCTCTTTCAACGTGTTTCCGGGAAGCAATCTGAAATTAACCACAAATTCTACTTCGGGAGAAAGAACATTGGTTCCGTCGCTTCCTTTCATCATCGTCAACGCTGTTGTTGTACGTACCAAGGCGTTGGTCGTATTATTTTTGGTAAGTTGTGATAAAAGAAGAGGCTTTAGCAGCCACTGGTTGGAAAGCGCCAGCCTGGAAGTAAAAGGCATTGAGCCGCCAATATTACTAAAGAATTCTTTGATGAGCGGAGTTATAGAAGGTTTCATCTGATCATCTTCAAGCCTCTGCATGATCACGGCAGCTTTTCCTATTGCGCTTTCCATGGGAGGCATTGAGGAGTGACCTCCAAGCCCTTTGACTTTTATCTTTGCAGAAAAGAAACCTTTCTCTGCACATCCAACAGCAGCCACATCGGAATCTACGCCTGCTACATTACCTTTCTGCATAATCAGACCTCCTTCGTCATACACTGCATCAAACTGGAGACCTTTTTTCTTAAAATATTCAGCAATCTGCATCGCTCCCTTTTGTCCGCCCACTTCTTCATCAAAACCGAAAGCCAGATAGATATCGCGTTTAGGCATCTTTTTGCTTTTAATCATGGTATTCATAGATTCCATGAGTGAAAAGAGCATTCCTTTCATATCGATGGCTCCTCTTCCATAAATCCTTCCGTTCGCAACGTTTCCTGAAAAAGGTTCAAAATCCCAGTCTTCCGCTACTTTAGAAACCGGAGGCAGAGGTTTGTCATTGGGTCTGAAAATATTCTGTTCTTTATTTTTCACATCGGCATCACCGGGAGGAACGACATCTATATGGGAAAGAAAAAGTATAGGCTCCAGTGAAGGATCGCTTCCTTTAAGCCTGAAAACCAAAGCATGGGTATTGATCTCATTATTTTCGGTATGCTGATAAACCAGCGGATAAGATGTTTTCAGGTATTCTTTAAACTGATCAAACGGCGCATAATTGAATTCACCAAGGCTGCCAGTGGAAACCGTAGGAATTTTGAGGCCGCCTGACAGACGCATTACAGCAGAATCATTCTTTACAAGCTTCCAGCCTTCTAAAGTTTCGGCTGCTGCTTTTTTAAAAGGATACGTATACATTTTAATCAGCAGTACAGCTGCCAAAATAACAAGAATGCCGAGAATGGCTAGAAAGAACTTTTTCATGGCAAGGATTTGTGTGGTGTTGATGTCTAACAAATATACCACAGAAAATGGCTATAATTGCAGTAAATACCTGAGTATTTCTCCGATGTTGGATTAAATTATTTTTTTCACTTCCAAAGTCCGGAATTATCTTTGTTGCATAAAATTTAGTTTTATTTCATTCTAATGAACGAGCAAAACAACCTAGCTCTCAAAAAATTGACATATTAAAAAAAAAGGGCCAATCCCCGAAAAGGATCAGCCCAAAACATTAACTGTTTTATTGATAGAATTATGATATTTTATTTCCAGCCGCCGCCTAAGCTTTTGTAGATGTCTACAACGGTGCTCAGCTGTTTCTGTTTAGCTTCAATCAGCTCCATTTTAGCATCCAGAGCATCTCTTTGATTTAAAAGAACCTCAAGATAATCCGCTCTTGAATTCCGGAACAATTGGTTCGCAATATCAATAGACTGGTCGAGCGCTTTTGTTTCCTGCGACTTCATCTGATAGTACTGATCAATATTTTTAACTTTTGACATTAGATTCGCTACATCCAGATAAGCATTTAGGATCGTTTTATCATACTCGTACAGCGATTGTATCTGTTTAGCATCAGCAGTCTGGAAGTTCGCTTTTATTGCACTTTTATTGATCAGCGGGCCTGCCAGTTCTCCTGCCAGATTATAGGCAATGGATTCCGGCATCTTGACTAGATAAGAAGGTTTGAAAGCCTCCAACCCTAATGTAGCAGAAATCTCCAGTGAGGGATAAAATTCCTTTCTTGCAGCCTGTACATCCAGTTTTGAGGCTTTCAATTCCAATTCTGCCTGTTTGATATCCGGACGGTTAGCTAATAACTGAGACGGTATTCCCGTGTAAACTGTCTGTGGCATCGTAGACATAAAGCTTTCTTTCGTTCTCACGATAGGCTGAGGATATCTTCCCAAAAGCGCATTGATCTGATTTTCTTTTTCCGTAATATTTTGGCGGATCGTATATTCTGCTGCTTTTGATTTTGCCAGTTCCGCCTCAAATTTCTTAACAGCCAGTTCCGTAGCCGCAGCAGCTTCTTTCTGAATTTTGGAGATTTCCAATGCCTTTTCCTGCAATTTGATGTACTGCTGAATGATATCCAGCTGATTGTCCAGCGCCAGCAATTCATAATAATTGTCCGCTACTTCCTCAATAAGATTGGACAACACAAAGTTTTTTCCTTCCACTGTAGAAAGATAGTGAGCAACAGCCGCTTCCTTTTCAGTTCTGAGTTTTTTCCAGATATCAATCTCCCAGTTGGCCATCAAGCCACCTTCAAAATTACCCAACGGATCCGGCATTTCTTTTCCGGGTTCTATTTCCGTAGTAGCATCACCAGCCCCTTCACTGGTATAACGGCCTGCTTTTTTAAGACCTGCCCCTATTCCAGCTGATACCGTTGGTGTCAGTCTTCCTTTTTTAGCTAGAACACCGCTTTTCGCAATTTCAATTTCCTGAAGTGTGATCAGTAATTCCTGATTGTTTTTTAAAGCAGTTTCAATTAAGCTTACCAGATTCGGGTCTGTAAAAAACTGTCTCCAGGGGGTTGTTCCACTGTTTGCATTAATATCCTGCTGCTCTTCCTGATTGAAATTCTGAGGCAGGTTTTCTTTTACTTCATCTTTTATAACAGTAGCCATAGGAGCTCTACAGCCTGTGAGTACGAGCAATAAAGCAATGCCTGCTATATATTTATTATAAATCTTCATGTTTGTTATCGTGTTGATAAGGTTCAGTTTGTTCTGTTAAAGGATTTTCCTCTTCATATCTTGCCAGTCTTGATTTCTCTGCAATGGTTCCGAAAATATAATATAGTCCCGGAATAATCATCAGCCCGAAAATAGTTCCTATCAGCATTCCTCCCGCAGCAGCAGTACCAATCGTACGGTTTCCAAGAGCTCCCGGCCCAGTTGCGATTACCAAAGGAATAAGACCTGCGATAAAGGCAAATGAAGTCATCAAAATCGGACGGAAACGGATCGCCGCCCCCTCGATAGCTGCCTTCGCTACAGAAATTCCTTCTTCTGCTTTCTTCTGAACGGCAAATTCTACAATCAATACAGCATTTTTGCCTAATAAGCCAATCAACATAACCATGGCTACCTGAGCATAGATATTATTTTCCAAGCCTAATAATTTCAGACATAAAAATGCTCCGAAAATACCTGTAGGAAGGGATAAAATCACCGGTAACGGCAGGATAAAGCTTTCGTACTGCGCTGCAAGGATCAGATATACAAATCCGAGACAGACCAGAAAGATAAATACAGCTTCATTTCCTCTGCTCACTTCATCTTTAGAAATACCTGCCCAGTCGATACCGAAGCCTCTCGGAAGGGTTTTATCCGCAACCTCCTGGATTGCTTTAATAGCCTGTCCGCTACTGTATCCAGGTGCCGGGGTTCCACTTACCTCTGCAGAATTGTACATATTATGTCTTGTAATTTCTGATAATCCATATACTTTTTCCATTTTCATAAAATCTGAATACGGAACCATCTGATCTTTATCATTTTTCACATAAAGTTTCAGGAGATCTGTAGGTAAGGCCCGGTATTGGGGACCAGCCTGCACAATTACTTTATAAGGTCTGTCGAAACGGATGAAACTGGTCTCATAGTTAGATCCTATCAATGTCGAAAGGTTATCCATTGCATTTTCTATAGTTACTCCTTTTTGTTCAGCAAGGTCATTATCCACCTTCAGCATATACTGGGGAAAACTTGCAGAATAGAATGTAAATGCAGATCCAAGCTCAGGTCGTTTTTTCAACTCTCTTACAAAATCATTACTTACCTGCTCCATTTTGTGATAATCCCCACTTCCTGCTTTATCCAGAAGACGGAGCTCAAAGCCTCCTGCAGCACCATAACCGGGAATGGAAGGCGGCTGGAAGAATTCTATATTGGCTCCGGGAATATTCTTAGCTTTTTCTTCAAGTTTTTCAATGATTTCTGCAGCAGATTCTTTACGTTCTTCCCAACTTTTCAGGTTAATCAGACAGGTTCCGGAGTTGGATCCTGTACCTTCTGTCAGGATTTCATATCCGGCCAGTGAGGAAACGGACTGTACACCATCAATGTCTTCAGATTCTCTTAATAACTCTTTGGCGATCTGGTTGGTTCTTTCCAGAGTGGATCCCGGAGGAGTCTGAATAATGGCATAGATCATTCCCTGATCTTCCGCCGGAATAAACCCTGAAGGAAGTGAGTTGCTTAAGAAGTATGTACAGGCACAAAATGTCAGCAGTAAAGGAAGCGTGATGGATTTTTTCTTCACTGTTTTGTTCAGCATTTTCTCATACTTCCCGGCTTCTTTCGTAAATAAGTTGTTGAATTTATCCAGGAAAATGGTAATTGGTGTTTTCTTTTTAGCTTTTCCGTGATTGTTTTTTAAGATCAAAGCACATAAAGCAGGAGTCAGAGTCAAGGCCACAACTCCTGAAAGGATAATGGCTGAAGCCATGGTAATAGAAAACTGGCGGTAAAATACTCCAACCGGACCAGACATGAATGCAATCGGGATGAATACGGATGCCATGACCAAAGTGATCGCGATAATCGCCCCACTGATTTCATGCATGGCTTCTTCAGTAGCCTTTAATGGGGAAAGTCCTTTTTCTTCCATCTTGGCATGGACAGCCTCAATGACCACAATCGCATCATCGACGACGACCCCGATGGCCATTACCAATGCAAAGAGCGAGATCATGTTTAACGTGATTCCAAATGCGGACATGACGGCAAATGTTCCAACCAGTGAAACCGGAACCGCCAGCGCAGGGATTAAGGTCGAACGCCAGTCTCCAAGGAACAGAAATACTACAATTGCTACCAGGATAAAGGCTTCAAAAAGGGTATGAATTACTTTTTCCATAGAAGCATCCAGGAATCTGGAAACATCATAACTGATATCGTAATGCATTCCTTTCGGGAAATTGTTTTTCTGAAGATCAGCCATCAAAGTTTTAACGTTTTTGATAACATCACTTGCATTGGAACCGTAGGATTGTTTTACTGTGATCGCTGCAGAAGGCTTTCCGTTCAGTGTAGAATAGATATCATACATTGAGGAACCAAATTCTATATCGGCAACATCTTTTAATCTTACAAATTCTCCTCCCGGTTTTGCTTTCAGGATAATATTTCCGTAATCTTTTTCATTGTTGAAACGTCCGGAATATTTCAGGATATACTCGAACGACTGGGAACGTTTTCCTGAGCTTTCTCCTGTTTTCCCGGGAGAAGCTTCCAAACTCTGCTGGTTCAGGGATTCCATCACTTCGTCGGCAGAAATATTGTAAGCCGTAAGCCTGTCCGGTTTAAGCCAGATACGCATAGCATATTCACGGGTTCCGAGGATATCTGCAAAACCTACTCCACTTACCCTTCTCAGCTCAGACATCACATTGATATCAGCATAATTGAAAAGGAATTTCTGGTCAGCTTTCGGGTCATCACTGTACAGGTTAATGTACATCAGCATATTCGGTTCTTCACGGGTAATTTTCACCCCTTCACGCACTACCAGAGGCGGGAGTTTGTTAACAACGGAAGATACACGGTTCTGAACGTTTACTGCGGCCACATTGGGATCTGTTCCGAGATCAAATACGATCTGAATGGAAGCTTCCCCGTCGTTACCCGCATCGGAGGTCATATATTTCATACCGGGAACTCCGTTCAATCCTCTTTCGAGAGGAATAACCACTGATTTGATCAGTAGTTCGTTGTTGGCTCCCGGATATTCTGCGGTGATATTTACTTTAGGTGGTGAAATGGAGGGAAACTGGGTCACCGGAAGTTTTACCAGCGACAGGATCCCCATAAATACAATGATCAGCGAGATCACAATAGACAGAACAGGTCTGCGGATGAATTTCTTAAACATACTGCTTCGTTTTACGAGTAGACTACTCTGCTTTTAGTTTCAATGACTGAAGAACTTTTTTAGGATCCTGGAATTTGGTCTTTATTTTTTGGTCGTCTTTTACTTTCTGTACTCCTTCCAAAAGAATTTTATCACCTTCTGCAAGTCCTGAGCCTACTACATAAAGATCGGGCAGTTCGTAAGAGACTTTTATATTTCTTGATTTTACTGTTCCGTTTTTATCAATGATGAATACATATTTCTGATCCTGAATTTCATAAGTAGCTTTTTGCGGAATAATCAGTGCATTATGAACCGGCATCGTCATCTGTACTTTTCCTGTCTCACCGTTTCTAAGGAGTTTATCAGGGTTGGGAAATTTTGCTCTGAAGGCGATATTTCCTGTTTCATTGTCGAATTCTCCTTCTATGGTCTGAATTTCACCTTTTTGGGGAAGCATTTCGCCATTAGCCATAATCAGAGATACTTGATTGCTCCCTCTGTCGGCAGCATGAGTCTGATAGGTTAAATATTCCGGCTCCGAAACATTAAAATAGCTGTAGACATTGGTATTATCTGATAAAGAGGTCAGCAGATCTCCTTCATCCACAAGGCTTCCCAGTTTTAAAGGAATTCTGTTGATCACCCCTGAAAACGATGCTTTGATATCTGTAAAAGATAAATGGATCTGGGCCAGTTTCATTTCAGCATTGGCTGCATCCAGCTTAGCTTTGGCCATTGCTCTTTCGTTTTTAGAAACAATGTTGTTGCTGGCAAGAGTACTGGCGTTCTTTAGTTCTATAGTAGCCTGCTCTACTTCTGCTTTGGCTTTCAGTAATTCGGCCTGATACAGCTGAGGCATAATTCTGAACAGCGTCTGTCCCGCGTGTACATACTGGCCCTCGTCTACATAAATTTTTTCAAGAAATCCTTTTTCCTGTGCCCGGACTTCAATGTTTTTTACAGACTGAATCTGAGCTACGTATTCTTTATTGATCACAGTGTCCATTTTTACAGGACTGGTAACAGGATATACTGAGGCTTCTTCTTTTTCTTCTTTCTTCTGACTGCAGCCAACAGTCAGTAAAAGGATGCTTATCGCAATGCCTGAGGCAACTCTTTTGATCATAATTCTAGAGTTAATATAAATCGTTAATGTTTTGAAATGAAAATAGTTGGTAATAGAGATTCTGCACCGTAATGATTACCGGCATATGCAACGCAGGGTATTTCCCATCCGGACTGTGGACAGAAAATAGATCGGAAAAGATGAAATTTTAAATTCTGATAGAACGGATCAGAATGAATGTCTTAACATTGGAACATAGCGAAATAAAACCATGAATACCAGGTTTTCTGCTTTTAAAAGAACAAAGTCCAAAAATATAAACAAGACTGAATACTCCTGCAAATACAGCAATAATCTGTAAGGTATCTGATAACTGAAAGTCATCTTCAGGAATTTCTAAGCTGGTATTTTCCACATTGTCTGCCATCTGCTGTACTGAAAGCTTTTCGAAAGTTTGGTTCAGTTTATTGGCTTTTTTAGGCATGTGATGAGAAACATGACCGGAATAGTCATTTCGGAGTGTTTTAACGCTAAGCCTGCTTTCTACTACGAAAAGCAGAAAAAGACCTGTAAAAAAATATACTATAAAGTTTCTCATTTTGAAGTGGCAAATGTACATTTAGATATGCATATCGTCATAGCAGATTAACAAAGTTTAACTCTCCTTTAAATTAGCTGAAGAAGAACTTTGTTAATTGAAAAATACCAGATTTTTCTTGAATTTAAGCTCCTAAAATTGAACTATTATTTTTTAACTGGATATGGAAAAAAGGATTTCTCAACCGTATGATTTAAATCATTTTTTACTGTGTATCAACACCATATAATTTTAATACTTTTGCACTCAATTAAAACAACAAATGTAATTATGAAAAAAGCTGTACTATTTCATTCTTAAAACCGACGGCTCAAAAAGCATTCCTGCGGTGACCATCTTTACAAATCCTAGTGAAAAATCTTTTTATGATTATAAAACACCTGTAAAGAACCGTAATGCATAACAGGTAGAAAGATTAGATTAATTTATGTAAAATTAACATATATTTATTAAAAATATTTGTAAATTTATATAATATTAATATCACTAATTCATGATACACTTACCAATCACTTATCACTATGAAAAAATTATTCACATTGGTCCTTATCGGGCTGGCAGTACTTTCCTCAACAGCGTGTAAGCATCCGGGCAAAGAGGCAGAGATCATTACAGATGCAGTACCGGAAAACAAAGATGAAACCACAAAAGAGGTTTTCACCGACAGTTATGGAGAAAAAATTGAGGTTATCATCAACCATACAAAAAGTACGGCAACAGTACATCTGGAGGGTAAAACCTATAATCTGAAAAAAAGTGATGCTCTTCCTGAGTACACTGCAAGCAATGAAGAATATCAGTATTCAAATATCAAAGGAAATATTACTTTACTGAAAAAAAATGTAGATATGGTTCTGTTCCACGCAAAACGTGAAACAAAAGGGTCCGGCTCTGCAAAGATGGCTTCCTATTAATTTAATCACCACTCTTAAACAAAATAATATTTATGAAAAACTTATATTATTACTTATCCGCTCTTTTTTTACTTGTCTTTCTTACGGCATGTAAAACTTCTTCAGCTCCAAAAACAGCTGATATTATGGGAAAGACCTGGAAACTTACGGAGCTGAACGGGCAGCCGATCAAGCTTAAAAATCCGAAAAACAATCCTTATTTCAAGCTTAATACAGAAGGCATGAGATATGAAGGTCATGCAGGATGCAATGGATTTGGAGGTACTTTTGAGATTAAACCTGATATCATGAGAATCAAATTCAACCAGGGAATGTCTACCATGATAGCCTGTGAGGATCTTGAAACTGAACAATTATTTACAAAAGCAGTGCTTGCCGCAGATAATTATTCTGTAAACGGCAATACGCTGACATTGAATAAGGCAAGAATGGCTCCTTTGGCTAAATTTGTCCTTCAACCATAACCGAGTTTAAAATTTTACAATAAAAAAAGACGTTTTACGATTTTGTGAAACGTCTTTTTATTATAAATTCTCTTAAGGTTTTTTATAGATCGTATAGCAGATCAGAAGGCTTATATTCACCATAACTGCAAATGCATTTGATAAAATAATGGGCAGCTCATCTTTTATAAAGCCATACCAGACCCAAAGTGAAAGTCCGGTAATGAGCACTAAGAGCATTACCAGAGATATATCATCTACATTTTTCTCTTTGATAACTTTGATCAGTTGAGGGATCATGGAGATGGAAGTAAGGACTCCGGCTATTATGCCCAAAATATTTTCATTCATAGTTTCAATGCTTTTTAAATGTAGTTCATTAATTTTACTGCAACCTTGGTAAATAAATCTGAATCCCCTTCTCTTTTCAGCTCAAGCTATTTAAATCTGTCACTGGAAACTTCTTCATCCAGCGGAATATTTTCTTCAATAAACTGATACAGGCTTTTTGAGAAATAACAGCCATTCAGAATTCCCCTTGCCCCAAGACCATTGAATACGTACAGGTTTTTGTATGAGGCATGTCTTCCGATAATCGGTCTCCTGTCTTTTACTGTCGGCCTGAAACCGAAATTCACTTCTTTAACTTCAAAATCATACGGATAAATTTCTGACAGCCCATTTACAAGCTGGGTAACTGCAGATTCGTCAATGTGATAGTGAAGCTGTTCCCTGTCGTAGGTTCCGCCATAGAAATGAAGCCCATCATCTGTTGGAAATAAGAAATGTTTCTTTTTGATGGTAATATCTTTTGGAATGGGTTCGGAAAGTTTTACTTTAATATGATGCCCTTTATTTGGAATTACAGCAATATCTGAGAAAAATGGATTTTCTTTCACACCCATTCCTTCACAGAATACAATATGCTTAAACTGAAAATTTTTATAAGTAGATGAAGAAGCATCTAATTTTTCATAATCAAACTTTTCTTTGATCAAGGCTTCTTTTTTTTCTAAAAAATCAAATAGACCCATGAAAAAACCATTCACCTGAAGTCTGGCAGACTGATTAACCTTTCCTGTCTTAAAGTCGTTTTTTACCACCTCTAAATGATCGAATTTTCTATCAAGGAAGCTGGAGAGTTCTTCATTATCTGATTTCTTCAGCCAGAGGTTCTGTTCATTCCCATCATGAAAAATTCGGTGAATCGGTGAATTGATGAGATAGTTTTTCGCAGTATAAGATTCTATTTCATTCAAAGTGTCTTTCAGAAAATCAATTTGTTCCTGTGCTTTCCAGAAGGTCGTGAATTTTTTGAGGACTACCGGATTGATAATTCCGGCAGAAATCTGGGAGGCACTCTTTCTACCTTCTGAAAAGAGTACAAAAGATTTGTTATTCTTCATGAGCTGATGGGCGAAAAAAAATCCCGCATACCCATCTCCAACAATAATATAGTCTATATGTTTCATAATAAAAAAACCTGAGTAAAAGTACTCAGGTTTTGTATAAATATCAAGTGAAATCTAGTAATTCCACATATCATTTTCCATATTCAGGATCTGCGCTTTGATTCTTTCGCTTTCTTCCAACTGATCTTCAGCATCTTTAGGGATATAGTCCTTGATAGTACCATCACCTAAACCGCTTGATGATTTGTAAATAACTGAAGAGAATCTTCTTGCATTGATGATATCATCAAAAGAAAGGTCGGCAGAAGAGTTCTTTCTGTTGTAAACATAGTTGTTTGCCAAAATATCTCTTGCATTCGGATAGTAGATCCAGAATAGGTCGATCAGCTCATCATTACTGGCAATCGGCTTACCATCTGGTCCAATAACACCCTGTACAGCAGGATCTGGTCCCATTGCTGCAATTCCCAGAGGTCTGTATTTCATCTGTCCGTCTCTCTTATCGATAAACCACATACCCATGATCTTAAGGACTTTTACCTTATCAGTAGTCGTCTTGAAAACGTCGGTATATTCTTTTTTCTCCTGCTCAGTTAACTGTCTTCCGGAGTTAAGGATATCAATAGCAGCATCGTTGATTACTACTTTTTCCAGTCTTTTCTGAATACCTTCCGGTGAAAGTTTCACGGTAAAGTTTTCATCATCATAAACCTGCTCGATCTTTCCGGTCAATGCACCATCTAACAATAACTGGTACAAAGATCTGGTAGGTGTGGCTAAAAGTCCATCCGGATTGTCATAGTAGAATGGCTGGTTGATCTTATCATTCATGTCAATGATTTCCCAAACAAACATACTCTTAAGGATATCTTTATCTTCTACAAAACCGTATTCAAGAGGCTTTACTGTGTTATCAATAATAGTATCACCAACTTTTTGTTTGTTTTCCTCTCTCATCTGTCTGAACTCTTCCGGAGAAGCTGCGTTCAGAATAGTCTGGGAAAAAGCGAATCCCGAAACTAATACTAAAAGGGTGCTAATATATTTTTTCATAATAAATTACAATTTTAGTCCTATGGAATATTAATGATTATAGGAGTAATGTTTTTAATTGCCTGTCCTTCAAGACCCTGAGCTGTAACTTTGATATCAAAGATAGAAACTACATCTCCAGATCTAAGATTTTTAACTAATCCAGCAGCATCACTTAATGAATTTCCATGAACCAATAGTGCTGCTCTACCCGGTACTCTAACCATAAACTGAGTTACAGTAAATGAAACAGGGAAGTCGAAGTCAGGGATTGCTGCCTGTACAGTCTGATTCTGGATAGAACCTGCCGGCATAGATGTCATACTTTGTCCTCTGATCTGACCTTGTGGCGGTGGAACATTTTTAATTCTATATTCAAATACCTGAGATACTGATTTTCCGTAAGGATCTATTCCTGATAATGTTAGTTTAACTGTATTACCTGTTGTAGGCTTCACGATCCATTTTCCTGGGCCAGTATTTCTTACTGATGCTCCCGGAGCAGATAATGAAAGTTTAGAATTATCAGCACCTAAGATGGATCCTGAAACAGGGTTCTCAAGTCCTCTATACATTACGTTCATTTTATCAGCAGAAAGTAATAATCCTTTTTCAAGTTTTACTTCTCTTGGTCCTGCGATTACGTTATACGTATGTGTCCATGGGAAACTCTGAGGTTTTCCTGAAGCATCCGTTAAAGTAATTGTTCCTCCTAATTTATGTTCACCAATACCAGAACCTGATATTGAGCTGATACCTTTACCATTCTCTACTCTACTTACACCAGTGATACTAATCTTGTTGCTTGTAGAATATGTACCTAACATTACTTTTACCTCAGCTTGTTTTCCTGCCTGGATATCCACCGGACCTGAAACAATAGGTTCATAGCTTGAGAATTTGATGCTTGCATCCACTTTCTCCTGAAGTAATAACGCTAATGCATCAGACTGTACGTTTCTCGCGTCATTCTGGATGATCTCTAAATTAGAAATTGCAGCGATTAACGGCTGGTGATAGAATTTATTCTGAAACCAAGTCTTATCATTTGGAGATTTTCCTTTTGGATATTCGGCAATCAGAGATTTATTAGCTCTGTCTACCAAATCTTTTAATTGTGGATTACCACCAAAAGTTGCGTTGATATAATTTCTTACGTCATCAATTTTAGCTTTCAAATCTAAAGCTCCTTTTGAAGGGGTATTTTCTTCTCCTTCTTTGAAGAAATATTCTGTAGTCGCTTCATTATTATTTAATGCCGCAAAATTTTCACTTACATCAATATCTTTTCCAGTTTTTGGATCTTTATCATGAAAATCTGACTGTTTTTTTAGAGCATCCTTGATCCCCTGAGCAGAAGCTACTAAAGCATCAATTTTACCTTTTAAAACTTTATACTGCGACCAAGGCTGTGCATAGGTATCCGGAACCTGCTGTGCTTTAGCCTCAAGCGTTTTTTCGAAAATCTTTTCGTTCTTATTTTCTGTTAAAGTTCTCGTTTCATTTAATGCTCTGGTAGAGTCATAGTATGATCTGATGATTTCTGCATCAATGTTTAGGGCCATCATCGCGATGAACACCAGATACATTAGGTTGATCATCTTCTGACGAGGGGTCTGTTTTCCTTGTGCCATTCTCTTTTCTTTTAGTTTTTGATTAAGTAGTTAAATTTAGAAATGGTTTAGGAATTAAGACTTCATAGCAGTAAGCATACCGCCATAAACTCTGTTTAAGCTATTAAGATTAGTTGTTAAACCTTGTAATTCTTGATTGAATTTTTCAGACTGTTCTGCAGACTTCTGCATATCTGCTACATATTTGTTAGCAAATTCAGATTGTTTTTTACCGCTTTCCAACTGCATTGCATATAAAGCATTCATACTTTCCATATGCTGTGCAGCTTTGTTAAGCTGATCGTTATACTTATGAGTAGAAGCAGATACATCAACAGTCTGGTTGATCTGATCAACAGAGCTGGAGAACTTGTCGATACCTGTTCTAAGTCTGTCAAACAACTGAACATCCAATTTTGCTTCCTGAAGCATTTTGTCTAATTTATTTGAAAGAGAATTTTCTAATTCTGCAAACTGCTGTGCACTGTTTTTGGATGACACATTAGAATGTAAAGGGTTGGGATTGGCATGCTTATCTAATAGTTCAGGATAAACGTTTTCCCATGCATAAGATTCTTCTGATTTTGGAGGGTCAAATGCAAAAATGATAAAGATAATAGCCTCCGTAATAAGTCCCACTGTAAGAGCGATATTACCATTAATTGGTCCCAAGGTAATGTGAGTAATTTTAAGCCAAGCTCCAAGAATTACAATTGCAGCACCGAATGAATAAAAGAAATTCATCCAAGCATCTTTAGTCTTAAACATATTAAGTTAGTTTTTTTAATGTTAAATAAAATTGTTATTGAAAAATTGTCTGGTTATTATCTGTTAACTCTTCTTGGTTTAACAGCTGCTTCAGGAATATCCTGTACAGTTCTGAATCCGATATAGCTTCTTGCAGAATCTTTTCTTTCCCAATCTCTAGCACCTGTCATCAGTGCATATCCTATATCTTTCCAAGACCCACCTCTTACAGACTTCTTCGTATCTATTTTATTTTTCGTAGAAGGATTTAGCGTAGAAGAGAATCCATAAGAAGAGTTGTTATACGCAGATGCTGTCCATTCAGAAACGTTTCCAGCCATATCAAATAACCCAAATCCATTTTTCTTAAATTTCTTTACTGGAGCTGTATATGTATAAGTACCTTTTTTATCGTCTTCCATATAGTTACCTCTCTTCGGTTTGAAGTTGGCAAGGTAGCAACCTCTGTCATCCATTAAATATGGACCTCCCCAAGGGTAAGTAGCATTTTGCATTCCGCCTTTAGCAGCGTATTCCCACTCGATTTCTGTAGGAAGACGGAACTTCATTGGTCTTTGTTTTTTTCTTTTTAAGCTTTCGTTATAATCTGTTTTCAGCTTGGATCTGAAGTTACAGTAAGCTCTTGCCTGGTCCCAGGTTACCCCAACTACAGGATAATCTTTATAGGCTTTGTGCCAGAAATACTGTTCGAACAATGGCTCGTTATAAGCAAAGTGGAAATCCTTCACCCAAACTGTAGTATCCGGATAGATCGCAATGCTGGAACTTTTAAGGAAGTTTGCTCCTCTTTCGTTTTCAGCAAGTGCGGCATCCATATCTTCCCACTGATAGTTATATTTTAGTTTGCTAACGTCTAAAATTCTTTCGTTTCCGATTCTGGAAGAAGCAGGCAGATACATAGACTCTAAAACTTCCGCGTATTCTACATCAGGGTACTTTCCAGTGCTCCAGTGTAATGGGATTTTCCAGTCTAGTCTTTTAGTTGCATCATAACCTCCGTCTTCTCTTCCTCCCTGGCCTTCTAAATATTCTTGATAAGGTGTTAAATTTTCTTCTTTTTTAGCAAGATATGCATAGTCACCGATGCTTGCTCCTCTACGTCCGCCTTCTTCACCGCCTTCCCCAGCAGCTTCAGCTAGTAGAGTTCTCGCAATGGAATCTCTTACATAATTGATAAATACTCTGTACTCTGCATTGGTAGTTTCCGCTTCATCCATGAAGAAAGAGGAAACAGTAACAGTTTTCAACGAAGCTTTTTCAGGAGTATTTGTTGGATCCTGATCTGCAAGACCAGCAACAAATGAACCTGCAGGAATACCAACCATTCCAAATGGTCTTTCCGCAACAAATGATTTCGTTTTTTCTCTTGGTATCAATTCTCCTTTCGTTCCAGGTTTCCCTACAGAAGAACTGCCACCACCTGAACAAGATACTGATGCTACCGACGCAGACAATAATAAAAGAAATATCCTTTTCATGTTAATTTTTATAATTAAGCCGTAAATATATAATTTTTTTAAGAAACTTTTAAGATTTTTTTTGAAATAACGGAAGAAATCTAAATTTATTTTATTTACAACTGTTTTTTATTCCACGGTTACGGATTTTGCCAGGTTTCTCGGCTGATCTACATTAGCTCCTCTGTATACAGCAATGTAGTAAGCTAATAGCTGCAAAGGCACTGATGCTACGATTGGCGAGAAACATTCTGAGGTCTCCGGGATTTCAATAACATAATCTGCCATTGCGCTTACCTGCTTATCTCCTTTATTGACTACAGCAATGACTTTTCCTTTTCTAGCCTTAATTTCCTGAACGTTGCTCACAATCTTATCGTAATGTCCTTTTTTAGGAGCAATAATAACGATTGGCATGTTCTCATCAATAAGGGCAATAGGTCCGTGCTTCATTTCTGCTGCCGGATATCCTTCTGCATGTATGTAAGAGATTTCTTTCAGCTTTAAAGCGCCTTCCAATGCCGCAGGATAATTGTATCCTCTTCCCAGATAAAGGAAGTTTGTTGTGCTTACAAAGTCTTTAGCAATATGTTGAGTTAATTCGTGGGTTGTACTTAAAACTTCTTCGATCTTTTTAGGGATAGCATCCAATTCAGCAATTAAGCTCATGAATTCAGCGTTTCCTAAATTACCGTTATGCTTTCCTAATTTTAATGCAATTAAGCTAAGGATGGTAAGCTGTGCAGTAAATGCTTTTGTAGAAGCCACACCGATTTCCGGTCCTGCATGAGTATATGAACCGGCATCTGTAATTCTTGCAATAGAAGAATCCACTACGTTACAAATACCATATATAAATGCTCCTTTTTCTTTTGCCAGCTTCAATGCTGCCATTGTATCTGCTGTTTCTCCTGATTGGGAAATTGCAATAACAACATCTTTATCAGTAATAATTGGATTTCTGTATCTGAATTCTGATGCATATTCTACCTCTACCGGAATTCTTGCATATTCTTCAATAAGATATTCCCCGATAAGACCTGCATGCCATGAAGTACCACAGGCAATAATAATGATTCTGTTTGCATTTCTAAATCTTTCTAAATGATCCCAGATACCTGCCATTTTTATAATTCCTTCATCTACAAGAAGTCTCCCTCTCATCGTATCATGAATAGATTTAGGCTGTTCAAAAATCTCTTTAAGCATAAAATGCTCGTACCCTCCTTTTTCAATCTGTTCTAAGCTCAGTTTAAGCTCCTGAACTTCAGGTTCGATTCTTGAGTTGTCATTAATAGTCCTGATGTCTACTCCATTTTCCAGTGAAATTGTAGCCATATGTCCTTCTTCAAGATAGATCGCTTCTTTAGTAAATTCTACGAAAGGTGATGCATCAGAAGCAATAAAGTATTCTTTATCTCCCAGACCTATCGCCAATGGAGAACCTAGTCTTGCAACAACCAATACTCCCGGATAATCTTCATGAAGTACAGTGATAGCGTATGCCCCGTATACTTCATTCAAAGCGTATCTTACTGCTGTCGGGAAATCCGTTTCAGATTTCAGATCCATAAAATACTGGATAAGGTTAACCAATACTTCAGTATCTGTTTCAGATTTAAAAGTAAATCCTTTTTCGCTGAGCATTGTTTTAATAGTATCGTAGTTTTCTATAATACCATTATGTACAAGAGCAATTTTTCCATTGTTTGACAAATGAGGGTGTGAGTTTCTATCGCTTGGAACTCCATGGGTAGCCCATCTGGTGTGTCCCATCCCTATTTTAGCCGTACCTTTCAACTGCGCTGAAATATTCACCAAATCATCAACCTTTCCTTTTGTTTTTTCTACTTCAAATTTATTGTTTGAACCTTCTAAAACAATTCCTGCACTGTCATATCCTCTGTATTCCAATCTTCTAAGACCGTTGATTACAATATCATACGCATCTTGAAACCCTGTATATCCTACAATTCCGCACATATTTTTATTTTGTCTAGTGTTTGTTTATTTTTTTATCTGTACTATTTTTTAGTACCGTAAATGATTTTTAACTGAATTCTTTTTTCAGGGTTATTTTCATCTGATCCTACAAAAACCCCTCTTTCTGTTGCAAATGCCCTTTCTGTAAATCTGTATCCTAACCTCTTAGTACCATCAGACAGGATAAATTTCCCCATGTTAAGCAATAGTGGCTTATTTTCCTTAGTTGTTCCATCAGCTGCTTGTTCAACAATATCTTTTACTGTTTTCGTCACTGTAAACTCATAATAAGAAGGATTTTTATCCAGATCATAAGACCTTATCCAGTTAAAGCCTACAGAGGTATCAGTAAGAAAATCTTTAGGCACCTCCAAGTTTGTCTTTTCATCCTTCGTTAAAGGAAGAAGGGTAAAATTATTGTCTATCCTCTTGTAGTTATTTTTCCAAACTACCTCATCTGTATAGATTCTAATTCTGGCACTTACAATGGCTGCCTTTTTTGTTACATATAATGTTTTAAGATCATTGATGGTTTGATCTGGTATTTTTACACGTACTGAAGGAC
The DNA here is from genome assembly GCF_030812195.1 of Chryseobacterium lathyri. GTDB lineage: Bacteria > Bacteroidota > Bacteroidia > Flavobacteriales > Weeksellaceae > Chryseobacterium > Chryseobacterium lathyri_A. Next base: position 2,009,815 of record NZ_JAUSSF010000001.1, read on the forward strand.
CTCCCATTCCCTGAAGATAAAGTTTCTTATCTCCGGTCGTTGGATTGATTGAATTCCTTGCAATCCCCCATGCAGAACTGGTTCTGTCATACTCATACTGGCCTAGACGGGCATTACCTACATTCCCCGATAATGAGAATTTGAAAGTAGACTGTGGTCTTGTAATGGTTCCGTTATCATTTTTCTCGTTGGTATAATACATAACAATCTCCATATTATCCGGAGACAGTTGTAAAAGGTATCCATCTGTATCAGTTACGGAAAGTTTTATTCCTTTAAAATATCTTGTAAAGTTGGCAGCATCCATAAGCTCTGGCTTGCCATTTTTGTCAAGAATCTTGGTCTGGAAAAAATCTTTATTTAAACGGATTCTAAGTCCTGGCTCCGAAGTAAATACATTTGTATTATCTGATTTCTTGGTAATGGTTTTAGCAGTCACTCTTCCCTCAAGAATACCGGATCCCAATGATTGCCCTATACTTACAGACGGGTTGGAATATCTGAAGGCATCAATATTACTATCCATGAATGTTGTAATTTCATCTACATTGATATGGAGCAAAGTATGAGATCCCCCCGTACCTAATTTCGTTTTACCATATTTAAAGGTGAAATCCGTTGGATAGGTCTTTATCTCTGTAGAGACAGCTACGTTTTCAGTTCCTATCAATATATTTTCCTCTTTAAGAGGGCGCGTTATTATTGAATCAGCAGCAGAAGCAACATAAGGCTTCATCACCAATACAACAGAATCCACTTTTGGAGTAGTTCCGAAATTAAAATTATCAGTACTCATTCTCAGCTGGGTAAGAAAGGATGCTTTCTGCATACCAAATTGTCCCTCGGAAAAAGCGCCTAATACAGCAAGAGAGGAAGTTGTCCCTGTTCCGGTCACCTGACTTATAAGTCTGCCCGCATCACTACGGATGGAGTCATTATTATTAACATTATAGGCTATAAGAGGATATGAAATTACATTGCCTTCCGCAGCCCCGTCTACAAAAAGCTGCTCGCCCAACGAATCCGCTTCCGGTTCGCAATTATAAAGAAGGGCACTCCCGAAAACCGCCACAAAAAGCATGGCTAAGGTCCTTTTAACAGTATGAGTCATTAAAAATGTGTTTTAATAAAGTTGGTTTATAGAATCTACATCAACATATTCTGATTTCGGAGTAGTTGTTTCGTTGAAACCTTTATCAAGGTCTGCATCCAGAAACTCATCTCCTTTCACCACCATGTCAACATACTTCATACTTTCAATAACAAAGTTTTTGATTGTCGGATTATCTAACGCCTTTAATCCAGAAATATTGTCGAATGTCAATTTTTCAGCAATGTTCTTGTCCAGATTAGCATCCTTCTCATTGTATAAAGAAAGGACGATCTTAGCATCTTTGAAGTAAGTATCAGATTCGTAATAGGTTTTCAGATAAATTGGAACAAAAGAAGACATCCATCCGTTCAAATGGATTACATCTGGAACCCAGTTTAGCTTTTTGATGGTTTCTATAACACCTCTTGCAAAGAAAATCGCTCTTTCATCGTTGTCATCAAAAGGATTTCCTTCGTCATCTACGTAGTATTGTTTTCTTTTGAAGTATTCTTCGTTATCAATAAAGTAAACCTGAAGTCTTTCCCCCGGAAGAGACGCTACTTTAATAATTAAAGGCTGGTCCAGGTCATTGATAATAATATTCATTCCCGAAAGACGGATTACCTCATGAAGTTGGAATTTTCTTTCACTTATTTGTCCAAATCTTGGCATAAAAACTCTTACATCATTGCCTTCATTGTGCATCTTAAGTGCCATTTTGTTTACCAATGCAGCCATATTCGTGTCTTCCTGATATGGATACATCTCTGTAGTAATGTACAGTATTTTTTGATTCGGCATAAATTTCTATCTATATTTTTGTAAAAATGCTTTAATGTGCAAAATTACAAAAAAACATTCAACATTATTTTAATTAACATTTTTTTACGATAATTCCTATTTTCAAATTATTAAAAACTCATATAATTATATGATATTTTTAGTATTTTTGAATTAGTATTAAAATAAGCTATGGAAGTTATAAAGAATAAGAAAACCCTTCAGGATTTCATTGAAAGACAGAAAGAAATGGGAAAAAAGATAGGCTTTGCCCCTACGATGGGAGCACTTCACAAAGGTCATCTTTCCCTGTATGAAGAAGCCAGAAAAGACAATGACCTGGTGGTTTCTTCAGTTTTTGTAAATCCAACCCAATTCAATAATCCGGAAGATCTGGAAAAGTACCCAAGAGATATCAACAGAGATATCCTTATCCTGAAAAATTCAGGATTAGTAGATGCAGTTTATATTCCTGAAGTAGCAGATATTTACCCTGAGAAAACAGAAAGCCAGCATTATGATTTCGATGGACTGGAAAATGAAATGGAAGGCAAGTCCAGACCAGGACATTTTGATGGAGTGGGAACTGTAGTGGAAGAGCTTTTCAGACAGGTCCAGCCAGATAATGCCTATTTTGGAGAAAAAGACTTTCAACAGCTTGCCATTATTAAAAAGATGGTAGAAAAGAAACATCTACCCGTAAAAATTACAGGAGTTTCAATTTACAGAGCAGAAAATGGATTAGCATTAAGCTCAAGAAACCAAAGGCTTCACGAAGACCGAAAAGAAACTGCAAAGATCATTTACCAGACCTTAGTTAAAGTAAATGACTGGTTTCGGGTTGTCACTATTCCCGAAATAAAAGAAAGAGTAACAGATATCTTTGATCATCAGCAGGGCATGAAATTAGAGTACTTTTTAATCGCTGATGAAGAAACTTTGAAAGAAACTGATTTTTTCTATAAGGACAGAAATTACAGAGCATTCATCGTAGTTGTAGTAGATGGTGTCAGATTAATTGATAACATGCATTTGGATTAATATTAAACACTTGTTCAACAAAATATTCAGCATATTTTCTTTATATAATATAAACTCTGGTTGCTTTATCAGAGTTTTTTCTTTTTGAAGCTATCATATAAAAAAATCAAAGGTCTCTTGCGGAGACCTTTGAAACACCAAATCACAAAATATTAATATGAAAAAAATTTACTTTTCAGTAAACTTGTGACCCGGCTGGGATTCGAACCCAGGACCCATACATTAAAAGTGTATTGCTCTACCAGCTGAGCTACCGAGTCAGTCACTTGTTTACGATCAGCATTTAATGCCGTCGTTTTTAAGAGGTGCAAAGATATGCTTTTTTTTGATTCCTGCAATAGAATATATAAAAAAAATCAAAGGCCTCTTGCGGAGACCTTTGAAACACCAAATCACAAAATATTAATATGAAAAAAATTTACTTTTCAGTAAACTTGTGACCCGGCTGGGATTCGAACCCAGGACCCATACATTAAAAGTGTATTGCTCTACCAGCTGAGCTACCGAGTCGGTCATAATTAATAATGATAAATATAAAATTAAATTTTAATTATTCACTATAATTATTAAATTTTCTTTGCAGTGCCTGCGACTGGACTCGAACCAGCACATCCTTAGGAAACCACCCCCTCAAGATGGCGTGTCTACCAATTTCACCACGCAGGCTATAAAATTACAAAAATCTAGTAATTTTTTCGCTTGTGACCCGGCTGGGATTCGAACCCAGGACCCATACATTAAAAGTGTATTGCTCTACCAGCTGAGCTACCGAGTCGGTCACTTTAGCAACGATTTACATTTGAATAATGTCCCTCGTTTTCAGTGGTGCAAAGATAGAAGTTTTTTCATTATCTCAAAACTTTTTTGCAAATTTGTTTAAAAAAAATTCATGGTTATTTCACTGATTGGATACATGGGATGTGGCAAATCTCACATTTCCAAAATTTTAAGCGACAAAATAAATTTCAAACTAATTGACCTTGATAAAGAGATTTCCAGGAGAAATAAATTAACCATTCCTGAGATTTTCGAAAAAAAGGGAGAAATTCAGTTTAGAAAGCTGGAAAGAGAGGCATTGGAAGAAATCCTGGCTTCGGAAGAAAACGTGGTTTTAAGCCTGGGTGGGGGAACGCCTGTTTATTATAACAATATGGAAATTATCAACCTCAGCTCAAAAAGCATTTTTTTAAGAGCTTCTGTAGGTACTTTATACGAAAGGCTTTCCAAACAGAAAGAAAAGAGGCCTTTAATAGCTAATATTTCCGATGAAGATCTGCCTGAATTCATTGCCAAGCATTTATTTGAAAGAAATGCTTTTTACAGCAAAGCGCAGTTTAGCATCAATACGGATTCCCGGGATCCTGAAGATATTGTCCAGGAAATAGTAGAAAAGCTCTATCTCTAGAGCTTTTATATTTTTAATCTTCGCTTTCTTCGGGGCCATCTGTTGTTTCTCCAAAGAAATCATCCCAGTCTGTAAAGTCTGAGGCTATATCATTTCCTACATATTCATCCATCTCGCGCCTGTCTTTTTTAGTAGGCCTTCCTTCACCTTTATTTCTATAATAGTCCTGCGACATCTTGCGGAGCTTTAATAATTCATATTGCTCTTTGTCTGTTACATCCTGGATATGAAGAGGAACGAGCTTCGCTCCCATCCTGCTTTTGGGGATCTGGGTAACTTTTATTTTATAATCAATTTGATTTTTGCGGATCTTAATAACATCTCCTTCTTTTACCTCCTTGGACGACTTTACGGCAGACGTTCCAATAGAAACTCTGTTCTTTTTAATTTCCTCTGTTGCAATACTTCTCGTCTTATAAAAACGAATGCACCATAAAAATTTATCTATTCTCATATTTTTTTATACTTTTGCCGTTATATTATTTGTAAAGTAATTAAAGTTTTTTGAAATGAAAAAAATATTTTTATATATCCTTGCGGGATCTTTATGTTTTTCTGCATGTAAGAAAGATGATGAAGTTGAAACTTATACAGAGCCGGAAGACATCTCCGTTCAGAACAGTTATGACGATCAGGCTATTAAGAAGTTTATGAGCGAAAATTATCTGGACGCCCAGGGAAATATAAAAGCTTTCAGCACAACAGATGCCAGTGATGACAATGAAAAAAAATTAATAGATCTGCCGTATCAAACGCTTCCTTCCGGGACCATATACATTGTGAGAGAAGGAGCACAGCCAACAGTTGAGCCACAAACTATCGGCCCGAAAGACATTCTTACTATGATGATCAGAACGACTGCTTATTTGTCTGTTAATACCGATGGAAATGTTGCTTTCGCAGCAGCCTTGCCCATTACCAATACAATTAATGGCAACGGTCTTCCAATAATAGATCCGATGTATTATTATGTAAAACAGTCTATACTGGATGCTGCAACAACAGGAGTAGCACAGCAAAGAAGTTATTATGAAGTGGAAGGTTTCCGTGAAGCCATTCAGAAATTCAAAGCTTTTAAAAATCTTCCAAGCGGAGATCCATATAATCTTCAGGGTGTAATTTTAGTACCGTCAAGAGCTGCATTCGCAAGAGATCCACACTACCCTTACAGCACACAATACTCTTTAAGAAATTATTCTATGGTGTTTAATTTCCAGGTATACGGAAGAGCTGACAGACCTGACGGACAATAATTTAAGATTAATATATTCTACATAAAGAAACCGCCTTCAGATGAAGGCGGTTTTTATTTATATGCTTTTAAGTTCTTGCTTTCTGCTTTACATTCCCTAAAATATCAGGGAAATACAAATCCGCCAGATGGTCAAATTCATCTCCTCTCATGAACATAGTGGCATCCACTTCTTCGTAAGAGCTTCTTCCTGCTGCTGCAATCAGTTCATTGCAGGTATGCAGTGTGTTTTTATGAAAATGATATACTCTTTCACTTTTATCCGTAACATCAAGTCCTTTAACCAGCATTTTATCCTGAGTGGCAACTCCTGTCGGACAATTGTTATTATTACATCTTAAAGCCTGGATACAACCTAATGAGAACATAAACCCTCTCGCATTATTACACATATCAGCTCCCATTGCCACCGCTCTCAGAATATCTAAACTTGTCAGTACTTTTCCGCTGGCAATAACTCTTAGCCTGCTTCTTAAATTATAATTATTAAGGGTTCTGTTAACGAAAATCAGGGCGGGTTCCAAAGGCATCCCCACTCCGTCTGAAAATTCCGGCGGTGCTGCTCCTGTTCCTCCTTCTGCTCCATCTATGGTGATAAAATCCGGATAGATCTTCAAAACATTCATCTGTACACAGATATCCTCAAATTCTTTGGTATCACCAATACAAAGTTTAAAGCCGGTTGGCTTCCCTCCTGAAAGTTCTCTCAATTGCTGTACAAACCTCAGCAGACCTGCAGCATCAGAAAATGAACTGTGGGATGGCGGTGAAATAACAGTCATTCCCGGAGTTACGTGACGGATTTTTGCGATCTCCGGTGTGTTTTTCACCCCCGGAAGCACACCTCCATGTCCTGGCTTTGCCCCCTGAGACAACTTAATTTCAACCATCTTTACATTGGGGAGGGTTGCATACTTTTCAAATAATTCGGGGTTAAATTTCCCTTCTTCGTCACGGCAACCAAAATATCCGGTTCCAATTTGCCAGCAAAGATCTCCTCCTTCCAAATGATAGGGAGAAATTCCTCCTTCTCCGGTGTTATGATAAAAATTTCCTTTTTTTGCACCCCTGTTCAATGAAATCTGTGCTCTGTCGCTTAATGCTCCAAAACTCATTGCCGAAATATTGAATAAAGAAGCATGGTAAGGCTGTGTACACTGCTCTCCTCCTACCCATACTCTTGGAAGCTCTTCTGCAGGTGATTTTGCATAAATAGAATGTTTGATTCCTTCATATTTTCTGTGATTAACTTCCAGCTGTGTTCCGAAAGCCACAGTATCGCTTAGATTTTTGGCTCGCCTATACACTGCAGAACGCTGGTTTCGGGGAAACGGTTTCCCGTCTGTTTCCCTTTCTATGAAATACTGCTGCATTTCGGGTGAAATACTTTCGAAAAAGTACCTGAAGTATCCCAGTACCGGGAAATTCCTCAAAATAGCGTGTTTCGACTGGTAGGCATTGTAAACACCCAATGCATAGATGGCAGATAACAGGATGGGTATCCAGTAATGCGCTCTGATCAGTAATGCGACGATCCATGTAGCAGTTACTAATACAATTCCCCAAGATAAAAACTTATCTCTCATGAATGTAGTATTTAAAGTTAAAATAAATTTAGTAGAAATTTTGCAAAAAGACTACGCTTTTGCTAAAAAACTTTCGAAGGATGACTGCACAGAAACCGTGCCATCTGACAGGATTTTTTCTAAATTTAGAAATTCAATCTGATTAACGAATGCAGGATCAAAATCTTTCTGGACTCTCACATAGTTTTCCGTGAAGCCATACATTTTGCCGTCTTTATTTTCGTGCTCCCAAAGAACGGGAAGCGTTTTTCCAAGTTGAGTCTGATAAAATGCCATCTTTTTCTTTTCAGAAAGTATTCTCAGCATTTTATTCCGTTTTTTTCTTTCAGGAATAGGAACTACACCGTCCATATCGGCTGCTTCCGTATTTTCTCTTTCGGAATAGGTAAATACATGAAGGTAAGTGATAGGAAGTTCATTCAGGAAATTATAGGTTTCCATAAATTTCTCCTCTGTTTCACCCGGAAATCCTACAATAACATCGACACCAATAGCTGCATCAGGCATTACCTCACGGATCTTATTCACTCTGTCATTATACAGCTTGGTAAGGTAACGGCGCTTCATTTTTTTCAGCAGATCATCGCATCCTGACTGTAGCGGGATGTGAAAATGGGGAACAAAGCTTTTGCTTTTGGAAACCAGATCAATACTTTCGTCTTTCAAAAGATTCGGTTCTATGGAAGAAATACGTATTCTTTCGATGCCGTCTACTTTATCAAGCTCTGATATGAGATCCAGGAAAGTATGTTCATGTCTTTTATTTCCGAATTCTCCTTTACCGTAATCACCGATATTAACTCCTGTAAGAACAATTTCTTTGATGTCTCTTTCGGCAATTTCTTTGGCATTTTTAAGAACGTTTTCGATGGTATCTGAACGGGAGATTCCTCTTGCCAGCGGAATGGTACAGTAGGTACATTTGTAATCACATCCATCCTGAACTTTCAGAAAGGCTCTTGTTCTGTCACCAATTGAATAGCTTCCGATAAAAAAATCGGTTTCCTCAATCTCGCAGGAATGGACGATACCTTCACTTTCCGATTTTTCCAAATCATCCAGGTAGCTTAAAATATTGAATTTCTCTTTAGCTCCCAGGACAAGATCTACTCCATCGATTTGTGAAATTTCTTCAGGCTTCAGCTGTGCATAGCAACCTACAATAACGACCAGCCCTTCAGGATTGGCTTTCATAGCCCGTTTTACATGCAATTTACATTCACGGTCAGCATTTTCAGTCACTGAACAGGTATTAATTACATAAACATCTGCTTTATCGTCAAAACTTACTTTATCATAACCTGCATCTGTCAATTGGCGGGCAATAGTAGATGTTTCCGCAAAATTTAATTTGCAGCCGAGTGTATGAAATGCGGCAGTTCCGTGAAAAGTAGACATTTATTTACTCCTGAATTTTCTGGGGGCAAAGATAGTAATTTTAATAATAATTCTAAATCGATTCAGTCTATTATTTATATTCATCCCTTACTTCAGAGCTGTTTTGAAAACATACCGGAGATGAATTGGAAGCATCTTCTTCTTTAGAGAACTTGTCTTTCATTTCGGCATTAAATTCCTGCGACTTATTTCTTTCAATGGAAAGTGTTTTCCAATTATCATTCTTGATCATTTTCGCAATATAAACGATCTGCCCGATATGATATGGATAATGGGCCAGCTGGCGAAAAACGGCATCAATAACCAAATGTGCTTCGCCCCTTAAGTAAACAGTATTGTATAGATTTTCATCATTAATCTGATCAAGACCGTCGAAAAGGCACTTCCAGCCTGTTTCCCAATACTCAATGACCTCCTGCTTGGTTTTAAAGGTATTAACAAATTCATCGTCACGGTTGCGCCATGGCTTTTCTCCGTCTTCCGTTAAAAAATTTGTCCATCTTGAAAGCATATTTCCGGCAATATGTTTTACAATTACTGCGATAGAATTGCTTTCATCATTGTACTGCCAGAAAATCTGCTCATCAGCAAGTTGTCCGAATGATTTGTCACCGAGAGATTTATAATATTGAAAACGTTTTACAAAAAGATCCTTCATTTTTCTGTTGTTGATGAATCTAATTTAAAATTATTTAACGACAAAACCATCTCTTTCGAAATGGTTTTATCAATAGTTTATTATTAAAAAGCCTAATCCCTGTTCTTAACTACAATCCATCCTGAATATTTTATTGGGGTATTCATTTTATCATTTTCATTCCAGCCCACAGAATACCAATAGTTTCCGGTAGGTACTTTTACTCCTCCTTTGCTGGTTCCATCCCATTTATAGCCGGTAAATTTATCGATCTGATAGATCATATTTCCATAACGATCGAAAATATTCATCACTAAGTTTTTCTTATTGGACAGTGCAGAATAATCAATAAAATCATTGTAGCCATCCCCATTTGGTGTGATCACATTGACAAGATTAGGGACAACGATACTGATATCTATCGGATCACAGTCGTAAGAATCTTTGACAAATATAGTGGCATCGCCTCTTTTAACATGGCTGAATTCATTGGAATCCTGCCAGTTTATATTATCCATGGAATATTTGTAAGGGGCCGTTCCTCCTATCACAAATACCGTAACGGTAGTGTTTGAAATTTCTATACCTGAAACAACGGGCTGCTCAGAAGGATATACTTTTACGTTTTGTACAACGGTACAATCTCCTGTTTTAAGCTTTACCCAATAAGTACCTACTCCAACATTCGTAATTGTCTGGGTAGTTGCTCCCGTACTCCACTCATAGCCGTTAAATCCCGAGCCTGCATCCAAAGTTGTTCTGTCTTCCACACAAATAATTTTATCTTTAAGAATGGTAGAATAAACCGGTGGAATAACCACTAATGTAATTTTAGCTATGCTATAGCAACCCTGCGCATTGGAAACCCGTACATAAACCACACCGTTGGGAGCAATATATGCCGCAGGTGTTAAAATTTCATTAGTCTGATTCACTGCATCTGCTGCTGAGGGATAATATTTTTTATTGGTTCCGGTCTGAGAGGTTACTGATGCTGCCGTAAGGTTAAAAGATGCCGTGGAAGGAGCACTCTCAATAGAACAGGATCTTAATGTAGTATCATTTACCACAACAATTGGATAGAATTTCAATGTTATCTGGGCAACAGCAGTACACCCGAAGGATGAAATCACTTTAACAAAAATGGTTCCTTCTGCAGAAGTAAATGCTGATGGATTGGTAATTTCATTAATGCCTGCATTCAGATCTGAGAGCGTGTTGTAATATTTCTTGGTCACGGTTGGGTCTGCAATAACATCTGCTGTTGTAAGATCAAATACTGCTGTTCCTGCATTATTGTTGTTGCATTGGGTGAGTGTTGCATTTTTTGCCGTGATTTTACCGTCCTTAAATTTAAAAGTTCCGATCTGTTTACATTTATTGAGCGGACTGTTTGGGTTGACTGGGTCCGTATAGCCTATGCTGTAATAGTAAACAGAAGTTGTATTTACAGTTGTAGGAACCGTAATGGCATTATTCCCGGTTAATGCATCATTCTGACTGGTATGATAACTTACGCTAAAATTAGGGTTTCCGTTTAAAATACCTGCAGAAAGTGTAGAGAAGTCAAATACAGCAGGGTTTACACAGATAATTACCTCTTTTGGATCTGCCGGATTAGCAGCAGGAACTCCCGGAGGGATAAACGGATACGGCTGTAAGGCAGGATCTGTAAACGGAGATGCCAATGTTGCGGTTCCACCCCATGTTAAAGAAAACGGAGCTGTTGTAGTACTTGTACTGCTTACCCAGTTGTCAATAAATAAATAATAAGTTTGTCCTGGTAAAACATCTAAATATTTACAATAAGGTGTAAGTGAACCTCCGACCGCATTGGTAAGAGTACTTGTCATATTTAAGCCTGTAGCTGGCCCGGGCCCAATAACCGTTGCAGCATTGCAGCGTATGGGTGCTCCTAAAGTTCCACAGTTTACATTAGGACCGAAGATGGCCCAGTCATAGTCGGCATCCGGATTGTTTGGGACCAGATCGAAGGTAAGCGTTCCTCCTGTAGCAATCGTTATTTTATACCAGATCGAATTATGTTCACCCGTTCCGTCTATACAACTTCCCGAATTGACCAATTCTTTAATGTTGCCATATCCGGTAGGACTATAAGTAATATTGGAATTTCCGCAGACGGCAAGCGCTGTTGAACAGTCTGCCTGCGCAAAGAATACCTGAGAAATACCTAAAAAAATAAGGAGTAAAAGTTTTTTCATAGATATATAGTTTTTAGTTAATGATTTGAAAACCAAATGGTATCCATTGATTTACAACACATACATCAAATATACCTATATTTTAATCACAAACAATGGATTTTTAAAAATCTTGAATTATTTTAAATAAAAACATTAAATAATTACGATATAACACGATAAACACCAACTATTTTATGCTTGTAATATTTCCACAGAGATTTTCGAGATGGAAAATTTTATGAAACGGACTCTTTACTTCCTGCAAATGTTCTTTGTCCTGAATAAACGTATACCTTGAGGCAATGGAGTTCATGTCCGAAACAATTACCAGCCAGCATTCGTCTACGGAAGTATCGTAATATGGGAATTTTTCATTTTTCTTATCAATAAGCTCAAGGATCTTTTCAGAACAAAGCTCATCAAAAAGGTTCATGCTGTATTCATGGGTAATAAAAACATTTCTGCGGTGAAAAGATTTCCTCATCCCTTTCACACAGCCTAAAGGTTTGTTCTTTTTGATGCTTCTGTAAATACTGAGAATATTTTCCTCCTGCTGCTCGATATTATCAAACTTGATATTGGGGTGAAATTCTAAAAAATAAACACCACGATATTTCGCGGTGTCTTCCTGTTCTAATAGTATTTCTGCCTGGCGGAACATCTTATTTAAAGTGCTTTCTACTTTTTTCATTTCCAGATGATTGATCACTTCAGTCAGTTCTATCCCGATCTTTTTGTCGTTGAGTTTGGCGATAAAGTCCGGACTCTCGCAGGTAAGATCTTCAAATTTGACATCGGGGAAGTGATGCATAAACGAATTAAGCAGTAGAATCTCAGATTTCTTTCTATACTTTTCGCGATCATGAAGCAGAGATTCATCTATTTTACGGTGATACTTTTCCATCGGCTTTTTTTTCAAATGCCGGTTCATATAGTATAGGCTTAGATTCTTTATTAAATCTTCATCAGAAAATGTCTTTTTCATAGGTGATTTTTTTATGTGACCAAGAACACACGCCATATTGGTTTTCACCGTTAGAAGTTTTTGATTTTCAAAAATTTACATAATAAAGGTAAGTAAAAAAACTATTCACAGGATACTTTTAAATTAATTTATCAAATAATTAATGTAAAGTTTATTTTCATAATCAATACCTTTAGCGTTCAAATTATAAAACTGTGATTTATATGGATTTTAAAAATTTTAAAATACCTTACAGCATCAATCCACAATATTCTAAAAAAGCCGTTTATTTTTCGATGGAATTTGCCATTGAACAGGTTTTAAAAATATATTCGGGAGGCTTAGGATTCCTTGCAGGATCCCATATGAGAAGTGCATACAACCTGAAACAGGACCTTATCGGGATCGGAATTCTCTGGAAATTCGGTTATTACGATCAGGCCAGAAACCATGACCAGACCCTTCAGCCGGTATGGACCAGAAAAATGTACAGCTTCCTTGAAGATACTGGCATAAAATTTCAGATTGAGATCCACAGCGCGCCGGTTTGGGTAAAAGTATGGTATCTTGATCCTGAAATTTTCAATACAGCACCCATGTTTTTCCTTTCTACGGATGTTCCGGAAAACGATCATGTTTCTAAAACGATCTGCCACAAATTATATGACGCCAATGAATCTACAAAACTGGCTCAGTATATTTTACTGGGAAAAGGAGGTGCTAAATTACTGGATGAAATGAACGCTGAAAGAGATATCTATCATCTGAATGAGGCCCATGGACTTCCCGCTGCATTTTATCTTTTGAAAAAGTATAACGGAGATCTGAACCGGGTGAAGGAAAAACTGGTTTTCACCACCCACACTCCTGAAGAAGCCGGAAATGAAAAGCATAACCTGAAACTGTGCTATGATATGTCCTATTTTTCAGGGTTCAGCATGGAAGATGTAAAAAGTATCGAAGGAGCAAGTGATGACCGTTTCAATCACTCTCTGTGTGCTTTAAAAATGGCAAGAATGGCGAACGGTGTATCCAAACTGCATGGTGTGGTTTCCAGAGCTATGTGGAGTAAATATCCTGGAATCTGTGAAATTACTTCCATTACCAATGCACAAGAATTTAAATACTGGGCGGATAAGCCTCTTTATAATGCCAAAGACGAGAATGATGCCACTGTTTTTGATTACCGTAAAAAGCATTTAAAGAAAAGATTATTTACAATTGTTGCAGACCAGACTGGAAATCTCTTCAATCCTAATGTTTTCACTATTGTCTGGGCCAGAAGATTTGCAGGTTACAAACGCGCAGACTTACTGCTGCATGATAAGGAAAGATTTTACAAATTGCTGAATAATGAGAAATATCCGGTACAGATCATCTGGTCAGGAAAACCTTATCCAATGGATTATTCTGCGATTTCCACCTTTAATACCCTGGTAGAGGAAAGTAAGGATCACAAGAATATGGCTGTTCTTACAGGATATGAGCTTTCCTTAAGCAAGTCTCTGAAGCAAGGTTCAGATCTGTGGCTCAACAATCCAAGGGTACCGAGAGAAGCTTCGGGGACATCAGGAATGACCGCTGCCATGAACGGATCTGTAAATCTTTCTACTGATGACGGATGGATTCCTGAATTTGCCCAGCCAGGAGAAAATTCATTTGTTGTTCCGAAAGCTGATTATTCAAATATGAGTATTTACGAACAGGATACTTATGATCTGAATAAGCTGTATGATATTCTTGAAAACGAAATCCTGCCTACATATTACGACAATCCGGACCATTGGAGAAAAATTCAGTATAATGCTATGAATGATGTTCAGGACCAATTTAACAGTGATAGAATGGCAGACGAATATTACAAAGTGCTTTACAAATAAAAGATAAAGATTTCAATCAAACTGACGTATAATACAAAATCCCGTGAAAGTATTTTCACGGGATTTTGTATTATTCTTTTTTCTTTTTCGGAACTTTTAAACCTTTTTCTCTGGCTTCTGAAATTCCTATGGCCACAGCCTGTTTTCTGCTGGTTACCTTTTCTCCTGAAGAGGACTTCAATTTCCCCTCCTTGAATTCGTGCATGACTTTTCCTACTTTGTCTTGAGCTTTTTCTGAATATTTTGTTTTGCTCATGATAAAAATTTTTAAGATTTGGGCAGGGATACCCCTAGTTCATAAACTTCAGCATGCTTCAAATATTTTGAGCGCTCTCTGGAAGTCACCGATTCAAAATGGTCATTCTTGATCACGATGATCGGATCTTCTGCATTTTCAATTTCAAAATTAGCCAGGTATCTTTCGTCCGGTGCGTCCTGACGCATTTCTGATTTTATTTTCTGTAATTCATCTGCGTATTTTCTGAATCCGGGATCAGATGAATGAATAAATTTATATTCATTGCCAGCATAAACGTAGTAATGAAGTTTTTTCTCAATAAGACCTGCTTCATGTGTAATCTGCGGATTATCATTCCCATCCTTAAAACCAACTTCTACCAGAGTCCCACCTTTTTTGTTTGCACAATCTTCTGCATCTTTAAAGCTTGAAAATCCTGTATAAACAATCTGATCGTCCAAAACATAGCGGTTCAGTTTTTGGTTGTATGCATTCGTTTCCATAATTATTATTTAATTTGATTGTATAATAATACATTCAATTTTTTTGCCAAAACCTGTATGAAAAAAGCTTTTTTATGCATTTAATAAAATTATTATCTTTGAGATCCATTAAAATTAGAAATGAAAAAAATACTCTTAACTCTTACTGTGGCTGTAGCATTCCATAATGTATCGGCACAGGAAATCACTTTAGATAAAATATATTCGGGCTATTACCGTGGAAAAGGCATTGCCGGTATAGCATCCATGAAGAACGGAGAAAATTATCTGGTCATTGAACCGACGGGAATTGCCAAATATTCTTACAAAACTTCACAAAAAGAAGGAAATCTCGTTGATGGTAAATTTGAAAGCTATGAATTTTCTGATGATGAGTCAAAAATCCTTCTTTTAACTGAAAGCCAGCCGATCTACAGACATTCATTTCTTGGAAAGTTTGAGGTGAAAGATCTGAAATCGGGGAAAACCATCAGCTTAAATGACGGTAAAACAGTTCAGGAGCCCAGATTTTCTCCTGACGCCACTAAAGTAGCATTTATTGCAGAAAATAATTTATTTTATCAGGATCTGAGTTCAGGAAAAATCACTCAGATTACGAATGACGGCAAGAAAAATTCCATTATCAACGGATTGGCAGACTGGGTGTATGAAGAGGAATTCGGGCATGCAAGACAGTATGAGTGGACAAAAAATTCAGATGCCATTGTATTTGTAAAATCTGATGAAAGCCAGGTTCCGGAGATCTATATTCCGATCTATGGAAAAAAACTTTATCCGGAGGAAATGCGTTACAAATATCCTAAAGCAGGAGAAAAAAACTCCATCGTTTCAGCGCAGCTGTACCGTCTTGACACAGGAAAGACGATGCCCATCAATTTAAATTCTTTCAAAAATTATTACATCCCGAACGTTATCCAGACAGCAAAACCTGACGAGATCGTTCTGGTAACTTCTGAAAGAATTCAAAATGCTTCGGATGTTTTAAAAGTCAACACTAAAACTGGGGCCGTTCAAAAGCTATTCACAGAAACAGATGATAAATGGATCGATACGGACAGTCCTACTCTGGAATTCCTTGAGGATGATTCTTTCCTTTGGGCGTCTGAAAGAGACGGAAACCGCCATCTGTACTGGTATGACAAGGATGGGAAGTTAAAAAAACAGATCACAAAAGGAAACTGGGAAGTAACTGACTACTACGGATTCAATCCAAAGTCTAAGGAAATTTATGTTCAGACCACTGAAAAAGGAAGTATTAATAAGGTAGTTTCAAAAGTTAATATTGAAAACGGAAAATCCCAACTGATTTCTAATACGGAAGGAAACAATTCTGCCAATTTCAGCAAAAACTACAGTTATTTCATTGAAACGTCTTCTACTGCATCAAAACCTTATACTTATGTTCTAAAAGACGGAAACGGTAAAACAGTAAAAGAGCTGCAGAACAATAACGAACAGCTGCAGAAATTAAAGACAGACAATTTTGTGGATAAAGAATTCATCACGATTCCAAACGGTGCAGGCGATCAGATGAATGCATGGATTATGAAGCCTAAAAACTTTGATCCTAACAAAAAATATCCGCTATTCATGTATCAGTATTCCGGTCCGGGATCACAGCAGGTTGCCAATTCATGGGACAATGGAAATGCTTTATGGTTTAACCATTTGGTACAGAAAGGCTACATCGTTGCCTGTGTAGACGGTCGTGGAACCGGCTATAAAGGTGCAAAATTTAAGAAAGTTACCTATATGAATATGGGTAAATATGAAATTGAAGATCAAATCACTGCGGCAAAATGGTTCGGAAACCAGTCTTATATTGATAAAAGCAGAATCGGAATGTTCGGATGGAGCTACGGAGGTTATATGACAAGCTTGGCAATGACCAAAGGAGCTGATGTTTTCAAAGCAGGAATTGCTGTAGCACCGGTAACGAACTGGAGGTATTATGATTCCGTATATACAGAAAGATTTATGAGAACTCCTCAGGAAAACCCTGACGGATATGATAAAAATTCTCCAACGGAATACGCCAACCTATTAAAAGGTAAATTTTTATTGATTCACGGAACAGCTGATGACAACGTACATTTCCAGAATTCTATGGAATTCTCTGAAGCTTTGATCCAAAACAAAAAACAGTTTGAGTTTATGGCCTATCCGGATAAAAACCACGGAATTTATGGTGGCCAGACAAGACCACAGCTGTATCAGAAAATGACGGATTTTATTTTGAATAATTTATAATTCCTTTTTTTAATAAATATAAAAACCTCTTAAGTAAATAAGAGGTTTTTATATTTATTTTATTAATCATTTTTGGAAAATATTATTTATTTTATCAATTGAAATTAAAAACTTATTTTTGGGAAATTTGAAAATTGATTATATGAAGACTAAACATCCTAAAGGCCTGCCTTTCCTCTTTTTCACAGAAATGTGGGAACGGTTCGGGTATTATCTGATTCTTGGAATCTTTGTTCTTTATGTCATCGAGCCTACCGGAATGAAAGGAGGACTTGGGCTCCCGGACAAAACGGCTGATGATATTTTCGGGACCTATATAGCTTTAACTTACCTTACCCCTTTCCTCGGAGGATTTTTGGCTGACAGGGTTTTAGGATATATCAAATCTATCTATCTGGGCGGGATTCTGATGGCCGCCGGATATATCGGAATGGGAGTTTTCAAAGAGCTTCCTCTTTTTTACGGTTCTCTGGCATTAATTATTATTGGAAACGGTTTCTTCAAACCTACCATTTCCACACTGTTAGGAAACCTTTATTCTGAAGAGCCTTACAAAGCCAATAAAGATTCCGGATATAATATTTTTTATATGGGGATCAATATCGGAGCATTTATATGTAATATTATTGCAGCTTTCATGCGTAATAAATTCGGTTGGGGTGAAGCTTTCATCACTGCGGGAGTAGGAATGCTTATTGGTCTTGTGATCTTTACAATTGGAAGGAAACATTACATCCATGCAGCACAGATGAAGCCTGTAGAAGAAGGAGATACCAAACTTTCAGAAATTTTAATTAAAGTTTTTGTACCTGCAATTGCCGTAGGAGCTATAGGATGGTTTATTCCAGGAAATATTTTCGGAAGCGACAGTACAGACGCCTTTATTTTCGCATGCATTCCTGTAATTTACTTCTATGCATCGCTGTACTTTAAAGCTAAACCGGAAGAAAAACCTTCGATCGGAGCCCTTCTTTCAGTATTTCTGATCAGTATGTTTTTCTGGGCGGTTTTCAAACAGAACGGTACGGCTCTTACAAGATGGGCGAACTATTATACAGATAGAAGTGTTCCTGCTTCTTTGGAAAAACCCCTTGAGGACATTTATATGGTGGAAGGAAAAGGTTATGAAGACAAGGAAGTTCCTGTATATGATAACCAGTTCCAGTCTCAAAAAGACAAAAACGGAAAAAGCATCAAAGAAACCGGAAAAGATATCTATTTCAAAAATGTTACCCCTGAACAACGCGCAGCCTTAGAAAAAAATCCGGAAACTAAGGTCTATTTATACAATACGGAATTATTCCAGTCTATCAATCCATTCTGGGTGATTGCGCTCACTCCGGTTGTCGTAGGATTCTGGGCCTTACTGAGAAGAAAAGGAAAAGAACCGATGACTCCTACAAAAATTGTACTGGGATTATTTATCTCAGGATTATCATGCCTGGTAATGGTTCTTGCCGTTATGGCCGGAGACAACGGTGCTGTAAAGGTTTCTCCGTTGTGGCTTGTTGCCGGTTACGGAGTCATTACAATCGGAGAATTATGTCTTTCTCCCATGGGACTTTCTTTTGTTTCCAAACTTTCACCAGCAAGAATTACCGCATTAATGATGGGAGGTTTCTTCTTAGCCAACTCAGTTGGTAACAAGCTTTCTGGAATCCTGGCGAGTACCTGGTACAGCTATGACAATAAGATGAATTACTTCCTCGTTAACTTTGCCTTGTTAATATTTGCGACACTTTTAGGCCTGTCAATGTTAAAAAGATTGAATAAGATCATGAAGGAAAAAGGTCACTAATCCTCATTTATCATAAAGAATATCAAGCTGCAGAACCGCTCTGCAGCTTTTTTATTTAAATATAAAATTAAAACCTTGTCAAAAACTCAAAAAAAACTATATTTGTCAGTCTTAACAAAAATTAACAATAGAATGGATAATATTGAAGCATTAAGTCCGAAACCGGATGAATTTGTAGAGAATAAGAATTCAAGGCATCCAAAAGGGTTGTGGGTTCTTTTCGGAACAGAAATGTGGGAGCGTTTTAACTTTTATGGGATGAGAGCCCTTTTGACGCTCTTCATGGTAAATTCCTTATTAATAAAAGAAGCTGATGCAGCAATTATCTACGGTGGATTTTTAGCTTTATGTTATTTAACGCCTCTTTTGGGAGGATTTATTGCAGATAAATATATCGGAAACAGAAATGCCATCTTAATCGGTGGATCTCTAATGGCTATCGGGCAGTTTCTATTATTTATCAGTGCCTCTACCTTCTCTGCTGATTTGGGCAGTTCTAAAATGATTATGTGGTTAGCATTATTCGTTATCATTTTCGGTAATGGATTTTTCAAGCCTAACATTTCCTCAATGGTGGGAAGTCTTTATCCTAAGCAAGAGAAATCCAAACTAGATTCTGCTTTTACCATTTTCTATATGGGGATCAACATCGGAGCGTTCCTGGGGCAATTTATCTGTCCATATCTAGGAGATGTGAAAGATGCAACCACTGGAGTAAGAGATGTTTTTGCTTTTAAATGGGGATTCTTAGCTGCTTCAATTGCAATGATAATCGGAACTGTAACCTTCTTTATCCTTAAAAATAAATATGTGGTAAATCCGGAAGGAAGACCTATCGGCGGATTACCAAAGAATAATACAAGTGCTGACTTTGAAGAAGGGGAGACCCAAACTGCAAAATTCTCAGGAACATCTTTAGGTATTACCGGATTTTTATTTATCGTTTTATTCTTCGCTTTCCGATATTTATTGGTGGGAGAATTCGGATTTAAAGCTGTAGAGATGGGTCAGCTGATCAAAGGAATTATTTATCCTTTCATCTATGCAGCCGGTATTTCCCTGGCATTCCTTATCATGAGTTCTGCAGAAAACAAGATTGAAAGACAAAGAATCTGGGTAATCTATATTGTATCCTTCTTTATTATCTTCTTCTGGGCAGCTTTCGAGCAGGCAGGATCTTCATTAACCTTTATTGCTGACAACCAGACAGACAGAAATATTTTCGGGTGGAATATGCCTCCTTCAATGGTGCAGATCTTCAACGGTATTTTCGTAGTTCTGCTAGCGGTTCCATTCAGTTTAACATGGGATAAATTAAGAACAAAAGGAAGAGAACCCGTTTCACCTTTCAAGCAGGCAATGGGATTAGCATTGATCGCTCTTTCTTACTTCATCATCGCACACAATGTAAAAGATCTTGGAAATTCAGGATTATTAGCCATCAAATGGTTAATGCTTCTTTATTTCATCCAGACTTGTGGTGAACTTTGTTTATCTCCTATTGGCCTTTCACTCGTGGGTAAACTTGCTCCAAAAAGATTTGCATCATTATTATACGGAGTATTCTTTATCTCCAATGCTGCAGGGTATGCCTTAGCAGGATCATTGGGAGCTCTTATCCCTGCTACAGGTGATAAATTCACAAAAGCACAGGAAATAGGCGTAAACCTTCAGGATGTTTTAGATAAAAAAATAACGCTGACTGCTGAACAGACTGCAGCATTCGAGAAAGCTCAGTTACCATTACACAATCCTACATTTGCAGGCTTTGAGATCCATAACCTATTCGAATTCTTTATGGTATTCGTAGTACTTTGTGGTATCGCAGCTGTTATTTTGGGACTGATCTCTCCAATCTTAAAGAAAATGATGCACGGTGTAAAATAACCACATCAATAAATACGACAAAACCTCTGCAAAGTCAGAGGTTTTTTTTATTTTCGTATGATGGAAATTTCCGAAGATTCTTTATTTCAATCCGTAAAGGAAATTATTAAGCAGTCGCGCGAAAAAGTGTTTCGGATCGCGAATTTTACTTTATTGCTCACTTACTGGCAGATCGGAAAACTGATTATAGAAGATGAACAGCAGGGAAAGGAACGCGCTGAATACGGAAAGCAAACATTAAAAAATCTTTCTAAAAAGCTAATTTTAGAGTTTGGAAAAGGCTTTGATTATACTAACCTTTCCAATATGCGCAAATTCTACACGGCTTTCCCAATTGTTGACACATTGTCTCTACAATTGAGTTGGTCCCATTACAGATTACTTTCCGGACAATATGATAAATCGAACCTAATTAAAATCAATCATATACAATTATGAGCTTAACTCTAGATGAAATACAAAATTTCAAAGGAAAATACCCCAGACAGATCTGGAGTCTGTTTTTCTCTGAAATGTGGGAACGTTTTTGTTTCTACGGAATGCGTGGAATGCTGGTTTTCTTTATGATCTCGCAGCTTAATTTCCATGAAAAAGAAGCTAATCTTCAATACGGTGCTACCCAGGCATTCGTGTATGCCTTTACCTTTGTGGGCGGTCTTTTTGCAGATAAAATCCTTGGATTCAGAAAATCGCTATTCTGGGGCGGACTTCTGATGATCGTTGGAAGTTTGATTCTGGCAACTGACCCACATAAATTCTTTTTCTTAGGCATCGCATTTACCGTAGTAGGAACAGGTTTCTTCAAACCGAATATTTCATCCATGGTTGGTCAGCTTTATAAGCCAAATGATTCAAGGGCTGATGCAGGCTTTTCTCTTTTTTATGCAGGAATCAACCTGGGTGCTTTACTCGGTGGTTATCTATGTATTGCTATCGGAAAAGGAGAAATTCTAAGCAACACCATTTCAGAAGCTATGAGATGGAATGTAGCCTTCGGCCTGGCCTCAATAGTGATGGTCATAAGTCTTATTAATTTTATTTTTACCCAAAAAAGAATGGGCACAATAGGTCTTCAGCCAGGACATCCTTTGGCAGAAGTAAAAGCTGCCCCGATTCCAAAATGGAAAGAATACGGAGTATACGTTTTATCACTTATTTTCGTCCCAATTATCATGAAGATGGTAGCCAAAACAGAATACACAGATTATTTTATGTGGACCATAGGCCCTTTGACACTGATATACCTTTTCTATGAAATGTCTAAAGTAACTGTTTCAGAGCGCAAAAAACTTTGGGCAGCCTTAGTTTTTATCATTTTCTCGATCCTATTCTGGGGGATTTATGAGCAAAGTGGCGGTTCGTTAAGTATTTTCGCTGCCAAGAACCTGAATAAAGATCTTCTTGGATTAGACCCGAACGGTGTAAATAACTCAGGAGGAGCCTTTTTCATCATTTTCCTTGCTCCACTTATTGGTCTTCTCTGGATATGGTTGAATAAAAGAAAAATTGAGCCCAATACCATTGTTAAATTCGGTTTAGGATTTATTTTCCTGGGTGCTGGTTATTATGTTTTATTTGCAACAAGACTTTTTGCTGACCTTCAGGGGATAACGTCACTGAATTTTTTCACATTGGCATTATTAATCATTACACTCGGGGAATTGTGTCTATCACCGATAGGACTGTCCATTATGACCAAACTTTCCACTAAAAACCTTCAGGGAATGATGATGGGAATGTGGTTTCTGGCCTCTGCTTACGGGCAGTACGTTGCCGGGATTATCGGTGCAGGACTTGCTACAGCAAAAGAGGGGTCTACAAACTATGATGCTTTGATCACTTATACTGATGGATATAAACAATTGGGATTATATGCGGTAATTGCCGGTGTGGTATTAATTTTGATATCTCCGTTCGTAAAAAAATTAATGCAGGATGTAAAATAAAGTAAGCGAGATTATGCTTATTTTTACATAAATATCAAATTATGAAGAAAATTATAAGCATAATATTCCTATTTTTAGTAAGTTTCAGCTTTGCCCAGGTAAAGTGGATGACTATTGAAGAAGCTTTAAAGGCCCAGAAAGAAAATCCAAAAAAAATCCTGATTGATTTTTATGCAGACTGGTGTGGACCATGTAAAATCATGGACAAAAAAACATATGGTCACAATGTTATCGCTCAAATCTTAAATGAAAATTACTATCCAGTAAAATTTAACGCTGAAGAAAAACAGTCTATTGATGTTTTTGGAAGAACATTTTCCAATGATAATACTGAACATAAAAAAGGAAGAAATTCTTTGCATGAATTCACTCAGTATATGAATGTTGGAGCTGTTCCAAGTACTGTATTCGTTGATGAGAAGGGCGGGCCTATCACAATTCTTCAGGGAGAGCTGTCCGCCAAAGAACTGGAACCCTATTTAGAATTCATCTCCAACGATCTTTTCAAAAAGATCCGTACCAGAGAACAATGGGAAGATTATCAGAAAAAGTTCAAATCTAAAATCAAAGATTAAAACCATACAGCAGCTTTCAGATATTGGAAGCTGCTTTTTTTTGATCTTAACGGCTAATATTTTCAAAAAAAATTTTAATCTTAATCCTATTTTCCCGAAATTAGGGCTCATTTTTAAAATGACTTTAGATACTTCTATAGAATATGTAAAAGGCATAGGTCCCGATAGAGCCAAACTCATCAAGAATGTGTTGGGCCTGTCAACCGTTGATGACCTTTTGAACTTCTACCCTATCCGTTATCTGGATAAAAGTAAAGTATTCAAGATTTCTCAGCTCGAGGAAAGCAGCATTGAGGTACAGCTTAAAGGGAGAATCACACAGGTACAGGAAATTCAGACCGGAAAGGTAAAAAGACTTTCTGCAAAATTCAATGATGATACCGGAACCATGGATCTGGTATGGTTTCAGTATTCAAAATGGCTGAAAGAACAGATTCCGATCAACCGTGAAGTTTATATTTTCGGAAAGATCAATGTTTTTAACCGTCAGTTCTCCATGCCTCACCCTGAAATTGAAGCCGAGGAAAATAAAGAAAGCGACACCCGCCTGAAACCTATTTATCCAAGCTCTGAAAAGCTGACTAAAAGAGGTTTGAACCAAAGATTTTTCCAGGTGGTTTTAAGGAATATCTGCAAAGAGATCCCCAATCTTATTGAAGAAAACCTCCCTGATTATATGATGAAAGCATTTAAGTTTTTATCAAGACAGCATACTTTTTTAAATATTCATTTTCCAAAGGATATGCAGCATTTTGAAAAAGCTGATAACAGGCTGAAGTTTGAAGAATCCTTCTTTTTTCAGTTAGGATATGCCCTTAAAAAGATTCATCATAAGAGCCACTCACCGGGAAATCCGTTTCCTGTTGTGGGTGATCATTTTAATAGTTTTTATAATCATCATATTCCTTTTGATCTTACCAATGCACAGAAAAAGGTTTTAAAGGAAATCCGACTGGATATGAAAAGACCTATTCAGATGAACAGGCTTCTTCAGGGAGATGTAGGATCCGGAAAAACTATGGTTGCATTGCTTACTATGCTGATCGCTATGGATAATGGTTTTCAGAGCTGTATGATGGCTCCTACAGAAATCCTGGCACAGCAGCATTATAACGGCATCAAAGATCTTTTGGAAGCTACGGATATCAACGTCCGTCTGCTGACGGGTTCCAGCAAAACCTCGGAAAGAAAAATCATTCACGAAGAACTTGAAAACGGAACACTGTCTATATTGGTAGGAACGCACGCGGTTCTGGAAGATAAGGTAAAATTTAAAAATCTTGGGCTGGCTATCATTGATGAACAACATAGATTTGGTGTGGCGCAAAGGGCAAAATTATGGGCTAAAAATAAAA
The DNA here is from genome assembly GCF_030812195.1 of Chryseobacterium lathyri. Lineage (GTDB taxonomy): Bacteria > Bacteroidota > Bacteroidia > Flavobacteriales > Weeksellaceae > Chryseobacterium > Chryseobacterium lathyri_A. Next base: position 2,034,607 of record NZ_JAUSSF010000001.1, read on the forward strand.
TTCCCCCGCATATTCTTGTAATGACCGCAACCCCTATTCCAAGGACACTGGCAATGAGTTTTTATTCTGATCTGGATGTCTCTGTGATCGATGAAATGCCGGTAGGAAGAAAACCTATCATTACTGCACACAGAAGGGAAAAAGACAGGACGTATGTATATAATTTCTGCAGAGATGAGATTAAAAAAGGAAGACAGGTCTATTTCGTGTATCCGCTGATCGAAGAGTCAGAAACTTTAGATTATAAAAATCTGATGGAAGGGCTTGATCATGTAATGAATGCATTCTCTGATTATAATGTCACGATGCTTCACGGAAAAATGAAACCTGCCGAAAAAGATATTGCCATGAATTATTTTGCCTCAGGAAAAGCCGAAATTATGGTAGCTACCACTGTCATCGAGGTCGGTGTGAATGTCCCGAATGCTTCTGTAATGGTGATAGAAAGCTCAGAAAGATTTGGGCTTTCGCAGCTTCACCAGCTTCGGGGACGTGTTGGAAGAGGTGCAGAACAGAGCTACTGTATCCTTATGACTTCAGATAAATTATCGAAGGAAAGCAGGACCCGTATCAAGACAATGACGGAAACCAATGACGGATTCAAAATTTCTGAGGTGGATATGCAGTTGAGAGGTCCAGGAGATATCCTGGGAACACAGCAAAGTGGTGTGGTGGATTTTAAAAGACTTGATCTTGTGAATGATTCTGCAATTATTAAAACAACAAAAAATACGGTTGATAAAATCTTAGAAGCAGATCCACATCTGACAAAACCTGACAACCTGATCATCAAAAGCTATTATTTGAAGTACTACAAAGGAAAAAATAAATGGAGTAAGATTTCATAAAAAAACCGCGAAAAGAAAATTTTTCCGCGGCCCCCTTATAAAACTGTTATTTAGAAGAAATTACTTTTGGTCTGTTTAAAAAAATTTATTTTAATAGCAAGAACTAATATCTTGTGGTTTGGTATGAAAATATTTATATCTATTAAATTCTCAGTCTTAACTATTAAAATAAATTAAAAAAAACAAAATGAATTATTTTTCCAACTTGCTTATTATAAAAACTAACTGTTTCAAGTTGAAGGAGTGGGAATGAAACGAATAAATACCCTTCAACTCTCTTAAGTTTTCATGATTGTACCGTTTTGTTTAAAGATCTTCTATGCTTTATAGCTGGAAATAAACATAATTCATTTTGTTAAACTAACATTGTGACTTATATCTTGATTTCTAAATGAAATAATCTATTCTCTACCATTCATTGCTTTTGTATATATTTAATCTGTGTTGCAATGTTTATGTTTACAAAATTGATGATATTACGTGGATTTCTTCTTATATTATTTTAATTATTAATTATACAATTTTCACTTTTATGTGAATACTATGTGTCAAATATCACCTTTCTGTTTAAAATATAAATACATAAAACCTTTATTCATCATACTTTCATAATAAAATTATCTATGTTCAATCCTGAAGAATGATACTGCCAGTTTATGGTGATAATTTCTGTAAGTGACTTTTTCAGGCCGTCATAGGTTTCAGGCTTCCTCATGAAAATATTGGCACCATTAATGAAAATCTCTTCTATTTCGCTTTCAGGAATCAGGCCGGCATACACCACAATTACGGTGTTACTGAATCTGGGATTTATTTTAATTTCTCTCACACATTCCATGCAGCTTTTCCCCGGAATATCGAGCTTAATGAAAACTATTTCCGGAATAATTGCACCACTGCTGCTTATATAGGTCATAAGATCATCTCCGTCAGAGAAACATTGTGATTTTACTCCTATCCTTAAATCTTTGAAAATATTTTTAAAGAATACAATGTTACCCTCATCATCATCTACTGTTATTACATTCAGATATTCTTTATTCATACAGCATTTTTGAATTGATACTAATACTCTGGTTTTTTCTTCTTTTTGTAATGGTTTTATGAAATTGCGAAGGTGTGATACCGGTTGTATTTTTGAACTGAGTGCTCAAATGAGCCACACTGGAATAGTTCAGCTTATGGGCAATCTCTGTCAGGCTCTCCTTATTATTCAGAATAAGTTCCTTGGCATACTCTATTTTCTGAAGAATAATGAAGTTTTCTATAGAGGTAAAGGCAACCTCGGAAAAAAGGTTGGAAAGATACCCATAACTGTGGTTCAGTTTTTCAGCAATATAAATAGATGCTTTAACAGGAACAGCATTTTCAGAGAAAACGAGTTCTACAATTGCATCTTTTATTTTCTGTACTAAAGCCGTCTTCTGGCTTTCAATAATCTCTATGCCGTAATCTTTAAGATTCTTCTTAAAAAGATTATGCTGCTCCTGGGTAATGGGTTCATAGAACTCCACTTCCCCAAAGTTCAGCAGGCGGTATTTCAGCCCGTGCTCCTTTAGCTTTTCATCCAATACCTTCTTACAAAGAGCATTGAAATCAAATTTTACATACATTTTCATCCTATATAAGTGTGTCAAATTTCAAAAGTAAATATAATAATTTATTTCATTAAAAAGTGAAATAGCCATGAAATTTTTAACATAATATATAAAAAGCAAAAAACTCCTGCATATTGAATACAGGAATTAAACACTAAGGATGAAAAAAATATACTGATAAAAAGCTGCAAAGCTCAAAACCAAGCATATGAATGTATTATTGAAAGTGATTTGGTTCTGTTACAAAGATGAAATAAAAAAAAACATCACTTGTTATAGAATTAAAATTAAATGTTACAGAATTTTAAGTCAATTATTTGTGAATTAGAAACTCCATCAGATAATCGTCCATAACATACCCGCCTCCAATATCAAAGACACCTTCATCATAAACCTTGTATCCTTGGGATTCATAGAAGTTTCGGGCAGCATTATGTTTATTGACATTCAAAACAATTCTCCTATCTCCGTTCTCACTTACCTTGCTGTTTAAAAACTGAAGCACTTTTTTACCAAAACCTTTTCCTTTGCTCTCAGGAACCAAATAAATCCTGTGTAGTTTTGTAGTTCCCTCTTCATAATGATGCTGGTACCCGATAAACCCCTCGTAAGAGTTACTATTTTCATCCTGAATCAGGTAATAGTGATAATCCGGATTCTGTAAATGACTTCCGATCTCAGCCTCAGAGTACATCTCTGAAAGCATATATTCCATTTGCTCATCCGACAGAATCTCTGCATAAGCGTTTTTCCAAGATCTTCTCGCCAGATCCTGAATAAGGGGAATATCTTTTTCCGTTACTGCTGTTAATTTCATAATTTTTCTGATTAAAAAAAGTGAAAAGCCGGAACTTTTCACCTTATTATTTAATATAAATGGTCAATGGTTAATGTTGCTACGCAAATGAATAATCAAGGTCACCGTATATTTAAAAATTCACAATTGACAACTCACTATTTACATTTTTAAATTTTCGCCATTTCAGTTTTGATCTTTGCATAAAGTCCTTCTGAAGCAGGCACCAAAGGAAGTCTTAAATAATTTTTAATAATTCCTTTTTCTGTAAGGATTACTTTGATTCCGCAAGGGTTTCCTTCTGCAAAAATCAGTCGTGTGATCTCTACCAGTTTATTGTGAATTTCATAAGCTTCTTTCACTTTTCCTTCAAAAGCCAGCTGAACCATGGTAGAAAATTCTTTCGGATACCCCTGTCCTATTACAGAGATCACTCCATCCCCACCTGCTAAGGTTACAGGAAGTGTGTATTCATCGTCTCCGGAAACCAATGAAAACCCTTCAGGTTTCTTTCTTAAAATATCAAAATACTGAAGAATATTAGGTGCAGCTTCTTTGATCATAAATAGATTCGGGAACTCATTAGCAAGACGAATAGTGGTATCTGCCTCTACATTCTGTCCTGTTCTTGACGGAACATTGTAAATAATGATATTCTTACCGGTAGATGCCAACATTTTATAGTGCTGGTAAAGACCTTCCTGATTAGGTTTATTGTAATATGGGGATACAGAAAGTACTGCATCAAATGCAGAAAGATCTGTTTTTTCAATCTGTTTCTTTACTTCCAGAGTATTATTTCCGCCAATTCCCAAAACCAAAGGAATGCGTTTATTATTAACCTTAATGACATGCTCAATCACCTGTTTCTTCTCCTCATCAGAAAGCGTTGCAGCTTCTGCTGTAGTTCCCAAAACAACTAAATAATTGGTTCCGTTTTCAATATTATACTCAACAAGTTTTGTTAAGCTATCGAAATCAACGGATAAATCTTCATTAAAGGGTGTTACCAACGCAACACCTACTCCTTTTAAAATGCTCATCTGTTAGAATTATTTTTTTCAAATTTAATAATTTACGATAAGAATTTGTAATAAATAATAATGTTTTATTATACATATAATTATATTTGCATATACTAAAAGATATATGAAAAATAAATTCTTGTTACTAGGAATTGCTCTGGCCGCACTTACTGCCTGCAAAACAGCTTCTACGCTGCAATTGGCACAAGTTCAGCCACAGAAAAATATTTCTATTAATAATGAGCTAAAGAATGATGAGGAATTTGTAAAAGTTATTGAACCTTATAAGCAGAAACTGGACAAAGAGATGAACCAAAAGATCTCCCACACCAGCGTAGATCTTACAAAGCAGGGTGATAACAGCAATCTGGGTAATCTTTTGGCCGACTATACCTTTGAAGGTGCCGATGCATGGACGAAAAAGAATCTTAATAAAAACGTAGATGCTGCCCTGATCAACATCGGAGGAATACGCACTACAATTGGTAAAGGGGATATCCTTCTGAAAAGTGTTTTTGAAGTAATGCCTTTCGAAAATGAAGTGATCATTGTAAAAATGAAAGGGTCGGATCTTCAAGGGCTTTTTGATTATTATGCAAAAACTCAGGTGAATAATCCTGTTTCTCACTTATATATTGAAACCAATAACGGACAGCTTACTCAATCGAAAATTAATGGAAAACCAGTAAATCCTGACCAGGATTATTACATCGCTACTTCTGATTATCTGGCGCTTGGCGGAGACAACATGAAATTCTTTTCCAAAGGGGAATCCATTTCTACAGGGATCAGGTTAAGGGATCTTTTCATTGAATATTTCAGGAAGTCTTCTGAAGTGGTTCCCAATACAGATGTTCGTTTAAATTTTATCGGTAAGAAATAATGGATAGAAAAAGTTTTTTAAAAGTAATAGGTAGCGGATCTTTAGCAGCAGCTTTAGCTCCCAATATGATGATGGCAGAAGAATTGAAATTCAATCCTTTTAAATCTGAAAACAAACTCACCATTCTTCATACCAATGACCAGCACAGCAGAATAGAACCTTTTGATGCAAGCTATACGAAGAATCCTAATCAGGGCGGATTTGCAAGAAGGGCAAGCCTGATACAGCAGATCAGGAGCCAGGAAAGCAATGTTCTTCTTCTGGATTCCGGCGATATTTTTCAGGGAACTCCTTATTTCAATTTCTTTGGAGGCGAGCTGGAATTTAAGCTGATGTCAATGATGAAGTATGATGCTTCAACAATGGGAAATCATGATTTTGACAATAGTTTAGATGGATTTTTAAAAGTCCTTCCTAATGCGAAATTTCCGTTCATATGTTCAAACTATGATTTTAAAAATACTGTTCTGGATGGAAAGACATCACCGTATAAGATCTTTAATAAAAACGGAATAAAAGTTGGGATTTTCGGAGTAGGTATCCAGCTGGATGGCCTTGTAGGAAAGAAGCAGTATGGCGAAACCATATACTCAGATCCTGTAGATGTAGCCCAGCATTATTCCAATCTCCTGAAAAACGAACAAAAGTGTGATCTTGTGATCTGCCTTTCTCATATCGGTTATGATTATAAAGATGAACCTAATAAAATAAGCGATAAAATTCTGGCTGCCAAAACAGAGAATATTGATATCATACTGGGCGGACATACCCATACTTTTTTGCCTGAACCGCAGACGTTTACCAACAGACAGGGTAAAAATGTTTTGGTGAATCAGGTAGGATGGGCAGGCCTTCTTCTTGGCAGAATAGATTTTTACTTTGATGCAAATAAAAACGTAAAGCATATCTCCTGGAACAACCAGACAATAGACAGCAGCATAACCGTATAATATGAAAAAACTCTCTTTAATCTCTCTTGGTATTTTAGCATCCTTGCAATTCGTGAATGCGCAGGTGATTTCATCAAAAAAATGGACAGATCTTTTTTCCTACAACAATGTCTTGGCTATGAAGGAAGACAATGGAAAAATAATTGCCGCTACTGAAAACGGGATATTCTACTATACCATTTCAACCGGAGAGATTACAAAGCTGTCAAAAGCTAACGGCCTCCATGACGTTAATATATCCGCCTTCGACTATAATCCACAAACTAAAATAGGTGTAATAGGATATTCAAACGGTTCTATGGATGTGATTACCCCGCAGGAAATCAAATATATTGTGGATATTCCTATTGCAACCGGCTATAACGGAAGCAAAAAGATTAATCATATTTCGATTACAGGGGATCAGGCTGTAGTTTCTGTAGGATATGGAGTTTCTATATTTAACATTAACAAAAAAGAATTCGGAGATTCTGCATTCTTTGTAACCGGTGGTATATACGAAGCCAGTAATGAGGCAACCATATTTGGAAACAAGGTATATTCTGTAACTAATACCGGTCTTAAAAGCCACGAAATGAACACTACATTTCCGGTATTCTCTACCTGGTCGACAGAAATACCGGGATCTTATAAACATATTGACGCAGAGTCTTCACTTATATTTTCATCTGCTACATCTGCTTTTATTTACAATAACGGTACGGGCACTCCGCTTCCGGCAAGTTTTGGAAACATTCAGGATATTGTTATCAATTCAACCAATATTATAGTAACAGACAGCAGAATATACACATTCGGGCTAAACGGAGTATCTTTAAGTGCCGTAAGTATGGGAGAAGAGTGTAATACAGCCATAACAGCCAACGGAAAGGTATACGGTGGAACAATACTCTCCGGAATAAAGGAAGAAAGTGGTACTACTTATAAACCATCAGGTCCGTATTCAAACTCTTCATACAAGATCAATCTGTATGACAATAATCAAATGCTAATATCATCCGGATCCAGAGTGAACAGATATAACCAGCCTGGAGATAATCCGAAGAAACCTGGTTTTTATTATTTTAACGGATCAGAGTGGCTTCGATCTTCTTTTTTCTCAACAACTTCCGCTCCAATCAATGTATTGGATGCTGTATTCAATCCGGCTGATAACAATGAGGTATTTTTCACAAACTATACGACTACCGCTCAGGGAGTTTATAAAATGAAATACAATGCCAGCAGTAAAGATTTTGATTTTGTAAAACGTTATGACCTAGGATCTCCGGGAGATTATTCGCACCGTCCGGTAGGTTTTACAAGTGACCCACAAAATAATCTTTTTGTTTCTTTTGGTTTCAACTATGGAAGTCCGTCTATTGGAATTTATGATAGAGGAACTGATGATTTTGTCATAAAAAAATTCGGAATAACAAGTGATGGTGTACAAAGTCCTGTCTACTATGAAAATATGCTGTGGATCCCAACCCCCAGAAGCAATAACTTTGTAGTTTACGACTATAAAAATGCTGTGAATCTTTCTGATGACAGTGATTATATATTACAAGATACCAATGGATTTGCAGGGAACTCAAGAGGAACCTTGTCTGTAGCTTTCAGTAAATCAGGAGATGCCTGGATAGGTACCGACAGCGGTCTAAGAATATTGCCCAATGCTGCTGCAGAAATAAAAAATCCGGATCCAAAAGTAGAACCTATTATTATAGAACAGGGCGGACTTGGAGAAGAGCTTTTCAGAGATGCCCAAATACTGCAGATAGAAGTAGATGCAGGAGATTATAAATGGATTTCTGTAGACGGAGGTGGTGTATATTATCTATCTTCCGACGGACAGCAAACCATAAAGCATTTTACAAAGGAAAATTCTCCTCTTCCCACCAATTCCGTTACCGATATAAAGGTGGATAGAAAAACAGGAAAAGTATATTTTGTAACATTTAACGGTATCGTAGCTTATCAGGGGGATGTAGCAGATGTAACTGCCAATTTTGGGAATGTAGTGGTTTATCCTAATCCTGTAGTATATTCAAACTTTAAAGGGAAAGTCACGATTAAAGGGCTTGCAGAAAAAGCAAATATCAGAATTGCTGATGCAGCAGGAAACGTAATACATTCTGCTGTAGCCAGAGGAGGTTATTATGAATGGGACCTTAACAATATGAAAGGAAACAGGGTAGCTTCAGGTATTTATTTTGTACTGATGACCAATGAAGACGGTTCGGATAAAGCTACTGCAAAAATAGCTGTGGTTAATTAATGAATTCACAAAACGGATTTTTATTATCATTCATAAAATACGGCGAAAATGATGCAGTTCTGCATTGTTTTACAGAAGATGAAGGCTTTCAGACCTATTTCGTCAAGGGGATCTATTCCAAAAGAAATAAAAAGAAAGCCCTGCTTCAGCCTTTAAGTATGCTCAGCTTTACCATTAATCCAGTAAGAGGTAATGGAATTCCTTCAGTATCAAGATTTGAGCTGGTAAAGAACCACGATATGTATATGGATATCAAGGCCAATACAGTTATATTCTTCATCTCAGACTTTCTGAATCAGGTTTTAAGGCATGAAAATAAAAATCCGAATCTCTTTTTCAGTATCGATGAATTTGTCAATGAACTGGCGGGCAAAAACTATCAGTGTCATCTGCTTTTTTTAATTATGGTATTAAAAATTCAGGGAGTTGCTCCTTTGATCAATGACGGGCAATATTTAGACCCCGAAACCGGAACATTCTCTGTACATCCGTCTCACCAACTGTTCACCGAAGAAATATCGACCATCTGGAAAACAGCCATCCGCTCAGAAAATCTCTATACAACAAAGATACATTCTTCATTGAGAAAAGATTTTTTAGATAGCCTTCTGGTCTATTACCATTATCATATTACGGACTTTAAAATACCGGCATCACTGGAGGTTATCCAGCAGATCTTTGAATAAAAATACGAGGCTGAAAGAAGATCGTTATTGGAATACAGCTCAGCTTTCATTTTTTTAAGCCACTCATCAAGTTGTATGATAATTACAAGAAAAAAACACTTTCAGCTACAAGCATTATCTTTTCACTTCCCCAGGCATTTCCGTTTCAGATTCTGCTATTTCTTTTTTAGAGAATCTTGGTTGTAGAATCTTGGCAATAAGACCTGTCCATCCTGTTTGATGGGAAGCTCCTACTCCTCTTCCATTATCGCCATGAAAATACTCGTAGAATAAAATATAGTCTTTAAAATCCGGATCAGTCTGAAATCTTTCGTACTGGCCATTCACCGGACGTTTTCCATTTTCATCCATTAAAAATATTTTGGACAGCCTTTTACTTAAAGCATCTGCAATCTGGTCCAGATTGGAATAATTTCCACTTCCGGTAGGATATTCCACCAGAAAATCAGGACTATAGTAGAAGAAAAACCGCTGTAAGCTTTCAATAATCAGAAAATTAATTGGAAACCAGATTGGTCCGCGCCAGTTGCTGTTTCCGCCAAAAAGGCTGCTGTCACTTTCTGCAGGAGTATATTGTACACAATAATCTGCTCCGTTCAAGTTCAATGTATAAGGATTCTGTTCATATTCTTTTGATAATGCCCGCACTCCATACTCGCTTAGGAATTCTTCGGGATTAAGCATTCTTTTCAGTAACCTTTTTAACCGGTGGCCTCGCAAAAGCGACAGAAGGTGCTTGGAGTCCTGTCCCTTCACTTCCCATCTTGATACCAGTGAAGCCAGTTCGGGCTTATTTTCGAGAATCCATTTCATTCTTTTTTTGAAATTGGGCAGATTTTCGATCATTTCATCATCAATTACCTCAACGGCAAACATAGGTATCAGTCCTACGATAGTTCTTAGCCTCAAATACATATGATTTCCATCGTTGGAAGAAATAGCATCATAAAAAAATTCATCTTCCTGATCCCAAAGACTGAAATTCTCATCTCCCATATTATCCAGTGAGTTGGCAATGGAAAGAAAATGTTCAAAAAACTTCATCGCCATTTCTTCATATACTTTGTTGTACAGAGCCAGCTCAAGAGCAATTCTCATCATATTCAAGGCAAACATGGCCATCCAGCTTGTCCCGTCTGACTGTTCCAGCTGTTCTCCGTTCGGAAGTGTTGTGTTCCGGTCAAAAACACCAATATTATCAAGACCTAAAAAACCTCCCTCAAAAATATTATTGCCATTATTGTCTTTTTTATTGACCCACCATGTAAAATTCATCAGCAGCTTCTGAAATGCGCTTTCCAGGAATTCAATATCAGGCTTTCCTTTGATGTATTCATCAATTTTAAAAACCCTGAATACAGCCCATGCATGAACCGGAGGGTTCACATCACTGAAATTCCATTCATAAGCAGGAAGCTGCCCGTTGGGATGCATATACCATTCGAACAGAAAAAGTTTCAGCTGATGCTTTGCAAATTCCGGATCAATTAATGAAAAACTAATGGTATGAAATGCCAGATCCCATGTCGCATACCAGGGATACTCCCATTTATCGGGCATAGAAATAATATGTTCATTATTGAGGTGCTTCCAGTCGTAATTCCTGATCTTTTCCCGGGATCTGGGTGGTGGCATTTCTGCAGGATCTCCTTTCAGCCATTTTTCGACATTGTAATGATAAAACATTTTGTTCCAGAGCATTCCTGCAAACGCCTGCCTCTGTACCAATCTTTCGTCCTCCGACTCTATCCCTTTCTGAATTTCAGCATAAAATTCATCCGCTTCTTTTTTCCTAAGATCAAAAACATCATTAAAATCTGCAAATGGATCTTTCAGGTCCTTATCCGTCATTCTGAATTCAAAAATTTTTGACTCTCCGGCTTGCAGCATTTCATCAAGAAGAAAAGAAGCCTTAGTTCCGGTGCATTGTGGATTTACAACCTGGGAGTTTCCGTTAATAACAAATTCATTGATTCCGTCTTTGCAGTATTTTGATTCGTTGGGCGACTGATAAAGTTTCTCGGTATTGGTTTCATTATCACAAAACAAGGTCTTCAGAGACTTCCTGGCATACACATTTTTGATTTCAATATTTTTGTGGTTGATGGCAATATGCTGTGCATCTTCGCTATCCAGTTGCGGCTTATAATTATCGGAGCCCCATTTCCATGTATTCCTGAACCAAACTGTCGGCAGAATGACAATGGGAGCTTCATTTTTAGATTTATTGCTTATTGTAAGCTTAATCAGAATATCATGTGCGCTTTCTTTGGCGTATTCAATAAAAAAATCAAAATATTCATTCCGGTCAAAGATTCCTGTATCAATCAGTTCATATTCAGGTTCTTTTTTATTTCTTTCTGCATTGGTCTTTAAAAGGTCTTCATAAGGAAAAGCATTCTGCGGATACTTGTACAGCATTTTCATATAAGAATGGCTGGGTGTGGAATCCAGATAGTAAAAATATTCCTTTACATCTTCCCCGTGGTTTCCCTGCCCGTTGGTAAGACCAAAGAAACGCTCTTTTACCATTTTATCTTTCTTATTCCAGAATCCTATAGAAAAAACCAGTTGCTGAAGATCATCACAGATCCCACAAATACCTTCTTCGCCCCATCGGTAACTTTTGGATTCCGCAGTATCATGAGTGGTATAATTCCATGCATCTCCGCTTTCGCTGTAATCTTCACGGACCAGCCCCCATTCACGATTGCTGACATAAGGTCCCCACTTTTTCCATGAAATATCTGAAAGCCGCTGTTTTTCTGACATGTACTAATTTTTTGTATGATGTGAAATATGTTTATGAAATAAGATTTTAGACATAAGATGTCAGATATCAGATTATTGAAATATGAGACTGTTATCTTCTATTAGCGGTAATTCTTTCCGAGACTCTAATACTCTCAAACTTCAAGATCCTAATTATCCTCCCGTAGAAAAGCTCTCAAAAGTGGTCATTGCCCCATCTACAAAAATGCTGGTTCCGGTGATGTAGTCTGCCAGGTCACTTGCTAAAAAAGCAGCTAAATTACCAATATCCTGTGGCTGACCAATTCTATTGTAGGGAATAAGACTAAGCAATGAACTCAAAGCTTCCTGAGTACTCCATGCATCTTTATTGATCGGTGTTTGGATAGCACCGGGACAGATAGAATTAACACGGATTTTATCAGCTCCATATTCCTGTGCCAGCGTCTGCATCAGCATTCTGACAGCTCCTTTACTCGCTGCATAATTGGCATGGCCTGCCCAAGGGATAATTTCGTGAACTGAACTTATATGAATAATTTTTCCACAGGCTATGGAACGGGACGGGTCTATACCACGACGTAAAAATTCTTTTATGGCTTCTCTTGCACAGAGAAACTGTCCGGTAAGATTCACTCCTATCACCGCATTCCATTGGTCGAGGGTCATTTCAGTAAATTTCGAGTCTTTTTGAATTCCTGCATTATTGATCAGGATATCTACTGTTCCGAATTGTGAAACGGTATCCTGAAACATTTTGATGACCTGATCTTCTCTGGAGACATCACATTGATACGTAATCCCATTTCCGCCTGCATCTGTAATTTCCTTTAAGACAGCCTGTGCTTCATCTAAAGATCTTTCTGAAGAATGATTGACAATTACCGCAGCCCCTGCAGAGGCCAGAGATTTTGCAATTCCTGAACCTATTCCGCTGGAGGCTCCCGTAACGACGGCCACCTGATTTCGAAGTGATATTTCCATATTTTATGATTTGATGTTACTCAAAGTTATGGAAACAATTCAGCAGGATGGAACTTTTGAATTTAAAATTTTCTTAAATTTTTTTATACATCAGATATTGGGGACCGCTTCTTCCTATTCTGGTTTTACCGTCATACAGATAACCAGCTTTCAGGTAGATATGATATGCTGAAACATTCTTCTGGTTAACCGCAAGAACGATTTCACTGCAATACGGGAAATTTTCTTTGACAAAACCATCCACTTTATACATCGCTGTTTTTCCGATTCCCTTTCCCTGTAAGCTTGGATTTATGGATAAAGATCTCAACAGAACTGATTTTTCATTGTCTGTAAGATCCAGTTTATCTTCTCCAAAATCCAGTACAAAAAAGCCTGCAGGCCTTTCATCTTCAAAAATGGTAACAGTAAATGCTTTACCATCATTCCTTTCTTTGATTCTATCCAGAGCTTTTTCTACTGTTGAAGTATACTGCCGCTGATTTTCATCCAGAGCATAATTAAGTTCCGTGAAATCGGATTCTTTAAAAAATGCTAATCTGACCATCTTCTAATGATGATAAATATCCTGGTACATCACACCCGCTCTGATCTCTATCGGAAGTTTATTTTCTTCAGGAACAATCGGACAGTTGTAATCGTAGGCATTGTATGCACAGTAAGGCTGATAGGATTGATTGAAATCCAGGATAATGGTATTTCCTTTTGGAATCTTCAGATCCATATATTTTCCGCCGCCGTAAGTTTCTTTTTCATTGGTCGCATCCCGGAAGGGAAGAAATAAATAGTCTTTATATTTTTTCTGTTTAATCAGATCAAGGCTTTGGTATAAAGTTAGCGTATAGGATTTTCCGTCCAGTTGAAATCTTGCTTTTCCGTATTCCTTATAAGGTTTCGTTTTACCGGAAGAGGTTGGGAGCTCAAAAGGCCTGGCATTTTTTGTTTTACTGAATTTAGCAGTGACCATATATTTGAAGTCTACCGGAAAGAATGGATGTTCCTTAAAATTCGTAAAATTATCTCCACGCAAAGGCGTTTCCTTTGGATTAAGATATTCTGCATTGAGTTCTTCCTGAAATTTCCGGATCTCCATGATCTCTTTTGAAACCATTTTTTGAGAAAACATAAAAAGCGGAAAAAACAGAAATACTAAAATATATTTTTTCATGATCCTTTGAAAATTATGAGTAAAACTATGAATTTTTCATGGCATGAAAAGTTAAAATTGTAATAAAAATACACAATCTCTTTTAAATAATCCGCACTACAATTTCTTTAGCATATTTTTTGACCTTCAGAGCACATGGACAGAAAGAAATTCATTAAGACAGGTATTCTTGCAGTATCAGGTTTTTATTTCCTCAACGCTAATTTGTTTCAGGCCGTACAGCCCAAATCAGAGAAACCGGAAAAAGAGACTGTAGAAGCTCCCATACTTATCATTGGAAGCGGATACGGAGGAGCTGTATCTGCCCTTCGGCTCTGTGAAGCCGGAAAAAAGGTTGTTATGCTTGAAATGGGCCTCAATTGGGAAAAATCGGGAGTTCCATTCTCTAATATGCTCAAGCCCGGGAAAAGTGCCGCATGGCTGAAAAAAAAGACCATAGCTCCGTTTATGAATATTTTTTCTCTAACTCCTTTTACCGGAACTCTGGACAGATTGGATTTCGAAAATATTAATATCTGGATAGGCAGAGGCGTTGGCGGCGGTTCTCTGGTTAACGGTGGAATGGCAGTGACTCCGAAGGAAAGCTATTTTAAGGAGGTATTTCCTGATCTGGACGCTGAAAAGTTCTATAATCACTATTTCCCCTTGGTACACAAAGAACTAAAGGTAAATGTTATCGGAGAGCAGTTTTTAAAGGATTGCCCTTACTATAAATTTACGAGAGTGGGTGAAGCAGAAGCTCATAAAGCAGGCTTTAAAACCATACGGGTTCCGAATGTATACGACTTTCAATATATGGAAAAGGAATATAGAAATGAAGTTCCCCGCTCTGCTTTTAACACGGAAGTGATCTACGGAAACAATCACGGTAAGAACAGCCTGGATAAAACATATCTTAAAAAAGCCCTGGAAACCGGGAATCTTGAGATCATGGACCTTCACTGTGTTGAAAATATTAAGCTTAATGATGATAAAACCTATACTCTACAAGTTCAGCAAACCGATACTTCAGGCGCCGTAGTTTCTGAGAAAGTATTCAACTGTAAGAAGCTGATTCTGGCCGCAGGAACAATGGGAACTTTAAAACTGCTGTTACAGTCTAATGCAGTCAATAATCTCCCGATTCATGAACAGATTGGAAAAAACTGGGGAAACAATGGTAATTTTATGACCGGCAGAAACTGGGTAAAACCGCTTTCAGGCGGAACAGGATCCAAACAATCCACTATTCCGGTGGGTGGTATAGACAATTGGGATGATAAGGAACATCCTTTTTTCACAGAAATCGCTCCGCTTCCGATGGGAATGGACGTGGCAACAGCATTATATCTGCTGATCAACCGGGTGGATAAAAAGGGAGAAATTTCTTATGACAGCACAAACAAAAAACTCAGCCTGGACTGGAATGAGACCCACACAGCTAAAATGAGGGAAAATGCTGATTATTTCATAAAAAAGATGAACAGAGCCAATGGCGGAACGAGAAGCCACTTCTTATTTAATAACGGTTTCGGTGCAGATGTATGCTATCATCCACTGGGCGGCTGTGTTTTGGGTAAGGCTACTAATGAATATGGAAAATTAAAAGATCATGAAAATCTTTATGTTCTGGATGGATCTTTGATTCCGGGAACCATTGGTGTCAATCCCTTTGTTACGATCACTGCCATTGCAGAATATTGTATTGAAAACCTGATTATACAGAATGAATTTGCCTGAGATCAAGACATGGATTTCACCTCATCCAGGTATTTCCTGATATCATCTTCATGCTTTTGAGGATATTCAAAATCAAGCTTCTGGGCCAAAGCTATTCCCAGATCGTGTACAAGATCCGCAGCAGCATAGAGGGCACGCCAGTTCTCATTAATATTGCTTCCTGAAAATGTAGCTTCTACCCGCGTCCAGAGTTCTGCAGAAAGATATTTTCTGAAAAGGCGGCCGTGTTTATTGGTTGTTATATTTTTCCATTCATGACCGCTGGCAATATACCATTCGATAAGAGGAACGAGATAATCTGTTCTTATCACATCTTCGGACATGAATTTAGCATAAAAAAGGTCACCGCGTTTAAGACATTTTGCAACATAGGTTGTATCCCACCAGAAATCGTTCATTAATTGCTGAAATCTCTTTTCTGTAGGCTTCAGGATCATAATGGACTGATAGGTCGGCATTTTCAGATCTTTAGTAAGGTTGTCTTTATCAACCAAAACTTTATAACCCACATCCCAATCTTCGGAAAGACTTTCCTCCTGAACCTCTTTTATAAATTCTGATTTCTGATACAGTTTAAAATCAACCTTCACATGATCAATGTACAGTACCATTTTCATGGCGTGCTTTCCATCAAAACAAGTCTCATCTTCCTCCACCATGGAAATGGGCTTACCAAAAAGATAAATCCATTTTTTATCAGCCTCGTATTCTTTCATGTTTTCAAAAACCAGCTCTATATCGAGGTCACTGAAATCATCTACAGGCGCATATGGATTCACCAGTGAACTGGTCAGCAGTACAGCGCGGACATCGGGATTATCTTCAGCCCAACTAATGATCTGCTTCAATTTTTCTCCCCGCGCTTTCATGTTTTTCTGTTAATTAGGATTCTGAGATTTTCACACGGTATATGTCCAAAGAATTTCTTTTAATGGACTCCACAAAAAAACCTCCTTCTTCCGGGATAACTTCTTTCAGGTCGAAACTTTTACAGTCTCTCGGCAAGCCGGAGAATACTAAAGTAAACCAGAAATCCCGCATAAACGGCACAGACGTCCAGTTAGGATAAATCGTAATATTCTCGGCATGAATCAGCTTACTTTTATGATCAGACTGGTTATCAATAAGATAAGTGGAATTCCATATCCTGATCAGGTTCCCCAAAAATGGTGATGCCGGAAAACAGCAGTGTACAATAACCTGCTTCTCCTCTTCTATTTTGGTTTGAAGAGATTCCAGGAGTTCTTTGGCGATAATAGGTTTTACAAGTATTTCTTCCACCTCCATAAATAATGAGTAATAGGTAATGAGTGATGAGTAATAGTGAATGGTGAATGGTTAATAGCCAATTGTGAATTTCTAATTCTGCTTAAATATTTACTTTTCATTTATTAGGCAAAATAATAATGAATCAAAAACCTCAATAGTCTGAAGTCTAAATCCTGATTCACATTTCACTTGCGAAGCAAAATTCACAATTGACTATTAACCATTCACTTTTTTAATATTCTAATTCCAGTTTTTCTTTCGTATAGTTTCTTACTTTCTCTATAAGCTCAGGATTGTGGGCTAGCTTTTGTCCGTATGAAGGGACCATTTCCAGCAACTTATCTTTCCATTCGCCTTGTAATTTTTCAGGGAAACATTTCTCGAGAACATTCAGCATGGCATAGACTGCTGTGGAGGCTCCCGGAGAAGCACCAAGCAATGAAGCAATGGTTCCGCTTTTATTTACAACCACTTCAGTTCCGAATTCCAACTTTCCGCCTTCTTTTTCATCTTTTTTAATGATCTGTACCCTCTGGCCGGCAACTTTCAGTTCCCAGTCCTCTTCTTTGGCATCCTTGATGAATTCTCTCAGATGCTGCATTCTCTGGGATTTCGTCATCGCCACCTGCTGAATAAGGTATTTGGTCAGAGGAAGATTATGCCACCAGGCACCAAATAATGATCTTAAATTTTTTGTATTAACACTTTCAGGCAGGTCCAGATAACTTCCCTCTTTCAGGAATTTCGTCGAAAATCCAGCAAAAGGTCCGAAAAGAAGCGCTTTTTTACCATCAATAATTCTAAGATCCAGGTGAGGAACCGACATCGGCGGAGCATCTACTGTTGCCTGTGTGTACACTTTTGCATGATGCTTTTCTACCAGTTCCTGATTATGGCTCATTAACCACTGCCCGGAAACAGGGAAACCTCCATATCCCTCGCTTTCTTTAATATCTGAACTGTCCAGCAACGGAAGCGCATAACCTCCGGCACCAATAAATACGAAATCAGCGACTACTTCCTGTTTATGATTGTGGATTCTGTCCTTCACCTTCATTTCCCACTTTCCGTCTTCTCTCGGATCAACATCTTTTACTTCATGGTACAGGAATACCTCAACATTGGAGTCTTCCAACAAATGCCTTCCCATTTTTCTGGTTAATGTTCCAAAATTGACATCTGTACCCATATCCATTTTGGTCGCAGCCATCACTTCAGACTGATTTCTTTTACTCATCACCAATGGAAGCCATTTTCTGAGCTGTTCATGATCCGTAGAATATTCCATACCGGAAAACAGAACGGAATCTGCCATTTTCTCATGACGTTTTCTAAGATATTCAGCATCTTTTTCTCCAAATACCAGGCTCATATGCGGACATGAATTGATAAAATCTTTGGGATCCTGCACGTATCCTTTGGTAACCAGATATGCCCAGAACTGTTTTGACATTTCAAACTGTTCCGCAATAGTTTCTGCCTTGGTGATATCAATACTTCCATCCTGCTTTTCTGGAGTATAATTTAGTTCACAAAAAGCAGAATGCCCTGTTCCTGCGTTGTTCCACGCTGCAGTACTTTCCTTTGCAAACCTTCCAAGCCTTTCAAATATGGCGATCTCAAGATTTGGATCAAATTCGTGAAGCAGCGTTGCTAAAGTGGCGCTCATGATTCCGCCGCCTATCAGTACAACGTCATATTTTGGTTTCGGTGTTCTGCTTATAAGCGAGTGTGGCATAATTCTAAAATTTTACTCAAATTTCGGGAAAAGTTTTATAAGTAAGAACGCGTTTAACGATTTTAACACGTTAATTTTTATAATAAAAACAGTTTTTAAACAGGCAAAAAATTTCTATGGATACTGTCAATCCTTTCCTATTGAAATAAGTGATCAATCCATTTGCTGTTCACGAAAAAGCCCGTTTACAGATAATCCTGAAATTTTATAAAATCAAAGATTCATAAGCCGAAATATGTTCTAACTTTTATATCTTAGCTTATAATTGCATTTATCGCCCCATATTTTCAGCCATTTAGTCTCATTTGATTCAAAATAATCACTTTTGGGGATATTTGCTTAATACTTAATGATATGTTTGAAAAGAGAGTGTACCTCCAAAGACGTTCTGCGTTAAAATCAAAATTCAATTCCGGGATATTGCTCTTTTTGGGTAATGAAGACAGCCCTATGAATTTTAAAGACAATATCTATCATTTCAGGCAGGACAGTACTTTTTTGTATTATTTTGGAATTAATGAACCTTTATTGGCGGCCATTATCGATCTTGACGAAGATGAAACCATTCTCTTCGGAAATGAAATGAGTATTGATGATATTGTATGGATGGGCAGGCAGAAAACATTAGCCGAAAAAAGCACTGATTCCGGCTTATCAAAAGTCCTTCCGCTTGATCAACTTGATACCTACATCAAAAAATATCAGGAGAAAAACCGTTTCGTTCATTTTTTACCGCCTTACCGCCCGGAAAACAAAATTAAACTGTCGAATTGGTTTAACATTCCTGTAGATTTACTTAAAAAACGTGCATCACTAAGTTTTATAAAAGCCGTGATTGCGCAACGATCAATCAAATCAGCTGAGGAAATTGCAGAGCTTGATCGGGCAGCATCAATATCGGCTGACATCCACTTAATGGTAATGCAACAGGCCAGGCCCGGAATGTACGAGCGTGAACTTGCTGCTAAAATACAAAGTGAAGCATTGGCTTCAGGAGGTAATCTGGCTTATCCGGTTATTTTAACGGTTCAGGGTGAAATTCTTCATAACCACTATTATGGTAATCAGCTTAAGGAAGGTCAGTTGGTTTTAAACGATTCGGGGGTGGAAACCGCTTTAGGGTATGCCGGTGATCTTACCCGTACTTTCCCTGTAGGTAAAACATTCAGTGCGGAGCAAAAGGACGTTTATGATATTATACTTCGTGCCTATCATCGCGCAAAAGATCTTTTGGCACCTGGGGTAAGGTATCTGGATGTGCATTTGGAGTCGTGTAAAATACTGGCACAGGGCTTAAAAGATATTGGTCTGATGAAAGGTAATGTTGAAGATGCTGTACAGGCTGGTGCCCATACCATGTTTTTTCAATGCGGTACAGGTCACATGATGGGGCTTGATGTACATGACATGGAAGATTTAGGCGAACAATATGTAGGCTATACCGATGATCTGATTAAAAATACAACACAGTTTGGTTTAAAATCTTTAAGGCTGGGCAAAGCACTGGAAGCAGGCTATGTACTAACGGTTGAGCCTGGTATTTACATTATCCCTGAACTCATCGACCGTTGGAAAGCATCCAGTCTGTTTGCAGAATATATCAATTATGATAAACTGGAAACATTCAGAAATTTCAGTGGCATCAGAATAGAAGATGATTTTTTGATTACAGAAAACGGAAGCAGGATGCTGGGGAAACATTTGGCCTTAACTACTGAAGAAATCGAATCGATCAGGAATGAGGCTTATTAAAAAATTAAAACCGTCATTCCATTCAAAGAGTAAATGACGGTTAATTATTTTTTAAGCATTAAGCCGGATGGTTTAATTCAGTTTTCCTGTTAATTTTTTAAACTGCTTTTCTGCGTTTTTACCTTCATAAAGAATGGCGTAGACTGTATCGATGATCGGAAGTTTAAGATGTTTCTGCTTAGCAGTTTTATAGATTGAATCTGCTGCATAATATCCTTCTGCCACCATGTTCATAGACTGGATCGCAGATTTTACGGTATATCCTTTTCCGATAAGATTTCCTAAGCTTCGGTTTCTTGAGAAAAGAGAGTATGCTGTTACCAGAAGGTCGCCCAGATAAGCACTTTCATTAACATCTCTTGGTGCTTCGTATACGGATTCGAGGAAGATTTCCATTTCACGGATGGCATTGGAAACAAAAACGGCGGTGAAGTTATCTCCATACCCCAGCCCGCTTGCTATGCCTGCCCCGATCGCAAAAATATTCTTAAGAATCGCACTGTATTCATTTCCTAAAATATCTTTGCTGGAATGTACTTTAATAAAATCTGAACTGAAAATCCCTTCCAGTTTCTCAGCTGTTTCATCTTCTACAGCAGCAACGGTAAGGTAAGAAAGCCTTTCCATAGCAACTTCTTCAGCATGGCATGGTCCTGCAATAACCGCCTGGTTTCTGAAACCGATTTTAAATTCATCTCTTAAATAATGGGCTACCACATCATTTACTTTAGGGATGATCCCTTTAATAGCGGAAACAAAGATCTTATCACCGTATTCACAGGTCATTTTATCCATGGTATCCGACAGGTAAATAGAAGGGGTTGCCAATACGATCACATCGCAGGCACTTACCAGTTCGTTGATGTCTGTTGTAAGTTTTAAACTTTTAAGATTAAAATTAACTGCTGTAAGATAAGATGGATTGTGTCCGCGAAGTTCAATAGCCCCTTTTACAAATTCACTTCTTACACACCAGTGTACTGTTTTACAGTTTTCAACAAGCATTTTTACGATAGCGGTTGCAAAACTTCCGCTTCCTACTACTCCTACAGAAATGTCTTTCTTATTCTTTTTTGGATTAGAAGATTCTGAAATTATTTTCTTTTTAGCCATAATTGGAATGTGAACTGCAAATATATTAAAACAAAGGCGGAATGCAGACTTTGGGGCTATGATAAAAGCCACTTTCTGAAAAAATCAACACTTGAACACAATTAAATATCTAATTAGACGTTAAATACAGAAAAAACTAAATTTTCTTTAAAAATATCAGTTAAAGAGTATTTTTAATTAAATTTGCACGCTTAAAACCGTTTTGTAAATATACTAAGAGAAGAAATATGAAGAAATTTCTAAACAGCAAGAAGAACGTGAACATTCTCCTGGGAGGACTTTTGCTAGTAGTTTTTGCACAGGCTATCTTTATCGCCAGGTTATTTTCCGAAAAGGATGACAAGATGTATGAAGTGAACCTTGTTAAAATAAACACTGAAAAAGACAGTGTGGATTATTTAAAAATGAAAACAGATCTCACTTTGGTAGATCAGACTGTAGCCGAACTTAATTCATTCCTGAAGTCCAAAGACATCACCAACGAAAAAGTGATGATCCTTAGTAAAGACAGCATCTCGAATTCTGTATACCTGGCAAAACAGGCCAACCGCTACAGCCAGTATTTGATGAATCTTCAAAAAAAGCTGATGGAAGTTCCTCTTGGAATGCCTACCGACGGATACATCTCCTCCAATTTTGGCATCAGAAAGAATCCTATTCCTTTTAAAACCGTATTTGCTTCTGTAAAATCAAGTGCTGCTTCAGAATCTAAACCGATCGCCGCAGCTCCCAAACCGGAAGTAAAAGCTGAACCTGTTGAAAAAATTATCGAATTAACGGACAGCTATGGCAATAAAAGGGAAGTAAAAGTAATGGTAACTCCAAAAGCGGCACCTGCTGCTCCGGTACCATCTCCCGCTGCTGCATCAACAAAAGCTGTTGCCGGCAATGCCTCAACGAAGGCACCTATGGAAAAGAATAATCCTCCTGCAGAAGCTGATCAGATGCAGTTTCACAAAGGATTGGATATTGCAGTTGCATTCGGTTCAGATGTAAGGGCTGCCGCTGCAGGAACCGTTATTTTCTCCGGCCAGAAAGGCGGCTATGGAAACTGTGTTATCGTTTCTCATGGAAATGGGCTTGCTACGCTTTACGGCCACTTATCCCAGTTGGTTTCGAAAGTAAATGATAAGGTAAAAGTAGGACAGGTTATTGCCAAATCCGGAAATTCAGGGCGTTCCACTGGACCTCACCTTCACTACGAAGTACATAAAAACAACACACCGGTGAATCCGAAACTGTTTATGAATTTATAAAAAAATGGCTGTCTGTTTGACAGCCTTTTTTCTTGATCGTTTAAAATTCTGTGGAATCCGTTTAATCTGCGTGGGATAAAAATATCCTGTATTTATTAAAAAACTGCCATCTAATGACAGCAGTTTTCTTTTCTATTTATTTCAGAATTTTCAAGGTTCCTTTCCGGTGGGTGAATGATCCGTTGGGTTCTGCAATATTGGTGTAGATTATATTCTGATTATAATCCTGAATATGGGTAATATTAGAACCTAATTTTGGCTCATGCCAGTATACTAAAAAGACATTCTTTGCCACCTCTACCGCGGTGTACTGTACAGTATCTGTATTCCCTTTTACATCTCCTGAAACTCCAGTGAAGGACATTTCTTTGTTGTTCTTGAAATCCAGAATGAATTTAAATATCCCGAAATCAGCTTCTATTTTATTTCCGATCGCCGGATAAGGAGACTTCAGATCCCAGTCCATTTCGCCAAAGAAAACTTTTGCTCCCATTCCCAGTTCATCCGTTCCATGAAGATCAGGATATTTTTGAATCATAAAATCTACAAGAGCAGAAGACGTTTTATTGTCAGTGGCTGCTTTTTTATAATTTTCCAGATAATTTTTAACAAAATCCAGAGATTGTGGAGATAAAGACTCTTTTGCGAAATGAGAAGGGACAACCTGCGCAGGCTTTAGGGCTTTCATGGCATCAATCTGCCTGATCCACTGATCAATGGCTTGGATATTCTGCGTATCTGCCATCCAGATATGGGAATCTACGGAAACAGAAATCCCGCCTGCCACTGTTTTTAGAGATGGAATCCACACAAAACTGTGGGCAGGATCTTCTGCATTTTGTTTTATCTCGATCTTATTTCCTTCCAGATCCGGAATTGTATTGGCTGCTTCGGGAATAATGATCTCTGACGGAGCATCTTCTTTCAGCTGCGGTTTCCATACCGCCATTTTATCATCTTTTGAAGCAGATATCAAATAAGCCGTTTGTGCCGTTGAAATGATCTTTACATTGGGAAATGCCTTTTTGATGACATCAAGGCCAAAATAAAAATCCGGGTCGCTGTGGGAGATGAAAACCGTTTTCAGGTTTTTTCCTGTTGCCTTGATTTCCTTTACCAGCTGTTCTGCGTACTGTTTCTGAAACTGGGCGTCAATGAGCACAGCATCTTTATCTCCGTAAATGATAGTGGAAGTAATAGGAAAGATAGCTTTAGGGCCGGGATTGTATACTTTGATTTTCAGGTTCCCTGCGAACAGGATACTGACGAATCCCAGCACTGCTGCCAGTGATAATAATTTCTTTTTTAACATTGTATATTTTTTTAATGAATTTAATAAGCTGCTGTAAAACGCTCGCGGATATGGTTGTTCTGCTCCAGCTCGTCTACCAAAACAGCTGCTACATCTTCTACGGAAAGACGGCTTCTTCCGTTTTCGTCAAAGACAGGGGTTTCTAAAGAGGTTCTGTACTTCCCTGTTCTCTCTCCTACATTTGCCTGATTCATTTCAATAGCAGGGCTGAAGAAAGTCCAGTCCAGGGTATTATTTTCTTTGATCTTGTTCAAATAATCTCTTGCTGCGGTTGCACCTGGTTTATAAGCTTCAGGGAAATCCGGAGTATCCACGATCTGTACGTTGTCCGGAGTGTAAAGGCTCCCTGCCCCTCCAACTACAATAAGTCTTTTTACGCCTGACTGCTCCACTGCTTTTTCAATATTGATGGAACCGTTCAGGAAATCGTTATATAGATTCGGGTTGGTCCAACCTGCGTTGAAGGCACTGATTACAGCATCACTCCCTTTCAAAGCTGCTGCAAGTTCTTCCGTATTGTTTACATCTACACTTTTTGCCGTCACGTTTTCTTTTGATTCTACTTTTGAAGCGTCTCTTACCAAAGCTTCTACCGCATATCCTCTTGATGCTAATTCATTCACTACTGTTTTTCCTACAAAACCGGTTGCACCGATTACTGCTACTTTTTTCATAATATTTATTTTAAAATTAAATTGTAATAAAATTTGTTACATTTTGGGTTAAAAAAAATTTTATCCGAACTGTTCCGAAAATTCTTTCAGAGATTTATTACCTAAAAATTGAGTAACCAACTGATCAGTTTCTTCAAATAATGTATTTAAATGGGTATTAATCTCTTTTCCAACACTGCATGCAGGATTAGGATTTTGATTTTTCTTACCTAAAACCTCGGTATTCTTCACAGCTCTGTAAATCTCCGAAATGCTGATTTGTTCTGCATTTTTAGCAAGCTGGCTCCCACCATCTTTTCCCTGTCTGCTGGCGATCAGACCTGCTTCTCTCAACACACTGATCTCCTTTCGGATAATCACTGGGTTAACGTTAATACTGCCGGCAATCCAGTCAGAAGTGAGCCACTCCTGAGGACTTTTCGCCAATAAGGTCATGATATGTATTGCCGTAGCAAATCTTGTATTGTTCATTGTAATTACAGGGCAAAGATAAGCAAAATTTAAAATGTAACAAATTTTATTACAGTTAAATTTTTCTTAAAGGATTAATTTGTCCAGATCCAACAGCAGATAATTGATATTCTGGTTAATGGTTCTTGTTGCAGACTGCATCTGGTTGAGCATAGCAGCACGGTTATGAAGATCATCTGCCCTGTAGAATCCTCCGTCACTGAAAATCACCGACTGGTCGGCCGCTGCTTTAATATCATCAAACTGGTAATGAAGCCATCTTTCTTTCATACTGCTGATAATGGAATGTTCTTCTTTATTTGAAAACTTTTTCTCCGTATACATATACCAGATGAATGGTGGAAAATTCGGGGATTCCAGTTTTTCCCGCCAGATATCTCTCAACAGGTTTCTCTGATGGATAAATTCCACTTTTTTCCCTTTCGGATTAAGGGTAGCAAGTCCAAAACCTGCTCCTAAAACTCCCCCACTGATATCGATGGCATTACTCCAACCTCCATCACTGATTATTCCGCCGGCCACAGATGCAGCCGCTCCTGTTACAATAGAAAGCAGAATCAGCTTATTATTTTTGGAATCATTGAGGTTATCCACATAATTTCCAATTTGTGCCACTCTTTCCCCTTCGCAGTCAAATTCTGCAGCTACAGCATCAAGCTCTGTCAGGGCAATTGTGATTTTGCTGTTGATCTTGGTTTTAAGCTGTAATACTTTAACCTGGGAAGCAATGGATGAATCTTTTTTAAGGTCAATAATTTCATGAACTTCATCAAGATTATCCAGGGCATTCAAAATAAGGATGCTCTGATCAGAAAACAGACCCTGCAGCTCTTTATTGGCTGTAATAATAGAATCCGCATTATAGGAAGGGATTCTGTTGCTATAATTATATTTAAAAGGTGCTTTGCAATAACTGTCCTTCAGCGTAAGGATATTTTGTTTAATCACCTGATTCTTTTTTGAAACACAGGAAGTCAACAGACTGAATACTGCCAAAAGATAAAAGAGTTTTTTCATTCAGTTATATTTTGCTTTGGGTAAATTATTTTATCAATTTACTCTGTCTTATGCTTTAATTTTATTAACACGAATATAGTATAAATAAAAAAATTACCCGAATGCAGGTAATTTTTTAAGCTATTTTTAAGCAGAATTATTTAATATCCAATAGCTCCACTTCGAATACCAGCGTAGAATTCGGTCCAATTTCCTTGCTGATCTGCTGATCTCCATAGGCCAAATGTGGAGGAAGAATCAGTCTCCATTTACTTCCGACAGGCATTAACTGAAGGGCTTCCGTCCATCCTTTAATGACCTTGTTTAAAGGAAAAGATGCCGGCGTGCCTCTTTTTACAGAGCTATCAAAAACTTTACCGGAAATGGTAGTTCCGTGGTAATGGCATTTCACTGTGGATTTAGGTCCCGGTTTTGCGCCATTCCCTTCAGTAATGATTTCATACTGTAACCCGCTTGGCAACTGTACAACACTTTCTCTCTTACCATACTCCTCCATGTATTCCTTACCGTCATTAAGGTTTTTTTCTGCCAGTTCTTTTTTCTTTTTAAATAAGATGTCTGCTACTCCCATTATTGATATTTTTTACAAAGATAGGGGTTTTTATTGGTTGAGAATTCTTAGCTGAGCGTTGCTGGTTGATAGCTTAACATAAAAAACAAGTTTAAAAACAAATTTTCCTCTCCAGGTTCGCACAAAAAAATGGTAATCAGCAACCGGCAAATGCTAACCAAAGGCCTTTCCCTCAAAATTCAAACAATTTTAATATTATGTTAACACAGATTCCAAAACTTGGCGTTATAATTGGATTTAAAAACTAAATGCCACAACCACTAAAATATAATAAGAAATTCGATGAGCTTAATGAAGAGGAGAAAAAACTTCTTGAAATCAATAAAAAGTCGATTGCAGACTTTGTTGAACAGTCTTCTTCTATAAGCGATGTCAACTATGCCACCAGAAATGCTCATGCAAAAACTTACGCCGCAGCTGATGGCACATTTATTATTGATAAAAGTATTCCTGAAGAGCTTCTTCCGTTTTTCGACGGGGAAAAATTTGACCTGACCATAAGAATTTCGAATGCCAATCTGAAAATCAATTCGACAGAAAAAGATATTCCTGCTTACGGATTCGCAGTGAAAGTAAAGGATGAAAATGGTGGGCTAATTGCTAATTTTCCTCTGGTTAATTTTCCTTTATTTCCTACCAATTCGGTTTCTCATTTTCTGAAACTGTTTACTGCGGTGAACCGGTTGTATATAAAAAAATGGAGAGGTGTGTTTTCGCTGGCCACCCAGGCTGTTAAAATGATTCCTTATTTTTTCACTCTTTCTTTTGTTAAAAATAGTTTCAAACTTCTGAGTAAAAGGAATGATTTTATCCTGTCTTTCGATTATCATTCTGTAGGTGCTTACCGTCTCGGTGAGAATATGATTAAGATAAAACTGGTTCCGGGGTCCGTCAATAAAAAATTCGGCCGGAATCTAAAAATGCAAGATGCTTTGAAAAGTTATTTCCAGGATAACAGTTACACAGCAGAGGTTTTTATACAGTTTTGTTATGATCTGAAAGACCAGCCGATCAACCGACTGAATGTAGAATGGAAAAATTCTCCTTATATTAAGGTCGGGGAAGTGATCATTAACCGGAGAGCACTGCTTGATCCCCGTGACTGTACCAATGAGCTGCTTTCCTTCAATCCATTTGAAAGCAAACCCATTTTCCAGCCTGTCGGAAAAATACAGAAACTTCGTGATGAGGCATACAAGGTTTCTTTACAGACCAGAAGAAAGATTAATAAGTTGCTGAATAAACATCAATAATCATGATTAATTTTAACTGATTTTGATATTTTCAATAAAAGACTGCTCTTCTGAGCAGTCTCTACATCTTATTTAAACTTCCGGTCTTCTTCTTTGATGATTACATCATTAATGCTTGCATATCTTTTCTGCATAAGGCCATTTTCATCAAACTCCCAGTTTTCATTTCCGTATGCTCTGAACCAGCTTCCCTCTTGGTTTTGGTATTCATATTCGAAACGGACGGCAATACGGTTGTCTGTATGAGCCCAATATTCTTTCTTAAGCCTGTAGTTAAGTTCTCTTTCCCATTTTTTCTGTAGAAAAGCAACGATTTCCTCCCTTCCGTTAATGAAAGTGTCCCTATTTCTCCATTCACTGTCTGGAGTATAAGCTTTAGATACTTTTTCCGGGTTCTGGCTGTTCCAGGCATCTTCTGCCATCTGTATTTTTTCTATTGCCGTTTCAAGGGTAAAAGGCGGAAGCGGGTGTTTCTGTTCCATATTTTAAGAAATTAAGTTGTTGACTATTTTTTTTGTTTTTTCTATTAATTCATTGGATTTAAAAAGCTGACTTTCTATAATGCAACTTTCAAACAGTAAATAGATATGGTCTGAAAGAGTATCATTCTTCAACAATTCTGTGAAATATTTTCTAAGTTCTGTTTTATGATGCTGGATGACATTTAAAATTTTAGCATTATCCATAGGAATTTCTGACAGAATGTTCAGGAAACTACAGCCCTGGAAGTTTTCTTCCTGATTCATATGGATCAGGAAATCAAAAGAACTCAGGATTTTCACTTTCAAATTTTCTTCCTGTTCACAAAAATGATTCAATTTATTAAACCAGTATTGGTGTCGTACATTAAGATATTCGATGCACAGGTCATCTTTAGACTTGAAATACTGGTAAAAACTTGCTTTGGCTACTTTAGCTTCGGAAATAATCTGATTAATGCCTGTAGAATTATATCCCTGTTTACCAAATAAGGTAGAAGCTGTTTCGAGAATCCTTTCTTTTGCAGATGCCATAGATTACAATTTTATAAAACAAATATACAATAAAAATTACAAAAAAGACAGACTGGTCTGTTTGTTTTTTATGAAAAGAAACTTTATAAATTGAATTTGCGTTGTGATTAAAATTAAATACAAGGATGAACAAAGATTTTTTAAAATATTTAGCTGATTTTTAGAAATAAATAAGGGCATCTCACTCAGAAGGGAATATATAAGGAAGTATAAAAAAAGCTCCTGAAGGTAGACTTTCAGGAGCTTTTATATGATAAGGAATTTCTATTGTTTATTCTTCTTCCAGTTTTTCTTTTTCATCTTCTTTCTTTTCAGGGAAAAGAACAGAAATAAGAACGGAAAGTACCAATACTCCTCCAACAATTCCCAATGAAATTGGAGACGGAATATGAATCCAAGGAGCAATCAGCATTTTTACCCCGATAAATGCCAGGATAATGGCCAGCCCGTACGGAAGCTTGCTGAACATATAGATAAAGTTCGCCAACAGGAAATATAGGGATCTCAATCCTAAGATTGCGAAAATATTGGATGTATACAGGATGAAAGGGTCATTTGAGATCGCAAAGATTGCCGGAATAGAGTCTACCGCGAAAAGAACGTCAGTAAATTCAATTACTCCCACCACTACTAAAAGCGGTGTTGCCATCTTGATTCCGTTCTGAATGGTGAAGAATTTATCTCCATCATAATTATCGGAAACCTTCCAGAAACTTTTGATCAGTCTTGCACCAGCTGTATTGCTGTAATCTTCATCATCTTCACCATCTCCTTCACCCCAGGATTTGATCCCGGCATACACAAGGAAAAGACCGAAGAGGGTCATTACTATATTGATTTTCACCGCTTCTCCGAAAATATTCATTTCAGGAAGATACGTCAGGTTAATAAGTCCTACTCCTGCAAAGATAAATATCGCTCTGAATATCAATGCTCCAATAATTCCCCAGAAGAGAACTTTGTGATGGAGGTATTTCGGGACTTTAAAGAATCCGAAAACAAGGATGAATACGAATAAATTATCCACAGAAAGAGCCTTTTCAATCCAGTAGGCGGCCTGATACTGTGTAAATTTCTCTACGGCCACGGCATGGCTTTCAGGAGTTCCGTCTGTATTGAAAACCCAATACACTACTCCGGAAAATATCATGGATAATGAAATCCATACGATAGACCAGATGGTAGCTTCTTTGGATGATACTTCATGGCTTTTTTTGTTGAATACTCCTAAATCCAGGAGCAGCATGATAACGACCGTTACCGCAAATCCCCACACCAAGCCCGGGTGCAATTCTAAAATACTTTGTTGTTCCACTTCAGTTTATGTTATTATATGATAAAAGCAATAGATGTACAGTATGCACAAATATTGCTAATTTTTAAAGTTTTTATTTTGATATCGATAGATAAAATAAGTTTGGGCTAAAGCCTGTAAAATTATTCATTTTTTTGAATGTACCTCAGTCCATTCTTATTGAATATCTATTCGTTACAAATAATTGGCCTGAACCGTCTGAATCGTCTGCTCCAGTTTTCTGTCCGAGGTAGGATCTCCAATCGCATTGAACTTCCATTCACCGTTTCTTTTGTAGAAAACACCCATTACCATGGCAACATGCCCTTTGAATGACGCATCATTGGCGATATCATATTTAGCAAACACCTCTCTTACATTGGTAGGAGTTCCTTCATAGATACGGATAGAAGCAAAAGGAATCGTTCCGAAATCCTGTCCCTGGTAGCTGTTCAGTACCAGTGCAACGTGTTCTACATTCGGCTCCAGCTGGCTGAAGTCTATCGTAATCACTTCATTGTCCAGCCCATCATCTCCGTTTACGTCACCGGTAAGGTCGTCCCCACTATGTTTTACGGAACCGTTTCTTGATTTCAGGTTTCCGAAATAGATTACTTCTGTAAGCGTTTTGTTTGAATCAAATAAAATACAGCTTCCGTCTAAGTCTACTGCTTCCTTTTTTGTTCCGAAAAGTCCTTTTTTCTCAATTGCTCCCCAGTTGATTCCCACGCAGGCTTGGGTAAGCTCGGCACCGTTTTCCTTTTTTAGGTTGATTCTTTGACCTTTTTGTAAGTTAATAGCCATTTTTTTATGGTTTAGTATTGTTATTTTATTGTTGGGCGAAATAAGAAATTTTTCTTTTCGCTTTAATTATTATTCAAATTCAGATTAAGCATTGCACGGAGAATATTCGTTTCTTCATCAAAATCAAATATTTTACTCATAATATCTATATTTTCCAGGTTTTTGAGATAATCCCTCAGCACATTTTCCACTTCTGCAGGAAGCATTCGCTTTCTTTCATTAATGGAATTTTCCAATAGTTCATTTTTATTTTTCAGCTGATTGATGATCGTAGTCTGGTTTGACTGGTTCTCGGAAATATCAAGTTTTTCCAGATCACCGTCAAACAGGTAGAGTTTTTTTTCATCAATGCCAAAAATAAAATAATCATCTGACTGAAATATCCTGAAGAGCTCATACTCATAAGTCCCGATCAGATAACCGCAGACAAAGCGCACCTTAAAGCCCTGGATATTCAGTCTTCCCAAAAGTTTCCTTTCTATCGTATAATCTTTATACTGATAAGCAGGAAAAGGCAGGGATTTCAGCTGTTTTTCATCTGCATTAGCCCTGTAGAACTCTTGCCCGTATCTTTTATGGAAATACAGAACCTTGTTCCAGTCTGCCGTAAAGATATTTTCGGTAAGATCTTTATAGAGCGTTTTCAGATGCTGGGAAAATACACCGCTGTATATTTTCCGCTCGGTCTGAAAACTGTCTCCACGCCTTTCTTCAAAACTTTCAATATATTTATTATTGACGTCAATTTCATTAATCACGGCCAGCATATCATTTTCCTTCTGCCTTTTGATCTTGGTGAGAAGTTCTATGAGACTGTCGGTATACTGCAAGTGAAAAAGTTCCAGCTTCTTATAGTCTAAGGTCTTATTTTCCTGAAATAAATTGTGTATAATATCTGTTTTGATGTAAATAGATATGATATCAATATGTTCAAAAAAATTAGCAAGAAGTTTAAGCTTTGTTAATCTTCTTTTACTCTGAGACATTATGGTTGCTGCATCATCCCCCACCTTGGTATCCTAGTTATTAACCTCTTACGTTTGCTTTTAATTCATGTTCCAGTGTCTGAAGATCCTGATCCAGTTTTCTTCTGCCTTCAGCACCCTGTTTTTGGATCTGTTTCACTTCATTCAATGTGTTGATCAACATTGATGTTGTTTCTCTCAATGTTTCTACAGATACAATGGTCTGCTCATTGGCTCTCGCTACATTCACTGAATTCTGACCGAGACGTTCTGCATTTTTCTTCAGGATCGCTTCCGTAGTGGAAGATACTTTCTGCTGGATTTCGATATTCTGCTGCTGTCTGTACATCGCTACAGCCAGTGAAAGCTGGTTTTTCCAAACCGGAAGGGTTGTAGTAAGAATCGTCTGTGCCTTTTCAGCAATAGACACATTGTTATTCTGTACCAGTCTGATCTGTGGAAGTGACTGCATCATGATAATACGCACCACTTTAAGATCAGCCATTCTCCTGTCTAATCTCGCAATAAAATCTCTCTTGTCAGCGATCTGGTAATCCTGGTAACTTTGCGGGTCGGCTTCCATTTGGGCCAGTTCTCCTGCAGCTCTTTCCATTCTTACATTTCCTGCGATCACAAGTTCTTCGATCTGCTTGATGGAATTTACATTGCTCTCAAAGATCGTCTGAAGTACAGCATTGTCTTTGGTAGATGTGATAATTCCTGCGTTTACTTTATGAGCAATCTGTTCAATATTGTTGATGATCTTGTCATATTTCGCAAACAAATTTTCTACCTGAGAAATAACCTTTTTCATGAAAGGGATCTTACTTAGGAAGCTTTTCACCTTATTCTGCTGAAGTTCATCAACATCCACGTAGTTAAGTTCCACCAATAGATCATTGATAAGCACCCCCACTTCTCCTGAGTTGGATCTTCTTACATTTCCCAAGAAGCTGTCACTCTGGTTGGATAACGTTTTCTGAAGCTCTGCTCCATAATTCACGATGGAACTTGGATTGGTCTCATCGATGGAATTGGCAAGAACCTCATATTTCTGACGTTCTTCTACCTGCAGCTGATTCAGATTTACATTTCCTTCTTTGTCCACAAGAACCGCCGGTGCATTATTTTGTGCAGGCTGGCTCGGTGGAGCCATCGGTGTAGGTTCAAATGTTTTAAGAGGCTCAATAGACCCCATTGGATCTATTGGCTGATTGTCCTGATTGTCCATAATTACTTTTGATAAATTGATACGAATTTGTCAAGGCCGTCTCTCTGACCTGCCCCAACAGCTTCAAATTTCCATTCTCCGTTTCTGTTGTAGATTCTTCCGAATTCTACCGCAGTTTCAATAGAGAAATCTTCATCTAATTCATATTTCAGAATTTCTTCGTTCGTATCTGTATTGAAAATTCTGATGAAGGAATTTCTTACCTGTCCGAAGTTCTGCTTTCTTGCATCAGCATCATGGATCGTAACCACTACTGTAATTTCCTGAATTGCTGAATCTATTTTTGTAAGATCTATTTTGATCTGCTCATCATCTCCTGAACCTTCTCCTGTAAGGTTATCTCCTGTGTGGATTACAGATTTGTCCGGAGATTCTAAATTATTATAGAAAATAAAGTGATTATCTGATACTAATTTTTTGTCCTCGCCCAATAAAAATAAAGAGGCATCAAGGTCAAAACCTGTCCCTGTAGAAGTATTATTGATATCCCATCCTAAACCTACAGTGAATTTAGGTGCGTTAATGTTTTCTCTCTGTCCTTTTTGTAAGTTAATAGCCATAATATAGTTCCGTTTGTGTTAAAGTATTGATATTATTTTCGTATTCTTTTATTAAATGATAATTATTGCTGATGGCCAGCTCCAGAAGCAGGTCTATCTGCTTCTTTTTTACTTTAGACGTAAGATAGTCAAAATTACTTGAATCCAAGCCTAAAATATATTTTACGATCCTTGTATTAAATTCAAAACTTGGCTTTGCCATTACTTCTGCAACGTGTTTTACATTTTTCACTGCATAATAATTAAAGAAGTTCTCAATGGTCGGATCAACGTCAAAATTCATCAGTTCCGCATAATAGAGGAACATAAAATCTGCTTCCACATTATATTCATTCAAAATCCTGTTCACCGTATATTCATGGCTTCCCGTAATTTTTATATCGTCTATAAAAATACAAAGTTTTCCACGTAAAAAATCTTTATCAATATAATAAGTATCATTGGCAATCAGATTTTTCCGGTCCTCAAAATTAAGGTTCCCATAATCCGTAATATAAGTGTGGTTGCGGTTGATCTTTGATAAAATACTGGATTTCATTCCTTTCTGAAACAGGTACAGATCCAGATGCTTTTTAAAGAAAAAACATAAAAAATTAGAGGCCGTAGGAATAGCCATATACGGACTTGGAAGAACCACGATCTCTTTTTCTGTGTTTAAAAGTTCCGCATGCTCTGCGATAAATCCGTTGAATAATTCTTTAGCAAACTTTTCAGCATACGACTTATCGCCATACTTGAAATAGCTGTATTCTGCGGGTGAAAAAGTGAATTCATCCGCCGAATGAATGTGGTGTAAGCTGTATCTTTTATTCATATTAATTTAGTATTTAAGTAGGTGTGCACTGAAACCAAAGTCTTTTGCCCCTTTAAAATCGGCTACCGGATTGTCTCCTATATGCAAGATACGATGCATAGGAAGGGCCCGGTTTTTAATATTGTTTCTCACTTCCTGAAAAATAAGAGGGTTCGGTTTGGAAATATTGATCTCATCTGAATAAATGTGAAAGTCTATATACTGGTCCAGCTCTTCTTGAATCAAAAATTTTCTCATTGTTCTTCCTTTGATAAATCCTGTATTGCTCAGAATATTTACAGTTTTTCCTTGATTTTTTATCTGATCAAAAAAATCTTTTATATTTTCGAAAATAACAACAGGCTTATATTCCAGAAAAAGCTCTTCACTCTTCAGATAAAAGCTGTTCAATATTTCGTTATCTAATTGTTTTACATCTACATCCAGTGAACCCAGAATGAGTAAATACATTTCAAAAGTATCAATATTCCCACCTGTCACCTCATTAATCGTATTGCACAGGTCATCATAATATTTTACTGTTTTCGCAACTTTCTCAACAGGTTTGTCAATGTCAAAAAACGAGGTGAACAGCTCAACTCTTTTTGTTTTAAATTCAGGGTGAGATTTGATTAAAGTGAGCCACAGGTCAAAAGAAAAATGACAGTGGTTGTGTATGTCGATATCCGTTTTCAATAGTTTTAAGTTAAAAGTTTTATTTAGCTCTCTTGAAAAAGATTTATAATTGTTTAATCATCAACAAGTGTTTAACTGGTATTCTTTCCAAAGATAAAATTTTTATCATAAAAGCATGACGTACTTCTCTGTTTTAAGAAATTTTTATGAATTTTTGCCTAATTTTCTACTGATTACAGTTTGGCTTAACAATTTGTTTAAATTCATTTAGCAAAGATTTTTCTAAAAAATTTTGGACAATAAAAAAAATTATCTAATTTCGCAACCGATTAAAAATCAAAAATGTCAACAAAAATGATAAATATAATAACTTTAAGTAACCCTGTGAGAGCTGTGTACTCTGGCAGCACTAAATATTTATCTGAATAGTTCCTAGATCTTTTATTACTCAAAATATATTGAAGACCTCTCTATTCAGATGGGTCTTTTTTGCTGCCTTATTTTCAGACTCAAATGAGGAGAATACTTACCTGTATTCTCAAAATCAACAATTTAAATTCAGCAAAATGAAATATAACACAAGAAATATAGGAATCATAGCACACGTAGATGCAGGAAAAACCACTTTAACAGAAAGGCTTCTTTATTACACCGGCCTCATTCATAAGATCGGAAACGTAGACGATGGGAATACAACCATGGATAAAGACATCCAGGAAAAAAACAGAGGAATCACCATTTCATCCGCAGCAGTTTCAACACAGTGGAAAAAAAGAGAAACGGTTTATAACATCAATATCATTGATACGCCCGGACACATCGATTTCGCAGTAGAAGTAGAACGTTCTTTGAGAGTTCTGGATAGCGTTGTTGCTGTTTTCTGTGCCTCTTCAGGTGTCCAGCCACAAACTGAAAATGTATGGTTCCAGGCTGAGAAACATGGAATTTCAAAGATATGCTTCATCAATAAAATGGACAGGATTGGAGCCGATTTCTTTGCCGTTCTTAAGGAAATTGAAACGAAACTTAATGCAGTTCCTATGGCACTTCAGATCCCAATGGGGGCTGAGGACCAATTCGAAGGAGTGATTGATTTAATAAGACAGAAAGCTTTATACTGGATGGATGAAAATGGGGAAACCATTATCGAGAAGGAAATTCCTGAGGATTACAGAGAAGATGCTGACCAATACAGGATGAAATTAATGGAAACGCTCGCCGAATATGATGAAATATTCTTTGAGATTTTCATGGATCCTGACAACAGAATTACCGAGGTAATGATTACTGAAGCTTTACAGAAAATTTGCAGATCAGGTGTTGCTGTTCCGGTTTTATGTGGTTCTGCCTTTAAAAATAAAGGAGTACAACCTCTTTTGGATGCGATAGTCACTTATTTTCCGGCACCGGATCAGCTTCCTGCCGTTCTGGGAAAAGATCCTAAAACAGAAGATGCTATAGAATTGGTAAGACATGAAGCAGAATCGTTTTCGGGTCTTGTCTTTAAAGTTGTGATCGATAAACATATGGGTAGACTTGCGATGCTCCGCTTGTATTCTGGAAAGATAAAATCCGGTGATACGGTTCTGAATGTAAGAACAGGTGAAAGTTTCAGGATATCGAGGATTCTAAAGATGCAGTCTGACAAAACATTATCAATAGAGGAAGGAAAAGCAGGTGATATTGTAGCTTTAACGGGAATAAAGGATGCCAAAACCGGAGATTCTTTATCAGCAGTTGAAAAATCTGTACTTCTAGAAGCCATCACAATTCCTGCTCCTGTAATCCGGGTTTCCATAGAACCTAAAACGAATAGTGATGAGAAATCTTTCGGTTTGGTTCTGGCTAAGATCCAGGAAGAGGATCCTTCATTAGTAGTGGAAAGAGACCGGCAGACCGGGGAAACTTTATTGAGTGGCCTGGGCGAACTTCACCTTGAGGTCACTCTGGAGAAAATCCGTCTGAATCATGGTATAGAAGTCAATCAGGGGAAACCTAAAGTGTCTTACCGTGAGATTTTAACGGAAACCAGAACGCACAGGGAAAAGCTTTCGAAGCAGAATGGCGGAAGCGGACAGTTCGCTGATATCACTTTTGAAATCGGACCAAGAGAAAATAATGAACCTGGATTGGAGTTCATCAATATGATCAAAGGAGGTGTTATTCCTGGTGAATTTATTCCTTCCGTAGAAAAAGGTTTCAGGGAAGCCATGGAAAACGGACCATTGAAAGGTTATCCTTTGGAAAGTATGAAGATCAGACTTCTGGACGGTTCTTTCCATGCTCAGGATTCTGCCGCATTTGATTTTGAAAATGCTGCGAGAGACGGATTCAGAGCAGCTGCCTTATCATGCAGTCCAAAACTTCTGGAACCTGTCATGCAAGTTGAGATCCAAAGTATCGAGGAATACACGGGTGCTGTAACTGCAGATATCAACCGGAGAAGGGGAATTATTTCGTCCATTGATGAAAGGTCAGGAAGAAAAATTTTTACAGCGGAAGTTCCGTTGGCTTCCACTTTTGGATATATTTCCGATCTGAGAACGTTGACGAGCGGAAGAGCTGCAATCAGCATGAAATTGTCGCACTACGCTTTGGTGCCTGATTTCATTGCGAATATATTAATAACCTAAAAAAACGAGGGCTGTAAAGTAATTTTACAGTCCTTGTTTGGTTATTATTGTGTGAAATGTGAATAGTTAATTGTTAAATTTTTGTGTTCCAGCAGATTTCTCAGATTATACGAATTTTTGATTCTGCCCTATTTTAAAATTTTTATTCTAAAAAATCGTTTTTTAATTTCTCACAAATTGCGCAACTTTCACAGATTTTTAAATCTTTTAATATGAAAATCTTTCAATTTCCAATCTCCTACTTCTCTGGCATTACTTTATACGTTGGATCTTCCTGGATATTAACTTCAATTACTGCTTCGGCATTTTTCAGCATTTTATGGCAGTCCTCACTGAGGTGGCGCAGACAGAGTTTTTTGTTTTGCTGGCTATAGCGTTTAGACAGCTTATCCAAAGCATCAATGGCACTCATATCAACGATGCGGCTTTCCTTGAAGTCTACTACAACTTCGTCAGGATCATCCATCAGATCAAATTTATCCATGAACGCCGTTACTGATCCGAAAAATAAAGGCCCATATATTTCATAATGTTTCACGCCATTTTCATCGATGGATTTTCTTGCACGGATCCTTTTTGCATTATCCCATGCAAAAACCAGAGCTGCTATCACAACACCTACCAGAACAGCGAGGGCAAGGTTATGAAGGATAATGGTAATTAGGGCTACTGTAATTCCGACAAAAATATCAGACTTCGGCATTTTGTTGACTATACGGATGGACACCCACTGAAATGTACTTATAGCGACCATCATCATAACGCCAACCAGCGCAGCCATTGGAATTTTTTCAATAAATGGCGCTCCGAATAAGATAATAATAAGAATCATAACAGACGCAATAATCCCTGATAATCTGGCCCTTGAACCGGCATTGAGATTCACCAACGTCTGTGCTACCATGGCACAGCCTCCCATTCCTCCGAAAAAACCATTCGTGATATTGGCAATTCCCTGCGCTATTGATTCTTTATTGGCATTTCCTTTTGAGTTGGTGATTTCATCTACCATGGAAAGTGTCAAAAGAGATTCGATAAGACCTACTCCTGCCATCACCAAAGCATACGGAAATATAATCTGCAGCGTTTCTAAAGTAAAAGGAATCTGAGGAATCTGGAAGCTTGGAAGATTTCCGCTGATGTGGGCAATGTCTTCCACTGTTTTTGTAGGAATATCAAAACTTAAAACCACCGCAAAAACTACAATAATTGCCACTAAAGATGCAGGAACAGCTTTTGTGACCTTAGGAAAAAAGTATACAATAGCGATTGTAAGGGCTGTCAGCCCTGCCATAATATATAAAGGCATTCCCTGAAGCCAGCCGGAAGCTCCTGTGCTGTCCGTTATTT
Source organism: Chryseobacterium lathyri (assembly GCF_030812195.1). Classification (GTDB taxonomy): domain Bacteria; phylum Bacteroidota; class Bacteroidia; order Flavobacteriales; family Weeksellaceae; genus Chryseobacterium; species Chryseobacterium lathyri_A. The sequence goes on from NZ_JAUSSF010000001.1 coordinate 2,073,980, forward strand.
TAAACTGTTCTATCTGAGCCATAAAAATAATGACCGCAAGACCATTCAAAAAGCCATACATAACAGGCTGCGGAATAAGTCTTACAAATTTCCCAAGCTTAAAAACTCCGACAAGCATCTGGAAAATTCCTGCAAGGGCAACAGCGGCAAAAAGATATTCTATTCCATGAGATTTTATCAGAGCAATCAATACAACAATAGTAGCTCCGGCACCCCCCGAAACCATTCCGGGACGGCCTCCTAAAATTGCGGTGATGAGTCCCATCATAAAGGCAGCATAAAGCCCGGTAAGCGGAGACAATCCTGCCAGGATCGCAAATGAAAGCGATTCGGGAATCATAGTCATAGCCACTGTAAAACCAGCCAGAAGCTCGTTTTTGTAATTTATCTTTTTTGAGAAATCGAATAAGCTTATTGTATTTTTCATTGAACTGCAAAGGTATATACTTGAAAGATGGGATGCAATTACTATGTTTGATCTTTTTAATTAAAATAATTCACATACTCATATAGTTAATTTGTTAATTTTATTTAAAATTCATTCTGAAAGAGATTTTTTATGCATTTTTGAGAATTAGGTTCTATTTTTTCTTTAAATTTGAAAACTAACAGGCAAATCATTCACTATAAATAACATTTTACAGAGAGTATGATCTGCCGACACTAAGGTCAATAGTTAAAAATATTACGAAACTGTATGAAAAGTTATAATGGCGTATTCCTACAGAACCATGGAAAAGGCATTGTAAATCAATTAATTAGGAATAAAAACATTCTTAAGGTACAGATAGCCTGAAAACAATATCAACTGGTCATCCCTCGGACTGCCGACTGCACATAACCATGGTATGGTACTGAGCTTAAATTTCTTTTTGTTACCGCTGAGATTTTCTCGGCGTACCTGCTGCAGCCATTCATCAGAATGTAATATATTTCTATTTCCTTTAACTCATGAATTTAACAAAAAACAATACGTAATAAATGTTATATAAAGAGATTCATATAGGAAAGTTTATCAAGGAGATGGTTGATGAAAATGAGGTATCCCTGGAAAGGATCTGCAATTTTCTCAATAAGGATGTTCAATTTATTGAAAATGTATACCAAAGCAGATCCATAGATACGGATTTACTTTTGAGATGGAGCAAGCTTCTGGAATATGATTTTTTCAGACTTTACAGTTCCCATCTTATCCTTTATGCACCTCCATCTGCGGTGAACAAGAATCATAAGAAATCTGACAAGATTCCTTATTTCAGGAAAAATATTTATACCCAAGAGATCAAAGATTTTATTATGAAAAGGATTTTATCCGGTGAAATGACTTATGGTGAAGTCATCAAAGAATATTCTATTCCTAAAAGCACACTTCACCGATGGCTTCAAAAGAATAATGACAATACTAACGGATAAACAGAATTCTTTATGCGCCCTAATTACAAAAAGATATATTATGATATGCTGAGGCTGGAACATCCGGAAAAGCTGAAAGACCCAAAGATCAAAGAACTCCTGGGAAAACTGAATACCACGGAAGATGTATTAAAATTCAACGAAAAGATTTTTGAACAGTCGAAAGAGAGCCAGATCAACAATCAAAAGCTTAAAACCTATGATAAAGAAACGATGTTTAAGCTTTTACAATATCAGAATAAGCATGGTTTTTCTACCAGCTATATGTCCCGGAAATATAAGATCAGCAGAACAACAATCATGAACTGGAAGAAAGCTTTCGAAGAAGAAATAGAAGAAAAAATTAATGCCGGCAAATAATCCACCGGCATTTTTGTAAAAGGTTCCTTTACGACACTTTTATATGTGATGAGCGAAGTTACGGCACTTGCTTATTTTTTAATTTAGAAACAGGCTAAGCAACACCCTATCGAGCTTTAACAATATCCTTTCTTTTAAATAAAATTTTTCTATCACTCAATTCAAATAAAGGCATCACAAAACTTACATTGTTGGAGGCGCATTCTCTAGCTTTGTGAAATAATAAAGCAGATCATGATCAAAGGATTATATGAAACCCATATTCAGGTAAGCAATTTAGAAAATTCCATCACATTTTATACTGAAGTTTTAGGATTAAAACTGGCACATAGGGATGAAACACGTCCCATTGCATTTTTGTGGATCGGTGAGGGTAAAGAATTCATGCTGGGATTGTGGGAGCAGAAAGAAAACCTTCAGCCAAGACATTTTGCCTTTTCCAGCAGTAAGGAAGATATTTTAAATCATTCTGCAGATTTTCTGAAGAAAAAGGATCTGAAGCCTTATAATTTTCTAAGAGATGGCAAAGATGAACCTATGGTCTTCGCATGGATGCCTGCACTTGCAATTTATTTTAATGATCCGGACGGTAATCAGCTTGAATTTATCTCGGTTCTTGAAGGTGAGGGAAGGCCGGAATTGGGTGTTCTTTCCTATGAAGAATGGATGAAAATTCATTAATAAAAAGGACAGACTTGTTTTCCGAAGCTGTCCTTTTAGTTAATTGCATATTAATTTCTTCACGGCAAGAACGTGTTTACATGGTCCTCTTTCGCCCTGATATTTACTGAACCATTCGCAGGTACACCGTTCTTTATCATGGTCTATGATCACAGTATGATGTACGCCCGTTCCTTCCACTCTGGCCTCGGTTCTGGCCGAATTTTTATTTAAAATCTCCACTTTTCCTTCTGCAATGAGCTTTTCTGCATTTTTCATCCGTGGATTTAAGCCTATGATCCTGCTGGGCTTAAATGGCAGCCTTCGATAAAAAAATCCGTTATCATCCAGATCATAACCCAGAAGTCCCATAGCAGCCAACCTTCCTGTAAGATTGTCTGTTTTCTTCAGACTTATATTTTCATCCAAAGCAAATGCTGAAGGATTAAAAAACTGATTGGCATAGGCGTATTTATCCATCGCATCAATCCATTCATCAGAAATATCACCGATCAGGCTGTCCAATACTGCTCCTTCCCCAGAAAATCCACGCCAGGTTTCTCTGGACAATGAAAGGCTGAACCTTATATTTCCCATATAAAGCTGCCATGTGGTAGACTGCATATCAGCATGTGGAAATACCTGCATCTGATCGATATAAGGAAGAAGAGGTTCCAGCAGGCGTAATCTGTGAAGCCCGCCGACACAAACAGCATCGGCTGATTTTACCGGTGAAAACATGGGCTTATTTCCCCTGATGATCAGGTAATAATCTGATTTTACAGATCCTTTAGGTATTCCTCTGAAGAGCTGCTGGGTCTGGATTTTATTAAAACAGTGAAGCTTTTCCGATTCGGACAGATAGATCTGAACGGTGCTCAATCCTTTGATCCATTTTACAGGCAACGGAACTTTTCGTTCGATCATTTTTTCTTCTTCTTTGTAAAGCCCCACTTCTTTTCCCCCTATGGAAAGCATTATTTTTTCATTGGGGCGGATACTTCCCAGCGCAGTAATCATCGGCTGGTTAAAATCTACATTGGTGGTTCCGTTTTCCAGAAACTCGCCATGCAGGCCATCCGGCAGCACATCAATCCTGGCGTAGACTCCTGCACAATGTGAAAATCCTTCAAAGCGCAGTCTGCTGTTTCCGGCAGTAATGATAGGATCTTTAAGCAAAGCCATCTGAAATGGTGACATGTTAAAGCTTGATTTCACAATATTGGAAAGTGTAATCAGGCATCTTGCCAGTATAAAGGGCTGGCTCACATCTCCCCAGAAAAAGCAGGGAGCATCTGTATTCTTTTGAATTTCACTGTACTTCGACAGAAATAATTCTTCAGATACGTCTTTTTTTATCAGAGCTGATGGTCTCTGATAGTTGTAAATTAGCATATCTTCCATAATCTATTTTTTTAGAAGAAGATTGCAGATTTTTTTCAGGCTGGAATTATCCTTCCAGCTATTCAGTTTTTCTTTTAAGTTTTTATCAGGTTCTGACTGATTCAAAGCCAAAACCTCGTAGTATATATCCAATATTTTTTTAAGATTGGTAACTGGTGTTTCCATCTGAAGTAAAACATGGGTAAGAAGCTGTTCAAGCGCCAGATTATGATCTTTACTCACGTTAAGCATCTGGTGCTGTACAAGATCTGTGAATCTTTTTACAGGAGCCCATTCCAGTTTTTCATGAAGCCCGATCACCTGCCCCAAACGGGCACTATCCATTACTTTATGGGAAACATGTTCCAGCCAGATCTCAGCAGCGGTTCCACGGATCACTTTGTCTCCGTCCAGAAAAACAGTTCCCAGAAACAGGTATCCCATTGCATCCAGAGGTTTTTTCATCTGATGCAGTGCCTGTGCCGTACTCACAACAAGACCTCTTTCGTAGACTTCTGCAATCCCGGAATAAAACAGGCAGTTTTTAATGATCTTGGCAAAAATATTCCCTGGCGTATTCGGGAAGCTCCATATGAATGAAGGTGTTTCAGAAATATCTTTTTGTTCTGCAATAAAGTATTCTAAGAAAAGCTGATGGTCTCTTTTTTTGAGATGGTATTTCGGAACTGTGATATTAAGCTCAACCGGATAATAGGAATTCTTTTTGCTGTCAATGGTTTTCCATTTATAATTACCGGTAAGGAATTCCTCAGGAATATCATCGTATCCAAAGTCTTTGAATTCTTCAAAAACGTCTTCCGGGGAACGCGTAATTCCTGCAGTCATCCACCATGACGGATGTTCAAATTTCCCTTTAGGAGCAGAGTTTTCGTTAAAGAAGAAAAGCAGAAGTTCTTTATATTCTCCTTTTAATTTTTCTTCAACCTGCTGTAATGCAACTGAGGTTTTTTCCAGTGAACATCTCTGCAATGCAAGCTGTACATCCAGATCATCGGGTTTTATATTTTTATTCTGACAGATCTCAAATCTTTCTACTAATGCTTCAGGATTTATCCAGCATGGTTCATGGGTTACCGTAGACAGCAGCGGAGTTCGGTCTTCTGATGTTATTTTATTAAAAATATGTACTGCGATATGTTTAAACGGCTCCATAGCCAAACCTCCGGCATAGATGTCTTTAAGCGGCTTCAGCTTTTTATGGTAAGAAGAATAAGCTTCTCTTGTGGCTTCGTCCTCAGTCGTTCTTTTATATATTTTCTCCAGATTTTTAAGCTGAAGTGGAAATCTTTCTATTAATAAAAGTCCATAATTAATGATGAGATTACACAGCAATACATTAAAATGGTGTACTTCCCATTTAGCAATGGTTTTACATGCTTTTTGAAATACGGGTTCAAACAGTTTTATGGAATCTTCATCAGCTTCATCAGCAAAACGTAAAAGTCCTGCCAACGCCAGATCATAATAATAAGTTCCAGGATTTTCTATGGCTTGCGGAAGAAGAAACATAAGGTCTTCAAAGCTTTCCGGTTCTTGAACTTTACATTCTTCATTAATGAGTTCCAGCGTTTCTGTCTCAACGGCATCCAGCTCCAGCTGCCTGCTCTCTATGTATTGAACCAGCCCCGGCCTTACATTAGCCAATATATTATCTGCATAATGAGATAAAGCTTCTTTTATTCCTTCTGAAACAGGGATATATTTAAGAATGATTTTTGCAGTTTTGGTTTGTATACTTTCATCTTTGTTTACAAATGCCGCACTTAAAGCCGTTGCCAGATTTTCTGTGTTAATTTTCTTTTTCTGAAATATTTTTTCAGTAACAGCCAAGCTGGCTGCGACAACTGTTTTAACTTCTGAACTTAACAGATTGGGTAGAAAATATGAAAATTCACTGGTTCTGAATGCCGGATCCTGAACTATTTTTTTTAAATGGGCAAGTATGGTGTTGACCGCCTTTGACTGTACGGAAGCCAGCCCTGCCATCAGTTCATCCTGAAGCATGATCAGTTCATCGTCAGAAGGTTTGAGGATATTGAATGTATCCATGAACCATCCTGTCACATTTTTATTAAAATTCCTGTTTGCAGCCAGAAGGCATTCTCTGAGGAATCTTTTTCTTTCAATTTTATTTTCGGCAACCAGTTTTTGAACCAATGGAAGCCATTCTCTTTTAAAAGGCAGTGATTTTGAAGGAAATTCACACAGATACCAGAAGTGGGTTTTCAGTGTTTCCGGATATTTTTCCAGATCATATGGATGAAGGCTTAAGTGATACCCAAGAAGTTCAGGTCTGGGCTGTACATAGCCTTTTTCTGTCCACCTTAAGATATCCTGGTAATTAAATGCTGTAAATTCTGCATCTATGGAATCATTGATAAAATCGGAGAACCAGTGCGGACATCCCCACTCCAGTATTATTTCGGTCTGTTCTTTATTTCTGAAAAGGCTCCAGTAATTTTTCCCATAATGCTTCTGATCCATACAGACAAAAGATGCTATATCAATAATAGAATGCTGATCTGCAGAACCGGCAGTATGGTAAGAGTTTTTCGTCATTACAATCTTGCTGATCTCCCGGTCCAGCTTTTTTATGGTTGGGACCAGCGCTTTCTTTTCTTCTGTTGTAAGCTGTTTCAGAAATGGAATAATCTCATGTATTCTCTCCTCATTAAGGATCTCATAAAGTCTTTCTTTCATTTGTTTTTAATTTGATAATAATTTTTTTTCAGGTTATTTTCGTTTTTATCATTCGGTTAGCCGTCCGGCTACAGCATGATCATATAGTTCATCATAAGGTCTTTTGGTACTGCGGCAAGCATAGAAATACTGTTATCCCCCAATCTTTAAGAATTTCTTTAGAATGATTGAGGTTTCTTTTTTCTTTTGGAGTTCACATTATAAGAAAAGGGATAATTTTCCTGATTTTATAGTTTAAATAAATCGCCTTTAATTCATCTTCAATAAGCATAATTCCAATCTTAGGGACTAAAATAATAAAAAATGACTGATAGACATGAAACTATGCCTTTAAAGTGATTTTTTTAACAAAAAATTATGCTTTCAAGAACTATTTAAGCGGTTTTTCTGAATAAAAGTTAAAAATTTACCTTATACTTTCCAGGGCTTTTTATGCCCGCTGTATATAGTTGGTAATGGAAAATTAGTAGTATTTTGAATCCTATTTACATAAAAAAACTCCCTTAAAAAAGAGAGTAATAAGATTTTAATTTGAATCAAAATTGAGTTTCAAATGCGTTTTTATATCCTGAATTAATCTGAAAATATCCATTACAATTTTTTAAAAGGCTAAGAATATTCTCCTTTCCTACCGGGTTCATTGAATGACAGTAGAATTTCGGCAGATCTAAATAATGATCCATGCAATATTCTATCAGCCATTTGGCACATTCATAGCCCGTCTTTTCAGCATATTCATCAGAATCCGGTTTCAGATAATGTATATCTGCAAGATCGCGGTCAAAAGAGATCATCTCCGGAAGTCCTTTACACATTATCCTGAACTAGAAAATATATAGTTATTAGTTTTTTAAGTTCTTTTTATTTATTTTTTACCATCTTGGATAACTCCAGTTTGGTGTCTTCAGGAAATCCGGAAAGACCGGGAATATCATTATATTCTAAAATTGTTTTTTCTCCATTTTCTGTTTCCAGAACGTCAATAGCAATGATATCTGCTTTACTATTTTCCTGTAACAGTTTCACATTTTTTGTCCATTCTTTTTCAGGTTCAATGATTTGGTATTCCTGGGTAAGAGCATTAGCCTTCCAATATTTCCCTTTTCTTTTCATAGCCCAAACCTTATCATTGATGGCGAGATAACGGATATCATATTTATAATCGATGAATTTTTCAACGGTTACATAATCCTGATGGATGAATAACAGATCTTTGAGTTCTTCCCACTGTTCTTCAGAGGTCACCAAACTTTTCCCGAATCCTCCATGATGATTTCCAACTTTCACTACGAAAGGAAAGGACATCTGCAAATTTTTCAATTGACTTGTTTGGGTTGCTACATCAAAATTGATAATCGGTAGTCCTAGTTTTTTAAGGGTATTCAGCATAGATAATCTGTCATATCCCCTTAATAAAGTTTCCGCTGAATTCACACATGGAATTTCTGAATATCTGATCAATTCTAAAATATTTCTATGCTTAGGCTCTGGATTTACAGCTCCCAGCCTCCAAAATATAACATCCGGCTTACAAACACCTTCTGCATCAACAACATAAAGAGAAGAATCTTTTACTATAAATTCTGCTGTCTGAATTTTCTTTTGAACTACATCAAATCCGGCAAAATAATCTTTCCAGTATTTTTCTCCATTGATGATTAAAATTGTTTTCATTTTTTATAATTAAAGATTAAACCATCATATCAGCACAATTGGAACTTGCAAACGCGTGAGGCTTTGCTTTAAACACATATCCCATTCCCAGAATATAGCCCATAGCATCTTTCAATGCGGTATTTGACTTGAAATCCGGGTCGGTATTAATGTCTGCGTGTACCTCCATTTCCACACCATAAGCATCCAGAACGGCACAGATAGCATAAGCAATTTCTACGGATCTGTTGACCTCATTCAGCATTCTTTCTTTGATGCTGATCTTCTGTATTTGTCTTTCTTTTCTGATAAAGGTAAACGCTCCTTTTCCTTCACGTACAAATACTACTGCCGTAGCATAGCTGATCGCTTCGCCGTAAACATGGGAATCTGAGCCCACACATACTTTCAAGCGGTGACCGTTAGCCTGTTCGCGGATAATGGCTTCTTCTACCAGCTGTGTGATAGGCTTCCGGAAAAAATTTCCTTTCATATTCTGCCATACTTCTTGTTGCGTTTCCATTTTTTTACATGTTTTAAATTTGTTTTGTTTATATATTAATTTGTGAATTGTGAAATGCCAATTCGCTTTGCTGATAATTGATAAGAGATAAATGATGCCATAGCACAAATTCATTACTCATCATTGATCAATCATCATTTATGGTTTGCGGAACAGACAGGAATTGAACCTGTACCTTTAGTTTTTCAGACTAACGTGCAGACCAGCTACACCACTCTTCCGGATTTTATAAGAATTAGTAATAAAAATACATTCATTAGTTAATTAACTATTGACAATTCATATTATTTTTCATTTTTTGTATCTCTCCCCTGATTCGAACCGGGACTTTACGGGGTTTAAAGCCGTTTTCTCTGCCAGTTGGAATAGAGAGGCATTTTGTACGGGAAAAGGGACTCGAACCCCCAAAACCTTGAGCCTAAATCAAGTGTGTCTACCATTTCCACCATTCCCGCGGGCTTTTATTAGTAATGAGTAAGTTGGTAATTATGAATTAAAAAATTAACTTATTGATAATTCATGATCTCTCATGATTCCTCAATTACCTATTGCTTATTATTAAGGTCAGAGAAAGCCTGTCTTTAAAACTATGCCTGTTAGTGTTTGTAAGATCTTCTGCGCTGGACAAACTTTCTCTTTCCTATTTCTGTGAATGGTCATTTATCAATTTTCTCAATCTGAACTTTCATGGTATTAATAATTCATAACTGACTTCGGACCATTCACATCTGTACTCCATAAGGGAATCGAACCCTTGTCGTCCGGTAGAAAGCCGGATGCACTTGCCGCTATGCTAATAGAGCTTTTTAAACCGACTGACCAGGAATCGAACCTGAACAACAAGAGTACTTTTCCTGCATGCTGCCGTTACATTATCAGCGGTTTTTGTGGAAGTAGCAGGATTCGAACCTGCTCAGCAATGAAGCAACAGATTTACAGTCTGCCCCGGCTCTCCAACTCCGGTGTACTTCCATATAATGAGTAATCGGTAATTAGTAATCGGTAATTTTCTAATCCCTTTTGAAGAAAAACAAAAGCCTGTCTGTATTTTTTGTTTGATATAAGAACTTCTGCGCTCGACAAACTTTTACTTTTTCTCCGGAACTAATCTCATTTTAGTTATTTGAGATGGTTATGGGATTCAAACCCACTCAGCTTATGCAACGGTTTTGCAGACCGTCCCGACTCTTCCACTTCGGCGAACCATCAGATTTTTATAAATGATATGAATGATAGATCATTTTTACCGGTAATTTCTACCACTTCTCATCTCTAGCATCTCACAAAAAAAGAAAAAGGCTGTCGGTATTTTCCATATTTGGCGTAAAGATCTTCTGCTCTTGACACACCTTTCTTCTTCTCTTTTTGAAACAATTAACATTTAGTTTTCTGCGATTTTGGAAAGGCTCGAACTTTCAACTTTCGGCTTAACAGACCGGTGCTCTACCATTGAGCTACAAAATCTCTTTTTGAATTGTCAATTCGTTTTACTATAATTTTTTTCACCTGCGAAGCAGAATTCACTTTTCACCATTCACTTTTTTAGTCTGGAAAGCAAGATTCGAACTTGCGACCTCCCGTGTCCAAGACGGGTAAACAACCACCGTTATCTTTCCAGTTTTTCAGGTTCAGTTTCCATTTTCCTTCCGGGAGACAGCCGAAATTAAAATTTTCCATGAACCTTGCGGTCTATGCGGGAATCGAACCCGCAGTACCCAAGAGACAGTCGGGCAGGTTAGCCTTTACCTCAATAGACCTTTTGTGACCTCGACAGGATTTGAACCTGTAACCTCCGGTTTAGAAAACCGATACTCTATCCAATTGAGTTACGAAACCGTTTGTAATCCCAGAAAGACTTGAACTTTCAACCCCCGGTTTAAAAGACCGGTGCTCTGACCAATTGAGCTATGAGATTGTTTTTTAATGTGAGTGGCCAACTGTCAATTCGCTTTGTTTATCAATTTTTAAATTCACAATTCACCATTGACCATTCATATTTATTTGGGGTATCTTCGGGAATCGAACCCTGTTCTCCGGCTCCACAGACCGGCGCTTTACCAAATAAGCTAAAGAAACCATAAAAAAAGCACCTCTTTTCGGGAGGTGCTGTATATTCTGACGTAAGAGATCATTAGCTGACCCACGTATATAAGCACCTTTTAACTATAAATTCACTATCGAGAATGATACATGCATATCCTTTCGGCTCCTGTCCGGGTAATCTCGAATACTGATTAGATATGTTATGTAATTGTTTCATTATATTCCTGTTGTTTAAAAAGTTTTTGAATCCTGAAAACCTGTTGCTTTCAATTTTCGGTTGCAAAGTAAGTATGATTTTTTTTAACTCACAAATTTATTTTTTATTTAAGTCGTTGAAAATCAATGTATTAAATATGGTTTTTAGCATAAGAAATACCTGTCCGCAATATCCTGCAGATCTCTTAAATACCTAAATGACTGTCTCTCATCGGGTTACTTATCACTCTTATTTATTGTATTAAATGTTCATTGTTAATTAAAAAATTTTTGTTTTTATGGTTATTTTTTTTCATTCTAAATAATTTATGGCCTAAAACACAAGAAACGCCTCGAGTTATCGAGGCGTTTCTGCGGTATTTTGTTTAAATTTTTACGGGTTTATTGTAAATAATTTTCAAAGCAAGCACATTTCGCCTCATTCCATATCATCCATTCGTATCCGAATAATCCTTTTATTGAAGGGCTATCGCATAGATTTACATTGATATGTGCTCTTTGTATTGTCATAATTTTCTGGCGCAAAGATATGAAAAATTGTTTTTCAGCAATGAAATTACTGCTTCTACTCACTTAAAAGAGAGATAAAAACAAAGTGGGTTTTGCTACCTCAGCTACTTTGTTTTTGTGGAATGATTTCATTTAATCATTAAATCTTTAAATGCTTTAATGTTAATTCCTCAACATTTTGTTCCTTCCTGTTTTAAACCTCGAAATATCTTTCAGGATTATGTTGTCATCAGGATTGAAGTGTTTCAGTTCATTAATAATCTCTGAACGGGTACCTACTTTTTCTGCAATGATTTCATAAGCAATACTACGGATTACAGTCTGCAATTTCGGGTCTTTTTTAAATTCATGTTTCATTGCTTCAAGGTAGATGGTCTTTTTGTAGGAAGGTGTTTTCTGATAAAGGTTCTGAATTTCAGTTTCCAGTTTTTTAACATCAAAAACATTGGCAAAGTAATTATTCAGGCAGTTGAATGCATCTTTATCTTCGTTCCAGCCCTTCAACAGTATTTTTTGTGCTTCTTCCGGCAGCTCCATTTTTTTGCTGTATACCAAAGAAGCTTTTACCATCTGGCTGTTGCCCGTATAGTCATCTGCCACCATCTGATAATAGTTGTGGGCATTTTTAAGATCATTAAGTTCTTTGTAAAGGTCTCCTACTTTCTCTTTCTGTTGCATTTCTTTATACAGATCGATGGCTTTTTTGTACTGTTTTGCTTTTTCGTAACACGATGCTGCTTCCGATTTATTATTTAGCTTTTTAAGATAAACCGCTGCCGCCTCATTGTAAAAACCTCCATTTTCCAGTGTTTTAGCTCCCCGGAAATTATCCTGAAGAAGATTCATGTACACTTTTGCTGCTTTTTTATAGTCCTTTTCTGCAATATATTTTTCGGCAAGCTCTTCGTATTTATTTCTGATTCTATCGAATAAAGAGGTTTCAAGATAAAAATTTCCGCTTCCGGAACCTTTTCGTCCAGAGTTTTTACGGTTTTGTTCTTTATCCTTTAAAGCTGTAATCACAATCATAATAATAAAAGCCACGACAAGAAAAATCACCAGCGTTCCCACCACGCTCCAAAAGCTTTCGTGAAACAGCTGTGCCGCGATGCCAATGATCTTAAACACCGCCAGGATCATAAATGCAATCAGGAATTTATCTATAAATTTCTGCTTATTCATCGTCTTCAGGATTTAAAATTGTTTTGTCTTCGCTGAACAGTCGGTAAAGAAGCAGGACAACACAGATCACCAGAATCCATACAAACCAGTTGTACCCGAACATTTTTATTAAAGGATAAAACAGATAGACCAACATGGAAACAAGGAGAACAGATAGAACCAGCTTTATCCATAAAGGCACATTATCTCCGCCAAGATTCAGTGACTTTCTTCTGAAGATGAAAGAATAGATCCCTACAGCTCCAAACATAAAAATCACAAGATACAGGACATCTGAAATGGAAGTTTTATTTTCTGACGAACCGGAACCTTTCTCCAACGTTCCTATTTTGGAATCTTTAACCGGGGGCGGAGGAAGTTCCGATATATCAAGTGTTCCGTAAAGCTTTCCAAGAGAATCCGCCATAAGCACCTGCTTTTTCTTTAAAACAAATTTTACAACTTCACCGTTGACCGGTCTTCCTTTGCTGTACTGTTTGAGTGAATCCGAAATCCGGCGTTTCATAGCCGTTTCCTGCTGAACAAGGTGTTTCGTAATTTTTTTTGAATACACAATTTTCAGTGAGTCTCTACTGTTCTGCTCTCTGGCGTTGAGCTTCTCAATATCATTTCCAACCTCGCCAAGGTTTCTGCCACCTGATTTTTTATACTGTTCTCTTTCGTTTTTGTCTTTTGACATGGCAGCGCCTGCCGCAACATATTCACTGGAAAGTTTTTTCCTGGTCTTTCCGTAAATAGAGTCAATTTTCATGTCAATATCTGTTACTCCGGACTGATAGGCGATCATGTCTGCCTGCGTTTTTTCCTTTCCGTTCATAATTTTTCCGGAAGAAACCAGAAAATCCTCTTTCTGAGCTCTGTCTTTATCTGAAGGCATAAAAATTCTGAAGAGTATTGCCATTACGACAACACCCCAGAATATCCAGCGGAAATTCCGGCTCCCTGCTGTTTCTTTTTTGTCGCCCGAACTTCCAAACAAGGCACTCAGCCAGCTGTCTCCAAAAGTAAATTTTCCAAAGCCGTCCCCACGGGAAGTTCCCATAATATCTAAAGGCACGCCCAATTCTACAGCTCTGTCAGGATATTTTTCAATATACTTTAAATACTTTTCAATTTCTTTTTTATTCCCTGCCATCACTTTTTTGAGGTCAAAAGGTAGGTTTTTCATCCACTCTTCTTCATTTCTCGGCTGCTGAAGGGTTGCCAGAACTTTTTCATCATCCATCTCTACAGCAAAGCTTTCTATATACTGTAGTGTTTTCACACCATTCGATGGTTTTCTGACCTTATCTTTTGCTATTTCAGGTTCCTGCAGCACAGAGAGCCAGTCTATTTCTTCTGAGAGCTTCACCAGGCCAAAATCAGGATGCATAACGACATACCGTGAACCAACAGACTGCCAATCTTCCGGGTTGATCCTTGGGTAGAATATGGTATTTTCAGGAATAAAAAGTCTGTCGTCTACACATTGGAAATAAGCATTTTTCCCTATTTCCTGTGGAGCTACATCATAAAATACAAGCAAACATCCGTACAGAACATTAGGCAGATCCGCTGGCACAGCATAGGATTTTACTTTATTGAGATCTATCCCCAATACTTCCATTTCATAAAGCCATACGCCAGGCGACGGGTCTTTGATCAAAAGCCCTTTTTTGGGGTAGGTGTTTTTCGGAAAAGGTTTTATTCTAAGCTCCATAATCCAGGATCTGATCAATAAATGCTGTTAAATATTGAGAATACATTTCTTCCATGGTCTTCACTTTCAGCAGGGTCTGTTTCGGAAGATAATATTCCGAACCTCCATATTCTGTGTTCGTCGCCAGGGCCAAAAATCCATACTCTGTAGAGGGAATATAAAAGGTAGGAATACCGGTATTGCTGCTTTTAAAAGTAAGCATTCCCCGGGAATCCGTAATGATCTCGCTGCCATCCTGGAATGTAAACTTGTTTTTGTTCTGTTCCGCAGGGATCTTCACGGTAAATCTGTTCTTATAAAGGTTCAGTGAGTTGTCATACAGCCTGGACAATTCATTTCCTGAAATGACTAAATTATTATTCTCATTAATTCCTATTTTATTGAAGTTCCTGATTATTTTCATACCGCTGCGATTCAGTTTAGCAACTTCTGTTTCCGCTTTTGCTATATTTTTATCTATTTCATCATCATCATCATTAGAGATGGATTCCACAGAGACATTTCCTTCTAAATTGATTTTATAGCGGGAAGAATTCATAGGCTGATGCAGATAAAAATTCTTTCCAAAATAGATCAGATGGTATGAATTAGGGATATTGAACCCGGTAATATTCTGTTCGGAATATTCTTTTGTATTCAAATTGAGTTTTGAAATAAGCTTTTTATCCGGCTGATACTGGCATAAAATAAAATGCTGCTGCTTGTTTTTGGCAAGTGCAAACTGTCCTCTTGGTTTCACAGAAATATCTTCTGTTAAAACTTCACATCCATGATAGGTTTTATAGTAATCATAAGAGTTCCGGTCGTAATAATTATCGGAAAGATAAGTTTTCAACAGCTGTTTTTTTGAACTCAGAATATAAAATTCGCCTTCATAGAGAAACCGGGCAATTTGATTGGATGGAGTCGGAAACAGGATCGGATAATTCTGTGGTAAATCTGTTTTTTTACCGTTAACATTATGGACCTTTTGTTTGCGTTGTGGCGGATTGGCCCATAATTCCTGAAGCGGAAGCCTTATCTTCTGAATATGCTTACGCGCTCCTTTATGATGTTTATAAAAGTTCAGTTCGCCGTCTGAAGCTGTTGTGATCAGGAATTTTAACCGGTCCCTGTTTTCGTGGATCACTTTTCTGGTTTTTTCGTCAGCCAGGTTTTCCTGATGGGTTATGAAGAAAACTTCAATATCTTTTTCGGTATGTTCTTCATTAAAAAATTTCCCAAGTGCTTCTGAAACATCCAGAACCGGACTAACCAAATTTAGGGTTTCGATAACATCTTCCGGTTTGTCAAGAGAAACAGGTATACCAGCCTGTCCCAACGCAAAAACTTTACATTCGGAATGAGCTTTCGGATGTCTGATCACTGCAATAGCCGATGCAAAGGCCAATACTTTAGGGGTTCCCCAGTTTTTCAGGGAAGTATCAATTAAAATGATTCGTTCAAAAGCATTTTCCTCCGGCGGAATCTCTCTTTGGATATACAACGCTTCATTATTGGCTACGCGGTTCATGAAAACCTCATCATCATTGGCAAATTCAGAAAGAAGCATTCTATGGAAATCGCCTTTATTAGCCATATCGGAAATCCCCCCGATAGGCTGTTCTCCGGGAGAAAGATGCCGCATAGGAATTCTCAGTCCGCTCCAGATTCTTTTGATCAGGCTTCCTACCTGAAACGTTTTGGGCTCTTCAATTAACTGCTGAATAAAATCTTTATCAGTTTCTACGGTGGTTTCTTCCTCCACAACTTCATCATCCAGCTCAGGTTCATCCATGTGATCCCGCATGGCATCAACAATAGACTGGGCTGTTGGAAACTTTTCATTCAACAGATTAAGTGTATTCAAGTCCCTGTTAATGGCTGAAGGTCCGGCATATTTTTTCACGGCGCTCGATGCCAGCATATGGGGCCTTCTGTAGTAGGTGGTCAGAATCATTTCTGCTCTTCCGGGAACCATTCTGTTGTGAGAATCCTGGAAGAGTGTCTGAAGCAGTACAATTCTGTTCTGCCCCTGTTTATAGGTCTTATTTAATGATTTCAGTTTTTCAAGGAACTCGATGCTCTTTTCTGCTGTAAAATCAAAATTTCCGATGCTGTGAAAATTGGCAGTATGTTTCAAAGGGCCTGAAAAATCGGTGTAGCCATCCTGCATCGCATACAAAACCATCAGCAATGCACCAAACGGAGGCCAGCCCTGTGGCTGAAGTTCTTTGAGGATCTCCATGACGTAAGGTCTGTAGGCTATAGCCCCAACACCGGGAATGGAGATGAGGTTATGATCATGGTATCCGGAATCTCCGGCGACATCCTCGTCGGTTTCCCACTCCCAAAAGTAATTTTCGTATGACTGGAAATATTCGGTTAAATCCATTCTTTCGTTTTTTCAGTAAGACGGAATGAACTTATGGACAATGGCCGGAAATCTCCTTTTTTAATGGGAAGATAAGTACCGTCTTCATTCCACAATAGCCATTTGTCTGACTCTTTGTTATATTGCTGCTGTAAAAGGAAACTTAAATTTTTAAATTCAAAATCAAAGCCTGCAGGTAAAAGGTGGCCGTCTTTGGTCCAGTATGTTTTCCCGGGCAGACTCAGCAACGGTGTTCCCACAAACAATGCTTTATCATTAATGACTGTCCATTCGAGCTTTTCCAGCTTAAATTTCGGTTGTCCCGGAATATTTTCTTTAATTTCTGTAATGGCACTTAGTAATGCCACGACAGGATGTTCTTCATTGCCCGGTGTTAATCTTACTTGTACTTTTTCGCTGATCCCGAAATAATTATTGTTGGAAGCCGGAAAAGTAAGACGCAGTGCTTTATCTATCGGTGACCAAAGTAAGGCCGTTCTCATTTTTCTGCTTGGCACAAGCGCATTTTTTCTGAACAAAAGTCCTTCACGTAATTCATACAGGATAAAATCAGGCAGCTGCTGGATCTCTGCAGATATAGCCTGTTCCTCAGTGAAGCCTTTCAGCCAAACTGTTTCGTCGTCTACTGCAATCTGTACATTTTTCCAGTCCCGGATAGCACCCAGAAAATCTTCATTGGCCCGGGGAAGTTCTGCCCAGAATTCTTTTATACAGTTTGAAGAATTTTCTGCCATAAGCTTTCAATTTCTTGCTGGATATATTGCTTCTGCTCCGGATTTCTGATCCAGTCGCAACGGGTCTGCAGATATCTCAATTTATCTTTGATTACATTCTGTTCTTCAAAACTCAGTATTCCGCTGTTCCATTTTTCCACAAGGATCTTTATATCTTTCATGACTTCCTCCGGATTTGGAGTTTTGTTCTGCATGGCCTGTGGATGGGATTTTGGATTATCATCTTTTTCAATGGTTCTGTTGATGATGCCTTCCAGAATTTCAATCTGCTCTTCTGTATCCCAGATATGCTTCAGTACCCAAAGGTCGGAGAGCACAGCTTCATCTCTTCCGCAAATCAGGGCACTTGCCGCAATCAGGTTCTGCAGTTTTACAGCTCTACGGTCCGAAATAGTAATTCCTGTATTTCTCAGACTGATAATTGTGTTTAAATAAACTTCGTAGATAGGCCTTAAATCTATGGTTTTACACAGGTTCTGAAGTTCCCTGATCTCTTCTGCATGAATTTCGGGAATATTGGTCTCGGTTTCGGTTTCCAGCTTTCTTCCGGCCAGAAGTACCTGCTGAAGCAGTTCAGGATTTACATAATCGACATTAATTCTAACCAGAAAACGGTCAAATAATGCGTTCAGGGATTCATCTTCCGGAAGAACATTACTGGCGCCAACGAACATCAAAGCCGGCAGATGTTTTGTTTCTTTTCCTCTTTTGAAGATTTTTTCGTTAAGGGCAGTCAGCAATGAATTCAGGATCGCAGAGTTAGCATTGAAGATCTCATCCAGGAACACCAGTGAAGCTTCAGGCATCATGCCTTCGGTGTTGGTGAGAAGTTCTCCTTCTTTTAATTTACGGATATCAAAAGGACCGAAAATTTCGTTCGGTTCTGTAAATCTGGTTAATAAATATTCAAAGTTTCTTCCATCCTTTACTGTTTTCGAAAGTGTTCTTACGATGGCTGATTTTGCGGTACCCGGAGGTCCGTACAAGAATGCATTTTCTTTAGCCAGAAGACATATTCCCAGCAAATCTACGACATCATTTTTTCCTACGAAGGTATCTTTTACGTAGTTGAGAACGGTATTCAGTTTTGTAATATTTTGTATCATTAATTTTCTTCGGTTATTATTTTTAACTCTCGCCAAAATGTCTCTTTATACAGCCCGAATTCTGCCATAAGCAGGTGATTAATATAAGGAATTTCAGCCAGTTCATAGGCCTTTTTTTCTACGATTCTTTCGAGATATAATTTCCGGTATGTTTTATCTTTCAGTTCTTTTTCCCAGTTCACTTTTTCCAGATTAAGCGGATATCCAATCCCGGAATAATGAAACTGTATAAGAATATCTTCCAGAATCTTCACCAACGGATCATGAGGATCTGCAGTATGCAGCAAAGATGTTATCTGTGGAAGGAATCTTAATGACAGATCTGCAGATAAAACAGAGGAAGTATCAGGTGTTATTTTCAGTTTCGGGATCAGCTTATCCAAATCTTTTGCTGTATTTTCCCGGATAAGATAAAGCTGTGCACTGTAGTACAGAACTTTCGCGGCCCAAACCGCGGCGTCTTTATCACAAGGAACTTCCGGAGATAAAAATTCCAGTCTTTCTTTTTCCAATTCTGCTTCAAAATAATCACCGGCTTCCTGTTCTTCTTTTTTTGAGACCTCATGCAAATGTGAAAAAACAGTCATGCAACCGCTTTTCCGAAGCAGAAAAATAGTGTCTAAAAATGGTGATCTGGTTTCCATCATCTAACAAAAATAAAACTATTTTGCAGAGAATAAAATTTTTTATACGAGTGATTTGGCAGTTAAATAATCTTTATGATAAATAATTCACAAAATGCCTATTGATTAAGACTTGGATGTTTTTATGCCTAGCAGATTTAGTACCCTGCACTGATTATCGTATTATTTTAATCTTATGAAAAATTATTTTAGATTAAAGATCAATCTGTTATTTCGATAATATTGCCTTCAGGATCCAGAATAACGCTTTCATAATAGCCGTCGCCTGTTGTACGCGGTTCTCCGGCTATGGTGTAACCGTCTTTTCTTAAAATTTCTGTCAGTTCATCCACTTTTTCTTTGCTGCCTGTAGAGAATGCCAAATGAATGATTCCGTATTGTTGGGCATCATAAGAATTGTCGCTTTCCTGAATATCCGGCCTGTTCATGATTTCGAGACGGCAACCATGGCCAAAGCTTAAAAAATAAGACTGAAACTGTTTTACAGAATTATGGTATTTTTCATTGGAAACAGCTCCAAAATATTTCTGATAGAATTTTCTGGTCTTTTCCAAATCCCTTACCCACAAAGCGATATGTTCAATTTTCATTATGCTTAATCATTTTACTCCTGCTAAAGTAAGAAGGAGATTCCACAAATACTTCTTCTGTATTATTCTCTTTTGAAACTGTATTGGCAATAATAAATATTAAGCTTCTGATTAAACCTCATAGGTTTTGGAAACCTATGAGGTTTGTTCGGAGAAGTTTTTTTCTTTTTTAACCACCCCGTCAGATCTTTGATCTGACACCCCTCCTCCGGAGGGGGAATTGCACTTAGAAAACTTAGATCTTGAAATACAAACGTTAGGATATTACAATCTAAAAGTTGTTATCTTTGTCGCTTCAAAATAACATTATGAGTATTCACATCAGTGCAAAAAAAGGAGAAATTGCCAAAGTAGTATTGCAGCCGGGAGATCCGCTTCGTGCACAATATATTGCTGAAAATTATTTGGAAAATGCTAAGCTGGTCAGCAAAACAAGAGGAATCTTTTATTATACCGGTCTTTATAAAGGTAAGGAAATTACTGTAGGAGCCAGCGGAATGGGCTTTCCGAGCATCGGGATCTATTCTTTTGAATTATTTACAGAGTATGAAGTAGATACTATCATCAGAATCGGAACGTGCGGAGCCTATACAACAGACCTGAAGCTTTTTGATATTTTAAATATTGAAAATGCAGCGAGCGAAAGTACGTATGCAAAATATGCATGGGAAATTGAAGATGAGATTCTTCCTCACCAGGGAAATATCTTTGGAACGATCAATGAAACCGCTCAGGAGCTTTCTTTAGCAACTAAAGCGATCAATGTACACAGCAGCGATATTTTCTACAGAAAAGATCCGAATATTCCTGCTATTGCTACAAAATACAACTGTCCGGCTGTAGAAATGGAAGCTTTCGGATTATTTGCAAATGCACAACATTTAGGGAAAAACGCAGCGACGATCCTTACGGTAACCGATATTATTCCTACCCACGAAAAGATTTCTGCTGACGAAAGAGAAAAAGCCCTTAAACCAATGATGGAGCTGGCTTTGGAATCAGCGATAAAAAGTCTTTAAAAAAAAGCCAAACTGCAGTTATACAGTTTCACCATAAAAAAAGAGCTTTACTTGATAAGTAGAGCTCTTTTTCATAGTTTGAAAAAATTCCTGGCGGTTTCCGTGGTTTCATCTGCAACTTCGGAAATACTGATTTTCTTCCAATAGGCAATGGTTTGTGCCACATACGGCAGGAAAGAAGGTTCATTGCGCCGGTTTTGCATTCTCGCCATATTTTTCGGAAGCATGAAAGGGGCATCGGTTTCTATCATCATGCGGTCCAGCGGCGTATATTTGATCACGTCTTCCAGCTGCTTAAATCTTTTATCATCACTTATAGCACCTGTAAATCCTAAATAGAACCCCTTGTCCAGATAAATCTTAGCTTCCTCCAATGTTCCTGTGAAACAATGGACAACCGCTTCCGGCAACCTGGAAAGGTATTCATCTGTGATGTCATTAAATCTTTTAAACGCTGATCTTTCATGAAGAAAGAGAGGCTTACGAACTTCAACAGCCAATTCCAGCTGGGCTCTGTAGCATTTTTCCTGAATAGGCCTTGGAGAAAAATCCCGGTCAAAATCCAGTCCGCACTCTCCTACCGATACCACATGATCCAATTTCAAAAGATTTCGAAGTTCCCGGATACTTTCCTGATTAAAGGATTTGGCATCGTGAGGATGAATTCCCGCTGTAGAAAATAAAATTTCAGGATAGTCTTCTGCAATCTCTGCGGATTCTTTACTTCCGCGTACGCCGGTCCCGGTGAGGATCATTTGTTCCACTCCATTATCCAGGGCACGGTTGATAATTTCTTCGTGTTCATTATAGAACTGTTTATTGGTCAGATTAATGCCAATATCAATGTATGTATTCATTTGTTTTTTGTTTTGTATAAAGGACAGATAGGATTGATTTGTCTTGTTAAATTTTTGATCTGAAACTTTATCTCTGCAAAATTACCCGCACAGTACGCAATCTTTTTACGCAAGTAAAATTTTATATGCTATTGCTATTCATTGATAAATTTTTCAAGAAAGCCTATTAACTGTTTCCCTCCTTGACTCCAACGTATTCCGTGACCTTCTTTTTCCCTGACCTCAAAAACAATTTTATGTTTGTAATGATAGAAAACGTTCCACCAGGTTCTGTTGTTCAGAATATAGCTGATTTTTTCCATGACTTTATCCTGTTTCTGCAGATTATTTCCTTTGATCTCGCCCCAAAATTCATCATCTATTCTTCCGACATGTTTTTCCCAGGCTCTCTGCGCAATGGTAATTTCACTGTTAAAAGGTTTCCGGCAGGCTTCAAGCAAAGTATCTTTCAAAGGCGGAACAGCATTTTCATCCCGGATGCTGGCAGAAGTCAGACGCTGTCCCAAAATATTCAGCCAGTGTACAAAGGGAATTTCCTCCAATTGTAATGCTTTAACCTCATCCGCGACATTACTTTGAAATACAGTGATAAAGAGATTAAAGCTTTCTTTTCTGTCCGTTTTGATTTCTTCATTAAAATACGGAAGCTTCCATTCCAGGCTGTTGTTCTGAAATTTCAGAATATTATCTTCCATAGTTTGCAGATGCTCTCCGGCAAGAACAGACTGATACTTTTCTTTCCAGGAACCTGACATTAGTGGAACATAGGATTTAAACACATCCATTTAATGATATTTTATAAGATTGATATACAGAATCAGGATTTTCTACAAAGCTCTGATTTACATCAGTTCCTCCCACCATTTTTTCCATATCACTTCTCCCAGCCCATCCAAATCCACTTTTTCTCCGATCATCGGATGGGTAATGGGTATGTTGTTTTCTTCTGCATATTTTGAAACAAGTTCCAGAGGTTCAAACCAAGGATGCTGGGCTAATTTAAATTTTGAATTATGGACCGGAATAAAATTTTGAGCTTTAAGTTCCTTCACTTCTTTGACGATCTGTTCCGGAAGGCTGTGGATGTAAGGCCATTTTTCATTATATTGACCGCATTCCATCACCGCAAGATCAAACGGCCCGTATTTCTCGCCAATCTCTGAAAAGTGATCTCCATAACCACTGTCACCACCTAGAAACAATTTTTTAGAAGGGGTCTGTAATACAAAGGATGTCCACAATGAGATATTCCGGTTCAGGAGTCTCCCGGAGAAATGTCTTGCAGGAGTCAGTGTAATAGTGAAGCCATCTGCCAGATGAATACTGTCCCACCAATTTTTTTCAATAATTTTCTCTGTATCCCAGCCCCAGTATTCGAAATGCTGCCCAGTCCCCAATCCGCATATAACCTGATCTACTTTGTCTTTGAGCGCCTGAACAGTGGAATAATCCAGATGATCCCAATGATCATGAGAAATCAGGAGAAAGTCAATATCCGGCATATCTTCCGGCTTATAATGATCTGATCCGGAGAAAGCCTTTATGGAACCGGGCATTGGTGAAGCATTACCACTGAAAACAGGATCTATAAGGAATTTTTTGCCATCGGTCTGAATAAAGTAAGAGCTGTGCCCGAACCATACGAGAACATTTTCTTCCGGTTTAAGGTTTTTCAGATCTGTGATTACAAATGGAATGGGCGCTTTTGGCGTTGTATTTTCTATTTTACATAATGCCTGCAGGAGTAATTTGGTCATACTTTCTCCTTCCAGTAATGCGGGTGTGGGAAGTATATTCTGAAATTTCCCGTTGATATAGTTGGTCAGCGTACTGAAATAAGTTTTTCTTTTCTCGTTGGGAAACTGTCCCATTTGTTTCTTTAAATTCATTCCATTGTTTTTTTATGCTCTGAATCCCAGTAATTAAAAGATTTACTCGGATGAATAAATATAAGAATAGATTTCTTATTTATATGAATCAACGAATAGAGGACGTATTTTACTTTATATAGTCAAAGATCTTCTGTACAATAAGCCTGTAACTAACTTTGCATGAAACAGTAAAGTTAATTAACCTGATACCTTTTTATATAGTAATATTTTCAATAAATATAACGGTATCTGTGATTTTTTTATTTATTTCCCGATGTAATGTAACAAACCTTCTTCAATAACTGTCTTATTGATGAAATATCACTTTGAATGAAAATAATTATATCTTCCGCTGCTTTATTAATCGGTTCTTTAACATTTGCACAAGTAAAAAATGATACTATAAAGGAGAAAGAAAATCAGATTGAAGGGGTTACATTAACGGCAAGAAAACCTACTGTAGAATCTAAGGTGGACAGAACGGTGTTTAATGTTTCCAACAGTTCTATCCTTGCAGGAAATACAACCTGGGATGTCCTTAGAATGACGCCTTTGGTGAGTATTGATAATAATGACGCCATAAAAGCGGAAGGTGAATCGGTGACGGTTTACATCAACGATAGAAAATCTGTTTTTACCGGGAAGGAACTAAAGGAATACCTGAAAACCATTCCTGCAGATAACCTGATGAAAATTGAGGTGATCACAAGCCCGTCATCCCGTTACGAAACAGCCGGATCGGTCATTAATATCGTACTCAAAAAGAGAGATGATGAAGGAATGAAAGGCAGTATCACCCTCAATAACAGACAGAATACTAAGAATTCACAGTATACCAACCTTAATCTTAATTATCATAAGAAAAATTTCACACAAACGCTTGTCGGAAGCTACAGCGACAATACCTGGGCACAGAAAAGCCTATACATCAACTCTTTATATAAGGATAATGATGTTACCCAAACCAATAATGAAAACATAAGCAGAAATAAAAGTCCTTCCCTTTCCTCAACATCTGAATATGAGCTGAATGATAAAAATAATATAGGACTTATCCTTGAATATTATCAAAGCAAAAATTCTACAACCTCAGATTCTGACTTCATAAGGACGAAGAATGATCTGCTGTTCGATTCTTATCATCAGGATCAGGATGCAACAGGACGCAACAGGACGCTGGGAACGAATGTCTTTTATAAATATTACGATAAAGAGAAAAACAGGATATTGGATGTCAATTTAGTAGCCAATTACAATTCCCAGGAAAATACAAATGAGTTTTTAAAAACATCCAACATATCACCGGCTGTGAGCCTGTTAGGCCTGAATTCCCACGAACAGACCCGAAACTACTATTTAAAAGTAGACTATACCCAACCGCTTGGAAAGGGTGGAAGTTTTGAAGTGGGTGGAAAAATGGATTTCAATAACAATGTGATTCCTAATAATCTATCCGGGAACAACGCAGATAACCTCCGTCCGAATGATGTTTTCCACTATGAGGATAATATCAATTCCCTGTATGTGAACTACAGCAAAACTTTCTTTGAGAAGCTGGAAACAAGAGTGGGAGTCCGTTATGAACATATCGATTATAAAATGAGACAGGATGTAGCCGGTACGGAAAGAAAGGATTCTTACAGTACCCTACTTCCCAATCTATTGGTGAAATATTCTTTTTCGGATAAATACGATCTGAGTCTGACTTATAACCGTAATCTATGGCGCCCGTGGTATTCGGAGTTTAATCCTTTTCTTGTCCCTACCAATGACGGAACATACTCGCGTGGAAATATGGACCTGGAGCCCAACCCAAGCCACAGGCTCTATATGAAATTCGGAATCCTGAAAAAGTATTTTCTTTCAGCCAGGTATATGTATACTGACAGGGATTACTGGACATCCATCGCAGAGGAAAACGGCAGAACAGTCAGCTTACCTGCCAATTTCAACGGAAAGGTGCAGAAGTATTATCTGTTTGCGAATACTAACCAGACCTTCCTGAAAAATAAAATGAATGTGAATGTGGGAGTTGGATGGTACTATATTGATAATCATGATTTCAACGAGGTCAATGATCTGAAGGGTAAAAATTATATCAGCTATCTGGGCGCTTCGGCTAATCTGTCGTACACCAATCTCTTTAACAAAAATATTAATCTGAGTGCATGGGTAGAGCTTTCCAATCAGAACAACGGAAATTCCTATGCGAATAAAACGAATATTTTCCACAATATTTCTGCGACCAAGATATTCCCTAAAACACAGATGGAGGTAAGTCTTCAGCTGATGAATATTTTCAGCAGACCCAATTTTGATTCCACCAGCTTCAGCCAGGTCGGAACTGCCAGAAGTTCTACAAGATCGGACTGGTATGGCTTTTCACTTTCTTTTGTAAAACGTTTCGGAAATCAGCAGGTGAAGGGAAATACGAAAACAGATGTAGAGAAAAACAGCGGCGGAGGAAAATAAAAGTAAGACAAAAAGAATAATAACTAAAAAAGACACCTGCATCATGTAAGTGTCTTTTTATTATATATGAAGAGTGAATCCTTAATTCAGGATTTCATTCATCTGTGTTAAAATAATGGGTTTTCCATCCGTCACCACAATGGTATGTTCGTGCTGTGTCATATAACCGCCTTTGTTCCCTACCATGGTCCAACCGTCATTGAGCTCTACAGCAAGATTTGAAGACGTTGAAATAAATGTTTCGATGGCTACCACAGAATTCTTTTTGAACCGCCTGGAATCGAAGCGATTTTTATAATTAAACAGTTCATCAGGCTGCTCATGGAGGCTTTTCCCCACACCATGTCCGGCAAGATTCTTAATAACTTTAAAACCTCTTTTTTTAGCTTCAGCTTCCATAAGAAAACCAATATCGGCTATTTTTACGCCTCCTTTTATAGAATTGATGGCTTTCTGTAAAATATCTTTGGAAGCATCTACCAGTTTTTGGTGGGAATTGATATCTTTTCCGATGATAAAAGAGCCTCCGTTATCTGCCCAATATCCGTTCAGTTCTGCAGAAACATCAATATTAATAAGGTCCCCTTCTTTTAAAATCCGTTGATCAGTTGGAATACCGTGACAAAATTCATTATCCACACTGATACAGGTCCATCCGGGAAAACCATACGTTAAATATGGTGCTGATTTTGCACCAAAACCTGAAAGGATCTTAGCTCCGTATTCATCAATTTCTTTTGTCGTCATACCAGCTTGGGCATAGTTAATCATCTCTTTTAAGGTATAGGCAACAGCTTCACTCACTTTCTGCATTCCTGCCAACTCATGTTCATTTGTTATTGACATCGTTATTTCTTTTGGTTATATGTTTAATATCCTTTGAAAACTACAAAGTTATGGATTTGAAATATTATTGGGTTGTTCCTTATAAAAAACCGTCTCACCTTTGATGGTGAGACGGCTTCCTGTAAAGAATAATCGTGATCTCTTTCACTTCCACTATAGAACTGATAAACCGGAACGGTAAAGGTTCTAAAATTTAATATATATATTTATCTATCAAAATTTATACATGTTAAAAAATTTCGAATTTTATCTTTTTTTGGTTCTGCTCATCACCATGCTTATTATGCTGGCGAAAAAAATTAAGGTTGCATATCCTGTTTTGCTCGTGCTGGCAGGACTTTTAATAAGTTTTATTCCGGGAGTACCTCCTATAAAAATAGAACCCGAATTAATATTTATCATTTTTCTGCCACCTTTATTGTATGAAGCAGCTTGGTCAACTTCTTGGAAAGAGCTTTGGCGATGGCGCAGGATTATTTTCAGCTTTGCTTTTGTAGTCGTTTTTTTCACAGCGTTATCGGTTGCCGTTTTCACCAATTATTTCATCCCGGGATTTTCTTTAGCTTTAGGTTTTTTATTGGGTGGAATTGTTTCTCCACCCGACGCTGTAAGTGCTGGAGCGATTTTAAAATTTGTAAAAGTACCAAAAAGACTGGCTTCAATTCTCGAAGGCGAAAGCTTGCTGAATGATGCTTCTTCTTTAATTATTTTCCGGTTCGCGATGATTGCAGCAGCAACCGGACAATTTGTATGGCACGAAGCAGCGGGAAGTTTTGTGTGGATGTGCATTGGTGGCGTAGGAATCGGACTTGCAATCGCATATATTTTTCTGAAAATGCACAAGATTTTGCCCACCGATCCAAACACCGATATTTTACTAACTTTTATCGGACCTTTTTCAATGTATTTAGCTGCAGAACAGCTTCATGCTTCCGGAGTTTTGGCGGTGGTAAGTGGTGGCCTATTTCTTTCTTATCGCAGTCATGATTTTTTGAGCAGCGCATCCAGAATACGTACTGTAACAGTTTGGGAAAGTTTTTGTTTTCTGCTAAATGGTATTGTTTTCATGCTTATCGGGCTGGACTTGCCCGAGATTGTTTCCGGTTTAGGTAACACCGATATTTATACGGCAATCGGTTATGGAATTGCGGTTACTGCAGTGCTGGTTATTGTAAGAATTTTCGCAGGCTATGCAGCAGTGATTACGACCTTGATTATGAGAAATTTTATCACGGTTGCAGATTCACAATCTCCTGGCTGGAAAACACCCATGATCATTGGCTGGACCGGAATGAGAGGCGTTGTCTCTTTAGCTGCAGCACTTTCAATTCCCCTGACCTTAGAAGACGGTACTCCTTTTCCACAAAGAAATCTGATTCTATTTATCACATTTGTTGTGATTCTTTTAACATTACTTGTTCAAGGACTTACGCTTCCTTTTCTATTAAAAAAGTTTCCTCCAATAGACCGGGATTTTGTGAGAAGCGAAAAGGAAATCGATTATGAAATTCAGAACAGCCTTGCTCAAGTCGCAGTTGATAAAATTCGTAAAGATTATGCTCATAAAATAGAAAGCTTCCCTGCATTGAAAGATCAATTACAAAAATACGAGAAACAATTGAGCAGCTCTGAAATCATCATTAATTACACAGAATATCGAAATATTTATATTGACATTCTCGAAACTCAAAGAATCTGGCTTATTAATAAAAACCGCGAAGAACTTTTATTAGATGAAGAAATCATCAGAAAACATCTTCGTTTACTCGATCTTCAGGAGGAAAGATTGAATATAAAAAGTTAGAGACTTATTGATAAATAAAAACAGTAATTATTAGTCTATTTAAAATAGTTAATGTTATTTCCTTCGGTCCCAATATCCTAAGATTACAGATAATCAGCTGGCAAAATTCTTTGAACTCTTAACCAAAGAACCTATTACAGCACGGAATCAAAGCAGCCAGTTTGCAAAAGATAAAAATTCACTAAAATACCCTATCAAAAATATTCAGGATAAAGAAGAACTGGACCTCATCCTCACTCGTTTCGGAATGAAAGCCGTTATCTTACAACTGTGTTCGGAAAAATGAATAGCTGGGCTTTCTTACCAGAAAGAAATACAGTTTTGTATATAACGAAATACAGTATTAAAAATGGAGCTTTGTCCAAGCAATAATATCTTATTTAAGCTTTTTCTTATGTATGTTAGAAAAATCAAGGAACATATACGAGAAAGCTTGTTTTGACTAAAATTACCGTTTGGTGAGATTTACGTTATCTTTTTTAAAGTTCTTAGGTTTTAGTTTATACTTCTGAACTAACGTTTTACTGTTTAGATAACTTCGTTTTACTATTCAATAAGTTGTAAATCTTTTTTGTATTTTCTGATACATTGTCCCATTCCCCAACAGAATAATATTTACAACTTAATGTGGTGTTTCTGTCAATGTAGTTTAGCTCTACATTTCCTACATAATCAGAAGCATTTAAAGCAGTAAATTTGGGTTTAAGAATAGAAGATTTAATCCAATTTTTTAAGCTGTCTTTTTCATTTTTGCTAAGATAAATTTTTGTTTTTATAGTGTCTTCAATAATATATTTTGGGGGAATATCATAAATCTGTTTATTCCAGATAATATTTTCAACTTCTGAACTGTCGGAATTTTTTTCAATTGTAATTTTCTGAAAAAGCGTGATAACCTGTAATTTTTCCCAAGTGTCATTCTCTATTTTTTTTTCAGGTTGCTTTGCGCATGAAAGCAAACAACTTAGAATAAATATTGATTGTATTCGCATAGTTTTTTGAGATTTCTAAAAAGAATCCTTGTTGAGCTTTCCCCAATTTCCAAGAAATTCATCATTATTTAGGTAGATAGATCTACAATACCCCTGGTTGAATATTGTTTGCATTTATCATAAGTTTCTTTACCTGTAGCAATATAAAAATTAGGGGCTGACATTTGATCTCCATTAAGATTTACAAATATATAATAGTGATTCAGATTAATTTTATCCTTCATTATTGGCCATCCTACATTCTTCCTTTTGTAAATTGCTTTAACTTGAATAATAAATTGTTTGTCATACTTTTCTGCAAGAATATCAATTGATTTAGCATTTCCCATAGTAATTCCTACGCTGAATCCTCTTCTAAGAAGTTCAGCTGCAACAAAATACTCTCCAGAAAGACCAGTACTATTTCTCTGGATTTCTGCCATAGTTTTATCATTTTTTGAGATTAATTAAAATCTAAAGTTTCTTGTTTTCTAAATTCCATAATAATGTATTTTTCACCTTTTTTAGAGCTATTATAGCTAATGCTTTTACTTCTAAAATTTATCTGCAAGTTTTATATTTAATTTTTTATCTTTCATTATAAACAATACCCAAATCCATACAAGTAATGCCAATAGAAAAGAAATAATAATACTCTGATAAAAGAAGTCTTTTGCTGCTTCATTGGTTTGAAACTCCTGAATTGCATGATTTATAGTCAAACCCTGTTTTACCAATAAAGTAATTACAGTCATAATATTGGCAATAATGATGCTTACAATGTTTGTAAGAACAATAATATACTTTGTCAGTTTTCCATGCCATCCTTTGAAATAATCATAACCTAAAATTCCGAGGAATGCGATAACAAATGCCATTCCAGAGGCAAGTCTTTCAAAATATACAGCACACAAAACCCAAAGTATAATTCCCGGAACTGAAAAAATAAATGCGCCTAAAAATCCTGTTAAATAATTTTTTTCTTTTGAAATTCTTTCTTTTTCAATTTCATAGAATCTATGATCCTCCTGGCTGAAACAGGTATCACAAAGTATGATACCTGTATCGTTAAGATCGTAATAGTTGATTCTTTGATCTCTCCCACAGTTATGACATTTGTTTTGCTCTGATATGTTTAGTTTTTTGAATAGGTCAACCAAAAAGTCGAACAAAGAATAAACAGTCTTAAGTTGAGTAAGAGTTACATTTTCAGTGAATTTAAAAAAAATCCCATTGTCGCTAATTTCAAAGAGGGTAAACTTTAATTTTCTTTTGTTTAGGTTTAATTCTGTTTTGATTTGTAGCTTTTGTTCTTCTGTTATATTGCCGGTGGTCGCCGTTACCAATTTGAATTGAGGAGTGGTGATTAAACTTGCGTCTGAAACTTTGAAAAAATACCCTTTGTAAAGTCCAAATACGCTGTCGTTTGTTTTATGCCAGCCAAGGTCTTTGGCTATTTTTTTTGCTTTTGGAAAAATCATTTGTTATTTTAATTTTATTATTGATCTTACTAATCCCTCATTTTCTGCTTTTTAAATAGTAATTTAGAGCTAACCAGAAATTAGTATTTTTTGAAGTTTCTAACAATCTATTTTTTATTTTCTTCGTATAGGTGCTTCCATTTAATCGTTTTTTGAGACTTTCAAATGTTAATATTTTGGCAAATATGTAATAGCCAAGCTACCCCTAATATTGAGCAGAAAACTGAACTTTCGAGTACAATAAAGCTGTCTGCGAAGCACTAAACCCTGCCTATTGCAAATGCCCTGTTATAAGCTTTCATTCGATTCGCTTCACAATATTATCAAGTTTGTCAACCACAAGATTAAAAACTATTTTGTTGTTAGGAAATAAACTCTGTAATTCAGCTCTTAACTGAACAAAAGGTTGTAATGCTTCAGCATTGCTAGTTACCGATTTATCGCAAGAGATTGATATTTCAAAATCGCCATTTACTTTTTTTGTATAAACATATTTTGTAACAGCTTCGTCAAAGAATGTTGTCCTTGTAAGGCCGTCAGCAATTTTATTTACTTCGGATTCTGAAATATTATTTTTGTCAAATGCAATTTCGTGTTTCATTATACCATATTTTTTTATGTCAACACCAGCATTTGTTGTAGAATCTGCCAATAACGCAAAACCAAAAATTGGTATTATAGTAATTGAGAGTCCAATAATACCTACTGCAATTGTCCGCCACCAACTATGTAATTGCCCACCTGAACTTATATGTTTTGAAATGTTTTGCCCTTGAAAATGTTGAACTAGATAAGAAGCAATTCCAGTATAAATTAATGGAATGATTTGATTAGGGATTTTAACATTGTCTGGAATCAGAAAAACACCGCCAAATACAACAATTGTGGCGAAAATTGCATAAATCCATGTCTTTTTTACTTTGGCAGTGTCATTAAATGCTTTGAAATTTTCAGCAATTAAATAACCAGCAGCCAATGGCCCCCCAAGAAATGTCCCGACCCAAATTGCTTTGTCTTTGTAAATTTTTTGAGTTGATGTTTGAATGTCTAATGTTTGCTCCATTGTTGTTTGTGAAGATTTGATACAATATTTAAATTTATAAGAATACAGTAAATAGCATTACATTTATATGAACTGATTAATTCAATCGTTTTTTAAGATTAATTTAGCTAAAATTTTCCTATATCACCAGATCCTTGAATTCTCTTCATAATCAACATTCTCAATCGGTCCTCATGTTGATCCGCCCATTGTCCTAAAGCACCTACTAAGGGAATTAAACTTTCACCAAACTCAGTTAGCGAATATTCTACTTTTGGCGGAACAACCGGATAAATAATCTTTGAAACAAGCTCATGCTCCTCCATTTCTTTCAGCTGAATATTTAAAACCCTTCGTGATGCATCCGGTATCTTTCGCTGCAATTCACTTGGTCTTTTATGTCCCTGATGAATAAACCAAAGCAAACGTATCTTCCATTTGCCATAAAGTACTTCACCGATCAGATCAAGACCGCAATTTAAATTCGGTATTATTTTTCTCTCATACATATTGTAAAATTAATCCTATGTTCCGATTTGTACAATAGGGGAATAATTTATCCCTATATGAATCGTAATTCCGTACTTGTGCAAACTGTTTTTATACTCCAATTTTGTCCTATAAACAATTCTAAAAAATGGAACAATTTAATTTCAACAATGAATTATCTGGCAAGATTGCATTGGTAACAGGAGGTACAAAAGGTGCCGGAAAAGCAATTGCAGAAAGGTTGCTACAAGCCGGCGCAACAGTTATCATTTCGGCTAGAAATGCGCCAGAAGAAGAAAACAGTAATCTGCATTTCATTGCCTCCGATTTGAGTAAAGCTGAAGGAACACAAAAAGTAATCAACGAAGTATTGTCTACTTATGGAAGGTTGGATATTCTTGTCAACAATCTCGGTTCTTCATCAACACCCGCAGGAGGTTTTAACGCTTTAAGTGATGAAGACTGGGAATCAACCTTACAGGCTAATTTACTTGCTCCTATCCGATTGGACAGAGGGTTTTTACCCCAAATGATAGAGAGAAAAAGTGGTGTTATCATTCACATAGCTTCCATTCAGGGTAAATTGCCTTTGTACGATTCTACTTTACCTTATGCAGCTTCAAAAGCAGGTTTAAGAAACTACAGTAAAAGTTTATCGAACGAAGTTACCCCTAAAGGTGTTAGAGTGCTGACTGTTTCGCCGGGATGGATCAATACGACAGCATCGGAAGCTTGGCTGGGTGAAATTGCAAGAAACGCTAATAGTACAGTAGAACAAGCACAACAAGGTGTAATGGATGCATTGGGTGGAATACCTTTCGGAAGACCTGCAGAAACGAAAGAAGTAGCTGAATTAGTTGGTTTTCTTGTATCACCAAGAGCCGCCTATTTAACAGGAACTGAATTTGTAATAGATGGAGGAACCGTACCAACAGTTTAATAATTTTAAAAAATAAAAAATGAATTTACCTAAAATAATCACAGATTTAATAAAAGCCCAAGATGATTTTGATAGCGTTGCCTATGCAAATTGTTTTTCTGATACAGCCGTAGTTTTTGATGAAGGAAAAAGGTACAATGGAAGAAAAGAAATAGAACATTGGATCGCAGATGCCAACGAGCGTTACAAATCAGTTATGAAGCCTGTCGGTTATGAAGAAAATGGAACGGAAAGCATTTTAAAAGCAGAAGTTTCAGGAACTTTTCCCGGAAGCCCAATTGTATTGAGTTATCAATTACAAATTGATGATGAATTAATACAATCATTGAAAATTACTGGATAAAATAAAAACGGCTAAAAATTAGCCGTTTTTATTTTAAGAATTGCAAAACATTTCTTTAAAGCAATTTTTATCGTTTCTTGAGATTATTTTTGACCAATAGATAACGTTCTACGGTTTGGCGATAGTGCCGAAATGAAAGCACAAATTTTCAACTTACACCAATGGAAGCATATGCCATTTACTTCAAATTCTTGTTGGTACAAGATCTTATTTGCTCCAAGGCGGTAATTCTAATTTGTAAGACGATACTAATTCAACTGAACATCGATTTGAATATTTGGCATCAAATTTCAAAATATTGAGTAAACTTAATTCAATATACCATAAACTTAGCTGAAGAGCTTCGTAAATTGCCATATTGTCTATTTCACTTAATTTTTTTCTTTTTTCTTCTTGTGAATGTACTATAACGTTTCTTATCTGTACGATTGCCTCAATTCCATCGGGTAATTTTCTATATTTTCTATATTTTTCAAGTCTTACGAATTTTGCTGGAACTTCGTAAGATATTGATAATTGAGAGATTAATAACCGAATTTTATTTGCTGCACTAATATTTTCCGAATCTTTTCCAATGATTAATTTCTTGTTTTCAATAACTAGCCAATTGTAAAGTAATTCTAATGCGGTTTGTGCTAATATTAGTGACCCTTCAGAATAACCATATTAATATTATGTGGGCTATATCAAGCCCTATTAAAGAGAATAGCAGAATGCCTACAAAGGCAGAAATAGCCAGTAAAACAGAGCTGAGCAGGCAGACCGTTCACAAACATCTGAAGGATTATAAAAACAGTCCCTATCATGCGGAGTATCTCGAACAGTTTCACATCATGCAGTTCAAATTAATGACTGCCGTTTTTCAATATGGTATGGGTGGTGATATGAGAGCTGCTAAATTATATCTGGAATATATTGGAGTTTTGAAAAATGGCTCGCCCGTAAATAATCTAAACAACAATACTCTGATCCAAAACCAGAATAACTATATACAAATTAACGGAAAAGTACTAAGCCAGGAAACTGTTAAGAACCTCAACCCGGATCAACTTAATACCATTGAAGGGATCTTAAAAACAATTGAAGAGAAAGAAATTGAAAAGAAAAATTAATGTTGCGGAATAGGAAATTTCCCTATAGTCAAATTTAAAATCGACTTTTAAATTTCAAAGATGTTGTATGAAGGTATAGGGGTGGAATCTTTTTACAGTTTCCATAGTGTTTATTTTTTTTCACCTCTTACTTAACATACTTAAACTCCTACTATGGCACACATTATAATATATAAGGCTATTTAGATATAAATCTTAGTATTTTACATTACTCCCCACCCAAGCCTTTACAAAAAATTAAAATGCAATTAATATCTATTTGACAGTTTAAGATAGTGTTATCAACCTACTCTTGGATTATGAAAGAGAATAGTTCTGAACAGATATGGATCCTTTGGCAAAAAATATTCTTATGAATTATAAAATTCTTACTAAAATTAAATTTCTTTGACAATTTAGATCTCACTTATCATTTCC
Source organism: Chryseobacterium lathyri (assembly GCF_030812195.1). GTDB lineage: Bacteria > Bacteroidota > Bacteroidia > Flavobacteriales > Weeksellaceae > Chryseobacterium > Chryseobacterium lathyri_A. Next base: position 2,109,455 of record NZ_JAUSSF010000001.1, read on the forward strand.
CATCTAAAGTTTTATTTCTTCCACTAAATCAGACAATGAAATGTCTAGGGCAGAAGCTATAAGAGCAATTGTGAAAACATTTGAGGTTACTTTTCCTTTTTCAATTTTATAGAGATATTGTCTATCTTTCCCTATCAGCTCAGCTAGCTCAGTCTGGGAAAGTTTCTTTTTTTCACGGAACTTTCTAATCTGATTGCCTACATCAACAGGAATTCTGGCTTTTAATTCAGTAATTTTATTTTCGTCTATTATTTTCACTTATACAAAGTGAAATATAAAATACTACATTTTTGTAACCTTATATTACTACAATTTATATATTTGTAAAAAATAATATTTACTTATGGTAATCCACAATAATTATTGGAGACTCATTTTTATTTTTGTTATAGCAAATTAAATTAATTTATGCACTTATATAATGCGACACGCTTTGTCGTCTTGTGATTATATCTTTGGTGTAGAAACAAAACAGAATATAAATATTAAAAAAAAACAACACTTATGAAAACACTTTGTTCATCGGGTTAAAAACTACCCTAAAACTCACGGTTAAAATATGGGGTTTTCCCTATGTTTAGAATTAAAATATAATTTTTAAATTCGCGCATAATAAAACAAATATGAAAAAAAATTACGCACTCGCACTCGCCCTGTGTGCATTTCTAAATTTTTCGGCTCAGAAAACGGAGGTAGCATGGCAACGGGACATTAAATCTTCCACTCAGGATTTCTTAAGCCAGGTGACTACAACAATCGATCAGCAATATCTGATAACGGGAAGCAGTATTCAAAGCAGCAAGCTTCAAGCTGAAGGCAGTAAGCAGAACAACGGCTACGATTTCCATCTGGTAAAGCTTAACCAACAAGGCGAAGAAATCTGGGAGAAATACATCTCAGGAAATAACCATGACTATCTTTCCGCAACTGTTTCTACGCAAGACGGAGGTTTTTTGCTCTCCGGCACCACTTTTTCCTCAAAAGGTCTGGATAAGAAAGACGACTCCAAAGGCGGATCTGACATTTGGCTGATAAGGCTTAATGAATTTGGGGATGAACTCTGGCAGAAAACCTTAGGATCAGCATCTGATGAAGAAGCAAGATCAGTTATTCAGACGACAGATCTCGGATTCTTTGTGGCTGGTAATGTTCAGAATTCAGCTAAAGGTTATGGCTCCAAAGACGTTTGGGTTGTAAAATTGGACAAAGACGGAAAAGAATTGTCTCAATCAATTTTAGGAGGAAAAGGTCTGGATGAAGTGGAGAAAATGATTCCTACCAAAGACGGCGGAGCATTACTAGGAATCTATTCCAGAAGTACTACAGGCGGTTCAAAGAAAACCGAAAACTTTGGCGAAGGAGATTACTGGGTGATCAAGCTGGATAAAATCGGAAAAACAGAATGGGAAAAGAATTTTGGTGGTAAAGCAGATGATCATCTGAGAACACTGGCTTTAACCTCTTCCGGCTATTTAGTTGGTGGAGAATCCAGATCCGAGCGATCAGGAAATAAAGCTGCTGGAATTGAGGAAGGTACAGATCTATGGCTGCTCTCTCTTAATGAAAGAGGCGAAGAAATCTGGCAGAAGTCTTATAGTTTCGGAAACAGGGATATTTTGATGGGAACAAGTGTTCTTCACTCAGCAGATGATAAGTCTTCCAAAGGAATCCTTCTAGGTGGTTATACTCAGGCAGAAGGAAGAATAGAATCGGACGATGAAACTTTTTGGATGCTCTATCTCAATGCTGATGGCAATGAGCAGTGGAGAAAACATGTAAAAGGTGAATCCCGAAAACGTGAAGAAAGACTCTCCGATATAAAACTGAACAGAGACGGCTCAATCATTTTAGCGGGAACCAGTGCTGAAGAGCTTGGAAAAGAAAATTGGAAAATTGTAAAACTGGGAGATAAGCAGCTTGATCAGTTGATTGAAAAGCAGGACATTAAGATCTATCCGAATCCAGTGTCAGATTATGCTTACGTTGAAATAGGCTTTGAATTCAAGGAAGCGAATATTTTATTATATGATATGGGTGGAAGACAGCTTCAGAGCTTGAAGACGAAGAATAAAGTGACAAAGATTAATACCCAGAATTTGATCCAGGGAGCTTATTTGGTGACGATAAAAACAGATACCAATAAAACAGCGACTGCAAAACTAATCAAGAAATAAACCAAGATGAAAAAACATATTTTAATATTCTCGTTGTTATTGATATCCGTCAATAATTACTATTCACAGCAGGGAGTAGGCAGTGGAATGGTTACTACGCCGATTGCTTCACCCTCGATGTCCTCTATGTCTACCTATTCTGACATTCCGGTATCTTTAGCAAGCGGGCTTCCGGAAATTAATATTCCTTTGCTTAATGTTCCACTCGCAGATAAATCAATAGGGTATCCTTTAAGTATAAGCTATAATCTAAATAACCTTATTGAATCGCAAACAACGGGTGATGTAGGTGCAGGATGGGCATTTTTTGGGACAGGCGTTATCTACAAGAAAATTGTTGATCAGTTAGATGAGTGCTATGACAGACCCGCGTGGCCTAACCATTATAATAATGAATTTGATGATATTTATTATTATAATTTTCCCGGTGGATCTGGAAAGTTTAGAATGAAAAGAGATGTAGCCAACAATACATTTTCACTCATCAACCTTACACCAGATCATACAAAAATCGAGTATGTAAGAAATAACACCAATACTTCCACTTTCAAGGCAGAAAGTTTTTCTGTCACTACAGATAATGGATATAAATATATTTTTAATGAATTTGATTACGGCCAGTTCGGATGTTCCAATTATTATGAGGACATGACACTTTTATTTAAATCTGCTTATTTTTTAACTAAAATTATCAGTCCGTTGGGAATAGAGCTTGCCAATATGGAGTATGAAAAGAAAAACGAGATCAATAATGGTATAATAGTGTATCAATACTGTAAACTAAAATCTATAACTACGGACGCAGGAAAGGTTCTGCTGGATTATGTATACGATGATGCCTTAAAAGAGACCGTAAATGACCCTTACAGTTTACAGAAAATAACGGTAAAAAATCCGGCAGGTCTGACCATTTATTCTTATGATCTTAATTACAGTATAGCTTCCCAGCCCCTCAAGGTTTCTGAAAGAAAAAGAATGCTGAATTTTATCCGGAAAAATGACAAAAATGGCCAGAAAACAGAACAGACTTCATTTGTTTACTCAGATGCTCAAATGCTGAGAAGAATAATATCTCCTACAGGGGGAACTACAGAATATACTTATGAGAAAAACGAACAGTTTTTTGATTTTAATGATCCCGTTTATCTGGCAGATCTTGAAGAATATGGATATAATCCCGATTTGCAGACCACTGAATTATTAAACACAACTTTAATAAACACAGCTCAAAACCTTACCTATAATTTTACGATTCCCGGAGATCCCAATAAAAATAAGTATTTCCAGTATGAGCTTATGATGGAGCTTGAATTTCCTGAACCTGAAGGAGGAGATACAGGACTGCCTGATCCTAATGCTGTTACCGCTTATACGACAACAATACCTAAAAATCTCAGACTTACCATTAAAAGAGGAAGTGAAACAGTAGCAGGCCCTATGATCCTGAGTGAGGATATTTCCAAAAACCTTAGTTTTTCTAATAAAGCCGGCAGTTATACTGTGGAAATCACTTCTAATGGTGGCGTAAAAGGAACGGGAAGTCTAAAAATATTCGGAGTGAATCTTCGTCCCGGTCCTTATAGAAATGCATCGCCAGCTATTGGACACAGGATAAAAAATACTAAATTCTACAAAAATGCAGCCGATGCTACTCCTGAAAGAACAATCAATTACGGGTATGATTCATTCGATCAGGCAAACAGTACCAGCGGATACCTGTTTTATAATGAAGGTGACGCTGAAGAGTATAGCAATTCTTCATATATCCTCTATAAAAATGTGAAAGTTTCGGAAACCGGAAAAGGATATATTAAGAACAGGTTCAAAACAGCCAATGATTACCCTAAATATCAGACCGGCGGGACATCGCTGTATCCTGTTTATTTCTGGCCATATTACAGAGTAACCAAACAGGGACTGCCTTTTAAAAAGGAAATTTATGATGAGCAGAATAAGCTGCTGGCTTCTGAAGAAAGTGAGTTTGAGCTGGACTATTATTCAACAGACGAGTATCAGATCAACACAGCTAAAGGACAGTTTTCTTCTAAACCTGCCTACGTGAAAAAATCGATAAATAAAAGCACCATCTATTATAACGACGGAAAAAGACTTGAAAATGTTTCTGAAACTCAAATTGAAGGAAACCAGTTTAAACCGGTTTACACAAAATCCGTAGTAGATGGTGAGGTAAGTGAAAGATTTATGACCTATCCGGTGAATCTACCGGGGTACAATCAGCTGGAAACAGCATATATGACAGGCAGCCCGGTAATTGTTGAAGAAAAGCAGGGTGGCAAAACACTTTCAAAGGCAACAACGAAATACAACGCTTCCTCTCTGCTCCCGTCCTCAATAGTATCAACCAATATCAATGACGGAAGCGTAAAAGAACATATGAAAATGGACCTGTATGACGATAAAGGTAATTTGCTGCAGTATACAAACAGCGCAGGTCTTTCTACTGCATTCATATTTGGTTACAATAAAACGCAGGTTATTGCCAAAGTAGAAGGAGCAACCTATGCTCAAGTATCATCACTTACTGCTGCCATTGTCACTGCTTCGGATAATGATAATCTCAATGGCAGTGCTGAGCCTGCATTACTGCTGGCACTGGATAATTTTAAAAAGAATCCGGCATTAGCTGATTATTTGGTTACCACTTACACGTATGATCCCTTAATTGGACTTACAAGCATGACCTCACCATCAGGCATGAGAGAAATATATGAGTATGACGATGCAGGAAGACTGAAAATTACAAAGAGAGTGGATGAAGATAACAGTGGAACTTCAGTATCGAAAAAAGTAAAAGAGTATCAGTATAACTACAAACAATAATACAAAACAAATGAAAAAAATTCTAAATATATTAGGGATATTGTTTGTGACATTCTCTTCTGCACAGACCAATCTCACCAATACCGAAAACTATATATACAGTAAAACATGCTTGGATGGTGACTGCTCAAAAAAGTCTGAAAACGTACAGTATTTCGACAGCTGGGGAAAACCCATTCAGGTCATTGATATTAAAGGATCTCCCACAGGAAAAGATGTGGTGGAGCATATAGAATATGATGCTTTCGGAAGAAAGGTGAAGAATTACCTTCCTGTTCCCCAGGCAGGAACCCAGAATGGACTTCTTTATACGTCTCCGCTTTCCAATGCTCCCGCAGTCTATGGTTCTGAAAAGATCTACTCGGAAAGCATTTTAGAAAGTTCCCCTTTAAATAAGGTATTGCAGCAAGTACAGGCAGGAACAGACTGGAGCTCCAAGCCGGTAAACTTTATCTATGAAGCCAATGCTGCCGGAGATGTATCTAGATACACCACAACTACCACCTGGGAAAACGGAGCTACTAAAAGCGTCCTTTCCAATTCAGGGACCTATGCTGCCGAAAAGCTGTCTAAAAATTCTGTCATCGACGAAGACGGAAATAAGACTGTAGAATTTAAAAACGCAAAAGGGCAGGCTGTTCTCATCAGAAAGTTGGACGGAAGCACCCCGGTGGATACCTATTATGTATACAACGAATACAACCAGCTCGCGTTTGTACTTCCGCCCAATGCCATCAACAAACCCATTACAGACCAATTGCTGAATGACCTCTGCTACCAATACCGGTACGACGGCTGGAACAGGCAGGTCGAAAAGAAAGTTCCCGGAAAGGGATGGGAATATATGGTGTATGATAAAGCTGACCAATTGATCTTAAGCCAGGATGCTAACCTGAGACAGACCGGAAAATGGATGCTCAATAAGTCTGATAAACAGGGAAGAATTGTTTATACAGGAATCATTTCGGGAGGAAGCAGAACAGCATTACAAAACCTTGTCAATGGCCTTGTGATCACAGAATCGCGAGATGCTACAGGTTTTAATCTAAACGGAATGCAGGTTTATTATACCAATAATTATTTTACATCAGATCTCAATGCGATTCTTGCTGTTAACTATTACGATACCTATCCTGCAGGCTCCCCTGCTGTTCCTTCTCAGATTATAGGACAGAATGTATTGAAGCCTTCCGGCCAAAGTACAACATCCAGAAATACGAAAAGTATGCCTGTAGCTTCTTTTGTGAAAAACATAGAAGATGATAACTGGACGAAAAACTTTATTTGGTATGATACCAATGGCAGATCTATTGGCACCTATTCTATCAATCACCTGGGTGGATATACCAAAACAGAAAGTGAGCTGGATTTTGCCGGTCTGGCAAAGCAGACCAAGGTATATCACAAAAGGCTGGATACTGATACGGAAAAAGTAATCACACAAACTTTTTCTTATGACAGCCAAAACAGGTTATTGGTACACAAGCATAAAGTGGATAGTAATCCAGAAGAGATCCTTGCCCAGAACGAATACAACGAACTTTCCCAGCTCAAGACTAAGAAAGTAGGCGGAACAACCATTTCCTCCCCACTTCAAACCATTGATTATTCTTATAATATCAAAGGGTGGCTGACTAAGATCAATGATCCTGCGAACCTCAACGGAAAGCTTTTCGGGTATGAAATAAAATACAATAATCCACAGTCCTCAGGTATTGCTTCTGGAAAATATAACAGGAGTATTACAGAAGTTAACTGGAAAACGGCTTCAGACCAGATTTTAAGACAGTACAACTACCAATATGATGCACTCAGCAGACTTAAAAAGGGAGTGTATTCTGAACCTGGGTCTTCTGTTCCGCAGAATGGCTTCTTTAATGAAACGTTAGCCTATGATCTGAACGGAAATATTACCTCTTTGCAGAGAAATGGAAAAAGTGCATCAGGAACAGCGCAGCTTATTGACAATCTTACCTATAATTATACAGGAAATAAGCTTAATACGGTTACTGATACTTCAGGAAACTACAGTGGCTATCCTGATACTTCCGGGAATACTATTTCTTATGATGATAACGGGAATATGAAAGATCATATTGACAAAGGAGTTTTGGAGATTGGGTATAATTTTCTGAACCTTCCCAATGCAACTACATTTAATGAAAATTTTTTTATGAGAGATCGTGAAGGATCTGTAGTGGCTTATAATATAAACAATTCTTACCTGTATAGGGCGGATGGAACAAAACTCAAAAAAACCTATAACTCCAAAGGCAATCCATTGAAGGGAGGAGAGGTATATACAGTATCAAAAAAAGTTACAGAATATTTGGATGGGTTCCAGTATGAGGCATCAGCTATAGGAGTACTTTTTGATCCTACACAGGTATTGAAATTTGTACCAACAGCCGAAGGCTATTACAATTTTGAAAATAATAAGTATATTTACAGCTATACAGACCATTTAGGAAATGTACGTTTAAGCTACTCCAAAAATTTATCTGGCAGCGCAGAAGCTCTTGAAGAAAACAATTATTACCCGTTTGGCTTAAAGCATGAGGGATACAATACATTAATAGGAAATCCTGCTTACAATTATGGTTATAATGGTAAAGAACTTCAAAAGGAAACTGGTTACAGTGATTTTGGAGCCAGAATGTACATGTCAGATATTGGCAGATGGGGTGTTGTAGATGCATTGGCAGAACAGATGAGAAGACATTCTCCTTATAATTATGCCTTTAATAACCCAATCAGATTTACTGATCCTGATGGGAACAGTCCTAGGGATACGTATGGGGAACATTCTGCTTTCAACGGAGATTTTGATCCGAATTCTTCGTTATCAGGATATAACGGAATGGGTGGTTCTCATGGTAACTATTTTGGAAGTAATACAGATGGTGGAAGTTTTGCTCCGGGAACGACTTATTATGGTCAAGAAGCTTATGATGTATTGCAGAGTTATTTAACCCCGAAATATAATTTTGATCCGTTTGATTCTATACAGTTTAAGCTGAATGATTTCAATCCGGAGGAACCTGTGAGCTTCTTTGGAAAAAGTGATGATAACGTTTTCCATGAAAAGTTTAAAGAAATGTATAATTTGTTTAAAGATACAAAAGGCGATGGAATTTTTAGAGTTTTTGGACATGGCTATGAAGGAGGAATATGGGATGGAGATAATTTGATGAAAGATGCTGATTCATTTGATAAAATCATGAGTAGTAAAAATTCTCGTTGGAAAAACGTAGATAAGATGGAAAAGTCAATACTTCTTCTATACTCTTGCTTATCAGGATATGAAAGTGAGGATGTAAAAGAATCAATAGCAAGAAAAATATCACAAAAACATCCTAATACCACCGTTGTGGGATTTGAAAAATGGATTCCATATGATGCTAGTGTTTCAGGATTTCCAACTGTAAATAGGTTCAAAAATTCTAATGATAATTGGGGGTACGTTAGTGTTTTTTTAGGAGGAAAATTAATTTCTAAACAATTATATAGAGATTTTATTAAATAATTTATTATGAAAAAAATAATAATATTAAATGTGCTTTTATTACTCTTAGGTTGCAACAAAAAAGAAGAAACTAAAGAAATAAAATTACAATCGAATATCAAAAATACTGATAATGATACCGATATTAAAGAGTATCTAAATAAGGCAATTTTAAAAGGTGATACTATAGCATATATAAGAGCTTATAAAGCCTATTCTATAAAAGGTCATGATGAAGAGTTTTTATATTATGCCATTAAAATGGCTGAAGAACATAATTATCCTTTTGCCTATGAAAATGTATATACAATTTTATCAACAGTAAGTGATGAAAAAGGATATGATAAAAAAAGTAAAATCGGTGAATATTACTTACTAAGAGCTTATGAATTAGGAAATGAAATGGCAAAAGAAAGAGTTAAATGGAAGTATATTGATGAAAATAAAAAAATTCCTACATCCATATCAATTTTAGAAAATAACAAATAATTAATTGGGGTAATGTTCCAGATGTGTTGGTATTCAATATCCATCGACATTAATAATTAAAATTTTAATAAAAAACATTAAAGAAAGAGTAATCTAAATGGTTACTCTTTTTGTTTTTAAGGGAAAAATTCACCTTTATAAAGTTAAAAATTTATTCGTTCCAGATGTGTTGGTGAACAAAAAAGTAGGCGGAATAACCATTGCCTCCCCCCTTCAAACCATTGATTATTCTTATAATATCAAAGGCTGACTAGGATTAATGATCCTGCGAACCTCAACGGAAAGCTTTTCGGGTATGAGATAAAATACAACAATCCTGCCTATGCTAATATTGGAGGAGGGAAATATAATGGAAGCATTGCTGAAGTAGACTGGAAAAATGCATCAGAGAATGTATTAAAAAGATATACTTACTCCTATGATAATCTCAACAGATTAAGAGATGCTGTTTATTCTGAACCTAATTCTACCACACCGTTTAATAATTATTTCAATGAGAGTCTCTCATATGATCTCAACGGAAATATTGCAACTCTAAAAAGAAATGCTTTCCCAATTTCAGGAAATACAGCAACATTGGTAGATGATCTGATTTACGAATACACAGGAAACCGCTTAACAAAAGTTCGTGAAACTGCATTGAATAACACCGGATACGAAGGAGGAAACAATTTAATAGCCTATGATCTGAACGGAAACATGACTGATATGAAGGATAAAGGTATTCAGTCTATTGCTTACAATTATTTGAGCTTATCCGATCAGCTTAGCATTACTCAGATAAATCCGTTGCGTAAGGTTTCCAATACAAATATCAGTCACTTATACCGTGCGGATGGAACAAAGCTTCGTAAAACCTATAATAATTCAGGAGACATGGGGGCGATGATTACCCGTATGACAGATTATCTGGATGGATTTCAATATTCCTATGATGATAACGGTACGGGTGCAGGTTGTTTAACCTGCAAAACAGAAGTTGCCTATGAAGAACAAGCCTATACAAAAGCAATGATAGGCGGTCCTATATTTCCTGCAACCCCGGAATGGAAACTTAGTTTTATACCCACTTCAGAAGGGTTTTACAGTTTCACCGAAAACCGCTATATTTACCAGTACAAAGACCATTTAGGGAATGTAAGGGTAAGTTTTGCCAAAAACAGCGCAGGCGTTCTTCAGGCGATTGATACCAATAATTTTTATCCGTTTGGGTTAAACCATATTGGGGGTTCTTCTTATTCTAATTTTGGAAACTATTACAGTTACAAGTACAATGGAAAAGAGCTTCAGGAAACAGGAATGTATGACTATGGAGCGCGATTCTATATGCCTGATCTTGGTAGATGGGGTGTAGTAGATGCATTGGCAGAACAGATGAGAAGGCATTCTCCATATAATTATGCCTTTAATAACCCGTTAAGATTTATAGACCCTGATGGAAACAGTCCGCGAGATACCTATGGAGAACATTCTGCTTTCAATGGAGACTTTGACCCGAATTCTTCGTTATCAGGATACAACGGAATGGGTGGTTCTCATGGTAACTATTTTGGAAGTAATACAGATGGTGGAGGCTTTGCTGCGGGGAATAGTACTAAAACTTTTGGAGATACACAGGCTTATAGAGATTTAATGTCAGGACGAACTAGCAGTATAACAAACAGTAATGGTTATTTTACATATTGGACCGGAGCAATGAGCTCAAGCGGATCTTTAATAAATGGCGAAGCAAATGTAGAACTGGAGTTAGGAGTAGCTCATAGACAATATGTAGGAGATGGACCAGCATGGGAAGCATATAAAAATATGGCTGATTGGAGTTCAATAGTAGCAGAGGGTGGATTTGGATATATTGCTAACCAAAGAACAGCACTTTATGATAGTGGATATTGGATAGATAATTTAGGGAATCAACGAAGTACTCGTTATGCTGGGAGGGCTATAGATTCACAAATAGGTTTAAGAAGTGATTATCTTAGAACAACTGCAAAATTTACAAAGTATGCAGAAAGAGCAGGGATGGTAGGAAATATAATTTCAGCTGGAGAAGTTTCTTATGGTATATATGAAGACGGCTGGAAATTTGGTAAGAAAGCACAGGTTGCAACTGCAGGAGCGATCGGTGGACTTGTTGGTGCAGCAGAAGGTGCCCTAATTGGAGCATATATAGGAAGCTTTATTCCGGTGCCTGGTGCAGGAACAATTTTAGGACTTGCTATAGGAGCTGGTGTAGGATATATCTATGGTGAAATTGCCACACAGACTGTAGAAAAAATGTACAAATAATAGATTAATTATGAAAAATATAAAAAAAAACAATACAAAGCTTACTCTTATTGTTGCTGTTATGAGTTTGATATTAATATTGGGAACAATAGCCGTTATAAATCCAACTAAATATACCAGTTTCATTTATCGCAATGGGATGATTATATTTGCAGTCGGAATAATTAGTACTATTGTTTCAACATACTTTCTTTATCAATTTGGAAGTAAATTATTTGACCGAAATGCTATATTTTCCATTAATAGCAAAGGTATAAGTGATAAAATTAACATGTTGGATTATCCTAATATCAGTTGGAAAGATATTATTAAAATTGAAGAATATAATATTAATAATGTTCCTCATCTTAAAGTTTTCGTTGATAATCCACAACAATATATAAATCAAAAAAAGGGGTTTAAAAAATGGGTTTTAAATTTTAATTATAAAAAATATCATACTCCAATATTATTAAATAGTACTTATTTATCTTGCTCATTTAATGATTTTAAAAAAAGTATTTTAGATTCATATAAAGAGTATCATAATAGTGATGATTAAATTTGTGGAGTTGCTACCTTTTTTAGGACAAAAAGTTTATACTTCTTATACTCTAATTTGAGAGGATTTTATAAATAATTAGGGTATTGAAATCAATACCCTAATTTAAATTAAAATAAGTTTTGGGCAATGTTTCAAAAATGGGTAATGTTCCAAAGTTAGTGATGCGAACAATTTCCCACACTAACTATTTGAAATTCAAATAAAATCCAAAACATTAAATTCAAAAACCAGAGTAGAAATTCCCTACTCTGGTTTATTTTTGCCGAAAAAACATATTTAAATGATTGAGAATCATTCCTGATGCATCAGAGTTAGTGATGAGTAAATTTTGAAAATAATAAGTATATTTACAGCTATACAGACCATTTGGATAGACGAATAAAAGAGAATCTTTTATGAAGGCTACGAACGTAGTTCTGTACGTGTGAGCTACACGAATAACGGTTCCGGAGCTGCGATCATTGAAGAAAACAATTATTACCCGTTTGGCTTAAAGCATGAGGGATACAATACATTAATAGGAAATCCTGCTTACAATTACGGTTACAATGGCAAAGAACTTCAAAAGGAAACTGGTTACAGTGATTTTGGAGCCAGAATGTACATGTCAGATATTGGCAGATGGGGTGTCGTAGATGCATTGGCAGAACAGATGAGAAGACATTCTCCTTATAATTATGCCTTTAATAACCCGTTAAGATTTATAGACCCTGATGGAAACAGTCCGCAAGATACCTATGGAGAACATTCTGCTTTCAATGGAGATTTTGATCCGAATTCTTCGTTATCAGGCTACAACGGAATGGGTGGTTCTCACGGGAACTATTTTGCTTCGAATACCGGAGGTGGTGGAGGAAGTGCCTGGGGATATGATACGAAAACTTTTGGAGAAACCCAAGCCTTTAGAGATTTAATGGCAGGGAATACAAGCAGTATAACAAACAGTAATGGTTATTTTACATATTGGACTGGAGCAATGAGCTCAAGCGGATCTCAAATAGGTGATGAAATGAATGTAGAATATGAATTAGGAGTATTTAATAGAATTCCACTAGGAGATTTACCATTGGATGCTTATAAAAATTGGGCAGACTGGGGCTCAACTGCGATGGGAGGCGGATTTAAATATCTTGCTGATCAACGTACCTCTTTTTACAACCGTGGAAATTGGGTAGATAATTTAGGAAATGTAAGAAGTACTGCTTACGCGGGTAGAGCTGTAGATTCACAAATAGGTTTGCGAAGTAGCTATTTAAGAACTACAGCAATGTATGGAAAATATGCAAAAAGAGCAGGATACGTGGGTTATGCAATTAGTGCTGCACAAATCACTTATGGAGTTTATCAAGATGATGGAAAATTCGGTGTTAGGGCTCAAGTAGCAACAGCGAATGTAGCCGGAGGAATGGCTGGAGCCGCAGCAGGTGCATGGTTAGGAGCTAAAATATTAACACCTATTGGAGGTGCAATTGGTGTTGCTTTTTTTGGAGTAGGAGCTGCTCCAGGAGCTGCTATTGGGGGTGCAATTGGTGGTATTGCAGGAGGTATATTAGGAGGTATATATGGTGGGGACTATGCTGAAGAGGTCGCTAGCGGAATTTTAAACAAACCTGACTATTAAATCGAAATGAAAGCAGTAAAAATAAAATAGTAGAATATATGGAAAGAATCTGGAATTATATACATTATGCAATTTTCAATTTTTATAGAAGAGTATATAAACTATTATCATATATAGATCCTTTTAAGCTCATTTATAAAATACCTGCCATAAGAAAATTTTATGCTAAAGGAGGAATTGAGGATATGAATCAATTTACAGATGAAGTTATTTTTAATAATAAAGTATCTGGGCTACATAGCATTTGGGCGGGTGTTCATATGGGAGGTTTAATAATTCTTATAGAATATGGGATCTTCAATATTTTTCAGACAATATTAGGAAAATCACTAATTCAATATGTTTGGGAACCCGGTAATTCATATAAATGGATTTTTATAATAGGATTGTTAATTTTACCTTGGATTATAAATGAAAAATTACTATTTAAAAATGATAAATATTTAAAATATTTTGACGAGTTTGATAAAGAACCTAAAGAAGTAAGACGTAAATGGGCTTGGATTAGTTTTGGAATAATACTAGGGATTTTAGGATTTTTTATATTAAGCTTTATTCCATTGTCAAAAACATATTAAATGAATACAATTGAAATCAAAAGTAGTAGAACAAAATTAATATTACTGCTATCAGGTTCACTAATATTTATACTATTAGGTATCTTTTTAACAGTTAATCCTGACAAATTTACTTCTGCTATATTTAGAAATGTAATATTTATACGTATTGCAGGAATTGCAGCAATGTTGTTTTTTGGATTATGCTTAATTATTTTAATAAAAAGCTTTTTCACAAAGAAATTTAATCTTATCATAAATGAAAAAGGAATTATTGATAATTCTAGTTATGTAAGTGTAGGAATGATTTTTTGGAGTGATATTACTTCAATAAAAAGTATTAATGTTATGTCAACAAAATTTTTAATTATTAATGTAAAAGATCCTACTAAATACTTAAATAACGAAAGTGGTATAAAGAAAAAATTATTAGAGAGAACCTATAAAACATATGATACACCCATTTCGATTTCTTCAAATACATTAGCTTATAATTTTGATGAGCTTGAAAAAGTTATTTCAAAATTTTATAATGAATATAAAAGCCATTAATTTTTGGTAATGTTTCAAAAATGTTGGTTTTCTTTATTAATAGAACTTAACGAGAAATAATAAGTATTAATTTTATAGAATAGAGTGATCATTTAGTCACTCTATTTGTTTTGGTTCGGTTGGAGCAGGTATTTCGCTATTTTATTTTGGAGGCAAAGCAATAACTCTACAGGAGAAAATTTATTTGAAAAACCCAATCAAAAATGATAAGATTTATAAATTATATTATTTTTCACTTTATTGAATTTCAAAGAAAAGTTGGAAATAACGATGTATCAATATTTACAACATCTGTCTTTTTCACAATAATGATATGGATGAATATTTTAACGATCGTAAACTATATTACCATGAAAAATTATTATCCAACTACAAATTATGTTATTCCTGTTACATTATTTTGTATAGGATTATTTTGGATAATCAATAGTTATATTAGAAAAAGAAAACATGAGAATTATAATTTTTACTCGTCTTTTTTTGGGTACATATATTTAATACTTTATATTTTAATAAGTTTTGGTCTATTTGTAAATAGTGTAGAGCTAATAAAAACTAAATAAAGAGTAATATTCTAATATTAAATTCAAAAACCAGAGTAGAAATTCCCTACTCTGGTTTATTTTTGCCAAAAAAATATATTTAAATGACTGAAAATTATTCCTCGTGTATCAGAATTAGTGATGAATAAATTTTGAAAATAATAAGTATATTTACAGCTATACAGACCATTTAGATAGACGAATAAAAGAGAATCTTTTATGAAGGCTACGAACGTAGTTCTGTGCGTGTGAGCTACACGAATAACGGTTCCGGAGCTGCGATCATTGAAGAAAACAATTATTACCCGTTTGGCTTAAAGCATGAAGGTTATAATGTATTAACAGGAAATCCTGCTTACAATTATGGTTATAATGGTAAAGAACTTCAAAAAGAAACCGGCTGGAGTGATTTTGGAGCCAGAATGTACATGTCAGATATTGGCAGATGGGGTGTTGTAGATGCATTGGCAGAACAGATGAGAAGACATTCTCCTTATAATTATGCCTTTAATAACCCAATCAGATTTACTGATCCTGATGGGAATAGTCCTAGGGATACGTATGGGGAACATTCTGCTTTCAATGGAGATTTTAATCCAAATTCTTCGTTATCAGGATACAATGGTATGGGTGGTTCTCATGGTAACTATTTTGGAAGTAATACAGATGGTGGAGGTTTTGCTCCGGGAACGACTTATTATGGTCAAGAAGCTTATGATGTATTGCAGAGTTATTTAACCCCGAAATATAATTTTGATCCGTTTGATTCTATACAGTTTAAGCTAAATGATTTTAATCCGTAGGAACCTGTAAGCTTCTTTGGAAAAGAAGATAATGCTGTTTTTCATAAGGTTTTTAAGCAGATGAATAATCTTTTTAAAGATACAAAAGGGGATGGAGTTTTCAGAGTCTATTCACACGGCAATTTTGGAACACTATTTAATGGTGAGGAAAGAATAAGAGATGCTAAAACTTTTGATACTGTAATGAATTCTAAAAATAGTAATTGGAAGAATGTAGATAAAATGAAAGATCCAATTTTAATTTTGTATGCGTGTTTATCTGGGGTAAGTACAACAGCAAATGAAGCTATAGGTAAGCAAATATCCAAAGCTCATCCCAACTTAACTGTTATATCATTTAATGGCTTCGTGACCTATGATACAACAGCAAATGGTATTAAAAACATTAACATTGGTCAGGATAAAAGAGATGGAAATGGTGTTATTGTATTTTATAAAAATGGAGAATATTTGACAGGTTATAGATATAACCAATTTCTTCAAAAATATCCGAACTTTAAATAAATATTATATGAAAAAATTACTAATAAGTATGCTATTAATATTCTTAAGTAACTGTAATAAAGTAAACGAACAAAAGAATAATGAGAGAAAGAAAGAAGATATAAAACTTGAATCTGTATCAGAAAACCTCTTGATAAGAGATGAGTATAGTCCTAATAAAGATAATAAATTTAACTTTAATGATAAAAAATTGCAAAATAATTTAAGAAAAGCAATATATGAAGGTGATATACAAGCTTATAAATCTGCTAGTAAACAATATATAATTAATGGTCACTATAAAGAATTTTTATATTATGCAATACTTATGGCAGAAAAAAATAATTATAAGGAGGCATACTGGGATGTTTCAACCATTTTGACTTCGGAACCTCATAATTCATTTACAAGTCAATATGCATCTTACTGTTTATTAAAATCTTATGAAATGGGAGATATAGGAGCAAAACAATCTGTAAACTACATTTACACAGATAAAGGTAAAAAAATACCAAAATCAAGCTCAGTTTATTGTACAGATTAAATAGAATTAACATATTGCAATTTCTACCTTATTTAGGACAAAAAGGTTATAATTATTCTCTCTAATTTAAGAGGATTTTATAAATAATTAGGGTATTGAAATCAGTACCCTATTTTAAATTAAATCAGTATTCTAAAACTCAGGCGACAGAGCAGAAGTTCTTGAAGAAAACAATTATTACCCATTTGGCTTAAAGCATGAGGGATACAATATATTAACAGGAAATCCTGTTTACAATTACGGTTACAATGGCAAAGAACTTCAAAAGGAAACTGGTTACAGTGATTTTGGAGCCAGAATGTACATGTCAGATATTGGCAGATGGGGTGTTGTAGATGCATTGGCAGAACAGATGAGAAGACATTCTCCTTATAATTATGCCTTTAATAACCCAATCAGATTTACAGATCCTGATGGGAACAGTCCTAGGGATACGTATGGGGAACATTCTGCTTTTAATGTAGACTTTGACCCGAATTCTTCATTATCAGGCTACAATGGTATGGGTGGTTCTCATGGTAACTATTTTGGAAGTAATACAGATGGTGGAGGTTTTGCTCCGGGAACGACTTATTATGGAGAAGGGTCTGATAATAATCCTAAACCAGGTGCTTGGCAATCTGTGAAAAACTTTTTTAAGGGTATCTTCGGAGGCAATGAAAAAGGCGCCGGAATTACAAGTTTTGCAGCTGGAGCCACGGTTAGCAGAGCAGTTCAGGTTGGAGAGATTATTGAGGTAAATGCACAGGCATTTTATGGTGCTGCCGGTACTTTAGTAACCCGTAGTCTTTGGGGATTGCCATTAATGTTAAATGGAGATACTCAATTTGCAGCTAATTCAAAAGGAATTGTTGACATACCTCTTACGGGGGCAACAGATGTACCAGTAGATGAACCTGAACAAATGATTACATTGTATAGAGGGGTTTCATCAAGAATATTCCATAATGACAATACTCAGTATATGAATGCACACTTAGGAATAGCAATTCCTAAGGGATATTATCAGGTCAGTACACTTTTTGGACCTCATAGAGATATGGAATCTCATGCAGGTGGTGATAATTATAGTATTTGGACAAGTTGGAGCTCTGATAAAGAAGTGGCTAGAAACTTTGCTAATGGGATAGCATTTGGAAAAGCAGTTCCAGGAATTATAATGTCTAAGAATTTTAAAGTAGGTAATGCTATACCCAATCCTTTTACTTTAGGAGAAAGTGAATGGCTTGTACCGGGAGTCGTTTATGGTGCTAAAGTACAATACGTTTTACCAAGACCTGGTTATTAAAATAATAATACTTATTAAATAAAATGGAAAAATTAATATATACCAAAATACAAGAGTACGATTCAAATTTGAAAGATTTTGAAATCTCATATTCAAATCATCCACTAATCCTTGATGATTTAATTACTTTATATAAAGGAAGAAATAAATTAGCTAAAGACGAAAGTATTAAAAAAATAACATTACAAATTTTAAATGATTTATTATTAATTAAAAAGAAATCTATTGAATTTATAAAATTTGTGACTGTCAAAAAAGACGAAGCTCGTCGATTATTCTTTTTCAACGAGGATTATTCAGAGATTTTTTCAGATTTTACTTTTCCTAAAGAAGATTCTGAAAGTAATTGGAGTTGATACCTTATTTAGGACAAAAAATTTATACTTTTTATACTCTCTAATTTGAGAGGATTTTATAAATAATTAGGGTATTGAAATCAATACCCTAATTTAAATTAAAATAAGTTTTGCTAAAAAACAGCGCAGAAGCTCTTGAAGAAAATAATTATTATGCATTTGGTTTAAAGCATGAAGGTTATAATGTTTTACCCGGAAATACTTCATATACTTATGGATATAATGGCAAAGAGCTGCAGAAAGAAACAGGCTGGAGCGATTATGGAGCGAGAATGTATATGGCGGATATTGGCAGATGGGGCGTTGTAGATCCTCTGGCAGAACAGATGAGAAGACATTCCCCATACAACTATGCCTTTAATAATCCCGTAAGTTTTACAGATCCGGATGGCCGAAAGCCAATGATTTATAATGCAGGAGGTGTGATGCGTTGGGAATTTGACCCCATTAACTACTATTAATGGTACCGCATGGTTTGAAGGACCAGCATTAAGCTATGGTGGATTTGGAGGATCTTCTTTCCTTTCTCAAGGCCTAACCGGAGGCGGAGGAGATGGTTCGGGGGACATGGGAGGAGTTCCAGGTAGTGGAGGGCTGTTCGTCCAAACACAGGCTTATAGAGATATAATGAATGCAGCACATAATGGAGGCACTGGAGGATTGATAAATAAAGGAGGAACGCTTAGATGGTGGACAGATTATACTGATCTTGATTCGGATGTTACAGGGGTGGGAACACTGAATATGTTGAAGTTAAGGAGTGAAAAATTTCCTTCTAATAAAGAAATAACTCCTTGGCAATTAGGTGTAGAATGGCTTTCAGGATCAGGTCCAAGACATCGAGATTTTACTAATGGAGACTTAATGACAGAAATGCTAAGACAACATAGTCATGTACAAGCCACAAGAGACATTATCCTATCTAAAATGACTTTAAGACAAAGTAGTTTAGAGGGTTCAAATTCTTATAAGCTAGGTGGTATTAAAGGAGTTGGGCTTTATCTTAAAGATTATTCAACGTTATTAACAGGCGGGTTAACAGGGAATTTAGCAGTAACATATTTAGGATCTTATAATTTAGAATACACGGCAGCAGCATACAATAAGAGTGTAGTTGTTTCATTTAATGTTGAAAATTCCTCTACAATGCAATCTGCATCCCGTCCTCCTGTGCTTGGCTATCTTCCAATTTGGCAACAGACAGCGGGAAAACTTATTAATGAAAAATTTAAAACAGGTTGGGGATCTAAAACTACTCAATCATTTCACTGGACAGAAGTATTATATCTAAAATGAAAACAAAATTAAAATATTTATTAATCACACTGTTAACAATTATGTTATATAGTTGTGAGGAAACTAAGCCAAAACAATCAGATTTTATAGGTAATTGGAAATCTTCTGATAATGCATCTATCAAACTAAATAAAAATGGAACTTGTATTTTGAAAGGGGTTGATCATTATAAAATCAGTAGCTTTCCAAAAAATAAAAATAGGGAATTAAATGCTGAAGGAACTTGGCAGTTTACAGAAAATATAGAAAGTGGCATTGTTGATAATATAGACAATGGAATTACTATAACATATAATTTGCCCGAGGGAGCAAAAGGGGAAATTGTATTTTATATCTCGGGGCAAGGTATCAATGGAAATAATCCACCTTGGAATATTTTTATATGGGAAGGTGATCCTGATGAAATGATGAAATATGAGTTTATAAAAATAAATGAACAATAAGATAATGTGGTAATGTTCCAGATGTGTTGGTATTCAATATTGGTCATGTTCCAAAGTTAGTGATGCGAACAATTTCCCACACTAACCATTTGAAATTCAAATAAAATTCAAAACATTAAATTCAAAAACCAGAGTAGAAATTCCCTACTCTGGTTTTATTTTTTGCCAAAAAAAAAATATTTAAATGATTGAGAATCATTCCTCGTGTATCAGAGTTAGTGATGAGCAAATTTTGAAAATAATAAGTATATTTACAGTTATACAGACCATTTAGATAGACGAATAAAAGAGAATCTTTTATGAAGGCTACGAACGTAGTTCTGTGCGTGTGAGCTACACGAATAACGGTTCCGGAGCTGCGATCATTGAAGAAAACAATTATTACCCGTTTGGATTAAAGCATGAAGGTTATAATGTATTAACAGGAAATCCTGCTTACAATTACGGTTACAATGGCAAAGAACTTCAAAAGGAAAACTGGTTACAGTGATTTTGGAGCCAGAATGTACATGTCAGATATTGGCAGATGGGGTGTTGTAGATGCATTGGCAGAACAGATGAGAAGACATTCTCCTTATAATTATGCCTTTAATAACCCAATCAGATTTACAGATCCTGATGGGAATAGTCCTAGGGATACGTATGGGGAACATTCTGCTTTCAATGGAGATTTTAATCCAAATTCTTCGTTATCAGGATACAATGGTATGGGTGGTTCTCATGGTAACTATTTTGGAAGTAATACAGATGGTGGAGGTTTTGCTCCGGGAACGACTTATTATGGAGAAGGGTCTGATAATAATCCTAAACCAGGTGCTTGGCAATCTGTGAAAAACTTTTTTAAAGGTATCTTTGGAGGCAATGAAAAAGGTGCTGGTATTACAAGTATTGCAGCTGGGGCACAGGTTAGCAGACTTGGTAGAATTGTTCAGATTGGAGAGATTATTGAGGTAAATGCACAGGCATTTTATGGTGCTGCCGGTACTTTAGTAACCCGTAGTCTTTGGGGATTGCCATTAATGTTAAATGGAGATACTCAATTTGCAGCTAATTCAAAAGGAATTGTAGATGTACCTGCTACAGAGGTAGATGATAGACCAGAACAAACTATAACCTTATTTAGAGGAGTACATGCTGAACATCCCGAGTTGGATAATGCTTATTTAGGAACTGCAATTCCTTGGGGCGGAAGTGCCACAGCCTACCAACATAATATGGGTGACAATAATAGCGTATATACTTCATGGTCGAAAAGTATTGATGTTGCTAATTGGACCGCTTCTAGACGTGGACCTGGTGGAGTTATCTTAAAGCAATCTTTTCCGTTATGGAGATTAACCAATTTTAATAATTACCCTGGAGAACAAGAGATGCAAGTATTTGGTCCGGTATATGGAGCTCAAGTAATAAAGCCTTGGGGGAAAACAGGAACTTGGACCCCTTATGTAAAATAATGTTAACAATAGAAACTAAAATATGAATAATATTGACAAAAAAATATATGAAATATATCTTAAAAAAGATAATCTAATATTAGTTCAAGAATATTTTTTGAAAAATAAAATAATTGATATAATTTTCACTTCATTTATACAAGATACTAAACACATTTTTGAAATTTACAGAGATAGATTAGAATTTAGTGAAATGACAAGAGAAAATTATGTTGGATTAAGTTCAGCAGTTTATGCGCTTCAAAATACTAAATTGGATAAAATTAAGGTTTCATCTATTGAGGGCTTAGAATCAAGTTGTACAATTTTTAGTAATGACGATTATTCAATAATATTAGGAGTTATTTTTACTAGGACCCCCGAATGGTAACATTTCAGATCCGGATGGAATGGCTCCAAGACAGTTGGCAACGTTTCAAATATGTTGGTTTTCTTTATTAATTGAACTTAACGAGAAATAATAAGTATTAATTTTATAGAAATAGAGTGATCGTTTGGTCACTCTATTTGTTTTTTAATAGAAAATGGAGTCCTTATGCAGGTAAAAGTTTACTCATGTGTCAAATGTGTTGGTGATGATTTTATAAAATATGGCAAAACTAATTATGGAAAGCAACGCTATCAATGTAAGTTCTGCAAAGCCATAAGTGTTTTACAATATTCTTATAATGCTTATAAAAAAGACATCAATACAAAGGTTATTCAGCTAACTAAAGAAAGCATGGGGATAAGAAGTATTGCGAGAATATTAAAAATTTCAACAACTACTTTACTTAAAAGAATTGTTGCAATTGCAGATAATATTGGTCAACCTCTCATTCCATATTATCAAACCTATGAATTAGATGAGATGAGGTTTTTCATCAGAAAAAAATCTAATGTGATGTGGCTGGTATATGCCATTAATAAAAGCACCAAAGAAATTGCCGGGTTTTATATTGGCAGGAGAAATAACAAAACGCTGAATGCTGTTATTAAAACTTTGATCAATTCCAAAGCTAAAAAAATTTATACCGATAAACTCAGAAATTATCAATATTTGATTCTCAAAGAGATTCATAGTACCAAAAGACATGGAATCAACAGAATAGAAAGGAAAAACCTTAGTATTAGAACTCATGTAAAAAGATTAAATAGAAAAACAATTTGCTTCAGCAGAAGTGCAGTTATTCTAAACGCCATTTTGAAAATATATTTTTGGAGCGACAGTTAGAATATAAGAGTGAATATTTTTTTCCTTGTCTTGTATAACAGATGGGAAAATTGTAACTGAAATTTTATGTGGTTGGGAATATGTTGGGAAAAATAATAAATAAAAAACCGTAATACTTTCTATTATAGAGTATTACGGTTTATTGTTGTGGTCCCACCTGGGCTCGAACCAGGGACCACCTGATTATGAGTCAGTCTAGTATATTTATCAATTACGTTCATTTCTTTTCATTTAATTGATTTCCAATAATTTAATCAAATTCTAATTTTTATTCAATTTCAATCATTTTCATCCTTTTATACAAAATGTTGCAGTATTGTTGCAGCAGAAACTTAATCTTATTTTTAGAATGTAAGAATGTAATTATTGCAATTCCTGTAATTTGGTATTAAATATTCGATCAATAATCGGACAAGCATTTCACAAAAATCAACAAACTTAAATAGACGAAAAAACCTGTTAATAAGGTCTTCCAAAACTCCTTGTCTTTAAGAACTACAGGTATTGGTCTATAATCATCCAATGGACTTTTAAAACGATCACCTTCATTAATAAAACGAATCAGACTGCCTAAAACGAGACTTAGGAAAATAGAAATAATTAGCAGTACTGGTACTGCAATTACCAATAGTAAAATTTTCATATATCTTTGGATTTATACAATAAAATAAATTGAGGGAGCATCAATAAAACTGAAATTCCAAAAGAAGGAATAATAAACAGCAAACTAATAATTACACTACAAATTAGGCTCATTATCCATTTACTTTTATATTGTTGTACTGTGAATTGGTTTGTTAGTCGTAGTTGAATATTATTATCCAGATTATATATTGGTCTGAACAATGCTCTAAGAATAAAGTAAAAAAGAAAAATGGCAACGATAGTTCCAATGATTACCCCTACTCTTCCAGACAATGATATATTTCTATTTTTTTCTAATTGCATAACAAATGCTATTATCACTATTGTAAATACTAGTAAGCGAAAAATTGACTTTCCTATTGTTGCTGACAATTTTCCAAGTTTTTTTAAATTATTCATTTGAGTTATTATTTAATTACAAAAATACAAAGTTATCACTATTGATAACCATATCAAATCAGAATGTTATCAACTTTGATAATTATTTCATCAAAGTTTGGATAAAAAATCTCTTCAAATACTTATTAGCAAAAGAATAAAACAGATCAGAGAAGAAAAAAATATTTCTCAATCTGATTTAGGTGCTATGTGTAATTTTGAAAAATCAAATATGAGCAGAATAGAGTCGGGTAGAATTTCACCAAGCCTTATTACTTTATACAAAATTTCAAAAGCTCTTAATATAGAATTCTATGAACTATTTAAGTTCGATAAATAATAAATTCTGGCTATTAATACTATCTGAAAGTATTTCAAGTTCTAGAAATGCAATAGAATTTATACTTATATAAATAAGATTACATAAATACATTACTAATCTTGGAGTTATAAAAAATTATCTTCTTTATTAAGGCTATAATAATTATTTTTTGAAATAATCAAATGATCTAAAAGTGTTAAATTCAGTAAATCACAAGCCTTGCTTAACTTCTCAGTTATGTTTTTGTCTGAATTACTTGGCGTGAGGCTTCCACTTGGGTGATTGTGTACAAGTATGAGTTGCGTAGCATGACATTTAAGAGCAACACTCAAAATAATCCGTATATCTACTACAGAACTATCTATACCGCCTTTGGAAACATCGAAAATACCCAAAACGAAATTTCCTTTATTCATTAAAATTACTTTACACTCTTCTTGAAATTCAATGATATTAAGATTCCAATTCTTAATAATTAATTCATAAGCCTCCTTATGGCTAGTTATTCTTATTCTTTGTTGATTAGTTGTGTTGTAACTGACTGATATTTCCATTAATTGATTCATATATTTATAATGCTAAGGTTAAAAATGCTAAAGGGCCGGAATATTTGAAAACTATTTCTTTTTACTCCTGATCCACTTTATTTGAAGTAAGTAGATTCTAAGTTCTAAGATTTGAAGTTTTGCAAAAATTCGGCACTTTGGCAGTTTGTCTGTTGAGTGAAGCTGCTATGCTTCTGTCAATAAATGTTTTCCATTTCTTGAAAAGGATTCAATGTCACTAGCAAAGCTACTGCTTACCTGTTGCTTAACGGTATTTTCTTTTCCTGGTTCCTTTGGTGAATACACAAACCTGTGATGAAGAATAATCACTTCTCCGGTATCTTTAACGGTATATTCGTACGGTTCACATTCTTGTTTACTGATACTTCCCTGCATTTGAGTTCCGATAAGAGCTTGACAAGTAAGCTCATCAAATGTTGATGTTATTGAAGCTTTCTTAGATGTAGCATAGAATTGCCCCGTAGCTTGGCTCATAACCATTTCAATACCTCCCTGAACTTCTAGTACATAAAATGTAGAACCGTCTTCCTTTTGTCTTTGTTTGTAGTTGATAATTGTTACCATTTTTTTTGATTTTTGAGTTAGATAAAACACCAGGAACAAAAGAACTGTCAACAATAGTACATCAGCTATCACCTTGATTGTATTACTGACCTTTAAGTTTTTCTTTCATATTTACTGGTGGGGGATGTTTTCCATTCCCAATGATGGGTGGGGGATTTTACAAGGGGGATGCACATATAAAAATTTTTTCAAAAAAATTAAATCAATTAGACAGTTTACGGGAAACCACAAAAACGATTTAAAAGAAGATATTATATTTGTAAATAACTTATATACCAATATTTTAAGTTTCAACTCTAATCCGCTAATGAAAAGAAATCAATTAGATTTGCAATGAGAAAAAATATTTCAAAATATGGAGAGAAATTTTTATTTTTACTATATAAAAAAACACTGATATGCAAAAAATTATCCGCTATATAGGCCTGTTAGGATTTTCATAAGTTTCAAATCTATTTGACATTTCTAAGCCACAAATAAATATATTAGGCAAGTATTCCAGTATAGATCAGTAAAAGTCCAATAAGCAAAGTAATAATTTATACTTGATTGTATTCAATTTTGAAAAAAATCAAATGAAAACCAAATCATAGCCTTTTCGTATTTTTGCAAAATGGACAGACACAGCAAACAGACAAGAAGCTATAATATGAGCCAGATTAAAGGAAAAAATACTAAGCCTGAAATTATGGTAAGAAAATTTTTGTTTGCAAATGGATTGAGGTTTAGATTACATGATAAAAAATTACCCGGAAAACCAGACATAATACTACCTAAATTTAAAACGGTAATTTTTGTTAATGGATGTTTTTGGCATGGACATGATAATTGTAAATATTATGTAATTCCTAAAACCCGTACTGAGTTTTGGACAGATAAGATTCAAGGAAATAAAAAAAGAGATACTGAAAATATTAACTTACTTAAAATGATGGGATGGAATGTTTTGGTTGTTTATGAATGTGAATTAAAGAAAAACGAACAATTAACAACATTAAACAACATATTAAGTAAGATAAAAAATAATTAAGAACTGATTAATTATGAAAAAACTTAACTACATAGATTTATTTGCAGGTGCTGGCGGCCTTTCAGAAGGATTTATTAAGGCTGGGTTCATGCCGATTGCTCATGTGGAAATGAATAAAGATGCTTGTGATACACTCAGAACAAGAACCTGTTATCATTGGTTAAAAGAGAATAATAAAACAAATATCTATTATGATTATTTGAAAAATGATATAAAAGTCAAAGAAGATTTTTGGGCAAAAGTCCCTTCCAATTTAATAAAATCAGTTATCAATAAAGAAATTTCAAAAGAAACATTACCTGACATTTTTAAATTGATTGACAATGAGTTAGAAAATAGAAATGTTGATTTAATTATTGGAGGACCTCCATGTCAGGCATATTCAGTTGCGGGGAGAGCAAGAGACCCTAAAGGAATGAAAGAGGATCCAAGAAATTTTCTGTATAAATATTATGTAGAATTTCTTGAAAGGTATAGACCTAATATGTTTGTTTTTGAAAATGTCCCTGGCATATTCTCAGCTAATAATGGAGAATATTTGGATAAAATATTCAAAGCAATAAAAAGTGCAGGGTACAATTTAAGTTTACCTCCAAATAAATACAAAGTACTCAATGCTAAGAATTTTAATGTATTACAAGATAGAAAACGTGTTATAATTATTGGTTGGAAAAAAGAATTGGATTTTGTTTATCCAGAATTTGATGAAGTCGAGCCTCGTTTTGAGGTTTTAAAAGATTTATTCTCTGATCTGAAGCCTCTTAAAAATGGACAAGGAACCTTAAATGCTGTTGGTTATTATAAACGTCCAACTGAATACCTTAAATCTACTGGAATAAGAAACGGTTTAGATTTTGTCACGCAACATATTGCAAGACCAAATAATGAAAATGATTTGGAAATTTATCGCATTGCTGTTGATGAATGGAATGAAGGCAGACGTTTAAACTATTCAAATCTTCCTCCAAGACTAATAAAACATAATAATGTAAAATCGTTTACAAACAGATTTCAAGTTGTAAATGGAAATGGTGTTGCACACACTGTTGTTGCCCACATTGCAATGGATGGGCACTATTATATCCATCCTGATAAAACTCAGAACCGTTCAATAACAGTGAGGGAAGCAGCCAGAATACAATCATTCCCTGATGACTATTTCTTTGAAGGAAGCCGGACAGCAGCTTTAAAACAGATTGGTAATGCAGTCCCTCCTTTAATGGCTCAAAAAATCGCTGAGAAGATTAAAAGTATGCTGGCAGCACTATGATAAAATTTCAATATTTTCCTAAAAGTAGAGTTATACCGGAACATCTGAACAATATTGTTGGTGTATTTTCTGAAAATTCAGATAAAATTAGTTCTGATAAATTTTTACATCCCAGCAACAACATACTTCGTGAAGTTTCATCAGGACTGGAAACTTTGGGGTTTGTTATAGAAAAAAGTAAAAAAAGCAACGATAAGATTAAAATACCAGTTCTGTTTGGAATTAATGGTAAGTTAGAAAAGTATTTTGATGCAGATGGTTTTAATTCTATAACGAAAACTGTGATAGAAATAGAAGCAGGCAGGGCTGTTGCAAACTATCAGTTTTTAAAAGATTTATTTCAGGCATGTATGATGACTGATGTAGATTATTTGGTTATTGCTGTCAGAAAAATTTATAGAAAAAACCCAGATTTTCAAAATGTAGTTACCTTTTTTGATACACTTTTTACTTCTGGAAGACTGAAACTACCATTAAAAGGAATTTTAATAATTGGATATTAATGAAAGCTATTGACTACTCACTATTAGAAACAGTTTCTGCCATACCTGAAGCATCTTCAATGATTGAAACTTTACGTGCAATTGGGTATAATATAGAAACCGCTGTTGCAGATATTATAGACAACTCAGTTTCAGCTAATGCCAAACATATCTGGATAAATTTTGAGTGGTTAGGTTCTGCAACATGGCTTTCAGTTAAAGATGATGGTTCCGGCATGAATGGCACTGAGCTTATTCAGGCAATGAAACCTGGCAGTAAAAATCCTTTGCATGATAGAGATGATAAAGATTTGGGCAGGTTTGGATTAGGTCTTAAAACAGCCTCTTTCTCACAGGCAAGAAAACTAACTGTTATCAGTAAAAAAGCTAATTATAATTCAGTTTACTGGACATGGGATTTAGATTTTGTTAACAGTACAGGAAAATGGAATTTAATAAAATATCTTCCTGATGAGAGATTTGAAAAGGAACTTTCTGATCTTCATTCAGGCACTATTGTAATATGGAATGATATTGACAGACTGGTGAAAAATTTCAGACAGGATGATCAAAAAGCTCTTGATAAATTTTTACTTATCATGGAGCAGGTTAAAAGACATCTATGTATGGTTTTTCATAAATTCATAGAGCAGGGGAAGATTAAAATATATTTTCAGAACGAAGAAATTACTCCGTGGAACCCTTTTTTACTTGATGAGCCATCAACACAAATTTTCCCGGAGGAAAAAGTTCAACAAGGAATTGTAAAAATTGAAGGTTATGTTTTACCTCACAAGTCGAAAATTTCTGAAGAAAAATATAAAACGGCAGAGGGATTAAAAGGATGGAATGAGCAGCAGGGCTTTTATATATATAGAAATGATCGTCTACTTTTAGCTGGTGATTGGTTGGGACTTTTTAGAAAAGAGGAACATTACAAACTTACAAGAATACAAATAGAACTACCCAATACATTGGATACTGAGTGGCAGATTGATATAAAAAAATCTGTTGCTCGTCCACCACTTGCTTTCAGAGAACAAATTAAAGCCTATGCAATGAAAGTAAGAGCACAAGCTGTAGAAGTTTACAGACACAAGGGAAAAAGCGTAAAACCTATTATCGGACAAAAATTTATACCGCTATGGATTGACCATAAACGTGGAGACAAGTGGTTTTATAAAATCAACCGTGAACACCCTATTCTGGAAAAAATAAAAGGACAGGCTAAAAATGAACCCGAAAAAGCAATTGAGGTACTGATCAGATTCATAGAGGAAACAATACCTACAAAATCAATTTTCATTAAAGAAAGTGAAGTCCCAGAATTACAGGGAAAGCCTTTTGAAGGGATAGATCATGAGATAATAAAAAATACAATGCAGTCAATGTATACAAATCTTACTGATCAAGGTAAATCCAGTGAACAAGCAAAAGCAATCATCATAAATATAGAACCATTCAACAATTTTGCCCATTTTCTTGAATTTTTAAACTAACACCATGATACAACAAGTAATAAAAACAATCAGAACCTTATTACCTTCAACAGGCTCTATAACCAAAGAGCAAATAGAAGAAGCTGTCGATAATGTTCTAATTATTCCTATATATAAAGAAATTGACAGGAATTTTTTAATTCGTGAGATCGAGTCATTATATAATATCAGAATGGATGACTTCCGTATAATTGAAGCAGAAGAAAGACGCAGACCATGGATTGGAGATGTAAAAGCTGATATTAAATGGAATTTCTGGAACAGATACAGAGACTATCTACAAATAGAGAAAAACTATTCTGACATTGTATTAAACCAAATAGACAAACTGACAGACAGAACTTTGGATGGACTATTCAATCCAAGTGAAAACATTATTGTAAGTAAGAGAGGATTGGTTGTTGGACAAGTTCAGTCAGGAAAAACTTCAAACTATACTGGACTGATATCTAAAGCAGCAGATGCTGGTTTTAGGCTTATAATTGTTTTAGCGGGTATACATAATAATTTAAGAAGTCAAACACAATTACGTTTGGACGAAGGTTTTTTGGGCTTCGATACACAACATCAGAGAGCATTTGATAAAAACGGAGTAACAATTGGGGTTGGAAAATTAGATCAGATTGGTATTGCCCATTCCCTAACCTCAAGTCTGGAAAAAGGAGACTTTACAGCAGGGGCTGCAAACTCAATGGGTATCAACTTCAATACTTCAGAACCAATAATTGCTGTAGTTAAAAAAAATTCCAGGGTTTTGGAAAGACTCTATCTATGGCTAAATGCACAAACAGAAGAGCTACCTGATGGAAGAAAAGCTATCAGAAACAAATCTTTATTACTTATTGACGATGAAGCAGATAATGCTTCTATCAACACAAACAAAGAAAATGACAGGGCTACAAGAATCAATGAGCATATCAGAAACATACTGAATCTTTTTGACCGTAGTGGTTATGTAGGTTATACAGCAACCCCGTTTGCTAACATTTTCATTCCAATTGTGGAGGATGATTTATTCCCAAGAGATTTTATCATCAATATTCCTGCACCAACGAATTATATTGGTCCTGAAAAAGTATTTGGCATAAAAGTTTTGGAAGATGAAGATGACTCTGAAAATGTTTTACCAATTGTAAACCGTGTGGATGATTATAAAGAGCTGATACCAAATAGACACAGAGCTTTAAGGAAGAATGAGAAATATGAGCAATTGTCAGACGAAAACAAAAGATTAGTAAAACTTCCTGACGAACTCCCAGAATCTTTACGAACAGCAATTAAATGCTTTATACTTACTTGTACTATTAGACGGTTAAGAGGCCAAATTCATGTACATAATTCAATGCTTATTCATATTAGCAGATACACTGTTTGGCAAGCTCATATTAAAACACTTGTCGAAAATACTTTTGATTTTTATCGTAGAGGAATTGAGATGAAAATTCCGTCAGTATTGGACGAAATCCGTAAAACATTTGAAGAGGACAAAGAATACTCTTATGAATACAAAGGAGAAACAATTACCGAAACTTATAAAAGTTTCAAAACAGTTTCACAAACGATTTCTGATACAATGCCCGATGTTGATACTTTGGTAAGTGTTCACAATTGGGAAGATGTTTTGCCTCATTTGCGTAGTGCTGTTGCAAAAATTGAAGTGAAAGAAATTAACGGAGGTTCAGGCGATGCGTTAAACTATTTTGACCATAAAAACGGACTTTCTGTAATTGCAATCGGAGGAGATAAACTTTCAAGAGGTTTGACTTTGGAAGGCTTATCCGTTAGTTATTATTTACGAGCTTCAAGAATGTACGATACTTTGATGCAAATGGGTCGCTGGTTTGGTTACAGACCGGGATATGTTGATTTATGCAGATTGTTTACAAGCCGAGAACTGAACGAATGGTTTTGTCATATAACGTTGGCTTCCGAAGAATTAAGAAGCGAATTTGATTATATGTCAGAAGTGGCTGGAAGTACACCCGAACAATATGCTTTAAGAGTAAGGACACATCCGGGCGTTTTGCAAATTTCGGCTTCAAATAAAATCCGAAGAGCCGTAAATATTGACGTTTCCTGGTCTGGCAGGTTGGTAGAATCTTATCAGTTACAGAAAAGTCCAATTACAATTAATGCTAATTTGAAGGTAACAAAGAACCTTATCAATTCACTTTCAGAATCTTTTGAAACAAGACACAATCATTTTTTATGGAGAAATGTCCCTGTGGATTTGGTACGACCATTTTTCCAGCGATTCAAAGTTTCTGAGAACCTGAAAAAAGTAGAGCCGTCCAAATTATTGGATTATATTGATATTTCAGTAAAAAGCAATGAACTGACAAATTGGAGCGTAGCACTGGTAACCAAAAGTAATGCAGATTCTTCTTATAATCTCAATGCTTCAAATGGAATTAACCAGATTGGTTGTGTAATTCGTTCTAACGACAAAAATAAAAATGATGACCACAATTTACACATTATAAAGAATCATATCATCAGACCTAAAGATGAATTTTTTGATTTGAGTAAAGAAGATTACAACAGAGCATTGGAAAGAACAAAAGCCTATTTCAGAAATCAAAACAGTGAATACAAAAATGATTTTCCGAAAGGAGAAATTGTGAGAAATGAGTTCAGAAGCCCTGAAAATCCATTATTACTTTTGTATTTAATTGATGCGGAAAATGCAGGAATGCCAGCTGGAAGTGAACCGATTGTTGGTTTTGCTGTTAGTTTTCCGAAAAGCCGGTACAGCCATTCTGTTTCGTATGCGGTACATCAGCAGTTATTGCCATTATTTGATATTGATGACAATTTAGATGATATTGAAGATGACGAAGATTAATCAGATATGGGACGAATTAGCGAATGACAAATCTTTCATTAAAGGTTTATTGCTTCGCAGATATTCAGGTTCGGTATTGCCCGATATATATGTTGCTATGCAACATCCCGAAAAATTATTGTGTATTTGTGTTTCGATAAGTGATACTATTGAAGTTAATATTTCTAATTTCTCAAACTTGCAGGAAATCGAAGTTGATTTATACCCCTCGCCTACCGAAACAGGAAAAAATGCTTTGTTGTTTAAGTTACTTAACTTTCAGCATAAGGACATCTTTACAGTTTTATGCGAAGATCTGATTAACAGTATTGCCAGTGAGACCAATGAAAGAAAGCTAGTCAAAGAAATACTGAACAGGTTTGAGAAATGGAAGTCATTGTTCAACAAAATTGGATTACAAGGATTAACGGCAGAGGAACAACGTGGGTTATACGGAGAACTTTATTTTTTGAAAAAATTTTTGCAGTCAAAAAGCAATCATCTGGCCGTTCTGAATACCTGGGTAGGTACAGAAATGCAGGTAAGAGATTTTCAAAATCAGAATTGGGCAGTTGAAGTAAAAACCACACACGGAAACAATCATCAGAAAGTTCATATCAGCAATGAGAGACAATTAGACACAAGTCACCTAGAAAATCTTTTTCTCTACCATATATCATTGGAAAAAATGCAAAGCTCCGGTGAAACATTAAATGACATTATTGATTCTGTTTCTGAAATTCTGCAGTCAGAAACAATTGCTCTAAACAGGTTTAAAAATAAAATTTATGAAGTCGGATATTTTGATCGGCAAAGAAACCTATATGAAGAGATAGGATATTTTGTTAGAGAAAATACTTTTTATAAAGTGGAGAATGATTTTCCGAGAATAGAAGAGAATGATGTACGTCCCGGCGTAGGGGATGTAAAATACTCAATTATTGCATCACAATGTACTTCTTTTATAAAAGATGAAATTACCGTATTTAACATTGTAAAACCTTAAAATATGAGTACAGTTCAAGAAGGCATGGAACTTTTACGGTTTTATCAAAATCTTCTTCAGGATATAAGAGCAACACAACTAAGCGAAGAAGAGGGAGGAAATACTGAACAGATTTTCACCCAAATTGCTGTTGACCTTCTGGTATCAGCAGGAGAAACTGAAAATGTTAGATTGGCATATGATAAAAAAGGTGTTGGCACAAAAAACCAACATCAGATCAATGCATATTCTATTTCTGACAATTATGAAACGTTGGATCTTTTTATTACTATTTTAAAAGGAACTGATGAACCTGCAAGAACCACCTCAGCAGAAACAGAGACAGCACAAAAGAGAATCTTAAACTTTTTCAGAAAAGCTGTTTACAAAGATTACGTAAATGAAATTGAGGAATCTTCAGATATTTTTCAGCTAGCTAATGAATTGGCATCAAGTCAAGAGTTGAGAGAAAATCTTATAAGAGTAAATGCAATAATTCTTACGGATGGAATTTTTTCAAATGAGCTTCCAAAATCTGACTCTATAAGTGGATTTTCTGTGTATACCAGAATTGTGGATTTAAACTATCTTTACAATATTACTGAAAAATCGCATATTCCAATAGAACTCGATTTCAAAGCAGATGGTTTTGAAATTCCGTGTATAGAATCTCCTTCTGAAAACGATAATTATAAATCTTATCTTGCAATAATTCCGGGAACAGCTCTCGCAAACATATATGAACGTTTTGGTTCACGTTTATTAGAGCAAAATGTCCGCTCATTTTTACAGTTTACGGGAAAAATTAATAAAGGGATCAGAAATACAATTTTAAAAGAACCACAAATGTTTTTGGCTTTTAATAATGGAATTGCAGCAACAGCAAATCATATTGAACTTGAAAGAGACAGTAAGGGAAAAGGTCTTATAATTTCTAAAGTAAATGATTTACAGATTGTAAATGGTGGACAAACAACGGCTTCTATTTATCATACTTTTAAAAAAGATAAAGCTGATGTTTCCAATATTTTTGTACAAGTTAAATTATCTGTTGTCAAAAACAGTGAGAACTTTGGTGAAATTGTATCCCGAATTGCTGAATACGCAAATACTCAAAATAAGATTTCGATTGCAGATTTAAGTAGTAACAGACCTTACCACATCCATTTTGAAAAGCTTTCAAGAGCAATTGTAACACCTCATTCAGAAAAAAATCCAACCCAAACAAAATGGTTCTATGAAAGAGCAAGAGGACAATATAAAAATGCGAGATTAAAAGAGGGTTTTACTCGTTCCAGACAAAAAGCGTTCGACCTGAAGCATCCCAGAAGTCAAATGTTCACAAAAGAGCAGCTGGCGAAATATATTAATTCTTACCAAGAAGTATATGAAGGTAAAAAGCTGGTTATTGCCCCTCACTTTGTTATTAAAAATGTCAAGAACTACAATCAGTTTATCCTCTATAATACAAATATAAAAATAGAGCATGACAATATCTATTACGAAGATACTATTGCAAAATCTATACTCTATAAAGCCTGTGAAAAACTATATGGTATAAAGCCTAATGCTATTGGTGACTTAAGATTTATCACAGTACCTTACTCCATTACATATTTTGGATATAAAACCAATTATAAACTTGACCTATATAAAATTTGGAAAAATCAGGATATATCAGATAATCTGAGAAACTTTTTATATAATTTAATGGTTAAAATGGATGTTTTTTTAAAAGCTAACAGTCCTGAATCATTAATTGAAATGTGGGCAAGAAAAGAAGCTTGCTGGGAGCTGGTAAAACAACAAGATTTTGATTTAGATTATCATTCCATTAAGGATGATTTTATCAATGAAAAAATTGTCAGTAACAGAAAACAAATGTCTGAGGATGAAGTAATAGAAAATGAAAAAATTCAGAAAATAGAGGTCATTAAATCTGTTCCGTCTATAATTTGGAGAAAAATTGAAAACTGGGGACGAGAAACTGACAATATGTCTCTTAACTTACAGAACATAGCTAATTCTATTTCCAAACGTTTAAAAAGTAATTCACAGTTACCAGACAGAGAAATTGCAAACGGACTGATAATAATAGATAGAGTCCTTGAAATAGCTCCGGAAATTTTAGCAGAAGTTGATAATCTCTCTGAAGATATAGTTCCGGTAAAAGAAAAACAGTCGGAAATTACACTTGAACTAATTCAAAAAATTGTAAACTGGGATAAGAAAAACAGATATTTAAGGAGTTTTGAATATGTCTTCATGAATGATCTTGCAGAAGGTAAAAAGACTTTAACTGAAAGAAACAAAATAATTGCTCTCCTGAATTTAAACAAGGCTAAAAAAGGAGGTTTTAAAGAATAATTGATACTATTATATAACTATATAAATTAAAGATACTATTCTCAAGAAGTGTGTAAGTTAAAAAGCTAAGACTTGGATGAATAATCTGAATCTTATTCCAAAAATAAGTATAAAATAAAACCACCCCAAATTAATGGGGCAGTCTCTAACTCGAAAACCAACAGTAATCTTAATTACCATTAAGTATTTTCTGAATACCTTTTGAAAACTCAAACACATTCAAATCTTATTATAAATGCCATTCTTTCGTAATAGATAGTTTTTTGGTGGCCCAGCAAGTCTTTTTAACCCCTTGCGTATTTGCTTCAATGAACGGTTTATTCTCGTATTGTCTCTCTTCTGATTGCTTTTGCTCCTGGTAAACTTCAGTTCTTAGAAGAAGGTAGTCATTTCCAGAGGTTTGTATTGTTTCTCTTGTTCTGATTCTGTCTCTGATTTTCGTTTTATCTCGGTTGAAACAATAGCAATAGCAGAAGATATCATTGGTTGTTTGAGCTGGTCGAAGCTCAAATACTTCTTATTTAAAGATTTTTTCTAAGGAAGCAGGTCTTATTTTATTAATGGTGTCCATTAGTTGAAAAGTTTTGAGGATTGGATAATTTGATTAAAAATGATTTTCTTGTTTCGTACGCAGACTTCAATTCCTGTTGAAATTCCGGGTACTGTTTGTAAATAGCCAAAAGTTCTGCAATGGTATTGCTGGTACTAATTCTATTTAAAATACTATCTTTACTTATATTATTGTTACCGTTGGAGAAGCGCGCATCACCAGGACCAAAATAATCTGTTGAGTTCGCAGAAGTCACAGAGAATTCAGAAGAGGTTGCAAAACTTGCAGTTTCTGCAATACCGGAATTACACCACTCTAAAATTATTCTGCCTATTTCAGAAGTGATAATAAATTCAGGTCTGTTCATAAATAGCCCTGTTCTATCTTTACTTGCTTTAGCTAAGTGATTCTCATTAACTAACTCGAAATTAATCGTCAATTCATATTCAAAGCCTTCTCTGGTGATTTCTTTGGTTCCATGCTTCACTACTTGGGTTTTGCCATTGCTTCCAACATCTAAAGAGTAATCTATTTTTCTCCTGGTAGTAGTAATGATATGACAACTTGATTGTAGAATTTTATTGATAAATGCCTGATGCCTTGGTGTGAGATTAGACCAGTCTTGAAATCTGCCACCTAGTTTCTCATGAATATCGAGACATCCACCAGTACCATTCCATTCATGAGATGCGCTATCAATAATAATGACCTCAATTCCTGATTTCTCACATAGTTCTATAGCCTGTATATACCTTTCAGGAGAATAGGGAGATTGCAAGTCAAGTACATTGTAATTTCCTAAGTCTGAATAAAGAGAAGCAGAGGAGTTTTCTGTGTCAATGACAGCAATCTTACTCCAATCTTGTGTCATTCCATAAGCTAATAATAGGGCTGATTTAGTCTTTCCAAAGCCTGATGCTCCTGATAGTCCTAATCTGAGCTTTACCTGTTGCCTCTGTGATTGTTTTAATTGCATACGTTTTAAAATTTAATGGTTAATATTCTTTGTTTAAATGTTAATTTTTTAAATGAAAAAAGGTTAATCACATATTGCAATTAACCCTCGGCTATTATTGATTCTTTTGTATCTACTCTTATAATTCTATTAGTTTGTTTATTTCCTGATCCAAATCTTCATTTTCAAAATCTTTAAGATAAGTCATGGTAATCTGAACGTCACTATGGCCCATCATCTCTGAAATCTTTGATACACTTGTTCCTAAATATTTCAGTATGGTAGCAAAACTGTGTCTTGCAACGTAAGAGGTAACAGATTTATCAATACCTGCCAATTTTCCAATTTCTTTTAATTTGGAATTGTACCTGCTTAATACCTTATGTTTTCTATTGGCAATCTGAACAGGTGTCAAATCATCTTTCAGTAGAATCGGAAATACATATTGACTTTTTCTTCCCTGAGCTTTGTATAGATCTATTATCTCCTGCATAGCAGGGTTAATCTCGATATTAAAACTGGCTTTCGTTTTAGACCTTACGTAATAAATCCTACCGTCCTGAATATCTGACCATTTAAGCTTCATCATATCAATAAAGTTCATTCCCCTTGCATAGATGGAAAACATAAAATAGTTGTATGCTTCATGAAGATGTGGCGACTTGGATAAATCAACATCTTTCAACTTTTTAAACTCCTCTATACTAAGTGCCTTCTTATTGTTTACCGATTTAAGCTTTGAAACTTTATAAGTCTCAAATGGATAATTTTCTTTCGTGATAAGCTTACGTTTTATGGCTTTATTGACCAATGCCCTTAAATGTCTCATCTTAAAGCTTATTCCACCATTACCGTTTCCTCTTTCCCTTAAACTGACTTCGTACTTTTCCAGCAAAACAGGAGTAATATCTCGAAGTCGTAATTTTTTACCGCCAAAACTCACAAATGAATCTTTGGTATCTTTATATGCCTTCGCATTTCCAATCCTTCCTGACCGGGTTAGTTCATCAATGATTTCATCAAAGAACCCAGCTACAAGGACATTCTGTTCCGTTGTTTTATTCTTGAACTTATATTCAAACTCATCAAGGCCGAAGTTTTTTCCTTCATTCTGAAAGTCTCTTATAATCTTATTGGCTCTTGCCTTGAAGCTGATAAGCAGACTATTTTCGACTTTATAGTCCGGATGACCTTTAAGGAACTGTTCATTTTCAAAATGTTCTTTCCTACATTTTAAGCCCAAGGCTATGTTTTTTCTTTTCCTATCCTTGATAATCCTAAGGTAGACCGTGTACAAATTATTAGACACAGGTCTACTGTCAAGTACAATTTTTATACTTGTGTTCATATTTATAAATGTTAAAATTGAAGAAATAACTGCCCAATGTGGTATTTGATAAATTGGGCAGTATTAGTGTAGTCTTTTGAAATTGCAAAAATTGCAACTTTTACATCCTTTACATGAAATTTTTATTTCGTCTGTAAAGTCCTTGTTTTATAGGACTAATGATGTTCTTTTTCTTCCACTGCTTAAGCTTATCATCCATTGTTCTTTTAGGTATATTATGCTCTTCTGCCAATTCAATTGCTTCGGCTCTAGTAAACTTAAAAGGTAATCCAAACAGTAATTTTTCATCATTTTCTGACAATATACCATCATCGAATGTATTATAAGTAACCAATGAATGCTTCAGAAAAGCTTTTGTTATTTCTAGTGCCAATATAAAATCCACATTAGAACAGACTAATTCTTTACCAGTACCAGAAATATTATCTATATTGCGTAAAGCTGTTAATATCATGGCTATTCTGAATAAAATAAGCCCATGCCTATTGAGATTAGATATAAAAGATTGCGGATGATCGTCTAATATTATCTTATGTATTGCGATAAGTTCTTTCAGAAATTTTTCTACCTGATTTTTAGTAAACTTAAACTCTATCTCTTGTTTTAAACTTGCTAGTACTTCATAAAGATTAAATATTTTTTTTGCTTCTTCTTCAAATATAGCATTATAGCTCCTGGTATTGATCGAAAATACATTTTTGAATTGATTGATTTCATCAAATGTGTATACAATAAACCGTGAATACAATCCATTTTCTTTTGATTTAATCAACGTCTTTAATTGTTCCGGTGTTCCGCTCATTACCAAAGACAGCTTTGGTTCTTTAATATCTTCAAATATTTTCTCCATTTTTCTACTGATCGAAATTGGCTCATGGTGAAAACATTTTCTCAGTATATCAGAATAATTACTCCAGTCATTATTGAGCATATTACTCATAGTATCTGCTTCTGATTCCATAATCAGTAATCCATGATTAGATGCTCCCATATAGGTATACATTTCTGCTGTGGAAATATTGGCTGGCAATATTTTGATTTCTAATGATGGACAATTATCAGAGTCTTTTTCTTTTGACTTCTTTTTTTCTTCTTTACAGTTTTTCTGAATATTGATGCTATCTTTTAGAACTTTATCATGAATTTTATCAATTAAAATCCTTGATTTATTCATAACTCCTTTACCTGATGCTGCCGGAGCAGTAATCATTACATACAGATTGGAATAAATTTTATCTCCATCATAAACCCCATACAGATTGGGTAAACAAGCACTTAATACTCCAATAGCTGATGTTAATATTATATCTCTTTCACGTCCTGTAAATGGATTGGTAATATTTTGCAGTATTTTAGGCAGCCTACGATATACTCCTTCTTCTATAAGTTCATTGGTCACGCCGCCATTTATTTTTATCTCTTCCATAATCTTATCCTTTTAATATTTTAGTACTGGTATTTTTAATGACCTCTGGAATAATAAAATACCCACGATTATCATTCTTCATCCTATCATCATAAGGAGGATTATTTTTACTTTTTGGTGAAGTATCCAGGAAAAAACCATTCGAATAAAAAACTAAGTAATTGACCAACACGTCAGCTAATTTATAGTCATATTTACTACTTGAAGGAAAAATTGAAATTTCAGTTTTTTCTGGAAAATAAGAAATACGAATACCTCTATTAGTTTTTTGATCTACTTCATAATGAAAACTATTAGCAGCAACCTCCGTAATTGAAATTTTTTCAACAGTTCTCAAAATCCTTTTATTAAATTCATGAAAATTTACTTCATTTTCATGTTTTATTCTATAATTTTCTAATTTCTTATACATCTTTTCTCACTTTTAATTTATTCAATAATTCTTCTTCTAAAAGCTCCTTGCTTTTATTCTCATTTTGAAGCATCCAGCTATCCAAGTCTGTTTTCTTGAAATAGATTTTACCACCATTGGGCTTAAAATACGTGATTGTTCGCTGGGATGTTAGTTTGTAAAGTAAACTTGGTGATACATCTAAGTACACTAGTGCTTCTTTAAAGCTTAAGATTTCCTTTTCAACAAGTGCTTGTTTACTAAGGAAATTTTCATTTTGATTAAACTTATCTTTTGTCATGATATTAAATTTTATGAAGTCTTGACGTCATTCAATTTGGACTTCAAATTCGATGGCAAAGAAAAGCAAGGAATACTCTTATAATCAATAGAATTACCCTGATATCAGGGTATATCAGGGTATATTATTATGTGTTGTAAAATTATAATTGAGAAATAATATCGTCTATAAGTTCTTGTTGTGCAGATTTATTATCAGACATATCATACTTTGCTGAAGAAAGCTGCCTTGAAGTAAATTCTGATCCGTCTCTATTTCTGAATAGAGTAGTTAGATAATGATTCTCATCATTACGAAAAGAAGCTTTAATATACCTGTTATTCATTAATTGCCTGAAAAAGTATACCAGTAAAGGCTTATTGGTTGTATTATTCTTAGGGCTTTTTGCGATCCAGTTGATTCCTTTATCTATTTTATGACCTGTAAATGCTTTGATAAAATCTTCTTTAGTACAAGAGATAAGAGAATAACTGATTAATAGTGAATATAGCGTTTCTAGTTTAGAGATTACGTTTTCTCCTTCTCTTACAATAAAATTAAGAGGTGGGAAGCTAGGAAATTGTTCCTTTTCCTGAAAAACAAGTTCTTCTATGTTTTGAAAAGCCATTGTTCTGTATTGTTCCAGAAATGTGTACTTATCAATCAAGTCTTTTGTGAAGACTTCTGTTAACTGGGTATTAAGGGTATCTAAATAAACCAGAACTCTATTTTTGCTTAGCTTTCGTTGAAGTTCAAGAGCTTTATCCACATTAGCAAATCCCTTAGTCAGCAGATTGAGAATCATATTTCCGGCTTCTTCACTAAAAGTAAATATTTGTACAGGATTTTCATCGTCTTTATAGTAGTCTTTCAGCATAGAAACCTGCATGTTTTCTTTATCAATGCCATTAGGTACAATTCTTCGGGCAAAAGCATCAAGTTTAAATGAATTATAAAAACTAT
Organism: Chryseobacterium lathyri; assembly: GCF_030812195.1. GTDB lineage: Bacteria > Bacteroidota > Bacteroidia > Flavobacteriales > Weeksellaceae > Chryseobacterium > Chryseobacterium lathyri_A. Next base: position 2,151,291 of record NZ_JAUSSF010000001.1, read on the forward strand.
TTAAGTTAGCATCTATCGTTTTAAGATAAATCTCAAGGTTTTTGAATGGATATAGTAGTTCATTGTTCACAACTCAAAAATAATAAAATGTTGCAGTATTGTTGCAGTCAAAAAATAAAAAAAGCACCTACATTTCTGTAAGTGCTTGATTTAAAAAGTGGTCCCACCTGGGCTCGAACCAGGGACCACCTGATTATGAGTCAGGTGCTCTAACCAACTGAGCTATAGGACCTCAAAACTTGGTTAAATTTTGTGATTGCAAAAATAGTAAAATTTCCTTCACCACAAAACTTTTTATTGCTTTTCTTGACAAAGTTCTACCAACACTCCATTTGTCGATTTTGGGTGCAGGAAGACAACTAATTTGTTATCAGCACCTTCTTTCGGTTCTTCAGAGATAAACTGGAAACCTTCTTTTTTTAATCTTTCAATCTCTTCAAGGATATTTTCTACACCAAATGCAAGATGATGGATACCTTCACCCTTTTTATCGATAAATTTTGAGATCGGGCTTTCCGGATTACTGGCTTCTAACAGCTCAATTTTGCTTTCCCCGGTTCCGTAAAAAGAAGTAACTACCCCTTCCCTTTCCACACTTTCTTTTTTGTAAGATTCTTTTCCTAATAACCTGGAGAAAAGGTCATCTGAGACCCCTAAAGATTTTACGGCAATACCGATATGTTCTAGCTTCATAAGTAGTAATAAATATAATTAAATCGTAAATTTGATACCGGAGCTGAATTTCAAAGGTATCAATTCAAACAAAAGTACTAAATTTGCATAACTTATGGAAAGTAACAGACAAAGAAAAGTAGCACAGATCATTCAGGAAGACTTCGCAGAGCTTTTCCGCAAACAGGCTTCAGAAAGCAAGCAGAGCATATTGGTATCTGTTTCGGATGTAAAAATATCGGCAGATCTGGGTATCGCTAAAATTTATTTGAGCATTTTCCCGCAGGAATTCCGTTCTGCGGTGATGAAAGAAATTGAAGAAAACAAACCTCAATACAGAAATTTTATCGGCCAGAAAATGGCAAAACAGGTACGTATAATTCCGCAGCTTAACTTTTATCTGGACACTGCTCTTGATGATGTTGAAAAATTGGAAAGAGAATTAAGAGGCGAAGGCGACAATCCGGTTTTATAAATCTTGAAAAATATTGCATTTTACATAGCATCCAGATACCTTTTGGCTAAAAAGGGAAGTACCGCCGTGACGTTCATAACGTGGCTTTCGGTAGGTGCCATGACGGTTGCTGTGACTGCAATGTTTGTGATTATTTCAGTATTCTCAGGCCTTGAAACTCTGAACAAAGACCTGATTTCCAACCTTCATGCAGATCTCACCCTGAAAAGTGTTTCAGGAAAAACAGTGAAAGATCTGGATAAAGTCACTACAGTTTTAAAAAACAATAAAGCAATCAGCAATTTTTCCCGGGTCATTGAGGAAAAGGTGTATGTCAATTATAAAGGCAAAGGCGACATTGCTTACTTAAGAGGAGTTGATTCCGCTTATACAAAGGTCAATCCTATTGATAAGGATGTATTCTATGGAACTTATCCAAGTTTTGAGTTCTCTAATGAAGTGTTGATGGAAACAAACCTGCACAACAGGCTTTCTATTCCCATAGATTCAACAAGCAATTATGCTACAATCTTTATGCCTAAGCCTGGAACCGGCATCATTAACAAAGAGGACGATATCTATAATAAAAAGGATTTTCTTGTGACAGGGGTTTTTCCGGGAAAAGAGCAGCTGGATAGTTACATCATTGCCCCAATAGAACTGACGGAGGAATTACTCAGCCTTCCAAAAAAATCAGCGTACCAGATTGTAATTAAATTAAGAAATCCTGAAAATGCTGATGCTGTAAAGCAGAGCCTTCTTACTTCATTGGGTAAAAATATTGAAATAAAAACCAAGGAAGAAGAAAATGCAGCATTCTGGAAGATGATCAATACAGAAAAAATGTTCATCTATCTCATTTTTGCCCTGGTAATTTTCATTACGACTTTCAATCTGGCAGGAGCTATTATTATTCTACAGCTTGACAAAAGAGAACAGTCAAGATCCCTTATTTCACTCGGTTTTCCGATCAGTCATCTGAGAATGACCTATTTCTATACCGGACTTCTTATTGTGATTTCCGGAGTGATCTCTGGGCTGATCGCAGGAACCCTACTCTGCTATTTCCAACTTTATACAGAATTCTTCAGAGCTAATGAGATACTTCCCTTCCCCGTAAAAATTGTTGGGAAAAATTATCTTATCGTGGCGTTCACCGCCTCCCTTTTCGGAATCATCATTTCTTGGTTCTTTTCCAAAATCAGCAAAGACTATATTACTAAAAGTTAACATATCCGTTTTGAAATAAAATCAGTCCATTTTCAATTTTTTGTACCTTTACGGCCCAATTTTTTTTAAATGAAACGAATTTTATCTTTTTTTCTGCTGAGTATTACATTTATGTTTGCTTCAGCACAGGCTCCTGCCGGTTATTATAATGCAGCTGCCGGGTTTACGGGTGCTCCACTTAAAACTGCACTTAAAGGCATAATTGAACAAGGTCATCAGGACCATGGTTACGGTGGCCTATGGACAGGCTATGCAACGACTGACCGTGACTTTTTTTACGAAAATGACGGAACGATTCTGGATATTTATTCTGAAAAACCAAACAGTCAGGATCCTTACACATACACGCTAGGTACAAACCAGTGTGGCAGTAGTGGATATAACGGCGAAGGAGACTGCTACAACAGAGAACATATTGTACCTCAAAGCTTATTCAATGAAGCCAGTCCAATGGTATCAGATATTCATTTCATCCGGGCAACCGACGGAAAAGTGAATGGTATAAGATCTAATTACCCTTTTGGTAAAGTACAAATTGCTTCTTTTACATCAGAAAACGGATCTAAACTTGGAAATTCAGCATCACCTGGATATGGAGGGACTGTATTTGAGCCCATCGATGCTTTTAAAGGTGATGTAGCCAGAATGATCTTTTATTTTGTAACGAGATATGAAGCTGGGCTTTCAGTTTTCAGTACCGGAAATATGCTGGGCGGATCCGCTTATCCGGGGCTTCAGCCATGGGAGCTGAACCAGCTTTTAGTATGGCATGCAGTAGATCCCGTTTCTCCTGAAGAGATTTCCAGAAACAACGCATCTTATACTTATCAGGGAAACAGAAATCCATTTATAGACAATCCGGCTTATGCTGAACAGATCTGGGGAGCACCGGTTATAGATACACAGGCTCCAACTGCTGCTACCAATCTTATTACTCAGAATCCAACTTCCAATACCATTTCTTTAAGCTGGACAGCTGCTACGGATAATATTGGTGTTACAGCTTATGATGTATATATGAACGGAACACTGAAAACTACAGTTTCAGGAACTACAGCAACTGTTCAGGGATTATCTCCGTCTACTACTTATACTTTCTATGTGATTGCTAAAGATGCTTCAGGAAACTCTTCTTCACCGAGTAACAACGCAGATGGAACAACACTGGCAGGACAGCCTGGCGGAAATACAAGCTGTGGAACAGAAAACTTTGAAACAATTCCTGCTAATAGCTCTGGCTACGAAACCAGAACTTGGACCAATAATAATATTACATGGACAGCTAACTTTGCAAGAACAGACCAGACCATTAACGGAAGGGCAATTACTATTCAAGGTGGAAATTTGACAAGTTCTACAATTTCAGGAGGAGTACAAGCTATAACAATAACCACTCAACGAAAATTTACTAATGGTTCAAATGGTAATTTAAATATTGAAGTTAATGGAACTGTGATAGGAACTGTTCCATACAGTACAACAGTAACTACGACAACAGTTAACGCGAATATCAGTGGAAATGCAATTATTAAGATCACTAATCCGGGTTCGAATAGAGTTGCCATAGATGACCTTACATGGACATGCTTTGGTTCATTAGGAACTTCAGATGTGAAAAAGAACAAGTCTGAATTCACCATCTACCCTAACCCGGTAAAAAATAACGAATTATTCGTAAAAGGTGAAAATCTAAGCAAAATATCGAAAGCTGAGATCTATGACCTTTCAGGAAAACTGATTGAAGTAATTTCAAATCCGTTTAAAAACTCTGATAAGATCAATATTAAAGGACTAACAAAAGGAAATTACATCTTAAAAACAGACCATTTCTCTACAAAATTCATCGTAGACTAAACTGTAAAAAATATTTGATCACAAAGACCGATTTATTCGGTCTTTTTTTTATTTTTGATATATGGATTCCAATAAAAAGCTAGGACTGATAGGAAAGAATATTTCCTATTCCTTTTCTAAAAAATTCTTTGAAGACAAGTTCCAGAAGCTGATGCTGAAAGACTTTACTTACGATATTTTTGACCTGAATGAAATTGACGAAGTAGAACTCCTCATGAATGATCCTGAAATTTTAGGATTCAATGTTACCATTCCTTACAAAGAAAAGATTGCTGACTATCTTGACGAGCTCAGCGACGAAGCAAAAAAGATTGGCGCCGTCAATTGTGTTCTGATCAGAGACGGTAAAAAAACAGGCTATAATACTGATGCTTTCGGTTTTGAAAAAACACTCCTGCTTCACAAAAAAGCCCATCAGAATAAAGCGTTGATTCTGGGGAACGGAGGTGCTGCAAAAGCCGTGAAATATATCATGGAAAAACATGGAATTCCATCAATTACCATTTCCAGAAATACCGAAATCAATTTCAAAAATATTGACAGCGAGACAGTCCGCGGCCATAAGATCATCATCCAGTGCACTCCTGTAGGTACATTTCCAAATGTGGAAGACTGCCTGGAATTTCCTTTCGAAGGAATCACCCCGGAACACCTGATTATTGATCTGATCTACAACCCGAACTACACCCAATTCATCCTTAAAGCCTCCGAAAAAGGAGCCAAAACAGTCAATGGTTATTATATGCTTGAGCAGCAAGCAGAAAAAGCTTGGGAAATTTGGAATTTTCAAAAAAAATAACCTAAATTAGTACCTTAATTGGCTTTACTGCTATATATAAAAGGATATTAACGCCACTCACATAAAAGATTTGCTATGATTACAGAAAACAATCTTTCTGAAAACGAAGAAAATAAAAATTCTAACGAAGTATCTCAAGAGGAGCCCCAAAAAAACTCCGCATCTCACAACGAAAATGCTCAGGATGACGATGCAGAGCATCTGGAAGAGGAGCATACTGATGATATTTCCCTGGCTGATGCTTTGAAAGAAATGGAAGCTATTATCAATTCGGCCAATGCCGGTGAAAATTTCAAAAGATTCAATCAGTTAAAAGAAAAAGCAAGTCATTATATTCATGATGAAGTGGAAGACAAAAAGCATGAGTATGTAGAAGGCGGGAATGCTCCTGAAAATTTCAGTTATGAACACCCCTTACAGTCCAAACTCTCCGCTTTGGTTAATATTTTCAGGGAAAAACATGACAGCTATCAGAGATCTCAGGATGAAGAGCAGAAAAAGAACCTTGATCACCGCCAGAATATTATAGAAAGGCTTAAAAATCTTTATACCAATTCTGAACCGGGAACCAATCTTTTCAAATCCATCCGCGAGATCAAAGAAGAATGGTCAAAAGCCGGTCAGGTTGCAAAATCTGAATTCAAGATTCTTAATAATAACTATTTCCACCATCTGAACCAGTTTTACCAGATGCTGGACCTAAATAAAGAATTTCTCGAGCAGGAATTCAGCCATAATTTAGAGAAAAGACAGCATATTATTGCACGCGCTAAAGAACTGGAAAGTGAACCTGTAATTCAGAAAGCCCTGAACGAGCTCCAGTATCTTCACAAACTTTGGAAAGAAGAAGCTGAACCTGTAGCAGAAGAATTCCGTGAAAAAACATGGGAAGAATTCAAAGAGATCTCCAACAAGATCCACGAAAGAAAATCTGAACTTTCTGCAGCTATTGAAGGCGAACAAAATGATAACCTGGAAAAGAAAAACCAGATCATCGCAGAGATCAAAAAGTTATCTGAACCTTCCGAAACGCCTAACCACAGCTACTGGCAGAATTCGATCAAAAGAGTTGAAGACCTTCGTACTGAATTCTTAAAAACAGGAAGTGTTCCCCGAAAACTGTCCAATCAGAACTGGAATGATTTTAAAACGACACTAAGAGCTTTCAATACAACAAAAAATAATTATTATAAATCTCTCAAAGGCTCTCAGCAAACCAATCTGGAAGAGAAATTAAAACTCATCCAGACTGCTCAGGACAATATGAACAATGAAGAATGGGATATCGCCGTTCCTCTTTTCAAAAAGCTACAGGAAGACTGGAAAAAAATCGGGCACGTTCCAAAGAGCATGACCAATAAAATCTGGGACGAATTCCGTGATGCCTGTAATACGTTCTTCAACAATTACAGAGAGAAAAACAATGCCTCCAACGATAACTGGAAAGAGAATTATAAGCAGAAAAAAGAAATTCTGGAAGATCTGAAAACTGTTTCCAATGACGAAGGCAGCATTGAAAGGATAGAAGCTATAAAAACCGCCTGGAATAACATCGGGAAAGTACCGAGAGATAAAATCTCAATCAATACCGAGTTCAACAGAACATTAAGAGAAAAGCTGAAGCTTAATAAAATCAACGAACTTGAGCTGAAAGAAGAAGGCTTAACGGAAAACCAGCTTACAGATAAAGCCAGAAAAATCAAGAGCCAGATTTCTGATCTTGAAGGCGAAATTGTAAAACTGGAAAACAACCTGGCATTCTTCAACAAGCCGTCAAGAGAAAATCCTCTTCTTAAGGATACGTTCAATACAATAGACGAGAAGAAGGCTCATCTGGAAACTTTAAGGCAGAATCTTCACAATATCATTACCGGAGATTAATCTATTAAATAATATAAAAAAGGCGGAGCAAAGAAATTTGTCTTCGCTTTTTCTTTTACTGTATGAACAACGACGAATTATATATAAAAAGATGCATTGAGCTCGCTCAAAAAGCGCTGGGTAAAACCTACCCCAACCCTCTTGTAGGTAGCGTGATCATTCATAACGGAAAGATCATTGGTGAAGGATACCATCATAAAGCCGGAGAAAACCACGCTGAGATTAATGCTATTAATTCTGTAGAAAATAAAGATCTTATACCAGAATCTACGATCTATGTTTCACTGGAGCCGTGCGCCCATTACGGAAAAACACCGCCATGTGCTTTAAAAATTAAAGAACTTGGCTTCAGGAAAGTAGTTATTGGGGCTATGGATTCTCATGATAAAGTAAACGGGAAAGGAAAAAAGATCATTCAGGATGCAGGTATTGAAGCGGTTTCAGGAATACTGGAAAGGGAATGTATTGAACTCAATAAAAGATTTTTCACCTATCATGAAAAGAAACGGCCCTACATCATTTTGAAATGGGCAGAATCAGGAGACGGATTTTTAGATAAAGACTTTAAACCAACAGCCATTTCAAATTCTTTGGTCAACCAATTTGTACATCAGCTAAGAGCTGACGAACATGCTATCTTAGTGGGAACGCAAACTGCTTTAAATGATAATCCGAGCCTAACGGTAAGAAATGCTGAAGGAGTAAACCCTGTCAGAATTCTGATTGATTTTGATCTGAAAGTACCGAGAAATTTCAGAATTTATAATAACGAAGCACCAACTTTGGTAATCAACAGCAAAAAAGAAGGAACTGAAAATAATATTAAATTTATAAAAACCGGAAAAGAAAACTTCCTGCAGGATCTGATGAATGCTCTTTATAAGGAGCAGATCCAATCTGTCATCATAGAAGGAGGCAGCTATACTCTACTACAGTTTATCAATGAAGGACTTTGGGATGAAGCTATTGTAATCAGAAATGAAGAACTGAAAATGGAAAATGGGACTAAGGCACCTAAGCTGGATTTAAAACCTCGCGAGGTTAAAACAGTTAGAGACAATACAATTTCTTTTTACCGTCCAAACATATAAGTTAGTTTTTATGCCAAAATGACATACCCTTTCTTCTATTCTCTAGTTTAACAACATCAATTTAACATAATAAAATTTTCAGAAAATCACATTTTAATTTAAAATAAATAATTAACTTCATAGTGAATTAAAGCTTTGAACTTCAAATTATAATTAAATGAAAAATCTAAAGAAAATTTCCAGAATTGGTTTAAAAAGTATTACAGGTGGAGAATTTGTAAACTGTACGTTACCTACCGGGGAATCTACAAGATGTAGAGACAAGTGTCCTCAGGATTTCTGTACTCCTGTCAGTTATATGTGTTTACTTCCCTTAGATTATTGCGGATCATAGAAGAAGGATTCAGCGTATCACATCAAAGATAAAGCAAGCCGTCAAAATATTGACGGCTTCATTGTTTATAATGTTATAATTAAAGGGATTCAGATTCAATTTAACATAAAAACATTTTATAAAAAAAATTACAATTATTATCGTCAATTATTTATTTTTAGTAACTAAAAATAAATTAACATGAAAAATTTAAAGAAGATTTCGAGAAATGATTTAAAGCAAGTATTAGGAGGAGAATTTGGTCCAGAACCATGTGGAGGGTCGTGGTCTGTAGATGCGGGTCCTAGATGTACATGTATAAATATGGGAGGTATCTGGGCATGTGATCGGTGCATTACTGATGCACGGGAAAGAACGATTCTGGCACTAGCAAACACCTGCGATCAGTTTAATAACTGGCCTGGTGGAGATCTCGTATTTTAATCTCTCCAAACCACTCCGGGCAAAAAAATCCTCATAGCATTGAGGATTTTTTATTTATTTCTCTTCAAATAATAAATACTTTGTTTCCTGAAAATGCAAACAGATCACTACATTTTATATTTTTGCATTTATAAAGCCGGCTATAATGACGTTCGAATATAAAACCATAGAAAAACCCATAGAAAACACTTTATTAAAAGAAAAAGGAAGTAAATTCATTGGATTTGCCTTTCCGGTGAATAACGAAAAGGAACTGAAAGATGCACTGGAGAAAATCAGGGCAGAGCATCCTAAGGCTACCCATCATTGTTATGCTTTCAGAATGGGTTTGGAAGGTGAAAACTACCGGGCAAACGATGACGGAGAACCATCAGGAAGCGCAGGTCTTCCGATATACAATCAGCTTTTAGCACATGAGATTACGAATGTCCTGGTTATATCAGTCCGCTATTATGGAGGAACAAAGCTCGGCGTTTCAGGACTTGTGAAAGCTTATAAGGAATGTGCAAAGATCACCCTGGAAGAAGCAAATATCATTACAAAAGAACTTGAAACAGAAATTGAAATCCAGTTCAACTTCAATCAGCAGAATACTATTTTTACTTTGCTTTCCAAATTTGATGCTAAGGTATTGAGTTTTGATGCCCATGAAAACTGCATTCTCACCGCTTCTTTAAAATTAGCCCAAAAAGAAAGCATCTCAGACAAATTATCCGAGATGCAGTATGTTTCATTTGAATTTAAAGATTAATTTCTTCTGCTACCAAGCAGTAAGGAACCCCAATAAAGAAGCTGGGCAAGTGATCCAAGAGCTGCCACCACATACGTTCTTGCTGCCCATTTCAAACTGTCCTGTACTCCGACAAATTCTTCCTGGGTAACCGTTCCTGTATCTTTAATCCATTTCATTGCTCTATTGCTGGCATCATATTCCACCGGAAGGGTCACAAAAGCAAAAAGTGTAGTCATCGCAAACATGGCTACTCCTATCGCCAGAACTGTCGTATTACCGTTTGGATCATCGATTGATCTTGTTGCTGCCATGATACCAATACCTGCAAGAAGGACAAACTGCATAAGATTAGAACTTATATTAACTACAGGAACCAGCTTGGAACGCAGGTTCAGCATCGAATATCCTACAGCATGCTGTACGGCATGTCCGCATTCGTGTGCTGCCACTGCCGCTGCTGCTGCATTTCTCTGCATATAGACTCCTTCAGAAAGATTAACTGTTTTATCTGCCGGGTTATAGTGATCCGTCAGCTGGCCGGGAACAGAAATTACCTGTACATCAGTGATTCCGTTATCTCTAAGCATTTTTTCTGCAACTTCTTTTCCTGAAAGCCCATTTCTAAGATGCACATTGGAATAGTATTCAAATTTCGATTTTAATCTGGACGAAACCCACCAGCTTATCAGCATTGAAACACCGATAATAATATAATAACCCATCATTTTATATAGATTTTTTGTGTTTAAATTTTAACCATAATGATGTAAAAACTGTGCCAAAGTATTACATTTTATTATCTATATTTGTTCTCTAATTATCCTTTTATCTATGTCTAAAGTTTCAGTTATTGAAGTGAAAAATCAAAACGAATTAAAAAAATTCGTAAGATTTCCAATGGATCTTTATAAAAACAACCCTTATTATGTCCCTTCCTTCATCAAAGATGAATTTAAAATTTGGGACGCAAAAGAAAATCCGGCTTTAAATTATTCAAAATCCAAGCAGTTCCTTGCCCTGAAAGACAATAAAGTGGCTGGTAGGATAGCAGTGATTATCAATCACAAGGAAGAAAAGGAATTGGGCATCAGAAAAGTGCGCTTCGGGTGGATTGACTTTATTGATGATAAAGAAGTTTCTCAGGCACTGATCCAAAAAGCAATAGATTACGCCAAGGAAAACAACATTGATAAGATTGAAGGGCCAATGGGCTTTACCAATCTTGATAAAGCAGGAATGCTTACCATGGGTTTTGATAAGCTGGCCACCATGATCGGAATCTACAATCATGAATATTATCCGAAACACCTGGAAGATCTTGGATTGATCAAAGAAAAAGAATGGGTGGAATACGAAATGAACTTCCCAAAGGTTTTGCCGGAAAAAGTAGAAAAATTCAGTGGGTTGATTGCACAGAAATACAAGCTTAAAGTTCTCAATTTCAAATCAAAGCAGGAAATCCTGCCGTTTGTAGAGCCTATGTTTAAACTGCTTGATGAAACCTATAAACATCTTTCAACCTATACTCCTATTTCGGACGAACAAATACAGACTTACAGGGAAAAATACTTCCCTTTTATAGACAAAAACTATGTGATCTGTGTGGTGGATGAAAATAACGAACTGATATCATTTGCTATTACAATGCCGTCTTATTCAAAGGCTTTACAAAAATCAAAAGGTAAACTGTTTCCTTTCGGATGGTGGCATTTTTTACAGGCAGGAAAGAAAAATGACCGTGCCAATTTTTACCTGATCGGAATTCATCCCGAATATCAGAGACGGGGTGTTACAGCCATTATATTTAAAGAAATTTTTGTACGTTTTACCAGCATGGGAATTGATTTTGCAGAAACCAATCCTGAATTGGAAGAAAATAAAAGTGTGCAGGTGCTTTGGCAGGATTACAACCCAGTCAATCACAAAAGAAGGAGAACTTATTCATTAACGATTAATGAATGATAAATGATGAGTTATTAGTGACTTATTTAAAACCGGAAGCTGATAACTCATACTTTCCACTTCAAAAAATGTACCTGAAAAACTAATTTTTCCTGTAAATTCATCACATGAAACCACATCTTATTGTTTTTGCTGTTCTGATTGCAGCATTTATCGCCTATAACTTCTTTTTTCAGATCGAAGACGACCGAATGAACACGGTGGTCAATATAACACTTGCCAGCATTCTTTTTGGATATATTTCGTTCATGGCTTATTCTCTCCTCAAAAAAATGAAGAAATAAGCACTATTTTTATTGATTCTAAATTACCACTTTTCCCCATTTTAATCCCACTTTTAAGCTTATTAATTTCATGCTTTCTTGTTTATTCGCTAAATTTGCAAATTGAGATAATAATGCAAAAATGAATTTACCTGAAAGTTATATTCCAATCCTTCTTCAAGCAGGTGTAGCTATCGCATTCGTAGCCGTTTCTTTGCTTGGAGCCCATTTTCTGGGACCAAAACAGAAAAAAGGAAATTCTGTAAAAAACCAAAGCTGGGAATGTGGGGTTCCTGTGGAAGGAAATGCAAGGACACCGTTTTCCATCAAATATTTCCTGACAGCGGTATTATTCGTGCTTTTCGATATTGAAATCGTATTTTTTTACCCATATGCTGTAAACTTCAGAGAATTCGGGATGGAAGGCTTTCTTGCTGTACTTACATTCGTGGCAATTTTCTTCATGGCGTTTTTCTATGTATGGAAACGTGGCGCATTAGATTGGGATAAATAAAGAATAGAAATTTTAAATGACAATTTTAGATCGGAAAATTAGAGTTAAATTAACATTAACACCAATTCAGAATCTAAATTAAAATCTTAAATCAATCAAATGTCAGATAACAAACCAGTAATAAGAACAGATGCACCTGCTCCCGAAGGATTTGAAGGAGAAGGTTTTTTCGCAACGAAACTGAGCAGTGTAATCGGGATGGCCAGAAAATTCTCTCTTTGGCCGTTACCATTTGCAACCTCTTGTTGTGGTATCGAGTTTATGGCTACCCTGAACCCTACATATGACGCTTCAAGATTTGGTATGGAAAGAAACTCTTTCTCACCAAGACAGGCAGATATGCTGATGGTTTGCGGGACTATATCTAAAAAATTAGGACCTGTCCTAAAAGAAGTGTACACTCAGATGGCCGAGCCAAAATGGGTGGTTGCTGTTGGAGCCTGTGCGTCCAGCGGTGGTATTTTTGACACCTACTCTGTTTTACAGGGAATTGATAAAATTATTCCGGTTGACGTTTATGTTCCGGGATGCCCTCCAAGACCGGAGCAGATCATTGAAGGCGTAATGCAGGTTCAGGCTTTGGCAGAAAGCGAAAGCATCAGAAGAAGAGATATGCCTGAATACCAAAAATTGTTAGATTCTTACAACATTAGCAACTAAACGGAAATGACGAACGAATTTGTATTAGAAGCAATCACAAGAGAATTTCCGGAGTCTGTAATCTCTAGTTCAGAGCCTTATGGAATGTTAACTGTTGAAGTAAAAAAAGATGACATCAAAAAGATTATTCATTATCTGAAAGATTCATCATTGGAATTCAATTTCCTTACCGATATCTGCGGGATCCATTACCCTGAATTTCCGGACAAGGAAATTGGAGTCGTATATCACCTGCACAATATGATGGCTAATGTCAGATTACGTCTGAAGATCTTCATGTCCAGGGAAAATATCGAAGTGGATTCTCTTGTAGATTTATTTGCCGGAGCAAACTGGATGGAAAGAGAAACGTTTGATTTCTACGGAATTAAATTCAAAGGACATCCTGACCTGAGGCCTATCCTGAATATGGAAGATCTCGGATACCACCCGATGCTGAAGGAATACCGTCTTGAAGATGGGACCAGAACAGATAAGGACGATAATATGTTCGGAAGATAAAAATAATGCAATAAGCGATAAGCAATAAGCAATAAGCTTAAAGCCTAGAGCCTAGAGCCTAAAGCATTTAAATTATGAAAGATAACTCATTATCTAATATACTTAACCAATACGAAAGTAAGGAGCAGATTGACGGGCAGCTTTACACCCTCAATTTAGGACCTACCCACCCTGCCACCCATGGGATCTTCCAGAATATCTTAACGATGGACGGAGAAAGAATCCTTCACGCAGAACAAACGGTAGGCTATATCCACAGAGCATTTGAAAAAATTTCCGAAAGAAGAAATTATTCTCAGATCACGACCCTTACTGACCGGATGAATTACTGTTCAGCGCCTATCAATAACCTTGGCTGGCACATGACAGTAGAAAAGCTGATCGGCGTAAAAGTTCCGAAACGTGTAGATTATATGCGTGTTATTTTAATGGAATTAGCCAGAATCGGTGATCACTTGATCTGTAACGGGGTAACCGGAATGGACTCAGGGGCGATTACAGGTCTTACCTATATGTTCATCGAAAGAGAACGTATTTATGATATGTATGAGCAGATTTGTGGCGCAAGAATGACGACAAATATGGGAAGAATAGGAGGTTTTGAAAGAGATTTCACTCCAAGATTCCATGAACTATTAAAAGACTTCCTGAAAACATTCCCACCAAGATTTAAAGAATTCTGTACTTTATTGGAAAGAAACAGAATTTTTATGGACAGAACTATCGGAGCAGGAGCAATTTCTGCGGAAAGAGCTTTAAGCTATGGTTTTACAGGTCCAAACTTACGTGCAGCAGGCGTGGATTACGATGTAAGAGTTGCGCAGCCTTATTCTTCTTACGAAGATTTCGATTTCATCATTCCTGTAGGAACTGCAGGTGATACTTACGACCGTTTCATGGTTCGTCAGCAGGAAATCTGGGAATCCCTTAAAATTATCAATCAAGCATACGACAATCTTCCTGAGGGACCATTCCATGCGGATGTTCCTGATTTTTATCTTCCTGAAAAGGCGGATGTTTATCAGAAAATGGAAGCTCTGATCTACCATTTCAAAATCGTTATGGGAGAAACCGATGTGCCGAAAGGTGAAGTTTATCATGCTGTAGAAGGTGGAAACGGAGAGTTAGGGTTCTATTTAGTGAGCGATGGAGGGAGAAGCCCCTATAGACTTCACTTCAGAAGACCATGCTTCATCTATTACCAGGCATACCCTGAAATGATTACAGGCTCTGTAATTTCAGATGCGATTGTTACGATGTGTAGTATGAATATTATTGCGGGAGAATTAGACGCATAAAAATTGTAAAAAGTATCATTGTAAAATGTATTCATGATTTTACAATGATTAAATAAATAAAGTCATTAGTACATTGTACACTGTACAATAATACATTAAATAAAATGAGCGAAACAATAGCTTTTAAACCGGAAAGTTTAGAACAGGTACACAAAATTATCACAAGATATCCTGAGGGAAGACAAAAGTCTGCTCTTCTTCCTGTACTTCACTTAGCACAGAAAGAGTTCGGAGGATGGTTAGACGTTCCTGTAATGGATTATGTTGCTGAATTATTAAGTATTAAGCCAATTGAAGTATATGAAGTAGCTACTTTTTATACCATGTTCAATATGAAGCCGGTTGGTAAATATGTTTTGGAAGTATGCAGAACAGGACCTTGCATGGTGTGCGGAAGTGAAAAAATCCTTGACCATATCAGAACCAAACTGAATATTAAAGACGGAGAGACTACCGAAGACGGTATGTTTACCTTAAAGCCTGCTGAATGCCTTGGAGCCTGCGGATACGCACCAATGATGCAGTTGGGGAAATTCTTTCATGAAAATTTAACGATAGAAAAAGTAGACGAAATCCTTGATCTTTGCAGACAGGGACAGGTTGCTTTAGATTAATTAAAATATACGATGAGTAAAAAACTTTTACTTAAAGATGCACATATAGAAGGTATTCGCTACTTTGAAACTTACCGCAAACAGGGAGGTTACACAGCTGCAGAAAAAGCCTTGAAAATGACCCCTGACGAAATTCTTGAAGAAGTAAAAGCTTCAGGACTTCGTGGACGTGGTGGAGCAGGATTTCCAACAGGAATGAAATGGAGCTTTCTGGCAAAACCGGAAGGCGTGCCAAGACACCTGGTCGTGAATGCTGATGAATCTGAACCGGGAACTTTCAAAGACAGATATCTGATGGAGTTTCTTCCTCATTTACTGATCGAAGGAATGCTTATATCCTCTTACTGTTTAGGTTCAAATGTTTCTTATATCTACATCCGTGGAGAATACTCATGGATTCCTGATATTTTGGAAGAAGCCATTGAAGAAGCCAAAGCAGCAGGATTTTTAGGTAAAAATATCATGGGAACCGGTTTCGACTGTGAAATTTATGTTCAGAGAGGAGGCGGAGCTTATATCTGTGGGGAAGAAACAGCATTGCTTGAATCCCTTGAAGGTAAAAGAGGAAATCCAAGATTAAAACCACCATTCCCGGCTGTAAAAGGACTTTGGGAAAGACCAACAGTGGTAAATAATGTGGAATCTATCGCAGCTATCGTTCCGATCATTGATATTACAGGAGCTGAATATGCTAAAATCGGGGTAGGAAGATCTACAGGAACGAAATTAATTTCTGCCTGCGGAAACATTAACAAACCCGGAGTTTACGAAATCGATATGACAATTACTGTTGAAGAATTCATCTATTCTGATGAATACTGCGGTGGTATTGCTAACGGAAAGAAGCTGAAGGCTTGTATTCCTGGAGGAAGCTCTGTTCCGATTGTTCCAGCTAATTTATTACTGAGAACCGTGAACGGAGAACCAAGATACATGAACTATGAATCATTGGCAGACGGTGGTTTTGCTACCGGAACCATGATGGGTTCAGGAGGTTTCATCGTTTTGGATGAAGACCAGTGTATCGTGGAGCACACCATGACTTTAGCAAGATTCTATAATCATGAAAGTTGTGGACAATGTACACCTTGTCGTGAAGGAACGGGATGGATGTACAAAATCTTGAAAAAAATTGAAAAAGGAGAAGGGAAAATGGAAGACATTGACCTTCTTTGGGATATACAGAGAAAAATAGAAGGAAATACTATTTGTCCATTGGGTGATGCAGCAGCTTGGCCAGTTGCAGCAGCGATCCGCCATTTCAGAGATGAATTTGAATGGCATATTAAAAACCCGGAACTGTCTCAAACACAAAATTATGGATTGGCAAATTATGCAGACCCAATCCCGGCTGTTGAAAAAAATGCGTAGCTAAAAAAATAATGAAGAAGTTATTGGTTGTCGGCTTAATGATGTCGGGGTTTGTTGCTTTTGGGCAAGTAAAAAAAGATACATTAAACAAAGAATATAAACTGGAGATAGCTCCTTATAAAGATAATAAAACTGAAAAAAAACAGAAACCGAATCCGTTAAGTAAAAAAGGCCAGGTCTTCGTTTTTTACGGGTGGAACAGAGGTGCTTTCAGCAATTCTGATATCCATTTTACCGGAAACGGATATGATTTTCAGTTGAATAATGTACAGGCAAGAGATAAACCTACCAAGTTCGGAATCGTTTATATTGATCCAAGCTGGTTTACCGTAACGCAGTACAATTTCAGAATAGGATATTTCATAAAAGATAACCTTGCTCTTGTTTTAGGGATCGACCATATGAAATATGTAATGAAGCAGAATCAGACCGTTGATTTTTCAGGAACCATTTCAGATCCTAAATATGCAGCGATGGTACAGAACGGACAGGTAAATCTGGCAGATACAAAGTTCCTTACTTTCGAGCATACAGACGGGCTTAATTATGAAAATTTAGGTCTTGAGAAATATAAAAATCTTATTCATAAGAAAAATATAGATTTGGTATGGTCTTATGGAGCGGGAATCGGGGTAATGTTTCCTAAAAGTAATGTAAGGCTTTTTGGGAATGAAAGAAGTGACCGCTTTCATGTTGCTGGGATGGGAACCGATCTTAGATCTAGTCTTAACCTGGTTTTCTGGAAAAACTGGATGATCAGAGCAGAGGCAAAAGCAGGATATATCAATATGTGGGATATTAAAACTACATTAAATAACAAGCCGGATAAAGCCCGTCAGGATTTTGTTTTCGGGCAGGTCGTTGCAGGAGTCGGGTATACATTTAACACAAAGAAGTATAATTAAAATATAGCTTAACGCCTTAAAAGCATAAGCGAAAGCATAGAATATGAGCGAAGAGGTTAAAAAATTCAAAATAACTATAGACGGACAGACTACTGAAGTTTTGCCTGGAACTTCTATTTTGGAAGCTGCCAGACAAATCGGTGGAAAATCTGTACCTCCTGCAATGTGCTATTACAGCAAATTGGAAACCAGCGGAGGGAGATGTAGAACTTGCTTGGTTGAAGTTTCAAAAGGATCCGAAGCAGATCCGCGCCCTATGCCAAAATTAGTTGCGAGTTGCAGAACTAACGTGATGGACGGCATGGAGGTGAAGAATCTTTCTTCCGAAAAAGCTCAGGAAGGTAGAAAAGCTGTAACCGAATTCCTACTGGTAAACCACCCTCTGGACTGCCCTGTTTGCGACCAGGCCGGTGAATGCCACCTTCAGGATCTTGGGTATGAGCATGGAAACCTTGAGACCAGAACCGAATTTGAAAGAAATACTTACGAAGCCGATGATCTTGGTCCGAATATCAAGCTGAATATGAACCGTTGTATTCTTTGTGCAAGATGCGTACTGACAGCCAATCAGCTTACCGACTCAAGAGAACACGGAATTCTTTTCAGAGGAGATCACGCTGAAATTTCCACTTATTTAAACAAAGCTTTGGATAATGACTTCATCGGAAACATTATTGATGTTTGCCCGGTTGGAGCCCTAACAGACAGAACTTCCCGTTTTGCAAGCAGAGTTTGGTTCACAAAACCAATGAATGCTTCTTGTAAATGCGGTAAATGTTCAGGAAAAGCCGTAGTTTGGATGAAGGGTGATGAAATTGTAAGAGTCACTGCAAGAAAAGACCAGTGGGGAGAAGTAGAAGAATTTATCTGCGATACCTGCCGTTTTGAAAGAAAAGAACTGTCTGACTGGAATATTGAAGGTCCTAGACATATCGACAGACACTCGGTAATTTCATTGAACCACTACGAAAAACCTAAGGATGAACTAAGAGTCTTGGACAATCCTATGGCGAAAGAAATCAGTGAAAAAGACGAAAAATAATTAATAAGGCATCAGATCTCAGACAAAAGACTTCAGACCTATCTGAACATCTAGCATCTGACATCTCATATCTAACATCTATAAAAATAAAATGGATTTACTAACATTTAAACTTATACTTGTACTAGCACTTTTCCTGCTGTCTCTTACGATAGCCGCCTACTCTACCTGGGCAGAAAGAAAAGTTGCCTCTATCATGCAGGATAGAATTGGTCCCAACAGAGCCGGGCCTTTCGGATTGCTGCAGCCACTTGCTGACGGTGGAAAGTTTTTCTTTAAGGAAGATTTTACCCCAGCCAATGCTGAAAAGTTTCTTTTCGTATTGGGACCGGCTTTGGTTATGTTTATTTCATTGATCACAGGAGCGGTTATTCCTTGGGGTAAAAGTTTAAATATTGCAGGTACTTCTTTTGATTTACAGGTTGCCAACATCGACGTCGGGGTACTTTTCATCATCGGAATGGCCTCAATTGGTGTATATGGAATCATGATCGGAGGTTGGGCTTCGAATAACAAATATTCATTATTGGGTGCTATCCGTGCTTCTTCACAGATGATTTCTTACGAATTGGCAATGGGACTAGCATTACTTTCTATTATCATGATGACGGGAAGTTTAGATTTAAAAGAAATTACGGAAAGCCAGACTACAGGAAAACTTTGGGGCGTTATTCCCTGGGGTTCAGGTATGAACTGGAATATTTTCTACCAGCCGATAGCTTTCCTTGTATTCTTTGTAGCTGCTTTGGCAGAAACCAACAGACACCCGTTCGATTTACCGGAATGTGAATCTGAATTGGTAACAGGATATTCTACAGAATATTCTTCCATGAAACTGGGATTATATATGTTCGGTGAATATGTGAACATGTTTATCTCCAATGCTTTCATGGTTGTTCTTTTCTTCGGTGGGTACAACTATCCTGGAATTGAATGGGTAACTCAGAACTGGGGCGAAAACATTGCGGGAATCCTGAGTATCGTAGCATTTTTAACGAAAACGGTAATCGGAATTCTGATCTTTATGTGGATCAGATGGACGCTTCCAAGATTCAGATATGACCAATTGATGCACTTAGGATGGAAAACTCTGATCCCAATGGCATTAGTAAACCTATTGATTACAGGTGCTGTAATTTTAGCATTTGCCAACTAGAATAATTTGAAAATGAGATGATGTGATGATGTGATAACATGGTGATGCGGGAAATAAATACCCACTTCCATCTTCTAACATCTAACGTCTAACATCTAACATCTATAATTAAATGAAACTTACAAACAGATCAAAAGTTGTTTCCAAAAAAGAAATGACCCTTGCTGAAAAAATCTACCTTCCTGCTATTTTTACAGGAATGGGGATTACATTTAAGCATGCTGTAAGAACCGTGATAAAAGGTGCTCCCGCAGTATATTCATATCCGGAAGTACAGAAACCGAGAACTACCATCTGGAGAGGTCAGCACGTTCTGAAAAGAGACGAAGAAGGCAGAGAAAGATGTACGGCTTGCGGACTTTGTGCTGTAGCCTGTCCTGCAGAAGCCATTACCATGACGGCTGCGGAAAGAACTAAAGAAGAAAAAGGTCTTTACAGAGAAGAAAAATATGCTTCTGTATATGAAATCAATATGCTGAGATGTATTTTCTGCGGAATGTGTGAAGAAGCTTGTCCGAAATCTGCTATTTATCTTACAGACAGATTGGTGGATGTAGAAACCAACAGAGGTTCTTTCATCTATGGAAAAGATAAATTGGTTGAAAAAATAAATGAAAGGATTGATATTACGACAAGACAGTCCGAGAAACAAAAAAATGCGGTAAAATAATGGATCAGTTTTTATTTTTCTTGGTGGCGTTTTTAGCAGTAGCCAGTGCAGTATATTTTGTATTTGCAAGAAATCCGCTCTATGCTATTTTGTCATTAATTGTTACGATGTTTTCAATTGCCGGAATGTACATTCTTCTGAATGCTCAGTTCCTTGCGATCATTCAGATTATAGTATATGCCGGGGCCATCATGGTATTGTTCCTCTATATCCTGATGATGCTTAACCTTAATAAACAAGACGAAAGTAAGAAGAACAATACTTTAAAATTTGTTGGAGTTTTTACAGCCGGACTTTTATTAATTGGAGTTTTAGGCGTATTCAGAGGCGTTCAGGACAATCACATTGTTGTTGAGAATGTAGACAAGGGTGTGGGTCTTACAAAAAATCTGGGCAGACTTTTGTTTAATCAATATGTTTTACCGTTTGAGCTTGCATCCATCCTAATTCTGGCAGGTATTGTAGGTGCGGTATTAATCGGTAAAAAAGATTTATAAAATTATGGGAGAAGTAAATACATTTATACAAAGTGTCCCTCTTAACTATTTCATCATTCTTTCCTCAGTATTGTTTTCTTTGGGAGTATTGGGAGTATTGTTGAGAAAAAACGCTATTGTTATTTTGGGCTGTGTAGAGCTTATGCTGAATTCTGTAAACCTTTTATTGGCTGCTTTTTCAGCCTATAAGGGAAACGGAGACGGACAGCTTTTAGTTTTCTTCATTATGGTGGTAGCTGCCGCTGAAGTAGCGGTAGGTCTGGCAATCATTGCTATGCTGTATAGAAATACCCGTTCTGTAGATGTAAGTATATTTAATAAATTAAGAGGATAAGGAATGGAAAATTTAGTGTATGCAATAGTACTTTTACCACTTTTAGGGTTTCTTATTAACGGTTTATTCGGGAAAAATCTTCCAAAAATATTTGTAGGCTCTCTGGCTACAGCTATGGTTTTCGGATCATTCTGTATTGCAGTAAGCCTTTTCATGAAATTTGATTCTGAAAGCCAGCCGATTATCGTAAAAGCTTTTGAGTGGTTTACAGTAAACGGGGTTCAGATCAATTTCGGATTCCAGATCGATCAGCTTTCTTTAATGATGGTGATGATCATCACAGGAATCGGTTCCCTGATCCATTTATATTCCATCGGATATATGAGCCACGACAAAGGTTTCTATAAGTTCTTTACTTATCTGAATCTTTTCATCTTCTCCATGTTACTTTTAGTGATGGGAAGCAACTACCTGATCCTGTTCATCGGATGGGAAGGCGTAGGATTGTGCTCTTATCTGTTGATCGGATTCTGGTATACCAATGAAGAATACGGTAAAGCAGCAAGAAAAGCGTTCATCATGAACAGAATTGGTGACCTTGCCTTACTGATCGGGATCTTCATGATCGCTGCTCAGACCAATGCGGTGGATTATCTTACCGTAGCACAGAACTCTTCAAAATTTGAATTAGACGGAACAGTAATTATCTTTATTACCGCCAGTTTATTTATCGGAGCTACCGGTAAATCGGCTCAGGTTCCTTTATATACATGGTTACCGGATGCGATGGCCGGTCCTACTCCTGTATCAGCGTTGATCCACGCGGCAACGATGGTAACGGCAGGTATCTACTTAGTGGTAAGATCAAACTTCTTATTTACTCTGGCGCCTACGGTTCAGGGAGGAATTTTATTCATCGGGTTCTTAACAGCTGCTTTAGCTGGATTCTATGCACTTCGTCAGAATGACATCAAAAAAGTATTGGCCTACTCTACCGTTTCACAGCTTGGATTCATGTTCATTGCTTTAGGATTGGGAGCTTATACTACAGCGATGTTCCACGTAATGACGCACGCATTCTTCAAAGCATTATTATTCTTAGGAGCAGGTTCTGTAATCCATGCAATGAGCAACGAGCAGGATATGCGCTTCATGGGAGGTCTGAAAAAATACATCCCTATTACACATGCTACTTTCCTGATCGGAACATTAGCGATCTCAGGTTTCCCTTTATTATCAGGGATGATCTCAAAAGACGAAATTTTAGTAGCAGCATTCGCTAAAAACCCTGTTTACTGGGTGATCTTATTTGTTTTAGCGGCAATGACTGCAACCTATATGTTCAGACTGTACTACCTGACGTTCCACGGAGAATTCAGAGGTACGGAAGATCAGAAACATCATTTACACGAAAGCCCATCTAATATGACTCTTCCGTTGATCGTTCTGGCTATCCTTTCGGTGCTTGGAGGTTTCATTAACCTTCCTCACTTCATCGGACACGGCCATTATGCCAAATTGATGGAATGGCTGAAGCCTGTTCTTACCGAGCAAAGCTATAAGCAAATGGAAACTACTCTTTCGGGAGTCCCGTTTGGAACTGAAATGATATTACTGGGAGCTACAGTATTGATGTTCTTCTCCGTATGGTTTATCGTAAAAAATACCTACGTAAAAAAGAAAAAAATGGCTCTTGCAGAAGAAAGCTATACCGGATGGGAGAAACTTTCTGCTAAGAAATTATATGTAGACGAACTTTACAATGCATTGATTGTAAAAACTGTTGAAGGATTAGGACGCGGAGGAAAGATGTTTGATAAAGGGATCTTAGACCGTTTTGTAGACTTCGTGGGCGATGGCGCTGAAGACAGCGGAAAAGCGATGAAGCGTATCCAAAACGGAAATGTAGAGACTTATATTCTTATCATGTCTTTAGCAGTGGGAATTATACTGATTGTTAACTTTATATTACAATAATGTCTGGTTTATTATTAACATTATTACTATTACCTCTAGTAGGTTCGGGATTAGTTTTTGCATGGAAAAATAAATCCAGCAAATATTTGGCGTTAGGAATTGCATTGATTCAGATGCTTATTACTTTCTACATCACAGCGGATTTTAATTTTAATCCAACGGTGGACAGTGTATTGCAGCACGAAATCAATTATCCGTGGTCACAATTTATTAAAAGCTCACTTCATTTCGGGATTGACGGGATGAGCCTGCTGCTTTTACTGTTGACCAATATTTTGACGCCGATTATTATTTTATCTTCTTTCAACGAAAATGTAAGCTACAGAAATACATTCTACGGCCTGATTCTACTGATGCAATTCGGTCTTGTAGGAGTATTCACATCGCTTGACGGATTATTATTCTACATTTTCTGGGAAGTAACCCTGATTCCGATCTGGTTCATTGCCGGACTTTGGGGACAAGAGAATAAAAGGTTCGAATTCACTACGAAATTCTTCGTCTATACATTCGTTGGATCCCTGTTTATGTTAGCCGGATTGATCTATGTGTACAACCACTCTGCATCATTTGCTTTAACAGATCTTTATAATGCTCAACTTAACGAAGTACAGCAAACAGTGGTATTCTGGTTTATTTTCTTTGCATTCGCAGTGAAATTACCAGTATTCCCTTTTCATACATGGCAGCCGGATACATATACCTACTCTCCTACCCAGGGATCCATGCTTTTATCAGGGATCATGCTGAAAATGGCGGTGTATGGTGTTATCCGTTATTTACTTCCGATCACTCCGCTTCCTATTGCAGGAATCTCAGGACAGATCGTCATTATCCTGGCTATCGTAGGGATTGTTCACGGTGCACTCATCGCGATTATCCAGAGCGATATGAAGAGAATCATTGCATATTCTTCTTTCTCTCACGTAGGATTAATGGTGGCAGGGATTTTCTCTTCTGCAGTAATCACTTTAAGAGGAACATTCAATATTGAAGGGGCTGAAGGAGCATTGGTACAGACTTTTGCCCATGGTATCAACGTAGTGGGATTATTCTACTGCTGTGATATTTTATACAAGAGATTTAAATCAAGAGATATCAGACAAATGGGAGGTTTAGCGAAAGTAGCGCCGAAATTTGCCGTGTTGTTTCTTATTATTATATTAGGTTCAATGGGAGTTCCATTGACTAATGGATTTATCGGAGAATTTATCCTGTTGAAATCAGTTTATGACTTCAACGGTTTGGCCGCAATAATCGCAGGTCTTACGGTAATTTTTGCTGCTGTATATCTATTGAGATTCTACGGAAAAGCAATGTTTGGCCAGGGAAATGATGCAGTATTGAGTACCGTAAAAGACTTATCTGCAGTAGAGTTTTCCGTATTGGCAAGTATAGCGGTTTTTGTGATTGTATTTGGTATCTTCCCACAACCGATAATCGATATGGTGAATAGCTCGCTGACGTTTATTTATACAGCAATGGCCAGCTAAAAAATTAAAAGATTTAAAAATTAAAAAATTAAGAGATTAGAAGAGAAAAAGAATAAAGATTGAAAAACGGTTTCGGCCATGACACAAACTTTAAACTTTGAATTTTAAACTTAAAATCTCAAATCTATATTATGAGTGTTTT
Source organism: Chryseobacterium lathyri (assembly GCF_030812195.1). Classification (GTDB taxonomy): domain Bacteria; phylum Bacteroidota; class Bacteroidia; order Flavobacteriales; family Weeksellaceae; genus Chryseobacterium; species Chryseobacterium lathyri_A. Next base: position 2,176,101 of record NZ_JAUSSF010000001.1, read on the forward strand.
AATTATTGTTTTCCTAACGGCAGTTATTGCGTTATTTTCAGGAGTTTTTGAACAGGGAAAATTCGCAAGATACATTGGGATTTTAGGATTGATCGTTGCTTTATATGTAAGCTTCTTACCTGAATGTGCTTTTTTCGAAAAGTACAGACACATGTATGAATATACTGCAAATACAGCGTTATTTACCAAAATATCTATTGTAACAACCTTATTGTTATTCTTTCTGGGAGGTTTTGCGTTCAGTAACCACAGAAGCCACCAGTCGGAATTATATGCACTGATGCTTTTTGCATTATGCGGAGGAATTATTCTTTTTGGATTCCAGAATATGGTAACCCTTTTCTTGGGAGTAGAAATTCTTTCCATCCCGCTGTATGTAATGGCTGGTGCCAACAAAACTGATTTAAGATCAAACGAAGCTTCAATCAAGTATTTCCTGATGGGTGCATTTGCAACAGGTTTCTTACTGTTCGGGATTGCATTTATTTACGGAAGTACCGGAAGTTTTGATTTATATAAGATCCAGGATTTCGGAGTTAAAAATCCTAAAGACGTTATGTTCATTTTAGGAGTTCTTCTCATTCTTTGCGCACTGGCTTTCAAAGTAGCATTGGCACCTTTCCACATGTGGAGTCCTGATGTATATTATGGAGCCCCTTCACTGATCACTGCATTTATGGCGAGTGTGGTAAAGATCTCAGGGTTCTTTGCTTTATTCAGATTAATGACCATCGGATTTGGAGGCGTTACTGAAGAATGGATCAATGTATTTGGCGTATTCCTGATTATTACATTGCTTTTAGCCAACGTTATGGGGCTTGCTCAGACCAATGCAAAAAGGATGCTGGCCTACTCTTCGGTTTCCCATGCAGGATACATCGGATTGGTTTTCTTCGGAATGACTAGCCTTTCTACTTATAATTTGGCATTTTATTTATTTGCTTATGCTTTATCAACGGTAGGAGTTTTCATGTGCTTGATTTATGTTGAAAAGTTAAAAAGAGAAACTTCTTTCGGAGCTTTCAAAGGATTGGCAAAATCTGAACCTCTGCTGGCAACAGTTGCAGCGATCTCCATGCTTTCAATGGCAGGAGTTCCACTAACAGCCGGTTTCATGGGGAAATTTGCTTTATTCTCTCAGGCAATGAATTCAACGCACGGAGTTTTCTTAGTATTAGTCGCTGTGCTGGGTTCTGCAGTATCTATTGCATACTATTTAAGATTAATTATCTCAATGTTTTTCTTCAAAGAAACAACATTCAAATCTTCAGAAAAAGTAACGCTTACTTACAATATTGTAGCGGTATTTGTCATTGCATCAATTATTCTGTTGGGTATCTTCCCAGATCTATTTGCAAGACAGTTCGGATTATAAAATCTCAATATAAAATATATAGAAGCACAACTTTTCAGTTGTGCTTTTTTATGCTATAATGAAAATATCAATAATTAAAAAAAGTGCATATTGATAGTTTAACAATTTTAAGTTGAAAAAATTAAATCAATTTAAAATAAAACAAACTTTCATCAAACACATAAGCAATAAGTAAGTACATTATCATCAAATAACACTAAAAAATGAGAATATTACACATAAATGCATGAAAAATTTAAAATAATACATTTGTTTTAAATAAACAAAATTGATATTATAATGAAGACCCATATCTGCATTGCTGCCACGTTTTTTCTATGTTCAACAACCTTATTTCAGGCACAGGAACAAGATTCTATCACCTCAACCACAGAAAAAAAGATAGATGAAGTTGTCATGGTAGGAACCAGAGCAGCTCCAAGATCCAGCGTCTCCACACCTCTTCCAATTGACAACATAGATGCTTCTGTTATTCAGTCTTCAGGACATAATTCCGTTGGCCAGGCGCTACAATATAGAATTCCTTCTTTTAATTCTACCAGTGCGGCAGTTCAGGATGCAACCTCACTATTGGATCCCTTTGAAATACGAAATTTAGGATCATCCCGGACCCTGATTCTAATTAATGGAAAAAGAAAAAATCAATCTTCCCTGATTTTCACGCAGAATACAATTGGAAAAGGAGAAACAGGTGCCGATCTTTCTTCAATTCCACCTATTGCCATCAAGAAAATAGAAATCCTGAGAGACGGGGCTTCCGCACAATATGGCTCTGATGCAATAGCCGGTGTAATCAATGTTATATTAAAGGATAAAATCAACTTTACAGAAATCAATACCAACCTTGGATTATATTCCAAAGGTGATGGCTTTTCGCAAAATCTCAGCGTTATTACCGGTTCCACATTCAAAAATGGCGGCTTTATAACCTTCTCCACCAATCTGCAAAACAACGATTATGCCTACAGAAGCGGAAAGGTAAATGCCTATTGGGAAGCACAGACCTTCGGAGCCGACCAAAGTGTGGTTGATGCCTATCTGACTGAATATCCGGATGCCCAAAATAAAAATGCCTCCCCTAAAAAAAGCAGTATCAGTTTTCTCATCAATACATCCATCCCCCTCTCTGAGAGCACCAATATTTACGCAAATGCTTCCTTTGCTACTAAAAAGGTGAATAGTTTTGCCAATCACAGAGCTCCCTACTGGGTCGATCCTGCCAATGTCTTAAATGCTCCGGCCGGTTTTACCCCTTCATTTATAGGAGACCTTACTGATTATGGAGGAACATTTGGCTATAAAACCAAAACAGCTAGCGAATGGATAGTAGATCTCAGTGCCACTTTTGGCGGAAACAAAATCCTGTACACAGTAGGAAATACGTTTAATGCAGCGCTGGGAACTTCCAGTCCGATCAATTTCAAACCGGGAGGTTTCAGGTTTAACAATATTGTGGGTAACTTGGATGTTTCTAGAAGATTCTCAGAGCATTTTGCTTTGGCATTCGGATCTGAAGCCAGGAGAGAAGAGTATGAGATCTATGCAGGAGATCCCGCTTCCTACTTCCAGACCGGTGCCATCTCTTTCCCGGGATCCCTACCGGAAAACTCAGGAACGTTTTCAAGATATAATATAGGAGCCTATGTGGATGCAGCATTCGATATTTCTGATGCCACCTCTTTTAACGCTACAGCCCGTTTCGAAAACTATAGCGATTTTGGAAATGCATTGATCTGGAAAATAAGTGCCAGACAGAATATTATAGGAAAAAAACTAGTACTAAGAGGATCTGTTTCTACAGGATTCAAAGCTCCTACCCTTCAGCAGGTTTATCTTTCTACTGTACAGAACGTTTTTTCAAATGGTAAAGTAGTCGCAGAAGGACTGTTTAATAACGTTGGTAAAGAAGCAAAAGCTATAGGTATTCCTAAACTTGATGCTGAAAAATCTTTGAATTTTACTCTGGGCTTAGGTATTCAACCTAACAAAAATTTCTTAATAACGGTAGACGGATATCTTATCAATGTGTATGACAGAATACTATTGAGCTCAAGAATGAATGATAAAGCTACAATTTTAGACCCTCTAGCCAAAATTGGAGTCAACAATATCACTTCTGCAAGTTTCTTCATCAATGGTGTAGATACAAGAACTATAGGGCTTGATATTGTTGCCAATTACAAAAATATCCACTGGTTATCCGGTAAATTCGGTCTTAACCTGGCTATGAATATGAACCATTCCCGCATTACAAAGAGTTCGGATAAACTGAACGGCCTTAATCTGGTAGCACCATTTAACAGAACTGAAGAAGCTTTAGCTACCACTTCAAGACCTGCTTTAAAAACTGTCTTAGGGATAGATTACACTATCAAGAACTGGAATATTTCTCTTAACAATACCTTATTTGGCAAAGCTATATTTGCCAACAGCGGTATGCCGGGAGCCAATCTGGCGTGGAATGATCCTATAGCCGACCAACAATCTTATTTAAGATTTGATCCCAGAATTACCACAGATATTATGTTCAGCTATATGATCAATGATAAAAATACCGTCAATTTCGGGGTACTGAACGTATTTAATATTTTACCCAAATGGAAATTATTAAGAATGCCGGCAGACAAAACATATGACGAAATTTACAATACGGTAACCTTCAATGGAAGATATCCCCAATCCAGCTACGATGCCCAACATTTCAGCATATTCGGGACTCAATTTGTTTTAGGATATTCCCTTAAATTCTAATTACTGCAAACCACTTATCTTTAAAGAACAAAAGGCTTCTTCCATCATTGGAAGGAGTCTCTTTGTTGTTAATCTTTTAAAAATAAATTTATATTAACCTGAATTCAGATTAAGAAACTAAGATTAAGAGGCTGGAAATTATTATTAAATTGGATAATTCTTACAGTTATCATAGAATTGGATTAACTAACCCTTAAACACTAATTAAATCCGGTTGTAACTGCTTTTCAGATTTCAATAACTTTTCTCTTGCTCAAGCTACTTTACTTTACCAAAACAGAAATATTTTATCCCGAATTCAGTCCAAGAAAATAACAAAAGCTCTTATAAACATAGCTTTCACCAATTTGCAATACAGTTGGAAGTTATCTTTTTTTCATAACTTTACTTTAAATTTCAGCCCTTGGCCAACCTTTACAAAAAAGACGCTCCCTTTCAGGTTCTTATATCATTCAAAAAATATTTGGATGTTCTGGAACATATCCGTTATAATGACCGTCTGGAATACCGTGTCAATTATGCTGAATCTTTAATCGAAAGGACAAGAAAATTTCCGGAGCTAAGAGACGGATTCCAGGATGAAAGCCTTCTCGAAAAACATGAAGACCTCATCAGACAGCTGCTTGCAGACCTATTTCCTACCGGTCTTACACGCAATGAAATCAAAGCAGCAAGTGTTCCGCTTTCCAAAACTACGTTCAACTATACCGAAAGATTTAAAGGTATACTTAAAGATGCCGGAAAGGACTTTGAAATAGAGCTGAGGAATATCGGTGACGATGAATTCTATGTATTCTGCTGCTGTCTCATCCTGCAGAGCTATTTCAAAAGAGACATCAAAAGCACCATGCCTCTTTATTATGATATCCCGAACAGGCTGGGAATCATGAAACATTATAAGATCACAGTCAATTCAGATTTTACAGAGGTTTATCCTACTGAAGACGCAAAAATTCCAACGGATGATGTGCTGGATATGCTGTTGGAAAACCTGGACGATTTTAAGCTTTGGAAAAAATATTTCCCTCCAAAATCATGGGTTTTAAAAGGCTTTACTATTGTTTCCCTAGTAGACTGTACTTCTGAAGTGGCCCTGTCCGACCTTAAATCGAGCATGATAGAAATTGATCCGGAGGATTTGAGCCCGGATGAAAATCTTGTTGAAATTTTCAAATCTTATTTCGATGTCCCGGAGCTTAATTTCGGGCTCATGCTTTTCGATAAGAAAGATCAGAAACTCGGCAGGCTTCCGATCTACGAAAATGTTTTCACACATCATGTCCTGGATTTCTGGATCAATGCATTTGACGAGGAAACCCGGAAAAGTACATTTACCAATTTAAATCATAATTCCAAACCGATTGTCATCTCGAATGTCGACAAACTGGATGACAACATCAAGGAACTTCCTTCTTTCAGTATTTTAAGGAACAACAATATCAACAGCTTCATGGTGATTCCAATCATGAAAGATAACGAGCTTTTGGCCATTATGGAATTTACATCTCCGCAAGCCAACAGTTTCAACGGTTTAAAGCTGAAAAAAATGGAATTTTTCACCGATATGATCCTGTTTTCCCTGAACAGATTCAGCTTTGAAAAAAACTACCAGATAGAAGCCATCATCCAGCGTGAATACACCTCCATCCACGACAGTGTGGTATGGAAATTCAGGAACGAAGCCGAAAAATATTTCAATGCTTCGCTGGGGAAAAAAATGTACACGCTGAAACAGATCTCCTTCAAAAACCTGACCCCACTGTTCGGGTTCTCGGATATCCGTTCCTCTTCAGAGAAGCGCTTTAATCTGATGCTTGAAGACCTCAACCAGCAGCTTGAAAGTCTTCATGATATTTTCACACTCATCAATTCTGATTCAGAAAAATACCTTCTGGCTCTTGATGTTTTTGAAAATGAGCTAAACAACGAGATCAAAGCTGATACGGAACAGCGCCTTCAAAGATTTTTGAGAGAGGAAATCCATCCTTATCTTCAGGGGAAACTTGAGCTGAAAACGGACAGGGAAATAAAAAATAAAATCAAAGACTATTTTGTACAGGTTTTTACTCAGACCGATCTATTTTATGCCAACAGAAAAAATTTAGATGATTCTATAACGCTGGTCAACAGGAAGCTTGCCGATATGCTGGATGAAAGCCAGGTGAAAGCCCAGCAGATCTTTCCGCACTATTATGAGAGGTTTAAATCCGATGGTGTAGAACACAATCTGTATATCGGGCATAATATTGCTCCGGATCTCAGCTATACCTCCAAAGTGGTCCACAAATTAAGGTACTGGCAGCTGAAGACAATCTGCAATATGGAACGCGAATTCCAGACTTTTAAAAAAAGCCTGCCGATACAGCTTGATATTGCCTCATTGCTTTTTGTCTATAACGAAAAGATAGATATCCGCTTCAGGATGGATGAAAAGCGTTTTGATGTAGACGGCGCCTACAATTCGTATTATGAAATTGTAAAAAAACGTCTGGATAAAGCCCATGTCAAAGACTCTTCAGAAAGAATTACCTGTCCGGGAAAAATTACCATCGTTTATTTCGGTATGGAAAACCAGAAAGAATACCTGGAATACATCAATAAGCTTCAGAAAAAAGAAATTCTGCAGAATGATATAGAGTTTTTAAAAGTAGAGGATTTGCAGGGAATTACGGGATTGCTGGCATTGAGGGTTTCTTTGACCCAAGATCAATCAATAAAATAAGAATCCGGCTTTTTCAGTTCACCCTGTGGTATTCCTGCCTGCTCGAAAATAGAATACTCAATTGTTCTGCACATGCTGTTCAGGGCAAGATCGTTTTCCTCCTCTCCAAACGGCTCACCGATTTCCTGGATAATAGCATCCAGCGCAATGAATGTATAGCTGATCAGCAAAACAATTAAAGGCATCATCCAGCCCAGACTGTCCACCAACCCGAAAGGCAACCAGAAACAATACAGATAAACCGTACGGTGAAGCAGCACACTGTAAGCAAAAGGTAAAGGCGTATTGTAAATTCTCTCACATCCTCCTGAAATATTGGAAAACTGGTTCAGCTGGTGATCCATAGAGGTCATAACGATCGTATCAATATTTCCTTTCTGCCGCTGTTCATTCAGCCAGTCTGCAATAAAACCCAGGATAATGCCGGGGATAAATTTTTTATCTTTTAGCAGCCTTGTATGTTCCGGAGAAAGAAGTCTCGTTAAATGTTCTGTGCCCGATTTGTCTCTCAGCTGATCATTCAGGGACCAGCAGAATGCCGAAACCATTTTGATGATCTTTTCTTTTTCCTCCTTAGCCTCGGGTGAAGGATCATTTACCAATGAAAGAATCTGTCTTGTAAAAGATCTTGTTTCAATCACCAATAGACCCCACAGCTTGCGGCCTTCCCAGAAGCGGTCATAGCTTGCGGAATTGCAGAATCCCATGAAAATAGCCAATGCAAGACCGATCAGCGTAAAAATAGTAGGATTAAGATGTACTTTATAATCGAAAATTTTTCCTTTAAAAGAATAAATTAGCAGTGAAAATATTAAAATAACACCCAGCTGGACAACAATTTTCTTCAATACGGATCCTCTCCATATAAACAGCATTTTCAGCCAATTGGTACGTTGCCTTACAATCATTTTTATCTATTTATTAAAGTGAAAGAAAAGCATACGCAAAAGAAAGTACGGAAATAATAATTCCTGCCATAAATATTTTATAGGTTACAGATAAAAGCTTGTATTTTCTGTCAAGAACTTTCCCCAGGAAATACAGGTCCTTCACCATAGAATCATAGATATAATCTCTGTCCTTAATGAGATCCTTCATGGCATCATGATAGTCATTAAACAGCATTTGATGAAAGTTTCCAAAAAAGAGCAGGTTTACTTTTCTGTCCGCAATATCCTGAGCTGTAAAATTCGTTTTGGTCACATTCGGTTTTGTAGACAGGATCGCAAATATAATGGTCAGAACACTTGAAGTAAGCAGGATAAAACTCGGAATGATAAGGTGTGCATTCTTTGGAGTATCCAGTTTGGGAACCAATACGGAAAGACAGACTGAAATAATGATGGCATTAACCGAAAGAAGAATATTCGCTTTACTGTCAGCAATATCACTCAGTCTTGTATGATTGTTCAGCGTTACTCTGAATAGCGTGTCTACACTGCGGTCAGATTTGGGCTCTTTGGGCTCTTTCTTATTATTATCTGTGTTTTCTTTTTTATCCTCTTCCTTTTCAAGCTTCTTTTCTATTTTCCTGATGTTTTTCTTTTTCAGAGGTTCCCAGTTTTCCTTTGCATATTCTGTGTAATAATGGTGCTTATCTTTAAGCATTTCAAGATTCCCGGCGTTCCATTCGTCATTGGAAAAACATCTTACGTTAGTAAGTTCCCATTCTTTTCTGAGCGCATCGGAAATATCACTATAATCATAGCTGGCAAAATGACTGCAGTCTGCATCTTTTACAATCTTCTCCAGAAGGTTCTGCGGTTCATGCGTAATTTTAGTGGCCAGAATCAATTGAGAAACATCCTCAATAAAGCTTTCAGAATAATTTTCCTGCTTCAGGAAATCAGTGAGGATGGCTACTCCTTTTTCTTCATGATTCTGGGCACATTCTATATAGCCCGTATCATGAAACCACAGTGCCAAAAGTACCTTTTCCTGATCCTCTTTGGAAACAGGTGTATTTCGCATGATCTCTTCGGCCTTGTTTACCGTATAGGTCGTGTGAATAAAATTATGATAAAAGTATACAGAAGATAACTTATCTTTGAATAAGATTTCTACATAATCTTTAGCTTTGTGTAAAATATTCATCCCTGAATTTTTGTTAATGTAAATTTATGAATTTATCCTTTAAAACTCATTTAAAAAAAACTTCTATTGCCTTTAGAGCTGTATTGTCTGCAGGAGTTCTCTATTCGTGCGCTACATATAACGTAAAAAAGGGTAAAAACTTATTTGAAGTCAACAATTCTGATGTAAAATCTGAGAATGATTTTAAAATTTTCCTGATCGGAGATGCAGGAAATGCAGATGAGCCCCAGGCGCAGCACACCTTAAATTTACTTAAAAGCAAACTGGACTCGGCAGACAGCAATTCTATGCTGATCTTCCTGGGGGATAATATCTATCCCAACGGATTGCCGAAAGAATCTGACAAAGATTATGCACTGGCAAAACAAAAACTGGAAAATCAGCTTGCCATTACCAAAAATTTCAAAGGAAAAACGCTTGTTATTCCCGGAAACCATGACTGGAAAAGTGGTATGGATGGATTAAAAGCACAGGAAGATCTTGTGAAAGCCTATTTCAACGACAAAAAAGCTTTTCTCCCTAAAAATTCATGCGGTATTGATGATATTAATCTATCAAAAGATATAAAGCTCATTGTCATAGACACCAAGTGGGCACTGGTAAACTGGGATCAATATCCCGGGATCAATAAAAACTGTACGATCAAAACCCGCGAAGATTTTTTTATAGAATTTAAAGATCTCGTTACCAAAAATCAGGATAAAAAGATCATTGTAGCCTTGCACCATCCTGTGATCAGCAGCGGAACACATGCAGGATTCAATTCTGCAAAATCACATCTTTATCCACTGAAAAGTAAGGTTCCCGTACCGGTTGTTTCAAGTTTGATCAATATTCTGAGGAGTTCTTCCGGAGCAAGTCTGGAGGACATCAACAATCAACATTATGCAGATCTGGCCAACAGGCTAAAAAGCATTGTTCAGGATAAGGAAAATATTATTTTTGTATCGGGGCATGATCATAATCTGCAATACCATGAAGAAAGGAATATCAGACAGATCATCAGCGGTGCAGGATCCAAAACAGATCCCTCTACTATTGCTGAAAAAACCGATTTCTCTTACGGAGGAAGTGGGTTTGCCGTTCTGAATATCAGAAAAGACCAGAGCACAGATGTCGAATATTTTTCAACAAAAGATAACAGCATTAAAAAGCTTGCCCATATTTCTGTAATCTCGAAACCGGATGTTTTTGTGAATAATTATCCAAAAGATTTTCCGTCTACAGCTACTTCAAGTATCTATCCCGTAAAGCTTACCAGAAAAGGACCGGTTTACCGTTGGCTCTGGGGCGAGCATTACAGGAAATATTACGGAATTCCAATTGAAGCGCCTACAGCAGATCTCGCTTCACTGAATGGCGGTTTTATTCCTTTCAGAGAAGGCGGAGGAAACCAGTCGAACAGTTTGAGGCTGAAAGCAGCAGACGGACAGGAATTTGTCATGCGAGGTGTGAAAAAGAGCGCAGTACGTTTTCTGAATAATATGGCCTTCAAAAAAAGCACTTTCGGGAATGAGCTGAATAACACATTTCCTGAAAAGTTCCTGCTAGATTTTTACACCACCAGCCATCCGTTTACCCCTTTTTCGGTAGGAAATATGGCTGATAAACTGGGTATTTTTCATAGCAATCCGAAATTATACTACATTCCCAAGCAATATACTTTAGGTGAGTATAATAAAAATTATGGCGATGAAATGTACATGATCGAGGAGCGATTTTCTGCTGATCCTAAAACGCTGGCTTCGCTGGAGAACGCTAAAGACATTGTTTCTACGGATGATGTTCTGAAAAATTTCACTAAAAATTATAAATATTCCGTAGACCGCGAATCATATATACGAGCAAGGATTTTTGATATGCTGATCGGAGATTGGGACAGGCATTCAGATCAATGGAAATGGGCAGAATACCAGGATGGCGATAAAGTTGTTTACAAACCTATCCCGAAGGACAGAGACCAAGCCTTCAGCCGGTATGACGGCGCTGCTTTCAAGCTTATTATGAATGTTCCGGCTATCCGTCATATGAAGACTTTTAAAGAAGAGATCAAAAATGTAAAATGGATGAATATGGAGCCGTATCCGCTGGATCTTATTTTCTTGAAAGGGGCAACCCAGGAAGAATGGACCGCACAGGCAAAGTATATCCAGGAACATCTTACGGATGCTGATATTGACGATGCATTCGTTAATCTTCCTAAAGAAGTAAAAGATGAGACCATTGCCGATATCCAACGTAAATTAAAAATCAGAAAAACAAAACTTCAGGATTATGCTGCCCAATATTATGATGTGCTTCAGGAAAAAGTTTCTCTTGCCGGAACAGTGAATCCTGATAAATTCGTTATTACAAAAACAGCCAATTCCATCAACGTAAAGCAGTATAAATTAGACAAAAACAAAGAAAATCCTGAATTGGTTTTTGAAAAAACATACGAAGATTCTAAAACAAAAGAACTCTGGATCTATGGTCTTGAAGATGATGATATTTATGAAGTATCAGGGGATGGAAGGCCTAAGACGAACATCAGGCTGATTGGTGGTTACAACCATGATATCTATAATATTGCTGACGGAAAAGGTGTAAGGATTTATGATTTTAAAAGTCAGAAAAACACATACAACGGCTCCGCAACCAAAAATATATCTGATGATTACGATATCAACACCTACAATTATAAGCATCCGAAATATAATTTCTTTGCCGGATACCCGAATGCAGATTACAACCCGGATGACGGCGTGATCTTAGGTGTTCTGGCTAATTATACGGTTAATAATTTCATCCGTGCTCCTTACACTCAAAAGCATAGCCTTAAAGTTAATTTTTATACAGCAACCGGAGGTTTTAACGCAGTTTATAAAGGAATTTTCAAAAAAGCAATATCCGGATGGGATTTCAATCTTGATGCAGCCTATACCACTCCCCGCTTTTCCGAAAATTTCTTCGGGCTTTCCAACGAAAGTAAATATGATAAGGAAAATACGGAAAGGGAATACAACAGAGCAAGAATTTCCAAGCTCAATTTTGCCCCATCTATCTCTAAGAAAAGCTGGATGAATCTTCAGCATCAGTTCCAGCTGACCTTTGAGGATAATAAGGTGCAGAAAAACGGTGACCGTTTTGTAGACCAGTCGTCCGATGTGAGACCTGAAGTTTTCAAAAGCCAGCAGTTTGCAGGGGCCAATTATACATTCAGCTTCAAAAATTTAGATAATAATGCCTTTCCTACTTTAGGACTTGAATTATTAATGAATGCAGACTGGAGAACCAATTTATCCAATACTGACAAAAATTTCTTCACTCTGAACGGAACGTTGGCAATAGACCACAGGCTTGACAAAAAAGGACATTTTGTTTTTGCAAATTCCAGCAATGCCATGTGGATCAGCAATAATAACTTTGAATTCTATCAGGCCGCGAGTATTGGTGGCAATAATGGAATGAGGGCTTTCCGGAATAACAGATTTTCAGGGAAATCTTATTTTACCAATAATTCTGAGATCCGCTGGGACTTCGGAAGGGTAAGAAACAATATCGTTCCGGCCAATATGGGAGTTCTGATTGGGTATGACCTGGGACGTGTGTGGAATGATAATGAGGATTCCAAGAAGTGGCATCAGTCTGTAGGAGCAGGATTCTGGATTAGCGTTGTAGAAATGTTTTCCGCAAGGCTGAATTATTTCCATGGTTCTGACGGAGGAAGGATATCTGCCGGTGTAGGAATGACTTTTTAAAATTTTCCACTTTCTCATTGATCCTTTAAATACTACATTTAACCAGATAGAAAAAGATTTTATTAAAACGTAAAAGAGGGACAGTTCTTTGTCCCTCTTTATTTTATAGTTAATGTATTTAAGTTTAAAACTAAAATTTTTAAACCTGTTGCAGTTATAGTTATTTAGCTTTGGAATTAAATTCAAACCTGAAAACATTTCCGCCCATATCTTTATCTTTTTCGTCGGCAATCAGAAGGGTTTTATCATCCAAGAAAACAACAGCCTCTTTCTGAGAATTGTGATTTAACGGGATCTTTTCAATTGTTGAAGTATTGAAATTATCCGCTGTAAACCCGGCAAGTGCATGAATATTTTTGTGAGTAAGCAGAACAACCTTATCTTGGGTACTGTTCACAGCCGCCGAGGTAATGGCAGCGTCACTATACTTCCCTGCAAGTTTAAGTTTTCCTATTAACTTGGCTTCAAAATTACCTTCTTTATTGGGAACCTGGAATACAAGGAAAGTTCCGTCAAAACCTTTGCTTCTGTTTTTAGTGAAAAGGTAGAAATTTCCATTCATCTCTACGAAAGCTTCACAGTCATACAGCCAGTTTGATTTCTTGGGTGGAAATTCGGTTTGCCCTTCGTAATGAAATTTTGTTGTCTGAACAGCTTTTGTTGTTTTTTGGGAGGCATCCTTCAAGTCCAGTTTTAAAATTGCCAGATTCTGCCTGTTATTGTCATTATTTCCAAAATCCCCAAGGTAAATATTTCCCTGAGTATCTTTGGTAATATCTTCCCAGTCATTGTTTTCAGCATTTTCTACCAGAACATCAGCTATCAGTTTACCCTGCTTATCCAGACCGTAAACTACATTTTTATTGCCTTGGTCTTCTATAGCCCAAATGGTATTTTTATCCTGAGACAGAACGATTCCTGAAACTTCTTTTAATTTTTTAGGCAAGGAAAATTCCACTGCCAATTCATCGGTTTTAGGAGTATCCTGAGCTTTCGGATTACAGCTCCATAATAAAAAAGCGGATAAGGTAAGAATACGCAGCATAGTTATTTTTTTAATTTTTTAAACTGAAAATACGAGTACCGTATATTTTTCTCTAAGTTATTAATAATCTGCTGATGATAAAGAAAAAAACCGGCTGCCAAACCGATCAGACTTCCGATGATGGTATCCAGCAGTCTTGCATGCATCAGATTTTCTACATTATGATGCACCAGACTTCCGGTTTCCGTCAAAAGGATCGTCAATGGTGTTATAAATATCACCGCAAAACCATAATTCCTTACAATAAGCAGCTCTATAATAAACTGGAGTACTGTAATAATGATGATCATCTCTATTTTGGCAGGATCAAACAGCAGGATAAGCCATGCAAAACCTATTCCAATAAAGGTTCCCAGAATCCGGTGCATATTCCGTTGACGGACATGTTCAAAATTCCGTCCCTGTATAATAGCTACAGCAGCAATGGAAATCCAATAGGTATTTTCAAATTTAAGGAGATGTCCGATCATCAGGGTCAACATCATAAAGAAACCGATAATACTGCTTTCTACAAATTTGGTATACCTTCTTTTATTAAACCTTCTCCTCCTTGGAATGGCTAAAACATCTCCTTTCTCTATAAAAACAGAGTACAGAAAAGCAAATGTGCATGATAAAATTGCACCCATAGCCACCAGCCCTACTCTTGTTGGAATCATTTCCAGATCAAACTGATACGTACTTGCCATGGCAGCCATCATGATAAAGAAAAAATTTCCCGGCGGAGGCACTTTAAAATAAGAAGTTATAAAGTGTGCCAGAAAAGATACAATCCCCAAAGACAAACCCGCTGTATAAGCATTAAAGCTGAAAAACAAGCTTATGGTAAAGGAAAAAACCATCCCGAATGCACAAACCGCCAGATGCACCATCCGTTGTGTGATTGGCGCTGAAGTGAAATATAAAATCGTGAGGGCTCCCAAGCTCGACAAACTGCCGTAATTGGGTTTTCCTGAAAAATAACCGATAAAAAGGCAGCTTCCTATACAAAGCGCCGCAAGGAATGGGAAATGCCATTTCCTTTCTGTTTTTTTGAACTCCATCAGATACTGGAATCTATGGTGTACGGAACGCGGTACCTTCATCTTATGACATCTGTTTCGCTTTCTCCCACAACACATCCATTTCCTCCAAAGAGAGGTCCGCAAGTTTTAGATCAGACTCTTCTGCCAGCACTTCCATTTTCTGGAACCTTGAGATAAATTTTATATTGGTCTTTTCCAGAGCAGAATCCGGGTTCAGTCCTGAAATTCTTGCATAGTTGATCAGTGAGAAAAATACATCTCCTAATTCCAATTCTTTTTTATCTAAATCAGTCTCAGCATGAAATTCCTGAATCTCTTCATCTACTTTTTTCCAGGCATCTTCCGCATCGTGAAATTCAAACCCGATTCCTTTTACCTTATCCTGAATCCTGTAGGCTTTTACCAAGCTTGGAAGGCTCTTTGGAACACCGCCCAAAATAGATTTATTCCCTTCTTTCAGCTTTAGCTTTTCCCAGTTCTGCTTTACTTCTTCTTCATCTTTCACCTCTGTATCGCCATAAATATGGGGATGACGGAAGATCAGTTTTTCATTCAAAGAATTGATGACATCTGCAATATCGAAACTTTCTTTCTCCGATCCTATTTTAGAATAAAAAACAAGATGCAGCAAAACATCCCCCAACTCTTTTTTGATTTCCTGTAAATCTTCCTGCAGGATTGCATCTGAAAGCTCGTATGTTTCTTCAAGGGTCAAATGGCGGAGGGTCTGAAGGGTCTGCTTCTGATCCCACGGACATTTTTCACGCAAATCGTCCATGATGTCTAACAATCTTCCGAAGGCTTCTAGTTTTTCTTGTCTGGTATTCATAAATCGAAATTCAAAGTGATGCAAATTTAGGGGAAATCTTTAATTAAGCAGTTTTAATTTGACAATAACAAAAAAGCCCTGCCAAAAAAATTGGCAGGGCTTTATATTTTACAATTCAGGATAGATTATCCTTTCTTAGTATGTGTGCTTTTTGGAGCTGCTTTGGCTGCAGAAGTAGCTTTTACTTTTGGAGTTGCAGGCTTTTCTGCTTTTGGAGCTGCTTTTTTAGGAGCCTCTTTTTCAATGCTTACTTCTTCCTGGGCACCATCCAATGTTTCAGGTTCTGCTTTTACGAAGCTCTCCGGAGTAATATATCCAGCTTTCTGAAGAAGGTTATACCACTGAGCCAGTTTCTTGATATCTGAAGCATATACTCTTTCTGTATCATAGTTAGGAAGAGAAGCCGTCATGAAATCTTTTAGAACCTCGTCAGAAGATTTGTGAGAAATCGTTTCTTTATAATCGTAGTTTTTAGCAATATTTTCAAAAACCTCAAACAAAGGAACTTCTTTATCAAATGTAAACATTGCGATATTATCCAATAAGCTTACCTGACTTGAATTCCCAATGCTTACTTTTTTCTTAGTCGTAACATCTTCAATGATAAAACCGTTTCTTAATTGAGAAACTAATTTGAAAAGTCCTGGCTTTCCAGAAATTGAAATTATTTTTTCTAACAGCATAATTTTATTTTTTGTAAATTCTGCAATCAGCACGGGGCTTTTTGCTGTTTATTATTTTGTTTTTTAATCCTTGTTTAAATTACTTTGGAAATCTCATTTTATAGCTGATGCTTACATCACCCTGTGAGATTTTTGCCAGTTTACCTTTTACGAGTTTCTTTTTCAGTACGCTCAGATGATCGGTAAACAGCACGCCTTCAATATGATCATATTCATGCTGAATTACGCGGGCTCTAATATCGGAAAAAGTTTCTGTATGTTTCACAAAATTTTCGTCATAATATTCAATAACGATCGTTCCTTTTCTCTTCACATCTTCTCTTACATCAGGAATGGAAAGGCATCCTTCATTGAATTTCCATTCTTCTCCGGATTCCTCAAGAATCCTTGCATTAATGAAAACTTTTTTAAACTCAGCCAGTTCGTCTTTGATATCCTCATAATCCTCGTCATCTGCAAGTGGCGTCACATCAATCACGAACAGGCGTAAATCCAACCCGATTTGCGGTGCTGCAAGTCCTATGCCATTCGCACTGTACATCGTTTCGAACATATTATCTATAAGTTCCTGTAAACCGGGATAATCTTTGTCTATATCTTTTCCCACTTTTCTTAAAACAGGATCCCCAAAAGCTCTTATTGGTAAAATCATCTTATTCTTTGTTCTAAAAAATTCTGCAATATAATCGTTGCGCTTACTTTATCTATTAATCCTTTTTCCTGTCTCTTTTTTTTGCTCTTTCCACTTTGGGAGATAAAAAAAGAAGCCATTTTAGAGGTGAATCTTTCATCTAAGCGGTGAACTGTGATATCAGAAAATTCTTTCTGAAATTCTTCAACGAATTTTAAAATATCCGTCTCCACTTCGGAAACATTTCCTTTCAAATCTGTAGGAAGGCCAACTACCACATCATCCACTTTATTTTCGGTGAAATATTTTTTCAGGAATTCCATCAAAAACCGGGTCTCAACGGTATCTAAGCTGCTTGCAATAATCTGCATATCATCTGTTGCAGCGATACCGCAGCGTGCCTTTCCATAGTCTATTGCAAGGATCTGTCCCATAAGTGTGCAAATTTAGTAAAATTTAATGATTTTATTCATAACGCAGTTTTTTTATAAAAATCATGTTTTATTCCGTTATTTTTTTTATAATTTTAATCTTCCAAAAAACGAAAATATGAAGAAACTCATCCTCGTAAGACATGCAAAGAGCGACTGGCCGGAAGAAACGGAGGACTTCGACAGACCTTTGGCAGACAAAGGACTGAAAGATGCTATGAACATGTCCAGATTCATGAAAAGTAATAATATTTCTATTGATCAGTTTGTTTCCAGCCCGGCTGTGCGTGCCCTGAATACGTGTAAAATATTTAACCAAGCCTATCAGCTGAATGTTTCCACAGAAGATAAGCTTTATAATCCCTCGGAAAGAAATTTTGAATCTGTGATCTACGACCTGGATGACAATGTGAGCTCTGTAGCCCTTTTCTCCCATAACAACGGAATTTCCAATTTTGCAAATTCCATCTCAGAAGATATTTTCCATTTTCCAACCTGTGGGGTTGCCGGTTTTGAAATAGACTGTAATTCATGGTCTGAATTTGATGGCGCCAAGAAGAAACTTCTTTTCTTTTATGAGCCGGGAAAAATATAATCATAATCTTCTTTGTCTGTTCTATTCCTTTTTATGTGTTAAAAAGGAGAAGACTATATTGGATATATGTTTTGGCTAAAGCCAAATTTATTCATAAAAAAGCGGGCTAA
Source organism: Chryseobacterium lathyri (assembly GCF_030812195.1). Taxonomy (GTDB): domain Bacteria; phylum Bacteroidota; class Bacteroidia; order Flavobacteriales; family Weeksellaceae; genus Chryseobacterium; species Chryseobacterium lathyri_A. The sequence continues at coordinate 2,194,132 of NZ_JAUSSF010000001.1, forward strand.
AGCCCGCTCCTATTGAATTATCTAATTTTTAAATTTATAATTTTGCTTTCACTAATTTCGCCTCATCAGTCTACTTTCTCTTAAGATCCAGGTCATCAAAATCAAAGCTGAAATCTGTAATATCTGATATTGCTTTTAGTTTTGCAGACTCTGCTTTTCCATTTTCATTATAATTGAAAATAATGTAGGCATCGGCATCATAACTTCTGTCATCCCATTTTATAATGAAAGAATTACCGGAATAGGGAAGCAGTTCGCCTTTCAGCCGTGGAGAGTTCTGACAGGAGATTCTGTATATATTTCCCTGTTGAGAAATTTCTATATCGCCAAACCATTGGTCATTATATTTTCCAACAAACTGTTCAGCTTTCGGCTGAAGATTTCTTTCTTTTTTAAAGGCTTCTGATTTGGCAAAAGCTTCTTTTTTCTGCTTATCGTATTCAGCATTTACTTTGGCCATTCTTTCTCCATAGGTTTTCAGCCAGTTTCTGTCTGCTACTCCCAGGTAAGAATCTTTTACTGTGTTGGTAATTGTATTAAAAGCGGCTCCGGATTGTTGGTTAGTTAATACTACAATTCCCAGTTTCAGATCCGGAATCAGTGTAAACTGAGTAACGGTACCTATTAATCCTCCCGTATGCTGAATCTGCTTGTGTCCTTTAACATCACTCAGAAACCATCCTAGTCCATATCCGTAAAAGCTTGTATCATAAGGATTTTTTAAAGCCACTCTATCCGGGATCTGTAGGCTCCATAGCTGCTGTACATTTTTATCTGAAACCAGTTTTTTACCGTCTTTGGTTGTGAAATTATTTAAAAGAAAATCAGCCCAAATAGTCATATCCTTAATATTACTCATAATTCCTCCTGCTGCATTACCTGTTTCATTCCAGTCGTGTGGAACAGCAATAGCTTTCCCGTCTACAGGAGCATGGGCATCGATTTTGTTTGATACTGCTTTAGCTCTGCTGTAGCTTCCGAAGCTGGAGGTCATTCCGACAGGTTTCATAATTCTCTGCTCAATAAATTCGGCCCAGCTCAGTCCGGAAATCCTATGGATCACTTCTCCTGCTACGATGAACATAATGTTGTTATAGTCCAGCGTCGTTCTGAAGGGGTTTTCCGGTTTCAGATATCTTACATTGTGAACAATATCATTAACCGTCAGGCTTCCACCTTCGGGGAAGAACATCAGATCACCCTGTCCCAAACCTAATCCGGCTCTGTGTGTCACAAGATCTTTAATGGTTACATTTTGGGAAACATAGGGATCATACATCTGAAATTCGGGAATGTATTTTGAAACTTTATCGTCCCAGTCCAGTTTTACTTCATCGGCTAAAATAGCCAGTGCAGTGCAGGTAAATCCCTTTGAATTAGATGCTATTCCTACCAATGTATTATCATCCATCGGCTGTTTGGTGGTTAAAGAACGCTGTCCGAACCCTTTGGAATAAATTACTTTTCCGTCTTTTATGATCCCCACTGACATTCCCGGAACATCGAAGGTTTTTAAAGTATTCTGGATCAGTTCATCCAATTTCTTTTCTTTAACCTGGGCATTGAAAAGCCCTACTGCTAAAAGAAAAAGTAAAAGAGAAAGTTTCTGCTTCATTTTTTTTAATTTTCTCAAATTTAGTAAATATTCGATGATGCCGGCTTCTCCTGTAAAATTTTGTGTATTTAAAAATAATCTGATCCTTAAAAGAAAATAAATCTTTCCTAACTTTGCAAAAAAATTTCAGATCTTAATGACAAAAATCCTTCTTCTCTCCGATTCCCATTCCTATATAGACGACCGTATTTTAGAATATGCGTCTCAAGCCGATGAAGTCTGGCATTGCGGGGATTTCGGAAGTATGGAGGTAATTGAAGAGCTGGAAAAAATAAAACCTTTAAAGGGAGTTTACGGAAATATCGACAACGCGAAGATCCGCGCTGAGTTTCCTGAAGTAAACCGTTTTTTCTGCGAAGATCTTGAAGTTCTGATGATCCATATCGGCGGATACCCCGGAAAATATACACCGCTTACGAACAGAGAAATTTCTGCTAAGGCTCCTAAGTTGTTTATTTCAGGACATTCTCATATTTTAAAGGCTATGTTTGACCAAAAGAACAACCTGCTGCATCTGAATCCCGGGGCCTGCGGAAAACAGGGATGGCATAAGACGAGGACCATGATGCGTTTCGTAGTGGAAGGAGAAGAGATCAAAGATTTGGAAATCATTGAACTGGGTCCTAAAATTTAATTTTGAAAACAATAAAAGAAGGAGCACAATACATGAAGATCGGAGACAAAGTTTCTGTAGTAGATGAGGATTTGAGCGGGATCATAACTTCCGTGAACGGGAATATTGTTGTTTTCAAAGATGAATATGGCTTTACCTACCAATATCCGAAAGAGAAACTGGTTCCGAAAAACGCAGAGCTTTATGAAAATATCCGGGTAGTAAGAAAAGCAGAACCGAAGAAAGTAACTTCCAAAAAACACCAGAAAAATCATATGGTCCTGGATCTGCACTTTCATCATCTGGTTAAAAACCCCAGTGATTATGACAGTTTTGAGAGGTTATTTATTCAAAAAGCGAAATTAATAGAAGTTCTTGAGTTCTGCAGAAAGCATCACCTGAAGAGGCTGGAGATCGTTCACGGGATCGGTGACGGAACGCTGCAGAAAATGGTCATGGATGTTTTGGAAAGCCAAACAGATATCGATTTTTATAATAAGGAAATACTTCATCATCAATCGGGTGCCGTTATGATAGAATTTCACTAAATTTGCAGCAATTGAAATATGAACGTACTTAATTTACTTTTTACCAAAGACGGATTAATCTACCAGATTGCAAAAAATAAAAGCATTCAGGAAGAAAAGTCTTATTTCGTTACTGAAGAAACTCCGGTAACTCTTATTGAAGATAAGCTGGATGAAGTTCTTCTTAAGCAAAGGTTTGACGAAATCCATGTGATCTCGGCACTGAACCATTTTACCCTGATGCCTGAAGGATTTTCTGAGCATGAAACAGGATTTGAACTGATTGCGTTCAATGCCCCGGCAAATAAGGAAAAGGAAGAGCTCATGCTTTCTGTCAACAAAAAATTCGGGGTACAGTTTTATTATACGTTCCCTAAAAGCTTTTACAAAAAAATAAAAGAGCTGGCAGTTCCGGTTCATTTTAATTTTTCGGGAGAAAAGTTTTTGAATTCACTCAACAATAAGAACAGTAAGGAGATTCATATCAATTTATACCATAACCAGTGCGAATTTTTTGCTATTGATAACAAGAAGGTCATTTTATACAATAACCTGGATGTAAATTCTGAAGTAGATTTCCTGTATTTCGTGATGTTTACGCTGAGTAAAATAGGCTTTGGAATTAATGAAACCAACTTTTACGCATATGGCGAAACCACGGAAAATGAAACCTTCATTTCCGAACTTCAGAAATTCGTTAAAAATATGAGAATTGTTTTTGACAACGTTCCCAATAAGAATTTTATACTTAATTAAAGGGATTAGGAATAAGGGAACAGGGCCTAGCCTTACTATGTCTTCCCCAATCCCTAAATCCTATTACCTAAACCCTAAACAAATATGTTCAGAATAATCTCAGGCAAGTGGAAAGCCAAAAAAATAGCCGCTCCCAAAAATTTTGATGTAAGACCGACCACGGATTTTGCGAAGGAAGCGCTTTTCAGTATCCTGGAAAACAAATATGATATGCAGTCGATTTCCGTGCTGGATCTTTTTGCCGGCATCGGTTCCATCACCTTTGAATTTGCATCCAGAGGATGCCAGGATGTGACTTCGGTTGAGCTGAATCCGAAGCATACCAGCTTCATCAATGCTACGGCTTCAGAGCTTGATATGTCGCTGCAGGTCAACGTTCAGAGGGGTGATGTTTTTGACTGGCTCAAAAAATTCAGAAATAAGAAAAGCTTTGAAATTGTATTTTCCGATGCTCCTTTTGAAATGGAAGAGAAGAAATATTATGAGCTGCTTTCTCTGGTTTTAAACAATAAATTCGTTAAGCCCAACGGAGTTTTAATCGTAGAACATCAGAGCAGAATGAAGCTGGAACATCCCAACTTAATAGACACCCGGAAATACGGAAATGTAAGTTTCAGTTTTTTCGAAGCGAATAAAGAAGATAGTCAGGAAATTTAATTCCTGATTATTTTTTTTACGGAAAGATCCGGTGCAGCCATTCCCCAATTGGTAATAGCTTCTATAACGGGCTGGAGTGTCTTTCCGAAATCCGTCAGTGTATATTCTACCATTAATGGTGGTTTTTCAGTATACACCTTTCTGTTGATGATGTGGTCTTCCTCGAGCTGTTTCAGCTGCAGACTTAACGTTCTTTCTGTGATGGTAGGAATTAATTTCCTAAGCTCATTATATCTTTTGGCTCCGTCTGTAAGATGAAATAAAATGACAGCCTTCCATTTTCCACCTATAAATTTCATCGTTACACTGGTGCAGCACGGATATTCTTTGTTATCTATTGTATACATTTTATACTATCCTTTTTTACCGTTATTGCAAAGGTAATAAACTTAAATTACTTTTGTAACTATAAAATTGATAGTACAATAATTTATGAACTTTTTAGAACAAATGAAAAAAAGGTATACTGTAAAAAAGTATAACCCACAGGAAAAAATCAGTGCAGAACAGATTGCAGAATTGAAAGAAATCCTTACTCTGAGTCCTTCTTCGATCAACAGCCAGCCATGGAATTTTATTTTTATCAATAAACCTGAACTCAGGGAACAGCTGGCAGAAGCATCTTATTTTAACAAGGGCAAAATATTGGACAGCAGCCATATCATTGTATTCCAGGTGATAAAAAACCCGGAAGATTTTGAAAAACAGATCGAAGAAAATCTCCCTGAAGGTTCGGTAGATTATTACAGAACTATGGTAAAACCGCATGGTGAAGCTTCCATCCGGGCATGGATGGGCCATCAGGTTTATCTTTCGCTGGGCGTTCTTCTTTCTGCTTGTGCTTCTATGGGAATAGATTCCACCCCAATGGAAGGTATTGAAACTGAGAAGTATGACAGAATCCTGAAAAATGATTCTTATGAAACACTTTTTGCCGTAGCCATCGGAAAAAGAGATGAGAATGACAGCAATCATCCTGAAACGACTCCAAAAAGAAGGCTTACGCATGAAATGGTTATCTTAGAGCCCTAATATTTCAGGCTTTCTTAAAAATAAAAGCTGTTTCAGGAGAAACAGCTTTGTATTATAATACTTTAAGTTCCAGATCTATGGTCTTTCCAAAGAATTTCTTAGAGATCTTTTCAAAGTTTTTCGTCAGATCCGAAAGGTAGAAATGATAGCTCGGCTTTGGATTATTGTCATTCAGAAGATGGTATTTATCCAGAATGATCTTCAGGTGACTGGCAACAATATTCGGAGAATCAATCACACGGACCCTGTTTCCGTAATACTGCTTGATCTCATCGATCAGCAAAGGATAGTGTGTACACCCCAGAATAAGGGTTTCAATATTTTTAAGCTTATTATTGCTTAAATAATTATAAATGATGGCATGCGTGATCGGATGATTCTTAAACCCTTCTTCAATAGCTGGAACCAATAACGGAGTAGCCAGCTCATCAACCTTGATCCATTTATTCTGCTTCCTTATGCTTTTCTTATAAAGCCCGGAATTGACAGTTGCTTTTGTGGCAATTACTCCAACATTATTATGGATCTCATACGCCACTTTTTCGGCAACCGGATTAATAACATCTATGACAGGAACTTTTCCGTTCACAGACTGCATGACCTCGTTCAAAGCATTTGCTGTAGCCGTATTACAGGCAATAACAATGGCTTTACAGTTCTGCTGAAGCAGAAAATTGGTGATCTTTGTAGAATATTCTATAATCGCATCCTTCGACTTTTCACCGTACGGAAGGTGTTTGGTATCTCCAAAGTAGATCAGATCTTCGTGGGGAAGAAGCCTTTTGATCTCTTTAGCTACGGTGAGCCCTCCCACCCCGCTATCGAAAATACCGATAGGCTGGCTTGGTGAAAGATGTGAATAATCTTGCTTTTTAGTTTTCAAGTGAGCTGAAATTTTATACAAAAATACGAAGATTTTTAGATTCCGTATTCCAGATCTTATACTTTATTATTGAAATACTAATTGTGTTAAATTCTTAGACCTGTAGCTGATTCAATTATAATTTAGCTTCAGATAGAAATTTCATAATTATGCTTCTACTACGCTCAGCATGACATCTCTAATACTAACTTAATTTAAAGTCAGCTTAACATGTTGAACATAGTCAAAATATTTTATGACTGTTTTACCTATACAATGAATAAATCCGAAGCAATTCCATCTGCCATAAACCAGTGCTTTTCCGGTATTTTCAGATGATTATTCTCTTTGATTAAAATACCTTCTTCTATTCTAGATTTTATCTCATGTTGGAAATATTCAAGAATCTGATCATTGAATTTATTGTTCAGGCTTTCAAGATTTACTCCCCAAATTGTCCTCAAGCCAATCATAATCATTTCATTGAACTGATCATATTGTGAAAGAATCTCTTCTTCTTTAGCCAGAATTCCGGCATGGAGTTTTTTAATATACTGCTGATTATTGGCAACATTCCAACTTCTGACATCAAATCCGTTGTACGAATGTGCGGAAGGACCTATTCCAAGATACTCATTGTACTTCCAATAAGCAGAATTGTGACTTGAATAAAAGCCAGGTTTTGCAAAATTAGAAACTTCATAATGTTCAAAGCCATTGTCTTTTAAGAAATCTGACAGATAATAGAACTCTTTATTCTGTTCTTCTTCTCTAGGACCGGCCACTTTTCCTTTCGAAATCCAGTTTTCTAAAGCAGTTTTTGGTTCTACAGTGAGGGCATAGGAAGAAATATGAGGCACTTCAAGAGCAATTGTTTTATTTAAATTATCTTTCCATATCTCCAAATTAGAGGTTGGCGAACCATAAATCAGATCAATGCTTAGGTTTTCAAAGCCGAAATCCTGTGCTCTTTTGATGGAACTTTCTGCTTCGGAAGCATTGTGTGCCCGGTTCATCAGTTTCAGATCTTCCTCGAAAAAGCTCTGGGTACCAATGGAAAGCCTGTTTACAGAGGATTGGGCCAGCTGTTGTAAAAAGCTTTTGTCCAGATCATCGGGATTGGCTTCCAGAGTTACTTCAATATCACGGTCAAAACTGAAGTATTTCAAAACTTCATCAATGAGCGATTTGATTTCATCTGCTGAAAGAATAGACGGTGTTCCGCCTCCAAAATACAGGGATTTTAAACTTTTACTCTGCAGTTCATCTTTTCTAAGTCTGATCTCGGTTTTCATCGCACGGATCATTTCATCTTTAAAATTTAAAGAGGTAGAAAAGTGAAAATTACAGTAGCTGCATTTCTGTTTGCAGAAGGGTATGTGAATATATATCATAAAAAAAGCCCTGAAAATTTCAGAGCTCAAATTTATTTAAATTAAATCATATTAGTATCTATATCCTCTATGATTAATAAAGTTATCAAAGTTATAACCTAAGCTGATCATGAAGCTGTTTCCACCATACGTCTGGATATCAGACATTCCGATGTTGTACGTTGCTCCGATCATGAATTTATTAAATCTTACTTTAACAACCGGTGCCACCTGAAGCTGCTGGCTGTCAAATCTGTTCTGTACCGTTCTGTAGCTTACTCCGGCAGAGAAAGAGTTAATATCATTAAAGAAAGTCGCCATTAAGTTATAGTCGATCATTCTTGTTGAATTGGTATTCAGGTTGATCAACGCCGACGGCGTTACGAAGATATTGTCAGCAAAATGCCAGTCATATCCTAAGTTTAAGAAGAATTTAATTGGTGAAGGCTCAATTCCGTTTACGATCGCCTTATCATTGCTTAGTGCGATATCGTTTACAGATACCCCTGCGAAAATGTTTCTGTAGGTAGCCGCTGCACCGAAGTTGGCGTAAGCCATAAAAATATTTCCTTCCTGTCCGATCAACAATGGATCGTAACCATCTTCAACGTTCACTGAAGTATAGTCGAAGTTCATATTATAAAATGAAACACTGGTACCGAAAGAGAACTGATCTTTTCTGTCTCCCTCACTACTTAGTGGAATAAAGTATGAAGCTCCCGCTGTAATACCGCCTGCAGAAATAGGGCCATTGCTGTCTCTGAAAATAGAGAGCCCTGCTCCCACTCTGTCGAAAATGTTCCCGTTGATTCCTATAGACTGCGTATTTGGAGAATCGCTGAACTTGTCAAATTGTTTGTGGTAATTAGCATTAAGCTGCACGTAATCGGTCTTTCCGTACTGAGCTGGGTTGAACAGGAATTCACCATCCAAAAGATATTGCTGATAGTATGGTAGTGATTCTTGTGCTTTGTATGCATTTGACAAAAGAGCTAAACATACGATAGCATATAGTTTTCTCATAACAAATCTTGATTTCAATTCAACAAATATAAAAAAATTCTCAATATATTTTTAGTTTTCTAAATAATTTCTCCATTTTTTTACGGCATCCGCCATATCTTTCGGCATTGGGCTCTCAAAATATAATTCCTTTTTAGTAGTTGGATGTATAAACCCTAAAGTATGGGCATGGAGTGCATGTCTTGGAAGAATTTCAAAAACATTTTTTATAAACTGCTTGTACTTAGGTAGATTCACTCCTCTGAGAGGGGTATGCCCTTCATATCTTTCATCATTAAACAAAGTATGACCGATATGCTTGAAATGGGCCCGGATCTGATGCGTTCTTCCCGTTTCAAGTTTACATTCCACCCAAGTCATATATTTAAAGCGCTCTAACACCTTATAATGCGTCACTGCGTGCTTTCCATGGCTCCCGTCCTCATAAACGGACATCTGCATCCGGTTTTTAGGATGCCTGCCGATATGCCCCCTTATTGTCCCTTCATCTTCCTGAGGATTTCCCCATACAAAAGCCCAGTATAATCTTTTTGTGGTTCTATTGAAAAACTGTTTGGCTAAAAAGCTCAATGCATATTCGTTTTTGGCAATCACAAGAAGGCCGGAGGTATCTTTATCAATCCTGTGAACAAGCCCTACTCTGTCAAGGTCAGATTTCTCACCGCTCTTTTCAAAATGGAAGGCCAGTGCATTGACCAATGTTTTGTCCCAGTTTCCATGGCCAGGATGCACAACCATTCCCGGTTCCTTATCTACCACTACCAGATCATCATCTTCGTAGATGATATTTACAGGAATATCCTGAGGAATGATCACATTTTCCCTTGGCGGGTGAGCAAGAAGCACCGAAATCTGGTCGCCGGGCTTCACACGGTAATTTTGTTTTACAGGAACTCCGTTTACTACCACATTTCCGGCCCTGCAGGTCTGTGAAATTTTATTCCGTGAAGAGTTTTGTCTGTATATTAATAAGAACTTATCAATTCTTAACGGCTCCTGGTTTTTATCGACTTTGATATTAAGATGCTCATACAGTCCTTTATTTTCCTCATCAATATCGATGTTCTCCAAACTGTCTGAATCTAATAATTCTTCATCTAAAAAGTCTTCGTTATCTTCTGCCATTATTTTTATTTTTTTACGCAAAAGGCCTCAACATTTTGCAGTTGAAGCCTATATTTTATATCATAAACCTTGATTATTCTACCACCACTTTTTTAGCCTTTGGTTTTTGGGCCGGCTGCTGTGTGGTATTTGCACCCGTTGTCGACTTATTCCCTGAAGTATTTGCAGTGGATTTAGGTTTTTCTGTTACCGTTCCTGATGTCTTGGTTCCGGTAGTTGTACCGGTTTTGGCAGGTTCTGTCTTTACCGGTTCAGGTTTAGGAGTTTCTTTTTTGGGTACAGGCACTGCTGCAGGTGGATCATAGCGTGGTTCCGGATAACTTGGAACTTCATCATAATGTACCGGAGGCAGCGATGTATCTACCTTCATACGGTAAATAGAGTTCAGCTGCTCTACTTTAGCTCTAAGCTCGGCTGGCGTTCGCTTACTTGCCCAAAGGTCAATCTGCATTCCTTGATCTCTTACATCTCCGGAAGCAGGGTCCTGATAATAGATAATGTCAGACTCATCCTTACTTCCATCTTCGTGCTCCACAAGACCTACTTCAAATAAACTTTTTGCAATAACAGCTTTGGCTTCTTTTACGGAAAGACCTACCACACTAGGAATTGAGATATTTCTCATAGGGCCGGAGCCTACTACAACATCAATCACGGAGAATCTCGGAAGACGTGATCCCGGATTGACTGCATTACCTTTATATAATACTCTTAAAAGAGCATCTTTCTGAATACTTGGTTCATAGATGGTATCGCCGATCTTAAGACCCACCTGATCCAGTCTCTGGAAAGCCAGTCCTGAATATTTATTGATCACATCCGGAATGGTAATAGGAGCCCATGTTCTGGGATTAACTACAATTCTTACCAGCGATCCCGGTTTTACACGAGAACTTGATAGAGGATGCATTTTTAAAACCTGGAAAGGCTTATATTTGGGATTGTACTCGGCACTGTCTACTTCATATTCCAGTCCGGTATCCTCTAATATTTTTACGGCATCATAAACCGATTTATTTATAACATTGGGTACAGGAATTTCCTGACCGTGATTGGTATGGTATTCCAGCCAGCGGAAAGTAAGCCACACCAACCCCACAAAAACACCGATGGCGACTACTAAATTCAGTAAAACTTTCCAATTGAAAAGTGATTTAAGCATACTTAAAAATACTTTAATTATAACGGCAAATATAGCTAATAATTTTAAATCTGCTTTTATTTAACACAATTCATTTCAATTTTAAAATTTCTGAATTTCCCTTATTGCATTACATAAAATGATTAAATTTGCCTTAATTGATACTATAATGGTTATGAGCAAAAAAAGTGTTGCCGTTGTCATGGGAGGCTATTCAGATGAATATGTGGTTTCCTTAAAAAGCGGTCAGTTGATCTATGATTCTCTGGACAGAAATCTATATGATGTATATAAAGTGGTTATCCTTAAAGATGAATGGTATTTTTTAGGGGAAAATGATCAAAAATATGAAATCAATCGCGGAGATTTTTCAGTCACATTAGATAACAATGAAAAGCTGAAATTCGATGTCTGTTTCAACATTATCCACGGAACTCCGGGCGAAAACGGAATTCTTCAGGCTTATTGGGATGCCATCGGACAGAAATACACCGGTTGTGATTTCTATCAAAGCGCTTTGACCTTCAATAAAAAAGATACATTAGCTGTATTGTCAAAATATGGCATTCCTTCTGCCAAAAGCATTTACTTAAGAAAAGGAGAAGACATCAATACAGACGAAATCGTTGAAAGTCTTGGTCTTCCGGTTTTCGTTAAGCCCAACCAGTCCGGATCATCTCTGGGAATTTCAAAAGTAAAGGAAAAGTCAGAATTAATTGCTGCGACAGAAATTGCGTTCAAAGAGGATGATGAAATTCTTATTGAAAGCTTCCTCGACGGAATGGAAGTTTCTGTAGGCGTCATAGATTTCAAAGGTGAAACCATTGTTTTAGGGATCACCGAAATTGTACCTACCAATGAATTTTTTGATTATGAAGCTAAATATGAAGGAGCTTCAGAAGAAATTACCCCGGCAAGAATTGACGATGCAACCAAAATCAGAGTGGAGGAAATTTCAAAAAGAGCTTACAATTCCCTTGGCATGAGCGGTTTTTCAAGAAGTGAATTCATCCTTATGGACGGTATTCCTTATATGCTTGAAATGAATACCAATCCGGGATTCTCCCCTGCCAGCATTCTTCCGCAACAGGCAAAAATCTATGGAATATCCATCGCAGATCTTTGTGGAAACGAAGTAGAAAAAGCATTGAATAAATAATAGAAGTTATAAACTAGAGGTTACATGTTAGTGAATGGAAGTTTGAAGACAGGAAATATGGGTAACAGTACACTAAAACCCGAAACTCACAACCTCCCAGTAACTCGCAACACGTAACTCATCATAACACGTAAAACATGAAAATTGCTGTTTTCCCCGGATCCTTTGATCCTATTACCCTGGGACATTATGATATTATTGAAAGAGCGGCTCCGCTTTTTGACAAACTGATTATTGCAATCGGACAGAATTCCCAGAAAAAATACATGTTTCCCCTGGAAAAAAGAATGGAATTTATTCAAAATTCCGTCGCCGAATTTCCCAATGTGGAAGTTGACTTTTTTGAAGGCTTAACGGTAGACTACTGCTTTGAAAAGGATGCACAATACATTCTCAGAGGCTTAAGAAATCCCGCCGATTTTGAATTTGAGAAAGCCATTGCTCATACGAACAGAACCTTAGCCCATAAAAAGCTGGAAACCGTATTTTTACTAACCTCATCAGGAAAGTCTTTCATCAGCAGCAGCATCGTAAGGGAGATCATCAACCATAACGGAGAATATGAGTTATTGGTTCCGGAAGCCGTTAGGGTACAACGATAAGTAAGGAATAATAGGTGATGAGTAATTGGGGAAATATAGATTACAGTCAAATTTTTCCATTCTTGTGATTAGATCTCTTTCATTATTACCTTATTCAGATGATGTTTTGGTCATAAGAAAGCAAATTATAAGGTCTTCTACTTCAGCAGCAAATTACAGAGCTGTTTCAAGAGCAAGATCTGAAAAGGAAAAGTTTAGATTATCGCAGCCTTAAATGGCATAATTTTTATTATTCATTGCCCATTACCTATTACTCTATAAATTATGCACGAACAGTTCAATTTTGCCATAGAGGTGCTCGGAACTATTTCCTTTGCGATGTCGGGAAGTTTTGCAGCGATGCAGAAACGCCTTGATCCGTTCGGGGTACTGATTATTGCATTCGTCACTTCTGTGGGCGGAGGAACTGTAAGAGACCTCCTGCTGGATATTCCTGTTTTCTGGATGCATGATCTTTTAACGTGCGCGCTGATTTTGGGAACAAGTATTTTTGCCATGATCTTCAAATCTATTGAAAAGAATTTCAAAGTAACCTTATTTATTTTTGACAGCTTCGGGCTGGGATTATTTACCATTATCGGAGTTCAGAAAGGATTAAATGCAAACATACATCCCTTAATATGTATTGCGCTTGGGACCATAACCGGCTGCTTCGGAGGGATCATACGGGATATTCTCCTCAACAGGATTCCACTGATCTTCAGGAAAGAGATCTATGCTACAGCATGTATCGTCGGAGGGTCTGCATTTCTGCTGCTGACCAAGTTTGTCCCGCTTTCCTATACATTTATACAGATATTCACCATTATCCTCATTGTTGCGATCAGAACACTTGCCGTCAAATACCAATGGCAGATTCCTAAGTTTTATGGCTATGATCAGAATTCTGAGATGTGATGTTCTTTTTAACAGAATACCATAAAAAAAGCACCTGAGTTCCGGTGCTTTTTTAGTTTTGTATATTGTCCTTAGAAGAATTTTCCTCTCTGTCTCATATTTGGGTTGTGCATGTGTTTCTGCATAGAAGGCATTTTAAGCTGGTCTTTCATCATCTTAATCTGATCCGTCATCATTCCTGCAGTGTCTAACCTTTTAGCCTCATCCAGAAGCTTCTGCCCTTCCTGTTTTCTTCCTTTAGAAATAGCTGCAGCTGCAAGGTTCAATGTTGCCATCGCTCTGTCGTGTTTCATATTCAGACCATATTCCAAAGCTTTTTTCATTAAAGGCTCAACCTTTGCAGGATGCTCCTGAGCCTGGGTAAGTCCCTGTAAATAGTGAAAATATCCATATTGGGATTTATGAAGCTGCGCCTGATAATTCGTGATGCCATTTAACCATTGCGCGGCTTTTTCCATATTCTGTTTTCTCAGCTGCCAGAAAGCAAGGAGAATATATTCATTCTTGATGAAAAGTATAATAGGCAGTGCTGCAAGAAGGAATACTACAATCCCCCAGCCCAGACTTCTTGTGAAAATCATCATATAAAGTCCTAAAAGGATAAGAACTGCTGCAATTACAATTTTTATGTACTTATTCATTGTTCAATTTTAGAAGTGCAAAGATAGAAAATTTACAGGTTAGAAGCTAGAGGTAAAAAGTTAGAATTTTCATAACTATTCACTCTTGATCCGTTCAAAGGTTTGAAAGCAAAAATCATATTGATTCTTTTCATCCTTTTCATGACAGATTTCCTCAGTTTTTTTCCAGATTTTCGGATTGATCTTTGGAAAGAATGTATCAGCCTCAAGATCAGCCTTCACCAAAGTGACCTCCAGTTTATCAACCACTTCCATCGTTTGCTCATAAATATTTCCACCACCAATAATGAAAATGTCTTCATCAATCTTTTTGGCGAATTTTACCGCTTCTTTAATGCTTCCTACAATCAGGATTCCTTCTTCAAACCAGTTTTTCTTTCTCGAAATTACAATATTGGTACGGTTAGGCAGGGGTTTTCCTATACTTTCAAAGGTTTTTCTTCCCATGATAACCGGATGTCCGGAAGTTATATCTTTAAAGTGTTTCAGGTCTTTAGGAAGATGCCACAGCAGTTTATTTTCAAAACCGATCTCGTTTTTCTCTCCCATGGCCACCACTATTGTTGTCATTCTAATAATTTTTTACAAAATTAGCACATAATTTGTATATTTGATTAGCACAAAAAATTAAAAAAAATAAACTATGAAAAATAAAGGCTGCCTTAGCGCAGGAACTATCGGTATTGCACTGCTTATCATTGTAGGTGTAATATTCTTCTGGGGGAAAAACGGATATAATAATTTTGTTTCAAAAGAACAGAACGTGAATTCCAAATGGTCTAATATAGAAACTGTCTATCAGAAAAGGGCCAATCTTATTCCAAATCTGGAAAGAACTGTTAAATCGTATTCGAAATTTGAGCAGGAAACATTGACCAAAGTGGTTGAAGCACGCTCCAAAGCAACTTCCATCAACATCGATCCTACGAATATGACAGAAGCTGATATGGCAAAATTCCAGGCAGCGCAGGGAGAATTATCCGGAGCATTAAGCAGATTAATGGCTGTAGTTGAATCTTATCCGAATTTAAAAGCGGACCAGCAGTACATCAATTTCCAGAGAGAATTTACGGCGATAGAAAACAGCATCAGAACCGAAACGGTTTATTATAATGATGCAGCCAAAGATTACAACACAACAATCAAAACGTTCCCGAATAATATTCTGGCGAATTTTACAAACTTTAAAGAAAAACCTTTCTTCAAGGCTGAAGCCGGTGCAGAAAAAGCACCAGAAGTATTTAAATAATGAGCCGTTTTCTGACAAATCAGCAAATTACTTCCCTTGTGGAAGCGATACAGTCAGCAGAAGATCATTCTACAGGCGAGATCAGGGTACACATTGACTCGAACACGGAAACTGAAAATGCACAGACCGCATTTGAGGTTTTCAAAGAACTCTGTATGAATAAAACTGCTGATAGAAACGCTGTGCTTTTTCATGTCAATTTCGAACAGAAATATCTGACCATCATTGGTGACATCGGAATCCATGCTAAAGTGCATCAGTCATATTGGGATCACCTGCACGACTATATCACTGCTGAATTTGCCAAAAGAAATTATTATAAAGCTTTAAAAAGCGCCATCCTGGAAACCGGTCTTGAATTAAAAAAATATTTTCCTGTGGAAGGAAAAAACCCCAATCAGCTGTCTAATGAAATTACGTTCTCTTAAACTGGTATTTTCATTCATACTCTTCTGCTTTTACACTGTTGTATCAGCACAATACACGATTCCACCAAAACCGGCGGTTCTGTACCCTGTGTTTGACGAGGCAGGCCTGCTCACACAGCAGCAAAAAGACGAACTGAACAATAAGCTGATCAAATTTGCAGATTCTACTTCCACGGAAATCGAAGTGGTCATTATCCCTTCTACTAAAGGAGAAGACGTGAACTTTCTGGCAACCATGTTCGGAGAAAAATGGGGAATCGGAAAAAAAGGCGTAGATAACGGCGTTGTTTTCCTGATCGCTACAGAAGACAGAACCATGTCCATCCAACAGGGCAGAGCTGTAGAACAGTACCTTACCGCTTCTGTTGCAGGACAGATCCTTGATTATATTGTCACTCCCAATTTCAGACAGGGACAATGGTATGACGGCATCAACCGTGGAACCTCAGCAATCATGGAGGCTGTTCAGGGAAAGTTCAAGCCTATGGAAACCTCAGCGCCTTCAGGTAATGGGAGTGCTTTTAAAATCCTTATTATTGCATTTGTCATCTTTATCATTCTCGCTTTTATCTTCGGAGGTAGGGGCGGCGGACGTGGTGGCGGCAATAATGATGACGATGATGTAATCATTACCAGAAGAGGACGCAGAAACTATCCCGGTGGATTCTTCCCATTCCCTGGCAGCTTCGGAGGAGGCGGTTTTGGCGGTGGAAGTTCCGGAGGAGGAGGAGGATTCGGCGGCTTTGGTGGCGGAGGAAGCTTCGGCGGAGGCGGTGCTTCAGGCGGATGGTAATTTTAAAAGATAGCAAAATTCAATATAATCGGGCCGAGCGCCCGATTTTTTATTTAATAATTCAAAAACAAGTCATTTCTTTGTTTTATTTTAATGCTAAATTCAAATTTTCGTATTAAAAAATTAACAAAACCATCCAAAACTCGTTTTTTATTCAATATTTTTTCATTATATTTACTGAAAACAGGTTTATGAAAAAGACGCTGGTAGTTTTTGCACATCCCTATTTAGAGCACTCCAATTCCAATGTGGAGCTTATCAATTTCTATGTCCGCCACCAGCACTTTACCCTCAGAGACCTTTACGAAGAATATCCGGATTTTCATATTGCAGCATTCAGGGAGAGGAAAAGATTAAAAAACTATGACCGTTTTATTTTCCAGTTCCCGCTGATATGGTTCGGAATGCCTCCTTTATTAAGATTATGGATTGATGAAGTTTTTGACAGGGATTGGCTCAAGGAAGGAGAAACCAATCCGTTGGAAGGCAAAGAGATCTACATTCTGATAACGACCGGAGGAAAGGAAAGATCATTCAGTAAAAATGGAACGTATCAGTATACCGTGGAAGAACTGGTCAGCGGGTTGATTGTATCCTTAAAGGTTTTCAAAGCCGACATCAAACACATTAAGATTGTTTATGAGGCCAATAAACTGAGCAAAAAAGACATTATTTTACATAAAAAAGAATTTGCAGAACTACTCAATCAATAATATATGGAGTCCAGCTTAGCAATGAATACATTAATTTTCTTAGGTGTAGCCATTATTATGGTTCCGCTGGCGAGGAAATTCGGACTGAGTTCTGTGATTGGGTATATTTTAGGAGGTATTATCATTGGCCCATATGTTCTAAGGCTTACCGGAAAAGATGTTAACGACATTATGCATGCCAGTGAGTTTGGAGTGATTATGCTTCTTTTCTTAGTCGGGCTGGAACTGGAACCCCGCAAATTCTGGGAAATGCGGAAGAAGATCATGGGACTTGGCCTTACTCAAATGCTGCTTTCCATCTCCCTTCTTTTTCTGGTTTTCATCAGTGCCGGATGGAGGATAGATAAAGCTATTGCCATTGCGATGTGTTTTGCCCTTTCTTCTACCGCAATTGTGCTGCAAACACTTCAGGAAAAAAATAATTTTAAAACTATGGCTGGAGAAGCTTCTTTCTCTACCCTTCTGTTTCAGGATATTGCCGTGATCCCTATTCTGGCTATTCTCCCGATTATCGCCAATTATAAAGCCAGCCACCATGATAATGAAATACAGATTCTGATCCAGAAACTCCCGGAATGGCTGCAGGCCGGAACCGTGATTTTAGGAGTTGCTATCTTAATTCTTTTGGGAAGATATGTATTTGTTCCTTTCTTACGGTATGTTTCAAAATCGGGAATGACGGAACTGCTTACTGCCTCGTCATTGTTTCTAGTTATTGGAGTTTCAGAGCTTATGGTCGCAATAGGGCTTTCGCCGGCTCTGGGAGCTTTCCTGGCCGGAGTAATGCTTGCCAACAGTGAATTCCGGCATGAGCTGGAAGCACAGATTAATCCGTTTAAAGGATTGCTTTTAGCTGTATTTTTTGTAAGCGTAGGTTCTACGATCAATTTTAATATTATTCAACAGGATCCACTGTTTATTTTTTCTACTGTTTTTGCTGTATTGGCTGTAAAACTTGTGGTGTTGTACGCCATCGGAAAGTTTTTTAAAATTGATACTCCGCAGAGTTTATTTTATGCATTTGCTCTTTCCCAGGTAGGAGAATTTGCTTTTGTCCTGATCAATTATGCTTCAGATCTTTATCTGTTAAGTCCAGAACTCAATGCACAAATGATGGCTGTTACTGCAATCACGATGTGTATCACTCCTATCCTACTGATCATTAACGACCGGTTCATTACTCCCAAATTCATTAAAGAGATTCCTGATGAAGAAAATGATTTTAACATTCTGGACAACAATATAACCCAGAAGAAGATTATCATCGTTGGTTTCGGGCATTTCGGAAGTACGGTAGGACGTCTGTTAAAAGCCAATAAAATTTCGGCAACGGTTCTGGACAGGGATTCCGACCGTGTAAAGCTGTTGAGAAGCTATGGTTTTAAGGTTTATTACGGGGATGCAACAAGAATTCCTATATTAAGAGCTGCAGGAATTGAAGATGCAGAAATCCTGGTTCTCTGTCTTGATGATCCTGATGATAATAAATTCATTGCAGATCTGGTTCGGGAACATTATCCGAAAGTACGGATTTTTGTAAGGGCAAAAAACAGGATTGACGCCTATAATTATCTCAACAATGGTATTGAAAATATTTACCGGGAAACATTAGGAACCGCTGTAGATATGGCTGTGGATGTCCTTCATGAAACCGGCATGAGAAAATATGCGGCAAGGCGTCTCGGCCAACGGTTTATGGCTATAGACAAAGCTTCTATCAGAAGGCTGGCCAAGGCAAAGGATGATGACGAGATCTTATTGTTCACCACAAAAGAAATCCTTCAGCGTGAGGAGGAATTACTGGCTTATGACAATCTTAACTTTGATAACAGGAATTGGGAAGGTTCCTCGTCAGTAGATGAAGACGAGGAAACTCCTAATTGATTTATTGAATATTGACGCTTCCGCCACTACTTTCCTCCTTGGTAACATTTTTAAGTTCACCTCTTTTAGAAACATTTACACTTCCACCTGAAGAAGCTTCCGCATGCAGTGATGAAACAGCGCTGATCTCAACGCTTGCACCGCTGGAGGCTTCAGCTTTCACATGATCGGCAACAACTTCTTTTCCTGAAATACTGCTGCCTGATGAAGAAGTAATATCTGCATTTTTGCTTTTTCCTGAAATATCAATGCTTGCTGTTGATGAAGCATCAACATCAAGGTCTACCGCCCATACTTTTCCGCTGAAACTGCTGCTGCTGTCTGCCGAAATATCCAAATCATTAGCTTCCAGATCTCCGGAAACGCTTGCTGCACTGGATATTTCAACATCCATTTTTTCCTGTGTGAATTTATCTTTTATGGTAACACTTGCTGCAGAATTGGCAACGAGCTTAGAAAAATCTTTGGTATAGATCTTAGCCTTTACATTATGGCTGTTCATAACTCTGATGCCACGCTTATAATGGATATGAAGTTTTCCGCCACTGTTCTCTACAAGAATTTCATTGAGGATATTTTCCGGCGCAGAAATAACCACTTTCTCTGCGTCAGATTTGATTACCTCAGCATCAATAGCCTGGGAAACTTCTATTTCGTCAAAATCTCCGTTAAATACTTTCTCTTTGACCGGACCACTATCTTTGTCGATCACTTTGTCTACCCAGCCGTTATCATTATTACGGTCACTATTTTCATTATTTCTTCTATCATGTTTTTCATTGCATGAGGTTATCAGCGCGAAGGCTGACAATATAAAAAGACTTGTCGATTTCATGTTTACTGCTTTTATAAATTAAGTTTTTAATATCTTTATACTTTAATAACAACTAATTTATGAAAAATATTTCATCGGTATTGTTAATTTCTGCGCTGGCACTTAACCAATCTTGTACTACAATGAAGAAAACCGATACTCAACAGGAGATTCCTGTTACCGATCCATCTTTATCTTCAAATCCTTTTATGAAGAAAAGCAAGCTTCAGTATGAAGCTCCGGAATTCGATAAAATTAAAAATGAACATTTCAAACCTGCTTTCGATTTTGGACTTCAACAGCATGATGCTGAGATTCTAAAAATTGCCAATAATCCGGAAGCCCCTACTTTTGAAAACACTATTGTAGCCCTGGAAAAAAGTGGCGAAGTATTAAAAAGAGCCACTATAGTATTTTCCAACCTTACAAGCGCCAATACAAACCCTACCCTTCAGGCTTTGGATGAGGAATATGCTCCAATTTTTGCAGCCCATTCCGATAAAATGTACCTGAATGAAAATTTATATAAAAGAATCAAGTCGATTAAAGAAGACGGTTTAGATGCAGAGGGAAAAAGACTTGTACAGTTTTACAAACAGAATTTTGAAATTGCAGGAGCAAATCTTTCTTCTGCTGATAAAGAAAAACTAAAACAGATTAATCAGGAACTGGCTTCTCTTTCTACCCAATATGCCAATAAACTATTGGAAGCAAGAAAGCAGGGAGGTGTATTTTTCTCTGATGCCAAAGAACTTGAAGGGCTTTCTGCCGACGAGATTGAAGCGGCAGCAACTGATGCTAAAACTGCCGGACAACCGGGAAAATATCTTCTTGCCCTTCAGAATACAACTCAGCAGCCTCTTCTTCAGAATCTGAGAAACAGAGCCACAAGAGAAAAACTGTTCAAAGCATCATGGCTAAGAGCTGAAAAAGGCAATGGAAACGACACCCGTGAGACTATTGAAAAACTGGCTAAACTGAGGCTTAAAAAAGCTCAGATCTTAGGTAAGAAAAGCTTCGCTGAATGGAAACTTCAGGACCAGATGGCTAAAACACCCGAGGCAGCTACCAAGCTTATGAACCAGATTGCCACTCCTGCAGTAGAAACGGCAAAACGTGAAGCAAAAGATATTCAGGATCTGATTGATCAGCAGAAAGACGGTTTCAAAGTGGAGCCATGGGACTGGAATTTCTATGCTGAGCAGGTAAGAAAAGCCAAATATGACCTTGATGAAAACCAGATCAAGCCTTATTTTGAAGTGACTACGGTTCTGGAAAAAGGAGTTTTCTATGCTGCTGAAAAGTTTTACGGACTTACGTTCAAAAAAAGAACTGATCTTCCGGTTTATCATCCGGATGTGGTAACGTATGAGGTTTTTGACCACGACGGAAAATCTATCGCAATCTATTATCTTGATTTCTATACCAGGGATTCTAAAAACGGGGGTGCATGGATGAGTAATTTTGTTGAACAGTCTTATCTTCTAGGAACAAAACCTGTCATCGTAAACTGTTATAATTATCAGAAGCCGGCTCCTGGAAAGGCATCACTGATTAGTTATGATGATGTTTCTACAATGTTCCACGAGTTTGGGCATTCGATTCACGGTATGTTTGCAAGCCAGAAATACCCGTCGCTTTCAGGAACAAGTGTTCCGAGAGATTTTGTGGAATTCCCTTCACAGATCAATGAGCATTGGGCTTTAGATCCTGTTGTTCTAAAAAATTATGCGATCCACTATGAAACAAAGCAGCCGATTCCTCAGGATTTAGTTGAAAAAATAAAAAAAGCAGCTACTTTCAACCAGGGATATATGACGACAGAACTTGTTTCTGCAGCAGCTCTGGATATGGACTGGCATACTGTAACCAATGAAAGTCAGCTAATCCCGGTTCTTGATTTTGAAAAACAATCATTAGCCAGCCACGGATTCACTTTAGCTACCGTACCACCTAGATATCATACTCCTTATTTTGCCCATATCTGGGGCGGAGGATATTCGGCAGGATATTATGCTTACCTGTGGTCTGAAACCCTCGATAATGATGCATGGGAATGGATTAAAAACAACGGAGGCCTGACAAGAGAAAACGGTGACCGTTTCAGAAAATATATTCTTTCTGTAGGTAATTCTGTAGATCTTAATCAGGCATTCAGAGATTTCACAGGTCATGATCCGGATATCAAGCCTTTATTAAGAAACAGAGGTTTTATTAAATAAATTATATAGAGAAGCATCCGATTGGGTGCTTCTTTTTTATAGGTTTTGGCTGAAGCCGTGGAATAATTGTAGACTTTATTAAATGAGTTAAAACCCATTTCTATTGAATAAAAATATGTTTTGATACGTTCGTTATAATCACGGGCTGAAGCCGTTTTTATCGTTAAAATCTTTATTTTTGTGATTCAAAAAAATTAAAATATGGATTGTCCCTGCTGTTCAGGAAAATCATACGAAGAATGTTGCCAGCCTTACCACAGTGGAGAAAAACATGCTCCTACTGCAGAAGCATTGATGCGTTCCAGATTTTCTGCATTTGCCATTCCAAATGGAAAATACCTGATGGAAACTACATATCCGGCAAAAAGAAAATTGCACAACATAGAAGATCTGCAGGAATGGGGAGAAATTAACGAATGGACAAAACTGGAAATTATAGGTAAACCTTCTGTCAGCAAAGTTGAATTTAAAGCCTTTTATACTGATGAAGACGGTCACAAGCAAATCCATCATGAATTATCAAAATTCAAAATGATTCAAAACCGTTGGTTTTATGTGAGTGGAGAATTTTTAGAATAAGAAATAAAATGTCCGAAAAAAATCCGGACATTTATTATAGTTTAGTGAGCTTCTGTTCCGTCAGCGCCATGAGCGTGGCCATGTGCCAGTTCTTCTTCTGTCGCAGGACGCGTATTTATAATTTCTACCTGGAAATCTAGCACTTTCCCAGCCATTGGATGGTTAAGGTCTGCCACTACTGCTTCAGGTGTTACCTCTAATACAAATGCCTGAAAATTATTTCCCTGACCATCAGATAAAGGCAAAATAGCTCCCAAAGGCGGAGTTCCAGATTCCTGGAACATGTCGATTGGCAACTGCACGATCGAATTCGGATCTTTTTCTCCGTAAGCTTCTTCTGCCTGAATAATGAAAGCAGCTTTATCACCGGCTTTCAAACCCAGGATATTTTGCTCAAACTTTGGAATCATCATTCCTACACCATATAAAAATGTAAGTGGGTTTTCTGCTGTTGTTTCTTCTACAAGAATCTTACTTCCATCTTCTTCTATCGTGTGAAGTACGTAGCTTACTGCTACAACATGGTTGTTTTCAATTGTCATATTATATCTTTTTTTTCGTGATGTTTTTCACGATTAACGGCACAAATATACTATTTCTGAAATGATTGATTGTGAAAAAGATGTTAAAACAAAAATCTCAAACAGCATTTTTTCTCACTTCCCTTTCTTTGTTTCATCCCGTTTTTTCTGTCTCAATACAAAGAGGTACAAGCTTTCTACTTTCGTTCTGGCCCAATCTGTTTTTCTTAAAAATTTCAGGGAAGAATTGATGCTCGGATTATCTGTAAAGCATTTGATATTGATCTGCTCGCCAAGTTTCTCGAAGCCTCCGTAAAATTCTACCAGTTCTTCAAGAATGGCATCAAGTCTTTTTCCATGTAGCGGATCTTTGGAAGGTTCCTGCATTGTTATTTTTTTGTAAAAGTAGAATATTATAAGCTGATATGGAAATCCCACCTTACATCCCGGAAGCTGTTGATTGGAAAACAGTGAAATTCAATTGAAATTATTCAAATATTCCTGTCTTATTCTCTTAATAACAAAAAAAGATTTTCAATGAATAATCCTTGTCAGTTGTAAATAAAGCCTCCGCCAAACAATCAGCGGAGGTCTTTTTTATAATTTATAGATTCTGAATAACCGGTTTTACTTTTTCCCCAAACAACTCAATGGATTTCATCATGATATCGTGAGCAGGATCACCAATATCCATATGTCCAATGAATCTTGTGATTCCAAAAATTTCTTTCATGTAAGCAATTTTATCGGCAACTTCAGCCGGACTTCCGATGAATAAAGCACCATCTTTTGCTCTTCCTCCGTCATACTGCATTTTTGTGTAAGGAGCCCAGCCTCTGGTTGCCCCTACTCTGTCCATCTGAGATTTATAGTTGTTGAAATACCCGTCTACAACAGCCTGATCATGACTTACAAAGGTATGCGAATGAATTGCAATCTGCATTTTGGATATATCATGTCCTGCTTTTTGATATTCCTGCTTGTAAAATTCCACCAGATTCTTAAACTGTATTGGCATTCCTCCGATGATAGCTACCACCAAAGGCATACCCAGTTTTGCTGCACTTAAAACAGATTGTGGAGTTCCGCCTACTGCTCTCCAGATCGACAGCTTTCCGCCATTTTTTGCTCTCGGATAAACAGTTTGGTTCTGCATCGGCGCACGGAGTTTTCCTGACCAGGTTACATTTTCCTCTGAATTGATCTTTAACAGCAATTCCAGCTTTTCATCAAAAAGCTCTTCGTAATCATTCAGTGAATAGCCATACAGCGGAAAAGATTCAATAAAGCTTCCCCGTCCTACGAATATTTCAGCTCTTCCGTCTGATATTAAATCTAATGTTGAAAAATCTTCATAAACTTTTACCGGTTCTGAAGAACTTAAAACCGTAACACCACTTGCCAGCTTTATATTTTGGGTGATACTTGCCGCTGCAGCCAGCACCATTTCCGGAGACGAAACCGCATAATCCGGACGGTGATGCTCTCCCATCGCAAAAACATCAATGCCCACCTCATCCATCAATTTTATCTGATCCAGTATTTCACGGATCTTCACTCCTGCATTTCTATATTTTCCGGTAGCCGGATCAAAAGCCAGATCACCAAACATTCCTATTCCTAATTCCATATTTTTAGATTTTAGATAAACAAAATTACGGATGAATAAGATCAAAAACATTGATGTTTGTTAAGAACAGATTTTACCTATATTTGGTTATTTCTATAATTATAAAATGAAACATACCTTAACAGCTTTCTTACTTTTCTTAACCGGATTTTGTTTTTCACAAGGCAAAAGCGAAATCTACGTCATCGGCAATATCCATGACAGTGTATCCAATTATCATCCTAAAATACTTTTCGATATCCTTGATAAAGTAAAACCGGATATCATCCTTCATGAAGTAGATGGCCAAGGAATGAAAGACTACGAAAACGGTATTAGGATTACTGAAAACGAGATCAAGGCAAGCAATTCTTACCTGAAAAAATATCCTAATACATTAATTTTGAAGGCAGAAATCAGTACAGGAAGGACAGAGGAATGGTTCCTACTGATAATTTATCGGTGAAGTTAATCGACAGTCTTTATAAAGCAAAAAAATTAGCACCTTCTGAAGTGAAGATCTATGAAAATTTTACCAATCTCACAAAAGAACTGATGAAGATTGCAGAATTATCACCTGAAAATTTTAATAATGCCACAACAGACCAAATCTCAGAAAAAAGACAAAATGCCCAGTATTCTGAGCTTTTAAAGATCACTGAAGTAAGACCTGAATTTACGAGAAGGTTTGTCGTAAAGCCTAACGGAGAAAAGATCAGCTACAAAGACGGTTTTAAATTAATGTCTGGATTCTGGGATCTCAGAAACCAGACCATGGCTAAAAACATTTACAAGACTGCAGAAACCTATCCCGGTAAAAAGATCGTTGTGCTTACAGGTTTCCTGCATAGATATTATATATTAAAAGAACTGAAGAGAATCAACAACAAGCATATCATTAAAGAATTTTATGAATAATCAGTTCAATCTCCAGATAAAAAAAATCAATCTTAAAACAAAAAATCCAGCCTTCGGCTGGATTTTTCACTATTATTTCTTAAGATACTGATCAAAGTAGTCTGTCACTTTCTGCATCAGGTGAACCCTGTCTTTCCCGATCACATTATGCGGATGTCCCGGATAAGCAAAGTAATCAAGCTGAACGCCACTATCTACCGCAGACTTTATAAATTTAATGGAATGCTGCCATACCACCACATCGTCCTGAGCCCCGTGGATCATCAGTAATTTCCCTTTTAAGTTCTGCACTTTATCCAAAAGATTGGCAGTGGCATATCCCTGAGGATTTTCCTGCGGTGTGTCCATATATCTTTCCCCATACATTATCTCATACATTCTCCAATCGATTACCGGTCCTCCGGCAACGCCCACTTTGAAGACATCAGGTTGGCGAAGCATGAAGCTTGTCGTCATAAATCCACCAAAGCTCCATCCGTGGATCCCCATTCTTTGGGAGTCTACATAAGGAAGAGATTTTAAATAGTCCACTCCTTTCATCTGGTCATTCATTTCCGTTGTTCCCAGGTTTCTGAAAACAGCCTGCTCAAATTTCATTCCACGGTTGGCAGAACCTCTCCCATCCATAGTGAAAATGATGTATCCGTTTTGAGCCATGTATTCATACCAGAGATTTCCTGATGCCGGAAACGTATTGGTCACCAGCTGAAGATGCGGCCCGTTGTACAGATAAACAATCACCGGATATTTTTTATTGGCGTCAAAATCTGTAGGAAGAATAATCTTTCCGTAAAGAGGTGTTCCGTCGTCAGCTTTTAATTCTACATTTTTAATTTCAGGTCTCTGATAATTTTTCAGTGTATTTTCTGCCGTAAGAATGTTGATGGATTTAGCAGTATTGGTATTGATGATATTCACAGACCTTGGTGTACCGGCATTACTGTAGGTATCATAAAGATAAGTTCCGTCACTGCTCAGGATTCCTGTATGTACACCGGATGCATCATCCATTCGCTGTATTTTAAAGTTTGTCCAGTTGATCTTATATAAATGCTTTTCAAGCGGTGTTTCTTTAGTAGATGTGAAGTAGATCTCCTTTTTCTTTTCATTAAAGCCCAGAATGTCAGTTACCAGCCAGTCTCCTTTGGTGATCTGGGCAACAAGTCCTTTTTCAAGACTGTAGTGGAACAGGTGATTATATCCTGTTCTCTGGCTTTGCCAGATGAAATCTGTATTGGAGTTCGGGAAGAAAGTAAGTGGATGCTGAGGCTCTACATATTTATCGCTGGTTTCTTCAAATAAGGTTTTTACCAGGTTTCCTGTAGCAGCATCGTACTGGTTCATCTTTAAATGATTCTGTTCACGGTTAAGAACGCCTACAAAGATATATTTTGAATCCGGGCTCCAGGTAACGGCTGTCAGATACTGATCTTTTTCGCCTTCAATTTTCAGGAAAGTGGTTGACTGATTTTTAATATTATAGACCCCTAAAGTAACTTCGTGGGACTTTTGTCCTGCCATCGGATACTTGATGTTGTGATTTACAGCCGGCGTTACTGACCAGTCAATAACAGGATAATCGGCTACCATCGTCTGATCCATTCTGTAAAATGCTACAGCATCAGAATTAGGGGCAGGAAAAATTCCCGTATCAATTCCGAATTCGTTTCTGTGAACTGCTGCACCTCCGTTGATGATATTTTCATCAGAATCATTGGTTACAGCAATTGTTTTTCCGTTTTTGCTGACATATAGATTATTCTTTACCGTAAAGGCAAAAGTCTGGTTATCTCCGAACATTTTCATATTGGACGCATTTTCATCAACTATAGCAGTCGTTTTTACTCTCCAGTCGTTTCCTGATTTTTCGATCCAGAACATTTTATCGTTCGCACTGAAATAACCACTTGAACTTCCGATAAATTTGATTTGAGGGACTGCTTTTAGTTTAGTATCTGAAAATGATCTGTTCAGTTGGGTCAGAGACACTAAAGTATCCTGCTTATTGGTCTTAATATCAGTAATCAGATAACCGCCTTTTACAGCCTGAATATATGATTTACCGTCTGAGGTCCATGAGAATTGGGATATATTTTTCACGGCAAGATTTGTTCTCAATCCATTTACTGCCTCCGCCATTGTAAATTTTTGGGTCTGTGCGATTACAGAACTACCCAAAACTAGCATCAATAAAGAAAATCTATGTAATTTCATTGTATAAAATTGAATCCATCAAAAATAAGAAATAAAAATCATCCGTTAATAAATGTTAAATAAAACATTCATAAAACAGGATTTATTAACTTAATAGGGCAAATAGTGAAGGTCAATAGTAAATTTTATAGTCCGTCATAATTCACTATTCACTTGCAAAGCAATTGATGACTCACATAAAATTGGAGTTATTTCATTTCTTAACCTAAGTCAATGATTTGTATATGATCTCCGCCCTACATTTGCAGTATCAATAACAAACAAAAAATACAATACAATGGCAACAAAATGGAACCTAGACCCAACACATAGTGAAATTACTTTCAAAGTAAAACACATGATGATTTCTAATGTGAAAGGAAGCTTCAGAACTTTCAACGCAGAAATTGAAGCTGAAGACGATAGCTTTGCAAATGCTAAAACTACAGCTACTATCCAGACTGATTCTGTATTTACCAATAACACAGACAGAGACAATCATTTAAAATCCGGAGAGTTTTTCAACGCAGAAGAATATCCTTCCATTACATTTGAATCTCAGGCTTTAAATGATAAAGTAACCGGAAATCTTACAGTAAACGGTATTACAAAACCTATTACTTTAGATGTGGACTTCGGAGGGATCAATGTGGATCCTTGGGGAAATACGAAAGCAGGTTTTTCCTTTGAAGGAAAGATCAACAGAAAAGATTTCAGACTGAACTGGAATGCAGCTCTTGAAGCTGGAGGCGTAATGGTAAGTGACGAAGTAAAAATTGCCGGGGAATTACAGTTTGTAAAACAGGCATAATACAAAATCGAGTTTGGAACATTCTCTCCAAATATGTACCCATTAAAGTATACAAAAGGTTCAAGGATTTTCTAAAAGCCTTGGACCTTTTTTCTAATTACCTCCTTATTATGAACCTTAACGATCTGCAGAATATCAGCAACAATTTTGGAAATACCCAAAGAATGCCCGTTTTATTTCTCGGGCATGGCTCACCGATGAATGCTATTGAAGAAAACCAGTTTGTACAAGGATTTAGAAAAGCAGCGCATGAGATTCCTAAACCTAATGCCATCCTCTGTATTTCTGCACACTGGTATACGAAGGGAACTTTTGTCACTGCAATGGATATGCCGAGAACAATCCACGATTTCGGAGGTTTTCCGAAAGCTTTGTTTGATGTACAGTATCCTGCCCCGGGAAATCCGGAACTGGCGAGAGAAGCAGCTGAACTTCTGGCTCCTGTTTTGGTGGATGAAGATCATAACTGGGGACTTGACCATGGTGCATGGTCGGTCATTAAACATATGTATCCGGAAGCTGATATTCCCGTGATCCAGCTGAGCATAGACTATACAAAACCTGCGCAGTATCATTTTGATCTTGCTAAAAGGCTGAATGAACTCCGTGAAAAAGGAATCCTCATTATCGGAAGCGGAAATATTGTGCATAATCTCCGCCTGATCGACTGGAAAAATATTGATACTGTTGGCGCAGGATGGGATTGGGCTGTGGAAGCCAGAGAAAAGACAAATAGCTGGCTTCTTGATGGAAATTTTCAGAATATCATAGATTATCAGAAGCAGGGAACATTTCTGCAATATGCAGTTCCTACGCCGGATCATTATCTTCCGTTGATCTACACACTAGGTTTAAAAGATCAATCTGAAAGTCTGTCCTTATTTAATGACGAACTGATCGGCGGATCTCTGAGTATGACCAGTGTAAGGATAGGATAATCTGTATTTATCTATTATTTCATTACTAAGAACTTCTTCTACCCACTTATTGGGTTTAAAAGAAGGGAATATCACCTATCCGTACAGCTCATCAACGAAGGTATCTTTCAAAGAATTGAAATATAATTCCACTTGATGATCAGCTGGAAGACAATGATATTCCCTGGTATTTTTACTTAATATAATTTATTGTACAGCTGCCAGAACATTGATGTTTCCATAGCCGTAGCTTGAATTCACTGTAGGATAATAGGTAGCAGACTGTCTCATTTTATTGAGTACCTGGTCTCTTGTCCACGAAGGATTTTTAGCCCAAACAAGAGCAGCAATTCCAGCTGTAGCTGCCGTAGCCACGGATGAACCGCCTACATAATCCGCCTGATTGTTATAATAACTTAAAACAGGAACTGTATTTCCATTGGCTCTTTCCATCTGGAAGGTAAAATCGATCTGGCTTCCGGAATGGCAGACATCACATTTCTGGTTGGACGTTCCTTCTTTTACTCCGGTTACAGCCTGTGTTTCAGACATACTTGCCGGGAAAATAACGCCAACAAAATTGGTAAAACTGGTAGAAGTGCCTCCTGCACAAAAGATCAGCTTTCCTTTAGAATATGCGTATTTCACCCCATCCTCAATTTTCCCTACTGAGAAAATATGTCCCATCGACATGGAAATAATCTTTACACTGGTATTATTGGCCAGATCAGTAAATGCTGTTTTTACACCGTTCTGCTCACTGGAAGTTTCCAAAACAACATTGGAAGCCGCACGGTAGGTAATCAGATTGGCATTGTAGGCAACTCCTACAGGAAGTCCTGCATTATTTTTCGGGGCTGCCATTACAGAAGCCATTTTTGTTCCGTGTCCACATTGATCAGCTGGGCCATCTGTAGTGGATCCGTTGACATATGATCCAAATTTGCTGATTGTTCTTCCTGATGACGCTCCGGTATTGAAACTGCTTCCCAGCAATGTCTGCTCAGGTGAAACTCCGGTATCAATAAGCCCTATGGTGACTCCTGCTCCGGTGCTGTAGCTCCATGCATTTGGAATATTATGCTTCGTAAATGCCCATGGCACCTTGGCATTGGGAGCGGTAGTGGTATAATCTGCAGTATTTAAAACGGTGGATTCAAATCCGCATCCTGATGAAGAACCGCTGGACTTTGCATTGGGACTAAGGCTTTTTTCTATCTCAAAATAATGATAGTCTCCCGGCTCTACATAGCGGATGGTTTTCATTTTTCTCAATACCTTAATGGTTTCTTCCTTTTCAATAATGACATCTAATTGATTAAGATACTGGTCTGAAGAAATCAGAAACCTTGTCTGTTCAATCCCTTCATATTGCTGGATCAGGCCTAAAATTTCGGCTTCCATTGTTTTGTTTTCAGGAGAGAGACTTCTGTCAAAATCATCCTTTGAAACCCCAAATCCGATGGATACCATTCTGTTTCCTCTGAAAATTGCACTCCAAAGCAGATGGTCTGAAGCATTTTTCCAGTTGAAAGATCCGGTGTTTTTGATCGTGCTGTTAATTTCTGCATTGATCTGCTTTCCCGTCAAAGGATCTTTCTGAACAGCTTCAATTACAGGATTTTCGTTCTGTAGTTCATCTCTGGTACATGAATTCAAAACAAAAAATAATGCTAAGAGGTAAAATACTCTTTTTTTCATAGTTTTAATTGTATGGTTTGGAACCACAATATAACACTTTGATGTGATTTAAAAGCTTAGAAAAAATGAATTTAGTATTATGTGAATATGAATCTTATGCCTTACATTTCGAAAACCTTATACTCTTTTTTCGAAACATACACTATTGTCAATACCAATATATTGCCCATAATTGGGAATTCTTATGTAGCCACATTTTTCATACAATGCAATAGCCTCAGGCTGTTTGATTCCTGTTTCCAAAACACATTTTTTATATCCTTCTTCTTTGGCCCAGGTTTCCAATTCATTCAATATTTTGGAAGCAAAACCTTTTCCTCTCTTTTCTATATCCGTATACATCCTTTTTATTTCCACGGTATCTTCAGAAAAAGGCTTGAAAGCACCACAGGCCACCGCCGTATCATCAGAGTAAGCTACCACACAATTTTTAAGCATGTCAATTGAATTGAACTGATGATAAAATTCATGATCTTCTCCATCCCGTACAGCAAGATCAGCATCGAGGAGCTTAACTAAACTCTGGAAATCTCTATTGGATGAATCGGTTCTTTTGGTATTCATCTTTTTGTTTTTGAATTAAATAAATATTTTGAAATTATTGTTTCTGTTGTTTTTTAAACTTTTACAGACAAGCAAATTTAATAAATGATTATATTATTAAAATATCTCCTCTGTTATTTATTGTGCTGGATAGAATCAAATTCAGCAGTACGATAAAGTTCTTCAGGAACCTGTGCCAATGTAGATTCATAAAGTTTCATACCAAGTCCATAAAACTGTTGAGAGCTCATTATAAACGGGCGTCATTTGTCCGGGTCAACCCAGTTGGAAAAACCGTCCATCAATATGGATTCTTCCATGTGCACCCTTACTATTTTCAGTTCAGCATAGATAATATTCCCGCGTAGACTTCATTATCCTCGCCAATACCAAAAATCTATTTCCTGCAGTATTTTACTTCAAAATTGGTATATGGAAAAATTATATGCACTTTATGGAACAAAAAAAGCTCCCATTTCTGGAAGCTTTATATTTCTTAATTGAATTAATCTACTTTAAATTCTCTGTTATTGATCAGCTCTGCAATTGCCAGCATATCTTTTCCTATCAGTCTGTCATCTTCCAGTTTTTTAACTTTATAACGGATAATCGCATAGTTTTCCTCAATGATCTTCGAACATTTGGCAGGTCTTCTGAATTCTAATCCCTGCGCTGCAAACATTAATTCCACAGATAAAATATTAACCAGATTTCCTAAAACCTGATTGAATTTTCTACCGGAAATACTTCCCATAGAAACGTGGTCTTCCTGCCCTAAGCTTGTCGGAATAGAGTCTGCCGATGCCGGGAAACACAATGTTTTATTTTCCGTGACCAAAGCCGCTGAAGTATACTGAGGAATCATAAATCCTGAATTCAGTCCTGAGCTTTCCGTTAGTAATCTCGGTAATCCGTATTTTCCTTCTAATAATAAATAGCTTCTTCTGTCTGAAATATTTCCTAATTCAGCTGCTGCAAGTGTTGCATAATCAAGAGGAAGAGCCATCAATTGCCCGTGGAAGTTTCCTCCGGAAATAGATTCTTCAGCACTTAGCACAATTGGGTTATCCGTTACCGAATTCAACTCTGTTTCAGCCATTAGTTTAAGATGTTCAAAAGCATTTCTGCTGGCACCGTGTACCTGAGGAACACATCTCATGGAATAAGGGTCCTGAACTCTTTCACAGTCCTCATGGGCTTTCATATTTTCTGAACCTTTTAAAAATTTAACCATTCTGGCTGCTACTTTTTTGCTGCCTTCAAAAGGTCTGATGTCGTGAAGTTCCTTTTTGAACGGGCTTTCAGAGCCTCTATAGGCCTCAATACTCATTGCAGCAGTCATATCCGCTAAGTTTAATAAGTATTCGAATTTTTCTAATCCTTTAATAGCGTGAGCCAGAATAAACTGGGTTCCGTTAATCAGTCCCAACCCTTCTTTCGGACCTAAAGCCAACGGCTCAAGGCCGTGCCTGTCCAAAACTTCCATAGTTTCGAAAATCTGATCACCTTCCCAAACCTGTCCCAATCCGAGTAACGGAAGTACAAGATGCGCAAGAGGAGCTAAATCTCCTGAAGCCCCTACAGATCCCTGTTCCGGCACCACAGGAATGATATCTTTTTCAAGCATCAGGATCAATCTTTCAATCACTTCCAGAGAGACTCCTGAAAATCCTTTGGACAATGCATGCACTTTCGCAATGATCATGATTTTGGAAAATTCCTTGTCGATAGGCTTTCCTACACCTACTGCATGAGAAATGATAAGGTTATACTGCAGCTGAGCTGTTTCGTCAGCCGATATCTTAGTATCGCAAAGCGGTCCGAAACCCGTGTTGATCCCATACACGCATCTATCGGACTCTACTATTTTCTGAACATTTTTCTGAGATTTCAGGATCTGTTCTTTAGCTGCTTTGTTAAGTTTAGCTTTACCTGGCTTTTTACAGATTTCCAGAACATCATGGAAAGTAAAAACATCTACACCGTATATCATTTCTAAAAAATTTCCTTAAAATTACGCATTTAGCGATTATTGTAAAAGCTAAATTTGACAGTATTGTATTTTTGTAATAATAAGTGATTTTATTTAGTATTTTTACCAACAAAATAATAGAACAATTAACAATAACTTATGAAACTTAAAATTTTACTGCTTACCCTGTGTCTTGCAGGCACTGCAACTTTTGCCCAGAAGGTAAAATATTCCAAAGAAGAGATAAAAAAAATGGAAACATATCTTTTCAACGAGGGTTTTAATTCACCTTCTCCCAAAAAGACATCAACTATTATTTTAAAAGACGGAACAACCCATAAAGGTTTCTGCGGTAAGATTGAAACTAAAAAAGGACAAATCTATGAAGTTGCTTTGAAAGACAGCATCACTAAAAAAAATGAAGTATTTAATGCCGAACAGATTAATGAAATGTATGTATATCCCAGCAATGCAGAAAAAATTGCAAAAGTCGGGAAATATATGAGCAACATCAGAAACTTCGGCACCAAAAAGCTTACCAAGAATACAGCTGGTGGAAGAATACATTTTGTAAATCAAACCGTTTCCCTGAAAAATAAAAAAGATGACAAAGAATTCCTGATGCAGCTGATCAATCCTGACTTCAGTGATATTATTTCTGTATATCACGATCCCAGAGCTAAAGAAACTGCCGGTTTTTCTATGATGGGTTCTCCTCAGCTTGGCGGCGGCGTTATTAAATCTTATTATGTAAAGAAAGGCGATAAGGTAATGTGGCTTCACAAAGATGACTTTGAAGGTAATTATGAATTCCTGTTTGGCGACAATTCAGAATTCATGAAAAAATATCCTAAAAATTCAGTTGAATGGGATTATTTCAGCTTCCTGGTAAATGAATACACTTCGATGAATAACGGATAGAATATTTTAAATCATATCACTAAAACTGCAGAAAAATTTTGCAGTTTTTTTGTTCTTTTAAATCCCGGATGGATTCCGTAATTTTGTTATATGAATCCTTCTTTAGAATTACAGCTCAAAACTTTACCATCAGAACCAGGCGTTTATCGTTATTATGATAAAAACGACCAATTGCTGTATGTAGGAAAGGCCAAAAATTTAAAGAAAAGGGTTCTCTCCTACTTCAACAAAAATCTTCCGGGATACCGTATCAAAATAATGGTAGGAAAGATTGTACGTCTTGAAACAACCATCGTTAACAGCGAATACGATGCGCTTTTGCTTGAAAACAATCTGATCAAGGAACACCGTCCTTTTTATAATGTACTCTTAAAGGATGATAAAACGTATCCATGGATCTGTATCAAAAATGAAAGTTTTCCAAGGATATTCCTCACCAGAAATGTAATCAAAGACGGATCAGAATATTATGGACCTTATGCTAAAGTTCGCCCTGCAAAGATTTTGCTGGATACCATCAAACATATTTATAAGCTAAGGACCTGTAATCTTAATCTTTCGCCTGCTAAAATTGCGGAGGGAAAATACAAAGTATGCCTGGAATACCATATTAAAAACTGCGAGGGGCCTTGCGAGGATCTGGAAAGTAAGGAGGATTATGATGAAAAAATCGATGCCATCCGCGGAATTATCAAAGGTGATTTCCGGAAAGCAAAAGAGTATCTGGTGAATCAGATGATGAAAATGGCTTCCAATCTTAAGTTTGAAGAAGCTCAGATCATTAAGGAAAGACTGGATATCCTGGAAGATTATCAGGCTAAAAATACAGTCGTAAATCCAAATATCGATGATGTAGATGTTTTTGGAATGACCAGTGATGAAGCGGCAGCTTATGTGAATTTTTTCAAGATAAGAAACGGAAATATCATTCAGAGTTTCACCACGGAGATCAAAAAGATCCTTGAAGAAACGGATGAAGATATCATGGAAGAAGCTTTGATTGAGATCCGGCAGAAATTTAGTTCTGATTCTAAAGAAGTATTATTACCATTTCATCTTTCTGTAGAAATCCCGAATGTAAAACTGATCGTTCCGAAAGTCGGTGATAAAAAAAGGATTGTGGAACTTTCCGAGAAAAATGCGAAGGAATATCGTTTAGAAAAATTAAAGCAGGTACAGATTGTAGATCCGGAAAGACATACAAACAGAATCATGTCCGAAATGCAGAAACTGCTTCGAATGCCCGTGGAGCCAAGACATATTGAAGGTTTTGATAACTCGAATATCCAGGGAACGAACCCTGTTTCTGCATGTGTCGTTTTTAAAGACGGAAAACCAAGCAAAGCCGACTACAGAATTTTCCACCCGAAAACAGTGGAAGGCGCCAATGATTTCGCTACAATGGAAGAGGTAATTTATCGCCGGTATAAAAGAATGCTGGATGAAGGTGAAAACCTGCCCCAACTGATTCTTATAGATGGAGGAAAAGGTCAGCTTTCGTCTGCTGTGAAGAGTTTAAAATTATTGGGTCTTTATGGCAAAATCACGATTGTAGGGATTGCAAAAAGGCTCGAAGAGATTTTCTTTCCTGAAGATTCTATTCCTTTATATCTTGATAAAAAATCGGAAACATTAAAGATTTTGCAACGGGTAAGGGACGAAGCTCACCGTTTTGGGGTAAAGCATCACAGAACCAGAAGAAAAAATTCTACCATTAAGTCTGAACTGGAAGAAATTCCGGGTGTCGGAGGGAAAACGATTGAATTGCTTTTATCTAAATTAAAATCTGTTAAAAGGATCAAAGAATCGAGTTTGGAAACACTGGAAGAGATTTTAGGGAAAAGTAAGGCGAAAATTGTTCATGATTTCTTTAATAACACTAACAATTAGAACTATTTATTTGTAGTTTTAATTATTAATATTCAAATTAACTGCCTTATACTTATTTAATCTATTATAAATTTTTATTTTTAATGTTTTTTTCATATTTTAGTGTTATAAACCCTAACCATATGAAAAATAACTACATTTTCGCAAAATTCTTTGCCCTATTCTTCGTGTCTGCATTTGCTAATCTTTTTTACTCACAGACCTATTGCAATCCGTCATATCCTAGTGGATGCTCCAGCTGGAGAATTACCCAAGTTGCCATTCCGCAGGCTAGTTTCAACAATACTTTTGCAGCAGGAACCTGCACCAGCGGAAGAGACAGAACTTCAGTAAGCATGAATCTGACGACTGGTGTCAATTATGACATTAACATAACAACAACGGGATGGATATCCTGCGGAATGGCTATTGACTTCAATAAAGACGGTGATTTTGATGATGCAGGAGAAGCTTTATTTTTACCAGGCTATATCGCCAACTCAACACAAGTTTACACCGGAACATTTACAATTCCTAATTCCGTGACAGCCGGAGCGTACAGAATGAGAATTTGGAACCGTCTGGCAAATTCAGGTGACGGAACTCCAGCACAATCGCCATGTGGAACTTATGCATACGGAACCTGGACAGATTATACCGCTAATATTGTAAGTGCTTTGTCCACTTCTGAAGTTACAAAAGCTTCTGCTAAAGTATATCCTAATCCTGTTTCTGATGTTTTAAATATAGAAGGTAAAAACACAATTGAATCTATAGAAATTTATGATGCGAACGGAAAATTAGTAAAAACTGTTTCATCACAAAAAAGCAATACATCAATTCCATTATCCGAACTGGTTCCCGGAACGTATACAGCAAAGATTAACGGTAAAAAAGAAAATCAAACTTTAAAGTTTATCAAGAAATAAAATTTCTTCATATATAGCAAAAAGTCCTCGTATTGAGGACTTTTTGTTATTCAATTTAATCAATATTTATTTTTGCAGAAATATTTCCTTAGAATATTCTCCATTAGATTGTGGCATATCAATCACAATATTTCCATTCTCGTAATATCCGATAGTATAAGTTCCATCTGAAAGTTTTACCCTAAAAACATCTTTTTTGGAAGAAGTTTTAAAAACTGCAAATGGTACAGAACTTCCATTGTCTGTCAGGATAAATTGATTTGTATCCACCTGTATTTTCTGAAGGTTAAGCCTACCGTTGGTATATTTACCGGATGTATTTTCTGTAACAGGCGCAGATGAAGGTTCATCATTATTTTTAACAGGCCCTGTATTTGAACTCTCAGTTTTCATAGCCTGAAGATTTGCCACCGGATTTGAAGCTGGAAGTGAAACCAGAGACTGCTTAAGAGCATCCTGATAGCCTTCTTTATATTCTTTAATGTTCGAACTTCCTTTTGATGAAAACACCACATTCCCATTACAGTCTTTAAACTCAAGCTCTAGTTTATTTCTTAGAAAACTGCTTTTATTAAGCACATTGCCCACAGCAAAGCTGCAAGAGTTCTTCTCAATTCCCGAAGGCCACTGATCTTTACCTTCCCGGACAACTACGTATCCTTTTGATTTTAAAGCCTTGGCTAAGGAATCATCAAGACCATATGATTCTTTTTCGAAATCTTTAAAGTTCTGAGGAATAGAAATATATTTATAATCAGAAACCTTTTGCCCGAAAACAGCAGTTACTGCCAACATAAATGTAAGTACCGAAATCTTTTTCATTGCTTTTAAATTAATTCAAAGTTAGTCATTTCTGAATGCTCCCATATCTAATTTAAGGGAGAAAAAATTAGAATAGAAGTTAGATCCTCCGATCCCTGAATTGGTGATCGCATAATCCAGTGTAAGCCCTCTGTATCTTATACCAAGACCGGCACTCGGCTGGAAGGAAACTTTTCTTTTCAAATCTTCAATATCTGTAATAGACTGGAATCTGTTAATCCCAAGTCTTACAAAGATCATTTTCTGATACCCAAGTTCAGCACCCGCATAAGGTGTTATACTTGCAAAATCTGTAGATATCAAAGCTGCAGTTTTAGCAAAGTCAACATTAATCCCAGCTTCAGGCAATACATAAACGCTGCTGTTGATATTGAATATTTTACTCGCTCCTACATTCAGCTTAGGCATGGTAAGTTCCATTTTATCTTTTGGTGCCGGGTTGAACTCTTCACCATTTACTACAGTTGAGAGCTCACCCTGATTGATGCTCCAGAAGTTCACCGTAGTGGTTGCATCACGTAGCATCCCTCCAAATTTCCATCCATTATCAGCCTTATAAATGGCTCCTATATCAAAACCAAAACCGTAGCCGCTTGCAAATTTCCCTACATTTCTATAAACAATTTTAGCATTTACCCCTACATCCAGTTTAGGATTGCCTGCTGGATTGAAGGCATAGGAAAGAATAGCAGCATAATCAGACTGGGAAAATTTTGTGATTTTATCATAGTCAATATTACCTTCAGCATCGATCATTTGTGTCGTGTTCAGGATATTATCTACTCCTAATCTTACTATAGAAACTCCAAATACTCCTTCTTCCAGGACTTTTGCGTACGCCAGATAATCATACTTTGCAATAGATTCAAAATATTCTGCGTGCATTGCTGCGCCTTGCCAGTCCCGTTCAATAGCCATTAAACCTGCCGGGTTCCACATGGGAGAATATACATCGTCCTGGTTGGAAATTACAGCTCCACCCATCGCCAGTCCTCTTGCTCCGGCCCCGATATTTAAAAATTCATTGGAATATTTTCTTATAATCTGAGATTGAGACAGCCCAAACAGCAGTGAAAATACAAGTAAAAAATATTTCTTCATCATATAAATTTGATGCTTAGTTAAAGTTTTTTTGTTTTCTGGCTTTTATTAATCCATTTACAATAATAGCCAATATCATAACGCCTGAAGCTACATAAAATATATGGCTCATTTCTTCTGATTCTCCAAAGATAAAAAAAGCTAGTATAATTCCGTAGACAGGTTCTAAATTAACTGTTAAAATTAGAGTAAAAGGCGAAATATACTTCATAAGCTTCACCGATTCCAGCATCGGAAAAGCTGTAAAAACACTTGCCAGTAAGCATATTAACGCCAGATCTCTGTAGTTTATTTCATTCATTTGAAAAATCTGTCCTGTAAACATATAAAATATTGCCAGAACAAACCACCCACAAAAAATTTCATAGAATATAATATTTCCTGAACTGGTTTTTCCAAACATTTTACCGTTAAAAACAGAGAAGATAGTTCCGAATACTGCGCAGAGAATCCCATAGATGATACCTTCCTTAAAATGAAATTCGGTTTTAAAAATTAATAATATACAGGCAACGATCACTACTCCCATCACAACTTCCGATATATCAATTTTTCTTTTAAAAATAACAGGCTCCAATATGGAAGCAAATAAGGTAGAAAGAGACAGGCAGCTTAATGCTATGGAAACATTGGATACTTTAATGGAATAAAAAAAACAATACCAGTGAAGTGCCATGGCACAGCCTATTCCGGCAAGCTGAAAAAATATTTTTTTTGATATTTTAATACTCTCTTTTTTGTAAATCCTGATAAATGCAAATAAAAATACAGCAGCAAACAGCATTCTATAAAATACAAGGATCTGTGCGTTGGCATGAATCAGTTTTCCTAAAATTGCGGTAAACCCCCATAAAAAAACAATTAAATGCAGCCTGAAAAGTGCTAATTTTTGCATATTCTAACTTCTGTAAATTTTTAACAGGCAAATTTACAAATAGCATTTAGAATTATTGATAAAAAGATAAATTTAGTCAATAAAAAAGTAAAAAGCGTAAAACGGGTTCGTCTTTTAATAATATGACATAAAAAAACCCTGAAAATTTGTTCAACGTTCAGGGCCTTCAAATAATAAACTATTAAAAAAATAAACTAGGAACTTAGAGTAATTAACAAGGAATATTATTCCTTTTACTCTGAAGTAAAGTTAGAAAAATTATCAGTAATTTAAAAATATTTTTTTGTTAAAAATTTCACAATTTTCTGAGAACCAATATATTAAACACTTGTTTTACTACAAACGCTATTCATTATAAAAATAGTATCTTTAGCCGTAAAAAATTGAAATTTTATGGACCTTGAATTTAACAAACGGGAAGATCAAAATAGATTAAAATTATCTGGTATCAATCAATTACTCGCTGAAATAAAAAAAGGTGGCGGTGAAAAAAGGCTACAAAAGCTTCGTGATGAGGGAAAAATGACAGCAAGAGAAAGAATTGAATATCTTCTCGACAAAGGTTCAAACTCCATAGAGATCGGTGCATTTGCTGGTTATGAAATGTATGAAGAGCATGGCGGATGTCCTTCCGGAGGAGTTGTCATAGTAATGGGATATGTTTCCGGCAGACAATGTCTTGTTGTTGCTAATGATGCTTCAGTAAAAGCCGGTGCCTGGTTTCCTATCACCGGAAAAAAGAATCTCAGAGCACAGGAGATTGCTATGGAAAATAAAATTCCTATCATTTATCTGGTAGACTCTGCAGGTGTTTACCTTCCTATGCAGGATGAGATTTTCCCTGATAAAGAACATTTCGGACGAATTTTTAGAAATAATGCTAAAATGAGCTCTATGGGAATTATTCAGATCTCAGCCGTTATGGGCAGCTGCGTAGCTGGAGGAGCCTATCTTCCTATTATGAGCGATGAAGCAATGATTGTTGATAAAACCGGCTCTATTTTCCTTGCCGGAAGTTATCTTGTTAAGGCTGCTATCGGGGAAAGCATTGATAATGAAACCCTGGGAGGAGCTACTACACACTGTTCAATTTCGGGAGTTACAGATTATAAGGCTAAAGATGATAAAGATGCTTTAGACAGGATCAAAACGATCATGAAATCTATTGGAACTAATGAAAAAGCAGGATTCGACAGAATAGAAAGTTTTCCTCCAAAAGAAAATCCTGATAATATTTTTGGAATTGTTCCTGTTTCAAGAACCGAACAGTATGATACATACGAGATCATTAAATGTTTGGTTGATAATTCTGAATATGATGAATATAAGCCAGACTATGGAAAAAGTATCATTTGTGCCACAGCCAGAATTGATGGATGGTCTGTAGGAATTGTTGCTAACCAGAGAAAGCTTGTAAAAAGCGGTAAAGGTGAAATGCAGTTTGGTGGTGTTATTTATTCGGATTCTGCCGATAAATCAACTAGATTTATTGCCAATTGTAACCAAAGAAAGATTCCTTTAATTTTCCTTCAGGATGTTACAGGATTTATGGTGGGTTCAAAATCTGAACATGGAGGGATCATTAAAGATGGCGCTAAAATGGTGAATGCCGTTTCTAATTCAGTGGTTCCAAAATTTACAATTATTACAGGAAATTCTTATGGGGCAGGAAATTATGCAATGTGTGGTAAAGCTTACGATCCCAGATTAATTGTAGCATGGCCTTGGGCAGATCTTGCTGTAATGGGTGGATCGCAGGCAGCAAAAGTTTTGGTGCAAATTCAGGAATCAACTTTAAAAAAGCAAGGCAAGCAAATCTCTGAAGAAGAACATAATGAAATTCTGAATACTATTACTAAAAGATACCAAAAGCAGACAGAAGCTACTTATGCTGCTGCTAGGCTTTGGACGGATGCTATTATCAGTCCTACAGATACAAGAAAATGGATTTCTATGGGTATTGAAGCAGCTAATCACTCTCCTATTACAGAGAAATTTAATATGGGAGTTATTCAGGTTTAATTGATCTTCCATAATCAATAATAAATCGTCCACTAGAGACGATTTTTTTTGTTTAGCCTCAAGATAATTAAGAATTATAAGCTATAAATTATGAATGCTTGAGTGATGAATGATCATTTTCCTGTCGTGTCTCGCCCTATTCCCATAGCTTATCAATATTGCTGATTGTGTCCCTTGGGGTATGGTATATGTATGGGATATAAGTATATGTATGGATGGGGTATATAACAAAAAAAGTCTCATACAATAACTGTATGAGACTTTTAATAAAAACTGGCGGCGGCCTACTCTCCCGCTTTCGCAGTACCA